>NZ_CP017241.1:65000-2465000 GCF_001908375.1 Rhizobium etli 8C-3 | reverse complement strand
CATTTCGGCCTCATCGAGCCGAAAGCTTCGGTTGACGTCGTCATGATCGCGCCGAAGGGCCCTGGCCACACGGTTCGCGGCGAATACCAGAAGGGTGGCGGCGTTCCCTGCCTCGTTGCCGTTCACCAGAACGCGTCCGGCAATGCGCTTGAACTCGCTCTCTCCTACGCCTGCGGCGTCGGTGGAGGCCGCTCGGGCATCATCGAGACCAACTTCCGCGAAGAGTGCGAAACCGACCTCTTCGGCGAACAGGTTGTTCTCTGCGGCGGTCTCGTCGAGCTCATCCGCGCTGGTTTCGAAACGCTGGTCGAAGCCGGCTACGCTCCAGAAATGGCCTATTTCGAGTGCCTCCACGAAGTGAAACTCATCGTCGACCTGATCTATGAAGGCGGTATCGCCAACATGAACTACTCGATCTCGAACACTGCCGAGTGGGGCGAATATGTCACTGGCCCGCGCATTATCACTGAGGAAACCAAGGCCGAGATGAAGCGCGTCCTGAAGGACATCCAGACCGGCAAGTTCACGTCGGAATGGATGCAGGAATATCGCGCCGGCGGCTCGCGCTTCAAGGGCATCCGCCGCGTCAACGACTCGCACCAGATCGAAGAAGTCGGCGCGAAGCTCCGCGGCATGATGCCGTGGATCGGCAAGAACAAGCTTGTCGACAAGAGCGTGAACTAAGCGCGTCTCGACTTTGGAATTGGAGGGGCCGTGGCGGAAGCTTCGGCCCCTTTCATTTTCGTGCTCGCAGGTGAAGCCAGCGCGTCGGCTTGTTGTCGTAGCCGCTGCCATCGGCTTCATCAACGCCGATGTTTCGCCAGCCGCCGGTCGTCAGCAATTCGCAGAGCCAGGCCGCGGAAAGGTAGTTGTAATACCGGCCGAAGCCGTCGTGACCCTCTGCCGTTCCAGCCTTGAAGCTTGCATAAAACACGCCGCCATCCTTCAGCGCCTCTCGGATACGGGCCAGCACGGTGGGCAAGTCCTTTCGCGGCACATGCAGCAGACTGGCCTCGGCCCAGACGCCGTCGAACTCGTTCTTGGCTTCCAGCTCCTCGAAGCGCATCACTTTCACGGGCTTGCCGGTCATTTTTTCAGCTTGCTTGGCAAGTTCCGCCGAGCCATCCGTCGCCATCACGTCGAAGCCTTTGGAGAGCATGTAGGCGCTATCATGTCCACCGCCACAACCAAGTTCGAGGACGCGGGCGTCGGAAGATAGGGCAGAGAGAAATGCGTCGAGCCGCAACTTCGGCAGCTTGCGGTTCCGCGAGGCATAGGCCTCGGCATTTTCGTCATAAAATGAGTGCGTCATAAAGCTCTCTCGAAGGGTAATCCCTCGTTCTTGACGGGGCTCTGTCGTAGAATTCACGCGGCCATTTTCCGTTTCTGTGCGGGCGTGATGCCGCCGAGGCCCATGTTGGGCCATCGGACGTCCAAACGGGTCGTTTCTGTCGCGGTAATTCGCTGGGTTTGACCTCCTGAAGATCTGCGAAAACCGTTCAATCCCGGCAATGGCATCAGCAATTGGCCTTTTCCTTTCGGGATAAACATGGTGGCAGACACACTTGAGAACGAGATCTGACATTTCACAGATAAGGTCGACGTTGCCAAATTTACCTCTGCTTTATCGATAGCCAGAGGGTAAGAATAGGGCATGGAATGGCAAGAGTCGCTCGATTTCCTTTGCCTCGCCATTCCGGTGCTTGCAGGTTTCGAATAAAAGACCTCAAACTTGTCACGATAACAAGAAAATAGGTCAGTAATATTGACATAAATACCGCGGCGTGATCTGGTTGCGGCTATAGAAAATATGAGGAAATGCCCATGTTGAATTGGGAGAATATGTTTGCGACGCGTTCGTCGCGCATGCGTGCATCGGAAATCCGCGAGCTGCTGAAGCTTCTCGATCAGCCGGATATCATTTCGTTTGCCGGCGGCATTCCCGATCCGGCGTTGTTTCCCGACAAGGAATTCCAGACGGCCTATGCCGATATTTTCAAGAGTGCGGCGGTCAGCTCGGCGTTGCAGTATTCGGTGAGCGAAGGTTACAAGCCGCTGCGTCAATGGCTGGTGAACCAGATGGCGGCCCTCGATATCCCGTGCGATCTCGACAATGTCTTCATCGTTTCGGGTTCGCAGCAGGGCCTCGATTATCTTGGCAAGCTCTTCCTGTCGCCGAACGATACGGCGCTCGTCACCTGGCCGACCTATCTAGGCGCGTTGCAGGCCTTCAACGCATACGAGCCGTCTTACGATCAATTGACGCCGAACGGCAACCGCACGCCGGATTCCTACCGCGCCACCGCCGCTCAAAATGGCGGCAAGGTGAAGTTCGCCTATCTCTCGGCAGACTTCTCGAATCCGACCGGCGAGACCGTCGATCGCGCTGGCCGTGAAAAGGTGCTCGAACTTGCAGAAGACCTCGATATCGCCGTCATCGAAGATGCCGCCTATCAGTCGCTGCGCTATGATGGCGAGCCGATCCCGCCGATCCTGGCCTTGGAGATCGGCAAGAAGGGGCATATCGACAACACGCGCACGATCTATTGCGGCAGCTTCTCGAAGACGCTGGCGCCTGGTCTTCGGGTCGGTTTCGTCGTCGCCAACGCGCCGGTAATCCGCAAGCTGGTGCTGATGAAGCAGGCCGCGGATCTGCATTCCTCGACGATCAACCAGATGGCGATCACCCAGGTCGCCGAGCGCGGCTTCGATGCGCAGGTCGCAAAGATCAAGCTGGCTTACAGCCACCGCCGCGACGCGATGCTGGCCGCACTTGCCAAACATATGCCGGCCGGTATCACCTGGACGAAGCCGGAAGGCGGCATGTTCATCTGGATCACGCTGCCGAAAGGCATGGACGGTGCGGTGCTGCTCGCAAAATCGATCGAGACCGCCAAGGTGGCCTTCGTTCCCGGCAGGGCCTTCTTTGCCGACGGCTCGGGCGAAAACACGATCCGCGTCAGTTTCTCTTGCGCCAACGACGTCATGATCGAGGAAGGTATCGGCCGACTCGGCAAGCTGATTACAAAGGAAATCGGCGGCTGAACGCCGCCGATCCCTTGGAAGCCTATTTCTTGAGGTGCGGGGCGAACAATTCCATGTCCGCCTCGCTAAGACGGTCGCTCGCCGTATTGAGCTGGTGCCAGTAGGGATAGATCACCGGCGGCAGGCTGACGTCGTCGAGACGCCCGCGCTCCTCCTCGGTCAGCTTAAGTTCGGCAGCGGCGAGATTGTCCTTGAATTGCGCTTCGGTGCGTCCGCCGATGATGACCGAGGTCACGGCCTTGCGACCGATCAGCCAGGCAAGCGCCACCTGCGCGGCCGATACGCCACGGTTTTCGGCGATCTCAACCAGCGTCTCGACGATATTCCAGAGGCGATTCTCGTCGCGGATTGGTGGCTCGGTCCATCCGGCGAACTGGCGGGTGCCTTCGGGAGCGGCCTGATTGCGGCGATGCTTGCCGGAGAGCAGACCGCCCGCCAGCGGACTCCAGACGAGAACTCCGATCCCCTGATCGATGCTGACCGGCAGCAGCTCGTATTCGGCGTCGCGGGCCTCCAGCGTATAGTGGATCTGCTGGCTGACAAAACGCTGGCGCTTGTCCCTTTCACTAATGCCGAGCGCTTTCATGATGTGCCAGCCTGAGAAGTTCGAGCAGCCGACATAGCGGACCTTGCCCTGAGACACGAGCGTATCGAGGGCCTCCATCGTTTCTTCGAGCGGCGTCTGGCCGTCCCATTCGTGAAGCTGATAGAGGTCGATGACGTCGGTCTTCATGCGCTTGAGGCTCGCCTCGCAGGCCGCGATCAGGTGCTGGCGCGACGAGCCCGCATCGTTCGGGCCGTCGCCCATCGGGAAGCGCGCCTTAGTCGCGATCAGCACGCCATTCTTGCGCTTTCCGCCGAGAACTTCGCCTAGAATTTCCTCCGAAACGCCGGCCGAATACACATCGGCGGTGTCGATCAGATTGACGCCCGCATCAAGACACAGATCGACAAGGTGGCGGGCTTCGGAAATGCCGAGATCGCCGACCATCTTCGCCCAGCCCTTGCCGCCGAAGGTCATCGTGCCCATCGTCACGGTCGAAATCTTGAGGCCCGACCGGCCAAGTAGACGATATTCCATTCCCATCTCCCCAACTCAAAATCAAAAATCTAAACTCGGGCTAGAAATAGCGGGGTGCCGTCACGTTCAAGTGCGACTCGCCCCAGTATTCGCAAAGCCCCATCGCCGACTGTCACAATCATGTTATTCGGTCTCTCTATGGAACCGTCATGTTCATCATGAGGGAATTGCCATGAAGAAGCTCTCCATCTTTACCGCATTGCTGGCTGCCGGTCTCGTTTCCGTTTCGGCTGAGGCTGCCAATCTCGTGCTTTATACCAGCCAGCCGAACGAGGACGCGCAGGCCACTGTCGATAGCTTCATGGCCGCAAATCCGGACGTCAATGTCGACTGGGTCCGCGACGGCACGCCGAAGATCATGGCGAAATTGCAAGCCGAGATCGAAGCCGGCAACCCGGTTGCCGACGTGCTGCTGATTGCCGATACGGTGACGCTGGAGCGCCTCAAGGACGCCGGCAAGCTGCTTGCCTACAGGTCACCGGAAGCCGCAAACTATGACGCCAATCTCTACGATGCAGACGGCTACTACTATTCCACCAAGCTGATCACCACCGGCATCATGTACAACACCTCGGCCTCGATGAAGCCGGCGAGCTGGGAGGATCTGGCGAAGCCTGAAGCCAAGGGCCTCGTTGCCATGCCAAGCCCGTTGACCTCGGGTGCCGCGCTCATTCACGCCCAGACGCTGGCTGCAGTCGATGGCCTCGGCTGGGACTACTTCAAGGCGCTTGCCGCAAATGGCGCCACGGCTGCCGGCGGCAACGGTGCTGTCCTGAAGTCGGTCGCCTCGGGCGAAAAGGCCTATGGCATGGTCGTCGACTATATGCCGATCCGCGAGAAGGCTAAGGGTGCACCTGTCGAGTTCGTCTTCCCGCAAGAGGGTGTCTCGGCCGTGACCGAGCCGGTCGGCATTCTGGCAAGCACCGACAACGCCGAAGCGGCGAAAAAATTCGTTGATTATGTGCTTTCCGAAAAGGGTCAGGAAGGCTTCCTGAAGCTCGGCTATATTCCGGCGCGCAACGGTATGAAGCTACCCGAAGGATTCCCGGCACGCGACAGCATCAAGGTGCTGCCGATCAAGGCCGACGAAGCGCTGAAGAATACCGATCAGGATCTGAAGACCTTCTCGGGCATCTACGGATCGAATTGATCATAACCGGATACTCGATGCAGGGATATGTTCGTGCGGGAAGCAGCCAGCCGGCCTGGCTGTTTCCCTTCATCATTCTGGTGGTTCTGATCCTCAGCGTACTGCCGCTGGCGCGGCTGGCGGCTGCAGGCATTGCCGCGTTGGCAAATGGCGGCGTGTCTGCCGTTCTTGCCGATCCCGCACTCTGGTCGGCCACCTATTACACGATCGTCACCGCCATGCTCGGCACGGTGATTTCACTCGTCATCGGCTGCGCCTTCGCGTTTGTGCTGGCATTGACGGATATTCGGGGGAAGGGGCAGTTGAGTTTTCTCTTCGTACTGCCGATGATGATCCCGCCGCAGGTGACGGCTCTTGCCTGGGTGCAGATGTCTGGTCCGTCGAGCCCGCTCCTCAAAGCGCTGCAGATCGCGCCGCCGCTCGGCTCCCCGCAGCCGCTTTACTCGGTCGGCGGCATTGCGCTGCTCTATGGCGTGCAGCACGCGCCGCTCGTCTACCTGGCCTTGAGAGCCGGGCTGATGGCGCTGCCGGGTGAGGGCGTCGAGGCCGCGCGGCTTTCCGGCGCATCCAGCTTTCGTGTCTTTCACGATATCGTTCTGCCCATGTCACTGCCCGGCGTCATCGCAGGCGCGGCGCTCTCGTTTGTCTCCTGCACCGGCAATTTCGGCATCCCAGCGATCCTCGGCATTCCTTCCTCGATCTACACCTTACCGACGCTGATCTTCTCGAAATTCTCGGCATTCACCAGCCGCACTTTTGGCGAAGTCGCGCTGCTGTCGGCGATCATCGCGATTATCTCCGTCACCGGGCTGGCGATTCAGAATCGGGCCTTGCGCGGGCGAGACTACCGCCTGCTTGGCTTTTCGGGTGCGAGAGCCACCTTCCAACTTGGTGGCTGGAAATATCTGTTCGCGCCGCTGCTTTGGCTCATCTTGTTCTTCATGCTGGCAGCACCGTTCTTCGCGCTGCTCGCCGGCGCGCTAGTGCCGGCCTATGGCGTGCCGCTGACCTTCAAGACCATATCCCTCAACGCCTTTCATGAAATCCTCTTTCACCAGGCGGTGACACGAACGGCCTTCGTCAATTCGCTCTCGCTTGCGGCCGGAACGGCGACATGTCTCGTCCTGGTGACTGTTTTGGCAGCCTACGCGTTGACGCGGCGCAGGGACGCAATTTCGCGCGCCGTCTCCAGTTTGATCGAGATACCCTATTCGCTGCCGGGCATAGTCATTGGCGTTTGCTTCATCCTCGTCTTTGCCTCGCCGCTGCCGGTTCTCAACGTCACGCTTTACGGCACGATCTGGATCATCCTGATTGCTTACCTCTCCAGCTTCTTTGCCGTAAGCCTGAAGCCTCTCGTCAGCGCGTTCCATCAGCTCGATCCGGCGCTGGAGGAGGCAGCGCGGCTTTCGGGCGCCGGCTTCTTGCGTCGGTTGAGGGATATCATCGTGCCGCTGATTGCACCTGCGGCCGGCGCTTCGGTCATCGTCGTCTTTCTAATTGCCTGCAACGAACTGACGATTTCGGCGCTGCTCTGGTCTGCAGGCACCCAGACGCTTGGGGTGGCGATCTACAATCTCGATGACAGCGGAAGTTCAGATCTGGCATCTGCGCTTTCCGTGCTTATCGTCCTGATGGTCATCGCCCTGATGCTGCTTTTGGAATTGATGGCAAAGCGGCTGCCCAAGGGAGTGGTGCCATGGCGAAGCTGATCCTCAATCATGTCGGTAAGGACTTCGGCACTGGAAAACCAGCGGTGAGCGCGCTTTCACTCGACGTGCGCGAAGGCGGATTCCTGGCGCTGCTCGGTCCCTCCGGCTGCGGCAAGACGACGGTGCTGCGAATGATTGCAGGTTTCGAGACGCCCACCGACGGCTCGATCCATCTCGGCGAGCGGCTGCTTGCCGACGCATCGCAATCCCTGCCGCCCGAACGGCGCAACATGGCGATGGTCTTCCAGTCCTACGCGCTATGGCCGCATATGAATGTCGCCGATAATGTCGGCTATCCGCTGAAGGTGCGCGCCATTGTGGGCGAAGCCTATCGCCGGAGGGTTCGGGACGCGCTTTCGACCGTGCGGCTTGTGGAATACGCCGAGCGGCGCCCGGCCGACCTCTCCGGTGGCCAGCGCCAGCGTGTGGCTCTGGCGCGTTGCTTGGTCACATCGCCAGATGTGGTTCTGCTCGACGAGCCGCTCGCCAATCTCGACCGGCACCTGAAGCAGGAGATGGAAGAGAGTTTCCGCGAGTTTCATCAGCGTTCCGGCGCCACCATGATCTATGTGACGCATGACCAGAGCGAGGCCATGGCGCTTGCAACGGACGTCGCGGTGATGTCGGAGGGCCACCTGCTGCAGGTCGCGCCTCCTGCCGAGATTTATGCACGCCCCGAAGGCCGGATGGTCGGCGGACTGATCGGGCGAGGGGCGATCCTGACTACGCGGTCCCCATGCGGTGACAAGCGAAATTTCGACTGGAATGCGCTGCAAGCCATCATTGCAGATCAACCGGGCGAGGGGCCGCGCATCGATATGCTCGTGCGTCCCGAAGACGTCCTCCTCGGCGGCGAGGGCATTGCGGCCACGGTGGAATCGGTTCTCTATGAAGGCGAGCGTTATGCGCTGAAACTTACCCTGGCGGACGGCCAGATGCTGCGCGCCTTCAGCAGCACGGCGGTGCAGGCGGGCGATGCGGTGAAGATTGTGATCCGCTCGGCATGGCGGCTCTGATTTCCGTCTCACAGCCTTCCCGAATGCCGCTTTCGTCTCTACAAATGACTGAACGACCAACCGGAAATGTTCGATGTCGCTTCGCATTGCCACATTTAACGTCGAAAACCTGATGACGCGTTTCGATTTCACCGGTTTTCGCAATCAACTGCGCCAGGACCGCGTCATCAAGCTTTTTGAGATCCAGAGCGAAGGCCTCTACCAGCAGCTCGAGCAGGCGCGCGTCGTCGCCTCGACCGACGATACACGTCAGATGACGGCGCTTGCGATCGCCGATGCCGATGCGGACATTCTCTGCCTGCAGGAGATCGACAGCATGGAGGCGCTGCAGGCCTTCGAGTACGGCTATCTTTTCCGGATGGTGGGAACCGGTTACCGGCAGAAGTATCTCGTCAAGGGTAATGACAGCCGGGGCATCGATGTCGCGGTCCTCATGCGCGAGGAAACGCACGACGGCCAGAAAATCGAGCTGAAGGAGATCAAGAGCCACGCGATGCTCACCTACCGCGATCTCGATTTGTTCAACGATCAATTGGCGCTCATCAATCGCATCGACGACAAGATCTTCAAGCGCGATTGCCTGGAACTCGATCTCGCGATCGGCGGAGTGCCGCTGACCATTTATGTCGTGCATTTCAAGTCGATGGATGGGCCGCGCACCAATGGTGTCCCCAGCCGGCAGGCGACGATGCCCGTCCGTCGGGCGGAGGCGCTGGCCGTGCGCCGGATTGTCGAGAGCCGATTCGGCACCGGACATACCGCCGGGAAGAATTTCGTGATCTGCGGCGACATGAACGACTACCAGGAGCGCGTGAACGTCATAGGCGTGCGTCGCAGCGGATACCGTTTCGAACACACCGACGAGTCCGAAAGCGCGCTCGATGTGTTCAGCCATGACGGCTTTGCCGAGAATGTCGCGCGCCGCCGCGATCCGCTAGACCGCTGGACGCTCTATCACGCGCGGGGACCGGAAGAACAGTGGCTTTGCCAGCTCGACTACCTCTGGCTCTCACCGGCGCTTGCTAAAGCAAATATCGGCCGGGTGCCGGAAATCATCCGCAACGGCCAGCCCTTCCGCACCATCTTTCCGCCCGGCCAGGAAGTCCAGCGCTATCCACGCACCGGTTGGGATCGGCCGAAAGCCTCCGACCATTGCCCCGTCGTCATGACACTGGATTTGACATGAGTTTTGCATTCTCTGATGATTTTAGCGGCTGGCCGCCGGAGAAATCCGTTTTTCCTGTCGCCTCCATCGACCTTCGCGTGCTGGCGGGCGAGCATCCGTATCATCTGCAGAATGCAGCGCTCGCGGGCGAGAACTGGAAGCGCGAGATATCGGCCAAGCCGGAGCTTTTCGATGGTCGTATGGTGTTTCAGCATCAGCTTGCCCTGAATGATGGCGGTATATCTGGGAGGGGCCACATCATTCCATTTTCCACTTTTCTGTGGTGGCGCAAGCAGGCAGAGCGCCGCGGCGGCATCCATCTTTTTGCCTTTGGCATCATGATTTCGTCAGATGGCGCGATCATCGCGGTGCGCATGGGCGCGCACACGGCAAATGCCGGTCAGGTCTATTGCGCTGCCGGCTCCCTGGACCTCGACGATATCACCGGCGGCCGTTGCGACGTCGAGAGCAATATGCGGCGCGAGGTGCTCGAGGAGACGGGCATGGACCTTGGTGATGCAGCACCGGATACCACTTACTATGCCAGCCATTTCCGGCGCACGGTCACCGTGTTCCGGCTGTTCCGTTTCGCGCTCGCGGCGGACGAAATGATCGACCGCATCGCAGCCCATATGCTCGTTGCCGAGGACAAGGAAATAGCCGGAGCAGTTGCGATTCGTTCTGCTGATCACTCCGCCCATCCCTATAACGTCGCCATGCTTCCGATCATCGATTGGTATTTCGCTAATACAAAGGATGGCTAATATCTTGCACTCGTTTCGCCGGTCGGGCAGGTTGCAGGTTCGATGACCGATTAAGGAGGCCGATGTGGCGCGCAGCTACAGCGTCTATGACGTGTTCACCGACCGCAAACTCGCCGGAAATCCGCTGGCCGTCATCTTCGACGGTGCCGATCTGAGCGAGGAGGCGATGCAATCTATCGCTCGCGAGATTAATCTCTCCGAGACCGTCTTCGTACGTCCCTCAACAAATCCAGCCTATACAGCCAAGCTCAGGATTTTTACGCCAGGCCGCGAATTGCCCTTTGCCGGTCACCCGACCGTCGGCACGGCGATTGCTCTTGCCGAAGAGGCGCACGGGCGCGACATGACGCTCGACCTGGTCTCGGTACTGGAGGAAAATGTCGGGCCGGTGCGCTGCGCGGTCCGGCTGCGCAGGGGCGAGGTGAGTTTTGCCGAATTCGATCTTCCGCGGAAATCGCAGCAGATCAACATGCCGCTCGAAAAGCTCGGAATCGCCGATGCGCTGTCGCTCAAGGTGACGGAGATCGGATTCGAGAATCATGTGCCCTCGATCTGGAGCGCCGGAGTACCTTTCCTGCTGGTGCCGGTCCACGATGTCGGAGTTGCAAAACGACTGGAATTCGATCCGCAGCTCTTTGAAAAGACCGTGCCCTTCGTCGACGGTTCGCTGGCCTCGGCCTATATCTACTGCCGCGCCGGCGTGAACCATTCGGCGAAATTCCACGCGCGCATGTTTGCATGCGACATGGGGGTATCCGAGGATCCCGCAACCGGCTCCGCCGTCGCGGCACTTTCGGGAGCAATCCACCATTTTGACAGGCTGCCGGACGGCCATCATCCGATCACGATTGAACAAGGGGTAGAGATGGGGCGGCCATCATTCATCCACCTGCATGTCGACGTCGAGGCCGGCACCATCTCCAATGCCCGGATCGGCGGGCAGGCGGTGCGCCTTGCCACGGGTACGCTCGACCTTTGATTTCATTCCCATTTCAGCCATGAAGAAAAATCTTCGAAATTAATCAAAGAATTTCCCGCTGGGCGCTGGACAAGCCCTGCGATCCTGTTTATACGCCCCGTCACACCGCGCAGCCAAGCGCGAACGGGTGATTAGCTCAGTTGGTAGAGCAGCTGACTCTTAATCAGCGGGTCGTAGGTTCGAGCCCTACATCACCCACCAGCCATCTTCTGCGATGCCACGGACCGCCACCTTTCTGGAACAATCGAAGCACGAGGCGGTCGATGCGTGCGGGCCACATCCAGCCAGCTTGTCACGCCCGTCGCGAGTCACTGCGTTAGCTGTTGTGGCCTCAGATCTGTCTCAAGGGTCTCGTCGGACGGACGCGGTGCCCTATTCATATCGACCGGCTGCTCGAGGATCGTAACGGGAGCGGCGACGGCAGTGGCCGCAACTGCGCCGATGTTAGTCACTGTTCCGCCGACGACAGCCGTAATGCCCTGGCTGAGCGTGACTTTTGAATCAGTAAGCATCTGGCCTGTCATCAGTCGCTGGCCAATGAGTTGGACGATCTCCGGGCTCTCGGCGAACTTACCGTGGTTTAGGCGATCCCCGGTCTTCACCTTCGTCAGGTCGATGGCAGTTATGCCGGCCCTTTCCAGCTTAGAGCGGTAGGGCTCCTCGACCGGGTTGATGGCGCCTAGCCGTGACACCCGTCCTGTGATGAAGCTCGAAACAGCAAGGGCTCTGTCGTCCTGGGAGACGAAGATCGTGAACTTCGGCCGGGGTTCGCCCATCTCGACATACTGCTTGGCGAAGACCTGGATATCGATGTCGGGCGAAGCAAGAATGACATTGTTGATCTTTGAATTTACATGCCCGTCGCGGATGCCCATCTGCCGCAGCGACTCCATTGCTAGCCATGTGCCCATGGAATGCGCCAGGATAGTGATGCTCTTGACGTTCTGGTCGGCGGCCAGTGTGCGAAGTGCCTGCTCCAATGCTGTGCGCGAATAGTTCGTGCTTTCCTTGTCATATTGATAGGCGGTGATCTCGGCTCGCGACGGCCAGGTGAACAGCACCGGTGTCGCCCGCACCTTGCTATCATGCACGATCTGGGCAAACCGAAAGACCGAATCCTCGTACGTGTTGTTGAAGCCGTGGATGAATACGAGCGCATGCCCGCCCTTCACATGCTGTCGGAACCAAGCCCGGCCCTCGGCGACGGTGGCGATCTGCTGAACCTTCGTCACGGCGAAGTCAGTTGCCGGATCGGGCGGGAGGCGCTGCGGCCACTGCACGGTCCCAGCGTCGCGCTTGGGCGGGATCGAGACTGAAATCTGGGTGAGGCGCGGCTTCGAGCTTCTTTCGCCGCTGAAGAGGGTCGCAGGGTCTCCGGATAGCTCGCGTGTCGTTGCCACGAGCATGTCGACCTTCGTCGTGGGTGGCGACGACGCCGAAATGGCGACAGGCGTCAAAACCCCGGTTGGGTGCCCGCAACCGGATAGAACCAACAATATGATTGCAGCACGTCGTTTAGTCATCCAACGAGTTCCAATAGCACCCCCATCACGGAGAATGCTATCATTTGCGGCTATCCGTCCCGGTAGTATCACGTAGCATCTATTCATCGCTGACTGGCGGTTGCCACCGCAGCTTGTCGCAACCGCGATCACCGCTTCAGGTCGTGGGTGATCAGAGGCGTGAAGTCCCTTGAGCGTCTTGAAGCAACTGCCTCCTTCCTCGGTCGCCTTGCTTGTCCGTCCAAGGTGATCGTACCGGAAAGTCGATCGGATGCCACATAAGTTTCTATACGTCTGGCAAAATCCTTGCCGTAATAGGCGTGGAACCTGTCACCGCTAGATCGTCAATGCCCTCAGCGCCTCCCGGTCCAGTAGCCGGACCGAGCGTTGGAGCTTTCCGTTCAGGCGAATGATGTGTCTGTCGCGGAGCTTGGTGAAGGAGCGGGCGACGGTTTCGATCGTCAGTCCAAGATAGTCGGCGATGTCGCTGCGAGACATCATCATGTCAAATTCAGGTTCTTCGGGGCGGCGTTCGGCCATCTCCTGCACGAAGGCTGCAACCCGTTTCAGGGCGCTCTGTTCCGTCATGACGAGCTGTCTGTCTTGTGCTTTCGCCAGGTTCGTCAGGGCGATATTCAGGAGGTCAATCGAGATGACCGCATCGGGGTCAGCGGGAAACGGCCTTATTCGCGTTTCGCAGACGGCTTCGGCGAAGTCGGTTCGCACATGTCCTTTTTCGAGCCCGAACCATTCGCCCTTGCTGCAGAAGGACAAAATGTGTCTGTGCCCGCTCGCCGTCAGCCGGTAGATTCGGACGGCTCCAGCCTCCACCTGATAGATTGCCAGCGCATGCTCGCCTTCACTGTAGATCGTCTGATCTGCTTCAAGCTTGATGGTCGAATCTTTAGAGGCCCCGCACGGGCCCGCGTGCCGGAGACCGGGGAATGTCAGAAACTTCTGCTTCACGACGACATGGCTCTGAAACATCGCGTTATCCCTTATATGGGCGGGCAGGATACGAAACTGAAGCAGATTCGACTATTCGAAATAGCCCTTACGTACTGCTACGGACGCTTGCGATCATGGATTGGTGTGCGACGCCGTCGCTCCCTGATGAGCTTGATGAGAACGACGCGGCAGCAGATACTGCCTCGGATTCGGAGGTAACGATCCCGTGCGGATCACGGCTATCCTCCAATATTTGAAAGCCTTGGAGAAAGCTCGAGCAGGCCCGGTGCCAGATCCGCAAACGGCCCTGGTCCGCCACGCAAATCGGAGCAAGATTGGTCAGCGAGTTCAGAGATCCGCGGCGCGCAACATGGCTTTCAGCTGCGTTGTAAACGCCTGGCTCTAAGCCACCTTTGCCGCGAAGTATTCTGCCTTGGTCTACTTTCCGACTTCTGCTCGTGGGGGTTCAATGAAGGCGCCTGAGGCTCGCAGCCCGTTGAAGAACTTCTCCTGATCCTCCGGCCGTTGCAGGCGGAGCGTGATGTCTCGGCGAATATTGTTCATCAAGTCGGGTGCGTGGGCCGCCAGCCAATCCTGTTCCTGCTTGGCTTCGGCCATCTTTCCGGCCGCGCCGAGAATCGACAGGAGCACGAGGCGATGCATGGGATTGTATTGCAGATCGGACATGCGGGACCACAGCTCTGCGGCTTTCATGTCATTCCTCATGAAGGCGCACAATGCCATGCCGACTTCGTAGTATCCCTTTGGGCCGGCGTTCTTGTTGATCGCGCTGGAAACCAGCTCGCAGCCCGATTGCCACTTGCCGGACATCGCCAACCGCAAGCCGTACTCACCTGCGACTTCCGTGTCGCTGGGGTTCATGGCATAGGCGGCCGCGCCGGCCTGTAAGGCTTTGTCGATGTCGTCTTTGAAGAAGCTCACCAGCATGAGCGCCTGTAGGGCGCGCGCATTGTCGGGGGCAAGTGCCGCCGCCCGTTCCGCGGCACTTGAGGCGAGTTCGAGCGGCTGGGCCGGCGACGATGTGCCGAGCCTATGGCGAAACCTCATCTCATCCAGATAGGTGAGAGACAGAAGCGCCCAAGACGTGGCGCTATTGGGAAATCGCTGTGTCGCTCGTTGCAGGCAATCGAGAGCCGTGTCGTGACTGTGGGTGTTCATCGACCGGCGGTAGCTGTAGTAGGCGAGGGTGCAGGCGTAGGTGTCCCAATCTCCGCTCTGAGGCTGACGGGCGATCGTGCCGGTATCGGCCTGGAAAATGGCGCCATAGGGCAGAGCGACGGCGGTGGAAATCTGCTGTGCGATGTCGGCCTGAACCGCGAGCTTACTCTGAGTGCGAAGATCGGCATCATAGTTGTTTGCCCAGATCACGGCGCCGTCGGACTGGCGCACGAGCCGGGCGACAGAACGCAGCCGGCTCCCATCGAGCTGGACATTGCCTTGCAGTGCATATCCGGCCGCGGCAGTACGTCCTGTTCTCGACGGATCGGCGACAACTATGATGTCGTCGACCTTCGCGAGCTGGCTGATAACTTCGTCCCTCAAGCCATGCGCGATTTCAACGGCATTCGGGACGCCACTGCCTGCGAAAGCTTCTACGACAACCTTCGGCTCAGATGCTTCTCCTGGAGATCTTCCGGAAAGGGGGCCACGCGATACGAAAAGTGCAGGCGCAAAGGCGATGTAGAGAACCGCCGCGACGGTTACCAGAACAGCCCCCATGACCAGCGCCATCAGCAATATCGAAGGACGAGAGCCGGAAGATGCCTTCTCCTGATTGCCGGAGCCGATGCCTTGCGAAACATCCGGGCTTTGCGCTGGCGATGCCGCGCCTCGGGAATCGTGAGCGTATTCGAAATGCGGCACGTATCCGCCTTTTGGCACCGTTATTAATATGTCGTCTGCCTGCCCGGCGACAAGATAATAACGCTCCAGTGCTCTTCGTATCCGGCCGGCTTCGATCCGGACGACCGGATCATTCTGCGCATCGAATGAAACTTCCCGACCGAAGACCTCATTTGCAATGGTGAAGGCCTTCAAGAATTCCGACCGTCCTGCAAGGGTCTCGCTTACAATAAATTTCAGGAAGCTTCGACCGCGATTAGGCGAGTGAAACTCGTCACTTGAAAGAATTCGATCGACTTGCTGGCAGACTTCTTCGGCTGTCGGTCCGGGGTGGATTAAAGGATTGCCTTTTGCGCCGCTCATGGTCGCCCCCAGACAGATCACTCAATGATCTAAGTCTTTCCCACTACATCATATCCCAGAACAACGAGCGGCTGCAACAAATGCATTGGAAATCTATATCATGCTGGCGCGGGTTCGCCGCAACGGTCTGTTTGCGAGTGGTTGGGCGATCCCGTTTACGGTTATAACCATGCGCATGAGTTCCGCCAGATTGCGAGCTCCCATCTTGGCCATCACGTTGGCGCGATGGACTTCTACCGTCCGTGAACTGATGCCCAGATTGAACGCGATCATCTTGTTCTGCAGGCCATCGAGCACGCCAGACAGGACCTCGTGTTCGCGCTCAGTGAGCTGGCAAAGCCGAGACTCGACATTTTCAGTGCCGGCCGTTGCGCAGGACATCCGCTTCACAGCCGTTGCTCGGTTGATGGCCGCGATCAGCACGTCGTCTCTGAAGGGCATATCTATGCAGTCCGTCGCCCCCGCCTTCATTGCTTGAACAGCCGTTGCGACGTCACCGTGGCCAGTGATGACGATTGCTGGAATATCCGAACTGAAACGTCGCAGGCGCTCCAGCAAGCCTATGAGGTCCACGTGCGGCATGCGGAGGTCCACGACAACGCAGGCTCTTTCGGAGATGGAAACAACATCCAAAAACGCCTTTGCTGATTCATGCGCGCGCACGGCAAATCCTGCTGACACCAGCAAGAACGTCAAGGATCTTCTGGACGGCTCCTCGTCATCGACGAGATGGACTGTTAGGTCGTTGGCCATCAGTTGGGGTCTCCATCATCGGAAGCGAGAACGAGAAGATCGAACCCTTGGCCCGTGCCATTCATTCAGAGGGACGGCAGGCCGATGGTCGTGAAGTCACAGATGAGCCGCCTCCTGCTTCTAGACGCACGGGTCCTTACCTGATAGCAAGCGGCATCTTCACATCAGTTTGGCCTCCGCCCCCTTTTTCAGCAGACATGCACCGAGCCTTCTGCTCCAATCGTCCGAACGATGGCGCCTTTTCCGACTATGACGTACCGTTACGATCTTTGGACGGATGATCGGTGTAGCATCGTGTAATATCTGTTGGAGATGGGCTTTTCGAGGTGAGCAGACCGCTCTTTCATCATCGTGAACCTCGCGGGATGTTCAGGTCGGGGAGGAACGCGTGGCCTTGGGCCGCTTGCAGCTGGGGTTTGACTTACTCGGCGATCACCGAGAGCAGTGCGCCGCCACAGCTTGCCGCAAAGTAGGACGTGGATGCCTGCCGACCTTGCGGGGATCGAGCGCAGGAAGCGCAGGGCACAGCGCGTTCTGGCGCTGCGCAAGCGCGGATCGAGCCGCCACGCGAAGGCCCGCCGCGTTGCAGCCTTGCAGGCCCGTTCTGGCCGCATCCGGCAGATTGGCGGCACAAGGCCAGTCTTGATATCGCCCGTCGCTTCAAAACGGTCGTGCTGGAAATCCTCGCTACGGCCAAGATGTCGCGCAGCGCCAGGGGAACCATAGACGCGCCCGGAAGCGAACGTCTGCCAGAAGGCGGGGCTCAACCGGGTGATCCTCGAACAGGGCTGGCACGGCTTTGAAACCGTGTTGGCCTACAAACTCGAAGAACGGGGCGGATACCTGTGCAGGATCGATCCCGCCACACCTGGCAGACCTGTTCGGCCTGCCGAGCCGTGGACAGGGAAAGTCGCGAAAGCCAAACGTCTTTCCACTGTTGCCAATGCGGCTTGCGCGCCCATGCCGACCAAAATGGCGCAATCAACATCCTGCGTCGGAACATGGCGTCTGTGATCGTGAAAGAAGGGCAGCGGTTCTCCGTTGAAGCGACATCTTTCGGCAAAGCTTCGCGCGCCTCGGAAATCCGCCGCCTTCAAGCGAGGGAAGATGTAAACTATCTCGATTTCCATTGATCCGGCTCAATGCCGCCGCTTTGCGGTTGGGCTAAGTTATAGGCAAAGGGTGCATGATCTTTCGAGGAGTAGGTAAGATGAGAAATCCTGCCCTGGCTGTTGGAATTGTGTCCGCTGCGGCGATGATGACCTCGCTGGAGCCTGTCAGCGCTCAACAGACTCGTCAGGAATATCGAAGGATGAATTGGGCTGAAAACCTGCCGGAAGCGGTCAGGACATTTCAAAACAGGCGATTCACAATCGTCAGCTATCGCACCGCCAACGAAACCGGACACCACCCGTCGCCTGGCAGTGCACAGCAGGTGGAGGCAATCCGAGCTGCAGCCCGGTCAAACCAGTGGCTCGTTGGTCAGTTGAGGGCCAAGAGGCTGACGCCCAACGACATCGAGTGGGTAACACGGGCCCGCAATGGCAATATGGTTTTCTACGTAGAATGAGCGATCGCTAGTATCCAAGGAGAGATTTCCGCGGGACAGGCGAAAGGCGGTTGGGACATCGTCCTGCCAAGCGCGCTGTTATTTTTGCTGCAGCCTTACTTGGCCCATGCGCCGGTCCAAGCGAAGGACTGGAGGTCCTGGGTTGTGGGACGAAATGAGCTACGCTCACGCCCGGACTGTCGCTCATGCATCGTCGCGATGAGGTATCCGGTGATGTGGCAATCAGTCGTCAGAGCTCCATTCGAGCAAGATATAGAGCTCGCCGTGATCGACGAGGAAGGCGTTCATGCGTTGGTCTTCCCGTGCCAGCGCATCCCCCACGCCTGGGTAAACGCCATGACCGGCGAAATTCTTGACGTTCATCCGACCCATTGGCGCGCGTGGCTTGTCCAACAATTCTATAATGTCAGCGTGCATTGACGCGAACTGACGCGGCGGCGCGGTCAGCCTGACGTCGGCAATGAGATCGGTGCCGCGATCGGATACGAGAGCGCCAATCGCCGGGCTTGCGATTGTCTTCACTGCCGTTGCCGACAATGCTTGGCGGCATGTTTGGGTTGTCGACGCACTGGAGCGTTCGAAAGCAAGGCCGCCCGAAAGAAGAGAGATTGATCAGGGAATATGAGTAGCTCTGCCGGAGATAGAGCAAGAGGTTTTGACCTATCGTAATCGTGGTAAGCCTTGGGGCTCGGCCTTCAGTCTTTATTGCAACAAGCACTGAATGAATTCAATCTGCTTTGACGCCCTCCAGCTTGCCGTTTGCCATCATCTCCGCAGTATTTTGGGATGCCGTTGATCCTTCTGGCGGCCAAGCCCAGGCTCGCAGCAATTCGTAGAAAACGCTGAGTACGATCGGCCCAAGGAACAGACCCAGCAGACCATGTGACAGGGTGCCGCCTATCACGCCAATCAGGATCACCGGCATCGGGGTCGTAAGACCTCGCGCCATCAAGATTGGTTTCAAGACGTTGTCCACGACCATGATGGGAAGCGTCACGATGGTAAAGGCGAACGCGATGGATGTCGGCCAGGAGATCCACGCCCAAACGATTGCAGGAAGCAGTATGAGTGCGGGGCCGAGCTGTATTACGCAGAGGACAAAGACGAGAAAGGTCAATGCCCCGCGTGCAGGGATGCCGAAGAAGGCAAAGCATAATCCGCAGAGGAGCGTCTGCAGAAGGGCCACACCGATGACACCCCGCGAAACATTTCGAACCGTAGTGCCCGCTAAACGCGCAAAGCCAACGCCCTTGTCGCCGGCAATCCTGCTTGCTAGCACCTTGATCGCTGCAGCCATTCGATCCGACATGGTGAGAAAGATTCCCGAGAGAATGATCGAGGCGACGAAACTCAATACGCCACCACCGATGGATGCAAGCTTTGCGACAATGACGCCGGTAACCTCGCGAATCGGCGCTTGAAACTTCATGATGGTCGAACCCAAATTGCTGGCGACCTGGTTCCAGGCAGCTTGAATGCGCTCCCCGACGACGGGCCAGTCGCGGATGGTTTCGGGCAAGGGTGGTAATGCGAAGTTGTCTGCCTTCAGCTTGCTGACAAGCGCCTGGATCGCATCGGCGAAGCTGGTGAGGACAAGCGCCAATGGCGCGATGATGAGAACGAGGCAGGCCACAACCACGACCGTGGCGGCAATGACCGGCCGGCTTCCGAGTAGTCGAGAAAGTGCTTCGAACATCGGAAAGAGCGCCACCGCAAGGATTGCCGACCATACGACGATCAGCGCGAAAGGTGCGATGAGAACCATGGTCCAATAGGCAAAAATTCCAATGATGCCCAACCTGACAAGGTCGCTTACTCTTGCTTCGATCGAAATCTGCCCCAAGTCGGTTTGCGGTGTCGTATTGCTTGCCTGCTCCATTGTCGCATCCCGTCTTCCGCATTCCGATCGAGCCTTTTAGGATGTCACATCGGGCACGACGTGACGGATACTACGATCCTCGACGAAGCCTGAAGGCCGCTTCTGGCGCTTTCCGAGATCCGGCGCATCGAACTTCAGTCGTTCATAGGGGATGGATTGCAGTATGTGCGAAATGCAGTTGATCCTGGCGCGATCCTTGTCGTCGGAAGGTACGATCCACCAAGGCGCGTGGTTGCTGTCGGTCATCCGCAGCATCTCGTCATAGGCGCGTGTATAATCCCACCAGCGCTGATAGGATTCGACATCCATCGGGCTGAGCTTCCACTGTCTCAGCGGATCGTCGATCCGGCGCTTGAAGCGACGTTCCTGTTCCTCCTCGCTGACCGTTAGGAAATATTTGAGCAGGATGACACCGCTTTCGACGATTGCAGCTTCGAAGCGAGGCGCGAGTTCAAGAAAGCGCTGCGCCTTCTTCTCGCTAGCGAATCCCATCACGCGGTCAACGCCGGCCCGGTTGTACCAGCTACGGTCGAAGATCACGATCTCGCCCGCCGCAGGCAGGTGCGCTATGTAGCGCTGCATGTAGATCTGCGACTTTTCGCGATCGTTGGGAGCGGGCAAGGCAACGACACGAAACACCCGTGGGCTGACCTTCTCTGTTATCCTCTTGATCATGCCGCCCTTGCCGGCGGCGTCACGCCCTTCGAAGATGATGACGATTCGGGCGCCCGATTTCTTCACCCATGCCTGCAGATGCGCCAACTCTACCTGCCGCCGCCTGAGTTCCTTATCGTAGTCCCATGTCTTTTTCTTCTTTTTGTCCTTGCCATTGTGGCGTGCTTCTCGATCAACAGGTCCAGGCTCGTAGTTCTCGTCCATGGCTCTACCTCCTTCGCGCTCTAACGTTCGTTGCTTGCTGATGCATTGCCTGCCTGACCGAACCTGCCAGTCAGCGCCCTCAGGGCTTCTTCTCTGCCATTGAAAAGGTTGTCAGGGCCGATCGCCTTGATGACTCCCGCGCGTTCGAGAATGTCGCGGCCTTCCTCGCTAAGGTCGGCGACCGCGAAGATGATATTCCGCGCTTCGAGGATCTTGGCCACGGCGTCCAACGCGGCCGCCCCGGTGCTATCGATATGCGTGATGGCGCTGGCATCCAGCACGAAGCATTTGGTCCCGGCGACGAGCTCCTTGGCAACTGCAGACAGCCGCAGGCGCACATAATCGGCGTTGTAGAACAGGACGCTTCCCTGAATCGCGAAGACCGCTGCTTCCTCGACGGGACGAGCTTCCGGAAAGCGGGCGAGGTCGAAGAAACCGTGCCGGCCGTCGATGCGACCAAGAAGTCCATCGCGCGGAAACATCGTCTTGCGCAAAAGATAGACGAGGGTTGCGGCAACGGCGACGATCACGCCGTTGAGAACGCCGAAGCTGATTGCACCCCACATGGCGATCAGTGAAAAGACGAATTCCATGCGGCTGATCCGCCAGATCTTCCTGAGTTCGTGAACATCGATGAGGCTGATGGCCGCCGATGCCAGGATGGCGGCGAGCGCGGGAATCGGAAGTATGCGCAGGGCGCTCTGGAGGAAAACAAGTGCTGCAACCAGCGTAGCGGCCGAAACCAGCCCTGCAACTTGCGATACGCCGCCGGTAGCTAGGTTTATGGCGGTTCTCGAATCCGACATGCTGACGGGAAAGGAGCCGAACAGGCCCGGTGCGATATTGGCGGCGCCAAGGCCGATCAGCTCCTGATTTGCATCGACCTCTTCGCCGCTGCGCGACCCAAAGCTTCTTGCGGTCACGATGCCGGCGCCGAAGCTCACCACAAAGATCGCAGTCGACCCAAGCACGATCTTGTCGAGAGGCATCGCTAAAATCGCCGGCAGGGAAAGCGACGGCAGCCCGCTCGGGATGTCGCCTACGACAGCGATGCCATGCCCACTAAAATCGAAGATCGCGGAAAAAACGACCGACACGACGACAACCAGAACGGGACCGGGAATCCTGAATTGGAAGGCGCGCACGAACCACAACAATGCGAACATGAGCAGGCCGAAGAGTAACGACGGCCAGTGGATCGAAGCGCTCTTTCCGAGGATCTCGACGAGCGGCGGGATCAATCCGTCCGACTCGATCTTCACCCCGGTGAAGCGGCCGATCTGCCCGACAAGGATGGAAAGCGATACACCCGCGAAGAACCCAACTAGGATGGGACGGGACAAAAAGCTTGCCATGACGCCGACCCTCAGCAGTTTCGCTGCAATGCAGAACACACCTACGCCAAGGGCAAGTGCCGATGCGATGGCAACCGGCTCGAGGTTGGAGGAAGCAGGCTCGGCGGCGATGATGACACCCATCGCAGCCGCAAGCACGGTCATGGTTGCTGCATCAGGTCCGACGATCAGGAGCCGGGAAGGACCGAAGATCGCATAGGCGATCGGAGCAACGATGCTCGCGTAAATGCCGGTTTCGGGCGGTAGACCGGCGATCGCCGGATAGGCGATGGCGCTCGGCAGGCCGACCGCAGCAATCGACAGTCCCGCCGGAATATCGCGGCGGAGCCAGCTGCGTTCAAAACCGGCCAAGCCGCGCAACATCGGAAGACTGCGTAACACCCCGCGGCTCCTCGTTCCTTCGTTATGTTTCTTTGCGCCTCTCCCGGCGTTGCATTCGCGTCGTCGGTGGTCGAAGCGATCGGCGGGTCCGTTTCAGTGCTCCAGGAACACGAAGTTCATCCAACTGCTCATGCGCAGAAGCACCTTGCGGAGAATTGCAACGTGGTGCCAGTGGTGGGTGTAGACCGCGACCTCCGCGACCACGCCGCCTGGCAGTTGGTAACCGTCCGTGCTTTCAAGCAATGCGATACGCGCCAGCGTCTGGCCGGGCGCTATGCGCTCGGGTGATTGCGGATCGATCAACGCGCCGCTCGGCTGTAGCTGGCCCTGGGCCATGACGTCGATGACTTCCTCGACCTTTGCCTTGAAAATCTTGCCAGGTACCGCCTTGAAGGCCACCTCGGCCTCGTCACCGACGCGGACACGCTGCAGGGAGTTCTGGATGAAGGCCGCACCGAGCATCCGATCCTCGCTGTTGATGAAGACCATCACCGGCCGCAGCGGGAGTGGGTTCGCCATCATGCCGGGGCGGAGAAAAACTTGAGTTACATGGCCATCGCTTGGCGCGCGAACGGTCGTCTGGTCGAGCTCATACTCGGCGTTCTTCAATTCGGCCTGCAGCCTTGCAACAGTCGGGTTCGTTCCGTTGATCTTGGACTCATAGGCGAGCCTTGCCTGCACCGCCTGTGCGCGTGCAGTATCGACCGCAGCCTCCGCGGTGAGATAGATGCCGCGCCGGTTCTCGACCTCGAGCTCGGAATACACAGCTCCCCTGCCGCTCGATTTTGAGTTCTCGTTCGATTGCTGGAACTTCTCGAAGGCCTGCAGCGACCGATCCCGCGAGGCTTCCGCACCGGTTACGCTCGAGTTGGCGGCGTCGAGCGCGGCTTTCAACTGGCGGACTGTTTGCTCGGCTTCCGCGAGCGCGGCTTGCTTCTGATCGACGGTGTACTGATAGGGGCGGGGATCGATGCGAAAAAGAACATCCCCCTTCTTCAAGGGTCTATTCGGCGTGACCGGGACCTCAACAACCTGACCACCGACCACCGGGATGACAGGAGCGGACGTGAAATAGATGCGTCCATCGCTCGTGTATGGATGATTGTAGCTCATCAGCAGAAGAAGGGAGGAAATGAGGAAGATTCCGCCGAGGACGGCAGTCGCAAGCGTCCATTGGTTGACGGGAATTTTGAATATCTTGAATATTGTCCAGCAGATCGCCGCGTAGGTAAGTATGAGCAGAAGGTCCATCAGGCGTTCTCCTTCTCCGGTGCTTGCTCCAGCGCTTGCCCCTCAAGTTCTGCTATCCGCATGTGCAGACGGGCAATCTCCTCATTCGCCTCGACCTTTTCAGACAGCTTTCCATCCTGGCGAATGCCCCAGCCGCGGTCTTCGCGGTAGAGCGTTGCCCAGATGAAAAGAAACGGCCAAATGGCATGAAGCGTGAAAAGACTGACCCATCCCGCGACGTGTATCGCGTCCTGATGAGGATGATTTCGCCCCTTGGCTATCAGATGCGGAATGTCGTGGATCGCGATCACCGCGTAAAACAAGGTGATGACGACGAAGATAAGCACGCCCAAAGCAAAGTAGTCGAGAAACACGGCTCCTCCTTTTCGGCTTGGCCCAGCCGAGCCGTTCGGTCGCAAGCGACAGCGCAATAGTAGACCCGCTTTGGCGCAAAGGCCCGTAGCATCGCGTAAACTCTATCGATGCGAGGCAGGTGCATCGCCGCTGAAGGATGAGCCTGAATGGCCAGCGCATAGCCGCAGTGGAACCTGCCCGGAGCGAGAAAAGCCGACCCGCCGTAAGATCGCGTAAGTTACGCCACTGCGCGCAGCAGGCGTTATATGATGTGACATCTGCTTAACGCGTTTCGATGGCGGAGGCGGGCATGACCTCGGGAGAAAGCAACTCGACCCATTTGTCCGTTCTGGAAACGGCCGAGGCTCATTTCCCTGACCAAAAGAGGCTGGTGCAGCAACTTGCTTATGAAAATGAGGAGTTTCACAGCATGTGCGAGGATCTGGCTGCCGCAGCGGAAGCCTTGTTAAATGTGGAACGCCTGCCAGACAGCCTGCGGGAAGCACGGCGCCAAGAATATGCCGCCTTGGTCGACGCCCTTTTAAAGGAAATGGAAGAGGCGCTCGCGCAGTCGAAAATCGTGGTGCTCAGGCGGCCTCCGGCCACCGGACCAAGGTCTTCGTGAGGCATGCATCATGGCAATCGGTTTGATTAGAGGAGATCGATGCGCAATGAAAGCAATTTCCCGCAGGCTGCTCGGCGGACTGTCAGCCCTCGCAATCATGTCGTTGCATCCAGGACCGGTGGCGTACTCCCAGACACCGACGCCCACGCCGA
This sequence comes from Rhizobium etli 8C-3, assembly GCF_001908375.1. Taxonomy (NCBI): domain Bacteria; kingdom Pseudomonadati; phylum Pseudomonadota; class Alphaproteobacteria; order Hyphomicrobiales; family Rhizobiaceae; genus Rhizobium; species Rhizobium etli. The sequence continues at coordinate 2,440,234 of NZ_CP017241.1, read as the reverse complement.
AGCCCGCGCCTGCGCAGACCGTCAACGCCGAAGCCGACCTTCTTTCAGAGGACGAGCTCGAGGTTCTTGTGGCGCGTATAGCGCTTTATCCGGATGAACTTGTCGCCGCGATCTCGGCGGCTTCACTGTTTCCGCTACAGGTCGTGGAGGCATCCCGCTTCCTTGAGGCCAAAAAGAAGGAGACCAATCTCAAGCCAAAGGACGATTGGGACGGCAGCGTGATCTCGCTTCTGAATTATCCCGATGTCGTCAAGATGATGAGCGACGACCTCGACTGGACCCAGTCGCTGGCCGAAGCCCTCACCAATCAGCAGAAGGACGTCCTGATCGCAATCCAGCAGCTTCGCGACGAAGCAGTGGCGAAGGACATCATCGAGACGGACGATAAGCTCACTGTCGTCACGGAAAACGAAAACATCGTCATCCGACCGACTGATCCGCAGAAGGTCTACATCCCGCAATATCCACCCGAAATGCTGTATGAACCCGGCTACGCAGTCGAGCCGATCTCCTATTATCCCGACTCCTACGACAGCTACTACTATCCGGGCGCGGCATTCTTCGCCGCTGCGATCACCGGGATTGCCTGGGGAGCGATCGTCAACTGGGACGACTGGGGCGTATGGGGTGGCGATTGGGACGGCGATATCGACGTCGACTGCAACAACTGCTTCAACGACCGGAACTTCAACGGCAAGGTCAAGTGGAATGACATCGACTGGACGAACGTAGACCGGAGCAAGCTGAGCATCGGAAAGGATCAGATTGCCAATCTCGATCGTTCGGCAATCAAATCCAGTCTCCAGTCCGACAACCGCAACCAGCTCAAGAACAAGGTCAGCAATCGCCAAGGCAATGTCAGGCCTGGCACCAGGGACATCAGCGCCCGGGCCGATGATATCCGCAAGGGCACGGTCCAGGGCTTGAAGGCAAATCCGGGATCGGCGGGAAATCGCGCCGCCAATAGACCGAGCACGACGCGTCCCGATGCTCGTCCAGGCAGTTCCGGCAATCGCCAGGCGAGCGCGGCCAGCCGTCCGTCAAAACCGGCTAACGTAAAAAAGAAGTCAAACGCACCAAAGATGGCAGCGCGATCCGACAACAGATCACGCCAGCAAAGTGCCCTCGGCAACGTGCAGTCGGGCCGCCGCGAAGCGGTTGCTTCCAAGCGAGGAGGGCAGAGCATGGGAGGAGGGCATCGCGGTGCGCCTCGCGTCGCCAGTCGTCCGCCCCCGAGAATGCACGGTGGTGGTGGCCGCGGCGGCGGCCGTGGTGGCGGTGGCCGCGGCGGCGGCCGGCGGTAAATTCCCAGCTTTTCAGGTTACCGGAGACAAAATCATGAGACTACGGTTGAGATTGATCCCGCTGCTGCTCGGAACCGCGCTCTCGCTGGCTTTCGCCGGCCCATCCGCCACCCAGATGCAGACGAACCTCTCGGAGTTCGCGGCCGGAACTCCGCCGTCGTTCGACGATCCATCGGCAGCTCTCCAGCGATTCAAGGCGGTGCTGAGCAATGATGATCTCGACGGCTTGGCAAATCTTCTTGGGCTGGATGCCGCCAAGCTGCGCTCCAGCAAGGAGGCCATGATAAGCTATGGTCTCATCCGCGAGGGCGCCGCGCGGCAATTGCGCCTTCAGGCCGTGGGAGACCGCCAGATCGTTGAAGTGGGAGAAGTCTTGTGGCCGCTGCCCTTCCCCTTGTCGCAGGACAAGGACGGCAAGTGGGCATTCGATACCGAGGTCGGGCTGCAGGAAATCGTCAACCGTCGCATCGGCGAGAATGAACTCGCAACGATTCAGACAATGCAGGAATATGTCACGGCCCAGCGCGAATATGCGTCCGAGGACCGGGATGGCGATGGCGTTTACGAGTATGCCGAGAAGCTGATCAGCAGTCCCGGCAAGGTGGACGGGCTTTACTGGGACCCGAGCGTGCATGGTGAGGAAAGCCCGGCAAGCGCTCTGATCGAGACCGCCGCCTTCGACAGAGCCAAGCGGGGCGAGGGTTACTACGGGTATCGCTATCGCATCCTGACGAGGCAGGGAGACAATGTTCTCGGCGGCAAGCAAAGCTATATCGTCAACGGCAACATGACTGGCGGCTTTGCGCTGCTCGCCTGGCCGGTCAAATATCGGGTAACCGGCGTGCAGACCTTTATCATCAACAGTGTGAGCGTCATCTACCAACGCGACCTGGGACCGCAGACGGAGGATCGGGCAGCGGCGATCAAGGACTTCAATCCCGACTCCGACTGGACTGTCGTCAGCGACTAGCGCTTTCGACGAAACCGCACGCGAACGAGCACAGCGCGACAATGGCCCCTTGCCATCGTGTCATTGGGTCACTCGATGGGCGGTGCCCACGTCAGGAAGAAGCCGACCTCGCCCGGCATACCACCTGGAAAATTGATGATTGCCGCCTTCAGTCCGTAGCCCTGAGGTTTTGCAACCTCCTCAAAGAGCTCGTACAGTTCCTTCGCCTTTCCCTGGAGCGTCTTTTGCCAGCCCGGAAGGTTATTGTTTATGGCACGGCCGCTATCGGTGCAGAAACTCGAAGGGAAACTGTAGATCATCGCCTCGTACTTTCCGTCGGTGGCCGCCTTCATCACGAGCCGCTTTATGACGGTGCGCTCATTTTCACTGATATGCTTGCGGAAAAAGTCCTCCACAAACTCGGAATGCTTCTTCGCCTCGCGCGCCTTGATCTTGTCGTCGCGCTCCATTTCTTTGAGTTGAAGTTCAAGGGCTCGTTTGCGCAGCTCTTCCGCGCTTAATGGATGGGATGCAGACGTCTCGGTTGATGTCATCGCCATGGCCTCCAAAGTTTGAGAGATGATAGGGCGACTGAAGCCGCTAAGGCAGTAAAATACGCGTCCGTGGAGGTAGCATACGGTATGTTACGTGGAACCACGGCGCCAAATCATCAAACTATATTGACGCAAAAAATAGGTGGACTGAATGGGGGCTCGGACTTGGTCTTGTTTCCAAGGCTCTGATCCGTCGACATTCTTGACGGCGCCGGAGCTTGTGGGCAGTGGGAATTGCTAGTCCCTCCGACCCTTAATCCGCGCTCGAAGGTTCGAGCCACATCAGCCACCATTTTCCCTATTGATGGCGGGCTTTCGGTATAACAAACCCGTTATAACGAACAAACATTTTGTGAGGCGACCGTTTTGCTGCGCGCCGCCTCACCGGCTTAAAGCATGCTATCAGGCCACTCGGACTGCTGTTACCAACGTCTAGGCGTGAGCGTGGGGATGATGAACATCCCAGACTGCCCATAGCGAGATCGCCGCGACGAGCACTCCCATGATGATGGCTGTCCACATCGCGCCTGCGCTTGCCGTAAAACCGAGCGCCCATGGCGAGGCAATCAACCATAGGCCGACGACCAGGTTTGCCCATTCCTCCCATTCGGCGAAAGCCGAAAGCGCCGTAATCGCCAGGGCGCCGAGGATAATGCCGACGATCCATGCGTTCCAGGTCGGCGCGGCTTCGGCCGCAAAGCCGATAACCCATGGCGAGATGAACAAGCATACCGCCAGGACCAGGTTTGCCCAATCCTGTATCTTTCTTCCTTCCATCAGTGTGTTTGGCATAACAACCTCCCAACATGATGCCTATCAAGCATCATTCCTGCGTGCACTGCACGCCTATTCATATAAGTAATTTCTGATATGCGTCATTCAAGTGGCTGCGCCAAGGGGGCACCCGGATCGATGACGATCTTCGTATTCATGGTTTGGGACGGAATACCGGAGTTGTTCGACCCACGGCATTGATTTTGCCGTTTTGTGTAACATGTTCACGGCATTGCCAATTTCAGTCAGGGGAAACCGATGCCGAAATCCGTGTTTGCCTACGCCTGCCTCGCCGCGCTGCTGCTTTCGTCTTGCGGAAACACGGCCTGGGGCCTGAAGCGTGACGGCCAGGAAGCGAGCCGCGCCATGGACGACGCGTCGCATCGCGTGCTGTCCGCTGGTTCGAAAAAGAGGTAGATGTTGGGTCAGGCGAGAGACAGCATGGCCTGCGCCCTCGCTTTTTCTGTGTTTCAGCCTTGATCTTGCCGCAGCGGTGCTGCTGACGGCGTGATTGCCGGTTCCTTCGGCGAAAAGACGATGAAGGCGAAGAGCAGAGCGCCGGCGAAGATGATCAGTGACGAAACGGCGACGACCGGCTCCATGGCTGCGTTCCCCCGCAGCATCATGAAGAGTGCCGGGACCAACACCGTGAGGCCCGCTGTGTAGACGTAGTACTGGATCAAAGCGATGCGGCGTTCCGCTTTCTTTGGGTTGAGCGCATGGTAACCTCCGAAAATCGCCATGCTGACCCAGCCCAGGAGATTACAGTGCGCATGGGCGCCGATGACGGTATGATCATGGGAAATGGCCATGTTCAAGCCGATGGCAATCCCGATTATGAAAAAGATGACTGCAGTCTTGAAGTAAAGTTCCGATACGCGTGGCATGAGTCCCCCCAATGTTCTTATCCATTAAAAGAATACCACTTCCTTGAGGGTGGGAAAACGCGGAATGTGAAAGTAAATACACATCTCTTGCAGGGAAAGACGCACCGCTCTGTTCGCGGCAGCGGAATTTTGCTTAGCCAGAGGCCTCCCTGATTTCGCCTTCTGTCTGCGAAAGTATGGTTAATTTTTTAACTATCTCGGAGATATGACGGAAATGGAAGCGTGCCGCTGGGCCGAAAGGCGGCAAACTGGAGGAGCCCATGATCTTTAAAATCGTCACTGCCAAATCCGAAGTCGAAACCGACGACACCGGGACTTATCCAGACGGTATCTTCGAACCGAATCGTATCGATTTCAGCGCTCGCCGGAATGACCGCTATCCTTCGTCGCATGAGCGTGATTATGGTCCGGGCCGCAAGGTTGCGGTAGTCCCGCTGGGCCTTGCATGAGCCGTTTCAGGCGGTCTTTTCTGTCAGGGTGCGAAATGGAAACTTGCGGCTGCATTCGCAGCGGATGATGTAGGTTTCCTGGAAGTTCGAGGATTTTTGCTCGAAGAAGCCTTTGGGCAGCTGATCGATACGAAATGCGGGATGCTTGCGCGAAGGCTGGTCGTCCTCCGAGGCCTCGGCGAAGCCGGTATTGCCACATTGCGGGCAGGTCAGCTTTTTCGAAAAACGGTCTCGTGCGGCCATCGGCTTCCTTTCATTTTCACCGCGTAATACAGCTGAAAGGCTGCGCATGAAAGCCAGAAATGCTCTCGTTGCGGCACGAGCCCCATTCAAGGTGCAGGCGCTTCAGCCTGGGGCGGGGGTCTTGTAGAGCCGGTCGTCGCCCGATCAGGACCGGGTGAAATGGTTATGCTGCCGATGATGATGACAACGGCGATCGCTCCGGCGATTCCGAAGGTCCAGATCAGCCAGCTGCGGCGCTCCTCCGCCAGCAGGCGCGTTTCTTCCTCGGCGGGCGATGGCGGAACGGGCTCGCTGCGTTCCTTGGGTTCATCAATCATGAAAACTTCCTCATTTATCAGGAACAGGCGTCTCTCCGGCTTGTTCCGTAGCCGAAGGAGCAAAAGGATGTCCCGTGCAAATAGCAGCGAGCGAGGGCCGGACTATGGCCACCGCGGGCTTATTCGGCAGTTGGATGTTCCAAGCCGTCGAAGCTGGGTTCGGCAAGCTCTGCCGTTGCAGAGACGGAGGCCTGATTGTCCACCGAGACGACGGCTGCCGGAAGCGGCGTGCCGCGCTTGCGTTCGCGGGCGAGTGTGAGCAGGCCCGAGCAGATGATCAATACGATGCCGGCGGTCATCGGAAAATCGATGGTATCATCAAAGATGAGATAGCCGAAGGCGATTGCCCAGATCATCTGGCTGTATTGAGGCGGCGCGACGAGGTTTGCCGGTGCGAAACGGGCCGCTGTCATGAGAAGCACGTTGCCGATCGCCCCAAGAATGCCGTAGCTCGCCATGAACAGCCACTCGCGCGGCGTCGGAACGGCAATATCCGAGAGCATCAGAAGGCCGCTGACGATCAGCGTTCCGAGAAGTCCTGCGCCATAGAGCGAAATGCGCTTTTCGGCGGGCCCCATTGCCCGCAGGATGACGATCGAAATGGCTGCGCTCAAGCCGCCGACTGCAGCCGCCAGATGGCCCGCCGACAATTCGCGAAAGCCGGGCCGCAAAACGATCAGCACGCCGATGAAACCGACGACGACAGCCGTCCAGCGCTGCCAGCGCACGTCCTCCTTAAGAAAGATGACCGAGAGAATGGTCACGAAGGAGGGCAGCAGGAAGAGGAGACAGAAGGCCTCCGCCATCGGCAGCATTGTGAAGGTGATGATCGAAGCGATCGCGCCGATTGCGCCGCACACGAAGCGAAGTGCCCACAGCATTCGGTTTGATGTCTGGACGATATCGAGCCAGGAATCGTCCCGCGATTTGATCATCGGCAAAACGACCAGCCCGAAGATCGAGCCGATGAAGGCCACCTGGTAAGACGGGATGGCACCGTCAAGGATCTTGATCGAGGCATCGCTGAAAGCGAAGACCGCATAGGCAGCGAATGCGACGAGGACACCGCGGAGCGGCGAAAGGGTAGGGAACATGTTCTCGAATCGAACTTGAGGAGCTTGCCTCCCGAATACGAGAAAAACCGTGCGGAGAGCAGATGCGGTTGCGAATAGCTGCCATGCGAATGGTCGCTGCTCTCCGTCTACGTCAATTCGCTACGAAGCTCTGCCCCGTATTCACGGTAGATGCTCAGGCAATCCGTGTAACTTAGCGAACCATGCTCACCGTAAATTATATGCACGTTCGACGCATCGGTTGCCGCTTGTTCGGAGACGAAGAGGATCGCTTCCCCAAGCGACTTGCCGGTGATGGGCAGATCAGTTCCGTCCTCCTGTGTCATTCCCTTGACGATGGCTGCAATCTTGCGATGGCTGAAAACGGCGCGGCGGTCTTCCGGCGTCATCGAAATATCCTCGGTTGAATTCCGGAGCGGCGAAAATCTGCCGCCCCGGTCATCACCAAACGTTTGTGAAGCCAATTTGTGCCGTTGATGCTCGCACGATCCCGCACGAAACCGGAAATTGTAAGCGGCCTGGGCCGGTTTGGACTTTTCCCGGTTACGCAAGGAGCGTATTCAAGTGCCGAACTCCTGCCTGCCCGGTTCCCAGCGGCGATACGCACTTCTCCCCGCAATGCGCAACGGCATATCGATGACAACAGTACAGACGAGTGAAAAAACGGACGAAGCGCCAAGCGCAGGTCAGGCCAAGATCGTCGCGCTGGTCGTTGCCGTATCGTTCTTCATGCAAATCCTCGACGGCACGATCGTCGCGACCTCGCTACCGCAGATGGCGGCGAGCTTCGGCGTGCAGCCGGTCTCGATGAGCATCGGCATTACCGTCTACATGCTGACGATGTCGGCTTTCATCCCGCTTTCCGGCTGGCTTGGGGACCGTTTCGGTGCGCGGCGGGTATTCCTGGCGTCGATTGGAGTCTTCACCGGCGCTTCGCTCCTCTGCGGCCTTTCCGGCAGTCTTGCGGAATTTATCGTCGCGCGTGCCGTCCAGGGCGCCGGAAGTGCGCTGATGACGCCGGTCGGGCGCATCATCGTTCTGAAGAGTGCGCCGAAGTCTGAATTGGTGAATGCGATCGCGCTCATCACCTGGCCGGCGCTGACGGCACCGGTCATCGGCCCGGTGCTTGGCGGCTTTATCACAACCTATGCAAGCTGGCACTGGAACTTCCTGATCAATATTCCGATCGGCCTTCTCGGGATGGCGCTCGTGCTGCGCTTCGTGCCGGAGCAGCGCAAGGAGAACCCAGGCCGTCTCGATGTGGTGGGCGTCATTCTGAGCGGCGCCGGAATGACATTTGTGCTTGCCGCGCTCGAACTTTCCGTGAAGTGGGAAGGCAGCCTGCTTCTGGTCATTGCCATTCTCGCCACCGGAATCGTGCTTTCCGTGATGGCCACCCGACATTTCCTGAAGGTGGAAAATCCGCTGCTCGACCTATCGGCGTTCAAGGTCCAGACCTTTGCGATTTCGACGCTTTCTGCGGGCACGACCTGCCGAGTAGCGATCAACGCCACGCCTTTCTTGCTGCCGCTGTTGTTCCAGCTGGGTTTCGGTTTGAACTCGATTGCGGCGGGCACATACCTGCTGGTTTATTTTCTCGGCAATCTCGGCATGAAAGCAGTGACGACGCCGCTGCTTGCGCAGTTCGGATTCCGCAATGTTCTTACCGTGAATGGGCTGATTGCGGCTTTATGCATCATTGGGTGCGGCTTCTTCACGCCGGATACGCCGCTGGCGGTGATCTATGCAATCCTGCTTGCAGCCGGTCTTTCACGCTCGATGGAATTTACCGCGCTGAACACGCTTGCCTTCGCCGACATCAGCCCGGAGCAGCGAAGCTCCGCCTCGACATTATCCAGTATGCTTCAGCAGGCCTCCATGCTGCTCGGCGTCGCCGTTGCGGCGGCCCTGCTTAACATCTCAACCACGCTTCGCGCGGCGCCAGAGCCTGCACTCACCGATTTTCGCTGGGCGTTTTTGGCGGTTGGCCTCATGGGGATCCTGTCGTCCTTACGTTTTTTCAGTTTGCGTGCAGATGCCGGCGCGGAAGTCTCCAAGCACAAGCGCTTTCAAAAAGAGTGAAGGCAATGGAACCATTCCGGTCCGGATGCGTTCTATTTCGGGTTTGCGCATCTTTCTGCGTTCGCAGTTTCTTTTTTCCGCGGAGTCTCCAGCGGGCAGGGTCATATTGCCGCATGATTTCAAATGCGAACTTCCTTCGATTGAAGGTCTGCAGGGGGGCAGAGGCGTCGCCGCTGTTTACGTGCAATGGCCGATACAATACGACATTCGAAAGCAGACGACCGGGCCGCCGGGCAGTGGCGTTGCTGCTTGGCAAAGACCGGAGGTCCGATGCGTGAATCCGCTGATGATGCGGATCTCGAAATCCGCGTCCTTTATATCGATGACGACGAGACGCTCGCGCTGCGGCTGAAGGAGAACCTCGCCCGCCATGGTTTCGCGGTGGAATGGGCGCAAGACGGCGCGGCCGGATTGAAGCGGATTGCCAAAGGCGGCATCGATGCTGTTGTAATCGACCATCTCCTGCAAAATGAAACCGGACTCGATGTGCTGCCGCAAGTAATGGCACTCCCCGATCATCCGCCGGTGATCTATGCGACTGCTTCCGAAGATACTGGCATTGCCGTTGCTGCGTTGAAGGCGGGCGCCGACGACTATGTTCTCAAGGGCAATTCCCGCGATTATTTCGATCTGCTTGCAGCGACGCTGGAGCAGGGACTGGAACGTGCGCGCTTTCGGCGCGAGACGGCTGAAGCGCAAGAAGTGATCCGCCAGCAGAGGGACCGCGCCGAGATGCTGCTTGCCGAAGTCAATCATCGTATCGCAAATAGCCTCGGCCTTGTCGGTGCGCTGATCCGCATGCAGTCGTCATTGACGACGGACCAGGTGGCGATCGACGCACTGCACGAGACGCAAATGCGCATCAACGCGATCGCGAGTGTCCACCGGCGCCTCTACAACAGCCGCCAGATCGGAACGGTGCAGCTCGACGAATATGTCGAAAACCTATTGAGGGAACTCGAAACTTCCATTCGCGACGACAAGCGACCGCACCGGATCGTTCTGACGGCCCGGCAGATGGATCTGCCGACGGACAAGGTCGTCACGCTTGGCCTCATCGTCAGCGAGCTCGTCACCAACGCTTTCAAATATGCCTATGACGAAGGCGTCGAAGGCGAGATCAGGGTCATCGTCGAGCAGGCGGGCGAGCAGTTGCGTCTCGTCGTCGAGGACGATGGTGCCGGTTTCGACCATTCCAGCCCCGCGAAGGGTACCGGCCTCGGCACGAAGATACTGACCGCGATGGCGGCAAGCCTCAAATCGGAGCTGACCTATGACCCGGACCATCGGGGCACCCGGGCCATCCTGATCTTTTCCACAGACTGACTGGCAAAGGGGGCAGCGGTGGCGAAGATATGCACGCCGGAAGAGGTTTATTCCTTCTGGTTCGAGGAATGCAGCCGCGAGCAGTGGTTCGAAAGGACCTTTTCGCTCGATGAGGAAATTCGAGACCGTTTCGCGGATACGCATCTGGCACTGGCGGGCGGCGTGATGGGCACCTGGCATGCGAGCCCGCAGAACCGGCTCGCCGCGATCGTCGTGCTCGATCAGTTTCCGCGGAATATCTACCGGAACACGCCGCTTGCGTTTGCGACGGACGGATTGGCGCTTCGCGAGGCGAAGCTGGCGCTCGATGCCGGTGCCGACCAGCTCGTCGAAAAAAAATGCAGGGCATTCTTCTATCTGCCTTTCGAGCATGCCGAGGACGTTGCCGAGCAGGAGCGGTCGGTGATGCTGTTTCAGGCTCTTGGCGATGCGGAATATCTCGACTATGCCATTCGCCATCGCGACGTGATCGCTAAGTACGGCCGGTTTCCGCATCGCAACGCGATCATCGGACGAGTTTCGACGACAGCCGAACTGGATTATCTTGCCGGGCCCGGCGCCGGTTTCTAAGCGGCGAAAACAACTTCCGCCTTTCTGTCGCCTTTCTTTGCTATAAGAAGCAGGGCCTCACTAATGAAGAGAATCCTTGCGGGGACATTTTGCGGCTGACAATCATACTGCTCCGGACATTTCTTTGCCTGATGCTTGCAATATCGGCTGCCGGTCTGCCTGGCCGCCTTGCGATTGCGCAGGAGCCGCCGCAACCGCAGGCACAGACGGAGGCGCCGGCTCCCCTTGCAGATGCCGGGCTCGATCAAGCAGTCAAGGATATCGAAAAGGCCAAGGCAAAGCTTGCTTCCCTGCAAGAAGCCGTCAAGCAGAGCGCCGACAATGACGATGCCCTCGTCAGCCTTTCCGCGCAGGTGGATGAACTGGGACGTCACATTCTCACGACCTCCGTCAATCTCCGGCCGCGTTTCGATCAGATCAAGAGCCGTCTCACCGAGCTCGGCGATCCGCCGAAGGAGGGACAGCCGCCGGAAGCGCAGATCGTTACAGAAGAGCGAAACGCGCTGACGGCAGAGCGCGCGCAGATCAATGCCGTGACCGGCGATGCGGAAAGCCTCTCGCTTGCCACCAACAAGCTGATGAACGAAGTGGTTGAAACCCGTCGCCGGCTTTTTGCTGCAACTTTGCTGAGGCGCACCGAGGTTTCGGTGTCTGTGCTGGACGATGCGGCCAAGGCCTTTGTCGAGGAAGTTGGCGAATTCAGGCAGGCACTTTCGAGCTGGCTGAGTTTCGTGTGGAAGTTCAAGCGGTTCGCGATGTTCGCCGCGATCTTCATGTCACTTGCGACCGGCCTGATCATGCTGTCAGGCGGCTACCGGATGTTCGGCCGCTATCTGACGCGGGACGACGGCGTCGAGAATCCTACCTATATCAGCCGGCTCTCGATTGCCTTCTGGTCGACGCTGATCCGCACCTTCGCGCTTGCAGCGGTGCTGGTAACATCATATATTTTCCTTAACGGTTTCAATGTGTTGAGGCCGGATATTGCGCCGGTTGTCGCCGCTCTCTTTGGGGCGATCGGACTGATCTATTTCGTCGGCCGCTTCAGCAATGCCGTCTTCGCCCCCCGGGAGCCGCAGTGGCGCCTCGTGCGCCTTTCCAACCGCGGCGCGCAATCGATCGGCGCCTGTCTGCTGGCGATGGCGATCGTCAATGCGCTCGACTACCTGTTCGGCAGCGTCGGCGAAGCAATGGGTTCACCTCTGGTTCTGACCGTGGTCAGGAGCTTGATTGCGGCGCTGATTATCGGTCTCATACTGATCGCGGCCTCCTTCGGGCGTCCGATGCTGGCCCATGATGGCGATCCCGATGCGCCAGGCCGCCATTGGCCGCGCGGCATGGCGATCATTCTTCGCCTGCTGGGCCTAGGTCTGATCGTGACCGCGCTGACCGGCTATGTCGGCCTTGCCCGCTTCGTCGCCACGCAGTTCATCATCACCGGCGCGATCATCGTGACCACCTATATCGGCCTGCTCTCGGGCAAGGCAATTTCCAAGCAGGAGAGCTTCGGCGACACCTTCATCGGCCGCTTCCTGAAGAGCCGCTTCAATATGGGGCCGGTGGCAATCGATCAGGTCGGCCTTGGCGTGGGACTTGCAATCTATGCCGTTGCTCTCATGACCGGCATTCCGCTGATCCTCTTGCTCTGGGGTTTCCATATCCAGGATCTTCAGCTGATCGCCTACCGTCTTTTCACGGAGGTCCGCCTCGGCGGCATCAGCATTTCGCTGCTCGGCATCTTTACCGGCATTCTGCTTTTCGCCGGTGGCTATTTCTTGACCCGCTGGGTTCAGCGATGGCTCGACAGCAACGTCATGGCCCGAAGCCATGTCGATCTCGGCGTGCGAAACTCCGTCAAGACCGGCATCGGTTACCTCGGTGTCGCCCTTGCAGCCATCATCGGCGTATCGGCGGCAGGTATCGACCTTTCGAACCTGGCACTTGTTGCTTCGGCGCTTTCGGTCGGCATCGGTTTCGGCCTGCAGAACATTGTGTCGAATTTCGTTTCGGGCCTGATCCTGCTTGTGGAACGACCCTTCAAGGTCGGCGACCACGTCGTCTCGGGCACGGCGGAAGGCATCGTGACACGCATTTCCGTTCGTGCGACGGAGATCGAGACTTTCCGCAAGCAGTCGATCATCGTGCCGAACTCCGAACTCATCAATGCGGCGGTCGGCAACTGGACGCACCGCAACAAGGTTGGCCGTTCGGAAATCCCGATTTCCGTCAGCTACGACACCGATCCGCAGAAGGTCATGGATATCCTCCTGGAGCTGGTCAACGAGGCGCCATTCGTGCTGCGCAATCCGGAGCCGCATGTCGAGTTCCTGCGTTTCGGTGCCTATTCGCTGGACTTCGAGCTGCGCTTCATGCTGGCGGATATGGGTGAGGGCATGAACGTCAGGAACAACCTGCGTATAGCCATCCTTAAGCGCTTCAAGGAAGAAGGGATCGAAATCCCGCTGCCGCAGAGCGATGTCATTTTTCACCGCGACCACGTGCCTGCGCCGATGCTGGAACCTTCCTCTACAGCCGCAGATGAAGAGTCTGTCGACGATACCGGCATGACGGATGGCGGAGCGGTGCGGCAACTGCGCAGCAAAGCGGCCGATGGCAATCGCAAAGGCTAAGGATTTTATTCAGGGATCGTTCAGAGCCTGTCGCTTATAGAGGCCAGGGCAATCGGAATTTCGCTGCCGGGGGGCAGCGCCGAGAAGCTCCTGGGGAGGGCGCATCGCTGCGCCGCACTGAATGGCAAGATTTGCCACGGTCATTTTTCTTTCGCTTCTTATCGCCGTGGGCGCTGAAGCGGCGACAATCACCAACACTGATCCGGCGCCGGTCGTCGTTGTCGTCACCGAAGGCGGTAACCGCGTCGAGGTCGTCGTCGATGCCGGCGCATCGGAGACGCTCTGCGCCGCAGGCTGCTTCATGACGACTCCGGACGGCGACCGCATCGGCCTCGGCGGCGGCGAGACCATCGAGATTGTCAAAGGCTCGGCGATCATCAAGTAGACGTTCGCCGCACAACCCTTCGCGCATAGTCTCTTAAGCATAAGTCCAGAAAGAGAAGCCTGCCCTACAGACCGCCTTCCTCTTATGGTTTCACGCGACGGCGATTAACAAATACTCAAACGAATTGATGTATCGGTTTCGTCGGGGACAGAATTTCCATTAAAAGGTCTGCTATGTCATTTTTAGGCATTTCGGGAATGCAGTATTCCGGAGAGATGTTTGCTGGTGCGCGTATTATTCTCGCTGAAGATTCTAATGTCTTTACGTCGATGATCAGCAAACGGCTGAAGGAGCTTTTCGATATCGACGTCGAGATCTGCCGCAATTTCGAGGAATTGCAGCTTGCCTACGACAAGTCTTCCGAACCGATCATGCTCGCGATCTCCAACATCAACCTTCCCGGCGCTGAGAAGGGCGAGGCGCTGGAATATCTCGTCGATCTCAGTATTCCGACGATCGTCTTTACCGGCACCTTCAACGAGGGGCTGCGCGACGAATTGATGGCAAAGGACATCGTCGACTACATCCTCAAGGACAACATCTTCGCGGTCGATCTGCTCGCAGAAGCGATCTGCCGCTTCCTGACCAACAAGCGCCATCACGTTCTGATCGTCGATGACAGTGCCACGGCGCGCGCGCTGCTCTCCAGCCGCCTGAGGCGTTACAACTTCCGCGTCAGCGTTGCCGAGAGCGGCGCCAAGGCGCTCGAGATCCTGAAGGCTAATCGTGACATTGGCCTCATGATCACCGACTACAACATGCCCGATATGGACGGCTTCGAGCTCACGCGGCGCATCCGCGCCAATATCGGCTCGCATCAGCTGCGCATTATCGGCGTCTCGTCCTCATCCAACCGGCTGCTTTCGGCGCGCTTTCTCAAGGCGGGCGGCAATGATTTCATGCTGCGCCCGTTCATCGACGAGGAGTTCTATTGCCGCGTCAACCAGAACCTCGACACGTTGCTGCAGATCCAGACGATGAAGAAGGAGAGGGCCGTTGCTTGATCGAGGATCCGACGCGGCATCCGGAGGGCCTCCGGATGAATGAGGAGTCTGCCGATGTTAAGATATTGCATTTTTCTGCAATCACAGGTTCCTTTATAAGCGTTCCGTCCCTTCAGCCGTGGCGGCCTGTCGGCTATCGTCCCTGCCGCCGCAATGAGGGCCGATTCAGCTCTTCATCGCACTTGGGAGAGTAGGCGCCATGGCATTTCAGGCGGATTTCACTCGGGACGGCTTAGGCCCACGCTTCGGAGCCCATAAGCTGCTTCTGGTTGAGGATTCCCGGATGTTTTCCGCAGTGCTCTGCCATCGGCTTCAGGCCGAACTCGGCTTTAACGTCAGACCCTGCTCTTCGCTGAAGGCGCTGCAGGAGGCGCTGGCACAGGATGGTCAGGGCTTCACGATGGCCGTCGTCGATCTCAACCTGCCGGATTCGCCCCATGGCGAGGCGCTTGATTGCACGATCGAACACAATGTTCCGACGATCGTCTTTACCGCGACCTTCGATACCGCGACACGCAATCGGATCCTGGAACGCAACGTCATCGACTACGTCCTCAAGGACAATGAATTCGCGCTCGACAATCTGGTCGCGACCGTGCGCCGCGCGATGCTGAACCGCAAGACGCGGGTCCTGGTTGTCGATGACGTTCCATCTGCGCGAAAGGTGCTCGTCGATCTCTTGAAGGCGCAGCAGTACATGGTCGTCGAGGCAACGTCGGGGCTCGAAGCTCTGGCTGCACTTGAGGCCTATGGGGACATTGAACTCGTGGTGACCGACCATCACATGCCGGACATGACGGGCTATCAGCTGACGCGGCGTATCCGCCATCGCTTCGGTTCTGACAGGATGCGGGTCATCGGCATCTCCTCGTCCAATGACCGCATGCTATCGGCAAGCTTCCTGAAGGCCGGCGCCAGCGACTTCGTTTACAGGCCGTTCGTGGCAGAGGAGCTTCAGTGCCGCATTGCCAACAATGTCGAGACGCTGACGCAGATGAAGCAATTGCGAACCGCCGCTGCATGCGATTATCTGACCAATCTGTATAACCGGCGCTATTTCTACGATTACGCGCCGAAGGTCGTGAACGAGTGCCTGAGGCAGAAATCGCCGAGTTCGGTCGCTATCCTCGACATCGATCATTTCAAACGGCTGAACGATACCTATGGCCACGAGATCGGCGACGAGGTGCTGAAGGCGGTTGCAAGCCGGCTTGCGACAATCTTCGAAGGCAGCGACAATCTACTCTCGCGCCTCGGCGGCGAGGAGTTTGCGATCCTTTTCCCGATGATGGATTCGGCCGCGGCAACAAAGCTCTGCGACGAAATCCGCTCGGATATTTCACGGCTGAAGGTGGCTGCCGACGACGAGGAACTGTCGGTCACAATCTCGATCGGCGTTGCGGAAATCTCAGGCTACGAAACCTTCGAGAATTACCTCAACGCCGCCGACCAGTTTCTCTACATGGCCAAACACAAGGGCCGCAACCAGGTCTACTCTGACGCCAGAATGACGGAGGAAGCGGCGCAGTAGTGCGCCGCCCTCTTTGTTATGCCGCGATCGCTTGGCGAGCCGTTGCCATCGTCAGCTTGCGCTCGGCGCGCTCCTGCTGCGGTGAACGGTTGTAAAGTTCGCGATAACACTTGGAGAAATGCGACGCGGAGACGAAGCCGCAAGCGACGGCGACTTCGACGACCGGCATCGAAGATTGCACGAGTAGGTGGCGGGCACGATCGAGCCGGATTTCCAGATAGTAGCGAGCGGGAGACCGACCCATTTCCTGCCGGAAAAGCCGCTCGATCTGGCGGCGGGACAGCCCGGCGCCATCAGCGATCTCGAGGAGCGACAGAGGTTCGGCGAGATTGCCTTCCATCAGTTCGATGATCGACAGAACCTTGGAATTCTGGACGCCGAGACGGGCGCGCAGCGGCAGGCGCTGACGGTCGTGGGGACTGCGGACGCGATCAGTCAGATGCTGCTCGCAAACGCGGTTGACGAGCGCTTCGCCGAAATCCTGGCCGATGAGGTTCAGCATCATGTCGAGCGAAGCGGTGCCGCCGGCGCAGGTATAGAGATTGCTGTCCACTTCATAGAGATCGGCATAGACCTCCGCCTGCGGAAAGGCTTCGGAGAAGCCGGGCAGGTTTTCCCAGTGGATCGCGCAGCGCTTGCCGTTCAAGAGCCCGGCTTGGGCAAGCACATGCGCGCCCGTACAGAGACTGCCGACTGCCACGCCGCGATTGTAGGATTCGCGAAGCCAGGCATTGACGGACTTGTTGTTGAAATCCTCGACATCGATGCCCGAACAGACGAGCACCATGTTCGGGCGGTTCTCACCGCCGAGATGCCGGCGCTCTTCGGCCAGCGACGAATTGGCCTCGACGCCGATTCCGCATGAGGAGTAGACCTTGTTGCCGTCGACTGAGGTCAGCCGCCAGGTATAAGCCTGATAGCCGAGCATGCGGTTGGCAATGCGCAGCGTGTCGATCGCCGCCGAAAAGGGCAGCATGGTGAACTGGGGAACCATAAAGAAGACGAGAGAACGCTTCTTGGTCAGCATCTTGTTCATGAGAAAAATCCATGCTCGAGGGGCGATTGCCTATTCGTTGCGTGGAATGCGTCGTTCTGATGTCTCGAAAACGACATTCGCATGGAAAAATGCGGCCGTGAAGAGCTATTTTGCGACATTGTGGAATTTGATCGTCGTCAAATGACGAAGACACTCGGCAAAAGTCGCTGAGCCGGCTTGCCTGAAATTATATGCCGCTAAAATTCAAGTTAAATCTGCGGAGCGCTGAAACGATGAAGGCGGCGCTGCCGGAGGACTGGCGCCGCCTTCAAGCGAGGAGGTATGTCGCATTCATTACATTACCTTGCGCTCATCCGCGTCGTCCGCAGACGGCCAACCAATGTCCTTGCGAATGTCGAAAGGCATGGATTCGATTTCCCGCGCGTTCTGCCACTGGTGCCAGGAATGCGCGAGCCTGCGGGCAAGGCTTGCTACATCAAAATGCGCGTCGGAGGATGAGCTCTTGCCATCCCGGTAACCGATCGAAGTCATCATCGTTTCCTTTCTCACGAGGTTTGCTCTTGCTGATGAATATGGTGCTTGGCCATCCATCAAACAAACGAATAGATTTTATGGATACGATCAGATTTGTTGAACCTATCAGAGAGGTCCCTGTTTGCCGTCGCAGCCTCATTTGTTTGACGAACTCACTTTAGAGCGATGCAAACCCGGCCTAGAGTGATGCAGATTCACCCATTCCGACGCAGATTCACCTAAAACGATGCAGCCTGACTCGTTAATTGTCAGTGACTTAGCTCGCGCGCCGCATTGCATCGTTTATCGCCAATGCAAAGCGCAAATCGACGATGAACAACTCGCAGGAAAGAGCGGAAATGATCGTACTGCCGGAAACGAGCCGCACTGTAAAAGAGATTACTTGCGATCGTAGGGTCTGGCCGCGTCAGGTATCAAGGGCGCTGGGGTCCTGAGCTTAGAGGCATGCTCCGCGGCAGGTTTGCCAGAACAGCGGGCTAGGCGGGTGACAACGATCGCGTGTCCGGACAAGTTATTTGCGACGCGAAAACCAAGAAATTCATACGTGTTCTAGGTTTAATCGCGATTTCTGAATCGCGTTTTTTCGGTTGACGCTAAAGAAATCAACTACGTACTCATCGAGCAGGGTAGGCAACATGCCTGTTTTGATCCGGCGAAAAAAACAAAATATTTGCGACGCGTTTCCAAGAAATATCGATTGACTGCGCAGAGATAGAAGCTGGCGATGAGCGGCCTAGTTCACCACACCTCATGAACGCTACCGGCCATCCTCACGCTCGGGGCCACTCGTGGACCTAGTGCTCGCCCAGTGGACGCCGACGCCATAAAACCTGCCGGTCGTATCGCCCCAGCCGGTGAACTCCACGCCCTGTTCTTCGTACCAGTGCTTCAGCTTCTCGTAGATAGGCGAGCTGGTGACATTGTTCTCCAAGTACTGGACCGTAGCCGCGGCAGGCTTGCCAGAACAGCCGGCTAGAGGGGTGACAACGATCGCGCAAAACTGGTGGCAATGTGGCACCATCCAACGGCAGGTTTGGTTTAGATGGTTTTGATGCCGGAGTTCGGATGTGGTGGCTTCCATCGCACGCCGGTTCCCTCAAGGTGGTTGGCTTCGACATTCGCTGCGATAAACTGAACCTGCCGCTCTTCGAAGAATCGACGAAGCTTTTCGTTCGCCTTAGCCGTAATCGGTTTTTTGCCGAGCTCGAATTCGCCCAATGCCTTTTGTGTGATGCCGGCTTTCCTGGCGAGCTCCATTTGACTCAGTCCAAGAAGGGCTCTCGCAGCCCGGATCAAATCACCAGTCAGCAACGTGGTCATGTGTTTGCAGAAAGCGGCTCGGGGGATGTAAGTCAAATATGACGTAGATTGCGTCGTTTTTGACTTGAGAATCGTTAATAAACCTGTAAATGAAGACTTCATCGCTGGCGGCTCCCGGTGAGTCGCAAAGTTGACGAGGCTCAACGCGCCAGTACCAAAAAGGTACGGAAGGTATGGAGGCATCGGGATGCACACGAGTGATTCGGTTTTCCAGGCATGGTTTGGGATGTCTCGGACATGTTTCATAGAGAGCCTTCGATGCCTTGCAGATGATCTCGAGAACGTCGATCAGTGCGCTCAGGCGCTATCTCCTGACGTGGCGATCAACACCTGGGCGCTGGCCAAGCGAGCCGTGCCTTGCCTGATAGGACGCCCGATTGGGCACCCTTCTGTCGCGGATGGAAAACCGGTCGCGTCAAGCGAACTCTTCTATCTCGACCCCGAGCGCGGGATCGCACGGACGATGTCGCGTTGGTATCGGCTGGGCACGCGGGTCGATGTTGAATACTGGAGCGATCGCGTTGCCGGCAATCTATGAAGATTAAATTTTCCTGCGCTCAGCGCCGAGCAATCTGAGCCATTCGGAACCTTGAAATTCGAGGGGAGAACAATGCCGACAACACGTTCGGGCAAACGAACTCGTGTGCCCTGGAAGCCGGAAACGCAAGTCCGCAACATGGCCGTGACGTTACCTGTCTTCATTGCATACTGCGGGATCGCGGCATCGCTTCGAGCTTGGAATATACCGAATTCCAAATTCATCGTGACCCTTCAGGCGAGGGACGATTTCTACTATCCGGTCTATGCGGAGGCGGCCGAGGTCTTTGCTGCTGGAATTTGGCAGCTGCTGGAGTTTACTTCGTGTGCTTTCGAGTGGAAGGACCGGTCATTTCGCGATGAGATGCTAGCTCACAAAAATGAAAGAGCGATCTTCATTGCTCCGCCTGACTACAATCTCGATGACGGCGACAGATTGTTTTCCGACGCTGTCTTAGATTTGAACCCGCGGACGAGAAGACATGCAGAGGCGGCGCTTCGACGTGCCGGTCTGCCACCATCTGACCGGGACGTCGAATTACTTCTCTCGGAGCCTTGGCCACGGCTGGTAAAGGCTTTCCAGGAGCGTCGCCATCCCATCCTTGCCTTGGAAAGATTGAGAAGTTATCGGCCCGTGCCGGCCAAAGCCGTACCGGAAGTCGTCAAACAGGCGGGCCCTGCGCTTGCCGACATGCATGGTTATGGACCCGCGCTCGATTGGGGAAACGATCTCGCAAAAGACCTCGCCGACTACAAGGCGGGCGTACTTCCATGGAGCGATGTCGACGCCGGAGTCTTGCTTTCCGGCCCACCTGGTGTCGGAAAAACGATGTTTGCTAGCGCGTTGGCTAACACCTGCCGTGTGCCAATCATTTACGGGTCGGTGTCTCAATGGCAGGAGGCCGGGGCGCTCGACAATCATTTGAAAGCAATGCGTGCTTCCTTTGCCGAAGCAAAGGCGAAAGCTCCGTCGATTCTATTCATTGACGAGGTTGATACGTTTGGCGATCGGACGGAGAAGGATCGAAACAGCGGCTATTTCCGAAGCGCGATGGCGGGATTCCTGGAACTAATGGATGGTTTCGATCGTCGCCAGGGCGTGGTCGTGGTTGGAGCTTGTAATTATCCAGACCAGCTCGATCCCGCTGTACGGCGAGCCGGGCGGTTGGATCGGCACTTCGAGATTACGCTTCCGGACGCACAGTCCCGGCTGTCAATCTTGGGATTTCATAGCGGCATCGAGCTAGATCAATCTCAAGCCGAGAAGTTCGGCATCGCGACCGGGGGTTTGTCGGGTGCCGATATCGAACAACTTGTCCGGGATGCCAAGCGGGCCGCGCGGCGGCGTCGGGAAGCCCTTTCGGGAAACCATGTGATCGAGCAACTGCGGCCGCTGACCGAGCTCACGGAGGAATACGTTCGCGCTCTCGCTGTCCACGAGGCAGGCCACGCCCTCGTTGCAATCGAAATCGGCTACGGGCAGGTAACCGAGGTCAAGATTTCGCGATACAGGATAGACGGCAAATCTGGTGAATTGGGATACGTGCAGTATGGTCAAACTGGCGCTCGACCAAAGACAAGTACCGATTATCTCAATGCGATCGCCGTGTGCCTTGGCGGCATAGCCGCCGAACTGGAAATCTTCGGATCATTTGCAGACGGCTCTTCCGGCTCTGAAACCGCAGACCTGAACAGGGCAACGGAACTCGCGACAATGCTCGAAGGCGGTCTTGGTATGGGGCACACGCTCGTCGTCGAGGGGCATCGACCGGGGCAACTAGAGCGGTTGCGCACTTATAATCCCGAGCTTCGGATGCATGTTCACGACGTCTTGCAGAGAGAGTTCGAGCGCGCGAGGTCGATAATTCAGACCCGCCGGACGGCTCTCGATGCCATCGTCGAACGTTTGATGGAAGCGCAGACCATGACGGGCGATGATGTCGTCGACATCGTACAACGACATAAAATGCCGAGGGTAAGCCTTGCGAAGCTGCCACGTCGCGGCATGGGGGCATAGATGGCGAGGAAACGCCGAGGAAGGCGGAGCTATCGTCGCGACACGAAGGGACCTGATCGAAAAAAGTCGCTCGGGTCGGGTCTCGACGAGATCGGCTTTCAGCCGCTTGGACGCCGCATTGTGCTTGAAAGCGCGTGTGATGCGGAAGAACGATTGAAACACCCGGCTCCGAGCGGTGCCCACTACGACCGTAGCACTGGCCGGATTACCGTCGAGTTCGCCAACGGCTCGGCCTTCATGGTACCGGCTCGATCTCTCCAGGGCTTGGTTGAAGCATCCGAGAGTGACATTGCCGAAGTCGAGGTGCTTGGGGAGACTGGCCTTCACTGGGAGAGTCTCGATGTCGACCACGAGATCGCGCTCCTGATCAGCGGAGTTTTCGGCACCCCGAGTTTCATCGCGGAATCTGCGACGCGCGCCATGGAACTGCATAACAAAATGCAAAACTCAGCAGTCGATGCCTGGGCTGGCCCCGTTATCGACTATCTCTCGCACAATATCCCCTACAATCATGAGGTGGGCTGGGAACATTACCACATGACCGCCTACGAAGTCGGGTGCGCGGTCCTAGCGGCGCTGGGCCAGGCGGACGAGATCGACGGAGGAGCTAAACCGCGCCTTTCACCCGTACTTCCCGATGTTCCGCCAAGATGGGACGACATATCGACCGCCGTCATTTATGTCGCCGCACAGAACGCGCAGTTGCAGTACCGGCCGTTCAGAAGCCGCGTTCCTTCGTCGCAGGCGGACCATGGTGACGGTTCGTCAGAACCCAATATCGCGGCGGCCAACGGAGTTGGTCCAGCCTATGCGACATCGGACGCATACTCGGTTTTGGAGGCTCTCGGAGTCCTGCGGGAAGGGCGTTGGACAAAGGCCGCCGAAACCGTTCTCTGGCGGGACAATCCGAGGGAGTGGAACCTAGAATTTACGAGCGATGCCAGGTTTATCATGGCGGCTTTCGACGCTGCCGCGGCCATCCCTGAGGACATCCGCTCCCAAATAGACACGATTGTTGCCGCAACAAATGAGGAGACGACGAGGGTGGTGCAGACGCCAAATGTCGAGAATGAAGGTAAATCCGACTTCCCTCGCGATGCCGCAATGGTTCCGCCAAAAAAGTCGAAAGGGATACGCAGCATGCTTGAGGATTCCCGACGTCATCATCTTGATGTCTTGTTTTTTCGCCGGTGGCGTTTCAGCGACGGTTGGCTCTCCGCTAACGAGGCGAAATCCACTCTCGAGATTCATCACGATGCCCTGGCAATTTCGATGAGAAAGGCCGTGATGTCGTGGCTCTATCCAAGACTGCCACTACTGACCCTTTGATTGGCTTTTTGAGGCGGCGTCCTCTTTTTCCTCTGCCGCGTTAGGACAGCATTCATGAAACTCTGGATCATCTCCGACATTCACCTCGAGTTCGGCGAACCTTTTTTGCAGACCCCGCCAGACGACATCGACGTCCTGGTTTGTGCGGGCGACGTTCTGACCAAAGGTCTCGTTCCGAGCCTTCGATGGCTAGCCGACACGATCGCCAGTGAAGTTCCTGTCATCTTCGTTGCGGGCAATCATGACTTCTATGGAGCGTCGATCGAGGAAAGCATTCGGGATTCCCGCGAATTCGCCGCTGGCTTTTCAAACGTCCACTTCCTGGAAAACGACGCAGTCGAGATCGGCGGTGTCAGGTTTATCGGCGGAACCCTTTGGACCGATTTCCGGCTGTTCGGCCGAAATCCCAGTGTCAGCATGTCGTACGCCGAAAGCGGGATGAACGACTTCAAGAAGATCAAGTTCTCAAAGGCACCGTACCGCAAATTCAAGCCGATCCACGCTTACCGGAAGCATATCGAAACTCGGGATTTCATTGCGGCAGACCTGCGCAAGTGTACACGACTGAAGACAGTTGTCGTTACGCATCACGCTCCGTCCCCACGCGCGATCGCCCTCGGTTTTCGACACGATCCACTCTCCGCTTGCTATGCATCGGATTTGGAAGACCTGATATTGGAGGTAGGGCCGACATTGTGGGTGCATGGCCACGTGCACCACCGGAATGACTACATCATCGGGTCCACGAGGGTCGTCTCGAATTCGAGAGGATATCCGGGCGAGGAAACCGGATTCGACCCAACCTTCACGATCAAAATATAGGGCCAAAAAGACGCGCTCTGCCGTGAGCTTCCCCGACCAGTGCTTCGGTGTCTCAATGTTTGAGACACGCATTGTGAACGGAAATGCCTTCTACCCGGGCATCGCGATTCCTTATTTATCGTGGCAGCAGGACGAGACTGTCGCGGCGCTCGTTGTTGGTGCCAACGGGGCGTGATATCCCGCCTCTCGGCAAAAAATGGAGTGGTATTTCGCAGGCCAACTCGGCGCGGAAACATCGTATCCCCCGTTTGAGGGATACATACTCCCCATAAATTACTTATGCTGAACCTCGATGTATTTTGGTTCCAGCCTCCGAAAGGCAGGCATCGACCGTCTGCGAGAGAATCGGCATATGTAGAACAGGGTGTCTCCTAATGGATGGAAAAATTCTTTCAAGATTTAAGACATGTCTGAATTATAAAATTACGTTTTTTGTATCTATATCTTCGTTCGTAGTAGTAATTCCGCAAACAACAATCGCAGGTGTTTATTATAGTAGCGACCCTGCTGTAGCTAGAGAAGAGCGGGCACAGTACGAATATTTTAAAACCCAATGTCCAGATGACAGAGAGAATGATCTTTACGGAGAGCGTTATTATAGATGCGTGGAAGATTTATTTGATCGTTGGCAGTCGTCTAGGAAAAGTAAAAACGTCGCAAGGCCCGCGCCCAAGAAAGAACGCTCAGTGCGAAAGAAAGAAGGCTACATTGGCAAATCACAAGATGCGGGCAATTTGACCGATCCCGCGAACGTCGAACCTGATCCCGATTGGGCTGGTGATACAAGAAAGCGGATTCTTGACGGTAAAGGGGAGAAGGAGGTTGCCGTCAACCACAACCCCAATCGGCTGGCACCTTATGGTGCCTCGTCGTGCGCTGAGATCAAGCCGGCACCTAACAGGGGCACGATTGACTGGGACTGGGTCACAGTCAGAAACAAATGTTCCTACCCCTTGAAGGTCCTCACTTGCTATTACGACAAAGGCGAGGATGCCAGATGTGCAACTCACAATAAGAATGCGATCTGGGGGTTATCGGGGACGATCAACCCCGGTGGAGTGGTGACCAGCGTGGCGACTTCGAAGCAGTGGCCATGGTTCGTGAAGGTTATCGTCTGCGACATGCGAGACGGAAACAACCTCCTGTGCGTGCCGCCCGAACGTCTCACAAAATAGGAATCTTTAGTCAGCATCAGCCGTATGCATCGCATCTATCGCCGCAAGGGTGCCTTTGCCATACCGACCATCGACGACACCCTGGTAAAAGCCGCGGTCGATCAGTCGTTGCTGGAAGGCGTTGAGGAATTCCGGTTCCCAGTTCTCCCAGTCGGACTTCAGTTGGTCCCGGGCATTAGTATTCTTCTGAACCGCCAGTTCCGCGAGATCGACAGCAAGGGCTGTGTCCTTTCTGACGCCCCAACCTCTCGAAAATAAGATCGCAAGATTGAGATTGGCGTAGGTGTTACCGGCCGCGGCCGCCTTCTCATACCAGATGCCAGCCTCACGGTAGTTCCGGCGGACGCCCTTTTCGTCGTGATAAAGGACCCCGATTTCGTTCATTGCTCTCTCGTCGCCTGCGTCGGCAGCTTTCCTGTACCAGGCTAGAGCTTCCTTGTAGTTGCGCTTGACCCCTTTGCCCTCGGCGTAGAGGAAGCCGACATTGGACATGGCAACCCGATTTCCTGCCTCGGCTCCCTTCTTATACCACTCCATGGCCGCGGCATAATCGGGCGGGGTGGAGGTTTGACGAAGCCAGCCCATCTGGTTGAATGCACTATCGTCGCCTTTCTCTGCTGCCATGATGTACCATCTGCTCGCCTCGGTCAGGTCCTTCGGGACTCCTTTGCCGTTTAAGTACAGATAGCCGATATCGCGCATCGCGCCCGTCGATCCATTTTCAGCGGCTTTTCTGTACAACTCGATCGCTTTGAAGGCATCCTTCTCTACGCCCTTGCCGTATTCATACAATGACCCGAGGTTTCTCAACGCCTCGTCGTGACCGGCCTCCGCTCCTTTCTCGAACCATAGCCTGGCTTGAGGATAGCTTTGCGCGACACCCTTTCCGTAGTAGTACAAATCCCCGATCTTATTAGCAGCGTCGCCCAGCTCGGCCGCAGCAAGTACGTAGAACTTCATGGCTTCCGCATAGTCTTGCGGAACGCCGTCGCCGTGTTCGTAGGCATTGCCCAGGTTCACCGCAGCCCGCAGATTGCCCCGCTCGAACGCCTTCCAATACCATTTCAGCGCGACCGCCCGGTTCTCGCGGCCGCTGGAGCGACGATTATAGATATCGCCCATGAATACAAATGCACTTGATGACGATGCGGTGGTGTACCAGTGAATGGCTTTGTCGACGTTTTTCTCGCCTCCCCAACCATAATGGAACCATAGGCCCGCGCTCTCGGCACCCTCGACGCTGCCAGCTTCGGCCGCTTCGATGAATAGTTTGAAGGCTTTCACATCATCTTCAGCAACGCCCATGCCAGCCGCGTACATCCATCCCAGACTCGCCTTTGCAGAGGCGCTACCGAGTTCGCTGGCCTTGCTGTAGTAGGCAAGCGCATTTTCATAGTCTTTAACGGTTTGGTAGGCCCGACCAGCCTGATAGTTGAGCCTCGGACTGCCAGGATAGGATTCGACCGCAGCAAGACAGGCGGTGACTGATTCGGGAACCGGTTTCTCTACTCCCTTGACGGACGGGAGACGCTGCTTGTCATCGGGGTGCGCGGCAAGACGATCACATTCGGTCTCGGGTACGCCAGCATGGACATCAGCCTGTATGGTTTCTCTGTTGTCGGCTGCCGTCGCGGTCGAAGACACGAGAATGACGAGGGCGACAGAACTCCAGCCAGTCTGGAACAGTCTCCAGCGTCGAAACCTCTTTAGCATGTGCGCGACCCCGCAATCTCCACTCATCATCGCTGGTATCACGTGAGTCCGCGCGACGCTTACTCCAAATGCGGGAGGCGTCTGGCCCTCGAACTGTGAAATAGCAAGAGATGAAACATTATCGGAGCGCGCAATGTATCCCAAACCAATTCTCGTGACTGCCTGCTATGTGGCGCTCACTTCGTTCGCCGCTGCTGCGGACTGCAATTTCGACAAGCCGATAGGAGGATGTCGCGCCACCATCTCGATCGACAGCATTTCAGGCTCGAAGGGGAGCTATTCGGCCGAGGTCACGGTCAAGAGTTCCGCAGGGGCATGTTCGAAGGTGGAGTATTTTCTGGACAATACACCTCAGACAACCGTGATCCGCAGTGGAAGTTCGGAGCCAGAAAGCCTGTTTGGTACGAAGCCCATCACGAAGAAGAGCATACTAATCCGGAAGTGCACGTCCTATGCGAACGCCAATGCAGGCAAGGACAACGCCGGCGATGTAGCGATCGGTCCCGAGTTCTTCGAAGGACGGTGGCAGGGGTCCGTTGGCATGCTGCTGTTGAGGGCAGGACTTGTTCTCGATCTCTCGGTTGACGGGAATCAGGTCAGAGGAACATCCACGGCACAGAACAGCGGAGAGGTTGTCCAGGTGAACGGCATTGTAAGCGGCGGAGTGCTCACCTACACCTACGAGCAGCCAGCGGACGGGAGGCCTGCCTCTGTAAGGATAACGAGGAAGTCTGCGAATTCCATTTCCTACAGCGGCAGTGCAGGCGGCGTGACGTTGTCAGGTACCTTGCAAAGGCTGTAACACACAAATCACACGCGACGGATTTCGCATCCCGCAAACCTGCCCAAAAATGCGAGGCCGTTCCCGCTGCCGACGTCAGGCGACCGTACCGTTTGACAGACCCTTCCAGTCAGATTCGGTCCCGCAATGTTCGCACTCGGACAAGGAGGGTCTTCGCGCCGGCTGAGATACGAAGTGGTTCTTTGACCTGGGGAAGACGGCGACAGCAATTGGGAAAGCCGAGAGCATAGGGATTGCCGGAGTTTCTCGCCTTACGAGTGGAGGTGTTCGCTTCTTTGTGCCGTGAGTTGCTCAATGACGAGCACCGATGTCAGCAAAGCGCGGACGCGGGAAGATCAATGAGGTTCAGGCGGGTCAGGAGCGTCGCAAGTTCCGCCTGCCGTCCCGTATTCGTCTTACCAAAGATAGAGCGCAGATGGGTCCGTGCCGTTTCGTAGGAAATCGATCTGTCCTTGGCGACTGTTTGCAAGGTCATTCCTTGAGAGATCATCGTTGCGATGATCGCTTCAGTGGCTGTGAGCCCGAAGAGTTGACGGAGCTGTTGCTGATTTTGCCGTTGTTTTCGGCCGACATCCTCGATGAGGCAAACGCCAACCGAGTGGGCAAAGAAATCTGGAAGATTGCCGCCCAGGCGTTGTATGCGCAGCACCATAGGTCGCCCGCCGTCGCGGGGTATTGTGAGCGGGCCTGAAGAGTCGTCGGGCCGGAGCCATCTCTCCGTCGTTACCGAGCGCATCCGTTTCTGGATCGCGGCCGTCATCTCGGGAACGCGCGAGCAGATGGTACGATTGCTGATAAATACCTCTTCACCGAAGAGCCGCTCGGCGTCGGGAGTGACCTCCGTCACGCGGCAGAACCTGTCGAAGAATATCGCCGCGACGCCTGTCGCCCGGAATGCATCGACCATTCCGCCGATCCTGCTCGCCGACATACCCCGCATGATCATGGCGGAAGCCATCAGGCGCTCGCGGGCGTTCTGGAATACCGAGGCTTCCACATCGCTGAAGACGTCGGAGTTGAGCGTCCTGTGCAGGGTGAGACAGAGGAGGTCCTCCGGCGACGAAAAGCCGATTATGCACGTCCGGCCGATGCCATGTTCCGCCTGGAAGCGATAGTACTCCAGGTGCTCGAACTGGTCGCGGGTGGTGTACTGCTGGTCCCGCATCGTTCCGTCCCTCATCATGAGGGGAATGCCGCGGAGACGCCATTCGTTGATGTGCCAGCCATTGGCGAAGTAGTCTTCCAGGGCGGGCCCAACGCTTTCGGTGGCGATGATCAGGTCAGGTGACCGCGCATTCGCCGGGATGATATTTGCGCCGAATGAACCAGTTGCAGCGGTTAGCCTATCCAGAATTTCCGGCCACAGCGACGGATCGACCGCTGCTTCCAACGACTTGTCGAGTGCTTGATCCAGCTTGCACAGGTCAATAGGCATCGGGTCCACCGGACTTCATTCTGTCGAGGGAACCTGCGACCGTGTTGTGGGAGAGTGCGATGCCGACTCCCGAAGCGTTGGTCGCATCGGCGACGCTATGCGCAGGATGGTGGTCTCCGGTGTGCTGGCTCGGATCGCGATCGGGCTGGTCTAAGAGAATGAGCATAAGCAACTGTAATACAAACAAAAACGAGACTTCAGCACAGGCTACACAAGAAATCCCGGAAGTAAAGGTGAAACTTTTTGTTTCGAATGCCAAGGTCTGGTCTTTTCGAACGCCGCAACAGTTCCGACTTCCGACATAAAAGAAAATCTCACGCAATTGGAGTATGGTTTGCGACAAGAGGCCGTGATATTCAAGTATAGAAGTGCTGATAAGAACAATTATAACCATGAAAACTAAATCGCATACAAATAATGAAGATGTTATTGCAGCCTACATGGCAATGTATGAGATTAGCCTCAACGAAGCCATCATTTTGTCAAGCCGGGAAACACCCAAGGAACGTCTTGAGACATACCTTGAGTGGCATGGCGTTTTCGACCAATCTTCCTATATGTTAGAGCGATGTTCTATGCACTCTAGCTTTTCCATTGATGCCATACCTGCCACAGACCTTGGAACAGGCGCAGCAAAGGATCACTTCGCCGCCAGTGAAACTCACCTAATCAAGCGCTGGACACCCATTGGGAACTGGTTCCACGACCGTGGAAAATTGGGTTTGGACCCATACCAAAAGTCTACAGGCGGAAACATCCTCCCGTTTGTTTCTGGGAGTTTGCGTGACGGCACTCCTTTCTCGGGCGTCAATTTCGCCAGCCAAGACTACTTGTCGCTGTCGTCACATCCGCGTCTGGTGAAGGCGGCAAGTGATGCCGCCGCACGCTATGGAGTTCATAGCGCTGGGTCGGCCGCATTGATGGGCAATTCTGATCTATCGTTGCAATTGGAGAAAAAATTAGAGGAGTTTCTGGGTTTCAAGGAATGTACACTGTTTCCGACGGGCTGGACCGCTGGATATGGCATCGTAAGAATGCTGGCTCAGCCTGGTGACCATATCGTTATGGACATGCTGGCTCACGCCTGCCTGCAGGAAGGCGCAGAAGCTTCAGGGGCAAAAATCCATCGTTTTCCCCATCTGTCGAACGAGGGCGTCGAGCGGCGCTTGAAACGGATCAGGTCAAGTGAACCGTCCTCGGGAATCCTGGTTGTAACAGAGACGCTGTTTTCGATGGACAGCGATAGCCCTCACATAAAAGAACTCCAGGCAGTTTGCACCGCATACAACGCCGTTCTTCTGGTTGACTGCGCACACGATCTTGGCTGCATTGGGCCAACTGGAAGGGGCGTTCTCGAACTTCAAGATATGGTGGGGAAAGTTGATGTCTTACTTGGCACCTTTTCCAAAACCTTCGCGTCGATAGGGGGCTTCGTTGCCACCCAATTTGACGGGTTTCGTACCGCCGTTCGGGCCTGCTGCGGTCCCCAGACGTTCACAAACGCGATGACGCCCATTCAAGCCGCCGTGATATTGGAGGCATTGCGAATTGTTGAGAGCGATGAAGGTCAGCGCCGCCGCCTCAAACTTCGCGATAACATTGATTACCTTCGGACACAGTTGAAGCGTCATGGCTTTGTCACGCTTGGCGAACCGAGCGCCATCGTGCCGGTTGTGGTGGGAGATTGTAGCGACGCGCGAACAATGACATCATTTATGATTAAAAACGGGGCAATTGTGAATCTTGTCGAGTCACCTGCGGTCGCTAGAAATCAATCGCGCTGGCGACTCCAGGTGATGTCATATCATTCACATGCTGACATCGACACCTTCATCGAGTGCGCTCTTAAAGCACGAGCCGATGTGCTTTGGGAAGTCGTCGAAACGGGGTAGGGGAGCGCCCTGCCCTGGTTGCGGTCCCCGCTGATTAATCCGTCTGGCGATGTGGGCACCGCTTCAACGCCGTTTCGTTGGGAACCGATGAGTACCTACCGCCGACATTTTGGGCACGGCAGAAGTGGTCGCAATAGGCTCTCAACAGAAGCGAAAACGGCCTTCAGTTCACGTGCGCGATCTCCGGCGTCCTTGATGGCGAGTCGGATCATGTCGGTGACGAATTCTAAAGCCGCTGTCCATGTCCGCGAGGTGTCTACGAGCTCGATCTCGCCGACGTCGGTGTTCGGTCAGTTCTAGTCTCTCGCCACAGTGTGCAATTCGGTGCGACTTGCCCCGAGAATTTAGGGATATGCCGCCGACGCTTTTATGGCATACATGGCGTTTGTTGCGGTATGGCTCTCTCGAGCAATTGGGATATCTGTTGCTGGATGGCGGTTTCGCGCGCGGCTGTCCGGGCATCGGCGCTATGTCATTGAAGAACCAGAGCAGGCTTGCCGCGCAGTTCACAGCCCGGGCTTCTGGCGCATAGCGCACCGCCGTTAACAGTGACCGATAATTGTCATTGTCGGTCACGCCATTCCACGGTCGGCCTTCGATGCGTGGCTGACGATTTCCGTTCGGGTCCTTATGCGCCTTAAAGAATGAGGTGCCGCTATCGAGACAAGGACTGCTCTTAGTCGTCATATATGACCTTCGCACCTCGTGATGCGAAAAACCTCAGCGCCGCCTTGGCTGCCTGCAAGCTCTCGGTCTGGCATGCCGTAAAGCCCTTCGCGCGCAGGGGTTCATAGACCGTTCCATCGAGTTCCTCGCGCCCGCTGCCACATTCTTGAGCGCAGGTCACGCGAACGCTGTACGTGATGGGGTCGCGCCTTAGATAACCTTCAAAGGTGCTGAGCGTGACCTCCGTTACGGCCGCGCTATCCCCAATAAGGTATTCTTCTTTCGTCGAACTCTTGGAATTTGAGTAAACGAACCGGACGTTCATCCAATCTTTGTTGTACTTCCAAATTCCCAATTGGGTATAGGATAGGCCGCGGGGATGAACGAAGCCGCCGCAATCCAGGTCTTCAAATGCCGTTACCCAATCCAACAACCCGCCGGCGGCGGCCCCGGACGGTGATGTGAAAAGGCAAAGTAGCAACGCGGCGTGACGCAATTTTCTAAGCAGCATCGTGTTTCTCTTCATCGGCCCATTGTGTTCATCTTTGGGTTTACATCGATGCGCCGACGAACGCTTACTCCAACTGGAGTAGACGATGCAGCCGCGAACGCTGGCCAGAAATGACTTTATCGGCCAAGCGTTCGTCCGCCGGGTGGACGCGCCAGTCTCACCTTGTGCCCTTTTGCGTTTTCTCCCCACCGCCATCGAAATCGGTGTGGACCTTGGCCTTGAAACTATCCGGGACCTGATCAGGTGGAAGGGGGTCAACGTTTGCTCGCACGTTCGGATCGGGATCAATCCACCGCCCTGCTTCCGCATCGTAATATCGTTGTGACTGCGCCATCGCCTGGCTTGCTCCAACTGCGGCCAATGCCACACTGCCAAGCAGGAAATATCGTGCGCACTTAGAGACCATTCTCTTCTCCATTGGTTGAACTCAAAGCTTCCCGTGAAAGCGTTCCAACTCTAGGACGAGGCGTAGCAGCGCGCATGCTCCAATTGGGTTATGTTTGTCGGAGCCTTCCGTCTGCTCCAATTGGTGTAAGCCAGCATGTCGGATTCCTGTGAAGGCAATTACAATCGTCCTTGGGAATACGCGATGTTTTCACGAAGCCGCTCTATGTTCGTCGCCTTGGCGATGATCTGGGCCGTTGCGACCTGTTTACAGCCTCACTGGGCACGGCAGCTGACCTTGCCCCCAAGTTCTATCCAATTTTGAGTTCGACCAGCAGTTTTTGGTTGCTGCATTTATGGCGGTAGCGGCGGGTTGCGGTGCGGAGCCATTTCGGCGGCGCAGTTCTGCAGGAGGGCCGCATGGTCTTCTCGTGAACCGGACGAACAATGTCGTTCGGATCGGTGGTCAGGAAGGCATAAAGGTCGTCGGTCGTCAGGCCATTTTTGACCTTCCGGACGCTGGTCCACTCTCGATCGGCATAAGAACGACGACTGAAGCGATCAATGCCGGAAAATAAAACTTACAGGCGATCGATCGCATTCTTGATTTCAATCACGCGGTTGCTAGTCTCCGTCGATCAATTCGGAGGTGGCACATGGTTTTTGATTTCGGCGGCCTAGATAAACCCAAGGCAAAGAGCGCTTCGCCTAATCCGCGGGATATCTTCCGGAGCCGACCGTCCGGAAAGGCAAAAATCAAGGAGCTCTGGCAGGGCCAGGCGCAAGCTTTGGATGATTGGTACAAGAATCCCAAACAAGATACTCTGATATCGATGTACACCGGTGCTGGAAAAACCCTGGTCGGGGTTTTGATTGCCCAAAGCTATCTTTTGCAGGGTATCCGGAACGTACTTTACGTTTGCCCGACGATTGACTTGATCCATCAAACAGTTCGCGAAGCCCACGGTATCGGAATTACGCCGACCACATTCTACCAGTCGAAATTTTCAGACCAGAATTTTGCCCAGTCTAAGTCTTTTTGCATAACGACTTATCAGGCCCTGCTGAACACCAGAAACAAATTCCGGGGCCAAAATGCGCCGGGCGCTATCATCTTCGATGACGCCCATGTCGGAGAGCGTTTGGTCCGCGACGCGTTTACGCTGACGATAAGGAAGGCGGAGAACGAGACGCTCTATTCTCAGATTGCGGCCATAATCAAGGAATGTTTCCACGATATCGGTCAAGTTTACAATTTCGAGGCGACTGTTTCCGACTTCTCCTCGGGCTCCGTAGCGCTTTGCCCGCCTAACGGCGTCCACAATCGCAGCCACGAGTTCCAGGCCGCTTTGGAACCGCACATCGACAGCGACATCGGCCTCCAGTTGCCGTTCGATTATCTGCGTGGTCATTTGCAGTACTGTGCGATCACCATCAGCAAGTTCGTAATCGAGATCACGCCCCCCTTTATTCCTGCACTCCATGTCCGCGCCCTTGAAGACAAGAGTGTGCCCAAGGTCTTCCTTTCAGCCACGGTTCAGTCCAAGGGCGATATTGTGCGGGCGTTTGGTCGATCCCCACGGGTGATCGAGCCCGACGTTGACGCCGGTCTCGGTGAGCGGCTTATGTTGTTCGGCTCGTCTTTGAACAAATTCTGCGACGACGTTAAGGGTCTTCAGGGGCTAAGCAAAAAAGTGAAGGTTCTAGTCGCCACTCCAACCGAGAGAGCGGCGGATAAATGGGATGACTTTGCTTCGCCACCCAAAAGCGCCGATACGTTCACGCAAAGGCTCAACGAGTTTCGCGCGAGCTCGACAGGGGCGTTTATGTTGCTCGGTAGATATGATGGCATCGATCTACCTGACGATGACTGCCGCGTTATGGCGGTAGATGGCGTGCCCGTCGGTTCGGCACAGCTGGAAAGATACCTGTTCGATCGGATCAAGTTGGACCAGACGTTCTTCCCGCGGGTCGCCAATCGGTTCACACAGCTCTTCGGACGCATCAACCGCGGCAAGAACGACTATGGCATCTACTTCATCTATTCGAGTGATGCCGAAAATTGGCTACGAAACGTTGCCAACCAGGCTTACTTCCCGAAAGTCCTCCAGGAGCAGATACGCCTTTCCGAAGAATTTTGCGATCAGCTGAAAGACATGACGCCCGGCAAGATCGAGTCGATCGTGACCCAAATCATCGAGCGCGACCAAGGCTGGCTTGGGTATTACCAGGCGCAGATCGGCCAGAACCCGATCGACGAGAAGCGCATCAGCGATCGTGAAGACTACACGAAATTTGACGATGAGCTAGCGAAGCGCGAAGCGAACTTCATTCTGATGCTCTGGCAGGGGGATCACAGTGGAGCGCTCAAGCAGTTCGAGGAGATTATCGATGAGGTGAGGATGAAGAATCCGCGCCTCGCTGGTTGGTATGCAATCTGGCTCGGAGCGGCCAACGCCATCCTCAGTCGGTCGGACGCGATGTTCGATTGGTTTGACGAGGCAAGAAACAGGTTGGGCGGTAAACTCCCATTGCCACGTCAGGAACAGAAGGACGTCGGCGTGCTTCCGGCTTGTAAAACCGTAATCGAGGAGGGGCTACGCGAGTTCTGCGCGCTTACCGTGCCCGAAGCTAATCGTAAGCTGATGAAGCTGATGAAAGCCACTGAACCTGCTTACGGTGATCCGTCGCACAAAAAGGCGGAAGAGGCGGTCAGAGCCATCGGTGCGGCCTTGGGTTTCGAGTCCCGAAGGCCCGACACCGACGAGCACGATGGCCCGGACAACGTCTGGATCGATCACAATTCCAAAATCGCAATTCCTATCGAATTGAAGACGGATAAGCTTGGCGGCAATGCGATAAACTCCGAGGAGGTCGGTCAAGTTTACCAGCATTTGGAGTGGGCAAGATCGCGATACGCAGATTACCATGTTCCCGGCATCCTCGTTTACACTGAGAGCAAGTCGGTCACCGGTAGCAGTAATCCATCCATCGATATGTTCTTTGCCGATCAAAACGCGATGAAGGCGCTGCAGGCCTCATTTATCAACGGTGTAACGATGCTGTCCAAGCTCTCTCCCTTAGAAAAATATGGCAAAGCGTCTGAGATTGGCAGCGCACCCGAGTGGCAGCCCCTTGCCATCTTCGAGCGTCTGAAAGTTGGGCCGCTCAAGGGAGCCGAGTAAGAACCGCGACCGATCACGTGATTCAGCACGGTCCTCATGGCGGCGACCCAACCGGTGCAGACAAAAAGTCTGACGGCAAACGCATCTTAACTCTCAACTGCAAGCGTCGTCACGACGTGCAATGGGCCATTGCGGCTTTTTTGACTACTCCATAGGTTGCCAGGCGAGACTGTGAGTCCAGGACGAATCACATCATCAAATTTGCAAGGCAAACGCATCGCCATCATAAGAGAATGCAAAGCATACCATGAATCACGCCACCCATAACAAGCTCGTATCCTTCATCTGGTCCATCGCCGACGACTGCCTCCGAGATGTCTACGTCCGCGGTAAATATCGCGACGTCATCCTGCCGATGGTCGTTCTCCGTCGTCTCGACACACTGCTTGAACCCACAAAAGCCGCCATTCTTGAGGAAGTTCGCTTCCAGCGCGAGGAAATGAAGTCCATGGAGCTGGACGATGCTCCCCTCACGGCGGCATCCGGATATGTTTTCTACAACACCAGTAAATGGACGCTGAAGCAGCTCCACGCGACTGCCACGAACAATCAGCAGATTCTCTTGGCGAATGTTGAGGAATACCTCAGCGGCTTCAGTGATAACGTCAAGGAGATCATCGGCCGCTTCAAGCTGCTTGAGCAGATGCGACACATGGCAAACAAGCAGGTGTTGCTCGACGTGCTCGAGAAGTTCATCTCTCCTCATATCAATTTGACGCCACATAACGTCGAAGACCCTGATGGCAACATTATGCCTGGCCTGTCGAATTTGGGTATGGGTTATGTCTTTGAAGAATTGATCAGGAAATTCAACGAAGAGAATAACGAGGAAGCTGGAGAGCACTTCACCCCGCGCGAGGTGATCCAATTAATGACCCACCTCATCTTCGACCCGATCACCGACCAGTTGCCTCCCGTCATGACAATCTATGATCCGGCCTGCGGTAGCGGAGGTATGCTGACCGAAGCCCAGAACTATATAAAGGACCTCGAGGGGCCGATCGCGGCCAAGGGCGACGTTTATCTGTATGGCAAGGAAATCAACGACGAGACCTATGCCATCTGCAAATCCGATATGATGATCAAGGGAAACAACCCTGAGAACATCAAGGTCGGCTCCACCCTCGCAACAGATGAGTTCTCGGGTCATCGCTTCGATTTCATGCTTTCGAATCCACCTTACGGCAAAAGCTGGAAGAGCGATCTCAAGTACATCAGAGATGGCAATGACGTCATCGACCCGCGCTTTCAAGTTGAACTAAGCGATTATTGGGGCAACAAGGAAACCGTCGACGCAACGCCACGCTCCAGCGACGGCCAGCTCCTCTTTCTGATGGAGATGGTGGGCAAGATGAAGCCTATCGCAAACAGCGTCATCGGATCGCGCGTTGCCAGCGTCCACAACGGCTCCAGCCTGTTCACCGGCGATGCCGGCAGCGGTGAATCCAACATCCGCCGCTACATCATCGAAAGCGATATGCTGGACACCATCATCCAGTTGCCGAACAGCCTTTTTTACAACACCGGCATCACCACCTATATCTGGCTCTTGACCAACGCCAAGCCCGAGGCTCGGCGCGGCAAGGTTCAGCTGATCGACGCCAACTTGATGTACCGCAAGCTCCGCAAGAACCTCGGCGACAAGAACTGCGAGTTCGCGCCGGAGCATATCGAAGACATTATTGCCGCCTACACGGCCTACCAGCCGGTTGAACGCCAACTTGATGCGAACGGCAACCCGACGGGCATCGAGGTGCAGATTTTCGACAATACCGATTTCGGCTATCACAAGGTCACCGTCGAACGGCCTGACCGTCGTCGCGCCCAGTTCAGCGCGGAACGGCTAGAGCCGCTGCGCTTCGACAAGTCTCTGCGCGAGCCGATGGAACATGTGTGGGCCGAGCATGGCGACAAGGTGTATGAGCCTGGTTTCCTGAAGTCACAGGCCAAGGCAATCCAATCCTGGTGCGAAGAACGGGAGATCGCGCTCAACGCAAAGCAACGCGCCAAGCTTGTCGATACAGGACTCTGGCTGCGGCAACGCCAGCTGATCGGAGTCGGCCACCAGCTTATGCAGGCTGTGGGCACCGAGGAGACGGTGGACTTCAACACCTTCCGCGAACACGTAGGCAAGGTGCTGAAGGCACGGAAGATAAAGCTGACTGCAGCTGAGAAGAACGCCATCCTGAACGCCGTCAGCTGGTATGCCGATGATGCGGAAAAGGTGATTGACAGTATCAAGCGGCTTACCAAGACGGAGCTCGAGGATTTGGCAGCACGATTTGGTTGTCATATCGACGAACTTGGCGACTTCGGCCTTTATGTCCAGCCTGATGGCAGCTGGCTCACCTACGAGAGCAGCACCGATTTACGTGACAGCGAGGCTGTGCCGCTCAAGGACAGCATCCACCGCTATTTCAAAGCCGAGGTAAAGCCGCATGTGTCCGAGGCCTGGATCAATCTCGACACGGTGAAGATTGGCTACGAGATCAGCTTCAACAAGTATTTCTACCGCCACAAGCCGCTACGCAGCCTTGAGGCTGTGACGAAGGATATTCTAGCACTGGAGCAAAAGGCCGATGGACTGATCGCCGACATCCTTGGTTTGAGGTCAGACGCCCAGGCCGAGGCGGCGAAATGACTCTTATAGTATTTCCTGCTCATAGCAGCGTGAAAGACAGCGGTATCCCGTGGATCGGAAGGATTCCTACGCATTGGAACGTCGAGAATCCGAAATGGATGTTCTTCCATCGAAAGGCGCGCGCAAGAAAAGGGGAGCAGCAGCTTGCCGCGACCCAAAAATATGGAGTGATACCTCAAGATCATTTCATGGAAAAAGAAAGTCGTCGCGTCACCCAAGTATTCCTGGATTTCGACATACTAAAGCATGTCGAAAGGGGAGACTTCGTGATGAGCATGAGAAGCTTTCAAGGCGGGCTTGAATTTTCTGATTACACAGGCTGTGTTAGCTCGGCTTACGTCGCAATTCAGCCCGGAGATCGAGTTCACTCACCTTTTTTCAAGTATCTATTTAAGAGCTCTCGGTACATCGAAGCGTTGCAAGCAACGTCGAATCTTGTTCGAGACGGACAAGCCCTAAGATTTGACAATTTTACAATGGTTCCACTTCCCGTCGTTCCCATTGTCGAGCAGCGCGCCATCGCCGCGCTTCTCGATGAAAAGTGCGCCAAGGTGGACGAGGCGGTGCGGATCAAGGACGAGCAGATCGCTCTGCTGCGCGAGCGGCGGCAAATTCTGGTCCAACTGGCCGTCACCCGCGGCCTAAACCCCAACGCGTCCATGAAGGACAGCGGCATCGACTGGATCGGCCAAGTCCCATCACATTGGGAAGTGAAGCGAAACTTCGTCCTTTTCCGTGAAATGAAGGTATCGGGTAATGTCGACTTGCCGGTTTTGTCGGTGTCGATCCACAATGGCGTGTCCTCCGAGGAGTTAAGCGACGAAGAAAACATCCGGTCGATTATCAAGATCGAGGACCGCACTGCCTACATGGAAGTCAAAGTAGGCGATGTGGCATACAACATGATGCGCGCATGGCAAGGCGGCATCGGCGCGGTATCCGTGCACGGCATGGTAAGCCCGGCCTATGTGGTTGCTAGACCAACCGCGGTGCTGGCAGCCGACTACTTCGAATTGCTCTATCGCTGCCCAGCGTTCATTCGCCAGATGGATTCCAGCTCCAAGGGGATCACCGATTTCCGCAAGCGGCTGTATTGGGACGACTTCAAAAACCTTATGACGCTAGTCCCTCCACGCGATGAACAGGCTGCTATCGTCCAGCACATTGCTGAAATCTCAAAGAAAATCGGCGATGCTGTTTCAATCAAGGAACAGCAGATTGCTACGCTCAGGGAATACAAAACCAGCCTGATCGACGCGACGGTCACGGGCAAAATCAAGGTGGGGTGAGGGGAGATTATGGTCAGTAACACCAAGGAAGTGGCTCTGGAACAGGCGATCCAGCGGCATCTGGCTGGGACGACAACCGAGGACCTGGCCAGCCAACCTGCGCCGGCCGAACAGGGCTCCTTCCGGTTCGGCCAACCTTCTGATTTCGACGCTCAGTATGCGATCGACACAAAACTCTTCTGGGAGTTTCTGGAGGCCACACAAGGCAACGAGCTGGCAAAACTGAAAGACCGCAGCCCCGTCGATTGGCAACGCAAGATACTCGAACGCTTTGACCGGCTGGTAAAGAAGAATGGGCTTCTGCATCTGTTGAAGAAGGGGCTTTCCGTCGATGACGCAGCCTTCACGCTCATGTACGCCGCCCCACTCGCCAGCTCGGCGGCCAAAGTCCATGAAAACTTCGCCGCCAATATCTTCAGTGTTACCCGACAGGTCCGCTATGCGGAAACTAATCCAGGCGAAGAGATCGACATGGTCCTTTTCGTCAACGGACTGCCGCTCATCACCGTCGAGCTGAAGAACGCGTGGACCGGTCAGACCGCCCGCTATCATGGGCAGAAGCAGTATCGTGACAGCCGTGATGCCACCCAGCCCCTACTTCAGTTTGGCCGCGCATTGGTGCATATGGCCGTGGACACCGACGAGGTGTTCATGACGACGAAGCTTGCCGGGCCGGCCACCTTCTTCCTACCCTTCAACAAGGGTCATAACGAAGGCGAGGGTAATCCACCCAACTCCAGCGGCCACAAGACCGCCTATCTGTGGGAAGAAGTGTTCACTAAGGAAAGCTTGGCCGGCATCATCCAGCACTTCGTGCTGCTGGAAGGAAAGTCGACGGACCCTTTGACCAAAAAGTCGATGATCTTCCCACGTTACCATCAGTTGGACGTCGTTCGCCGGCTGTTGTCACACGCTGCCACGAATGGCATCGGACAAAGCTATCTGATCCAGCATTCGGCGGGTTCCGGAAAGTCGAATTCGATCACCTGGGCGGCGTATCAGCTAATTGATACCTATCCGGCATCTGCCAGCGTGGCGGGCGGAAAAGGACTGGACCAACCGCTGTTCGACAGCGTCATCGTTGTCACTGATCGACGTCTTCTGGACAAGCAGCTGCGTGACAATATTAACGACTTCTCCGAGGTCAAGAACATCGTCGCACCGGCCATGCGTTCCGCCGACCTGAAATCGGCGCTGGAGAACGGCAAGAAGATCATCATCACGACGATCCAGAAATTCCCCTTTATCATCCAGGGGATCGCCGACCTCAGCGACAAGCGCTTCGCGGTGATCATTGATGAAGCGCATAGCGGGCAAAGTGGCAGCGCGCATGACAACATGAACCGTGCAATGGGCGCGGGCGAAGCAGACCCGGACGAATATGACCCGCAAGATCGTATCCTAGCAGCGATGCAGTCACGCAAAATGCGCGGCAATGCCTCATATTTTGCGTTCACGGCGACACCAAAGAACACAACGCTCGAAAAGTTTGGGGAACGTCAGCCTGACGGGAGCTTCGAGCCGTTCCACCTCTACAGCATGAAGCAGGCGATCGAGGAAGGCTTCATTCTGAACGTCCTGGCAAACTATACGACCTACAAGAGCTATTACGAAATTCAGAAGTCGATAGCGGACAATCCACTGTTCGACACCAAGAAGGCTCAGAA
Source organism: Rhizobium etli 8C-3 (assembly GCF_001908375.1). NCBI lineage: Bacteria > Pseudomonadati > Pseudomonadota > Alphaproteobacteria > Hyphomicrobiales > Rhizobiaceae > Rhizobium > Rhizobium etli. Next base: position 2,399,240 of record NZ_CP017241.1, on the reverse strand, counting down.
AAAACTCCGGGCTTATGTGGAGCGCAGCCAACAGACCATCAACACAAAGGCTGAGATCATGCTCGACCATTTCATCGAGCAGGTTGTGACGCCCAAGAAGCTTCACGGGAAGGCCAAGGGCATGGTGGTCACCCAGAACATCGAGTCGGCGATCCGCTACTATAAGGCTTTGACGAAGCTACTGGCGGAACGGGGTTATCCATTCAAGGCCTTGATTGCGTTTTCCGGCGAGAAGGAGGTCGACGGTGTGACCTACACCGAGGCCGATATGAATGGCTTCTCCGAGTCGGATACGAGGGACAAATTCGATGAGGACGGATATCGGTTGCTGGTGGTCGCAAACAAGTACCTGACCGGTTTCGACCAACCAAAGCTGACCACCATGTATGTCGACAAGAAGCTGCAACATGTTCTGGCCGTGCAGGCACTGTCGCGTCTGAACCGCTCTGCACCGAAACTCGGCAAGCGCACTGAAGACTTGTTCATCCTCGACTTCTTCAACGACGTCGCTGATATCAAGTCCGCCTTCGATCCATTCTACACGGTGACCACCCTGTCGTCGGCGACTGATGTAAATGTGCTTCATGAGATCAAGGATGCGCTCGACACAGTGGGCGTCTATGAGTGGCAAGAGGTAGACGATTTTGTCGCCCGCTACTTTGCCGGTGACGATGCCCAGTTGCTTAGCCCGATCATCGATGCGGCCGCTGATAGGTTCAATCACCAACTGGATTTGGCCGACAATGACAAGATCGACTTCAAGATCAAGGCGCGCCAGTTTGTGAAGATTTACGGCCAGATGGCGTCAATCATGCCGTTCGAGGTCGTTGAGTGGGAAAAGCTCTTCTGGTTCCTGAAGTTCCTGATTCCGAAACTGCTTATTACGGACCCAGACCAGGACATGCTCGACGAGCTTCTGGAGGCCGTCGACCTGTCGTCTTACGGGCTTGAGAGAACCCGATTGAACCAAGACATCGAGCTTGACGCAACGCCGACGGAGCTTGACCCGCAAAACCCCAATCCCCGCGGTTACCGGGATGGCGAACAGGAGCGAGACCCGCTCGACGATATCATTCACACCTTCAATGAGCGATGGTTCCAGGGATGGGGCGCGACACCGGAAGAACAGCGAGTGAAGTTCATCAATGTCGTGAACGGCATCAGAGCGCACCCCGATTTCACCGAAAAATACGAGGAGAACACCGACCCATACAATCGCGGACTCGCGCTCGAGAAGATGATGCAAGATGTGATGTTGAAACGCCGTAAGGAGGAACTCGAGCTATACAAGCTTTTCGCGTCTGATCCCGCCTTCAAAGCCGCCTGGAGCCAAAGCATCGAAACGGTCCTTAGAACAGGCATGTGACGGTTGATCGAATTAAAGCCTGAAACGCTAACGCTATTGGAGCCGGCGAGGAATGTCAGTTACGACAACCGTGTTATTTCAACGGCCGCAGCAGGAGATTGCGACGCTTATCCGCGATCGACTTACCTGATCCGTCGCCACGCATATTGTGACGGGTTTTGCTACGCCAGGCGGATTGGCTGAGATCGGTGCTCCGATACAAGCGAATCCTGGCAGCCTTGAAACCTTCGTGATCGGCGCGTCCACATATCCTGGATTTCAAGCGCTCGACAATCTTTTGGCCGCGGGGGTGCCAATGGATCGGTTGCACGTCCATCTAGGCTTTAGTGCGCCTTCTGGCACGCCCAAGAATCCGGTGGTGCGCTATCATCCGATGTTGCACAGCAAGGTCTATTATATGGAGTTGCCCGGCTCACACGCATGCGCATTCATCGGGTCGCACAACGTGACGGCGTTTGCCTTGGGCGGCAGCAATGGAGAGGCTGCAGTCCTTATCGAAGGTGATGTGCACGCGCCCGAATTCGCTGCTGTCCGAGGCCATGTTGATGAAGCCGAGAGACAGGCAACGCCCTATTCACCCACCATGAAGGAAGGATTTTCGTGGTGGTTCAAGGAATATGTGGAGGGCCTCAAGGCCGAGATACGCATGCCGACCGATTGGGTGACCGTTCGCACAATTCTCGCGTTCTCACATATTCAGGGTGGGCGCTGGCCAAAGACCGGCGAAACGATTTACTTCGAAATCCCTGCCGGGATCGAGGAAATTGAATCACTCAAGACTGAAGTTCATTTGTTCCTTTACGACACCATGCCTGCCGATCCGATGAGCGCAATCAATGCCATCGGCAGCGCAAGCAGACGCTACACATGTCAGACCATTGGAGTTGAAAACGGGCAAGGCAATCGAGAGGTATCGGTGGACTGGGTCATTGATGGTGGTTGGGCTCTCACTCCGGTGCCTTCCGCAACATTCCGCCCATCTACACCTGCTGGCATGCAGCAGGTGCGAGCCAAGGTGGTCGATACGTCGCTGCCATCCTACGAGTATGCGTTTGAGCGAGAGCGGACAGGCTGGGACCCGGTATTTTCTGAGATAGACGTGATTGACGCGTTGGAGCCACCGCTATTGGAGGAGGTTGCTCGTCGTGAGGCGCGCGGTGGTCGTCAGATTGACGCGTGGAGGCTTGTCACGTCGCTTGAACCCCGGTCTGGTTCGCAATTGGAAACCGATCAGAAGGCCCTCAACCGCGCTGCACCTGAGTCCGGAGCATTCATTCTGGTCTCCTTGCGCAGACGCCGCTTCGGTGACAAGCAAGGGGGCTAGTTTGGGCCCTTTGATTGCTCCCGATAGAAACTGTTGCGAAATTTACTGAGCGCGCCGAAGGACGGCCCTGCCAAGCCGCGGCATCCAAGTCAGTACGTTGAGATTCCCTTCAGGGTTTTGAAAGGAGTAGCGTCAGTGAGTCGATTTCAGCGGTCTGGTCATTTTCGGACAAATCCCAACGGTACCACCTTTTGGGTCGGCGAACATAGTGTAAGCCGGGATAGCTGGGAGGACTCTGGAAGCTCACGTCCCACGAGAATTTATGTTCGGTTCCCGCGGACACAGTCCCTTTTTATTTTTGGATGCCCGAAGCATGACGCTCACAGTGGACATCGAGTATTTTATCGCATGGAGAAAGAGGCAGGGGCTCACGCAGGAGCAGCTTGCCGAAAAAATATGATGGCATGCGTGGAAAAGGGCATCGAGCCAGTCGGTAAGAGCGCAATGATCCAGGTGGACGACTGAGTATCACGCCAAGCCTTTCAATTTGGCCTCCACCTCGGCCAGCGCCCTTTCGGCCGCAACCAACTCATCGCCAGCAAGACTTGGTATCCGAGCGATCAGCTGCTGCCGTTTTCTTTCAAGCTTCGGGCGAACCACGGTTTGCTCATAGCGATCTATCTTGGTGAGATCATCCCATATCGGATGAAAGATCATTGTCGTCCTCCTCCTCTGGGCTCCTTTGGGAACCCTTGAGATATTGCTTGAAATGCTCGACCACGGGAACAAAAACTTTCAGATGAAACTTAGTCGCAACCGGGCCAGCTCTGATTTTCCAATCACGAGCACCCACAGGCGGATCAGCGTCCCAAAGTCCGACGGACACCATTTGAACGATTTTCGCTCTCACAGCGCCCTGCTGCGACTTGGGATCATACAGGTATAAGTCCATGAGGTCCCCGAGCTTGGGACTAGGTGCCGACGCCTTGTTCTGAAGATACGCCCTCATTAGCCGCTCGTGCATGAACCACTCGGCCAGATTCGTAGAAGTGTCGTTATAGGTATTCGCGAACTTCGGTAGCGCATCGGTCTCGTTCAAGATGCCGATCATACGGCAAACGCCTTCGGCGAAAGTTTTAAGCCGGAGGCCAGAAAGCCGAAGGTCCAGACGGACTTCATCTTCGGTTTCCTCGAGTTCTGGCAACGGAACGCCTTCCAGCTGGACCCACGGCTCCGCTTCTCCAATGCCGCCCTGGGGCGTGGGAGTGTGGTCGTATTGAAGCAGGAAGGATTCCGTTCGTCTGGCGCTGTCCTGCACCAGCCTCTGGATTTCCTCCAGACCGAACCACTCCTTGAACTTGATCACGAGATCGGCGGCTTCGTCAGCTTTCACCGTGGAGAGGCGTATCGGCATGGTCGGACGTGAAGCTGACATTGAACCCCCTCTGAAATCCCCGGAGTCGATAGTAGACAAATTACCTACGATTTAAAATCCATGATAAAAAATCTTCGAAAAGATAAATTAAATCAATACTTTACGGCGTATTAGCGGTATCGTATGTTGTCTCCATCGAAACGACGACGGGGTGTCGTCGGAGCAAAACCAAGGAGACTAACAATGGTAATCAAGGCTGTCATTGGATCGATCGCGGTCATCGCCACGCTGATCGGGCTTCTCTCGGCGGTACCCGCCGACATGTCCCAGCTTCGCTACATCGACCGCTGCGTTACGCAGATGATGATGCCCATGCCCATGGGCTGCGGCCCCTACAATATCGACCTCACGAAGGCCGACGAACAGAAGTCCTACGAGGAAGCGCTCCTCCTGCTCTTCTGGAGCAGCAGGGCGGGTGGGCAGTGGACTTCCCTCGAAACTCCGATCGACGACATCGATCGGAGGCTCGCAGCCCTCCCTGCCGATGAGATCGGCGGTAAGCTCGAAATGGTTTCCGCCACTTCGAATAACGCCAAGGGCGAGGAGGTGGAAGTCGCTGGCTTGCTGAAGTGGATAATCGGGATCGGTCTTCTCTAAGGTCCCGGAACCGAAAGAAAGGGGGAGGTTCCGGCCCCCCCTTTCTGCGTTTTTCGGAATGTCCACCTGCCGAAAACGGTGAAGCCCTTAGGGTTACCTAGAGGCTCCGTGGCTCCATATTGTACGAATTAGCGGTCCTACTCGTCGATGTCGAGCGGCTCGCGCTTGCGATTCAGCCCGCCCTGTTTTTCCCAAAGGCTCTTACGGTTGCGAGCCGCAGTCTGGGTGATCGAAAGTGCCTTGGACGCACGGTTGTACCCGGCTCCGTCATCGAACAGGCGGTAGAGGATTTCTGCGCCACGCGCGGTCAGGTTCACCCCATCCTTGTTGCGTGGGTCCTGAGCCTGTTCCAGGGTCGGAATTTTAACGCCCACGACAAGGCTTGGGTGCGCGCCCGCGATCTTAGCAATCAATGCATCGGTCGTGCGGTTGATGTAGTCAATCAGTTCGGTGCGGTGGCTCTCAAGAGCAGCAACGGCAGCGGAAGCGTTGAAGGCAGTAGTCATTAGAGAAGCTCCTTCTCTGAGTTTATTCACCGTCCACGGCGTGGACGATGGCACCACGGTTTCCGTAGTACATGCACTCCCTACACTAATGCACTGCCGTGCGTCAACTAAGGTATGAGTCTGCTAGTCCTCGGGATCAACGATCTCGTCGCCCGGATCGGGATTGACATCGGGAACCCGGCGTTCGCGATCAGCTCGGCCTTCGGGCGACGAAATCAGGATGTCGGCACAGCCTTTGGAAAAACGTCGGCGTTCCGGCGTTTCCGCCTCCTGCACGAACCCCTCGCGTCTGTAGAATCGGTCTGCGAGATTTGTGGTAAGGAGGACACTGAGCTTCGTAGGCAGTCCACGCTGTGCTGCCTGGTCAGACTTGGCTTTCAAAACTTGGGCTCCAATTCCCCTCCCTTGGAAGGAGAGGCTGATGTAGAGCTTTTCGATAAAGAGATGGTCATCGTGCCAGATGGAGGCAACACATCCGACGGCATTGCCGTCCTGCTCAATCACCTCGTGATCGGCCACGTCACCCTCCGATATTAGCCGGTCGTCAACGCTGCGACGAGGGTTGGATGAAGCGACAATGACACGTCTCCGTCGCCCCTTAGCAGCGTTGCCAGGTACTGCCGTTTGTAGCCGACGTCAAAGATGTAACGGGCCCCGTCTCCTTCGACGACGCCCAGGCTGCCGTTCCAGAGCATGACGTCGATGAGCTTACCGACGCTCTCTGGGTCCTTCAGTTCTTTTGATGCAATGTACCGAAGCTTTGAAGCCGTGAGGTTTTCGCGCTGCTGAACGATCTCAAACAGAAGGTCGGAGCCTTTCGGCACCAAGTCGGCTATTTCCCGATCCAAGTATTGTTCGCAGAAGTTGTGCGCACCTCGATGCGACCCAAATCTCAATCTGTCGAGAGCGAAACGGTTTATCGAGTCGCCGTCCGGCCCGCATCAATATCGCCTCTTCAAAAGGGATTTTATCCATCGACCTACAACACACGATTGAAGGAATTCATCGAATCGCTCTACTCGTCGCGGGCGACCGAGTCACGAGTTACTTGCTAGGAGAATAGTGTGACTAAGAAAATCACCGGAGCCGAGTATTCGCTGGCAAAAATCTTCAGTTCCGAGTTCGAGTTCTTCATCCCGTCCTATCAAAGACCCTATGCTTGGTCGGTGGATCAAGCATCGGAACTCCTGGATGACCTCGTAGCCTTCCATGAAGAGGAAGACGAGGAGGGCTATTTCCTCGGCAGCATCGTGCTCATCAAGTCAGAGGGAGAGGCTCGAGCCGAGGTGATCGACGGTCAACAGCGCCTGACCACCCTGACAATTTTGCTTGGTGCCATCGCCGATGCCCATGATGGCGAACTCCGGGACGAGATCGAATCCTACATCGTCGAACCCGGGAAAAAGATCGAGAAAATACCGTCGAAGCCGCGACTTGCCCTGAGAGAGCGCGATAGGTCGTTCTTCGAAAAGTATGTGCAGAAGTTTGCGATAGATGCCCTCATCGAATTGGACCCGGTAGCGCTCGACAACGAGGCGCAGCGCAACATCCGCGAAAATGCCGAATGTTTCCGGTCGGAGCTCGAAAAGCGGTTCTCTACCCCCGACGCATTGCAGGATTTCGTAAGCTTTATGGTGACGCGCTGCTATCTCGTAGCCGTATCAACGCCGACGCAGGAATCCGCATTCCGGGTGTTCTCGGTGATGAACAGCCGAGGCTTGGATTTGCAGCCCACCGATATCATCAAGGCCGATATCATTGGTCAGATGAAGGACGAAAAAACGCGAACGAAGTATAACCAAAAATGGGAGGACATGGAGGTCGAGCTATCAAGAAGCGGCTTCAACGATCTCTTTAGCTTCGTTCGAATGATATACGCGAAGGAGAAGGCAAAACGCTCGGTTCTGGAGGAATTCAGACAGCATGTGCTTCCCAAAAATCCAGACCCCGGCGCATTCATCGATGACGTGCTCGAGCCGTTTGCGGACGCACTTGCCGATATCCGCAACGCTTCCGTTGCCGCCACTTCTCACGCCGAAATCATAAATTCGTACATTCGCTGGCTGCAGCGCATCGATAATTCGGATTGGATACCACCAGCGATGCTGTTCCTGAAGAACAACAGGAACAAGCCGGCGCGCGTAGCTCGATTCTTCCAACTCCTCGAGCGTGTCGCGGCGTACATGCATGTAGATCGCTATAACGTCAACGATCGAACAACCCTGTACGCATCCCTCATCGAAGACGTCGAGAAGGGAATGGAACCCGATCAATGCGATGCGCTCCAGTTCGATCGGAAATGGTCGAAGAAGTTCAGGGAGGCGCTCAACGGCGACATCTACAAGCTCAAGCCGCGTCGCAGGAATTACCTGATCCTACGCCTGGATTCCTTCATTTCGGACGGTGCGGCGACGTACGATCCAAAAGTTTTGACGATCGAGCATGTCCTACCGCAGAACGTGGAAGACGATAGTGAATGGACTGCGTGGTGGCCCGACGAGGACGAGAGGGAGAAATGGGTGCATCGCATCGCCAACCTCGTGCCTCTTAACAAAAAGAAGAACTCGGCCGCGCAGAACTACGAATTCGGCAAGAAGTGCCACGTGTATTTTACGGGGCCGAAGAACGTTTCCTCCTACGCGTTAACGAGCCAGGTTATTGCGCAAGCGACTTGGACACCAAAGTCGCTGAAGCAGCGCCAGGAAAGCTTGCTCAAGATTTTTGCTGAGAATTGGGAACTCGATCTGCTTTGACGGCAAGCGGTGAAGCGCGACGGCGATGCCTGTTTTTACACCCCAAACCAGGCGCAACAGGGCAAGCGTGTTCTAGGGCCCTAAGGGAGTAGCTATGTTGCGTGCTGTGAAGAGCAAAGTTTCACTTTAATGAAATTTCGCGCTTAGCGCCGGTACTCCGGCTGAAATGCGAGCTCAGCGACGACTTTTGTCGCGCCACCACGGCCACTGTATCGGCCGATGTATTCACCTTTGTCGTCCGGAGACGGCCTGTCTACGCGGAAAAGCTCCCATTTTTTATCGGCTGTCGGCGACAGCCGATACGTTCGTCCGTTCGTTCGACAATAAACGTGAGGCGCTCCTCGCAACTGGGTCCATTTACAATCCGCGCCAGCCATCAATCTTGCTTCGGCGGCATCCTGCTCTTCAAGGCGGGCCTGCTTGTAACGCTGCTCGCGCTCAACGCGTAGACGCTCCTCCTCCTCCAAAACGAAATCGGCGATACGGCCGATAATTGCCGGCAGCTCTGTTCCAAGCTCCGTTTCTTCATTGAAGATCGCCAGGCAGCCCTCACGTAGGTCATCGTTTGGGTACGAATTATAAGGTTCTTCTTCGATGGCCTTCATCCGTTGCGCAACGTCCGTGGAAGTGAGCTTCGGACCGGAAAGGAGATTCAGATAGTCCCTGAGGCTGTCAGTTGGAATCCAGCATCCGGCGGCCGACTTTATGAGGACCTCGCGTTCTCCCTCCCACTTCTGCCAAATTCCGTTGCCGCGATCGATTTTCTTCAGAATTCGACGCGAGATCGAAAGTATTGCAGCCGGGTCCCGAATGTGCCGCAGCGATGGGCTTGAAACGTGCTCCTTCACCAAATCTCGTACATGCCATATCCGGTCGTCTTCAAGCATTGGTTTTTTTCTCACTTGGCGAATGGGAACGGGAACGACGCTAACGCATGAGTATGTCGGTTTGGCATGGGCTCACGGCGACACCTTTGGCGAGGCCTGCCATCGCGGTCAATCAAAGCCGAAAACTAGCTCCCCAGCTCTCCAGCGGCCAATGATCATCTGTCCCGGGCCCAATTCGGAAATGAAAATCCTTTAGCAATTTCTCTCTGAATAGCCAGCAGGTCTCGGTGAACTGCTGCCGCGTGACTTCGAAGCTGACATGCACAGACGGAATTTCATCGGATTTAAACATAAGGCCCGCTTCGACTCTTTCGGGTGTTAACGGCGTTCGGACCCAGAAGGAGACCGCTGCTGGCCATTGGAACTTGCTGATCGGCGAAATGACCACCGCTCCGAGGATCAAGTAGGTAAACTCTACGACCATGATGGGCGGACCCGGCTGTATATGCTGACCGATGTTGCCTGAGGGGGGACCAGCGAACTCCCCATGCCAGTCACCGACCTCGATCTCCGGCAGGGCGAATGCGCGGCGCGGCTTCTGCTTCCCTCGTGGCATGATACCTCCTCGCGCGAGCGCGCCAGTCGACCCGACCCAAACCCAGCATCAGTCGTGTATTCCATGAGCTTGGTGAAGAAAAATGATCGACGAGCAGGAAGATGTCGAGTGGGTCCGTATACGAAGATTGCGCCCGGGCTCGAATTTCGCGTCATCCAGTTCACTGCCGTCCGGCGCTCTATTCAGTACGTGAGTCCGGTGAAGTATCGACAGGGCACTGAACATAAGTCCTCAAGGCGGTTGCGACGGCAAGCCCTGCTACCCGCGAGGTCCAAAGAACCAAGGGAAAAGGTGAGACGTAGCAGCACGGCGACGCAACTAGGGCAGGTTATGGCTGGTGCACTGACAATGGTTTGACGCGAGAGGGACGCGGTCTCAGTAAACGATCGCCACTTTAACGCAGGCGACTGACAAGCAAACGTCGTGAAAGAGGGTTTGCGCACACGACGCCGCAAAAGTTTATAATCTCCACTTTTCAATTTATATTTGTATGTTAGCCTTTTGCTCGGGGAAGTTATTTGCAGGTGTCAAGATTGGATCGGCGTTCGTCGCTGAGGCCGTTGACCTGTAGCTGCGAGGGGCAATGAAGTTTGGAAAATATCTATTCGTGTATCTTTCTGTTCTCTCGTTGAGCGGATGTGGAACCTTCGTCCCTGATCTGAGAGACTGGCCGAACAATGCGACCGATGCTCAAAGCCAAGCGATGGTTCAGGGCATTGTGCGCGCGATTCGGTGCGAACTGCGTAACGCGGTGACCTCGACTGTCGACGCCGATATCAGGTCGGCGATTGAGAACAAGACGGCTCCGTCCTCAGAATTCCTCAACAATTGGGGTGCAGAGGTCGCGCTAACTTTAACGGTGTCTGAAAAGACGAACGTTGCACCAGATGTCAGTTGGACGCCTCCCACGAGCTCGGCCAATATTTTCACCGTGGCAGGTGGAATCGGTGGGTTTGCGGAAGCTACCCGCATCGAAAAGATGAACTTTTTCTACACGATCCGTGACTTGTACTTACGATCGGCCGAACGATGCGAGTTCAAGCGAGACCCCTCGTTAGGCTCCCTTCTCATCGTGAGCGATCTGAAAATTGGCAGTGTGTTGAACTCGCGCATAAACACCACAGCATTGGGACAGGCCCCAGTGCCGTCAGAAGGCAAGCAGAACGTGCTTTCACACCAGGTCACGTTTGAGGTTGTTTCAGCTGCAAATCTCAATCTCGCCTGGACGCTCGAGCGTGCCAGCATCAATCCCGCAGGGAACCTGTTTTCGACCAATCGACACCGAACTCATGATTTGCTCGTGACCTTTGGCCCACTGGACGGTGCCCAAAACGGACAATCACTTATTGCCATAGCTGAACAATCTCACGCCACGTCTCAAATTGCGAGCGGCGTGGCAAACGGCTTCCGGACAGCGCTATCTCGATAGGAGGAATCTGTGACAACGAAACCGCGAAAATCTAAGGGAGTGAAAACCAGACAAAAGCGTAGCGAGAACCAAGATAGTAAAGCGTCAAAAGCCGAAGCTGGGCTGTCCGGGGCTACCGAACTATACACCAAGCTCTCAATCGCAGCTGAAGCTTTGGTCAATAGCAACGCTGTTATTCTGGAGACTGAAGATAGCGACGATACGATGGCAGGCCGTGTTGCGCGATGTGGCAAGCCTGCGGTTCAAATTCGGGTAATGCCGGATGGTTCACGACTAGAGTGCTACCTCCAGTCTGACTGTACCTACGCAGGATGCGTGCCAGTTCATTGAAGCATGATGGAAGCAATCGCGGCCGTCCTGCATACAGGTCCGCTGATTTCGAGGTAAGCGTTGGCGGCCCAACCCAGAGTGCAAGACCCTATAATAGCGACTGAGGACTGAAAAGCGTCCGATTTCCGTAAGGGTATCCCGTGCAGCAATTTTGCCCACGCGACCGGACTATACGGCTGGGGTAGGTTGCAGCGCCCCGAAGTGGAATGTCTGTCGCTCAAATTCGGAGAAAGATAGAGAAACACCATCGCTGCGAATTGAATTGAGAAGCTTCTCATCGAAACATGTCTCAACGTTTGCCAGCTCCTGATCCTCTTCCGCCAGCGAGAACCTCGAGTTCTTCCACCACAGATCGGGGTAGTAATGCTTAGCGATAAGCATGGCAAAAGATCGAGGCGACAGCTTGCGGGATGAGGCCCACCGATCTTCGCCGGACATACCAATGTGAAAATGCGCGCCAGGATGTCGCACACGTCTGTATTGGCTCTCGCTATACTCGAACCTCACGCGCGGAATGTAGTTTCCAACCTGAAGGCTTGACACTAAGGAAGAAAACTCTTCGTCGTCGATCTCGTCTCTCTCGACTGCATCCTTCAGCTCATTGAACTCAGCAAAGGCATCTGGAGAGCCACTTACCCGCGGATTCGGGTAGTACGCCAGCGCCCACTCGCCCTCGGATGAGTGCGAGAACTGAAAGTACGCAAGGTCTTTCAATATGAAATTGTAATGCGAAAGGGAGAGTCCGGTCTCGTAAACGAAATTATAGTCTTGCGACGTGAGGCTAATCTTATTGAAGTCCTCGGATCGCGGCAATGCCACCAAATAGACTGTACTTTCGAGAAAATCCTCGCTCTCAAAGAAGGTGTGGATCGCGCGGATGCTCGCATTAAAGTCATCCCGCGTCATTATTCATCCTCGATTAAGCTTGCCATGTCCTCATCGGACAGGTTGAGCTCGTTCTTCAAACGTGAGCGCGACGAACAGCCCACGGCTTTCAGCGTTGACGGCATCGCAACAGCACCCTTTGTCAGAGCTTCTGCTTTGCCCGCTTCGGCATGAAGTAGGTTCGGATATTGACAAGTGCTTCGGCGACGTCCGCAGCATCCTGGCGGGTTGCTTTGTGTTTTGCGTCGCCGAGCTTGCGGATGGGCGCGATGATGTCGCCAGTGACGGCATGACCTCGAAGGACGGGCTGCCAAAGCCTCGGCGCGTATTGTGTTCCCAGCAGAAAGCAGAGGTCCCAATCGAATGGATCAAAGGTCTGGTCATCGATCCTGGTGAACCTGGGCCGGTGGTCTTTCGGCGTTTCGGCAAGGCTTGCGGAGATGCGGTTATACTCCGCAACGATCGTCTGCACGGCCCGATGTTCTGTTGTTTCCATCGGCAGGTTCAGGGCATCCGGGCCAGTCAGCTCCGGGATCCATTGACGCGGGTCGATGAACCTTGGGCCGATGATGAGGGCCGTAAGATAGCCATCGAGACCGCTCATTGACCAAATCGGCGATGCTGGACGACGTCCCCTGATAAACGCCTCGAACGCCTCATCATCAAGCTTCGGTCGTGCGGTCGTCATGCCCTGGCTGTTGTGCGTCATGCCGCCCGTCGCTCCTGCTCTGTCATCGCCTCGCGCTCAGCCTTCCAGTTCCACGGCAGGAGACTTTCCATCTCGCTGGCTTTCACTTTGCCCGCGACGATGCGTTCCAGCACATCGGCAAGCCAGACCTCGGGGTCCACACCATTCAGTTTACAGGTGTTGACGAGCGATGCCAGGACCGCGAAGGTCTTGCCACCCCGCTCGCTGCCCACAAACAACGAGTTCTTTCTCGTCAGGGCCACGGATTTCATCGAACGCTCGACCACGTTGGAGTCCACTTCGATCCGGCCATCCTCCAGGAAAGCTGCCAGTCCGCTCCAGTGGTTGAGCGTGTAGGTGACGGCCTTGCCAAGCGCCGATTTCGACGACACCTCGTCGCTCAATTCGGTGATCTGGGCCTTCAGTTCTCTCATGACAGGAGCTGCCTCGCGGCGCCTCACTACGAGCCGGGTATCGGCACTTTCGCCGCGCAGTCTCGCTTCGATGCGATAGATCTCGGCAATCCTGGCAAGGATCGACAGAGCCTCCGAGGAGCCGGTGAGCTTGACGACATCGACGAACTTGCGCCGGGCATGGGCAAGGCAGAAGGCCAGCCGCATGGGAGCGACATTGCTCTTCCCCCGGCGCTTGGCCATGGTTTTATAGGCTTGGTACCCATCAACTTGAAGCACGCCGGTAAACGACGACAATTGCCCCTCGACTTCGCGAGCGCCGCGGCTTTCGGCAAAGATATAGGCAACGGCCGGCGGCGCCGGACCATTCCACGGCCGGTCGTCGATTGCCTGGGCCCATAACTGGCACACCTTGGTTCGCTTGCGCCCCGGATCGAGCCGCGGAAGCGGCGTCTCGTCACAGAACACCCTCGGCTGGGAGCGGATGAAGGCGGTGAGCGCATCGTAGAGAAGTTCAAGCCACCAGGCGACCCGCGTGACCCAGGCGCCGAGGGTGCCGCGATCGATGATCACGCCGCAGGAGGCAAGCATCTGCGCTTGGCGATGGAGCGGCAGATGCCAGGCGAACTTCGAAACGGCGACATGAGCGGCAAAGGCGGTGGTCACCATGCCGCCATCCATCACGCGCGCCGGCGCGGGCGCTTGCACAATGACGCTCTCGCAGGCCCGGCATGCATAGCGCGGACGGATCGTCCGTTTGACCCGGACAACCGCGGGCACGATGTCGAGCGCCTCGCTGACATCCGTGCCGATGCAATGAAGCTCGAATGAGCAGCAGGGGCAGACTTTGCTCTCCGGTTCGATGATCTCGTCATAACGCGGAAGGTGTTTGGGCAAACGGCCGATATTGCGAGCTGGCGATCGCCGTGCCTGCGTCTTGTCCTCGGCGACGGGCGCGACATCGTCATTGGCAGCAACGGGAATGTCGCCGAGATCGCCAAGGTCGAGCATTGCCTGCGTCGGATCGATGATCGTCATCTTCTCCGATTTCGTCCCGAAGAGCTGGCGCTCAAGGAAGGCCACGCGCGCTTTGAGATCGGCATTCTCTTCATCGAGCGAGAGAATGATCCGGGTCAATTGCGCAGCATCCTGGGGCAAGGGATCGGGTCGAAGCGGCATGGCAGACCCTACCATATGAGCCTGAATCTTCAAGCAAAACCAATAGGATCAGCCTGCTTTCGTCGGCCTTTTTACCGGGTTTCGCTTGACCCGCGTCCAGTCAATTCCGGCCAGCAATAGCGAGAACTCTTGGCTACTCATCTGCATCGCGCCATCGCGGACCGGTGGCCAAACGAACTTCCCGCCTTCCAACCATTTCGTCGCCAGGATCATGCCTGATCCGTCCCAATAAATGCAGCGAAGTCGATCGCAACGCTTGGCGCGGAACACGAACACGTCGCCGCAGTAAGGATCGGCCGCAAGCGCTGACGCCACCAAGGCCACCAAGCCATTCATGCCGCGCCGGAAGTCGACAGGCTGCGTCGCCACCATGATCTTCACGCCATTTGGCGAAACTCCGATCACCGGCGCCCTCGCAACGCCGCTACTACCGCCTGCGCCAACTCGGGCGCCACTGCGCCGATAACGCTCAGCCGCGCCCCGGCAATCTCGATCTCAATCCGACCGGCGGCGACGTGGGCGACATCCGACGGCGATTCCTGGCGTGACGTTCGATCGCCAACCACCGTCACCGGCACGAACATCGCCTGCTGCGCGCAGGCCTTCGCGGTTCGTTGAGAGGTCAGCCCAGCGTCCCGACGCCAGACGTTCAGCAAGCCGCGATTGACGCCCCAGCGCCGGGCAACGGCCGAGATGTTCACGTCAGGTTCCGCGCTTTCCGCCAGGATCTGCGCCTTCTCCTCGTCAGTCCAATTCCGCCGCTGCCGCCGACCGGTGATCACCTCGATCCGACGATACTTTCCCTCATGCCTGGCTTCATGCATGCCTTCATCCATGACTTCAAGCATGGCATCAGCGCGATCTCCAACCATTCCATTCCGCTCCTATCGATGAAGGAGCTTATCTCGCGGGCTCTACCAACAAAGAAAAGGTGGGCTGTTCGTCGCGCTCACCTTCAAACGCTCCATTCGACGTTTGGCCTCAACCAGACGGGCATGCTTCTCTTCCAAACCACGCTGGATCGTATTCAGCTGGCTCATGTTTGGCATTGTGAAGCGAAGTCGCGGGCTATTGGCCACGGCCGCGTTTATCTCGACCGCCAACTGCGAGAAGGTTTTGGTGGCCATACCGAAAACACGCAACCATCCCTTTGTACGGGTAAAGGCAACAAACAGCTTATTGCGACCGGTTCTCGCCTTCAACGATGCCGCGTCGGCACCAACGACGATCACAACCGCGGCCTCATTTCCCTTGGCACGGTAGACCGTGCTTAATGTTACTCTGCCGTCGATCCGGAACGGCGGTTCGCTGTATTTATCAATGATGATGTTGTTGCAAGGTATTCCGAAGGCTAGAAGTCGGTCGGCAATCTTCGTGAAGTAGCTCCTGGCCGTGCGATCATCCAAGCTCACCACCAGGATTTGATGTGGATGAATGCCCTTCTCAATGAACGAGCGCACTTCTGCCACGGCGGCTTCAACTTCTTCGTCAAAGGAATTGGCTGCCTGCCCTCGAATAAGCGGGACGTCAGCAGGCGTTTCCAGGACACTGGGACTGTTCACGAGCGGACGCTCTACAACGTTTTCGCTTCCAGAAGTGAACGTTCCTGACACTACGTCATAGCCCACGTCCTCCCAATGCTTGGCATTTTCAAGCATCTGGACAATTTCACCGTAGATGCCGAAACCTACCGCATGCGCGAGGATCAACACGTCACGTTGATTTCGATAAAAGCGCTGAAGAACGAAGTCATTGGTCTCCGTTCCCCCTGGCAGGCTGCGCGTCAGGGAGATGCGCGGTTGCCCGTCCGTATCTTTCCCGAACAACTGTTCGGGCTCGCGAACCTTCACGTCGAAGACGTTTTGCAGCTCATCATATGCCCATATAATCTGCTTCCGGTCACGCTCGCCTTTTGCCAGATAGAAGCACATTTGATAAAAGCCGTCAGGAAAGTCCTGACCTTCATCTACCAAAATAACATCGTAGTAAGGCGCGACGACGCCTCTATCGACCAAGTCACGGCACACAGTTCCAAACGGATCACTGACATTGCTAACCTCATTGTACGACTTCGGCGACACACCTTCGCGGATACATGTATCGCGATAGACGCCAGGCAGATTTTGCCGTCCCCAGCCATGCCGAACATGGACATTATCCCAATTCGGATCGACCTCGGCAAAATGCCGATGAAACCGGGTGATCAGCCGTTCAATGATGTCTCGGAGGCTCCGAGTGTAGTATGTAATTAGAATCTTGGCGTTTGGATTTTCAATGTGCGCAAGCGCTGCCTTCATCGCAAGGATGACAGTTTTACCCGTGCCGGCCAAACCCCGAATGCGCTGGGGTCCTTGAATAGCGGTCAATGCAACCGATCTCTGTGTTGCATCGAAATTGTAAATCACCGCTTCGAGGTCGCGATATGCTCTGGCGATGGGATGCACTTCCTCGTCTTCCTCGGCATCCACTATCTGCCCAAGCGCCTTTGCGCCTTCAATAATAGCTTGAACCTCGGCAATCTGGGTGCCATCGAGTACACCGCTCTCTTCCTTGAGCAGGCGAAAGAGTTCGCCTTCGCTGCCGGCGAACTCAACTTCTTCATTGTCATATTGTTTCGGATCAATGTTCGGAGCGTAGATGATCGGAACGACATCAAAAATCAGCCTGCGCTTCTTCTTCAGCTGTAGGCTTTTGCCCATGAGGGATTCGGTCGTGGCTGCCGCTTGGAGAATGCTGATTGCATCCCGTTTGACGTCCGCCTTATCGGAGGATAACGAAATTTTGACTAGCTTGATACCATGCGCTTCTCCCACCACGGTCAGATCGGAGCTATGAGTGCGGCCGTCGTAATCTTTGACCTGTGGCCATCCCGCGTAGAGAACGATCTTCTCGGCTTGGCCAAATACTTCTCCCGCACGGACTGCACGAACCAAGTTGTTCGCGACGGCATCGTTCTCGCGCCGCCCGATGGTGGGGATGAAGGTTACCGGCATCGAAAATTTCCCTTTAGTTTGGCGGGCCGACCGTAGTTCCAGCCGGTTTTTAGATCAAGTCGTCAGTGCACACCTGCGAGGGTTGTCCCTCTGTAAAGGCAGCCGCGCGTGCCAATGTAGGCACCGAAAAGGAAGGTCTACCTCAAGGGGACCTTTTGGCTGGCTTCGGCAAGTATTTCGCCGACCCTCTCTGCCGCAACTCCGAGGCCCTTCGCCCTACGAAGGGCCTTATCCGGACGCCGTTCCGTTAGGCAAGCAGCCAGCGGACAGCGGCACCGAACTGGGCTGATCTGCGAAATCTCGCCTTTGGACAAGTCCATCTCCCTCCCATCAGCATTTTTGCGAGATGTTCGGCATATCTCGCGTCTCGGCGCATTTACCATTTCTTCATTTTTGGCGGACTTCAGGTTGCAAAATCGTACCCTCTAAAATAAACCTATTCCGCGAAGAGGGACCTGTTTTGTTTTCCAGAATTTTGGCGATCGCATTCCTGCTGTTTCTGACAGTGGAGGGCGTTTCTGCGGCTTCAAATGTGCGCGTAATTGACGGTGATACGATCGACCTGGACGGCGTTCGTTACCGTCTTCATGGCATAGACGCACCCGAAGCGGGGCAGGTTTGCAGGTCGGCGGACGGTGGCGAATGGTCTTGCGGCCAGGCGGCGGTCCGTAAGATGGAAAGTCTTGTCCTCGGCCACAATGTCACGTGCACGCATCACGAGAAAGACATGTACGGCCGATGGGTTGCGAGCTGTCTCGCCGACGGCGTCGATATCAATGGTGAAATGATTGCCTCCGGTTTGGCGTGGGCCTTTCGGAAGTATTCCGTCGACTATGTCAAAGAGGAAGAGATTGCCCATGCTGGCCACGTCGGCGTCTGGCAGGCTGACACGCAGACGCCGTGGGATTTCCGATCCCACAAATGGGATAATGCACTCTCGGTCGCGCCTGCGGGCAGTTGCCCCATAAAGGGGAACATCAACAGCAAACAAGAGAAAATCTACCACGCGCCGTGGTCGAAGGACTACGCGAAGACAAAGATCGACACCCGCAAGGGCGAGCGATGGTTCTGCACCGAAGGCGAGGCCATCGCAGCCGGATGGCGGCCGCCCCAGTGGGGCAAATGATGACATCACCTATAAGCATGCATGCAGGTTTTGACGATGGCCAAGTTTGAGTCACTCACCAGATTGTACGACAGCCTCCGGGAGTCTAGTCACGACTTCCGCATTACGACGGACCCGTTTCCACCGCTGGACCCGGAAAAGCTTGGCAAATCGATGGAGATCGAGCGGAAGGCCGCCGAGAACGGCAAGGCCAACATCCCGGCGCGCAATGCCCGTGAGCTTGATGAGGTCGAGCGCGCAATCGTGGACCGCGTCGAAAGCCAGCGCGACGCCGCTTTCCAGATTCTCGAAGACCAGCTCAACACGTATGCCACCAGGCTGCGGAACCTCGATTTTGACGGCCACTTCAGCCAGATCGAGATGACTAACCACTCGAGTGTCGAGGATTTTCAAGCTGACGTCACCAAAGGCCGAGACGAACTGTTCATTCGCCGGAAGGACCTCAAGGCTACCGACGAGGAGCTTGAGGACTTCAGGAAGCGGAACGGGTTGGAAAAGCGGATTGCTCGGGTCCGGGGATCGCTTGAGACCTGGCTCAAGGTTCTATTCGTTGCCCTGCTTCTGATCGTCGAGACGGCGGTGAACGGCATCTATCTCGCCAAGGGTAACGACAGTGGTCTTGTTGGCGGTATCGGATATGCTTTTGGCTTCGCGTTCGTAAACGTCATCGGCACGTTCCTATTGGCGCTTTTCGGGATTCGCCAGCTCAACCGGCGTTCGTTCACACTGAAGATCATAGGCTTTATCAGCTTGCTTCTGTGGATCGCTCTTGCGATCGCACTGAACCTTGCGATGGCGCATTACCGTGAAATCTCCGCGACCGCCGTTGACAACATCGGCCCGCTCGTTCGACAGCGGTTGGTGTCTGACCCGCTTGGCCTCGCGGATATCGATTCTTTCGTGCTGTTCGCGGGTGGCTTGTTGTTCTCGATCGCCGCGCTCCTCGACGGCTTGTTCATGACCGATCCATATCCGGGCTATGCTGGGACTTATCAGCGTTACGTCAACGCCCGCGATGATTACGCGGCCGAAAGGGAGCATCGCGTCGAGGGGCTCAAGGACATCCGCGACGACCACAACGAAAAGATCGACGGGATCATCCAGGGGCTGTCGAAGCGACGCAAGGAATGCGCGGCCATCATCGACGCGCGGACACGCATGACGAAGCTGTTCGGCGAACACCAGACACAGCTGGAGAGCGTAGGGCGGAAGCTTCTGGCGATCTATCGTGAGGAGAACCGGGCAGCACGCACGGAAGAGGAACCCAAGCATTTCAAGGCGCAGTACAAGATGGAGCGCCGCAAGGTCATCATCGACACGTCCGATGATTGGAGCGACAAAGACCTTAGTGAACGCATCCAGACCGCCCAAGCCGACTTGTCCGCCCAGATGAAGCGCATCAGCAAAGCATTTGAAGACGCAGTCACCGCTTATCACGAACTCGACCACATCTATCCGGAGACGATCAATGGCAGCCCGGCGTAAGCGCAGAAGCCGCCGGGGAGGCAGCTCCGTCGGCCCCATCATCGGCATCATCGCCCTCGCCATCGCCATTGCCGGCGCGGTCGGCGGCTACTCGATGCTCTGGTACAAGGCGAAGGCCGCACCGACGCTCGATGCAGACCTTTGCCCGGAAAGCGGTGCCACGTCGGCGACGGCAGTATTGCTCGATGTCACCGACCCGATCTCCGAGATAACCAAGCTCGACCTCAAACGAGAGTTTCAGCGTATCGTGTCCGACGTCGAGCAGCATGGCCTGATCGAGGTCTACCTCCTCACCGACGTCGAGGGCAAACCCGAGCGCACGTTTCATGGATGTAATCCAGGTGACGGCGAGAGCGCAGACCCGTGGACATCAAATCCTAAGAAAATTCAGCAGCGTTGGGACAAGGCTTTCAACCAACCTCTTAAAAGGATCGAGGACCAGATGGGCGATGGCACCTCATCGAAGCAGTCGCCCATCATGGCTGGCATCCAGCGTATCGTGATCGAAAGCTTCACCGATGCGAAGCTCGATGGAAAGCCAAAGCGGCTGATTATCGCCTCCGACATGATTGAGTTCACGCCAGCTTTTTCGATGTACAAATCCGGCGCGGACATCAAGGCATTTGAACGCAGCGTTGCCCGAAACAAATTCAGAACCCCGTTGGATGGTGTGGATGTCAAGCTGCTGTTCTTCCAGAGGGAAAGCTCCGCTGCCTTGAGGAATCTGCCGGAATTCTGGGCGACGTGGATCGGCTCCAACCACGGCAACTTCTCGGGGATCGAGCGTTTGACAGGAACAATGTAATGAGTACCTCATCGATGAGAAGCCTGGTCCGCAACCAAGGACCGATCGTACTCTTCGTCCTCTTGACCATGATCGGTTCCGCCGTCATCTGGTTGGGTAAAGTCTGGGGTTTCGACATTGCGCTCATCACCGCAATCCCGGTCGCGATGATGTTCCTGTACATGACAGTGAACATGCTTGCTGGCCTGCGTGTCCACAGCGAGCAGGCCGGCGACAACCTCTATTACATGGGCTTCATCTACACGCTGACGAGCCTGGGCGTCTCGCTGTATAAGTTCACGGGCGAAGCCTCAATCGAGGACGTCGTTCGCAACTTCGGTATCGCGATCATCTCCACGGTGACTGGGATCGCGCTTCGTATCTTCTTCAATCAGATGCGCCGCGATCCTGCCGATATCGAAAAGGCGGTCAGGCACGAGCTCGCCGAGATGACCAGGCGGGTGAGGGCCGAGCTCGACAACTCGGCAATGGAATTCTCGTCCTACCGCCGGACCAGCAACCAGATGCTATCCGAAGGTTTCGAGGAAATCGCTCGCCAGGCTGAAAGGAACGGCGAAGCGGTGCGGGCAGCTATCGAGGCAATGTCCGCGAAGGCGGTGGAATCCATTCAGACAACCTCAAAGCAACTGCTGACCACCTTAGCGGAGAGCCACAAGAATGTGGCCCATCTTTCGGAAACGAACGCCAGGAACGTTATTCGGCTGTCCGGCCAAATGGAGGACTTGGCGACCATGATGACCAACAAGTCGAAGCAGCTTTCTGAGGCAGTCGACAATGTCATCCAGAAGTACGCCGCGGCCCGTTCTCCGGATGAAGTCTTGAGGATTGACGTGTCGCCCGCCGTGGAGTCCTTGAAGTCCGTAGCGGATGCCCACGCTAAGGCTATCAGCGACAATGCGGCAGACACTCGTGAGACAGCCAAGAAGATTCTGGCGGGCATTGCCCCGTTCAATGAGACCGCATCAAATTTGACAAAGCTTGCCGCCGAAGTGACCACCGCCACCGCTGCGCAGACGAAGTCGGCCGAGAACGTCGCCAAGTTGACATCCGTTGTAGAGGAAGTCGTTTCGGCATCCAAGGCCGCCAACGATGCCCATGCGGCAAGCACCGCAAAGCTTTCGGAATTCGTAGAGGCATCGACGGGACGTCATAGCGAGGCGAGGGCAGCCGAAGAACAGAGCCGCCTCCGTGGCGAGCGGATCGAACGCACCTTGTCTCAATTGTCGGTTCATGTCCCTTCCGGAGAGTTGCCTTCGGCTGCCAACGACACCGTCGTGGACAATGCTGGCATCGCTCAGGTTTCCGAGGCCGAGGATGACAAGCCTCGCAAGTCGTGGTGGCAGCGATGACGCCGGAGAACGCCGGCCAGATTGAGACCAAGGGCTACAATCGCGGGCTCATCCTCGGTTTTACGATGGCGGAATCCCTGCTTCTAGTCGTTTTCTGCCTACTGTTGGTGACCGCGGCGATCATCGTGAAGGAACGCCAGCGGGCCGAGGACGCGATCAAGCAACTGTCAGTTGTCACCGAAACAAGCAATCAGCAGGATCAGCAGATTGAGGAACTCAAGGCCGAAGTCGCGGCCCTCGCCAGCAAATTGCCGGAGGTGGAGCAAGCTGCGTACGACGAAGACTGGCGCGAACTCGTCCTGCAGAAGGACACTTATCAACGCATCAAGGAGGTCCTCGGTCAGAAGGATGCCGCCGATATCCTCAAGCGTGTTGAGGCTCTCATAGCCGCAGAGCAGCGGGCGGCGGATTTACAAAAGGACAACGACCTACTCAACGAACAGCAGCGCGATCTGGCGTCCCGGTTGACAGTCGCCCTCAAGGAGTTGGAATCCCAAGAGGCGGAGCTTGCGAAGCTCACCGCGTCTGGAAAACCGCACGAGTGGCCGCCGATCATTAGCCTGGCCGAAGCCAATGGCTATTTCTTCCGCTCCGGCAGCGCCGAGCTGTCCACCTCATTCACAGACCAGCTGAATGGATCGATTTCCGACCAGATTGCGAAAAACCTCGAGAGCTACGGTGCCGACATCGTCGAAGTGATTGGCCACACAGATGAGCAGCCGCTCTCGCGGCTGAATTCCAACCTCGACAAGAATTCCATCGATGTTCTGTCGTCCAGGAAAGCGATTACGACCCTCGAGCCGGCGGACAATGCCGGGCTTGGGCTCGCCCGTGCGATCTCGGTCGCCAATATCCTTAGGGCGAACAAGTCGCTGTCCGGGATCACCGTCCTGCCTCTGTCGGCCGCGCAGCTTATCCTGCCTGGCGACACGCTCACCGCTGGCCAAGCAGGCAACGTCGAAACCCGCAGGCGCATCGAAATCAGAATCCGACGGCGCGAGGCGGCGGTGCAATAACGCTGTGATCGGACCGGGAGATGCGGCGTAAGCGTCGTTCGCGAAAGCAAACCAAACTAACTCCGGCGGTCGTTTTCCTAATCCTCGGCATTGGGCTGATCGCCTCATTCTTTCACAAATCTGAAGCCCCTTCCATCGAGCCGCAACGTCTTCCCGCGGCGAACCAAGGCGTCATTGACAATAGGCAGACTATTGCGGAGGAGACCGCTGAGACGAGCGCCCCCACGCCTTCGGTCACGGCTGTCGCGCCGCCGGGGCTGCCGCACGCGGCTGCGGCCGTTACACGCTTCGTAACGGGCCGGAGGGTCGCCTTGCGCAGCGGACCCGGAAAGGCGTACGGCATACTTGACAGATATGACAGCGGCAGAGAGCTGGTGGTGACGGAAACCGCTGGCGACTGGTCGAAGGTCCGCGATGGGCTGACGAGGCGGGAAGGGTGGATTTCGACCGCGTTGCTTTCCGACGAGCGGCCGAGTACACCGCAGCCTGACCAGCGTGAACAAAGGGCGTCAAATGATGCAGATACGCGGGCGGGTGCCGACCCCGTCATACCAGCGGTGCCTCAGATTTCCGATTCCATGGTGATCCAAAGGATCATTGCCGAATCAATCTCCATGTATCCTGGGTCTTGCGCCTGCCCGTACAACACCGACCGTGGTGGGCGACGGTGCGGCAAGCGGAGCGCCTATAGTCGCGGAGGCGGGTATGCACCGGTCTGTTTCGCGGGCGATGTTTCTCCAGGCATGATCCAATCGTTTCGACAGCAGTTGAACAGGTAATCGCTGCGCAATCTGAGCTGCGCAAACTAGGGAACTGAAGATTTTGAACGAGGTGAGCCACAGAACGCAAAAAGCCGGCACTGAGTTTACACGCCGATCATACCATCTACAGCGCCAAGCTATCGAGCTTCGAAAAGACATCATAGGTTGTCGAGCATGTTGGACTGGGATTTCACTGGACTATCGGCCGATGAGGCCAGGGGTTTTCGGCAGGCCATTGAAGTCGGTGACGATTTGCACTGGCGCTTTAGGGAGCGATCCACCGATTTCATCGTTCGGAATTGCGCAAAGCTGGCGGAGGTGGATCGGCTCGAATCCTATTGGCTGTCTACCTATCTCCACACTTCCCATTTCGAGCATATCGGTTTTGATAACCTAAAGGCAGTCTTCGACGCTTGTGACCGAACTAAGCTGCAGGAGCGTTCGGTACCAGTCAGCAATGGGATTTCCACCGAAAGGATTTCGCTATTTCGCGGATGCGCTGGCCCAGTGCATACCCGGGGTATGTCGTGGACAACCTCGCTCGACAAAGCAATCTACTACGCCACATGGCATAAGGAATGGCATTTGGAGGATGGACAGCCAGGCGAAGTCGCAGTTTACGCCTCGACGGTTTGTCTTAGCGACGTCTATTGCAGGCTCGATCACAATGAAGATGAGTTCCTGGTCGTCTCCGAAAATATGTGGCGTATTGAGGTTCCGGCAGCGGAGTTCAGGCTTGATCGACGACGACATTGAGCACTGGAGGCCTCCGTTTATTTCTAACGCCGGTGTAGGCTCGCGTTTTCAATCCAGGAAACAGTCATGGTTGGTTTGAAGATCATCAGGATATTAGACTCGAGCGACGACACTGAATGGCCTGATGGGGTCATTCTGGAAGACAACGATCGTTTCGTTTCTGTCGATCTTGGGGAGGGGATCGCGTTTCAAGACGCCGAGGGCCGCCTATCAATCCAGAAAGACTACAAGGTCGACGGGTTTGTCTGGCAGGTTCACAAGACTGACGCTGACCCGTTTCCTTCTCGCCCGCATGCACATTGCGTTGGCGGGCCGTCACGATACATCGGCACCAAACTTCACCTCGGGAGCAGGGAACTGTTCTCCGGAGCCAAGCCTCTTGGCTGGTTTCTACCGCGAAAGCCATTCGATCGTCTTATCAAGCTCATTCAGCCCAAGTTTCCGACTATCAAGCTGCCTCTATCGGTATAATCGGCTCGTACCCTTGAGGGGCTTTCGACCGAGAGATCAAGCAGGCGCTGGACCGACTTTGCCTTGATAAAGCGAATAATCCCGCCACCGGCGCGATTGATTATGCCCGCGAACTTTAGAACGATTTCCTCGCCTTCCAACACGGTCGCGAACACTGCCCCGCCGGAGAGTCCGTTCGGATCGAAGTCCATCTTTGAGAGAAGTCGACACGATCCGACCGCCTGATCGAAGATATGCTTCTCGGGTTCGCATGTCATTGATCTGATCACAGTACCGACGTGGTTGTTGTCGAGGACATCGTAGGTCTGATCACCAAACGGACATCCATAAGCGTGGTAGCCAAGGACTTCGTCCTCATCGCGCAATACGTCATCGCTACGCAACGTGAAGAAGCGCCTTCCGAGTAAGGTGTTTGCCTCGGTCTGCTCGGTGAAGTCGAACACGCACAAATCGACTGCATCACTTTCGGTTTGCTGCACCGACGCATTGAAGCGCGTATATCCCGCTGAGCTGATGTAGGTGTTTTCATCGAGGAATAGCACGCCGATTTCTTCCTCGCGAACATCCCGTAACTGATGAGCTGTGCAGGCAAGGAACTTCTTGCCTCGGTAGTTCAGTCCCGTTGCCGATCCCTTCAACTGCACTGGGAAGGCTTCGATACCCGTGTATCTTACAAGGTTCTGGCAGAATACGTGAAGCCGTGATTGCAGAGAATTGGCCGGAACCAGTATGCCATGCACTCGAACACTGGTCCGAACCTTTCTTTCCAACAGAATCTTCAATTCGTCCATTTGTGAATCACTGTGGTGGCTCGTGGTCGGCACGGCCGATCATGCCATCTTGTCTAACTGGTCATCAAGCTTTCAGGAAGCCGATCTGAGTGATTACGGGGACAACGCGAACTTTTAGGGTGCGAAATACAACCGGAGTCTTGATTTACTGTCAGAAGCCGGATGTCGTGCGGTGGTTGCATTAGAACATGATTCTCGCCACCCGTATCGGAATTCGAAATGTTCGACGGACGACCATATTTCCCTGCGATGAGCACCAGGGTCCACGAAGAATTCGCCTACTCAAAATGCCCAGACGATGTGAAAGACGCGATGGTCCCGATCGTCACGCTAACGCGATACGCGAAAGGCGAGACACTTTTGGAGACTGCCACCGTCTTACTTGAAGACCTGGGCAGCCGTCCTGCGATCGTGGATTTTGATCCAGAGCCGAAACCAACCACTTCGGTTGAAGAAGCAACTGAGCGCCGACGTCGAAGGGAAATCACGAGGGCAGCCGCAGGACAGAAAGCGGGCCGGCCCCGGTCGGAAAAGGAATTGGCCAATGACGAGAAAAATCGGAAAAAGACAGAAGCGTTCAATCGGCATATAATAGAATTGACAGACCCCACTCATGGCGCTGTCAGGTGGGTCGATATGATTTCAGACTTGCCACAACTCATTCCCGTGCTCAGGGCGACGAGTTCGGAACAGATTTCGAGCCAGTTAGAAATAGTCAAACGGAAAGGCACACGCGGCGCATTTCGTATCAAGCCAGGCGACGCCGGTCAGGTGGCTGCGTTCTTCCAGGCCGTCCGTTACATCAGAGAAAGCGCGGGTTCGCTTCTTGTCATCGTCGACGTTGAAGACATCAGAGGTCGCTTCCGCGCAGCCTCCGCAGCCTCGACAGATTTCCTGTCACGCCTGTACGAGGGACTAGGCGACGATGTCGATCGGCTCGAGACCGTGCTGCTCTCGAACAGCTTCCCAAAAACCTCGTTGAAGGACATGCCACGCAGACTGGAAATCGAAGAACTGGGACTTCATCGCGAGATTTCGAAGACGTTTAGCGTCGGGTATGGCGACTACATGTCGATACCGCCGCGCACGTCGAGCATCGTCGCGGCGAACGGATGGTTTCCCCATGTCGATCTCGTCGCCTCGAATGCCTGGCATATCTGTCTTTATGAAAATAATAGCGACCAGACAAAATACGTTGCCGCCGCCAAGGACACGACGGAGAGCGATCAGTGGGCAAGCAGGGCGGACTGCTGGGGAACGTCGATCATCGAGCGCGTCGCGGAGGGAGACCTGACCATAGACGGCAAGAAGTTCACAACGCCGACTGCTTGGCTTTCAGTGAGGGCCAATCAGCATATCACGCAGATGGCTCTGAGCAGATAATCGCGTTACGCCCGAAGGCCCGGTCGCCAAAAGCGGCACCAAGACGTGCCCTGACCTTGAGCATCTTCTTTACGGAAAGGGCGATCTCGTCGCGAGAGAGGCGCTCGGCCGCGTGGTCCGCTAATTGATGGTAGCTTACGGTACGGTATCCCTTGTCGATTCCGTGCGCCTCAAGCATCGCAATCAACTCATCTCGCTCGAGGGCTTCGATCAACGCTCTCTTGTCCCTCTTTCTGTTTAAGCGACCGCGCCTGGCGATTACCAGGTCCAGTTTGTCCGAAGCGACCGATGAGGGGGTCATGATAGACCACCAGCCTGGCACCATCGTGCGGGCCTTCTCCAGGTGTTTGTGGCCGACCACGAGCGTCATACGATCAGCCACGAGACCGAACATCTCAGCCTGTCTCGAAAGTCTTTCCAGGGTGTCCTTGTCGCTCTTGATCTCGTAACCTTCAATGCGGCCATTGATAACCGCGACGTCCATTCGGCAGCTTCCCCGGGAAACTTTCAATTCATCGACGATCACAGCATCCTCACCTGCATGCGCGAGGGCGAGCCGGGTTCGCACGGCCTGCCGCATCATGGCGTCGTCAGTGGTGACTAGGAGGCGCTGCTTCATGTTCTTTCCCGTTTTCACGGCATCGTCTGCAAGTTGACCGCGTATTTCAAACTTCGGCTCCTCGATCCGTGGTCTTAGAAAACGGTTCGGGAATATGGAAATCACGAAGTGTATCGAAGATGACAGAGTTCGATTAACGGAACGGTACCTGCCAAAAGTGCCACGCCGTTGGATGCGTGTCGGTACTCTCGGTTTTGTTGCCATTAAGTGGTGGTTAACCGTGGCAGCTTAGGAACGCCGCAATCAAAAAGGAGCATCAGATGAACTTTAAGGGACATGAGTTCGCGGCTTTCGTAAAAGACATGAAAGAACGTGGTTGGGGTCGCTTCAGCTTCGTGGGTGACACCGAAGCAACGCGCATCGCAGATGAGCTTCGGAAGCGCAAAATTTTGGCATCTCCGGTCGGAGGAGACATCATGTGGTGCAACGACAAAATTTGGGACGGTGCTTATACCGCTTGGGGAGCTTTCGATGACGCGCAGAAGCGGGATGCCAACGTTTCTCCTGAGCAATTCAATATTCAACAGAAGTGAGCCGCCCTCTGAACACTGCACGAAGGCTGCTTGGCGTATCTTAGCCCTACGACAGGGCTAATCCTCGAACCGCCGCCCATCTACCGATCGAAGAATCGCAGTGATGCTGTCGAAGATGAAGCGAGCTTCATCGTGATCGATCAGTTCGGGATTGTCGTGCGCGAGGGACTTGTTATTGCGGATGTCGTTCATAGCTTCGAAGACACTAATCGAGCTCTTGATGATCCGCTCCAACATCTGCAAGAGGTTGCGTTGCGCGCCAAAGTGCTTGACGTAGCGGCCCACCCTGGAATGCAGGGGATCGTCATGTCCGCACTCTCCGCCGCCATGCTTCCGGACGAGGGAGGCAAACCGCTTCATGCAGTATGTGTGAAGCCGGTCGAGAGTTGCGTGCGGTTTCTTGGCGTCTAGGTCCCTTCGGATCGATGCCACCAGTTCGTCGGCTTCTCGGCTTCCAGGCGCTGGAGCGGTACCATGACTTGCCCGAGGGTTGGACCGACATCGCCACATTCTTAGACGCTTCAGCCAGAGGGCAGGGCATCGGAAAGGCTCTTTGCGAGAAGACGTTCGAAATTGCCAAGGCGTGTCGCGGGGGCTTGATCCTCCTTGTAACCTCGGCATCCTCGACGAAGCCCCGATCCGTAATTGAGACCGGCCTGCTTGATGTAGCTGAAGTTTCCCTTTTGGTATCCGCCTGCGGTGTTGTCGCCCCACAGGTCCTTAAGGACGTTGATGCCGGTGCCTTGAAGCCGGTCGGTCCCCAGAAGCCGAGCGCCGGGAAGGACCTCTTTCAACTGGTTGGCAAATCTGGACTTCCCGCTACCATTGGGGCCGACGAGGAAGTTTATGAAACCCCACCGTTCCCTTTGAAAGAGTTCGCCATTCCATGGCCTTAGCAAGTGGAACTCGATGGGCTGCTTGATCACGTAGTCCTCCAGAAGATTCGTTTGGCGGCGAGGTCGTCCGAGATCGACGCTGGAACTCAGCAAACCAGTACAATCAAAGACGCCGGGCCATCGGGAAACGAATGAGACTATCCATATGCCATATTCTGCTTTTCACAGCGGCACTTTTTAGAAGGACCCACGGATTTTTCACAATTTCGGCGAGCGTAGTTGCTCGTGTTTCTTGTATCTCGGTCATCCACTAACTAGCTTCAGATTCCCGTTATCGGCGGCACAACCGGAGTATTCATGGGACAGGAACGACCACCCGAACAGGGGCCAGCATTCGAGGCAATGATGGCCGAGATTGACTCCAAGCTGATAGATGAGGCAGTAGACATCCCAGCGCGACCCATGCTGGCCCTCCGCGAGATTTCGATGAAATACGGAATCAGCATTCCGATCGCCGCGCCTCGGGCACGTTTGCCGCCAGAACTGCAGGAAAATGTGGCGATCGGAGAGGCAATCGACCAATGGTATAAGGGTAATTACGGCGAAAGGCTCAAGACAAATCCCTGCCCGGGGAAGACCGTAGTCCTGCTTGATGGCGATCTGTACGTCTTGCAGGTTCCACGAATCTTCGGTCGGGTGAATTTCGTGCTCACGCGCGAATGGTTAGAAAATCCCGGTTTGGGGCGGGGCCCCGTCACCTGCAATATTACCCAACTCGTCGATGAATTGACCGCCGCAAAAGCAGCGAGGCTATCGGATGCCGCGCTAGTCGCGATCGACAAAGCATTTAAAATAGCGTTGCCGGCCGCATTTACGCTGGAGAGTACCAAGCACGGTTTGATTTCGATCGCACGCGGTGATGTCGAGATGGCGGTCAGCAATTTGATGGCGCGAAGCGGACGCTTCGGGGAGTCCAAATGGGCCTCCCTTCAGGCTGCGGAGAAAGTATTAAAAGCGGCTATCGACCTTGTCGGTATCAAGTTCAAGTTTACCCATGGTCTGGCGGAGCTTTGCCAAACCCTTTTGAATTCTGGTCTTGCTTTCGACGCGTGCGCTCAGGTGGCAGCAATCCAATGCAAACCGGGAATCCGATATGGCGATGAGCCCTGCAGTCGTGATGAAGCGCTACGTGCGCATCAGGCATCGCTCGAACTGGTGAACATTTTGCGGGACGCAGGCGCGAAGTTTTCGATTGGGATCGGAGGCTTCACCCCGAAAAGAGGTTGACGCAACCGTTCCTGCCAATGCCCCTTCGAGGCTTCCGGCGCAAGTTTATATTCTTGATATAAGAAAAATAGAAACGACGGCCTGACCCATGCTCGGGCTTGCCACTATAACCGCCCAGTCGGCGGCCGTTTTACGCCGAAGATTCATTCGGAAATCGGCATCTGATTGCGAAGATGTGAACTAATCGGGCGGAGGCGCGATCCAGGTTGATGAACCTGTCGGTAGACCTCGTTACTCAGCTAAAAAAGGAGAGAAGGGACTAGCGGCGCACTGGGCAGCATTGGTATCTTGCATTTCCCGAAACAGCACGCGTCGTTAAATGGCCGACCTCAAAGTATTCGTAGACATCAATGAACCTGCAACCTCCCAGTGGGCTTAGATCAGACCTGTTGCTGTTTTCTTCTGTTCCCAGCGCGGTGTCCAGCTTTAGGGGGAATGCATTCTGGGTGGACCGCACACCGTCAAAAGAACTGGAAGACCTCAGTTCTGGACCTAATTATGGACCTCATCATTTTTCTTAGGCAGGTCCATCCCCTTCAGCCAGTAGCCCTCTCCCGGGATGTGAATGAATTCGGGGCTCTCCCAGAGCGTCCTCCCTATGAACCTAGCGGGATTGTTCGCTGTGATTTTGAAGCCTGTCCTTTCAATCGCCTCAAGCAATACACCTCGATCGAGTGGGCGCTCCTCTGCTCGAAGAATTTCTTTCGCACGAGAAATCACCTCCGCGGTTTGGCTACCTGATCGGTGACGCTTCGGCTTTATCTTCTTCAAACTCACCGTCTGACCCGACGGACTCTGCTCTATCGAGACCGAGCTCTTTGCTGACAGAAGTTGCCGCAGCAGGTCCCGAGCTGCTTCGGCCTTCTCGAGCTTCTTGCGGATGTCCTTCTGAGCCTCACGAAGCTGATCAACTTCCTGTACAACGAGCCTGTACGCTTCGGACAGCCCGGGGCTCGTTTCAAATTCGCTTTTATAGTTCGCTGGACCATCAACCATTTTCTTCATGGACCCTGTTGATTCAATCCGTCTTGATGCATAGGCTCTTTCCTGCCGACTCGCGGTAAAGAGCTAGCGACTCTCCCGCACAATCAACACTTGATGAGGAGGGCCTTGATGACTATCACGAAGTCGCACTAGCTGACAGACGTTACTACTCCTTGCACTGCCGAGTTTTGATAAACAATGCAGCCTTTGCGCTGCGAGGTTATCGCGTGGGCGGTGCAGGTGGGAGGCGTGTGAGATTTTGAAGGGCGCGGGCGGCTCGCACTAGCGATGCGGCCGCCCTTTGTGCCGACCCGAACACTCTTGATGATCGGAGACATCCGAATCATTAGCACGTTCTCTCAGGCGCATCCAGCGCATTGCATCAGTGTGTCTAAAAGTTTTGCGAATTCTGTCTGCGATCTCGGTCGGGGACGGGAACCTATCGGCGCGCCTAAGGCGCAGAGGAGTAGGATTCAATGTCAATCGCAATGACCAATGAAAAAGCTCGCCTATTCGGCTTTCTCAAACCTTTGGCCAAACGGGCCGCGGCTGCGGTTCGGAAAGTGGCAAAAGCTCTCGGCGTCAGTCGTCCGATTGCCAGGCTGCTAAAGTCAAAAGATGGCGGCCCGGTAAGACGTATCGTGAATGGCCGACAGACGAAATACACCGGCTTTTTCATATCGGTGAAGGGTGATTTCGCTCAGATGCCTTGGGAATCCCGAAAGGGGGAACAGCCCGCGCTCGTCCTCGCTGAGGCCTCCCCACGTGTTGTGTCTCTGCTCGCGCAGCCTCATCGACTGGAAATCTTCATTCGGGAGCAACGCGCTCCCTTGAAGTACTTCCCTGACCTCGAGCTGAAAGTTCATCCGTCCTTCTTGGCAGACCTCTTGAATGGGGTTCCATTTTCGTCGGCAGCGCTTGCGCCTTCCAATGACGAGCCCGACGCCGACCTGAAGACGCTTATCATCGAAATCAAGGATGACCGGGATAGCCGACAGCATGACCTGAGGTACAAGAAAAAGCTGGAATTGGCCGAGACGATCTACCGAAAGCTGGGAATATCTTTCCTCATCATCCAGCGGGTCGAAGACATTTTCCCGGGACACCTGCGCGTTGCCTCCAGCGTCGTCTCCTGGAGACACACGGCGGTGAACCAACTTGACGTCTGGTCTGCTCAGAGAGTGCTGGAAGGAGGCGAGAAGATTGCAGCGGATGTCGTGGAGGCTCTCGGCGGTGGCGCGGTCGGTTGGGGTAAGCTGAGAGCGCTTCACGTTCGTCGGATTGTGGAAATCAACCTAACTGACAATGTGACACCGCAGTCCGTAGTCCGCTTGCCGCGATATAACACAATGCAAGTTCGCGTAACGTCGTAGGTGCAAGCCATGGGATTCACTAGAGGCGATTGTTATCGCGTCACGACCGATAACCGTACAAGGGACTACACCCTTGTAAAAAAACTCGCAGGCGGGTCCCTCATCTTTCTTGATGAATCTACCGGAATGCCGGAACGGATCGAGGAGGCCCAGTTCGGGAAATGGATCAAGGAAAACGCTGCTGTCCAGCAGTTGTCGTCAAACTGGGTTGATCGCATCGATATACACGCGTTGATGGACGCGACTCTTCCGGACACACCACTCGAGACAAGGAAAAGGATCGAGAGCGCCCAGGAAAAGGTCGCGGAAGCGCTGATGTACAGGTACTACGCTCGAAAGTTTGACGAGAACGGCAAAGTTTCGAAGTCCACGGACGGCCTCGAAGAGTTCATTGAGAAAACGTACTCCACGGCTTGCCGAGCCGGCCATTTTCGGAGGCCATCAGCGTCGGGATTGGCTCGTGCTCTGAAGCGAAGTGTTCCGCACGAACGTGATCTTGCCGACCTAATCAGCAAGCAAGGAGCTCACAGCAAAAGGGTATGGAAGGACCCTTGGGTAAAGCCAAAGCTAGACGAGGCTGTCGAGCATTTTTACCAAGAAGGCAATCCAAAGCCTCCTGAGTTACAGGAGGCGGTATTCCTTTTCCTTGGGCAAGCTATCGAAGAGGACAGGGCTCGGCGCGCACGAGGCGAAGAAGGGCTCAAATATCCAAAACGTACGGCAGTCGAAAACTATATCCGCGACCAGGAAACTCGGGAGCGCCTCGCCCGTCGCGACCCTATAAAGGCGCTGCAGCGGTATGGAGCTAGAGCCAGCGGTGCGACCGCTGAATTCCCACTACAACTCGTGCAGGTCGATCAGACGCAGATAGATGAATGGATACCGATCTATGATGAAGACGGGAACGTCGAAGACCGCAAGCGGCCCTATCTTGTATCCATAGTGGATGTCTATTCTCGGATACTTCTCGCCGCAATTCTGACTTTCGAAAAGCCATCCACGCTCACCGTGCAATTGGCGATCAAGCAAATGCTGCGGCCAAAGCTTTTTCTTATCGAGCGCTTTGGGGTCAAGAAAGGGGCGACCGACGGATACGGGCAACCGAAAAAAATGCTGTTCGACAACGGCGTTGAGAATATCGGCGTTTCAATGCGGGCCCTCTTAGGCGATGCTGGCATCGATATGGATGCTGCGCCAAAAGCGACGCCGCAGGCGAAAGCCATCGTCGAGAGCGGATTCAATACATACAACAAAGGCATCTGGCACAAAGCGCCCGGGGGAATACCTTATAAGCCCCACGTGCTCGCGGCGCGTCGGCTCAAGCCTGAGGAAAAAGCAGATTGGGCCCTCAGATTTGCCGAGGGTGTGATGTGGCACTGGATCGTCAACGTCCACCACTTGAGTCGCAATCGCACGCTTGAAGCTGTTCCGGTTCGAATGTGGTCGAAGATCAATGATCCTATGGTAGGTCGGTCTGTCTCCAAACGGCTCGATCTCGTGGACATTATCTGCGGCACCCGCGCGCGACTGCGGATCGACAGGAACGGCGTGGTCTATGAGAACCACGTTTTTCATCATCCGGACGTAACGGAAGATTTTCTGATTGCAACAGTGCCAAAGGAGGGGCGCTCCGGCCGCGGCAAGGTCAAGGTTGAGGCCATCATCTACAAATGGGATTGTTCGCACATCGTGATTGTCGACCACGTAAGGAAGCGTTTCGTCAGATTGCCAAACTCGAAGCCCAGGTTTGCCGAAGGCCTGAGTTACGCAGAGGCTGACTTGATCAAAGCCAGCGATCGCCGACTGGATAAGCATTTCGTTGATGAAGAAGAGCTTATCCTCGCGAAATATGAGTATTACAAACTCATCGACAACGCGCGGGCCATGGATCGCGCCGAGAGGGCGATCCGTCAAGCAAAAAGGGCGGCCAAAAAAGCAGCTCGCCAAGACGAGCTTGTTATCTGGAACCTCGTTGAAGGCGACCACATTGAGATCGGCAGCATCGAGCCCACCGTTCAGGGTACCGCTTCTTACGATGTCCCGCAGGAAATGCCTGCGATGGTTCGGAAGGCCCCACAAATTCTTCACAAAGATCAGCCTCGCGGCGCGCAGAAGGCTCGGGAGACGCGTGAAATAAACAAACAGGTGAAGAAACTGCGCAACCTAGCCGCGCCGCCGGCCGTCCCACCACCCTCGATACCAGACCTTCAAAGCTCCAGTCAGTGGATGTTGCCCATCATTGAGAGCCCAGACAGCTTTCTGGATGCGCTCGCTGACGATCTCGATTGAGAAAGATGGAGGCAGTCTTGCTACCCCATAGAATGATGAGCCCGGATGAGATTTATGCCGAGTTTAGCGAGATGCGGATCAAGCACCCGCAACAGGAGGCTGCTGTCGCTGTATTCAAGAAGTTGCGTCAGCGCATGATTGCGGCCCCGTACGCAGGGCAGACCGCGGTCAAGATGTTCGCCGGATCGCAGTCGGGAAAAACAACCACCGTCGAATGGTACATTGACAAATTCCTCGTCGATGAATGGCTGGCCGCGAAAGCGCTAACGGCTAAGACAGCCGACGAAAAAGCCTGGCTAGAAAAGACCGCAAAGCTTCCGAGACGCGAGTTGGCCAAATTGCAGACCATCGCGCTGCATGTGGAGCTGACAGGCGGCACGACGATGAGCAGTCTCATGTCGGATTTCCTGGTAGCGCTAGGTGATCCGGAACCTTACAGCGGAACCTATAGGCAAAGGCGGTACCGTGTGGAAAAGGCTCTCTCTGAACGTGGTTACCAGATCATTTTCATCGACGAAATCCAGCACCTGAAGACGCCCGCCAACACCGGTCCGGTGTCGAGAACAGACGACGCGACCGAAGTCCAGAACACCTTCAAGGGCTGGGTAAAACGATGGCCCATAGTCTTCGTCGGCACGCAACATGCCGAGAAAGTCGTTTTCGAACACCAGATAGCTACCCGTTCTCACAAGCCGATAGATTTTAGACCTTTGCATTATGGCGACCGAAAAGGTCGAAAGGACTTCGAGGACTTTTGCGGCCGGCTCAGCTTGAAAATTGTGGAGCATCGCATTTTGCCGGAAAGGCCAAGAATACTCGTCGAAGGGGATGTCCCGCTCTGTTTGAACATCGCTTCGAAAGGACGTCTGGGCGTTGTTGCAATCATCGTCCGGAATGCGCTGGAAAATATGGCTGAGAGTGGCCATGCGCAGCTCACCCGAGAACATCTCGCAACCGCCGTAGAGGACTATTCGCAAGAAATCAAACTGTGTTCTTACAACCCCTTCAGAACGGGGCCGACCTTCATTCCATCTCCCGAAGAATATGCGAAGGACGTCGCCAATGACAATTAATATCGCGAAAGGACGATACCCAAGGGCAACGCGCCCGCGGGCAGGAGAGTCGCTTGAAGGGTTTTTGCTTCGCGCGGGTTGCGAAAATGGCTTTCATCTGCGGAAATCGCTTGAGTTACTTGGAGTCGAGAACCAAGGCATTCCAATGGCACCGGGTACACTCAGCGGGCTAGGCATCACCGCCGAGGCCCTCGCGTCCCTCGTTGGGGACGAGGGAGGGCTTGGCGAGCTACAGGCGCTATCGTGGAGCCGACCATCAACCGGTCGGAGATGCCTTCCGTTTTTCGAGACATCGCTCCGATGCGGGGCTCTAACTCGATATCGTCGAGTGTCGCCGCTCGCTCTTCGGAAGTCGCCTCACTTGCGTGCGCTTTGGCAGGTGCGGGCGTTGGAGTTCGATCCAGAGACCAAAGAGTTTCTTCTGGAGAAGTGCCCCGTCTGCGATAAGAGGTTCGGGATGAGGTTTATGGGAGACGTTTGGTGTTGTGACAACTGTTGCAAAATCTCCGAAAACGGGGAGCTCATCGCCGTTGACCTTCGCCAATATCCGCAGCAGCTCGTCGACGAGCGCTATTGGAGACATCTGGACCTTGCGACAAGCCTGATCGATCCGACGAAAGAGGAAAAACGCCGGAAGGTCAGGACGAGCTTGCATGCTGATTTCGAGGATATCGACGACGGAACAATGTTCGATTTTATTTGTGCAGTGGCTCGATCGATTGCCTGCAGGGTAGACACGAAACAGACCTGGGAAGTCACCGCACCGGTATTAGCGAGTGCCGCGGAGGTCATCGAGGGCTGGCCCGAGACATTCTCCGACCTCGTTGCGCACGATCCAGGCGGCGAAAGGAACCTCTTAAACCATCCTTTGAAGTACTTATTCTACTATGTTCGGGTCCCGAACCGTCTCCGGGAGAAGATGCGCGCTATCGAACGCGGGACCCGGGTCAGGGTAATCGGTAGTCAAGCTTTCACCGCAGGCTACAAGCCGACGACCCTTAATGTCGATGAATACCTTGCACTGAGACGCTTCCGAGAGGTTGCTAGTGAAAGCACTCCGCTAGAGATGCTGCTGGCGCTGTTCCGCGCAAATCACGACGTCACGGGCTTTTGCAGGTCGTTCGGTATCGCCGTCCCCTCATTGCTCGACATGACGGACAATAGAATCTTCCCTGCCGAGCTTTGCCAGCTGGATGGTCTCCTAACATTTCCCGAAGTTGCTGCTTCGTTCCTCGCTCGGATCGTACGACAGCGATGCGGTGGCCTGCCTCCTGCGGAATCTGTCCGCCTGCCTCAGGCGGTGACAGCGCTATATACGCGAGGCGGCGATCCGTGGGCCAATGTCGTCAGGGCGTTGCTTGACGGCGATATCGAATATTGGGTTTCGCGCGAGACGCGGAGGTCTGTTTTGGAGACTATTCATATTCGAGACTTGGACGCCCTCCAGCGTGTTCTCGCTCTCGCTGAGGCGTCCCTCGACGAAGCCTATTCGCTACCAATTCTGGCCAGGGAAGCGCCTGTCTATCTTCGACTGTGGCCAGGTCAGATAACGCATATAAAGAAGATGGAAATCTTGAAGCCACCGTATACGAGGGCAATACTCGGACAGTTTGCATCATGTTACGAGAGCGGCCTTTCGGCTCGGATCAGGCTTCAATTAGAGGGGCATATCGTTTCCAAAACGCAACTCCGGGAACACCTTCTTGATGCTGGCATCAACCCAGTATTCGATGACGCGAACAAGCGTGCCATCTGGCGACGCTCGGACGTAAGCAACGCTTTCCGATCGATCATTAAGAGGTGTGTGTGATGAGTGTTTGCACTGGTCCCAGCCGGCCGATCGCCTTTACAGCTAAGGGTGGCGACGGAATAGAATCGCCATAGAGGCAGCATATTGTGATAGATCACGCGCTTGGGTGAATCGCTCTAAAGTGAGTTCCTCATTGTTGATGAACTCACATTAGAGCGAAGCAAACACTGGCCTATAGCGAAGCAGATTCAGCCACAGCGAAACGGATTCAATCAAAGCGAAATAGCTATCAGACCATATCGAACTGATTTAATTGTGAAAAGTTGTTTGAGGCGATCGTCGGTAATGCAATAAAAACCTCTATCAGATGGAGACTTGCAATACACTCCACAAGGTTCTCGGGGATATGCAGCCGAACCAGTAAAAGCAGACGGTCAACGAAGCACGGTGGGCGTCCTCAAACCCCGCCACTCTTTCTGCTCGACCGTTGAGAGCAACTCTGCGTAAGAACTGTATAATGACTGAAAGCCATCCATTAGCGTTTGCGCAATGACGATGGCTCTCGTTGCTATTCAGCGCCATCAAAGGAGGGAACCAGCATGCTGACCCACGAAGAGTTCTACGCGCTCGCGCAGGAGAGGGGAGTTCCAGCTCCATAACCTTTCGATTTCCGGAATGGGTCAGGCTGCCGACTCAATGGATCGAGGCGAAGGGCCTGTTCACAATCACACTCCCGTTAGGGTCACAGCAATCCCGTTCGCCGTATCGCCCCGCAGAAACTGCTCGTCCGTAAGGGTAAGCGACGGAACGTTTAACCTCTCGTCTGGCGGAAATTTGGGCCGGACGCCCTCGGCAAACCCGTGCGGCGTCAGGATGAATAGAATTAAGGCGGCTTCGATTAAGCGTCTCATGTAAGCACCTCCGGCTCACAGCGCTGATGGCGCTAGTAGGTTACTGGTGTTCCATCAAGCTCCGGAGGAGGAACGTCCTTCAGACGCTCACCCATCCACTCATTTGGAAGCTCGACAACCAATAGCCCGACGGCCTCGTAGGCTGTTTCTTGGGAACCGCTGGCGACGATGCAGGCTTGATCTTCTCTGCTTGGACGTCCCCGCCGAAAGAAATCGTAAATCAGGACCCAGCTGTTATCGCGATAAAGCACGAAGTGGCGGATTGTTTCACCTTGTTTGCCCTGATTGCTGTTGTTCAGGATTGCTTCTCTTTCACCCATTATCGTTACAACATAGTTCCAGACGACATCCGACTGGCCGCAAAGCAATCTCAGTTTGGCTGTGAGCATAGAACCGTTTGATTGCGGTTCTGCGCTGGCTTGGGAAAAGGTTAAAACAGCACCTAAAACGCCAATCCCAACGCATCGACCTGAAGCCGCGATGGCGGGTCCAACCATTTTCAGACGATCTCGCATGGTCCCCCCAAATCCGTGACCGGATTTTACGGGCGGCATTCTAACGTTTCGGCGTTCTTTTCCTATTTACCTAATGTGAGTAGTAATCGAACTTTCATTTTACAACTGCAGATAGCGCTTCGGAAAATCTCAAGATCGAACTGACCGATGATCGGGATGCCGGATGTGACACCACAAGAGGACGTGCTGTCGAGCGCTTCGCAAGCGATTGATAACAAGGCCGAAGGTGACGCCGCTACTGCCGTGCGACAGCAGGACGAGAGGATGAGGCTTCCCGGCATTCTTCAGCGCGGCATCCGGAGCGATGGGATGCAGCCGGAAAATCGGATGTTCAGTCGCAAGCGTTTCATTGGCGCTATCGACGGCCGGATACCACATAGTCCAGGAGAGCGGACGAGGGCCGTCGCCGGTCCAGTTCGTCCTGGTGTGGTCGAATGAGAGTCCTTCCGCGAAACCGACCGGCATTACGTCTCCTGTGCAACGAAAGAGTTCACGTCCATCTTAGGCGCTCTCCTTAACCGATCATCTGGAGCAAATTCTGTAACTGGAGATTTACCAGCTTGCAATCAGAAGGCCGCCACATCTTGGAAGTCTCGGTTGTTTTTCGTACAACGATCTCACTAACAGGGGTTGTGTTCGTGATCTTCGTGGCGCTTGGACTTCTTATTGCTCATGTTGTTTTGATCGCCACTGGTTTTGGTCTTCGCAATAGCCAGGAACAATGGGTGCTGGGCCTGATGTTCGGTTGGTATGGCTTTGCCATGCTTGGCTGCATAGCCGCCTTATGGATTCACTATAGAAAATCGACCCGGCGCACGGAGCCGTTTCGCTAGTTGCAGGGCTATTCAGATTCGAAGCCAAGTGACGCCGCGCTCGTGCTTTTTGAGACGGAACATCTCAAAGCCAACATTCGGACTGCATTGGCGGAAGCGGCTCTGGGCCCTTGGCAGCGGAGCTTTCTGTCGGACGTGCTCTCAAGGTTGGAGAAATATGGCAGCAGGACGCGGTTGAGCGACAAGCAACTGACCAGGCTGCATCAAATTCTCCGGCGTGACGGAGCAGGACATCGAGGAGCGACGCCGACATACCGCGCTGCTGTCCATCGACGCCGCTCGCAAGATCGCACACGTTCTTTCCTGTCACGACAGGCCAGATGGTGGGGCAGGAGAGTTGTCCGGGACATTGCGATCGTGGCGGCCATTGCGGTCGTCGGACTTCTCTACTCATTGTTCACCGCCGATGGGGAGTGGCAGGAAGCAAGGGCGAAGAGCGAGGCGGATGGGCCGATCGTCGCGAACATCGTGAGTTCGCTGCTGCATCCGACACGCTTCTACCGCGGCTTTTCCAAGCCGTCGGAATAGCCAGAAACTCCGAACGCAATCGATTGAGAAGTATTCTCGGACACCGAGTTTCGCAAGCTCGGCGTCCCGCTGGGTGAGCTTCTTAAAGGTATCATCGAGGCGCGTCGCTAGATCACGCTGCTGCATGTTCAGGATGTCATTAGCATTCCGCAGGTTGGCCGCCTCCTGTTCAGTGGCAAGCAGCTCCTCAACGCGCTTGAGGATGTCGTTGGCATCTTTCTCGCCCAGGGCCTCCTTGATCCGCTTGTAGGTGTCCTTTTGAAGAACGAGTTCCGCCAGTCTTCGTCATATTGGCTTTGTGCGGCCTCGGGCAGCTTGCTGACCAAGGTCGCCACCTCGGTTTTCAGCTCCTCGATCGTTCGGTCCTTCTCGCGACTGGTTTCGATGACAGCTGATTGAGGGCGTCTTCGGCTCGCGCCGCAGCGATGATCGACCGCTGGAGAGGTGACAAGCGTCCCGTTTTCCTGGATTTTGGTGACGCCGAGTTTCCATTGGCCTGGATGCCATCGACAGGGGTACTTTGGTGGCTTAGCTCTACGCTCCGCGGGCGTGTGATTGCGACGCCCGTTCACCGCCAGAGCGTGGTGGACCCATATACTGTCTGGCACTTCCATACGCGGATTTGGTAGACCAATGCCACCTATGTCACGT
This sequence comes from Rhizobium etli 8C-3, assembly GCF_001908375.1. Classification (NCBI taxonomy): domain Bacteria; kingdom Pseudomonadati; phylum Pseudomonadota; class Alphaproteobacteria; order Hyphomicrobiales; family Rhizobiaceae; genus Rhizobium; species Rhizobium etli. Next base: position 2,357,834 of record NZ_CP017241.1, on the reverse strand, counting down.
CGATCGGGACGGCCGAGATTTTGAATCTCGGATTGCGCGTAGGTGCTATCGCGACCTTGCGTGGGATTTTGGACCCGGAGCGATGCCTAGTCTGCAATATCGTCCGGGTAAAGCCGTCGATGGGGCCTTCGCAGACGAACGTACATCATTTGATACTTCGCACCTGCGGTAATTATCATACGATTCAAAACGCTAAATAATCACAAAAATCAGTTGCTTGCTCGAAGTTTCTCGACTACGTTTTTACATAAGAGTTCCGAAATAACCGGCCGTCGCCGGCGATACTCACCGGTCGTTTGACCTCGCTTGTGGGAGGATGATGACGTTGTTTTGTCTGACTTCGTTTGTTCGCAATGGTGTAGCGAATGCGTGATCTCATCTCGATCCGATACCGACCTACGACGGCAATCTGACGCGTCGTAAACCAACCCTTTATTCCACTTTTCTAAGATGGTGCTCCCCTGTGGCGCGCCCGAGGTTTGTTATGCAAAAGCAAGCTGTCGTATTCAATGGTCAGGAAGTCGGGATCGCGGTCCCTGTCGAAAACCGCCTCAAATTCATCGCGGTCCGCTTCAATGTCATCGACTTGGACAACAGGCTCTTTGACACGGTAACCGAAATCCGGCGCGCCATTACAGAGCATCTCGCGTCCAGCGGTCGCGCGATCACCTCTCACTGAGTGGCAAGAGATATTCTTCTACGTCATGCGGCGTCCGTCATCGGAGGCCGACATGAACGCAATCCCCATCTGCTTCACAACGCTGCCCGATTACGAGAACTCAAAGGTAAAGAATGGTTGACGAACGAGCATCAGCCGAGCCGGGTTCAATGCCCCACGTCTCAACCATGATACTCCCGAACACCGTCATCGAACTGAATTCTCTCGTGACTCCGAGGTCGGTTGTCGTGTTGATGTCCGATTGAGGTTCCTTGGGCCCAGCAAGCTGATGCTCAGGGCTCTTGCTTCCTACTCACGAACCTCAAGCTTGTCGCCACCCGCTTGGAAGCATGCGCTTTTGTGTCAGTCCCTTCCTGAAGGCCCAAAATCGCCGCCCAAGATCATGACTGGAACAATGCCATGTCATCCCTTGTTAGCTTAGGAGAAGAGGACAAGGCCATGCCCAGAATCCTAAATTCGCACCGGATTGTTGCTTCGTCGGATCTGACCTTGCTGCCGAGGCGCTTTATTCGACGCCCAGAATCATTTTTTCGTGAAACGGTGAATGGTTTTTTCGGGCGACTCGGTTTTCCAGGCCTTCTCATGAAGCAGTTTGAATTGATCGTATAGTCGGCACTGACAAACGTGACGCAGAGGCGAAACAGTCCCGAGAATCGACTATCCCGTGCACACATCGGGCGCCGGAGGCGATGGCTGGAAGGACGACCTTTGAAGGGCGGTCTGCACGCCCCCGGTTTCGTTGCGCAGGCTATCCTCAGCGAGCGCAAGGCCCGCTTCGCGGCGCAAGTACCACACATCTATTGGAAGCCGACGTCCCGGCAGTGCCACCGCACTCTGCGATATCCAGAGGGCAGGTGGAACGGGGTTCTGGAGCTGGGCCATCAGGGCCGACGACACGACGAGCGGCGCATCGAATGATTTGGCCAGAGACTCCAGGCGCTGGGCGACGTTAACCGCATCACCGATTACGGTAAACTCGCTATGGCATCCGCTGTCCAGGACGCCGCCGACGACCGTGCCGCAGTGCAAGCCAATACCTGCGTCGAGGCCAGGGTAACCACTGTGGTTCTTCCAATCGCTGAGCGCATCGACGAGATCAAGCGCGCATGCCAAGGCGCGGTCTGCGTCGTCTTCTCTGGGGGAGGGTTGGCCGAAGACCGCCATGACCCCGTCGCCAATAAACTTATCGACGGTCCCGCCGTGCTCAAAAATGGTGCCCGAAACAAGGTGCCGGTATTCCCCCAGAACCCAGGCCAGTTCGCGTGCTGGCGCAGTCTCGGCAAAGCTTGTGAAATTTCGCAAATCAACGAACATGATCGCCGCGTTGCGACGTTCGAGATCGAGAGCCGAACTGCCTTCCTCAAGGTCCGCGACCACGAGCGGCGAGAAGAACCTCGAAAGGTTGAGACGTCGCTCATCCGCTCGCAGCGCTTCCTTGCGCGTCCGGTCGTGGTCCTTCGCGAGAAGATAGATTGCAAAGGCGGTGAAGCCAAAGCTGACCGTGAGACCCAGGTCCTGATTGAAGAACGATGCGATCAACGACACCGTGTCAGCCGTATGATGCCTCGCAGCAGTGATAGCCAGCATGGTGATCCACGAAAAGAGGACGAGGCTGGAGAAGATAAGGACCAGCCGCCGATCCAGCTTGAGGCCTACATGGGTGAGCAGGATAAATGCCACCACCAAGCTGGTTGTCGTCAAATTGTGGTTTTCGGTAACCGGCTCGCCAAGGATGTGCCCATATAAAATTAAGACGACCAGCAAGGAGTCGAGTACGACAAAGAGGGTTTTCAACCAAGAGCGATCAGGAAGGAATCGCGCTGTTGCGACGGAAGTGATGCTGATGACGAGATAGCTGACGACAACGATTAAGTGCGTCCTTCCGGCGCCTTCGTTGCCGCCTAGCAAGAGGTTGGCGAGAAGAATCGCGAACGCGACAAAGCGCAGAAGGATCGAACGAATTTCTCGCGCGTAGTCCCATTGAGCGCCGTTTGCAGATTTCATGGCGGTCTTTACCTGGCTTTTCGATCACGCCTTGCCTGCTTTGCGGCGGAAGCGTCTTTTTTGTGACGACGGTGTCGCGAGTTAGAGGAACATGGACCTTTCCAAGGTTGGAAGGTCAAGGCGAACGACGTCTTTGGCGGCCGCTGCCGTTTATCTCTCGCCGTTCCTTTGACGACTGATTACTTTGCCATCTTCAGCCACGATGCGCAGCCCACTCATGTCAACTTCAAAACTGTGCCGAGCCGTACGCTCGTTTCCTTTGGGATATCGAACACACGCCAATCGTATCCCGCTTACCCGACAGCGCCCCGCCGCACACGAGCTGACAACACTGTCCGGTTGGACGACAGAGCTTCGCATTGGCCATCTGTCGACGTCCGTAGCTTTCTCAGCCAAGACATCGGGTTTCGATTTTGTCGTGCCATAAATGGAAATGTCGTCAGAACAGATTTTCGAGGTGAGCGCGAGCAGATCGCTTTTGGGCAGCGAGCTTGCCGTGATGACGCCCAGGACGACATAGGTAATCCCTCCCATGACGGGAAGGTCAAGGGCTCCTGTTAGCGATGGTTTCAGAAGTTGCTTAGGACGCGAACGCAGGCGAGAATGCGGCGTTGCTAGCGATCAAATCTTCGGGCCATGGAGAGAGATGTGAGGCTGCGAGAGATTTTGGATAAAGCACCGGCCACCGTTGCGTTCATAGATATCGCGGGGTTCAGCGCGATTGCGGATGTTTATGGAGACGCAGCCGCGCTTGACGTGCTTGAGGTATTCGAGAGCATGGTCCGCGACGCCCTGAGCGGCTATGAGCCTCCGATTAAATGGATCGGTGATGAGGCAATGCTCTCATTTCGCGAGCCCGATACAGCGATCCAGGTACTCGGAGCGTTGTTGCAGGCATGCCGCAAGGAGCCACGGCTACCCCTCACTCGGGCGGGGCTGAACCATGGGCCGGTCATCCGCAGAGCAGGCGATCTCTTTGGCACGACTGTCAACATTGCAGCACGAATCGCCGCGCTCGCATCGCCTGGTCAATTACTTGCCACTCAACCCGTTGCCGAGGCGGCTATTGCCAGAGGCATTCTAGTGCGAGACCTCGGAATGATGGCGCTGAGATCGGTAGCCGGGGAAGTCCATCTCTATGAGATCGAGCTTGCTCCGTCGGCTGATCCAGCCTGGATCGATCCTGTGTGCAAGATGCATGCACCATACTCATCCTATAAGCGGGCCGCCCCGCAGGGGCCGTGGTTTTGTTCGCCACGTTGTGAAGAAGCATATCGACGGTCGCCGCAGACCTATGAGTTGCCCCGGTGACAGTAAGCGGATGGAGACACTTGTTTAATTTGGCGGCCCGCTACGGAAATCAAATGTGCATGAAGCTAGACGGCTAGGCGAGCGCGAGCTTGATGCCGTCTTCAAGGACAGGTCAGTTGCGGAAAGCCAACTACGGACCGTTGTGATGGCAAAAGCGGGCTCCACCCTCATTAAGGCGCAAACCCGTAGGGCCTTGCTGGCGCCCTACGCATACGCACAGCGAAACAATCCGGCTCCGCGTCGCCTCGATCGACACGCAGGTCAAGTACGACATGACCGACCCGTTCAACACCCATTACATGCGTGCAGTGTAAAACCTCGGCTACGGGAGAATTGCGGGCGGCAGCCTCTGGAAAGAAGCTGTCTTTCACTAACGAGCCAAGGGGCGTTCAGCCGCAATAACCCGTTCTTTTATCTCTCATTGCTTTGGCTGCTCTGTTTGAGCCGGGTTGTCATATAGCGGAAGCGAGGCAAATTCCTTTGTCCGACAAAGCAGTTCGTCGACTGAGGAAGCTCACACGATGAGCAAAGACGCAGTCGAGGGAAGTACACCGGGCAAATCTCCGCCAGAGCACTTACCACAGATCGTATTTCAGCGGGCTGACACAAGACCAAACGCCTGCAGCCCAACGTTCAGCGGCGTCCCATCAGACGTGTCCGGATCGCGTTCGAGACGGCATCGAAGGCAAACACGACAATCAGAATCAGGAGCACCATGTAGCCGACGTTTTCCCAGTCCTGGTTGGTGCGCATCGCCTCCCACAGTTTGAGGCCGATTCCTCCCGCCCCGACGGCGCCGATGATCGTCGCTGAGCGCGTGTTGGACTCCCAGAAGTAGAGGGCCTGCGACGCAAAGACAGGAAGTACCTGCGGCAGGACACCGAACCGCTGTACCGCAATCGGCGACGCTCCGACGGAGCGGACGCCTTCCCGCTGCTTCTCGTCGATGTTCTCGAGTGATTCCGAATACAGTTTGCCCAGCGTCCCGGTGTCTGTGAAGAAGATCGCCGAGATGCCGGCCAGGGGGCCGGGCCCGAAGCCGCGTGTGAAGAAAAGCGCCCAGATCAGCATGTCGACGGAGCGAAGGAAGTCGAAGGACCTCTTCGTCACGTGGTTTGCAACACCGTTGCGCGTGATGTTGCGTGCTGCGACGAATGCCAGGGGAAAAGCGACGAGCGAAGCGAACAGAGTCCCGACGAACGCCATCACGATGGTCTGCAGGAGCTTGGTCCATACGTCGAGGTGCTGCCATTCGCTGTTGTAGAGGATGTTGTTCCAGGCGAGAGCCAGGTTGCTCCGCTCCGGGTCGATGCGGGGACCGCCGAAAATGAGGCTCGCAACCTCGGAATATGGCTTCCCAAAAAAGGGAGACCGCGTGTCGAACAGGAAATTCGCCCATCCGAGAAACCGCTTGTGGACCTTGACGTCGTTCGTCGTGACTTCCGCCCAGCCGGCGAATCCGAAGCTGGCGATGATCTTCTCGCCCGGCCGCCTCTGCGACGCCCAGTCCGGAAGGGGGGCGTCGATGCGAATGTCCGATCTACCCATCGGCACGACGACCGTTTCAGCACCTCTCGTCAACACCGCCTTATTGGCAGTCATTTCTATCGAGGAATTGCTGCTCATGGCGATCCGCGCCCGTGTAACAACCTCCTCGGTGACGGTTGCCGGAGCGGTCGCCGCCGGGGCCTGCGGGGGCGATTCGGGCCCTTTAGGTGCGGACGATCCCATGGCAGCACCGGGAACCATCAGCGATATGCAGCTTTTCGGCGTCGTCTGCGGCTCGGACAGGCTGACCGTCGGTGTGGCCGTGCCGGTCTGATGGGTTACGACGGACTTTTCGGTCTCCACCCAGCCGGGGTTCGGATCTTCGCCAAGCGGATCGAACCGCGAATAGGAAATCTTCATGGTCCCGTCGGCTGCCATGTCGATCTCCGGGCGAACCTCGTAGGAGATCCAGTCGGCAAGATAGGTGCCGGCGATCGAGTAGTCGGCCTGAGAGAAGACCTTTCCGAACGCGAAGAACCAGAATGAGAACGCTACATATGCGGCAGCGAGAATGACGAGAAGAGGCGCGCGGTAGGGGCGCAGCGAGGTCCTGTCGAAGAACTGCGGGTGGCGCGCGGCGATGTCGGCCTTTTGGACGGGCGAAAGCGTGTTCATCGATGCAACCTCATGCGACGGTGCGGAACGACTGCTCGCCGACCAGCTTTCTACGCAGCCATGCGGAGAACTGGTCGACGGCAATGATGGTGCAGAAGAGGAGGAATACGATCGCAAGAGTCTTGGCCGGATGACCCTGTCCGATCGAAAGCCTGAGAAGTTCGCCGATACCGCCGCCGCCGACCGCTCCGATGATGGTGGACGCCCGCACGTTGATCTCGAGCCTCAGGAGGAAATAGCTCACGAAGTTGGGCATGACCTGCGGCACCATTCCAAACCAGACCCGTTCAAGCCAGGTCGCGCCGACGGCCCGCAGGCCTTCATCAGGGCGCATGTCGGCGTTCTCCACCACCTCGAAGAACATCTTTCCGAGCGCTCCGGTGGTGTGGACGGATAGTGCGATGATCGCCGGGACCGGCCCGAGCGAGAGGATCGCCAGGCAAAAGCCCGCGATGACGACCTCGGGAAACGCCCGCAGGATCTCCATGAAACGGCGCACCGCTCCACGGACATAGGCATTCGGCATCATGTTTTTGGCAGCGAAGAAGCACAGTGCAAATCCCAGGCAGAAGCCGACGCCCGTGGAGAAGATGGCGATGTTCACCGTCTCGACGATCTTTTCGACATATTCCGGAACGTAGAGGGTCTGCGTGACGTAGAACCGGCCCTCGGGATAGTCGTACTTCTGGCTGCCGTCGTAATAGGGGGAAGGGAGATCGAGCAGGGCGCGCGCCGGCTCCCACGCGTCACGCGGCACGAGGTCCCCCACGAAGTCTGCCAGATAGGGTAGGCGGTCCCAAAACTTGCCCGCGTTGGTCTCATTGGCGAACCACACCGAACCCGCTGTGAAGACGACGACGAGAAACAAGGCAAGGAATGTCTGGCCGCGGCGCCGGGAGGCAAGTTCGTGCCAGTGCCGCTCGATCATGTTTGCGGATTCACTCGGGAAGTGGCGCAGCGCGGTGTCGCTCATAGTCAACCTTCGAACGTGGGATATGGCAAAGCCGCCGGAGGGAACCGGCGGCTTTGCGGGAGGAAACGGCATCAGCCGCCAATGGCTGCCTTGCGGACGTCGACGATCGGCTTGTAGAAATCGACGTTGACTTCGGTAAAGCCCTTGAAATCGCCCCCCTGAATTGCCGAGAAGCAGGCCGGATCCGACTTCGGCAGGTCCATCATGAACGCCTTGAATTTGGCCTTCATGTCTTCGTTCAGCGAGGAACGCACGACGACTGGGCCATTCGGGATGAGCGGCGACTTCCAGAGCTCGACGAGGTCGTCCATGTTCAAGATGCCCTTGTCGACCATCTTGCGAAGGTTACCGGAGCTGTAGCCATCCTTGAACTCGCCCACGCCCGAGGCCCAGGTCGTGCCCGCATCGAAGTTGCCTTTTACGACTTCCAAGACGAGATTTTCGTGGCCGCCGCCAAAACCGGTGGAGGAGAAGTATTCCTTGACCGGAGCGCCAGTGGCTTCAGGCAGTGTGACGAGGGGAACGAGGTAGCCGGAAGTCGAGTCAGGATCGGCAAAGCCGAGCTTCTTGCCCTTCATTTCTTCGAGCTTCTTGATGCCGCTGTCCTTGCGGGCGACCATGACCGAGTAGTAGCCGGTTGCGCCGTCGGTCTGCACGGTCGTCAGGATCGGCTCGACGGCCTTGGGATTGGCGAGATAGACCTTGGCATAGGCCGATGCGCCCAGTTCTGCGTAGTCTAGCGTGCCGCCGAGCAGGCCCTGGACAACGCCGTCGTAGTCAGCTGCCGGGAAGAAGGAGTCCTTCTCGACGCCGATTGCTGCAGGAAGCTTTTCAGACAGGCATTGGAAATTGCGCAGCCGGTCAGCTTCGTTTTCGCCTCCCAGAATGCCAACCCGGAATTCCTTGAGATTTTCGGCTGCGGCAGCGCCGGCAAGCGCTAGAAGCGCTGTCGCGGCGAAGAGTGCTTTCTTTACCATGGTTCTCTCCTGATTGACCGGTTTCCCGGTGTCTTGCTGTTGCGAAGAAGTTTGCTTGTCGACGCGGGCGGTCGATCGCCGCCCTTTCTCACAGACCCGCCAGGGCGACGGGTTGCCGGGCGGCGGATGCTTGAGCGGTGGCTGGCCCGGGCATGTTGATCGAGGTGGAGGTCATTGTTTCGTCGATGCCGGCGCCATCGCTGTCGGTGCCGTAGATTTCCTTGACCGCAGCCGCTGTCAGCTCGGAAGGCTTACCGTCGAAAACGATGCGGCCGGCGGCCATGCCGACGATGCGTTCACAGTAATTGCGCGCCGTATCGAGCGTATGCAGGTTGGTGATGACGGTGATGCCCTCGCGCTCGTTGATGTCGCGCAGCGCATCCATGACGATCTTGGCATTCAGCGGGTCGAGCGAGGCGATCGGCTCGTCGGCGAGGACCATCTTCGGGTTCTGCATCAGGGCACGCGCGATGGCCACGCGCTGCTGCTGGCCGCCGGAGAGCGTACCGGCCGTTTGTAGCGCCGTCTGTTCGATGCCGAGGCGCTCCAGAGCCGCAATCGCATGAATACGCTCGTCGCGGCTGAAGATGCTGAGGATGCTCAGCATGGTCGGGCGGTGATTGAGGCGGCCGAGCATGACATTGGTCAAAACGTCGAGGCGAGGGACGAGATTGAACTGCTGGAAGATCATCGCACAATCGCGCTGCCAGTTGCGCAGGGCTTGGCCACGCAGAGCAGAGACCTCGACGCCGCAGAATTGGATGGAACCGGAAGTCGGCTCCTGCAGGCGGTTGATCATGCGCAGAAGTGTGGATTTGCCGGCGCCCGAGCGGCCGATGATGCCCACCATTTGGCCCTGCGGTATTCTCAGGTTCGTCTGGTCGACCGCGGTTTTGCCACCGAACCGCCGGGTCAAATCCGTTATTTCCAGCATTGGCGCGTCCCTCGTCATTGCGTCTGAGGGGACATATGCCGCGTTCGTAACGGTGGAATGTCGGTTTTATGTCACTTTTATAATGTTTGCCGATTTTCTCCTGGCTGCACGACGGATAATGGATGTGTTGGCCAGCTCTTATCTGCTTGGAGGCCGGAACCGTCCGGCTAAGATTTGAAATCAGATGGAAACTGCCGAGAAGACGTTGACTCTATTTGGCTAATTTGATCTTGGTTCGATGCTCGAAATCCGCCCTCGCTGGCGCAGCCGGCAAGCATTGCCGATGCCTTCCTTCCCGCACGATGAATTGATACAAAACTGTCACAAAACTGTTACGTGGTGCCTATAGAGGGGAGCCGACGCCGAAGCGTCATCGTTACATTCTACGGGAGAGTATCCATGAACAAATATCTCGGAAGCTGCGCAGTCGCCGCTATTTTGCTGGCAACCGCAGGCGTCGCATCGGCTCGCGATCAGATCAAGATCGTCGGCTCCTCCACCGTGTTTCCCTACACTCAAGCAGTTGCTGAAGAGTTTGCCAACAAGACTGGCAAGCCCGCTCCGGTCGTCGAGTCCACCGGCACGGGCGGCGGCTTCAAGGCCTTCTGCGGTGGCGTCGGCGAAGACTTCGCAGATATCACGGGCGCTTCCCGCGCAATCAAGGAATCGGAAGTCAAGCTCTGCGCCGGCAACGGCGTGACCGACATCACCGAAGCTCTCATTGGTTATGACGGCCTGTCTGTCGCCGTATCCAGGTCCAATACCGGCGACTGGAACCTGACCAAGGGGCAGATCTTCCAGGCGCTCGCCGCGCAGCTTCCCGATGGTAAGGGCGGCCTGACTGCCAACCCGAACAAGAAGTGGTCGGACATCGACAAGTCCCTCCCGGACGTCGATATCGTCGCCTTCGGACCGCCGCCGACCTCCGGTACCCGTGACGCATTCGTCGAACTGGTTATGCATCCGGGCTGCGAGAAGACCCCAGGCATGGCTGACCTCAAGAAAGCCGACGAGAAAAAATACACGGAAGCCTGCTCGCGCATGCGTCAGGACGGCCCGTTCATCGAAGCCGGCGAAAACGACAATCTCATCGTTCAGCGTCTTGAATCCGATCCGAACTCGGTCGGCATCTTCGGCTATTCGTTCCTCTATGAGAACGAAGACAAGCTCAAGGATATCAAGATCGAAGGCGTCGAGGCAAGCTTCGAGACCATCAAGGACGGCTCTTATCCGGTATCCCGACCGCTCTTCATCTATGTCAAGAATGCGCATCGCGACGTCATCCCTGGCATGAAGGAGTTCCTGGAAGAATATACTTCCAAATCTTCGATGGGCGAGGACGGCTACCTTGCTGAACGCGGTCTGACGCCTCTCGACGAATCCAAGCGTGCGGAAGTCGAGAAGGCTGTCATGGCAGCCAAGAAGCTCGGCTCGTAATATCGAACTTCACCGGCCGCCTGCGCAGCCCGCGGGCGGCTTCTTCTTATATGGGGGCAACATGTTCGGTTATCTCTTCCTCGTATTGGTTGCCGCAGCCGTGGTCGCGGCCTACTTCGGAGGCTTGCGCGCCCTCGCCGTATCGACAACGGCAGGAACGAGCCGCATCAAGGCGCATTCCCGGCCGATTTACCACGGTCTCAACGCCGCGATCTGGACCGCTGTTCCCGCTTCCATCTTCCTTCTTCTCTGGCTTGCCTTCCAGTCCAGCGTCGTGAACCAGCTTGTGCTCGCCTCATATCCTGGCTCCGAAGGCATGGACAGTGCTGCACTATCGCTGCTCATCGGCGAAATCCGCCAGGTTGCGGCCGGAAACCTGTTCCGCCAGCCAACGCCTGAAGTGGCTGCTGCAGCCGAACATCTTCGGTCGCTCCAGACCTACTCCACCTACCTGATGATGGCGATTGGCTTCTGCATCGTCGCGGTGGGTGCATTTCTCGGGATGAAGGTGATCAGCCCAAGGTATCGCGCCCGCCACAGTGTCGAGACTGCGGTCACGGGTTTCATGATGTTCTCCTCCCTGGTTGCCATCATCATCACAGTGGGCATCGTCGGCTCGCTCGTATTCGAAGCGCTCCACTTCTTTGCAAGGGTTCCGGTCACCGAATTTCTCTTCGGCCTGCGTTGGGAGCCTCAGATCGCCATCCGCGCAGACCAGGTGGCCGGGCAAGGCGCGTTCGGCGTTCTTCCGGTCCTGTTCGGCACGTTCGTCATCTCGGCGATCGCCATGCTGGTTGCGGTTCCGACGGGGATACTCTCCGCCATCTATCTTACCGAGTATGCGCATCCGCGGTTCCGTGCCGTTGTGAAGCCGCTTCTTGAAATTCTCGCGGGAGTTCCGACGGTCGTCTACGGCTTCTTCGCCGTGCTGACGGTCGCCCCTGCTATTAGGGCCCTGGGCGCTTCCGTGGGGATAGCCTCGTCGCCGAACAGCGCGCTTGCCACCGGCCTTGTCATGGGCGTGATGATTATTCCGTTCATTTCCTCGCTTTCGGACGACGCCTTTGCGGCGGTGCCGCGTGCCATGCGCGACGGCTCGCTGGCCCTGGGAGCAACCAAGGGCGAGACTATCCGCAAGGTCCTGCTGCCGGCCGCTTTGCCTGGCATTATCGGCGGCGTCCTTCTGGCCCTTAGCCGTGCGGTCGGCGAAACGATGATCGTCGTCATGGCAGCCGGCCTAATCGCGAAGATCACACTCAACCCCTTCGATGCGGTCACCACCGTGACCGTCCAGATCGTCACCCTTCTCATCGGCGACTCCGAGTTCGACAACCCGAAGACGCTGGCGGCTTTTGCACTCGGCCTTGTACTCTTCCTCGTCACACTCGGCCTGAACCTCATCGCGCTGCGCACCGTGCGCAAGTACCGGGAGAAATATTGATGTCCACGACCGCAGTCGCCGGAACGCGTGTCAACTGGCATTCGGATGACATGAAGGCACGCCGGAAGGCACGCTATGCCGCTGAGCGGCGTCTCCAGGCTTATGGCATGATCGCAATCATTTTCGCGCTCGGCTTCCTCGCTTTCCTCATCGGTTCTCTGACGCTCACCGGGTACAAGGCGTTCACCCAGACGGTGGCCACCATAAACATCGACCTCAGCAAAGCTGAGCTCGATACAAGTGATATGATGAAGGCCGACTGGCGCGGCGCCGTGCGCGAGGCACTGCGCAACCAGATTGGGGACCTGCCACGCAGGCAGGAGAAGGCCTTCTTCGACCTCTTCACATCCTCGGCACCGTTCCTCGTTCGCGATGCAGTCATTAAGGATCCAGCACGCCTCAAGGCACCGAGCAGCTTCGTCATCCCGATGTCCGATCCGGCCGACCAGTTCGTCAAAGGCGAGATCAGCCGGGATACGCCAGAGAGCCAGCGGCGCATCAGCGACGAGCAGATCGGCATGATCGACCAGCTCGTATCCAAGGGCGTAATCTCCAGTCCGTTCAATTGGGCGCTTTTCCTCAATGCCGACAGCCGCTTCCCGGAACTGGCTGGCTTGGCTGGCGCGATTTCCGGATCGTTCTGGTCGCTGCTCGTCTGCTTCGCCATCAGCTTCCCGATCGGCATTGCGGCGGCGATCTACCTGGAAGAGTTCGCTCCCAAGAACCGTTTCACCGATCTCATCGAAATCAACATCAACAATCTTGCGGCGGTCCCGTCGGTGGTGTTCGGTCTCCTCGGGCTCGCCGTGTTCTTGAACGGTTTCGGCCTGCCGCGGTCGTCTCCGCTCGTCGGCGGCCTCGTCCTCTCGCTGATGACGCTGCCGACGCTCATTATTGTTACACGCGTGTCGCTGAAGGCGGTGCCTTCCTCGATCCGAGAGGCGGCCCTGGGGGTCGGCGCCTCCAAACACGAGATGATCTTCCACCACGTGCTGTCGCTCGCCATGCCGACCGTCATGACGGGAGCGATCATCTCGCTCGCGCGAGCTCTTGGAGAAACCGCGCCGCTGCTGCTCATCGGCATGAACGCCTTCATCACGAGCCCTCCGGACGGGATATTCGCGGCGTCGACGGCGCTTCCGAGCCAGATCTACATCTGGGCGGACAGCCCGGAACGCGGCTTCGTATCGAGAACCTCCGCCGCAATTCTCGTGCTTTTGGGGTTCCTCATATTGATGAACGCGATCGCCATCTTCCTCAGGCAGCGCTTTGAGCGCCGCTGGTAACGGAGTAAGGATTATGAACATGTTGACCGAAACAGCAGTTGAGAAGGCTCTGGAGCAGAAAATGAACGCGACCGCCTACAAGATGGTCGGCAAGACGGTGTCGGTTTACTACGGCGAGAAGCGTGCGCTATTCGACGTGAACCTGAACGTCCGCGAAAATACCGTTACCGCACTCATCGGCCCGTCGGGCTGCGGCAAGTCCACCTTCCTGCGCTGCTTGAACCGCATGAACGACACGATCGACAATTGCCGCGTCACGGGCGAAATCAAGCTGGACGACGCGGATATCTACGATCCGGACATTGACGTTGTGGAACTGCGCGCTCGCGTCGGCATGGTCTTCCAGAAACCGAACCCGTTCCCGAAGTCTATCTACGAGAACGTTTCTTACGGACCGCGCATCCACGGTATTGCCAGGTCGAAGGCTGACCTGGATCAGATCGTCGAAAGCAGCCTCCACAAGGCCGGTCTCTGGAACGAAGTCAAAGACCGCCTGCAGGAATCCGGCACCGGTCTGTCGGGAGGCCAGCAGCAGCGCTTGTGCATCGCACGAGCCGTCGCCGTCAGCCCGGAAGTCATCCTGATGGACGAACCATGCTCGGCGCTTGATCCTATTGCGACCGCCAAGGTCGAGGAACTGATCCACGAGCTTCGCGAGAACTACAGCATTGTCATCGTGACGCATTCGATGCAGCAGGCGGCCCGCGTTTCGCAGCGCACCGCCATGTTCCACCTCGGCAATCTCGTCGAGGAGAACGACACCGACAAGATGTTCACCAATCCGGACGACCCGCGCACCCAGGACTACATCATGGGCCGCTTCGGCTGATCTGCGGCGTTCAGGCTATTCAAGGACAATCCCCATGGCATCGACCCATATTTTTTCTGCCTATGACGAGGATCTGAAGTATTTGTCCCGCCGCATCTCGGAAATGGGCGGGCTTGCCGAGCAGATGGTGTCGGACGCCGTCCGCGCGCTTGTCAACGGTGACGCTGGCTTGGCCCAGAAGGTCATCTCCGACGATGTTATCATGGATCACGCCGAGCGCGAGATTGGCGACAAGGCGATCGTCACGATTGCCCGCCGCCAGCCGGTGGCCTCCGACCTTCGCGAGATCATGGGCTCGATCCGCATCGCGGCCGATCTCGAACGCGTCGGCGATCTCGGCAAGAACACTGCCAAGCGTGTCATTGCCGTGCAGAGCACCGGCGTTCCGCGCAAGCTCGCCCGCGGTCTCGAGCATCTTTCCGAACTGGCGCTGGTACAGCTCAAGGAAGTACTCGACGTCTATGCCTCGCGTTCAGCCGACAAGGCGAAGTCGATCCGCGAGCGAGACGAGGAAATCGACGCCATGTACACCTCGCTGTTCCGCGAGCTGCTGACCTACATGATGGAAGATCCGCGCAACATCACCAGTTGCACGCATCTTCTCTTCTGCGCCAAGAACATCGAGCGCATCGGCGATCACGCAACCAACATTGCCGAAACGATCTATTACATGGCGACCGGCGCACAGCCGGAAGGCGAGCGTCCGAAGGACGACACTGCCAACACCGTCGGCGCGGTCACGCAATGACTGTTGCGAACCCGCCTTCAGGAGACAGAACCGCATGATCCCGAGAGTTGCAGTCGTTGAAGACGAAGAAGCACTGAGCGTGCTTCTTCGCTATAACCTCGAGGCCGAAGGTTTCGAGGTGGACACCATCCTGCGCGGCGACGAGGCCGAAATCAGGCTTCAGGAGCGCACGCCGGATATCCTGATCCTCGACTGGATGCTGCCCGGCGTCTCTGGTATCGAGCTTTGCCGCCGCCTGCGCATGCGCCCAGAAACGGAGCGTCTGCCGATCATCATGCTGACGGCGCGCGGCGAGGAAAGCGAGCGCGTGCGCGGCCTTTCCACCGGGGCCGACGACTATGTCGTCAAGCCGTTCTCCACGCCAGAGCTGGTTGCCCGCGTAAAGGCGATGCTGCGCCGCGCCAAGCCTGAGGTGCTCTCCACGGTGCTGAAATGCGGGGATATCGAACTCGACCGCGAAACGCATCGCGTCCACCGCAAGAGCCGCGAAGTCCGCCTTGGTCCGACCGAATTCCGCCTCCTGGAGTTCCTGATGTCATCGCCCGGACGCGTCTTCTCGCGTTCGCAGCTTCTGGATGGTGTCTGGGGCCACGACATTTATGTCGACGAGCGCACCGTCGACGTTCATGTCGGTCGCCTTCGCAAGGCACTGAATTTCTCCAACATGCAGGACGTCATCCGCACGGTCCGCGGCGCGGGATATTCGATGGAAGCGTAGCAGGGAGGCCGGAGAGGATGTCGGTGCGGATACTTGTTGTCGAGCAGGACGAAGATCTGCTCACCACGCTGAAGAACGCTCTGGAGACAGAAGGATATTCGGTGAACTGTCTTCCCCCCCATGCATCGCTCGTCGAGCTTGTGGCGTTGCGGCTGCCTGATGCGGTGATATTCGGTGCGCCGGCTCCTGGCTCGATGGCGATCTCGACATGCCGCCAGTTCAGGACAACCGGAGCGACCGCCCGCCTTCCGATCGTGGTGCTTCTGGACTCGCCCCTCGAACAGGACCGGTTGGCAGTCCTTTCGGCCGGAGCCGACGACTGCCTCATAAAGGCAGTTTCCCCCGTCGAACTCCTCATCCGATTGCGGAACCTTCTGCGACGTCTCAATCCAGCGTTACTGGAGAGCACGCTGAAAGTCGGGGATCTGACGCTCGATAAGAACGCCCGCCGGGTCCACAGGCAGAAAAAGGAAGTCAAGCTCGGACCCACCGAGTTCAGGCTACTCGAGTTTCTGATGAAGTCCCCCGGTCGCGTCCACTCCCGATCGGAATTGAGGGCATCGCTGTGGGGCAGCGATGCCAGTGTCGATGAACGCGCTGTCGACGTACACATCGGACGCCTTCGGAAGGGCATCAGTCTCGGCAAGGCCGACAAGGTGATCCGGACGGTGCGCGGCGCCGGCTACGCACTTCGCGACTTCTGACCGGTATCGGGGTCCGACCCGATCCCGCCACTGTGTGCAGAGATTGTGAGGCGCGATATAGATGTTCTCGCAACACGTGTGTCACGTCGATTTCACGCGACCGCCTATATTGGTGTGTGTTTAGTCGCGCTGGAGGTGATTCCAGTCCGCCTTCGGCTCCCATACTTGCCCAAAGGCGTCAGACATACAATCCAACCGGGATGAGGCTCGGTCCGATCGGCCCACACTCGTCCCAAAGTACAGCTAGTTTGGTTGAAGCGATTTGGAGTATTCCATGACGATCAAGACGGCGTTGTTGAGAATGTCCCTGATTATCGTTTCCGGTTGGGTCATGGTCGGCACCATCACCTTGGTGATGTTCCATTGACCAGTGAGGTTTAACGGCAATGCGGTTCCTGGTGTACACGAAAACGATCGCCCAACTCGATTATGACGAAGAGACGCGCGTCTTGACGATCATCTACCGGGACGGCCAAGTGCGATCCGTTCACCATGTCGATCCCAAGATCATGATGAAAATGGTTGCGCAGCTTCCTCCGGAACGATCCCTCTACCTGATGCAGGCGGCGATCTGATCGTCGCGGTCAAGGCAAGGTGTGACCTCATCTGGCGTCAATGCATGGCCTCGATAAAGGCGCGTCGATAAAACGCGCCAAGGCTGATCCGTTCTTCAGCGACCGCCACGAGCTTCTTCTGAAGACGGCGCTCGAATTCCCGCGATCGGGCTGCCCGTAGCCTGCCGTGCGGCGTCGTGGGCTTTAACCGCATCCGTGGTCCGAGGTCGGCGCGGTACTGGGCCAGCGTCATGCCGGCTCTGATCAGCAGAGCTCTTATCTGCGGACGGTGCTCGGCAGCGATGACGAGGCCAAACGACTTGATCAGCATAGGCTTCGGGACGGGCAGCTCGATCTCGTCGATAATGTCATTTCCCACTTGCGCTTCCTCGGCGAACGCAAGGTACCGGTCCACCAGGTCATGAGCGGCCTCGAGGGTTTCGGTGTCCGGCCTGTACCGGCACCAGGTGTCACCAAAAGCACTCAGCGATCCGTACGACATCAAGAGCTCCTTTGCCCCTTCAAATGAACGCGGAAATTGGCTGATTGTTCAAAGGATGCCGCAAGCGGTGCCAGGGCGCGGCTTCGCCACCATCGGCTCCACGTCGAGATTGCCGCCGTGGAGCAGCGCGGCGCGTTTTTCGTAGAACGAGCGCTGGTAGGTGACCTCGATCGAGTTGTTGGCACGGACGAAGAATCCGACCATGGCGGCAGGGGCTTTTCCCAGAACCCGTCGATCCATCTGGGTCGCAGGCTATGATGGCGAAGCCCTTGGTACTGGCCGGCGTATAAACCCTACCACGCAATCGCCCGTTTGCCGTGGAAGCGGCGCAGCCTGTGCGGCGTTTGCTAGCCAGCCATCGGACGCAGGAGTAAAATCTTAAACGTGATGGACCGGGAGCGATGTGGGAGCATCGCGAAAGGAGGCCCGGTATGAACAATGCGCCCGCGAACGACCCGCCGAACCCGACTTCGGCAGAAGCCGGTGTCATCTTCGCCGATCTTGTGCGGGAAGGGACCGACCATGCCGACGTTCTCGCCCTGCTGCCCGATCCGGCAACTGCGCAACCTTGCCTTGACGTCGCCGAAGACGCCGCCCGTGCCATCCATGGCACCATGTCCGTGGCCCATGTCGGCGCCGATCCGGAACGGATGATCGCCGCGCCCGAGGAGATCGATCTGCAGATGCTGCGGGACCTGACCGAAGGCTCGCCGCATAAGCGGTTCGAACGGGTCGCCCGAGCCTTCGAGGATTGGAAGCAGTGCAAGCCTGGCCGAGAACGGCTCCTTCTCGATGATTGCCGCGGCGAAGTTGCTCGTTGCGTGAGTGCCAAAGTCCGTGAGACGGCGTTGGTCGTCGCTCCTTGTCATGGCAATATGGATGCCCGCGACGCTTTTCACGATCTCGTTTTCCATGAGCGCAAGCTGGTGTTGGCACCACCTGCCGGTACCCATGCCGGCAATCTGCTGGGGCATGTGGTGATCGGCTGGAAACCGCATGGTCATGCGCGGGGAGCCGTCGCCGCGGCAAGACGCTGGCTGGCTGCGGCCGATCGCGTGACGGTTCTGTGCGTCAACGACGAACCGGACGGAAGCTACCAGTCAACGGCAAGAGAGTTGCTTGATCAGCTGGGGCTTGACGGCGACGTCGTCGCAATCAACTCGGCAGGCCTGTCCGTCGGGGAAACGATCCTCGATTTCGCCAAATCGGCGAATGCGACGTGCCTTTTGATCGGCGCTTTCAAGCATGGCTACTTCCTGGAACTGCTGCTCGGTCGTGTCACTCACTACCTGCTGTCGCATTCGCCGCTTCCATTGATGATGAAGCATTAGCGGCGGCGTTGGCCTGACCTCGCCCGCGCCAAGAAAAGTCGTTCCAGATCGGTACTCCCATCCGGTTCGATGACACGGTTGCCCACATCTGCGATGGTCCTCCTGGTTGCAAAGGAGGAAGTCTGGCGGCCTCAATAGTTCGGTGCGGGTCCTGCGAGTCGATTACAGTTTTCGTTGAGGGTCAGCTGCCGACAAGCCCGGCGTGAAGCGCATTTCGTGCAGCGTCTGTAACGCTTTACGTGCAGAACTTCGTGGAGAAGCAGATGGATGGGTGAACCATTCTCGGCTGTTGTCGGGCGCATGTGGGGCGACATCGGCGATCAGGTGGCTGGGCAACGCGGTCATCTGCCGCATAGTGTTCTCCCAGGCGGTGCGCTGCAGTTGCCTTGCCCTGAACGTAAAGAAGATGTCCAAAATGCTATGTGCAGTCTCGGTCATCATGGCCTCCTTCGTTTATCGCCATGGTGCTAAAATAGCTTTGCGTTGACATTCAAACAAACGAAATGATATGGTGCTTAACATCAGAAAAATTGAAAGATGCGACGATGACTGTGCCCTTTCGCCGCCCGATCCCCTTGCTCGACAATGATGTTCTAAGAACCTTTGTCGCCATTGCGGAAACAGGCAATTTTTCGACCGCAGCCGAAGCAGTTTTCCGCACTCCTTCGGCGGTTTCCATGCAGATCAAGAAGCTCGAGGAACAGCTCGGCGCGACGCTCTTCATGCGTGATGCGCGATCGGTGACGCTGACGCAGCACGGTGAGCTCCTGCTGACCTACGCCCGCAATATCTTGGCGCTTTCCAACGAGGCGGTTTCCCGCTTCATCATGCCGGAACTCAGCGGCGTCGTGCGGCTCGGCGCGCCGGAGGATATCGGCGAACGGCTGCTGCCAAGTATCCTGAAGAGCTTTGCGGAGAGCTACCCGGGCATCATGGTCGACGTAACGATCGACATGAGCATCGGCCTCAAGAAGCGTATGGAAGAGCAGAGGCTGGATCTGGCACTGATCAATTGCGCCACGCGGCCGTTTCCGACCGGCGGAGAGATCGTGTTTCGAGAACGCCTTGTCTGGGCAGGCGCCAAATGCGGTACTGCCCACAGGCGGGATCCCCTGCCGATCTCGATCTGGGAGGATGGCTGCATCTGGCGCCAGGAGGCGCTGGCGCAGCTTGAGCGTAACAAGCGGCCCTACCGCGTTGCCTATCTCAGCGGCCATACGATGGCGCAGCGCGCCGCTGTGCTTTCCGACCTTGCGATCGCGCCGCTGCCGCGCTCCTATGTGGCCGACGGGATGGTGATGCTTGGTGCCCAGGAAGGCCTGCCTGAACTCGGCTCGTTCGACATCCGGCTGTTGACGGCCTCGCAGCTCTCCGGGCCTATGGAGGCCGTCGCCGACAGCATCCGCTTTGCCTTCGCGGAAAAGGCAAAGGCCGCCGCCGCTTGATCTGGACGGCGAGGAACTTTATTGGATTTCAGCGCGTTAAACGGCCGGAGCGGCGTTGGCTGCTTCGGCTGCGTAATTTTCGTTTGCACAAGAGGATTTCCAAAATGGCGACAACGGTCAAAGTCGGCGCAGCACTGATGCTGCTTCTGGCCCTTTCTTCCTGCGGCAATACCATCCGTGGCATGGGCCGTGATACGGCAAACGCCGTCAACGCGACGCAGGATGCCGGCCATTCGGTCAACCGCGCCGCACGCCGCTAAATCTTTTCAGATCGTGCGGCAGGGTAGGCGCGTTCCAGGCCGCCTGATCGGTCAAGCCCGGCGCGGAATGCAAGATAGGCCGGATGCTGGCTGGATCTTGCCGTTTCCGTCAAACGGATCTGAAGGCGCCTGGGAGCGGCTTCGCCAATCCAGACTCCGCAATTTTCAATTTTCAGAGAATTGAGAAAAGACCCAGCCGCCGCCAAATCCAGATACCGACGCAAGCCGTCGATCAGGTTGTCGTCTTGCGCTGCATTTCCATGAGCAGCGCAAGATAGGACCTGTCGGCTTCGCAAGCGCCTGCAATTTGTGGGCAACAATCTCGCGATCGGGAAAGGAAGCGGCTGGCGTCATCGGTCATCCATAGGTTCTTGCCATTGTCCGGCAGTCGTTCGACTAGCTATGCCGTCAGCCTAGGAGCTATAGCCTTCGCGAGGCTGGAATTGCTCAAAGTGCGGCCCTTACCCTTTCCGCGACGTCAGCCGTCATCCACCGTGTCCAGAGTTCGGGGTAGTTGCGCAGAAAATGCAGTGCGGCGTTCTCGCTGCTTTCTTGGTTTTCGTCCTGCCATGCCAGAACGTCGTTTATAGTGTTGTTGTCCCAGGTGCGGGAGCGCAAGTAGGCGAGTTCCGGACCGGCACGGTCGGCAAAGGCCTTGGTGACGACGGTAAAGGCTTGGGAGACGGGATAGGCGTTAAGCTGCGGACGCGCGCAGCCTTCGATCGCGGTGCAAGCCAGCCATTCCGCCCTGTCGTGGCTGACGCCCATACTAAGCAGTGTCATGTCATATTTGCCGAGGATCGCCGTTGGTGCCCAGTAATAGCCGAGCCAGCCGACCTTGGCGTCGAAGGCTGCGGCGATCGAATCGTCGAGGCTTTGCGGGCTTTCGCTGTCAATCAGCTCGAAACCGGCCTTCTCGCCGGCCAAGGCTCTGAAAAGATTGGCTGTCGAAATCCGGCAGCTCCAGCCCGGCGGACAATTGTGAACGGCGCCCTTAGAGGCATTTTTGGGTGCGGGGAAGAGGTCTGGCCGTTTCAGCGCATCCTGCACTGAGCGGATGTCGGGATTTGCATCGGCGATGAATTTCGGAATCCACCAGCCTTCGATTGCACCATCCGACAAAATCTCGGAGGCCTGGATCAGGCGCCCGCTCTTCACAGCCGCATCGAATTGAACCCTGACTGACGCGGTCCAGAGTTCGGGTGCGATATCGGGTTCGCCCTTCTGATCCATCGAAGCAAAAGTGGGCACCGTATCACCGGCTACCATCGTGACGTTGCATCCGTAGCCGTTTTTAAGGACGAAGCGGTCTATATTGGCGGCAATCGCCGCCGAGGCCCAACTCATCTCCGCAATCGAAACATTATCGCAATCAGCGCGCGCGGCGCGGGCGCCGGTAACGAGACATACCGCGATAAACAGCCAAGCCAGGATGATCTTCATTCCCTCGTTTCCCAGTTTCTGATGCTGACATGCAGAATACAAACTGCCCATCGGCTCGTTCAATGGATGCATGTGACAATTTCGCCGTCGCAATTTCAGGTTTCAGCCATTTTTGCATCGCCACCGCGGCCTGGAACATTCCATCACTTCCAGCCTACGCCTTTGACACGGCAATTGAAATCCGATTATGAGCGAATATTATTGAGCTAAGCAGCTGATTTGAATGCGCTAATATCCCCACTGATCCACAAGCGATAGCCTGTACCGAGCTGCCATCATGGGCTGCATGCGGATCGGGAATCGGCAAAATGTCGAAAAAAGTCGAAATCTGCCATTGCTGAGGTCCGTAATAACACTCCGGTAAGAATGTCGCGCTATCAGTTGAACCACGGCGGGGGACAACCGCCGCTTTCTCCGGATCAGGTAGTGCGTCCCGGAGAATACGAGTTTCGTCGTGTATTGGCGAATACGCCAGAGTTTTCGGCAAACCGCGCGCGCCCGCCAGCCCGCGCGGTTTTCGCATTTCAATCGGACGATTGACCGCGGATCATGCCGCGTTGTAGGCCTCATCGCATGACCAAGGCGATCATGTTGCAGGGAACCGGCTCGGATGTCGGCAAGACGGTGCTCGTTGCCGGGCTTTGCCGACTTGCGGCCAATCGCGGCCTCAAGGTGAAGCCTTTCAAGCCACAGAATATGTCGAACAACGCGGCCGTCTCCGATGACGGCGGGGAGATCGGCCGGGCGCAGTGGCTGCAGTCGCTTGCGGCGCGCACGCCCTCGTCGATACACATGAACCCGGTTCTCCTTAAGCCTCAATCCGAAAACGGCAGCCAGATCATCGTGCAGGGCAAGGTCTTTGGACAGGCTAGGGCACGAGACTACCAGATGTTGAAACCGCTGCTTCTTGAGCAAGTGCTAGAGAGCTTTGCGATCACGTTGGAAGGCGCCGATCTCGTCATCGTCGAAGGTGCAGGCTCGCCGGCCGAAATCAATCTACGTCCCGGCGATATCGCCAATATGGGCTTTGCCACCCGCGCCAAGGTGCCCGTCGTGCTCGTCGGCGATATCGACCGCGGCGGCGTGATCGCCTCTCTTGCCGGCACCCACGCAATCCTTTCGGACGACGACCGGGCGATGATTTCCGGCTATATCATCAACAAGTTCCGAGGCGATGTTTCGCTCTTTGATGACGGCAAGGCAGCCATCAATCGCTTCACCGGATGGCCGTGCTTCGGCGTGGTGCCCTGGCTGAAGGCTGCCGCGCGCTTGCCAGCGGAGGATTCGGTCGTGCTGGAGCGCCTCGCCAGGGGTGCTTCCGGTGCGTTGAAGATCGCCGTACCGGTTCTGCCGCGGATCGCCAATTTCGACGATCTCGATCCTCTGCGTGCCGAGCCGGATGTCGAGCTCGTCTTCGTGAAGCCGGGAGACCGGCTACCGGACGATGCAGCGCTCGTGATATTGCCCGGGTCGAAATCGACGATCGCCGACCTCGGTGATCTGCGCGCTGCCGGCTGGGACCGAGACCTGGAGGCGCACGTCCGGCGCGGCGGGCGCGTCATAGGCATCTGCGGCGGATATCAGATGCTCGGGCGCGTGGTTCGCGATCCGCTCGGCATCGAGGGGGCGAGCAATGCGACACCGGGTCTCGGATTGCTGGATGTCGAGACCGAAATGGCGCCTGAAAAGACCGTGCGGAACAGCCTGGCGGTTTCGGTCGAACACGGCGTTCCCCTTGCCGGCTACCAGATCCATCTGGGCGTGACGACCGGGCCGGACTGTGCCAGGCCATCAGCGGTGATCGACGGTGTGGCCGATGGCGCGGTATCTGTTGGCGGCCGGATCATGGGCACCTATCTGCACGGCCTGTTCGGCAGCGATGCCTTTCGCGGCAAGCTTCTCGAAAGCTTTGGCCTATCCGGCCAACGGCGGAGCTACGGTCAAATCGTCGACCAGGCGCTCGACGAGGTCGCCGACGAACTCGAGACCCATCTCGACAATGCCTGGGTGGCGGGGCTCCTCGGCTAGATTTCGCCGGATACCTCGCGTCGTCTGCGGTCGAGCTCTTCGCTGTAGCGGCGAAGCGTATAGCTTTCGCTGAGCTGGCCGACGACGCGGCGCTCGATCAGATTGTTGAGCACGGCGAGGGCCTCGCTCTCCGTCTTGTCGAAGATCGCCGCCGCCTGCTTTGCGTTCATCTGTGGCTGCAGGAAGTCGTTCCGGTAGCGAATGAAATCCTTCAGATCCTTGCCCTCGTCGTAGGTGTCGACCGGGCTCGCGTAGATTTCCGGAACGAGCACGATGCCGGCATATTTGTCGGAGTCGTCGACGAGGATGACGCGCTGCCTCGATCCGATCGGGAAGGCCTTCTTGAAATCTTCAATCGTGATGCTGGCCTTCGCCGTTTTCACGTCCGAGCGCATCAGCTTGTCGACCGTCAGATTGCGGATCCAGCCGACATCATGGGCGCTGCGGATGCTTTCGCCACGAAGATGGAAACGCCATGTCGCGAAAGAGTAACCGAACGTGTTGCGAACGACGAGCGACGAGGTGATGACGGCTGCAAGTACCAGCGCGGTGATTGGAAAGTCCCCGGTTATTTCGAGCGCCAGGAAAGTCATCGTCAGCGGCCCTCCGATGACCGCAACGGCGAGCGAACTCATGCCGACCACGGCATAGATCACGGGCGTCAGCGTCGCATGGGCGAAATAGGGGGCACAATAGGCGAAAAGCTTGCCGAGCAGCGCGCCCATGAAGAGCGAGGCGAAGAAGAGGCCGCCCCTGAAGCCGGAACCGATGGAGATCGCCGATGCGAAGGACTTCAGTAGGAGAAGGCCGACCAGGATCGGGACGGCAACATCACGGCCAAGGTTCAGATGCAGCGCGCCGTGGCCCGCTGAAAGCACCTGCGGTGTAATCATCGCCAGAAGGCCGACGACGATGCCGCCGAGCGCCGGGCGAAGCGGCGTCGGAACGGAACTTTTACGCGCCATCTCCTCGATGAAGGCCACGCCCTGCATGATCAGGATGCCGACGCCGGCGCAGAAGGCGCCAAGCAACAGGGCAGGGATATAATCAGCCGGAACCACCGTGCCGAATTCACCGACATCGATCATGAAATCGCTTCCCGCCAGCAGGCGCGCGACGAGCGTCGATACGAGGGCGGAAACGACGACCGGCGTCAGTGAAACGATCGTGTAGGTGCCGATGATGAGCTCGAATGCATAAAACGCGCCTGTCAGTGGTGCGTTGAAGGCCGCGGCAATCGCTCCCGCCGCGCCGCAGCCGACAAGGACGCGCAGATCGGCACGGCGGAGCTGAAGCTTCAGCCCGAGTTTGGAGGCGATACCCGCCGCGAGCTGAACGTAGCCGGCCTCCAAGCCGACGGAGGCGCCGAAGCCGTTCGAAACCAGATTCTGTACGGCGACGATGATGCTATCTGTCAGCGACAGCCGTCCGCCATGCAAAGCGTTGGCTTCGATGGGATCGACCATAGGCTTCTTGCGGGTTCGCGCGAGAATGAAAAACAGAAGGCCGAGCAGAACCCCGCCGCAGACCGGCGCCATCAGGAGCAGGAATTTGTCGTTTGTCTGCGATGAGCTCAGCCGTTCGATGTCGCTGATACCGAAGATCAAGCGATGCAGTTCGCGCGAGACAAGGCTCATGCCGGTGACAGCCAGGCCCGACGTCACGCCGACGGCGATGCCGGCGAAGACCATGCCCATTTCACTGCGGCGGGCAAGCGCACGGAGCCTCCCGGCGTCGAGCAGGCGGTAGAGCCGGTAGAGGCGCGGGAAATTCGATTTCGTGAGCATGTGCAAAGAACTAGATGGCGGCCAACAGCGTCAAGGGCTATACGGGCGCTTGCTCCCGAAATGTGGCGAAAGCCCGGCGCGAAACGGACCGAGAATTGCAAGCTGTTTGCCGCGGGTTTCATTTGAGTGGGCACAATTGACTTCGGAAGGCGGCTTGCCTAACGATGAATATTCTTACGGATGGTTCCGGGGCTGCAGATGCTGTTCCGGATGAAAAGGGAATGTGAAGGGACGGACCCACGCCGGGCGTCTTCATCACAGCCGACCCCGCGACTGTAGAGCGGTCAGGGTCTTCCATCCGGCGTCGGGTCGGGTCACGGCTGTTTTGCATGTTGCGGAGCAGGTGAAGCGGCTGCGGCGCCGGAAAAGCCACTGGAAATGCATTGTGATCAGCCGGGGCAGGACGCCTCCATTTCTACGAATCGTCCGCCTTTTCACAAGATCGCAACCGGGAAGGCGAGGCAGATCCGCTGGCGCGGTCAGGGCGACCTTAGGTGGTCGCCCTGTCGGCCGACACCCGCGAGCCAGGAGACCTGCCATGCGTGCCGGGCGAAGAGCTCATTCTGGGGCATTGTTCCCCGCTGCCAGCACGGAGGTTGTCATGGCTCAACGATGGAATTCCATGCCGTATTTCGCGGCGTCTTTGAGGGATGCGGCACTTTCGACTTTCCGCACTCCTGTCGTCACAGGAACGCAAACAGTCCTGTTGAAAGGATCTTCTGAGCCCAAGGACCTGGAGGCGCTCAGCTCCTGTGACAGGCGCAGGAACGAGGGTTGGCTGCGCTATGCCTCCGCAGTGCCATCCCTTACCCCACAGGTCTCCAGATGAACCGTTCCACACGCGGCACCGCCTTCGTCCTGGGGGGCGCCCGTTCCGGCAAGTCCCGATTTGCCGAGCAGCTGATTGCCGACAGCGGGCTTGAGCGCCACTACGTCGCGACGGGCCGGGCCTGGGACGAGGAGATGCATCAGCGCATCGAGAGCCACAAAACCGAACGCGGCCCATTGTGGAGGACGCATGAGGAGCCTCTGGAGCTTGTCCCGCGTCTTTCCATTATCGACCGCGAGGGCCGGGCGATTCTTGTTGATTGCCTGACGCTTTGGGTCACCAACCTGATTATGGAGGAGCGCGACATGGCGGCGGAATTCGCAGCACTTGCCGCTTGGTTGCCCAATGCAAAAGCGCGGCTCGTCGTCGTTTCCAATGAAGTCGGCCTCGGCATCGTGCCGGAAAACCGCATGGCGCGGGATTTCCGCGACCATGCAGGACGGCTGCACCAGATAATGGCGGCGCAAGCCGCGGAAGTGTATTTCATCGCGGCCGGTTTGCCGCTGAAAATGAAGGGTTGAACCCATGAGCCAGCAGAAGATCCCCGCAACCGTCATCACCGGCTTCCTCGGCGCCGGCAAGACTACCATGATCCGCAACCTGCTTTCCAACACCGGCGGCAAGAAGATCGCGCTGATCATCAACGAGTTCGGCGATCTCGGCGTCGATGGCGATGTATTGAAAGGCTGCGGCGCGGAAAACTGCACTGAGGACGATATCATCGAGCTGACCAACGGCTGCATCTGCTGCACCGTTGCCGACGATTTCATCCCGACGATGGCGAAGCTTCTGGAGCGCGCGCAACGCCCAGACCACATCGTCATCGAAACCTCCGGCCTTGCCCTGCCGCAGCCCCTCGTTGCCGCCTTTAACTGGCCGGATATCCGCAGCGAAGTAACCGTCGATGGCGTCATCACAGTCGTCGACAGCGCGGCCGTCGCTGCCGGCCGTTTTGCCGACGATCACGAGGCGGTGGAGGCGCGCCGCGCAGACGACGTCTCGCTCGATCATGAGAGCCCGATCGAAGAACTGTTCGAGGACCAACTGGCCTGCGCCGATCTCATCGTGCTCAACAAGACAGATCTCCTTGACGGCGAAGGGCTCAGTCGCGTGCGCCACGAAGTGACCTCCCGCATCGCCCGCAAGCCGGCGATGATCGAGGCGAGGAACGGCGAGGTTCCGGCAAGCGTGCTGCTCGGCCTCGGCATCGGTACTGAAGAGGACATCGGCAACCGCAAGTCCCATCACGAGCTGGAGCATGAGGACGGCACGCCGCACGATCACGACGAGTTCGACAGTTTTGTGGTCGAGTTCGGCCCGATCGGTGATCCGGCAGGCTTCGCCGAGAAGCTGAAAGGCGTGATTGCCGAGCACGATATTCTGCGCCTCAAGGGCTTTGCCGATGTCCAGGGCAAGCCGATGCGCTTGCAGGTCCAGGCCGTCGGCAGCCGTATCGACCAGTATTTCGACCGCGCCTGGGTGCCGGGCGAAGCGCGCGGCACGCGGCTTGTGGTGATCGGCCTGCACGAGATGGATCAGGACACCGTCCGCAGGTCCATCCAGGCACACGTCTAAGGCTCGGCCATGCATCTGCTGCTTGCCCAGAGGGGAACGATCAGCGACGGCGACGAGGCGATCGACCTCGGCCAATCGCCGGCCGACATCCTGTTCCTGTCTGCGGCGGATACCGAGCTTGCGGCGATCGCCGCAGCTCACGCGCAAGGCTCAAGGTCCTTCACGCTCCGGCTCGCCAGCCTGATGAGCCTCAAGCACCCAATGTCCGTCGATGCCTATATCGAGCGCACGGCAAGCTGCGCAAAGCTTATCATCGTCCGGGCGCTTGGCGGCGCGAGCTACTTCCACTACGCGCTGGAGGCGCTGCATGCCTGCGCGGCGCGGCATGGTGCGTTGATTGCGGTCCTGCCTGGGGATTCGAAGCCGGATGCCGGATTGACGCCATTTTCGAACGTGCCGCTTGACGATCTCAACGCGCTCTGGGGCTATCTGATCGAAGGCGGCGAGGGGAATTCGCGAAGTTTTCTCGATTACGCGACGGCGATGCTTTCCGGCGGCGAGAAGCCGGGCGCAGCCGCGCCACTGATGAAGGCGGGCATCTGGTGGCCGGGTCGAGGCGTGATTGGAGTTGAGGAATGGAAAATCTTTTCCGCGCCCGGTATCCAAGACTCGAAAAAAGAGGCCGGATTCAAACCGATCGTCGCCATCAGCTTCTACCGTGCGCTCGTGCAAAGCGGCGAAACGGCGCCCGTCGAAGCGCTCATAGAAGCGCTGGCGGCGGAAGGACTGCGCCCTTTGCCGGTTTTCGCCTATAGTCTCAAGGATCCGCTATCTATCGGCATTCTAGAGCGTGTCTTTGCAGAGGCGCCGCCCGATGTCGTGATCAACGCTACCGGCTTTGCCGTGTCTGCGCCCGGCGCCGATCGAGCGCCGAGCGTGCTTGAATCAAACGGCGCCGTTGTTCTTCAGGCGATTTTCTCGGCCACATCCAAGGAGGCGTGGGCCTCGTCGTCCCAAGGCCTTTCCGCCCGCGATCTCGGCATGAACGTCGCGCTGCCAGAGGTCGATGGCCGCGTTCTGGCGCGGGCTGTCTCGTTCAAGTCCGCCGCCCGTTACGACGCGGCCGTCGAGGCCAACATAGTCGCCAGCGAGCCCGATACTGAACGCATGCGCTACACGGCGAAACTCGCTGCCAACTGGGCGCGCCTCCGAAACAGGCAGGTTGCGGGCCGGCGGATCGCACTGGTGCTTGCAAACTACCCGAACCGTGATGGACGCCTCGGCAATGGCGTCGGCCTCGATACACCAGCAAGCACCATCGAGGTGCTCAAGGCAATGCGGGATTCGGGTTACGCTGTTTCCGGTTTCCCGGCCGATGGTGATGCGCTGATGAGGCACCTAGCCGAGGGGCCGACGAATTCCGGACATGATGGCAAGGTGATCCGCGAGACGCTTTCCTTGAGTGGATACAAGGCCTTCTTTGCATCTCTTCCGAAAAAGATTCAGGACGAGATTACACTCCGCTGGGGGGATCCGGCGTCCGATCCCTATTTCATGGACGGCAGTTTCGCCCTGCCTTTCACCCGCTTTGGACATCTCCTCGTCGGCATCCAGCCTGCACGCGGCTACAACATCGATCCGAAGGAAAGCTACCATTCGCCGGACCTCGTGCCGCCGCATGGCTATCTTGCCTTCTATGCCTTCCTCCGCGAGGAATTCGGCGCTGATGCCGTGATCCATATGGGCAAGCACGGCAATCTGGAATGGCTACCGGGCAAGGCGCTTGCACTGTCTTCGGAATGTTATCCGGAAGCGATCCTCGGCCCGCTGCCACATCTTTATCCCTTCATCATAAACGACCCGGGGGAAGGCACGCAGGCCAAGCGGCGCTCGAGCGCCGTCATCATCGACCACCTTACGCCGCCGCTGACACGGGCCGAAAGCTATGGCCCACTGAAGGACCTGGAAACGCTGGTCGACGAATATTACGAGGCCGCCGGCAGCGATCCGCGGCGCATCCGGCTGCTCGGCAAACAGATCCTTGATCTCGTCGCCGATATAGGTCTCGACCGGGATGCGGGGATCGCCAAAGGCGAGAGTGGGGACGAAGCGCTGAAGAAGCTCGATGCCTATCTTTGCGATCTTAAGGAAATGCAGATTCGCGATGGGCTGCATGTCTTCGGCGTTGCGCCGGTGGGCCGGTTGCTGACCGATCTCACGGTGGCACTGGCGCGCGTGCCGCGCAGTTTGGGCGAGGACGGGGATCAGAGTTTGCAAAGGGCGATTGCGAAGGACGCATTTGCAGCGGACGTCGCGGAGGCACCCCCCTTTATGAAACACCTATCTGCGGCTTCCGGTCGGACAGAGGGCCCCAAGTCCCTCTCTCGACATTTCGATCCCTTGGATTGCGATATGTCGGCGCCCTGGCTCGGCCCGCGGCCATCGCTGCTGATGGAAACCTCCGATACCCCCTGGCGCACCAATGGCGACACCATCGAACGCATCGAACTGCTTGCCGCAGAACTGGTCGCTGGTGGAATTCCGTGCCCGACGGACTGGCCTGCGACACAATCGGTCCTCACCGAGATCGAAACTCGTCTGAAGCCTTCCATCCGCGCCTGCGGGAAGGCTGAAATCGCGGGCCTTCTTCGCGGTCTCGACGGCCGCTTCGTCGCTCCCGGTCCGTCCGGTGCGCCGACGCGCGGGCGGCCGGACGTGCTGCCGACGGGGCGGAATTTCTACTCAGTCGATAGCCGCGCCGTTCCGACGCCCGCAGCCTTCGAACTCGGCAAAAAATCCGCCGAATTGCTCGTTCGGCGCTACGTTCAAGACCATGGTGACTGGCCGGTCTCGTTCGGGCTTACGGCCTGGGGTACGTCGAACATGCGCACCGGTGGCGACGATATCGCCCAAGCGCTGGCGCTGATCGGCGTCAAGCCGGTATGGGACATGACCTCGCGGCGCGTCACCGGCTACGAGATCATTCCGCCTGCACTGCTGCAGCGCCCGCGCGTCGACGTGACGCTGCGCATCTCCGGCTTCTTCAGGGACGCCTTTCCCGAGCAGATCACGCTGTTTGACCGGGCAATCCGCGCTGTAGGCGCCCTCAATGAAGATGCCGCCGACAACCCGATCGCGGCCCGCATGCGCGGCGAAACGGCGCGCCTTGCCGCCGCCGGCCTCGATGAGGCATCCGCACAAAAGCGCGCCGGCTACCGCATCTTCGGGTCCAAGCCCGGCGCCTATGGTGCGGGCCTGCAGGCTTTGATCGACGAAAAGGGCTGGGAACGGCGTGCCGATCTGGCGGAATCCTATCTTGTCTGGGGCAGCTATGCCTACGGCGCGGCGGAGGAAGGCAGGGCTGAACGCGGCGTCTTCGAAGAGCGCCTGCGCTCCATCCAGGCCGTGGTGCAGAACCAGGACAACCGCGAGCACGACTTGCTCGACAGCGACGATTACTACCAGTTCGAAGGCGGCATGGCGGCCGCAGCCGAACAACTGGGCGGAGTACGTCCGGCGATCTATCACAACGATCACTCACGACCGGAGAAGCCGGTGATCCGCTCGCTCGAGGAGGAGATCGGCCGCGTCGTGCGCGGGCGCGCGGTCAATCCGAAATGGATCGATGGCGTCATGCGCCATGGCTACAAAGGCGCCTTCGAGATCGCAGCCACAGTCGATTACCTGTTCGCTTTTGCAGCGACGACGGGTGCCGTCGGCAACCACCACTTCGAGGCCGTCTACCAGGCCTTCGTCGCCGATTCGAAAGTCCGCGATTTCATGGCAAAGAAGAACCCGGCGGCGCTTGCGGACATGAAGGAGCGGCTGCTCGAAGCCATCGAGCGCAGGCTCTGGACGCCACGCAGCAATTCGGCACGCTTCGATCTCGCGGCGCCGCGCACGGAAACGGCACAAGCTCTTAGGGAAGAACAATGAGCGAAGAACCAGTGGAAAGCGGCGCGAAGGACGATGCACGTCACGCCCAAAAGATGGCCAAGAAGAAGGCCGCGCGTGACAAGATCATGGCCACGAAGACCGACGAGAAAGGCCTGATCATCATTCATACCGGAAAAGGCAAGGGCAAGTCGTCTGCTGCCTTCGGAATGATCTTCCGACATATCGCCCATCGCAAACCGTCAGCCGTCGTGCAGTTCATCAAGGGCGCGATGTGGACCGGCGAGCGCGACCTGATCGAGAAACATTTCTCTGATATTTGCCAGTTTCATACGATGGGCGAGGGATTCACCTGGGAAACACAGGACCGTGCGCGCGATGTTGCAGCGGCGAGGGCTGCCTGGGAGAAGGCGAAGGAACTGATCCGCGACGAGCGCAATTCCATGGTGCTGCTCGACGAGATCAACATCGCGCTCCGTTATGACTATCTGGACGTCAACGAGGTGGCCGCATTCCTCATTGCCGAGAAACCCTATATGACCCACGTCGTGCTGACGGGCCGGAACGCCAAGGACGAGCTGATCGAGATCGCCGATCTGGTCACGGAAATGGAGCTGATCAAGCATCCGTTCCGCTCCGGTATCAAGGGGCAGCCCGGCGTGGAGTTCTGAAAGCGGATCAATTCCCCGGCAGGTAATCGGAGGCCATCCCCAGGCTCCAGAGGCGCAGAGGGTTCGTCGGGTCCGACAGAAGCTTGATCGTGAAGGCGATGCAAACCGCCACCAGCAGCGGCTTGATGAGCTTGGCGCCGGTGCGCATCGCAAGCCGTGAGCCAACCTGTGCGCCGAAGAACTGACAGACACCCATCATCAGCCCCACCGTCCACAGCGTTGCGCCGAAGGAGGCGAAGACGATGAGCGCGCCGATGTTCGAGCCGAGGTTCAAAAGCTTGGTATGCGCAGTTGCCTTCAGCATGCCGAAACCTGCGAGCGTCACGAAGGACAGCATGAAGAAGGAACCCGTGCCTGGACCGAAAATCCCGTCGTAAAGGCCGATCAACGGCACGAATGTCATGCCGAATAAGAATGGCGTGACGCGGCGGTGGGTATCGAGGTCGTTCAGGTTTGGCTTGAAGGCGAAATAGAGCGCGATCGCGATAAGCAGCACCGGCATGATGGCGCGCAGAACATCGCCGGGCACGATCGTCGCAAGGGCTGCACCGAGCGATCCGCCCATGGCCGCCATCATGGCCATCGGCAGTTGTTCTTGAAGGTTCACATGGCCCTTGCGGGCATAGGCGATCGTCGCGGACGCTGCTCCGAAAACGGATTGCACCTTGTTCGTGCCGAGCGTCTGGAGCGGCGGGATCCCTGCGATCAGCATCGCCGGGACGGTGATGAGCCCACCGCCGCCTGCGATGGCATCGACAAAGCCGGCAAAAAAGCCGGCAAGGCACAGGAGTAGAAGCAGTTGGGGAGCGATATCGGTCAAAGCGGAACTCGAAGGCGGACTGAAGTCCGCGCCATGTTGCATTTCCTGCTTCCGGCTGCAATGGCTGGACAAACACCCATCATTTCAAATAGGGCCGATGACCGGAATCACCTTTGACAATTCACGCCGCCATGTCCTCGGCCTCGGTTGCGAGCGCGGGACGCCGCCCGACGAAGTCATGGCGCTTGCGGCCGAGGTTTTGTCGCTGGGTGGCCTGGTGCCCGATGAACTCGCAGCGATCGCGTCGATCGACGGCCGGGCCGGAGAGCCTGCTATTGTCGAGGCTGCCAGGCATTTCGGCGTACCATTGCTGTTTTTCAGCGCCGCACGCCTTGAGGAAGAGACGCCGCGCCTTAAGAATCCATCCGACATCGTCTTTTCCCAGGTCGGCTGCCACGGCGTTGCCGAGTCCGCTGCGCTTGCCGTTTGCGGCTGCAATGCAGAGCTTGCCGTGCCCAAGATCAAATCTGCGCACGCAACCGCGGCGATCGCCCGCATGCGGTTGCAGAAAGAATAACGGCCGCTATGGTGTCGCCACTTCGCGAGGCGTTTTCCGGCACGCGACGAACAGCATAAAAGGAAAATCTCATGCACAAGGTCATATATGACACGGACCCGGGCGTCGATGACGCCATGGCGCTCCTCTTCCTGCATCGTCACCCCGACATTGATCTGATCGGCATCACCACCGTATTCGGGAATGCCTCGATCGAAGCGACGACGCGCAACGCGCTGTTTTTGAAGCGCGAATGGAATATTCCGGCTCCCGTCGCCAAGGGCGAGGGTACGACGATCGATCCGTCGCGCAAGGAGATCGGCTGGCCGACCCTCGTGCATGGCGACAATGGCCTCGGTAATATCGACGTGCCGGAAACGGTCGATGGGCCGCTCGATCCGCGCCCGGCCTACCGGTTCATCATCGACACCGTGCGCGCCAATCCGGGCGAGGTGACGCTCGTTGCCGTCGGCCGCATGACGAACCTTGCGCTGGCCCTGAAGGAAGATCCGGGGATCGCCAAGCTCGTGAAGGCCGTCGTCATCATGGGCGGCAATTTCTATGTGCCGGGCAATGTCTCGCCGGTCGCAGAAGCCAATATTCACGGCGATCCGGAAGCTGCCGACATCGTCTTGACCGCTCCCTGGAAGGTCGTGGTCATTGGCCTCGACGTGACCGCGGTCACGACTATGAGCCGGCGCTATCTCGCCGCTACCGCCGCAGAGGGCGACAGTGCCGTCAAACTGTTGAACGAACTCTCGCAGTTCTATATCGATTTTTATGCGCACGCCGTCGATGACGGAATGATGGTGCATGACAGCTGCGCCTGCGTCTACGTCGTGGCGCCGGAACTCTTTTCGACCATCACAGGTTCTGTTCGCGTCGTCTGTGGCGGTATTGCCGACGGCCAGACGATCGTGAAGCCGGATGGCCGCCGCTTCCCGCCCGGAGATTGGGACGGCCTGCCGAGCCAGATCGTCTGCACCGGCGTCGAATCGGAAAAGGTGATCGGCCTCGTGCGCGAGACGCTGCTGCGCGCTTGATGAATTGCGGAGCCGGTGTTGTCTCCGCCGGTTCTTGCCGAATCGGATCAATGGGATGGCTTGCTTTGCTTGTGTTCGGATACAACCGATTCCAATATTAAGCCGCTTTCCATCCCCAGCCTGTGGTGGGTCTTCACGGTTGCCGTTGACCTTGCCTGCTGCCGGGCATAGATCACCTGAATGATCGAAAGCGCATTCTCCCATCTGCCGGCGCTGGAGCCGGGGAGCGTCTGGCTCGTCGGCGCCGGGCCGGGTGATCCTGGGCTGCTGACGCTGCTTGCCGCTAAGGCGATGGCGCAAGCCGATACGATCATTCACGACGCGCTGGTGAACGAGGAATGCTTGAGGCTCGCGCGGCCCGATGCCGTTCTCGAATATGCCGGCAAGCGAGGCGGCAAGCCTTCCGCGAATCAGCGGGATATCTCGCTTCGCCTGGTCGAACTTGCGCGCTCAGGCAAACGCGTGCTGCGGCTGAAGGGCGGTGATCCCTTCGTCTTCGGCCGTGGCGGCGAAGAGGCGCTGACGCTGGTCGAGCATAACATCCCGTTCCGCATCGTGCCGGGCATTACGGCCGGGATCGGCGGTCTCGCATATGCCGGCATTCCGGTCACCCATCGCGACATCAACCATGCGGTGACGTTTCTCACAGGCCATGATTCTTCCGGCATCGTGCCGGATGCGATCAATTGGGAGGCAATCGGCCGCGGTTCTCCGGTGATCGTCATCTATATGGCGATGAAGCATATCGCCCAGATCAGCGCCAACCTGATCGCGGCCGGCCGCAATCCGTCGGAGCCGGTCGCCTTCGTATGCAATGCGGCAACCAGCGGGCAGCAGGTTCTTGAAACGACGCTTGGCGAAGCACCGGCCGCCGTCGCGGCCTCCGGGTTGGAGCCGCCTGCAATTTTCGTCGTCGGCGAGGTCGTGAAATTGCGCCCGTCGCTCGATTGGTTGGGTGCTTTGGCAGGGCGCAGGCTGCAGCCTGATCCATTTGGCCGCACGGGCGGGAGGGTGATGGCATGAGCGGCTTGCTGATCGCTGCGCCGTCCTCCGGCTCGGGCAAGACTACGATCACGCTCGGCCTGCTTCGGGCGCTTCGCAATCGCCGTGTTGCGATCGCTCCCGGCAAGGCCGGCCCCGACTATATCGATCCAGCCTTTCATTCCGCCGCCAGCGGCACGCCCTGCCTGAATTTCGACGCCTGGGCCATGCGCCCCGAATTGATTTCCGCCAATGCCGCGCTTCACCGGTCCGGCGATCGCATTCTGGTCATTGAAGCGATGATGGGCCTCTTCGACGGCGCGGCCGACGGCAAGGGGACGGCGGCCGATCTCGCTGCGATGCTTCGCCTGTCGGTCGTGCTCGTTGTCGACGCCTCGCGCATGTCGCATTCGGTCGCGCCGCTCGTCAGCGGCTTTGCGAGCTTCCGCGCCGACGTCCGTATCGCCGGCGTCATTCTCAACAAGGTCGGCAGCGAGCGGCACGAGACGATGCTGCGCCAGGCGCTCGATGCGATCCGCATGCCGGTCATCGCCGTCATCCGCAGCGACAAGACATTGGCGCTTCCGGAGCGGCATCTGGGCCTCGTCCAGGCTGGCGAGCATCAGGGGCTGGAGGACTTTATCGAGCATGCCGCCGAAGCTGTATCCGACGAGTGCAATTTCGAGTTTCTCCTGCGCACCGCGCGCCAGGGCCTCAATGTTCCCTCGGCGGCGAATATCCATCGGCTGGCGCCGCTCGGAAGCCGGATTGCCGTTGCCCGCGACATCGCCTTTGCCTTTTCCTACGAACATATGCTGCTCGGCTGGCGCCGCCGCGGGGCAACGATTTCCTTCTTCTCGCCACTGGCCGACGAAGCACCCGTTGCCGACGCCGACGCGATCTATCTGCCGGGCGGTTATCCGGAATTGCATGCCGGAGTGATCGCGGGTGCGCAGACGTTCCGCCGGGCGTTGATCGAGGCTGCCAGGCGCGGCACTCGCATTTACGGCGAGTGCGGCGGATACATGGTCCTTGGCGAAGGGCTGATCGATGCTGGCGGCACGCGGCACGAGATGGTCGGCCTGCTGCCGCTTGTCACCAGCTATGAAGAGCGCAGCCGGCATCTGGGCTATCGCCGCGTACAGCCGGTCGACGGGGCATTCTTCGACCATGCCATGACGGCCCATGAATATCATTATTCCACTGTCGTTCGCGAAGGCGAGGCCGACAGGCTCTTCAGGGTGAGCGATGCTCTCGGCATCGGACTCGGCGAAGCCGGCCTTCGCCGCGGCCAGATCGCTGGGTCTTATATGCATCTGATCGACCTTGCTGGAGCCGCCGGATGAGTGTTGCGATCGTGCATGGCGGCGGGATCACGGCCGCCGCGGCTGCCTTTGGCGGAAGGCTGGAGGATTGGCTTGATCTATCGACCGGCATCAATCCGTGCCCGGAGGCGCTGCCGGACATTCCTGCTCAATCCTGGCATCGCCTTCCCGACAGGTACCTGGTGCAGTCTGCCGTTGCCGCTGCCCGCGACTATTACCGCAGCGGCGATCTCCTGCCATTGCCTGTTCCGGGCACACAATCCGTCATCCAGCTTCTGCCCAGACTGATCGAGCCCGGCAGGCCGATCGCGATCGTCTCGCCGACCTATGGCGAATATGAGAAGGCGTTCCGGTCAGCCGGCTTTATCGTGGATGCGGTCGATGCGATCGGGGATGTCGACGACAGGCATGCGCTTGCCGTCGTTGTCAATCCGAACAATCCTGATGGCCAAAGCTATAAGCCGGACGAGCTCGCCGCGCTGCATGACCGGTTAAAAGGGCAGGGCGGCTTGGTCGTCGTCGACGAAGCCTTCGGCGATGCCGAGCCGAATTTAAGTCTCACGCCTCTTGCATCGCGACTTTCAAATCTCGTCATCTTCCGTTCGTTCGGCAAGTTCTTCGGCCTCGCAGGTCTGCGGCTCGGCTTCGTCGTGGCTGCAGGCGATATCCGCGAGCGTTTCGAGGATTGGCTCGGCCCTTGGGCGGTGTCCGGTCCGGCGCTGTCGATCGCCGCGTCCTTGCTGCGGTCGGATACGGCTCCAATCATCCGCAGGATCGCCGAGCGCCAGCATGCCCTGGAAGGCGTGTTGAAAGGTGCCGGTTTGGAAACGGCCGGCGGTACGCGGCTCTTTTCGCTCGTCAAAGACAGCCTCGCAGGCCGCATTCACACGCATCTCTGCCGCCACCATATTCTCGTCCGCAAGTTCGACTATGCGCCGGAATGGCTGCGTTTCGGCCTCGCGCCCGATTTCGCCGCCGACAATAGGCTTGCGGTCGCTTTGGAAAGTTTTGACGGATGACGATCGACGAAAATCTCCTCGTGCTGTTGCTGGCGCTCCTTCTCGACCGGATCGTCGGCGATCCGGATTGGCTGTGGTCGCGGCTGCCGCATCCCGTCGTCCTCTTCGGCAAGGCGATTTCACATTTCGATCGTCAGTTCAACAGCGAGACGCTGACGAAGGCCGAGCGGCGGCTCAACGGCACCGTCTCGATTACGGTGCTGTTGGCCTTCAGCGCTGTCGCAGGCCTCGTGCTGCACTGGTTCTTCGGGCTGTTCGGCTTTGTGGGAATTCTGCTCGAAGTTGCCTGCGTGGCGATCTTCCTGGCGCAGAAGAGCCTTGCGGACCACGTTTCTGCGGTGGCGGAAGCCTTGCGCTGTGAGGGGATCGTCGGCGGCCGCAAGGCCGTGTCCCGCATTGTCGGTCGCGATCCTGAAACGTTGGACGAGCCGGGCATTTGTCGTGCGGCGATCGAAAGCCTGGCCGAAAACTTCTCCGATGGCGTCGTTGCCCCGGCACTCTGGTATGTCATCCTCGGTCTGCCCGGCCTCTTCATCTACAAGATGCTGAATACCGCCGACTCGATGATCGGACACAAGTCGGACAAGTACATCGATTTCGGCTGGGCCGCAGCTCGCCTCGACGATCTGGCGAATTGGCCGGCCGCCCGTCTTGCCATCCTGCTGATTGCCGCTGGCGCCTGGCTCCGGCGCGGCGCAAGCGCCAGCCGCGAAGCCTTCCAGGTTGCGATCCGCGACGGCGGTCTGCATCGCTCACCGAATTCCGGCCGGCCGGAGGCGGCCATGGCCGGTGCCCTTGGTTTGCAATTGGCAGGTCCGCGGGTCTACGCCGGCATCGTCGTCAGCGAACCGATGATCAACGGCGCAGGCCGCGGCACGGCCACCGTCAGCGACGTCGAGGACGGGATCGCGGTATTCAATGCGAGTTGCATGATAATGGCGATCGCCGTGTTTCTGGCATTCGTCGC
Source organism: Rhizobium etli 8C-3 (assembly GCF_001908375.1). NCBI lineage: Bacteria > Pseudomonadati > Pseudomonadota > Alphaproteobacteria > Hyphomicrobiales > Rhizobiaceae > Rhizobium > Rhizobium etli. The sequence continues at coordinate 2,318,720 of NZ_CP017241.1, read as the reverse complement.
TTTGCTTTGACGGTGCCTCGCACGAGTTTCGGCGTTATCCAGACAAGAATGCTGGTCAGTTGATCCGAGCATTTATGCCATTTGCTGTTTCGGCAACAGTTGCGCGCCAAATTTGAAAGCAGATCATGCGAAAGCATTGGCTTTTGAAATGGATTTGCCTATGAGGGGGATAAATTCGTCATTGAAAGAGGTACAGCGCGTGACCGCTACATTCGATAAAGTTGCCGACATCATTGCAGAAACCAGCGAGATCGATCGCGAAACGATCACGCCGGAGAGCCATACGATCGACGACCTCGGTATCGATAGCCTCGACTTCCTCGATATCGTTTTCGCCATCGACAAGGAATTCGGCATCAAGATCCCGCTTGAAAAGTGGACGCAGGAAGTCAACGAGGGGAAAGTTTCCACCGAGGAGTATTTTGTGCTGAAGAACCTCTGTGCCAAGATCGATGAGCTTCGCGCCGCCAAGGCCTGAGCGACACAGCTGTCTTTTTTCTCCGCCCTGCCTCTGCGATCAGTAGCGGCCGGGCGGTTTTGTTCCTAACTAGGCGTATCCGGCGCTCGCTTTCTCGCCGGGCCGGAGGATCCGATGCTGCTGGAATATTTCCAGATGATTGACCGCGTGGAAGCGGTCGACCTCGAAAAGGGTATGCTCAAGGCGCGTTCCGTCGTGCCGGCGAAAAGCCCCGTTTTCGAAGGCCATTTTCCGGGTATGCCGCTCGTTCCGGGCGTGCTCCTCATCGAAACCATGGCGCAGGCCTCCGGCATGCTGGTGCTGGCAGCGACTGATTTCGCCGCGATGCCGTTCCTGATGTCGGTAGATGGCGCCAAGATGCGCACCTTCGTCGAACCAGAGGCGGTTCTCGACATTGAGGCGTTTCTGGAGCATGACGGGTCCGGCTTTGCCGTGACCAAGGCAAAGATCACGAGCGGCGGCAAGAAGGTCTGCGATGCGCAGTTGAAGTTGCGCACCATGCCCTTCAGCGAGGTTCCGCTCGGCGAAATCGTGAAAAAGCGCGCGGGCGAGGTCGGCCTGATGGATGCGATCGCTGCGCAGGGAGTAAAGGGATGAGCAAGGCTCAAAATGATGTCCTCATCACCGGTGTCGGTATCGTCACCTGTCAGGGCGTCGGCAGGGATGCGCATGTCGCGCTCTTGACGGCAGGCCGCGCGCCGGAGCCGATCATCGAGACCGAGAAATTCAAGCCCTATCCGGTGCATCCGCTGCCGGATATCGACTGGTCGCAACAGATCGCCAAGCGCGGGGATCAGCGCCAGATGGAAAACTGGCAGCGCATCGGCGTCTTTGCCGCCGGCCTGGCGCTCGATGACGCGGGCTTCAAGGACAATGCCGAAACCTGCGGCAGTATGGACATGATCGTGGCCGCTGGCGGCGGCGAGCGTGACATCAACGTCGATACGCTGATCGTCGACGAGGGCCTGAAGCGCAATGATCGCGAGCTCTTACTCAACGAGAAGCTGACTACGGAGCTGCGCCCGACGCTCTTCCTGGCTCAGCTTTCCAACCTCCTCGCCGGCAATATCTCGATCGTCCATAAGGTCACCGGTTCCTCGCGGACGTTCATGGGCGAGGAGGCTGCAGGCATCTCCGCCGTCGAAACGGCGTTCTACCGGATCAAGTCGGGCGAATCCTCGCATGCGCTCGTCGGCGGCGCCTTTGCCGCCGAGCGTCAGGACATGATCCTGCTGCCCGAATCGATCGGCGCTCATCTGCAGGGCAAATGGGTACCGCTTTGGTCGCGCAAGGATGCCGAAGGTGGCGGCATGATCCTCGGTTCGGCCGGAGCGTTTGTCGTCCTGGAATCGCGCAAGCACGCGGAAGCGCGGGGCGCGCATGTCTATGCCACGATCGATTCCATCGAAGGCGACCGCGGTAACCGGAATGCCGGGAAATTTGAGGCTCGTCTCGGGCGCTTGCTGCAGCCGGCCAAGAAGCTTGCGCCGGAAAACACTGCGATTTTCTCCGGCTCGACCGGCATGCATGACCTGGCAGAGCGCGAGAAGGCGGTTCTGGAGCATGAGCTTCCGGGCGCGGCCGTCCGCGGCTTCGGCGGCGTGTCCGGCCATGCGATCGAAGCGCAGTTTACCGTTGGACTTGCTTTTGCGGCACTTGCCGTCGACAGCAAAGCGAAGGTGCCGCCTTTCGACGTCGCGCACGAAAAACCGATGAGCGCCGGTACGACGGCCGCGGTCGTCACCGCAGTCGGCCACCAACGCGGCGAGGGTGTCGCCGTTCTTTCCGCGGATGCGTGAGGAGTGAGCAAATGACAGAAGCGACTTACAAGGATCATCTCGGCCGCCCGATCGTCGCGGTCACCGGTATGGGAATCATTACCTCGCTCGGCCAGGGGCTCAAGGACAACTGGGTGGCGCTGACGTCCGGCACTTCCGGGATCCACGCCATCACGCGCTTTCCGACCGACGGGCTCTCGACGCGCATTGCCGGCACTGTCGATTTCATCGACATCCCGGTCCCCAACGCCGTTGAGCGCTCCTACGCTTTTGCCCGCGAAACGACGATCGAAGCCCTTTCCGTTGCCGGTATCTCCGGCGATTTCAACGGTCCGCTTTTTCTCGCCGCGCCGCCGATCGAGCCGGAATGGAGTGCCCGCTTCGATCTCGCCGACCGTTCGCCGCCCTCCGACCATCCTGGCGATGCCTACGAGCGGTTCCTGGCCGCCATGCGCAAGCGCACGGATTCCGCCTTCCATGAAGCAGCACTGTTCGGCGCGATCTCCGAGCGCCTGGCCGACCGTTTCGGCACGCGCGGGCTGCCGGTGACCCTTTCGACCGCCTGTGCTTCTGGCGCCACCGCGATCCAGCTCGGCATCGAAGCGATCCGCCAGGGGCGTACCAATCGCGCCCTTGCTGTTGCGACCGATGGTTCGCTGAGCGCCGAAGCGCTCATCCGCTTTTCTCTGCTTTCCGCGCTGTCGACGCAAAACGATCCGCCGACGAAGGCTTCCAAGCCCTTCAGCAAGGATCGCGACGGTTTCGTCATCGCCGAGGGTGCAGCGACGCTGGTCCTCGAATCGTTGGAAGCGGCCGTCGCGCGTGGCGCCAAGGTGCTCGGCATCATGAAGGGCGCAGGTGAAAAGGCCGACTCCTTCCATCGCACCCGTTCGTCGCCCGACGGCGGCCCGGCGATCGCCACGATCCGTGCCGCCCTCATCGATGCCGGCATCGAAGAGAGCGGCATCGGCTACATCAATGCTCACGGCACTTCGACGCCGGAAAACGACAAGATGGAATATGGCTCGATGCTTGCCGTCTTCGGCGAGCGCATGGCCTCCATTCCGCTGTCCTCCAACAAATCGATGATCGGCCATACGCTGACGGCTGCTGGTGCGGTCGAAGCGGTGTTCTCGCTGCAGACCATGCTCACCGGCACGCTGCCGCCGACGATCAACTACAACAATCCGGATCCATCTATCGTTCTCGATGTCGTACCGAACAGGAAGCGCGAACAGCAGGTTTCCGCCGTGCTTTCGAACTCTTTCGGCTTCGGCGGCCAGAACGCCAGTCTTGTCATGGCGCTCGAACCGGCTTAAGCGGTTGCCGACAAAACAAGAGAGACAAGACGCCTTCGAGGCGAGAGGTTTTTTATGCGCGCATTGCAACTGATCGATGACCGCAAGCTGGAGATCACCGATCTGCCGGAACCGGATGCCCCGGCTGCAGGTGAGGTGACGCTGCGCGTAAAGGCAGTAGCCCTCAACCATATCGACGTCTGGGGCTGGCGCGGCATGGCATTCGCCAAGCGCAAGATGCCGCTCGTCATCGGCGCGGAGGCCTCGGGCGTCGTGGAGGCGATCGGCCCGGGCGTCGCGCACGTCTTGCCCGGCCAGTTGGTGGCAATCTACGGCGCGCGCACTTGCGGTCTCTGCCGTTCGTGCCGCGAGGGCCGAGACAATCTCTGCGAGCACGTCTCTGGCGTCCATGGTTTCCATCTTGACGGCTTTGCTCAGGAGAAGGTGAACCTTCCGGCCCGCCTGCTCGTTCCGGCACCGCCCGGCGTCGATGCCACCGGCGCGGCTCTGGCGCCCGTCACCTTCGGGACGGTCGAGCACATGCTCTTCGACAATGCCAAGCTTGAGCCCGGCGAGACGATCCTCGTGCATGCCGGCGGTTCGGGCATCGGTACGGCGGCGATCCAGCTCGCCAAGAAGATCGGCTGCACGGTGATCACTACCGTCGGCTCGGACGACAAGATCGAGAAGGCCATGGCGCTCGGCGCCGATCACGTCATCAACTACCGCACGGATCGCTTCGAGGGCGTGGTGCGCAAGCTCACGAAAAAAAAGGGCGTCGATGTCGTCTTCGAACACGTGGGCAAGGATACCTGGGCGGGCTCGATGCTGTGCATGAAACGCGGCGGCCGCCTCGTCACCTGCGGCTCGACGTCTGGCGTTTCCACCGACATGAACCTGATGATGCTCTTCCAGCAGCAGCTGAAGCTACTGGGCTCCTTCGGCTGCCGTATGGAGAATATGGCGAATGCCATGCAGAAGATGGGACGTGGCCTCGTTCATCCGGTCATCGACACGGAAGTCGGCTTTAACGATATCGACCGCGCGCTCGAACGCATGGAATCCCGCCAGATCTTCGGCAAGATCATCCTGAAGATGGACTGAACCGGTGAAGCTCTTCCTCACCCGGATCGTTCTGAAGCTCGAGCATTTCCGCCAGTGGCTGATCGCTCAGCTGGCCTTCGGCTTCATGAATTTTCTGAAGCTGTTTCCTGCAGATAGCGCGATCGGATTTGCTGATTGGCTGACCCGCAAGATCGGTCCGCACACATCGCGCCACAAGCTGATGCTCTTCAACCTGCGCAATGCCTTCCCTGAGAAAGGAGAGGCGGAGCTAGAAGAGATCGCCTTGGCGAGTTGGGGCAATATGGGCAGGCTCGCCGCCGAATATGTCTTTCTGGATCGTTTGTTCGATTTCGACCCGCAAAGGACAGGACCGGGCAGGGTGGAAGTCTCCGGAATCCCAATCTTCCTCGACCTGCGGGACAATCCCCGGCCGTTCATCGTCTTTACGGCGCATACCGGCAACTTCGAACTCCTGCCCGTCAGCGGCGCTGCCTTCGGTCTGCATGTGACGGTTCTCTTCCGTCCACCGAACAATCCTTATGTCGCCCAGAAGGTCTTCGATTTCCGCAGCGCCCGCATGGGCAAGCTCGTACCGTCGCATGCAGGCTCATCCTTTGCACTTGCGCGTCAGCTCGAAGCCGGACAGGGTGTCGGCGTTCTCGTCGATCAGAAGTTCCGCAAAGGGCTGAAGACCACTTTTTTCGGCCTGGACACGAAGACGAATCCTCTCTTGCCGAAACTCGTCCGCCAGTTCAACTGCGAGGTTTATCCCGCGCGCTGCATCCGCCTTCCCGGCAACCGCTATCGGCTGGAAATCGAGCCGAAGCTGGACATGCCGCGCGACGAGAAGGGCAATCTCGACCTGAAAGCGACCGCGCAGATGCTGAACGACAAGGTCGAAAGCTGGGTGCGGGAATACCCGGCCCAATGGCTCTGGTACCACGACCGTTGGAAGGTAAAGCACGAAGTTCTTAAGTGAAGGGCTTTCAACCTCTCATATCTCATCCACTAAAACCCATGTGACGTTCACGTTGAACGTGAATCCTGATCATGTTATCCGTCGCTACTAAGGCGAGTAACGGGATTCACGTACGTGTCATGTGCGTTGAATTCCGCCAAAGCGGGGAGAATATGTGTCCTTTGGAGAACAAGGGATCTGGAGGCGCCTTGCGCGAACTTTTGCAAGCTTTCTCATCACGCTGCTCGCAGATCGAAGAGGCAATTCGTCTTGGTGACGATCGGCGCGTTGCAACTCTTGACCGCGGTCTCGATCTTTTGGTCGAGGTCATTGTGGGCCATCAGGCCGCCAACCTGATGGAGATGTACGCGCAGCTTCAGTTTGTCGGCTATCTGCTGCAGCAGGATGCCGATGATGCTGCCAGTGTCAGCCATCACTCAACCGTGCTCCTATCGCTTTTGGAGCGTTATTTCGGCGCGCTTCCGCGTGCCGATTTCGCCTTGCCGCGGGCTTTGCCTCAACCTGCACCGAAAGCCGGTGTGCCCGACGTCGACATCGGGAATTTTCTGAATTCGGCAATTCTCGAGACGCTTCCGGATCGTGTCGCCGTGCTCACGCGCGACTACCGCTATCTTTATTCCAATACGCTGAACTGTGCGTATCTCGGGCAAACGCCGATCGACATGATCGGCCGCCATGTCATGGAATTCATCGGCGAGGAACAGTTCGTTGCACAAGCGAAAGCCAACTTCGACGCCTGCTTTGCGGGGCAGCATGTCGAATACCACTATGAACAGCGCGGTGAAAGCAGGCGCACGCGTTGCCGCATGTCGCCGTTGCGCGATCTGTCCGGGCAGGTTCTAGGTGCGCTTGTCGTACTGGAAGCTGTCGGTGCGGCAGCGATCTCCACAATCGCTGCCTAGGTTCCCGCCTTAAGTCTTGCTCCATACGGCAAGTTCATAGGCGTCCTTGTCAAGAAAATGAAAGCGTCGGCCGCCGGGAAAGGCGGTGATCGGCTTTACGATCTTGCCTCCGGCGTGTTCGACCTTCTCCAGCGCTTCCTCAAGTTTGTCGGCGTAGAGGATCACAAGCGGGCCACCACCCGGGCGCGGCGGTTGGTTGTTTGTGAAGCCGCCCGTCAGGCGGCCGTCATTGAATTCGCAATAGCTGGGGCCGTAGTCGGTGAAACTCCAACCGAATGCGCGACCATAGAAGGCCTTCGCCGCGGCTATGTCGGCGACGTTGAATTCAATGTAGTCGATCTTCAGGTCGTCTCCTTTTTCCATCGCTTACATCTCCATCAGTGATTTCAAGGCGCCGAGGTCCTTCTGCACATGGGCGGCATCAGCGGCGAACTGGTCGTCCGTCATGCCCGGCTGTTTCAACATCATGAACATCACCTCGCAGCCGTCGCCGTTCGGCACGATTCGCAGCGCGTTGTAGACCCGTAGTCCGCTTTCGATCGTTACCGTATGGTCGATGATGCCGAATTCGTTGTGGGGGACGAAGCTCACTCGCACCGTTCCGAGAGGACCGTGCGCGATCCAGTCGCTTCCTTCCGGTTCCAGGCCGGAAGCCAGCCCCGAGGCCCACAGCGACATGTTTTCCGGCTTGCCGGCAAAGTCGTAGACCTCCTTCCAGTACCGATTGATCGAGCAGTGAAGAATTTTGGCAGGCATGGTGCTCATCGGATTTTCCTTGGTGTTCCCTCTGCCGACAATAGCAGACAGGAAGGCCCCTGTTGAAGGAAACGGCCGCTCAGCCTTTGAACTGCGCCTGCCGAACTGATCGGCCTCCTTCCAGACTTGCCGTTTTTCCCGGAGAGTGCCACAACACCGATCCAAAATGACTCATCGGAGGTGTATCGTGGAAAAGGCAGAAATCGGGCTGATCGGCCTTGCCGTCATGGGTTCCAACCTGGCACTCAACATCGCGGAAAAAGGCAACAAGATCGCAGTCTTTAACCGCACGCCCGAAAAGACGGACGAATTCTACGAAAGCGCCGGTGAGCTCAAAAAGCAGATCGTCCCCTGCAAGACCATCGAGGAATTCGTTGAGGCCATCCGCCCGCCGCGTCCGATCATCATCATGATCAAGGCGGGCGAGGCTGTCGACCAACAGATGGAAGCGCTGCGGCCGCATCTTTCCAGAGGCGACATCATGATCGATGCCGGCAATGCCAATTTCCGTGACACGATCGCCCGTTTCGACCGCCTCAAGGATACCGAGCTGACCTTCATCGGCATGGGAGTTTCCGGCGGTGAAGAAGGCGCCCGCCACGGCCCGTCGATTATGGTCGGCGGTACCGAAGACTCCTGGAAGCGCGTGGAGAAGGTTCTGACCTCGATTGCCGCCAAGTACAACGGCGATCCCTGCGTCGCCTGGCTCGGCAACGATGGTGCCGGTCACTTCGTCAAGACGATCCACAACGGCATCGAATATGCCGACATGCAGATGATAGCCGAAATCTACGGCATCCTGCGCGACGGCCTCGGCAAGAGCGCCGGCGAGATCAGCAAGATCTTCGGCGAATGGAACAAGGGCCGCCTGAATTCCTACCTCATCGAAATCTCAGAAAGGGTGCTGGCGGCGAACGATCCTGTGTCCGGCGGCCCGATGGTCGACATGATCCTCGACAAGGCTGGCCAGAAGGGGACCGGCAAGTGGTCAGCGATCGAAGCGCAGAACATGGGCATTCCGGCGACCGCTATCGAAGCTGCCGTTGCGGCCCGCAGCATTTCCTCGATGAAGGGCCAGCGCGAAGCCGCCGAGAGGATCTTCGGCACGCCGAAATATGATTTCCCGATCCCCTACAGCCAGGACCTCGACAAGGATCTGGAACTGGCGTTGTTTGCCGCCAAGATCGGCGCCTATGCGCAAGGCTTTGCCGTGATGGCGGAAGCTTCCCGCGAGTTCAACTGGTCTCTGCCGATGCCGGTGATCGCCAAGATCTGGCGAGCCGGCTGCATCATTCGTTCACAGTTCCTGGACGAAATCACCAGCGCCTTCACCAAGGCGCCGGATTCGGCAAACCTCATCGTCACGCCGGCGTTCTCGGAAATGGTCAAGGAATCGATCCCATCGCTTCGCCGCGTCGTTGCAGCAGCACTTGCCGCCGGCCTGCCGGTTCCAGCACTCACCTCGGCGCTTACCTATTTCGACGCCTATCGCCAGGGCCGCGGCACGGCCAACCTCATCCAGGCCCAGCGCGACTTCTTTGGCGCCCACGGTTTCGACCGCCTCGACGGCAAGGATTTCCACCATGGTCCGTGGGGCAGCGGCGCTTCGACGTTCTGAGGTATCAATCGAACATGCAAAAGCCCGATTTCGAACGGGCTTTTTTATTGTGAGCAGATCGATGCAGGATCAGTGGCCCGCGCACCGGCTCCTATCTTCGATCGTCCGGCCAGACCGGCTTGCTGATGCTCTGCAGCAGTTCCGGCTCAATGCCATCGATGCGGGCGATGACGGCCTTGGCCAGTTCGCGGCCGGCGTGGCGAACATCCTCGTTGGCCGTGATGATTTCCGGCCTGATCCAGTTTAGAATCGGCGCGGACTGTTTGGAAACCATGTCGACATCGTAGCCGACGCGCTTGCTTGTCGCCTCGATGCCGGCATTGACGGCAATAGCGGCACTTCCTGCCGAACAGACGATGCCGTCGGGTGCATTCGGCACGCGCATCATCGCTTCGACCGCGGTCTTGACCTCCTCCAGCGGCGTATCGGTGTTGACGCGCAGCGGGACTTCCTCGGCGCCATAATCGTGAAGGCCGGTTTGGAAGCCGATCCTCGTATGGGCATAGTAAGTGAGCTTGCTTGCCGGCTGAAGCAGGGCGATGCGCCTGCGGCCGCGCTCGACGAGTCTCTTGACCGCCTCGTGCGCGAAGGATTCGTTGTCGAAATCGTGGTAGGGATGAACCAGTCCCGCATCGGTCCGGCCATGCGTGGCGAAGGGCATGTTCTGCTCAGCGAGCAGTCGCACGCGCGGATCGTCGGGCTCGATGCGCGAAATAATGACGCCGTCTGCAGAGCCGGTGTCCAGGATGTAGCGCACCGGCAGCATCGGGTCCTTGCTGTGCGAGTGCGGTGTCACGACGATGTGGTAGGGCGTGCCGGTCAGCACTTCGGAAATGCCGAAGACCATCTGGCTCGAGAAGCCCATGATTTCTTCATCGATGGAAAGGACGAGCGCAATGACATTGGTCTTGCCGGTCCTGAGGCGTACGCCGGCGCGATTTGGCTGGTAGCCGAGCTGGCGGGCGACCATACGCACGCGCTCCTTGGTCTCCGCGCCGATATCCGGTGCATCCTTGAGTGCGCGCGAAACCGTGGTGATGCCCAAGCCCGTCATGAAGGCGATTGTCTTCAGTGTCGGCCGTTCGCGCTGGATGGCTGCTGCCGCTCCCCCCGAATTTCCCTTGTTTTCCATCCCTTTATGTCACCTTCGCGCGATTTCGGTCCGCTTATAGAATGTTTTCTGCCAAGCCGTAAGCATATTCGCCGCTGAAAAGTAATCCTCCTCGAAGTTGTTAAATCTGTAACGATACAGTTCAAATGTCGAGCACTTTTTATCCCGGCTACAATCTCACTGGACGCCTGGGTTGACTCGCGATTTCAAGCTCTGACCCTTTTCACTTGCAAATCCCGTTTCCTGGGGTGGCGTCGGCATAGTTGAAAAATAATGTCTAATATCAGTGCGTTCGGATGATACTTGTCACGAAATATTGAATTCTCAGCGCAACGCCACATCTCGCGAAAGTGTGGAACAAGAACAGGCATGGATAGCAATGGCGAGTTTTGCATAGAAATTTGACGGCGGGCTGTTGCGCCAAAATGTCGATTGCACTAAGTTTTTCCGGCAACGTTTCAGTGAGGGAGGAGAACTCATGAATTTTCGTTCGATGGCGGCTGTGCTTGCTGCTTCTGTCGTGCTGCCGCTTGGCGCGGCCAACGCGACTGATCTCGAGGTCACCCATTGGTGGACATCCGGCGGCGAAGCCGCTGCGGTCAAGGTCCTTGCCGACAGCTTCAATGCGAGTGGCAACAACAAGTGGGTCGATGGCGCTATTGCCGGCTCCGGCACCACCGCCAACCCGATCATCATTAGCCGAATTCTCGGCGGCAACCCGATGGGCGCTACCCAGATGAACACCGGCCGCGACGCCGAGGAGCTCATCAAGGCAGGCCTGATGACGGATCTGACGCCACTTGCCGAGCAGGAGCATTGGAAAGATGTCATCCGTCCGGCCAAGCTGCTCGACGCCTGCGTTTATGAAGGCAAGATTTATTGCGTGCCGATCAACATCCACTCCTGGCAGTGGATGTGGCTCAACCGCCACGTCTTCGAAGACAATGGCATGGCTGTTCCAAAAAACTGGGACGAGCTCGCAGCCAATGCTCCGAAGCTGAAGGAAAAGGGCATCACGCCGCTCGCCACCGGCGCCCCGTGGCAGGTCGAAGGCATCCGCAACGTCATGCAGGCCGGCATTGGCGGCAAAGACCTCTACTTGCAGATCAACGACAAGAAGAGCGAAGAGGCCGTTCGCAGCGATCAGAACAAGAAGGTCTGGACCGCATTCGCCCAGGCCCGCGACATGGTCGATCCGGCTTACTCCGGCCGCGACTGGAACGTTGCCACCAACATGGTGATCGAGGGCAAGGCTGCCGCTCAAATCATGGGCGACTGGGCGCAGGGTGAATTCGCCGTCGCGAAGAAGGTCGCCGGCGTCGACTACGATTGCCTGCCGGGTCTCGGCTTCAATGCGCAGCTCGATACGGGCGGCGACGCCTTCTATTTCCCGAAGAACAGCAATCCAGAAATTACCAAGGCGCAGCTTGAACTCGCCAAGATGCTTCTTTCCAAGGAAGTTCAGGTCAAGTTCAATCTGGTCAAGGGTTCGCTTCCGGTTCGCGGCGACGTCGATCTCGAAGCCGCAAACGCCTGCATGAAGAAGGGAATCGAAATCCTGTCGGACCTTAACAACGTTCTGCCTTCGACCGAGCAGATGCTCGATTCCGATACTCAGGGTCAGCTGCAGGATCTCGCGCTCGAATTCTTCAGCTCCAAGATGTCTGTGGACGATGCGATCGATCGTCAGGCCGACATCATCTCGCAGGCCCAGTAAGGCCACAGAGGCTCTCGTACTTGAGACGGTTTTATGGGCGCGCGAGCGGACAGCTATCCAGTCTGGTCGCGCTCCTGACCGCCAACAGGAGGTATTGATGGCTCATGCCGGCCGGCCGTTTGGCCTATTGCGCAACCTCAATGCGAAGGTCGCAGCAATCCCTATGATGCTGACCGTCATCGTGATTTTCATCGGTTGCACGCTCTGGACCGTATTCTACTCGTTCACGTCATCGCGGCTGCTGCCGACGAGCGATTTCGTGGGCTTTGATCAGTACAGCCGGCTCTTCGGTAATTCACGGTGGAACCAGTCGCTTCTCAATCTTGCCACCTACGGCGTCTGCGTCCTGACATTCGTCTTCATCATCGGCTTCGTGCTGGCTGTTCTCATCGACCAGAAGATCAGGTTCGAGAACACCTTCCGCACGATCTTTCTCTACCCGTTCGCCTTGTCGTTCATCGTGACGGGGCTCGTCTGGCAGTGGATTCTCGACCCCGGCCTCGGCGTGCCGAAGGTTTTGAACGATCTCGGCCTTCCGGGAGGCAGCCTCGCGCTGCTCGGCGACAAGAACACCGTCATCTATGCGCTCGTCATCGCCGGCCTGTGGCAGGGGACGGGGCTGGTCATGGTGTTGATGCTTGCCGGTCTGCGCGGCATCGATTCCGAAATCTGGAAGGCGGCGCGCGTCGACGGCATTCCGGCGTGGCGCACATACCTGTTCATCATCATTCCGATGATGCGCGGCGTCTTCGTCACCACGCTGGTGATCGTCGCTTCCGGCATCGTGCGCGTCTATGACCTAGTCGTCGCGATGACGCAGGGCGGACCCGGATTTGCTTCGGAAGTGCCTGCCAAATACGTCTATTCGTTCATGTTCGAGCGCGCCAATCTCGGGCAGGGCCTCGCGGCTTCGACTGTGATGCTCGTCACCGTCTTCATCATCCTGGTTCCGTGGGCTCTCGCCGAGTTCCGCCAGAAGCGATCCTGAGGGAGCACGATCATGGCCATAGCCACCACCACCAACAACATCGCCGGCGTCGTCGAGCCGGCAGGCGCAAGACCTCGTCGCATGTTCGCGCCTTCGACCATAATCCTCTACAGCATCCTTACTGTCGCCGCGCTTTATTATCTCCTACCGCTCTACGTGATGGTCGTGACCTCCCTCAAGGACATGACAGAAATCCGCATGGGCAACATCTTCGCTCCGCCGGTGCAGATCACCTTCGAGCCCTGGGTCAAGGCATGGAGTCAGGCCTGTACGGGCCTTGATTGCTCCGGCATCAGCGTCGGCTTCTGGAAATCGGTCAAGATCACCATTCCGAGCGTCATTATTTCCGTGGCGATTGCCTCGGTGAATGGCTACGGCCTGTCCTACTGGCGTTTCAAAGGTTCGGAAGTCTTCTTTACGATCCTGCTTTTCGGCGCTTTCATACCCTATCAGGTCATGCTCTATCCGCTCGTCATCATCATGCGCGAGCTCGGCATCTTCTCGACGATCTGGGCCGTCGTCCTGGTTCACACGATCTTCGGCATGCCGATCAACACGCTGCTTTTTCGAAATTATTTCGCATCGCTGCCCCCCGAACTCTTCAAGGCTGCGCGTGTGGATGGGGCAGGGTTCTGGCAGGTGTTCTTCCGCATCATGCTGCCGATGTCGCTGCCGATCTTCGTCGTTTCGATGATCATCCAGATCACGGGCATCTGGAACGACTTCCTGTTCGGCGTGATCTTTGCCGGCAACCAGAATTTCCCGATGACGGTACAGCTCAACAACATCGTCAACGCCGTCCAGGGCGTGAAGGAATACAACGTCAACATGGCTGCAACGCTACTCACCGGCGCGGTGCCGCTTATCGTCTATTTCGTGTCCGGACGTCTCTTCGTCCGCGGTATCGCCGCTGGCGCAGTGAAAGGTTGATCATGAACACAAGCGTTTCCATCAAGGATCTGTCGCTGAATTTCGGCGCCGTCAGCGTCCTCAAGGATCTGAACCTCGACATTAACGACGGCGAATTCCTGGTCCTGCTCGGCTCGTCCGGCTGCGGCAAGTCCACGCTGCTCAACTGCATCGCCGGGTTGCTTGATGCATCCGCGGGACAGATCTTCATCAAGGGCAAGAACGTTACCTGGGAAGAGCCCAAGGATCGCGGCATCGGTATGGTGTTCCAGTCCTATGCGCTCTATCCGCAGATGAGCGTCGAAAAGAACCTGTCCTTCGGACTTCGGGTTGCAAAGGTGCCGCAGGCCGAGATCGACAAGCGCGTGGCGCGCGCCTCCGAGATCCTGCAGATCCAGCCGCTCTTGAAGCGCAGGCCCGCCGAACTGTCCGGGGGCCAGCGCCAGCGCGTGGCAATCGGCCGCGCCCTCGTGCGTGATGTCGATGTGTTCCTGTTCGACGAGCCGCTGTCCAATCTCGATGCCAAGCTGCGTTCGGAACTGCGTGTGGAGATCAAGCGCCTGCACCAGTCGCTGAAAAACACGATGATCTACGTCACCCACGATCAGATCGAGGCGCTGACGCTGGCAGACCGCATCGCGATCATGAAAAGCGGCATCATTCAGCAGCTCGACGATCCGACGACCATCTACAACAGGCCGCGCAATCTCTTTGTCGCTGGCTTCATCGGCTCGCCATCGATGAACTTCCTGCACGGCGAATTGACCAAGAACAGCGACAAGACGGTCTTCAGATCAAACGGCGTCAGCTTCTCGCTCGAAGGCTATGACGCGGCTCAACCGTTGCAGTCGGGCCGCAAGGTGGTGCTCGGCGTGCGCCCGGAGCACATCAAGGTCGATGAAAATCTCGGCCCCGAAGTGCATGATGCGACCGTCGACATCGAGGAGCCGATGGGGGCCGACAACCTCCTCTGGCTGAAGCACGCCGGCCACACGATGTCGGTGCGCATCAACGGCGCGCGTCGATTCAAGGTGGGAACACCGGTGAAGCTCAGCTTCGACATGTCGCTGGCATCGCTCTTCGATGCTGCGACGGAGGAGAGAATTTAGGAGACGGCGAGCGTGCGGTGGGCGAGGGAGGTACCCTCATGCCTGTCGGCTCCTTCTGCCCACAGACAGCCGCAGCGCCTTCCCGATCGCAACGCTGCGCTCGGCAAACTTCCTCTTCTCGCGGGCGGGGTGAGGGATAGGGTGAGGGGCAGAAAGTGCTCCTGGGCGAGCGAGGGCATTCCTCGTTCCAATGTTCGAGATCAGAAAATGACCACGTCCAACACTTCGTCCATCGATCTTTCCGGCTCCTGGCGACTTGCCTCCGCTGAAGGCGATGTCACCACATCGATCACGCTTCCGGGCGACGTCCATACGGCGCTTCACGCTGCAAGGCTCATTGCGGATCCGTATTTCGGCCGCAATGAAGAGCAGGTGCAGTGGGTCGCGCATCGAGATTGGGTGCTCGAGCGAGCCTTCCAGCTCGAGGATGCCGAAGGCGACTGGTATCTCGACATCGATTACCTCGATACCGTTGCCACGGTCTTCGTCAACGGGTTCGCAGTGCTCTCGGCCGACAATTGCTTTCGCCGCTACCGGCCAGACGTTTCGAGCATGCTGAAGGCAGGCGAAAACACGATTCGCGTCGTGCTGCATTCGAGCATTGCCGCGGGCGCAGAGCGGCAGGGCAGGCAGCCTTTCTACGTACCCTATCACCAGGGCAACTCGCCGATCGCCAACGGCAATATGCTGCGCAAGCCGCAATGCCATTTCGGCTGGGACTGGAACATCGCGATCGCACCGCTCGGGCTTTACGGCAAGATCGCATTGAAGAAGCTCGAGACTGCGCGCATCGAGCACGTCACGACGCGCCAGGGGCATAGCCTTAACGGCAGCGTCGAACTGCAGGTTACAGCAACGCTCTTTGCGAAGGAGCCGGGCATCGTGCCGATGCATTTCGCGCTCGACGGTGAGCGTGTTCGACTGGATGTCGGTGTCAATGCCGGCGAGACGGTGGTCAATCATATCTTTTATGTCGAGAAACCGCGCCTCTGGTGGCCCTCCGGCAGCGGCGAGCAGGCGCTTTATGCGCTGACCGTCGATTTGCCGTCCGAAGTGGTGACAAAGCAGATCGGCCTTCGTACCGTCGAACTCGTTACCACGCCGGATGCGGCCGGAAGCCGCTTCGCTTTCAGGGTCAACGACCGCGAAATCTTCTGCCGCGGTGCGAACTGGATTCCGGCGGATGCACTGTTTTCGCTGTCGTCGGAAGAGAAGACGGAGGACCTGTTGCAGTCGGCAAAAGCTGCGAACATGAACATGATCCGCGTGTGGGGTGGGGGCTTTTACGAGCACGACTGGTTCTATGACCTGTGCGACCGGCTCGGCCTCATGGTCTGGCAGGATTCCATGTTTGCCTGCAACCTCTACCCCTCGACAGAAGACTTCCTCGACAATGTCGCGCTCGAAGTCGACTACCAGGTCAAGCGGCTCGCCTCGCATCCTTCGATCGCACTCTGGTGCGGCGACAACGAACTGGTCGGTGCGCTCACCTGGTTCGACGAGCCGAAGAGAGACCGCGACCGCTATCTCGTCTCCTATGATCGACTGAACCGCACGATCGAGCAGGCGATGAAGAAGGCGGCTCCAGGTGCGATCTGGTGGCCGTCGAGCCCGTCCTCCGGCTATCTTGATTTCGGTGACGCCTGGCACGCCGATGGCTCCGGCGACATGCACTACTGGTCGGTCTGGCACGAAAACAAGTCGTTCGACAATTATCGCTCGGTGCGGCCGCGTTTCTGCTCCGAATTCGGTTTCCAGTCCTATACCTCTATGCCGGTCATCAAGACCTATGCCGACCACAAGGACATGAACGTCGCGTCGCCGGTGATGGAGTTGCATCAGAAGAATGCCGGCGGCAATGAGCGAATCGCGGGCACGATGTTCCGCTACTTTCGCTTCCCCAAGGACTTTGCGAATTTCGTTTATCTCAGCCAGATCCAGCAGGGACTGGCGATCAAGACGGCGGTGGAATACTGGCGGTCGCTCAAGCCCCATTGCATGGGCACGATCTACTGGCAGCTCAACGACACCTGGCCGGTCGCGTCCTGGTCGAGCCTCGACTACGGCGGGCGCTGGAAGGCGATGCACTATCTCGTCAAGCGCTTCTTCCAGCCGGTCGCCGTGGCCGCCATTCCGTCGGAGGACGGCAAAACGATCCGTTTCTCGCTGGTCAACGACACGCTTTCGCAGGTCAGCGCCGATCTTTCGATTTCCGTTGTGACGATGAAGGGCGAGCGCAAGCACCTGAAGGACGCCCAAGCGGTCTGCACGCCGGAGGCTGCCGTGACGGCAACGGCGATCGATGTCTCGGATATCCCCGAGGGTACGCTGCTTGCCTGGCGCTTCACGGCGTCAAACGGCATGGGCGGTGAGGGGCACTACGCCCACGGCACCTACAAGGCACTCGAATTGGAGCCTGCCGGTCTCCAGGTGACCCGCGAATATGCTGAGGAAGACGGCTCGGTTTGCCTCAATGTCACCGCCAGGGGACTGGCGCTGTTCGTGATGATCGAGACCGAGACCGACGGCAAATACTCCGACAATGTCTTCGATCTGGCAGCTGGCGAAACCCGGCGCATCCTCTTCACCCCGGCAAAGCCGCTCCAAGACGGCGAGCTTCCGGAGTTCCGATTCTACGACCTGCATTCCTGCCAGTCGGCAGATTGATTTTGAGAAAGGGCACGAGGCCCGAGGAGAAAGTGATGACGAAACTGAGTTTCCAGCTTTATAGCGCCCGCAATTTCCAGCCCTATTCGGCAATCTTCGAAAAGCTCGGCAGGGCCGGTTATTCGGAGGTCGAAGGCTTCGGCGGTATCTACGCCGACCTCGACGACGCTGATTTGAAGGGCCTGCGCGCCGATCTCGACAAGAACGGCCTCACGATGGCAACGGGCCATTTCAGCCCGGATTTCCTTGACGGCGAAGTCGAGAAATCGCTGAACATCGCAAAGACGCTCGGCATGGATTCGATCTACGCGCCGCACCTTGCCGCCGACCAGCGTCCGGCGGACGGCGCCGGCTGGCTTGCGTTTGGCAAGCGCCTGCAGGAAATGGCCAAGCCCTATAAGGACGCCGGCTACGAATTCGGCTGGCACAATCACGACTTCGAATTCGTGAAGCTTGCCGACGGCTCGCTGCCGATCGAGCGCATCTTCGAAGGTGCGCCCGACATTTCGTGGGAAGCCGATATCGCCTGGGTCGTCCGCGGTGGAGCCGACCCGTTCGCCTGGATCGACAAGCTCGGCTCGCGCATCACTGCCGTACACGTCAAGGACATCGCGCCGGCCGGCGAGAACAAGGACGAGGACGGCTGGGCCGACGTGGGTCACGGCACGCTTGCCTGGCCGAAGCTGATCGCGGCGCTCGAGGGCACCAGGGTCAAGCACTTCGTCGTCGAGCACGACAATCCGCGCGACATCGATCGCCTGATCACCCGCTCGATCGCATCCTTCAAGACCTACTGAGGCAGACCATGACCAAGGAACTTGGCGTCGGCATCATCGGATGCGGCAACATCTCCACCACTTACCTTTCGCTCACGCCCCTCTTCAAGGGCCTGAAAATCCTGGCCTGCGCCGACATCAATGTGCAGGCAGCCGAGCTTCGCGCCAAGGAATTCGGCGTTACCGCGCAGACCATCGAGCAGCTTCTTGCCAATGAGGAGATCGACGTCGTTGTGAACCTCACCATCCCTGACGCGCATTATCCGGTCTCGAAGGCGGCGCTGGAGGCTGGCAAGCACGTCTTCTCCGAAAAGCCGCTCGTGCTGACGCTGGAACAGGGCGAGGATCTGCGGCGCATCGCCAAGGAGAAGAAGCTCTCCGTCGGCTGCGCGCCGGACACCTTTCTCGGCGGTGCGCACCAGCTTGCCCGCAAATATGTGGACGAGGGCGGCATCGGGCGCATCACCTCCGGCGCCTGCTATGTCATGGGGCCGGGCATGGAGATGTGGCATCCGAACCCGGACTTCTTCTTCCTGCCGGGCGGGGGTCCCATCCTCGACATGGGACCGTACTACATCGCCAACCTCATCAATTTCATCGGCCCGGTCAAGCGCGTCGGCGCGATCACCTCGATGGCTTCGGAGACACGCACAATCACCAGCCAGCCACGCCACGGCGAGACGATTCCGGTCAAGACGCCGACGACGGTCCAGGCACTGCTTGAATTCGTCAGCGGTGCGACGGTGACGTTGACGGCGAGCTGGGATGTCTGGTCGCACCGCCATGCCAACATGGAGCTCTACGGCACCGATGGCACCCTTTTCGTGCCGGACCCGAATTTCTTCGGCGGCGTCGTCGAGGCCAGCGGCCGCGACAAGGACATCAAGCCGCTTGAAGCGTGGGAACATCCCTTCGGCAAGTTCAACCAGGACAGCCCGCAGGGCCCGCGCGCCAACTACCGCACGGCAGGTCTTGCCGATATGGTCGCGGCGCTGATCGAAGGCCGCGATGCCCGCTGCTCTCTGGAGCGCACGCTGCATGGCGTCGACGTCATGACTTCGATCCTGAAATCGGGCGAGGAGGGGAGGTTCGTGGAACTCACGACGACCTGCACACAGCCCGCCGCGCTTGGCATCGAAGAGGCTCAGGCACTCTTGAAGTAGGCCTCCAAAGGGATATTTTTCGCGCGGGCTTTTCCCGCCCGCGCGCACTCTTCCAAAGGATCAGTACGATGAGCTGGCAACCGGCTTCCGACCGCTATTCGAAGATGAAGTACAACCGCACGGGCCACTCCGGCCTGAGGCTTCCTGCCGTCTCCCTCGGTCTCTGGCACAATTTCGGCGGTGACACGCCGCATGATCGCAAGATCGACATGTGCCGCACTGCCTTCGATCTCGGCATCACTCACTTCGACCTTGCAAATAATTACGGCCCGCCTCCAGGTTCGGCCGAAACCGCCTTCGGCGAAATCCTTCGCACCGAATTCGCAGGCCTGCGGGACGAACTCATCGTCTCGTCGAAGGCAGGCTACGATATGTGGCCGGGTCCTTATGGCGAGTGGGGTAGCCGCAAGTATCTGATCGCTTCCTGCGACCAGAGCCTGAAGCGGATGGGCCTCAACTACGTCGATATCTTCTATTCTCACCGGTTCGATCCGGATACGCCTCTCGAAGAGACGTGCGGCGCGCTCGACTATATCGTGCGCTCCGGCCGGGCGCTCTATGTCGGCATCTCCTCTTACAATTCCCAGCGCACCCAGGAGGCAGCCGCGATCCTCAAGGATCTCGGTACGCCGTGCCTCATCCACCAGCCAAGCTATTCCATGCTCAACCGCTGGGTTGAGGACGACAAGCTGCTCGACACGCTGGACAAGGTCGGTATGGGATCGATCGTCTTTTCACCGCTGGCGCAGGGCATGTTGACGACCAAGTATCTCGCCGGCATCCCGGAAGACAGCCGTGCGGCGCTAAACCACTTTCTGAAGCGGGATTTCATCCGCCCGTCGATCGTCGAAAACATCCGCAAGCTGAATAGCATCGCCGAACGCCGCGGACAGACGCTAGCGCAGATGGCTATCGCATGGGTATTGCGCGGCGGCCGGGTGACGTCGGCGCTGATCGGCGCCAGCCGCTCATCGCAGATCGTCGATTGCGTCAAGGCGCTCGACAATCTTGAGTTTACGGCGGATGAGCTGAAAGAGATCGACGTCTATGCCCGTGGGGCCGACGTCAATCTCTGGGCGAAATCGGCAGAGCGAGAATAAGCGCAAGAACGCCCGGCCATAACTGCCGGGGCGTTTCTCATTCAGTCTGATGTACGTGCCGCAGTCTGCGGCTATCCGGAGGAGCAGCCGTTATGATCCGCAACCCCGTTCTGCCGGGCTTCAATCCCGATCCGTCTATCTGCCGCGTCGGCGACGATTATTACATCGCGACATCGACCTTCGAATGGTATCCGGGCGTGCAGATCCATCATTCGCGCGATCTGGTGAACTGGACACTGGTGCGCCGTCCGCTGGAGCGCCAATCGCAGCTCGACATGCGCGGCAATCCTGATAGCTGCGGCGTATGGGCGCCGTGTCTTTCCTATGCCGATGGGCAGTTCTGGCTGGTGTATACAGACGTCAAGCGCTTCGACGGCAACTTCAAGGACGCGCACAACTACATTGTCACCTCGCCGACAATCGAGGCCCGCTGGTCTGATCCGGTCTACGTCAACTCCTCCGGTTTCGACCCCTCGCTCTTCCATGACGACGATGGCCGCAAGTGGTTTCTCAACATGCAGTGGAACCACCGCACGGAAAGCTATGGCGGTGCGCCCAAGCATCCAGCCTTCGATGGCATCCTGCTGCAGGAATGGGATCCGGTGACGAAGGCGCTGAAGGGTCCGATCAGAAACATTTTCGCCGGCAGCCCGCTCGGCCTCGTCGAGGGCCCGCATCTCTTCAAGCGCAACGGCTACTATTATCTAACGACCGCCGAAGGCGGCACGGGCTATGATCATGCGGTCACCATGGCGCGTTCGCGCAACATTGCCGGTTCCTACGAGATGCATCCGAATATCCATCTCATCACTTCCAAGGACAATCCGGAAGCCGTTCTGCAGCGGGCAGGGCACGGGCAGTATGTCGAGACGCCCGATGGGCAAGTCTATCACACCCATCTCTGCGGGCGGCCGCTCCCGCCGAAGCGCCGCTGCACGCTTGGCCGCGAAACCAATCTCCAGAAATGCGTGTGGAAGGCGGACGACTGGCTCTACCTCGAAAACGGCACGACGGTGCCCGATGTCGAAGTTCCGGGTCCCAAGGGTGCAGTTAGCACCGAAAAACCCATTCGCACCGAATACAGTTTCGATGGCGGCACGTTACCTGCGGATTTCCAGTGGCTGCGCACGCCGAAGCCGCAGCGCATCTTCGATCTCACGGCGCGCCCCGGCCATCTGCGCCTCATCGCCCGCGAAAGCATCGGCTCATGGTTCGAGCAGGCGCTCGTCGCCCGCCGCCAGGAGCATCACAGTTTCCGCGCCGAGACTGTTGTGGAGTTCGACCCGGACACCTACCAGCAGGTCGCCGGCCTGACGCATTACTACAATCGCCACAAGTTGCATGCCATAGGCGTGACGCTGCACGAGAAACTCGGCCGCTGCGTCACCATCCTTTCCTGCAACGGGGATTATCCAAACGGTCGACTGAGCTTTCCGGCTGGCAGCGGCGTCGCCCTTCCAGCGGAAGGCCGCGTGCAGCTTTCCATGGAAATCCGCGACAACGACCTGCAGTTCTTCTGGCAGACGGAAGGAAAGGGCGCCTGGCAGCCGATCGGCGCGGTTCTCGATGCCGGCGTCGTCTCCGACGAGGGTGGCCGCGGAGAGCACGGCTCCTTCACCGGTGCCTTCGCCGGCGTCTTCGCCTTCGACACATCGGGCCGCGCCAAGACAGCCGATTTCGACTGGTTCAGTTATGAAGAGCTTTGAAAATGGCTATCGTGATCGAACCGATCGCCGTGCGACACATCGAGAGCTATCACCAGGCTCTCGACGTTGTTTCGCGTGAGCGAAGGTATCTCACCTTCCTTGAGGCTCCTCCGCTCGAAGGCACACGGGAATTCGTGCTCGACATGATCGAGAACAAGCATCCGCAATTTGTCGCCGTGAGGGACGGTGAAGTCGTGGGGTGGTGCGATATCCGGCGACATTCCTTTCCGTCGCATGCCCACCGGGGATCGCTCGGCATGGGCATCATCTCTGCCCATCGCGGACAGGGCATCGGCTCGCGCCTCATGGAGACAACGCTCAAGCAGGCAAGGGAATACAACATCATACGGGTGGAGCTCAGCGTCCATGCCGACAACGCCCGCGCAATCCGTCTTTACGAGAAGGCTGGCTTCGTCAGCGAGGGCGTGAGCAAGGACGCCGTTCGGATCGACGGCCGCTATATCGACGTCGTCAACATGGCTTTGATCTTCAGCGAGGCTTGAAATGCGGATCAAAAAGCGAAACTAATATATAAGAATAAACTTGCAAGTGGCGGTTTTTATTAGAAAAGTTTAATTTTATCTTCAGCTTTGGTTCACCTTCGTGAAATTAGCTTCGGCGTGCAAACATGAGGTTCACCCGATGAAGAAGATATTCACAACTCTGCTTTCCGTTTCCTTCCTGATTACGCCGATTGCTTTGGCATGAGGACCCATGGCTGAGCGAACGACGCATGATTGCCTGGGAGCCGATCTTTGTCAGCCGGTCGATGCGGCAGTGAAGACCGCCAACTGAGCGGCGAAAGCACGCTTGTATGCGGGCCGCGCTTCACCGCGGGCGACATAGGCGAAAAGGTTCGGATATTCCTCCAGTATACCGGATCCTTTCAACCTGAGCAGCACCGACACCATCAGAAGGTCACCGGCGCTGAACTCGCCGTCCAGCCAGGCGGCATCGCCAAGACGACTGGAAAGGCCGCCCAGCCGCTTCCGAATGCTGTCTTCGAGCACACGCAGACGTTGCTCGTACCAAGGCTCGTCGCGCTCGAGAATCTTGGAGAGGGCGCGGTCGAAGATCGGCGTTTCGACCGTATTGAGCGCCGCGAACATCCATGTGATCGCCCGTGCCCGGGCATTCGCATCGTCTGGCAGCAAACCTGCATGGCACTCCGCGATATGGAACACGATTGCCCCCGACTCGAACAGGGCGAGATCGCCTTCTTCATAGGTCGGGATCTGCCCGAAAGGATGTAGCGCGAGATGCGCGGGTTTCTTCAACGCTTTAAACGAAAGCAGGCGAACTTCGTAAGGCTCGCCAACTTCTTCGAGCGCCCAGCGAACGCGCATGTCGCGCGCCAGTCCCTTGCCTCTATCGGGCGACCGTTCAAAGGCCGTAATCGTAATAGTCATCGCTGTTCTCCACGTCTGGTGTCTTGAAGACGAGTGGCTCGACGAGAATCCGACATCCCATGTCTGCGCGCGGTCGCCGTTACAACGCAAATACGGGCTTTTTTGAAGATTTTCTGGCCCGGATGTGCGAAAGTCGCAAAACGGCACGCAAACAGGGCGGCGGCAAGATGTCGTTTTCTCAATCCAGGATTTGCAAGGGCTGCTGGCAGCAGATGCGTCTCCCGGTGCCCTTGCACGGACTGGCTTCCATTCCCTTCCGCGCCTTCGGCATACGGCCGAGCCGGATGAATCCGAACACCTGCACGATTTGCGAACTTATGTTCACGCGCGTGATGAAAGCCCGCAAGATTAATGTTGATGTATCCGTACTTTTTGCAGATCTGAGAGGCTATACGACGCTTTCGCAGTCGCTGTCGGCAGATATTGTCTCCTCGCTGCTGGATGATTTCTACGATGAATGCGCCACAGCAATTTGGGAATATGACGGCCTTCTCAACAAGACGGTCGGGGACGCCATCATGGCTATATTCAACTTTCCGATCCACCACCAGGACCACGCCGCACGTGCTGTGCTCGCTGCCCGGGAGATTCAGCGCCGCTGCCAGTTGCGTCGTGAACGTCACATCGCTGAAGGTGCCGGCCTGGACGGAAGTGAATTCGGTGTTGGTATAGGCATCGATTCCGGCGAGGCCAGCTTCGGAGAGTTCGGCCGATCGCATCGCGATCTGACTGCGATTGGAACTGTTGTGAATACGGCTGCTCGCGCGCAGTCGGTTGCTGACGCAGGGCGGATTCTCGTCACCAAGGCCGTTTGCGAGCGGGCGCAGAGCCAAACGGCCGACAGCAAAGGTCGGGCATATCGCTTGAAGGGCTTTGAGAAGCCGATTGCGCTTTACTCGATCTGAAAACCGTTGAATGCCGCGTCCTTGAGATTGAGGGCCGGGCGCGATTTCTCAGGCGGCTTTCCGTTTCCAACGCAGCTTTTGCGCGGCAGATAGCAGTATCTTCCCTGGCGAGACTCCCCGGGACGCAGCCTCATTGTCCGTGGGTTCGCTCAGTCCCTCGATCGGCGGCAACGGTTCACGCTCCTTAAAGATGCAGCGAAGCGGCCTGAGTTCATCGCCGTCATGCTGTGCGCAGTGGCCACCTTGCGAAGAAGGCGAGCATAAACGCTCGCCTTTGCGGCTCAGCTTTCGCGCGAAAGGCAATCCTTCAAGCTGTTGGCGATGCCGCGCATCATTGTGAAATAAAGATCGGGACCTGCCTCCAGCGTTGCTGCCTCCGGGTCGAGCACGCCGGCTTTCGCATTGGTTCCTTCGATGACGACGCCGACCAGGCGCGGCTCGAACTGCGGTTCGGCGAAGACGCAGGTGGCGCTGAGGTCGGCAACCTTTTTGTGGATCTCCGATACGCGCTCGGCGCCGGGCATGTTTTCCGGGCTCACCGTAATGGAGCCAGCGACGCGGACGCCATAACGGTGCTCGAAATACTGATAGGCGTCGTGAAAGACGATGAAAGGCCTGTCCTTCACCGGGGCAATGATGCCGGTAATTTCCTGGTCGAGCGCATCGATCTTTCCGTCGAGGGCCTTGGCATTGGCCTGGTAGGTCAGCGCGTTGGCGGGATCGGCGGCCACCAGCGTCGTGGTGATTTGCGCAGCCATGGCCTTGGCGTTCATCGGGTCGAGCCAGAGGTGCGTGTCAAATTCGCCGTGAGCGTGATCGTCTTGCGCATGCGTGTCATGATCGTGCCCGGCCTCTTCATGCTTATGTCCGGCTTCCGCCTCGTCGCCATCACCGTGCGGTTCGAAGGCGCCGCCTTCGCGGAACTTCAGCTTCACGAGGCCTGGCGCATCCTCCAGCTCGGCGATGCTGGCGCCGGAGCCCAGCGATTCCAGCGGCTTTTCGAGGAACGCTTCGAGGCCGGGACCAACCCAGAAGATCACCTTGGCGCTCTGCAGTGCGCTCGCGTCCGACGGCTTGAGATTGTAGGTATGCGGTGAGGCGGGGCCATCGACGATGAGTTCGGGCGTCCCGATGCCCTGCATGATTGCCGAAACCAGCGAATGGATCGGCTTGATCGAGGTTACGACAGCCGGTGCATCCGCCGCCTTGGATGCGCCGGCCAGCAGGACTGCCGAGATCGCCAGGGAAAGGCCGATAGCCATTTTCATGTTCACGCTCCGCTTGAATTCAGTTGTAATGTTATTACATCAATTGCGTAATGCTATAACGTGTGCGATAGCATGAGGCAACAGCACTGTCGGAAAAATGATGTTATCTCCCGCAAACCCTGCTTCGGAGCCGCTGGTCTCTCTCCACAATGTGGGTGTCCGGCGGGATGGCCGCTGGCTCGTCCGGGGCGTGGATTTTTCGATTTCACGCGGCGAGATCGTCACCCTGATCGGCCCGAACGGCTCCGGAAAATCGACAAGCGCCAAGGCGGCGATCGGCATTTTGAAGCCAGATGAGGGCAAGGTGGAGCGAGCAAGCAGCCTCAAGGTCGGCTACGTGCCGCAGAAGCTTGCGATCGACTGGACGCTGCCGCTCACCGTCCGGCGCCTCATGACACTGACCGGCTCGCTTCCCGAAGGCGAGATGATGGCCGCGCTCGAGGCCGCCGGCATGGCTCATATGCTGAATGCCGAGGTGCAGCACCTTTCCGGCGGCGAGTTCCAGCGGGCGCTGATGGCGCGTGCCATCGCCCGCAAGCCCGATCTGCTCGTGCTGGATGAACCGGTTCAGGGCGTCGATTTCTCCGGCGAGATCGCGCTATACGATCTCATCAAGCAGATCCGTAATTCCACCGGCTGCGGAATCCTCTTGATCTCGCATGATCTCCATGTCGTCATGGCGGAGACCGATACGGTCATTTGCCTCAATGGCCATGTCTGCTGCCGTGGCACGCCGGAGACGGTCAGCCAGAGCCCGGAATATGTGCGACTCTTCGGCACCCGTGCGGCAAAGACGCTCGCCGTTTACAGCCACCACCACGACCACACGCATCTGCCGGACGGCCGCGTGCTGCATTCAGATGGTTCGGTGACGGATCATTGCCATCCCGACGACGGCCATCACCACGATCACGATCACTTCGATGACGAGCGCCACCATCATGCGGGAGAGCGCCATGCTTGACGATTTCTTCGTCCGCGCGATCCTTGCCGGTGTCGGCCTGGCGCTCACAACCGGGCCGCTCGGCTGCTTCATCATCTGGCGGCGCATGGCCTATTTCGGCGATACGATCGCTCATTCCGCGCTGCTTGGTGTTGCGCTGTCGCTGCTCTTTGAGTTCAACCTGACGTTAGCCGTCTTTGCTGTTGCGGCGACAGTTTCGATCCTGTTGCTCTTCTTGCAGAAGCGGCAGGCGCTGTCGGCCGATGCGCTGCTCGGCATCTTGTCGCACGCGACGCTGGCGATCGGGCTCGTCATGGTCGCCTTCATGAGTTGGGTGCGCATCGACCTCATCGCCTTCCTTTTCGGCGATATCCTCGCCGTCGCGAAAAGCGATATCGCGTTGATCTGGGGCGGCGGCTTCTTCGTCGTCGCTGCAATCGCCTGGCTCTGGCGTCCGCTGTTGGCGTCGACCGTCAACCCCGAGCTTGCCGAAGCCGAGGGGCTGCAACCGGAACGGGCGAAGCTCTTTTTCATGCTCCTGATGGCGATCGTCATCGCCATTGCCATGAAGATCGTCGGCATAATGCTGATCACGTCGCTGCTGATCATCCCGGCGGCCGCGGCCCGCCGTTTCTCGTCGACACCGGAGTTCATGGCCGTTCTCGCGTCTCTGATCGGTGCTGCCGCCGTCGTCGGCGGCCTGTTCGGCTCGCTCACCTACGATACCCCGTCAGGCCCGTCGATCGTGGTTGCCGCACTCATTCTCTTCATCTTCAGCCTGCTGCCGCGGCTGGGGCGCAAGGAACCGCAAGGACAAGGCTCATGAACGCACCTCAACTGACCAAGAACCAGGCGCTGGTCTTCGACGTGCTGGAAAAGGCCGACGGCCCGCTCAGCGCCTATACCATCCTCGACAAGTTGCGCGACCACGGGTTCCGCGCCCCTCTGCAGGTCTACCGTGCGTTGGAGAAGCTGCTCGAATATGGCGTCGTGCATCGGCTGGAGAGTATCAATTCCTTCGTTGTCTGCGCTCATCCGAACGAGAATTGCCACAGCCACGGCACCGTTGCCTTCGCGATTTGCGAAAGCTGCGGCCATGTTATGGAATTCCACGATCACGACGTCGATAACCGGCTGATGAACTGGACCCGCGGCAAGAAGTTCAAGGCGGAGAAGACGACGATCGAAATCCGCGGTCTTTGCGAGACCTGCGCCGCCTAGTACAATTCCTCGCCGGCTAGTCGATCCGCTTCAAGTCGCGGGCGAAGCGCTGCCAGTTGGCGACATATTTTTCCGCCGAGCGCCTGAGCCCCTCTATCGCCTTTTCATCGAGTGTCCGTATCGCGCGGGCAGGCGAGCCGACGATCAGTGAACCGTCGGGAAATGCCTTGCCTTCCGTCACCAGGGCATTGGCACCGACAAGGCAGTTGTTTCCGATCTTCGCGCCGTTCAAGACGGTTGCGCCCATGCCGATCAGTGAATTGTCGCCGATCGTGCAGCCGTGGACGATCGCGTGATGACCGATGGTGCAGCCTTGGCCGATCGTCACCGGAAAGCCCGGATCGGTGTGAAGCATCGCGCCTTCCTGGATATTGGTGTTGCTGCCGACGGTGACCGTCTCGTTGTCGCCGCGAAGCACGGCCCCGAACCAGATGCCGACGCCTTCGCCAAGCTCCGTCTGCCCGATTACATGCGCGTCAGGCGCAATCCAGTAGAGCCCGCTCGGCGGCAATTTCGGCGACAATCCCCCAAGCGTGTAAACGGGCATGGCAATCTCCTCAGGCGACTGTTACGGCAAGCGTCGCGATACCATCAATGCCGCATTCGACGCGATCGCCTTTCTCGACGGCGCCGACACCGGCCGGCGTGCCGGTCATGATGACGTCACCGGGCGCCAGGACGAAGAGCTTGGAGAGCTCAGCGATGATTTCCGGCATCTTCCAGATCATCTGCTTCATGTCGCCGTCCTGAACGCGCTTGCCGTTGTGGTCGAGCCAGATGCGGCCCGCCTCCGGATGGCCGAGGCGGCTTGCAGGTACGATTGCCGAAACCGGTGCCGAGTATTCAAAGGCCTTTGCCACTTCCCAGGGACGGCCGAGCTTCTTTGCCTCGGCCTGCAGATCGCGGCGGGTGAAATCGATGCCGACGCCATAGCCATAGATGCAGTCAAGCGCGCTGCTGAGGGGAATGTTCCCGCCGCCGGATTTCAGCACAATCACGCATTCTGCCTCGTAATGCACATCAGTGGAAAGGGACGGATAGGGGAATGGCTTGCCGGGAGGCAGCAGGTTGTCAGCGTTTTTTTGAAAGAAGAACGGCGGCTCGCGGCTCGGGTCGTGCCCCATCTCGATTGCGTGATCGGCATAGTTGCGCCCGACGCAATAGACGCGGCGTACCGGAAAGACGTCGCTGCTGCCTTCGATGGGAAGTAGAACCGGCTGCGGAAGCGGAATGACGGTAGCGGGGCTTCTTGCTGACATTGAGATGCTCTAGCTGTTATCGAATCCGACGATCTTAAACGGAAAATCGCAAGCGGGGAAAGCGCAACGGTACGATTATCCTTCCGTGCCCGAGACATCGCTGCGGACGATCTGATAATAGGCCGCAAGTTCGGGGATCGCCTGCGGCAGCGTATCGAATACGGGATCGTTCGGCGAAAGCCTGCCCGCATATTTCATTTCGACGAAAGCCTGGTGCGCTGCCAGCGACGCGGCATCTGCGTGATGCAGCACCGTGAAAACCGGCGTGGGGAGCGTCTTGCCTTTGACCATGACACGGTCGAGCTCGGCGACGGTATAGGTGTCTGCCACAAGCTTTGCAGTCTGCTCGCCGAGAAGCAGAGCGACACCATAATTTTTCGAGACTCCCTCCAGGCGCGAGGCGAGATTGACCGCGTCCCCGAGACAGGAATAATCGAAACGCCGGTGCGAGCCCATGTTGCCTACAACGCACTCGCCGGTATTGATGCCGACGCCCATTTTCAGCGCATGCAGCGGCGTTCCGTTTATCCTGGCCTCCTTCTCGAGCTGCCTGTTCAGGCTTGCGATCGCTTCTTGCATCGCGAGCGAGGCCGCAACGGCATGCAGCGCATGATCCGCATCGTCGAGGGGCGCGTTCCAGAAGGCCATGATGCAATCGCCCATATACTTGTCGATCGTCCCGGCGTGATCCATCACGACATCGGAAAGCGGTGTCAGGAGGCGGTTGATGAGGCCGGTGAGCTGCTCCGGATCGTCCTTCAGCGTTTCGGCAATCGTCGTGAAACCGCGCACGTCCGAAAACAGGACCGATAGCGTCCGCCGCTCGCCGCCGAGCTTCAGCTGTGATGGATCCTCGGAAAGCCGTTTGACGAGATCGGGCGATATATATTGCGAGAAGGCGAGAGTGATCTGCTTCTTCTTGCGTCGCTCTTCGGCAAAATCGAATGCCGCCTGGCCGAAGGCGACCGACACATAAGCTACGACCGGCCCCAGCGGCGAGACGAACAGATTGCCGAAGCGGATGCCGGCATAGCTCAGCGCCGCCGCGACACCGATGAAGACAACCGTGGCGGCGGATGTCGGCCAGCCCGTGGATTTCCAGACGGTCGCTGCAGCGAGGATGGCGGCGATCAGAATGGCGAAGGCAACCACTGGAAGGCGCGCCAGCTCGATCGAATAACGGTGCACGATGTTGTCATAGATCGTCGCCTGGATTTCGACGCCGGCGATCAGTCTGCCGGTATGGACCGTGTAAGGCGTGGCAAAGGCATCTGCACCGCCTTTGTCGATTTCCGGCGCATTCTGCAGGCTGAGCCCGACGAGTACCACGCGGTCCTTGAAGAAATCCTTCGGCAGAAAGTTCTCTGGGTCCAGCGCCTGATAATAAGAAACCGTCGGGTAACTTCGTGATGGTCCGAATGACTGAATGAGCGCGTTGGCGGGCAGGCGGCCCGGTGCCGTCCCGGCTGCCTGCGCAAGGGTGATGGCAAAGCCGTCCTGATAGGGCGGGATGGTGCGGAAGACGCCGTCGCCGCCGAGATCGATCGAAGCGATGCCGGTTCTCGCGCCGGCTTCCGTCAGTTGCGGCATCGGCGTGGCGCGGATCAACTGGTCGGCCTGCGGCGTCTGGATCAGCGTTTCGTCGCCGGCAAGCACAATGTCCGGCCCAACGGCCGCAGTTATTGCGGCATCGTCCTCTCGCGAAGACTGTTCGGCCATGATGATATCGAGGCCGATTGTCTTGGCGCCCGCTGCGCGCAGCTGCCGGATCAGCCGGGCATGCAGGCTGCGCGGCCAGGGCCATTGCTCGTTGATCTCCGCAAGCGACGGCTCGTCGATCGCCACGATCACCGGCGCATCAGCAGGCGGCAGCGGATCGTCGACGGTCGAAAGATAATCGAAGCTCCGCAGTTCCAGCAGCGACCAGGCCGGCAGACGCGATAGCAGCGAAATGGCAATCAGCGTCAAAAGCACCAGAACCGCCAGCCGCACCGGTCGGCTGCTGAACGGCCAGCCTGGTTGGCGTATTTTGCGCCCGGTATCTGCGACCGCGATCATCAGAAGCGAATTTCAAGCGTGCCTTTGAACACGCGGCCCCAGCCATTGAATCCTGAGGCGACCTCAAAATCCTCATCAAGCAGATTGTAAGCTGCTGCTTCGAGTGCGAACCGCTTATCAAGTGGCTCCCAGACAAGATTTGCATCGAGCGTCCAGTAATCATCGAGAATCTCGTCGGACTGATCGCCATGGCGTTCGCCGACGTAGTTGGCCGCAAGCGTAGCTTTCACATTGGCTTCGTTCACCCAGGTGAGGGCAATTTGTCCCGAGTGCCTTGGAAGGAATGGCAATTCTTGTCCATAACCGCCGCTCGACGGATCGTTATCTTCGGAATCGCTGAGGGCGTATGTCGCAGCCAAGCCAAACCCATGTCCCAAAGCAACGTTTGCTGTAAACGAAGCACGATCTGCGCGCGCTTTGCGGGTGTCAAAGCTCTCCAGAGCAATGATGTTGTCGATTGAGAGGTCGCGGAGTTCCTGATGCTGGAAGTCTACAGCCGTAAACAACCAATCATTCCATTCAGCATCCCATCGAACAGTGAACGTATCCGCATACCCTGAAAGATCGGTGCCGAATGTGTTAGGCTGCAGGCCGACGATGCCGACCGGGGCAAGGGTCGGCGTGGTCCCGTTCGTGCCTTGTCGCAAGTAACCGGCTCGCAGCCAATGGCCCACCGCCGGCGACCAAGCGACTCCTATACGGGGCTCGAGACGTTGAATGTCTACCTCGTCGCCTTGGTAAAAGGTCCCGAAGAGCCCGTACTGCGCCGTCAAATCGGGCGTTGTCTCGTGAAGGAGATCGATGTATACCTTGCCATAGCGAGTACCGGTGCGTTCCTCGACCTCACCGAGAGGGATACCAGCGAATGAAACGCCCGTGGTCGTTTCTGTGTCGATCCATCCTCCTTCGATCCCATAGCGCCAGGTCAGGTCGTCCATACCGTAGGTGTGATTTATCGCGCCGACGTAATTTTCCTGCTTAGTGAGTATTAGGCTTGAAAACAGACCGGGAATTAGTGGCGGAACGAGAATGTTTTGATCCATCGAAGAATCAACTGATGAATAGAAGAAAGCTGAATTTACGACGTTCCGATATCCGAAAGTATGGCTCAAGCCGACGCCGGCAATGGTAAATTGGTTATCAAGGCCATAGTAGAGGCCTGGCACCAGCGGCAGAAATGCTCTGGACGGAATGTCGAGATCGTATTTTGAATCTGAATGATTGAGGAATGCGACGAAACGATCGTCCGGAGTTATCGATGCCGTCACGTAGCCATTGCCGGCGACAAGCTTCGTATCGGTGTTTAAATCAAGCGCACCGTTATTGTATTCGCGTGTCGTGTCAGAGGTCTTTTCCCACTGGAAATTTGCGAAGAAGCTGATGGGCCGGGGTTCATTGGAAAAGCCCTGGATCTCAGCCTCACCCAACGAGCCCGCACTTTCTTGCGTCAGCGTCGTTCCAGCGCCAATCGAGCCTTCCAGGAAGGGCATGCGCGCAAGATTTGCCGACCGCGAGCGACCCGAAAGCATGTGGGGATCAAACAATAATCCTTGAATGAAGGATGAATAGGATGACGCGTTTGCGGTGTTGGTGACCACGTTCCCGCCATAAAGAAATGAATTGGCGAGCGGGTTTACGCTTCCACGAAAAGTCTGGTCGAAATAGCTGCTGCCCGAAAACGGATCGAAGACCGCATCGCCGTAGTATTGACCCCAGGCGTCCAAACCCTGGAGGCGAAAAGCTGCATTGAGCGTCGAGCCGCCGTTTTGGTTGGCTCCAAGCGAGGCGTAATATCCTCCCCGCGCGCGCGATCGCTTGAGATATTCACGGGCACTCTTCATCGCGCCATCTGAGTCATAGTCGTCTATTGCGACGGCTGCGCGGAATGCTGCGACAGAAGGATCGTTCTTGTCCAGCCGATCGGCATTATCGAGCGCCTGACTGGAGGCTTCGCGGTCGCCATTCTCGTAGTGGCCGGCGGCGAGCATGAGCTGGGCCTGCGAATAGCCGGGGTTGGCAGTCGAGGAGGCGAGCAGGTCATCGACCGCTTTTTCCCTCTCGTTCATCTGCAGATAATAGCGGCCGCGTGCCAAAATGGCGATGTTGAAGGCAGGGTCGGCGGCAAGCGCCAAATCGATCTCGCGCTTGGCCTCTTTCATACGCGACTGGTCGAGATAGAGGATCGCGAGATTTGCATGGCCAACCGGATCGTCTGGATCAAGCTCGATGGACTTCTTGAGCGCGGCTTCCGCTTCGCGCGTCGCACCGCGGGCATCCTGGAGCAGGCCGAGGTCGTTCCAGGCGCTGGACGAGCCCGGCGCGATACTGATCGCATTGTTCAGGTCCATAAGCGCGCCATCGAGATTACCTTCATAATCGGCGCGCATGCGGGCTCGGGCCTGCAACGCATTGGGATCGGTCGGGTCGATCGAGAGCGATCGGTCGATCGCCTCTTTCATCTGGACTCGGTCGTTGATCAGCATCGCGAGCTGGGCGCGCAAGGCGGGCAGGGTGGAATCGTTGGGATATCGCGCTTCCGCCTGCTTCATCGTCGCTATCGCGGCCGGGATGTCCTCAAGGAACCCTGAAGTGTAAGCCTTCATCACGGCAGAATAGGGGCCCGTGACGTTTGCCGGCGGCTTTTCGGCATGACTGGGATCACGCAGGGAACGCGAATAATAGCTGCCATAGGCCGCGATGCTCCGGCGCTGCGGATCGAGCACCCGTTCAGCCCGCGAGAACAATTTTGCTGCCTCGTCATATCGCTTTTCGGCGCCGGCAATCAGGGCGTCGATCAGGTCGGCACGAGCGCGCTGGGCGGCGGAAAGCTTGAACATGCGCGCATTCGCCAGCGATTCCTGCGCCTTCTGCCGGCCGTCGAGTGACAGTTGTACCTCTGAAAGCGTCAGCCAGTCCTCCGCACTTCTTGCCTCAGGTGCCCTGGCTTCGATGCGGCTGCGTTCGCTGCGCATCTTCTGGACCGGAAGCGGCGAGGCGGGCATGAAGGTGAAACCGCCGCGCAGCGTCAGGTAGAACAGCATCTGCTCGCGGTCGTCCGGCGCAACGATGACAAGCTTGCGGGGCGCCTGTCCGATGGTGGCGACGGCCGCTTGGCCCTGCGTGACCTCGACGCTACCGTGCTCGTTCTTCAGCTCGACGCGGCCTTCCAGCACGATCAGCGAGGTTTGGTCTCCCTTGACCGTCAGCGTCCAGTCGGTGCCGCGGATGGCAGCTGCTGCGGCCGGTGTCTGGACGGTCAGGCCCGAGCCGCCGCGCTGGGCGCGGGCCCACATCGTGCCGGACTGGAGGTTGAGGATCGTATCGCCCGCCGGCGCCATCTGCTTGACCTGCAGCGACGAATTCCGGCCGAGGCGTACCTGCGTGCGGTCCGCGAACAGGACCGCGAGTTGGCCGGTGGCATTGGTACGCAGCACGTCGCCGCCCAAAAGCTCCTGGTTAAGGTCGACATTCTGCCAGTTGGACAGGTCGACGAACCGGACTTCCTCGCCGACCCTGCGGTCGATCACGGAGCCTGCAGCCGGTGCCGCGCGGCGTACGGGTTCAGCGGCTGCCGGCCGCCCAAGACAGCACGCCACGCTCAACGCCGTAACGGCGGACATGGAACTGATGAATTTTCCCCTCATGTCTAATGCGTTTGTCTATATGAAGTTGAAAAGTCAAGATGCGCTGCATGCGCGCTATTGCTTTGGCTGTGAAGTGTAATATCACGGAAACACTTTTAGGCTGGAGTTGAGAACGTGACCGATTTTGAAAGTGCGGCTGAGCTTATGAGGAGTGGGCCCTCGACAGAGGATATAGGTGCAGAGTATTTTGATCACATAAAGAAAATTAACGATATATTTTACGACCAGATCAAGATTTCAGATCAGAAAGCTGCCTATATTTTTACTTTCATGCTCGCATTCTTGGTTAGTTCGAGTGAGGTTCGCAGCGTATTTACCTTGGAGCGCTATGTGAACGGGTACCAGCAGAGCATGCTTTTCTCGGGATTGCTTGCCGCGGCCTCGGTCTTTTCAATCATATCGGCCATCCTCGCAGTGCTGCCGCGCCACGTTAACAAGTCGACCTCCCTGTTCTGGGGGTCATGGGGCAAGCACCGCCATCGCTTCTGGGATGCAGCGCAGCGCCGGGACGAGGTCTATCTTTTCAACGAGTATCTGAACAATGCCGATATTCTTTCGGCAATCGCCCGAGGAAAATATCGCTGCGTGACCTTCGCCTTCCGCGGGCTGATGGTGACCGTCATTGCCTATGTGCTCCTGCTCATTGCCGCTTAAGCGGCGGCCCAAGCTGGCCTTGGTCCTATTTCTTCGCTAGAATCCCTCGTCCCGCGTGAGCTATGCTCACCATGCTGCGGTCGAGCGCGGGGCGGTAGCGAAACGAGATCGAGCTTAAAATCACGCAAGGCGGCAGGATGTCTGTGGCAGACGGAAAGGGGCATTATTCCAATGGCCCGGTGTTTTCCGTTGCGCCGATGATCGACTGGACGGACGGTGCGAATTTGTTGATTATTCAACAACTATTTGGCGCTGTTGCCGTGTACCAGATACCAAATTGAGGTCAGTTCAGGCCGGGAATCAGCGCTGGAGAACAACGGATCGAGCGCTTTGCTACTCCCGAGTCTAGCGAAGCAACCACTGTCGAAGTTGCGAGGCCCTATCAAGTCTCATACCGTACGACAGCGGAACTCCCTGAGCCTTTCAGCTGATCGATGGACGCAATGCCCATCAGCGCAAGGCTGATCGAAATCTCCCGCTCGAGGATGGCGATCACCTCGGCGACCCCCGCCTCGCCGGCGGCCGAGAGGCCGTAGGCATATGCCCGGCCAAGCATTACGCCGTCAGCTCCGAGCGCAATCGCCTTGATGACGTCCGCGCCACGAAGAATACCGCCGTCGAGCATCAGGCAGAAGTCGTTTCCGACGGCAGCGCGGATGCCGGGCAGGGCGCGGATCGTGCTCGAGGCCCCGTCGAGCTGACGTCCGCCGTGATTGGAAATCACCACGCCATCACAGCCAAGGTCGCGGGCGGACACAGCATCCTCGGGTGTGAGAACTCCTTTGATCACAAGCTTGCCCGTCCAACGCTCGCGCAACAAGGCAATGTCCTTCCACGACAGCGTCTTGTCGATTCGACGCGAGAGATTGGCCGCCTGCTCCAGCGCGCCGCGGCCGAATTCTGGCCGGTGCTCGATTGCCCTGACCGACGGCATACCGGTGAGGGCGATGTCGGCTAGCCATCGGGGCCGCATCAGCAGACGGGCAAGAAGCGCCGGTGTGACGCGAGTGAGAGAACGAAAGCCGTTGCGCACGTCACGCTCGCGGATGCCGGTTATGGCGGTATCGACCGTGACGAATAGAGTATCGACGCCAGCCTTCTCCGCCGAGTCGAGAAATTCCTCACACAGCGAGCGGTCATTAAGAACGTAGAGCTGGAAATGGAGCGGCCCGTCCGTCTTTGCGCGCAGATCGGCCAGCGAGGCGATGGAAAAGGTCGACAAACAAAAGGGAATGGCGGCGGCATGCGCTGCTCGAGCGGCCTTGATCTCGCCCTTGCCGGAATAGAGACCGAGGAATCCGACTGGACCGAGCATGAAGGGCAGGGGATGGCGGCGCCCGAGATAGGTCGTCGAGAGGTCCTGCGGCCGCGGTTCGACCAGGACGTTCTGGCG
Source organism: Rhizobium etli 8C-3 (assembly GCF_001908375.1). NCBI lineage: Bacteria > Pseudomonadati > Pseudomonadota > Alphaproteobacteria > Hyphomicrobiales > Rhizobiaceae > Rhizobium > Rhizobium etli. Next base: position 2,281,846 of record NZ_CP017241.1, on the reverse strand, counting down.
CAGGGCAATGCGGGAAAAGTCCGATCGGTTCGCCCGCATCGTTTCCTCCTCGAAGGATCCGCCATCGATATAGTCGAAGAAGATCTTCGGCAGCTTCCGCCGGGCGACATCGCGGAAGTCGTGGATGTTGACCGGGTTCATGTCAGTCTCTGTCGGGATCGATCAGGTCGAGGAAGCTGGAAATGTCATCTTTCCCTGCCACCGGCTCACTGCCGGCCGCGACCGCGATGGAAAAGCCGATCAGCGAGGAAACCGGGTTGTGGCTCGCAGCGCCGGCACGCAGGTTCATCACCAGCGTCGGGCAGAGGAAGAGACCGAGCCGGATAACCCGGCGCCAGTCGGCCGGAAGCATGCCCCGCGCCTTCAGTTCGGCAAGCAGCGGACGCCACAAGGCTTCAGCTTTCACGTCTAGCAGCGCGCGCCGGACGGGGCTCAGCTCGAAATCGGTCGTCACCCGCAGCAGATCGCCGTCAAGTACCACGCTCGCCTCGTATTGTTCGGTCGCCATGGCCGGATCGTAGAGCCATAGTGGATGGGCGAGGATATTATGGAAGGTGGTCTTCACCTCGGCAAGCAGCGTCGGAATGTTCTCGCCGGCAAATGCGGGGTCGAAGAACGACAAGCTGGCCTCGCCATCGCGGTCCTCGTACCAGACATTCGCGTTGTGGGCGTCGCCATGTGCCGTCACCCCACCCGCATCTGCGAGCCGCAACGGGCTCAGTCTCTCGTGCGCGGCGTCGAAAAGAGTGCCGATGCTGTCCCGGTATTCAATGCCATTGACAAGAAAACGGCAGCGTGAAAACGCCTCCCAATTCAGCATGAGGCCGGGCAAGGAAAAGTCCTTGCCGACGTAGAAGCTCGCCATGCGCCCGCCCGGATAGGCGCCGGTCGGAGGGTCAATGAGGCGTTCATAGAACAGCCGGTGGATCGGCTCGGCCGCAACCTCCCCGGCGCTCACCGGATGCAACGTGTCGAGATAGACTTTCAGCACGGCTTCGCTCAGCCTGCGTTCGGCTTCGACAGCCCTTTTTCGCGCTGCAGGGTCGTCCTTCAAGTCCAGCGCCCGCAGCACATCGGAAAAGCGCGGGTCGGTCCGCCTGTGATAGACGAGGATCTGTTCGCCCGGAAGCACCGACATCAGCAGCGGCTGGTCCACGGGCAGGCCGGCGCGGGCCAGGATGTCGGCGCGGTAATATTCACCGCTCATGGCCTCTTCGCCCTCTTCCTGGTGGAACTTGAAGAAGAAGGCTCCATCGGCGGTTTCGAAGAAGCCGTTAAGCGAATTGAGGCTGTACTGGTCGTGATTGATCACAACATTCCTCGCCTCAATCCTGAAAAGGTCGCGCAGAAGCTCGGCCAGCAATTGTTCCGCCTTGCCGTCCCCGGTTTTGGCGATCTTCCTGATTTCGGCAGTGCGGCTCGTGGGCTGGCTCATGGCGTTCTTTCCGGATGGGGCTTCTGGTCAAAAGGACCCGCGGTCACTTGCTGCCGTGCAGATAGCGGCTGCCGAGCGAATAGCGGCTGCCGACATAGGTCAGCGTGTTGACGGTGGCGATGACCGGGCCGGACCAGGTCTTGCGGTGGAGGACAAGGCAACACTCGTTGGGACGGATATGCAGCAGGCGCGCCTGGTCCGCGCTGGCCGGCAGGGCACTGATGAGGTGTTCCACTTCGGTCAGCGGGGTGGCGTTCTGCAGATAGTCGTAGGTCGCGATGGCGCTGAAATCCTGCTCGACATAGCCGGAAACGAGGGCGGGATTGACAAAGCGTTCCTCAAGCTGGACCGGCAGGTCGTTCTCGAAATGGATGACGACCGAGTGGTCGACGGGCTTCACCGTCTCGAACTCGAAGGCAAGCAGTAGCTCTGGCTCCGGTCGTTTGATACGTTCGAGGACGACCACCTCGGCCCGGTGCCGGCTGCCGCGCGCCTTGATCTCGGTGATAATGTTGCTGATCTCGATCAACGTCGATTGCGGCTTCGGTGGCGCGACAAAGGTTCCGACGCCTTGGATGCGGCGAAGATGCCCCTCTGAGGTGAGTTCGCGCAGCGCCCGGTGAACGGTCATGCGGGAGACGCCAAGCGTCGAGACGAGTTCGTTCTCCGACGGAAGGCGAGCGTTGCGCCCCCATTTTCCGCTACCAATATTGCCGAGGACGAAATCCTTCACCTTCTCGTAGAGGGGTGACGCGGAATCGGAAAGAGTGTTCATGGGGCCAGGTCTCCAGCGCCGCCTGACAGGCCGGCATTCAGATGACATGACGGGCCGGACTAGCCCGTCACCTCGATGATCGTCTTCAGCGCCTTGCTCTCGCCTCTCAACAGCCGTTCATAGGCTGCGGGAACCTCGTCGAGCGCCGGCACCACTTCGATGAACCGCTGCAGCGCGGGCGCGAGATCGACAAGCAGCCCAATGGCCTCGGGCAGTTCGTCGGCAAAGGCATGGCAACCGACCAGCGATATCTCCCGCTCGACCAGAAGGTTCGGGTCGAAGTCGAGCTTGCCGTGGCTGATCCCGACGAGCGCCAGCGCTCCGCCGCCCGACAGGATGTCGAGCGCCTGGACAATCGCCTGGATGCTGCCTGTGGCATCCAGCGCATGGCGCAGCCGTCCGCGGGAAAGTACGGCTTCGATCGCCGCCTTGTCGAGAGCAACAAACGTGCCGCCGGTTACGTCGGCAACGAGGGCGGCCCTCTCGGCGTTCAGATCGGCCAGTAGCAGCGGGCCGTCATGCAGCCGGGAGAGAAGAAGGGCGCTCAACCCGCCGATCGTGCCGCAGCCGACGACGAGAACCGGTTCGCCGTCGGGGGCGGCGAGGCGACGTACGGCATGCAAGGCCACGGCCAGCGGTTCGGCCATGGCGGCGACATGCGGCGAAAGCTGCGGATCGTGACGGACGACCAGGCGCGCCGGCAGTTGCACCGCCTCGGCAAAGCCGCCGTCGCAAACCTCGCCGACGAAACCGAGCGTCTCGCAGACATTGCTGCGGCCGCTCTTGCAGGCCGGGCAGGTGCCGCACCACATGCGTGAGTCCGCCGACACGACATCGCCGAGTACAAGATGGCCAACGCCTTCTCCGACCGCGGTCACGCGACCGCAGAATTCATGGCCTGCCGTCGAGGGTCGGCGCGAGATCCACTGGCCGGTACGGTAGTTGTGAAGGTCGGAGCCACAGATACCGGCGGCCCTGACCTCGATATTGACGAAGCCCGACGCCGGAGCCGATGGCTGAGGCATCTCTTCCACTCGCAAGTCCCGGGCGTCGTAGAGCCGCACGGCCTTCATGGTTAGGCACCTTTCTTCAGGTAAGCATCGCGTACCGGTGAGACGGCAAGCGCATGCGAGGAGAAACCCTCGTAGATGGCCAGATTATGGGAATGCCTTGCGAATTCCGGGTAGGCGGGTGCCGTGACATAACCGATCGAGCTGCGCTTGACGAAATCAGTGACAGAGAGCGGACCGAACGTGCGCGCCCAACGGCTGGTCGGCAGCACCGCGTTCGGGCCGAGCGAGAAATTGGCGATGCTGACCGGTGTATGGGTGCCCATCAGGATTTCGGACGCCTCGGTGATGTGGCCGAGATGGATAAAGGGCTCTTCCGACAACAGCTCAAGATGCTCCGGCGCGTAGGCGTTGACGAACGCATAGCTTTCCTCGAGTGAGGAGGTGAGCACCACGCCGCCCGTCTTGCCGGTGAGCACGGCCTTGGAGAAGGCGACCCGCTGCTCGGTCATTTTCGCCCAGTGTTCGGGAAGGGCTGCGAGCGCCTCTTCGGCGACGCGGCGGCTGTGGGTAACGAGATAGGCCGACGAATCCGGGCCATGTTCTGCCTCGATCAGCAGGTCGAGCGCAGCAAGTCCACCATGGACGGTGTCATCGGCAAGGACCATCACCTCGGACGGACCGGCGGGAAGACCGGTGTCGATGACGCCCGCCAGCGAGCGCTTGGCGGCGACCACCCACGGGCTGCCGGGGCCAACAATCTTCAGCGCTGGTTTGACGGTTTCGGTGCCGTAGGCAACCGCCGCCACGGCTTGCGCGCCTCCCACCTTGTAGACGGTTTCGACGCCGGCAAGCCGCGCGGCAACGAGGGTTGCGGCATCGACCGAACCGTCAGGTGCTGGTGGCGTGACGATCGCCAGGTTCGGGACGCCCGCGACCACGGCCGGAACTGAGGTCATCATCGTCACCGACGGGAAGGATCCCTTGCCGCGCGGCACGTAGAGCGCAACCGACCGGATGGGCGTGAAGCGGTCGCCGGCAAAGGCGCCGGGGCGGATTTCCTTCAGCCACATGGCTTCCGGGCGCTGCTCCTCGTGGAACGTGCGGATATTGTCGATGCCAAACTGGATGGACTCGATGACGCTCGCGTCGACCGACTTGAAGGCCGCGTCGAACTCCGCCTCGCTGACCTTGAGATTGGCTTCCGTGACATTGGCCTTGTCGAGTTCTCGGCCAAAGCGCGCGAGCGCCTTGTCACCCTCGATACGCACGGCTTCCAGTATCGGCGTGACCTTCTCGATGAAGCTCGATATGTCGGTTTCCGAGCGGCGCAGCAGCGCGGCCTTTTCCTCGGCGTTCAGCTTGGAATATTCATAGAAAGACACTGATGTCATCGTCTTGTCCTTGATGTCTGGCCCGTGCAGGGCAGAAGGGTCATTTCGATTTGAGGAAGATGTCGAGACCGACCAGTCGGTCGAGCAGTGCGATCGCAAGTCCGGCGCAGGCGATGAACACCACGGAGATTGCGGCCAAATCTGGTGTGATGATCGAGCGGATGGAATTGTAGATCTGCACCGGCAGCGTCACGCTTCGGGCATCGACCAGCAGCAGGCTCACCAGGAACTCGTTGAGCGCGAGGATGAACATCAACAGCGATCCGGTGATCACGCCCGGCAGCACCGCCGGAAGGGTGATGTACAGGAAACGCTGCAGGGGCGGGGCTCCACAATTGGCCGCAGCCAGTTCGAGATCGGGCGACAGGTTGCTAGCGCTCGCCGTCACGGCCCAGATCATGAAGGGCAGATTGATCACACAGCAGGCGATGCCCACGGGCCACAGTTTGCCGAGGACGTTCATCTGGCCGAAGACAAGCATCATCCCGATGCCGGAACCGATCAGCGGAATGGTAAAGGGCAGCAGCAGGTAGATCTGGATGGAGCGCGCAAACCGCACCCGATACTTGGCGAGTGCGATGCCGGCGAGCGTGCCGGCGGGAATGGCAATCACCGTGCAGATCGTGGCGACGATCAGCGAGCGCAGGAAGGCTTGGCGGAGATCACTCGCCTGCGCGATTGCGCCATACCATTTGAGCGACAGACCGTCAGGCGGGAAAGTGATGATGTTTCCGGCCGTGAAGGAGGCCCCGAGCACCACAATGGTGGGCGCTGAGAGCATAACGAGGGCAGTTGCGACGAAAGCCCAGATGACGATGGACTTGCTTCGGCTGTCGATCATTTGCGGTCTCCTCCCATGGCAAGCGTGCCCGCGCCGAAGAGCATGAAAACGACGCCGACGAGGATGGAGCCGACGGCGACAAGCATGAGCGAAAGCGTCGCGCCGAGACCCTGGTCGGAGGTGCGGAAGAACTGGTCGTAGATCGCATTGGCGATAAAATCCTGGGTGCCGCCGCCGAGGATGGCGGGAATGGCAAAATCGGTGAGCGAGAGCGTGACGACCACGAGACCCGCACCGACGAGTCCTGGCCGCGAAAGCGGCAGGACGATATGGCGGAAGGTTCGGACCCAGCCGGCACCGAGGGAGGCGGCTGCGGATTCCAACTCGGTCGGGATCGCCGTGAGCGCCGGAGCCAGCATCAACACGGCGAAAGGCAGCATGTATTGGACAAGGCCGAACAGAACCGCCGGATAGTTGTAAAGCAGCCGCATAGGCGACACGCCGACAAGACCGAGCGCCTCGTTGACCATGCCCTGGTTTCCGAGAATGATGAGCCAGCCATAGGCCCGCACCACCTGTCCGATGAAGAATGGCAGGAAGAGCGCCACGAGCAGGAACTTGCGGAGCGCCGATGAAGGCGTACGCACCATCAGATAGGCGTATGGAAAGGCGAACAGCAGCGTGACTACGGTCACGATCACAGAGCCAATCAGACTTCGTCCGGCCACTGTGGCGAAGAAGCTCTCCGACAGCACGCGCTGGTAGTTGGCAAGCGTATAGCTTTCCGACATCAGGAAGGTAGTGGTGTCGAGCGTCCGGAGGCTGGCGTCGCCGATCTGAAAAAGGCCGAGCACAAGCAGTCCGACAAGCAGCAGCGCCGGCGCCAGCATGAGATAGGGCAGGCCTCGCTGGAAACTCGACGGCCAGACCATCGCCGCAAGGCGTTCGAGCACATCCATGACGCGCCATGTCAGGGGATATGCGGCGGGGGAGGCGCGCATGTTACCAATCCTGTTTCACGAAAGGAGGTTGCCCGCCGCCAGAGAGGACGCGGCGGGCGCACAGGGCCTCAGCCCTGCATGATTTCCTTGAACTTGGCGAACCACTGGCTCTCGTTTTCGACCTGCACCTTGGACGAGATCCGGATCAGGTGTTTGAAGTCCTCTTCCTTGGTCGGATAGGACGGATCGCCTACGAGATCAGCCGGCGGTGTCAGGCCGGGGACGACGCCTGGGAGGCCGAGACCGTCCAGCCAGATTTGCTGGGCTTCCTTGGTCAGGGCGTGGTTGATGTACTGCTTGGCCCAGTAAAGCTCGTTTTCCGGCAAGCCCTTCGGGATCCAAAGGCCGTCGGTGTCGAACTTGGCCCCTTCCTCCGGCACGACCCAGGCGATCTCGATGCCGTTCTTCTTGGCTTCGCGCGCATTGGTCGAAATGGTGCATGCGGCGTCGATCTCGCCCTTCTGGAACCAGGTAGTAAAGTCAGGGTCTTCGCCGAGCAGCGGCTGCTGTTCCTTGATCTTGGAAATAAAGTCCCAGGCCGGCTGCATGTTGCCGGGAATATCCTCCAGCTTGCCGCCACCGGCGACCTGGGCCGGAAAATGGAAGCCAATGCCGTCGTTGTATAGAGCGATGCGGCCCTTAAGTTTGGGGTCGAGCAGATCCTTCCAGGACTTCGGCGCACCATCAGGGAAGGCCGACGGGCGATAGGCGAGCACGTAGACATAACCGTAGGTGTTGACGATCGGATAGCCGTCGAGCCCCACGGGCTTGGCAAGGTCGGTGGTGTTCTTGATGTTCGACAGATCCGACAGGTCCTCAGTCACGCCGCGCAGCGCCGACTTGGTGGCGTTGGTCGTCGTATCCCAGTTGATGTGGATCGGCGGGACACGCTTCTGTGCGACGGCAGCCCACACCTTGGGCTGGATCTCGTTGTCCTCGGTCAGGTCGTGGCGAACGGCAATGCCAGTCATCTTGGTGAAGCTGTCGGACACGCCGGCCTTCAGAGCATCGACCCAGCTGCCGCCCCAGGCGCGAACGATGATTTCGGCCGGCTTTTCCGGCTCTTGGGCAAAGGCGCGGCTCGCGCCAAGCGTCGAGAGGCCGGCCGAGGCGCCGGCTGCGGCCATGGACGCAAGCAGTGTTCGGCGGCGAATTTGCGCGGACAGGAACTTTTCATGCGACATTATACATTCTCCTCTGGCTGGACCTTCTCGGGGTCATTTTTGAAAAACATTCATATCCCTTGCGTTCCAGCCGAGACGAACGTCTTCGCCCGGACCGAACTGCAAGTGGGATTCTGGGTCGTGGTCGAAGACACGCATCAGAACGCCGGCCAGCCCCGGAACCCGAATTTCGTAGACCAGGCGCTCGCCTTCAAAGATGCAGTCGACCACCTTGCCGTCAACCACTGCTTCGAGATCGCCGAGGCTTCCGTCCTTCGGGGCGATGCGGATCTGCTCGGCGCGGACCGCAGCGGCACAGGGCGCACCGGCGGCAAGCGCAGCATCGGTGACGACACCGGAAAAGCGCAGGCCATTCGCCTCAAACACGACGCCCGCAGAGGTCAAATCGACGACCTCGCCCTCGATGAAATTGGTAACACCAATGAAGTTGGCGACGAAGGCATTGGACGGAGCGCGATAAGCGTCGACTGGACGAGCCTTCTGCTGAATTTCGCCACCGCTCATGACGATGATCTCGTCGGAGACCACCAGCGCCTCGCGCTGGTCATGGGTGACGTTGATCGTCGTCACCCCGAGTTCCTTCTGGATGCGGCGGAATTCGAGCTGCATTTCCTCACGAAGCTTCCGATCGAGCGCGGCGAGCGGTTCGTCAAGCAGGAGCAGGTCCGGTTCGAACACCAGGGCGCGAGCGATGGCGACACGCTGCTGCTGGCCGCCGGACAACTCATTGATGCGCCGGCCGCCATAGCCGCCGAGCCGCACGAGATCGAGATAGCGCTCGACTTTCTCCGGGATCGTGCGGGCATCATGGCGGCGCATCTTAAGCGGAAAGGCGACGTTTTCAGCCGCCGTCATGTGCGGGAAGAGCGCGAGCTTTTGAAACACCATGCCGATCGCGCGCCTGTGCGGCGGCACGGCACTGACCGGCTGGCCGTTGATGAAGATTTCGCCGCTGGTCGGGCGATCGAAGCCGGCAATCATACGCAGGAGGGTCGTCTTGCCGGAACCTGACGGGCCGAGAATGGTCAGGAACTTGCCCTTCGGCAGGTCGAAGAAGGCATTCTTGACGGCATGGACATTGCCGAAAACCATGCTGACATCTTTGACGGAAACAGCAATCTGACCAGTCATTCCGGCCGGACGGAGGCCGGCAGCAACAACGCCCATGAGATTCCCCTGTGTTGCCCGGCTTGACGAACGGTGCCGTCCCGAAGCTTCATTCTGCCGTCGCGACGGCAGCCAACCGATCGAGTTTCACGTTAACTTGTCTATACATATTTGTACAAGTACCGTCAATCAAACTTGCGTATTTTTTTTGCCGCAATGTCGTCTGGCTAAGTTTTGTGCAGTTGCGAAAAGTCTCGCGCATCTCGATCGAGATTTTGTCGCACGCGAGCAAAAAGGCAAGCGCCTGAGGGGGCGGCGGTGTTTGCCGCCATTCTACTAACCACTCGGGCGAAGCTGGCCGAGATCTCAGATTGAAGCGAGAAAGCCGCCGTCGACTGGAATGCACTGCCCGGTGACGTATGCCGCAGCATCGCTGCAGAGAAAGACCGCGACCCCGCCGATGTCGCTTTCCTTGCCGAAACGGCGCTGCGGGATCTTGTCCAGCATACGCAACTGCCAGTCCTCGTTCTCGTAGAAGACCTCGGTCATGGCCGTGCGAAAATAGCCGGGCGCAATGGCGTTGACCCGGATGTTGTGCACTGCCCATTCGGTGGCCAGCGCCCGCGTCACGCCGAGAAGTCCGGACTTCGAGGCGCCGTAAGGCACAGCGGTCGGAACGCCGACATAGGAGGTCAGCGAGCAGAGATTGACGATAGCGCCGCCGCCTGCTTCGGCCATGATCCGGCCGGCCGCCTGAGAGCAGAAGAAAGCCCCCTTCAGATTGGTCGACAGGATCGATTCCCAGAGCGCCTCATCCACATCGAAGGAGGGCCGGACATTTTCGAATCCCGCATTGTTGACCAGGATGTCGAGGCCGCCCAGCGCCTCGGACGCCGCTCTCGTGACGTGTCCGCAGGACTCGACGTCGCGTACGTCCTGGGCGATCGTCACCGAGCGCCTGCCGGCGCCCTCGACCAGCGCCCGGGTTTCGGCTAGTCCCTCGACCGCCCGCGCTGTGACCGCCACATCCGCACCGGCCTCAGCCAGGGCAACCGCGATCGCCTGCCCTATGCCGCGGCTTGCGCCGGTGACGAGAGCGCGGCGGCCGGAAAGATCAAAACTCGCACGGGTCATAGCGGCTCCCTTCTTGTTCTCTGATGGAATGAAGCATACTTGTGTTGACATGTCTATACATATACGCACATCCTGAATGTCGCGTAGCAAGCGCGCCCATGGAGACTGCAAATGGCAAATGCTTCAAGCCCTATCCGGGAGGAAATCCGCTCGATCGCTCCTTACAATGCCGGATTGACGCTGGAGGAGGTGCGGGCGAAATACCATATCGACGACATCGCCAAGCTTGGCTCCAACGAGAACCCTCTCGGCCCTTCGCCGATGGTGCGCACGCTCTTTCCCGATATCGGCGAGCTTGCCCGGCTCTATCCCGATCCGCAGGGCCGCGCCCTGTGCGCTCGACTGGCGGCCAACTTTGACGTGGAGGCCAACCAAGTCATTCTAGGCAACGGCTCGGAAGACCTGATCGCCGTCATCTGCCGGTCGGTAGTGCGCCCGGCCGATACCATGGCGACGCTCTATCCATCCTTCCCTCTGCACGAGGACTACGTGACCCTGATGGGCGGAAAGGTCGAGCGCGTCACCGTCACAGCGGATCTCACCATCGACATGAATGCGCTTCTTGCCGCGATCGCCCGCAAGCCGCGCATGCTGATGTTCTCCAATCCTATGAACCCGGTCGGCTCATGGCTGACACCCAGTGAACTAGCGAAGGCTATCGCTGCGCTCGATCCGGAAACTCTCATCGTTGTAGACGAGGCTTATGCCGAATATGCGGCAGGCGATGACTATCCCAGCGCAGCCGACATGCTGAAGGATAGCGGTTGCAACTGGGTCGTGCTGCGCACCTTTTCCAAGGCCTACGGCCTGGCCGGCCTGCGCATTGGCTACGGCATCGTCAGCGATGGCGGCCTTTGCGATTTCTTCAACCGCGCCCGCACCCCGTTCAACACGAATGCCATAGCCCAGGTTTCGGCAATTTCCGCGCTGGACGATGCGGGCCACCTGAAACGGTCCATCGAGGCCGCCAGTCTCGAACGTCAACGGATGGCTGCAAGCCTTGCCGCCATGGGCTACCGGATGGCGCCTTCGAAATGCAATTTCCTGTTCGTCGACACAGGGAAAAACTCCACCCAACTGGCCGTGGCCCTGCTCGAACGCGGTGTCATCGTCAAGCCGTGGAAGCAGACAGGCTTCGAGACCTTCATTCGTGTCAGCGTCGGTTCGATCCGGGAAAACGACCATTTCCTCCGCGCGCTGAAGGACGCGGGGGCACAAGGCTCTTCACCGGCTCTGTTCCGACGTTGAAGCTGCGGGCAGCGTGCCCGAGCGCAAGTAAATTTCCCTGACTCGATTGTGGAGGCTCCTCCGCAGCAGAAAAAGCCTCGTCCAAGCGGCGCATGCGCTTGCTATCTGGTCTCGACCGCCGACTGGGGGCCGCCCCAGCTAGCATAGTTGTCGCCGGTTTCGCGAAGATGCGTGTAACGCTTGAGGCGGACCCATTGCCTCCGGCCGCCTATCAAAAGTCTCTGTCTCATGATAAGTGAGGCCATCCCGCATAACGCGCACGCGTGCCCCGTAGCCGACGCTACCATCTTTTCGCTTTCGCGCGGTGATAGTTCCCATGACCGCATCCTCATTTGGTACATGGCGATTCCAGTTGGTGCATTGTGCCAAGTCCGGCGTCGAAATCGGCGGATTTGGCATAAAACAAGCGTGAACAAGACGGAGAAAAAACTGTTGCAAGCGCCTGAAAAAAAAGAAAAAGGCAACTACTTCAAAGCTCCCGTCTTCGCCGTCGCGCCGATGATCGACTGGACGAATTAGCCTAGAATCAGGCGGTGCAGCGGGCCATGTTGTACCGCGCGTCGTACCGCACTCAAGCGGCAACCTGCCGTCGTAACCACGCCACTTCGTTGCGTCGTGCTCGCGGCCCGGAAGGCGTAGCGGCCAGCACCTGCCGCACGGTCTTCTCAGCGAATCGGAAGTCAATTATCAGGTGCTTCCCTTCGCGGATCAGCTTCCAACTGTCCGCGCCGGCTTCGGCTGCAATGGATTTGATTTCGCGCGCAACGGCGAGCTTCATAGCGTGGCCTCCCTTTATTGTTGTTATTGTTGGGGCACGCTCGTATTGCACGAAATAGGCAGATCGTCAAGGTTGTGCAGGCCGCACGAGGCGGCCCGCGTTTATGTCGCCACGCCCGACTCGACTAGAATGTTGACGAACGCCCGCCGCTCGTCTGGTTCAACGCTTTTGACGTTGTAGACTTCGCCGCTGCGCGCGTTAACGGCCCGAAAGCCGCTGTGCATGGTGGCGACTTCGGTTTGCCAGCGGATTGTCAGCGCAACGGTTTGCTTGCCGGCAAGGCGGCCCGCCATAACCGTTTCCGTGCCGCGAAGGATCTGGATTCGGGCATGGGCGGAAAAGACCGTTACCCAGTCGCCGTACACATTTCCGTAGCCGTCATCAATTTCCTCGTAAAACTGGAAATTGACGACTTCCCGCAGATCACCAGCGCCGGTCATGCTGCATCATCCAGCTTTGAGCGATTGTCGTTCGCGCCGAGCAAGCCCATGTTCAACGGCTGGATATATTCATCGCCGCCTTCGATCCTGCTCATGTTCTCGTATCCGCGAATATCGTTTGCGGAAAGCCAGCCGCCCTCACGCGCCATGCGGTAAGCCGCATAGCGGGTCGACAGATCGCCTCTGGTAAGCGCGTTTAGGTCGTGCTCAATAAAGAGCGTCTTGCGCGCCTCTGGCGACAGGAGAGCGATATTCATGGCCATCTCGACGCGCTTGGCCCATGGTGCCAGGCACCGCATGACGAGGGCGCGGGATTCCTCGCCGATGTTGCTGTAGGTCGCATCGTCGGTGATGCCGGCTACGCTAGGCGGCACGCCGAAGACGCGGCAGATGTCGAGGTTAGACAGCTTGCGCGAATCCAGAAACTCGGAGTCCTTGCTGTTAAAGCTGAAGGTCTCAAACTTCGCTCCGCCGTCGAGGATCATTACCTCGTTGGCCTTGAGCGCGCCGACGAAGCGTTCCTTGAACTTCGCAGTCACGGACTCCTTGCCGGCCCCGCCGATCTTGTCGGGAAACACGAGCGCGCCGGCAGGACGGAACGCATTCTCCGCGGCAGCGCCGGCTTGGTCCTGCTGCGCCAATGCAAGGCCGAAAGCAGCCGCTGCAATCTGGATGGGCGACATGCCGAGAATGCCGTCCTTGGTCCGATAGCGGATGTGCAGCACCTCGTCTTGCAGCAGCGTTTCGGTGCCGCCGTCGGGCAGGGCGTGCTTATAGCGCAGACGGCCAGACTTGAGCACTTCGACCGTGACCGTGCCGGCTACGAGGGGATGCAGTGCCGTTACCTGGCCACGGCCGTTGCGATCGATACGAGCATAGGCATTGCCCTGGGTAAGCGCAGACGCAAGCAACCACTCTCGAGCCTCGAAGGCGGTAAGCCCTGGCGCGGTCTCGTCGTGCAGCACGCCATAGAGCGGATGCTCTGTTGCGGCTTCCCGTCCGCCATCTTCGGTCCTCTTGTAGACCTTCAGCGGCACGCTTGCGAGGTTTTCGGCGATGACGCTGATGCAGCGGTGTGCGACAGCGTGGCCGCTTGCCTTCTCAATGTCAGCGCTAGCCTGCCAGCGCGCGCCAAGGAACTCGCCGAGGAACGGGTCGCTAGTAGCGATGCGCGTTTCAGTTTTGCGGAATGGCCACATGGGAAGCCTCCAGTTCTAGGATTGCTAGCCGACGGTCGGTATCGGTGCGCTGCTGGCGAGCTCGTGCCTGAATGGACGTGCCGCCGTACGCGGGGAAGCTCTGCACGACGCTAATTTCGTGGAGCACAACGTTGCGGAGCGTGCGCTTATCGCCGCGCCACTCGTCTCCGCCTTCAGGGACGGTGAAGCCAAACGACATTCCGCCTAGGTCGGAACGGGCCGCCATGGCGAGGATATCGCGGCCAAGGCTTGTATCCGGAACGTCTATCGAGAACTTGAGTCCGCGCGCGTCTTCGGAGAGCTGCAACGTCCCGCTAGCCGTCCTTGCCAACACCTTGCCAGTGTCGTGATCGACCAACGCCAGAATGTCGGGCTGGCCGCGCAGACTGGCCGCGAAGGCGCCGGGGGCGATCGTCTCGTTAAAGTCGAGGATCCGGGTTTCTGTGCCGAACGTCGCCGCGTACCCGGTCAGCTTTCGGCCTTCGGCGCGAACCTCAGTCGCGATACGTTTCTCAATCACAGTGATTGCTCCCTAAAGGGCTGGAGAAGGGCGTCTACACCGAATGCAATGGCGCGTGGCGGTTCGGTCGCCGCAGCTTCGCGCGCGGAATACCAGTGCGACACAAGCAAGAGGATGGCGTGCTTAACGGGCGCGGGAACCGGGGCGGCAAGCGCCACCCCGATCTCCGACACGTACCCCTCGGCCGCCTCTAGGAGCGAAGTCACATAGGCGTCATCGGACGTGAATCCGATGCGCAAGTGCGCCTTCGCTTCAGCGAGGGTGACGGCCTCCATTAGGCGACGTTCTTGTAAGAGAACGCCTCGGTATGGCGGATCGCGATATCCGCATCGAGGAACGCGTGCAGGCGCAGGCCGCCCTTGCTGGCGTCGCTGTACGGGTTGGCAAGAATGTCAACGCCGCTCCACATGCCGAGGACCAGATTCGACCAGGCTCCGAAGATCAGCGGGTTTTCAGCTGCAACAACCGGAACGTTGTTGCTCGAAACGACGCGCTCGCCGTGGAAGATTTCCGACGCCGGAATGACGCGGCCCGTCGTGTCCTTGACCTTGCGAACCGCACCCATGAGGGCGGCATTGGTGAGGAAGCCCGTCGTGCCGGTCACGTCGTCGATTTCCAGCGCGGCAATTAGGTCAGCCGCAATGTCGGAAAGCGCCGTCGCTGCCGTCACATTCTCGGTTATCACAGAAAGAATCCCATCCGGCTCATTCGTGCCGCCACCCTGGATAGCCGCCTTGTCGAGCGCCTGAGCGAGAATGAACGCAAGGTCATTGCGGAGTACGTTTTCCAGCGCAACGCCATTCTGCAGCGTCAGGCGGCGGGAAAGGTACATCTCGCCGGCAACGGTCTTCGGCGCCAGAGAAACCTTGTCGAAGGTCGAATCCGAAGCAGTCGGCGCGCCGTCTTCAGCCACCCAGTAGGCAGTCGGGCCAGCCGTCAGGCGCGGCAGGTCGAGGTTGCCAGTCAGGCCGCTAATGATCGTGGCGCCCATGCCCTGCACGGCAAGGACGGGACGCAGGCGGTCGATCAGACCACCCATCGCGGTCGCAACCGTGTTACCAGCCGAGCCGGTGGTGAGCATGGCGCGCTGTTCGCCGAAGATTGCCGAAGTAGGGACCATAACGCCGCGGACTTCGCGACCCTTGCCGAGCTCTGCCGAAACTTCAGCTTCGCGGCCAGTCAGATTGCCAGCGACGGACTCGCGGATAGCCTTTGCGACGGAATAATCGCGGATCTCGTTTTCGAGCCGTGCATCCGGCTTGGCCTCAGCCTGGCGCTCAAATTCGGCGAGCGTTGCGGCGCGGCGGATATCCTTGTCGAGCGCGCGGACTTCAGCTTCCAGAGCGTCAAAGCGTTCCGGGTTGTCCGTTACCTTGCGCAGCTCAGCGATCTTAGAGGCGCGGTTTTCCTGCAGGTGTGCAATGTTCAAAGTAGTTTCTCCATATGGAAAAGGCGCCCTTCAGGCGCCCGTTGTGCGGCCGTAGCCGCGATGATGCGGGCCATGGTCCCGCTTGCTTATGCGGCGCGTGAGCGAAGCTCTGCGCAGGCCGCGATTATCCCGGCGACCAACTGGCCGATGGGAATGAGAATGATCGATTTGTCGATGGCGAGCCGGGGCACGTCGCGGTCGCTGATGAACCAGCCTGACCGAGGCGATAGCTTGCCGGCTGGGATAACGAAAACTGCGTCCGCGGCTGGCGGCTCCTGCATGTGCTCGTAGGCGCACGCGATCGCGGTTAGAAGGACCATGCCCCCGCGCTCCAGCTCATGGGCCATCCGCAGCACTGCGATGTCCTTGGGACTAAACCAGCGGCGGTGCCCGCGCTTTTCGCTAAAAAGCTCATGGGGTTGCCTGATGCACCAGACGTCGAGGGTGCTGCGTCGTATGCCGGCAAGGGTTGCGGCCTCGCCGACGGAATAGGCGCGCTCGCGCCAAGGGTCGGCCATCGCCGTTTCCTTTCATCAGTTGTAGGATTCTATGTTGGATAAAAAAGGGGAAGCGGGCCGAAGCCCGCCTCCCGCTATGCCCAATCAAGGGCAGCAATGGATCGGCAGATCCGTTGCAATTTGCGCGGGGTCACAACTCCAACGACTTGCCGTGCCTGCACCGCCCATGTCCCTTACAGGTGGCGGCAGCGATGCATGCTTTAAGGACTGGCCAAGCCCCAAGGGAGATAGCCGCCTGAAATCGAAATTGTCTATCTACTTCTAGTCATCCGCGCGCTAATCAGCGCATGCGTTCCTGCTATCCCTAGTCACTTCCAGGGCAATCAGGTCATGACCTCTCACTATAAAGGGGGACGAAATGCCAAAAGTGCCTCTCTCATCCCTAGTCATTCTGAGGCGGTTTGAGGTATACCTTCCACTCCTACCGCTCGGCGCACTGTTTCAGGTATGCCTCACCCCTTGGGGACTTGAGTGCGCGTGGGAGACGTTCCCCCCTTATTACAAACTTCGGGCCGGTCGAAGCATGCTTCCCACTTATTAGGAAGCTAGGGGCGTTTGAGTATATACTGGCTCACCTATACACCCGCCGAAAACGCGGAAAGGGACCGCTCTCGCCTCTCATACTAACCGCTCGGCGCACCGTTTGAGTCCGTACTCGTTTCGCACCCCTCTACTATACTCACCACGAAAACCCGGAAAGCCGACATTTCCGGCGAAAAAACTTACCCCGCCGCCAATGGATAGCGGCAAGGTGTTGCTGATTGGCAATAGATCAGCGGTTGAGCCGAAAGGTGGGATCGTTCCAAGGCGACTCCTGATTGCCAGCGCCTCGCTCGACGAGAACGGCATCGATCGCCTGTATTGCAATATGCAGGCGTATAACCTCCGCCAACGCTTCCTTGTCGTTCTGGTCCTTAACAGCGTCGGCAGCCTTGCCCCTCATCATGGCCAACTGCCCGCGCGTTATCGCTAATCCCTGTGCCATTCCAATCTCCTAGTTATGCCGCCAGCATGGCCAGCAAGCAGCCTGGCATTGTTTCTTCCTCGTGGCCCTGTGCGATTTTCAAGCCCATTGCAAGCGCGACGATACCATCTATGCGCCCACTCGCCTTAGACTTGTCAAGCTTGCGCGCGCCAGCCGGGTCTTTCGTGACGACAGCGTTGGCGGCGCACATGCGCATCAGGGGGTTGCCGGCGTGGTTTAGCTTCTGCTGGGCCACTGTGACCTCCAGAACGTCCACGGCTGGCGACATATCCTTGTAGCCCTGGCCGAACGGCACAAGCGGCAACTCGACGGATAGCTTTTCGAGCTCGCGCTTCAAGTCCTCGATCCGCCAACGATCGAAGGCGATCTCCTTGATATCGAAGCGGGCCGCCTCGTCGGCGATGTATTCGGCTACGAGCGCCGGATCGATGACCTTGCCGGGAAGCAGGGTCAGGCGCGCGTCCGCCTGTTTCGCCCAGACGTTGTACGGCACGCGGTCGGTATCGCTCTTGCCGTCAATATCGAACTCGGGAAGGAAGAACCGCGGCAGGACCGTGTAGCGGCCATCCTCTTCGGGAAACACGAGCACAAATGCTGTAAGATCGCGTGCCGCGCTCAAATCCAACGCCCCGAAGCATTCGCGCCCTTCCAGTTCTTTGTCGTCGATGGGGCCAAGATCGCAGTCGTTCCATTCTCTGGCCGCGATAAAGCGCACCGTGCCGTCTACCCGCTGATTGAGGACTTTGTTCCGAAAATCCGCTTCCTTCGACGGGATGCGCTGCGCCTGCATCGCCTGGCGCTCGACTTGCTCATATGACAGGAAGTCGCCGAGCGCCGGGTTAGCCTTCTCCCATGTAGCTGGATCCCACGGATCGTCATTCGGGCCAGCCGCGAACATGGCGAGGTGGAAGGATTCGTCCTCGACTTCGCCGGTCTTGATCTTCAAGCCGTAGTCAATCATTTCCGAGAAGAAATGCGTGTCGTCCTTGGCTTGCGTGCTGATGGCCACGATTAGCGGCTCGTCACGCGCGCCGAGGGCGGAGTCCATCGCGTCGAATAGATCGCGCTTCGGCCAGTACCCGATCTCGTCACACAGAACGAATGAGGGCGACAGGCCAAGTTTGCTATCAGCGTCGGCTGACAAGGCTTTGAGGACCGAGCCTTTGCCGGCGCCGTCGAGCACTTCAATCTCTTTCGAGAACCGGATGATATTGACGCGCTGCGAAAGCTCCGGATGGGCTTCCAACATGGCTTTGCACTCCGCCCATGCCTTCGCCGCCTGCGCCTTGTCCATTGCGCAAAAATAGATTTCGCCGCGCTCTTCTGCCTCCGGTCCCACGAGGTGGCAAAGCGCCAACGCCGCCGAAATGCCGGTTTTTCCGTTCTTTCTGCCCATCGAGAACACGGCAGTCCGAACCTGCCGCTTGCCGTCGTCATCTTCTGCGTAAACGGGCTCGAGGAACTCCTCGATTTGCCATTCGCGCAGCTTCAGCTTTGTTCCGGCAAGCTTGCCCTGGGTGACTGGCATGTCCTCGCAGAACGCGACTACGCGCTCTATCCGTGTCAGCCCTTCAGCCTCCCATGGGAGCTCCTCGCGCAGATTGTCGTTGGCAGCGACCTTGGCAGATTTGGGCTTTGCGCCGGGGCCTCTTAAACCCATAGGTCGCCCTCCTTTTCGCTAGTTGCGAATGAGTCGCATGAAACTAAGTCTTTGCGCGTCTCCCGCGCCGGTCCTTGGCCCGTCGATCGCCGTGATCCGAAGGCCGCCGGCTCTGCATCGCCACCCAGCGCCTCGCTGGTGCGTTCCCAGCCTTCGACGTCGATTGGGTTGCCGTCCACGTCGTAGCCCTTCAGAGCGCGACGGAAGCCCGTTGCATTCGGATGGTCCTTGGCGTTGGTCTTGATGTTGTGGCACTCAGTGCACATGGACATGAGACCATCGAGGGGAGGGAACGGATCGCCGCCCGCATTGATAGCGACGACGTGGTCAACGACGGTGGCAGGCTCTACGACTTCCCGCCGAATGCAGACTTCGCACAACGGCTGGATAGAGAGCTTAGCAGCACGCAAACGCTGCCAAGCTGCTGTTGAGTATGGCCATTTAGCCATTGGTCAGATTCTCTTTTTTATGGACTCTCTGCATGGACGGACGGACACCCCTAAAGGGGTGTGTCCATGTCCATCCATGCGAGAAGGTGTCGTGGTTGATAGATGGACGGCATGGACATCCATGATGGACGCTCACCGTCCATGGGGATCACGATGGCAAAAACCCAGCGTCCACTTGCTGGACTAGACCCTCGTCCAGCAGTGACCGCTTGGCTCGCTCGAACTGCTTGTTGAGTGCGTCTTGTGACTTGCCGCCACCATTATCGAATAGCTCTCGGCACTTGGCACGCCAGAGGGCCATAGGCACCGGCTCGCCGTCCACCGAAAGCTCAGCAAGCGCATGGATCGCCTTTCGTTTTGGCCCGCTAAGCAGCTTCTCGGCGGGGCCTTCACCCGCGCCAGGCACAACCACAGGCGCCATCGTCGGCTCGCCGTCAGCGTCAACACCCACCTGGACGCCTTCCATACGGAAGTGCGCAATCACACCCTCGTCGCCATCGTTCGCGCCGTCGCACTCAAGGATGTAGCCGGCGGCCTCTTTCTTCACAAGGAAGGAAGCGTCCACCGCGCCGTCCAGATCGATCGCACCCTTGCCGCGGTCGCCAGCCCATCCGGTGTGGTGGATAACGGTGACGTGGGAATCCGGCACAGCCTCACGAAGTGCGTCGCACGATAGGACGAATTTGCCCATGTCCTTCGTGGCGTTCTGATCGCCGGGGCCGAAAACGCGCGTCAAGGTGTCGATGACAATCCACACACACTTGTGGCCGCAGTCTTCCTCCAACTGGCGGATTGACGCGGCAAGGGCTTCAGCGTCGGCAACCGAGCTCGTCATGTCCAGCCTGCCGCCAATCACGGCTAGCGGTATCGTGCCGATGCCATGATGCTTGCGGAAAGCCATCATGCGCCGCTTGGTAAGCGCGCGCCGCTCGGCGGCTACATAGACGACAAGCCCTTGCTTGACCTTCCTGCCATGCCACTCCATGCCGGCCGCAACGTGGCAAGCCAGGTCTGTGGTGATGACGGACTTGCCTGATCCTGGCTTGCCAGAGAGCATGGTGAATTCGTTGACTCCGAAGACGCCTTTAACGATCGTCTCTTTCGGCATGTCTTCTTCCAGATCGCCAAACCAGTCGACGGCGAAGCGGTCTTTTGGCTTCTCAGGAAGGCCAATCCGGCGAGCTCCCTTGGATGTGTGGAACCACGCGTTGCCGTCAGCCGAGAAGACGATTTGACCCAGCGCGCCGTCGACCTTGGCGCTGAACAGCGTATTGCCGATAATCTGGCCGCCGTACGCGTCGCCAAAAGCTATCAGCCGCTTGTCGATCTGGGGTTCGTTGTCGTTGGCGGCAGGCGGAGGGCTGATCTTTTCCGCGAGCTTCAGAAGGCTCGCCGAAAGAGGTCCTGGCTTGTATTCCTTCGCCGGTGGTGCGGCGCCGATGTCACGGCCGATGATGCGCATGGCAATGTCGCCGTCAGCTTCCGGGCCGGCGATCTGCCCCATGTTGGGATTGCCCGTTTCGGGATCAAGCCATAGCAGCAGAGAGGTTGCGGAGTCGCAGCCATCGATTTCGTCAACTAGGATTGCCAAGCGGCTTGCTTCAGCCATGTCGGCTGGCCCGCTATCGCTGGATGGCTTCTCTAGGTTCGTCGGGCCGGCGCGGTCCCAATCGGGCTGGCCGTCTTCCTTGGCAGGGGCGACGACGACGTTTGCAGTGGCGTGCCCCCAGTCGGTGAGGCGGTCATAAATTCCGTAATACACCGAGGCGACGGCATCGAAGTCGTCGGCGGCGGCATGGCCATTGAGGATGAATTTCTTACGCTGCGCTACGGTCACTGGCTGCTCCGCCGTTCATGGCCGCTACTGCGGCATTGGTGATTTGCTGGGCAAGTTCCGGGTGGAACGATGCAGCATGCTTGCCGAAGGCTTTCGGTGCGAACGTGCGCAACCTGCCGTCGGGGCCTTCTTTCAGGGTGAGGCTGTAGAGCCGTAGGTGCGGCCCGATCTGCACGTCAAAGATGGCGCGCTCGTTCCTTCCGGCTGCTGGCCGGAGGTTGTGAATCTCCATATCGTCTCCTGTGGTGGGGTTTATGCCGCCGTTGCCGCACGCTTGTTGTCGTTTGCGTGCGCGTAGACTGCGGTGCGTCGCGCTCCGGCTAGGAACGCGTCAAGATCGGATTTGGCGTAGACCACGCCGCCGCCGATTTTCATGTAGACTGGCCCGATGCCGGTCATGCGGGTTTTATTAAGCCACGATGCCGACTTGCCGATGTATGCGGCTGCTTCATTCGTCTTGAATTTTTCGCTTGACATGATCTGTTTACACCCTGTATAAAGTTGACAGTGAAATTAAAATAAGCGCAGAGCGTTTATGCGCATAACAGGGGAATATAGCGGCAACACGTGCCGCTGTCAAGCTTTGTCAGATTTTTTCCTCTCGTCTCCTACTTCGTCACGACATCGAGCCACTTCCAGCCAGCAAACTTGTCGCCGACTTCCTTGATCTGCGCGTAGCGTTTCAGGGAGTTCCAAGAGCGGTGGCCTGACACGCTTGCGGCGAGCGGGATAGTCCTGCCCATTTCAAACAGGCGCGAAATACCCTCGTGCCGCAGGTCATGGAAAACAAGGCGATCCGCCTCTGGTGTATCTTCCTTGTTAATGCCAAGGAACTGGCAAGCCCGCGTGAAGGCTGCGGACATGGCGTCTCCGGTGTACGGGAAGATCTCCGGTTTGGTCCGCGGCATCGATTTAACGATGGCCATTGCCTCGGGCGTCAGTTCGCACCACGTATGATTGCCGCGCTTTTGTCCGGGATGTTTCATGTCGCGAACCAAGATGCGGCTGTGCGGCTCGTCAAGGTCATCCCAAAGGATGCGCGATATTTCCTCCTGCCGCCGCGTCGAGAAGATGGCGAACGCGATAAGCTTGCACATTGGGGCGCTGTGTGGCGCGCGTACCTGCCGATCGGTGAAATGCTCCATCAACTTGTCGAGCTCGGCGAGGGTAGGGCGGCGCGTGCGCTCTTCCGACTTGGAAGTCTTCTCAAGGCGCATGAGGGTTCGCTGGGCCGCTTGCATTTCGCCGTAGTCAAGGTCGATATCCCATGCCGCCTTTGCATCGCGAAAGACGGCGGCAAGGTGGCTGATGTAATTCGCGACGGTCTGAGGCTTTCGGCCGCCAGCCAGAAGCTCATCCGCGAACGAAACGATATCGACGCTGCGGATGGTGCGGCTGTCTTTAGATGCTATAGCGTAGGTCTTGATGCTGCGCAGGCATTGCGCCTTCGTCCGACCAATCGTCCTTTTCGCATCCACGTAATTGTCGATCGCGTCGGCAAGCGTGGAATCGCTCTTGGATAATTGCTCAATGGCGCCTGGCTTGTCGAGTTCCGCTTCGCGCCAGCGGATCCATGCTTCTGCCTCGCGCTTCCTGCCGAAGGTCTTAGCCTCTCGCCAAACGATCTCGCCGCCTTTCTTGCGTAGGATTTGTGCGGTATATCCGACCGTGCCGTCTTTGCGCTTGCGTGCGTTGATGGTTCCCATTGCGGTACAACATTGCTCCGTTGAAGTACGACAATGTTGTACCTCGCCCTGAAAAATGGTGCAACAGGCTGAAAAAGACTGACAAAACGTGACACAAGCAAACGGCCATAACAAATTGAATTTCTACGCAAAAGCCCGGAGATCAGGGCTTTCGATTTTCGCGGTCGCCCCTATGATCGACTGGACCGACCGCCATTGCCGGTATTTCCACCGGCAGATCAGCCGGAACGCATTGCTCTATACTGAAATGGTCGTGGCGGACGCGATCATTCACGGGCCGCGCGAGAGGCTGCTGTCGTTTGATGGCGACGAGCATCCGGTGGCGCTGCAGCTCGGCGGATCGGATCCGGTGAAACTTGCCGAGGCGCTTCGGATCGCAGGGCCCTACGGCTACGACGAGGTCAATCTCAATGTCGGCTGTCCTTCGGACCGGGTGCAGTCGGGAACCTTCGGGGCCTGCCTGATGCTGACGCCTAAGGTGGTGGCGAATTGCGTTATGGCCATGAAGGCAGTCTCCAATGTACCGGTCACGGTAAAGTGCCGGATCGGCGTGGACGAGCAGGAGCCGGAAGAGGCACTGCCGGAACTGTTGGCGCGGGTGCTGGACGCAGGTGCCGATGCGGTGTGGATCCACGCACGAAAGGCTTGGCTCAAAGGGCTGAGTCCGAAGGAGAACCGCGAGATCCCGCCGCTCGACTACGACATCGTCTATCGCATGAAGGAGCGGTGGCCGGAGGTCTTTATCGGTATCAACGGCGGCATCCTGACGTTGGACGAAGCAGCGGCGCATCTGAAGCATGTCGACGGCGTGATGCTGGGTCGGGCGGCCTATCAGAATGCGGGGATCCTTGCCGATCTCGATCACCGCTTCTTCGGCGCACCGGCGGCAGAGCCGGATTGGGACGGGCTGCGCGACCGCATGATGGCCTATGCCGCGCGGCATCTCGAAAGCGGCGGGCGCCTGCAACATGTGGCGCGGCACATGGTCGGGCTGTTCACCGGTCTGCCAGGCGCCAGGCGCTACCGACAGATTCTGTCGAGCGATGCGGCAAAGGCAGGCGCCGGGCCGGAGGTGATCGCAGCGGCCTTTGCGGCGGTGGATTTTCCCGGTGCCAAGGAGGCGCTGAGCGCCTGACGCCAAAAGCAAAAAACGGCGCCCATGAGACGCCGTTCTCATTCCTGCCGTGGCAGAAATTAAAATCAGTTGGCCGAGATGTTGACGGCCTTCGGGCCCTTGCCCATGCGGTCCGGCTCGGTGTCGAAGGTGACCTGCTGGCCTTCACGGAGCGACTGGATGCCGGATGCCTGGAGAGCGGAGATGTGAACGAATACGTCCTTTGCACCGCCGTCCGGAGTGATGAAACCAAAACCCTTGTCCTGGTTGAAGAATTTTACGACGCCTTTGGTGGCCATGTGGGATAGTCCTTTTCCCTTAGTCTGTCTGGTATCCGCGCCCCCGAAAGGAAGCGGACGGCTTTAGCTTTCGTCCCGTTAGACCGGAACGAAGGGTCAGTCGGAGAAGTCACGTACGGGGAAAGAACGTCTACGCAGGCGGGGGTTACCCGCGCCGCCTTCCGTAACGGAAGGCTTTACCACATCTGTCCAGTCACCGGCATGCTAATGCCCGAGTGCTGCAATTGGTGACAGCATTTCGGGAAAAAAGCAAGCGGCAATATTGTGGCATGCGCTGACGCAAGCCGGGAAACGCCAAAGATTCAAACACTTGACGAAATGTTACCTTTCACAAGGCGATCTGTGTCATTTGCGGATTCCGTCTCGGAACAGAACCGCCCCCCTTGCTCCGCGGCGATCTCGACTGCAGCCTTGACGCCCTGACGGTTCCTTTTCCGTCGCACTTCCGCGCGCCATCATTCGACTGTGTTTTAACAGGAATTCACCACGTCGACGCCGGTCGGCGCCGTGAACCAACCTTCTTGCAATGTTGAATGAGCCTTTCGAACCATGGACATGGCGCGCGCGACAAGCATAGAGATGGGGAATGGCCGCCGAAATTGGCTAATCGAATGGTTCGCGGCCCGGCGAATTCACGTGCCGCTCCACAATTTCGTCCCGACTGGACCCGATTATGGCCGGTGCAGGTGCTTCGGGCTTGATGCCGGAGGGCCGAGGGGGTAGGTCACGGGGGTGGGGACAGATGAATGCTAGATGGACAGGTGGGCGGTTTGATCGATCCCTATATTTTGCTCGGACTTGACCGCGACGCCGGCGAGCAGGCGATCCGCAGCGCCTGGCGCAAGGCCGCCAAGACAGCCCATCCCGACTCGGGCGGAGATGCGGAGCATTTCGGCCGGCTGCAGACCGCCTACGAACTCTTGAAGGATCCGGTGCGCCGCCGGGTCTACGACGACACCGGCTACGACCCGCAGCTTGCCGACCCCAAGGACCTCGAAGGCGTGCTGATGCTGGAAAAGCTTGTCAACGACGTCATCCTCGACGATCGCGAGCCCGGCAGCTTCGACCCTGTGGCGGCCATGCGCAGAAAGCTCTCCGACGACATCGTCAAGAACCGCTTCCACATCCTGGAGCTGGAGCGCCACCGCAACCGCGTGCGCCAGCACATCGACCGCCTCGGCCGTCGCCCGGAAACTGACGTGCTCGGCTCCATGCTGCGCGCCCGCAGCCAGTCGATCACTGACGCCATCCGCAAGGCGGAGGGCCAGATCGAGGCGATCGAGCATGCATATCAGATGCTCGAAGGGTACTCGTATGAGGTGGAAATGGTGGCGATAGCGACCGTGACGGAGCGGCGGGGCGAGGCTGCGGAGTAGGGCGCTTCACGGCTCGCGGTCGTCCTCGGGCGGTCGCGCAAATCATGCAAGCGCCGAATTCCGGATATCGGTTCCCGTCGAGGTGCATCGGCACCGCGGGCACAAGAATTCGATCGTATGGGCGCTGTGCGGGCCATTGGTCCGAAACTGCTTTCGCATGTTGCGATCGACAGTGTGATTTTGAGCAGGTGCTGCAGATCGATGTGCGGTGATGTGCGGTTTGACGCTGAACGTGGCTGGTTCGCGGATGGAGTCCGGGAGGGAAAAGTTCAGTGCCCCGGGCGCCCGGTCTTGCCTTTCGTGCTGCCCTTACGCTTCTGATCCGCGGGCTCCTCGTAGGAGCCGGCCCCCGTCTTGCCCCGGACGAGGGGGCGGGGGTCGTCGCTGGATCCTCGGGTCAAGCCCGAGGATGGCGGAGAGCTTGGCGCGTCGGCGCGTTCCCGCTGGCCTTCTTGCGGCGGTGTGATGAGCTTCGTGCTTTTTGCGGCATCAGGCTTTACCGGCAGCTTGCCGGTGACCGGTTTTTCGGTGCGGCCGACGGTCATTTCGTCGAGGGTGTTTTTGCGGAAAAGGGGCTTTCTCGTGGGTTCGGCGACGTCGCGGCCCATGTCATCCAGATCGGGCTTGCGGAAGAGCGGTTTTGCGGCGTCGATTCCGGGTCCCATGTCGTCGAGGCTGGGTTTGCCGTTCGAGGCGGTCCTTTGAACGTCCTCACCACGAGGTCTCCTGCTGGCCCCGGTTGCTTGCGGGAAGGAATTTGTTGAGTTTGCGGCACCCCCATGCTGAGGCGCGGAGGTCGAGGACCGAAGGCTCGTAGCATCCTTACGTCCGCTTTCCATCGCCCGCGACTCCTCGCGGGCCATCGGGTCGTCCATGACCGCCAGCTCGGCAGCCTTGAGGCGCTTGATTTCGTCGCGGAGGCGGGCGGCTTTTTCGAAGTCGAGGTCGGCGGCAGCGTCGCGCATCTGTTTTTCCAGCGCGTTGAGATGGGCAGCCAAGTTGTTGCCGACGAGGTTGCCGCCGTCGGCAAAACCCTTGCCGGAGACGCCGGAGATGTCGGCGCGGACGTGGTCGCGTTCGTAGACCGAATCAAGGATATCGGAGATGCGGGCCTTCACCGATTCCGGGGTGATGCCGTGTTCCTCGTTGTAGGCCACCTGCTTTTCGCGGCGACGGCTGGTTTCTTCCATGGCCCGTTTCATCGAGCCGGTGATGGTGTCGGCATAGAGGATGACCTTGCCGTCGACGTTGCGCGCAGCGCGACCGATCGTTTGGATAAGCGAGGTTTCGGAGCGCAGGAAACCCTCCTTGTCGGCATCGAGGATGGCGACGAAGCCGCATTCGGGGATATCGAGGCCCTCACGCAAAAGGTTGATGCCGACCAGCACGTCGAAGGCGCCAAGGCGCAAGTCGCGGATGATCTCGATGCGCTCTAGCGTGTCGATGTCGGAATGCATGTAGCGGACGCGCACGCCCTGCTCATGCAGGTATTCGGTGAGGTCCTCGGCCATGCGCTTGGTGAGCACGGTGACGAGGGTGCGGTAACCTTTGGCGGCAGTCTCGCGGATCTCGCCGAGCACGTCGTCGACCTGGGAGCGGGCGGAGCGGACTTCCACCGGCGGGTCGATGAGGCCGGTCGGACGGATGACCTGTTCGGCGAAGACGCCGCCTGCCTGCTCCATCTCCCAGCCGCCAGGCGTGGCTGACACAGCGACCGTGTCCGGGCGCATCGCATCCCATTCCTCGAAACGCAAAGGACGGTTGTCCATGCAGGAGGGCAGGCGGAAACCATATTCGGCGAGCGTCGCCTTGCGGCGGAAGTCACCGCGGTACATGCCACCGATCTGCGGCACGGTGACGTGGCTCTCATCGATGAAGAGCAGGGCGTTGTCGGGAATGTATTCGAAGAGGGTGGGCGGCGGTTCGCCGGGGGCGCGGCCGGTCAGATAACGCGAATAGTTCTCGATGCCGGCGCATGAGCCGGTGGCCTCCAGCATCTCGATGTCGTAACGGGTACGCTGCTCCAGGCGCTGGGCCTCCAGCAGGCGGCCGGCCCTTTCCAACTCGGCGAGGCGAAGCCTCAGCTCCTCTTTGATCGCCTTGATGGCGCCGTTGAGGGTAGGACGTGGTGTGACATAGTGCGAATTGGCGTAGATCTTGACCGATTTCAGCTCGCCGGTCTTCTGTCCGGTCAGCGGGTCGAACTCGGTGATGGCGTCGATCTCGTCGCCGAACATGCTTATGCGCCAGGCGGCATCTTCCAGGTGCGCGGGGAAGAGCTCGATGGTGTCGCCGCGGACGCGGAACGAGCCGCGCTGGAAATCCATGTCGCGGCGCTTGTATTGCTGGGCGACGAGATCGGCGAGCAGCTGGCGCTGGTCGAGGCGGTCGCCGACCGACATCTGGAAGGTCATGGCGGTATAGGTCTCGACCGAGCCGATACCGTAGATGCAGGACACGGAGGCGACGATGATGCAGTCGTCGCGCTCCAGCAGCGAGCGCGTCGCCGAGTGGCGCATGCGGTCGATCTGCTCGTTGATCGAGGATTCCTTTTCGATATAGGTGTCGGAGCGCGGGACGTAGGCCTCCGGCTGGTAGTAGTCGTAGTAGGAGACGAAATATTCGACGGCGTTGTCCGGAAAGAAGTTCTTGAACTCGGAATAGAGCTGGGCGGCGAGCGTCTTGTTCGGCGCCAGTATCACGGCAGGGCGCTGTGTCGCCTCGATCACCTTGGCCATGGTGAAGGTCTTGCCCGAGCCGGTGACTCCGAGCAAGACCTGCGAGCGGTCGCCGTTTTCCAGGCCCTCGACGAGGTCCTTGATGGCGGTCGGCTGGTCGCCGGCGGGCTCGTAGTCCGAAGCCATGCGAATGGCGATTCCGCCTTCGGATTTATCCGGCCGGGCCGGGCGGTGCGGCGTCCAGATCTTGCCGTTCTTGTGAAGCGGATTGCCGGATTCGATTAGCGCCGAAAGCGCCTCGACCGTGGCTGTAACGGCAGTGCCGGCCGAAAGCGAGGAGGCCTCCTCCAGCGTCGTATCCATGCCGGAGACCGGATTGAGGCCGGCGGCGGCGCGGGTCTTCGGATCGGTCGAGCCGCCCATCGAGGTGCCGCGCGCGGATTTCGAGGCTGCGATTTCCACCTTCTTGCGGTGCTTGCCGGCCTTGGAGGCTATCTCGCGCTGCGTCTCGACGCTCGAGGCCTCGGCATCGGCCTCGAGCTGCCTTACCCAGTCGGCGACGGAGCCGTCCAATGGAGCGCCTTCGAAGGACGTCTGCGGGGCTTCCTCGAAGCCGTTCGGGGTGGGGGATTTCTTCGTCGATTTGGCCATGGGCGGAATATGGAGAGAGTCAGCGCTAAAGGGAAGAGGCAAAGAGTACAAAAGGGAAACGAATGAATCGTTCGGATTTCGTGAATAGTATCGATCAATGTCTTTCATCCTGGTTTTTTCGCGCCGTTGTCGGCGCCGACGGCTGCCCCACGTCCTTGACATGCAACGGGGCAGCGACGGGCCATTACAACGGGCCAAGGGAACCACGAAGGAGAGCAGACATGAGAAAGATCATCATTGGTGCATTTGTCAGTCTCGACGGCGTCATGCAGGCCCCGGGCGGCCCGGACGAAGACCCAGTCGGTGGCTTCAAGTACGGCGGCTGGGTTGCCCCTTATTTCGATGAGGCGATGGGGGATGCCGTGGGCGAGATGTTTGCCGGGGCGTTCGACCTCCTTCTCGGCCGCAAGACCTACGACATTTTCGCCGCGCATTGGCCCTATGTCGCTGCCGACGACCCGATCGGCCCGCTTTTCGACCGCGTCACCAAATATGTCGCCACCCGCAATCGCAACTTCAAGCTCAGCTGGCAGAACAGCCAGGTGCTCGGGGCGGACGTGGTCGGCGCACTCAGGACGCTGAAAAGCGAAAAGGGGCCGGATCTGCTTACTCAGGGCTCGACCGACTTTCTCCAGACCCTGTTCAGCAACGACCTGGTCGATGAAATCAATGTCTTCGTCTTCCCGGTCGTGCTCGGGAAGGGCAAGAAACTGTTCGGCGACGGCGCTTATCCAGGCAAGCTGAAACTTCTCGGCTCGAAGGTTTCCGGAACCGGTGTCACGATCAACAAATATGTCCGGGACGGCGACGTCGTCACCGGCTCATTCGCATTCGAAAACCCGTCCGCGGCAGAGCTTGAGCGGCGCCGGAACCTGAGCTGAGGCGAGCAGGCGCTCCGGCCAGACCGGTGCTTTGTGGCGGTCAAACTGTCGCAGCCGCGGAACATGGGCAGGAGTGCTGCCGTTGTCCGGCGTTGCCGTCCGGCAACCCCGTTTCGGGCCAACCTCTCTTCGACGGCATCCGGACATTGCCCGCCTCGCCGCCGCTTTCGGACGGAGGAAGCATGATGTCCGCATTCGAAAGCCTGCGCGCGCTCAGCCACCAGCAGCGCAACACCGTCATTGCCAGCTATCTCGGGTGGACGCTCGATGCCTTCGATTTCTTCATTCTCGTTTTCGTTCTCAAGCATATTGCCGATGAGTTCCACACCGACGTCCCGGCTGTTTCGGTGGCGATCTTCCTGACGCTTGCGATGCGGGCGGTGGGAGCGCTTGTTTTCGGGCTTGCGGCCGACAGGTTCGGGCGCCGCGTGGCGCTTATGGCCGACGTGCTGCTGTATTCGCTGTTCGAATTTCTGACCGGATTCTCGACGGGCCTGGCCATGTTCCTCGTGCTGCGCGCGTTCTACGGCATCGCCATGGGCGGGGAATGGGGCGTCGGCGCCTCGCTGGTCATGGAGAGCGTGCCGGAAGAAAGCCGCGGCATCGTCTCCGGCATCCTGCAGGCCGGCTATCCCTCCGGCTATCTCGTCGCCTCGATCGTCTTCTTCCTGCTCTTTCCGGTGATCGGCTGGCGCGGCATGTTCTTCGTCGGCGCCCTGCCGGCGCTCCTGGTGCTCTATATCCGCCGCAATGTCGCCGAAAGCCCGGTGTTCCTGAAGCGGCAAGCGGAGGGGCGGCGGCCGTTCCTCACCATCCTTAGGCAAAACATTCCGCTGTTCGTCTGGTCGGTGCTGCTGATGACGGCATTCAACCTTTTGAGCCACGGCACGCAGGACATCTATCCGACCTTCTTGGAAACGCAGCGCAACTACGACAGCTACACGACCGGCGCGATCGCCATCGTCTACAATATCGGCGCGATCTGCGGTGGGCTGTACTTCGGCCAGCTATCCCAGCGGATCGGACGGAAGCGGGCGATCGTCATCGCCGCGCTGCTCGCCGTGCCCGTCGCGCCGATCTGGGTCCATGCGCCGGGGCCGGTGTTGCTCGCCGTCGGTGCCTTCGTGATGCAGTTCTTCGTGCAGGGCGCCTGGGGCATCGTGCCGGCGCATCTCAACGAGCTGTCGCCCGACGAGGTGCGCGGCACCTTCCCGGGCTTTGCCTACCAGCTCGGCAACCTCTTTGCCTCCGGCAACGCCACGATGCAGGCGGGGCTCGCGGTGCGCTGGAACGGCGACTATGCGACGGCGCTGCTCATCGTCGCCAGTGCGGTGGCGGTAGCCGTCGCGCTTCTTTCCGGCTTCGGCTACGAGAAGAAGGACGTCCGTTTCGGCACGCAGGAGGCCGAAACGCCGCAGGGCGTTTTGCGCAGCTGAACGGCGAGGGACCTTGCGCGATCTCAGACGGCTTCCTCATCGTCCTGCCATAGGCCTTTCTTAACCACGCGACGCTAATGTTTGTCGCGCGGAGGTCAGGTATTGCGTCCCGCCGCACGGCTTTTACCGACAATTTCGCCTTTCTGCTGCCCGTCATCATGCTCACTTTCGGCTGCACCTTCCTGGTCGTCGCCGGTTCGGACCCGCGCGAATACAGGCATTGGGGTGATCGGGCTAAATCGTTCCTGCTTCTTCGTTTTTTGCCCATGACCCCCGTCGAGGCTCCGGCGCCGTGGCATCGCTTATCGCCGATGCGCTATTTCCGTCTTTCTATGGCAGCGCGCTCCTGTGCCACTTTAGCCGATCTTCTTGCCGCGCTGCGCCTCGCCTTCTCCGCGAGCATCTATGCTCGGACCTCTACGCGGTCATCGTTGCGCAGAGCCTTTTGGGCCGAACTGCTGCTGCATGACCTTGCCTGGGCGTCGCTGCTGGGTTTCGCGCTGGTCAATATGGCGCGCCGGGCGAAGCACTAAGCCGACACGATGCTGCTTGCGGTTTCGGGGCTCGTGGTGACGGCGATCATCGCCCGCATTGCGATCCTGGCTTAGGCCTTGCCTCTTACATGAAGGCGCGGATCGTTTCCTTCGCGCCGTTCCAACGCTTGCAGCGGAGAAAATTCCGCCAGCCGCAGCAACGGTCGACAATCTGGGCGTTGCCTTCCCCTTCGAGCAGACCATATCAATGGCTCACGGGCGATTTGAACCGGTTCTATCGCAACCTTTTGGCGCATTATGGTGTCTTGCGATGGGACGGGTGTATGCGCCTCAAACCGCAGTGCTCGCAGGTATCAAACCTGAACCGCGCGCACTTGATTTCCGGAGAGTGGATCCGCGTCGACTGAGAGGCGCCTGGACCGAGAGAGCCGTGTGCGATGACGTTCGAGTGGAAAATGATGGACGCAGGAGGAGGGACATTTCATGCTTTACGCCATCCTGGCATATCACGACGAGAAAGTGGTCGAATCCTGGACCAAAGAGGAGGACGAGGCTCTGATGAGCGAGCTGCTCCAGGTCAACGATCGCCTGGTCGAGGAAAAGCATTTGGGACCGGCCGCGCGACTTGGCCCGACGGGGCGCGCGGTGACCTTGCGGGGGACGGGAGCCGGCTTGGTCACGGACGGCCCCTTTGCTGAAACCAAGGAGCAATTGCTCGGCTTCTATGTCGTGGATTATCCAAGTCTTGAGGAAGCCGTGGCAGCAGCGCGCGACCTGCGACGCGCCAATCCCACCGCAGTCTATGAAATCCGGCCGATCTCGCTTTATCTTCCTGGCGCGCCACTGGCGTTTCGGGACGAAGGTTAGGCGCGCGATGTCGGCGGGTGGCCTTGGGCCACCATACCAACATTTCGGTGGGGAAGGGCTGCGGCACGTCGCCATAACCCCTTGAGCCCCGGCTAATTGGATATACAAGCTGCCGGCAGTTCTCTCCCATCGGATTCGCCCATGTATTTTTCGCTCAGCCCCGCCGCCATCTGGCCGGTCGTCATGCTTTTCGCCTCCAATATCTTCATGACTTTTGCCTGGTACGGGCACCTGAAACACAAGGGCAGTGCGATCGCCCTTGCCATCGTCGTGAGTTGGGCGATTGCCTTTTTCGAATACTGCCTCGCCGTGCCAGCAAATCGTATCGGCTCGGCGGTCTATACGACGGCGCAGTTGAAG
Source organism: Rhizobium etli 8C-3 (assembly GCF_001908375.1). Taxonomy (NCBI): domain Bacteria; kingdom Pseudomonadati; phylum Pseudomonadota; class Alphaproteobacteria; order Hyphomicrobiales; family Rhizobiaceae; genus Rhizobium; species Rhizobium etli. Next base: position 2,249,100 of record NZ_CP017241.1, on the reverse strand, counting down.
ACGATGCAGGAGGTGATCACTCTGATGGTCTTCTCCGGATTTTCGGTTTTCTGGCTCGGCGAGAACCTGACCTGGAACCATGCCATCGGATTTGCCCTGATCGCCATCGGCGCCTCCTTCATCTTTCGCGCATGAACGCAACCTTTCCAATGGATTACAATTCGTCCATGTCTAAAAATCACCGAATTGCGGACGCATTTGGCTGGGAGGCTGTCACCATCCAGTGATGAGGAGGTGACCGCCCATGAGCCTCTCTTTCCAGACGATGGCGGCAATCCGGTTCGGCTATGGATTCCGACCGGGCGAGGCGCTGCCGCAGAACCGCGATCAGCTGCTTGGCCAGGTGAAGGACGCCAGCCGGCGAGCGCCGTCTTTTCCGGTCGGCGGCATCGATGGACGCCATCGGCAAATTGTCGATCTGCAGGAGCGGCTCCGGGAGATGCGCCAGAGCGGCAGTGATGATCAATTGCGCCGCAAAAGCCGCAAGGCAATCCAGAAGCAGGTGCAGCAGCGGTTCCAACGCGATGCAAGCGCGCGGCTGATGCAGGCCGTGCTTTCGCCGAACGGATTTTACGAGCGGCTTGCGACCTTCTGGACCAATCATTTCTCGACGAGCGCCGCCAAAAGCCTGCCGATGTGGATGATCGTTCCGCTTTACGAGGCGGAGGCGATCCGGCCCAATATCGGCGGCTCGTTCCGTGACCTGCTGCGGGCCGCGACGGAGCATCCGGCGATGCTCATCTATCTCGATCAGGTGCAATCGCAGGGGCCGGAATCGGCCCGCGGCATGAAGCAGAACAAGGGGCTCAACGAGAACCTCGGCCGCGAACTGCTGGAACTGCATACGCTGGGTGCAGGCAGCGGCTATACGCAAGCCGACGTGCGCGCTGCGGCAATGGTATTGACCGGACTGACGATCGATCGCGAGGAAATGGACGTGACTTTCCGTCCCGGCATCTCGGAGCCCGGCAGACACACGGTTCTCGGTGTCAGCTATGGCGGCGCGATAAGGTCGCGGAAGAACTATCTGGCGCTGCTCGACGATCTGGCTGTCCATCAGAAGACGGCTCAGCATATCAGTCACAAGCTTGCCGCTCACTTCGTCTCCGACCAGCCACCTGAGGAGATGGTGACGGCGATGGCGGATGTTTGGAAAAGGACGGATGGCGACCTGACGGCCGTTTATGGCGCTATGTTCGATCATCCCGCAGCCTGGCGCGACGAGGGCGCGAAGGCGCGCCAGCCTTTCGACTATATAGTGACGGGCCTGAGGGCGCTGAACGCTGGCAGCGGCAACGGTATTTCGGGCGACTTCATGAAGGCGGCTCAGGAAGAAGACGACGATGTGATGGCGCGCCCGAAGGACATGGCGGGACAAGACGATGCCCTGGGCGGCGATGCGGGCGCGATTGCGCCCGATCCTGCCAACGAAGCCAGGTCCAAGCGGCGCAAGTCCTTCCAGACGGCACGCGCCCTGGGGCAGGATGCGCTTCGCCGCATGGGCCAGCCGACCTGGCTTCCGCCAAGCCCCGCAGGCTTCGAGGAAAACTTCTCCGCCTGGATAACGGCAAGCCAGCTTGCCGAGCGGCTTGCCTGGGCGCGGCGAGCTTCCGCCCAGTTCGGCAAGGACGAGGATCCGCGCGAATTTTTAAGATCGACGCTTGCCGATGCGGCGCGCGACGAGACGATCCGCGTGGTTTCGCAGGCGCCGACCAAGATCAGCGGCCTGACGCTGGTTCTTGCCTCCCCCGAATTCAACCGTCGATAGGAGCTGGACATGATCGAGACTACGCTTTCCCGCCGCGCCTTTCTCGCTTCGGCCTGTTGCCTTGCCGCCGCTCCGATCTTCACGCCGGTCACCTTCGCCGCCACACCCGGAGACAACCGCTTCGTGACCATCGTGCTGCGCGGGGCGATGGACGGCCTCGACCTGGTGCAGCCTTACGGCGAGGCAGGCTTTGCGGCGCTAAGGCCGAAGTTGGCGCTGACGCCGGATAGGGGGCTCCTCGACCTCGACGGGCATTTCGGGCTCAATCCGGCGGCGGCCGATCTGATGCCGCTCTGGAAGAGCAGGGAGCTTGCCTTCGTGCATGCGGTTTCGACGCCCTATCGCGACCAGCGCAGCCATTTCGACGGCCAGGACATGCTGGAGACGGGCGGCGAACATGCGGCCGAGCAGAAGACCGGCTGGCTGAACCGGGCGCTTTCGGTGATCCCGCGTTCGGATGTCCGCAAGGCGATCGACGTGAATACCTCGACGGAGCTGATCCTTTCAGGTCCGAACAATGTCGACGTCTGGGCCCCGGATTCCGATCTTGGAACGGCGAAGGACGAGATGCAGTTTCTGATGCGGCTTTATGCCGGCGATCCGGCCTTTGCCGAGGCGATGGAAGAGGCGACGCGCGCAAACAATGCGGCGATGATCACCGAGCCGGAGGGCAAGCGCGGCGGCAAGATCGCCGACGTTGCGATGCTCGCCGCCAATATGCTGAAGGGCGACTATCGCATCGCGAGCTTCTCGATTACCGGCTGGGATACGCATGTGGCGCAGAATGGACAGTTTAATCGGCCAGTGCAGGATCTGGCTCGGGCGATCAATACACTGAAGGCTGTGGTCGGTCCGGAAGTCTGGTCGAAGACCGTGGTGCTGGCGATGACGGAATTCGGCCGCACCGTGCGTCAGAACGGCTCCGGCGGCACCGACCACGGCACCGGCGGCTGCGCGGTGCTGGCGGGCGGGGCGATCAATGGCGGACGTATTCTCGGTCAATGGCCCGGCATTGGAGACGGCCAACTGCTCGACGACCGGGACCTGATGCCGACGGCCGACGTGCGCGAGATTGCCGCCGCGATGCTCTACCGGCAGTTCGACGTGACGGCGCGCGATCTGACGGGAAAGATTTTCCCGGGACTAAGCTTCGACAACGGTTCGCAGTTCTTGAAAGTTTAATGAAGCTCGAGCGTCAGGTTGTCAGGAGCTCTTTGCTCCTGCCGGGTTTGATGCTCCAGGTCCTTCCGGGAACCCCGGCCAGGCGGACTTCAGTTTTTTTTCTGGGACAGCGCCGCGTCAGTCGAGGCAGTGCGCCCGCTTGCTGGAAAGCGCCGGTCCTCCAAAAGGCGCAGAAGCAAATTCCGCTTTCTCTTGCGCTGGACAAGATCGATATCACTGACAAGCTTTGCACCGCCCTCGCGCCGCTCCAATGTGATCTTGCGGCTATGGAAGGCCTCCAGCTCAGCCCGATGCGCTACGCTTATGATGGTTACCTTCGGCAACTCATGGATCAACATCTCCATCATCTTGTCCTGGCTCTTCTCATCGAGTGCTGAGGTTGCCTCATCCAGGACGATGATATCGGGAGTGTGTAGCAGGAGACGCGCAAACGCGAGTCGCTGCTTTTCGCCGCCCGACAAAGTCTGGTCCCATGGCGCGTCGTCCTCGATCTTGTCGTTCAGGTAATCGAGCCCCACCTTGTCGAGCGCTGCCTTGATCTTATCCGGCGTCCAGCTATCTGCGGCGCGAGGATAGGCGACTGCACGGCGAAGCGTGCCGGAAGGAATATAAGGCCGCTGCGGCAACATGAATAGTCGTCTGTCGGCGTGGAAGTTGACGCTTCCCTCACCCCACGGCCAAAGACCTGCGATGGCACGTACGAGCGTGCTCTTGCCTGAACCGGATTCTCCGGCTACGAGCACTCGCTCGCCTGGTTCGATAACGACCTGGGTTTCCTTGACAACGGCGGTGCCATCGTCAAGCGACACGGAAAGATCGTTTAGGCTGAGCATCGTATCGCCTTCCGTCTCACCTTGCCTGATGCGTCCCAGGGCATTGCTCTGTTCTGCGCGCTCGAGCCCGTCTAGCGACATCATCAGCGAAGCGATGCGGCGCGCACAGGCATTCCAATCGGCGAGTCGAGGATAGTTGTCGACCAGCCATCCGAACGCGCTTTGAACGATGGCAAAGGCAGAGGCAGCCTGCATCACCTGTCCGAGGGTCATGCTGCCTTCGAGAAACTTCGGAGCACAAAGCAAAACCGGCACGACTGGGGCAAACAGGCTCGAGCCCTGCGACACAAGCGCCGTGCGCATGTGTTGACGAGCAAGAAGCGCCCATTGCCTGAGCACCTTGGCGAACGTCTTCTCGACGTCGTTGCGTTCCTCCTCTTCACCGCCGAGCAATGCAATACTCTCGCCGTTTTCCCGCACATGCGTCAGTGTATAGCGGAATTCGGCTTCCGCCTGATTTTTGACCTCAGAGACCTGGACGAAATGGCGGCCGATGACCGCCATCGAGCTCGACGTGATGGCGGCGTAGAGAACCGCGGTGATGACAAGGAAGCCAGGAACACTGAAAGTCGAACCCGCGATTGTCAGAGTGAGGGACCCGCCGATCGTCCAAAGCACCACGATGAAGGTCGAGGCCGACAGAAATGCGGAAATGACACCCGCGATGAAATCGACGGGGGATTCAGTGGCAATCCGCAAATCTTCGGCGATCCGCGCTTCGGGATTCTTGTGGTCGCCGCCGATGAGATTCAACTGATAATAGCGGCCGTTTGCGAGCCAGCGCGCGATGACTGCGGTCGTGAGCCAGCAACGCCAGCGGCGCTGAATCGTCATCCGAAGGGAGACCTGTGCAACGACAAGGGCTATGGTCCCGAGCACCAGTGGCAGGAATACGGCGCTCAGAAAATAGACTGTGCGGGCATCGTGTTGCTCTATGGCGTCAAAGATTGCGCGATTCCAGACATTGATTCCATACTGGAAGCCGACATTGATGCCGATCAGGGTCAACAGCGCGATTGAGCACGGCCAAGCGAGTCTGTCGCCGCTGCGGCCCCAGTAACCGCGCGCGCTGATCCAGAAACGCCTTAGCAAATACCTCTTGCGCGCCTGCTCGGCATCCTCAGGCGTCAAGTCTGTATCGGGTTCGATGACATTCGGGGGCGGCGCGACCTCGACAGTCGATGCCTTATCCTGGCGCGACGTCTCGGCACCGTTCGGCTTGGTGCCGTCGACCGAGTTCGGATGAGATTTTGCGTCGGTCATAAGCACGACAACGGCTTAAAAATCAAAAGGTTTCATGATGCCAATGTCGAACATGGCATGGGGGCGTCGAGAAAATGAGGCAGGCGCCGCCCGAACTCACACGGCCACTGAAGGCGTGGTGTTCACCTCCGACCCGATTTTTCTGCCAGCGGCGAGTCCCGCCCAGCTAAAGGGTATTTAAAGCCACCATTGGCTTCTCAGAGGATATTCCGGATTGAATATCTGAGGACCTAGACGCGCCGCCAGTCTCCATCCCGAGCTGAGGCGGGAGATTAGTCGACGACAGTGATTGAGCAGGCAACATTCAGCGCGGCGGCGACTGGCGTCCGATTCCGGGCGTCCGACGGCAATATCGTGAAACTCAGGGAGGAGATGACAAACTCCGACTTCTGAAGGTGATCTGCCGACGCAAGGCGTGGCAGATCACGATGTTCCGGTCCCCTCAGGCGGTCTTGGTCTTCATTTGGTCCAGAGCAGCCACAAGCGCCTCTGCTGCCTCGCTCGATGATGCCGGGTTCTGACCGGTAATGAGCTGGCCGTCGACGACTGTATGCACGCCCCAGTCTTTGACCCTGGAGAAGACCGCACCGAGGCTGATGAGCTCGTCCTCGACGAGGAACGGCACGACCTGCGTAAGACCTACGGCCTCTTCCTCGCTGTTGGTGAACCCGGTGACGTAGCGGCCTTGAACAAACGGGGTGCCGTTGGGATTGGTCACGCGATGCAGGACGCCCGGTGCATGGCAAACGAGAGCGATCGGCTTGCCGGCCGCGATGAAGGATTCGATCAGCTTGATCGAATTCGGATCTTCGGCCAGATCCCACAACGGGCCGTGGCCTCCGGGGTAGAAGACCGTATCGAAGTCCTTGTGGTCGACGCTGCCCAGGCGCACGGTTTCTGCGAGCTGCGCCTTGGCAGCCTCGTCAGCGTTGAAGCGCCGCGTAAGTTCGGTCTGGAACATCGGCTCGTCGCTCTTCGGGTCGAGGGGCGGCTGGCCGCCGTTCGGAGAGGCGAGGGTGATTTCAGCACCGGCATTCTTGAACACGTAGTATGGCGCTGCCAGCTCCTCGAGCCAAAAGCCGGTCTTCTTGCCGGTGTCGCCGAGGGTGTCGTGGGAGGTGAGTACGACCAGGATTTTCATCGTCGGATCCTTTCGTGGCGGTGAGGCGTCGCGGTTGGTTGTTTGCAGCACGACCAGCCGCATCGGCCTGTCGATGAGCTCATAATGGCACCTGCCCACATATTGCAGAAATTTACTTCCTTTATTTTAGATATTTCGATGAGATTATATCTCGATGAGATACGATCTGAATCTGCTTCCGGTTTTCCTGGCCCTGATGGAGGAGCGGAGCGTGACACGGGCGGCCGCGCGACTGGGCATCACCCAGCCGGCGCTGTCGAATTCATTGAACCGCCTGCGCGACACCCTGCGGGATCCGCTGTTCATCCGGGAAAGGTACGGCATAAAGCCGACGCAACTGGCCGAGGAGATCGCTCCGACAATCGAAGCAGCGCTGGCACAACTCGACGATCTCATTTTGAATCAGCAGGAGTTTCAGCCAGCAAACGCCCAGCGACTGTTCACGCTTGCCCCCAACAGCTACGTGGAACTTGTGTTGATGCCGGCGCTTGTCGCGAGGACGCGAGAGCTGGCGCCGGGCATCAAGCTGCGCATGACAGCATTTGGCAACGATCTCGCCGAGACGGGCGTCATTTCCGGTACCACGGCGATGGTGCTTGGCCGGATCGTCGATCCGCCGGACAACCTTGTCGTCCAGCATCTGATGGACGATGGGCTGGCCTGCGTGGTGAGCAAGGACCATCCCGACGTTGGGGACCATATTTCCCGAGAACAGTATGAAAGACTCAAGCACGTGAACGTGCTCCCACCTGGTAGGCTGCGCGCCGGCCTCTTTCAGGCATTGGGGCAGCATAACCTCAAACGAGAGGTTGCCGTTTCAGTCACGCACTTCCTTGCCGTGCCAGAGATGCTTGTTGTTACGGACTACTGCGCAACGCTGCCGAGCCTTATCTGTCGAAGCCTTGAGCGGGATCGGCGCCTGAAGGTATTACCGGCGCCCGTCGACCTTGGCACTTTTCCAGTGCAGATGGCTTGGCACGTTCGCTACCGCCACGACCCGGCCCATAGGTGGCTGCGTTCGATGATCGGCGAACTTGCAAAGGAAATGACTTCTCAAGCGACCTAAGAGGGCTGATGACCGGAGTGGGCCCGCGAGGCGACACTCTCAGCCATGGGTAACAGGACGGGCAAGCACGATGCCCGAGGCCTGGCTCTAATCCTGCAATCGGGTCGGTTCAGTCGGGTCCACGTGAAAAGCGTCGAAAGTGATTACTTCCGAGCGCTTGCACGCCAGCCGCAAGGGGTCATGCAGCGGAAATGCATCGATCTCGAAAACGAGATCCGATGGCTGCAAGCTCTCCTGAAATTCCTCGTGCCAGATTCCATGCTTGCTCCGACCCGTATTGGTCTTGCGGTTTATGACGCAGGCGTCATGGGCGGCTGCTTCCACGTGCCCTCGAGTGCCGCTTGCTTCGGCCAGTAGAGGCGCATTGCAATGAAGAACGGTCCCTTGGGCGCAGGCAGCCAATTCGGCTCCTTGTCCTTGCCGGGGGATTCGTTCTGGACATAAAACGTCAGTCCGCCATCGGGGTCCTTGACAAACTGCGGCAGCATTGGGGAATTGAGCAAGTAACGGTTGATCGGGTTGGCGACGAGCAGGCTCTCCGGCAGATTGTACATGGTCAGCGACCAAAACGCGCTGACCGGGGGCAATTGGTCAGCTGCGAAGTGGACGGTGTATTTGTTAGCTCCGTCAAGTTTCTTGCCATCGGAATCGACGGCATAGATCGGATACATCGCCTCCTGTTTTGAATTGCCGTAGATGCCGAGCACAGCAGCTGCCATGCGGTAGAGATAATTGTTCTTCAGATATTCGCGTGTGCCAAACATATCGCCGGAGGTCACTTCCCCCGCGTCGACGCGTTTACGCAAGGCCGCAAGATCAGCCCAGGCGTCGGCCATTCCCTGATCGAGGGCGGTTTTCGTTTCGGGTGAAAGTGTGCTGGCGTCAAAGGTCTTGCCTGGCCCGACCCCGATTTTGGCGAAACGCGCCATGAGCTCGGTTTCGGACGGATCGGTCGGACAGTACTGCAGGATGAAGTTCAGGATGTTAAAAAACTCGGGCGAGGTCTTCTCTTCTTCCGGCGTCAGCGGCTTGATGAAATCGATCGCAGGCGCGCTTTCCACCGCGGTCTGGCCGAGAAATTTGGACAGCGGCTCTGCCTTGTAGCCAGCCTGGATTTTCTTGACGTTGTCGAGATCATCCGCATTGAAGAGCTGCGTGCGGTAGGCTGCGATGATAAGCTCGGTTTCCGAGATGAAGACCTTCTTGATGCCTTGGGGCGTCTCGCCCTTCCAGCCGGGTCCGGCGATAAGGAAGCTGCCGCCGTCGTTGCCAGTCGCACGGCTGCCTATGTAGTCGAAATTGAAAGTGTACGCGTCGATCAACTGAATACTGAAATAGCGATCCTTCTCGATGGGTGGCACCGTCAGCACCATCGGTTCTGCGCGCAAGTCCATGCCGATCATCGAGTAGGGTGTATCCGAGTTGGGTGTCTGAACCGCCGTGTCGGCTGGCGTATAGACACGCGGGATATTGACGAGCTGGTTCCAGGGGCCTTTGTATTCGGGATTCTTGGCGTCGACGAAGTAGGCGTGCTGAATGCGGTAGTTGTCGACCAGCGGAAAGCCGTAGATATAGGCCTCCTTGGCGATGGCGCGCGCCTCCGTCTCAACGATGTCGGCGGCTTGAGCCGTCGCGGAGCCAAACCCAGCAAACCCCGCAGCCAAAACCAGACCCTTCGTGAAATCGCGTTTTGTTATGTTCACGGCATATCCCCCTCAACACCAGACGTGAGGGTGGATGGTGCGTCTGAAGCGCGAAAGCGCAAGTATGTTACAGTAACAAACATGCCGAGTACGCATACCGTCATAACGCCCGAGCGGGCGCTGGTGGCGACCATGGCGCATCAGCCGGACCTCGTGTGCGAGTTTTGCCGACTCGCGCCCCGCTGACGAAAGGGGGCGCACAGGTTCCATGTGCCTCGGACAAGATCTAAGCCCTGCACGACTGAGCAACATAGCTGCGGCGTTTAAGCTGGCGGGCGAACGATGTCCGTGCTGGTTGCGGAAATGGCGTGCACCTGGAACACCAACTCGGCAAAGTCGAGTCCAAGCCTGGCAATCTCTCTTATCGGTGGCTCCTCCCATGTGCTTCCTGACAAACCACGACCATGGCACATCGCGATGCCGGCGGAGGAGCCGTCCACAGCATCAATCGTGGTCCCCATAAGTCTTGTCCTTTTGCGACCGAAGGACGCAGGAGACCCTGTTCCGCAGATTGGAAATGACTCGCGTTCTTCCCGGCTTGAGCGTTAACTGTTGTTCTGACGGAGGAGGAGGTAAGCCATGGCCATGTATCTCACGCGCTTCAGCTACACGCCCGAGACGTGGGCGCGCATGATTGAAAACCCCGAGGATCGCCGAGAGGCGGCACGTACTTACATTGAATCCGTGGGCGGAAAACTCCATGGGTTCTGGTATGCCTTTGGCGAGCATGATGGTTGGAATCTCTGGGAGGCGCCTGATAACGCATCGATGGCAGCCGTCGCACTTGCTATCGGCGCAGGAGGCGCGCTCAGCTCTATCGAGACCACTGTCCTCCTCAGCGTCGAGGATACGATTGAAGCCTTGGGAAAGGCCAAGTCGATTCAGTATCGTCCACCGGCAGCCTAGGCAACGGCTCAAATGCTTCCCATCCAGGTTGAAGATTAAGTGCTTCGACGATCTCGTTTCCGACGCAAGCGCTCTGTGAATTGCGCTGGAGACAACAAAGGTTTGCATCAGGTCGACAATGGCCGGAAAACGCCGGTAATTGCGGGCCGAAGTCACGGGATTCGGACCGAGGCCCCGTACGATCTGTGCTCGCCGACTGACAGGCCTCGGTTCTTCTCTAAAACAAGCCGCTACCCATGCGAATCTTTACGGTCCCGAGCTTTGTTGCCGTGACGGCATCGATTGCCACCGGCTCCAATATCTAAACCCGTTTCATCAGCAACATCCCGATGGTCGCAGTAACGTTGCGCCCACGCACCGATCATCATCAGGACCGGCAGGAAATCGCGACCCGCTTCCGTGAGAACATATTCATCGCGGGGCGGATGTTCGCAACAAAGGCGCTTTTCCATCAACCCATCTCTCGTCAAAGCCTTAAGCGCTTCGTTAGCATGGTTGGCACGATGCCGAGGCTCTTCCTGAACTGGCCAAAACGAGTGAGTCCTGCATGGGCATCCCTGAGGAGAAGAACGCTCCACGTATCGCCAACCGACTGAAGGGCGCGTGCGACAGGGCACTGGGAAAGCGAATTATTTTCCATTTAGTATCTTTTCGATAGTGACACGATATCGAAAAGATAGTAACACCGGTCCGGACAGCGATCCACTCCAATTGAAAGAGGACGACATGAGCAGTCAAAACAGCGGCGTCGCGTTAGTGACCGGTGCTTCCTCGGGCATTGGACTTGTAACCGCGCAAGCATTGGTTAAGGCCGGATATCGCGTGTTCGGCACCAGCCGCAAACCGGTGGTCGGTCCGCAAGGCATAACGATGCTCGTCTGCGACGTCACGGACGAAGCCTCGGTACAGGCAATGATTGCCGAGATCATCACGCAGACCGGACGCATCGACCTGGTCGTTAATAATGCCGGCGTAGGCCTCCTCGGTGGTGCGGAAGAGTCTTCCATTGCCCAGGCACAGCGACTGTTCGACGTCAACGTGTTTGGAGTTGCTCGCATCGTCAATGCAGTATTGCCAGTCATGCGTGCACAGAAAAGCGGTCGGATCATCAACATGAGTTCGATCCTTGGCCTGATCCCGTCTCCGTTCAATGCCTTCTATGCCTCGACTAAGCATGCCATCGAAGGCTACTCGGAATCACTCGATCATGAGGTGCGCGCTTTTGGTATCCGTGTTGTGCTCGTCGAACCCGGAGTGACGCGCACCTCGTTCGAAGAAAATCTGACGCGCGCCGATAAGCCGCTGCCAGTATATGCTTCCGAGCGGGCGCGCAGCGAAATCCTGATGCGCAAGTGGGTCGAAGATGGAGACGCTCCGCAGGTCGTTGCGGACACGGTGATCAAGGCCGCGAAGGCGAAGAAGCCCAACCTGCGCTACACTGCCGGCAAGCAGTCCGGTCAGGTCCGCGCCCTGCGTCGCTACCTGCCGGAACGAGTAATTGACGGAATCTTGCGTAAGTTCAATGGCTTTCCAGCCTAAGCCAGTGAGAAATACAGCGCCCAGAAGTGCGAAAACCAGCCCCAACCCGGCGCGTGCGCCCTCGTGCACGCCGTCACAGCACAGGAAGAGGATGGACAAGACCAATCGTCGCCATAAAAGCTGAATTCACCCGCTCCGCGCGATGACACGGAGCCCCAAGCGCACCTCACCCAAGCACATCGTAGAGCCGAAAGATCCAGCTGATCTGATAGAGCAGGCCGAGGGTGACGAAGGCGATGTGGAAGCGCCGGTTGCGCGTCCAAGCCGCGACGGCGCAAGAGGCGATATAGGCGAGGTTGCGGATGAGGTATTCCCGGCCGAGCACATGGACATAAGCCTCGCCCTTCAGCCAGGTATCGCCGAGGTCCACGCCATAGGTCAGCGCCAGCATGCCGAAGAACCAGATGCGCCGGGAGATGAAATAGTCCTCGTAGTCGCCATACTCCTCGATCGAGGTGGGGAAGAGCAGGACGCTGAGGAAATAGAACAGGCAGCAGAAGCTGATCAGGAAGAGGTAAACGCCGAAGGTGATGACGACCAGCGAGCCGAGGCGATACTCCCACCACCAGAAATGGATGATGAAGAGGAACATCGATGCGACCCAGCCGAGATGGACATGGTAGACGCGGTGTTTCTTTGGCGACTGTACGATGCCGGCGAGGCCCGTGAGCAGGCGGGTGAGACTGAGACCGATGATCATCGCCATTATGGCGCGGATATAAACGAAGACCTCCGGTGTCGCCGCCGCCTGCATAGATGTCAATCCTCGGGGACCGGCTTCGGCGCCCCGTTCTCGTCGAGCGCCACCATGATGAAGGTGCCGGCCGTGACCTTTTCCATCTTGTTGTAGCGAGAACGGTGCGCCCAGGCCTCGACGCAAAGGGTAATCGAGGTGCGGCCGACGCGGTCGATATCGGTAAAGACCGAAAGCGTGTCGCCGATCTTCACCGGCAACTGGAAGGCCATTTCCTTGACAGCTGCGGTGACCACGCGGCCCCTGGCGCGTTCGGCGGCGCGAATCCCGCTCGCCAGGTCCATCTGCGCCATAACCCATCCGCCGAAGATATCGCCTGCGGGGTTGGCATCGCCGGGCATGGCAAGCGTGCGGAGCGTCAATTCGCCTTTCGGCCTTACGGTCTCGGTCATGGTCCCACTTCGCGATGTTTCAGGTTTCGATTCCGCCCGCACGGTAATGCAAAGCGCACGCGAAATGAACACGCAAACGACAAGCGGTTTATGCAAGGGCCGCCGCGGGTGCTGAAATAAATCGCTTCGATATGAGAATCAAAGACAATTCAGTCTGTTGCAACGCGAGACGGACCGTGGGCGACCACACCTTCCGTAACGTTATGTCGCCTCACTCTAATATTAGTTCACCGTCCAGTAATGGATCCTACTCATCATCGAAAAATCGATTCTGCATGGGAATGCCGGGGGAATTCATGCGTAACATCAAGATATCAACGCGTCTCTATTGTCTCGTCGGCCTGACGCTGGCGATCTTTGTCGCGACGATGATTTTCTTTCTGAACTATTCTTATTCCGAACTGGAAATGGAGAGAAAATCGGGTCTTGCGCAGATGGACTCGACGGCGGTCAACATCCTGCAGAAATACTACAAGATGGAACAGGCAGGGACGCTGACGCGCGATGAGGCGCAAAAGGCTGCCAAAGACGTGGTCGCCGCCATGCGCTATGGCGGCAGCGGCTACTTCTGGATCAACGACATGCGCCCTGTCATGGTGATGCACCCGATCAAGCCGGAGCTGAACGGTACCGACCTTTCGCAGAACAAGGACCCGGCCGGCAAATTCCTTTTCATGGAGTTCGTCAATGTCGTGAAGGCCCATGGCGAGGGTTTTGTCGACTACTATTGGCCTAAACCGGGTGCTGATCAGCCCGTCCTGAAATACTCGCACGTTGCTGGCTTCGAGCCATGGGGCTGGATCGTCGGCACCGGCGTCTATTCCGACGATCTTGCAGCGCTCTACTGGCAGAATGCGATCTGGACGGCGATATTTTGCGCGATCGGGGCTGCAATCATCGTTTCCGTTGCCTATGCGATCGTCAAGAGCGTTACCGCACCTGTCGCACGCATCGGCGCGGCGATGCATGAGATCGCCGGCGAAAACGGTGCGGTCGAAGTCTCCGACAGCGACCGGCGTGACGAGATCGGCCACATGGCAAAGGCCCTGCTGGTATTGCGCGACTCGATGCTCGACCGCAGCAGAATGCGTGCCCGTGAAGACGAGCGCCAGCGCGAGATCGACGGCGAACGCCGAGGCAATGAAGAGAGCCTGCGTGCTGCAGCCGAGCGCCAGAACCACGCGATGCAGGCGCTGGGCGCCGGCCTCGAGAAGCTTGCAATGGGCGACCTCACGGTTTCGATCGGCGATCTGGGCGAGGACTATTCAAAGCTGCGCTCCGACTTCAATGCTGCCGTCGGCGCCCTCAACGACGTCATCCAGGCGATCGCCGAATCGAGCAATGTCGTGAACGACAACGCATCGGGTATCAGCGAGGCCACCAACAATCTGTCGAAGCGCACCGAGCAGCAGGCTGCTGCGCTCGAAGAGACGGCAGCCGCACTCGATGAGATCACCGCAACGGTGCGGACCGCGTCCGAACGGGCGACCGAAGCCCGCGAGATGGTCGCCGAGACCAAGGCGAGTGCTGGGAAATCCGGTGAAATCGTACGGAATGCGGTTAGCGCGATGAGCCGGATTGAGGAGTCCTCCAGCCGGATCGGCCAGATCATCGGGGTGATTGACGAGATCGCCTTCCAGACCAACCTTTTGGCGCTCAATGCAGGTGTCGAGGCCGCACGCGCAGGCGAGGCCGGCCGGGGCTTTGCGGTCGTCGCGCAAGAGGTTCGCGAACTCGCGCAACGTTCGGCAAATGCCGCCAAGGAGATCAAGACACTGATCAGCAACTCGGCGGCGGAAGTTGAATCCGGTGTGGCGCTGGTTCGCTCCACGGGCGATGCTCTGGTCGAGATCGAGACGCTGGTGAACAAGGTCAACGACCATGTGAATACAATTGCCACCGCCGCGCGAGAGCAGGCTACGGGCCTCCACGAGATCAACACCTCCGTCAACCACATGGATCAGATGACCCAGCAGAACGCTGCCATGGTGGAGGAAACGACGGCGGCGAGCCAGACGCTTGCCGAAGAGAGCAGTCAGCTTCGTACGCTGCTTGCCAAGTTCCGCCTCGACTCGCGCGCGTCGCAGCGTAACGCGCGACTTGCAGCTTGATCAGCGGTCGAGCCGGGCCTGCCCTTCTCCACTTGCGGGGTAAGCTTTCATTCATCGTTTTTAGTTAAATTCGAGCCAAATTCTTCAATGCAAGCAGGGCTGCGGGAGCGATGGAGAGTATTGTGTCTACCTCCCTTTTGCGGCGCGTCGCGCTGCCGGTGCTGATATCCACCAGCCTTGCGACCTGTTCCATCAGCGACGGCATGATACCGCCGGCAAGCGTCGACCGGGGCACGAAGGTGAGTTCGATCTCGCCGATGCCGGGTCAAGGCGCGATGCGCATGGCACCCGCCGACGCCCAACCGTCCTATCCTGTTTCCAATGCACCGGTATCGAACACCGAAGGCTCGATCGATTATCTCGACACGCCGAACCTTGCGGGCACCGGACATTCTGCGCGCCCCGGCAGCCAGCCGATGCCGAGGAAGCTGCCGGCAGTCCATGGTGATGAGAATCTGGCGCAAGCGCAGGGGCAGCCTCAGAACTGGGGCGGCACCCAGCAGCTTTCCGTGCCTTCCGGCGGCGTCAACATGGATGCCGAGCTTGGCGCGGAGCCCGTCGTCGGGCTGGCGCAGGAACAGCACATGCAGATCGCCGAAGGAAACTCGGCTGAACCTGTGGTCGACGGGATCGGCACCGACAATCCGACGCAATTGAACCGGACGGCCATGCCGCGGTCCGCCGCCCAGGCGGAAATGAGCCGTGCCCCCGTGTGGAACGACGGCAGTTCGGTGATCGAGCCGTCGCGCGTTCCGGAAGAGGACGAGAGCCAGGACGTGGCGATGCTCAGGCCGAACGACCCGATGATGAGCCGACCGGTTGCCCCGGACCCGAACGTGATGCCGGCCTCAGAGCTTGCCTGCCGCCGCGAGTTGAAACGCATGGGCGTGATCTTCGCCGATAAGCCGGCGATCAACGACGGCCCGTCCTGCCAGGTGCCTTATCCGGTCTCGCTGCAGGGGCTTTCCGGCAATATCGGCGTGAGGCCTGCGGTGACGCTGAATTGCCAGGTGACACTTGCCTTCGCCAAATGGGTGAAGAACGAGCTCGCGCCATCGGCCCGTTTTCGCTACTGGTCCGGTGTCAAGACGATCCAGCCGCTCGGCGGTTATTCCTGCCGGCGCATGAACAACAGCCGCCAGAGATACAATCCGATGTCCGAACACGCACGCGGCAACGCGATCGACGTCGGCAAGTTCGTGCTGAAGAACGGCCACCAGATCGACGTGCGCAGGAAGGGCCTCTTCTCTTTCCGCGAGGGCAGGCTGCTGAGGGCTGTGCGTTCCGACAGCTGCCGGTACTTCAACACCGTGCTCGGCCCCGGTAGCAATCCGGAGCACTGGAACCATTTTCACTTCGATCTCAGATCCCGCAAAGGCGGCAGGGTCTATTGCGGTTAATCCTGGTGGGCTACGGATGCGGGACTGGAGGGTAGCGGTGGCAGCCGGCGCCAAAAGCCAGGAGGATCGCTCCGCCTTGGCAATGGCCGATTCAAGCTAATTCTCTCAAGCCGAGTTTCAGATCGAACCGCGAAGATCTCGCGATCCGATTCCGATAGCCTTTGCTTGATCCTGATTGCTACTCATTGATCTCCGGCTCGACAAGCCGTGCCAGGTTTTGCAGCGACTCCTGCCAGCCGAGGTAACAAGCCTCTGGTGGAATAACGTCGGGCACACCTGCCTGCGTTATCTCCAACTCGGTACCGACCGAAACTTTCTTCAAGATCACAGTGACTTCCATTTCGCCAGGCAGGTTAGGGTCGTCGAATTTGTCCGTGTAGCGCAGCCGTTCTGCCGGGACGAGCTCGACATATTCGCCACCAAATGCGTGGCTTTTTCCTGTTGTGAAATTCCGGAAGGACATTTTGAACTTTCCGCCGACTGTCGATTCGAAGTGGTGCACTGTGCAGGTAAAGCCGTCAGGGGGAAGCCACTTGGCGAGCGCATCCGCTTCGAGAAACGCGCGGTAGATCTTCTCCGGGCTGGTTGCCAGGACGCGATGCAAGCGTATTGTGTTCGGCATGGTTGTGATCCTTTTCAATGATGAAATTGACGATCCTAAGGACGAACGGGGCTTTGTTAATCCGACACCGACCTGTTGTTGAAGCAAAGATTGCTGAGACCTGCGAGGTACGATTTGAGCGAGATCAGCCATCGTTGGAAAAACAAATCCTCCGCTTTGCGCCACCACCGGTCCTTGCGATACGGAAGTAATTGCAGCGACCTACTATCACTAAGTATATGAATTGAGCGGCATGTTTTTCGTCAACAAGCGAGACATTCGATGCGCATTTCCTCTTTACCAGCCCCTCCGTACTATATGGTCAGCTTCACCTCGCAGCGAACGGATGTGGACGATGGTTATGGCGAGATGGGCCATGCAATGACCGAACTCGCAAGTCGACAACCGGGTTATCTTGGCTTCGAAAGTGCTCGCGGAGCAGACGGCTTCGGCATATTAATCTCCTACTGGAAGGACGAGGCAAGCATCCGTGCGTGGAAGTCGGTCGTCGATCATGTCGAAGCACAACGTCGAGGACGCAAAGACTGGTACTCCCGATACGAAATTCGAGTGGCACTTGTTCAGCGAGCCTATGGGTTTGACTTTGCGAAGCAGTAAACTGCGACGGAAGCAGATCGGCATGCGTCTGATGACCGCATTTGGAGCCGGTATGGGCAGTTCCTCTTCGGCCAAGCGCAGAAAAAGGAAGTATTGGCCAACCAGAGGCAACTGACCTGACCTAGCTGCCGCATAGGACGTCCAGATTACGTTCCACCATTGCGACCGAGGAATTGAGCCATGGCAGGCTACCGGGGAGGACGAAATGAGCGTCAAACGCATTGTCGCGAACATCGTGGTTTCCGATATAAAAGCCGCCAAGGCTTTCTATCAGGGCATCCTCGGCATGGATGTCGTCATGGATCATGGGTGGATCGTGACTTATGCGGCGGATGCGAGCACCAGGCCGCAGGTCAGCTTTGCGATCGAAGGCGGCTCCGGGACGCCGGTGCCCGATCTTTCTATCGAAGTCGACAATCTCGACGAGGTCTATCAGCGGGTCATCGGCGAAGGCATCGCGGTGGAATATGGTCCGGCGAGCGAGCCTTGGGGGGTGCGGCGGTTTTACGTGCGCGACCCTTTCGGCCGGCTGGTGAATATTCTGAGGCACGCTTGATCTAATGCGGTATGCCAGGAAGCGGATGCTTTTCCCGCGCAAAAGAAAGCCGGCTCCGGAGCCGGCTCAAGCTGGGCCGGCCGGGGAGGGGAACGCGCGGCCGGGTAGGATTACTGGCATGACTGCTTACCATACACGAGGCAGCGGAGATCGGACGTAACGAGCGCCCTGGATACGGTTCCGCGAACGGATGGGCGGCGGCGCGGGAGCCGTTGCTTGCCTCGACACTTCTTATCTGCGAAGAAGATCACCGCTTGATGACAAATAAAACCTGCGGCTGATTTTCCTTTCCGTGATCCGGCCTGCTTGGAAGTAGGGGAGATCGCGATGCCGGCCCTTTCGGAGCTTGCCCTTTTTGCGCCGATGATGGCGGCTGCGGGCGCGGTAGCGGGGCTGCTTGCCGGTCTCCTCGGCATTGGCGGCGGCGCGATCCTCGTTCCGGTCTTCTATCAGGTATTCGGCTTGCTCGATGTGCCGGAGGCGGTGCGCATGCACCTTTCGGTCGGTACCTCGCTTGCGATTATCGTCCCGACGTCGCTCAGGTCCTATATGGCGCATCGCAATCATGGGGCGGTCGACCAGAAGCTTTTGAACGGCTGGATCATCGCGGTGCCACTCGGCGCAATCGTCGCGGCGGTGATTGCCTCGGAAGCGTCGAGCGTCACCTTGCGATTCATCTTTGCAACGGTCGCGCTGGTCGTCGCTTTGCGCATGTTGTTTAACCGCGCGAGCTGGCGGCTCGGTAGCGATTTGCCGGATAATCCATTCAAGTTCCTGGTCGGGACAGGCATCGGTATTCTTTCCGGCCTGATGGGGATCGGTGGCGGCGTTCTCAACAATACCTTCATGACGCTCTTCTCTCGGCCGATGCACCAGGCGGTGGCGACGTCTGCGGGGGTTGGCGTGCTGATCTCGCTGCCGGGATTGTTTGGCTATGCCTGGGCCGGTTGGGGTGTATCGGGCCTGCCACCGTTTTCGACCGGCTACGTCAGCTGGATCGCCGTGGTGTTCATCATTCCGCTGACGATGTATGTCGCGCCGATCGGCGCGCGGCTTGCGCATCGGATGAGCAAGCGTCAATTGGAGATCGGCTTTGGCATCTTCCTGATCGTTACTGCCGCGCGGTTCCTCATCAGCATCTACGCATAAAGATGCTTTCGCTGAATAGTCTGTTCAGCGTCGGCAGGATGTCAAAGTTCAATAAAGGGGCTATATAGCGGACGAAAAACGAGGAAATACTCAAGAAATCCGCAATGGCACCCATCATTTCCATCCGAAATCTCACAAAAAGCTATGCCAACGGGTTCGAGGCGCTGAAAGGCATCGATCTCGATGTCGAGAAGGGCGAGATCCTGGCTCTGCTCGGACCGAACGGCGCGGGCAAGACGACGATGATTTCGATCATCTGCGGCATCGTCAATCCGAGCAGCGGCCAGGTGCTGGTCGCCGGGCACGATGTCGTCAAGGACTTCCGCGCGACGCGGACGATGATCGGGCTCGTGCCGCAGGAACTGACGACCGATCAGTTCGAGACCGTATGGAATACGGTGAGCTTTTCGCGCGGCCTGCACGGCAAGAAACCGAACCCGGCGCATATCGAAAAGGTCTTGCGCGACCTTTCGCTGTGGAACAAGAAGGACAATATGCTGCGGGAGCTTTCCGGCGGCATGAAGCGGCGCGTGCTGATCGCCAAGGCACTCAGCCACGAGCCGGAGATCCTCTTCCTCGACGAGCCGACGGCAGGCGTCGACGTGACGCTGCGCAAGGATATGTGGCGGGTCGTGGAAAGGCTGCGCGAGTCCGGCGTTACCATCATCCTGACGACGCATTACATCGAAGAGGCCGAAGAGATCGCCGACCGCGTCGGCGTGATCAACGGCGGCAAGCTGCTGCTGGTCGAAGACAAGACCGCGCTGATGACGAAGCTCGGCCGAAAGCAGCTGATCCTCGAGCTTGCCGAACCGCTCGACAAGCTGCCCGACTGTTTCTCCGGAAACGGTCTGTCGCTGGAACCCGACGGAAACCGCCTGATATACGATTTCGATGCGCATAGCGAGCAGGAGAGCATTGCCGCGTTGCTCACCCGGCTTGCGGCGCAGAACATCCACTTCAAGGATCTTTCGACGCGGCAGAGTTCGCTCGAGGATATCTTCGTGGCGCTCGTGGGAGGCACGAAATGAACTTCGAAGCCATCAAGTCGATCTATTTCTTCGAAATGGCGCGCACGCGCCGCACGCTGCTGCAGAGCGTCTTTTCTCCGGTCATTTCCACCTCGCTCTATTTCATCGTCTTCGGCGCGGCGATCGGTTCGCGTATCCAAGAGGTGGAGGGCGTTTCCTACGGCGCCTTCATCACGCCGGGTCTCATCATGCTGACGCTGCTCGGGCAATGCATCGGCAACGGTTCCTTCGGCATCTATTTCCCGAAATTCACCGGTACGATCTACGAGGTGCTGTCAGCGCCGGTTGCGATGACGGAGATCCTGCTCGGCTATGTGGGAGCTGCGGCCACCAAAGGGCTGCTGATCGGGCTCATTATCCTTCTGACGGCAAATGCCTTCGTGGAGGTGAGGATCGAGCATCCCTTCATGATGATCCTGTTCTTCCTGCTGACGGCAGTGACGTTCAGCCTGTTCGGCTTCATGATCGGCATATGGGCAGGCAACTTCGAGCAATTGAACCTGATCCCGATGCTCGTCGTGCCGCCGCTGACCTTCCTCGGTGGCAGCTTCTATTCGATCAATATGCTGCCGCCCTTCTGGCAGGCCGTCAGCCACTTCAATCCGGTGCTCTACCTGGTGAGCGGCTTCCGATGGAGTTTCTATGGCATCGCCGACGTCAATCCGCTGCTCAGCCTTGGGATGATCACCATGTTCCTGGCGATCTGCCTTGCGACACTTGGCTGGATTTTCAAGACAGGGTACCGGCTGCGGAACTGAAGCCGGCCTGCGAAACGATGCGATCCAGGTCACGCCGGAGGCGATCGACGACCGCAACAAGCTTGTCGTTGCGGAAGGTGCTGGCGTTCATCGTGGTGCCGTCTTTGGCATCGAACCTCGACTGGTATTGACCGATTTGCGAAGCGCGTGCGGCCGATGCCGGCAAGAACCTCGATACCCCGGCCTGGCGCTGCGACAAGACCTGCCTCCCGCCCCTGAATGTGGCGGGCGATCAGATCCTATTGATTGTTGGCAGGAAGGATACGACCTGCCTGCGGTGGGCGGCATCCAGGGTATCTATGCGGTCTTTCCAGAACTGTGCGGCCTCGGGCGTATCTTTTTCCCAGCAGCGGGTGGACACGATGTTATCGTCGATCACCGCTCGGCGATGGCCGCCAAGGCGCAGATATTCGTCCGCGAGTTGCTTCGAGGGATTTTCCATGGCCAGCGCCTCCTTTCAATCCTTTCAACCCGGATGCGCGACGCAATGTTCCATGGGTTGAAGAATATAGAGCTGGGCGCCGAGCTGCGCTGCTCCTCAGGCACGCTTTGATCTGTCCTGCGAGGTGTTCAGTGCCACGGCGGCGCGAATGAGCGCCTTGAAGGCTTCTTCGTCGATCACATCGCTCTCATGGAAATCGATGGCACGCCTCGTGTTGCCTTCGAGACTGGAGTTGAAGAGACCTGAAGGATCCTCCAATGAGGCGCCCTTGGCGAAGGTCAGCTTCACAGCGTTCTTGTAGGTCTCGCCGGTGCAGATGATGCCGGCGTGGTTCCACACGGGAACCCCCAACATGTTCGAGGGCTTTCTCCATTTTACCTCCTCGACCACCTCGGTGTCGGCCTCCTTGATGAGGCTTCGGAGCCTGGCGAGCGTCTTGCCCCGCCAATCGCCTAGCGCGGCTACTTTCGCATCGATCAGCTGAGACGGAGAGGCTTCTGCTTCCTTCATGGCGTTCTTCTTCATGTGGTTGTCGCTTTCATCATAATGGTCGCTTACAGTCGTTCGCCGGGCAGCCGGCTGGCTTGCTCCACCCAATCGGCGAACTGAGATTCGTCGAGTTCGCCCTCATGGATGTCGAGATAGCGCACGTCCTTGTGCTTGGATCGGCCGGGGGGAAGAGGGCGCAGCAATGCCCCGCGGAAGAACGTCACTTTCACGTATTTCGTGAAGCAATGAAAGCTGAGGAACCAGACATGGTCCTCGACACCATAGAAGGGCGAGTTCCATTTGACCGCCTTGCGCACGCCAGGGACTGTGCGCTCGATGAGCGCGTCCAGACGTCGCCCGACGTCGCTCTTCCAGCCCGGCATGGCCGCGATGTAGGCCTGCACGGGGGCCTCGCCGTAACCCTTGGCGATCTGGGGGTTGCCGCCTGAGAGAAGGACTGGTTCTGTGGAGGGCGGTTTGGCAGTGGCCCCGTTTGCGGCCGTCGCCGACTTCCTGTCCGTCTTGCGGTCCATGTTGCTCATGCCTCCCGCCACTTCGCGACATAAGGCCGCACGAACATGTAAAGTCCCGTGAGCATGAGCAAGAATAGCGGCAGCAGTGGCGAGTAGACGATCCAGCTGCGGGGCTCTTCCGATCCCATAGCGACGAAGTTGGCGACGACGGTCGCCGCAAAGGCGATGGACAGCCAGCGGTGGAACTGCCGAATCCAATGACTCCAGTTCAATGGAACCTCCTTTGAGTATCAGCCGAAGGGCAAGGCGCGACCTCAGTCTGCCCGCGACAAGACCTGTTCCAGGTTTGCGAAGAACTGCTGCCACCCTGCCTTTGCACCCCCGTACGCCTGCTTCTGATCCGGCCGGAAGCCCGACTGCTCCATGCGCAGATGGGTGCCCGTGTCGGTTGGGGTGAGCGTGAAGGTCACAACGCTCTGCAGATTATAGGCCGCATCGTTGTGTGCAAAGTTCCAGGTGTAGGACAGCGTTCTGTTCGGCTCCACGGCGAGGACCTCGCAGTCCAGCACGCCGCCCCAGTCTCCGCGAAGATTGAAACGGTGCCCTATATCTGGCTTGAAGTCGTTCGTCATGAGCCACTCCTTAATCAGGTGTGGCTGCGTGAGCGCGCGCCAGATCTTTTCCGGCGGAAAGGGAATCTCCCGTTCGACGATGACGGAAAGCGTTTGGGTCGCGGCTTTGTTCATTGATCCATCCTTTTGAGCAGATCTTCGAGATCGTTGAACCGGCTCTGCCAGAAACCCGCCATCTGGCTTGTCCAGTCGATCAGCGGGGCGAGGGCTGCAAGCTGCGCGCTGTAGTGCGTGTGGCGGCCTTCGTGGCGGTCGCGTACCAGCCCCGCCTGCTTCAGGACTCCCAGATGCTTTGAGACGACCGGCTGGGAGACCTCGGCCCGGGCCGTCAAGGCCCCGACCGTCTTTTCTCCTTCGCGGCACAGCCGCTCGAAGAGAGCCCGCCGGGTCGGGTCGGCGAGCGTTCTGAAGAGCATATCGGGATCGTTCGACATTTGGATCCATACTCCGCTGGCTATGGATTGACGTATAGTCATGTAGGTATGAGTGAGTCAAGGCAAAATCGGTATGGAACAGGGACGCGCATTGTCAAAGGGGCAACTTAATATACCCCGTAGGCTATGCATGGTGCAATTATTGTCATCGATGACGCTTTACCGCTGCGATGTGGCGAAGCGGGTGGTGGTGGTGATCCGATTGCACAACCTAGTCGCGCATTCTCAGTTCATCCGTCTGCATCTGCAGGGAACCCAGCGTTTGGAGAAAGCTCATGCCGAGCAGGCTCTTGTCGAGTGCGCCGTCTTCGGCGACGCTGGCGGCGACGTCGGTGCGCACGATGGGGCCGATGGCGATGCGGTCGAGCATCACGGGGGCGGCGCGTGCTCGGCCGTTCGCCGTCATGACGGTCATCGAATAGGTGAGATTTTCGGGGATGATGCCGATGCGCTCTGCGTCCGTATGCGACAAGGCCACCATGCTGGCGCCGGTATCGACAAGCATCGGGATCGTCCGGCCGTTGACCGAAACGTCGGCCTCGAAATGGCCGTTCAGCAGCTTGTGCAGGATGACCTCGTTGCTGCCATCGCTGGTGGTGACGACGACGGCCCGGCCGGGCACGAGACCGGCTAGAAGGCGGTTGCCGACGCCCAACAGGTCCTGGCGGTAGAGATAGACCGTTGCCAGGGCCAGGATGATGACCAGCCAGATCATCAGGTTGCGCATGGTTTCGCCGGCGCTGCGGCGGCTTGCCCAAATGCCGGCAGACAGCATCAGCACGATCGGCAGGAGATAGACCATGCGCCCGAAGTCGTCGATGTTCATGCCGAGCACGCGATCGCTGTCATGGTTGTAGACGAGCACCGCAAGCCCGATCCCGAGGATCAGAAGGAAGAGCCCGAGCCGGTTCATGAACGATGGTCCGGCATTGCGGCCGCCTCGCGGATCGGGGCCGCCGGTTCGCAGAGGCGCGCGGCAAGGACAGTCGTGATGCGCTGCCTTTCTTCATCCGAAAAGGACATCCAGTTGCCGATCTCCTGAAGCGTGCGGCCGCAACCCGTACAAAAGCCGGTAGCGGGATCGATTGAGCATACGTGGATGCAGGGCGTTTGCATGAGCGGAATATCGTGATTTCACAAGGCCGTGGCAAGGGCGCAGAAGGCTGCGATTTCGGAAATCTGCTGCGCAGCGCCGAGCGTGTCGCCCGTATGTCCGGCAAGCTTGCGGCGCATATAGAGCGTGAAGGCGATGACGGCGATGCCCGTTGCAAGCAGGCTGCAGACAAGCGCCAGCAGGCCGAGCGCCGGCCAGACGAGAAGGGCCGAAAAGAGGCAGGCGGACACCAGCGCGACGTGCATTGCGCTTTCGCCGGGTTGGCCCGAGGAGGCGGCGATGCCATCCGTCTTTGCCGGCGGCAGACGGTGCCAGTGCCAGACGAGCGCGGCACGGCTGAGGCAACCGCCCGCGGGGATGGCGAAGGCGGCGGCAAGCGGGGCGACCTCGCGGGCGATGGCAGCAAGCGCTGCGGCGCGAAGTGCCAGCGAGAAGACGAGGGCAATCGCGCCGTAGCTGCCGATGCGGCTGTCCTTCATGATCGCCAGCGCGTGGGCGCGGTCACGTCCGCCGCCGATGCCGTCGGCAGTGTCGGATAGCCCGTCTTCGTGCAGTGCGCCGGTGATGAGCGTCTGGACGGCGAGTGCGACGAACGCCGCCATCAGACGGTCGGCGCGCAGGCCAAGGAGAATGAGAAAGACGAGGGCCGGAAGAAGCCCGATCAAAATGCCGGCGAGCGGGAAGGCGCGCACCGTGCGGGTGAGCTTGCCGTCGTCTGCGGAAAAAACCCATTGCGGCACGGGAAGCCTGCTCAGAAAAGCGACGGCGCGGGCAGTGTCGAGCGCATAGGCCTTGATGTTCATGTCTCCAACTTCATGCATGAAAAGTGCGACGCTTTGGGAGTTGTGAGGCCTGCCCGCTGCCTTTATTAGAGTCGCGACGACAGAAGCCGATTTGCCTGCAAAACACAAGTTGGCCGGGGTCTTTGGACAGAAGCAAATATAAGGAAGCCGAATTCATGAGCGTTTCAGGCCTGCCGTTCGACGATTTCCGCGCGCTGCTGCGCGATCTGCCGGGACCGGATACCCGGTCGCTGGTGGCAGCGCGCGAGCGCGACGCGCAGCTGACGAAGCCGCCGGGCGCACTCGGGCGGCTCGAGGAGATCGCCTTCTGGCTGGCGGCCTGGACGGGCAGGGCGCCTGCCGTCAACCGGCCGCTGGTTGCGATCTTCGCCGGCAATCACGGCGTGGCGAAACAGGGCATCACGCCCTTTCCGCCGGCCGTGACGCAGCAGATGGTGGAAAATTTCGCCGCCGGCGGTGCGGCGATCAACCAGATTTGCGTCGCCTACGATCTCGGGCTGAAGGTCTTCGATCTGGCGCTCGACTTTCCGACCGGTGACATCACCGAAGAGGCAGCACTTTCCGAGCGCGATTGCGCGGCAACCATGGCCTTCGGCATGGAGGCGATTGCGGGCGGCACGGACCTGCTGTGCATCGGCGAGATGGGCATCGGCAACACGACCATCGCTGCGGCGATCAACTACGCGCTTTACGGCGGCTCGGCGCGCGACTGGGTCGGCCCCGGAACCGGTTCCGAGGGCGAGATGCTGGAGCGCAAGGTGGCAGCCGTCGAGCGCGCGATCGAATTGCACCGCGACCACCTGAACGATCCGCTGGAAATCATGCGCCGCCTGGGCGGCCGCGAGATTGCGGCAATGGCCGGCGCCATTCTTGCTGCGCGCGTCGAAAAGATACCTGTGCTGATC
Source organism: Rhizobium etli 8C-3 (assembly GCF_001908375.1). Classification (NCBI taxonomy): domain Bacteria; kingdom Pseudomonadati; phylum Pseudomonadota; class Alphaproteobacteria; order Hyphomicrobiales; family Rhizobiaceae; genus Rhizobium; species Rhizobium etli. The sequence continues at coordinate 2,223,037 of NZ_CP017241.1, read as the reverse complement.
GACGGTTATGTGGCGACGGCGGCAGGCGCCATCCTGCAGGCGGCCAATCCGTCGGCTCTCGATCACTGCCTGATCGGCCATGTCTCAGCCGAACCGGGGCATCTCAGGGCAATCGAGATGCTCGGCAAAACACCGCTTCTGGCGCTCGGCATGCGGCTTGGCGAGGGAACGGGTGCGGCACTTGCCGCCGGCATCGTAAAGGCCGCCGCGGCCTGCCATTCCGGAATGGCCACATTCTCGCAGGCAGGCGTTGCCAACAAACACTGAGCTCTGGAGCGTCGTGTCAGACGATGGCGGGTGCTTGCGGCGGAAGCCTCGAACCGGTATTCGCATTTTGACCCATGGACGGCGGCTGCGGCCGCCGCCGACTTAACGACGAGGACGTGCATTGACCAAACCTGCCATAGGCAAACAGACGGGTGTGAGCCATTTCTTCGCTGCCGCCGTCTATTCCTGGGCGGGCTTCCAGCGCCTGATCAAGGAATCGGCCTTCCGGCAGGAACTGGTCTTTGCCGCGGTTTCGCTGATCCTGCTTGCCGCCGTCGGTGCATCGCCGTGGGAAATGATGATTGCCGTCGTGCTGTTTCTGGTGCTCTTCGCCGTCGAGGCGCTGAATACGGCGATCGAGGAGGTGATCGACCGCATCTCGCCGGAAATCTCGATGGTCGGCAAACATGCCAAGGATCTTGGCTCCTTTGCCGTCCTGTGCGCGATTGCCGCCTGCGGGCTCTATCTTCTCGTCACGATCGGCGCGCACCTCATTGAAATCGTCCTTTCCTGACGCAGATGGCATCAGGATTTTTCTCCGATCGCTTTCTCGAAAAACAGGCTGATCGGTGACGGCTTATAGGTGCCGAAGGGGCCGCGCTCCCTGTATCCGGCCGAACGATACAGTTTTTGTCCATCCGTATTCCTGATACCAACTTCCATTTGGATAAGACGAATTCCTTTGGACATGGCCGCTGCTTCTGCGGCTTGCAACAGTGCTCTTCCAACACCCTGCTGTCTGAACCTCTGGTCTACGATCATCCGCTTGAGCTCCGCCGTGCCATCATGATCGTCGAAGAGCGCGCAGCATCCTACTGCGGTAAGGTTGGCAATGCGTGCGACAAAGACTGAAATATGTGGTGCGGACAAGGTTTGCGGATCGAGAGGCCGGCGATACTGTCCGGGATAGAGCGAAGCTGCAACCGCATCGGACAGCAAGAGAAGCGAGGCCACGTCATCTTGCCGCGGGTTTTCTTGCCTGACGTTCAACTTCGTTTGCACCGGTCTGCCACCCTGGTTTCGTGCAGGTTTGCCAAGATCAGGCGAAGCTCTTGCGCTTGCGGGAAACGGGCTGCGCCTCCTCGACGGCCGGCAGGCTCTGCAGCACGCGCTTGGCGGGCAGAATGGCGATCACTTCGGTGCCTTCGCGCAGCTTTGATTTCAGGACGAACTGGCCGTCATGCTTGGCAAGGATCGCCTGGACGATCGGCAGGCCGAGGCCGGTACCCTGTTCGGCGCTCTTAATGGCGATCGATCCCTGGCCGAAGGCGGAGAGAACGACGGGTATTTCGTCCTCGGGGATGCCAGGGCCATTGTCCTTGATGGAGATGTACTGGCCGCCGCCTGCCGTCCATCCGACCTTGACATGGATTTCACCGGCCTGCGGCGTGAACTTCACTGCGTTTGAAAGCAGGTTCAGCACAACCTGGCGCAACGACTTCTCGTCAGCCCAGACCGACGGCAGCTCCCGTTCGAACTGCTGGGTGATGGAAATGTTCTTGCCCCTGGCACGCAGCTGCACCATGCCGATGCAATCTTCCGCGATGTCAAGGAGCGAGATCGCTTCTTCGATGAGTTCGTATTTTCCGGCCTCGATGCGCGACAGGTCGAGGATCTCGTTGATAAGGTTCAGCAGATGCTGGCCTGAACGGTGGATGTCGTTGGTATACTCCTTGTAGGTCGGGTTGTTCAGCGGGCCCATGACCTCGGCCGACATCACCTCGGAGAAGCCGAGGATGGCATTCAGCGGCGTGCGCAGCTCATGGGACATGGAGGCGAGGAAGCGCGACTTGGCAAGGTTTGCCTCTTCCGCGCGCCGACGCGCCTCGTCGGACATGGATTTGGCGACTTCGAGCTCGGCGATCAAGTCGTCCTTTTCCGACTGGAAGGAGAGGATCTTGAGGTTCGACTGGAAGAGGCGGTCGCTGATGTAGTTGAAGAAAATGACGGTCGTCGTGAAAACGGCAGCCAGGCTCAGCTCAAGCAGGTCGCGCGAGACGCCGGCCTTTGCAGCGAGTGCCACGACGGAGGGCGCGAAGGCAACGAGCACGGCGGGCGTCAGCATGAAATTCGACATTGCCGTAACGGAAAGCGCGATGAGAAGCGTTGCGCCCTTGAACAGGATGAAGCCGGCAGGATCGCAGGCGTCGCACTGTTGAAGCGCGAAGACGGCCCAGCAGCTGCCGATCATCAGCTGGCCGAAAAGCAAGATGCGGCGCCATTTGCGCGCCGAGTCCGGCGACATCTCCTTTTTGCGGGCGCGGCGCACGAGATAGATGTTTGCTGCGTAGGCAGTCAGCGTCAGTACCGACCAGAGCAAGATTTGTGTGTTGCCGGTGAAATAGATGCCGAGTACCGCAACGATGATGACGAAGAGCGGCATGATCGACGCGCCCTGGATGAAGGCGCTCATATACATCCTGAGCGCATCGCGATCGAAGGCGGCGGCGGAGGAATGGCCCGATTGCAGACGCTCGCGCGTCTGCCGCACAGCCCGGGAGACAGGCTTGTTGCGGTGACTGCGGGATTTGTCGACGATAATCTTATCGGTCGATGTGCTGACGCCGGTACTCATGTGCACAATGATACTTGATCCGCGGATGGTTCCACCGTAACCCGCAATTCTTAAGAAGTTGTTTGCCATTTTTGCCAACGGTTTGTTTTTCAAGGAGGCGAAAGCGTGGCGCGTGGTTTTAAATCGATACGCGACGGTGTCACCGCTTTGGCAATTCTTGCGCTGATCTGGCTGTTTGCCGCAAAGCTCGACGACCGGCCCGATACCCTGCATTCCGGCAGGTTTCATGCGGCAGACGGCGACAGCCTGACGGCCGGTGCCGAACGCATGCGGCTGAAGGGCATCGATGCGCCGGAGCTCCACCAGAGCTGCGAGCGCGGCGGAAAGCGCTGGGCTTGCGGCCGGGCGGCAAAAGAGGCATTGCAGGCTCTGGTGTCCGAACGTGATACCCGATGCGGCGGCGCCGGACGAGACCACTATGACCGATTGCTCGTCGTCTGCCGGAGCGGCGGCATCGATCTCAACGCAGAGATGGTGGCCAGAGGCATGGCTGTCTCCAATGGCGATTACGAGCGGGAAGAGGCGAGGGCGCGGGCGCAAAGGGCCGGTCTCTGGGCGGGGGCATTCAAGCGTCCGCGCGACGTGCGCGACCATGAGCGCAGGCAATCAGGATTAGAGGATGCCAGGCGGTGACGGGATGGCAGTGACGGGCGAAGCGGCGCTTGCGGCGCTGTACAGCGAAATTGCGCGCTGTCGCATCTGCCGCGATCGCCCATTGCGGGGCGACGATCGGCTACCGCACGAGCCGCGGCCGGTCGTCGTGATGTCGTCCACCGCGCGCATCCTGATTGCAGGCCAGGCGCCGGGGCTCAGGGTGCATGAAAGCGGCATTCCCTTCAACGATGCCTCCGGAGACCGTTTGCGCGGCTGGCTGCAGGTGGACCGCGAGACATTCTACGACGCAAAGCGGTTCGCGATCGTGCCGATGGGCTTCTGTTTTCCGGGCTATGACGCCAAGGGCAGCGACCTGCCGCCGCGGCGGGAATGCGCGCCGCTTTGGCGCCAGAGAGTGATCGATCGGATGGCGCAGATCGAGCTGGTTCTCACCGTGGGTCAATATGCCCAGGCGTGGCATTTGAGCGGATTGCGCAAGCCGAACATGACCGAAACGGTAAAGGCGTGGCGCGAGACGCTGTTTTCAAACCGCAGTCCGGCGGTCTTGCCGCTGCCGCATCCAAGCTGGCGCAACAGCGGCTGGCTGAAGCGCAATCCCTGGTTCGAAGCAGAACTGCTCCCGGTGCTGCGGGACAGAGTAAAATTGCTCATATCCTGAAACAAAATTCTTCTCTGGCACCGGAATCGCGTTATATAGAGAAAATAATTCGAAAAGGGCTTTCGCATATGGACCGTCTCGACCGCAAGATATTGCGTCTTTTGCAAGAAGATTCGACTTTGGCTGTTGCCGATCTCGCCAAGAAGGTCGGCCTTTCGACAACGCCGTGCTGGCGCCGTATCCAGAAGATGGAAGAGGACGGCGTGATCAAGCGCCGCGTCGCCATCCTCGACCCCGAGAAGGTCAACACGAAGGTCACGGTTTTCGTCTCGATCCGCACCGCGACGCATTCGATCGAGTGGCTGAGGCGTTTTTCCGAAGTGGTCTCGGACTTTCCCGAAGTTGTCGAATTCTACCGCATGAGCGGCGACGTCGATTACCTGCTGCGCGTGGTCGTGCCGGATATCGCCGCCTATGACGCCTTCTATAAGCGGCTGATCGCCAAGATCGAAATCCGCGACGTTTCTTCTGCCTTCGCCATGGAGCAGATCAAGTATTCGACGCAGCTGCCGCTTGATTACATGGTCCTGGACAATGCAAAGTCCAGCGAGGATTGAAGTCCAGCCATTCCGCGGGAAGGGCAAGCATGGCACCTGCCGCTCATCAACGCGGTCAGGTAGCCGCACCGGCAACGTTGCCTTTTGAGCCGTCGTTGCCCGCACGTCATGCCTGGCATCGTAACTGGCCTGAGGTGCGCCCAATTGCTTTGGCGCACAGGATCCTCGAATATCCTTCAGTCATTCACGGCGCAGTTGCCTCGGGGCTCCATTCCTGTGACAGGTAAAAGAGCGAGGGAAATTGGTGGCAATGATGCGGCAGATAGCCAACGCCGCGCGTGCTGTTGCATTCGCCCATCCTCGCACTGGCGGCTGGCTCCTACTTCAATTTCCCCATCACCTTCTCATTGGTCAGCTCCCTGACGGCGTCCTTGCCGATCCAGCGGGCGATTTTATCGGGGTGTACGGCCAGGCGTTCGGCAAGGGCCAGCGCCGGGGCGTGGCAGTAGCGGCTGCGCTTGCCGATGTTGCGAAGCGCCCAGTTGACGGCTTTGCGCACGAAGTTGCGCGGGTCGGCAGAATGCGACTCGATCAGGGGAAGCCAGGCGAGGAGAGCTTCGTCCGGGTCCTGCTTGCGGTGGACAGCAGCGCCGGCGATCATGGCAAAGGCGGTGCGGCGGACGAATTCACCTTCGTCGGCGGCAAACTGGAAAATCAAGTCATCCAGCCTCGCCTCGACGAAGAGATCTGCGGCGCAATCGACAATTTCCCAGGAGTTGAGATCCTTCACCCAGCGGCAGGCGTCCGCGCGCGTAAGCTTCTTCGGCTCGGCCGTGTAGAGCGCCAGCATGCGTGCCTCGCGAATTTCGCTTAGCCAGAGCTGTCGAGCGCGGGCGTGGTCCTTCTTCGCAAGGCGGGCGATTTTCTTGAGGTCGGGATTGGAAATGCCGAGCGCGGTGCCGGTGACGATGCCGAAGCGGGTCATGCCGGTAATTTTCTCTTCCGAGCGCAGTGTCTGCAGATGTGCGATCAGCTCGGCTGCGCTCGCGCCGGGGCCGATCATTTTTCCAGACGCGCCAAAAGGGAGGACGTATCCCAGCGGTTGCCGCCGATCGCCTGGACGTCGCCGTAGAATTGATCGACGAGGGCGGTGAGAGGCAGTTTCGCGCCGTTGGCGCGTGCTTCGGTGAGCACGATGGCGAGATCCTTGCGCATCCAGTCGACGGCGAAACCGAAATCGTATTTACCCTGGTTCATGGTCTTGTGGCGGTTCTCCATCTGCCAGGAGCCGGCGGCACCCTTGGAGATGACATCGACAACCTTCTCGATGTCGAGGCCGGCACGCTTGCCGAAATGGATGCCTTCTGCGAGCCCTTGGACGATCCCGGCGATGCAGATCTGGTTGATCATCTTGGTGAGCTGGCCGGAGCCTGCAGGACCCATGAGGCCGACCATGCGGGCATAGGCGTCGATGACCGGCCTTGCCCTTTCGAAGACGACTTCATCGCCGCCGCACATGACGGTGAGCACGCCGTTTTCCGCACCCGCCTGGCCGCCGGAAACCGGTGCGTCAATGAAATCGCTGCCTTTTGCCTTGGCGGCATCGTAAAGCTCGCGGGCGACTTCGGCGCTGGCGGTGGTGTTGTCGATGAGCACGGCGCCCTTCTTCATGCCTTCCAAGACGCCGCCCTTGCTGATGGTGACCGAACGCAGGTCGTCGTCATTTCCGACGCAGGTGAAGACGAAGTCGGCATCTGCTGCTGCTTCGGCAGGGGTTGCGGCAAATTTGCCCGCGAACCTGGTGGCCCAGTCCGCAGCCTTGGATGCCGTGCGGTTATAGACGGTGACATCGTGGCCGCCCTTCGTCTTCAAGTGACCTGCCATGGGGTAGCCCATGACGCCGAGACCGATGAACGCGACTTTTGCCATATGCCAGATCCTTCTCCTGAATTTGGGGCATGATTAGCCGAAAGTGCTACGGCAGGAAAGCCAGGTGACGCCGGTGCGTTTGCCATTCGCATTCTCGGAAGGGGCTTTGGAATAAAATTTCGCTGATCGAGCACATTGCGGTCAGGAAAACCGCCCGGGTGCCAAAAGTTACAAATTAAATTGTCGATTAAATATATAGACATTATCATTATGCACTCATCGCAACGACCGGCAGAACCAGGGATGCTGCCGCAGCAAAGGGGATTGCCATGATTTCTCGACGCCAGACGCTCGGACTTATCGGTGCTGCTGCTGCAACTGCCGTTCTGCCGGCCATCAGACCCGCACGCGCGACAGCCACAGACTTTCGGATCGGCTGGCAGAAGAACGGCGTGCTTGCGCTCGCCAAGCGCCGCGGGGCGCTCGAGAGCCGACTTGCCGATCGTGGCATCACGGTTAGCTGGTCAGAATTCACATCCGGCCCGCCGCTGCTCGAAGCGCTCGGTGCCGGTGCGCTGGACTTTGGCGCAACTGGCGATGTGCCGCCGCTCTTTGCGCAGGCTGCCGGCGGCCATCTCTATTATGTCGGCACCTATCGCGGCAGCCCGGCAGGTTCGGCGATCCTCGTGCGCAAGGGCTCTCCGATCAAGTCTCTCGAAGACCTGAAGGGCAAGAAGGTGGCGTTCAAGCGCGGTTCCAGCGCGCATAACGTTGCGGTGAAGGTCTTACGCAAGGCAGGGTTGACACTCGATGATGTCCAGCCGCTGGACCTGGCGCCGCCGGATGCGGCTCCTGCTTTCAGGAACGGCAGCATCGATGCCTGGTCGATCTGGGATCCTTACCTTGCGATCGCCGAAGCCGATCCGGAGACCCGTATCCTGACGACGGCCGAGGGCATCGTTGCCTCCTACAGCTATTTCCTCGCCAACCAGGACTTCACCGATGCCAACGGTCATGTCGTCGTCGACGTGATCGACGAACTCGCCAGGGTCGGCACGTCGGCACAGGGCAAGCTCGACGATACGGTCAGGGAGCTTTCCGAAATCACCGGCGTGCCGGCCGAGGTGACCCGCGTGGCGCTGTCGCGGCCGGGCGCCGATCTCGGTGCTGTAACGACCATCACCGACGATGCGGCTGCCTACCAGCAGGCGCTTGCCGATGAATTCTACGAGCTCGGCATCGTGCCGAAGCAGTTGACCATCGGCGACATCGTCTGGCGGCCAAAGGCGAGCTGATATCTGTCCGGTTTTTCAATGGAGATTTCCGACCCATGAGCGCTTCATCCAAGCCAATCGATTTCCTGTGGTTCATCCCGACCTCTGGCGACGGGACATATCTCGGCTCCGGCGAACTGACGCGCGCCCCGGATATCGGCTATATGACGCAGATCGCGCAGGCCGCCGACCGGCTCGGCTATTCCGGCGTGCTTCTGCCGACGGGCGTTGCCTGCGAGGAGTCCTTCGTGACGGCCGCAGCCCTTTCGGCCAAGACCGAGAAATTGAGATTCCTCGTCGCGATCCGTCCCGGTACAGCCTCGCCCGCCTATTATGCGCGGTTGACGACAACACTCGACCGCATCTCGAACGGCCGCGTGCTGCTCAACATCGTCGTCGGTGGCAGCCCCGGCGAGCTTGCCGGAGACGGGATCCATCTGGAGCATGACGAGCGCTATCGGCACGCCGAGGAATTCTTCAGCCTCTGGGAAGAGCTGCTGGAAAAGGGTGTCGCGAGCCTCGACGGAAAATACATCAGGGCAACCAACGCTCGGCTCGGTTTTCCGTCCGTCCAGAACCCGCGCCCGCCGCTCTATTTCGGCGGCTCGTCGGATGCCGGAATCGATTTTGCGGTGAACCGCGTCGACAAGTATCTAACCTGGGGCGAGCCGCCGGCACAGGTCGGCGAGAAGATCGAGCGGGTGCGAGCCGCCGCCGCCAAGAAAGGCCGTGAGGTGAGTTTCGGCATCCGACTGCACTTCATCGTCCGCGAAACGGACGAGGAAGCATGGGCGGCGGCCGACCGGCTGATCTCAAAGCTCGACGATGCGACGATCGAGGAAGCGCAGCAGCGTTTCGCCAAGGAGTCCGACTCCGTCGGCCAGGCGCGCATGGCGGCCCTTCACGGCGGCCGACGGGACAAGCTCGAGGTCTCGCCAAACCTCTGGGCCGGTGTCGGCCTCGTGCGCGCCGGTGCCGGGACAGCACTGGTCGGCTCGCCAAAGACTGTCGCCGCGCGGCTTCGCGAATATCAGGATCTCGGCATCGAGACGGTGATCGGCTCCGGTTATCCGCATCTGGAAGAGGCCTACCGCGTCGCCGAACTGCTGTTTCCCGAACTCGGGCTAGAGCGTGAGGAGCAGCGCCACGGCCTCAGAAGCGATTTCGGCCATCACCGGGTCTTCGGTGGCGGCAGCCACGATGGCAACCTGAAGGTCGTTTCCGGCTCCTGATTTCAAAAGCACGCAAAGAGAGAAGAAAGCATGTCGGTTTTCGAAACGCCGTTCACGCGAGCGATTGCCGGGCAAGAGAGCAGCAAGGCGTCCTCTCGCCTTTCGCTTCCAAGCCGCGAGGCGCTGCTGCCCTATCTGGTACCGTTCACGATCATTCTCGCCTGGCAGGCGGCGTCTTCGGCAGGGCTTCTTTCCTCACGCCTCATGCCGTCACCGGCGGATGTGGCTGTCGCCTTCTGGTCGACCTCGCTATCGGGGCAGTTGCCGCATGACGTTGTCGTCAGTGCCGGGCGGGCTTTCGCCGGTCTCATCGTCGGCGGGTCGATCGGCTTCCTGCTCGGCATTGCAAATGGCGTTTCGAAGATTTCCGAGCAGCTGACGGATACGACATTGCAGATGCTGCGCACAATTCCGCATCTGGCGATGATCCCGCTTGTCATTCTCTGGTTCGGGATCGGCGAGGAATCGAAGCTTTTCCTCACTTCGCTCGGCGTGCTGTTCCCGGTCTATCTCAATACCTATCATGGCGTGCGCAACGTCGACCGCGACCTGATCGAGATGGGCAGGGTCTACGGCATGGGCGGCTGGAGGCTGTTTCGCATGGTGATCTTTCCCGGCGCGCTTCCCTCGATCTTCGTCGGCCTGCGCTATGCGCTCGGCATCATGTGGCTGACGCTGATCGTTTCGGAATCGATCGCCGCGTCTTCCGGCATCGGCCACATGGCGAACAATGCGCGCGAGTTCATGATGACGGATGTCGTGGTGCTGGCGCTGGTGATCTATGCCGTGCTCGGCAAACTGGCGGACGTCGTGGCGCGGGCGCTGGAGCGGCGGGCGCTTCGCTGGAACCCGGTCTATCAGGAACAGGAGAGGGGCAATGGCCGTCATCACGCATGAGCGCTGCCAGGGGGCTGCTGGGCCGGAATTCGGGACGGAAGCGGCCTTTTTGCAAGCCGGTGCCGCTTCGATCACGCTCAGCGCCGTTGAGAAGAGTTTCAGCGGCAACCGGGTTTTACGCGGCATCAACCTGTTCATTCCGCCGGGCCAGTTCGTCGCGGTCATCGGCAAGAGCGGCTGCGGCAAGAGCACGCTGCTCCGCATCCTGATGGGGCTGGATCAGCCGACGGCCGGTGAGTTGCGCTTCGAAGATACCGCAGGTAACGAGCCGAATGCGCGCATCGTCTTTCAGGAGCCGCGCCTGCTGCCGTGGCTGAACGTGGCGGAGAATGTCGCCGTTGGGCTTGGCGACAAGGTGGAGACGCGGTTGGCACTGGCGGAAGCGGCGGTGGTGCTGTGCGAAGTGCAGCTTGCCGAGAAGGCGCAGGAATGGCCGTCACGGCTTTCCGGCGGCCAGCGGCAGCGCGTTGCGCTGGCCCGGGCGCTGGTAAGCAGGCCCGGCGTGCTGGCGCTTGACGAACCGCTCGGCGCATTGGATGCGCTGACGCGCATCAGCATGCAGGAACTCCTCAATCGCGTCTGGCGCGAACTCGGCTTCACCGCTGTACTGGTGACGCATGACGTTAGCGAGGCGGTGCACCTGGCCGACCGGGTGATCGTGCTCGATGAGGGTCGGATCGCGCTTGATCTGGCGATCCCTTTTGCGCATCCGCGCAGGCACGGCAATGCCGAACTCGCCGAACTGGAGGCCAAGCTGCTTTCGGCGATCCTCGGAAGGTAGCGCGCGTTGGATCAGCTTTGTCGGTTTCGCTCGCAGATCCAGCGATCGAGATGGCCAAGCGCCTCCTGCTGCAGGCGGTAGGTGCGGACGCGGCCGGCCTTTTCCGACAGCACGAGGCCGCTCGATTCCAGCACGTTCAGATGCTTCATCACTGTCGGCAGCTTCATGGAAAGAGGCCTTGCCAGCTCCATGACGGAGGCAGGGCCGCGGCCGAGGCGATCGACCATGCCGCGGCGGCTGCGGTCGGACAAAGCGTGAAACATCCGGTCGAGGACGGCAGGTTCCATGGTCATTGCGAGGGCATTTCGCTGCGGATGCGCTCGGGGAGCTGGTGACTGTAGGGGTAGAACCTGAAGTAGGGCAGTGCCTCCTTCAATACCCGTTCAAAGGACGGCCGCTCGAGCAGGCGCTCGTAATAGGCCCGCAGTTTCGGCTGGTCGTCACCGAAGGGAACGAGCGTTTCGGCATAGAAGAGGGCAGGTGCGGCAGCGCAATCGGCCATCGTGAAGCTGTCGCCGGCAATCCATTGGTTGCTGCCGAGCTGCTGCTCGATCATGCCGTAGGCCGTTGCGTGCGTGTTGCGTGCCTCTTCCACGCCATGCGGATCCTTGCTGCCCTGCGGCCGCAGCGTATCGGTGACGATCTTTTGCATCGGCGCCTGCACATAGAGATCGAAGAAGCGGTCCCAGAGGCGGACGCGAAGCGCCCGGTCGATATCGTCCGGCAACAGGCGGACAGGACCGGGGTAGTGTCGGTCGAGATATTCGATGATGATGCTCGTCTCGGGGATCGTGCTGTCCAGCGCCTCGTCGCGCAGGACAGGCATCTTGCCGACCGGCCAAAAGCGGAAAAGCTCGGCGCTCGATGTTTCATCGGCCAGGTCGACGGTGCGGTTTTCGAAAGGCGTGCCGTTCTCGTAAAGCGCGATCAACACCTTGTGGCAGAAGGAGGCGAGTGGATGTCCGTAAAGAACGAGCGACATGGTCGAGCCTTTCAGTCGTCTGAAAGTTTGCTGAACGGCTAAGTATCAGGTTACAGGACGTGCCGCAAGGGATGGTTTCCTGATTGCGTAAGTCTCCGATGCAGCGGGCGGTTCGTTATTTCCTCCGTCGCTCAGGCAGGGTTCACAGCAACTGGGGCCGGGCCGAAGCAAGCTGGTTCCCGTTCCCGACCGCATCCCTGCCGATTTATGAGGAGGGGAAGTCGTCCTTTCTTCCTGAGAAATATGGCGGTCGCACTTTGGTGATCAAGGAAACTGCTGACCTGCGCTCCAGGTGCGTCGCAACGGCGGTCTCCGACCTGGGCCAGCCTGAGCCGTTGGCTCGAAGACCGTGCCTCAACCGGCCAACCGTGCAATGATCAGATGTCCCGGGCTGGGCCGACCTTCCTGCATGCGGACGTTGATTTCGCTCATCTCCACAAGATCGAAGCCGGTCGCAGTCAGGCGGTCGCGGATATAGGCTTCGGCGTGCAGAAAGCGCTGGTGCGGGCCGACGGCGTAAAGGCGGCCGTCGGTCGGCGGGAGCGTCTCGGATGAGAAGATGAAGAGGCCGCCGGGCGTCAGGTTTTCAGCGGCGCCGAAAAAGAGCGGCTCCAGGGCGCCGAGATAGGGCAGCACGTCGGTCGCTGTGATGAGGTCGAAGGCGTCTTCGTCGTTGTCGTCGAGGAAGTCCTCGAGCTCGGCGACGAAGAGGGTCTCGTATATATCCTTTTCATGGGCGATCTCGACCATGTTTTCGGAAATATCGATGCCCGTCATCTCCTCGCACAGGTCGCGCAGCGTGCCGCCCGTGAGCCCCGTGCCGCAGCCGAGGTCGAGCATGCGCCTGAAGGGGCCGAGCTTCAGTTCCTGCAGGCGCTGGCGGACCAACATGGGGACGTGGTAGCTGAGCTGCTCGACAAGAACGTCCTCGAAAACTTCGGCATGCTGGTCGAAAAGGGTTTCGACGTAGGCATCCGGCGCCCTGACCGGCGTCTCGCCGCGGCCCAGCGATGCGATGCGGACGGCGGCACCGCCGTGGTCTTCCGGGTCGATCGCCAGCACCTCCTCATAGGCCTTCACGGCAGCATCGATGTCACCGGCCTTTTCGAGACGAAGGGCGCGATTATAAGCTTCCGCAAGCGCTTCCTCGTCGATCTTCTTCGCCATTGCCGTCACCACCTTCTCGAGTTCAGTCAAGCCTGTAAGGCGCCTCGGTGCCTTTTGCAATGGCGGCCTTTGAGGCGCAGAATGTAAATGGAGACCTCAATAAGAAGGACAGGGAGGAATGCCATGACGACCGACATCAGCAAGCCCGGCCTTGACGAGAGCGCCCGGAAGGAGGCGACGCCGCCGCTGCCGCTGACCCCGGTCGAAATCACCAATACCCTGGCGCACTATTATCGCGGCGAACTCGGACGCATGACGAGTTGGCGCGATCGCATCGACCGGACGTCGAACTGGGCGATCACGGTGGTCGCGGCATTGCTCTCACTCTCGCTGTCGACGCCGACTGCCCATCATGGCGTGCTTCTCTTCGGAATAATGCTGATCTCGCTGCTCTTGCTCATCGAGGCGAGGCGCTATCGGTTCTTCGATATCTACCGCGCCCGCGTCCGGCAGGTCGAAAAAAACTATTTCGCGCAGATCCTGTCGCCGGAGGCAAATTCCGCGCGCGATTGGGGTCCGGTGGTCGCAAGCAGCCTGCGCAAGCCGAAGTTCCTGCTGACCTACGCAGACGCCGTCCAGCGGCGGCTGCGGCGCAACTACAGCTGGATGTATCTCATCATGCTGCTTGCCTGGGCGCTGAAAATCACGACGCCGAAACTGCAGACCGAGGGCAGCGCACTGGCACAGACGCATTCCTGGACCTATGTGATCGACAATGCCGTGCTTGGGCCGCTTCCAGGGCTCGTGGTCATTGCCCTCGTGGTGGCCTTCTATCTCGCCATCCTCTATGGCGTGTTACGCCGGGAACCCGACAAAGGCGAGTTCATTCATGGCGAAGCACATGTCTGACGACCTCAATGCAGGATGAACTCGCCTTTCAGGGCGCGCCATTCCGTCGCCGAAATCAGCTTGCGGTGGATGTAGCGCACCGAATGCAGCGGGCCGTCCAGTTTCTCCTGCCAGAATTTCAGAAAGCCGCGCATTTCGGGAAATTCCGGAGCAAGATCGTATTCCTGCCAGATGTAGGTCTGGAGGATCGCCGGGTGATCCGGCAGGTGGTAGAGGATGTGGGCGGTCGTCAGCCCGTATCCCTGAAGCTGCTTTTCGAAGTCCTTGTTCATCTCAGCCTCGCTTTCGTTCCCATGCCACGTTTGTGAACATGATTTGAAATGGAAACACGCGTCGGTTAACCGAAGCTTGACAGATGCGGGAAGAAAAGGCTATTTGTTTTTGATTTCAATGACTTGGCAGCGCTCATATGGGAGTGCTGCCAAGCGTCGTCAGCGCTTCAGATGCCGTGTCAGGCGGCGCTCGATCCAGTTCCAGAAATGTCGAAGCGCCTCAACCATCGAAAGATAGAAGATCGCAGCCCAGAGATAGGTCTGGTAGTCGAAGGTGCGCGAAAAGGCGTAGCGGGTTTCGCCCATCAGATCGAGCACTGTGATGATGGCGACGACGGCAGAGCCCTTGATCAGCAGGATGATTTCATTGCCGTAGGGGCGCAGCGCCACGATGAGCGCCTGCGGCAGAACGATCTTGCGGAAGGCGACGGCCTTGTGAATGCCGAGTGCTGAGGCTGCCTCGTGTTGGCCGCGCGGCACACTTTCGATGGCGCCGCGCAGGATTTCGGCCTGATAGGCGGCGGTATTGAGCGTCATCGAGAAGAGACCGCAATACCAGGCGTCGCGGAAGAACCACCACAGACCGGCGGCTTCGAGATGCGCGCGAAAGCCGCCGAGGCCGTAGTAGATCAGAAAGAGCTGTGCCAGGAGCGGCGTGCCGCGGAAGACGTAGACGTAACAATAGGCAAGCGTGCTGATGATCCTGTTCTTCGACATGCGCGCGAAGGCGAGCGGCAGGGAAAGTGCCGCGCCGAAGATCACGGAGATCGTCACCAGGATGATCGTCGTCATCAGTCCGTGCAGGTAGCGCGGACCGTAGCGCGCGAACTTGTCCACGTCCCAGCCGGCGATCACCATGTAGATCAGGCTTGCGGCAAGCAGCGCCCACAGCAGGACGAGGAGCGAGCCGACGACGCGCGTGCCCGTTATCGGCTTGACGATTTCCTTCGGCGCCGGCTGCGGCGGAATGAGGGTTTGCGCATAGCTCATCGGCGGGCCTCGGAGCGCTTGGCCCAGCGTTCGATATAGCTGAGGCCGATCGACGAGATGATCGCAAGCGCGAGGTAAAGTCCGCAGGCGATGATGTAGAAGAAGAAAGCCTGCTTGGTGACTCGGACGGCAACGCCGGTCTGGCGCAAGATGTCGGCAAGGCCGATGATCGAGACGTATGAGGTGTCCTTGAGCAGGATCATCCACAGGTTCGTGAGGCCGGGCAGGGCAATGCGGACCAACTGTGGCAGCACGATCAGGCCAAGCGTGCGGCCGTGATGAAGGCCAAGCGCATAGCCGGCTTCGTACTGGCCCCTCGGTATGGCGCGGAAGGCCGACAGCAGCACTTCCGCGCAATAGGCCGAAAAGACCACCGAGAGCGCGATCATGCCGGCGACGAAGGCGTTGATCTCCACCCGCTGCTCGTAGCCGAAGGAGGTGAGCACCGACTGTATCAGGATCTGAAGGCCGTAGTAGATGATGAAGAGGGTCAGGAGTTCGGGCAGGCCGCGGAAGATCGTGGTATAGATGCCCGATGCAACGCGCACCGACCTTTCTTCCGATTGCTGGCCCAGCGCGACAAAGAAGCCGATGATGAGGCCGACGGGAAGCGTCAAAAGCGCCACGCTCACGGTGGTCTTCAGGCCGAGCGCGATTTCGTCGCCCCAGCCTGCATTGCCACAGGCGAGAATGGTCGATTGCCCGAACCAGGTGAAAACGCCGGAAGGTCCGCAGAGCGGATCAAAGATATATCCTATCCAGGCCCAGAACGAGCCCGGCGCGGAAAACAATCCGCCCATGCCAACTTTCCCCTCACGGCTTATGCCGTTTTGATCTTTCCATGGTTGTCAAACAAAAATGGCGGAAGAGCAAGCCTTCCGCCATCATCTTTGCCGGTCAGTTACAAGTTTTCTTATTCGCCGTAAACGTCGAAGTCGAAGTACTTGTCCTGAATTTCCTTGTACTTGCCGCTGGCGCGGATCGCTGCGATCGCGGTGTTCAGCTTGTCCTTGAGCGGGTCGCCCTGGCGCACGGCAATGCCAGCGCCTTCGCCGTTGATTTCCTTGTCGACGGGAAGTGTCGTCAGGATCTTGCAGCAGGCGCCGGCTTCCGACTTGATCCATTCGGAGAGAACGACGACGTCGTCGATGGCGGCGTCGATACGGCCGCTGGAAATGTCGAGCTTATACTCGTCGGCGGTCGGGTAAAGCTTGAGCTCCGTGTCGGCAAGGTGCTTTTCGGCGTAGTTGGCGTGCGTCGTCGAGGTCTGTGCGCCGATCGTCTTGCCTTTCAGGCCGGCGACATCGGTGATCGTCGAGTCCTTCGGCACGGCGACGGCCGGCGGCGTGTTGTAGTACTTGTTGGTGAAGTCGACGAGCTTCAGACGCTCCGGCGTGATCGACATGGATGAAACGATCATATCGAACTTCTTGGCCTGCAGCGCCGGAATGATGCCGTCCCAGTCGGTGCTGACGAAGGTGCATTCGGCCTTCATTTCAGCGCAGAGCGCCTTGGCGATGTCGATGTCGAAGCCCTTGATCTCGCCGCTGGCGTCAACGAATTCGAAGGGCGGGTAGGTCGAGTCGGTGCCGATCACGTACTTCTCGCCGTCGGCCATTGCCGAGCCTGCGAAAAGCGACAGCGCTGCGAGTGAAGCAGCTGCGAGAAAGCGGGTGGAGATACGCATGAGGATCCTCTCTGTTGGTTGGCCGCTGCGTCTTCTTCTTATCCGCCAGCGACCTGAATGCGGCGGGCACGAGGCACACGCCTTGGCGCGATAATCAAACCTTTTTTTTGGAAATTGCAACTGGAATCGCAGCCAAATGGTGCGGCGAAAACTGTGGCAAAGATGAACGGGACCGAACCGCTTCATTCATACCGGGTTAATAAGCGGCTTCCTAAAACAGCGGGAACAAATCCGGATTTGGACGATTTCGATCCTGAATCCGCCCACAGACGTCGGGACGCCCTGCGGGTGTGCCAAGGCTCAACAAGAAGATGAGGAAACCCCCCAATGGGCATGAAATCCAGATTGTTTGCTAGCGCCGCTTTCCCGCTGCTTTCGCTGTCGCTTGCCATGTCGCCGGCCCATGCAGCGACTGCAGCCGGTGTCAGTGCAGTGCGGCCCGTGTCGCAGGTGATCAGCGGAAGCTACGAGGTCGCCCAGGATGCCGCGCCGTCGGATGAAGAGATTCTGAAGAAGAAACGCAAGCGGCCTGCCGAGCAGCCTGCCGAAGAACAGCAGCCTGAAGCAGAACCCCAGCAGGAGGCGCCGCAGGCCGAACAGGAAGCGCCGCGCCGCAAGCAGCGCAAGCCAGCACCTCAATCAGAGCAGGCTCCAGAAGCGCAGCAGGCTCAGCCGAGCGAGGAGCAGCCACGACGCAAGAAGCGCCAAGCCTCACCGGAGCAGGCCGAGCCAGAACCAGAGCAAGAACAGGTAGCGCCTGAGGCTGCACCGCAACAGCAGCCCGCGCAGAATCGCGAGCGGCCGCGCCGCAAGCAGCGCGAGCAGCAGCCCGCACAGCAGGAAGTCCCCCAGCAGGACCAAGCCCAGCCCCAGGCCGACGAGCCGCAACAGCAGACGGATGAAGCCCAGCCCGAGCAACAGCGTCCGCGCAAGCGACAGCAACAAGCAACTGAAGGCGAAAAGCAGCAAGCAACTGAAGGCGAAAAGCAGCAGCCTGCCGCAAAACCCGGCCGAAAACCCGTGAAGGAAGCTCAGCCTGAGCAGCAGCCGGCCGAGGACAAGGCAGCCGTTCCGAAGGAATCACCGGCGCCCGAGAAGACACCTGTGCCCGCAGAATCTCCGGCACCCGAAAAGCCGCCGGTTCCCGCAGAGCCTGACGAGGCGCAAAAGCCTGCCGAAGGTGGCGAAGAGCCGCTGCAACAGCAGGGCGAGCAGGTACCGCCCGCAGCGCCGACCGGCGAACAGCCGACCGGCGATGCGCAGCCGACGGAGCAGGCAATTCCCGCTCCCGAGAAAGTGACGCCCGAAGAGCTCGATCGCCGCAAGCAGATCGCCGAGGATCCGAGCAAGAGCAACGAGACCGTGGTCCTGCCGGTCGAGAACGGTGCCGCCGTACTCGATAGCGACAAGGATGCCGACCGGACCGTCGGTCGGGGCGGACGGCGTGAACGTGATCGCCTGCGCGCTGCAGAGCAGCAGGTCATCGCCGTCCCCAAGTCAGATGCCGATGCACAGCTCGCGCCGGAGGGCCAGCGTCGTCCTCCCGTCAAGTTTGAGGCGGTGACGAGCGAAGAGGGCCGCAGGCTCGACCGCAGGCCTGAGTTCATGAGCCCCGAAGGTGCGCGCGTCGAGCGCTACGAGGGTGACGACAACCGCACCATCATACAGTTCAACAACCGGATTGTGGTGCGCAGCGATGACGAGCGGCGCTTCCTCAGGGACGGCGAACGGCCGCTCTATGAGCAGCTTTCGCGGGATCGTTACCGCGAGACGATCGAGCGCCCCGAGGGCTATCGCATCGTGACCATCCGCAACCGCTATGGCGATATCATCCAACGCTCGCGCATCGACAGTCGCGGCCGCGAATATGTACTCTATTATTCGCCGGAACTTTACGATGATCCCGACCGCGGCTACTTCGAGGATCCTGGCGCAGATTTGCCGCCGATGCGGCTGGCGATTCCGGTGCGCGACT
Source organism: Rhizobium etli 8C-3 (assembly GCF_001908375.1). Classification (NCBI taxonomy): domain Bacteria; kingdom Pseudomonadati; phylum Pseudomonadota; class Alphaproteobacteria; order Hyphomicrobiales; family Rhizobiaceae; genus Rhizobium; species Rhizobium etli. Next base: position 2,204,450 of record NZ_CP017241.1, on the reverse strand, counting down.
ACATCATCGACACAAGCAGCAATCCGGATCGCGACTACTACGAGTTCCTGAGCGAGCCTCCCGTGGAACCCGTCGAGCGCGTCTATTCGCTGAACGAGGTGAAGTACTCGGCCCGTATCCGCGACAAGGTCCGTCGCATCGACCTCGATACGATTACTTTCGCCACGGGCAGTGCCGAGATCCCGATGAGCCAGGCCCGCAGCCTGCGCAAGGTTGCGGATGCGATGAACGAGGTGCTTGAAAAGGATCAGAGCGAGACCTTCCTGATCGAAGGCCACACGGATGCCGTCGGCTCGGATGAGAGCAATCTCGTCCTTTCGGACCAGCGTGCCGAGTCAGTCGCCAACGTGCTGACCGACGTCTATGGTATTCCGCCGGAAAACCTTGCGACGCAGGGTTATGGCGAGCGCTATCTGAAGGTCAACGTGGATGGTCCGGAACAGGAAAACCGCCGCGTGACCATTCGCCGCGTCACGGCTTTGGTGCGCCCGGTCGCATCGAACCAGTAAGGTAAGCAGATCGAGGAGAAAATGCCGTCGCTAGCGCGGCGGCATTTTTATTCGAAAGCCTGAGAAAGGCCGATCTTGGCGGCGATAAAGTCGGCGATCTCTGTCGTGTCGTCGAGACTGAAGACCGGCAAGGTCGCATCCGCGATAGGATGGTCCGCGGCGATGGCGCAGATATGAGGATCGGTCGGCGCCAGAAGATCGCGTCTGGCCGCTTCCAGGCGGCGGGCTTCGATCTTGGGGATCGGTTCGCGCTTGTAGCCTTCGACCAGCACCAGGTCGCAGGGAGCCAGGCGTGCAAGGATTTCCTCAAAGCCCGGTTCGGGCGCGCCGCGCAATTCATGCATGATGGCGTAACGGGTGCCGGAGACGATCGTCACCTCATGCGCACCGGCCTGCCGGTGGCGGTAGCTGTCGGCGCCGACCTTGTCGATATCGAAATCGTGGTGGGCGTGCTTGATCGTCGAGATGCGGTAGCCGCGGCGGGTAAACTCCTCGACGAGTCGTACGGCAAGGCCCGTCTTGCCCGAATTCTTCCAGCCGGCGATTCCGAATATCAGTGGTCTGGTCATGACAGCACCTGCAGCCAGCGCTCGGCTTCCACCAAGTCGTCCGGCGTGTTGATGTTGAAAAAAGGGTCGAGCAGGCTGGCGCGCGTCGGATGCAGCGGGAAGGCAACTTCCGCAACGTCGTGGCGTAACAGGAAGTCGCGCACGCGCCGCTTTTCGTCCGTTGCGATCCAGTCGGCGAGCTCGTCCCTCAGCGAAACCGGCCAAAGGCCGAAGACGGGATGAGGGCGGCCTTCGGAGGCGGCGATAGCGATCTTTGCCGGGGAATCGATTACGGCGACGAAATCCGCGACGAGCTCTGCCGGAAAGAAGGGGCTGTCGATCGAAACGGTCACCACATGGCTGACGTCCGCAAACGTGGCCGCATGCGCCATTGCAGCATGGATGCCGGCCATCGGCCCCGCTTTGCCAGGGACAATATCGGGAATGAAGCGCAGGCCGCATTGCGGCTCACTGTCGGCATTCACTGCAATTGTGGAGACCTGCGGGGCCAGCCGCGTGATGGCATGATCGAGCAGTGAGTGGCCGCCGAGCATGACGCGGGCCTTGTCCTGCCCCATGCGCGTCGAGCGGCCGCCGGCAAGGATGACGCCGGGAATGTTGGTGTTGTGCAGGGAAAAATCGGCCATGGCGGTTCTCACACGGGGCTTCTCGGCTCGGATTCCTGCGCCATCGGCGGCACGCGCCGTTTGGCCTCGCGATAGAAGGTATAAAGGCCCGACGCGATGACAACCGCGGCCCCGCAGAGCGTCCAGAAATCCGGCACCTCGGAAAAGAAGAAGACGCCGAGAAGTGCAGAGAAGATCAGGCTCGTATAGCGGAAGGGCGCGACGAACGAAACCTCGCCGGTGCGCATCGCGAGGATGACGGATTGGTAGCCGATCAGCACCAGGACGGAAGCGAGCAGCAGGTGCGAAAGCGAAGTGAGGCTGACGGGCTGCCAGCCGCCGAGTGCCGGCATGAGGAGCGCGCCGAAGAAGGCGACCGACATCGCGGTGACGACGGTCACCATCAGGGAGGGAATTTCTGGATCTATGGAGCGGGTTGCGAGATCGCGCCCTGCCGTCACCAGGACGCTGGCGACGCAGAGAAGGGCTGCGGGTGTGAATCCTTCGGGACCGGGACGGATGATGATCATGACGCCGAGGAGGCCGACCAGGATCGCCGACCAGCGCCGCCAGCCGACCGGCTCGCCGAAGAAGAGTGCTGCTCCGAAAGTGACGACGAGCGGCAGGGACTGCAGGATGGCCGAGGCGTTGGCGATCGGCATCATGCCCAGCGCCGTGATGTAGGAGACAGCGGCAAGCACTTCGCAGACGACGCGAAGGATGATGATCGGCTTCAGCACGATGCGCCAGGAGCGAAGTGCCCCCAGATGGCGGGCGATCAGATAGACGAGAATGCTCGTGAAGACGCCACGGATGAAGATGATCTGGCCAGCGTTCATATAGCTGATGACCGACTTGGAGAGGGCGTCGCTAGAGGAAAAGCCGGCCATGGCCAGGCTCATGAAGATTGCGCCCTGGGTGTTTCGAGACCGCGGCATAAAAAGAGATTCCCGATTTTCGTGCCGTCCTTTTAGAGGGGATCGCGCATTAAGGGAATCCAATGAAAGTCACATCCAGAATAAATCGATCGCGCGTGCACAATAAGCGGAACAATGCCGGGTTTGCTGGCAGAAACTGCTCAAGCCACTGTTTTTCCAGGTAAATCTCTTCCAGTGCAATGGCCTGAAGGCTCCGGCACGCTGGAATGAAGGTGCTTATACCTCGCTCATTGAGGGCTATTCCAGTTCATTTCATCGCCCGTTTTTGCAAACCCGCTGCATTGTCACGAAAGTCCTTCTGTTCGTCGTTCAGCTCAATCGGCCTTATCGCGGGTCGGCGAACAACCATCGGCATCCGGGAGGTGAGCCAAGCGGCCAAGGACGAAGAGCTCATCGCGCAGCAGAACGCACCAGAGTGGCGAAATCCAGGCCTTGGCGCCAGCGCCTCGACACGCCCTTCGGACAAGACCGAGCGTCAGGACGCATGGACCGGAGTGCGGGGTGAGTTGGGGATGCGCTCGCGCCGTCTGAAAGATCGCCTCCGGCAGAATTGGGAGTCGACGGTCCGTTGTCTATTGTTTTCTTCAGGCAGCGCCGGAAACGGGTGGCGGCAGCTGCACGTTCTTGCGATCTGGTTGCCGAACTTGGTCTTCTGCAATGAATGGAGGCGGGCATGAACAGCCTGAATGGAAAAATCGCAATCGTCAGTGGTGCCAGTGCCGGTATCGGCCGCGCCGCAGCCAAGCTCTTTGCCGCCGAGGGAGCGAAACTTGTCGTCACAGCACGGCGGCAGGCGGAATTGGGGACGCTCGTCGAGGAGATCGAGGCGGACGGCGGACAGGCGGTTGCCGTTGCAGGCGATATACGCGACGAGGAACTGCATCGATTTCTCGTGGAAACGGCGTCAAGGCGGTTCGGAGGCCTCGACATCGCTTTCAACAATGCGGGCGGCACTGGCGCCTATTGCGCGCTTGGCAATATCTCGCTCGGCGATTGGCGCGATACCGTCGACCTCAACCTGACAAGCGGATTTCTTGCCGCCAAGCATCAGGCGCCGGCGATGATTGAACGCGGCGGCGGGTCTGTCATCTTCACCTCGACCTTCGTCGGCCACACGGCAGGCATGCCCGGCATGGGCGCTTATGCGGCGGCGAAGGCGGGGCTGATGGGGCTCGTGCAGGTCCTGGCGGTTGAATTGGGGCCGAAGAATGTGCGCGTGAACGCATTGCTTCCTGGGGGCGTCGACACGCAGGCAAATCCGATCAACTTCAAGGACGCCGCTCCGCAGACGATCGCATTCGTCAAGGGTTTACACGCGCTGAAGCGGGTCGCCCAGCCGGAAGAGATCGCCAAGGCGGCGCTTTTTCTGGGCTCGGACATGGCAAGCTTTGTCACCGGTTCGACAATGCTCGCCGACGGCGGCGTTTCGATCAATCGCACGTAGCCACTCTTTGTCCGGAAATTTGAACAAATCCGGGCTGTTGGCGTTCTCCATTCATGTCCAAGTGAAGAGGAGAAGGTAGATGGATTGGAATCGTGTCGAAGGGAACTGGAAGCAGTTGAAGGGCAAGATCAAGGAACAGTGGGGCAAGCTCACTGACGATGATCTCGACCAGATTGCGGGGCGCCGCGAGCAACTTGAAGGCAAGATCCAGGAGCGCTACGGCATTGGCAAGGATCGCATCCATCGTGAGGTCGATGACTGGTACGAGCGCCAGACCTGGCATTGAGCATTTGCCCGGCTCTGGCCGGGCTTCCTCCAGAAAAAAGAAGACACATCATGTCGGAAGATGTTTCAAGTTCCACTAAATCGCCGCCTGGTCCCGCACCGGCGACGGACGCGCCCGACCGGGTTCGGGAAAAGCCGCCGTTAAAACCGGCCAATGCCCCTTCGAACGACAAGGATTCCGACGAGCCGTCGCCCGTCGATCCGGCACTGTTACCGATCGGCGATCCCGCCGGGGCGGCTTGAGGCACTCAATTTGAAGCCCGTCACCCCCCGGTGACACTCATGTGGCGGGAGACCGCCGGGCGATTATGGGTGCGATCAATGATGAAGTCGTGGCCTTTCGGCTTGCGGGTGATGGCCTCGTCGATCGCGGCATAGACCAGGCCGTCGTCTTCCGTCGCGCGCAGTGCAGAGCGGAGGTCGGCGGCATCGTTCTGGCCGAGGCACATGTAGAGCGTGCCGGTGCAGGTGAGGCGGACGCGGTTGCAACTTTCGCAGAAATTATGCGTCATCGGCGTTATGAAGCCGAGACGGCCGCCGGTCTCAGTGACTTCGACATAGCGTGCCGGACCGCCGGTCTTATAGCCGATATCGGTTAGCGTGAACTGACGTTCGAGTTCGGCGCGAAGCTCGCAGAGCGGCAGATACTGGTCAGTTCTGTCCTCGTCGATCTCGCCCATCGGCATGGTTTCGATGACGGTGAGGTCCATGCCGCGGCCATGCGCGAAACGTAGCATGTCCGGTATCTCGGCCTGGTTGAAGTCCTTGAGTGCGACCGCATTGAGCTTGATCTTCAAGCCTGCCTTCTGCGCCGCGTCGATGCCTTCCATGACCTTGGCGAAATCACCCCAGCGGGTGATCTTTCGGAATTTGACGGGGTCGAGGGTATCGAGCGAGACGTTGATGCGGCGCACGCCGCAGTCGAAGAGCTCCTGCGCATGGCGGGCGAGCTGGGAGCCGTTGGTCGTCAGCGTCAGCTCCTCGAGGCCGGAACCGATCCGCTTTCCGAGCTCGCGGACGAGAAACATGATGTTCTTGCGTACCAGCGGCTCGCCGCCGGTCAGCCTGATCTTGCGCACGCCCTTGGCGATGAAGGCGCAACAGAGCCGGTTTAGCTCTTCCAGCGTCAGAAGGTCCTTCTTCGGCAGGAATGTCATGTTTTCCGCCATGCAGTAGGTGCAGCGGAAATCGCAGCGGTCGGTGACGGAGACGCGCAGATAAGTGACCGCCCGTCCAAATGGGTCGACCATCGGGGCTGCATCTGCCACGAGCGGCGATGCGCTTGCTATCGTTCCAACGTTGCTGTTCACCAATACCTCCGTCGTCATGGTAATGTGGACAGATGTGGCTGCACCGTCAAGGGAAAGGCGGGGACGCACGGTAAATTGAGCTTGCCTCGAAATGCTCGATTGCCTACTGCTTCGTGACAATTGGAGGGAGCGATGAGCGATATCTGGCCGACTGAACTGCGTGTCTCGAAGGACCGTCAGCGTCTGACCGTGACCTTCAACGACGGCCAGAGCTTTGATCTTTCGGCCGAAATGCTACGCGTGCTTTCGCCCTCGGCAGAAGTACAGGGCCATGGGCCGGGGCAGAAGTTGACGGTTCCCGGCAAGCGCCACGTAGCAATTATCTCGATGACCCCGACCGGCAATTATGCCGTGCGCATCGGCTTCGACGACATGCACGACACGGGCATCTTCACCTGGAGCTATCTGCGCGAACTCGGCGAGCGTGGCGAGGAGCTCTTTGCGGAATACGAGAAGGAACTCGGCGACAAGGGCATGAGCCGCGACGTCGCGGAAAAGCCGCGCTGAGCCGAAAACAGCCATAAAGGGGGGGGGAAATGGCGAGAACCGCTGGTAAAAACTGGCTGCGTTCGAAGGAAAGTCCGGCCGACAGCAAGGTCAGCTTTCTCGAACTCTTCTTCGACTTGGTGTTCGTCTTTTCCATTTCCCAGCTTTCCCACGCGCTGGCGGCCCACTATACGCTGCTCGGCGCAGTCGAAGCGGCGCTGATGACCTTCGCTGTCTGGTGGGTCTGGGTCTTCACCGCCTGGGTAACAAACTGGCTCGATCCGGAAAAGATGCCGGTGCGCGGCATGCTCGTTGTTCTGATGCTGCTCGGATTGGTACTTTCGGCTTCGATTCCAGAAGGTTTCGGCGACAAGGGACTGCTTTTTGCCGCTGCCTACGTGCTGATGCAGGTCGGACGGTCGTTCTTTGCGCTCTATGCGATGAAGGATGCCGGCCGCTCGAACTATCTCAACTTCATCCGTATCAGCACATGGCTTTCGGTTGCAGGCGTTTTCTGGATCGCCGGTGGTTTTCTAGACCATGAGGCGCGGTTGATTACATGGATTGTCGCGCTCCTCATCGATTATGCGGGTCCGGCCTCAGGTTTCTTCGTGCCGGGGCTGTCCAAGTCGACGGCGGCGGACTGGGATGTCTCGGGCGCACATATGGCGGAGCGTTGCGCGCTGTTCATCATCATCTGCCTCGGCGAAGCGATCCTCGTTTCCGGCCGCACCTTTTCGGAACTTCCTTTTTCCGGCCTAACGACCGTCGTTTTCGTCACGGGCTTTGTTGGAACCGTGGCGATGTGGTGGCTCTATTTCCGGTTCGGGCACCAGCGGGCCGCACACAGGATCGAGCACGACGAAACGCCGGGTCGCCTTGCGCGCCAGGCTTTCACCTATGCGCATATTCCGATTCTGGCGGGCATCATCGTTCATGCGGTGGCCGTCGAGTTCATGTTCTCGCATCCGCACGACAGCGGTGATATCGGTGTGATGACTGCAATCCTCGGGGGCTCGGGACTTTTTCTTGCTGGCAATCTCTGGTTCAAGGGCGCAACGAGCGGGCGGGCGCCGCTTTCGCACCTGGCAGGGCTTGTGCTGCTGGTCCTATTGGCGTTCCTGGCACCGGTGCTCGAAGTCTATGTAATGGGCATTCTGGCGACGCTGGTGCTGATCTTCGTTGCTGCATGGGAATACAGATCGCTTGCCGGCCAGCGGGCCGAACGCATGCTGCACTGACGTCAATCCGCCTCGCGCAGATCCTGCTGCAGCAGGCCGATGATGCGTTCCATCGAGCTTGCCATGGCCATGCACTGCTCGATCGGCTCGGTGGAGAGCACCTGCTCGATCAGGTCGGTCTGGATCACCATGGCGCGCTCGGTGACGCTGCGGCCCTCCGGTGTCAGGTAGAGCCGCAGCACGCGCTTGTCCTTGTCGTCGCCGCGGCGCTCGATCAGGCCGCGTTTTTCCATCTGTGGCAGCAGCATGCTCATATTGGAGCGGCCGACGAGGAGCTTGCGGGCAAGCTCCTGCTGCGAGATGCCTTCGAAGCGATAAAGATTGATCAGTATATCGAGATGCGGGGTCTTGATATCGAGCCCTGCCAGCGAGCGGCCCAGCGATTGCTGCATCAACTGGCAGGCGCGGGCGACGGCGACCCAGCTGCGAAAACGCGGATGATCCCAGGGAAGGGATTGATTTTTGTTCATCGTTGTACTTTATTGTTCAGTGTTGAACATTATTGGATTCCCACTATGCCAAACTTTGCACTGAAGGTCACCCGCCTCGGATTGTCGCTGTTGCAGGCGGTTTCCCCGCGTCTTGCGGGTAAGGCGGCATTCAGGCTGTTTTGCCTGACACCGTCTCCAAAGCCAAAGGGCGCAAAGGCGAAGGCGGCGCATGCGGCCGGCCGGGCTTTCCTGCAATCGGCAGAGCGAATCGAGCTTCGCCTTGCAGGTGGGCGGCGGGCGCATGCCTACCGGATCAACGGCGGTGCTGCCGGCAGGCGGCAGCGTTGCCTTGTGACGCACGGCTGGGGATCGAGCATGGAATACATGACCGATTTGATCGGTGCGCTTGCTGCAAGCGGCGCGGAGGTGATCGGTGTCGATTTTCCAGGCCACGGACGGGCAGGCGGACGCTTCCTGCATATGGGGCTTGCCGTACAGACGATCGCCGCAGCCCAGGCGCGGTTTGGGCCATTCGACGCGACAGTCGGCCATTCCTTCGGCGGCGCGGCGCTGATGGTTTCGGCGGCCGGCCTTCTGCCTGAAATCGAGCCGCTTTCGACCGGAAAGATCGTCACGATCGGCTCGCCGAGCGAGATGAAATGGCTGTTTGCCGACTTCGGCAGGATGGTCGGCCTCAAAAAGGCGGCACAGACGGCGCTTGAAGGCGAGGTGCATCGGCTGACCGGCCGGGGACTGGAGGATTTCGATGCGGGGGAGGCGGCTGCAACGATGAGGCGCCCGATGCTGGTGATCCACGCGCAAGACGACAAGGAAGTCAGCGCCAGTCATGCGCGGCGCTACGCTGCCTCGGGCCGGAGCGTGCGGCTCTTCTGGGCCAACGGCTTCGGCCACCGACGGATCGTCAGCGCCGAGCCGGTGCTTGCGGAGATCCAGCGGTTCCTTGCCGACAATCCCATAAAAAATGATGTTGGGATCATTCCGCTTTTTGGCCTTCCGGGCAGACGGGCGTCATTGTAGCGTCATTTCGGGCGGCTAATGGCCGGTCTTTGAAACGTGGCAGGACGATCATGAAAGTCATCAGGACGGTCGAGGAACTCGCTGAAATCTATGCGGGAGGCCTAACACAGGCGTCCCTTGCCAAGGTGACGAAGGGCCTGACGCCGCTGTACCGCCAGATGATCGAAGCTTCCCCCTTCATGGCGCTTGCGACCGTCGGGCCGGAAGGGCTCGACTGCTCGCCGCGAGGCGACATCGGCGGCGTCGTGCGGGTGATCGACGAAAAGACGCTGCATCTGCCCGACTGGCGCGGCAACAACCGCGTCGATTCGCTTTCAAATATCGTGCGCGATCCGCGCCTTGCACTCATGTTCCTGGTGCCGGGTTCGAACACGACGATGCGCATCAACGGCCGCGGGCTGGTGTCGAACGATGAGGCACTGCTCTCGAGCTTCGAGATGGATGGTAAGCATCCGCGCACCGTCGTTGTGATCACCATCGACGAGGTTTATTTCCAGTGCGCCCGCGCTCTCATAAGAGCGCAGCTTTGGAACCCGGAGAATTTTTCCGATCCGGCGAAGCTGCCGACCCCGGGCCTGATGCTCAAGGAGGCGGCGGAAGATTTCGATCATGAAACCTACGACCGGGAGTGGGCGGGCCGTGCGGCAAAGACGATGTGGTAGGCAGCCGTCACCCAATGACGGCCGTTACGACTTGTAGATCAGCCAGCTCTTGCTGAAATCTTTCTGCATGCCTTCCTGGTAGAGGACGCTGCAGTTGCGCCCGGCATTCTTTGCTCCGTAGAGAGCGATGTCGGTCTTGTAGTAAAGCTCGCCCGGATCATCAGCGTTCGATGCCATGCAGACACCCATGGAGACGGTCACAGGTCCATAATTCACGCGGGTCCGGGAATTCTTGAAAGGGGTAGCCTCGAGCGTGCGGCGGATGCGCTCGGCCATGCTCATCACTTCCTCCGGCGTATTGCCATCGACGACCAACGCGAACTCCTCGCCGCCGGTGCGGGCGACGAAGATATCGCGGCGTACATTGGCGCGGATGACGGAGGCCACGGTCGCGAGGATCTTGTCGCCGACAGGATGGCCGAAGGTGTCGTTGATCTTCTTGAAATTGTCGATATCGGCAAGTACCAGCGCGGTGATGGGCTTCAGTGCGGGATTGTCGAAGACGGCGGCGAGGCGATCGTCGAAGGCGCGGCGGTTGGAAAGGCGCGTCAGCGAGTCGGTATTGGCTATGCGCTTGTATTCATCGAGTTCCTTACGGACCCGGTCCATCTCCTGCGAGCGCTGGGCGACGTTTTCAACCGTCCTTTCGCCATGCGCCATCGTATCGCCGGTCGCCTCCGAAAGAATTGTGATGGCGTTTTCGATGAGCTCGACGCTTGCGGCACTTTTGGAATTGATGCGCTTGTAGGTTTCGCCAAGCAGCTTGTTGTAGCTTTCGAGCGAGGTCTGCTCCTGGCGCAGGACACGCAGGAGCCCTTCCAGCTCGGCGGCGATGCGCCTGTGAGCATCGTCGAAGACACGGGCGGGCGAATGGGTGAAGTGCCGCGCGCCGAGTGCGTCGAGTTCTTCCTGCGTCGCCTGGCTACCAAGAGCAGCAAGATCGCGCGTCAAGGCGGGATTGGAGCCGATATAGGCCTCATAGAAGAGCTCGTAATTGCGCGGGATTGGCGCGACCCCCATCGAGCGCATGGCATATGTGATCTGACCTGCCACGTCGGGAACCTGCGCCTTTGGCGCTGCAGCCGCAGTCATTCGGCATACTCCTCAATGAGATTTCGAAGGCAATCTTCTAATGACTAGCTTAAATTCGTTGGGAAAGGATTAAAGGCACATATACTAAAGATTAGATATGAGTATTCTGCTCCACCATCGATGAAATACTAGGCAATCAAAATAAGGCGAAAATTCAATTTTCCTGACGCTTTCGCGCATTGCGCCCCAGTGACGCCCCAATACGCGGACATTTCCGACGACTTTGGACGTCTTCGATTTGTTGACAGTCGGTGTCGAAAACGTTCTCTGTCGTAAACGATGGGCGAGGTGCACATTCCTTCTCAATGGACCTGGAGCGGTCCAACAGAAGGCATGAGATTATGGAAACCGTCCCCGGTCATTCTTGCGGCTGCCATTGTCGCCGGCTCGGCACTGTTGCTGCACGACAGCGGCTTCTTCGACGGCGCGTTCCGCACCGATATCCTCGCCAGCGTAAGGGCCGAGGAATCGCTGGGCGCTGCCGATTTTCAGGCTTTGAATGGTCTGGCAAGCACCCAGCAGATCGATCCGCGCAAGACCGCGGCGGTTCACTGATGGCACTCAGCCGAGATTGAGCTCCTGAAAGAAGTCGTTGCCCTTGTCGTCGATGACGATGAAGGCCGGGAAATCCACGACCTCGATTTTCCAGACGGCCTCCATGCCGAGTTCCGGATATTCCAAGACGTCGACCTTCTTGATGCAATCCTGCGCCAGGCGGGCGGCCGGACCGCCGATCGAGCCGAGATAGAAGCCGCCATGCGCCTTGCAGGCTTCGCGCACCGCGCGCGAACGGTTACCCTTGGCAAGCATTACCATCGAGCCGCCGAATGACTGGAACTGGTCGACATAGCTGTCCATGCGACCGGCGGTGGTCGGGCCGAAGGAGCCCGAGGCGTAGCCGGCGGGCGTCTTTGCCGGACCGGCATAATAGACCGGGTGGTTCTTCAAGTAATCCGGCATGCCTTCACCCTTTTCGAGGCGTTCGCGGATTTTTGCATGGGCGAGGTCGCGCGCGACAATGATCGTTCCCGTCAGCGAAAGGCGGGTCTTGACCGGATGCCTGGTCAATTCGGCAAGGATGTTGGCCATCGGCTGGTGGAGGTCGATGCGGACCGTCGATTCCGACAGCTTCGTCTCGTCGATCTCCGGCATATACCTGGACGGATCGTTTTCCAGCTGTTCGATGAAAATTCCGTCGCGGGTGATCCTGCCCTTGGCCTGACGATCGGCGGAACAGGAGACGCCGAGGCCGATCGGCAGCGATGCGCCGTGGCGGGGCAGGCGGATGACGCGCACGTCGTGACAGAAATATTTGCCGCCGAACTGGGCGCCGACACCCATTTGCTGCGTCAGCTTGTGGATTTCCATTTCCATCTCGACATCGCGGAAGGCGTGGCCGCTCTCGGAACCTTGCGTCGGCAGGCCGTCGAGGTAATGTGTCGAGGCGAGCTTGACGGTCTTGAGGTTCATTTCGGCCGAGGTGCCGCCGATGACGATCGCCAGATGGTAGGGAGGGCAGGCCGCCGTCCCCAGCGTCAGGATCTTTTCCTTGAGGAAGTCGATCATGCGGTCATGCGTCAGAAGCGAGGGCGTTCCCTGATAGAGGAAGGTCTTGTTTGCCGAACCGCCGCCCTTGGCGACGAAGAGAAAATCGTAGGAATCCGTGCCTTCCTCATAAATGTCGATCTGGGCGGGCAGGTTGTTTTTGGTGTTCTTCTCTTCGAACATCTTGAGCGGCGCGAGCTGCGAATAGCGCAGGTTCTTCTTCTCATAGGCATCCATCACGCCCTTTGCGAGCGCTGCGTAATCGCCGCCTTCGGTCCACACCCGGCGGCCCTTCTTGCCCATGATGATCGCAGTGCCGGTGTCCTGGCACATGGGGAGGATGCCGCTTGCCGCGATATTGGCGTTTTTCAAAAGGTCGTAGGCGACGAAACGGTCGTTTTCGGTTGCTTCCGGATCATCCAGGATGGCTGCAAGTTGCTTCAAGTGGCCGGGCCGCAGCAGATGGTTGATGTCGGCAAAGGCAGTTTCGGCAAGCAGGCGCATGCCCTCTGGTTCTACCGTCAGGATCTCCTGTCCCCTGAAGCTGTCGACAGAGACGTAGTCGCTGCTGATCTTGCGATAAGCGGTGGTGTCCTTGCCGAGCGGGAAGAGATCGTCAGCCATCGAATTGACCTTTCTTGAGAATTGGCATCGCACAGTTTGGAACCGATCTAAATCGGGCGAACGGCAAATGCAATCGCTGACCTGGCCTCGCTGCTCCCCATCGCACGACGAAGGGAGCGGCGTCATCATTCGACGTTCACGAACGAGTTGTGATGATGCGGGCTGATGCGGGCTCTAAACGGGGACTTCGGCGTTCTTCGTATTGAACTGCTGAGCCTGCGCGCGGGCAGTCCCGGCCGATCGCAGCCGATCAATGCGGAAGGCTTGATTGACCTCTGCGAGCCTTTCTTGTTTTTGGTGCCGAATCGCCCTCCCGCTTTCGCTTACCGGACGGGTTTGTGTAGGCGGACGAGATCGCGCCGGCTATTTGGGGCCGATCATCTGCTCGGGGCGGACAATCTCGTCGTACTGTTGGGAGGTGACGAGCCCGCTTGCGAGTGCTTCTTCCTTCAACGTCGTTCCGTTCCTGTGCGCCGTCTTGGCGATCTTGGCGGCGTTGTCGTAGCCGATCGTCGGCGCAAGCGCGGTGACGAGCATCAGCGAACGCTCCAGGCCAGCCTTGATATTGTCTTCGCGGGCCTCGATGCCGACGACGCAATTGTCGGTGAAGGAGATCGCCGCATCGCCGAGAAGCTGGACGGACTGCAGGAAATTATAGGCCATCATCGGGTTATAGACGTTGAGCTCGAAATGACCCTGGCTGCCTGCGAAGGTGAGGGCGGCATGATTGCCGAAGACGTGGGCGCAGACCTGCGTCAGCGCCTCGCACTGCGTCGGGTTGACCTTGCCGGGCATGATCGATGAGCCCGGTTCGTTTTCCGGCAGCGACAGTTCGCCGAGGCCGGCACGCGGGCCGGAGCCGAGCAGGCGGATGTCATTGGCGATCTTGAAGAGCGCGGCTGCTGCGGCATTGATGGCGCCGTGGCTGAATACCATGCTGTCATGTGAGGCAAGCGCCTCGAACTTGTTGGGCGCGGTGACAAATGGCATATCGGCAATCTTGGCGATCTCCTCGGCCACCTTTTCCGCAAAGCCGGCCGGTGCGTTCAGCCCGGTGCCGACGGCGGTGCCGCCTTGCGCCAGTTCGCAAAGGCCCGGAAGCGTCATCTCCAGACGCTTGATAGCGGAGCCGACCTGTGCCGCATAGCCGGAGAATTCCTGCCCGAGCGTCAGCGGCGTTGCGTCTTGGGTATGCGTGCGGCCGATCTTGATGATGTGATTGAATTCGACGACCTTCATGTCGAGGGCGGCATGCAGGTGCTTCAGGGCCGGTAGCAGGTGGTGGGCGATCTGCTCGGCGCAGGCGATGTGCATGGCCGTCGGATAAGTATCGTTCGAAGACTGGCTCATATTGACGTGGTCATTCGGATGCACCGGCCTCTTGGACCCCATGACGCCGCCGAGCATTTCAATCGCCCGATTGGAGATCACCTCGTTGGCGTTCATGTTCGACTGCGTCCCCGAACCTGTCTGCCACACGACGAGCGGGAAATGGTCGTTGAGCTTTCCGTCAATGACTTCTTGAGCGGCATCGACAATCGCCTTGCCGATTGCTGGATCGAGCTGGCCGAGTTCCATATTCACCCTGGCGGCTGCCTGCTTGACGATGCCGAGGGCTCGCACGATCGACAGCGGCTGTTTTTCCCAACCGATCTTGAAATTGCCGAGCGAGCGCTGCGCCTGGGCGCCCCAATATCGGTCGCCTGCCACGTCGATCGAGCCAAAGGTATCTGTTTCGGTACGGTTCGAGGTCATAGCAATGCCTTCCTGTCGCATGCGCCGAAGCGCGTTCGTTTCAGGTCGGTCTTATAGGTCCGAACGGATCTCAAGAAAACCAGGCCGAAGACGAAATATGAAAGCGTTATTCATGTTTTATAGTATTCATCGTTGTTTTTAGGACACGCTTGAAACTTTATGCCCAGAGGGCGCGTTTGACCACTATGGCAATCGCGCGAAATTCGGTAAAAAATTAACTAATAATTTCATAATTTTGTGTGAACTGTTTGCCGGCGGCACGCTTTGACGGCGTCACACAAGTTGTGCCGGTGCTTCTGGCGCTCGGAGCAGGTTTCTGACAATGGACCGGGAAAGCCAGACGGTTTGAATTTATAAATGGGCTTGGCCTCGGCCAAGGACAGCGTGATACTGGGACTGGAAAAAGCATGACATCGTTTTTCAAGGGTGCGGTCTCCGCACTGGCACTTTCCTGTGGATTTGCGGCGATGGCCGCGCCGGCGCATGCTTATACGCTGATGGACATGATCCGCGGCCACCGCGAGCGGACTCCGATCATCAACCCTGCCAATCCAGGCGCGTTCGGCGAGATGCCGGCAATGCCGCTACCGAAGGTCAGCGGTCCCCGCTACTATACCTATAAGCCGGACGCGATGCGCTTCGTCAATATTACCAGCTTTGCCGAGCCGACGGTGACGGGCGCGATTGCGTCGGCGTCCGGTGAGGCGGCCATCGCGCCGGTGGTCGTCGAGCGCCGGTTCCTCGCCGAAGCCAAGGTTCGCGCCGACGTAAATGTCGCAAAGGCTCTCGAAACCTATTACGGCAGTCCCAAGAACCCCTTTGTCTGGCTGACCGGCGCAGAGATCAACGATCGTGCCAAGGCGGCGATGAGTTTTCTTTCCGGTGTAGGTTCTGTCGGCCTCGATCCGGCCGACTATACTGTCGAAGTGCCGGCCGTCGACCCGGTCAATCCGGATCCGGCTGCCCGCGACCGCGCGCTTACGCAGTTCGAGCTGCAGCTTTCCTCGAAGGTCCTCGCCTATGTCCAGGATACGGTTCGTGGACGCATCGATCCGAACAAGATTTCGGGATACCACGATTTCAGGCGCAAGCAGGTCAACCTCGCTCCGGTTCTCAAGCTTGCACGTATGAGCCCGGATATCGGCGCCTATCTTACCAGCCGCACGCCGGACGGACCGCAATTTGCAGCACTCAAGGAAGAACTCGCCAAGCTCAAGGCCGAGACGGCTGGCGACGAGCCGATCACGATATCGCTCGATCGGCTGCTGCGCCCGGGCGACAGCTCGCCGGAGGTCGCCAATATAGTCAAGGCCATTGGCAGGCACGGCTCGGAAGCGCTTAAGGCGCAGCATGCGGCAACGCTGGATGCCTATAGCGGTGGCTTCGTCTACTCGCCCGAGCTGGTTTCACTGGTCGAGGGTTTCCAGAAGGAGCACAATCTGAAGCCGGACGGCGTAATCGGCCAGGCGACCGTGCGTATCATGACCGGTGGCGACAGCAATGCTTCGAAGATCGAGAAGCTTACCGTCGCGATGGAGCAGGCACGCTGGCTGCCGGAAGACCTCGGTTCGCGCTACGTGTTCATCAACCAGCCAGCCTTTATGGTCTACTACCACAACGACAACAAGGAACAGTTGTCGATGCGCGTCGTGGTCGGTCAGAAGTCCAACCAGACCTATTTCTTCCAGGACGAGATCGAAACCGTCGAGTTCAATCCGTTCTGGGGCGTTCCGCAGTCGATCATCATCAACGAGATGCTACCGAAACTGCGCGCCGATCCGAATTATCTCGACCGCCTCGGGTATGAAGTGGCGATCAATGGCCATGCGGTTCCGTCCTCCAGCGTCGATTGGTACGGCTCGACCTCCAATGTTTCCGTGCGCCAACCCCCGAGCGGCGACAATGCGCTGGGCGAGTTGAAGATACTGTTCCCGAACAGCCATGCGATCTACATGCACGACACGCCGTCGAAGAGCTTCTTCAAGCGCGACATGCGTGCACTGAGCCATGGCTGCGTGCGCCTTGCCGATCCGCGCGCGATGGCGGCGGCTGTGCTCAACACGAGCGTCGCCGATGTGGCAAGGCAGATCGCCGCCGGTCAGAACAAGGCGGTCTCGGTCCCGCAGAGAGTGCCGGTCTACGTGTCCTACTTCACTGCATGGCCGAACAAGGACGGCGTCGTGGAATATTTCGACGATGTCTATGGGCGCGATGCCTATGTCGAGAAGGCGTTCGAGGCGACGACGAAGGCGCGGGACGCTCAGATCTGAGTGTTTCCGATCCGGAATGTAGGCGGCGGTCTTCGGGGTCGCCGCCGTTCGGCAAATATCGAGTCGCATTCCAAATGAGTTTGCCGCGCGCTTGATCGCGAATTTCAGCGAGAAGCAACCACCGCGTTCGACCGCGCAAAATCGCCGATGACGGTTTCGACGAGTTCAGGCGTCAGTTCGTCATAATGCAGGATGATCCGGTCCGGACGCAGCGTTTCGACCGGCACGTCGGAATAGCCGAAGGGGACGGCGATCGATGGGACGTTGGCGTTTCTGGCGACGGCGATGTCGTTGAGGCTGTCGCCGATCATGATGGTGCGTGCCAGTGTGCCGCCGGCGCGTTCGATCGTGCCGGTCAGGTGTTGCGCATCTGGTTTGCGGACCGAAAAGGTGTCGCCGCCGGTGATGGCGTCGAAATAACCGGTGAGGTGGAGTTTTCGCAGAAGCGTCAGCGTCAGCGATTCCAGCTTGTTGGTGCAGACGGCGAGCTTGTACCCCTTGATTTTTAGGGTATCCATGGCGGCCATCAAGCCGGGATATGGCTGTGTATGGCCGGGCATCGCATCGGTGTAATGGGTGATGAAGCGTTCCAGCAGCGGCGGCAGCTCGGTCTCCGAAAGCGGGTGGCCGCGCAGCGCGCAGGCGCGCTCGATCATCACCTTGGCGCCGTGGCCCACAAGATGGGTCAGATCGGCATAAGTTACTGGCGCGAGATCGAGCGCGGCGATCGTGAAATTCAGGCTCTCGACGAGATCGGCATGTGTATCGAGCAGCGTGCCGTCGAGATCGAATACGACAAGAGCAGGGGTCAAGGAAATCGCCTCTTCATGAAATCCGGTATTCCCGCAGTAGGTGATGGGCATTGAAAAAGCAACGCCAAGACTATGGGCCGTAACGCCGCAGCGATGCTTTTGCATTTCGGTTTTCCGTTATTATTTTGGCTTTCGTTTGCCATACGAGCCGTGTAAACAGCACATCCAACGAAACAACCGGAGTAGGCGGCGCATGGACGCCCGCGAAATGAAGATCAAGGCCGCCGAGGCGGCTCTTACCCACGTCGAAAATGGAATGCGGCTCGGAATCGGGACGGGCAGTACGGCAGAGGAGTTCGTTCGCCTGCTAGCGGAGAAGGTTGCCGGTGGCTTCAGGGTCGAGGGCGTTCCGACGTCGGAGCGCACGGCGCGGCTTTGCGTCGAGCTCGGCGTGCCGCTGAAGTCTCTCGACGAACTCCCGGAACTCGACCTGACCGTCGACGGCGCCGACGAAATCGATGCCAGCCTGCGCCTGGTCAAGGGCGGCGGCGGGGCGTTGCTGCGCGAAAAGATTGTCGCGGCGGCTTCGGACCGCGTGATCGTGATTGCCGACGAGACCAAGCTGGTCGAGACGCTCGGCAGGTTTCCGCTGCCGATCGAAGTCAATCCCTTCGGTCTGGTTTCCACACGCATCGCGATCGAAAGGAAGGCTGCCAGGCTCGGCCTGACCGGCAGCCTGACACTTCGCCAATCCGGTGACGGAGAATTTACCACGGACGGCGGCCACTACATCATCGACGCATCTTTTGGCCGCATTCCTGATGCAGACGCGCTTTCGAGCGAGCTGAATTCGATACCCGGGGTCGTTGAGCACGGGCTTTTTCTCAATATGGCGTCACTTGCGATCATCGCGGGTCCAGCGGGTGCGCGCACGCTGCAGGCGAACAGATAACAGGAGCATAGAAACTCATGAAGAAATTTGCAGGTCTTGGCCGTTTTGCCGCCGCGACGGTTATTCTGTCCGGCATCGCTTTCGGCTCAGCTGCGCAGGCGCAGGAAATTTCCGACGAGCAGTTGAAGGCCGCGCGTGCAGCCGTTGCCGCCATCGGCGCAACGGCGCAGTTCGACAATATCCTGCCCGGCCTCGCCGAACGCCTGAAGGCCGGCCTCATTCAGGATTCGCCGAACTACGAAGACGTAATCAGCGCCACGGTCGACGCGCAGGCTCTGGCGCTCGCACCGCGCCGCTCCGATCTCGAGAAGGAAGCCGCAACGAACTATGCGAAGGCATTCACGGTTGAAGAGCTGAAGGCCATCGCAGACTTCTACAACTCGCCGGTCGGCAAGAAGCTTCTGAAGGACGGTCCCATCGCTTCGCGCGAGACGAACAGGGCAGCCGATATCTGGGCGCAGGGCATTGCCCGCGATCTCCAGAAGAATGCCAATACGGAACTCAGCAAGATCATCAAGGTAGAGCCTGTGCCGGAGACTCCGCCAGCTGGCGACAAGCCGGCAGCTGCGCCTGCTCCGGCTGCAAAGCCCTAACTCGGCTGATGTGATCGCAAGAGCCCGGCATCGTCCGGGCTTTTGTTTTTGCAGGCATGGATACTATATCCATCGAACCATTCCCGCCTATTCCTCACGGAGCACCCTTCCATGTCTTCCTATGATTACGACCTCTTCGTCATTGGCGGCGGTTCGGGGGGCGTGAGAAGCGCGCGTGTTGCCGCGTCGCTCGGCAAGAAGGTCGCGATCGCGGAGGAATACCGCTACGGCGGCACCTGCGTCATCCGCGGCTGCGTTCCCAAGAAGCTGTTCGTCTATGCATCGCAATATCGGGAGCATTTCGAGGATGCCGCCGGCTTCGGCTGGACGGTCGGGGAAAGCCATTTCGACTGGAAGAAGCTGATCGCTGCCAAGGACGCCGAAATCGCGCGGCTGGAGGGGCTCTACAAGAAGGGGCTTTCCGGCGCGAATGCGGAAATCCTCGAAACGCGCGCCGAGCTAGTCGATGCGCATACGATCCGGCTGGTGAAGACCGGCATGACCGTGACCGCCAAGACCATCGTCATTGCCACCGGTGGCCGGCCGAACCCGCATGCCGCCCTGCCAGGGCACGAGCTTTGCATTTCCTCCAATGAAGCATTCCATCTCGAAGATCTGCCGAAGGCGATCGTGATTGCGGGGGGCGGATATATTGCCGTGGAATTTGCCAATATCTTCCATGGACTGGGCGTCGAGACGACGCTCGTCTACCGCGGGGCGGAAATCCTCTCGCGCTTCGACCAGGATCTGCGCCGCGGCCTGCATGAAGCCATGGTTGCCAAGGGAATCCGCATCCTGTGCCGTGACACCTTGGAAATGGTGTCGAAGAGCGAACAAGGGCTTGCTGTCGAGACCTTGAATAATGGCACGCTGAATGCCGGCGCCGTGCTGCTTGCGCTTGGACGCGATCCGAATACCGAAGGCCTTGGGCTTGAGGCGGCAGGTGTGAAAACGAACGAGCGCGGCGCGATCGTCGTCGACGAATATTCGCGCACGAGCGCCGACAACATCTACGCGCTCGGCGATGTCACCGACAGGGTGCAACTCACGCCAGTCGCGATCCACGAGGCGATGTGCTTCATCGAGACGGAATACAAGAACAATCCGACGAAGCCGGATCACGAAACGATCGCGACAGCTGTCTTCTCCCAGCCCGAGATCGGCACGGTCGGCCTTTCGGAAGAGGAGGCGGCGAAACGCTACAGGGAGCTCGAGGTCTACCGGGCGCAGTTCCGGCCGCTCAAGGCGACGCTTTCTGGCCGGTCCGAAAAGATGCTGATGAAGCTGATCGTCGATACAGAAAGCCGCAAAGTCGTCGGCGCCCATATCCTCGGGCACGACGCTGGCGAGATGGCGCAGATTCTCGGGATTACGCTGAAGGCCGGATGCACCAAGGAGGATTTCGACCGAACGATGGCACTGCACCCCACGGCGGCGGAAGAGCTCGTGACGATGTATGTGCCGAGCTATCGAATTCGCCGTGGTGAGCGGGTTTGAGGTTCGCGTTGGGTGGTGCCGCGCATTACCCGGTGAGACGCGGCGTGCTGACGATCTTGTGGAAGAGGGTGTCCATAGCCTCGGTAATGCCTTGCGTCAGGGACACCTGGAAAAAGTAGCCGGGGCTCGCACATTCTTGCATCCGGGTGGCGATGATGCCGTCGAACGGTTTGACCCAGTCCTTCCAGAAGCCGTTATCCTCCAGGGGCAGATAGGTCGTATAAAGAACGGCTATCTTGATATTCTTATTCTTCAGATATTCGCAGAACTTCGTATCGATAGGTTCGATGCAGCGAGTGCTGTTGACTCGGCCTTTCGGGCTGGTGCAGCCGGTGGGCTTGGCGTGGTCACCCACGCCATCTGAGACGAAGAAGACGATCTTCTGGCGGTCCGCGCTGCTTGTGCCTTGGCCGGGAATTTCTTTGATCTCTTTTTCGATTTTGGTCAGCGCATCGTCGAAGCTGGTCTGCTGATCTTGGTTGTAGTTCTGAAAGGGGATGCTCATAAGCTTGATGTTTTTGGTCGCTTCGCCGACTGTCGACAGATTCTCGTCCAGTTCTGCGACCTTGAAAAGCTGCGCATCCTGAGCTGTCTTGCCAAAGGTGTAAGCGGCCATGCGGAACTGCCCCTTAACCGTCTGGGTTTGTTCTGCCGTTTCCATAAGTGCCTTTGTCGCCTGCGCAACCACATCGATCCGGATTGGAATGTTGTTGTTCAGTGCGACATTGTAGTAGCTGGTTTTGTCTTCGACACCTTTCTCGGAAACGATATGGCAGGCAAACGCGCACTTAGCGTCCTTGCCCTTAGCGTTGCCAAATCGGGTGGCATGTTTCATTCGCTCGATATCATCGGGCGTCGCGGCGACGCCCATCGAAGGAGTGTTATCGAGCAGCATGTAGAAGTCCATGTAGGACGGCGTCTGGTATTGCGCTGTCGCCGTGCCGCCGATCGTGACTGTCTCGCGGCCCAGAAGCTGCATGAAGGTGGTCGGCATCGCAGCACTGAAGGCCACGCGTGATGCGATGACGCTGCCGGTCTTCGTAACGTTGATCTCAAGGTTGATCGGTAATTTGCTCGTTTCGCCGGCCATCTGGCCCATGAACATCGTTTGTGCGTCTTCAGAGCCTACTGTGATGGTCCCATCACCCTGCATGGTCATGGCTTTTGCGACCGCCGGCGATTTCTCGGAAATGGCACCCACAGCCGCTGCGTCCGCGGCCGCATAGAGCTGGGTCCTGAGACTGAGTGCGTGGGCAAAATCGACTGCCATGCCCGCCGCGCCAAGGACCGGCACGGCAAGCAATGCTGTCATTATTCCAAAGTTTCCCGAACGATCGCCCACAAGGCGGCGCGCCAGCTTCTTCATATCATTCCCCCAGGATCGGGCCGATCATCGGCGAAGACGAAGCGCGCTCTTCATGGCGTGCAGTTTCAGATTCGTGTTTGACACAAATTGCTGAATTACCCCCAAAAATTTATAGTATATGTAACGTAAATCGGAGGGCGGGATTGAAGGCGCATCAGGGGCTTATCTTGTAAGCGTGGCAGCATTGGCTTCCGTTCAGAACGATGTCGAACGGCGCTAGGCAAGCGGATGCTAAAGGTTTATAAGCCGCCGTTATTGTGGACGACAGGCGCCGGGCAGCGATCCCGGCGAGACAAAGGTGACTAAAATGGCAGAGACTTGGACCCCGAGCAGTTGGAGGCAAAAGCCGATCCAGCAGGTCCCGGACTATCCCGACCAGGCCGCTTTGGCGGCAACGGAAGCCCAGCTCGCCACCTATCCGCCGCTCGTATTTGCGGGTGAAGCGCGCCGTCTCAAGAAACATCTCGCCAATGTCTCCGAAGGTAACGGTTTCCTGCTGCAGGGCGGGGACTGCGCCGAGAGCTTCGCCGAGCACGGTGCCGACACTATCCGCGACTTCTTCCGCGCCTTCCTGCAGATGGCCGTCGTGCTGACGTTCGGCGCACAGCTGCCTGTGGTCAAGGTCGGCCGCATTGCCGGCCAGTTCGCCAAGCCGCGCTCTTCGGGCATCGAAACGCAGAACGGCGTCTCGCTGCCGAGCTACCGCGGCGATATTGTCAACGGCATCGAATTCACCGAGGAAGCGCGTATTCCGAACCCGGAACGTCAGGCCATGGCTTACCGCCAGTCGGCCGCGACGCTGAACCTCTTGCGCGCCTTCGCGATGGGCGGCTATGCCAACCTCGAGAACGTCCACCAGTGGATGCTCGGCTTCGTCAAGGACAGCCCGCAGGGCGAGCGCTACCGCAAGCTTGCCGACCGCATCAGCGAAACCATGGACTTCATGAAGGCGATCGGCATCACGTCCGAGAACCACCCGAGCCTGCGCGAGACGGATTTCTTCACCAGCCACGAGGCGCTGCTGCTCGGCTACGAAGAAGCGCTGACGCGCGTCGATTCCACCTCCGGCGACTGGTACGCGACTTCCGGCCACATGATCTGGATTGGCGATCGCACGCGCCAGGCCGACCATGCGCATGTCGAATACTGCCGAGGCATCAAGAATCCAATCGGGCTTAAATGCGGCCCGTCGCTGCAGGCGGACGACCTCTTGAACCTGATCGACATCCTGAACCCGGCAAACGAAGCCGGCCGCCTGACGCTGATCTGCCGTTTCGGCCACGAAAAGGTTGCCGACCACCTTCCGCGCCTCATCCGTTCGGTCGAGCGCGAAGGCCGCAAGGTCGTCTGGTCCTGCGACCCGATGCACGGCAATACGATCACGCTCAACAATTACAAGACGCGTCCGTTCGAGCGCATCCTGTCGGAAGTCGAAAGCTTCTTCCAGATCCACCGCGCAGAAGGCACGCATCCGGGCGGCATTCATATCGAGATGACCGGCAAGGACGTGACGGAATGCACGGGTGGCGCCCGCGCCGTTTCTGCGGACGATCTGCAGGACCGCTACCACACGCATTGCGACCCGCGCCTCAATGCCGACCAGGCGCTCGAACTGGCCTTCCTGCTCGCCGAGCGCATGAAGGGCGGCCGCGACGAGAAGCGGATGGCCGTCAACGGCTGATCTGCACGAATGAACGAAATCGAGAGCCCGGCTCAGCGCCGGGCCTTATACATTGCAAGGCGGGACAGTGCTATGACGGTCTGGCCGCGTTTGTCATTGTGGTGATTGAAAACCGCAATGGCGGTGCCCAAAGCGGCTTGTCTTTCCGGACCCGAACTTTCGTTCGTAAGTAAAGAATCTTTTGCTACTTGAAGGCTAGGTCGAACCGTTGAGAGGGTTTCACGCTCGCGCATAAGAGGGATAAGCCCTTCAAGACCTATACCTATCCGGTTTGTCGGCATCGACATATCAAAAACATCCTTTGACGTCTGCCTTTTGCCAGAGGAGCAGTCGGCGAGTTTTGCCAACACCGCTGCCGGGATCTTGCCCCTTTTGAGGGGGCGAGCGGCTCGTCCTGGAGCCGACCGGCGGCTATGAGGCCCGATGCACTGCTGGCGACGCAGTTGCCGGTGGCACGGGTGAACGCCAAACAGATCAGGCAGTTCGCAAAAGACTTCGGTCAGCTCTTTAGGACCGACCACCGACCTGGTCACGCACTAGAAAAAACAGCAAACCCGCGAAGGTCGCCATGGGCGCCGTCAAGGGCAAAATCGTCATCACGCTCAACGCAAGAATGCGAGATCTCATCAGGCAAGTCCCTGACCTCTAACACCGTTTATTCTCTCTTGAACATGCACCGATTGCTGGTCAGGGCTTTTAGGAAGTCCGGCATCAAAATTCTTGACGCTGTGCTTCAAGGAATTGGATTTGACGCAGCTCCAGGCAAGCGGCCAATTTCGCATTCCATCGAAAACGGAGCTGCGAATGACAAAGGAATATACGGGTGGCTGTGCCTGCGGGGCGGTGAGGTTTTTAAGCCGGCGCAAGCCCGGACCAGTTGTCGCATGTCATTGCTCACAGTGCCGACGGCAGACTGGGCTCTACTACGCGTCTTGCGACGTCTCCCTAGATAGCCTGACGATCGAGGGCAATAGCTCGATCCGCTGGTACCGGTCGAGCGAGACGGCTGAGCGCGGCTTCTGCGAAAACTGCGGTTCGGCGCTCTTTTGGCAGCGGAAGGGATCGCCAGAAGTTTCCGTGATGGCCGGTGCCTTCGACCTGCCGAGCGGGCTTTCCTTCGGCTATCATATCTACTGTGCCGACAAGGGCGACTTCTATGAGATTGACGAAGGCGCGCTGAAATACGCAAAAGGTGTTTAAGCCCCTTTTCCGGCCAGCAAAGTGTTCAGGCGCCCGACCTCTTCACGCAGCGCGGCGAGTTCAGTCACGACGTGCATGTCGATTTTCTGGTGCAGTGACATGACCTCGAGCTCGGCCTTGAGATTTACTTCATAATCCTTGGCTGCTTCGAAGCGGTCGCGCTCGGCCTGCCGGTTCTGCGACATCATGATGATCGGCGCCTGGAGAGCGGCCAGCATGGAGAGGATCAGGTTCAGGAAGACGAAGGGATAAGGGTCGAAGGCGCGCGTTGCAAGGACAATGGTGTTTATTACCGCCCAGATCGCCAGGAAAGCGAGGAAGGCGATAATGAAGGACCAGGAGCCGCCCACCCTTGCGATACCGTCAGCGACGCGCGCTCCGAAGGTCGCCTCGGCGGAAAAGGCTTCATTGACGTCGGTCGAGATGATCTTGCGTTCGTGCGTCCTCCTGAGGACGCGCTTTTCGATGTCGCCGAGTTGCTCAGTCGGCCTGTCGAAATGCAGGTGAACGAAGTTCGAGATATTATTCATGACTGGCTCCGATATCTGGCACCCGCGCGGAAGATCTGCTTAGTCAGCGAATGTGCGCTCAGCTTGCGCCTTGCCACTATCCGACTCCTCCAGGAATTGACAACATCAAGGCCAAATTTGCCGAAGCCGGTGATGTTGAAATCGACGTCAGCGGCTGGGTGACGGGCTTCGTCTTCCGGGAGTGGCCATGCGTGCGGCGCGAATCCGCAGCCGCTGTTTCAGCGTCTCGTCGAGATTGGGATCGTCATGCGATCTTCGAGTTACATGTGCAACGGAGCCGCCGACTGCACTCAATGGCTCAGGTGGCCCTCGGCGAGCAGGTCGTGCTTTGGGAAAAAGCGCTCCAGCGTCCGCGCTTTGCCGAACATGATGTCGTGCTGCAGGTAGCCGTAATCACGCACAAGGGGGTCGAGTTTTTTCCGGTCGCGCAACCAGTCCGGCGTCACATTCTTGTTGCGCGCCGCCAGTTGGTAACGGTCGATGATGTCGTATTTCTTCTGCACGCGGCCGAGGAAGCCGGTGTAGAAGGGATGCTCGAAACCGGCGAACTTGAGGAGGTTGTAGGAGATCAGCGACGGGCTGATCGTGCCGACGTTCTGCTTCACCCCTTTCTTGTTCGACCAGATGACCAGCGGCGTTTCATGCTCGCGCTTCATTACGTCGAGCGGCGCCCTGCGGGTGGCCACCTGGTCCGCCATGTAGCCGGCGCTCATATAGACGTTGCCGAGCGGCGGCAGGTGATCGCCCCAGAGCACGATGATCGTTTCGCGCTCGCGCTTCGAGGCCCAATTCATCAGCATCTTGAGACTGTCGTCAGCTTCCTTCACGCCCTGCGCATAGGTCGCAAGCGTCGCACGATCGGCCTCTGGAATGTTGCCGCGGATGCCAATCGTGTTGCGTGCATAGCGATACGGCTCGTAGGGACCATGTCCCTGCAAGGTGACGGCGAAGAAGAAGAATGGCTTATCGAGGCCGTCGCCCTCGCGCATGATCTCCTTCGTCAGGGAATCGTCGGAGGCGAAGATGCCGCGCTTTTCCATCGGCGGCATCGTTTCTTCGGTCCGGAACTCCTCGAAACCGAAATCCTTGTAGACCTGGTTGCGGTTCCAGAACCAGCCACTGAAGGGGTGCAAGGCGCGGGCGATATAGCCTTCGCCGCGGAAGAAGGTGGCAAGCGAGGGCACGTCGCTGCGGACATATTGCTGGTAAGGAATGCTGCCGTAAGGCAGGAAGGCGTTCGAAAATCCGGTCAGTGCCTCAAATTCGACATTGGCGGTCATGCCGCCGAATTCCGGCGAGAAGACGTATCCGGACTGCGCGGCGCGGACGTTCGGCATCGGGTCGGCGCTGAACGAGAGATTTTTCAACCTCGTCGGATCCCAAAAGGACTCGCTCATCAGCATAATGATGTCCGGCTTTTCTTTCGGGCCCGTCAGATAGCCGTAGTTGCGCGAGGGAATCGCGTCGAGTGCATCGGCGTTGAGACCGGCGGGCGCTGCGACGTCGGCCATCGGGATGTTGAAGAGGAAGGCCAGTATGAAACCGTTGCTGCGGTAGTTTTCCTTCTGGTCCCACATCATCGGTACGACCTGCAGGCGGTCGCGAACGTAGGAATATTGCGAATAGTCCATGAGCGAGGCGAAGGCCGCTATCACCGGCAGCCCAAGGCAGAGGTGGCGCAGGCGTGCCTGGCGCGAGAGCTTGGGAAAGTTCTGCCATGCATAACGCCATGCGAAAACTATGCCTGAGGCGAAAAGCACGATGCCGACGAGAAGCGTTGCGGCGGTCAACGGCCTGTCTCGCACCATGACCGGCAGCAGCTCCATGATCTGACGAGTAAAGAGTATGTCTGACGGATAGAAGGGGTCGGAGAGAAAGTGCTGCTTCTGATTGGAGACAAAGGCAGGAACCAGAAAAAGCGGGATCAATACAAATGCCGACTGGTGGCGCCGGCCAAATACGGCATCGAGGGTCAACATCACGATCGCCAGCATGGCGACGGTCGTCATGCCGGGCCTGACCGTCGATGTCAGGAACTCGCCCACATCGGTCAAGGTGCCGCGCGCAATCCATTCGACAGCGACGACGCTGAGGAAAGCGAGGGAAAACGAAAACAGGATGCCGATTGCCGCGCGCGCTGCCGGAGACTTTAAACTCGACCCGAAACCGGCGGAAAGCAGTGCTGCTTTGCTCGAGGGTAGAGACTTCATTATCAACGCAATCAACGGTATGCTCCGATGTCATAAAATTTTCACCGAAGTGTCACATGTCCGTCATGAACGCTAGATGAACCTTGCGGGGCGCCGGCTTTTCCCAAGGGTTTGAGTTTTTCGCCCGCCATACCCGGCGTCTTTTCATGGAACGGGCAATTGAAGAGGCGGGCGACCCGCGCTAAATGGATGACATGACACAGGAAAACGCTCCTTTGAATACGCTCCGGATTGCCGTTGCCCAGTTGAACCCGACAGTCGGCGATGTCGCCGGAAACCTCGCCAAAGCTCGTGAGGCACGCACCGATGCGGCCCGCCAGGGCGCGGATCTGCTGCTTCTGACGGAGCTTTTCATTTCCGGTTATCCGCCGGAAGACCTCGTGCTGAAACCGGCCTTCCTAAGGGCCTGCCTGAAGGCGGTCGAGGACCTCGCAGCCGATACCGCAGACGGCGGCCCCGGCGTCATCGTCGGCTTTCCGCGGCAGGGAAAGACCGGGCGGCACAACTCGGTTGCAGTTCTCGACGGCGGCCAGATCCTGGTGCTGCGTGACAAGATCGACCTCCCGAACTACGGCGAGTTCGACGAGAAGCGCGTCTTTTCCGAAGGGTCGATGCCGGGGCCGGTGAATTTCCGCGGTGTGCGGATCGGCGTGCCGATCTGCGAAGAGATCTGGAACGATCTCGACGTCTGCGAGACACTTGCCGAAAGTGGCGCCGAAATCCTGCTCGTGCCGAACGGTTCGCCCTATTATCGCGGCAAGGTCGACGTGCGCCATCAGGTGGCGCTCAAGCAGGTGATCGAAACCGGCCTACCGCTCGTCTTTGCCAATCAACTCGGCGGCCAGGACGAACTCGTCTTCGACGGTGGGAGTTTCGCCTTCAATGGCGACAGGACGCTGGCCTTTCAGATGAGCCAGTTCGAAACGGCGCTGGCGGTGACGACCTGGAAGCGCGGCGAACATGGTTGGCGCTGCAGCGAAGGCCCCATGTCTCGGATTCCCGAGCCCGACGAGGCCGACTATCGCGCCTGCCTGGTCGGTTTCCGTGATTATGTGAACAAGAATGGATTCAAGAATGTCGTCCTTGGTCTCTCCGGCGGTATCGACTCGGCGCTCTGCGCGGCGATCGCCGTCGATGCTCTGGGCGAGGAGCGCGTTCGAACGGTGATGCTGCCGTATCGCTACACGTCAACCGATTCGCTGAAGGATGCCGCCGATTGCGCCAAGGCGCTCGGCTGTCGTTACGACATCGTGCCGATCGAGGACCCGGTGAACGGCTTCACTTCGGCGCTCTCACGGCTGTTCGAAGGAACCGATAGCGGCATTACCGAGGAGAACCTGCAAAGCCGTGCGCGCGGCACGATCCTGATGGCAATCTCCAACAAGTTCGGCTCGATGGTTGTCACGACCGGCAACAAATCGGAAATGTCGGTTGGATATGCGACGCTCTACGGCGATATGAACGGCGGGTTCAATCCGATCAAGGACCTTTACAAGATGCAGGTCTATGCGCTGTCGCGCTGGCGCAACAGTCATGTGCCGCCGGACGCGCTGGGGCCGTCCGGCAAGGTGATCCCGCAGAACATCATCGACAAGGCGCCGTCCGCCGAACTTCGCCCGGACCAGACGGACCAGGATTCGCTGCCGCCTTATCCGGTTCTGGACGACATCCTCGAATGCCTCGTCGAGAAGGAGATGGCGGTCGAGGAGATCCTCGCGCGCGGGCATGATGTGGCGACCGTCCACCGCGTCGAGCATTTGCTCTATCTCGCCGAATACAAACGCCGCCAATCGGCTCCGGGCGTCAAGATAACCAAGAAGAACTTTGGGCGCGATCGCCGCTACCCGATTACCAACCGGTTCCGCGACCGGTAACCCAAGATCCGGGAGTATGCATGCGCAGTTCGGTCGAGATCTACAATATTCGCACCGGCGAAAGCCGGATTGTCGTCCAGACGGAAAAGCTGATCGAGGCGCCGAATTTTTCGCCCGATGGCGGCTATGTGCTGTTGAATGGCGACGGGTTGCTTTACCGGCTGCGGCCGGACGGTACCGGCGGCCTCCAACAGGTCGATACGGATTTTGCAACGCAGTGTAATAACGATCACGGCATTTCGCCGGACGGGACGCAAATCGTCATTTCCGACAAGACCGAATTCGGCAAGTCGGCGATCTATATTCTGCCGGCGGCTGGCGGGACGCCGCGGCTGATCACCGAAAATCTGCCCTCCTATTGGCACGGTTGGTCACCGAACGGCAGGGAGCTCGCCTATTGCGGCATTCGCGACGACCTCTTCGACATTTATACGATCTCCGTCGATGGTGGCCCCGAAAAACGGCTGACGCATGGCGAGGGTCGAAACGACGGGCCGGATTATTCGTCTGACGGGAGATGGATCTACTTCAACTCCAGCCGCACCGGTCTCATGCAGATCTGGCGCATCCATCCGGATGGAACCGGCCTGGAACAGGTGACATTCGACAATTATGGCAACTGGTTTGCGCATCCCTCGCCGAAGAACGACAAGGTGCTGATCCTTTCTTACGATCCGGAGGTCTTCGATCATCCGCGCGACCTCGATGTGCGGTTGCGGCTGATGGACATAGACGGCGGCAACCTGACCACGCTGTTCGAGCTCTTCGGCGGACAGGGAACGATCAATGTACCCTGCTGGTCACCTGATGGTGACGAATTTGCCTATGTGCGTTATTTCCCCGGGACTTGAACGAGCCGCCGACTCGGACGATAGAGACTGCGTCAGGTGCCTGCATCCAGCAGGAGAATCGGGAATCCGGTGAAGGACCGGAACGTGCCCAACGCTGTGAGGCTGACGCTTTCTGCAACAATGGCCACTGGCATCTGCCGGGAAGGCCGCGGCAAGCGGGTGACGCCAAGTCAGAAGACCGGCCTGACAAGATAGACCGAACCGCGTGGACGGCGGCGAAGTTTTGACGCTTCCCGCGCCTGTGCGCGGGTGCTGAAGCATTGTTGGGGATTTGACGATGCAACTTGAACCTTTTGCCCGCTCCCTGGTGCCGGCCGGCCATTTTTCCGACGATGACCGGGCCGCCGTCTATAGAGCCATCGAAACGCGCCGCGACGTGCGCGATCAGTTTCTGCCCGATCCCCTGCCTGACGATCTGGTGTCGCGGCTGCTGGGGGCGGCGCATGCCGCGCCCTCGGTCGGTTTCATGCAGCCCTGGAATTTCATCGTGATCCGCGATCCGAAGGTGCGCCAGGCCGCCTGGCAGGCGTTTTCGCGCGCCAACAGGGAAGCGGCCGACATGTTTGAAGAGGAGCGGCGGGATATGTACACAAGCCTGAAGCTCGAAGGCATCCGGAAGGCGCCGCTCAGCATTTGCGTCACCTGCGATCCCGACAGGGCAGGGCCGGTAGTCATCGGCCGCACCCACAATCGGCGTACGGATGTCTATTCGACAGTCTGCGCCGTGCAGAACCTGTGGCTTGCTGCCCGGGCCGAAGGCATCGGGGTCGGCTGGGTTAGCATCTTCCACGATGCGGATATTCGGGAATTGCTCGGCATTCCAGAGCGGATCGAAATCGTCGCCTGGCTTTGTGTGGGTTATGTCGATCAGCTTTACACAGCGCCGGAACTTGCCGTGAAAGGCTGGCGCCAGCGCCTGCCGCTGAAAGACCTGGTGTTCTGCGACCGATGGGGAAGCCATTAACGACGCGTCAGTTCTGCTGGGGCTGCGGTCCGGGCGTTGCGGGGTTCTTGAGATCGATCGCACCCTGATCGCCAGCGAGGAACTGCGGACCGACCTGGCGGACTTTACTGTTCGCCGGGTCATAGGGGCGGTCCGGCACCTGCGGCTGGCGGGCAGGCGTGGAGGCGGCGCCCGATGGCGGCTTCGTCTTGATACTGGTGATCGAGCCTTTCGTCGGCGGTTCGCTGATCGATTGATTCTTGCGCATGTTCTCGTAATAGGCGCTGAGATTGCACAAACAGGAGGACTTTTCGCCGGGCGCGCGGTTCTTGTAGGCAAAGGCATTCGGCATGGCGCTGTAGGGCGCACCGGTCGAGGCCGAGATCATGTTTGCGGCATCGGTATTCGAGATGTCTTGATAGAAAAGCTCCGTCTCGATACCCGGGCACATTCTCGAACACGTCGCTGCGTCGCGGTTGAAATCGATCGACGTTGCATTCGTTGTGATCGGGAAGAAGCCGCCGTCGCAGGTGCGCACGCACATGGTGCTGACATGCGACATGAGCTCGCCGTCCGGCACGCCGTATTGGATGTCGCCTTGTTCGCCTTCTCCAAGCGGAATGAAGGTATCGCTCCGCATCGCCTGTTCTTCTGGACTTGGCGCCGGTGCATAGGCCTGCGGGTCGGGCGCATAATCGAGCTCGTCGTTGCAGCCGTTGTCTTCGAGCGCCGCCATCAGCTCGCGGCGGACGCGATAATCGGCGCCGCCCTGATCGCGCAGTTCGTTACGCCGCTCCTGCAGGTATCGAATGTTGTCGACCATGCGCGCCTCGGACTGCTGGAGCTCGCTGCAAAAGTCCGCATTCTCGCCGCCGATCACGACCATGCTGTCCACCGAGCAGCCGTAGCCGCGCAGGTCGTTGCGGACCTTTCTAAGCTCGAGATTCTGCTCGGCGATAGCGCTCGCATATTGGCGGACTTCGGGGCCGTTGCCGATGACTTGGGGCAGATCGGCGATGCGGCCGCGCAGGTCGTCGCAGATCTCATTCGTCTGCGCGGCAGCAGGCGCGGCCAGGACAAGCAGGATCGCAAGGGTCAGGTTTCGGCGTTTCACGGCATCATCCGCAGCAAGGTCGGGCCAGAGCGCGGCGCGACACCTGCTTCCGTTAACAAGCTGGCGAGGCAATAGTAGCGCATTTTTGCAGTTGGCGACAACTTACGCCGGCTGAGAAGCCTCAACGACGGCAAGCGCCGCCATGTTGACAACGCCGCGCGAGGTGACCGAAGTCGACAGGATATGCGCAGGTTGTGCAGTTCCCAGCAAAATCGGGCCGACATGGAGCGCATCCATCATGGTACGGACGAGGCCGAGGGAGATGTTGGCGGCATCGAGGTTCGGGAAGAGCAATAGGTTGGCTTCGCCGGCAAGCGAACTATCCGGCATGGCGCGCTTGCGCAGCGCTTCCGACAGTGCAGAACCGGCTTGCATTTCACCATCGACCTCCAGATCCGGGGCGCGATCGCGCACGAGCTGCAGGGCATCGCGCATCTTGCGTGCGCTCTCGGAGTTTCGTGAGCCGAAGTTCGAATGGCAGATGAGCGCAGCCTTAGGAGTGATGCCGAAGCGGCGAACCTCCTGGGCAGCGAGAACGGCGATCTCGGCGATTTCCTCATGGGTCGGATTGTAGTTCACGAAAGTATCGGCGAAGAAGACCGGCCCTTTCTGGGTGATCAACAGGCTGAGGCCGGCGAAGGTGCAGGCACCCGGTCGTCTGCCGATGATTTGGCCGACGTCTTTCAAGTGGCGGTCGAAGCGACCTTCCACGCCGCAGATGAGGGCATCCGCCTCGCCGCGCTTCACCGACAAGGCGCCGATAACCGTGTTGTTGGTGCGCACGATCGTGCGGGCGGCTTCCGGATTGATGCCAGCACGGCCGACGAGCGCGAAGTAGTCGTCGACATAGTCGCGATAGCGCGGGTCATCTTCGGGGTTCACCACGGCGAAGTCGATGTTCGGGCGAATGCGGATGCCGAACCGCTTGAGGCGTGCCTCGATGACCGAGGGGCGGCCAATTAGAATCGGCTCGCCGGTCTTTTCTTCCAGCAGAACCTGGGCCGCGCGCAGGACGCGCTCGTCTTCTCCCTCCGCGAAGATGACGCGTTTCTTCTCGCAAAGCTTGGCGCTGGTAAAGATCGGCTTCATGACGAAGCCCGAACGCCAAACGAACCGGTTCAACTGATCGAGGTAGGCGTCGAAATCGGCAATCGGCCGCGACGCGACGCCCGTCTCGGCCGCGGCCTTGGCGACAGCCGGGGCGATGCGCAGGATGAGACGCGGATCGAAGGGCGAGGGAATAAGGTAATTCGGGCCGAAGACGGGCGTCTCGCCGGAATAGGCGCGAGCCGCGACGTCCGATACTTCCTCGCGGGCAAGTCCCGCGATGGCCTTAACGGCTGCCATCTTCATTTCTTCGTTGATGGCTGTGGCGCCGCAATCAAGCGCGCCGCGGAATATATAGGGGAAACAGAGGACGTTGTTCACCTGGTTCGGGAAATCCGAGCGGCCGGTGCAGATCATCGCATCCGGGCGGGCGGCACGCGCAAGGTCAGGCATGATTTCGGGGGTCGGATTGGCGAGAGCCATGATGAGCGGCTTTTCCGCCATCTGTGACAGCAGGTCGGGCTTCAGGACACCGGCAGCCGAAAGGCCAAGGAAGACATCGGCGCCGCCGATATTGTCGGCAAGCGTACGCATCTTACTTTTCTGTGCATAGACAGCCTTCCATTCGTCCATCAGTTCAGTGCGGCCTTCATAGACGAGGCCTTCGATATCGTGGACCCAGATGTTTTTTCGCTTCGCGCCGAGCGTCACCAGGAGGTTGAGGCAGGCAAGTGCAGCGGCACCCGCGCCGGAGGCGACGATTTTCACATTCTCGATCTTCTTGCCGGCAAGCTCCAGTCCGTTAAGGATCGCTGCGGCGACGATGATGGCCGTGCCGTGCTGGTCGTCATGGAAAACCGGGATCTTCATCTTCCCGCGAAGCTGGCGTTCCACCTCGAAACACTCCGGCGCCTTGATGTCCTCGAGATTGATGCCGCCAAAGGTCGGCTCGAGCGAGGCGATGGTGGAGACCATCTGGTCGACGGTGGGCGCCTCGATTTCAACGTCGAAGACGTCGATGCCTGCAAATTTCTTGAACAGGACGGCCTTGCCTTCCATGACGGGCTTGGAGGCGAGCGGGCCGATATTGCCGAGGCCGAGAACCGCTGTGCCGTTGGAGATGACGGCGACGAGATTGGCGCGCGAGGTATAATCAGCCGCCGTCTCCGGATTGTCACGGATCGCAAGGCATGGTGCTGCGACGCCGGGCGAATAGGCGAGTGCCAGGTCGCGCTGGTTGCCGAGTGGCTTGATCGGCTGGATTTCAAGTTTGCCGGGACGGGGATAACGATGGAAGAAAAGCGCCTGTTCGTCGAGGTTTCCGCCGGTCTCGTCTTTCTCCGTCTTGGATTTTTCCTGATGATCCATTGCCGTCTCCGCTTGCGCACTCACATCTTTTGAAGACCTCTCCATACAACAATCGGCTGGCTGGGACAGTCAGAATTTCGCATCCGAGCGGAAAACTCGCGAGCGCTGCGAATGCGCCATTTCGCGCATCTGTCATCTTCCTGAAACACGAGTCTGATTTTGGAAGGCCAGATGAACGATGGGACGCAGGCAAGATGCTTGTGAACGACATATGGATATTCGACATTTCCGTACTCTCTTCATTTCCGATGTGCATCTCGGCTCGAAGGCGGCAAAGGCGGACTTCCTCCTCGATTTTCTTCGGTATCACGACGCCGATACGATATTTCTGGTAGGCGACATCGTCGACGGCTGGCGGCTGAAGCGCAGCTGGTACTGGCCGCAGGTCTGCAACGACGTCGTGCAGAAGCTGCTGCGCAAGGCGCGCAAGGGCACGCGCGTCGTCTATATCCCTGGCAATCACGACGAATTCCTCCGCGACTTCCCCGGGATGCATTTCGGCGGCATCGAAGTCGCCGAGCGCATGATGCATGACGGCGCGGACGGCAAGAAATACCTGATCCTGCATGGGGACGAGTTCGACGTCGTCGTGCGAAATGCCCGCCTGCTCGCCTATCTCGGGGACTGGGCGTATGACACGGCAATCAAGATCAACGTCGTGCTGGCCGCGATCCGCCGCCGCATGGGCATGCCCTATTGGTCTTTCTCCGCCTGGGCGAAACTGCAGGTGAAGCATGCCGTCAATTTCATCGGCGAGTTCCAGCGCGTCGTGGCCGACGAAGCCCGCAAGCACGGCGCCGACGGCGTCATCTGCGGCCATATCCACCATGCTGTGATCGAGGACATGGACGGCGTGCGCTATATCAACACCGGCGACTGGGTGGAGAGCTGTACGGCAATTGCCGAGCACGAGGACGGCACGTTCGAACTCATAACCTGGAGCACGATTGCCGACGCTCAGGCCATCCCGATGGCGCTTGAGCATCGCGACAGCGAACTCGAGCCGCAGGCCGCCTGAATCTCATTTGTGAATATTGAAGCGATATCCGACGGAATCCAGTCGATGCAGCGAGCTTGCTTGTGGCGCCGGTTATCATGGGCCTAGTTCCAGCCGCATGAGGATCTCGTCATGGTAAATATCACCCACCTTTAAAGCTTCGACCTCGACGGCCCACTCTTTAAAACCCATGGATCTGTAAAGCCGGATCGCCGCAACGTTGGACGAAACGACGCTGAGCATGGGTTGTAAGCGGAGTAGTTCAGCTTTTTTCACAACGTTTCCGGAAGGCTATTTCTGACCATAGTAGACCTTGGGTTGATGTGATAGGCAACCATCTGGTTTCCTGCAGGTCCAACGATGATTCCCGCACAGAATGCTCCGACAGGCGAGGAGGCGCCGCCGCGCTTCCGGCTGCTCAGCGCCCTGTCTTATTGCGCACCGCTGACCGTAAACGGTGTCGTTCTTCCCTTTTTTCCAGTCTGGCTCGCATTCCACGAATTCACCGATCATGAAATCGGCATCATCCTGGCGGTGCCGATGGTGGTGCGCGTCCTCGTCGCGCCGGTCGTCGCGATGTATGCCGATCGAATGAAGGAGCGCGCCGACGTGTTGTTGTGGTCCGGCGGACTGTCGCTGTTGACGGCGGTCGCGCTCTGCTGGACGACTAGTTTCTGGCCGGTCCTGATCGTTTTCAGTATGCAGGGAGCGACCTTTGCGCCCTACCTGCCGGTCGTCGAATCGATCGTCATTTCTGGCGTTCGCCGATGGGGACTGGACTACGGCTCGATGCGCGTATGGGGCTCGATCGCCTTCATCGCATCGACCCTGATCGGCGGCGAGATGATCGGCCATTGGGGTGGCTCGATGGTGCTGCCGGTGATGATTTTCGGCTTCGTCGCGACGATGCTGATGGCGATCCACTGTCCACGCATCGGGCCGACGCGCCGGCGCGGAACGCCGGTCGACCTGCCGGCTGCCACTGGCAGTTCGCTGCGGCAGCCCCACCTGCTGGTGCTGCTTTGGGGCGTGGCAATCCAGCAGTCGAGCCACGCGCTACTTTATGCTTTCGCCTCCATTTACTGGCATCACCTCGGCTTTTCGGGAACGCAGGTGGCTTTGCTCTGGAGTGCGGGCGTCGCATCCGAAGTCATGGTGTTCTTCGTCTCCAAACATCTGAACCGCCGCTTCAACGCCTGGACGCTCATCCGCATCGGCTGCGCGGTCTGCATCTGCCGTTGGATCCTGTTCCCAGTGCACTGGGGATTCTTTGGCTTTTTAGTGCTGCAATGTTTCCATTCCTGCAGCTTCGCCTTCGTGCATTCCGGCGTGCAGAGGCGGATCGTGGCAACCGTACAGGAGACGCAGGAATCGTCGGCCCAGGGCGCCTATTTCTTCTATAATGGCATGTTCATGGGCCTGATGACGCTCGCCTCCGGCTATATCTATGCCTGGCTCGGCCTCGCGGGCTTCTACGTGATGGCGCTCGTCGCGGCGCTGGGGATGTCTCTGGTCTTCGTCGCCTCCTACCTTCAGCCCCAAAGGCCGGCCTCAGGCGGCCAGACAAGGGAAGCGGTGTAGCGCAGCCCGCATTCCCGGTCGCAGGCAAGAAGCAGCGGACCGTCGAGATCAACGAAATCCGCGTCCTGCGCCAAGAGCACGGCTGGTGCCATTGCGAGCGATGTGCCCACCATGCAGCCGAGCATGATCTGGAAGCCGAGGCGCTTTGCCTCTCGTTTCATAAATAGTGCCTCCGTCAGGCCGCCGGTTTTATCGAGCTTGATGTTGATCGCGTCATAGCGGTCGCGCAGGCTTGCAAGATCGCCGGTGTGATGGACGCTCTCGTCGGCACAGACGAGGACCGGGCGCGCGATGCCAGCGAGCATTTCATCCCGGCCGGCGGGCAGGGGCTGCTCGACAAGGGCGATGTTCATTTCGGCGGCGATGCGCAAGTGGTGTTCCAGCGTTTCCTCGGACCAGCCCTCGTTGGCATCGAGGATGATGATGCTGTCAGGCGCGGCTTCGCGCACGGCGCGTATGCGGCTCTCATCGTCGCCGGTGCCGACCTTGACCTTGAGCAGCGTCCTTGCAGAATGTTCGAGCGCTTGCGCTGTCATCGTCTCGGGCTCGCCGAGCGAGATCGTGTAGGCGGTCATAAGCGGTTTTGCGGCCGCAAGCCCAATGCGTTCGGCAACGCGCTTTCCGTCGAGCTTGGCTTCGAGATCCCATATCGCGCAATCGACAGCATTTCTCGCTGCGCCGGGCGGCATGGCAGAAAGCAGCTCTTCGCCTGAAATGCCTTTCTCGATCAGTGGCCGGGCGGCTTCGATCTGAGCGGCGACGCTTTCCATCGTTTCGCCATAGCGTCGGTAGGGAACGCATTCGCCCCAGCCGCGCCTGCCCGTTTCCGTCAGAATGCAGGTGATGACGTCCGCCGACGTCTTTGCGCCACGCGAGATCGTGAAACTTCCCGCAATGGGAAAGGAATTCGTCTGGATTTCGAGCGAGCGTGGCATAATTGCAATCCTGCGAGCATGGAAATTCTGCGTGTCTTCGGTATATTGACGCGCCGGGCGTGAGCGATTTGTTCGCGAGTCGGCAATGTCGCCGCAAGCCTTGAAAGACACAAGCATTTTGAAGCCCGACACCCGCAAAGCCGCCTCACTGCACGTGGACGACCGAGCCGATGGTGGAGGTCGCCGCGTTCATCTAGAAGGCAATTGGCGCAGCGCGAACATCCACCTCGTCCTCCAAGACTTCGAAAAGATTTCCCGTGGAAAAGGTGATCTGACGCTCGACCTATCGGGCGTGAAGGATATCGACACGGCCGGTGTCTGGCTGCTTTGCCGGCTCAAGCTGCAGGAAGAGGCGGCCGGGCGGCAGGTTCGTTTTGAAGGCACCAATCCGCACATCGACGAGATGATCGAGGAATTCTCCGAGAAACCGGTGGAGGAAGTGACCGAGGCAGCGATGAAAAGCGGCATCGCCCAGCGCATCTTTGCCCCGGTCGGCAAGGTGACCATGGACCTCTGGAATGACCTCACGGCCGCGATGTATATCTTGGGCTCGGCTGTGCGCGGCGCTCAGATGAAGTTCGGGCGTGGCAGCGGCGTTTCTCCGGCATCCATCGTCAACCAGATCGACCACATGGGCGTGCGCGCCGTTCCGATCATCCTTTTGATGTCGTTCCTGATCGGCGCCATCATCGCGCAGCAGGGTGCCTTCCAGCTCCGCTATTTCGGGGCTGAAGTCTTTGTCGTCGACCTCGTGGGCATCCTGCAGCTCCGCGAAATCGGCGTGCTATTGACGGCAATCATGATCGCCGGCCGTTCGGGCAGCGCGATCACGGCCGAAATCGGCTCGATGAAGATGCGCGAGGAAGTCGATGCGCTGAAGGTCATGGGCCTCAATCCGGTGGGCGTGCTCATCTTCCCGCGGCTTGTGGCGCTGACGGTGGCGCTCCCGCTTCTGACGGTGCTGGCGAACTTCGCCTCGCTGTTCGGCGCGGCCGCGGTCGCCTGGGCCTATTCTGGCATCACCTTCGCAACCTTCCTGTCGCGCCTGCACGAGGCGATCACTCTGTCGACGGTGCTCTCCGGCATGATCAAGGCGCCCTTCATGGCGCTCGTCATCGGTATTGTCGCGGCCGTGGAAGGCCTTAAGGTCGGAGGCAGCGCCGAATCGCTCGGCCAACACGTGACGGCTTCCGTGGTGAAGTCGATCTTCGTCGTCATCCTCATGGACGGGCTGTTCGCCATGTTCTATGCGGCGATCAATTTTTAAGGGTTCAGCGTGAACGGGCAGCAGCCAGAGCCGGGTGAGGAAAAGGAGCGGGACATCGTGCTTTCGGCGCGGGACGTCACCGTCGGCTTCGGCTCGAAAATTGTGCTCGATAAGCTGAACCTGAATATCTACCGCGGCGAGATCCTGGGCTTCGTCGGGGCATCGGGTACCGGCAAATCGGTGCTGATGCGGACCATTTTGCGCCTTTTGCCGCGCCGCTCCGGCACGATCGAGATCCTGGGGCAGAACTTTGATAAGCTCGATGAAAACCAGCGCAACGCGCTCGATATGCGGCTCGGGGTGCTTTTCCAGCAGGGCGCGCTTTTTTCCTCGCTGACGGTGAGGGAGAATATCCAGGTGCCGATGCGCGAATATCTGGATCTGCCTAAATCGCTGATGGACGAGCTGGCGCACCTGAAGATCCGGCTTGTGGGCCTTGCTGCCGATGCGGCGGACAAGTATCCCTCCGAGCTTTCCGGTGGCATGATCAAGCGCGCCGCCCTTGCGCGGGCCCTGGCGCTTGATCCGGAACTGGTGTTCCTGGACGAGCCGACATCAGGCCTCGATCCGATCGGGGCTGCGGAATTCGACGAACTGATCGCCCGGTTGCGCGATACGCTTGGGCTCACCGTCTACATGGTAACCCACGACCTCGACAGCCTGTTTTCCGTCTGCGACCGTATTGCCGTGCTTGGACACAAGCGAGTAATGGTTGAGGGCACGATCGACGACATGCTGGCCTTTGATGACCCGTGGGTTCAGGCCTATTTCAAGGGTAAGCGCGCGCGCTCGATCGTGCCGCAAGAAGAAACAGCCGCCGGCCGTGCCGAAGTTGGCGACAGCCGCGGGAAGTGACCGGAAAAGATGGAAACCAAAGCGAACTATACGATCGTCGGCTTTTTCACTGTTCTGGTGATCGCAGCCGCATTCGGCTTCGTCTACTGGATGGCCGAGTACGGACGCAGCGGTCCCATGGCGGAGCTCGTCGTGCGCATTCCTGGCTCGGCAAACGGCCTCAGCGTCGGCTCGCCGGTGCGGTTCAACGGCATCCAGGTGGGTTCGGTGACGTCGCTGTCGATCGATGCCGACGACCCGCAATATTCGCTGGCTTTCACCGAGGTGCGTGTCGATGCACCGATCTATCCTTCCACCAGGGCCATCCTTGAAATCCAGGGCCTGACCGGTGCGGCCTATATCGAGCTTTCGGGCGGCAAGGTGGGTGAGGAGAACATCCTGCAGAAGGCTATCGAGACCGGCAAGCGCGCAGTCATCGTCGCGGACCAATCGAGCGTGACGAACCTCCTGGCGACGGCCGACAGGATCCTCGATCGGGCGAACGATGCGGTTGGAGAGGTTCAGGGGTTTGTCCGCGACGCGCGCGGACCGCTGACGAAGACCCTGCAGAATGCCGAAAGCTTCTCGGACGCGCTGGCGAAGAATTCCGGCAACATCGATTCGTTCCTACAGAGCGTCGGGCAGCTTTCGGAAACAGTGCGCAACGTTTCCGGCAAAGTCGATTCCACGCTGGAAGCCGTCGAGGCGCTGGTGCGTGCGGTCGATGCGAAGAAGATCGATACGATCCTCGGCAATGCTGAAAAGGTGAGCCGCGATATCGCGAACGCCTCTGGCGACCTAAAGGGTGCGATCCAGAGATTTAATGACACGGCGACGACGTTCAACGATTTCGGCAAGAAGGCGCAAACGACCCTCGATCGCGTCGATACCCTTGTGGCGCAGATCGATCCTGCCAAGGTGAAGGGGTCGGTCGATGATATTGCGCAGGCGACGAAGGATGCGCGCGTCGCGGTCGCTTCCATCAGGGATG
This sequence comes from Rhizobium etli 8C-3, assembly GCF_001908375.1. Lineage (NCBI taxonomy): Bacteria > Pseudomonadati > Pseudomonadota > Alphaproteobacteria > Hyphomicrobiales > Rhizobiaceae > Rhizobium > Rhizobium etli. The sequence continues at coordinate 2,163,063 of NZ_CP017241.1, read as the reverse complement.
TGGCCAATACGGTTTCGGCGCGCCAGAAGGATATCGACCAGACGATACAGGACGTCTCGCAGATGGCGAACAAGCTGAACTCTGCGTCGACGCGCGTCGACGGCATCCTGATCAAGCTTGACGCGCTGTTCGCCACTGACAATTCGCAGTCGCTCTTTACCGAAGCGCGCGCGACGCTCGAATCCTTCAAGAAAATGGCGGACAACCTCAACGCCCGCATCGGTCCGATCGCGGACAATCTGCAGCGATTCTCAAGCGGCGGCTTGCGCGACGTGCAGTCGCTGGTCGAGGATACTCGCCGGACCATGCAGAATCTCAACAGTGCGATCAGCAATTTCGATCAAAATCCGCAGCGGCTGATATTTGGTGGCGATACGGTGAAGCAATTTGACGGCCGGACGCGCCGTTGACATCGATATTTGAAAAGCAGGGGTATTGGAATATGGCCGTATCGCATGTTTTGGCACGCCGTTCATTGCTGGCAAGGACGGCGTTCCTTTTGCCGCTTATGGCGCTGGCAGTGAGCGGTTGCGGCACGGCGGCCAAGAACGACACCTTTGATCTTTCCGCCTCCGTCAGCGTTGATGGCCCGGCTGCGAAGCGAAGCCAGATCCTGGTGCCGGCGCCGACGGCGCTGAAGGCGCTGGACGGCGAACAGATCGTTGTCCGGGTTTCGCCATCCGAAATCCAGTACCTGTCACGTTCGCAATGGAGCGACAGGCTGCCGCGCATCGTGCAATCGAAGCTGGTCGAGGCCTTCGAAAACTCCGGCAAGCTCGGTGGAGTCGGCAAGCCGGGGCAGGGCCTTGCGATCGACTACCAGGTCGTGACCGACATCCGCTCCTTCGAGATCGACAACAGCGCCGGCGGCCGGGCGATCGTCGAAATCTCCGCGAACATCCTCAACGATCGTAATGGTACGGTCCGCGCCCAGAAGGTTTTTCGTGCGGCCGTTCCTGCCGGCGGCGGATCGAGCGAGGGCTACGTGAGAGCGCTCGATCGCGCATTTGCAGCGGTGACTGGCGAAATCGTCGATTGGACACTGCGATCGATCTGACCGAGCCGGTTTTTCGGGGCCGCCCAGTCGGCCTTCGGTTCGGCGAAAGCTCAGTGTCGTGTTCGGGCAATTCCTGCCCCCGCAATGCTGGTTGTCATTACGGCCGCGGCAAATTTTACAAGTCTCTCCACCATCACCGTGCTTTGCTTCCGTTAGCTAGCTCAGGCGGCCTGCGGCGTGGGCCAGCATCGTGTAGACCTTGCCGGTGTCCGACGTCAGGTACGATTGCGTAATCGTGCGGTCGCGATCCGTGCGGGCGACGTCGCCAAGCAATTTCTCGAAATCGGCAATGTAGCGGTCGACGGCGGTGCGGAATTCCGGTTCGCGATCGTATTTGCGCTTGATCTCGTCGAATGTCTGCTGGCCCTTCAGCGTGTAGAGGCGGCGGGTGAAGACGTCGCGTTCACCGCGCTGATAACGGCGCCACAGATCGACCGAGGCGTCGTGGTCGATCGCACGGGCGATATCGACCGAGAGCGAATTCAGCGATTCCACGACGTGGCGCGGATTGCGATTATCGGCGCTGCGCTGTGCCGGCGCGGGCTGGGCGGCCGGGGCTGCCGGGGCTGCCGGGCGTGCAGTCGGCGCGTCCTCGGCGCCTTCATCGCGCGAGGCGCCGCGCAGCAGGTCGCTGATCCAGCCGCCGGTTTCCTGACGGGCAGGCGTGGCCGGTACAGGCGCGGCGCGCTGCGGGGCAGGCGATACCGGCGGAGCGATCGTGCCGCGGAGCGCAAAGCCGTCTTCGACGACGGCCGGACGGGCGGGCGTCGGACCAGGCTGCTGGACCGCCGGCGCCGGGCGCGGAACGGGCTGGGCCTGTGCGGCGGCGCGGGCGACCGGCTCGGAGATTTCAAGCTGCTGCGTGGAACGGCTGACGATCTGCGAAATATCCTGCAGCGCCTTGATCTGCTCGGCAACGGCGCGGCGCATTGCGGCCGCACTTTCCTTGGCTTCTTCTGGAAGGTCGAATGCACCGCGCTTCAATTCGCTGCGCGTCATGTCGAGTTCTTTGCGGATATCGCCGGCAGAACGGCGGATTTCGTCGGTGGCGCCGGAGAAACGTGCAACCGCTTCCTCGACGGCTTCGCGAAGCGATTCCCGGAGCTGCTGGGCAGCACCGTCCGATGCGCGGCCTGCCTCGCCCAGCATCCGCTCGACATCCGAAAGCGACGCGGTCAGCCCGCCGCGTAGGCGGTTCACCAAGTCGTTCGAGCGGCGTTCGGCATTGTCGAAGGTACCCTCGATCGTTGCGTTTGCTTCTTCGCCAGCCTTGACGATTGAGCTGCGCATCGCCTCGGCGGCTTCCTCGGCGCGCTTTTCCGCGTCCGAAAGAACGCGGCCGATGTCGGCGAAGGAGGATTGCACGCCCTGGCGCAGATTGCCGGTGACCTGGTTGGAGCGCTGCTCGGCACGCTCGAACGCATTCTCGACCATGCTGGAGAGGGCGCGCATGGTCTTTTCGATCTCTTCTGAACGTTGGACGAGGCCGACGGAGAGGGTTTGCAGCGCGCCTTCGCGTTCCTCCAGTGTCGAGACAAGATTAGACTGCGCAGCTGCGAGCAGGTTTGAAGCCTGACTTAGAACTTTCGAGTGCTCGTCGAAGCGGCTGATGATGCCCCCGACCTGTGCCAATGTCTGGCCCGATATGTCTGAGAGGCGGTCGACCTTGCCTTCGAGAAGACGGGTCGAGGCGGAAACCATCTCTGCCGCCTTCGACGCCGAGTCCGTGAAGCGCGAGGTGGTCTCGCCGAGGCGGCCATCGACATTGGCAAGATCTTCCGCCGCACGGTTCATCATACCTGCCATCGACGCACTATTTTCGGACAGACGCTCGATGAGGGCGTTGACGTTGGCCAGCAGGCTCGTTTCAATCGCATTGACCGCCGTGGAAGCGCTCTCGGTGCGCGCCGCGATCGCATTCGCCAGGACTGCGTTTTCGGCGCGCAGGCGGTCCGCGCTCTGCTCGGCGGCGGCGGCGATGCGGGCCGCAGCCTCCTTGCCAGCTTCCGTGTAGCGTTCGATCATCGGATTCGCGGTTTCGTCGATCAGGCGCGACAATTCGGAAGAACGGCCGGCGAGCATGGAGTTGAGCTCGCGGGTGCGCTCGTCGAGCGTCGAGCGGATCGTATGGCCGCGGGCTTCGAGCGCCTTTTCAACGTCGCTCAAGGTCGCATCGATTTCGCGTGCGCGCTCTTCCAAACCGGAGCGGATCGCGCTGCTGCGGGCTTCAAGAGCCCTGTCGACGTCCGACATGGTCGTGGCGATGCCTTCGCTGGCGCTTGCGATCGTCGAACGGATTGCGTCGCCGCGGCTCTCCAGCGACGACTGGGCCTCCGAGAGAACCTGCGAAATGGCATTCACCTGGCCGCTAACCAGCGTTTCGGCTTCTGCGACCTTGTTGACGATCGCATTGCCCGCCTCGGAAAAGGTCTGAGCGACGGCGGCTGCCTGGCTTGCGAGACGGTTCTGCGCTTCGGAAACCCGGCCGACGATCTGTTCGGAGCGTTCATCCATGGCGCGCGCGAACTCGCCGCTCTTCTGGTCAAGACCTTCTGTAAACTGCTGACCAGTGCGGGCCATCAGTTCCGCCGTGCGTGCGGCTTCGGCATCCATGCCCTGGGCAGCATCGGCCACGGCGCTGCGCAGCGTCGAGGCGAGGCCGGCGGCCTTGCCTTCGATCGTCTGGTTGACGGCGTTGAGGCCAAGGGTGAGCGCCCGGTCCATGGTGGACAGGCGTTCGTCGATGTGCTCGCTGCCGCGGTGCATCGCCTGTGCAAGGTTTGCCGTGCGGTCGTCGATGGAGGTTGCGAGATTTGCGGCACGATCGTCGATCGTCATCGTTAGATTTGCAGCGCGTTCATCGACAGCGGCGGTCAGAGCCAAAGCCCGCTCGCCAATAGCAGCTGCGAGACTTGCTGTGCGTTCGTCGATTGCGCCGGCAAGGCTTGCCGTGCGCTCATCGATTGCGCCGGTAAGCGTATCGCTCGTGCTTTCCAGGACAGTCGTAACGCGCAAGGCGGCATCGTCGCCGAGTTCGCGCAGTTGCGAAATGCTGTCGTTGAGTGTTTCGGCAAGGCGGCTGCCTGCGGCATCTACCTGCGTTGCGACTCCGCCGACGCCGTCGCGGATGCGGTTTTCGAGAGCGGCAAGGCCTGCTTCGACGCGCGAACCGGTTTCGGCGAAACGGCCGGTCATACCGTCTATCGACTGATCGAGGTGCATGGAGAAAGTCTCGGCCGAACGCGAGATTTCGCTTGCCGCATCCTGGAAGCGGCCGGCGATCTGGCCGGCGCCTTCACGCAGGCGCTCTTCGAGCGACCTGGCGCTGCTGTCGATCGTCTGACGGATGGAGGCTTCATGATCTTCCAGCGACATTTCGAGCATGCTGGCGCTTGCAGCGACCGAGGCGCCGATGGTCGTCGCCTGGTCGGACAGCGTATTTTTGAGCTGCGAATGCGCGTCGCTGAGCGAAAGGCTGATGGCGTTGGCGCGGTCGTCCAGCGTTGCGCGGATGCGATCATGGGCCGATGCAAGGCCGCTGTCGATGCGGGCGGCAGCTTCGCTGGTAAGCGATTCCATCCGTGCGGCTGCTTCGCCCGTCAGCGTCTCAAGACGGTTGTTGCTGCTCGAGAGTGTCGAGGAAAGCACCGCGACGTGCTCGCTGAGCGACCTTTCGAGCCGCTCCTGGTTGTCAGTATAAGCGCTGCGGATCCCCTCTGCCTTGTCGGTGAAGGCGCCGGCAACCCGGGCCTCAGCACCTGCAACGGTATCGAGGAGCGCGCTGGTGCGGGCTTCAAGTGCGCTGTCGAAGCGGCTCTGGCTGTCGTCCAGCGATATGGCGAGCGCCATCGTTTTTTCGTCAAGGGCGTCGGCGAGGCGATCGTGGTTGCTGGAGAGCGCGCTGACGAGCGCGCTGCTGCGTTCGGCCATGACACCGTCGATGCGTTCATGGGCAGAATCCAGGGCGTGCGTGATCGCAGCGGCGCGCTGGGAGATAACGTTGTTGAGCTCGTCGGCGCGGCCGAATGCCGAAGTTATCTGCTCCGTGCCTGCGGAGACGGCAGCCGTGAGGTCGGACGTGGTCGACAGCAGGGTCTCGCGGAATTCGGTCGAACGCGCCGCAAGATTGTTATGGAGTTCGGAGGTGCCGGTTGCCAGTGCCAGCGAAATTTCGCCGGTGGCGTTCTGCAGGGCCGATGCCAATTCGCTGGTGCGGCCCGAGAGATTCGCCTGCAGCTCTGACGTGCCGGATGTGAGAGCCTCGGAGAGCTCGCTTTTAGCATTTTTCAACGCGGAGGTCAGCTTGCCGGTTTGGCTCGAAAGGTTCGTCCGCAGATCGGTGGTGCCGGACGCCAGAGTCTCAGAAATTTCATCCTTTGCGCTCTGCAGCGCGAAGGTGAGTTCGCTGGTGCGGCCGGAAAGGCTGCCATGCAGGTCGGAAACGCCCGAGGCGAGCACCTCAGAAATCTCGCCGCTTGCAGACTGCAACGCAGAAGTGATCTCGCTGGTGCGGGCCGAAAGGCTGCCATGCAACTCGGAAACACCCACGGCGAGCGCCTCCGAAATCCCGCCGCTCGCAGACTGAAGGGCAGACGTGATCTCGCTGGTGCGGGCCAAAAGAGCATTCGAGATTTCGTCGACCTTGCTGCCGAGAGAGCTTTCAATAACCTCCTGGCCGGTGCTCAGCGCGGTGGCCAGCGCAAAGGACTGGTCGGTCATCGAGGCGCCAAGGCGCTCGATGCTGGAATTGAGGATGCCGTCGATCGATTCCGAGCCACCGGCCAGCGTCTCGTTGATGCGCGCGAGGCTTTCCATCAACTTGGTGTCGAGCGAACCGGCGCGCTTATCGAAGGCATTTGCAAATTCCGCCACGCGCTCGTCGAAGGCGGTCGACATCTGGGCGACGGTTGCCTGCAGGCGCTCGTCGAAGAATCCGGAGCGCAGGTCGAGGTCCATGATGGCGTCGTCGGCGCTGGACTGCAGGCTCTGACGGAAGCTCGCGCTCTTATCGTCGAGCGATGCGTTGAGCTTGGCAAGCACGTCGTCGAGCGTGCCGGTGATCTCGCGTTCGCCGCCGGTCAGACTTTCGTTTATTTCGCGGGTGCGGGCAATCAGGATTTCGTTCAGTTGGCGGGCGCGGTCGTTCAACGCCGCATTCAGCTTCTCGGCGCTGCTGTCCATAGTGGAGGCACGCGTTTCGAACTGGCTAAGCAACTGCTCACCGCGATCATTGAGGTTGGAGGTGAGTGATTCCAGGCGCGTGTCGAATTCGTGCGCCAGCGCAAAACCGGAGGACGTCAGCGTCTGCAGCAGCGAGTCGGTCTTGGCTGCGAGGAGCGAGCCGAGCGACTGGATCGCGGTTTCCGATTTTTCCGTCAGCGTCGCAGCCCGGGTGTCGATCATCGATGCGAAGGCTTCGCCTGACGTTGCAAGGCGCACCGCGATCTCTTCCGTTGCGAGCGAAAGGTCTTCCTTCAGCTGGTCATGGACGCCGACGATCGAGCTGCGGATACGCTCCGCGTGATTGACGATGGCTTCGCGCTCGGAGCCCAATTCATGAACCAGACCACGCACGCGCAGTTCATTATCGGCATAGCTGCGCTCAAGCGCGTTGACTTCGGAGTGAACCAGGGTTTCAAGCTCGGAGGCGCGCGCGATCGTGCGCTCGATGCCTTCGTTCATGGCGGAGACTTCACGGCGAACGGCTTGGCCGACCGTCATGATGCGTTCGGATGCGATTGTTTCCGGCTCGGAGAGGCGCAGAGCCACTTCCGCCATGGAGCGGGCGGCGTTGCGCATGTCCTGGGCGCGCGAGATCATGATTGCAAAGGCATAGAACAGAAGCACCGGCACGATGATGCCGATGACACCGGCAATGACGCCGGGGAGTGCCACGAGATCCGTGACGGAACGGATCTGCCAAATCTGCGGCGAGTAGAGCAAGGCCATCAGGCCAACGCCGCCGACGATCCACAGCAGCGAGAAGAGCGTGGCATTGCGCACGGCCGAGCGCGTCGAGCCGCCGTCCAGCGATTTGAGAATGGAGGCCGCAGTCATGCGATTGGCATCGTTGGCCGCGGCCAGCGCTGGGGTGCGGGCTACCTGCTCTGCCCGGGAGCCGCGGCCGCGGCGGCGCTGGCTGTCATCCTGGTCCTGCTGGCTGCTGCGGGCAGAGGGCGTATCGGACACATTGGCCTCCGGGGCGTCAGGCGTTTTAGCGCCGCGAGGCGGCGCCTTCTGCTGGCTGAAGTCAATCTGGAGGGCTTCGTCCAATGCTTTGAACGCCTTGTCCTCGATCGACTCGCTATACTTGTTGTTCGCCATTCGGTTACGCCTCGTTACATCTCAGCCGGTTCAGCCGCATCCCCGGACAGTGCCGCATCCGGATTCCAACCTTTGCCTCTGACCTTCCCATCCGAGCCCGTCGGACGGATAAGCATGTCATTTCAGAGTAGATAGCCGCTTTTTCAAACGGACGGTATCAAAACATTACCACTATCCACTTGGCCAGCAAAGGCGCGTACCACAAACCTACTCTACTAGTATCGTAGTGACACATCCGGGCTTCCGAGACAATTAATGAAGCCTTGCTAATCACCGTCCATTAACCAGTTGTTAACATAATTTAACGACGGAGGGACGTCGAAAAACCAATAATTTAGGGGTGTTAAGCGGTTGTTAACCATAGCGGGAGAATTCCGGCTTCGATGTGCCAGAATTTAACGAGATCGCCACTCTCCAACCGCAGTGTGAATCCACCTGTGGGGTAAAGACGGGAGAATTGGCACAATGGCAGCAGTCAGTATTGCGTTCGAGGCGCCGGATAATTCAAACGGGCCTTGTCCCTCGAAGTCACGCCCAATCGACCTTGTGCATCTGGCAAAGCAGACGATGGGCGACAAGGCACTCGAAGTCGAGGTCCTTAAGATGTTTGCGCGCCAGGCACGCGCCTGCCTGCAGGAAATTTCGTCGGGCGATGCAAAGAAGATGCAAGCTGCTGCCCATCGGCTGAAGGGGGCAGCGAGCGCGGTTGGGGCTTTCCAGGTGTCCGAAGCGGCGGACATGTTCGAGAATAATTGCGCAAATGCAGCGTGCATGGCCGCTGTCGGAGCCGCCGTCGTCGAAGCCGAAAATTTCATTCTCAAGCTCAGCCGCTAGAGCCGAGCATCTTAAGCCACTCGGCCCGCTGCTCCATTCCGGAACAGCGGGTCTTTTTGTGGCCAGCGGTATGACGCAAATGGAAAAGCCCGTCGCTTTTAAATATGGAATGAAGCCGTAGACGCGGTCGATGTTGACTGCCCATCGGATTTGTTGGAAGAAAAATTTCGACCCTCCCTCTTCATGTAATACCGGAAAGCATCATGCCCAAACTGACTATCGTTGCCTTCGACGGCACGCGCTTCGATCTGGATGTCGATCAAGGCTCCACCGTGATGGAGAATGCCGTGCGCAACTCGGTGCCTGGCATAGAGGCCGAGTGCGGCGGCGCGTGCGCCTGTGCGACCTGTCATGTTTATGTCGACGAGGAATGGGCCGAGCGCGTCGGTCCGCCCGAAGCGATGGAAGAAGACATGCTGGACTTCGCTTTCGATGTGCGCCCGACTTCGCGGCTTTCCTGCCAGATCAGAATGAAGGCGGTGCTCGACGGACTTATCGTCCACGTGCCCGAGCGGCAGGCCTGATCAGCGCAAAAAAAGCCTCGCGCGCCAGATGACGTGCGAGGCGAGGCGGGCGCATAACCATCGGACGAGGGAGGACCGCCCGCGGCTTAGAACGCGCCAGGAGAACCCAGCAACAGAAGGTGAGGTCAACCACCTGAACTTCTGAATGTGTTCATATTAGCGCGTGCGGGTTGAGTCGCATATCTCTAATTTTCGTCATTAACAGGCTTTGGAGAAGGAAAGGGTCGCATCGGTTTCGTTGCTCAGCTAACGATATTACCTGCTTATCGGCCGGACGAACCCAGTCGTTTGTTGAGCAAGCGCATCATCCTGCTCTGAAAGTTGACCGCCTCGATGCGATCGAAACGGGCCTGCAACCTGTCGTGTTCTTCTATCCCGCGATTAGACGCTTCCGTAACGAGCTCCTGCATGGCTCCACAGCTGTGCTGGGCGGGCAGCGCGAGGATCCGTCTTTCCATGACACGTGCCTGGGTGCGGGCGATTTCCGCGTGCCGCTCCTCATGCCGTTTGATGTCGCTCGAAAGTGCATCCCAGATCGTCGACAGCTGTTTGCTGGCGCCGTTGCGGTTTCGCCAGCGCGGCAGGATGATCTGCGTGTGAACGGTCACCTTTGCACTGGAGATGCGGCAGCGGCCGTTGCTCTGCACGTAGGTCGCCTCGCCGCCGAAGCGGATTTTCGTGGCCCCGGGGTGGCGCGCCGACGAGCCGCTCGCCGTCGGTCCGCGACGGCTCAGTTCCTCATCGAGTTCGCCGGCACTCTTTCCGCGGACATCGAAATAGGAGTAGCTTTTGGTCGCAACGACTTGAGCCGAGGCGGGAATGCAAAGGGCAACCGTCATGGAAAAAGCAAGGACGAAACGCATATAACGCGATGCGGAAGGCATTCTTGACGCTACCCGTGTTGAAGTTTGGCGGAGCTTGGGGCATAGCCACCGCGAGCGCAATATAGGGTCGTCGGCTTTTTTTATTATCAATGGGATAAACCCCGATGCTACAGCTTCGAAGCAGTTTCTGGCGCGTCGCGCATGGCCGCGAAATAGAACTCGGGCCGCGCGGCGTAATCATGGCGATCATCAACGTGACGCCGGATTCTTTTTCGGATGGCGGACGCTACGAAAGCGTGGACGCCGCCGTCGAGCATGCCCTTCAATCTGTCAGCGAGGGCGCCGCGATCATCGATATCGGCGGGGAGTCGACACGTCCGGGTGCTACCGAAATCAGCCCCGCGCAAGAGCAGTCCCGCGTGCTGCCGGTGATCGAGGCTCTGCGCGGCAAAAGCGATGCGCTGATTTCGATCGACACCTACCGGGCGGAGACGGCGCGGCTGGCCGTCGGGGCAGGCGCGCATATCATCAACGATGTCTTCGGATTGCAGAAGGACGCGGAGATCGCGAAGGTTTCGAGCGATACGGGCGCCGGGCTCTGCCTCATGCATACGGGCCGCGAACGCGAGAAGCTTCCGGACGTGATTGCGGACCAATACCATTTCTTGGTGCGCTCCCTGGAGATCGCCGCGCAAGCAGGCGTCATGCGCGAGCGGATCGTCCTCGATCCGGGATTTGGCTTTGCCAAGGATGCCGACGAGAATCTGGAACTGATGGCGCGATTTGCTGAATTGCAGCGTTTCGGATTGCCGCTTCTGGCCGGAACGTCGCGAAAGCGCTTCGTCGGTGCGGTCACAGGACGGAATGCGGCTGATCGCGATGTTGCAACTGCGGCAAGCAGCGCACTGCTCAGGCTACAGGGTGCTGCGGTTTTCCGGGTGCACAATGTCGCAATCAACAGGGATGCGCTGGCGGTCGCGGATGCTATGCTGGCGGCGCGCCGGGAGTACGAGCGGAGAGAAGGCTGATGCGCACGAAATATACAATCACGCTGCAGAACTGCGCCTTCTTTGCGCGTCACGGTGTTCACGACGAAGAAGAGTTCCTCGGCCAGCGGTTCTTTGTCGATGCCGAGCTCGACGTCGTCGCGGCCGGTGCACTCGAAAGCGACTCGATCGACGATACCGTCAATTACGGGATTGCCTTCACAGTGATCGAGGACATCGTCACGGGCAAGCGCCGCAATTTGATCGAAGCGCTGGCGCTCGATATAGCCAAGGGCCTGTGCGAAAAGTTTCATCAGATCAGGCGCGCCAAGATCACGGTGCGCAAGCCGAATGCGCCGGTGCCCGGCGTTCTCGATTTCGTACAGGTGAGCATTGAACACGTTGCCGGCTGATCCTTTCAGGCCCGCCACGCTCGGTCTCGGCGGCAATCTCGGCGATCCCGTGAAATCGATGGCTGCCGCCCTGCGGAAGCTCGACGGGCGTGATGATTGCCGCGTCACCGCCGTTTCGCGGCTCTACCGCACGCCGCCTTGGGGCAAGACGGACCAATCCTTCTTCTTTAATGCATGCGCAGCACTCGATACTTTGCTCGAACCGGAGGCTCTGCTCGATGTCTGTCTCGGCATCGAGCGCGACATGAAACGCAAGCGCATCGAGCGTTGGGGACCGCGAACGCTCGACATCGATCTTTTGACTTTCGACGATATCGAACAGGGGGCGCCGAGGCTGGAGCTGCCGCATCCGCGCATGACCGAGCGAGGCTTCGTTCTGATGCCGCTTGCAGATTTTGCGCCGGACGTCATCGTTAAGGGTCGGACGGTCGCGGATTGGCTTTCCCGAGCAGATATCCAAGGCATCGAGATCGCCGACGCCAATCGCGAGTGGTGGCGTAGCGCGTGACATGAAAAACGGCGGAAAATCCGCCGCTTGGGATGCCTTCCAACATGCAGCTCTTACTCGACGGAGCCGACCGTCATCTCATCGATCTGGCGGGTCAGCGTCAGGCCGATCACCGGGACCATGCGATCTTCGACCTTCACCGAGACGGTGACATTCATCGTCTTGTCGTCGCGAACGCGGGCGATCATCGCGCCGTTCAGCTTGGCGCGGTTCAGGCCGACGACGACGGTGTCCTGCGTGACGGTGCCCGAGACGACATCGAGACCCTTACCGGCGGCGCCATCAAGGAATTTTCCCTTGTAGCCGCCGCGCGACTGGGTGATGAGGGCGGACATCGGCTGTTTGAACACGCCAACGCGGCAAGAGCCGTCGAGCTTGATGCCGGCGCCGCCATCGCTCACGGCAGAACCGATGAGGTTGCAGCTAAATTTCGTGCCCTTGTATTTGCCGGCCACGATTTCGCCCGGACCTCTCCAGTTGCCGGCAACAGACTCAAAGAATGCCTTGTCACGTGTGGCGGCAGTTGCAGCAGGGGCAATATCGGCCGCCGGAGACAATGCCGCGGCGATGAGCCCGCCTATGAAGAGAACTTTGCGCGAATACATGGATTTTCCTTGGCAAACACCACCCGTTGTCAGCCATGAGTTTTGCCGAATAATGGTTAATGCTTGGTTTCTAGAGCGTCTAAATGCATGGATTCGAGGGATTTCGGGCGGCTCGGCGAATTCAATTCATATTGCCAGTGTCATGAATTTCCTGCGTTTTGTAATTCTTTCCGTTACGCAAGGCACCTAGCTGCGCAAATGTTCATTTGCCACTGGTGCGCGGCGTTACGGATGGCGCCAGATCGCTGATGAAGTCGCCGATTCCCGGCCGCTTCAATGCGCGGAACGCAAGCGGACGGCACAGATCCATTGCAGCTATGCCGATCCGGGCTGTCATCAACCCGTTGATAATGCCTTCGCCGAACCTGGCTGAAAGCTTGGAGGCAAGGCCGTGGCCCAGGACCTGTTGCACGAGGCTGTCGCCGACGGCGATCGAGCCGGTGACGGCGAGATGCGCCAGAACGTCCCGCATCAGGCGGATCATGCCGAGCGTGCCCGGCCTGCCGCCATAAAGCTCGGCGATGGCGCGGATCAGGCGCGAGGCTTCGAAAAGCACGTAGAGAAGATCGACGATCGCGCGCGGACTGACAGCGGTGACGATCGAAACGCGCTTTGCGGAATTGACGATCAGCGCTCTTGCCTGGCGGTCCAGAGGCGCCAGCAATTCGCGTTCTGCGAGTGCGACGAGATGCGGCGCGTCGATGATGTCGCCTTCGGAGGCTTTCAGGGTTGCGCGGCCCTTGGCGGTTTCAGGCTTTCCTGCAAGCAGCTGTGAAAGGTGCTTTACCAGGGCGCGTGCCCTGGCGGGCCTCGTCTCCAGTATGGCGGCCTCCGCCTCGAGCTTGATCGTCTGCACCGCCGCGAGGCGCATTATACCCGCCGTTTCGCGGATAACGATGGCGACGACGGCGAGAATGCCGATCGCGAGCGCCGCCAGCGCCGTGTAACCAAGCCAGTCGGCGCGGGAAAAGAGGTCGCGGATCAGGCTGTCGGTCCACAGGCCGAAGGCGAGCGAAAAAAGCACGCCGAATGCGCTTAGCGCGATCTTGGCAAAGGAGGCATGCCGCTTGCGCGGCACTGCGACCGGCAGGGAGGCGATATCCTTGTGCGGGTTGAAGGGGTCGTCCTCGTCCGATGTGAGGACGACTTCGCCGCCGAAGCTTGCCGGCTTGCGGGCCTCCGGCTTCCTGTCCGTCTCGCCGGCGCGCGGGTCGTCCTCATAGGCAAAGGCCGCCGGTATGCGGCGCGGCCGGTGCGAATCTCCAGAAGCGGGTTTGCTCATGCGAGGCGGTCTCCAAACAGAAACTGCATGGCCCGGTCGAGCCGGATATGCGGTATCGAAAGCTTGATGCCGCTGCCGGTTTCCTCGAGCTGCGGTGGCCGGAAGCGCACAATGTTCACATCCGGCAATTGGACATCACCACCTGCAGATTCAATGCCGTCGAACAGGCTTTCGGGGTCTTCGGGAAGGTCACCCGGAAAGACCGCCGTCTTCTTCATGCCGTCGAAGTGTTCGCCGGCAATCGTTTCGCCATCGATCGGCGTGCCGACAATCACCGGAAGATCGTGGCCGTCGCGCTTGACGGTCGCCTCCCGCGTGGCGCGCACCGAGGCAAGTGCCATGACGTCGATGCCGGCGCCTGCCATGCCGATCCGGTGGATGGCTCGCTCGACGAGGCGGCGCGTCAGCGCATCGAGGCGGTCGTGGCTTTCGTGATGCAGATGATCGGCTTTCGTAGCGGCCACGAGAACACGGTCGATGCGGCGGCGAAGGAGCGACGAAAGAAGCGAGTTCGTACCGGGACGGAAACAGGCAAGCACATCCGTCAACGCACGTTCCAGATCCTGGATCGCCTCCGGGCCGCGGTTCATTGCCTGCAGCGCGTCGACGAGGACGATCTGGCGGTCGAGCCGGGCAAAATGTTCGCGGAAGAAAGGTTTGACGACGACGGATTTGTAGGCCTCGTAGCGGCGCTCCATCATCGCCCAGAGAGAACCCTTGGGCGGTTTGCCTTCAAAGGGCAAGGCGAGTGGCGCGAAGGTGAGTGCGGGAGAACCTTCAAGATCGCCCGGAAGCAGGAAGCGGCCGGGCGGCAATGTCGAAAGCGAGCGATCGTCTGCCTTGCAGGCTTTGAGGTAACCGGTGAAAGCCGTCGCGAGATCGCGCGCCTGCATCTCATCGGCGGGTCCCTTCACGTCAGTGGCTTCAGTCAGTATCATCCAGCGGCTGGAAAGTTTCGCGCGGATGCCGCTGCGGGCGAGCGCCAGCGTCTCCTCGCTGAAGGTCCGGTAATCCTTGGCCAACAGCGGTAGATCAAGGAGCCACTCTCCGGGATAATCGACGATATCGATCGAGAGACGTCCCGGCGAGAACAGACGGTTCCAGCCACTGGCGCTCTGATAATCCAGCGTGATGCGAAGTTCGGATATGGCGCGGGTCGACTCCGGCCAGATGCGGTCTTTCACCAGCGCCCGGATATGATCCTCGTACTGGAAGCGCGGAACAGCGTCATCCGGCTGATGTTCCAGCCGCACGCCTGACACCCGGCCGGACTGGACCGGCTCGAAAAGCGGCAGGCGTCCGCCATGCAAAAGGTTATGAACGAGGGACGAGATGAAGACCGTCTTACCCGAGCGGGAAAGCCCGGTGACGCCGAGGCGGATGGTCGGTTTGACGAGACCCGAGGCGCGGTCTGCGAGGTTGTCGAGCGCGATACGCGCGTCGCCGGTAAGGGATGTCAGGCTTGGCGGCAAGGCGGATTTCCGATTGTCAGTGCTCAAGCATATAGGACGTGGATGCTTTCCGAAAAAGAAGCGGCGCGAAAGAGATCAGTCGTGCACGAAGTCGATAAGCTTCCAGCCCGCGGAGGCATGGTCGAAATCGAGGACTGCAAGTCCCGCCGTGGGAAAGCCGTCCGGGATTGCGCGGAGCAGTGCATCGTGACCGATCAGCGCTTCAAGCGTCTGCTCGGTTGTCGGGTTGTGACCGACAAGCATGACGGAGCCGACGGTTTGGCTGTCGATGATATCGAGATAGACCTCCGGGGTGGCGTTGTAAAGTTGGTCGACATAGCGGATGTCGAGCGACAATCCCATAGCGCGATGCACGGCTTGCGTGGTCTCGCGGCAGCGCCGTGCAGTGGAGCTTATCAAAACCTCCGGTCGGTAGCCTTTGTCGGCTGCGCGGTCCGCCACGATTTCCGCGTCGTCATAGCCCTTTTCATTCAAAGGCCGGTCAAAATCCCGTTCGCCCGGTTGCGCCCAGGCGGCCTCTGCATGCCGCAACAAATAAATTCTTGAGGGCGAAGGCAAGGTTGCGGCCATAGAAGATTCCACGAGCGAAGGAGCCTTTTCAGTAGCGCCCGCGGATCACCGCCGTCAACCGCATCGGCATAGCGATGGCGCAAAACAGTAAGCTCAACACGCGTTCTTGAACGGTAAGCAAAAACCAGCATTGCTAATAGTGATGCGAAAATAAACCGTTAGCTTAAAAATGTTACAGATTTAAAAATCTGTTTACGTGTCGTATTTGGCTTGAACCCGCGATAGCGCTTGGGATATACACCCCGCCATATGAGATGTTCTTCAGGAGAATCGCGTTGAGTGAGAAGATCGATCTTAGCAGCTACGTTCCCTCGGAAGACGAGGAATTCATGAACGCAAACCAGCGGGCTTACTTCAGAGCCAAACTTGTTGCCTGGCGAAACGACATCCTTAGAGAAGCGCGCGAGACACTCGATCATCTGGCAGAAGAAAGCGCCAACCATCCGGACCTCGCGGACCGAGCCTCTTCCGAAACGGACCGGGCGATCGAACTTCGCGCTCGAGACCGTCAGAGAAAGCTGATTTCCAAGATCGATGCAGCATTGCAGCGTATCGAAGACGGCACCTACGGCTACTGCGAGGAAACGGGCGAGCCGATCGGCATCAAGCGTCTCGACGCACGTCCGATCGCAACGCTGTCGATCGAGGCGCAGGAGCGCCACGAGCGGCGCGAAAAGGTTTATCGCGACGAGTGAGCTTTTCGGAATCCTTCGTGGAAATTGAAGGCACCGCAGTCTGCGGTGCCTTTTTTCTGTGTGCCGAGCATGATCGACAGCTTGGAGGTGTAAGTCCTTTACCCAGCCTGATGGCGGCGAAGGGTTAGCGAAGCGCAAGGGCGTCGTCGTGAGGCGGGGTCTGAAGGAAGCGTGGAGCAAACCCGCGACCCGATGGACAAGAACCGGATACGAGGCCTACCCGGCCGGACGAGCGGGCAGATGACCGCGAAGTCCATGGTCATCAAGGACCGGGGTGGTAAATCCGGCCGGTGTGCGGGGAAGGCGGTCGATCTTACCTCGGGAGATCTGCGCCGTGTCCGGAAATCCGGACTGAGCCCGCCGTGAGGCGCGCTGATCGCGGTGCAGAGGTCAGCACAGGGCATAGTAGGGAGGTGTCTGCCAAACGAAGGCCCGAACGGTTGGAAGGACGAGTAGGACGGAGTTCTCGCATTGGCCATGCGGCAGAAAAATCAGCTTGAGCTGGCCTTGCCTGTGGAGGGAGCGGGTGAATCCCGCAATCGCCTTGGGGCAGGGACCGAAGCCTGTGCGGCGAACGCCGCCCCCGAAAGTCCGGCGGCAATGGCCGGACCGTGCATGGAAGCGATTGTCGATCGCGACAATCTGAGGAAGGCGCTGGCGCAGGTCCGGCGCAACAAGGGAGCGCCGGGGGTCGACGGTATGAGTGTCGATGCCTTGGCGCTGCATCTGAAAGACCACTGGCCCGAACTTCGCGCCCAACTGCTCGAAGGCGCCTACAAACCACAGCCGGTGCGACGTGTCGACATCCCGAAGGCGTCCGGCGGCACCCGTCCGCTCGGCATCCCCACGGTGCTCGACCGCTTCATCCAGCAGGCGGTGATGCAGGTGCTGCAGACTGCATGGGACGGCGGATTCAGCGCGTCGAGCTACGGGTTCAGGCCCGCACGCTCGGCTCATCAGGCGGTTGCCGCGGCGCAAGCGTTCATCGCGTCGGGTCATCGCATTGTAGTGGACATCGACCTGGAGAAGTTCTTCGACCGGGTCAACCACGACATCCTGATGGGGCTGGTGGCCAAGCGGGTGTCCGATCCGCGTATCCTTCGCCTGATCCGTGACTTTCTGACCGCGGGTGTGCTCGAAGGCGGGCTGATCGGTCCAATCGACGAAGGAACGCCGCAGGGTGGCCCGCTCTCGCCGCTGCTGTCCAACCTGATGCTGGACGAACTCGACAAGGAACTGGAGCGACGCAACCATCGCTTCGTGCGCTACGCCGACGACTGCAACATCTATGTGCGCAGTGCGCGGGCAGGCGAACGGGTGATGGCAAGTATCGAACGCTTCCTCGACAGGCGTCTGAAGCTGAAGGTCAACACGCAGAAGAGCGCAGTCGCCCCGCCGCACCGGCGCAAATTCCTCGGCTTCAGCTTTACGAACGAGAAGATGCCAAGGCGTCGGATCGCACCGCAGGCTGTGGTCCGGTTCAAGGAGCGCGTGCGTGTGCTGACGATGCGGACGCGGGGCGCGAGCCTCGCGCAGATAGCCAAGGAGCTGTCGCTCTATCTGAAAGGGTGGCGCGGTTACTTCGGCTTTTGCGAAACCCCGTCGGTGTTGCACAGCCTCGACCAGTGGATCAGGCGAAGGCTGCGATCCATCGTATGGAAACAGTGGAAGCGCGGGCACACCCGCTTTGCGGAATTGCGGCGCCGTGGTGTCAGTCACGATCTGGCGGCACAAACCGCCGGCAGTGCACGCGGCCCATGGCGCATCAGCAACAGCCCCGCGCTCGCCATTGCCCTGCCGAACGCTTTCCTCGCAAGCATAGGCCTCGCTTCCGTTGTGCCCGCCAAGGCCGCATAACCAGCCGAACCGCCCTGTACGGACCCGTACGCAGGGTGGTGTGGGAGGGGCGGAACCGCAAGGCTCCCCCCTATCCCGATTGCGATGGCTTTCCCAGGCCCGGCAGCCTACTTTTCGCGATTGACGCTCATTTCGCCAAAGATCCGGGCCACTTCCTTTTGAAGCTCGGCGTCGGCACCGGTGATCGGTGCCATTTCAGGATCGCGGCGCTGCGGGTTGCCGGGCTGTGGCGGAACTGGGCGGGCAGGGGCGTTCGCTGCCGGAACAATGCGCTGCGCTGCAAGCGTATTGTTCATCTCTTCCTGAAGAATGCGCTCGAAGTCGCCAGGCGCTGGTTTCGAGGCGGTGGCCGCGTCGCTTGTCACGACAGGTATGCCTTCGGCAACGGTCGGAAGGCTCTGTGCTGGTGGCGTCGAGACCTGCGGCTCCATCCGCTGCTGCGGCAGAACGCGCTGGCGCGCCGCGTCGAGGATGTCGGCGGCGCTGGCTGGCTCTATCACCGGGCCTGCGGCCCGCTCCGCAGGCCGCGGAATGATCGGCGGCAAAGCAGCAGGGCTTGCGGCCTCCCGCTCGATTTTTTCCGCCACTGCCGATGTTGCCGCATGCAAAGCTGCGGGCGCCTGTTCAGCGGGCGCCGCGGCAGGAGCGCTTGCGACTGGATGCAGACGCGGCTCGACAGCAGGCGCGGGAGCCGGAGCCGGAACATAGGGTTCGTCAGGTTTCGGCGTGACGGGCCTTGCCGAGCCGACGGGCGGCTCTTCGGACGACACGACAGGCTGCGAACGAGACGCCGGCGGGGCAATGGGCGCTATGAAGGCGTGCTCGGAATCCTCATCTGCATCCTGCAGGATTCGGCTTTCGATAACGATGTCGGTCGGACCACCGATCATGATCAGATGCTCAACGTCGTCACGGCGCACGAGCACCAGCCGGCGGCGCGTATCGACGGCTGCGGCATCCAGGACCTGCAATCGCGGCTGACGGTTCTTGCCGCCACGTACAAAGGGGGAGGGCGCTCGGCTGCGGAGGATCCACAAGATCCCGATCAGGAGCAGCAGCGCGATTCCGACGCCGCCAGCTGCGAGGAGGAAACGGCTGCCATAGGCGCCCATTACTTCGTCGAACATGATCTATTACTCCGGTTTGCCGCGATCGCCATAACATGACGGCTTTTCAGCTCCTTAGGCAATAGCCTGACTGATTGTCCAGTCATGTCCCCACGCCAGGGAATGTTTCTGCGGCGCGCTTGGTTGTCGAAAGTGGCGCCGTTCGTTGTGAATTCAAGCATTCTTGGCTCTCACAGTGTTTTTGCGGACGCAGCAACTTGCTAAGAAGGAACGAACGCCTGATTCCTGCTTTGTCTTGAGATTATAAGCGAATGTTGGACAGGCTCATGTGAGGAATAGATGACGACACCACGTCAGGCTGACGACTACAATGCCCCGATCGTGGATCGCGGAGGACGCTCGGGAACGGCTGTTCGCATCATTCTTCTGGCGCTTGTGCTTGTCGCAGCCGCAGGCAGCTTTGTGTACTTCAAGGATTCGCTCGAAAACGAAATGGTCCTCGGCGTGCTGGGCGTGCTGGCCATGGTCGGCATCTTCTTCCTTGTTTCCTCGGTCATCGGCTTCATCGAGGTCATGCCCCAGCGGCAGTCGGATAGCCTCGCCCGGTCATTTCTCAATAGCCATCCGGACGGTTCGCTGATTACCGATGGCAAGGGCCGGATCATTTATGCCAATGCGGCCTATGGCAAGCTGACTGGCGCCCGCAAACCGACCGAAGTGCAGACGCTCGAAGCGCTGCTTTCTCGCCACCGCGAATCGAACGAAGCGCTCTACCGTCTGTCGAACGGGCTGCGCGAGGGCAAGGAGGGCCAGGAGGAATTCCGTCTGCTGCGCTCCCTTGGCCCGGCAACGAACAATTCCGGCGCTCACTGGTACCGTCTCAAGGCGCGAACGCTGCGACCCGAGGAAGGCGCCGGCAAGCCGCTGCATATCTGGCAGATTAGCGACATTACCGCCGAACGAGACGATCAGGAGCGCTTCTTCAAGGAACTGCAGAACGCAATCGACTACCTCGACCATGCGCCGGCAGGTTTCTTCTCGGCAGGGCGCAAGGGCGAGATTTTCTACCTGAACGCAACCCTTGCCGAATGGCTGGGGCTCGATCTTACTAAGTTCGTGCCCGGCTCGATGACGATCGGAGATCTCGTGGCGGGCGGCGGGCTGGCACTGATCCAGTCGGTTCAGGCCGAGCCCGGCCTCAAGAAAACCGATACGCTCGACCTCGACCTCAAGAAGGCGAACGGACAGAGCCTGCCGGTGCAGATCATACACAGCGTGACGTCCATGCGAGATGGGGCGCCGGGCGAGAGCCGGACGATCGTGCTCAGGCGGCAATCGGGCGGCGAAAACGAGCAATCCGCTTCTGCCGCGGCGATGCGCTTCACGCGCTTCTTCAATAACACGCCGATGGCGATCGCATCGGTCGACGGCGACGGTCGGATCCTGCGCACGAATGCACCATTCCTCAAGCTCTTCTCCGGCATCGTTTCGCGCGATGACGTCGAAAATGGCGCAGCGCTCGAAGTGATCCTTCAGGAAAGCGATCGACAGAGGCTGAAGGATGCCCTGGTGGCGGCAAAGGACCGCCAGGGGGATATCCCGCCGATCGACTCGCGCATGCCCAACGACGAAGCGCGCCATTTCCGTTTCTACGTCAACGCCGTCATCGACCAGAGCGACGAGGCGCCGGAAGAGGCAGCGATCGTCTATGCCGTCGAGATGACGGAGCAGAAGGCGCTGGAAGCGCAGATGGCGCAGACTCAAAAGATGAATGCGGTCGGCACGCTTGCCGGCGGAATCGCGCACGACTTCAACAACGTGCTGACGGCGATCCTTCTGTCTTCCGACCACCTGCTGCTGCAAGCGCGCCCATCTGATGCAAGCTTTGCAGACCTGATGGAAATCAAGCGCAATGCGAACCGCGCCGCGGTTCTCGTCCGCCAGCTGCTTGCCTTCTCGCGCAAGCAGACGATGCGTCCGACGGTATTGAACCTCACGGACGTCGTGGGCGACCTGCGCATGCTTGTCGACCGGCTGTTATCCGGCACCAACGTCAAGCTCGATGTCGAATACGGCCGCGATCTCTGGCCGGTAAAGACTGACCTGTCCCAGTTCGAGCAGGTGCTGATCAACCTTTGCGTCAATGCGCGCGACGCGATGCCCGAAGGCGGCAAGCTGACGCTGCGCACCCGCAACGTGACGGCGGCGGAGGTGGCCGCTTTCAATTATTCCTTCATGCCGCATGAGGACATGGTGCTGATCGAGGTGGCCGATACCGGCACCGGCATTGCGCCCGACATCATGGACAAGATTTTCGAGCCCTTCTTCACGACCAAGGAGGTGGGCAAGGGAACGGGTCTCGGGCTGGCGATGGTCTACGGCATCGTCAAACAATCCGGCGGCTATATTCAGCCGGAATCCGAAGTCGGGAAGGGAACGACCTTCCGGGTCTTCCTGCCGCGCCACGTCATCGACGCGGCTGTCGCCGCCGAAGCGGATGCTGTTGCGGCGGCCGAGGCGGGCGCGGCAGCACAAATGCCGGCCGCACCTCAGCCCGAACAACCGGAAGATCTGACGGGCAACGCCGTCATTCTGCTGGTAGAGGACGAGGAAGCGGTGCGCCGTGGCGGCAAGCGCATGCTGGAAACGCGCGGCTACACTGTGCACGAGGCCGGCTCGGGCGTCGAAGCGCTCGACATCATGGACGAACTGGACGGCAAGGTGGATATCGTCGTTTCTGACGTCGTCATGCCGGAAATGGACGGGCCGTCGCTGCTTCGCGAACTGCGCAAGAAATATCCGGACCTGAAATTCATCTTCGTTTCCGGCTATGCGGAAGACGCTTTCGCCCGCAACCTGCCGCCGGACGCCAAGTTCGGGTTCCTGCCGAAGCCCTTCTCGCTGAAGCAGCTCGCCGTCGTCGTCAAGGAAACCCTGGAAAGCGAATAGGGAGGCGGCGAGCGCCTCCCGTCATGATCTCAATCGTCGAGCGCCACGGCAATTTCTGCTGCCAGGCGTGCATTGTTCTCGACAAGCGCGATATTCGTCTGAAGGCTCCGGCCGTCTGTCAGATCGAATATCGTGCCGAGTAGATAGGGCGTCACGCTCTTGCCGCTGATTTCGTCACGCTCGGCGCTGTCGAGTGCCCGCTCGATATAGATTTCCATCTCCTCGCGCGGAATTTCATCTTCTTCCGGAACCGGATTGGCAATCAGCATGCCCCCCTCGATGCCGAGCTGTTCGCGGGTGATCTGGAAATTGGCGATGGCGGCCGGGCTGTTCAACGTCAGCGGGCTGCGTAGGCCAGAGGAACGGGACCAGAAGGCGGGGAATTCGGCGCTCTCGTAGGTGACGACGGGAACGCCGCTGGTCTCCAGTACCTCGAGCGTCTTTGGAATATCAAGAATCGCCTTTGCGCCGGCGCACACGACGATGACGCCGGTGCGGGCAAGCTCCTGCAGGTCTGCCGAGATGTCGAAGCTTACTTCGGCACCGCGATGCACGCCGCCGATGCCACCGGTCGCAAAGACCTTGATGCCGGCACGGGCTGCGGCGATCATCGTGGCAGCAACCGTTGTGGCACCGGTGCGGCGCTCGGCGATCGCGAAGGCGAGATCGGCGCGCGAGACCTTCATCACGTCCTTTTCCTTCGCGAGCTTCTCGAGCTCTTGCGGCTCCAGGCCGATATGCAGGACCCCGTGAATGACGGCAATCGTTGCGGGAACGGCACCCTGCTCACGGATAATCGCCTCGACACTGCGAGCCATTTCGATATTGCCGGGATAGGGCATGCCGTGAGTGATGATCGTCGATTCAAGCGCCACCAGCGGTGCGCCGCGCTGCTTTGCGGCGGCAACCTCCTTGGAATAGGAGACGGGCAGGAGGGGGGAGATCGGTTTCGTCATTGTCTCTTCCGTTTCATCGATGTTGCCGCTTCAATGTAGAATTCTGGCACGCTGAACAAGGGCTAGCGTTTCGGCAAGCAGTTCCGACGAGAGTTTTTCGTTGACGGCATAGGGTGACTGGACCGTGAGTGCAGCAGCGGCCACGCCGTGCCGCAGGGCCTCCTCGAGCGGCAGGTCCTGCATCAAGGCAGAGAGGATGCCGGCTGCAAGCGAATCCCCGGCGCCCGTTACGTCGGCAATGGTCTCGACCGGTGGTGGCTGCAGGCAGAAGGTACCACCTTTGCCGAAGGCGATCAGTTCGCGCTGTCCGCGCGTGATGACGCAGCTCTTCAGGCCGATGTCACCAAGCAGTGACACCCAATCCTCCGGCTTGTCCGGGCATTGGCCGGTCAGGGCTGCGGCCTCCGCTTCGTTGAGGAAGAGATGGTCGATGCCACCGATGCAGGCCTTGAGCTTGACCACCTTGGCCGGCGATATCGCAATCGCGGCCACAGGTACGCCAAGGCTATTGGCCCGGCTGACAATCGCCACGATCGTCTCTTCGGGCAAGTTCGCATCGAAAAGGATGAGGTCGCTTGAGGCGAAGGCTTCGCGCACCCAGCGGATCGCCAGCCGGCGCGGGACGAAATAACGGTAAAGCTCCATGTCGGCGAGCGCGATCACCAGGTTGCCGTCCCGCTCCAGGATCGCCGTGTAGCTCGGTGTCTGGCGATCGAGAAAGACGAAGGGCCGGTCGGTGATGCCGGCTGCATTTGCAGCCTCCGTCACCATCTCGCCCGCCGGGTCGCCGCCGCGCGGCGAAATCATGGTGACGTCGACGCCGAGACGTGCAAGGTTTCTCGCAGCATTGAAGCCGCCGCCGCCCGGTTCCTCGAACCAGGCGCCCGGGTTGCTGGCGCCTGGCGCGGTCTCGCCGGAAATGCGCCCGCGCCGGTCGATATGGGCGCCGCCGAGAACGAGGATTCTTTTCATCGGCCGGAGTGCCCCCACCCGTTGGATGAAACGAATCGTACCAGGGCGCCGCATGCGCCATCCTTGGCGTTACGATTCCTAAGGCGTTGCTTTGCAGTGATAAAACATACATAGAACACGGGCTTTTTTACCTTTTTCTTTCAACTGTTTGGGCAGCCATTGCGCGATCGGAACAAATAGGGTACAAACCAGACATTGCTCAAGCGGCTTCAATAACCTAAAGGTGGATCGGATGTCTCAAAATTCATTGCGGCTCGTAGAGGACAAATCGGTGGACAAAAGCAAGGCGCTTGAAGCGGCACTCTCACAGATTGAGCGGTCGTTCGGCAAGGGCTCGATCATGAAACTCGGCTCCAACGAGAACGTTGTCGAGATCGAAACCATTTCGACCGGTTCCCTCAGCCTTGATATCGCGCTCGGCATCGGCGGTTTGCCCAAAGGCCGCATCATCGAGATCTACGGACCGGAAAGCTCCGGCAAGACGACGCTTGCCCTGCAGACGATCGCCGAAGCGCAGAAGAAGGGCGGCATCTGCGCATTCGTCGATGCAGAACATGCGCTCGATCCGGTCTATGCCCGCAAGCTCGGAGTCGATCTCCAGAACCTCCTGATCTCGCAGCCGGATACCGGCGAGCAGGCGCTCGAAATCACCGATACGCTGGTGCGCTCGGGCGCCGTCGACGTTCTCGTCGTCGACTCCGTTGCAGCGCTGACACCGCGCGCCGAAATCGAGGGCGAGATGGGCGACAGCCTTCCTGGCCTGCAGGCCCGCCTGATGAGCCAGGCGCTGCGCAAGCTCACGGCATCGATCTCCAAGTCGAACACCATGGTCATCTTCATCAACCAGATCCGCATGAAGATCGGCGTCATGTTCGGCTCGCCCGAAACGACGACAGGCGGTAACGCGCTGAAGTTCTACGCCTCCGTCCGCCTCGACATCCGCCGCATCGGCGCTGTCAAGGAGCGCGAAGAGGTTGTCGGCAATCAGACCCGCGTCAAGGTCGTCAAGAACAAGATGGCGCCTCCCTTCAAGCAGGTGGAATTCGACATCATGTACGGCGAGGGTGTCTCGAAGACTGGCGAATTGATCGACCTTGGCGTCAAGGCCGGCATCGTCGAGAAGTCCGGGGCCTGGTTCTCCTATAACAGCCAACGTCTCGGCCAGGGCCGGGAGAATGCCAAGCTCTTCATCCGCGACAACCCGGATCTCGGCCGCGAGATCGAGATGGCGCTTCGGCAGAATGCGGGACTGATTGCGGACCGATTCCTGCAAAATGGCGGGCCAGATGCAAACGATGACGATACAGACACGGATATGTAATTTGTAGCTTCAGCTTCGATTTATCGAAACCGGCCGCATTCCTTGATCAGAATGCGGCCGGTTCTCTTTGTCTGCTGGACAGTGGTTAATGCGGACGATAAAAGCCACTGGATTTGAGTTTGACCTGCCTTGGGCAGCATTGAAGGGCATAGCATGAGCGGCGTGAACGATATCCGGTCGACCTTCCTCGACTTTTTCAAGACGAACGGCCACGAGATCGTGCCGTCGAGCCCGCTCGTGCCGCGCAACGACCCTACCTTGATGTTCACCAATGCCGGCATGGTGCAGTTCAAGAATGTCTTCACCGGCTTGGAACAGCGCCCCTACAGGACGGCATCGACGGCGCAGAAATGCGTCCGCGCCGGCGGAAAGCACAATGACCTCGACAATGTCGGCTATACCGCGCGACACCATACGTTTTTCGAAATGCTCGGCAATTTCTCCTTCGGCGATTATTTTAAGGAACGGGCGATCGAGCTGGCCTGGAACCTGATCACCAAGGAATTCGGCCTCGACGCAAAGCGCCTGCTGGTGACCGTCTACCATACGGACGACGAAGCCTTTAACCTCTGGAAGAAGATCGCCGGGCTTTCGGACGAAAAGATCATCCGCATTCCAACCAGCGATAATTTCTGGGCGATGGGCGATACCGGCCCGTGCGGTCCGTGTTCGGAAATCTTCTACGATCACGGCGATCACATATGGGGCGGCCCGCCCGGCTCTCCGGAAGAAGACGGGGACCGCTTCATCGAGATCTGGAACCTCGTCTTCATGCAGTATGAGCAGTTGACGAAGGACGAGCGTGTCGACCTGCCGCGTCCTTCGATCGATACCGGCATGGGATTGGAACGCGTGGCGGCCGTGCTGCAGGGCAAGCACGACAATTACGATATCGATCTGTTTCGCGCGCTGATCGAAGCCTCGGAAGAGGCAACGGGCGTCAAGGCCGAGGGTGAGCGCCGGGCGAGCCACCGGGTCATCGCCGATCATCTGCGCTCCTCCGCGTTCCTCATTGCCGATGGCGTGCTGCCGTCGAACGAGGGCCGTGGCTACGTGCTGCGCCGCATCATGCGCCGGGCAATGCGCCATGCTCAACTCCTGGGTTCCAAGGAACCACTGATCTGGAAGCTGCTGCCGACGCTCGTCCAGCAGATGGGCCGCGCATATCCGGAGCTCGCGCGCGCCGAAGCACTGATTTCGGAGACGCTGAAGCTCGAGGAAACCCGTTTCCGCAAGACGCTGGAGCGCGGTCTGTCGCTGCTTTCCGAGGCGACGACGACGCTTGGCAAGGGCGATATGCTCGACGGCGAGACGGCATTCAAGCTCTATGACACCTACGGCTTTCCGCTCGACCTGACGCAGGATGCGCTGCGCGCCCGCGAAATCGGCGTCGATCTCGCCGGCTTCACCGATGCGATGGAGCGCCAGAAGGCAGAAGCCCGCTCGCACTGGGCCGGCTCAGGCGACAAGGCGACCGAGACCATCTGGTTCGAACTCAAGGAGAAGCATGGCGCGAGCGAATTCCTGGGCTACGACACGGAGACCGCCGAAGGCGTCGTCCAGGCGATCGTCAGGGACGGCGCTGCCGTCCCATCCGCCTCGACCGGCGACAAGGTGCAGATCGTCGTCAACCAGACGCCGTTCTATGGCGAATCAGGCGGCCAGATGGGCGACACAGGGATCATCAGCTCGGACCATGCGAAAGTGGAGATCACCGATACGCAGAAGAAGGGCGAAGGCCTGTTCGTGCATTCAGGGACTGTTGTCGAAGGTTCGCTGAAGGCCGACGATGCCGTCGCGCTGACTGTCGACCATGCCCGCCGGTCGCGCCTGCGCGCCAATCATTCGGCAACGCACTTGCTGCATGAGGCGCTGCGCGAAGTGCTAGGTACGCACGTGGCGCAGAAGGGTTCGCTGGTCGCGCCCGAACGCCTGCGTTTTGATGTTTCGCATCCCAAGCCGATGTCTGCCGAAGAGCTCAAGGTCGTCGAGGAGATGGCAAACGAGATCGTGCTGCAGAACGCGCCGGTAACGACGCGGCTGATGAGCGTCGACGACGCGATTGCCGAAGGGGCGATGGCGCTGTTCGGCGAGAAATACGGCGATGAAGTGCGCGTCGTCGCTATGGGGCAGGGCGTGCGCGGCACGAAGGCCGGAAAGCCCTATTCGATCGAACTTTGCGGCGGCACGCATGTCTCCGCGACCGGTCAGATCGGGCTTGTGCGCATCCTCGGAGAAAGTGCCGTCGGCGCGGGTGTCCGCCGCATCGAGGCTGTCACCGGTGATACCGCCCGCGAATATCTGGCCGAACAGGACGAGCGCGTGAAAGCGCTTGCTCTGTCGCTGAAGGTTCAGCCTGCCGACGTACTCTCGCGCGTCGAAGCGTTGATGGACGAACGCCGCAAGCTCGAGCGGGAACTTGCCGATGCCAAGCGCAAGCTTGCCATGGGCGGCGGGCAGGGCGGCTCGGCGGACGCGACGCGGGAGGTCGCCGGGGTAAAATTCCTCGGCAAGGCGGTTACCGGCGTCGATCCGAAGGATCTCAAGGGCCTTGCCGATGATGGCAAGTCCAGCATCGGCTCGGGCGTCGTGACGCTGATCGGCGTTTCGCACGACGGTAAGGCGAGTGCAGTCGTTGCCGTAACGCCGGACCTGACGGCGCGCTTCAGCGCCGTCGATCTCGTGCGCGTCGCATCTGCTGCCCTTGGCGGCAAGGGCGGCGGCGGTCGGCCGGACATGGCACAGGCGGGCGGTCCAGACGGCTCTAAGGCCGACCTGGCGATCGAGGCGGTGGCGGCAGCGCTCGCAAGCTGATTTCATCTGCCATTCCGGTTCGAATGGCGGAGGCTAACCCTCCGCCTCTGTTTGCCCGGGTGAACGGGACGCAGTTCCGCAGGATTTGTCAAATCGGTTACGGTTTTCTGCAGCCGAACGATTTGCACGAGATGGCGAAACGGCTTGGAAACCAGATCCGCTTGCGGCGGGTCTTGGCCTAGATCCACGGTCATCTCGACGAGGATCTGGATATGGAGCTCCTTGCTGGAATCGCCGGCATGTCGAGCCATCACTGGCACAGGATTTATCACGCAGTTTACGGCAAGACGCTGGCGGCGCCGTCAAGCGGCTGCGGCTGCATTGCGCGGCAGGCGATATCGTCCGCACGGATCTCATTATCAGCGAGATTGCGAAGGGATCCGGCCACC
Source organism: Rhizobium etli 8C-3 (assembly GCF_001908375.1). NCBI lineage: Bacteria > Pseudomonadati > Pseudomonadota > Alphaproteobacteria > Hyphomicrobiales > Rhizobiaceae > Rhizobium > Rhizobium etli. The sequence continues at coordinate 2,134,644 of NZ_CP017241.1, read as the reverse complement.
CCAATCACCAATCTTTCAACCGCATCTCAAGTCGGCCTACGGCAAGCCGCCTGGGCGCTACCGGAAAAAGGGAAGTCTAAAAAACCCTTGAAACCTCACCTAACGGAAAAAGAGCTGCCTTGTTCGACATAACCTTACGCAAGACAGTGCCGATCGATTGATCATGCATTCCCCATACAGGTTCCCGTATACAGATCTGCAAGGCCTTCGAGACGCTCTTCTGCGTACTCCATGCCCGCGGCCCTGACAGAACCGGAGATCTGGTTGGTGACGTCGGCGGCGCGCGGCTGCACGAAGCCACGACGTCATGCAGAAGGCGGGGAAGATCTCAACGCTTCGTCGTCCAGCGCGGTGGCTCGCCTGTAGCCGTCGCGGTTGGTCACGCGGCCAAGATAATCCGCAAAGGCCTGGCGCTTTTCGAACGTGCCGAAGCCCATGCCCCAGCCGATATGCGAACCGACGTAGACATCGGCGGCGGTGAAGCGGTCGCCGGCGATATAGGGCGAGGCGCTGACAGCTTTCTCGAGCGTGTCCATGACGTCGCCGAAGCTGCCGTAGCCAGCCATCCTGCTTTTTTCGGCGGGTGTCACAAAGCCGAGTGCACGGTTCGTGGCAGCGGCCTCAAGTGGACCGGCGGCGAAAAACATCCATCGGTAATAGCTGCCGCGTTCATTCGGTCTTGGAGCGAGCTCGTGTTCCGGAAAGGTCTCGGCGAGATAGGCGCAGATCGCGGCGCATTCCGTGACGATCGTATCGCCATGGCGGATCGCCGGCACCTTGCCCATCGGGTTCACGGTCAGGTATTCCGGCGCCTTCATCGTGCCGCCAAAGGTCATGATTTCCGTGCGGTAGGGAACGCCGGTCTCTTCCAGCATCCAGCGGGCGATACGGCCGCGCGACATCGGGTTCGTATAGAATACCAGCTCTTGCGCCATGTTTTCCTCCACTTGTTCTTAAGTCCGGTTTAGCGTGGGCTTAAGCAAAATCAAGCCTTTCGCTCAAAGCGATTTGCGGTACTGGATGAAGCCGGAGCGTTCGGCGATCTGGTCGTAGAGGCGCTGCGCCGTCACATTGGTCTCATGTGTCATCCAGTAGAGGCGCCCGGCGCCATTCTTGCGCGCAAGTTCGGCAACGGCCTCGATCAAGGCCGCCCCTGTTCCAAGGCCGCGCTTGTCGGCTTCGACATAAAGGTCCTGCAGATAGCAGGTCCATTGCGGCAGCCAGCAGGAGCGGTGAAAGATGGCGTGCACGATGCCGGTGAGGCGATCATCGCCGTCGAAGGCGCCAAGTGCGTACATCTCTTCGGCCGGGTCGTGGAAGCGGCTCCAGGTCAGCCCAGTGGTCTCCAGCGGAATAACGACTTGGTAGAATTGCTGATAAGCGGCCCACAGAGCCTCCCAGGCGAGGCGATCAGACGGCTGCAGCGGGCGGATGGTCGTAGACATTGTTGTGCTCCCCATTCTTCTCCCTGAAATGAAAACGGCGGGAAGAACCCGCCGTTTGTTTGTTCGATATCTCAAGGTGCCTCAGGCGCCCATGGCTTTTTGCAGGTTGGAGTCGATCTTGTCGAGGAAGGCAGTGGTTGAGAGCCACGGCTGGTCAGGGCCGATCAGCAGTGCCAGGTCCTTCGTCATGAAACCGGCTTCGACGGTGTCGACGCAGACCTTTTCCAGCGTCGAGGCGAAGCGGGCGAGTTCGGCATTGTCGTCGAGCTTGGCGCGGTGCGCGAGGCCGCGGGTCCAGGCGAAGATCGAGGCGATCGAGTTCGTCGAGGTCTCCTGGCCCTTCTGGTGCTGGCGGTAGTGGCGGGTGACCGTGCCATGAGCGGCTTCGGCTTCGACCGTCTTGCCGTCCGGGGTAAGCAGAACCGAGGTCATCAGGCCGAGCGAACCGAAGCCCTGGGCGACAGTGTCGGACTGGACGTCGCCGTCGTAGTTCTTGCACGCCCAGACGTAGCCGCCGGACCACTTCAGCGCCGAAGCGACCATGTCGTCGATCAGGCGGTGCTCGTAGGTGATGCCGGCTTCCTTGAACTGATCCTTGAATTCGCTCTCGTAGACTTCCTCGAAGATATCCTTGAATCGGCCGTCATAGGCCTTGAGGATGGTGTTCTTCGTCGAGAGGTAGACCGGCCACTTGCGCATCAGGCCGTACATCATCGAGGCGCGGGCGAATTCGCGGATCGATTCATCAAGGTTGTACATGGCCATGGCAACGCCTGCGCCCGGCGCGTTGAAGACTTCCCTCTCGATGACCTGACCGTCTTCGCCGACGAACTTGATGGTGAGCTTGCCCTTGCCAGGGAATTTGAAGTCGGTTGCGCGGTACTGGTCGCCGAAGGCGTGACGGCCGACGACGATCGGCTGGGTCCAGCCCGGAACGAGGCGCGGAACGTTCTTGCAGATGATCGGTTCGCGGAAGATGACGCCGCCCAGGATGTTGCGAATCGTGCCGTTCGGGCTCTTCCACATTTCCTTGAGGCTGAATTCCTTCACGCGTGCTTCGTCCGGCGTGATCGTTGCGCACTTGATGCCGACGCCGTATTTCTTGATGGCGTTGGCGGCGTCCACAGTGACCTGATCATTGGTCGCATCCCGGTTTTCGACCGAAAGATCGTAGTAGTCGATGTCGAGGTCGAGATACGGATGGATCAGCTTGTCCTTGATGAGCTGCCAAATGATGCGAGTCATTTCATCGCCGTCGAGATCGGCGACGGGATTGGCGACCTTGATCTTCTTCATGTATCTGCCTCGTAAGCTTGGATGGGGACGCATGTCCCGGTGGGTGATGGAAAATCCCGAGCGCTATAGCATTGCGAGCCGGGAACGCAAAGCCGCAAGCGCCGTTCGAAGCGCATTTTGGCGTGCCTTGCCAAGTTTCGAGACTCGGCTAGTGTCCGTCGAAATTGCCTTTCGGAGCGGATATTTCAACATGAGGAAGATCGCCCTTCTGCTTCTCGCCGTTGCTGGCCTTCCTGCGGTTTGCAACGGAGCGGAGATTACGGCGCCAGTGCAGGAAATCATGGATGCGACCGTCAAGAACTGGTCGGGCAACGACACCGGATGGATCGACATATTCGACCCCCCAACGCTCGACAAACTCTACAGCAAGGATTTTGTCGCAAAGTATCAGGAGGCTTTGAAGCACCCGGCGATGGAGGAGGGCATCTCGCCCTTCGACCATGACGTGATCGTCAATGCCCAGGACGCATGCCCGCTCCAAGACCTGACGCTGACACCTCAGGGGGCTGCGGAGGGCAGGCAGGAGATCGTCGTGCGCTTCCGCAAGATGGCCTGCGGCATTGGTCCTGAGGCGCAGACGATCTCGTCAGTACGTTTCGAGATGGTCACTGATGGCAGCAAGCCACTGATCGACGACATCATGATGGAGAGTGCCGGGCCGAAGGAACTGCGGTCGCTGAAGGCGGAAATGGTGACCATCGCCAAGGGCGGGTGAAGACTGCGAGTTGATCGGCGCCGCCTCCCAGAGGTCTATCCTGCGGCAGGGCCTTGCCGTTTCGATCGTGCAAAGCTATTCCCCGCATGAAAGCAAGGACGGCATTCATGGCAGGCACGAACAGCGAGCGTAAACTTTTAGCCGAAGGGCCGGTCATCATTCTGGTCGAGCCGCAGATGGGCGAGAACATCGGCATGGTGGCGCGCGCGATGGCGAATTTCGGCCTTGCCGAACTGCGCCTCGTCAATCCGCGCGACGGTTGGCCGAACGAGAAGGCACAGGCTGCCGCCTCAAAAGCCGATCATGTCATCGAAGGCACGAAGGTTTTCGACACCTTGGAGCAGGCGGTCGCTGACCTCAATTTCGTCTATGCGACGACGGCGCGCGAACGCGATGGCTTCAAGCCGGTGCGTTCCCCGGTGGTGGCGGCTGAAACGCTGCGGGCGAAATTTCGCTCGGGCGAAGGCACGGGCATCCTTTTCGGCCGTGAACGGTGGGGCCTCACCAACGAGGAAGTGGCTCTCGCCGACGAGATCGTGACCTTCCCGGTCAATCCCGCCTTCGCCTCGCTGAACATCGCGCAGGCTGTGCTTTTGATGTCCTACGAGTGGATGAAATCCGGCATGGAGGATGCCGGTGCCGTGCCGTTCCAGGCGATGTCGCAGACGCAATCGACAAAGGAACAGCTCTTCGGCCTTTTCGACCAGTTGGAAGAGGCGCTAGAGGCACGCAATTACTTCCATCCTGCCGGGAAAAAGCCCAAAATGGTGGACAATCTGCGGGCAGTCCTTTCCCGCCGCGCCTTCACGGAACAGGAAATCAGCGTACTGCGCGGTGTGATATCCTCCCTTGACCGCTTTTCGCGCAAGTATCCGCGCGGAAGCCGTCCGCCTGCAGACGCCAAGGAACAGCCAAAAGATGACATCAGCGGCGAATGAGCTGAAACCGGTTTTGATCTTCGATTCCGGCATCGGGGGGCTCACCGTGCTCCGCGAAGCCCGTGTGCTGATGCCGGAACGCGGCTTCATCTACATCGCCGATGATGCGGGATTTCCTTATGGGGGCTGGGAAGAGCAGGCGCTGAAGGAGCGTATCATCACGCTTTTTGGCAGGCTTCTTGGCCAGTATGATCCGGAAGTCTGCGTCATCGCCTGCAATACGGCCTTCACGCTGGTCGGTGCCGATCTACGCGCAGCCTTTCCCCAGACGACCTTCGTCGGTACTGTGCCTGCGATCAAGCCCGCCGCCGAGCGGACGCGATCCGGGCTCGTCTCCGTGCTTGCTACGCCCGGTACGGTCAAACGCGCCTATACGCGCGATCTGATCCAGTCCTTCGCACAGCAATGCCATGTACGCCTCGTCGGCTCGGAAAACCTGGCGCGCATGGCGGAGGCCTATATCCGCGGTGATGCCGTCTCGGACGAGGCCGTCATGACGGAGATCGACCAATGCTTTGTCGAAAAGGACGGCCGCAAGACGGACATCGTCGTACTTGCCTGCACGCATTATCCCTTCATGGCGAATCTTTTCCGGAGGCTGGCGCCATGGCCCGTGGATTGGCTTGATCCGGCGGAGGCAATCGCTAGGCGGGCGCGAAGCCTTGTGCCGCAGGTGGCCGATTCCGTTCACCCCGACGATTTCGACTTTGCGGTCTTTACCACCGGCAATCCGGATTTCTCCACGACACGCTTGATGCAGGGTTTCGGGCTGAAAGTCAGGTGACGCTTCCGGTACTCAATCGTGATAGGTACTGGGCACGTGCGGATCAATGTCGAAGGTAGGCGTGACATGGCGACGGGCGAGGACTTGCGGCGCATCGCGCTATCACTGGAAGGCACGGTCGTGGCCCCGCATTTCGATCGAATGGCGTTCAAGGTCGCCCGGATCTACGTCACGCTCAGTGCCGACGGCCGGACGGCGAACTTCAATTTCACGCCCGACGAACAGCAATTCAAGTGCATGATGTTACCAGATGCCTTCTCGCCGGTGCCGAACGCATGGGGCAGGCGGGGCTGGACCGCCGCCGAACTGTCGCGGCTGGGCGGGGAGGATCTCGAAAATGCATTGCGCATGGCATGGGCGCATGCGCAGCCTAGGAAGCCGGCCCGGCGATGAGCGCCAGACCGCGTTGGGGACGATCCGCATTCGCTGTGGGTTTCGCAATCGTGTGGGCGAAATCCGCGGAAATCTTTGATAGACCGAAGTGCGCCGTTTCAAGACAATGGCGCTTCGTATCATTGAGTCTCATCTGAATAGGTCATTGCTTTGCAGGTTGGTATCGATATGGGAATGGCGTCAGGGAACACCCCGGCGACGCTCGATATCGAGGAGCTTCTGGCGACCCGCCTTCTCGTTCAGGGCAATTCTGGCTCCGGTAAGTCGCATCTGCTGCGACGGCTGCTTGAACAGTCCGCGCAGTGGGTCCAACAGGTCATCATCGATCCGGAAGGCGACTTCGTCACGCTCAGCGACCGATTCGGCCATGTCGTCGTCGATGGCGAGCGGACCGAAGCTGAGCTTGCCGGCATTGCCAACCGTATCCGCCAGCATCGCGTTTCCTGCGTCCTGACGCTGGAAGGCCTCGACATCGAGCAGCAGATGCGCGCTGCGGCCGCTTTTCTTAACGGTATGTTCGATGCCGATCGCGAATACTGGTACCCGGTGCTCGTCGTCGTCGACGAGGCTCAGATGTTTGCCCCTTCGGTCGGTGGCGATGTTTCCGAAGACGCCCGCAAGATGTCGCTGGGCGCCATGACGAACCTGATGTGCCGTGGCCGCAAACGGGGGCTGGCGGGCGTGATTGCCACGCAGCGCCTTGCGAAACTTGCGAAGAACGTTGCGGCGGAAGCCTCGAACTTCCTGATGGGCCGTACCTTCCTCGACATCGACATGGCCCGTGCCGCCGATCTTCTCGGCATGGACCGGCGCCAGGCGGAAATGTTCCGCGATCTGAAGCGCGGCAACTTCGTGGCCCTCGGTCCGGCACTCTCGCGCCGTCCGCTGCCCATCCAGATCGGTGCCGTGGAAACGTCGGCGCGTTCGTCGAGCCCGAAGCTGATGCCACTGCCCGATGCCCCGCGGGATGTCGAGGATCTGATCTTTACGCCTGATCCTGAGGAATTCCAGAGACCAGTCATGCGCCGGGCGACACCGGCGCCGCGGCCGACGACGGACATTCTGGCAGAACTTTCGCGTTCCGCGCCCGCTGCGACGGCAGTGCCGGCCGAGGCGCGTGCAAACCATCCGGATCTCACCGCCGAGGAGCGCGAGGAACGGCTTACGGCCGTGCTTCGGGAAATCCTCGACGATCCGGCTTCGAGCTTCCGGACGGATTCGGTACTCTATCAGGAATTCCTGGTGCGGCTGCGCATGCGCCGCATGCCCGGGCCACCGATGTCGCTGCCGGAGTTCCGCCGGCACGTGGCAATCTCGCGGTCGGGCGTCGATGCCGCAACGGCCGGGACGGGAACCTGGGCGACGGCGCTGTCGCTTTCAACCGGCGTGACCGACGATCTGCAGGGCGTGTTCCTGATGCTGGCCAAGGCCGCGGTCTGCGGCGAGCCTTGCCCATCCGACGCCCGCATAGCGCGCGCCTACGGCACACATTCGGCTCGCAGGGCCAGGCGCCTACTTGGCTATTTCGAGGAACAGGGTACGATCGTCGTGCACACGGATTTCGCGGGTAAGCGCATCGTAGCTTTCCCGGATATGAACTGCCAGACTGCGCCGGGCGATGCGAATGCGCCTGATGATGCGCGACAGGCGGCGGAATAACCCACAGCTGACTTTTTGACAGATAAAGGCCTTGCCATCGCCGGACGGGCTCGGTGATGCGTCGGTCGAACGTTACAAGGTCATATTACCGGCACGGTCAGAACTCATATCTTCGATGAGCTTCTAGTTCGGCTCGCATTGCCAAACATCAGGCGGACAATTCACAATATCGTCCAATTGTCCTGGGAGTTTTCGATCCACCGATGTGACGTTCGCGCTAGCGATCAATGGACTGCTGAATATAGCGATAAACGCCATATCCCTTAACGTGCCTCCGCTGTTGACATTTTTATGGCGAGCCCCTAAAGACCGCGTGCACCGGGCAGCAATGTCCGGTGTTTCATTTGACATGTCCCGTGGATTTGTCCTGTTCGCGTAATGGGATAGTCCTGTCGGGCTTTCGAAAGAAGGCCAAAGGAGGGCGTGTTTCCTTCGCGCGGTTTTGTAAAGAACCGTCCTAACACTCTGAAAGGAAATACGATGAGCAAGCGCGAATCGTCCAAGTACAAGATTGACCGCCGTATGGGCGAAAACATCTGGGGCCGTCCGAAATCCCCGGTGAACCGCCGCGAATACGGCCCGGGCCAGCATGGCCAGCGCCGCAAGGGTAAGCTTTCGGACTTCGGTGTGCAGCTGCGCGCCAAGCAGAAGCTGAAGGGTTACTACGGCGACCTGCGCGAGAAGCAGTTCCGCGCGATCTTCGACGAAGCCAACCGCCGCAAGGGTGACACCTCGGAAAACCTGATCGGTCTTCTGGAGTCCCGTCTCGACGCGATCGTCTATCGCGCCAAGTTCGTTCCGACCGTTTTCGCTGCCCGCCAGTTCGTGAACCACGGCCACGTGACTGTGAACGGGGTTCGCGTCAATATCGGTTCCTACCGTTGCAAGGCCGGCGACGTCATCGAGGTTCGCCAGAAGTCGAAGCAGCTCGTGACCGTCCTGGAATCCGTCGGCCTCGCTGAGCGCGACGTTCCGGAGTACATCGAAGTTGATCACAACAAGATGGTTGCGACTTTCGCCCGCGTTCCTTCGCTCTCCGACGTTCCCTATCCGGTCGTCATGGAGCCGCATCTGGTGGTCGAATTCTATTCGCGTTAATCAACGCGAGGCGTTTTCGCATACGGAAAAGCCGCCTGCTGGGCGGCTTTTTTGTTCTCTGGAGAGAAGCCATGGTAGATTTGCAGGCCGTCCTCGACAGCATCTACAAGGAGCTGGCGCCCCGTATCGGCGAGGGCAAGGTCGCAGACTATATCCCCGAGCTTGCAAAGATCGATCCTAACCAGTTCGGCATGGCGGTCGTGACGGTCGACGGCAAGATCTACCGCGCAGGCGATGCCGACGTGCCGTTCTCCATCCAGAGCATTTCCAAGGTCTTCATGCTGACCTTAGCGCTCGGCAAGGTCGGCGAGGGACTCTGGAAGCGCGTCGGGCGCGAGCCTTCCGGTTCAGCCTTCAATTCTATTGTCCAGCTCGAGCATGAGCATGGAATCCCGCGCAATCCCTTCATCAATGCAGGGGCAATCGCTGTCACCGACGTCGTGATGGCAGGTCATGCGCCGCGCGAAGCGATAGGTGAGCTGCTGCGCTTCGTTCGCTATCTCGCCGACGACGAATCGGTAACGATCGACGAGAAGGTGGCGCGCTCGGAGACGCAGACCGGATACCGGAATTTCGCGCTCGCCAATTTCATGCGCGCCTACAAGAACATCGATCATCCGGTCGAACATGTGCTTGGCGTGTATTTCCATCAATGCGCGCTCTCTATGAGTTGCAAGCAACTAGCAAAGGCCGGGCTGTTCCTTGCAGCCCGCGGCAGCAATCCCATGACCGGCCATTCGGTCGTGTCGCCGAAGCGTGCGCGGCGCATCAATGCTCTGATGCTGACCTGTGGCCATTACGACGGCTCGGGCGATTTCGCCTATCATGTCGGCCTTCCCGGCAAGAGCGGCGTCGGCGGCGGCATCTTCGCCGTTGCCCCGGGGGTCGCCTCTATCGCCGCCTGGTCGCCAGGTTTGAACAAGGTGGGCAATTCGCAGCTTGGGGCCGTTGCGCTGGAAATGCTTGCAGCGCGCACAGGCTGGTCGGTTTTCGGCGATTGATGCTTCGTTGACGCCAGGCTTTCTGCTAAGGCAGAATTATTGGAGTGGGTAGGACGATGAATATCGCAGCCAACATCGATGAGGAATTCCGACAGGCCGCCGAAGACGGCGTGACCGGCCATACGCTCTTTGCCGATGCCCCGCATTCCGTCTCGTTCAACAAACTGCGCAAGCGCCTGCTCCGGCAGGTTCGCCAAGCCTTCGACGATTTCGGCATGCTGAAGGGTCAGAAGCGCTGGCTGGTCGGCATTTCCGGTGGCAAGGATTCCTACGGTTTGCTGGCGCTGCTGCTCGACTTGCAATGGCGTGGACTGCTGCCGGTCGAGCTGATCGCCTGCAACCTCGACCAGGGCCAGCCGAACTTTCCGAAGCATGTCCTGCCGGATTATCTGACGAAGATCGGCGTGAAGCACCGCATCGAACACCGGGATACCTATTCGATCGTGAAGGAGAAGGTACCGGAGGGCGGGACATACTGCTCGCTCTGTTCTCGTCTTCGCCGGGGCAACCTTTACCGCATCGCGCGGGAGGAGGGCTGTGATGCCCTGGTGCTCGGGCATCACCGCGAGGATATCCTCGAGACCTTCTTCATGAACTTTTTCCATGGCGGGCGTCTCGCCTCCATGCCGGCGAAGCTGCTCAACGACGAGGGCGACCTCATGGTGCTCAGGCCCCTTGCATATTGCGCCGAGGACGACATGGCGAAATTTGCGGCTGCCATGCAGTTTCCAATCATCCCCTGCGATCTGTGCGGTTCGCAAGACGGCCTGCAGCGCAATGCGATGAAGGATATGATTGCGGATATCGAGCGACGCATGCCGGGCCGCAAGGACACGATGCTGCGGGCGCTCGCGCATGTGAACCCCTCACACCTGCTCGATCCGAAGCTTTTCGATTTCTCCGCCCTGATGGTCACAGAGCCGTAACCGAAGAGCGCGTAACTGGCTTACGCTCAAAATAAGGACATGCGATGACTTCGACAATTGACGTGACGACGCTCTGCGATCTCCTCAGGCGGGCGGCGAAGGCCGAGATACTGCCGCGCTTCCGAAAGCTTGGCAGCGGTGACGTACGGGTCAAGACCGAGGCGACTGACCTGGTAACGGAAGCCGATGAGCAGGCTGAGCGGATGATGAAGGCTGAGGCGGCAAAACGATGGCCGGGTGCAGTCTTCATCGGCGAGGAGTCGGTTGCTGCCGATCCTGCGCTGCTCGGCAAGCTGCAGGGAGCAGATCTTGCGATCGTCGTCGATCCGGTCGACGGCACCTTCAATTTTGCTTCCGGCATTCCCGCCTTCGGCGTCATGGCGTCGGTCGTGTCGAGGGGTGAAACCGTTGCGGGCATCATCTACGACCCCATGGGCGACGACTGGGTGATGGCGGAGAAGGGGAGCGGCGCCTGGCTGCGACGGCCGGAGGGCGAGTCGGAGCGGCTTTCCGTGGCAGCGCCGGTGGCATTGGAACAGATGGTCGGTATGGCGTCGACCGGCTACCTGCCGAAAGAGAAGCGTCCGGAAATCCTCTCGAATCTCGCAAAGGTACGCTTTCTCGTGAACTACCGCTGCGCCGCGCATGAATACAGGACATTCGCGTCGGGGCACGTGCATTACCTGATGTACAACAAGCTGATGCCGTGGGATCATCTGGCGGGAACGCTGATCTGCCAGGAGGCAGGCGCCCATGCGGCGCGTTTCGATGGAACGGCTTACCTGCCGCATCACGTCGACGGCGGGTTGCTGGTCGCTCCGGACAAGGCGTCGTGGGAGTTGCTGCGGCGGGAAGTTTTCACGGTGTGAGACCTTGGGGGGCGTAAGCCTCGATCAATGCCCGACATAGAGGGAGAGACATATTTCCTCCCAAGCTGATTTGATCACGATACCGCCCCGCTTCAAAGCGGGGTGTTTCGCGTCGGGCTGCGTTTAGTTCGTGGAACTCGTCGTCACCTGATCGACCGGGATGCCGGGCGAGTTTTGCGGAAGGGATGCGATTGCGAACATCGCAAAGGCATAAGCGGCAAATACAGAAGCCGCGACGGTGGTCTTGATCATCTCTTGCTCCATCGTTGCCAGGGCAGACTAGCCCGAAAGGGCGATGGCCACAAGAAATATGAACGCCAGATGAACAGAACGTCATAAAAGGCATCCGCATCATTGCGAGCGGCGTGCCCGTCAGTTTGCTCGCTGCCCGTGCGATTGCGCTGGAACGAGTCGCCAGGTGATTCGTTGAGTCGAATGTTTTGCGTGAGGTACTGCGTCATGGGGAAAAAGGATATCGGCAAATTCCAGCCCGTCAGGATCAAACTCGGCGGGCGCTTTCGCGTTGTCAGAACGGTCCACCATGCCTACAAGCTGATGGTCACCGAATGGCCGATCCACGATGGCCCGGCGCTTTACCGCGCCGAGGTCACATGTCTTGATGCCTTCAACGATGCGACACCGGCCGCTGAGGTGCGCAAGAAGTTTTTGGTCGCCGCCAGCGAGGCGCACCTGGAATATGTTGTATGATCCGCTGTGATCGGTTCCGCTGATATTGGGGATCCGTTCGGTACCGGCAAAGACTGGGGCCTACCGGCCCGCGGCCAGTCATTTTTCAACGCGATGATGTCTCAGCCCGCGTCTGACGCGGCCAGATTTCACAAATGCGCAGCACCCGGCTCGGGTTGCGGGCTGTCGCCCGGGTGGGTGAAGAGTTTGCCCTTTTCGGCAAAGAGCGTGGCGACAATGCTGATCGTGCCGAAGACCGCAAAGCCGGCAAAGAGCGGCTGGACGGTGCCATTGAAAAGCTGGCCGACGCCTCCTCCGAGCAGCGCGCCGACGGAGGTCGAGACGAAGCCGGTGATGGCGGTCGCCGTGCCTGCAAGATTGCCCATCGGTTCGAGGCTGATTGCCGTGAAATTGGTGGCGATGACTGCAAACATCATCAGCAGAATGGAGAACAGAGCGTAATCCAACGCGAAATTGACATTGCCATCGAGCGCCATGACGTAACCGAATGCCGAAATCACCGTAAAGAGGATCATTGCGGTGTGCGAGATGCGGCGCATGCCAAAGGTGCGCACGAAGAAGCCGTTGGCAAAATTGGCGATGGCAATGCCGCCTGCCGTTGCCGCGAAGGCGACCGGCAGCCAATCGCCCAGGCCGTAGACTTCACCGAAAACCTGCTGCACGGAGATCACATAGGCGCTGATTACGCCCGTGAACATCGTGAGCCCGATCATATAGCCGCAGGTGATGCGGTTGGTGAGAACTGTCCTGAAGCCATCGATGATCGAGCCGACAGAGAGCGGGATGCGCTCATCGACCGGCAGCGACTCCTTAAGGCGCAGCAGCGCCCAGAGGAAGAGGATCGCGCCGACGATGCCGAGCAGGATGAAGATCCAGTGCCAGTCGGCGTAGCTGATGATCAGCTGGCCGACGGAAGGCGCGACGATCGGCACGATCATGAAGACGATCATCACGTAGGACATGACGCGAGCCATTTCGCGGCCGCCGAAGCAGTCGCGGACAATCGCCATCGTGGTGATACGCACCGCGGCACCACCAATTCCCTGGACGAAGCGCATGACGAGCAGCATCTCGAAGCTGCCGATCAGTGCCGCGCCGAACATCGCCAGCACGTAGACGGCAAGGCCGCCGAGCAGGATGCGGCGGCGGCCGAAGGTGTCGGAGAGGCTGCCGAAGACGATCTGCGAGACACCAAAGCCGAAGAAGAAGACGCCGATGATCAGTTGTGCGTCGTTGGTGCTCGTCACGCTCAGCGAGCGGCCGATGGCGGGAAGCGCCGGCAGCATGCTGTCGATTGCCATGGCGATGCTGGCAGTCATGATCGCAATGGTTATGACAAATTCCGTAAATCCCATGCCGATGCGGCTGGAGCCCTGGTTTTCAGTGTGCGGTTTATGCTGCAGGACCATTCGTCAAATCCAGTGAATGTAAAATGGAAAGTGGATCGCTCAGAGACGCGGATTGTGAGGCCGAAACAGACGGCCCTTCTCGGCAATCAGGACGAAGACGAGTCCGATGATCGACACTGCGAAATAACCCGAGACCATCGGCAACGCGGTCCCGTCGAAGGCCTGACCGATAGCCGCGCCGATGATTGCGCCGCCGATCGTGCTCATGAAGCCGAGGACGGAGGAGGCAGTACCCGCCACGTGGCCGAGGGGCTCCATGGCGAGCGAGTTGAAGTTCGACCCGATCCAGCCGAACTGGAACATCGCAATGCCGAAGAAGCCGATGAATAGGAAGAAGGGCATGGGCTGCGGGCCAACGACCTGCACGATCATCCACAGCGTGTTGACGGCGACGAAACCGAGCAGCGATCCATGCGACAGCCGACGCATGCCGAACTTGCCGACGAAGCGTGAATTGAGAAACGACGCAATCGACATGAAGACCGCGACAGCGGCGAAGGCGAAGGGGAAATAAACGCCGAGATCGTAAATGCCAACATAGATCTGCTGAGCGGAGTTGATGAATCCGAATAGCGAGCCGAAGATGAAGGTCGTCGCAAGCGTATAGCAAAGTGCAATGCGGTTCGTCAGAACGAGCTGGAAACCACTGAGGATCGAGCGCGCCGTGAAGGGCCGCATGTTGCGCGGATCGAGCGTCTCGGGCAGGCGATAGAAGGTCCATGCGGCGATTGCCGCCCCCATTGCGGCGATGAAGACGAAGATCATGTGCCAGCTCGCAAAGAGCATGATGATCTGGCCGCTGCCGGGCGCGACGACCGGCACGATCATGAACACCATCATGATCAGCGACATGACTTCGGCCATCTGCCGGCCGCCGTAGATGTCGCGGACGATCGAAATGGTGATGACTCGCGTGGCGGCAGATCCGATGCCCTGGATGAAACGCAGAACGAGCAAGCCGGCAAACGAGGGTATGAAAGCAATCCCAATCGCGGACGCGATATAAATTGCCAGGCCGACGAGAAGCGGCAGGCGGCGGCCGAAGCGGTCGGAAATCGGGCCATAGAAGAGCTGAGCGCCACCGAAGCCGAGAAGATAGGACGAGACGACGAATTGCCGGTGGTTTTCGCTTTCCACGCCCAGATTGGAGCCGATCTGCTGCAGAGCCGGCAGCATGATATCGATCGCCAGTGAGTTGGTTGCCATCAAAAAGGCAGCCAGCGCGATGAATTCACGCTTGCCCATGGGCGTCTGGCCCGCGGACACGGCTTGAGATGAATCTGTCACGATGAAAATCCCATAAACAGGTCAAGGCGCTGTTGGCACAGCGCCTTGAACTCGAATTAGAACAGATTTGGAAACCGGACGGACGCCCGGTGACCTGTCAAGCGGCGCGAACCGTCACGCCGTTTTCCTGGAAATGCTGCTGCAACTCGCCCGCCTGGAACATTTCCCGCACGATGTCACAGCCGCCGATAAACTCGCCCTTCACGTAAAGCTGCGGGATTGTCGGCCAATTCGAATAGTCCTTGATGCCCTGGCGGATTTCCGAATCGGCTAGCACGTCAATGCCCTTGTAGTCGACGCCGAGGTAATCGAGGATCTGGACGACCTGGCCGGAGAAACCGCACTGCGGAAACTGCGGCGTGCCCTTCATGAAAAGGACGACGTCGTTGGTCTTGATTTCGTTGTCGATGAATTCGTTTATACCGCTCATAAGGCCTAATCCTTCCAACAGGCAGGTTAAAGGCCTGCCGTTTCAATCGTGAGCCTTAAATAGCATGTGACGGCTCAAATTCCAGCCGCCAAAATCAAAAAAGATAAGCATGCTTACGGTAGATGATGGCACGATGCCGGAACGCCTAGCGGCTGCGCTGCCTGCTGCGGGAAGTGGCGGTACGCCGTTTGCTCACCTGCTTGCGGGCGGGTTTAATGGCTGCTGAGGCAGTGCGGGTGAAGCGGCCGGTCGTGGAAGAGCGTGTCTTTCGCTTCTTTCGCTTGGTGGTGTTTCGAACCGCAGTCTTCTTGAGGATTTCCCTGAGAACGGTCTCGACAACGCCGCTCACGAGTTCCTTCATGATGTCAGCCATTCTGTCCCTCCAGCAACCAAAACGCTTCATGGCTATTGAATTGCGGATGCTTTCGGTTAGCAAGCGCTGCTTCAACAGCAGGCGAACTTTTTCCGCCACATTTCACATGCATGCGCGTTTTGCGATTTGGCGCGCCGAGCTCGCCGGAAAGATATTTATGAGATTGATCAAGAAAAGGGTGGTGCTTCACTTCCCCGGTTTTGAGCCGCTGGACGGCAAGGCCCACCGGGCGCGCTACGAGCGAACCGCCAGGCAGAGCGGAAAGGCCTGGGGCTTCCAGGCGCAGTTGGGCGAAATTGACAATCGCCACGGATTTGCAAAATTCGACGTGCTCGCCGCCTCCGATTTCTGGCAGACCGAAAGCAGGATTCATGTTTTCGATCACGACGTGCTGGTGGAACAGCTTAGCGCCAAGCCGGCGGCAAAGCGCATAGTCGACGGCTTTGCCGCCTGCGGCAGCATCATCATGGACGGGGGACTGGTCGGCTATTTCCGCCATGCCTGGCGCTTCGGTCTATTCTTTACATTTCCATTCGTGCTGATGCTGCTCGGCCTCATGCTGATGGCCGTGATCGCGTTGGCGCCGATGGGCTTCGGTCTCAATGTCCGGCATATGATCTGGAGCCTGCCGGCAGCGGCTGCCTTCTTCTATCTTTTCCTGTCTTTCGCCGAACGCTTCTACACACTGCATCTCTTCGCGGATTGGGAAATGGCGGTTGCGCTCGGGCGCATGGATCGGCCCGAGTTCGACGCATGGCTCGAACGCTGTGCGACTACGGCGCGCGAGGCGCTGTTGGAGGATGCTGACGAATATGTGATCTCGTCGCACAGCATGGGCTCGAGCGTTGCTGCGCATGTCGTCGGTTTGCTGCTTGAGAAGGAGCCGGCACTCTTCGACGGCAAGCAGGTCGTCTTTGCTTCGCTTGGTTCGGCGGTGTTGCAATGCGCGCTGCTGTCATCGGCAAAAGCGCTGCGCGCCCGTGTTGGGCTGATCGCGCGCTGCCGATCCGTCTTCTGGCTCGACGTCCACTGCCTGACCGGCGCCATCCATTTCTACAAGGTGCCGGTTGTCGCCGCGGCAGGCCATCCGGACGCCCCACAGGCAAGAATGCAGTTCATCCGCGTCAAGCAGATGCTGACGCCGGAACACTACAAGAAGATCAAGCTGGATTTTCTGCGGGTCCACCGGCAATACGTGCTGGGGCCGGACCTGCGCGCAACCTTCGATTTCACGCTGCTGACGGCCGGACCGGTGCCTGCCGCACTTGTCGCGGATGGAGGACTGCAAAAAATGCCCGGCTTGTGACCGGGCATTTTCAGCTATCGAACCATTATTCTGGGGCCGATGTCTGCAGCGCCAGTGCGTGCAGGATGCCGCCCATGTTTCCTTTGAGGGCCTCATACACCATCTGGTGCTGCTGGACGCGGCTCTTGCCCCGGAAGGCTTCGGCCACGACTTCGGCGGCGTAATGATCACCGTCGCCAGCAAGGTCGCGGATCGTTACCTTGGCACCGGGTATCCCGGCCCTGATCATGTCTTCGATATCGCCGGGTTTCATGGCCATGATCGTAACTCCTTGCACATCATTCCGCAGCGACAAGTGCCTCTGCGCTATCCATGAATTCAGGGAACCACGATTCATGGGCGTTGCGCAATTCCTGAATGGGGAGCGACAAAAGATCATCGACAACGAGGTCGCTGCCGGCAAGCGTGCCGAGGCGGCGGAAGGGCACGCCGGCGCCTTCGGCATTGGCGCAGACGAAATCGGCGACGTCTGGTCTGACCGCGACGACGTAGCGTGCCTGGTCTTCCCCGAAGAGGAGGGCATGCGGCGCGCCCTTGCCCTCGGCAAGCGTCACCATCAGGCCCTTGCCCGATGCCATCGCCATTTCCGCGAGCGCCAGGGCGAGGCCGCCGGAAGAGATATCGTGGCAGGCGGTGACCTGGCCGTTGCGGATTGCCGAACGGACGAAATCGCCATTGCGACGCTCGGCGAAGAGATCCACTTCGGGCGCCGGACCATCGCTGCTGCCGAGAATATCGCGCAGATAGATCGAGGAGCCCAGATGGCTGCCGTCCGTGCCGATCAGGATCAACTGATCGCCTTCGGATGCGCCGCCGATGCGTGCCATCGCCTGCCAGTCTGGCAGCAGGCCGACGCCTGCGATCGTCGGGGTGGGCAGGATCGCGATGCCGTTCGTCTCGTTGTAGAGCGAGACGTTGCCGGAAACGATCGGGAAATCCAGTGCACGGCAGGCTTCGCCGATGCCTTTTACTGCTTCGACGAACTGGCCCATAATTTCGGGCTTCTCCGGATTGCCGAAATTGAGGTTGTCGGTCGCGGCCAGCGGCTCGGCTCCGGTGGCGGTGATGTTACGCCAGCATTCGGCGACAGCCTGCTTGCCGCCTTCGAACGGATCGGCCTCGACATAACGCGGCGTGACATCGGAAGAGAATGCGAGCGCCTTGGTCGGATGGCCCTCGATGCGGACAACGCCGGCGTCACCGCCTGGAAGCTGCAGCGAATTGCCCTGAATCAACGTATCATACTGTTCG
Organism: Rhizobium etli 8C-3; assembly: GCF_001908375.1. Classification (NCBI taxonomy): domain Bacteria; kingdom Pseudomonadati; phylum Pseudomonadota; class Alphaproteobacteria; order Hyphomicrobiales; family Rhizobiaceae; genus Rhizobium; species Rhizobium etli. The sequence goes on along the minus strand of NZ_CP017241.1, from coordinate 2,116,756 downwards.
TAGACCCAGCGGCGGCTGGACTGGTTCGGCGATCCCACGAGCTGCAGCAGCGCCTGACCATAATCGTCCGGTGCTGCTACGAGCTCAGCGGGAAGGGGAGCACGCTTGCCGGATTGCCGCCAGGGGCGGTCGTATTCCGGCGCCTGGTCTCCGAGCTCCTTGATCGGCAGGTTTGCGACTTCCTCACCCTGATGCACGACACGGAAGCGCAGGTCGTCGGTGGTCTTGCCGACGATCGCGAAATCGAGGCCCCACTTGACGAAGATCGCCTTGGCGATCGTTTCCTTGTCCGGCTCGAGGACCATGAGCATACGCTCCTGGCTCTCCGAGAGCATCATCTCGTAGGCGGTCATCTGCTCTTCGCGGACCGGTACCTTGTCAAGCTCGAGCAGGATACCGAGATCGCCCTTGGCTCCCATTTCGACTGCCGAGCAGGTGAGGCCCGCCGCGCCCATGTCCTGGATGGCAATGACGGCGCCGGTCTGCATCAGTTCAAGGCAGGCTTCCAGCAGGCACTTTTCGGTGAAGGGGTCGCCGACCTGGACGGTCGGGCGCTTTTCCTCGATCGACTCGTCGAATTCGGCCGAGGCCATCGTCGCGCCGCCGACGCCGTCGCGGCCGGTCTTGGCGCCCAGATAGACGACCGGCAGGCCGACGCCCTTGGCTTGCGACAGGAAAATGGCATTCGACTTCGCCAGCCCCGCCGCAAAGGCGTTGACGAGGATGTTGCCGTTGTAGCGGGCGTCGAACTCGACCTCGCCGCCGACCGTCGGAACGCCGAAGGAATTGCCATACCCGCCGACGCCGGCGACGACGCCAGAGACGAGATGGCGGGTCTTCGGATGATCAGGCTCGCCGAAACGAAGAGCGTTCATCGCTGCTATCGGGCGGGCGCCCATGGTGAAGACGTCGCGCAAGATGCCGCCGACGCCTGTCGCAGCGCCCTGATAAGGCTCGATATAGGAGGGGTGGTTGTGGCTCTCCATCTTGAAGACCACACAATCGCCGTCGTCGATATCGACAACGCCGGCGTTCTCGCCTGGGCCCTGGATAACACGCGGCCCCTTGGTCGGCAGCGTGCGAAGCCACTTCTTGGAAGACTTGTACGAGCAGTGCTCGTTCCACATGGCCGAAAAGATGCCAAGTTCGGTAAAGGTCGGCTCGCGGCCGATCAGATCCAGTATCCGCTGATATTCATCCGGCTTCAGACCGTGGCTGGCGATGAGTTCGGGGGTGATCGGGCGGGTATTGGATATGGTCATGAGCTCTCGAAAGTCCCTGCCGTTGCGCGTTTTGCGGTGTCTTTAACCTATGTAGCGACGCCAGGCGACAGGAAAATGTCCACCGTCAACAAAGAGAGGACGAAGCGCTTTGGGACCGGGCGTTCAGGTAAATTGGTAGCATGAGTCGCTTCCAAGCCTGAACGAGGTCCTGTGTTGCGCCTTCCCTAGCAGCGTGAACTCATCCAGTCCTTTCAAATCGTCTCGTGCAGAAGGCCGGGATCAACCGCTCGTTGCTTGCGCCGGGCAATCCTGGCCGGACACGGTCATCGAAGGCGTCGAATTCGTCTTAAGATAACGCGCAAGTCCAGCCTGAGCCGCCACCGGAAATTTCATTCTTTTAGGCTGGGAGGACGTTAGATTTCGCCGACATAGGCCGAGCCGCCGCCTTCCAGCAGGCTCCTTAGAATGATCAGCCCGTCTTTGAGCGCGTCCTTGTCCTTCGGCGAGGAGAAGCCTATGCGCACGCGGTGATAGACCTTGTCGGCGCGCGAAGCCTTGAATTCATCCTCGTCATCGACGAGCACGCCATCGCGAAACGCGGCGTTCTTGAAGGTGCCGGACATCCAGGGATCGGGAAGCTTCAGCCAGAGGAAGGGAACATGCGGATGTGATTCGAAATCGAACCCCTCGAGCAATTCGCGAACGAGCCGCTCGCGCGTGGCAAGTTCGGTGATGCTTGCCTTGCGCATGGCATGGGCGGTGCCGCTTTCGACGAGGCGCGCGCAGGTTTCCGCAAGAATGAAGGGCAAGCCGCCGGTGATCATCTTGTGCGTGACCTTGATCCGCTGGGCAAAATGCGGCGGGCAGGCGACCCATCCGCCGCGCACGCCGGCAGCGACGGATTTGGAAAGCCCGTTGACGAGGAAGGTGCGGTCGGGCGCCAGCGACGCCAGCAAAGGGATCTCGTCGCCCGTCATACCGCCATAAAGATCGTCCTCGATCAGCCAGACGCCATGTCTGCGCGCCGTCGCAGCGATCGCTGCGCGGCGTTCATAGGGCATGGTTGCAAGGGTTGGGTTGTGCGCGGTCGGCATCAGAAAGGCGATCTTGGGATGCTGCTGCTGGCATAGCCGCTCGAAATCATCAGGAAGAACGCCGTACTCGTCGGAATCGACGGTTGCCGTCCGCCGGCCCAGCAGGCGGGCGCTGCGGCTCACCTGCGTGTAGCTCAGGTTTTCAAAAACGATCTTGTCACCGGGCGAAGACACGGCCGAGATGATCGACACGGCGGCCGCATGGGCCCCCAGCGTGGGAACGATATTCTCCGTCTCCGGCGTCCAGCCGTTTCGCGCCAGCCACTTCTGCCCGGCCAGGAACCAGTTTCGCGGAAAGTTGCGTGAGTAAGAGGATATCTCCGACATGTTCTGTTCCCCGATTTTGGCGAGGATCTGACCGATAATGCGGCCCTGTCCGAGATCGGGAGCCGCAGTCGTGTCGAAGCGGATCTTGTTCGCCGGCGCGTCGAGAACCCGCGTGCCTCCAAGCGACATCGTCAGAGGATCGGCCTGTTCTCCCGGCGCCGTCTCTGCGCGATCAAGCACGAAGGTTCCACGCCCGACTTCGCCCGCCACCAGTCCGCGTTCGTGCACCAAAGCATAGGCCCGGCCGATTGTGCCGATCGTCACGCCGATATCGTAGGCAAGATTCCGCTGCGGCGGCAGTTTGCTGCCAGCGGGGAGGGCGCCGCTGGCGATGGCTGACTCTATGCTGTCTGCCAGACGCATGTAGACCGGGCCGGAGCCGCGCGAAAGATCAGGGAGCCAATTTGTCATGGTAACAATTTGATAGATTGTCACCCTTTATCTGTCAAGAGTATGAACAATCATCGGTGATGAAGCGGACTTTATGACAATGTCTATCAACCAGAAGGTCGACCAGCATATTGTATCAATTGTTGCCGTTGGCGAGCGTTGCATTTTGGAACCCGCGTCGGCGCAAGGGCTGTTTTCGCGAATCCTGGAAATGTTGTCTTGCTGGAGCGTGAAACGCCAGGGGCGGCGAGCCTTGCGCGAGATGGCGGATTGGCAGCTGCGCGACATCGGGCTTTCGCGGGCCGATGCTGCGGAAGAAATCAAAAAGTCCCGTTTTTGGGATTGATCAGCGGCAGGTTTTTCCGCCGCCGGACCAGCGGGTCACATCGCTAGCAATGCGAGTGGAGACCGGCTCAGACATCATCGGTCCGAAGGCCTGAAGGCGGGCGGGGTTGCCTTCTGCCTGAACGACGAGCAGCGGGCGGCCTTCCGGGCTGTTCTTGTGGACAACCAGAATTCGCGGGCGGCCGGTGAAGGAGTTGAGTTCCGGCGCAAGGCGGTAGGCCGAAAACGCAGCATCGCCGGACTTGAACCAGCACGAATTGGCCCCGACGGCGACGCGCTCCATGGTGGAAAGCGCGCTGCGATCCGGTCCGGAGGAGGGCGCACTGGACTGGCACGACGCGAGCAAAATGCAAAGCGTGCTTGCCGCCGCAACGGCGGCGATATTCGTGGAAGGGCGCATCAATCTTTGCTCCGGTGGACCTGCTAAAGGCGTCTTGCGCGGCAAGGGTTAGGCAGCGATCAGGTCGAGTGCCGAAGCAAACAGACCGCGTCCATCGGAGCCGCCATGGGCTGCTTCGATCAGGTTTTCCGGATGCGGCATCATGCCGAGAACGTTGCCCCTGGCGTTCATCACCGCGGCAATGTCGTTGATCGATCCGTTCGGGTTGGTGCCGTGCGCATAACGGAAAACCACCTGGCCATTGCCTTCTATCTCAGCCAACGTCTCGGGATCCGCGAAATAGTTGCCGTCGTGGTGGGCAACCGGGCAACGTATGACCTGACCCTTGGCATAAGCGCGGGTGAAAGCTGTATTGGCGTTGGCGACCTCAAGCTTAATCTCGCGGCAGACGAACCTCAGCGAGGCGTTGCGCATCAAAGCACCCGGCAGCAGGCCGGCTTCCACGAGGATCTGAAAGCCATTGCAGACGCCAAGCACCTTGACGCCTTTCTGGGCCTTGTCGACGATCGCCTGCATCACCGGCATGCGAGCCGCGATCGCGCCGCAGCGCAGATAATCGCCATAAGAAAAGCCGCCCGGGATAACGATCAGATCGACATCGGGAATATCGGTTTCCGTCTGCCAGATCGTCACCGGCGCGTGGCCGGAGATTTTCGTCAGCGCTGCGATCATGTCGCGATCGCGGTTAAGGCCCGGAAGTTGAACGACGGCTGATTTCATGGGTGCGGTTCAAACCTTGCTTGTGCTTCTGCCAATTGTCGAAGTTCGTGACGATTTTCAATGCGGCCCAGGCGATCAAGGACCTGGCTCATCGTGCCACGCAGGTTCTTCGTGTCGCCCTGCATGGCCCGCATATGGTTGCTGAGGCTGTTGATATCTCGACAATTGTCCCTCTGTCCCTTTTTTCTATCGGACTGGGTTTTTCTCAAGATTTCAAACCGTGATTCCCACGTCAGGTCAGCCATCAAGTCCTCGGCGACCGTCAGTCGAGCGAAATAGTATAATTTTCGATCACAGTGTTCGCGAGGAGTTTTTCGCACATGGCCTTGAGGTCGGCTTCGGCCTTGGCCTTGTCGGCGCTTTCGAGTTCGAGGTCGAAGACCTTCCCTTGGCGGACATGGCCAATGCCCATGAAGCCGAGGCCGCTCAACGCCCCTTCGATTGCCTTGCCCTGCGGATCGAGAACGCCGTTTTTCAGCGTGACGGTTACACGAGCCTTGATCACTTCTTCTTCCCTGTCTTTGACCAGAACGTCTTACTTGACCAAAACCGGGCCTGTGCCGCGCACAGGCTCGTTTTCGTTGATGATGCCGAGGCGACGCGCTACTTCGGAATAGGCTTCGAGAAGCCCGCCCATATCGCGGCGAAAGCGATCCTTGTCCATCTTCTCATGGGTTTCGATGTCCCAGAGGCGGCAAGAATCGGGAGAAATCTCGTCGGCAAGGATGATGCGCATCATGTCGCCTTCAAACAGCCGGCCGCATTCGATCTTGAAATCGACAAGCTGAATGCCGACGCCAAGGAAGAGACCGGTCATGAAGTCGTTGACGCGTATGGCGAGTGCCATGATGTCGTCGAGCTCGGCGGGATTTGCCCAGCCGAAGGCGGTGATGTGTTCTTCCGAGACCATCGGATCGTCGAGAGCATCGGATTTGTAGTAGAATTCGATGATCGAGCGGGGCAGAACCACGCCTTCCTCGATGCCGAGGCGCTTGGCCAGCGAACCGGCAGCGACGTTGCGCACAACGATCTCGAGCGGGATCATCTCCACTTCCCGGATCAGCTGCTCGCGCATGTTGAGCCTGCGGATGAAGTGCGTCGGGATGCCGATCTTGTTCAGATGGCTGAAGATGTATTCCGAAATTCGGTTGTTCAGAACGCCCTTGCCATCGATGACTTCGTGTTTTTTCTTGTTGAAGGCCGTGGCGTCATCCTTGAAGAACTGGATCAAAGTCCCCGGTTCCGGTCCCTCATATAGAATCTTGGCCTTGCCCTCGTAGATACGGCGGCGACGGTTCATTTTAGTTGTTCTCTGTCGTTGGCGCTCTTGGGATAGCGCGAGTGGATGGATCTCGTGGCGTCCCCATAAAGGAAAAGAGAGAGTTTCACAATGCGCCTGTCACTCCTTCCCCGGATTCCAGATATGTAGGCACGCGACCCAAGAGAATCGAAGATTTTCTGGAGATAAGCTTACAGTTTTTTGTGATGCGGTGGAATCAAAGCCGACCGCGCGGCCCCTTATGCAGGCTTTATTTGCTGCGGTTGCTTTTGATCTGCTGGCGAAGAACGCTCTGAAGGGCGTAGGCGTCTGCGTCGTGCCGCCGCCATCCCGCATTGCGTACAAAAGCCGGTATTTGCATGGCCGGCATCGGTCGAGCCAGCGCATAGCCCTGCAGCATGTCGCAGCCAAGATCGCCAAGGATGCGGACATGATCCATGCTTTCGACACCCTCGGCCGTGACAAGGATGTTCAGCGAACGGCCGATATCGATGATGGAACGGACGAGCTTTCTCTGCTCGGCCGACTGCGGCAGCATGCGGATCAGTTCCCGGTCGATCTTCAGCGTGCGCGGACTGAGCTTGAGCAGGCTGACGATCGAGGCGTGGCCGGTACCAAAGTCGTCGATCTCGATATCGATCCCGAGCTTGCGCAATTGCCTGAGATTGGACAGGACTGCATCGTCGCAATCGTCAAGCGATATGGATTCCAGGAGCTCGAAGGACAGGATGCCCGGCTCGATCTTCAGCGCCCGCAGTTTCTTGCCAAGGCCCGGATCGCCCAGGCGCCTAGAAGAGACATTCACCGAGAGCTTCGGAGTGACGAAACCCTCTCTCGCCCATGCGGCGCGATCGGCCAGCCCTCGTTCCAGGATCAGGCCGTCGATCGCTGAGACGACGTCAAGATCTTCGGCAATCGTCAGGAAGTGGCCGGGTGTCAGCAATCCGTGTTCCGGATGCCGCCAGCGCGCCAGCGTCTCCACGCCGGCAACTTCAAGGGTATGGGCATGAAACTGCAGTTGATAGAAGGGAATGAATTCGTTGCGCTCCAGTCCCTGCAGCATTTCGTCCGACAAGCGCTTGGCCGCGATGATGGTGCGGCGGGCGTCCTTGGAGAAGAATTCATGGCGGTTGCGGCCTGCGGCCTTGGCACGGTAAAGCGCGATATCGGCGTTGAGTAACAACTGCTTTGCGTCGAGATCCTTGCCGCTTTCCGCGGCGATGCCGATGCTGGCGCCGAAGCGACAGTCATGGCCCTCGTAGCGGACCGGCTTGCTGAGTTCGCGGATGATTCGGGCTGCCATATTGGAAAGCTTCTTCGGAGAGCTGTCGATCGTGCAAAGCACGACGAACTCGTCGCCACCGATGCGCGCAACGAAATCGCTCGAGCGAACGCAATCCTTCAGCACCCTGGCTGCATGTTTCAACATGGCGTCGCCGGCGCGGTGGCCGAGCGTGTCGTTGATCTGCTTGAAGCGATCGAGGTCGATATGCAGGATCGCGAGCGTCAAGCCACTCTCGCGGCATCCGGCGGAACGCTCGTCGAGGATGCGGTCGAGATAGCGGCGGTTGGGGAGTTCCGTGAGAAAATCGTGAAGCGCCAGATGCTCGATGTTTTCCCTGGCGGCTTCGAGTTCCCGGTTACGGGCTTCCGCCAGATCTTTCGCCTTCTGAAGATCGTTGCGAAGACTGACCTCTTCGGTGACATCCCAATTTGCGCCGATGAGCTTGCGCTTTCCCTCGGCATCCAAGAAGAAAGCCGAACGGGCGCGAATGACGCGTTCGGCGCCGTCGCCGCGGATGATGCGGAACTCCTGCAGCAGGCCGCGGTCTTTTTCCAGGCTTGCTTCTAGGTTCTTCAGCGTGCGCTCGCGGTCGTCTGGGTGCAAGGCCTGCTCCCATGCCTCGCTGAGCTTCACGCGAGGCGTGCCTTCAAGCCCGTACATCGCCAGCAAGCGGTCGTCCCACTCGACTGTTCCAGCGTTAAGATCGGCTTCGAAAACGCCTATGCGCGAGATGTCGAGAGCGAGATCCAGCCTGCGCGACAGGTGCTCGAGCATCTCTTCGGATTGTTTGCGGGCCGTGATGTCCGTGTCCGTGCCGACGATGCGGACAGGAGCGCCGCTTTCGTCCCATTCCACGCAGGCGCCGCGGCATTCGATCCAGACCCAGCGGCCGTCCTTGTGGCGCTCCCGGTACTCGAAGACGTGAAAATCCGGGTCGCCTGCGATCTGCCTCTCGATGGCCATTATGACGAAATCGCGGTCATCGGGATGAAGAAGCTTGAGCCATTCCTCGTAGTCTCCGTCGGCTTGCTCGTGTGGAGCCATGCCGCGGATTTCTTTCCATGTATTGGAGTAGTATTTCGTGCCGGTGAGGTTGTTGTGGTCCCAGACGCCGAGGCCGGAGCCGACGAGCGCATAGTTCCAACGGCTCTCGCGCTCGGCCAGATCGGAGGTGTCCGGTGCCGGTTCCATCGCAAGCTTGTTGCCAGTATTGATCGCGCTGATCTGTTTTCGCTGCTTCACTGTGCGCTCGCTCAATTCGCGTGCCTGCAGTCTGAAGTCATTGAATAAAATAACTGTTAAGCAGTGCCTGGAAGACGTGGAAAACTTTCGGCTTTCCAGAGCCTAAGGCTTCAGGCGGCTCAGGAACTGCGCAAAGACCATCGTTCCCTCGGGCCAGGGGCCATGACCTGACTCCGCGTTGATATGGCCGGATTCACCGGCGTCGATCAAAAGCGAGCCCCAGCTTGCTGCAATGTCATCGGCATGCTCGTAGCTGCCGAAGGGATCGTTGCGACTTGCCACTGTAATCGCAGGAAACGGCAGCGGATCGCGCGGGTAGGGGCCGAACGTCATGAGGTGTTTCGGGCGGATATTCGGGTTGGCGACGTCCGGTGGTGCCACGAAGAAAGCGCCGGCCACCTTCTTCCGGAAATGCGGGATCGCATGGATTGCCGAGGGAATTCCGAGCGAGTGGGCGACAAGGACGACGGGGCGGGACGAGGCGTTCACCTCCTCGGCGATGCGGGCGACCCAATCGTCGCGGACTGGCTTTGACCATTCGGCCTGTTCGACCCGTCGCGCCGTGCTGAGCTTTGCTTCCCAGCGGCTCTGCCAGTGGTCGGGGCCGGAATTCGTGTAGCCAGGGATGATGAGGATATCGATGTCTGAAGCTTTCATGATCCCGCCGATGTGAGAAAGCTTGACGGTTCTGTCAAGGGAAAGCGCGACAAGGGCGGTGAAATTCGTTATGATCGCGCCATTGCCGGTTGCGGTTTCTCGTGTCGGCTGCGTCAATGCCGATGCATTTCCGCCGCCGGCCGATCGGCTTACGGAGGAGAAAGCCATGTCGGCATTTCATGTTATGACAGGATCAGGCGAGCGCTACGCACGTCTCGCTATCAACAAGATCAGCACCGCGGACGTCTTCGACGCTTTACGTCGCGGGCTGGACGATTTTCGCGAAAAGCCCTCCCATTACGTGTTCTTGTGCCTCATGTATCCGATTGCCGGCATTTTCCTTGCCCTTGCGTCGTCGGACGCCAACCTTCTGCCGATGATCTTTCCGCTTATGTCCGGATTTGCGCTGATCGGGCCGATTGCCGCCATCGGACTCTACGAAATCAGCCGCCGCCGCGAGGCCGGTCTTGATACGTCGTGGACGCATGCGCTCGACGTCAGACATTCGCCGGCCTTGCCGTCGATCATCGTCGGCGGGCTGCTGCTGTTCGGCTTCTTCATCGTCTGGCTCGTCGCAGCGCAGACGCTCTACACGAACCTGTTCGGCGATGTTTTCCCGCGGTCGATCGAAGTGTTCATTTCCCAGATCTTCGGTACGCCCGAAGGCATGCAACTGATCATCTGGGGCAATCTGCTCGGGCTGGTCTTCGCCATCGTGGTTCTGGCGACGACCGTCGTCACCTTCCCCCTGCTTCTCGATCGCGATGTAGGACTCGTGGCTGCTATGGCAGCTTCGATACGCGCAACTGTCGTCAATCCGGTGCCGATCATGCTGTGGGGCCTGATCATTGCTGCGGCGCTGGTCATCGGCACGATCCCGCTATTTGTCGGGCTGGCACTGGTGATGCCTATCCTCGGCCACGCAACATGGCATCTCTACAGAAAATTGATTACGCCTGCGTAAGGCGCGATGCAGCCTGCGTCACGCAAGCGGAACCTGCAGCCTCCTTCAAAGTTGATCTGAGGATGTCTTTGAATGAGGCTTTCTTGCCAGCAGCACGTCCTTACCCGCTTGGGCGGACGGGCCGGCCATCTGCGTTCTCGCAGTCTCGGCCGTCATTGTCCAGGCGGGTTTGGGGCCGTTATTTGACTGTTGTCAAACCTGCCGGTTGATCAATACAGGCACGAAGAGCTGACTGGGAAAAGCCGGACGGAGGCGGGCAATGCAATCCGGGCGGAGCTATGAAGCCGCAGAGCCGGAAAACAAACGCGCTCGCCATCGAGATCGCGCAAGGCAGAAATGACAGCGGCGCCGTTGCTGCGGCGCCGTTTTCGAATAGATCCAGTTCACCCAAAAACGCGCTTGAAGATCGTATCGACGTGCTTGGTATGGTAACCGAGGTCGAACTTTTCTCGGAGATCGTCTTCCGAAAGTGCCGAGCGGACGTCCTCGTCGGCGAGCAGTTCTTCGAGGAAATCCTTGCCCTGTTCCCAGACCTTCATGGCGTTACGCTGCACGAGGCGGTAGGCGTCCTCCCGGGAAACGCCTGCCTGGGTAAGGGCCAGGAGAACACGCTGCGAATGGACAAGGCCGCGGAACTTGTTGAGGTTCTTCTCCATGTTCTCGGGATAGACCACGAGCTTTTCGACGACGCCGGCCAGGCGGTTCAGGGCAAAATCCAGGGTAATCGTCGTATCCGGGCCGATGGCGCGCTCGACGCTCGAGTGGCTGATATCGCGCTCGTGCCACAGCGCTACGTTTTCCAGTGCCGGAACGACCGACATGCGCACCAAGCGGGAAAGTCCGGTTAGGTTTTCGGTCAACACCGGGTTGCGCTTGTGCGGCATGGCAGACGAGCCCTTCTGGCCCGGCGAGAAGAATTCTTCGGCCTCCAGAACCTCGGTGCGCTGCATGTGGCGAATCTCGATTGCGATGTTCTCAATCGACGATGCGATGACGCCGAGTGTGGCGAAGAACATCGCATGGCGGTCGCGCGGAATGACCTGGGTCGAGACCGGCTCAGGCGTGAGGCCGAGCTTGGCGCAGACATGTTCTTCGACGCGAGGGTCGATATTGGCGAAGGTGCCGACAGCTCCGGAGATCGCACCGGTGGCAATCTCGGCGCGTGCTGCGACGAGGCGGGCGTGGTTGCGGCCCATCTCGGCATAGAAGCGGGCGAGGGTGAGCCCCATGGTGGTCGGCTCTGCGTGGATGCCGTGGCTGCGGCCGATGCGGACCGTGTCCTTGTGCTCGAAGGCGCGCGTCTTGAGTGCTGCGAGTACACGGTCCATATCGGCGAGCAGAATGTCGGCGGCCCGCACCAGCTGGATGTTGAACGTTGTGTCAAGCACGTCGGACGAGGTCATGCCCTGGTGCACGAAACGGCTGTCTGGCCCGACGAATTCAGCTAGATGCGTCAGGAAGGCGATGACGTCATGTTTAGTAACCGCTTCGATCTCGTCGATCCTGGCAACGTCGAACTCTGCCGCGCCTCCCTTTTCCCAGATCGTCTTTGCCGCTTCCTTTGGAATGACGCCGAGTTCGGCCAACGCGTCGCAGGCATGTGCTTCGATCTCGAACCAGATGCGGAACTTGGTTTCGGGCGACCAGATGGCGACCATCTCTGGGCGGGAGTAACGCGGGATCATGGCTCACTGCTTTCGTTGCGAGGAAGACTATCTGGCGCCCCTGTAGCAAAGACGCGCGGTAATCTCAACGCATGCGTTTTGCAAGGACGTAGCTGGTTGCAAGCAGGCAGACGAGACCGAACGGCAGGAAGAGCCGCAGACCGAGCACCAGGAACTGATAGACCGCATTCGCGCCGGTGAAGATGAACTGGTAGGTCCATACGAGGCTGCCAAACGGGGCATGCCAGCGCGAATAGAAAATGCGGTAGTCCATCGAAAAGAGAAATGCCGTCATCAGCATCGTTCCCGCCGTCAGGCAGACGAAGAAGGCGGCAAAGCGTGTCTCGATCCGGCGCCGGTAGGCGAAGAAGCGGCCGATCGGCAGCATGAAGGGCCAGGAGAAAAGGCCGCCGGCGAAATAGAGAAGCGCCAATTCGGCCGCGTGTTCCGTCTCGAAACGGTTGCGCATGTAAAGCGACGCCATCGCCGAGGCCATCATCATGAGGCCCCAAACCGCGGCGCCGCCAAACAGCTCGAAATAGGGTGGTCTGGCAGCGCGTATCCGGTCCATCGTCAACGATACGCCGATTTCATGAGCGCCCGTCGTTTGCAGCGCTTCGCAGATCGCTGATGGCGGTGCGGTAGGCTTCGACGGAGGCACCCTTGAAAATCGCCGAACCGGCGACGAGCACATTGCCGCCGGCCTTGCCGATGATCGGCGCGGTCTCAACCGTGACCCCGCCGTCGACCTGAAGTTCGATCGGCCTGTCACCGATCAGGGATTTCGCGGATGCAATTTTCCCGGCCATCGCGGGAATGAATTTCTGGCCGCCGAAGCCGGGATTTACCGACATGATGAGGATGAGGTCGATGTCGTCGAGAACGCTCTCGATCGCCGACAACGGCGTTGCCGGATTGATCGTCACGCCGACCTTCTTACCGAAATTGCGGATCGTCTGCAGCGAGCGGTGAAGATGCGGTCCTGCCTCAGCATGAACGGTGATGCGGTCGCAGCCAGCATTTGCGAAGGCTTCCAGATAAGGATCGGCCGGCGAGATCATCAGGTGGCAATCGAAAGTCGCGTCCGTATAGGAGCGCAACGACTTGATGACGTCGGCGCCGAAGGAGATGTTCGGGACGAAATGGCCGTCCATGACGTCGAGATGGATCCAGTCTGCGCCTGCCGCCGTCACATCGCGCACCTCCTGTCCTAGCTTGGCAAAGTCCGCAGCCAGAATGGAGGGGGCGATCCGGATCGGCAGGGTCATGACACTCTTCTCTCTCCTTGAGGAACTCGCGGCGGTTTAGCAGGGCTCAACCGAACGGGCAACAGCATCGTCGCTGCACCTGTGACCTCCGCATAAAACGCCATTTTCGTCTCGGGCTAATCTTTAGGCCCGTCAGGCGCGGCGAAGGTGCCGCGGCGCCATTCCAACAGTCTGTAAGGGTTCTCCGAAAGCTCCTGGCCAGCCGTGAAGGTCAGATCGCCGATTGGCGTAGCGAACGTCGTGCCGACGAGTTTTTCCGCTACCGTCTTTCCTTCTGTCGTGGCGGCCGTTACCGCCTGCTGCGCGACGGCCGCTGCTGCGGCTGCCGGCAGGACATAACCTTCAGGCTCGATGCCTTGGGCGCGCAATGCCGCCGCTGTAGCTTGCGCGGGCTGCAAAGTGTCGTATTCCGGCATGGTGACCGCACGCACGCCGTCGGGAAGCGGCAGCGGCTGGTTTGCCGCGCGCATCGCATCTCCGCCCAAAATAGCGAGCGGAATCCTCTCCGCTGCGGCATCCCGGGCGATGACTGCGACGTCGGCGCGGTCGCCGCCGACGAAAACCTTCGTGGCCCCGGCCTTCTTCAGGCGGCGGACGAGGGCGATCTGCTGGTCCTGACCGGGGCGATAGGTGTCCGTAAAGACGGGCTTCAACCCCTTTTCCTCAAGCGCATTCCGGATGGCTTCGGTCAGTTCGCGGCCATGGATGGTGCCGTCTTCGATGAGGGCGATCGGCGCCGCCTCCCAGTCGTTGAGGATCGCTTCGATGATGCGTGCGGCTTCAGCGCCATCAGCTGGCGCCAGCCGAAAGAGCGGCCAGCCGTTCTTCAATGCGTCTTCCATCAGAATGCGTGCGCGTACCGAGACGGTGATCGCCGGAATGTTTGCATCCTTGAGCTTCGGCAGTGCGCTTTCCAGCGTCTCGCTGCAGAGAAAGCCGATTGCGACTTGCACCTTGGCGTTCACCAGTGCATCGGCAATCGCGGCACCACTGTTTTCCTCGCAGGGCTCGTTGATTGTGACGATCGTATTGCCGTCCTTGGTGATCTGATAGTTCGCTCCGGCGAAAATCTGCCCGCCAAGCTGCTGCAGGTCGCCGCCCTGCGGAGCGACGACGCCGATCGTGACGCCCGCGGCATTGCTTTCGGCTGCTGCAAGAAACAGCATCGAAAAAGCCGCTATGCCACGCAGAATATTCATGAAAATCGCCGCTTCCCTGTCGCCCTTCATGCCCTTTTAGCGGCCCGGCGGCAATCGTCAAAGAAAAACAGGCGGAATGCGCGGCATTTCGTCGGCTTCATTGTAGAAAAGGTAACCGATGGCATCCATATTAGCGGCACAAGAACAGGCGGCGCGGCCGCAGGAGACAGCATTTGTTGAACAGGCAGCCGATCGATCCGCAGCTGTATCGCGATGCCATGAGCCGTTTCGGCGGTCATGTGCAGCTCGTGACGACGGTGCTTGGCCAGACACGGCGCGGGGTCACCATCACCGCAGCCTGTTCGGTGTCCGACGATCCGGCTTGCGTCCTTGTCTGCCTCAACAACAGCAATCCGAAGAATGATATCTTCTTCCAGAGCGGCATTTTCGCGCTGAACACGCTCGGCGCGCATCATCAGGCGCTGGCCGACGCCTTTTCCGGACGCAAGCCGATGAGCAACGACGAGCGGTTTGCGACCGGCAAATTCGACAAGCTTGTCACAGGTGCCCCGGTGCTTTGGGATTCGCTTGCCTCCTTTGATTGCAGGGTGATGGAAATCAAGGAGATGTCCACCCATCACATCATTTTCGGTGAGGTCGTGGCCGTGCGTTTCAACGAAACAAAACCGGCCCTGCTCTATATGAACCGGGACTACCACACGCTATAACTCCCCAAAAGGGAGGACAAATGCCCGATCATCCACTGCCACCCGCGTCTATCGACGAGACGATCGCCATGCTGGCAAGAGAGGATTATCTCGCAGGCCGGTCGCTGGCGACGGTGCTCTTTCTCGCCCTGAAGATGAAGCGGCCGCTGTTTCTTGAAGGAGAGGCCGGCGTCGGAAAGACCGAGATCGCGAAGGTGCTGTCGAAGGCGCTCGATCGGCCACTGATCCGGCTGCAATGCTACGAGGGCCTCGATATCGCATCGGCCGTCTACGAGTGGAATTATCCGGCGCAGATGCTGGAGATCCGGCTTGCTGAAGCTTCTGGATTGACCGACCGCAGCCGTATCGAATCCGATATTTTTTCTGAACGCTACCTTATCCGTCGCCCCGTGTTGCAGGCGCTTTCGTCCGTGGAAGGCCGTGCGCCGGTCTTCCTGATCGACGAGCTCGACCGTACCGACGAGGCCTTCGAAGCCTTCCTGCTGGAAGTGCTCTCGGATTTCCAGGTGACGATCCCCGAGCTTGGAACCATCAAGGCCGCCGAGCCGCCGATCGTCATCATCACGACCAACCGGACGCGCGAAGTGCACGATGCGTTGAAGCGCCGGTGCCTCTATCACTGGGTCGATTATCCGGAGGCCGCGCAGGAACTGGAGATCATCCGCCGGAAGGTGCCAGGCTGCAACGAGGCTCTCTCGCAGCAGATTGTCGCCTATGTGCAGAAGCTTCGAACGCTCGATCTCTTCAAGAATCCCGGCGTGGCAGAGACGATCGACTGGGCGACGGCCCTGACCGAACTCGACCGTCTGGCGCTCGATCCGGAGACCATTTCCGACACGATCGGCACGCTCCTGAAATACCAGGACGACATTGCGCGCATTCAGGGCGGCGAGGGCGCTCGTGTGCTGACGGAGGTCAAGGACGTACTGAGGGCAGCGGGTTGAAGACGAAGACGCAAGGGGTGCAGGATGGGTCGGTCGCTCCGCCGCTGCCGCCGGCCGAGGGCCGCTTTGCCGACAATCTCGTCTTCTTCGCCAGAGTGCTCCGTAACGCAGGGCTCAAGATCGGCCCGGGATCGATTGCCGATGCTATCGAAGCTGTCGAGGCGATCGGCATGGGTTCGCGCGAGGAATTCCACGCGGCGCTCTTTTCGGTGTTCGTCAAACGGCACGAGGACAAACCGGTTTTCGACGAAGCCTTCCGGCTTTTCTGGCGCTCCCGCGATCTCGTGGAGAAGATGATTGCGATGATGTTGCCGCGGGCGCCGGACAACCGTGAAAGGGAAAAGGCAAAGGCCGGCGAAACGCGCGCCAGCGATGCGCTCCTCGGTGATCGGCGCGACAACAGGCCCACTCGTGATGAGCCGGATGTCGAAATCGACGCGCGGTTCACGACCTCCGGAAACGAAGTCTTTCGGCGGATGGATTTCGCACAGATGTCGGCGGCGGAAATCGCCTTGGCAAGAAAGGAACTCGCGCGGCTGCAACTGCCGCTCGACAGCGTTCCAACGCGGCGTTTCAGGCAATCGCATGTTCACCGGCAGGTCGATCCGCGCGCGACGATGCGCTCGGCGCTGCGCACCGGCGGGTCGCTGATCCTGCCACGTTATCGTGAACACAAAGAAATCCAGCCTCCTTTGGTTGTGCTTGCGGATATTTCGGGCTCCATGAGCCAGTACACCCGTATCTTCCTGCATTTCATGCACGTGCTGACGGAGAGCCGGCGCCGCGTCCATACATTCCTTTTCGGCACGCGGCTTACCAATGTCACCAGGCAGATGCGCCACAAGGATCCGGACGAGGCGCTGAACGAATGTGCCGCCGCCGTCAAGGACTGGTCGGGCGGTACCCGTATCGGCGAAACGGTGAGGGAATTCAATCGGCTGTGGGGACGCCGCGTCCTCGGGCAGGGCGCGTTTGTGCTGCTGATCACCGACGGTCTGGAGCGTGAAGGCATCGAATTGCTGGCAGAAGAAATGGACCGGCTGCACCGATCCTGCCGGCGGCTGATCTGGCTGAACCCGCTTCTGCGCTTCGAGGGCTTCGAGCCGCGGGCTCGCGGGGTTCGCGCCATGCTGCCGCATGTTGACGAATTCCGTCCGGTTCACAATCTATCATCCTTGAGCGACCTCGCTGCGGCGCTCGGCGCGGGCAGATCGCCGGCGCACGATCCGCGGCGCTATCTCGACAGAATGAGAGGTTATGCATGAGCGAGACGTCTTTCGGCCTCGATCCCCTGATGACGGCGGAGGAATGGATGAAAAGCGGCCGCAACGTTGCCATCGCAACGGTCATCGAAACCTGGGGCTCGGCACCCCGTCCTGTCGGCAGCCATCTGGTGATCGATGATGACGGAAATTTCGAGGGCTCGGTCTCCGGCGGCTGCGTCGAAGGTGCGGTGATCGCGGAGGCAATGGACGTCATAGGCGACGGCAAGGCGAGGATGCTGGAATTCGGGGTTGCCGACGAGACCGCCTGGCGCGTCGGGCTATCCTGCGGCGGCCGCATCCGCGTCTTTGTCGAAAGGCTTACCTGATGGACGCCGCCAATCTGGAGCAATTGAACGCCGCCCGGCGGGCACGCAAGGCCGTGATACTGGTCACCAATCTGGAGCATGGGACGGATCGCGTGATCGTCGAAGGCGGGCCGGTAGACAGCGCACTGAGCGATACCGTCGCTGCGGCATTCCGTTCCGGCAAGTCCGGCATCTGCGAGATCGATGGTGGCAGATACTTTCTGAATGTGCACCGGCCGCCAGCCCATATCGTCATCATCGGCGCGGTCCATATCAGCCAGGTTCTGGCGCAGATGGCGGCGCTTGCAGGCTTCGACGTCCACATCATCGATCCGCGAACCGCCTTTGCAACGCCGGAGCGTTTCGCTGGCATAGATCTCACCGCCGACTGGCCGGCCGATGTGCTGAAGGACCGCCCGCTCGATTCCTATACAGCTGTCGTCGCGGTCACGCACGACCCGAAGATCGATGATTTGCCGATCGCCGAGGCTCTTCGTAAGGGATGCTTCTATGTCGGTGCGCTCGGCAGCCGCAAGACCCACGTTTCGCGTCTCGAGCGGCTGAAGAAGGAGGGCCTTTCCGAGGGCGAACTTTCGAGGATCAAAGGCCCGATCGGGCTCGATATCGGCGCCTCGAGCCCGGCTGAGATTGCCGTTGCGATCCTTGCGCAGATTATCCAATCCTTGCGCTCGCGCGACGTCGCGTCTCCGAAAGGTGACAAGGCATGATTTTTGGCGAATTTGATGTCGGCGGCGCGGAAGGGCTCGTACTCGCACACTCAATCAAGATGCCGGATGGGACTCTGCCCAAGGGCCACGTGGTTGACGCTGCCGACATCGAGCGGCTGAGGAACTCGGGCATCGAAATGATCGTTGCGGCACGCCTGGAGGACGGCGATCTCGGCGAGGACGAAGCGGCGGCACGGCTGAGTGAGGCAATCGCACCGGATCATCTCCGCTTTTCGGAGGCTGCGACCGGCCGAGTCAACATCTATGCTGCGGCGGATGGGCTTTTCGTGGCTGACCGGGAGACGGTCGATCGGCTGAACCGCATCGATCCGGCGATCACGCTCGCCTGTCTTGCCGATCATACACATGTCAGCGCCGGCGACATGGTGGCGACCTTCAAGATCATTCCCCTGGCGGTTCGGGGCGCGAAGATAGATGCCGCCTGTGCGGCGCTTCGCGCGACCGCGCCATTTCAGGTGAAGCCGTTTGCCGATCATGCCGTTTCGCTGATTGCCACGGAACTGCCTTCGCTGAAAGGGTCGGTGATGGACAAGACGGCGCGCATCCTGGAGCGCCGGTTGGCTGCTTGCGGCAATCGCCTGCTGCGGGAGCGGCGCGTGCCGCATGAGACGAAGGCTCTTGCCGCTTCGATCCAGGACATCATGACGATTCCGGAGAAGGCGCCGAAGCTCGTCATCGTCTTCGGCGCCTCGGCGGTCATCGACGCGGCAGATGTCATTCCGCAGGCAATACGCGAGGCGGGCGGGCGTATCTTGAGCGTCGGCATGCCCGTCGATCCGGGAAATCTGATGGTCCTCGGCAGCATCGGCGATACTTATGTCGTCGGCGCGCCTGGTTGCGCCCGCAGCCCGAAGGAAAACGGTTTTGACTGGGTTCTCGACCGCATTCTGGCCGGTGAAGAGCCGGGTGCGCATGAGGTGAGCGGAATGGGTGTCGGAGGCCTGCTGATGGAGATACAATCGCGGCCGCGGCCGCGCGACGTGCCTGCCAGGAATCGTGCCGACGCGTCGGTTGCGATCGTCCTGCTTGCCGCCGGCAGGGCGCGCCGCATGGGTGAGGGCGGCCAGCACAAGCTGCTGGCGGAATTCGATGGCATGCCGCTGGTGCGCCGCTCGGCATCGATAGCTGTTGCCAGCAGGGCTTCGTCGGTTGCGGTCGTAACGGGCCATCGCCGTGCTGAGATTGAAGCAGCCCTTGATGGCTTGAGCGTGCAGCAGGTCTTCAACGCCGACTATGCTTCCGGCATGGCAAGTTCTCTCGCTGCCGGCTTCGCACATGCCCATGCGAGCGGCGCAGATGGCGTCCTTGTCATGCTTGCGGATATGCCGGGGGTCTCGACGGCAAACCTCGATCAATTGATCAAAGCATTCAAGCAGGCAGAGGGGCAGGCGATCGTTCGGGCGGTCTGCGGAGGTAAACGCGGAAATCCGGTCATTCTGCCGCGATCACTGCATCATTCAGTACTTGCTCTGGAGGGCGATGTCGGCGCGCGCCACATCGTCGAGACGGCGCGGCTGCCAGTCGTCGATGTCGATATCGGCGAGAGTGCGCATCTTGACGTGGATACGCCGGAGGCGATTGCCGCAGCAGGCGGCATATTGAAGGGATAGCAATGGACGCGGCCGGCATAGAGGAAATGTTTCAGGGGCTTGGACCGGTGACGATCAAGCGTATGTTCGGCGGCAAGGGGATCTATCACCTCGGCCGTATCGTCGCGGTCGAAGTCGGCGGCGAGGTGCTCCTCAAGGCCGACGACAAGAGCTCGCCGGAGTTTTCCGCAGCAGGCTCCAGCCAATGGTTCTACGAGGGCAAGAAGGGCAATCCGGTGAAGATGCCTTATTGGTCGATCCCCGACGCGGCCTATGACGATCCGGATGAAATGGCGAAATGGGTGCGCCTTGCCTACGAGGCGGCGCTTAGAGCCGAATGATCAGCGAAAGTCCTCATTGTCGAGGTAATCGATTGCAGCCTTGGCAAAGTCGGAAAGTGGTGTCGGCAGTTCGGATCGCGTGAACCAGCCGAAATCCGACAGTTTTTCCGGTTCCGTCAACTGCGGATCGCCGCTGACTTCTGTAGCGATATAGAGAAACGAGACCCAATGCTGCGCATCAGCGCCTGAGATCACTTCCGCATGGCCCAGAAGTTCGGCTCGAGCAATCGTCAATCCGGTTTCTTCCTCGGCTTCGCGGCGCGCGGCTTCGGCAATGGGCTCCATATGATCGACCTTGCCGCCGACGATACTCCAGTGACCTGCCTCAGGCGCAAGTATGCGCTTGTAAAGCAAAATCTTGCCGTCGCGCAAAATCACCAAGCCGACGCCGAGACCTGGAAAATGAATACCAGGCTTTCCCATCGGAAGATCAGATCTTGGCGTTTGCGGCGATCAACATGAAGGCGGGAATATCGTCGCCGAAGCCGACTGGCGTCGGGCCGTCGTCATGGTCGCGATAGCGGCGGCGCTCGCGATTATCGTCGTTTGCCGGATAGGGCCGTGAGTTGCGCGCGTTGTGTTGCGGCTTGTTTTCTGCTTTGCGCTCGTGCTTCACGCTTTCGGCCTTTGCTGGTGCTGCTGCTTCGATGGCTTCGGCGGCATTATCATCGGCGCCGATATCAGTTTTATGACCGCGACGGTCCTTGACGCGGCCGCGGCCCTTGTCGCGATCCCGGCTGCCTGTGCGGCGCGGGCGATCGTCTTCGCGACCGGGTTCGGGAGGCGGAAGAGCGGAAAGATCACCATTCAGCCACTCAACCTTCTCGCCGATCAGCTTTTGGATCGCGTCGGCATGTTTCTGGTCACGGCCTGTGACAATGGTGAAGGCAGCGCCCGAACGGCCCGCACGGCCGGTGCGGCCGATGCGGTGCACGTAATCCTCGGCATGGATCGGCACGTCGAAGTTGAAGACGTGGCTGACATCGGGAATGTCGAGGCCGCGGGCAGCGACGTCGGAGGCGACGAGTAGTTGCAGCTGTCCATCGCGGAAGCTTTGAAGCATGTTCGTGCGCGAGCGCTGGTCCATGTCGCCGTGGAGCGCGCCGACGGAAAAGCCATGGCGTTCGAGCGAGCGGAAGAGGTCGGCCACGTCCTTCTTGCGGTTGCAGAAGATGATGGCATTCTTCAAGTCTTCCTGCGCGCGAACCAGATCGCGCAGTGCGGCGCGCTTCTCATAGTCCTTGGCGTGGGAAGCAACGAAACGCTGCGTGATGTTCTTGGCGGCGGAGGCCGGCTTTGCGACTTCGATCCGCTCAGGATTTTGCAGGAATCGGTCGGCGAGCTTCTGGATTTCCGGCGGCATGGTCGCCGAGAAGAACAGTGTCTGACGCGTGAACGGGATGAGCTTGGCAATACGCTCGATATCGGGGATGAAGCCCATGTCGAGCATGCGGTCGGCTTCGTCGATGACCAAGATCTCGACGGCGCTCATCAACAGCTTGCCGCGCTCGAAATGGTCCAGCAGACGGCCCGGCGTGCAGATGAGGACGTCGGCACCGCGCTCGAGCTTACGGTCCTGGTCTTCGAATGAGACGCCGCCGATCAGCAGCGCGACGTTCAAGCGGTGGTTCTTGCCGTATTTTTCGAAGTTCTCCGCGACTTGCGCGGCGAGTTCGCGCGTCGGCTCGAGGATGAGCGTTCGTGGCATGCGGGCCCGGGCGCGGCCCTTTTCCAGCAACGACAACATCGGCAATACGAAGGATGCCGTCTTGCCCGTTCCCGTCTGCGCGATCCCGCAAATGTCTCGGCGCTGCAGGGCGAACGGGATTGCTCCTGCCTGAATAGGAGTGGGGATCGTGTAGCCGGCGTCGGTAACGGCGGAAAGCACTTTTTGGCTTAGGCCAAGGTCAGCAAATGTCGTCAAGGGGAAAACTATTTCCGTTCAGGTTCGGCCATACTCTGGTTGAGTCGGCGGGATTGCATGCCGCAATGCAGCGCGACATAGTCCCAAACGGCCCGCAAGTCAAGGAATTCGGGCTCTGCAGCCGTCGAACAGGTAAAACTGTGGTTACTGTAATCGGTTATTTGATATAAGTCGCGAGTTTCAAGCCTGCATTCAAGAAATACACCGGATCGACCGCGCGGCCGTTCTGGCGTACCTCGTAATGCAAATGGGTGCCCGTCGAGCGGCCGGTGCTTCCGGCAAGACCGATCACATCCGAGCGACCGACCGTGTCGCCGGCCCTCACCAGAATCTGCGACATATGGCCGTAACGGGTAGAAATGCCGTTACCGTGGTCGATCTCGACCATGTTGCCATAACCGCCCGTCCAGCCCGCATTGACGACCTTGCCGGGGGCTGTCGGGCGGATCTTTTCACCCGCAGCAAAGCGAAAATCGACGCCGGAATGAAGGGCGAGACGTCCAAGGAAGGGATCACGCCGATTACCGAAGGGGCTGGTGATTTCCTTGCCGATGGCCGGATTGCGGAACGGCAAGGATTCAGCTGTGCTGCGAACCGTTTCGAGCCGGGTCAGTGCGGTATCGAGCTGCGCGAGGGAACTGTTGAAGTTGTCGCCGCTTTCCGGCTCGACATAGGGACCGCCCACAGCGTCACCATCATCGGGGTTGACCGTTGCCTGCTCGGGTAGGGCAATCTTGAAGCGGGAGAGGACTTTCTCGATATTGCTGGCGGCATCGCCCGCATCCACGGTCAGCTGCTCAACGCGGGCGCGCTGCTCCTCCTCGACGCCTTTCAGTGAAAGCGTGACCTTCGAGAACAGACGGTCGGCACGATCGCCGACGGTTTCGGGTGCGGGTACATAGGCAAGCGTGGAGTTGTCGGGCGTTGCCTCGGCAGGTTCGTCGCCGCCTGCCAGGAGCTTGTCGATCGCCCGGGCACCGGCAGAAAGCGACGCACGCTTGTCCTTTGCTTCGGGCACGAGATATTGAGCCGGTATCGTTTCGTCCTTACGCGTCAAGCCGGAATTTTCCGCACGGTCGAGAAGGGAGCCAAACCTGCCGTGGCGCGAGGTCAGCGCCATCTGCTGCTGCATGAGCTTGTCCACCTTGTCTTCCACCAACTGCTGGTCGAGCAGCTGACGCGAGGTGACCCGATCGACCTGCGCACGCAGGGCCGCAATGCGATCTTCATAATCATGCTGCATGCGAGCTTGGCGCGCCATGGTGGCGCCGATCAGATCGTCGCGAAGGACGAGGTAGGAGGTCGCAAGCAGATAGCCGATCACGAAAACGCAGGAAAAGCAGAAGCCCAGGGCCGCCATCCACGGCTTTATGGTTACGTGGCGGACCTTGTCGCCACTGGCGAGAATGAGGATATGTTCCTGCGAACGCTTGCCGAATACGCGATTATGCTGTGCATGCGTCACGGAGAATCTCCCAATTGATGCGCCCGTGCTTCGATCAGGAGTGATTACACATCGTTATGGTTAACAAATGCCTTAGGGTGCATATTGATGCACGTCACGGTTTATAGATTGCTTGTCGATGTCAGCGAACGATAGAAAGAAGGCGTAAGGCCGGCTTCGGCGCGCGCCAAATCGTTGAACGGCGGCTTCAGCGGACCGCGGAAGTTTGCCCGTACCAGCTCCTTGAAGGTCTGGGCCGGGTCGCGCCGCTCGCGGGCGCAGACAAAACGGAACCATTTGGCGCCGATTGCCACATGCCCCTTCTCGTCGTTGTAGATAACATCGAGGACGGCGGCACTTTCGCGATCGCCGGTTTCGCGCATTTTCGCCTGCAGCGAGGGCGTGACATCCAAGCCGCGGGCCTCGAGAATCAGGGGAACGACGGCAAGCCGCGCCGTCAGATCGTTTCTAGTGGCGTGCGCCGCCTGCCAAAGGCCGTCATGCGCGGGCATGTCGCCGTAATCGGCGCCAAGATCCCGCAGCCGCCCGCGCACCAGGCGGAAGTGCTTGGCCTCCTCGAAGGCAACCTGCATCCATCCGTCGAAGAAGGAATTGGGGACTGCTTCGGTGGCAAACCGCGCAACGATATCAAGCGCAAGGTCGACGGCGTTGAGCTCAATGTGAGCGATCGCGTGGAGCAGTGCTATGCGGCCGCTGATGGTGTGCAGCGAGCGCCTCTCGACCTGCGTCGGGGGTACCAGTGCCGGCTTTTCCGGTCGGCCCGGCCTGTCCGGCAGCGAGCCGTCGCGCGGCGAACGCAAGGAAATTCTTCGTGCAAACCAGCGGGTCGCAGCTTCCTGCGCCAGAGCCGTCTTGCGATCGAGATCGGCCGAACGGATGGCCTCGATTGCGCCACCGCGCAGCGATGTCATCGAAAACGTGATCATGCCGTAAGGTTCCTGAGGGCCTTCAATACGTCTTCGGCATGGCCGGGTACCTTGACCTTCTGCCAAATCATCGCAACCGTACCATCGGTGCGGATCAGAAAGGTCGTGCGCTCGACGCCCATGAAATTGCGCCCGTACATGCTCTTTTGCTTCCACACGCCATAGGCCTGCAGCGTTGTTTTCTCCTCGTCCGATGCGAGCGCTACGGAAAGGCCGTGCTTCTTGATGAAGCGTTCGTGGCAACTGACCGAATCAGGAGACATCCCGACGACCGCCGCTCCCGCAGCATCGAATTCGTCGGCCAGAGCGGTAAAGGCCAGCGATTCCGCGGTACAGCCGGTCGTATCGTCTTTCGGATAGAAGAACAGAACCAGCGGCTTCCCGCGGAAATCGGAAAGCGATACCCGCCCGCCGCCGTCGCGGGGAAGGTTGAAATCCGGCGCCGTGGCGCCGATGCCGAGAACTGTCATATGTGGAAACCTTTCTTTCGCCGGGTTTATGGATGACACTATGTCCTGCGGATATATATTGAAGCTGAAATCGTCCAGCCAGACCGGGCGGTTACATTCTAACTCGGGGTTGTCCAAAGCGCATGTCGGTGATCCGCGGCGAAAAGGTTACATTTCGCAAAAAAGACATCGTCGCACTGGATGAGCTTCCCTCCGCACAGGCCGAAGACCCCATCATCGTGCATTGCCCGCCGCCGCGCCGTTCACCTATTCGGCGCGCGGCCCATGTGACGGCTTGTTGCTTTGCCGCCGTTCTGTTTGTCCTTGCGGCGATCATTTTCACCATCGAGAGCGGAATGTTCGACGCGACGCTGTCGCGCCAGGCACAGACCGCCTTGAATTCGGCCATAGGTCCTCGCTACCGGGCAGAGGTGGGCTCGACCGTTATCCGTTTCACGTCCGGTGCACAACTCGCGCTTGAAGCCCGTAACGTCAACATGGTCGATCAGCAAAGCGGGCAGCATCTGTCGACGACCGGCGCGATGCGCATGGCGCTCGATCCGTTCGCGCTCTTTCGCGGCCGTTTGGCCGTGGCGGCGATCGAAGCCGATGATATTGCGCTCGACACGGCCCTCCTGCCGTCCGGCAGCCCGCTGGACTTAAGCAAGCTTCGCATCGACGCAATTCCGCAGGCAATGGAAGCTGCGTTTTATCACCTCGACATCCTGGACGATTTTGTCGAGCGCGGGGGTACGGATACCGTGCGGCTTTCCGGCATCAACATCAAGCTCGCCGATACCGCGAACGGTCCGTTATCGATCGTGGTCGACAATCTGGTCTTTGCACATGCGGGGCCATCTTCGCTGCATTTGACGGGTGAGGTAGCGATCAACGGCGAAGTGGCGATGCTGGACGTCCTTTCTGAAAAGAGCGCCGGGAAAGCGTCGCGGTTCATGGCAAAGCTCACCCACGTCGATCTGAAGCCATTCACCTTGAAGAGGAACGCACTCGGGGAAATTCGGCAGGGCGTGAACAGTTTTGTGGACGTTGCCGTTTCGGCCGTGCGCGGCGCAGGCGATGTTGCACCGTACCTGGCCGCCAGCGCGGATCTTGCGCCGGGGTCGATCTTCGTAGACGCAGACGATCAGCAGCTTTCCGGCGGCCGCATCAATCTCGGCTACGACTTCACGAAGCAGACGCTTGAGATCGCAAGATCACAGGTACAGTTCGGCAACACTGCCATCCCGTTCAACGGCGCAATCATCGACCTCGACAAGCTCGACCCCGCCGTCGGCAAGGGTTTTGGCATCGATCTCCTGATCAGCGGCGGCACGGCCGCGCCGGTGGGGTCGGGAGAACAGCCGCTCCCATTCGATATCCAGACGACGGGCCGCTACCTCGTCGCCTCGCGGGAACTGCAGTTCGCGGGCATGACAGTTTCTAGTCCTCTGGGGCAGCTGTTCGGATCGCTTCATGTCAGGCTCGGCGGCAAATCGCCGGAAATCAGCTTCGTCGGACAGTCGCAGCAGCTTCAGACGGCCGCGATCAAGCAGCTCTGGCCCTTCTGGATGGCGCCCAGGGCGCGCGAATGGGTGCTGGGAAATCTCTTCGGCGGCACGGTCACGAATGCGTCGATCTCCGTATTCATTCCCTCCGGCAAGCTGGACGACGCCGTCGGCAAGGGGCTGAGGCTCGGTGACGAGCAAATCCGCATCAATTTCGATATCGCGAATGCGCGGATGAACGTGGCAGGCGATATTCCGCCGATCCGCGATACGTCCGCCCATTTCGACCTGACCGGCCAGAGAGCCACGATTTCGATCAAGAGCGGCACGTCATATTTCGCCTCGGGCCGTTCCGTCAGCCTCGGAGAGGGTCAGTTCGTACTGCCATCGACTTACCAGAAGCCACTGATGGCGGAAATGAAGCTCGCAATCTCGGGCGATGCCGATGCGGTGGGTGAACTCCTGACCTACAAGCCGGTGCAGGTGCTGCAGCGTGCCGGCCTCGTGCCCGGGGACCTGAAGGGCAAGATCACCGCCAACGTCGAGGCGCGGCTCGGTCTCCTAAGATCGCAGGATCCTCCGCCGCCCGAATGGAAGGCGGCCATGCTGCTCAGCGGAGTCGACGTCGGCAAGCCGGTGTCGGGCAGGATGATTACCAATCTGAACGGCGCGCTCGACGCCGATCCGCAGCAAGTGACGCTCGATGTCGAGGGGCAGATCGACGGGGTGCCCGCCGAGATCGAGCTTGTCGAACCGACCGATAAATCGTCCGGCGTCAAGCCGCAGCGCATCATCACGGCGACGCTAAACAACGCCCAGCGCGCAAAGGCGCTTCCTGGCCTGTCGGGGATCATCGACGGCAGCCTGACGATGCAGCTGACGAAAATCGATGAGGAACGCCAGAATGTTCAGATCGATCTCGACAAGGCGTCGTTGCAGCTTCCCTGGATCGGTTGGGCGAAGGGAAGCGGGATCGGTGCAACGGCGGAATTCGAAGTATCGGGCCCCCCCGAGAATACGCAAATCAGGAATTTCCGTCTGAAGGGCGATGGCTTTGGCGCCACCGGCTCGCTTGCCCTCAGCAAGGGTGATCTCGAGTCTGCCGATTTCGACAGCGTGAGACTTTCCTCCCTCGACGACTTTGCGATATCGATCAGGCGCAGCAGGGGGAATTTCGACGTTTCGGTGTCGGGCAATACCGCAGATGCGCGACCGATCCTTGCGCGACTGAAGAACGGGCAGGGCGACAGCGACGGAGATGGTGGTGGCAGTGCCAGCGTCTCGGTTCGTGCCAAACTCAACAGCGTCGTTGGCTTCAACGATGAAAAGATCGGCAACTTCGAGGCCAAATACGCATCGAGCGGCGGCCGGCTGCAGGCGTTGAACTTTTCCGGCATCACCGGCAGCGGCGAAGCGGTCGTCAGCCAGACGAGGGAAGGCCGTGCCTTGAACATCACGAGCGGCGATGCCGGTGCCGTGTCGCGCTTTGCCGATCTTTATCAGCATATGCAGGGCGGGCTGCTCAATATGTCGATCAGGCTCGGCAACGGCGGCAATTGGGATGGTTCGGTCGATATACGCCGCTTCGCCATCGTCAACGAACAACGCCTGCACTCGATCGTTTCAACACCGGTCGGCGAGAACCAGCGCAGCCTCAATTCCGCCGTCAAACGCAATATCGACACCTCTGCGCAGCGCTTCCAGCGCGGCTTTGCGCGCGTCGTGTCCCGCGGCGGCGTCGTCGGCATCGAAAACGGCGTGGTGCGCGGCGATCAGATCGGGGCCACGTTCCAGGGCGTGATCCGCGATCAGCGCGGCAACATGGATATGACCGGCACCTTCATGCCGGCCTATGGCTTGAACCGGTTGTTTGCCGAGTTGCCGGTCATTGGCATCATTCTCGGCAACGGTTCGGATCGCGGCCTGATCGGCATCACGTTCAAGCTGACCGGCAAGTTCGACCATCCGGCCATGCAGATCAATCCGCTGTCGATCATTGCACCGGGCGTTTTCCGCAACATCTTCGAATTCCAATAAAAAAAGCCGACGCGAGGGCCGGCTTTTCATGGGATTCCGATATCGTGCGGCTCAGGCCGCGCGGCGGACTAAGATGTGCTTCTTCTTGCCGAGCGACAGCTTAATGACGCCATCGGCGGTCATTTCACGGCTGCCGATCACCCTGCGCTCGTCGCTGACCGCTTGGTCGTTGATACGCACGGCGCCGCCCTGAACGTGACGGCGGGCCTCGCCGTTTGAGGCCGCAAGGCCGGCGCGGACCATCAGCGAAAGCAGGCCGATACCGACGTCGAGTTCGGAAGCGGGCACATCGACGGAGGGAAGGTTCTCGGCGATCCCGCCTTCTTCGAAGGTTTTGCGAGCCGTTTCCGCGGCCTCTTCGGCAACGGTGCGGCCATGCAGAATTGCCGTTACCTCGGTTGCGAGTATCTTCTTCACCTCGTTGATTTCCGAGCCACCGAGTGCAGACAAGCGAGCGATCTCATCCATGGGCAGGGTGGTGTAAAGCTTGAGGAAGCGTGGGATGTCTGCATCTTCGGTATTACGCCAGTATTGCCAGAAGTCATAGGCCGGGAACATATCGGCGTTCAGCCAGACGGCACCGGTCGCCGACTTGCCCATCTTGGCGCCGGAAGATGTCGTCAGAAGCGGTGAAGTCAGGGCATGCAGCTGTGTCGTCCCCATACGGTGACCAAGGTCGATGCCGTTGATGATGTTGCCCCACTGGTCGGAACCGCCCATCTGCAGCCGGCAGCCGTAGCGCTTTGCCAGTTCGACGAAGTCGTAGGCCTGCAGGATCATGTAGTTGAATTCGAGGAACGAGAGCGACTGTTCGCGATCGAGGCGCGTCTTAACGCTGTCGAAGGCAAGCATGCGGTTGACCGAGAAGTGACGACCGACATCGCGCAGGAAATCGAGGTAGTTGATCGAGCGTAGCCACTCGGCGTTGTTGATCATCAAGGCGTCTGTCGGACCCTCACCGTAGGTAAGGTAGTTCGAGAAGACACGCTTGATCGAGGCGATGTTGCTTTCGATCGTGTCGACGGTCATCAACTGGCGCGCTTCCTCCTTGAAGGACGGATCGCCTACCATCCCGGTCCCACCACCCATCAGCGAAATCGCGCGGTGACCGGTCTTCTGCAGCCAGTGCAGCATCATGATCTGGATCAGTGAGCCGGCATGAAGGCTCGGCGCCGTGGGATCGAAGCCGATATAGGCCGTCACGGTTTCCTTGGCGAACAGGCTGTCGAGGCCCGCTTCATCGGAGATCTGATGAATGAAGCCGCGCTCTTTCAGGATGCGCAGGAAATCGGATTTGAACTCGGACATGACTTCGTCTCTTCGGGGATGTCGGATTGATACTTGTTGAACTGCCGCGGCGCGTTTAGCACTGTTTTGCCGAAAGTGCACTATTCCGTTCGGATTGTTTTGGAGGATGGATGGGTAAAATAAGAACCGCAATCGGTCTGATGAGCGGAACGTCGATGGACGGGATCGATGTCGCCCTTGTTCGAACGGATGGTGAAGCCCGCGTGGAACGCGGGCCGTTTCTGGGCGTGCCTTATGATCCGGCCTTTCGCGACAGGCTCAAGCTTTCGCTTGAAGACGCGAAATCAATCCTCAGGCGCAACGAACGCCCCGGCGAACTTGCGACAATCGAACGAGAGCTTACGGTGCGTCATGCATCTGCCGTTACGGAGTTTCTCGATCGTTACGCTCTGGATCGAAGCTCGGTCGATGTCGTCGGATTCCACGGCCAGACAGTGCTGCACCGGCCGGACGAGGCGCTGACCGTCCAGCTTGGCGACGGGCGGCTGCTTGCCAGGGAGACCGGCATTCCGATCGTCTACGACATGCGGGCGAACGACATGGTGCATGGCGGGCAGGGTGCGCCGCTCGTACCGGTCTACCATGCGGCACTTTCGGGGACCATTCGAGACGCCAAGCTGCCTGTCTGCTTCGTCAATATCGGCGGCATCTCGAACCTGACCTATATCGGTGGCGACGGCTCGATCGTCGCATATGACAGCGGGCCGGGAAACACCTTGATCGATCAATGGGTCGAGACAAACGCCGGAATACCGTTCGACCAGGGCGGCATGATTGCTTCGGAAGGCAGGATCGTCGCCGAACTGGCCGAACTCTATCTGGAAAACCCCTTCTTTACTGCCGGCAAACGCCGTTCGCTCGATCGCAATGACTTTCTACCGCCGAGCGGAACGGCTGCCGAGCTCGCGGACGGTGCGAGGACGCTAGCCTATGTGGCTGCCGCCTCGATCATCAAATCGGCCGGTCACCTGCCGGTGATGCCGACGCTCTACATCGTCTGCGGCGGCGGACGGCTGAACGGCACGATCATGCGAGATCTTGTGGATCTCGCCGCCCGCCAAGATGCCGACGTGGTCTCCGCCGAGGTTGCGGGCTTCAACGGTGATGCCATGGAAGCCGAGGCCTGGGCCTATCTAGCAGTCCGGTCGCTTGAGGGACTGCCGCTGACTTTTCCGGGCACCACGGGCGTCAAGGAACCAGTCAGCGGCGGCATTCTTGCGAGGCCATGATGGTGGGAACGCTCATTCTGGAAACGTCGCGGCTGCGGCTGGTGATGTGGGACGCAAGCGACGCGGGACTGGTCCTGTCGCTGCATTCGACGATCGGCACAACCCGTTATATGTCGGGCGGCGCGCCTTGGAGCATCGAAAAGTGCGAGGAGCGGCTTGCCAGCTGGTTTAAGGAGAATGCGCACGACGGCACAACGAAGTACAAGCTTCTGAGCAGAGATGACGGCCGTTTCATCGGCCGCGCTGGGATTTCGATGCATGACCGTGAAGAGCACGAATTCGAACTCGGTTATGCGCTTCGCGAGGAAGAATGGGGGAAGGGCTATGCGACGGAAGTGGCCAGTGCGCTTGCGATGTGGTTCTTCGACAAGGGCTTCGCTACGCGTTTCATCGCTTTCACGCATCCGCAAAACTTCGCCTCGCAGCATGTGCTGAGAAAGATCGGAATGCGGCCGATCGCGCCGCGGCTGATCGACGGCTTTGTGGCGCCGACATTCGAGCTCGGCGCCACCCACATTTGATTGTCAGCGAATGCGCTTCGCTGCCGGTTCCGGTACCAGTTCGCCGTTCAGACGCCGGTCGAGATAGTCCTCGCATTCGGCCATAAGCGCTTCGACCTGGCCGTTGAAGAAGTGATTGGCATTCGGTACCGTACGGTGCGTGATGAGGATGCCCTTCTGCGTCTTCAGCTTTTCGACCAGACCGTTGACATCCTTTTCCGGAGCGACCTTGTCGGCTTCGCCGTTGATGATCAGGCCCGACGACGGGCAGGGCGCCAGGAACGAGAAGTCGTAGGTGTTCGGTTGCGGCGCGATCGACATGAAGCCTTCGATTTCCGGGCGGCGCATCAGCAGTTGCATGCCGATCCAGGCGCCGAAGGAATAGCCGGCAACCCAGCAGGTCTTCGAATCGGGATGCAGGCTCTGCACCCAATCGAGCGCGGAAGCAGCATCCGAAAGCTCGCCGGCGCCGTGGTCGAATTCGCCCTGGCTGCGGCCGATTCCGCGGAAGTTGAAGCGCAATGTCGTGAACCCGCGCTTCTGGAACATGTAGAAGAGCTGGTAGACGATCTGATTGTTCATCGTGCCGCCGAACTGCGGGTGCGGGTGCAGGATAAGGGCGATCGGCGCGCTTTTTTCCTTGGAGGGCTGGTAGCGGCCTTCAAGACGGCCGGCTGGGCCGTTGAAAATGACTTCGGGCATTGGTACTCCGGGTTTTTATTTTCGCGTCCCTGCTGCTTAGACTTGACGAACGTTGTCAGCTTTTCTAAAACGCAGTTTAGAACAATTCGAAACTTGCATGCGATCCACGCATCGTGGACGTGTCATAAGGCAAGCCCGGCGGAAATTTCAAGGAAAATGAACCGTGGCAGCCTAGCAGGATCAAGCGCAGGACAAAAGAGCATGGCGACGCCCCGCCTTTATCTTGACTGGAATGCGACATCGCCGCTGCATCCCGCAGCGCGCGAGGCGGTTCTAAACGCGCTCGCTCTGTTTGGAAATCCGAACTCTGTTCACGGCGAGGGCCGCGCCGTTCGCGCTGCAATCGAAGGTGCGCGCCGCCAGATTGCGACGCTGACCGCGGCCGATCCGGCACATGTGATCTTTACCAGCGGCGCGACGGAAGCGGCCAATATGGTGCTGACGCCGGATTTCCACATGGGGCGCACGCCGCTTGCCATCGACCATCTCTATTATTCGGCCATCGAGCATCCGGCAGTGCGCGAAGGCGGGCGCTTTTTGGCTGAGAAGACGACCGAGATTCCTGTTACGTCCTCAGGTGTCGTGGACCTGGCAGCGCTGGAAAGATTGCTTGCAGGGCACGACAGGGCGATGGGCTTGCCGATGGTGGCCATCATGCTCGTCAACAACGAGACGGGTATCGTCCAGCCGGTCCGCGAAGCCGCCAGGATCATAAAGACGTACGGTGGACTTCTCATCGTGGATGCGGTGCAGGCAGCAGGACGCCTGAAGCTCGACATCAACGAGCTCGGTGCCGATTTTCTGATCGTGTCTTCGCACAAGCTCGGCGGGCCGAAAGGTGCCGGAGCGCTTGTTTCGCGCGGGGAGGCTTTGATGCCGAGGCCGCTAATTCGCGGTGGCGGCCAGGAAAAAGGTCACCGGTCAGGGACAGAGAATTCCGTCGCCATTATTGGCTTCGGTGCCGCCGCAGCCGCGGCGATTGCTGAGTTTGACGAGCGTAACAGCAGATTGGAAAGGCTTCGTGCCCGTCTTGAGGACGGAATGCGACGCGCAGCGCCCGGTTTGCTGATTTATGGCGCGGACGGGCCGCGGGTATCGAATACGAGCTTTTTCACGCTTCCAGGTCTCAAGGCCGAGACCGGCCAGATCGCCTTCGATCTGGAAGGCGTTGCGCTTTCGGCAGGCTCCGCCTGCTCGTCCGGCAAGGTCGGCGAAAGCCATGTTCTTGTGGCCATGGGTCGCGACCCGAAAATGGGCGCGCTGCGCATCTCGCTCGGTTTTGCGACGACGGAAGAGGAAATCGACAGGGCCGTCGCCGCCTTTGCGACGATAGCCGGGCGGTGCAGGCCGGCCGGAGAGGCGGCCTAACGGCCTCACTAAATTGCGGAAACGCAAATTTCCGCTTGCCAATCGGGCTGAAAAGCGCCTTTTGGCCACCTACATACGGGGTAAGGAAAATTGCCCCAAGACAAGCTGCCGGACCTTTAGCCGGCGAGATTGGAGAACGACATGCCCGCCGTCCAAGAAACGGTTGAACGCGTCCGCCAGATCGATGTGGACCAGTACAAATACGGTTTCGAAACGATCATCGAGATGGACAAGGCACCCAAGGGCCTGTCCGAAGAGATCATACGCTTCATCTCCGCCAAGAAGCGTGAACCTGAATGGATGCTCGAATGGCGCCTTGAGGCCTACAAGCGCTGGCTGACGATGGACGAGCCCACCTGGGCTCGCGTTGACTATCCCAAGATCGAATTCAATGATATCCACTACTACGCTGCGCCGAAGAGCACCTCCGGCCCGTCGTCGCTGGCTGAAGTCGATCCGGAGCTCCTGAAGGTCTACGAGAAGCTGGGCATCCCGCTGCGCGAGCAGGAAATTCTTGCCGGCGTTGAAAAGCCGAAGATCGCCGTCGATGCCGTCTTTGATTCCGTTTCGGTCGTGACGACCTTCAAGGAAGAGCTGAAAAAGGCCGGCGTGATTTTCATGTCGATCTCCGAAGCGATCCGAGAACACTCCGATCTTGTGCAGAAGTATCTCGGCTCCGTTGTTCCGCAGACCGACAATTACTATGCAACTCTGAACTCCGCGGTCTTCACGGACGGTTCTTTCGTCTTCGTGCCCAAGGGTGTCCGCTGCCCGATGGAGCTTTCCACCTATTTCCGCATCAACGAGAAGAATACCGGGCAGTTCGAGCGCACGCTGATCATCGCCGAAGAGGGCGCCTATGTTTCCTACCTCGAAGGCTGTACGGCGCCACAGCGTGACGAAAACCAGCTGCACGCCGCCGTCGTCGAACTGATTGCGCTGGACGATGCCGAAATCAAGTATTCCACCGTCCAGAATTGGTATCCAGGCGATGCCCAGGGCAAGGGCGGCATCTATAACTTTGTCACCAAGCGCGGCGATTGCCGGGGCGACCGATCGAAGATCTCGTGGACGCAGGTCGAGACCGGCTCCGCCATCACCTGGAAGTACCCGTCCTGCATCCTGCGCGGCGACGATAGCCGTGGAGAATTCTATTCGATCGCCGTGTCAAACGGCCATCAGCAGGTCGACAGCGGCACCAAGATGATCCATCTCGGCAAAAACACCTCGAGCCGCATCATTTCCAAGGGTATTGCAGCCGGCGTGTCGCAAAACACCTATCGCGGACAGGTTTCGGCCCACCGCAAGGCATCGAACGCGCGCAACTTCACCCAGTGCGACTCGCTGCTGATCGGCGACAAGTGCGGTGCGCATACCGTGCCCTACATTGAAGCGAAAAATTCGACGGCACATTTCGAGCACGAGGCGACGACCTCGAAGATCTCAGAAGATCAACTGTTTTATTGCCTGCAGCGCGGCATTCCGGAAGAAGCGGCGATCGCGCTGATCGTCAACGGCTTCGTCAAGGAAGTCCTGCAGGAGCTGCCGATGGAATTCGCCGTCGAGGCGCAGAAGCTCATCAGCATCTCGCTCGAAGGTAGCGTCGGCTGACGCCAACCGAAACGACTACGCGATGGTGCGCGCGGCGCGCCATTCTACGATTGCTTTTTATGGGACATAACCATGCTTGAAATCAGAAACCTGCACGCCCGCATCGCCGAAGACGGCACCGAAATCATCCGCGGCCTGGACCTTACGGTAAAGGCAGGGGAAGTCGCTGCCATCATGGGCCCGAACGGCTCTGGCAAGTCGACGCTCTCCTATATTCTCGCGGGTCGGGAAGACTATGAAGTGACCGAAGGCGACATTCTTTACAACGGCGACAGCATCCTCGAGCTCGACGCTGCCGAGCGCGCTGCCAAGGGCATTTTCCTGGCCTTCCAGTATCCCGTTGAAATCCCCGGCGTCGCCACCATGCAGTTCTTGAAGGTCGCGATGAACGAGCAGCGCAAGGCGCGCGGCGAAGAAGAGCTGAAGACGCCCGATTTCATGCGCCTCGTCAAGGACGCCGCCGGCAAGCTGCAGATCAATACGGAGATGCTGAAGCGCCCGTTGAACGTCGGCTTCTCAGGCGGCGAAAAGAAGCGCGCCGAAATCCTGCAGATGGCCCTGCTCCAGCCGCAGCTTTGCGTGCTCGACGAGACCGATTCCGGCCTCGACATCGACGCGCTTAAGATCGTTGCCGATGGCGTCAACGCGTTGCGCTCGCCAGACCGCGCGGTGGTCGTCATCACCCACTACCAGCGCCTGCTTGATTACATCGTTCCAGACACCGTTCATGTCCTCTATAGGGGCCAGGTGATCAAGTCCGGTGACAAGACGCTGGCGCATGAGCTCGAAGCCAACGGCTACGCCGACATCATCGGAGCGGCAGCCTGATTCAGGCGGAAAGGACGGGTCTCATGAACATGCAGACGACGAGCCGCCTGACTGCCGCGGAAGCGGCGCTGGTTGAGGCTTTTAACAATCAATTCGGCGAACTGCCAGGCGACGGCGCCGTGACTGCGACCCGCGACCGGCTGCTGGATGACCTGAAGAAGGGTGGCCTGCCCACACGACGGATCGAGGCTTGGCACTATACCGACCTCAAGAACCTGCTGCGCGAGGTGCCGGCCACAGCCGGTGACGCCGCCTCGAAAGCGATCGAGCCCTTGATCGAAGGTTCTTCGGTTCTTTCCATCGTGCAGGGCCATGCGGACCCGAGCGCAAGAGCTCACGACGTAGAAATTTCCAGCTATGCGCAACGCCTGATCGACGGTTCGGCTGCGGCCGCGCTCGGCGCGCTCGGGGCGGACGACGCCATCGGTCGCATCAATGGCAGCTTCGTGCGCGACGGCTATGTCGTCGATATTCCCGCAACGACCGAGCTCGACAAGCCGCTGGAGATCGATGTCGTTCACGCCGGCGGGCAGGTCCATACACGGCTACCCGTGTCCTTCGGCGAGAACGTCAAGGCGACCGTGATCGAGCGTCACCTGTCGGTGACCGGCGATGCTGCACTCGTGTCCCATGTCAGTGACATCACGATCGGCGAGGGCACGGAACTTACCTGGATCATCCTGCAGCAGCAAGGGCGCGAGGACACGCACCTCGGCCAGATCCGTATCGATCTCGGCGCCAATGCCAAGCTGAAGCTCTTTGTCATCAACGCTGGCGGAAAGCTCGTGCGCCAGGAACTGCATATTGCGGTCACGGGCGAGGGTGCGGACCTGACGCTCCGAGGCATCAACCTGCTCGGTGGCGATACGCATACCGACGTGACGATGGTGCTTGGCCACAACGTTCCGCACACCGGTTCGACGGAGGTCATCCGCAATGTCGTCTTCGACCGCGCCAAAGGGGTCTTCCAGGGAATGATACGGGTTGCGCCCGACGCGCAGAAGACCGATGCTAAGATGTCCTGCAACACGCTGCTGATGTCGGACGACGCCGATTTCTCGACAAAGCCGGAGCTTGAGATCTTCGCCGACGACGTCCAGTGTGGCCACGGTGCGACCGTTACCGACATCGATGACAATCATCTCTTCTACATGATGGCGCGCGGCATTCCGGAGAACAAGACGCGCGCCATGCTCGTCAATGCCTTCGTTGCGGAGATCGTCGAAGAACTAGAAGACGAAGCACTGGTCGAGGCGCTGGAAGGCGTCATATCGGCCTGGCTCGAAAAATACGCCTGATCGGATAAACGCCATGGACAAGATAGCACCGGCAGCCACCTATGACGTCGAAGCCATCCGCAAGGATTTTCCAATCCTTGCGCGGGAGGTCTATGGCAAGCCACTGGTCTATCTCGATAACGGCGCGTCCGCGCAGAAGCCGCAGGCCGTCATCGATGCCATCTCGCGGACCTATTCGACCGAGTATGCGAATGTGCACCGTGGCCTGCATTTTCTCTCCAATGCCGCAACCGAAGCCTACGAAGGGGCGCGCGAGAAGGTGCGCCGTTTTCTGAATGCACCGTCGACCGACGACATTGTCTTCACGAAATCCTCGACGGAGGCGATCAATACGGTCGCGCATGGCTGGGGCATGCCGAAGATCGGCGAGGATGACGAGATCGTCGTCTCGATCATGGAGCACCACTCCAACATCGTCCCTTGGCATTTTATCCGCGAACGGCAGGGTGCCAAGCTGGTCTGGGTGCCGGTGGACGAAGAAGGTGCCTTTCATATCGAGGACTTCGAGAAGAGGCTCACAGAGCGAACCAAGCTCGTCGCGATCACGCATATGTCGAATGCGCTTGGCACGATCGTTCCAGTCAAGGAAGTCTGCCGGATTGCTCATGAACGCGGCATTCCGGTCCTGATCGACGGTTCGCAAGGTGCCGTGCACCTGCCGGTCGATGTCCAGGATATCGACTGCGATTGGTACGTCATGACCGGCCACAAGCTTTACGGTCCTTCGGGCATCGGCGTGCTCTATGGCAAGAAGGACCGGCTTCGCGAGATGCGCCCATTCCAGGGTGGCGGCGAGATGATCTTCGAAGTGACCGAGGATGAGGTCACCTACAATGACCCGCCGCATCGCTTCGAAGCCGGGACGCCGCCGATCGTTCAGGCGATCGGCCTCGGCTATGCGCTGGATTATATGGAGAAAGTTGGCCGCGAGGCGATTTCGCGTCATGAAGCCGACCTGACGGCCTATGCTGCCGAACGGCTGCGGTCGATCAACTCGCTGCGGGTCTTCGGAACGGCGCCCGGCAAAGGCAGCATTTTTGCCTTTGAACTCGCCGGCCTTCACGCTCACGACGTTTCTATGGTCATTGACCGGCAGGGCGTTGCCGTGCGTGCCGGTACGCATTGCGCCATGCCGCTCTTGAAACGCTTCGGCGTCACCGCCACATGCCGTGCATCCTTCGGCATGTACAATACACGTGCCGAGGTCGATGCCTTGGCCGATGCGCTGGAATATGCGCGCAAGTTCTTTGCATGAGGAGTGTCCGTATGAGCCTGGACGAAAGCGAACAGAAGATCGACGTGCGCGACGGCATCGTGCACTCGAGCATTCCTGCCGATGAACTGGCGCGCCTCAGCGACGACGTCATCGGCGCGTTGAAAACCGTCTACGATCCGGAAATTCCTGCCGACATCTTTGAACTCGGACTGATTTACAAGATCGATATCGAAGACGACCGCATGGTGAAGATCGTCATGACGCTGACGGCTCCGGGCTGCCCGGTTGCCGGCGAAATGCCGGGCTGGGTCGAAAATGCTGTAGGCGCCGTCGAAGGCGTATCAGGCGTCGAGGTCGCAATGACATTCGATCCACCGTGGACGCCAGAGCGCATGTCGGAAGAGGCGCAGGTGGCCGTCGGCTGGTATTGAGGGGCGGGCGGCCGGCTTCAATGAGTGCGATGGGAGAAGGCCGATACCGAGAGCTTTCCTTGCCTCGAGGAAAGTCGCAATTTTCCGACGTACCTTGGCCCGGAGCAAGCAGCGGCTCACTCCTCGCCCGCAAGTTGGCTCCTGTTTCTGGCTCTGCCTCAACGCCCAAACTTCTGGCGCTGAGAGGACATGTGTCAAATGAAATGGCGCAGGACGAATTCGCCCTTGATTAAGGGATTGAAGCATTAGGCACAACTGCCTAGATTAAAAGGACGAAGCGCCGGATCTTGACCCCGGTGTGGAAGGAGAATGAGCCGATGGGCTTTGCAGTGATGAGCATGACCGGCACGGCCGCGGCGCGCGTGAAGGCAATCGTTGAAAATTCGGGGCCGGAGGCCAAGGGCATCCGTGTCGGCATCAAGAAGGGCGGTTGCGCCGGGATGGAGTATACCATCGAGCTGGTGACCGAACCCAATGCCAAGGACGACCTGATCGAACGCGACGGCGCGAAGGTTTGGGTGGAGCCTTCTGCAGTCCTCTATCTGCTTGGAACGGAAATGGACTTCGAGACCACGACGCTGCGCTCGGGCTTCACTTTCACGAATCCGAACCAGACATCGGCCTGCGGCTGCGGCGAATCCGTCGAACTCAAGCCTGCCGATCTCGCAGCACTTGCCGCGCGCGGCGACGCGGTAGTCCCCGCCGCGCACTGAACGCTTCAAGGCCGCGACCGAAAGCCGCCAGCGATGGCGGCTTTGTTGTTTTTGATTTGTCCCTTTCAGGCAGCGAAACAGTTTCTACCTTATGATCATCGAAACGCTGTTTCTGCTCTTTGCCAAAGGCGCGCTCCTCGGCCTCATCATCACAGTGCCGCCGGGACCGATCGCGACGCTCTGCATCAACCGCAGCCTCCATCGAGGTTTCGGATCGGGTGCAGCGATCGGCATTGGGGCCGCTCTTGGCGATGCCTGTTATGGGCTAGTCGCGGCCGCCGGTGTTGCGATGGTTTCGGATATCGTCGATGACTATTCGCTACCGATTGCCGCGGCCGGCGGTGCGCTTTTGATCTTTCTCGGCATCCGCGACCTCATGACGCCGCCCGCCGGCGCCTTGCAGGTCGGTACCCGCGATCTCTTGCGCACGATCGCCTCGACCTTTCTGCTGGCGATTTCGAACCCCGGCGCGCTGCTGTCCTTCGGAGCCCTCTTTGCTGGACTTGGTTTGGTCGATGGCAATACCGTCACCGAGGTGGCATCGATCGTCATCGGCGTGTTTTTCGGGGCCATGGCGTGGTGGATGGCGCTGAGCGCGGCGGTGAATCTCGCCCGCGACAGGATTTCAAGCGATCTCACGCTGCTGATCCGCCGCATTTCCGGGGTGCTGGTCATTGCCTTCGGCGCCGTCGTTCTCGGCTTTGCCGCACGGCTTCTGCTTGCCTGAAGTGTTACGGGCGCCGGTCATACCTGACGGAATGGCGCCTGATCATTGCTCGGCCGAAGCTGTCCATAGGGGGCAAAGTGAAGGCGTGGCACGGCAAGTCGGTTCTGGCAGCTCTGCTGCGTTCTCCCGTGCCTACTTCCGAAAATTCGGTGACCGCCTCCAAGGGCAGGAGGCCATTTAGATAGAGGCTCTCAGCGCTGAATTGCGAGCCGTGGGACCGCAAACCACCCTTGCAAAATGGGTTGATTGAGGTCGCAAGTCCAATTCGGTATGCGAAGGGCGCGGGGGGACAAGGAGCCTCCCCTTACGCTCTCGTCTTGACAGAACTAGGACGATCGTCCTAGTTTTTTCATATCAAACAGGACCTGGAAAATGAATGCCAGCACCCTCAACCCGTGACCTGATTGTCAAAGAGGCGGATGTCCTCTTCTACCAGAGCGGATTCGAGGCTACGTCCTTTGCCGACATTGCCGCAGCCGTAGGCATCTCGCGCGGGAACTTCTATCACCACTTCAAGACCAAGGACGACATACTGGATGCCGTGATTGCCCATCGAATGGAGCGGACACGCGCGATGCTCGACAGCTGGCAAACCGAGAACGAAGGTCCGCGCGAGCGCATACTGTCCTTCATTCATATGCTAATCGCCAACCGAAGCCAGATCATGAACTTCGGCTGCCCTGTGGGAACGCTGTGCTCAGAACTCGCCAAGCTGGACCACGCCGCGCAGGTCCACGCGACGGGGATTTTTGGCCTGTTTCGCGACTGGCTCGCCGTACAGATCCGTGCCCTTGGTGCAGTTGATCGGGCAGAGGTGCTGGCGCTGCATCTCTTGGCTTGGTCGCAGGGGGTGGCAGTATTGGCGACCGCCTTCAAGGACGAGGCGTTCATCTGCAACGAAGTCGCTGGGATCGAGCACTGGCTAGCATCCCTGCCAGAAGGTCCCCGCAATTCCAGTAATTAAGGAGCATCGATGTTCGTCACTTTCTTGAGATTTGCTGAGAACCGCGCCGCCGCGCCGGAATTCATGTCGGCGCATAATGCCTGGATCGCGCGCGGTTTTGCCGATGGCGTGTTTCTCTGCGTCGGTTCGCTCCAGTCCGCCGCGGGAGGCGCAATCATCGCTCATGGGGAAGGTCGTGCTGCGCACGATGCGCGCGTCGCCGCCGACCCTTTCGTCGTGCAAGGGGTCGTGACCGCCGAGACCTATGAAATTGATCCGAAGCGCACTGTTTCCGCCCTCGATTTCGTGAAGGCGGCATGAGCGCGACAACCATTCCCGGCCACTACGACCGCCCTCGTTGTCGCTAGTGCGCAACGGCGCCAGATTACTGCGACTGCCACGACCGCGAGTGGGGCTTCCCGGTCGTGGATGACATAAGGCCATTTGAGAAGCCCTGCCTCGAAAGCTTCCAGTCGGCCTAAGCTTGCGCATATTCCTTGCCAAGCGCGAGAATTTTCGCGCCGCTTTCGCAAAGTTCGATTTCCGCAAGGTGGCGCTGTTCGATAAGGCCGGTGAAGCCTCGTAACGATGACATTAAGAGGTCGCAATTTGCCGTCTACAGGGAGGCGGCCCGAGGCCATTGTTTGGCTAAACCCGCCAAAAATCCCTATCGCGTTTAAATTTGACAGGGTCGCTAGGGTGCCGCCCGATCGCTTGAGGTAAGTATGTCGCCCCCTCCCGCATACGGCGCTTCCAGGGTAGAATTCGAAGCAATAGCGGCAACCAAGGTCGGATATACGCTCTCGAATGGGGAAAGGGCCTCTGGGCGAGGCCTTTACCCTAAAGCTCGCGGGGGGGCAATATGGCGGACATCTGTCAATGACCGCTTGGCGCCCTGCCATATGCTCGGTTATGATTTGCCTTTCCTCTGGCTGATGGAGCTTTCGATGTCCTCAAGCTTTAACGTTTACAACGCGGCCGGTTATGAGCAGCTCATGGGACGCTGGAGCCAAAAGCTCGCGTCGCCATTCATAGCGTTTGCGGGTCTTTCCGATGGTGAGAAGATACTTGATGTCGGTTGCGGCACGGGCAGCCTGACATTTGCCCTTGCCAAGGCCGCGGATCTTAGCGAGATCGCTGCCATCGACTATTCGCCAGTCTTCGTTGAGGAAGCAACCCGGCGCAATACCGATGCGCGCATCAAGATCAGGCAGGCGGACGCTTGCTCTTTGCCTTTCGAAGACGGAGAGTTCGACCGCGTGCTCGCGCTGCTCGTGCTTCATTTCGTGCCCGAGGCAGGCCGGGCCATTTCAGAGATGGCCCGGGTCGCGCGTCCGGGCGGGGTAGTCGCCGCAGCTGTCTGGATCATGTCGGCGGCATGCCCGGTATGCGAATGATGGTCGACACGGTGGCGGCGCTCGGCGAGACCGGGCGACAACTGCGCAATCGCTACTGCTTTCAGCCGATGATGCAGCCTGGCGAAATGAAGCGGACCTTTGTGGAGCAAGGCCTGCTGGAAGTTACCGAAACCCAGCTGATGATCCGCATGGAATACCAAAACTTTAACGATTACTGGGCACCCATTGCTGCAGGCGAAGGACCTCTTGGCAAATATGTCGCGGCGCTCGACGCCGCTGAGCGAGCGCGCATCGATGCTGCCGTGCGCGACGCGTATGAGGCCGGTCGATCCGATGGTCCAAGGTCGTTCGCAAATGTTGCGTGGGCCTGCCGCGGCATCGTTCCCTGAGCCGGCGGGCAGAGGTCAGATCGGCCCCCGCAAATTCCTAAACGCGCTCCTTGAACTTCGCCTGAAGGTTCCTCGGACGGGTAGCCTTCAGGCCCCCGTCAGGTTCAGGGCATGCGTTGCTGCAATCGTTCACCGGATCGACCGGCTCGAACTTGATCCCGCCGACTTCTATTCCGCAGCTTCTGCGTAGCTTTCCACCGGCGGGCAGGTGCAAACGAGATTCCTGTCTCCGTACACATTGTCTACACGGTTGACCGGGGACCAGTATTTGTCGACACGAAAGGCGCCGGGCGGGAAGCAGGCTTGTTCGCGGCTGTAGGGGCGGTCC
Organism: Rhizobium etli 8C-3; assembly: GCF_001908375.1. Lineage (NCBI taxonomy): Bacteria > Pseudomonadati > Pseudomonadota > Alphaproteobacteria > Hyphomicrobiales > Rhizobiaceae > Rhizobium > Rhizobium etli. Next base: position 2,073,583 of record NZ_CP017241.1, on the reverse strand, counting down.
CATTCGCCGACGAGGTCTTCCACCGTGTGCGGGGCGTTCTTCAGCGGGTTGTTGACCTTGTCCATGCGACCTTCCTCGATAGCACGGGCCTCCTCCCGGATCGCCAGCATTGCCTCGCAGAAGCGGTCGAGCTCGGCCTTGGTTTCGGACTCGGTCGGCTCGATCATCAGCGTGCCGGCGACCGGCCAACTCATGGTCGGGGCATGGAAGCCGCAGTCGATCAGCCGCTTGGCGATGTCGTCGACCGTGATACCTGCGCTATCGGAAAGCGGACGCGTGTCGATGATGCATTCATGCGCGACGCGGCCGCTTTCGGACTTGTAGAGAACCCCGTAGGCGTCCTTCAGGCGGGCGGCTATGTAGTTGGCGTTTAGGATCGCAACCTTGGTTGCCTGCGTCAGGCCTTCGCCGCCCATCATCAGCACATAGCTCCAGGAGATCGGCAGGATCGAGGCCGAGCCGAAGGCCGCTGCCGAGACGGCACCTGAGCGGCCGTCCGTTTCCGGGTGGCCGGGCAGATGAGGCGCCAGATGGGCCTTGACGCCGATCGGGCCCATGCCCGGGCCGCCGCCCCCGTGCGGGATGCAGAAGGTCTTGTGAAGATTGAGGTGGCTGACGTCGGAACCGATGTCACCGGGACGCGACAAGCCGACCATGGCGTTCATGTTGGCGCCGTCGAGGTAGACCTGGCCGCCATGCTTATGCACGAGATCGCAGATCTCCTTCACCGTTTCCTCGAATACGCCGTGCGTCGAAGGATAGGTTATCATGCAGCAAGAGAGATGATCCGCATGCTCTTCCGCCTTGGCTCGGAAGTCGTCCATGTCGACGTCGCCGTTTCCGCGAACCTTGACGACGACGACCTTCATGCCGGCCATCTGCGCGGAGGCGGGGTTCGTGCCATGTGCCGAAGTCGGGATCAGGCAGACGTCGCGATGGCCGTTGCCATTGGCTATATGGTAGTTTCGGATCGTGAGCAGGCCGGCATATTCGCCCTGCGCGCCTGAATTTGGCTGCATGGAGAAGGCGTCGTAGCCGGTCACGGCGCAGAGTTTTTCCGTCAGATCGTCGATCATTTCGCGGTAGCCGAGCGCCTGATCGACCGGAGCATAAGGATGGATATCGGAAAATTCCGGCCAGGTGATCGGCAGCATTTCCGCCGTAGCGTTGAGCTTCATGGTGCAGGAGCCGAGCGGGATCATCGCGCGATCGAGCGCGAGGTCCCGGTCGGAGAGCCGGCGGATGTATCGGGTCATCTCGCTTTCGGCGCGGTTCATGTGGAAGATCGGATGCGTCAGGTATTGGCTTGTGCGCAGCAGATCCTTCGGCAGCCGGTAGGACGGCTCGAAATCGGCGACGGCGAAATTGCCGCCGAAGGCGCGCCAGGCGGCTTCGAGCGTCGCGGGACGCGTACGTTCATCGAGGCTCATGCCGATCTTCGTCGTGCCGACCTTGCGCAGATTGATACCCTCGGCGACGGCCGCGCGCAGGATGAGGCCCTGCATGTGGCCGACATCGACAGTGAGCGTGTCGAAGAAAGTCTCAGGCTCTATCCTGTAACCGAGCTTTTCGAGGCCCTTGGCCATCAGCACGGCCTTCTGGTGGATCTGCTGGGCGATCGCCTTGATGCCCTGGGGACCATGGAAAACCGCATACATCGAGGCCATGACGGCGAGCAGCACCTGCGCCGTACAGATGTTCGATGTCGCCTTTTCGCGGCGGATGTGCTGTTCGCGGGTCTGCAGCGACAGCCGATAGGCGCGATTGCCGCGGGCATCGACCGAGACGCCGACGAGACGGCCGGGCATGGAGCGCTTATGCGCATCCTTGACCGACATAAAGGCCGCATGCGGTCCGCCGTAGCCGACCGGAACGCCGAAGCGCTGTGAGGAGCCGATTGCAATATCGGCGCCCATTTCCCCCGGCGACTTCAGAAGCGTCAGCGCGAGAATATCGGCTGCGACGACGGCGATCGCGCCCGTCTGGTGCAGGCGCGAAATCAGGCCCGTGAAATCATGTATGTGCCCATGCGTGCCCGGATACTGGAAGATGGCGCCGAAGACGTCCACAGGATCGAGGTCCTTGAAGGGGTCACCGACGATGACGGTCCAACCGAGCGGTTCGGCGCGGGTTTCGATGAGTGCGATCGTCTGCGGATGGCAGGCGGCATCGACGAAGAAGGCCTTGGCCTTCGACTTCGCGACGCGCTCGGCAATCGCCATGCCTTCGGCAGCAGCAGTCGCCTCGTCGAGAAGCGAAGCGTTGGCGACGTCGAGACCGGTCAGGTCGCAGATCATCGTCTGGTAGTTCAAAAGCGCTTCCAGTCGGCCCTGGCTGATCTCCGGCTGGTAAGGCGTGTAGGCCGTGTACCAGGCCGGGTTTTCGAGAATGGTGCGCTGGATGACCGGCGGCGTGATCGTGCCGTAATAGCCCTGGCCGATCAGGGAAACGAGGACCTTGTTCTTGTTGGCGGTCTCGCGCAGCTTGTCGAGCGCCTCGCGCTCCGTCATCGGCGCGCCCCACGCAAGCGCCGCCTTCTGGCGGATCGAAGAGGGCACGGTCGCGTCGATCAGGCTGTCGAGGCTGTTGTAGCCTACGACTTTCAGCATGTCGTCCATTTCGGCCGGTGACGGGCCGATATGGCGGCGGTTGGCAAAGTCGTAGGGCTGGTAGTCGGTAAACTGGAATTCTGTCGGCGTCGTCATTGCGCAGTGAGCTCCTTATAGGCTGCTTCGTCAAGCAGGCCATCGGCATCGGCCGGATTCTTGAGCTTCAGCTTGAAGAACCATCCGGCGCCCTGCGGGTCGGAATTGACCAGCGACGGATCGGCAGTGATCGCTTCGTTGACTTCGGTGATCTCGCCGTCGAGGGGACAATAGACTTCCGAGGCAGCCTTCACGGATTCGACGGTGGCTGCATCGTCATTCTTGGAGAAGCTTGCGCCCACTTCCGGCAATTCGACGAAAACGAGGTCGCCGAGCTGCTCGACGGCATATTCTGTAATGCCGACCGTTGCCACGCCGTCTTCGAGCTTCAGCCATTCATGTTCTTCGGTAAATTTCAGCATGGTCTAGTTCCTCTCCGGAAAAATCTTAGCGTTTATAGGTCGGCGTGATGAAGGGCAGGGCGGCAACCGTGGCGGGGAGATACTTTCCGCGTACCTCAGCATAAACTTGGGTTCCAACGGAGGCATGCGAAACCGGCACATAGCCCATGGCAACCGGACCTTCGACACTCGGGCCGAAGCCGCCCGAGGTGACTTCGCCGAGCTCGGTCTTGCCTTCGGCATCCGCATAAAGCTTCGAATGGGCGCGCACTGGCGCCTTGCCTTCCGGCTTCAGGCCAACGCGGCGGCGTGCGGCACCATTGTCGAGTTCATTGAGAATGCGTGCTGCACCCGGAAAGTCCCCAGCGCGCGCTCCGCCCGTCCTGCGAGCCTTCTGTATGACCCATTCGAGCGCTGCCTCGATCGGCGTCGTGGTAGTGTCGATGTCGTTGCCGTAGAGGCAGAGCCCGGCCTCAAGACGCAGCGAATCGCGGGCACCGAGCCCGATCGGCTGTGCATCGGGATGTTCGAGCAACCGCCCGGCGACATCCTCGGCCTTGTCAGCGGGTACGGAGATCTCGAAGCCGTCCTCGCCGCTGTAGCCGGAGCGGGAGACGAGACAGGATATGTCGTGCAGGCGGCAGTGGCGCACGTCCATGAATCTCATCGCCGCCACATCCGCCCACAGTTCAGCCAGCACGTCGACGGCGCGCGGACCTTGCAGCGCGACCAAAGCGCGGTCGAGAAGGGTTATGTCGCAGCGGTCGCCGATGTGCTTCTGCATGTGCGCGACATCGGCCTCCTTGCAGGCGGCGTTGACGACGACGAAGAGATGGTCGTCCAGATGGGTGATCATCAAGTCGTCGAGAATGCCGCCGTTTTCGTCGGTGAAGAAGCCGTAGCGCTGGCGGCCTTCGGCGAGGCCGAGAATGTCGACCGGCACCAGGCTTTCGAGTGCGAGAGCGGCATCTTCATATCTGCCGGATTTCGCTCTTACGACGACCTGGCCCATGTGGGAGACGTCGAAGAGACCGGCGCCGGCGCGTGTCTGCAGGTGTTCCTTCAGCACGCCGGCCGGATACTGCACCGGCATTTCGTAGCCTGCGAAGGGCACCATGCGGGCACCGAGCGAAAGATGCAGCGCGTGCAGCGGAGTTTTCTTGAGGGCAGCAGTATCGTCCAACGACGCCTCCGGGGTTAGCGCGTGGAATTTGACGCGCGGGCTCTATCTGAAGGCGCGGCTCCGCCTTGCTTTCGAGCCCCCTCTGTCCCTGTGCCTGAGATTGTTATCCCTTCGGCGAGCGCTTCGACAACGCTTCTCTCCAGAGTTCCGTCTGCCCCTTGCTGGTCCTTTGGCCTGAGAGTTTCCGGGGCGGTTGCTCCTTCGGCACCGGCCGCCTTCAGACCGGATTCTCCCAACAGGGTGCCGCAATTATCCGGCGGAGAAGGCTCTTGGCAAGGGGGAATGTCGCCGCCGAACAAATTTTTGTCGCGCCGCCATTCGGCAAAGTGTGATCTGCGTCAAATGGGCTTTTGCTTTTTTCGGATAAAGTGCTTAATCGCGAAATCCGCTAGAGAGGATCAGATGGAAAAGACGGGCCAAAACCTTAGCATGCTGACGCGCGTTGTCTGCGCGCTGAGCTTGCTTATGCTTGGCCTTGCGCACCAGGCGCCGCAGGCGGCTGCGGCGGACGCTGACTATAACAGCGCCGCCTACGTGCTGCCGGACGGCACTTACGCCTCGCTTTGCGTGACCGTTAACGACGGCAGCGACAAGACAGTGCCGCTGAAGCCGAGTTGCGAAGTCTGCCGGCTTTGGGCTTTCGTCATCCTGCCGGTGCCGGACTACGGCTCCTGGCTGCATCTCGAATTCGCAACACTCCATAACTCTCCGGCTGTCGCGGACACCCCCATCGGAGGCCACGCCGTCGAACGGCCGAAGTCCAGGGCACCGCCGGTTCAGGCCTGATCTCCAGCCACCACCGATAATGACAGGACAATGCCGGCGCGCTAGCCATTGCGAGCAGCAGCCGGCGAGGAGATACCCGATGAAGACAATCAAGACACTCAGCGCTGCGGCTCTGATTTCCGCAGCCGTATTCACTGCAGCGCAGGCGCATGTCACCTTTCTTGATCCCGAAGCCCCACAGGAAAAGACATTCCTCGCAACTCTGCAGGTGCCGCATGGCTGTGAGGGCAAGCCCACCAACGAAGTGCAGGTGAAGCTGCCGGAAGGCTTCGTATTCGCCAAGCCGCAGCCAAAGGCCGGCTGGGAACTTGAAGTGATCAAGGGCGACTATCAGAAGAACTACGACAATCACGGCACCAAAGTGAAATCCGGCGTCGTCGAAATCCGCTGGAAGGGAGGCAACCTCTCGGACGATTTTTACGATACATTCGTGATCCAGGGAAAGGTTTCGGGGGTGGATGCCGGAACCTCGCTGGCCTTTCCGGTAAAGCAGCTTTGCGGCGATGCGACCGAGGCATGGGACCAGGTCGCAACCGATGGCGGCGATCCCCATAAGCTCAAGGACCCGGCGCCCTTGCTGAAGGTCGTTGCCGGCGGCGGCAATGGCCATGACCATGGCGACATGGCCGGGATGGACGTGAATGCTGCAGCAGGCGGCATTGCAACAGTCGGCGACCTTGAAGTGTCCGACGCCTTTGCAAAGGCAATGCTGGTAGGCCAGCCGGTCGGCGGCGGCTTCTTTACCGTCAAGAACAACGGCAAGACCGACGACAGGCTCGTCGAAGTTTCCTCGCCGACTGCTGGCGAAGTACAGATGCACGAAATGGCCATGCAGAACAACGTCATGAAGATGCGTGAACTGAAGGATGGGATTGCCATTCCGGCGGGCGGGACGGTGAAGCTAGCGCCCGGCGGCCTGCATCTGATGTTCCAGAAGGTGAAGGCGCCTTTCAAGCAGGGCGAGAGCGTGCCGGTGACGCTCATATTTGAGAAGGCGGGCAAGATGGACGTGACGTTTAAGGTGCTTTCGGCCCAGGGCAAATAACCAGAAACAGGCCTGCGGCAGTGCTGCGGGCCGCTTTTCCAAGGTAATGAATTCAAAAATCCTCGTAGGATTTCAATGCCTGCGGCAATCCTGCCTGCGGCTGCTTGTTGCCTTTGGCCATCAAGTCGAGCGCCACTTCGGTGGATTGAATGATGCTGGCCGTTTCGTTCAACTCCTGGTCATGTCGGTCCTTGAGCTGACGCTCTGCGATCCGGCGCGCTTCCTTTGCCGCCATGCTGGTCGGCACGCGAGGAGCAATCCTCAGCGTTTCGAAAGCGGCAGCGGCGGTGCTCGCGGATATGGTGACGACCTGTGTCATGGGACGCTTAATACACATCGCCGGTTGGTGTGCGGCTAAGGAAATCATTCGCATTTGATTGAACGGCAGGATTTCCTGTCATCCGATTGGAATCGATCAATTCGTCAGGTAAACCAGAGTGATGATCCAGGCTCTTCTTGTCGGCGCCGGCGGCGCTATCGGCTCCCTTTTGAGATATTATGTCGGCCAGTGGTCGCTGCGGCTGCTGGGGCCGGGCTTTCCCTGGGGTACGCTGATTGTCAATGTCGTTGGCTGTTTCGCCATTGGCGTCTTTGCCGAAATGATTGCGCGCCGGTTCAACGCCTCCGTCGAGATGCGCCTGCTTCTCATCACCGGCTTCCTGGGCGGCTTTACGACCTTTTCCGCCTTTTCTCTGGATGCGATCTCGCTTTTCGAACGGGGCGAGGCAGTTGCCGGCGGGCTTTATGTCGCCGCAAGCGTCGGGCTTTCGATGGCCTCCGTCATGGCGGGTCTTGCTCTCGTGCGTGCTTTGATCTGAAAGGCAGTTTCCGCGCGGAGAAAAATGCTCTAAAGCCACCGGCAACTGCGCCCGTGGCGCGACCAAGATTTTTCCGAAAGAACAAGAATGGCCGGAATCGAACATATCAAAGTGGATGCCGACGAGGCGGGCATGCGGCTCGACCGGTGGTTCAAGATCCATTTCCCGGGCCTCGGCTTCGGCCAGCTTCAGAAGCTCCTGCGTTCAGGCCAGGTCCGCGTTGACGGTGGACGGGTAAAAACCGATGCGCGCGTGCAGCCCGGCCAGACGGTTCGCGTGCCGCCGCTCGATGTCGATGCGAAGGTCAAGAACGGCCCGATAGCCGGGAAGGATCTGAAGCATTCCAGCGATTACGAACTTCTGCAGCGCATGGTGTTGCACGAGGACGACAAGGTGATCGTCCTCAACAAGCCCGCCGGACTTGCCGTGCAGGGTGGATCCGGTCTGACCCGGCATATCGACCAGATGCTGGAGGCGTGGACGAGTCCGAAGGGCGAGAAGCCGCGGCTCGTGCACCGCCTTGACCGTGACACATCGGGCGTGCTCGTCATTGCCCGCACGCGCGGTGCCGCTCAGAAGCTGACGGCTGCCTTTCGCGAACGTGACACCAAGAAGACCTATTGGTCGCTGGTGAAGGGCGTACCACGCAAGCATGAGGACAAGATCTCCACGTGGCTCGTCAAAGAAGCGACTGCCGATGGCGATCGCATGCGCGTTGCCAAGCACGGCGAGGAGGGCGCCGATCATGCCGTATCCTATTATCGCGTGATCGAGACGGCGGCGCAAAACCTGGCCTGGCTCGAGATGGAGCCATACACCGGCCGTACGCACCAGCTTCGCGTTCATGCGCTGCATATCGGCCATCCGATCATCGGCGACCCGAAATACTTCATCGACGATCCGAACTGGGACTTTCCCGGCGGCATCCAGAAGCGGCTGCACCTGCATGCCCGTCATATCGATATCCCGCATCCTGCAGGCGGACGCCTGCGCATCACGGCGCCGCTGCCACCGCATATGGTGCAGACATGGAACCTTCTCGGCCTTGATCTTGCCGGTGCGGAGAGGATTGACGAATGAGGCTTGTTCTCTTCGATTGCGACGGCACCTTGGTCGACAGTGCCGCGCTGATCCATGAGGTGATGGCCAGAACCTTCGTTCAATTCGGTCATCCATGGCCGGATGTTTCCAAAACAAAATCGATCATCGGTCTGACCCTCGACATCGCGATTGCCCGCATGCAGGGCAAGCTGCATGTCGATGACGAGGCGATTGCAATGACGGCGCACTACAGGTCGATCTACATGGACGTAAGGCACGAGCCCGGCATGGATGTGCCGCTTTTCGCCGGGATTAAGCCGATGATAGACAGGCTCGCAGCAAGGGAGGACATTCTGATCGGCGCCGTTACCGGAAAGTCGCGCCGCGGGCTTGTCAATGTCCTGGAAACACATGGCTTCACGCCGCATTTCATCGTCTCTCGGACGGCCGACGATTGTCCGTCGAAGCCGCATCCGGCCATGGTAACCGAATGCTGCGACGAGGCCGGCATGAAGGCCGCTGATGCCATCGTCATTGGCGACGCTATCTACGATATGCAGATGGCAAAGGCTGCGGGCGCAAGGGCAATTGGTGTATCCTGGGGCTATGCTAGCATTGACGAACTGATTGGCGCTGGAGCCGATATTATCGCTTACCATCCGAATGACGTGCTTGACCATTTTTGAGGTGACGCCATGCGCGACCTGCTGAACGATCTTTCCGAAGGACTGAGCCACCCCGATCCGATCCGCCGCGCGCAGATCCAGATGAAAAGACCGCTGCCGAAACGCTTCTACAAGGATGTTGCGGTTGCCGAGCGGGACGATGGCTTCGCAATCGAGCTTGACGGCAAGGTCGTGCGCACGCCGGCCAAACAGGTTCTGGCAGTGCCGGTAAAGGCCCTGGCCGACCTCATTGCCTCAGAGTGGGATGCACAGGCGGAAAAAATCGATCCGGCGACCATGCCCGTCACGCGCCTCGTCAATACCGCGCTCGACGGCGTCGCGATGGATACGCAAGCCGTCTTCGAAGACATCTTGCGGTTTTCCTCGACTGATCTTCTCTGCTATCGCGCCGAAGGACCGGAACTTCTGGTGCAGCGCCAGACAGAGCAGTGGGACCCGGTTCTCGATTGGGCGGCGAATGATCTCGGTGCGCGCTTCATCCTCATCGAAGGCGTGATGCATCACGAGCAGCCGCGCGAAGCGGTCGCAGCCTTCGACGTCTCGTTGCGCAGACACGACAGTGCGCTGGCACTTGCCTCTCTTCACACTATGACGACACTAACCGGGTCGGCCCTTCTGGCGCTGGCGTTCGCCGAGCGCCGTCTGACCATGGACGAGGTCTGGTCGCTTGCCCATCTCGACGAGGACTGGACAATCGAGCATTGGGGCCGCGACGAGGAGGGCGAACTGCGCCGTGCCAAGCGCTTTGAGGAATTCAAGGCAGCGGCGCAGGTTTTTTTGGCGCTAAAAGCCTGAAACATATTGCTTTGACAGCCATTATGTCGAAGTCTGCGACTCCGAGCGGGAGAGGTGCGGAATTCAGCATGAATTGGTTCAGGTCGCTTTTTTGTCAGCTGGCCCTGGTCTGTACCGTGCTGACGTCCTGCATGGGCCTGACCTCCGATGAGCCCGCCGCTCCTATCTACGATGTCCGCAGTGCCGTGGTTCTCGGCGGTCCCAATACGCCGCCCGAACTTCTTTCAGGCGTCGGCGACCGCATCAATGCCGCCATCAATGCGACGGTTCGAACCGAGGTCTATCCGCGAGTCGTGCTGACGGTTCGCATCGTTTCCCTCCAGAAAGTCACAGGCTTCGACAAGAACAGAAATATCGCCAAGATCAGTATCGATGCGGCGTCCGTCGACGAGGGCTCGGTCGTCGCCGTCAGCTCGTTCGAGGTGACCAGCACTGCCAACGATCGGACTATGGCGGATCAGATTCTGGCGGAGGATATCGCCGCGCGAGTCCGCTCGGCCTTCAAGCTCAATACCGGCCGAGGCTGAAGATCAAGCCGCAATCGAGCGGCGAGGGGAGATTTCATGAAGGAAGTTCTCGACGAGCTGGAGCGGCGCCGGGGGATTGCCCGGCAGGGCGGCGGAAAGGCGCGCATCGAAGCGCAGCACAAGCGCGGCAAGCTGACGGCACGCGAACGGATCGACATCTTCCTCGATGAAAACACTTTCGAGGAGTTTGACATGTTCGTGGAGCATCGCTCGACGGACTTCGGCATGGACAAGAGCCGGATTGCCGGCGACGGCGTCGTCACGGGCTGGGGAACTGTCAACGGTCGGCCCGTCTTCGTCTTCGCCAAGGATTTTACCGTGTTTGGCGGCTCGCTTTCCGAGGCGCATGCCGAGAAGATCATGAAGGTGCAGGACATGGCGCTGAAGAATCGCGCTCCCATCGTCGGCATCTATGATGCGGGCGGCGCGCGCATTCAGGAGGGGGTTGCTGCGCTCGGCGGCTATGCCGAAGTCTTCCAGCGCAATGTGCTGGCTTCCGGCGTCATTCCGCAGATTTCCGTGATCATGGGCCCATGTGCCGGCGGCGACGTCTATTCGCCTGCGATGACCGATTTCATCTTCATGGTGCGCGACACCTCCTACATGTTCGTGACCGGTCCGGATGTCGTCAAGACCGTCACCAACGAGGCAGTGACCTCCGAGGAACTCGGCGGCGCCTTTATTCATACGACCCGTTCGTCAATCGCTGACGGCGCTTACGACAACGATGTCGATACATTGCTGCAGGTCCGCCGCCTCGTCGATTTCCTGCCGCTTTCCAATACGTCACCGGTGCCGGAGATCGAATGTTACCAGTCGGTGACGGATGGGGATCAATCGCTGGACACTCTCATCCCGGCCAATGCCAACAAGCCGTATGACATCAAGGAGCTGATCCACAAGGTTGCTGACGACAGCGATTTTTTTGAGATCCAGGCAAGCTTCGCCAAGAACATCGTCTGCGGTTTTGGGCGCGTCGAGGGCTCGACTGTCGGCTTTGTGGCAAACCAGCCGATGGTGCTTGCCGGCGTGCTCGATAGCGATGCATCACGCAAGGCCGCGCGTTTTGTGCGCTTTTGCGATTGCTTCGGTATTCCGATCGTTACCTTCGTCGATGTTCCGGGCTTTCTACCAGGCACGGCGCAGGAATATGGCGGTCTCATCAAGCATGGGGCAAAGCTGCTTTTTGCCTATGCGGAGGCGACCGTGCCGAAGCTGACTGTCATCACCCGCAAGGCGTTCGGCGGGGCTTACGACGTCATGGCCTCCAAGCATTTGCGCGGCGATCTGAACTATGCGTGGCCGACGGCGCAGATCGCAGTGATGGGTGCGAAGGGCGCAGTCGAGATCATCTTCCGCAAGGATATTACCGATCCGGAAAAGATAGCGGCACACACAAAGATGTACGAGGACCGCTTCCTGTCGCCGTTTGTCGCGGCCGAGCGTGGCTATATCGACGAGGTGATCATGCCGCATTCGACGCGCCGCCGCCTGGCGCGCGGTCTGAAGATGCTGCGCAACAAGGATCTCTCGAACCCCTGGAAGAAGCACGACAATATTCCGCTCTAAGACGTGAGCATCGTGAAAATCATGCGAAATCAACAGGAAGTGAATACATGTCAACGATCCGTGTGTTCATTCCTCTCGTTTAGGGACTAACGCTCAACCGTCTTATCTCAAGGGAGAGTCTGAATGTCCGTTTTCGAACGTTTGAGCGTCTATCAACCCTACGCGCTGGCCGCTCTTCGGATCGCCACTGCGCTTCTGTTCATCGAGCACGGCACGATGAAGTTGTTCGCATTCCCGATTCCGCAGGGAGAGGGCGGCCCGCTTCCGCCGCTCATGCTCGTCGCGGCGCTTCTTGAATTCGTCGGCGGCCTGGCCATTCTCGTCGGATTCCTGACACGTCCGGTCGCTTTCATCCTGAGCGGAGAGATGGCTGTTGCCTATTTCATGGCGCATATGCCCCTGGGTTTTTATCCGTCAGTCAATCAGGGAGAATCGGCAATCCTCTACTGCTTCGTCTTCCTGTTCCTGGTTTTTTCCGGTGCAGGCGCCTTTTCGCTCGACAATCGCAACGCCTGAGAAGACTGCCGCGGGTTCTTTCCGCGGCAGTCTTGGTCATGCAGCCAGTTTAAGTCCGACAATCCCGGCGATGATCAGTGCGATGCAGCCGAGGCGGGCCGCTGTGACGGGATCGCCGAGCAGCCATATGCCGAGCAGCACGGTTCCGACGGTGCCTATACCCGTCCAGACCGCATAGGCCGTGCCGATCGGCAGCGTCTTGACCGCCAGACCGAGCAGGACAATGCTGATCACCATGGAAATGACGGTCAGGACCGTCGGCATTGGCCGCGTGAAGCCATCGGTGTATTTCAAGCCGATTGCCCAGCCGCATTCAAAAAGACCTGCAAGAATCAGCAGAAACCAGGCCATCTTACTCTCCTTTTTAAAGAGCGAGGCCGTCCCCGCGACGTTTGCGCCCACAGTAGAACGGGCGCCGCAGTCGTCTGCGTTGTTGCTCATAGGCTCGGTTTGAGTGCCGTTGCAAGGTTGGAACCGGGATAGCTGCCATGCCACCCGTCCTTGTGTTCCTTATGCGAGCCGCTCGGCGTGCCACGTCAGGTGATCATCCATGAAGGTGGAGATAAAATAGTAGGAGTGGTCGTAGCGCTCATGCATCCGCAGCGTGAGCTTGATGTCCGTGCCCTTGATCGACTCTTCGAAGAGCCACGGCCTCAGGCCATTTTCCAGGAAGCCGTCAGCCTTCCCCTGGTCGATCAGAAATTCCGGGAAGCGTGCGCCGTCGCTTACCAAGGCGCATGCGTCGTAGTTGCGCCAGGCCGCGCGATCGGAACCAAGATACTTTTCGAATGCCGGCGCCGACCAATCGGCAGTCGATGGCTCGACGATCGGCGCAAACGCCGAGCAGCTCCTGAAGCGGTCCGGATTCCTCAGCGCCATCGTCAGCGCTCCATGACCGCCCATCGAATGACCAAAGATTCCCTGGCGGCTCATGTCTACGCGAAATTGCTTGGCGAGGAGGGTCGGCAGCTCCTCGGTAATGTAGGTGTACATCCGATAGTTTTCTGCCCAGGGCTCTTCTGTGGCATCAAGATAGAAGCCCGCGCCTTTGCCCATCTGCCAGTTGGTGAGCTCGTCGGGAATATCGTTGCCGCGCGGGCTCGTGTCCGGGCAGACGATGATCAGGCCGAACTCGGCCGCCATGCGCCGGTACTCGCCTTTTTCCATGACGTTGGCATGCGTGCAGGTGAGACCGGAAAGATACCATAGAACCGGGCAGGGCTCCTTGATGGCCTTCGGCGGCGCAAAGACTGCGAAAGTCATCTCGCATTTGCAGGATTCCGATTCGTGCGAATACACGCCCTGCATGCCTCCGAAGGCGGTCGCTTGGGAAATGATGTTCACTTTTGATCTCCCGTTCCTGTGGCTGCCGCCTTGGAGCGACGGCAAAGACGATCGAAGGTTTCTAGGAACCGCGAGCGGTCCCTCGGGCTGAAGGCGGCATTATAACCCTTGCTTTCGCCGGTTTCCCGCAGGTGTGCGCCGAGATCGCGCATGGCGCTCGCCATTCCGATATTTGTGTCGTCGAAAACGCGGCCGGTGGGGCCGCAGACCAGCGAACCGCCCGCAACGCACCGCACGGCGAGCGGCACGTCCGCGGTCACCACAACGTCGCTGTTGGTCGCGTGCTCCGCAATCCAGTTGTCGGCAGCATCGAAGGCATTGGAGACGATGACGTTTCGGACCATAGGATCACGTGATGGCCGCAGGCCGGAATTGGCGACGAAGGTTACTTCGATGCCGTGACGTTCGGCAACCTTCAGGATTTCCGGCTTCACGGGGCAGGCGTCTGCATCAACATATATTTGCGGCATGTGTCGTTCGTTTCTAGTCGTCGAAAGAGCGATGGTGGTCTCGTGGCGCACCGCGCTGCAAAAGAGTTCCACGCCAGCGCCATCCGGCAAGCGATCGTAGATGATGACGTAGTTCCGAAACATCCTGGTACTTGGATTTTTCGGCACGCGCGGTACGCCCGGAAGCGGGTTTCAGTGCTGATTGCAGCCGTATCTATCGATCGGCGGGCTGCAATGCCAGATCGATTTGCAATAAGACTCGAGATCAATAGATCACCACGCCGCGGATGCTTTGACCGGAATGCATAAGTTCGAAGCCCTTGTTGATGTCCTCGAGCGGCATTGTATGGGTGATCATCGGATCGATCTCGATCTTGCCTTCCATGTACCAGTCGACGATCTTCGGCACGTCGGTTCGCCCGCGCGCGCCGCCGAAGGCCGTGCCCATCCAGCTGCGGCCGGTCACCAGCTGGAACGGACGCGTCGAGATCTCCTGGCCAGCACCGGCCACCCCGATGACGATCGACTTGCCCCAGCCGCGATGGCTGGCTTCCAGCGCCTGGCGCATTACCTTCGTGTTGCCGGTGCAGTCGAAGGTATAGTCGGCACCGCCGATCTGGTCGGCGCCGCGCTTCGTCAGGTTGACGAGATAGGCCACGATGTCGCCCTCGACCTCCTTTGGATTGACGAAATGCGTCATGCCGAACTTTTCGCCCCAGGCCTTGCGGTCATTGTTGATGTCGACACCGATGATCATGTCGGCGCCGGCAAGCCTGAGACCCTGGAGAACGTTCAAACCGATGCCGCCGAGGCCGAAGACAATGGCCGTGGCACCGATCTCCACCTTGGCGGTGTTGATGACGGCACCGATGCCGGTGGTGACCCCACAGCCGATATAGCAGATCTTGTCGAAGGGGGCGTCGGCATTGACCTTGGCAACGGCAATCTCCGGCAGCACCGTGTAATTGGCAAAGGTCGAGCAGCCCATGTAGTGATGGATCTTGTCCTTGCCGATCGAAAAGCGGCTCGTGCCGTCCGGCATCAGGCCCTGGCCCTGGGTGGCGCGGATCGCCGTGCAGAGGTTGGTCTTGCGCGACAGGCAGGACGGGCATTCACGGCATTCCGGCGTATAAAGCGGAATGACGTGGTCGCCCTTCTTGACCGAAGTGACGCCCGGTCCGACATCGACGACGATGCCGGCACCCTCATGGCCGAGGATTGCCGGAAACAGGCCCTCCGGATCGGCGCCAGACAGCGTGAAATCGTCGGTGTGGCAGATGCCGGTCGCCTTGACCTCGACCAGAACCTCGCCGGCCCGCGGGCCTTCAAGCTGTACGGTCATGACTTCCAGCGGTTTTCCAGCCTGAACGGCAACGGCGGCGCGAACGTCCATCGTCCAATCTCCTCGTGATCTTCCGGCATGACCTTGGCATGCCGGGCGACGGCAGCTCAAGACAAAAGGAAAGTCGGCCACCACATTATCGCAAAATCAGCTACTTGCGACAACCCGTTTGCTCAGAGTCTCAAAAAAGCTGCTCCGCGGAAAAAATAACTGCATAGCCGTGAATGAGGATCGCAGCATAAAGACCGAAGGTGACCAGCAGGCGCTCATAGGCCTTCATTTCCTCCAGCTTGTGGCGCGGCTTGAGGGATCCCGCGCCAATCATGCTGAGCAGGATGAAGACGGCAAGCGCTGCAGCCAGGATGCCGCTGGGAACGCCGATCTCCCAGCCGATGACGAGAATGCAGGCCGTAATGGCAAAGCTCGCTGCGATCAACGAGCGCGGCGTTCTGAAGATCTGTCGCAAGACCTGACCACCGTCGAACCTTTGCATTGGCAGAAGATTGAGCAGGTTGAAAGCACCGAGGATGAGCAGAAAGATCAATAGCGGGGCGCGGAAATGCTCCGACAGCAGGCCATGTGCCGAGATGTTGTCGGCGGCAATCAGGATAGGCACGAAGAAGGCCGAGATGCCCGGCCCCATCAACGCACAGGTGGCCACCTCGAAATGGCTCTTGTAGGGTCTGCCGCCAATTGCGATGCCGCCGAGGAACGGCACGAAGATCATGCGCACGGATTCATGTCCGAAAGTCCGGTAGGCGGCGAGATGTCCGAGCTCGTGCAGAGCAATGACAAGGGTGAGAAATGTCGAGATCATCAGCCCGGATGTCGTAAGTCCGAAGAACGGCCAAAGCAAAAACGTCGAGAGAACAGCCAGGCCGCATTGAAAGGCGGGATGTTCGAAATATCCCTGCGGGACCGATGCACCGGTTTCCAGCCACCCCTCGAGCGCACGCAGCTCCCGGCGCAGCATGACATATCGAAAGAGGAGGAAGGCGAGGCCGCGGTAACGATCCGTCTGCGTAATCTCGATCTCGGCGCCGTCGGGCAGTCGGCGGACGATCCTGCTTTCGCTGAAATCCCGCCAGAAGGCCACATCGAGAGTGCTGTCGTCGGCGATGCGCGAACGAAAGCCGCGTCCGCCGGCGGCCGGCAATGGCTCCAAAGCCAGCAAGCGGCGCAGAGGCGCGCCGTCGCGGTCCAAATGGCTGTAGATCTGCTCGACGATGCCTGCGCGGTTTTTGAGCGGCTTGCTGCTGATGACGCAATGGTGCCAGTTGGCGTCGCTACCGGCGGGATTGATCGCCCTCCACAGCTCCTCCGGCGGTCTCTGGAATGTCTGCTTCAGGCGAATCGTGCGCACGCCGAGTGGTATGCGCATGAGCAGCCAGAGCAGGCCAAGATTGATGAAAAGCAGCAGGGCGGCAGATTGCAGCGCCGTCATTCGTGTCTCCGGGGATCCCAGCCACAGGACGAAAACGCCGCATACTAGGCTGCAAGACCTTAACAAATGCGTCGCCGCGTCGCCGGCGGCACAGCTGGGCCTGTGCCAATCCGGATCAGGCGAATTCCAGGATCACTGCATCGACGGCTAGGCTTTCGCCGGGCTTCGCATTGATCTTGCCGATCACCAGATCGCGTTCGGCGCGCAGCACGTTTTCCATCTTCATCGCTTCCACGACGGCAAGCGTCTCGCCGGCCTTGACTTCCTGGCCCTCCGCGACGGCGATCGAGATCACCAGTCCCGGCATCGGGCAAAGCAGCAGCTTTGAGGTGTCCGGCGGGAGCTTGACCGGCATCAGGGCGTCGAGTTCGGCGTGGCGCGGCGTGAAAACCGTGGCGCGGACTGCGAGGCCCTGCCAATCGATGCGCATGCCGTTCAGAACCGGCCGAATCTGGGCCGTCACCGCCCGTCCGCCGATTATCCCGTTCCAGACGGGCTCACCGGGTCGCCATTCGGTGACAACGTGAAATTTTTCTCCCGCTGCTTCCATCTTCATGTCGAACGGGACCGTTACCAGTCCATCGGCAAGCCTGATCGGCACATAGTCCGTGCCGATCTTCACGACCCATTCCTCTCGAAGATTACCGTCGGGGGCGCGCAATCGGTCGATATGGCGTTCGCGGCGATTGGCTTCGATCAGCGCTGCGGAAAGCGCTACGGCCGCAAGCAGCGCCTCCTCGCCCCGATCGGGAGCCATCGGCGCAAAGCCGTTTGGATATTCCTCGGCAATGAAACCGGTTGAAAGTCGGCCCTCGCGCCAGCGCGGGTGCTTCATCAATGCCGAGAGGAACGGCAGATTATGCGCGATGCCGTCAACCACGAAGCCGTCGAGTGCCTGGCTCATGGCCTCGATCGCTGCCGAGCGGTCCGCGGCCCAGGCGCAAAGCTTGGCGATCATCGGATCGTAATACATCGAGATTTCCGCGCCCTCGAAGACACCGGTATCGTTGCGGACGATCGAGCCGCCATGCCGGCCTTCGGCGGGCGGGCGGTAACGCGTCAGGCGGCCGATGGACGGCAGGAAGTTGCGATAGGGATCTTCGGCATAGAGGCGGCTTTCGATCGCCCAGCCATTCAACTTTATTTCCTTCTGGCTGTAGGCAAGCGTTTCACCCGCGGCAATCCGGATCATCTGCTCCACGAGATCGATTCCGGTCACCAGTTCCGTCACCGGATGCTCGACCTGCAGCCGTGTGTTCATTTCGAGGAAATAGAAATTGCGGTCGCGGTCGACGATGAATTCTACCGTTCCTGCGCTCTGATAATCGACTGCCTTCGCCAGCGCCACCGACTGCTTGCCCATCGCCTGTCTGGTCTTTTCGTCGAGGAAAGGCGAGGGCGCCTCTTCGACGACCTTCTGGTTCCGCCGCTGGATCGAGCATTCGCGCTCGCCGAGATAGACGGTATTGCCGTGCGCATCGGCCAGCACCTGGATTTCGATATGGCGCGGATCGACAATGTACTTCTCGATGAAGACGCGATCGTCACCGAAAGAACTCCTTGCCTCTGAGCGGGCACGCTCGAAACCATCGCGGACTTCCGCCTCGTTCCAGGCGATGCGCATCCCCTTGCCGCCGCCGCCGGCCGAAGCCTTTATCATCACTGGATAGCCGATTTCACCGGCGATCTTTTCGGCGTGCGCTGCATCCTCGATTATGCCGAGATAGCCCGGCACCGTTGAAACCTTGGCGGCATTGGCGAACTTCTTCGATTCGATCTTGTCGCCCATCGCCCTGATGGCCTTCGGCTTCGGCCCGATGAAGACGATGCCCTCCCTTTCCAGGGCTTCGCAGAAGGAGGCCCGTTCGGAAAGGAAGCCGTAGCCGGGGTGGACAGCTTGGGCGCCGGTCTGCTTGCAGACGGCGATGATCTTTTCGGCGGCGAGATAGCTCTCGGCTGCCGCCGCCGGGCCTATATGCGCTGCCTCATCGGCCATTTCGACGTGAAGGGCATCGCGGTCTGCGTCCGAATAGACCGCGACCGTTGCGATGCCCATGCGGCGCGCAGTCTTGATCACGCGACAAGCGATCTCGCCGCGGTTCGCGATCAGGATTTTCTTGAACATGCAGACTCCACCCGAAAAATGCGTCCAGAAGTTCTACGCACAAACGCGGAGGCGCACAATCGTGCGAAATCTGTCGGTAAGGAGGGATCTGTCCTAAGGCAATTCACGCAACGGCTTGTTCATCGTCCACGATCCGCAGCCACCGGCTTGTCCGCGGCTCGGCGTACTCGCGAAGCTGGAGCGCCTGCAGGATTTCAGCCCAGCGGGGATGATTGGCAGAAGGAAGGGTTTCCGCTTCGATCCGGCGTAAGACGCTGTGGGTGAGATGCGAAACCGGAATTACACCGCCCTCGCAGACGTTGCGCAGCACGCGCATCACGAAATCGATGTCCTGGCGAGCGATGCCCTTGCGCTCCACTGTGCGCGACAGCTTGTAGCCGCCGACATCGTCGGTAATCGCAAGGCGCAGCTGATCAAGCGCAAAGGCGCGCAGCTCGTCCGGCACATGGGAGGAAATCTCAATGATGTGCAGCACGAGTTCCAGTTCGAGCGCCGAATTGATGACGCCGTCGGTCGCGAACATGCGCATGATCCATGCGGCGTTGATGTCGTCCAGAGAGCGTTGCGGATAGCTGTAGTTGACGATGAAACCGGCGAGTTCTTCCACGAAAAAGGAGCTCCATTCGGGGCATTTTTCAGGACAGGAATTATTCAGCGCCAGCATGACAATGACGTCGTCGGCCCTCCGGACGCCGTTCGGAAAGCTGTGCTTGCGCAAGAGGCCGATATCGTCGGCGGTGAGCCGATGCTTTCCCGCAATCACGCATGCCGGAAAAGCGAGTCGGAATTCGCTCATCTTTCATCTCCAGACTTCTTCATGAAGCCGGAAATGATTTTAGCCGGGCGGAATTGAAGAACCCTCAACGACAAGGGTTAATCGACTACGCAGTTGTTTCGGATGATTTTAGCGACCTTGACTGTGCGCGTTCGCGCCAGATGATGTAGAGGCCGGACGCGACGATGATGAAGATGCCGATCCATTTGGAAAAACTGGGAAAATCGTTGAACAGCGCGTAACCGAGCACGGTCGCCGAAATGATCTCGAAATATTGGAACGGGGCAAGCAGCGACAGCGGCGCAAGGCGGAATGCCTTAACGACCAGCATATGCGCATAGCCGGAGATGGTGCCGAGCACGAGCAGCAGGACGAGGCCCGATACCGACGAGGGAAGCGACATTTCGAAATCGGGCATTGCCAGCGCATTTCCGCCAAGCAGCGCTGCCCCCATGAAGAGCGTTCCACCGATCCCGGCCAAGGTCTGCATCGTTAACGGCGAATCGGCCTCACCGATTGCCCGGTTGAGGAAGAGATAGAGCGAGAAAAGAAAAGCACAAAGCACTGGCAGCAGCGCCTTCAGGCCAAAGATTTCGTAGCTCGGCTGTATGACGATCATCGCGCCTGCGAAGCCGACGACGATCGCCGCCCAACGCCGCCAGCCGACCTTGTCGCCGAGGAAGAGCGCTGAAAGAGCCGTCAGCATGAATGGTTCCACGAAATAGATCGCGAAAACATCCGCGAGCGGCATGTATTTCACCGCGACGAAGAAAAGTAGGCTGGCTGCGCCATGCAAGGCGCCCCGCAGCAGGTTCATCCTTGGCCGCTTTGCCGAAAGCGCCTTCCAGCGGAAAACGGCAAGCAGGATAGGAAGCGTGCAGGCGACCTGAAAGAAGAAGCGGTAGAAAGTCACCTGCCCCGGCGACATCGCCTCGAAGGTTGCCATGTATTTGGCGATCGCGTCCATGGCGGGAAGGACGATCATGGCGCCGGCCATGATCACCATGCCTTGGAGCGGATTTCGCGGAGATTGTTCTTGGGACATGGTGCAGGCTTTCGCAAACGAAGCCATCAACCACAGGATTGGATGCCGATCAATATGGCACCTAGCGCTCGCCCACCGTTTTGCCGAAGACCGATTCGAAGGCTTCCCGCAGGCGCATATCCACATCCACCATCATCACCGGCAGGCCGAGATCGACAAGGCTGGTCACGCCGTAGGCAGAAATCCCGCAGGGCACGATGCCGGCGAAATGGTCGAGGTCGGGATCGACGTTGAGCGACAAACCGTGAAACGTCACCCATCTGCGAAGCCGGATGCCAAGCGCAGCAATCTTGTCCTCGCTCATGCTGCCGTCCGGAAGAAGCGGTTTCTCCGGCCGTCGCACCCAGACGCCGACGCGGTCCTCGCGCCGCTCGCCGCGTACATTCATCGAACCGAGAGTAAGGATCACCACTTCTTCCAGTGCCGCGACGAAGGCGCGCACATCCTGCCGCCGGCGTCTGAGGTCAAGCATCACGTAGGCAACACGCTGGCCGGGGCCATGATAGGTGTATTCGCCGCCGCGGCCCGTCGCAAAAACCGGAAAACGGTCCGGCTGCACAAGGTCCTTCGCATTGGCGCTGGTGCCTGCCGTATAGAGGGGCGGATGCTCGACGAGCCAGAC
Organism: Rhizobium etli 8C-3; assembly: GCF_001908375.1. NCBI lineage: Bacteria > Pseudomonadati > Pseudomonadota > Alphaproteobacteria > Hyphomicrobiales > Rhizobiaceae > Rhizobium > Rhizobium etli. The sequence continues at coordinate 2,052,425 of NZ_CP017241.1, read as the reverse complement.
GAGCTCGTCGCCGCCCTCGGCGATCACGGCAACCTCGCGCTCCATCGTCTCGACAGCTTCGCTATAAGGAACGAGCCCCTCGGCGATGCGCCAACGCACCGGCCTTGAAGCTTCAACCGGAAACATCGAGAATTGCAGATCGGTGCGCAGCATAGACTTTCCTCGCCGCACGGCGGTTGCAGGCGGCAGACCGCCTATATGGCCCCGTTTGACGGCCAATTCAAATGCTGTGATTTGTTTTGCAAAAATCTGCCATATCGCCCTTGTGCACCCCAAATGCTTTTGCTACATGCTGCCCCGCCGACGCAAATCGGCATCTACCACGATGCGGTCGTGGCGGAATTGGTAGACGCGCAGCGTTGAGGTCGCTGTGGGGCAACCCGTGGAAGTTCGAGTCTTCTCGACCGCACCATTCTCTTCCAGAGAAAATGTAAGAATCCGCATGTCGGGTGCGGCATGCGGATGGGTCGTTGCCTTTCTGCTCGGGAACTTCAATCCTCGTCCGGAAGATGCGAATCAACGCCGATCGTTTCCAGGCGATTGCGGATCTGATAGACCCCATCAACCGAGAGCGCACCGAGTTCGACCTTCCTTGCCATGCCGATGGTCTCGACCGCGCCTTCCAGAGTGACGGTATGGCCGTCGGCATGAACTTCGATGCTGTCTAGGTTCAGATCGGGGATGTTTTCCAGATTCTCCGTCACGCGCGCTTCGAGATCGTCGCTTTCGTCGCGATCGATCGTATTGGCCCTCAGCGAATCCTTGAGCCGGTTTTCGTTTCCGTGCTCGTCCGTTCCGTCAACGCGAAAACCGCTGTTGGGGTCGCGGTCGAAGTTTGCCGGCGTTTCGCCATAGGCACGATTTTTCGGTTCAGGTGATCGCGCACCTGCTTCGTCGGAATAGGGCCAGCCTTCGTCAAGATTGCGCTCTTCGTAATCGCGATAATCGTCTTCGCGAGAAAAGGTGGTCTTGTCGTTCTGCCTTGGCATCGTCATTCTCCCTCAGGCGTTGCGTTGATCGAAGAACGCGCGTGGTCCGGAATGGTTCGCCAAAGTTTCGTGAAATCACCGCGTCGCTTTTACCCACTTGCGGATCAAGCGGTCGCGCTTCAGCTTCGACAGGCGCTGGAGCCAGAAAATTCCGTCAAGCTGGTCGATTTCGTGCTGAATGCAAATTGCCAGTAATCCATCGGCATGCTCTTCATGCTGGACACCGTTGATGTCCTGGTAGCGGAAATGGACTTGGCGGGGTCTCGTCACCTCGTCGGTCATGCCCGGCATCGACACACTTCCTTCGGTCTGGCGCATGAGCTCATTCGAAACCGAAATGATATCAGGATTGATAAAGATCCGGACCCCGTCCGCCTTGTTGAGCTCAATCACGACCACCCGCAGGAAGACGCCGACATGGGCGGCCGTGATGCCGACGCCGGGTGCGGCACGCATCGTCTCCAAAAGATCGTCGGCAAGCTGACGCAGTCGCGAATCGAAGACCGTCACCTGTTCGCACAACGTGTTCAGGCCGGAATGCGGATAGCGAAGAATGGGGCGAATGGCCATCGGCGGCGGTCCTTGTTGGCTGGCGGGCGCAAACTATCGGCAAGACGGCGCATTGTCATCTGCGCCAAGCGCTTTGCCGCTTTACGGCGCCGAGCATTTCGGTTAGCAGGGGCTGGAATCCGGGCGGGCCTAAAGGGCAGGCGGAATTCGCTTATCCGCTTGTTGACAATGCTTTTTCAGCCGCCATTCTCGAATGAAGCGCGGCAGTCGTTTAATCTTGGAATGCGAGGACGGCAGATGACGGAAACCGGAGAAGACGACCGAATCCGCAGGCGTCCGGACGACGAGGGCGCCGATATCTACGACGAGGACGGCAATGTCCGCAGCGACTTTCTGGCGCTTGTCGGCGCTGCCATCGCCGACCGCGATACCATCTTTCTCCGCCAGAACGTCGCGCGCCTTCACGAGTCAGAAATAGGCGACCTGCTGGAATCGATCCAGCCGGATCAGCGCCTGGCGCTCGTCCGCCTCCTCGGCGACGATTTCGACATGACGGCACTGACCGAGGTCGATGAAACGATCCGCCGCGAAATTGTCGATCAGATTCCGAACGAGCAGATCGCCGCTGCAATCGGGGACCTCGATTCGGACGACGCTGTCTACATTCTCGAGGACCTGGACAAGGAAGACCGGGAAGAAATTCTGGCGCAGCTGCCGTTCACCGAGCGGGTGCGCCTGCGCAGGGCACTGGATTACCCAGAAAGCTCTGCCGGCCGCCGCATGCAGACGGAATTCGTTGCGGTACCGCCCTTCTGGACCGTCGGTCAGACAATTGACTATATGCGCGAAGAGGAGGACCTGCCTTATTCATTCACGCAGATCTTCGTAATAGACCCGACCTTTAAGCTGCTCGGCGCCGTCGATCTCGACCAGATTCTCCGCACCAAGCGGCAGACAAAAATCGAAGCGATCATGCGCGAGACGACCCATCCGATCCCAGCCGAAATGGACCAGGAGGAGGCGGCGCACCTCTTCGAGCAATACGACCTTCTCTCGGCCGCCGTCGTAGACGAGAACGAGCGTCTTGTGGGTGTTCTTACCATCGACGATGTGGTCGACGTCATCCACGAGGAAGCGGATGAGGATATCAAACGCCTCGGCGGCGTTGGCGACGAAGAGCTTTCCGACAATGTCATCTCGACCGTCCGATCGCGCTTCCTCTGGCTGATGATCAACCTCGGTACGGCGATGCTCTCGGCCAGTGTCATCGGGCTCTTTGACGCATCGATCGAAAAGATGATCGCACTTGCCGTACTGATGCCGATCGTCGCCTCCATGGGAGGCAATGCCGGCACGCAGACGATGACCGTGACCGTGCGCGCGCTCGCGACGCGCGATCTCGACATCTACAATGCCGGCCGCATCATCCGCAGGGAGGCGGGCGTCGGCATCATGAACGGGATCGTCTTTGCCAGCATCATGGGCACGATTGCCGGCACGTGGTTCCACGACTACCAGCTCGGTATGGTCATCGGCGCCGCCATGATCATCAATCTGATGGCTGCGGCGCTGGCAGGCATTCTTTGGCCGCTTCTTTTGGATAAGGTCGGTGCCGACCCGGCTATCGCGTCGTCCGTTTTCGTGACCACCGTCACCGACTGCACCGGCTTCTTTGCTTTCCTCGGTATCGCCACCTGGTGGTTCGGCATCTGAGCGGACTTGCCTAAATTGACTATTACGTAAAAGTCAATATTATGGGCTGCGAGAGTGGGAAGCCAATGCCAGTGAACAAGTACTATAGCATAACGGAGCTGACGCGCGAATTCGGAGTGTCGACGCGCACGCTTCGCTTCTACGAAGACGAGGGCCTGATCCATCCGGAACGCCGCGGGCGCACGCGCCTCTTCCGTCCGGCCGACCGGCGCCTGATACAGGAAATCCTGCGCGGCCGCCGCATCGGCTTCACGATTGCGGAGATTCGCGAGATCATACAGGTCTACAAGGACCCGCCGGGGGAACTCGGCCAGCTCAAGCTTTTGATGAAACGTGTTGACGAAAAGCGGGAAGACCTGCGTAAGAAGCGCAAGGATATCGACGACACGTTGATGGAGCTCGACAATATCGAAGAGGCCTGTCTTGGCCGCCTCGCCGAAATCGGCGTGGGTACCTGAGCGTCAGATCCAGCGCCTGGTTCTTCTGCAATAGCTTTCGAAATCGCAGCCGAAGCGGGCCTGAAGGTGTCTTTCCTCGCGCCGGATCGCCAAGACGGTGGTGACGATCGCTGCGAATGCCGCTACGACGAAGAACCAGCTGTTTCCCGTCATGAGGCCGAAGGCGATCGTTGCAAGCGTGTAACCAAGATAGATTGGATTGCGCGTGTAGCGAAAGGGACCGCGGGTGACGTGATGGGATGTCGCGCGATGCGGCATGATCGTCGTCCCGCTTTCAAGCAGGGTCTTGATTGCCCACATGTCGAGCGAGACGGCCGCGACGGTGAGCGCTGCGCCAATGATCCAGCCAAAGGCGGTATGCATCCGGGGTAGCGGAAAAGCGGCGATATCGCCGAGCAGGAAAGCGGAGAGAAAAGTAAGACCGTACAGAACCGGCGGCCAGGGAAATTTCAGCGGCTTCGAACGATAGGCATTCATCGAACTACCTTCATTGTCCTTCGGTGCTGCACTCCATTGCGATACGCTGTACCCTTTCATCCTTGTCCGCCTGGATTGCGCCAGACTGGAGTGGCGTGAACAGGTTCTCACCCTGCAGTCTTTCCAGCGTGCACCGGCAAAAGCTGCGGCAAAGCGCTTCGCCTTCCTGGACGACGCAGGAGGACTGGCACTGCTGCAAGTAGGTCTGCACAGGATCCGGCTTTGCGGGCGGGAAGGCGACCGAAAGCGCATAGGCGATCGCGATCAGGATCGGCTGGTGGATAAGGTAGATGGCGAGGCTGTGCCGGCCAGCTTTTGCGAGCAGGGTTGTGCCGGTGCCAAACTTTGCAAGCCATTCCGCCCAGCGCCGTTTCAACGCTATGCTCGAAACGCCCATGCCGATGAGAAAAGGCCCGATCCAGGGCAGAACCGGGACATAGTCGTTCGATCGGGGAACCGTCTGGGAAAGTCCCACCCACCAAAGCCACGGCGTATCGAAGAATGGAGAGCGCAGATAGAGGGGGGCGATGACGGCCGCAATGCCGGCGGCGATCGTTATAATCCCGGGCATTCGCAAAAAGAGCAGGCCAATGACGCTTGCCGCTGCGATACTGTGCAGAATACCGAAGAAGATCGTGCCCTGCGGCATCGCGATTGCGGTCGCGGCGGTGATGAGCGCTGCAGCTGAAACGATCATGCCAAGCCGCCGGAGATAGGCCTGGCGCCGGATGCTTGGTGTTCCGGCAAGCATCAAGCCTACGCCAGCGAGGAAGAGGAATGTCGAGGCGATTGCACGGGCATAGATCTTCAGCCACCCAGCCTCCGCTGTTCCGCGTGCCAGATAGCCCATGAATTCCATATCCCAGGTGAAATGATAGGTCGCCATCGCAATCAGGGCAATGCCGCGCGCCGTATCGAGCAGGCCAATGCGCGGCGGTCGGGCGGACGCACCGTTTTCGTTCGCCGAAATAGCCATCATAATCCCCCGGGCAAATCACTTCCGCCATCTGGCGGCATATCGCGGCGAATAGCAGAAAGGTGGAGATTTGATGGCGGCTTGACATCCATGATCGCCAGCCGCGCCTCCGAGAAGAACTGCCTGCGCGTGAGTACCACGACGATGATCGCCGTCGTCGCCATGAAGACGTAAGCGTTCACGAACCATCCGAGATAGCCGATCGACAGGAAGATGGCGCGAAGGCCTTCATTGAAATGTCCAGCGGCGATCACATTCATGCGAATGACCCGTTCGGCGGCGCGCTCGGCGGCGATGATATCGGTCTCGCTGTCGCGCACCATCGGGATCGAGCCGAACAGGATGCTGCAGTAGTTGAAGAGCCTGTAAGACCAACCGAACTTGAAGAAGGCGTAGGCAAAGAGGGCCGTCAGCCCGCCGACCTTGAGTTCGAAGCTCGCGGTGCCGCTGCTGAATACATAGGGCAGATCGGCGAAGATGGCATTTACCTTGTCCGTCGCGCCGAGCAGTGCAAAGCAGCTGCCGATCGCGAACATTGAGGTCGATGCAAAGAAGGCCGTGCCGTTCTGCAGCCCGGCCATGATCTGCGTGTCGATCATCTTCAGGTCGCGGCGAAGCGAATTGTAGATCCATTCGCGCCGCCGCTCGGTCATGGCATGGGTGAGGCTCGTGCGACCGAAGAATGTCCTGCCGCCCAAAAGCCAGGAATAGCCGATCCACAGAATGGCGAAGAAAGCCAGTGCGATATAATCCGCAACCGTCAGCATCAATGTTACAATCCTGCTTCGACGCCGCCACTCTACAGATGCAATTGCATGCTGCAATGATTGGCAAGACGCGCCCTTCGTTTTAGTGTCGCGCCAGTTAAACGCGATGTCGGTTCGTCGCGAGTGCCTGATTAGCCTTTTGGATAGTCTGGCGGAAGATTTTCACAGGAAGCAGGCATGTTCCTTTCGGTATTCGACGTTTTCAAGATCGGTGTCGGCCCATCGAGCTCGCACACGATGGGGCCGATGTCGGCTGCCAACCGCTTCCTCGAGCTGATCCTTTCGAGCGAATGGCCACGTCCGTCCTCTGGCGGGCAGGTTGGCGCGATCAAGGTCAGCCTGCACGGCTCGCTCGCGCATACCGGTATCGGCCACGGGACGGGCAGGGCGGTCATTCTCGGCCTGATGGGCGAGAAGCCCGACAGCGTCGATCCGGACAAGATGGACGGCATCGTCTCGCAGGTCGAGCGCACCGGCCGCATCACGCCGCCCGGCCACCCCGCCTATTTCTTCATGCCGAAGAACGATCTGGTCTTCGACAAGAAGCAACCCTTGCCTGGCCACGCAAACGGCATGTCCTTCTCCGCCTACGACAAGGACGAGCGCCTGCTTTTAAAACGTATCTACTATTCCGTCGGCGGCGGTTTCGTTGTCACCGATACCGAGCTCGAGCAGTTGCGCGCCAAAAAGAAAGCCGTCGCGGGTGCGACCGCGGTCCCCTATCCCTTCGCCACCGCAAAGCAGATGCTGGAGATGGCAGAGCGCTCCGGCCTCAGCATCGCGCAGATGAAGCGCGCCAATGAGGAGAAGCAGCGCAGCCGTGAGGAGCTCGACGAAGGTCTCGACCGTATCTGGGAAGCCATGCGCTCCTGTATCGAGCGCGGCCTCAAGGTCGACGGCGTCATGCCGGGCGGTTTGAACGTCCGGCGCCGTGCGAGGAAGATTCATGACAAGCTGCAGGAGGAGTGGAGGAGCAACCGCATCAATCCGCTGCTCGCCAACGACTGGCTGAGCGTCTATGCCATGGCCGTCAACGAGGAGAATGCGGCTGGCGGGCGCGTGGTGACAGCGCCCACAAATGGTGCAGCCGGGGTCATTCCCGCAACGATCCGCTATTACGAGCATTTCCACGAGGATTGGGATCAGAACGGCATCCGCGACTATCTCCTGACTGCGGCCGCTGTCGGCGGCATCATCAAGCACAATGCCTCGATTTCCGGCGCAGAAGTGGGCTGTCAGGGAGAGGTCGGTTCTGCGGCTGCGATGGCGGCTGCGGGGCTTGCCGCGGTGATGGGCGGCACACCTGCCCAGATCGAGAATGCAGCCGAAATCGCACTCGAGCACCATCTCGGCATGACCTGCGACCCGGTGGCCGGTCTCGTCCAGGTGCCGTGCATCGAACGCAATGCGCTTGGTGCCGTCAAGGCCGTTACCGCTGCGTCGCTTGCCGTCAAAGGCGACGGCCAGCATTTCGTGCCGCTTGACGCATGCATCGAGACGATGCGTCAGACGGGCTACGACATGAGCGAGAAATATAAAGAGACCTCAACCGGCGGTCTCGCTGTCAACGTCGTCGAATGCTGAGCCTGTGGACTTGCGACCGTTAGTCGCTTGACGCTGCCGTTCAAAAGGATTTCAACGACGGCATGGCATTGCATCTGATCAAATTGTGCGTCGGCGCGGACTCGATCGACGACTTGCGCGAATGGGTAGCGGAGCGTTCGCTGCGGGCGATTGCAGGCGGCCTCGAGCCGCATTCCGTTCACACGACGCGTATGGCTCCCAAACGCGTGGACGAACTGCTTGACGGTGGCTCACTCTATTGGGTCATCAAGGGGCAGGTGCAAGCGCGCCAGAAGCTCTTGGACATCCAGACCTTCACGGACAGCGAAGGAATCGGCCGGTGCCGTCTGGTTCTGGGGCCGGAAGTGATCGAAACTGCGCCGCAGCCGAAGCGCGCCTTCCAGGGCTGGCGCTATTATCCGGAAGAAGACGTGCCGCGGGACATCACGTCGCTTGGAAAGGGTGTTGCCGAGATGCCCGCGGAATTGCGCCGCGAGCTATCGGAGTTGGGATTGCTGTAACCTCAGCGCAGGCGCAGCATGACCGGCGATTTGCCGTCCGGGCACGTCACGTGCAGGTGGACGGTGGCCTCCGGCTGCGAATAGCGCCAAGCGCGCGCGCCGTGGCAGAGCAGCAGATTGATGAGATCCTTGGTCTTCGCCGATTTTCCTCTTGGCCGGTGCAGGCCGAGCTCAGCAAGCCGCAGCGCTGCCTCGTGCAGCGGATGAAGGCCGAACCGCGCCGGTTTGCCTGAACCGCGGGGTGGAAAACCCGTTACATTTCCATTGCTCGCCATGATCGTCCCCGTACGCATTACAAATCGAGGTTATGAACTGTAGCCGGTGCCGCAAACCCCGGTTCCGGCCGTGAACGGTGCCGTCAGGAATGCTGGCGGCACCGTATCTCTCATTGGGCTGCCGCCCAGCACTTGACGCCTGCGCGCTTGAGCGCCTTGCAGGCATTTACGGCTTCGCGCTGGTCATCGAAGCCGCCGAAGCGGGCGCGATAGACCTGATCCCCGCCGTTTGCATAAGCGACTGCGAAGGGCTTTGCGGAGCTCAGGGCCTTGCCGCCCTTGCTCTTTGCATTCTCCAGCAGATCCATTGCCATTTCGCGGCTCGACGACACGCCGATCTGAACAACCCAGCCGCCTTGCCCCTGCTCGGCAACCGGAGCCGGTTTCGAGGCAGCGGCGGCGGGACCCACCGAAGCCGTCGTTAGAGCGTCGACCGAGTTGGCGGCGGTCTCTTGCGCCGTGTAGGCTGGTGCCGGCGAGGGGACAGCAACGGAGGCTTGCTTGAAGCTCTTGGTCTTCACCTTGGTCGGGGCCGGAATCTCGGCCTTCGGTTCGGCAACGAGCGGGTTTTCGGATTTCGCAGCAGGAGCGTCTGTATAGGCGACGGCAGCGGACGCCACCTCATAGCGCGCATCCGGCGTCGGGCCCTTGTGCGGCAGATCGACTTCGGCGGCCGCGACAGGAGTTTCAGCCACAGAAGCGCCAGGCGACGCAACCGGTGCGGGCGCCGCTTGCGCAATCAGGTTGGAGCCGCCGCGCGTAGAAGCCTTTGGAAGGTAGGTCGCGATCAGCTTACGCATTTGCCCATCGCGGGCAGGCGTAGACGTTCCACCCATGACGACACCGACGATCGACTTGCCGTCGGCCTGCACTGAGCTCACAAGATTGAAGCCGGCAGCCCGCGTATAGCCGGTCTTTATCCCATCGACACCGCGCACCGAACCGACCAGGCGGTTGTGGCTGCGGATGACGCGGTTGCCGAACTTGAAGCTGCGTGTGGAGAAATAGCTGTAATACTGCGGAAAATGCTGGCGAAGTGCGATACCCAGGCGGGCTTGATCGCGTGCCGTGGTCATTTGTGCCGTGTTCGGCAGGCCGTTGGCATTGCGATAGGTCGTACGGGTCATGCCGAGCGCATGCGCCTTGGCGGTCATCGTCTGCGCGAACCGGCTTTCGCTGCCGGCAAGCAATTCGCCAAGCGCCGTTGCCGCATCATTTGCGGACAGTGTCACAAGACCAAGGATGCCCTGTTCGACGCTGATCGAACCGCCGGCCTTGACGCCGAGCTTGGTCGGAGCCTGGGATGAAGCATAAGCCGAGAAGGGAACTCGCGTGTCGAGGCTGATGCGCCCCTGCTCAAGCGCCTCGAAGACCATATAGAGCGTCATCATCTTCGTCAGCGAGGCCGGATACTGCAGGCGATCGGCATTCTCGCTGTAGAGAACGTTGCCGGATTTCGCATCGACGACAATGCCCGCATACTTCGAATTTGCAGCTTCTGCTTCGGCTGTGACCGACTCAACCAGGAAAGCCGTTGTTGCGATCGCGATCGCCGCTAGCATCTTCACCAGAAAATTGCCGGATCGTGGCGATGATACGAAGGATATTGACCTTGACACTATTTCACTCTTCGCTTGCATTTTAAATACCGGCAAACACACGTCCTCGTTGTGTCGGCCATTGTCTTTTTGAATCTAACCGAGCAGGGTTACCAATCCGTTTATGATTAATCGTTTACTTCGCCGTATAGCTGCATTTTAGCGGGGTGTTGCGGAACGGGTCACGGTACGGGCCTCCACAAATCTGCGAATAGCGGCATCAATATGGTCCCAGTCCCTTAAATGGCGACTTGAGAAGCGGTAGAGGACACTGAGGTCTTTGCCAGCCTTGATGTCGCGCTGGCAGTCCCCGCTTGTTTGGCTGACTGTCAGGGAGGGGAGGATGCAGCGCACGGCATATGTGGCCTCATTGGCGCGCGGCGCCGTCAGCAGAACCTCGCCGCCGTAGCCTGCCTCAGCTTTCAGTTTGTGAAGCGTCAGTCCGCTGCCGTAGGGCACGGCGGCGCCTTCCATCACATGCTTATAGATGAGCTCGACTCGGCCGGACATGTCGCGTGACATCGTGCTCTGGGTGATCTGTAGAAAGATGAGATCGGCAGACTGCGAGACGTCGTCGAACCGCTCGCGGTGTTCCTTCGTGTAGCCCTGCAATTGCGGCCAGGTGAGATAGACGTCGGCGCGTTCGGAGACACCGCTACGCCTCTGGTTCGGGAAGCGGATCACGTTCTCGGACAGATTGAGCGTGTCGCGGCCGATGGTGATCGTGACGGTGGCAGTATTGTCGGTATTGCCGGCCAGCGTAATGTGCCGGCCGATCCAGCGGCCGCCGATGCTGATGGCCAGCGTCAGCATCGCAAGCACTGCGACAACTGCGGTCACACGGAGGATGAAGCCATTCGAGAAGAGGGGCGACTCGTCGGATATGCCGGTTCTGCGGGCGAGATGGCTCATGGCGGTTGTTCAGTGTGTGACCGCCGCGAAAGAGACTGGAGTCGCCGGTGCCTGGATGAATCTTACGGCATCATCAGGCGATGCGGTTAAGGAAACATTAATGCTGATTGCCGCCCCCCTCAAAACGGGCAAGCCGCTCCCGGAACAGCGGGAGCGGCTCCAGGCGCCGGTCGGGACGGGGATGTAGGGGATTGACCGGGCCGAGTGGCGCACGCCTGGATTTTCGGCGAGGCAACTTGTCTTAGCGTACGCTACCAACCGCGACGGCACGGCCGTCCTGCAGCTTCATCCAGCGTGCCGGATCATCGGCGGACTGGCGCTTCAGGAAGGTGTACTCGGTATCCGCCCACAGCATCACCTTGTTGCGCATGTTGTCGAGGATGAAGTCGCCATGGTCGGTGCGCACTGTCAACACGGCATGTCCTTCACCATTCGGCTGCATGACAACCGTTATCAGCGCATCGGATGGTGAGATGCCAGCGTCTATCAACATCTTGCGCTTCAGCAGCACGAAATCCTCGCAGTCGCCGACGCTGCGCGGGTAGGCCCAGCGCTCCTCGACGCCGTAGATTTCCTTGTCGGTCATGGGCTGGATCTGCGAGTTGACCTCGTAGTTGATCTTGAGAATGGCCTTCCAACGCTCCTGGGTCAGGATCGCGGGCCCGGCGTCGCCACCCTCATAGGCGCATTCGCTCGAGTTTGACCTGCAAAATTCATAGTGGCCGATCGGCGGGCTTGTGTTGCCTGCAAGCGTCATGTTGGCAGGCGTCGCTTGGCCCGAGCTCACCATTGCCATCATCAAGATACCGGCCAGAAAGGTGCCTTTGAGTGCATTGAACATTGTCTTTGTCGTCCCTGTTTGTGAGGATGACAATGACACGGACGTTTTTATCCTGCGCAAAATTACGCAGTAAATTTAATAGCTTAGTTGATTCAAAAGCGCGTAAAACCTGACTAAAAACAAAATCGAATACGCATAAAACTCGGCGCAGTTTCGATGTAAATTCGAGTAAAATTTTATGTGTTGACGCAAGGCTTGAGCGCGCCGCAGGCGCTGCCGTTCAGCGAAAAGGTTAACAACAGCGACCGATGCGACCAGATATTGCAGCGCGCTACCCGGTGGAAAGCAAGCTCGCGCGGCATGAAGAAGACACCGAAATCCTCAATTGGGTCACTTCGAACCGCGGTTGCGGCGCGTTTTTCGCAGCAATGCCCCGAAAATTAATTTTGGGAAATTTCGCGATATTCATCGATTGCGGCGATGATGGCGGAAGAGATAGCGTGTTCGATGTGGAAAGCCTGGCATTTTCAACCACGTCGAGGCGGCTGCCGGTCCGCGCTTCGGCAGTTCCCGGGTGGTCGTCAGCGGCGCATCAAGGTCGAAGCGGCCCGGCACCGGTAATTTCGACAGCCGTCCTGGATTGCGAATGAGGACTTAGTCATCAAGCCATGCGCCGTTGCAGAAATGGTGCGTGACGATCCTCGCTCGGGCCAGAACACAGTCCTGATCGCGCCAGCAGTTGGGCAAACCTGCCGATCGGCGAGAAAGATAGGTGCCGCCTCACGGTCGTGCAAATTGCACGCTGCCTTCATCGGTCATATCCATGACAGCAGTCACTTAGAGGAATTCGCGCAACGTCTCGCGGGACTGGAGCGAGAGGAACTCGAGCGCGACACCCTCGCTGAAGTGGCGCACGACGCGGCCGCGCATGTTGCCGAGGCGCACTGGCGTGCCGAGAGCGGGGCGCACCTCCACGTCAACTGCAGCACCCGACAACGACAAGTCCATGATGCGGCAAGTGTAGCGCGTGCCATCCTCAAGCGTTAGCTCTGTCTTCGTCTCACGCGGGGTCAGGCGATCATGACGCCGGTCTTCCGGCAGGCCGAGCTCGTGCTTGTTGGCAAGCCAGGTGAGCTGTGCGGCAAGCTTCTCCCGCTTGCGCTCGGTGGCGTTGATCGACATCGTGAAGCCGCGCACGTCAACGGTCAGAACGTTACCCTCGACACGGCCGAGGTGATCGATATAGGCGACGACGCGCTCATTGGCGCGCGGCCGCCCGGCGCAGGTGACATACATGTCGCCGGGCGACATATCGATCACCGTGCATTCGTATTCCTCGTAGTTCGCAAGCATGAGGCGGCCCTGCATATTGATGGGCACGCGCTGGAAGACACCCTGCTCAGGGCGCGGCACTGTTGTCCGTGGCGTCTGGGCTTGCTGGAATGAGTGCATGAAAGCGCTTCTTCATAAAATGTTATACGACAATCATTACCCGCAATCCCTTAACAGAAGGTTGTCCTGAAGGGCGCGACTACACCTTGAAGCATAGGATAAGGCTGTGCCGGAATGAGACGTTCAGCGCGGTGCCGCACCGGAAAACAATGAAGACATCATGCGACCGAGGACAGCACTTAAGCCATTCGGAGGCTCGGCGGCAGCTGTGTATGGCCAATTGGACCCGCCGCCATTCTGCTCGGGGTTATCGCGAAGCAGGCGGCTGCGGTCGAGCGCCAGAAAGTCGAGTGGCACGATTTCCAGCCAGCTTGCCGTAACAGACGGCGCAATGGCCCCGAGCAGCCGGGCGCGGCAGCCGTTTTCGCAGCGCAGCGGCATGACGATGATCTCGAAGGTGGCCTGATGGCCGGCGGTGCTGTAACCGGTCGCATTCAGCAGGGTCGGGATGACGTGATGCATCGCGCCCAGAAGCGTTGCCTCAATATCATCGGCATGGCCATCGCCGAAAAGTTCGGCAAAGCTCTCGTCGCGCAGATCCCGTCCGAAGAGGTCGCAGATCCTGGTGCCGGCAAGCCGGAAGGTGACGGCGCCCAGATCGTCGTTCTTCTCAAGGATGAAGAGGCTTGGCAGAAGGTTGCCAAGACTCGACGGTTCGATCTGCGATTTCAGCGGTGCATCGCTGGCACCGCGCAGGCGGTTCCAGTAATCGTAAATATCGATGATCGCCTGATGACGCACGGCACACCAACCTGTTTCATTTCGGTTCAAATTCACGCCTGAATGGCTCTCGTAATGCTTACCATGCGGATTTCATGCCAACCGCTGCCGGTTAAGGTTAAGAAACGGTTTCGATTGAGGTCTGTCACGTGCTGTGCAACTGTCGGGTATCGCTTCGGAAACGAAGTTCAGCACTTCACTGATCGGGCGCGGGGTCATTCTCGGGGCACGCTCGCAAGCCGTCCGGTTCATCCGGGCGGCTTTTTTTTTGATCTTCGCTCCTGTAAGGCTGAGGCCTCAATCCGGCGAGGACGCATATGGACAATCACAAGAGGGAGCCGGAAACGGTTGAGGACATCCCGATAAAAAGAAACCGGACGCCGGTTTTCAATCTGCCGGGCATTCTGCTGGCTACACTCGGGCTGCTCGGTGCGATCCATGCGGTCCAGTCGTTGCTCCTCTCCGCAAACGCGGTCGACTGGCTTTTCATCACTTTCGGCTTCATTCCGGTACGCTATGTGATCCCGTTCTCCGAGCAGGGGCTGCAATGGCTCTGGTCGCCGGTGACCTATTCGCTGCTGCACGGCAGCGTGGAGCACATCCTTTTCAATGGCCTGTGGCTGATGGCTTTCGGCGCGCCGGTCGTGCGCCGCATCGGGAGCTTGCGCTATGTCATCTTCTGGATTCTTTCATCTGTCGCCGCGGCAGCGCTTCATGCCGGATTGAACTGGGGCGACCCGACCCTGCTCATCGGCGCGTCCGGTGTCGTTTCGGGGCTCATGGGAGCGGCCTGCCGTTTTGCGTTTCCGCCGGAGCGGAAGGTGCCGCGTCCGGCACATCTCAATCCGCGCCTGTCGGTGGCTCAATCCTTTCGTAGCCGCACGGTGGTCGTTTTCACGCTCTTCTGGCTGATTGGCAACGGGCTGATCGCCGTCGGCATTCCGCTGATCGGCGATCCAAACCAGCCGATCGCCTGGGACGCACATATCGGTGGTTTCATTTTCGGATTCTTCCTTTTCTCGTTCTTCGACCGGAAGATTCCTGCAGAGCCTGAGATTTCACAAGAGCCGGATATATTGCAATCTTGAACTTTGGAGTGCACCATTCGGGTTGATCCGCGTTGGGACGAAGAGCCCTTCGCAGGTGCCTCTGTTCAGCTAAGTGTTTCACTTTCGACATGGGAGGTTTCGAATGTCCAACACCGTAAAGGCCATCCTCGACCTGAAGGGCCGCAACGTCGTCACGGCCGGGGCGAACACGACCGCCGGCGAAGCGGCGAAAGTGCTCAGCAGCCGCAAGATAGGTGCCGTTGTCATCGTCAGCGAGGAGGGCCGTATTGCCGGGATCTTCACCGAACGCGATCTTGTCAATGCGGTTGCAAAGTTCGGCAAGGACTGCCTTGATCAGCCGGTAGTCTCGCTGATGACATCGAGGGTCTTCCGATGCCACGAGAACACGACCGTCAATGAATTGATGGAACTGATGACCAGCCGACGTTTCCGCCATCTGCCGGTCGAAACCAACGGAAAGCTTGTCGGCATCGTATCAATCGGCGACGTCGTGAAGACGCGCATCGCAGAAGTCGAGCGCGAGGCAGAAGAAATCAAGGCCTATATCGCAGGCTGAGGCATTCGGCCCACCATCACGCCTGGGTGGCGAACGCTTCCTGCATCCGCCGGAGTTCGGGAAGGCGCGCTCTGGCTTCCTCGTATCCACGCTCTATCGCTTCGCCAGCCCTGTGGAATTCCGAAAGGCCGATGTCGCTGAGACGTGGATGCAGCGAAATGTCCGGCGGATCGCCGGCAAGGCGAGCGCGCGAGATCCTGTCCTGGATGATGTTGAAGGCTTGCACCATCACGCCGGTCATTCCCAGGCGCGCATAGGGCGCTTCCTCCTGCTTCTGCATCTCCTGAAGCGTGAGGCTCGCATTGTGCTTGACGACTGCGGAGCGGCCGAAGAGGTCGTAGTTCAGGTTAACAGCCACGACGAGCTGCTGCTCGTAGCTGCGGCAAACGGAAACCGGCACCGGATTGACCAGCGCGCCGTCGACCAACGTGCGGCTGTTACTGCGGACTGGCTCGAAGATGCCGGGCAGGGCATAGGATGCGCGCAGCGCCGTAATCAGCGACCCGCTGGAGATCCAGACCTCGTGGCCGGTATTCACCTCAGCAGCTACGGCGACAAAGGGACGGTCGAGGTCTTCCACGTTCAGACCTTCGAGATGCTCCTGCATGCGCTTGGTCAGGCGCATGCCGCCGAAAAGTCCGCTGCCGCCGATGGTAAGATCAAGCAGGCTCGCAATGCGGCGCATTGTCAGCGAACGGGCAAAGGCCTCGAGCTCATCCAGCTTGCCGGCAAGATAGCAGCCGCCGACCAGCGCACCGATCGAAGTTCCAGCGATCATGCCAACTTCGATCCCGGCCTCGTCCAGTGCGCGCAGCACGCCAATATGTGCCCAACCGCGCGCCGCGCCGCCGCCAAGCGCCAGTGCAATCTTTGCTCTTTTAGGGGGAAGAGTGGACGTCGGAGGAGCGGTCATTTCTGGAACTGTCGAGACACCGGAACCTGAACCACCTGATTCAGAGCTCTGACGATGCAAACTCCAGTTCAGCATGGCATGCCTCCTCAAGGCAGAAATATTTCAGTTTGTTATAGTCTCCCCGTTCCCTTTCCAAATCGTATACAGCAGCGCTATCTGTCTCAATAGCGAGCAGGTCACCGACACGCGCGCTATTTTCCGTAGACGTCTTTCGGGTCGAAATGCCGCTCGTCATCCACGATATCGAGCATTGGTTTTCCGTCCTGGAGCGTCACCGTGCGGTAGAAGCAGGAACGGCGACCAGTATGGCACGTCGCGTCGTGGCCTGCGACCTCTACTTTAAGCCAGATTGCATCCTGATCGCAATCGGTACGGATCTCCTTGACCATTTGGAGGTTGCCGGAGGTTTCGCCCTTCATCCAGAGCTTGCCGCGCGACCGACTGAAATAATGGGCCTTGCCCGTTTGGATCGTCAGTGCCAGCGCCTGCGCGTTCATGTGTGCAACCATCAGGATCTCGCCGTCATGCACGTCGGTGACGATCGCGGTGATCAGACCGCGATCGTCGAAGCGAGGCGTGAAATCGCCGGCATCTTCCAGTTCGGATTTGTCGTCGGACGGCGCATTGAATGCAAACGGCATCATTCGGCTCTTTCAATTGAGCCGTATCAGCGGCTCCGCACCATGGTCATGAATCGCGCCTGTTCGGCGGGCTCGGCCTTGAAGGTCCCGGTAAAGGTTGTCGTCAGCGTCGTGGAACCCTGTTTCTGTACGCCCCGCATGGCCATGCACATATGTTCGGCTTCGAGCATGACAGCAACGCCGCGCGGAGCCAGCGTATCATCGATCGCCTTGGCGATCTGTGCAGTCATTGTTTCCTGTGTCTGAAGGCGGCGGCCATAGATCTCGACGACGCGGGCGATCTTGGAAAGTCCAAGCACCTTGCCGTCAGGCATATATGCGACATGTGCCTTGCCGATAATCGGCACCATGTGATGTTCGCAGTGCGAGTAAAACGGAATATCCTTCACCAGAACCATGTCGTCGTAGCCGGCGACCTCTTCGAAGGTGCGGCCCAGGACGTCTTCCGGATCCATTTCGTAGCCGGCGAAAAGTTCGCGATAGGCTTTGGCGACACGGGCAGGCGTATCGATAAGCCCTTCGCGCGAGGGATCGTCACCAGCCCACCGAAGCAGAACGCGAATCGCCTCTTCAGCTTCCTTCTGGCTGGGGCGCTCGGTGTCACGGCTGGTCTGCGGAAAATTCTTTACGATGGCGTCCATACTGCTCAAGTCTCCTGGTCCACAAAGTCTGGACCGTCGTTCGGACTCGCCACTGGTATCCCTTGTCAGGAATGTTGCACCTTTGGCAGGCTCCGGGGCTTTCGGGGCAACTTATAGCCCGTCCGGCACGGTTTCCCAATCAAACTTACCCGAGGACCATTGCATTTTCATGGTCTTCGAACGACATACATATAGGAAGACGGCGTCTTCATGTAAGTATGCTAGCACGACACGGTGTGTTTTTTGTTTATGATACAATGACCGCCGAAATAGGCCGATCCGCGGCAATCTGGAGCGGAATTTCTCATGGAAGACATCTATAACAGCAAAATCCTCGAATTTGCAGGCAATATTCCGCTGACAGGCAGCCTCGCCGATGCCGATGCAAGCGCACAGGCGCATTCGAGACTTTGCGGTTCAAAAGTGCGGATCTGGCTGAAGATGGAGGGCGATACGGTCACCGCTTTTGCCCATGACGTCAAAGCCTGCGCACTCGGCCAGGCATCGTCCTCGATCATGGCCCGGCACGTGATCGGCGCAACGGCCAGCGAACTCCGCAAGGCCCGCGAAGACATGCTCGCCATGCTGAAGGCGGACGGAGAGGGCCCGGGCGGCCGCTTCGAGGACATGCGCTACCTGCGCCCGGTCAAGGATTACAAGGCTCGCCACGCGTCCACCATGCTGACTTTCGACGCTGTCGTCGATGCCGTCGGGCAAATCGAGGCCATGCGCGCAGAAATGGCCGAGGCGTGAACTTGAGTATTCCGCTATGTGACATCCCCATCTGTCAGCTCGCGACATCACCCCCACAAGGGGCAAGATCGGCATCGTGCGGCACTGCAGGCTCCTCCTCAAGACGTGGAGGTTAGGCCATGTGCGAATCTTGCTCTCTTAATCACGATGACGACGAAGATCTCCCCAAAAGCCGGGTCTCCCGGCCAATGGCCCCGGAAACCTCACGAAGTGACAGAAGGTACTCCGGACAAGCGGCAAGATACTGTCGAAACTATACCGGACCTTTTCGCAAGACCCCGGACCGGCTGCTCGGCATGGGGTTGATCCGGCTTTATCAACTGACCTTATCCGGATTTGTGGGCAACTCGTGCAGGCATATTCCGACGTGTTCCGAATATGGCTACGAGGCGATCGCACGCCACGGCCTGTGGGCAGGCGGGTGGATGACGCTCTTTCGCGTCGGGCGCTGCGGGCCGGGCGGGACGAGTGGTCTCGATCCCGTGCCTGAAGGGCTGGAGGAACGATTCCATTGGTGGACGCCCTGGCGCTATTATGTGCTCAAACGGAAGTCAGGTTGACGGAAAGCCATGAACGGTAAAACCGTCTACGTTGCGCTCCTCCACAGCATTGCTCTTGCGCCCGGGCGCCGGGTCGTCATGTCTGATCTACGCGACATCGCCGCAGCGCTCGGCTTCAACAATCCGCGCACGCTGGCCTCGACCGGCAATATCGTCTTTGAAGCAGACAGTGCGCCGCTCGGTGACATCGAAGCGAAGTTTGAAGCTGCCTTCAAAACAAAGTTTGCAAAACCCGTCGACATCATCGCCCGCAAGGGCGCGGACTGGCTGACGATGGCGAACTCAAATCCGTTTCCGGATGGCGATGGCAGCCAAGTGATCGTGCGCGTGATGCGCAAGCCGCTCGATCAGTCCGCCCTAGATAGGCTTCAGCCGTACGTCGAAGCCAACCAGCATTTGGCGGTGGCCAACGGCGACCTCTGGATCGACTTCGGCGGAAAACCCAGCGAATGGAAGCTGCTGTCGGCGCTCACGACCGGGCGCATGGGCGTCGGAACGCTGCGAAATTGGAATACCGTGCGCGGCCTTGCCGAAATGATCGGCTGAGCGGGCCTTGCCTTTACTCACACGCCAAATCTCGGTATCAGGCGGCAGCACGATTGTGCCGAAGAAGCGTTTCATTGCAACCACCCGCATTCGTTGGCGGGACTGGACAAGGAGAATATCGATATGTCCCAATCCGTTTCCCTGACTTTCCCCGATGGCAATCAACGAAATTTCGAATCCGGCACGACCGGCCTCGACGTTGCCGAATCCATCTCCAAGTCGCTTTCCAAGAAGGCTGTCGCCATTGCGATCGACGGCACCGTGCGCGACCTTTCCGACCCGGTGACGACAGGCAAAATCGAGATCATCACCCGCAATGACAAGCGCGCCCTGGAACTGATCCGGCACGACGCAGCACATGTCATGGCAGAATCCGTGCAGGAGCTCTGGCCCGGCACACAGGTGACGATCGGTCCGGTCATCGAGAACGGCTTCTATTACGACTTCGCCAAGAACGAACCTTTCACGCTGGACGATCTGCCGAAGATCGAAAAGAAGATGAAGGAGATCATCGCCCGCAACGCCCCCTTCACCAAACAAGTGTGGTCGCGTGAGAAGGCCAAGGAAGTGTTCGCCGCCAAGGGCGAGCAGTACAAGGTCGAACTCGTCGATGCGATCCCGGAAGGCCAGGATCTGAAAATCTACTATCAGGGCGACTGGTTCGACCTTTGCCGCGGCCCGCACATGGCATCGACCGGTCAGATCGGCTCGGCTTTCAAGCTGTTGAAGGTGGCAGGCGCCTATTGGCGCGGCGATAGCAACAATCCGATGCTCTCGCGTATCTACGGCACGGCCTTTGCCGAACAGTCCGAACTCGACAACTATCTCAACATGCTCGCCGAAGCCGAAAAGCGCGACCATCGCCGTCTCGGCCGCGAGATGGACCTGTTCCACTTCCAGGAAGAAGGACCGGGGGTTGTCTTTTGGCACGGCAAGGGCTGGCGTATCTTCCAGACGCTGGTCGCCTACATGCGCCGCCGCCTTGCTGCCGACTATCAGGAGGTCAACGCGCCGCAGGTTCTTGATGCTTCCCTTTGGGAAACATCGGGTCATTGGGGCTGGTACCAGGAGAACATGTTTGCGGTGAAATCGGCGCATGCGCTGACGCATCCGGATGACAAGGAAGCAGACAACCGCGTCTTCGCACTGAAGCCGATGAACTGCCCGGGTCACGTGCAGATCTTCAAGCACGGGCTGAAATCCTACCGCGAACTGCCGATCCGTCTGGCGGAATTCGGAACGGTCCATCGTTATGAGCCGTCAGGGGCTCTACACGGCCTGATGCGGGTGCGCGGCTTCACGCAGGACGACGCGCACATCTTCTGCACCGACGAGCAGATGGCCGCCGAGTGCCTGAAGATCAACGACCTGATCCTCTCGGTCTACAAGGACTTCGGTTTCGACGAGATTACCATCAAGCTCTCCACGCGCCCGGACAAGCGCGTCGGTTCGGATGAGCTGTGGGATCGCGCCGAGAGCGTCATGATGGACGTGCTCACTACGATCCAGCAGCAGTCGAACGATATCAAGACCGGCATTCTGCCGGGCGAGGGCGCGTTCTACGGCCCGAAGTTCGAATATACGCTGAAAGACGCGATCGGCCGTGAATGGCAGTGCGGCACCACGCAGGTTGACTTCAACCTGCCCGAGCGCTTCGGAGCTTTCTATATCGACAGCAATTCGGAGAAGACGCAACCGGTGATGATCCACCGCGCCATATGCGGCTCGATGGAACGCTTCCTCGGGATCCTGATCGAAAACTTCGCCGGTCATCTGCCGCTCTGGGTCTCGCCGCTGCAGGTCGTGGTCGCGACGATCACCTCGGAAGCGGACGGCTATGGCGCAGAAGTTGCCGAAGCGTTGCAGGAAGCGGGACTCAACGTCGAGACCGACTTCCGTAATGAGAAGATCAACTACAAGATCCGCGAGCATTCCATTACGAAAGTTCCCGTCATCATCGTGTGCGGACGGAAGGAAGCAGAGGAACGGACTGTCAACATCCGCCGCCTTGGCAGCCAGGACCAGACGTCGATGCCGCTCGAGGCGGCGATCGAGAGCCTTTCCTGGGAAGCGACGCCTCCGGATATGCGCCGCAAAATCGAAGCCAAGAAGTCGAAGGCTGCCTGAGTCACGCTGTCATCGCTTTGAAATAGCCCTCCGGTCTTTCACCTGGGACCGGAGGGCTTTGCGTTTCAAACGAGCTGTGATGTGCGAGCAGCCGTCGCGCTCGAATTGAGACGCGCCGGCAGCTTGGTCCGAAGGAGGGATTGCAAACGCATCTCAAAATTCAATCGGTATCGGCGCCCGCCGTGGCGCTGCCCGGCAGCAGTTGCTCATAGGAAGGCAGCGCCTGCGTGGAACTCTGAGGTTCGCCGGCCGCTGATGGCTGCGGTTCCTGCTGCAGCGTCGTTGCCGCGCTTGCCGGCTCCTGCGGCTGCTCGTTCTTCATCAGCACTTCGACATCGCTATTCTTACCCGCCTCGACCTTGAAGTCGCGCTGATAGATCTTGTCCTTGTTGCGCGCGACGGCCGAATATTCGCCCTCGGCCAGCACCATCGTGGGGAAAGCGCTGACGCTTTCGCCGACGCTATCACCCGCAGCCGTAAGGATCGACCATGCCGTATCAGCGATCGCTTCGCCTCCGGCTTCGGAAACCAGCTTGAAGGTGATCTGTGCTGCACGATGCTGAATGGTTGCTTCCGTGAGTCCTCCCGCTTCCACCTGGATATCGGCGCGGATGACGGCGTTGACGTCGCCATATTCGGAAACGATGTGGTAGGTGCCGGCATTCAGCCTGACGACGGTGTTCGGCGAGACGTCTGCCGTCACCAATCCGCGTTCGCCGTCGTCGCGGACTTCCGACGAGTAGATGGAGAAGCGCAGCTGATCGGGGCGGATGCGAACGTCGGAGCCTGACACGGCATTGAGCAGCAAGCCGCCCGCATCGAGCACCATCACCTGCTTGTCGAGCTTGCCGCTTTCGGGAACGTTCACCTTCCGGGTCACACCGGCGCGGCCGAAGGATACGTTTACCAGATAGTCGCCCGGCGCCAGTTGGAAGGCCGCCGACCCGCCGCGGGCGCTCGCCACGAGCGGCAGCTTGCCATCAGCGCCGGCGATGGGGCTGAACACGTACCAGGAAAGGCCATCTTCCACCGGCTGGCCGTCGGCCGTCAGCTTCGCCTCGATCTCGACCTCGTGCAACGCGCCTCCCTGCGGCGCGTTGCCGGGGGCGATGAAAGCATTGAGCTTTGGCATTTTCGCCGTTGTATCGAGCTGTTTGAATTCCTTAAACGCGTCCTGCGCGCTTGCGCCAACAGGCACCCAAGCCGCCAGAAAAAGGGCAAGAGCCATATGCGCGAAAGGCGAAATGCCGGACATGTGTTTCCTGAACAAGATTGACTTCTGAAATCACAGAGGCCACTTCAAGACCAACGCGATGGCAAATTCAAGACCCATCCATCCCGCTGTCATGAAAATGAAAGTTTCTCCCGCATGAAATCCGATATCAAGCTCATCGATTACCTCGCCGTGCGCCGTTCCATCCCCGCATTCCAGATGTGCGAACCCGGACCGGAAAAGGCCGAGATCGGGGAAATCCTCCGTCTGGCATCTCGCGTTCCCGACCACGGCAAGCTCGCGCCCTGGCGCTTCATCGTTTATCGCGGCGAAGAGCGCGTCCATATCGGCAAGGAGCTTCTGAAGCTCGCGCTCGAAGCCAAGCCCGATCTTTCCGAGGAAATGACCGAGGTCGAGCGGACGCGCTTCACCCGCGCGCCGGTCGTCGTCGCCGTCGTCAGCAAAGCCGGGCCGCATTCCAAGATCCCGGAATGGGAACAGATCATGTCAGCAGGCGCTGTTTGCCTCAATATTATCTTTTCGGCGAACGCCCATGGCTGGGTGGCCAACTGGCTGACCGAGTGGTTCGCCTATGACGAGCGTGCCTATCCGCTGCTTGGCGTCCACCCGGGCGAGCGGATTGCCGGCTTCGTCCATATCGGCTCGACAAATTTTCCGGTTGTTGAACGACCCCGTCCGGAAATATCGGAAACCGTCACTTGGGTTGGTGGAGAGGCTTGATGTTCTATCCTACCGATACGAACAGCCATGGCCTGTCGCACGATCCGTTCAAGGCGATCGTCGCGCCGCGTCCGATCGGTTGGATCGGAACGAAGGGCAGGGACGGCTCTCTGAACCTCGGCCCCTATTCCTTCTTCAACGCCGTTTCCGACCGGCCGAAGCTGGTGATGTTTTCCTCCAGCGGCCGCAAGCACAGCCAGCGCAACGCAGCCGAAACCGGTGTCTTCACCTGCAATTTCGTCAGCCGCAACCTTGTCGAACAGATGAACCTGTCGTCGGCCGCGCTGCCTTATGGGATCGACGAGTTCGAGCTGGCAGGCTTGACGGCAAAGCTGGGTGAACTTGTCGATGCGCCCTATGTTGGCGAGGCCTTCGCGGTGCTCGAATGCAAGGTTACCGAACTGATCGAACCAAAGAGCCTCTCGGGCAAGCCTTCTGAAAGCGTCATGGTCCTCGGCGAGGTCGTCGGCATCCATATCGACGAGCAGATCATCCGCGAGGGGCGCCTCGATATGTCGATCGCGCGGCCGGTGGCACGCATGGGGTATATGGATTACAGCGAAGGCAGCGACGTCTTCGAGCTGCTGCGCCCGCAGGTGCGGAACGATCTGATCGCGGCCGGGAAGGGTTAATGAATATGGTGAACCAATCATAAACCATTTCTCAGTAGCCTCATTCCAAGGGTAGAACGCGAAGGAATCGCCTTCGCAGGTTGGGGCGCAATGTGATCGTAGACGCTTTTCTTCGCTGGGTTGAAACTGCCAAGGCCGGAGACAGGGCTCGCGCTGCTAGTGCGCTCGGCCGTGCCTATTTGCAATCCGAAATGCTTCCTGAGGAACGCAAGGCCGCGGAAATGGCGATGACCTTCCTGCTCGACGATCCATCGCCGCGCGTGCGCCTGGCACTGGCCGAAGCGATTGCTTGGTCCGACGAAGCGCCGCGCGCGCTCATTCTTGCCCTCGCCGAAGACCAGCCGGGGATCGCCTGCCACGCGGTGACCTATTCCCCGCTTCTTTCGGACGCCGATCTCGTCGATCTTGCAGCCCGCGGCGGCAGCGTCACCCGTATCCTGATCGCCGCACGTGCATCGATCTCGCGTGCTGTTTCAGCTGCTCTTGCGGAAGTTGGCGATGAAGAGGATATCCTATGCCTTCTCGAAAACCAGGGAGCCGCGATTGCTCCAGTATCCCTAAAGCGTATTGCGCAGCGGCTGGGCGACTGTTGCGATATCCGCAATCTTCTGCTTGATCGCGCCGATCTGCCGGTCGATGCCCGTCAGCTGTTGACGCAGCAAGTCAGCAATGCATTGATCGCCTTTCCCTTGGCCCAGGCAGCGATCGGCCTCAATCGTCTGCAGCGCATCAGCCGCGAGGCGACGCAGGCGGCCGTCGTGTCGCTTGTCGGCGATGCCCGGCCGTGCGAGATCGGCGATCTCGTCGAACATCTGCGTCTTAGTGGCCATTTGACGCCGTCATTTCTCATGCATGCCCTCTGCTCCGGCAAGGTGGAATTCTTCGCCGGCGCTATCGTCAATCTCACCGGCTGCACCGAAAGGCGCGTACGCTCGATCCTCGCCACCGGTCGCATGCATGCGGTGCGCGCCCTCTACGAGGCCGCCGGGCTCACCCGCGAGATCAGCACGGTGTTCGTCGAGGCGACGCTTCTCTGGCGCGAAGCTTCCAAGAAGACCGCAGGCACAATGCTTGCCAACGTTTGCGGCAGGCTGCTCGAACGCTTCCGTCACCACGACGGCACCCACGACGCCGTTAGCGAGTTGCTGGATCTGGTCGAGAAGCTTCACATCGCTGAGCAACGCCAATCGGCCCGCAGTTATGCATCGCTGACGGCGCTCGCGGCAGCCTAGTTTTCAATTCTTGAATCGCTGAACCGCCCAGGAATAGCCATCTGTAACGAAATGCACCGGCTTCTCCAGCGTGTGCTTGACGCTTTCGCCGGTTGGCAAGTGCGCGTGAACCTGATCGGGAATGCGTATGGCGAAAGCGCCAACGCCTTTACTTCCAGTCTCCTGAAAAGGCGGCACCTGAGCGGACAGAGATTCAGCGACTTTGGGCTGGTCCGGTGCGATCTCGGGCTTCGGTGCTTTGCAGACGGCGACCACGGTCGGGTAGTTGGTACCGGTGAAGGACTTTAGCCGCTTTTCCGACTGGGCATCGCACATGGCCACCGAATCCCAGTGCTTATCGATCGTTGCGACATAATTGCATTGCGCCACTGAATCATTGCATCCGAGAATCGTCATGGCGACGCGGATGGCTTGCATAATCGAACCCTTTGGTTATTGAAATCCATGTCATAAACGGGGCAATTCCAACCGAAAGATGGCGGCTGCATTAACCTTTCGTCATGCGCCGCGGGGTGGGGCCCGAAGAACCGGGGAATGCCATGTCCGTCACCGTCGCTCTTGAATCGCCGCGTCAGAAGGAAATCATCCGCCTGCTCGAGCTTTCGGATGCCTATACGCAGTCGCTTTATCCCGCCGAAAGCAATCACCTGGTCGATCTCTCGACCCTGGAAAAGTCCATGGTAAGCTTCTTCGTGGCGCGGAATGCAGGAGAGATCGTCGGCTGTGCGGCACTCCTGGAGGCGGGAGACGGTACGGCGGAGATCAAGCGCATGTTCGTCGATCCGCAGGCAAGAGGACTGAAGATCGCGAGCCGCTTGATGGAGCGGCTGGAGGAGCATGCCCGGGCGGTGGGTCTTGATGCGATCCGGCTCGAGACCGGCATCTATCAACCGGAGGCGGTCGGTCTCTATCGCAAATACGGCTATGCCGACATCGGACCCTTCGGCTCGTATCTGCCGGATCCGCTCAGCCTCTTCATGGAAAAGCGGCTCAAATGATCAGCCGTCGGCAGCGCGCTGCACCGGCGGCGCCTGCTCGTCGATCATGACTTCCGGGCCGAGCGCGGTCTGATCGTTCGTCTTCACTTCGTGCATCCATTCGCGCCAGATCGCGACGAGCAGTGCCATCAAGACCGGGCCGATGAAGAGACCGAGGAAGCCCATGGTCTTCACGCCGCCGACGAGGCCGAAGAAAGTCGGAAGGAAGGGAAGCTTGATCGGCCCGCCGACAAGCTTCGGACGCAGCGTCTTGTCAACGATGAAGAGTTCGACGGTGCCCCAGATGAAGAGTGCGACCCCGGCGACATGCGATCCGCTGGCGACGAGATAGATCGAAACCAAGGTGAACGAGAGCGGCGCGCCGCCGGGTATCAGTGCCATGATGCCCGTCAAGACGCCGAGTGTCACAGGCGATGGGACGCCTGCGATCCAATAGGCGACGCCGAGGACGATGCCTTCGCCGATCGCGATCAGCGTCATACCCATCACGGTGGAACTGATCGTTGCCGGAACGACGCGCGAAATCCGTTCCCAGCGATTGGGTAGGATCCGTTCGCCAAGCATGTCGATCTGACGCGAGAAGGACGCGCCGTCGCGATAGACGAAGAACAGTGCAATCAGCATAAAAAGCAGCGTCAGAAGCAGGTGGAAAGACGCGCCGCCGGCTGCGAGGACCGCGCGGTAAATATTGCCGATATTGGCGCCGCTGACAGCCTGAATGACCTCACCCACGGAACCGGGACTGCCGATATATTTCACCCAGAGATCGTCGAGATAAGGCCCTGCAAAAGGCAAGGCGAGGATCCACTGTGGCGTCGGGGCACCCTGCCGGTTGGCGTGAATTATCCAGGCGACCCATTCGCGCACCTCGCCCGTCGTATAGGTGATCGCGAGCCCGATCGGAATAACGAGGAAGGTCACGATGAGGATGATCGCGATCGTGGCTGCGATCGTCGTATTGCCGCCGACGCGCCCAAGAAGTCTGCGATAAAGTGGCCAGCTTGCAAAACCGATGACGAGTGCGGCCAGAACCGGAACGACAAAGCCGTAGAAGAAATAGACGCCTGCAGCAACGATCAGGATCAAAAGCCACCGGGCCGCGGAAATCGAGGGAATGAGCGGCGTGCGTGTGGGCGCAGAAGGCCCAAGCCACCGCGGCTCGCCAGGCAGTTTCTTGTTGTTCGAGAGGCTCACGTCGCTTTTTATTCCTTCTTCTCAATCACGGATATGCGCCATTGGAAGCGCGGACGCAAGCATGTCGATCGTCTAATGACCGGCGCCTCTTCCAATCGAAGGCGCCAAGGCACCGGGGCAAGGGGATATCTTAAGCCTCTGTACGGAATGTGACGGAAATTTCCTCCGGACCTTGTTGGCCGGTGAAAATGGCCGCAGGGTGGGGCATCAGGTTTCATAGGATTCGTTCGACCGATGACGAAATTTTCAGCGGAAGTATCTTGGCAGCGCGGCGGAGGTACTTTCACGGACGGAAAATACAGCCGCGGTCATATGTGGAATTTCGATGGGGGCCATTCGGTTCCCGCATCGGCTTCGCCGCACAACGTTCCGCTTCCGTATTCGGTCGCCGAGAACGTCGATCCTGAGGAGGCTTATGTCGCGGCGCTCTCCAGCTGCCACATGCTGTTCTACCTGTGGCTTGCCTCGAAGAAGGGCATCGTCGTTAACAGCTATGTCGATACCGCGACTGGGATCATGGAGAAGGTCGACGGAAAAATGCTCGTGAGCCGCGTCGAGCTGAAGCCCGCCGTGATCTATGCGGACGAAGCGCCGAGCCGGAAAATGGAAGAAAAGCTTCATCATGAGGCCCATGAACTCTGTTTCCTCGCCAATTCGGTGAAGACGAATATCGAGGTTCGCCTCGACTAGCTGCACGGGTTTGCTACTTCGGACGGCGCAGTATTTCGAAGACGTAGAACTGCGTTTTTTGGCTGGTCGAGAAGTTGTTGTCGGAGCCGAGGATCAGCACGTCGCTGCCGTCCTTAGCCTTGCCGATCGCCATGGACTCGATATTGTCCGGTATGAGGCCGGATGCACGCAGGTCGAGAACTTGGCTCTTGCGGACGGGAACCACACGCTGATCGGTCTTCGAAAGCGAGGCGATCGCCGAGACGTCGGTAGCGCCATCGAGATCGATCATGAAGATCTTCACATTATTGCCGACGCCCTGGGCATAGCTGCGCTCGACAGTGAGCAACCGGTGGTTATCGAGCGCGATGATCTCCGACATTCCGTTGTCGTTGCTGCCGTCAGCCTTCTGCGCGGCCTGTGGGATCGGCGAGATTGGATAGACATATTGCGCCTTTGGCTCGCCGGTCGTCCCATCGTAGCGGATGATGCGCGACAGGCTGGCCCCCATCAGCGAAGCTGCCGGGCCGTCCTGGTAGAGCGCCGCCTCGACGCCAACAAAGACATCCCCGGAAGGCGCGATTGCCAGGTCTTCGAAGGCGAGGTTGTCGCGGATGCCCGTCGACTTGTCGGCCGTCGGCGCGAAGCCTTCCGGCAACTTGAACTCGCGCATGAACACGCCGTCCTGCGAGGTCACGCGGACGAAGGGGGCGATCAGCGCCTTGCCGTCGCCTTCGCTGCCCCAGTAGATACCATCCCGGCCGAGCCGGATCGACTCGGGATCGACGGTGCGCCTGGCGAAGGGTTTGCCGCTCCTGTCCTTCAGTGTCACTTGCTTGACAACGGCAATACCCTTCAGGCCGGCACCGTCGACATCGACTGCGAGCTCGTAAAAGGAAGCCGGACCTCTTTCCGAGCGGTCGTCGCTGATGGCGATGTAGTGGCCCGTTGCCGCGTCGAAATCGAGGCCGGAAATGCCGCCGAATTCGACACCGTTTTCCCTGTGGCCTGTCGGGATGACGAATTCACCGAGATAGGTGAGGGAGATGTTG
The DNA here is from genome assembly GCF_001908375.1 of Rhizobium etli 8C-3. NCBI lineage: Bacteria > Pseudomonadati > Pseudomonadota > Alphaproteobacteria > Hyphomicrobiales > Rhizobiaceae > Rhizobium > Rhizobium etli. Next base: position 2,023,175 of record NZ_CP017241.1, on the reverse strand, counting down.
GCCGCGCAGTCGCCGAAGGGGCATGGAGTCTCGAAGGTCGCGCCGATATCGGTGGCGTGGAGGCGCTGGAGAGGAGCGCAAAGCTGGCAGTCGCGAGGAAACGCTTGGTCATGGCAAACATCCGGCAGGCACGCGTGAAGAGCGGAACGAACTGCGCTACCCCGTCTGCAAAGAAAAGGATGCGCCGGTCGCGTCTTTTCTCATGCACCGGTTATTTGACGAAGTTGTTATGGTTCTTCGTCAGTTCCGTGAAATTGCGGAAGCTCAAATATCGAGGTTTTCGGCAAAGGCAGCACGCTCCTGAATGAATCGGAAGCGCGCATCCGGCTTCGTGCCCATCAGGTCGTCGACCGCGGTGCGGGTTCCTTCGAAATCGACGTCGTCGATCACCACGCGCAGCAGCGTGCGCTTGGTCGGATCCATAGTCGTTTCCTTGAGTTGCGCCGGCAGCATTTCGCCGAGCCCCTTGAAGCGGCTGATCTCGATCTTCGCCTTGCCCTTGAATTCCGTTTCCATCAGCTCCTGGCGGTGGGCGTCGTCGCGCGCATAAGCGGACTTGGCACCCTGGGTGATCTTGTAGAGCGGAGGCACGGCCAGGAACAAGTGGCCGCCGCGCACGAGCTCGGGCATCTCCTGATAGAAGAATGTGATCAGCAACGACGCGATGTGGGCGCCGTCGACATCGGCATCGGTCATCACGACGATGCGCTCGTAGCGTAGGTCTTCCTCGCGATATTTGGAGCGGGTGCCGCAGCCGAGGGCCTGGACGAGATCCGCAAGCTGCTGGTTGGCGCCCAGCTTTTCGCGGCCGGCGCTCGCAACGTTCAGGATCTTGCCGCGCAAAGGCAGGATCGCCTGATTGGCGCGGTTGCGCGCCTGCTTGGCGGAACCGCCTGCCGAATCGCCTTCGACGATGAAGAGTTCGGCACCCTGAGCGGTGTTCTGTGCGCAATCGGCTAGTTTGCCCGGAAGGCGCAGTTTGCGCACCGCCGTCTTGCGGTTGACTTCCTTTTCCTTGCGGCGTCGCAAACGCTCTTCGGCGCGCTCGATTACCCAGTCGAGCAGCTTTTCGGCCTCGTTGGGATTGTCCGCCAGGTAATGATCGAAGGGATCGCGAAGCGCATTCTCGACGATGCGCTGCGCCTCGGCAGTCGCAAGCCTGTCCTTGGTCTGCCCGACGAATTCCGGCTCGCGGATGAAAACCGACAGCATGCCGACTGCGGAAATCATCACATCGTCGGTGGTGATTTGTGCTGCGCGCTTGTTCTGCGTCAGGTCGGCATAGGCCTTCAGCCCCCTGGTCAGCGCGATGCGCAGGCCCGCCTCGTGCGTGCCGCCCTCTGGCGTGGGAATGGTGTTGCAGTAGGAGTGGATCTGCTGGTCGCCACCGTACCAGGTGATCGCCCATTCGAGCGAACCGTGACCGCTTGCTTTCTCTGTCTTGCCGGCGAAGATTTCGCGCGTGACAGTGAATTCCTTGCCCATCGTCGCCTTCAAGTAGTCTTTCAGGCCACCGGGAAAGTGGAAGACTGCCTTATCCGGGATTTCCGAGCCGTCCGCCAGCACGCCTTCATCGCAACTCCAGCGGATTTCGACGCCGCCGAAAAGATAGGCTTTCGAGCGTGCCATGCGGAAAACGCGCCCGGCATCGAATTTCGCATGATCGCCGAAAATCTGAGGGTCGGGATGGAAGCGCACGCGGGTGCCGCGGCGGTTATGCACATCGCCGAGCTCCTCGAGACCGCCTTGCGGCATGCCGCGTGAGAAACGCTGGCGATAGAGCTTGCGGTTTCGCGCCACTTCAACCTCGAGATAATCCGACAGCGCGTTGACGACCGAAACGCCGACGCCGTGCAGACCGCCTGAGGTTTCGTATGCCTTGCCGTCGAACTTGCCGCCGGCATGGAGCTTGGTCATGATGACTTCGAGCGTCGACTTGCCCGGAACCTGGGGATGGTTCTCGACGGGGATGCCGCGGCCATTGTCGCTGACCGTCAAATAGCCCTGGATATCGAGATGCACCTCGATGAAGTTCGCATGGCCGGCGACCGCTTCGTCCATCGAGTTGTCGATGACTTCGGCAAAGAGGTGGTGCAGCGCCTTTTCGTCCGTGCCGCCGATATACATTCCGGGACGCATGCGCACCGGTTCCAAGCCTTCGAGAACCCGGATGGAGGATGCACCATAGTCGTCGGAGCCCGATGCTACAGGGGCAGGACGCAACGCAGGGGCCGCAGCAGGCTTTTCGGCTGGCTTTGCGGCCGCCTCCTGCTTCGGCATCAGGGGCATTGCGGAAAAGAGGTCGTTGCTGTCATCCATGGAGTCGTTCAGATCTTCAATCCTGTCTTGGGCCGCATGTGCGCTAGGGGGCAGACCCAAAATCACCGCATTTGATGTCACGTTAGCGAATCAGGCAGATTCTGCCAGAAATCGCCTCGTTAGGCGACGCCGCCCGTATGGCGGGATTCTATCGATTGGTTTGCGTTGCCGGGCCTAGAATGGCAAGCGGCATGATGGTTAGGAAACCGCCCGAATGAGAATGTCCACAAGTCATTGCACGATTGTCGCCGCAATTGCGACCTTTTTCCTGTCCGCCGGGATCGGCAGCGCAGCAGCCGACACGCTGGCGCCCTACAAGGAGGAACTTTTCTCCAGACAGAACGTGTTGCAAACCTCCGATGGCGGTGCCTTCGAAGCCATCGAATATGACGAGATGCGCGACATCAACGGCCGCGACCAGATCCCGCAGAAGCGCGTGCAGCAGAAATACGTGTCGCTCGCTGTGCGCAAGCAGCAGCAGGACCAAACGCTGTCGCTCAATGGCCGCAGGGTGGAGCTCACGAGGGTGGGACCGGTAGACAATGCGCAATTCACCGTGATCTTCATCCACGGGCGCGACGGCGACCGGCGGCTCGGCGTCAACGACTACAGCTTCGGCGGCAACTTCAATCGGCTCAAAAACCTGGCCGTGGCCAATGGCGGAGTCTACTATTCGCCGACTGTGCGCACCTTCGACGGCGAGGGCGTGACAGACATGGCCGAGCTGATCCGCTATGCGAGCTCGAAATCCGGCGGCCGCCCGGTAATCCTTTCCTGTGCTTCCATGGGCAGTCAGGTCTGCTGGGGAATTGCGCGCGATGCAGGCAGCGTCAAATTGCTGAAGGGCATGGTCGTCATGAGCGGCGTCACGGATCCGGATTTCGCAAGGAGCGCGTTCTACAAGGCCAAGCTGCCGCTTTGGTTCGTCCATGGCAGCCGCGATCCGGTCTATGCCGCTGCCGGCCAGCAAGCTCTCTTCGAAAAACTTCATGAGGCGAAATATCCTGCCCATTTCACGCTTTTTCAAAATGGCAATCACGGCACGCCGATCCGCATGATCGATTGGCGGAAGGTTTTGAACTCGATTCTCGCTTCTTAGACGGTGCGCCGCCATTTTTTTGGCATTTGCACGGCAAATCGGCCCCTATTTCCCTTACGTGAAGGTTCAAAAGCTTTTCAATGCCGACTGCTTTTGCTAAGGCCGCTCAATACGGAGAAATTGGGAAGGCTGGCATGACACCTGACGTGCGCCCGCTCGTGGCGGGAAACTGGAAAATGAACGGCACGCGCGCCTCTCTCGATCAGATCAAGGCGATTGCGGAAGGCGTGCATTCGCCCATCGCCGAGAAGGTCGAGGCGCTCATCTGCCCGCCCGCGACGCTGCTTTATGTCGCGACCGCGCTCTGCACCGACAGCCCGCTTGCGATTGGTGCGCAGGATTGCCATCAGAGCCCGTCGGGCGCGCATACCGGCGACATCTCAGCCGAGATGATTGCCGATTGCTTCGGAACCTATGTGATTGTCGGCCATTCGGAGCGCCGGACGGACCATGCCGAGACCGACCATCTCGTCCGCGCCAAGGCCGGGGCCGCCTTCGCTGCCGATCTGACCGCCATCATTTGTATCGGCGAGACGGCCGACCAGCGCAAGGCCGGGCAGACGCTTGACATTCTCAAGCGACAGCTTTCCGCCTCTGTCCCAGACATCGCGACCCCGGAAAACACCGTGATCGCCTACGAACCTGTCTGGGCAATCGGCACCGGCCTAACGCCGACAGTGCAGGACGTCGAGAAGGCGCATGCCTTCATGCGTTCGGAACTCATTGCTCGTTTCGGCGCGAATGGCGGGAAAGTCCGGATTCTCTATGGTGGCTCCGTCAAGCCCGGCAATGCCAGGGAACTGATGGGCATCGCCAATGTCGACGGCGCGTTGATTGGCGGCGCGAGCTTGAAAGCATCCGATTTCCTCGCCATCTACGGCGCATACGAAGCGCTGCTCGCGTGATGCCATATATATTCTGGGCCCAAGGGCTTGGAATAGCGGATCACCTCATGTAAACAGCGCCAGATTTTATTCGATGCCCGCCGCATGCGGGCAGGACTGGACCCATGCAGACAGTATTGATTGTCATCCACCTCATGATCGTGCTGGCGCTTGTCGGCGTCGTGCTCATCCAGCGCTCGGAAGGCGGCGGCCTTGGCATCGGCGGCGGTTCCGGCTTCATGTCGGCGCGCGGAACGGCCAATGCGCTGACGCGTACGACTGCTATCCTCGCAGCGCTGTTCTTCATCACCTCGCTGGGGCTCGGCATCCTGACGCGCTATCAGAGCAATCCGACCGATATTCTCGACCGCATCCCCGCAACCAGCGGGCAGGGCAACGGAATTCTCGATTCGCTTGGCGGCGGCACTCAGCAGCAGCCCCAGAACCAGCCTGTCGGCAACGGCGTTCCAAACAGCGGCGCAGCCCCAGGCGCTCAGGCGCCTACGACTACCGCACCTGCGACAGCCCCGGCAACGCCTGCGACTCCGGCAGCCCCGGCACAAAACGGAACGGGCGTCCCAACGGGGCAATAACCCGGTCAACCAATAAACCGCCGGCAGGCCCCAGGGTCTGCCGGTTTTCTTTTGTTCAGATTCCGAGCTGGCACCAAAAGTTCTGGAAAAGAATTTTTGGGCTGGTGGAATCGTTTTTGAAAAGGTATCCGGTGACTCCCATGGCGCGATACGTATTCATCACTGGCGGCGTGGTTTCCTCTCTCGGCAAGGGAATTGCGGCTGCGGCTCTCGGAGCGTTGTTGCAGGCCCGTGGTTATCGGGTGCGGCTTCGCAAACTCGACCCCTATCTGAACGTGGATCCGGGCACCATGAGCCCGACCCAGCACGGCGAAGTCTTCGTCACTGACGACGGCGCAGAAACCGACCTCGATCTCGGCCACTACGAGCGTTTCACCGGGCGTTCGGCGACCAAGACCGACAACATCACCACCGGCCGCATCTACAAGAACATCATCGACAAGGAACGCCGCGGCGACTATCTCGGCGCAACCGTCCAGGTCATTCCGCACGTTACCAATGAGATCAAGGATTTCGTGGTGGAGGGAAATGACGACTACGACTTCGTCATCTGCGAGATTGGCGGCACGGTCGGCGATATCGAGGCGATGCCCTTCATGGAGGCGATCCGCCAACTCGGCAACGACCTGCCGCGCGGCACTGCGATCTACGTCCACCTGACACTGATGCCCTACATACCGGCTGCCGGCGAGTTGAAGACCAAGCCGACGCAGCATTCCGTGAAGGAACTGCAGGCGCTCGGCATTCACCCCGATATCCTGCTGGTGCGCGCCGACCGAGAAATTCCGGAAGCCGAGCGCCGCAAGCTCTCGCTCTTCTGCAACGTACGTCCGTCCGCCGTCATCCAGGCGCTCGACGTCGCCAACATCTACGATGTGCCGATGGCCTATCACAGGGAAGGCCTCGATAGCGAAGTGCTGGCCGCCTTCGGCATCGAGCCGGCGCCAAAGCCACGTCTTGAGCCGTGGGAAGAAGTCTGCAACCGCATCCGCACGCCTGAAGGGGAAGTCACGATCGCGATTGTTGGCAAGTACACTGGCCTCAAGGATGCTTATAAGTCGCTGATCGAGGCGCTGCATCACGGCGGCATCGCCAATCGCGTCAAGGTCAATCTCGAATGGATCGAATCGGAGATATTCGAAAAGGAAGATCCCGCGCCGTACCTCGAAAAGGTCCACGGTATTCTCGTTCCCGGCGGCTTCGGCGAGCGGGGTTCGGAAGGTAAGATCCACGCCGCCCGCTTCGCCCGCGAGCGAAAGGTGCCGTATTTCGGCATCTGCTTCGGCATGCAGATGGCGGTCATCGAAGCCGCACGCAATCTTGCCGACGTCGAGCATGCCTCCTCCACCGAGTTCGGCCCGACCAAGGAGCCGGTCGTTGGTCTGATGACCGAGTGGATCAAGGGCAATGCCCTGGAGAAGCGCACGGCTTCGGGTGATCTGGGCGGCACGATGCGGCTCGGCGCCTACAAGGCGTCGCTCAAGAGGGGTACGAAGATTTCCGAAATCTACGGCTCGACAGACATTTCCGAGCGCCATCGCCACCGCTACGAAGTAAACGTCGACTACAAGGACCGCCTGGAAAACTGCGGCCTTGTTTTCTCCGGCATGTCGCCGGACGGTGTCTTGCCCGAAACGATCGAATATCCGGATCACCCCTGGTTCATCGGCGTCCAGTATCACCCAGAACTCAAGTCGCGCCCGCTCGACCCGCATCCGCTCTTTGCAAGCTTCATTGAAGCCGCAACCGAGCAGAGCCGGCTGGTCTGATTTCGCCCCTGAAACACGTCGCCTCCATGTGACAAGAGGAGGCGACTACACCTACCAGATGCCCTTGCATTCGGCATCCGTAACACCGCCATGGCCGAATGGTTGCCGGATGCCGTGGCCACGCTCTTCAAACGCACTACGACTCCATGGCTGGCAACACGGTCATTGCCATTGCACACCAGCTCTAGACCGTTTCTGCGGTTGGATCGGATCGTCGTTCCCGGCTTGAGGAGGCGGCATCTATGCCAGCTCCAGGCCCGCCACGGGCACGGTTCATCGATGTCTAAAATCGCGGGAGCCTGCAGATCCGGAGGCGGGCGTGAACCTGCCGCCGGAGCGCTGTTCATGCCGCGATCGGAAAAGGCCCAACATAAACAGACTTTGGCCTGATCAACCTGCCTTCAAGCTGCTGCTCGCGCGCATGCGCAATCCAGCCGACAGTGCGGCCGATCGCAAAGACGCCGGTGAAGGCCTCGCGCGGGAAGCCAAGCGATTCCAGAAGCAACGCAGTATAGAATTCGACATTCACGTCCAGGCGACGATCCGGCTTACGTTCCTTGAGGATCGCGAGCGCAGCCTTTTCGATCGCCTCGGCCAGAGTGATTCGCGCTGGATCGACCTGGCCGGTTGCAACAAGAGGCTTCAGGGCATTTTTCAAGGCGTCGGCACGCGGGTCGCGGACCCGATAGATGCGATGGCCGAAGCCCATCAGCCTCTCGCCGCGGTCAAGGGCGGTTGCGAGCCAGTTTTTCGCATGGCTTTCGGCGCCGATCGCATCCAGCATGTCGAGGACAGGTCCCGGCGCGCCGCCATGCAGCGGACCTTTCAGCGCGCTGATCGCTGCGAGTACTGAGGATGTGAGGCCGGCATTCGTCGAGGCGATCACCCGCGATGCGAAGGTCGAGGCGTTCAACCCGTGATCAGAAATCGTCACCAGATAGGCGTCGAGCGCAGCCGTTTGCTCGACGCTCGGGAGCCTGCCCGTCATCATGCGTAGGATGTCCGAGGCTTGCGATATCGAGGTATCCGGCCGAACAGGCGCTTGTTTGCACTGCAGCCGCAGAACCGCCGGCAGGAACACGGCCGGGGCCGCAAGGAGCATGACCGCCGTTTCGAAATCCTCGCCGTCAGGAAGTCGCGCAATCAGTGCCCGCATGGCATCGACCGGCGGCAGGGCGAGGAGGGTGGCGTCGGCCACGACATATGCGTAGATTTCTGCGCGTGCGGCTCCGAGCCGTTCTTTCAAACCCTCGGCATTGACATGCGCTTCCATAACTCCGTCGAGCAGCAGCGCCGCGACGCTTTCATAGGTGCCGTCAGCAACGAGGTCGTCGAGCGACACGCCGCGAATGATCAGCCGACCGCCCGGGCCATCGACATCCGAAAGCCGCGTCTCTGCGGCAATCACATCGTCCAAACCGTTTTTCATAACCATTCTCCTTTACGGATAAGAAGATCGACCCTAGATTGGTTGACGTCAATCTTGATGAAATTGATCAATATGAGGTTTCGATGTCCTGGTTGACTGCAGAGGAAGCGCTATCCCGTCTTGGCACCAAACCGCAGACGCTATATGCCAATGTCAGCCGGGGACGCATACGCGCCAAACCCGATCCGTCCGACCCGCGCCGCAGCCTCTACCACACCGCCGACATCACACGGCTCGCCGAGCGCCACGCAGGGCGGCGCAAGATCGAGACCGTCGCAGCGGAGGCCATCCGGTGGGGCGATCCGGTCCTTCCGTCAGCGGTTTCAACCGTCGTCAATGGCCGTCTCTACTATCGCGGACGTGATGCCGCCAAGCTTTGCGAATATGCAACGCTTGAAGAGGCAGCGGCACTTCTTTGGAGCAAGGCCACGCCTATCAACATCGCCGAAGGCGGGAGCGAGGCGCGCGTTCCGTCCGTTGCTGCCGCTTTCTCGGCCCTCGCAGCCCGCGTGCCTCAAGACCTGCCGAGCCTCGGCCGTTCGCTCGCGACCTTGAGAGCCGAAGCGCAAGATGTCATGACGACGATCGCCTCTGCGCTCGCGCCAGGCGCATCGGACCAACCTCTCCATCGGCGCCTTGCAAAAAGCTGGGGCCGGCCAGAAGCCAGCGATGCGGTGCGCCGCGCTTTAGTGCTTCTTGCCGATCACGAGCTCAATGCATCGGCCTTTGCCGCACGCGTCACGGCTTCTGCGGGTGCGCCCTTTTCCGCATCGGTGCTTTCCGGCCTTGCAACGTTGACGGGTCCGCTGCACGGCGGCGCTTGGGAGGCCGTGGCAACGCTTTCCGAGACGGCTACGCGCATTGGCGCCAGGCAAGCCATCCGCCGCATCCTGGCGCAGGGCACTGGGATTTGCGCCTTCGGTCATCCGCTCTATCCGGAGGGTGATATCCGCGCTGAGGCACTGCTTGCGCATTTTACGCCATCGGAGGTTTTTCTCGAGATCCGAATGGCCGGCGAAGCGATGATCGGCGAGCGCGTCAACATCGATTTCGCGCTGACGGCAATGGCGGAACGCTTCGAGCTCCCACAGGATGCGCCGCTCGTGATCTTCGCGCTCGCCCGCAGCTGCGGATGGCTGGCGCACGCGATGGAACAGGTCGAGAGCGGCCATCTCATTCGTCCAAGAGCCCGTTACACCGGTCCGTCGATTGAAACCGCTGGTGCGTAAGGCCGGCAGGCCTTGCCAGCTTGCGCTTTTCTGCATACGAAATCCTTGTTTTGTTTTATGGTGGCGGTGCCGGGTCAAGCGCTTGACCGCATGGCGAACACCATGCCCGTGTGGAGTGCTTGCGCGAGGTGGGGACGTATCATGAGCGTAATGGCAGCATTCCTGCGCGGTTCTGCCGCAACCGCCCTTGCAGCATTTCTGCTGCCGGCGGGCGCAGCGCTTGGCCAAACGGGCGGCTGCACTGTCGAGAATGCAGCGGGCGGGCGTGAGATTCTCCGCTGCCCCAACGGGGTAACGGTAACCGCCGAGGCGGGTGCCGCCTTCAGGCTGAATGACCGCAACCGCGATGGCAGCCCCGATGTTGTGTCGCTGCGTGGCAAGGCAATCCTGGTCGATGTCGACGACGCCCGCAACACGGGCGGCTTTCAGGTGGTGACGCCGCAGGCAATCGCTGCGGTGCGCGGTACGCAATGGGCGGTCGATGTCGCAGGCGGCCAGACCTCCGTGCTCGTGGTCCAGGGCTCCGTTGCCGTGCGCCGTCCTGCCGGTGATCCCGTGGTGCTGGGCCCCGGCGAGGGTGTCGACGTTGTGAGCGGCACGGGTGCGCTCGAGGTGCGCCGTTGGCCGGCCGCCCGCGCCGCCGCCCTGCTTGCCCGCCTCGGCCAGTAGACCCTCATGCCGCGCCAGCGATTTCTGATCACTGCAGCCCTTCTTCTGTCGGCGCTCTGGGGAGGCTTTCTAGGCTCCCTGCATCTCACCGGCAGCGCCGGGTTCCTCGACCGCATGGAAGCTTCGCTGACCGATATTCGAAGCGTGCTGATCGGTGGCAAGACGCCGCCACCTGCCGTCGCGATCATTGCGATAGACGACCGCACCGCAGCTTCGCACGGTTTTCCCGTCGGTCGGGCAACTCTTGCCCGTGCAATCACTGCCGTTGCCGCGTTGAAGCCGAAGACGATCGCAATTGATCTTCTCTTGATCGATCCCGGCCCCGAGGAAGGGGACGTCGCACTTGCATCGGCGCTCGGGCTTGTGCCCTCCGTCATCGCGGCTGCCGCCGTCTTTCCGGAAAGTAAACAGATGGTGACGAGCGATCCGAACGATCCTCTTTCAGGCATTCCCGTGGCCGACAGCCTGCTCCTTCCTCTCAAGCGCTTTTCCGATATCGCAGCCACCGGCGTCGTTAATGTTGCAACGGATGAGACGGGGGTCCCCCGCTTCATTCCGCTGATCTCGCGAAGCGCCGGGCGCGTGGATCCCTCGTTTCCGCTGCGCGCGGCCTCGCTGGCGCTCGATCGCGATCCCGCCTTCCAGCCGGGCAGAATCTCCTTTGCCGACAAGCATATTCCGACCGACACTGGTCAGCGCCTACCGCTTACCTTCTATGGCCCGCGCCGGACGATCCCAACTTTCAGCCTGATGGATGCACTCGGTGGAAAGTTGCCCGCAGACGCAATCGAGAACCGCGTCGTCGTTATTGGCGCAACCGTCACGGCCGGTGGCGACGTTTTTCCGACGCCATTCGATCCGGTTCTCCCAGGGGTAGAGGTCATTTCAACCGCGATCGCGCATCTGATCGCCGGAGATAGCATCGTCCGCGACCATAATATCCGCCGGCTGGATGCCACTGTCGCGGTGCTCCTGCCGCTTGCGCTCGTTGGCCTGATAGCCTGGCGACGCAGCCTGATCGGTTTCGTCTTGATCGCCGTCGTCCTTGTGGTCTGGGCGACCATCAATCTTGCCATGTTCAAGGCAGGCTATTGGCTGAGCGCAGCGTTGCCGATTGCCGCGGCATTGCCTCCGGTTCTCGTCTTCGGCGCAGCGCAACTTTTTCTGGGACGCCGCCAAGCGCGCCATTTCGCTGCCCAAAGCGAGCTCCTGCAACGCATCGAAGCACCCGGCCTTGGAGCGTGGCTCGCACGCGATCCATCCTTCCTTGCCGAACCAGTCCGGCAGCAGGCTGCGGTGGTCTTCATTGATCTCTCTGGCTTTACAGGGCTTAGCGAAGCGGTCGGAGCGGTAACCGTGCGCGAGATCCTGAGCGGCTTTTTCGAGATAGCCGACCAGGAGGCGCGGGCGCATGGCGGCGCAATCACGAGCTTCATGGGTGACGGCGCGATGATCCTGTTCGGGCTGCCGCACCCAGCCGAAGACGATGCTTCGCGCGCCGCCGCCTGCGCGCTGGCGCTCGCAGATCGCATGCGCTCCTGGCTCGATTCGCATTCAGACCTCCAAGGGGGGCGGAAGATCGGCTTCAAGATCGGCGCCCATTGCGGGCCTGTCGTCGCCTCGCGACTCGGCACCGGCGACCGCCAGCAGATCACCGCAACTGGCGACACCGTCAATGTCGCCAGCCGTCTGATGGAAGTTGCTGCCAGCCGCGGCGCTGAGATCGCGTTTAGTGCGGCACTTGTCCACGCAGCCTCCGCCGGCGCCGGCCCGTCGCCGGCAGGTCCGCTCGAAGGTCCGCTGGAGACGAAAATCCGCGGCCGTTCCGGCAGCATCGACGTCTGGCTGTGGCGCTGCGCCGGCTGATATTGCCGCTTTGACATTTGCCGTCTTAGCGGGTAGGAACGCGCCAACCGCTCTGCCGGCAGGTTCCGGCCACGGCGCTTCTGCGCCCGATATTCCGAAAGACAGACAGATGACAGATCTCAACAGCGTCGTACCGGCGATCGCCAAGGCGTTGGCAAAGCGCGGCTATGCAGCGCTGACCCCCGTTCAGAAAGCTATGCTCGATCCGGCGCTTGTCGCTTCGGATGCGCTGGTTTCGGCGCAAACCGGCTCGGGCAAGACCGTCGCCTTTGGCCTTGCGCTGGCGCCGACGCTACTCGAAGGCGAGGAGCGCTTTGAACCCGCCGCCGAACCACTGGCGCTCGTGATCGCGCCGACCCGCGAGCTTGCCTTGCAGGTAAAGCGCGAGCTCGAATGGCTTTACGAGATGACAGGCGCGCTGATCGTCAGCTGCGTCGGCGGTATGGATATCCGCAGCGAGCGCCGTGCGCTGGAACGCGGCGCCCATATTGTCGTCGGTACTCCCGGACGTCTTTGCGACCATATCCGCCGGAAAGCTCTCGATATGTCCGGTTTGAAGGCCGTCGTGCTCGACGAGGCGGACGAGATGCTCGACCTCGGCTTCCGTGAAGATCTGGAGTTCATCCTCGAAGCGGCACCCGACGACCGCCGGACGCTGATGTTTTCGGCAACGGTTTCCTCCGCCATCGCCAAGCTGGCCAAGAGCTACCAGCGCGACGCCGTGCGTATTTCGACGCAGACCGAAGAAAAGCAGCATGTTGATATCGAGTATCGCGCGCTTGCCGCTGCGCCGGCTGACCGCGAAAATGCGATCATCAATGTCCTCCGCTACTATGAGGCGACCAACGCCATCGTCTTCTGTTCGACGCGCGCTGCGGTCAATCATCTGACGGCCCGCTTCAACAACCGCAATTTCGCAGTCGTGGCACTCTCCGGCGAACTGACGCAGAACGAGCGGACGCACGCCCTGCAGGCGATGCGCGACGGCCGCGCCCGCGTCTGCATCGCAACGGATGTCGCCGCCCGCGGCATCGACCTCCCGGGCCTCGACCTCGTCATCCATGCCGACCTGCCGACCAATCCGGAGACGCTGCTGCATCGCAGCGGCCGCACCGGCCGGGCAGGGCGCAAGGGCGTCAGCGCACTGATCGTGCCGCTCAATGCCCGCCGTAAGGCGGAGCGCATCCTCGATAGTGCCGGAATTGCCGCCACCTGGGCTCTTCCACCGTCGGCCGAAGATGTGATGCGGCGCGACGACGAGCGCCTGCTCGCCGACCCCATCCTCAGCGAGGCAGGGCGCGACGAGGATCAAGCACTGGTCAGCCAGCTCATTGCCAAGCACGGAGCAGAGAAGCTTGCCGCAGCATTCGTGCGCCTCTATCGCTCCAATCAATCGGCACCGGAAGATTTGATCGAAGTCTCGATCGAAGGTGACCGGAAGCGACAGCGTCGCGACAATGCCTTCGAACCCCGTGAGCCGAGCCAGAAGGGCCCTCGTGACGACTTCGGCCCGAGTGTCTGGTTTTCGGTTTCAGTCGGCCGAAAGCAGAATGCCGAACCGCGCTGGCTGATCCCGATGCTCTGCCGCAATGGCAATCTGACGAAACGCGAGATCGGTGCGATCAAGATGCAACCGGAAGAGACCTATGTGGAAATCTCTGCCGATAGCGCCGAAGCCTTCGCGCAAGCGGTCGGACCGAACAAGACGATGGAGCGTGGCATCCGCGTGACGCGTCTGAACGGCACCCCGGATTTCAGCCGTCCGGTTGCTGCAAAGCCTTATGCCGGAAAGAAGGCATACGGCGAGCGCCGTGAGGACACATCTCATGACGATCGCCCTAAGGGCAAGTTCAAGAAGGACGTCAAGGGAAAAACGGCTCCGGCAACCGGCGATCACAGTGAGAAACGCGACGCCAAGCCTTGGGGCAAGGCAGCGAAAAAGCCTAAATTCGAAGGCAAGGGTGGTTTCGAGCCGAAGGGCAAGTTCGCTAAGAAGAAGCAAGGCTGAGTAGAGACGGACTGACAATTGGCGCCTTCCGTTTATGCTCCCTGAGGAAGGTGGCCATGACAGAGGTAGTGATTTTATCCGTTCCGCTCTTCAGCACCTTGTGCAACGAGGCTTTCAAGTTGCGCCGCTCCGTCTTCATCAGTGAGCAGAATGTACCTGCTGATGAAGAATTTGATGAAGCCGACTTAAGCGCCCACCACATCGTCGCCATCCAGGCAGGCGAAGTCGCGGGCACGCTTCGGATCGTCTATCTCGACGATCACGTAAAGATCGGGCGCGTGGCCGTCGGAGCGCAATGGCGCGGTCATGGCATCGCAAGTGCGATGATCCGCTTTGCGATGGAGGCGCATTGCGCGGTTCGCGGCAATCGCTTTTACCTGACGGCTCAAAGCGACAAGGTCGCGCTCTATGAGAAGTTCGGCTTTACTGCATTCGGCGATGAGTTTCTCGACGGAGGCATGCCGCATCTCGCCATGAGAAACTACTGAACGCGCGAGTTCCGGTGGACACGAGGGCGCCAATGACAGGCAAAGACAGCCCGCAATATCCTGCAGCGGAAGATTTCATTCGCAAAAACCTCCGCCTTCAGCCGGTCCGGTCAGTTCCCGAGATACTGCTCTATTCCGCACATTCCGAGAGCGGCCTGGGGCGACTGGCAAGGCTTAACGGTGCGGTTGGCGCCGCACCCTACTGGGCTTACCATTGGGCTGGCGGAACGGTTCTCGCCCGCCATATCCTCTCGCAGCCCCAAACCGTCAGCGACCGCCATGTCCTGGATCTCGGTTCAGGCTCGGGCCTTGTTGCTATTGCCGCTGCGAATGCAGGAGCTGCCCATATCACCGCCATCGACATCGATATTCACGCGATTGCTGCGATAGAACTCAACGCTGCTGCAAATGGCACTACGATCGAAACGCTGCAGGCCGATATCCTCGACGATTCGCCTCCCGATTGCGACGTCATCCTGGCGGGCGACGTGTTCTACGACGCCAGGCTTGCAAGCCGCATCCTGCCGTTTCTCGTCCGCTGCCGAGCCGCTGGCATCGGCGTCCTGATCGGCGACCCAGGCAGGGCGCCATTACCCCGTGAGCGGCTTCGGCTGGTGAGGGCATACGCCGTCGCAGACTTCGGGGCCGACATGGAGAACGTGAGCGGGGTGTATTCGCTTTAGATCCGCGGTCGCGACGGACCGCACTTCTCCATGAAAGTCAGCCGAGAAGCTCCGGCCGGAGCAGCATCACCGGGCAGGGGGAGCCCGCCGGAAGCTGCGGCGCATGGGGCGGGCGGATGATCAGGCAGTCGGCATGGGCAAAGACCTTCATCATCGACGAATCCTGCTTGCCGAACGGCTCCGCCAGCCACTTGCCGGAGGAGGATTTGGCGAGCTTTGCCCGTACATAATCCTGACGTTGATCGTTGGAGGCGAGGGTAACAGCCGCCTCCACCATAGCGTCGCGCTTGACCGGCGGCAGGCAGGCGAGCTTGCGGACCAGCGGCTCGAGAAACAGCAAGGCGCAGACGAGGCTTGAAACCGGATTGCCCGGCAGGCCGAGTACGTGCCTGCTTCCGAGGCTGCCGACCATCAGCGGCTTGCCCGGCCGCATGGCAATCTTCCAGAAATCGAGCTTCATACCCGCCGCGACCAGTGTGGCCTGCACGAGGTCATGGTCGCCAACGGAGGCGCCGCCGAGCGTTACGATGACGTCGGCACCAGCCGCCTGAGCCCTGCGAACCGACGCCGTGATAGCAACCTTGTCGTCGGGCGCGATACCGAGATCGAGTACGTCGCCGCCAGCCTTGCGCACCAGCGCCGCTATACCGAAAGTGTTCGACGCCACGATCTGGGAGGAACCCAGGTCGCTTCCTGGCGTCAACAGTTCGTCACCGGTTGCAAGGATCGCCACCAGCGGTTTGCGCAGCACGTCGAGCGAAGCATGGTTCATTGCGGCGGCCACTGTAAGCCGCGTGAAATCCATGACGGTACCGGCGCTGAGCACCGCCTCGTCTTCATAAAAATCCTGCCCGCGGGGACGGATATGCTGGCCCTGGCGCACAGGATACTTCGTGCGAATGCCTCCATCGACTTTCTCAGCATCCTCCTGCAGCAGGACGCTGTCGGCGCCGGAGGGAACCGGCGCGCCGGTGAAGATGCGGACCGCCTCACCCTTGCCTACGGCGCCGTCAAACGCGTGTCCTGCCGCGGACGTGCCGATGATCTTGAGTTCGGCTCCAGGTTCTGGTGCATCCTCGCGGCGTAGCGCGTAGCCGTCCATCGCAGACGCATCGAAGGGCGGCTGCGTCAGCCGCGCCGTCAAGGTGACCGCAAGCACGCGCTCATCGCCGTCAGCAAGCGAAACGGTCTCTACATCGGAAATCGGCTTGGCTTGCCCCAGCAACCTGCCTTGCGCCTCTGCGACCGGAAGGAGGCTCATCGGCGAGCCTGCGGATGGACAAAGTCGCCGGATTTTCCGCCCGATTTTTCGAGAAGCCGGATACCTCCGATCTCCATCGCCTTGTCGGCGGCCTTCGCCATGTCGTAGATTGTGAGGCAGGCGACGGACACTGCGGTTAGCGCTTCCATCTCAACGCCGGTCTTGCCGGTGAGCTTGGCGGTCGCTGTGACGCGCAGGCCGGGCAGGGCGACATCCTGCTCGATCTCGACGCTCACATTCGTCAGCATTAGTGGATGACAGAGCGGGATAAGGCTGGACGTCTGCTTGGCCGCCATGATGCCGGCCAGCCGCGCCGTGCCGATGACGTCGCCCTTCTTCGCGTTTCCTTCAAGGATCAATTGCAGCGTTTGCGACGCCATTTTAACGTGGCCTTGGGCGGTTGCAACGCGAACCGTATCGGCCTTGCCGCCGACATCGACCATGTGGGCCTCACCGGAGGCGGCTATATGGGTAAGTCCTGGCTTTTCGCCGCTCATGTCACGCCGCCGCGATTGCCGCTTCGCCGAAGAGCAGAGCGCGGGTCGCAGCCGTCACGTCATCCTTGCGCATCAGGCTTTCTCCGACGAGGAAGGTGTTGATGCCGGCCGCCCGCAGCCGCTTGCAGTCGGCATGCGTGAAGATGCCGCTTTCGCCGACCAGCAGCCGGTCCTCCGGCACCATCGCCGAAAGCTCTTCGCTGACGTTCAGGCTGACCTTGAAGGTGCGCAGGTCGCGGTTGTTGATGCCAACGAGCGGTGAGGAGAGCTTCAGCGCCCGCTCCATTTCTGCGGCGTCATGCACTTCGACCAGCACGTCCATGTCCAGCGCAAAGGCTTCATCTTGCAGCCGTTCAGCCTCGTCATCAGTAAGCGAGGCCATGATCAGCAGGATGCAATCCGCGCCCCAGGCGCGTGCCTCGTGCACCTGGTAGGTCTCGAACATGAAATCCTTGCGCAGGGCCGGAAGGGAGCAGGCTTCGCGTGCAGTCGTCAGGAACTCGGGCGCGCCTTGAAAGCTTGGCGTGTCGGTCAAGACGGACAGGCACGCGGCACCGCCGGCTTCATAGGCTTTGGCGAGCGCCGGCGGATCGAAATGCGGGCGGATGAGACCCTTAGAAGGGCTTGCCTTCTTGATCTCGGCAATCAGGCCGTAAAGTCCGGCATCGCGCTTGGCAACGAGAGCCTTATGAAAGCCGCGCGGCGCGGTTTTGCCTGCCTGCATCGCCTTCAAGTCGGCAAGGGAAACCTTCGCCCTGGCGGCGGCGATTTCCTCGCGCTTGTAGGTCTCAATCTTTTTCAGGATATCGGTCATCGGCCAATCCTAGTCGATATCGTTCGAAACGGCGATCAGTTTATCGAGGGCTGCGGCGGTCGCGCCGCTATCGAGCGATTCGGTCGCGAGCGTCATGCCGTTGGCGATCGTCTCTACCTTGCCGGCAATGACGAGCGAGGCAGCCGCATTGACAAGGG
Source organism: Rhizobium etli 8C-3 (assembly GCF_001908375.1). Classification (NCBI taxonomy): domain Bacteria; kingdom Pseudomonadati; phylum Pseudomonadota; class Alphaproteobacteria; order Hyphomicrobiales; family Rhizobiaceae; genus Rhizobium; species Rhizobium etli. The sequence goes on along the minus strand of NZ_CP017241.1, from coordinate 2,005,409 downwards.
CGATATCGCGATAGGCATTCCTCGCACCGCTCAGCACTTCGCGAAGTGCTGCAGCATTGGCGACGCCATCGCCGCCCTTGATCGCCGCAAGTGCACAGGGTGAAACTCCGAAATCCGCTGGAGAAAGCTCGAAGGTGCGGATTTTGCCGTTTTCAAGCGCGGCTACGCTGGTCTTGCCAGTGGTGGTGATTTCATCGAGGCCATCACCATGCACGACCCAGACGCTCTCCGAACCGAGGTCGCGCATCACCTCAGCGATAGGCACGACCCATTGCGGCGCAAAGACACCGAGTAGCTGACGGCGCACTCCGGCCGGATTCGTCAGCGGCCCGAGAAGGTTGAAGATCGTCCGGGTCCCAAGCTCGACGCGGGAAGGCCCGACATGGCGCATCGCCGAATGGTGCTGCTGGGCAAACATGAAGCCGACACCCGCCTCGGTGATGCATCGCGTAATCACTTCAGGCGCAATCTCGAGCTTGACGCCCAGAGCTGCCAGACTGTCGGAGGCTCCCGATTTCGAACTCAGTGCCCGGTTGCCGTGCTTGGCGACCGGAACACCGGCGCCCGCGACGATCAGCGCCGCCAGCGTCGAAATATTGTAGGTGCCGCTGCCGTCACCGCCGGTGCCTACGATATCCATCGCATCGGCAGGCGCTTCCACCCGCAGCATCTTCGAGCGCATGGTCGTCGCAGCGCCGACGATTTCATCGACCGTCTCGCCGCGGACGCGCAGCGCCATCAAGAAACCACCGATCTGCGAAGGAGTCGCCTGACCGGACATCAGGATTTCGAAGGCCTCGCGGGCCTCGTCACGGGTCAGAGGCTCGCGACTCGCAGCCTTGGCCAAAAGAGGCTTCAGATCGGTCATGCGCTACAGCTCCTAGCGAACGGCTGCCTGATCGGCGAGCGTCTGGTTGATCGACGCACCGTAGTGCGTTTGCAGCAGGTTCACCATCTGGTCGAGAATATCGTCGCCGGCAGCGTTTGCCATGGCAGTGATCTGCGCATCCTGATTGTTCAGCACATCGCCGGTCGGTTCTGCGTTGACGCTCGTTACCTTCAAAAGGATCTGCGTGCCGGGATCGCCGCCAACGGCATTTGCAACCGTATCGACCGGACCCGAGAAGGCAGCGGTCACGCCGGCGCGGCCGAGAACGGCGTCCTCGGTGCCGCGCGTTATGCCGCTCTTGCTTTCGACGGCAATGCCGAGCGGAGCTGCGATGTCGGCTAGCGTCTTGCCCTTCTGCGCTTCCTGCTTCAGCTCTCCAGCTTTCTTGGCAAGTTCGAGCTTCTGCTGTTCGGCGGTCCAATCCTGCACGGCCTTGTCGCGCACTTCGGCTAGCGGGCGATCGCGCTCCGGTATGATCTCGCGCACGTCAAACCAGACATAACCGTCATTGCCGAGTGACAGTGCCGGCGGCTGAACGCCGGATTCGGTCTTGAAGGCTTCGCCGATCAACTGCGGCTTGGCAGGGACGTCCTTGACCTCGTTACCGTCTTTGTCCAACCCGCTCGGATCGACGGCATCGATCACGACGGCCTTCAGCTTCAGTTGATCGGCAATCTGCTCGAGTGTCTGGCCGGAGCCGCGCAAATCCTCGATGCGATCGTGCACGTTGATCACCTCCTGCGATGCGTTGACAAGAGCCAACTGCTTGCGGATGTCTTCCTTCACCTCGTCGAAGTTCTTGGCGCTCTCCGGCTTGATGTTGGAGACGCGGAGAATAACAGGGCCGAAGGAGCCTTCGACGACCGGCGTCGTGCCGCCGTCCCTGGCGACTGCGAAGGCGGCATCTGCGATGGCCTGATCCGGAACCTTGTCCTTCGTGAAATCGCCAAGCAGCACGTCGCTTGCCGTCTTTCCTTGGTCGGTCACGAGCTGGTCGAAGCCGGTGCCGCTCTTGAGCGCCGTTTCGGCAGCAGTCGCCAGATCCTTGCTGGCAAACGTCAGCTGCTCGATCGTGCGCGTCTCCGGCGTGCGATAGCTGTCCTTGCGCTTGTCGAAATCCTCGCGGATCTGATCGTCCGTGACGGTCGAGGCATCCGCAATGTCGGCAGGTTCGAGCTTCAGATAGGCGATCTTGCGATATTCCGGCGCGCGGTAGCGGCTCTTGACGCCATCGAACCACTTTGAAAGCACATCATCGCCCGGCGCCTTGATAGGCTCGATGTTCGCGTTCGTCAGCAGCAAGTAGTCGATGTCGCGGCTTTCCTGACGGTAGAGCTTCAGCGCGTCGACGAGCGTTTTTGGAGCGATAAAGCCGTTCGACACCGCATCGACGATCTGGCTGCGCACGGCGACCTTGCTACGCTCGCTGATATAGTCCGCCTCACGGATGCCGGCGTTGCGCAAGCGGGAGGTGAAGAGCGTGCGATCGAACTGGCCGTTGACGGCCTTGAACGCCGGATCGTCAGCGATCAGCTGGGCGAGGCGATCTTCGGAAAGCCCGAGATTCATGTCGGCGGCAAGCTGGTCGAGCGAGGCACCGGCGACGAGCTGGGCGATCACCTGCTGCTCGACGCCGAAGGCCTTGGCCTGCTCGGGCGTTAGACGCATGCCGAACTGCTGGCTGAGGCTTGCGACCTGTCGCTGGTAGGCAAGGCGGAATTCGGTGGCATCTACCTGTTGGTCACCGACGGTGACCACGGCCGTGCTGCTGCTGCCGGTGAGCAGCGAACTGGAAATGCCCCATACGCCGAATGAAGCGACCAGAAGAAGCATCAGGAGCTTGGCAACCCAGGTCCGGGCGGCTCTTCTCAGGAAATGGAACATCGAAACGCAAACCTCGCATTATATTTCGCCCTTTCACGGGCAAAGCTTTCGACGTTCCTTAGAACAAACGCGTAAGGAAATGAAGCGCCCGCGCGCGAAAACATGGCAGGTGCCGGCGAACGTCCTGGAAGGCGATCTCGTTCAAGAAATGGAGCGGTGAACGGAACCTTTCGGCCCTCACGTCGTTGAAGCCGCATCCGCAAAAAGAGGAGCTGACAATGGCCGAACTCAAGACCGCCTCCGGACAAACCACGGGCGCCCGCGTGAAGGCGGAAATCGCAGCAGACGATCTTTCGGCTCAAGTCACCGCGTTGCGCGAGGATTTGGCACGGCTGTCCGAGAGCGTCGTTGCCTTGGGGCAGGGCGCAAAGACCGCTGTTACCGACGAGGCGTCAGTGTTGACCGAGCGCGTGCGCGAGAAAGTGCGTGAAGAGCCAATCTTCGCACTCGCCGTAACCGCTGGCATTGCCTACCTCTTCGGCCTCATGAGCCGCCGCTGAAACGACGGCAATCGACGCAAGAAAAGCCCGAAACGCGCAAGCTTTCTGCGTTTTTTCGAACAAAAGTTCAGGCCGGGCAAGAAGCAAACGAGACTGGGACATCATATCCGATGTTCCAGTCTCTCGATTTATTAGCCTGGAGCGGGAGTTCCGGCTTTTCCACGATTAAATCAACGTCGCACGAGGCGTCCGAGCGCAATAAGAACGCAAGCGCCCACGAAACCGGTGATCAGGTATCCGAGCCAGCCTACGAGCGGCTGGATATTCAGTACGCCGAGAATGAAATTAGCAACGATCGCGCCGACAATGCCGAGAACGATGTTCATGAGCAGGCCCATATTGCTGTGCATGAATTTTTCGGCGAGCCAGCCGGCGACACCGCCGATGATAATCGCCGCAATCCAACCTACGCCTTCGCCTTCCATGGTGATCTCCCTCCTAGAGAAGCAACAAATGAACGCAAAACCTGCAGAAACGTTCCTTACAGTATCAGGGTAGCGGCAGTGTTACCGGGTATGTGAAATAAACAAGCTAACTACAAAGAAACAGGCCGGGGAGGGCAGGAACTGCAAAACCCGGCGACTTTCGCGAACTCTCGTTGCACATTTCTACGCAGCCCTGTGATTCTTGAGGATAGATCATTCGCTTTGGTGGGCAAGCTAAATATTACAGGCGGTTAACTGCGAAGTTTGGATAAAACGGCTGCCTTTAATGCCGACCGGTGGATAACGTCACCGCGAGGTGATCCAAGCTGCGATCTCACAGCGATCCAGTCGTACTCTGAAAACTGGAAACGGTGTCGCTGAGAGGATCGAGCTGTTCTCCCAGCAACGACACCACAACCACAGCGATATAGGATTGGAGCAATTTTCGGGCGCCTGAAAATCCAGCTGTCGCTTCCTTGTCCTTCATCGGAAGGTGAAGCTGTTCCAGTTCGACAGGCGGGCTTTCGCGAGCACGGTTTGTGCCTCTCGCACAAGAAAGAAGCCGCCGAAAATCGCTGCGATCGTGATGAAATCCCAAAACATGGGCGCGCTCCGTTGATAGAAAGAAAGAGCGGGTCGAAGCTTGCGCCCCCGCCGACGCCACGACCCGCTCAAATCCGAGCGCCCGCCAGGCGCTCAAGGACATACAACTCTTATAGGGCGCCAATGAGACCGGATATCGTAAGATATTGGGATATGGGAGGGTTCGGCGTGTCTGCTTTCTGCTGAAAACCCAGAGGAGCGAGCGTCCGCCACGAGTTATGGACAGAAAAGACATTTGAGCCCGGCAGGCCGGAACGCCCGGCAGTGCGAGTTTGCATATCACAGGACGTCTATGGCCGCATCGCGCCGGTCGGTGCGCCGGAATCTATGAGCATCCGGGGCGCTGCATGAGCGATTTAGTTGGCCCTCAAAATTCCGGATTCCGCTGCTGCTGCGATGAAAGCGGTCTGAGGATCTATCTCCGGCTTTTCGCCCTCGAGCGCTCGAAGGCAGGCCTTCCGAGCTGCCGCATATGCAGGCCCCTTATGATCGGGCCAAGACGTCATCAGAAACGCAACGGCTTCTCTTGTATTTTTGACGGTGCGGAAATGATCGTTGCAGTCGATCAACTCGATGCTGCGTTCCCAGATGTCCGAGCTCATAATGTGCAATCTCCTTGGCGATCCTTTCAACGGATAGCCATGAAGTTCTGTTCCGCGAGAGAGTGTAGCAGAATGCAGGGCGGCACGGATTTCAGTAACCGATCGTAAAATAGGCGCCGACCAAGGGCTAATAAGGGGATACCAGGTTCTTCGGCCGCCAATTGCCTCTCCTTGAGAGCATCGATACGTCACGTCTGGCGCAGTACTGCAAACCCAAATAGTCACGTCGGCCCGTGTTTCTCGGCATTGCTCGCAAAGTAGCCATTTTGAGCTGTCTTCATCAGCGCGGCCGGCATACGCCTCTCAAGACCGGCAATAGTCCCTGGTGGATTGGCACGGGGGAAGCGCGGGCCCGCCCGTGGGGGGCCCGCAGTGCTTCAAATTTATTCGATGACCTCGATCACCGCGCGGGTATTGGGATTGACGAGCACGCGCTTCTTATTGACGACCACATAACCGTATTCAGGCTGATCGGGGATGGTGTTGATCTCGACCGTGTCAGGAAGCGTCGTACCGACTGCAACATCGCCTTCAAACGTGACCGACGGCGATTGCTGCTCAAGAACATAGGTTCTGACCTCGCCGGGAACGGTGACCGTCGCTGTCTGCCCGACCGCGGCACCCCCCAGCGACAGAAACAGCGATACGGCAGAGATGACCAGTTTTTTCATGTTATCCTCCAAGATTTCAGTGTGGCGGTAAAACGCTGCCGGCAAGGATATAGTTCCTCCGCTGCACGGAATGAGTGCAGCGCGAACCTGTGGCCCGGCCCTGTCTCTAATTTCTTTCTTGAACTTTTTTGTGAGCGTCAGCCCTTTGTTCGCCGCCTAGAACCGCACTTGTGACGAGCTTGTTGGAGCCCATCCCATCCCGGCTGGCCGATTTGTTGCGAACGCCCATCCTTAAGGGCCGCGATCGAAATTCCGAGGCAGATTCGCGAGCAAAACAGATATGGTGGAGATGGCCTTATCGCCAACTTTTGTTAATGACGCCCCGCCGCCCTCGGCGGTGGGGCAGTTGGCCATTAACCGAGGGGTGGGCTATTGCGACTTCTGTGGATCGTCAGCCGGATTGATATACTTGATTGCCCATGGCCCAATCGTCGTAATTTGGATGACCGTCGGTTCGTCGAAGCGAGCAAAATGCGCCGTGCCCGGCGGCAACGCGATGAAACTGCCTGCAGGCAGTGCCTTGGCGGCGCTTGGATCGGCGGTTTCGCCCATTCCGATATTGATGGTCCCTGACATGACTGTGACCACTTCATGCACAGGATGCGTGTGCGGCGGGATCGCATAGCCCGCTGGCACCTTGATCCGGAGGGCAAAGAGGCCCTCCTTGCTGGGATCGCCGAACAGGACCGCCGCTTCTGCTCCGGTGGGGAGCACCTTAGGAGCCTGGCCCCACTGCACATCATCGGGAGTGACCAATGTGTGCGTACCCCCTGCCGAAGCAAAGGAAGCCATCCCACATAATCCGATCAAGCCGGTCGCGAATATCGATGCAATTCTCATGACAAACCTCCCTCGCCGGGCCCTACCTCGGCTGAGCGCAGGGGCAGGCTCGCGAAACGTGGATAGTACGCCGGTGCACCGCTACTGAGCAAGTTTTCCCCTTCAAGAATGCTGAATGGACTGATGGCTCCTCTGAAGCCGAAGAAGTCTCTTCTCGCCAAAGACGCGGGAAGCGTCGGAGCATTTGTGGAGTTGCCACGAGTGTGGACAGAAAAGGCATCGCTAGGTTTTCCTAGCATCGAGACAGCGCAACGGTTCAACGAACCATCGCCGCGTGCATCGCTTCAAACCACTCGCAGGGCATGTTCGAATAATCACATTCGCTCCTTCAGACAAAAAAGCCCCGACGAAATCGGGGCTAGTTGTTGACGACGAAGAGGAACGTCGGAAGACGTTCAGAAGATGAACGCATGATACTGGCTTATGGTTTCTGTACGCTTACATACCGATGCCCGAGGAATTGAGGCGGACCGCACAGCCTCGTGCAAGGGCTGAGCACGGTTACAGGAGATCTTGGCTGCGCGATCCACTCCGTCGAACATCCGAGGTGGTGGAATGTTCCCGGTTGCGACCAGCGCCCCCCATGACCGCTAACGACAGCCAATTTCATCAACCGACACGAAAGCAGCGTGCGATATAAGATCGCCTCAGCGTTGTATCCGGCCTCGACACCTTTACGGCATTCCGGTAGTTATTGCACATGCGAAGTGGAGCTTTTCCCGGCATCGGGGCGCGCCACCGAGACGAAGCGAATGCGCTGCAGTCTATCGCAACCAGATTTTTTGACTCAGCCGATTGGGCCGACGATATCGGCATCCAAGGAGTTCCTGCCGTGAGCCAGCCAACGAATGTGTTGAGTCCCAAACGTCATATGGGCATCGACTTGTTTCGGGTCGTCTCCTTTGTCGCTGTTGTCGCAGCTCACGCGCGCGGCTATTACATCGGGCCCCGTGCAACAGAGTTTTTCTTGCTCGTTCCACGTTTCGCAGTCCCCTATTTCTTTCTTGTGGCAGGATACTTTCTCAGCAGGAAACCCCTGTACTTGGTTCCCGTGGCCAAGCTTTATCTTATCCGGCTTCTCCCTGTGTTTGTCGGATGGCTGCTCATATACCTGCTGGCGCATGAACTCCTTTTTGGCAATAGCGGGATTATGGGAGTCCGGCAGCTTCTCGTCGAAGGCGTTCCCGCTTACCATCTTTGGTTCCTGCCGTCTTTAGGCGTGAGCGCCGTCACATTCGCTCTTTGTCTGAAGGTGTCAGGCAAAAGCGGAGCACTCGTCGCCGGTATATTGCTCTACTTCCTGGGAGTGCCCTTCGTGGAACTGAATATGGAAGGGCCAATACACTGGAACTTCCGCGACGGACCGTTTTTTGGCTGCATCTTCATCGCGATGGGCTATTGGATCGGCAAGTCCGACCTTTCGTTGACGATAAAGCAGTCTGTCGCAATTGCATCGGCCGGATTGCTGCTTCAGTGCCTCGAGAGCTTTTTATTGTGGCGCTATTTCCAAGTGCCGCCCACAACTGACATCAATTATTTCATGTCAACCATCCCTTACGCCGTCGGGATTTTTTTTCTGGCCCTTGGTTGTCAACGCCGCGTGCCAGACACCATTGCGAAGCTTGGCGAGAAGACGCTCGGATCGTACTGTATCCACCTATTGTTCCTGTGGTTGGTTCAAACCGTTTTTGCGCCGTCTTCCATCGCACGGGTGCTAATCACAATCATCATTGTCAGCATCGCTTCGCTCATTGCTAGCAATCTGATGTCAAAGATAAAGCTTTTGTCCCTGCTCGTGGAGTGACTAACGTTCAATCCAGCCGAGGCCGCGCAAGGCGCTTTCGATCAACGTGCCGGCAAATTTCCGGCATTAGTATCAAAAACCGTCGAATGCGGCCTACGCATTTGAATTAAACTTTGTTGCCTCGCGGCCTCATCGCAAGATACGAGCGTGCCTTTGACGCGCGAACTCCGCAAAAAAAGCGCAAAGTTCGCGGCACACGCAACGTTCATTGGCGGTTCAGGCTCGATGGTTCTATGATGGTCGGCGAGGAGGAGTTCACGATGAAAAAGCTCTTATCCGCCCTCGCAGCCGTAGGCATGGCTGCATTCTTCGCCTTACCGGTAAACGCCGTGCCGGTTTTTGTGCCGAAAGCAGAACAAGTGCAAACCGGCGATGTGGTGCAGGTCAAACACCGGCACCATGGTCATTGGCGTTCGGATCGCTATTGGAACCGGCGATACGCCTACCGTTCCTGCCGTTACTACGGCAATTGCTACTATCGCCCATATGGGTACCGCGGTTATCCGACGTATTATGGCTACCCTCGGTACTATGGCGGCTATCCTGACTATTACGGCTATCATCGGCGGTCGGGAGTGACCCTCTATTTCGATTTTTAGCCGGTAGCACTCACAGGCAGGTGAAAAAACGTCGACGTCGGCGCGAATGCCGACGGCTTTTCGCTTTCAATGATCTAGTCGATATAGAGCCCGCCGCTGTCAGGAAGTTTCTTAGGCTTGTCCGCCGGTTTGGCCTTCCTGATTTGGACATCCGTCAGCATGATGCCCCCAACCAATCCTTTCGCTACCCCGCCTGCATCCCAAATTAGTGGGGTGGAGCGGCAAAGCACGGGAAAGGGTGGCAATGAAAAAGCCGAAAAAACCTTGTTCCAAGGCTTTGTGGCACTGTTGGGAAAACTTGAACAAGACAAATGGCGGAAGAGGTGGGATTCGAACCCACGGTACGGTTTCCCGCACGCCGGTTTTCAAGACCGGTTCCTTAAACCACTCGGACACTCTTCCGTCTGATTGATTTGGTTCAGCTTTCTACAGTTGTTGAAAGCTCGAAAACATAGATACCTGTTTATCACCCAATCACTCAACGGCTGGCTTTTTAACAGCTTTGATCGCAGCGTCAACTTGCTCCGCAGCATTTGCCTGTCAGCCCATCCCGCAATGAAGCAGAAGATGAACGCATGAGCAGTTGGATCCTGTTTCAAGAGGGCAGAGGTCCGGCCGACACGAGGCAAAGGCCATCGCGTTTGTGGACAGGAGTGATTTCCGCAAACTCGCTCCCACCTCACATTGACGGCAAGATCATCACGCCGGAGTTCAAGCATGAACGGAGCGTGGCTCGATCTCAATCTTTGATAGGAATTCCGGCCTCGATCGCAGCATCGATAAATGCTTGTCGGGCTTCCTCTCTGTTGCGTTTCCCGGACATGACATCCGCGCAGACGGCGCATGCCTTGTTGAGCGCCGGACCGTCTTCGATGGGCCAGTCTTCAATTAACGCCCACGCCGCAGCCTGAGTGGTATGGATGACGACCCATTGGTCCGGTCCTTCAAGAGCGAGGGTTACCGGCTTCGACCAGTTTATATGCATTCTTTCCAGCCTTCCGACCTCGATAACCTACAAGGGCTCCCGTCTCACATAAGCCAATTCTTTCAACGTGGCGAGGTTTCAGCTTCAACGAGGTGCCTTTCCCGCGAATCGACCTCCTCGTTTGAGAAGCGCTCGGCTTCGCGCCAATCCTGGACCGGGCGGCGGAAGCGTTTTGCTTCGTTTGTCCGAGAAGCCTGAGGCGATTCCCGCCACGGCCGAATACGCGAAGGAGTGACAGGATGGGAAGAAAAAAGACCGCCTCGGGGCTGACGAGACGGTCAATGCGGATGCGATATCCGCTGGCCCCGGTGAATGAGTCGGGGGAGAGACACCGGGCGCTACCTAACGCCCCATCGGGGGAGTTGGCCGATTAGGCGGCTATGAGAACCCTATCATGTGTGCGCACCCTGCGAAATTATACAGAGGTCTTGCGACTCATATACCCATGTATCGGGATGTCATTTGCATTCAACCGAAGCTCAATGAAACCGGCATCGTAAGCACATCAACGGATTGCTACGATTTTGCTACTCGGGAGTAGTAAATCAAGCGGGAAGGGGCAAACGATATGGACCAATCGAACGGTTCAGGTCCCAAATCTGCCGCTGGAGGTCCCGGCCGGATGACGATTGCGGATTCCCGCGTTAGGTTTTTGTAAACCATAACCATTAAAATTGTTTCTATCGCCGCGAAATCATTCGCAAATCTGCCACGATACCTGCCGAGTTAAAGTCTCGTTAGGCGAGTGGGCGTAGGCATGACTGGCCCGTTGTCGGGCAGGTTCTTAACCATACGATCTTGGGCGGCGTGGGACATATGAGAGTGGAATGCGGGGCGACCTCTTTCGCAACGGGTACGCGGTGGCTGGCGTTGGCGTTGATGTGCGCCACCGTCACTGCTTGCGGTACTGCTTCTCAGGCGCCGAAGAAGCGCGCTCACGGCAAGGAATACTTCTCCGAAAAAGAATATGGCGTCAAAGCCAGCCCGCGCGTTGCCAGTGGCGCCAACATACCAAAGGGCGGCGGGCGCTACATCGTCGGCAACCCGTATGAGGTCAAGGGAAAGTGGTATTATCCCAGAGAAGACTTCGCCTATAACAAGGTGGGCGTTGCCTCGTGGTATGGCTCCGCATTTCACGGCCGGTTGACAGCAAACGGCGAAGTCTACGACCAGATGCATCTTTCCGCCGCCCATCCTACTTTCCCGTTGCCAAGCTACGCACGTGTCACAAATCTCGAAAACGGCTCATCGGTGGTGGTGCGCGTCAACGACCGCGGCCCTTATCATGAAGGCCGCATCATCGATCTTTCCAATAAGACGGCGGACATGCTCGACCTGCAGCACAGCGGCACCGGCAAGGTGCGTGTGCAGTATGTCGGCAAGGCGCGTATGGATGGGCACGACATGCCCTACCTGATGGCGTCCTACGTTCCGAAGGGAAGCCGGATTCCGAGCGTCAATCCTGGAGGTCAGATCGCAACTGGGGTGATGGTGGCGTCGAACAGCAAGCGGATCACCAACGATCAGCTCCAGAGCCTTGGGACTTTGACCGTGGATCCATCGCGTGTGCCGGTGCCCATGTCTGCGACGGCCTACGGTGGCTCGACGCCGAGCGCGCGCTACAATGGGGCACCGGTAGCGACACAAGCTCCCGTTCTCGCAAAATCAGAACAGGCTTTCGAGCAGATGGTCGTGCTGCCGACAATCGGACCCGTTCCCTATGAGCGTCCATATGGCTACGGGCAGGACAGTTCGCTCGCGATGGGCTACCAGGACGAAGACGTGAAGACGGTGAACGTAGAGCTCGCATTCGACGCTGTCATGGTCCGTAACGACGGGCTGACGCAGGATTCGATCAGGGCTTCCCTCAAGCGCCAGCAGGCACAACAGATCGCGCCCTGATTGGAAGCGATTGCGCGCAACGCGCGCTGCCTCTAACGTCTGGAGTCCAACCTTCGATCCTATGGAGCCTCGATGTTGAAGCGTCTGCTTCGTCTTTGCGCGTGCCTTCTGCCCTTCGCATCGCCATCCTCCGCTGCCGAAACCGCGCCCGCCGGCTTTGTGACAAAGGCCGCGCAGGCCTACATGATCGAGGCGACCACCGGAACAGTGCTGCTTGCAAAGAACGAGGAGCAAAGCTTTTCTCCCGCCTCGCTCGCAAAGCTGATGACGATGGACCTCGTCTTCGGCTCATTGAAAAAGGGCGAGATCACGCTCGACACCGAGTATCCGGTTTCCGAATATGCCTGGCGGACGGGGGGTGCTCCATCGCGGACGGCCACAATGTTTGCAGCGTTGAAATCCCGCATCCGCGTCGAGGATCTGATCAAGGGTGTCGCCATCCAGGGTGCCAACGATGGATGCATCATTCTTGCGGAGGGCATGAGCGGCACAGAGAGCAATTTCGCTGCCGCGATGACGCGGCGTGCGGAGGTGCTCGGCATGCCGAAAACGGTCTTCGGAAACTCGACCGGCCTGCCGGACGGCAGAAGCAAGGTATCGGCGCGTGGCTTGGTGAGGCTTGCGATCGATCTGCAGCAATCCTATCCGGAATACTATCATTATTTCGCGCAGCCGGATTTCGAGTGGAACAAGATTTTCCAGCGCAATCGAAATCCCTTGCTTGGCCTTGGACTTGGCGCAGACGGATTGGCGACCGGCTTTGCAGAGGGCGAAGGGTATTCGATCGTCGCCTCGGCGGAGCGCGATGGCAAGCGGCTCTTCCTGGCGCTCGGCGGGATTGGTTCCGACAAGGAACGGACCGAGGAGGCAAAGCGCATCCTCGAATGGGGGCAGACAGCCTTCGAGGATCGACAGCTTTTTTCGGACGACGAAATCGTGGGCGCGGCCAGCGTCTATGGCGGCCGGGCCGGAAAAGTGGACCTCGTCGCGAAGGGAGCTGTCAGCGTCTATATTCCGGTAAGCAATCCTGACAGGCTCTCGGCGCGGATCGTTTACCGCTGGCCGCTGATGGCGCCCATCGCTGCCGATGCCGAAGCGGGCACGCTAGTGATCTCGGCGGGCGGCCGCGTTTTGCGCGAGGTGCCACTTTACACCGCACATGGCGTCGAGCAGGGTTCGCTGACGAGCCGCGCGGTCGACGCGCTTCTGGAACTTGGTGAATCGCTGTTCTTCTCATGGTTCTGGGACAAGGCCGAGCCCACCTGATCGCCATATTCGTTACCTAAATTGACGGGGAAGGATCTGAAGGCGCCCACCCTGAAGGTTTCGCTTGGCCCTGTCTTCGGATAGATAGGAAGAAAGCCCGCCCGGCGTGGGCGCTGAAGAATACGGGAATGTGTCATTGTCATCCGGTACGGGATTGTTCGTTACGTTTGAAGGCGGGGAAGGGGCTGGGAAATCCACGCAAATCCGCCGGCTAGCCGAAGCCCTGAGGGCGCGGGGCCATGAGGTTCTGCTGACGCGGGAACCCGGCGGGTCGCCGGGTGCAGAAGCCGTGCGCCACGTGCTGCTGTCTGGTAGTGCGGAAGCTTTTGGCACGCGCATGGAAGCCATTCTCTTCGCCGCAGCCCGCAACGATCACGTCGAGGCGGTCATTCGCCCGGCCCTTCTCCAGGGCAAGATCGTGCTTTGCGACCGGTTCATGGATTCCTCGCGCGTATATCAAGGCGTGACCGGCAATCTCGAGGCGGACTTCATCGAGACGCTGCAGCGGATTGCCGTCAACGGCGTCATTCCGGATTGCACGCTTATCCTCGACATCCCCGCAAGGCTCGGTCTGGAGCGAGTAAAGAAGCGTAGTGCGGCAACAGCGGACGGACCGGACCGTTTCGAAAAGGAAGAACTTGAGACGCACGAAAAACGCCGCGAAGCCTATCTCGATATAGCTGCGCGCGAACCGGAGCGGTGCCACGTCGTCAACGCGACACAGGACGAAGAGCTGATTGCCGCGGAAATTCTTGCCATCGTCAATCAGCTCCTTTGGCCGGTTGTCGCCGCCAAGATGCCGGAGGCCGCGCATGAGTGATGAGCGGCCGGGGCTTCTGGACGGCGCCATCTGGCCTGCCGAAAACACAAAACTTTTCGGGCATGATGAAGCCCAGGCATTTCTCTCCCAATCCTATCGCTCCGGCAAAGGCCACCACGCAGTCCTGATCGAGGGACCGGAGGGGATCGGGAAGGCAACGCTTGCTTTTCGCTTTGCAAACTACGTTCTGTCGAATCCCGATCCGGCAACAGCGCCCGCAGCGATCGGCGATCCTGATGCGGCCTCTGCCGTCAGCCGCCAGATCGCTTCCGGGGCATCGCATAACCTGCTCTATCTTTCGCGTCCCGTCGACGAGAAGACAGGCAAGGTGAAGTCGGCGATCACGGTGGACGAGGTACGGCGCGCCGGACGCTTCTTCTCGCAGACCTCCGGAACCGGAAACTGGCGCATCGTCATCATAGATCCGGCAGACGACATGAACCGCAATGCGGCCAATGCCATCTTGAAAATTCTGGAGGAGCCGCCCAAACGGGCGCTCTTCCTCGTGCTTTCGCATGCGCCGGGAAAACTTCTGCCGACGATCCGTTCACGGTGCCTGCCGCTCAGGCTTTCGCCACTGGATAATATCGCCTTGGGCGCGGCACTCGCCAATCTCGGCGTAACCGGCAGCGATGCCTCGCTGTTATCGCTCGCGAAAGGCAGCGTCGGGGAGGCGCTGAAGCTCCTGAACTACGGGGGAGGCGAGATCATCGCCGCATACAACGAGGTCCTGTCGGCTCAAGGCCCGGCGGCTCGAAAGGCAATGCATCGTCTGGCAGATGCCTTATCCGGCAAGGATAGCGAAACGATATTCGAATTCTTCGTGAGCCATGTCGGCGACGACCTGATGCGTCGAGCGCGCGACGCGGCACAAGCAGGCGAGCTTTCCGCCGCCGAACGGATGGCACGGCTGCAATCGGATATCAACGAGCGGCTTGCCATCTCCGTCGCTTACAACCTCGACCGCAAGCAGACGATCCTCAGCATTCTCGGCGATATCAAGCAGCCAGGTCTCTGATCAGCCGGCAAGCAGTTTCCACGCGACAATCGCGAGCGTGAGCGCAAGCACGATGCGAATCGTGCGTTCATGCAGCTTCGGCGCCAGAAGGCTGCCGGCGATGATGCCCGGAATCGAGCCGACCAGCAGTGCCAAAAGCAGGAGCCAGTCGATCTCGCCGATGATCCAGTAGCCCATGCCGCCGATGAGCGTCAGGGGTACTGCGTGGACGATATCGGAACCGACGATTTCGCGGACATCCAGCCGCGGATAAAGTATAAGCAGGATAGTGACCCCGAGTGCACCGGCGCCGACCGATGTCAGCGTGACAAGCATGCCGAGAGCCAGCCCAAGAATGACGGTGAGAACAGCAATGGTCGCCGGACGAGGTGGGGGGCGCTCGCCAGTGACCCGGCGAGCAAAGCGGAGAATCTGCGCGCGGAACACAAGCATCACGGCCGTCATGACGAGCAGCCAGCCAAGCGCTGCGGTGATCGTATGGGCAACCTCGACGCTCTTGCGGTCGACGCCGGCCATCAGCCAGAGCATCAGGAGCGCCGCCGGAACACTGCCCGCTCCGAGCGCACCGACAACCCGCCAGTTGATACGGCCATGCATGCCATGGACCGCTGTACCCGCCGTCTTCGTGATTGCGGCATAGAGCAGGTCAGTGCCGACCGCGGTTGCCGGATGGACACCGAACAACAGAACGAGCAGCGGTGTCATCAGCGAGCCGCCGCCCACGCCCGTGATGCCGACGAGCGCGCCGACGAAAAAGCCGGAAAGTGAATAGAGAGGCTGGAAATTATCGAGAAACGTCAAGCGACGGACCTCTGACAGACAGAGAAACGCCTTTTGCCCGCTGCTAGAAATCTCACGTCGGTTGCGCCCCGTTCTTCAGTTTCGCAAGGCCTAGAATGTGGCAGAAAGCGAGTCAAGCTCAGCGCTTCGGCAAACCGCCAAATCATAAGCGCTTTCGAAACTTAGTGTTTCTCTTCTTCATGACATGCGCTAAGAGCGGCTGATATTCAGAGAGAGTAAGCCGGACACGATGGCCGCCATGACAGACAAGACGCCCTTCTATATCACCACCGCGATTTCCTACCCGAACGGCAAGCCGCATATCGGCCATGCCTACGAGCTGATCGCGACGGACGCTATCGCGCGCTTTCAGCGTCTCGATGGCCGTGATGTCTTCTTTCTGACAGGCACAGACGAGCACGGCCAGAAGATGCAGCAGACGGCCCGCGCAGAGGGTATTACCGCCCAGGAGCTTGCCGACCGCAATTCCGGCGAGTTCCAGGCGATGGCCCAGCTCTTGAATGCATCGAACGACGATTTCATCCGAACCACGGAAGCCCGTCACCACGAAGCCTCCAGGGACATCTGGAATCTGATGGCGGAAAACGGCGACATCTACAAGGATTCCTACGCCGGCTGGTATTCTGTGCGCGACGAGGCCTATTACCAGGAGAACGAGACGGAGCTCCGCGCCGACGGCGTGCGCTACGGGCCGCAGGGTACGCCTGTCGAATGGGTGGAGGAGGAAAGCTACTTCTTCAAGCTTTCCGAATACCAGGACAAGCTCCTCAAGCACTATGAGGACAATCCCGATTTCATCGGTCCTGCCGAACGGCGCAACGAAGTGGTTTCCTTCGTCAAGTCCGGCTTGAAGGACCTTTCGATTTCGCGCACGACCTTCGACTGGGGCATCAAGGTGCCCAACGATCCGTCGCATGTCATGTATGTCTGGGTCGACGCGCTCACCAACTACATCACAGCGACCGGCTATCTCCAGGATCCGAACGGCCCGAGGGCGAAGTACTGGCCGGCTGACATTCACGTCATCGGCAAGGACATCATCCGATTTCATGCAGTCTATTGGCCCGCCTTCCTGATGTCGGCCAGGCTGCCGCTGCCGAAGCGGGTCTTTGCCCATGGCTTCCTGCTCAACAAGGGCGAGAAGATGTCGAAGTCGCTCGGCAATGTCGTTGATCCCGTCAATCTGGTGAACCATTTCGGTCTCGACCAGGTGCGATATTTCTTCCTGCGCGAAGTTTCCTTCGGCCAGGACGGCAGCTACAGCGAAGAAGCGATCGGCACGCGCATCAATTCCGATCTTGCAAACGGCATCGGCAATCTCGCGAGCCGCTCGCTGTCTATGATCGTCAAGAATTGCGACGGCAAGATACCGGAATGCGGACCGCTGACAGACGAGGACAGGGCGATGCTGGCGCAGGCCGATGCGCTGCTTGCGTCCACGCGCGAGGACATGGACAAGCAGATGATCCACAGGGCGCTCGCTTCCATCATCGCCGTCGTTTCGGAGACTGACCGCTATTTCGCAAGCCAGGAGCCGTGGGCGCTGAAGAAGACCGATCCGGCGCGGATGGGCACCGTGCTTTATGTCACCGCTGAAGTCGTCCGCCAGATCGCGATCCTGCTGCAGCCGTTCATGCCTGAATCGGCGGGTAAGCTGCTCGACCTCGTTGCCGCGCCAGTCGACAAGCGCGATTTCTCGGAATCGGGCGAAGCCGGACGCCTTGTTCCCGGAACGCCGCTGGAGGCCCCGAAGCCAGTCTTCCCGCGGTATGTGGCGCCGGAAACCTGAGGGTCTGCCATGCTGATCGATACCCATTGCCATCTTGATTTCGCCGATTTCGAGGAGGAGCTAGACGATATCGTCTCACGCGCTCACCAGGCAGGTGTGAAACAGATGGTGACGATCTCGACGCGGGTACGGAAACTCGAAAAGCTGCTTGCGATCACCGAGAAATATCCCTCAGTCTTCTGCTCCGTCGGCACACATCCGAACAATGCGGATGAGGAACTCGACATTCAGACCGAAGATCTCGTGCGCCTCGCCAACGAGCATGAGAAGGTCGTCGCGATCGGTGAAGCCGGGCTCGATTACTTCTACGACACGCAGAAGCCGGAGAACCAGAAGACTGGCCTTTTGCGCCATATCGCTGCCGCGCGCGAAACACGGTTGCCGCTAGTGATCCATAGCCGCAGTGCCGACGAGGACATGGCGGCAATCCTGACAGCAGAAACGGGGAAGGGGGCCTTCCCCTTCATCCTCCATTGCTTTTCGGCTGGCCCCGCCCTTGCCCGAACCGGCGTCGACCTCGGCGGCTACATTTCCTTCTCTGGCATCCTCACCTTTCCGAAGTCCGAGGAGTTGCGGGCGATCGCAAAGACAGTCCCGCTCGACCGGCTGCTCGTGGAAACCGACGCGCCTTACCTTGCGCCCAAACGCTGGCGCGGAAAGCGCAATGAGCCGTCCTATGTCGTGAACACTGCCGAGGTTCTGGCTGAGACGCTCGGTGTCAATTACGCCGAGATGGCGCGGATCACCACCGAGAATGCTTTCCGGCTCTTCTCTAAGATGCCAAAGGTCTAGCCGCGTGAGCTACCGGCGGCGCTTCACCATTCTCGGCTGCGCGTCGTCGCCCGGCGTGCCGCGCATTACGGGCGATTGGGGCGCCTGCAATCCGGCTAACCCTAAGAACCGCCGTACGCGCGCAGCCTTCATGGTGCAGCAATATGACGACAACGGCGGGGTCACGACTGTCGTCATCGACACCGGATCGGATTTCCGCGAGCAGATGATTGCCGCCAAGGTGCAGCACATCGATGCGGTGCTTTACACGCATCCGCATGCCGACCACATTCACGGCATCGACGATCTGCGCGGCTATTTTCACAATGCACAGCAGCGTGTGCCGATCTATGCTAATCCCTTCACGATGGACCGCATCCGCCAGGGCTTCAGTTATTGCATCGAAACGCCGCCCGGCAGCAATTACCCACCGATCGTCGAACCGATCCTGATCGACGATATGACGCCTATCGCCATCAGCGGCGCTGGAGGCACGATCTCATTCCGGCCGCATTTGCAGCAGCACGGTGATATTCATTCACTTGGCTTTAGAATCGGTGACGTCGCTTATTGCAGCGATATCAGCGACTTTCCGCCGGAGACTGTCGCAAAGCTTCAGGACCTCGACATCCTTATTATCGACGCACTGCAATACCGCTATCATCCGAGCCACCTGTCGCTTGAGCAATCACTCGACTGGATCGGACGGCTGAAACCGAAGCGGGCGATCCTTACGCATATGCATACGCCGCTCGACTACGACACCGTGATGGCCGAGACGCCCGAACACGTCGAACCCGCCTATGATCAGATGCAGTTCGAGGTGAAAATCGATGAACTCCGCGCGATCTAGCACGACCTAGGAACTGGATATCGACCGGCAGCGGCTAGCGAACTTCAGCCATAACGACATGAGCACGTAGATTTCCACGAATCCGTCCACTGCCAAAGCGCTTTTCGAACGCTGCTGCGACCGCTTGAACGGCCCTTTCGTCATCGGCACAGCGCGCGGCGATCTCCATTTTCAACGGGGTACCCCGACAGAATGCTATGGCGACGTCGCGCGGCGAGGGCGCATGCGCGGTCATGTCTATTGTTTCGATCGTCACCTTCCGGAATCCCGCGTGCCTGAGATCGGACTCGATCAACTCTCGCTCGTAATAACCATGCGGCGTTCGTTCGAGAAAGCGCGTGGGGTCATCGGGAAAAGCCGCGACCATTGCCTCGGAAACCGTACGGGCAATTTCGTTTTCGGCAAGCGAGGCCCAAGTGTTGAAGAGAAATGTCCCGCCGGGCTTCAGCACCCTCAGTATCTCGCAATAACCGCGCTGTTTGTCCAAAAAGAACATGACGCCGAACTGGCAGGCGACAACATCGAAACTTGCGCTTTCAAAGGGCAGATCGAGTGCGTCGGCCTGCTTCCACTCGACCTGACGGCCAACGCCTTTCTTCGCTGCGATATCGAGCATCGCCTGGTTTAGATCGGTAGCGACAATTTTAACCTCCGGCGCAAGCCTGGCCGCCATAGCCCGTGTCAGCACACCCGATCCTGCGGCGACTTCGAGAATGCTTCCTGGATGGCAGTCCGCGACGCGCGACGCCAGATCCGAGGCGTATCCCTCGAACAGGATCGGCACTAGGAACTGCTCGTAGATCGCGGGAATATCTCCCTGGAAATGCGCGTCGGATACGGTCATTTGTCTTCTTCTCCTTGCCGTGCCGACGTATTGCTCCGAGCGAGCAATCTACCATGGACGCACGAGGCAACGCAGAGCAGCGTCTCGAAAGTTTCTTGTTCCATTTAAAGTGTCACACACAACAGCCAAGGCAACTAGCCAAAAAGACCTAGTAGGGCCGGCCGCTTTCCAGACTGAGCTGATCCGGATTAGTGGCCTCCGGTAGTTCCATAATCTATCTTATGTGACAGTGTTTGTGTGGCGGCAGTTTAGAGATGCGACATATGAGCCAGTTAGACCGTATGTTCGTGGGCGGTGGCCCGCCCCCGCGGTAAACTAAATTCGGGGGTTGCTCTGGATAGAGCCAAAGCCGAGCCCCATAGTTTAACGAGGGCGAACCATGAAAGAAGATAGCGTAATTTTCATCGGCTTGGATACGTCCAAGTTGAAGATTTCAGTGGCCGTTGCCGAAGGAGAACGCAACGGCGAGATCCGGTTTTTCGGCGACATCTCTTCCGAGCCGGCGTCTGTGGCATCGCTGGTCAACAAGCTTTCCAAGCGTGGAGCCAAGCTTCACTTTTGCTATGAGGCGGGTCCCACCGGTTACGGCCTTTACCGTCAAATTGTCGAGCTGGGGCATGACTGCGTGGTGGTGGCGCCGTCGCTGGTGCCTAAGCGAGCGGGCGACCGGGTGAAGACCAACCGCCGGGATGCCGTAAGCCTGGCGCGCCTGCACCGCGCCGGCGAGCTGACCGCGGTCTGGATTCCGGATGAAGCTCATGAGGCGATCCGCGACCTGGTGCGGGCTCGCGAGGCGGCCAGCGATGCGCTGAAACAGGCACGCCAGCAACTTCAGTCTTTCTTGTTGCGTCATGGCCGGATCTATACCGGCCGCAAACCATGGACGCGCGCCCATACAAGATGGCTGACGTGCCAGGCCTTCGATCATCCCGCCCACCACATCCTGTTGGCGGAATATTGCCAGGCCATCGAGGATGCAGACGTGCGCCTGGGCCGACTGACCGAGCTGGTGGTGGAGACTGCAGCATCCTGGTCGATGGCCCCGGTTGTGGCCGCCTACCAAGCGATGCGCGGTGTTGCATTCATGACAGCGGTCACCTTTGTGGTCGAAATCGGCGACGTCAGGCGCTTTGATAATCCTCGTCAGTTGATGGCGTATCTTGGTCTTGTGCCGTCGGAAAGCTCGACGGGCGAACGGGTCAAGCGTAGTGGGATCACCAAGGCAGGCAACACAAGGGCGCGTCGGGTCCTCATCGAAGGCGCCTGGACGTATCGCTTCCCTGCACGTGTAAGCCCGACGATCCAGGCGCGGCTGGAGGGACTACCAAGGAGCGTTCGAGAAATTGCCTGGAAAGGCCAGGTGAGGCTTTGCGCGCGCTACCGCAAGCTGATGGCGGCAGGCAAGCCGAAGGTCGTCGCGGTCACCGCCATTGCCCGGGAGATGGCAGCTTTTCTTTGGGCGATTGGACAGGAAGTCGCTCCCACAGCAAAAATCTAAAGCCTATCGTCGGTGCAAGGCGCGACAAACCAGTCGAGAGGCAAACATCTGCTGTTGAACAAAGATGGAGGCAGGGTTCCGGTGGGGAACCCTCGTCATCTCTATGTGGCGGATAAAATCCATGCCCGATGTTAGATAGAGGCAGCCCCAGACGAACATACGGAAATGCGGTACCCAGCCCGCGCATAAGAGTATGCCAGCCGTCGTCAAAATGCCCTGTCTCCTCCTTTGTTCAACAGCTTCACGCATGTGCTTTCGTCGTCAAAGCCGGAAGGAAAAAATCATGACCAAAGAGCTTGCATACGAACATAAGAGAGATGCGACAGTGGTCGCCTCTTGGGATGCTGGTCAAGCGTCAACGTTTGGAAGGAAGATTGGCGACGTGGACCATGAGCGTTCGGAGTCGTCATGTCTTGTTTGATCACCATGTCGCAGAAAGAATTGCATCGTCTTGAACTGATCCAGCAGATTTGCGGCCGGAGCCTGACTGTCGTCGAGGCGGCTGCGTTGCTCGGTCTCAGCCGCAGTCAGGTCCACCGGCTGTTGCAAGCCTATGACCTGGCCGGCGCCGATGGTCTTATCTCGAAGAAGCGCGGCCGTGCGAGCAACCGGCGTCACAGCGAGGACTTCCGCAATCTGGTGCTCGACTTGGTGCGTGAGCATTACGTGGATTTTGGACCGACCCTGGCCGCCGAGAAGCTGATCGAACGCCACCGGATTGCCGTCAGCAAGGAGACGCTGCGTCAGTGGATGATGGAAGCCGGCATCTGGGTGTCGCGACGCGAACGCAAGAAGCGGGTTTTCCAGCCGCGCGGCCGGCGCGATTACTCCATGTTCGAGAACCGCGGTCCCAAATGCGCCCTGCTCGTCTATATCGACGATGCCACCGGCAAGCTGTTGCATCTGCGCTTTGCCGGCTCGGAGAACACCTTCGACTATCTGCACGCGACGAAGGCTTACTTGCAGCAATGGGGCAAGCCGATCGCGTTCTACAGCGACAAGCATGGCGTTTTCCGCACCACCCATGCTTCGCAGAAGGACAGAACCAGTGGACTGACGCAGTTCGGGCGGGCGCTTTATGAGCTCAACATCGACATCATCTGCGCCAATACCCCGCAGGCCAAAGGGCGCGTCGAGCGCGCCAACCAGACGCTGCAGGATCGCCTGGTCAAGGAGTTACGGCTGCGTGGCATCGACACGATCGCGGCGGCCAATGCCTATGCGTCGGAGTTCATGGCCGACTTCAATCGCCGCTTTGGCAAGGAGCCGCGCAATCCGAAGGACATGCATCGGCCGTTTGCCGCGCATGAGAACCTCGATGGCGCCATGTGCCGCAAGGAGATCCGCAAGCTGTCGCAGGCCCTGACGCTGCGCTATGACAAGGTGCTGTTCATCCTCGATCCGACGGATCTCGCCCAGACGATCGCCGGCAACAAGGTCGTTGTCTGCGACTATCCCGATGGTCGCCTCGAAATCACCCACGAGGGGACGTCCCTGCCCTACAGAACCTTCGACACGCTGCGCTCGGTGCACCGCTCCGAGGTGGTTGAGAACAAGCGCCTCGATGACATGCTGGCATTGGTGGCCGAGATGCAGGCCGGACGAGAGCAACAGCGCAGCAAGGCCGGACCGCGCCGCACCGGCCAGACGGACCATATGTTCGGCATTCGCGACGGCAGCCAAAGCAATGGCTACCAAAAGCGCGGCACCAAGCCTGGCAGGCGGACGGATTTTACCAATGATCCAGTGGTAATCGCCCGGCGCGAGCGTGCCGTTGCGCAGTTGAAAGCGGCGGAGTGATCGGGGTGTCAAAGCTAAAGTTTACTTTTTCAGCTGGAGCCATCCGCCGCCGCCCGGGCTGCGCAACCCCGACCAGCTCCACCCGGGCGGCGGCTTACCGTCTGTGTATCGGAAAATATAGAATCTTGCAAAATCAGCAATAACGAATAGAATCATGTCGCGTTTCTAAATTGATTACTTTGTCTCATCTTTAAATAGCTGTGACATGTTTGTAGCCGCAAAGTTAAAGTGTCCTGTTTCTGCAAAGTAAGAATGTCACACTCCCCGCGTTTGATGACGTGGGAGATTGCCGATGGGACTGATTGCGATGAGCGAGCGTGACCTGCAGCGGATCGAGGTTTTGTCGAAAGTCATCGACGGTCGAATGACGTTGATGTCGGCGGCGCATGTTCTGGCGCTGAGCGAGCGCCAGGTGCGCCGGCTGCTGGAGCGGATCAGAACGGGTGGCGCGGCGTCGATCCGGCACAAGGCGATCGGCCGGCCGTCGAACAACCGGATCAACGATGGGCTTCGCGATTATGCTTTGACGCTCATTCGCGAGCGCTATTGGGATTTCGGGCCGACGCTGGCGGCCGAGAAGCTTGCCGGACGCGATGGATTGTGTGTGTCGCGCGAGACGCTGCGGCATAGGATGACGGCGGCCGGTATCTGGCGATCGCGCCAGCAGCGTCGCAGCTTCCATCAGCCACGATTGCGGCGCGAGGCTTATGGTGAGCTGGCGCAGATCGACGGCTCCGAGCATCGCTGGTTCGAAGATCGTGGACCACCATGTACGCTTTTGGTGTTCATCGACGATGCGACGGGCAAGCTGATGCAGTTGCGCTTTGTGGGCTCGGAAAGCGCCTTCAGCTATTTCGCGGCGCTGGAACTCTATCTGCAGGATCACGGGGCGCCGGTGGCGTTTTATTCCGACAAGCATTCGGTGTTCCGGGTGGCGAAGAAGGACGCCAAGGGCGGCCAGGGCATGACCCAGTTCGGCCGGGCGCTTTGCGAGCTAAACATCGAGATTCTTTGCGCAAATTCAAGCCAGGCCAAGGGCCGCGTCGAGCGCATGAACCAGACATTGCAGGACCGATTGATCAAGGATATGCGATTGGCAGGGATCTGCGACATGCAGGCGGGCAATGCCTTTCTGCCCAATTTTATGGAAGGCTACAACGCGCGGTTTGCAGTTGCCCCTGCCCGATCTGACAATCTGCATCGGCCGGTGAACCTGGCGTCGGACCGGCTCAAGGACATTCTGTGCAAGCGTGAGCAGCGGTATGTCGGGGCGCAGCTGACGTTCTCGTTCGAGCGCCAGCGGATCATGCTGGAAGAGACCGATATCACGCGTGGGCTGGTCGGCCGCTATGTCGAGACCTATGCCTTTGCCGATGGCCGGTTGGACGTGCGCTGGAAAGGCCATTCGCTGCCGTATCGGGTGTTCGACAAGGACCAGCGGGTGACGCACGCGGCGATCACCGAGAACAAGCGGCTTTCCGACGTGCTGGCCTACATCAAGGAACAGCAGGATCAGCGATTGCCGCCGAAGGTGAAGACCAACAGCGAGAAGAACGGTTACACACCGCGGGGCCGCAAGCCGGGCAAGCAGACGGATTTCATGAACGATCCGGCGGTGATTGCGCGGCGAGAGAAAGCGTTATTGAGGCAGCCAGCTGCGGAATAAAGATCGTCAATGCACGCCGATGTCACTTTGCGCATCCGACTCCAACTGCAGGCAAGCGGGCCAAAGTGGCGTCTTGTGGAAGGTTCCATCCTGAAGGAGCGTGAGCCCCTCTCGTGCTTCATAGAGCAAGCCGAGCCAGCATAAGCGCCGAAAGACGCCATATTGGAGATCGGATCTCAACTTCCAGGCTTCCAGGGTCATTTCGGTGTCCGACAGAGGCGCCAGGTCTGGATAGAGGATCTTCACAACGTCCATTGGCCTGCACCCTTCTCTGGCCTTGATATTGAGAAGATTGAGCAACATGCGCCACCAGCGTAACCGCGCCCGCACCTCCTGTTCCCGTTCGGTGTCGTGGACATACGAATAGAGATAATCCGTGGCGATCAGATCGAAGAAGGCTTGCGGTTTTGCCAAAAACTCTCGGCCGCGTCTGGTTGGCAGCAGCACATCTTTGTTTTTGCGAAGAAGCTTCAGATGACGGATCATGTCGCGCACGACCCAAAGCGGTGGCATGTCGCTTTCATTGAGTACCTTGTTCATGCTGTAGAGATCTTCGGCTGTGAATCCTGGCCAGAGGAAGTGCACCGCCGCCCAATGCACGAACTTGCGGTTCATGGCGCCGGTTGCTGTCAATCCTATGCCACCCTCACCGTCAGCATAGGCAACCGAAAGAAGCATGCCGCGCAGAAGTGGTGACAGCGCGGCGACATCGACGTCACTCTGCAGTTTGATTTCCGGAAGCATCGTGCGGCTTTGATCCCTACCCTGCGCCATGCATATGACAGAGAGTATCGAGCGGCAAAAGAACAATTGCCAGTGAGAAAGCTTACATGAGGATTTTGCCGTCAAGATCAATCACTGTTTCATAGCGTGCTCCTTTCGATTTGTATCGAATCCATGGCTGAGCCACCTCGCATGACGCGGCGCGTTTCCGTCGCCGGTTCAAACTCACATACGGTCGCCGTTTTGTCCGGCAGCACCACTATCCCGCTTGCGTAGCAGCAAGGCTCAGGAGAACGGGACCAATCTAAAGCGCGGCATTTGAAGCCCGACTTAGCGGCGGTTCGTTCACCTGGATCCGCCAGGATTGATCAGTCCTGGAAGATTTGTGTGTTCGGCCATTTTATGGTCGTCAGGCGGTCTTCATAACAGCCCCTTCGATGACAACACCCGCAGTGACAAACTTCCACAGCGCGATAAGGAGCTTGCGCGCCAGGGCAACTATCGCGGCTTTCTTTAAACGACCACCATTCGATTGGACCCGATCCACAAACCAACGACTGAGCGCTGACGCTGGCTGATTGCGTAGCCATAGCCAGGACAATTGAATCATCGTGGTGCGCAACCGGGGATTCCCTGCTTTTGAGACTCCTTGTTCGTGGTCGATCGTCCCGCTCATCCATGGGGTCGGTGTCAAACCTGCATAGGCGGCAATCTGCCGCCGATTATCAAAATGTCGGCACAGCGCTTCGGTCCAAAGAACGGCGGCAAACTCAGCGCCGACACCTTTTAAAGTAAGCAACATTGCCGGCGCCGGTGCCTCAGACGCTAGCGGCTCATGTACGGAAAGCAGGGAATTACGCTCGCTCTCCACCTCGACGATTTGCTCAAGCAGCAACTCAAGACGATCGAGTTCTCGATTTATTTGAGCCTTGAGATACTTCGGCAAGCCACGGCCGTCTCCGGTGCAAAGCTCCTCAAGCCGTATGCGGCGATCTTTTCGAAGCGGTTGATAGCCGCTGACGCCCTGGGCGAAAAGTAGACCCTTGACGCGATTAACATGCCTTACTCGCTCCGCAATCAACACTTTGCGTTCCCGGCAGATTCGACGCCGGTCTTCGTCCTCTGGAGCTGGCGCTCTGACCATTGCGCACACACGTGGCTCGCCACGCTTGAATGCCAGCAGTGTCCGCGTCAATGCCTCTCCATCAATCTTGTCGGTCTTAACGCGCCGACGTCGACGAGAGGTCGCGATAGAAGCTGCATCAACTACGTAACTCTCAATCCCGTTCGCTTCCAGAACCCGATGGATCCAAAAGCCATCCAATCCAGCCTCTTGGATCGTCACGATGGGAAACGACTTCCCTGTTCGTAGCCGCGCCTCCAGTTGGAGCTGCTCAAACCGAGCGAGCAACTCGGCTATATTGCCGCCGTCCACCACATGCTTCGACATCTTTTCGCCGTTGCCCGGCGACAACGAAGTGATCAACCAGGTCGATCGGCTAAGTTCCAACGACACAAAAATTGCGCCAAGATCAGTGCGGACAGCGGTTGGCGTCTTTGATTGAACGGATGTGGCTTCCATAACCTGTTCCTTCTGAGCGAGTGCTTTGATGCAGCCTCACTCTGCCAGAGCGTCGGCCGCTGTTCACTCCTCATGGGATCTAAAGCCGAAGGGGTGTGCCTCACCCGCCCCCTCCCTTCCCTTGCAACCCGGCCCGGCCGGTCCGGTCGGGGGCTTGCCACAGTGCAAGTGCACATGTCGCGTGTCGCATTTCTAACTGGCTGGCGACGCGCCCAAAGTGACATTTCTACTTTGCGCCAGAACGGACATTTCAACTTGGCTGCCACAGTGTGTGTAGCGGGGTGGGTTCAAGGATGAAGTGCGACTTGCGATAGATACCAATGGGTTATCACTCGCAAGGAATGCTCATGACACGCACCTACTCCCAGATCGATATGGATGAACGTCGTAAGATCGCTCGCTGGCGAGCGGCCGGCCTGAGCGCCACGGTCATTGCCGAGAAGCTTGGACGGCATCGCTCGACGTTTTCCGCGAGCTCAAGCGGAATGCGTTTGAGGATCCGCAAATGCCGGATCTGAGCGGCTACTATTGCGTGACCGCCAACGAGATGGCACGTGAACGCAGAGCCAGGCTGCGCAAGCTCGCCCGCTTCGTCCATGTGCGCCAATCGGTGATCGAGCGGATCATGCATGGCTGGTCGCCACAGCAGATCGCCGGTCGCATGCGGCTGGAGCGCCATCCGATTTGCGTCAGTTACGAGACGATCTATAAGTTCGCCTATTCCG
Organism: Rhizobium etli 8C-3; assembly: GCF_001908375.1. Classification (NCBI taxonomy): domain Bacteria; kingdom Pseudomonadati; phylum Pseudomonadota; class Alphaproteobacteria; order Hyphomicrobiales; family Rhizobiaceae; genus Rhizobium; species Rhizobium etli. The sequence continues at coordinate 1,977,549 of NZ_CP017241.1, read as the reverse complement.
CAGACGGTCAGGCCATCAAGCTGTGGCGGCACCTGCCGAAGCGTCGCGCGAGACGGAGACCGCGGCATGCCCGACGCCGTCACGGTCGCCGCTTCAGCCCGGAACTCAACATTCTTCACCGTCCTGACACGGTCGCCGAACGCAAGCAGTTCGGGCATTGGGAGTGCGATCTCATTCAGTTTCGCAAGAAGTTCGGCAAGGCCAACGTGACCTCACTGGTCGAGCGGGTCAGCCGCTTTGCGGTCTTCCTGCGCAACAACGACCGGCAATCGAAACCGATCATGGACGGGCTGATTGAGGTGCTCCAACCCCTGCCCCACGCTGCTCGACGCTCGATCACCTTCGACCGGGGCACTGAGTTCAGCGAATGGCCCTATCTGCAAGCCGGCATCGGAACGCAGACATGGTTCTGCGACCCACAGTCGCCCTGGCAGAAAGGCACGGTCGAGAACACCAATGGCCGGGTTCGCAAATGGCTTTCGCGAGAGGTGGATCCCCTGTCGATCAGCGACGGCGAGCTGAGAGACATCTGCGACCGGCTCAACTCGACGCCGCGGAAGTGCCTGGGCTACCGAACGCCCGCGGAAGTCTTCCGCAAGAAACTGCTCGCGCAAGTGCGACGTGTCGGTTAGCGTCACAGCTGCAGGTCGCAATTCGGCTTGAACTCACACGGTGGCCCGAATCCCTAAACGCACCAATCGGGCAATGCAAGGTAAACGCGCAATCCTTTCACCTCATGGATTGACAGGGGATTGCCAAGAACACCCCAAAGCGTTGCTATACGTCTTCGACGGATGTACCTTGCCAATATCTTACGCACAGGCACTTTCTGTGGATCTGCTTGATGTCCGCGGCAGTTGCGGGGACAGTGTAATGAATTGCCGCGGCGTGGGAGGACAGAGAATGATCACGCGGCTTACGACCTCGGAACGCCAGGGTGCCTTCGCGATCGCGATCGCTGTCGCGATAGCCGGCGCAACGATGGCCGCGGCCGGCCGGTCTGACGCCCTCGGGGTCCACGGCGTGATCGTCATGCTGTTCGCCGGAGGCCTCCTCTACCTCGTCATGTCCTCGCTCTTCGAGCCTGAAGCAGTGGAGGACCGGGAGGCATCGTATTACGACGATCCCATCAAGGTGGGCATCGTGCTTTCCATGGCCTGGGCTGTGTTCGGGATGTTCATGGGCGTTTGGGTGGCGGCGCAGCTCGCCTGGCCGGATCTCGCATTCGACGCCGGCTGGTCCAGTTTCGGGCGGCTGAGGCCCACGCACACCACAGGCGTCATCTTCGGCTTCGGCGGCAACGCGCTGATCGCGACCTCCTTCCACGTCGTCCAGCGCACCTCGCGGACGCGCCTGGCGGGCCAACTCAGTCCCTGGTTCGTGCTCTTCGGCTACAATCTGTTCTGCGTGCTGGCCGTGTCGGGCTACATGATGGGGATCACCCAGTCCAAGGAATACGCGGAGGCCGAATGGTACGCCGACATTTGGCTTGTCATCGTCTGGGTCACCTATTTCGTCCTTTACATCAGAACGATAGCCCGCCGGAAGGAGCCGCACATCTATGTCGCCAACTGGTACTTCATGGCGTTCATCCTGGTTGTCGCAATCCTCCACATCGTCAACAATCTCGCCCTTCCGGTTTCCTGGGGGCACGCCAAAAGCTACACGATATGGCCGGGCGTCCAGGACGCGATGGTGCAGTGGTGGTACGGGCACAACGCGGTCGCCTTCTTCCTGACGGCCGGTTTCCTAGGAATGCTCTACTACTACCTGCCGGTCCGGGCGCAGCGGCCGATCTTTTCCTACCGGCTGTCGATCCTGAGCTTCTGGGGCATCACGTTCTTTTACATGTGGGCCGGTTCCCACCACCTGCACTACACCGCGCTTCCCCACTGGGTCCAGACGCTCGGCATGACCTTCTCGGTGATGCTGCTGGTGCCCTCCTGGGCGTCGGCCGGCAACGCGCTGCTAACGCTCAACGGCGCGTGGCACCGGGTTCGGGATGACGCGACGTTGCGCTTTATGATGGCAGCCGCGGTCTTTTACGGGATTTCGACTTTCGAGGGATCGTTTCTTGCCATCAGGCCGGTGAACTCGCTGTCGCACTATACGGACTGGACGGTCGGTCACGTCCACGCCGGAGCGCTCGGATGGGTCGCGCTGATTACCTTCGGCTCGCTCTACACACTGGTGCCCAGCCTCTGGAAGCGCGAGCGCATGTACTCTGCGGCTCTCGTCGAGGTGCATTTCTGGGTGGCGATCGCCGGAACTGTGATCTACGTCTTCGCGATGTGGAACTCTGGCCTCATCCAGGGCCTGATGTGGCGGACCTATACCGGGGAAGGCACGCTTGCCTATTCGTTTGTCGACTCTCTGGTGGCGATGTATCCATACTACATCGCCCGCGCTTTCGGGGGCCTGCTCTTTCTGCTGGGCGCCGTCGTCGGGTGCTGGAACATCTGGATGACAGTTCGGTCCGCGCCGCTTGCTGTGGCGCGTGAAGGCGATATGCCCGTCGTCCCCGCCGTCATGCCGGGGGAATGACGATATGCCCGAACTCTTCCATCGCAAGCTTGAGCGTTCCGCGATCGGCTTCGTGATCGCAATCATTGCGGCTGCAAGCGTCGGCGGCATCGTCGAGATCGCTCCTCTCTTCACCATCGACAAGACGGTCGAGGAGGCCCCGGACATGCGGATGTACACGCCGCTGGAGCTCGCCGGACGCAACATCTACATCCGCGAGGGATGCTATGCTTGCCACAGCCAGATGATCCGCACGCTCCGTGACGAAGTGGAACGTTACGGTCCTTACTCGCTGGCCGTCGAGTCCCGGTACGACCGTCCGATGCTCTGGGGTTCCAAGCGCACAGGACCGGATCTTGCGCGCATCGGCGGCAAGTATTCCGACCTCTGGCATGTCGATCATCTCACCAACCCGCGGGATGTCGTTCCGGAATCGAACATGCCCGCCTATCGCTGGCTGGCGCGGACCCGTCTGAAGATGGAGGACCTGCCGCAACACCTTGCGGCGCAACGCGCCCTTGGCGTTCCGTATACTGATGAGATGGTGGAAAACGCCGCGCGGGACGCCTACGGCCAGGCAACTCCCGACACGGACTTTGCCGCCGGTGTTACCGAGCGTTACGGCGAGAAAACGCAGGTGAGCGCATTCGACGGCGTTACCACCCATGTCACCGAGATAGACGCGCTCGTCGCTTATCTCCAGGTTCTCGGCAGGCTAACGGGAGCAGCATACGAACATACCGCAGCTCCCGAGAAGAAGCCGGATCCCGAAAACTGAAGGCGGAGGATTGTCACATGGACCTGGACCACGACGCGATCGTCGCATTCTCCAAGAGCTGGGGTCTGTTCTATCTGATCGCCCTTGCCTTCGGGGTGCTCGTCTACACCTTCTGGCCGTCGAACCGGACGCGCTTCGACCGGGCCAAGCACAGCATCCTCGACCGGGACGACACGCCATGGAAGTGAGTGAACGCGATCCTGTCAGCGGCCGCGAGACGACCGGCCACGAGTGGAACGGCATCAAGGAGCTGGACACGCCCGTGCCGCGCGGCGTCCTCATATTCCTGATCGTGACCCACATCTGGGCAATTGCCTGGTGGTTTTTCGTGCCGGCCTGGCCGCTCGGAACGACCTACACCAAGGGGCTCTTCGGGATCGACCAAAAGACGACGGTCGAGGCTCAGGTCGTCGAGGCCGAGCGCGGCCGTTCCGGCTGGATGAGCCGAATTGCGACAGAGCCCTACGACACCATTCTCTCCGACGAGGCACTGATGCAGACCGTGCGCCGTACCGGACGGCAGCTCTTTGGCGACAATTGCGCCGCCTGCCACGGCAGGGACGGAAAGGGTCGGGCGAACTACCCCGACCTCACCGATGACGACTGGCTATGGGGCGGAGGTCCACAGCTTATCGAGCAGACGATGCGCGTCGGCATCAACACAAGCCACCCCGAAAGCCGGATCGGGCAGATGCCGGCCTTCGGGCGGGATCAGATGCTCGACCGCGAGCAGGTCCGGAGCGTCGCCGCCTACGTCTATTCGCTGACCCACTCGGACTACTCGACGCCGGAAAACGTCGATCGCTTGGAGGCAGGGCGCGAAGTGTTCGTCACCACCTGCGCCGCCTGCCATGGCGAAGACGCCAAGGGAAAAAGCGATGTCGGCGCTCCGAACCTCACCGACTCCTCCTGGATCTACGGCGGCGACCTGGACACGATCATCGCCTCCGTGCACGGCGGACGCCAGGGCCATATGCCGACCTGGGACGAGAGGCTGACGACGGCCGAGATCCGGACGCTCGCGCTCTACGTCCACGACCTCGGGACGCAACAGCCATGACCCGGCGCGCGAAGAGATCCCGAACCAAGTGGCTCCTCTGGGCGCTGATCCCTGCGGGATTGCTTTTGGTGGCCGGGGCGAACGTGCACCTGGTTTACGTCGCCGTCCAGTCGCAACCGGACTGCGTCGAGCACTCGAATTCGTTGGGCGACGGTCATGGCTATCGCGCCGCCAAGCCGGAATGCTGAGGGAGACAAGAGATGGGCGAGACCGACAAGTCATACTGGCTGCTTAGCGAGACGTCGGGCATCGGAGAAACGCGGGACCCGCGCCTTCAGCGAGGGCTGCCGGTCTTTGAGGGGTTCCGCTGGCTCTCAGCGGGCTGGCGGGACTTCTGGACGCGGCCGGCTTCGAGCATGGCATACGGAATCGGCGTCTTCCTTCTATCCGTCGCGTTCGTCTGGATGCTCGTCGCCTTCGGGCTCGACTATATCCTGTTTCCGGCCCTGGCCGCCTTCATGATCGTTGCGCCGTTCCTGGCGATCGGCCTCTACGAGAAGAGCCGGTCGATCGAAGAAGGCACACAGGTCGGCTTTGGCTCCATGCTCTTCGTGCGTCCCCGTGCCGGCGCGCAGGTGACCTTCGCCGGTCTGCTGCTCTTTATGCTGGTGCTGTTGTGGATGCGGGCCGCCGTGCTCCTCTACGCCCTGTTTTTCGGGGTGGCAGCATTCCCCGGCCTTGATCACATCGCCGGCATGCTCTTCGGTACGGCCTACGGCTGGACGATGCTGGTCGTCGGGACGGCAATTGGCGGCCTGTTTGCGGCCTTTGCCTTTGCTGTCAGCGTCTTTTCGGTGCCGATGCTGCTTGATCAGCGTGTCGATGCGCTGACCGCCATGGGCTCGAGCATGAAGCTGGTGTGGAACAACCTCACGCCGATGGTCGCCTGGGGGGCGATGCTGCTCGTGCTCTTTGGAGTCTGCGTTGCTACGGGCCTCGTTGGAATGATCGTCATCTTTCCGTTGCTGGGCCACGCCACTTGGCATGCCTACAGGGCAATGGCTCGTCCCGAGGAACCGCGACAATGAGCTGCTGTGCTATGGGAACCGAAGCCGGGTTGCTCCTGGCGCCGCAGCCGGAAGCCCGAGAGATCTCCGCACGAGAGATCGTGCTCGCGAGCCGTGACCTCGGCGATGGTATGTTCCAGACGGACCTCTCCGTGCCGCAGGCGCGTTGCGGTGCCTGCATTGCTGCGATCGAAGGCGCCCTACAGCGCCTCGACGGAGTCATTGCGGCGCGATTGAACCTGACCTCCCGGCGCGTCGCCGTCAGGTGGAGCAGCGGGAGCCATGTGCCTCCGATGATCGAGGCATTGCGGGACCTTGGATACGACGCCTGCCTTACAGAGACGGACGATGGTGGACGCGATCCAGAAATGTCCCGGCTCCTGCGGGCGACGGCGGTCGCGGGCTTCGCCGCCATGAACATCATGCTCCTGTCGGTATCCATCTGGTCGGGCGCCGACGCCGGGACGCGGAACGCCTTCCACCTGATCTCCGCGCTGCTCGCCGTGCCCGCCGTCGCTTATTCCGGACGGGTGTTCTTCGTTTCGGCATGGAATTCGGTGAGGAAGCGGACGGCCAGCATGGATCTTCCGATCTCCGTGGGAATCCTGCTCGCGCTGGGACTGAGTCTCTACGACACCTTTGCCAGAGGACCGCACGCCTATTTCGACGCGGTCACGTCGTTGATCTTCTTTCTCCTGGCAGGACGCACGCTGGATCATGCGATGCGGCAGAAGGCGCGGACTGCCGTCACCGGACTTGCCCGCTTGCTGCCGAGGGGCGCGATGGTGATTGGAGCAGACGGAAGCCGCGAGTTCCGCGAATTGACGAAGATCGAACCGGGGGACATCGTCTTTGTGGGGCCGGGCGACCGTATGCCCGTCGACGGAACGGTCGTTTCGGGTGCGGGGAATCTGGACGTTTCGGTGGTAAGTGGCGAATCCGCGCCTGAAAGTGCGCACCCCGGAAGCATGGTTCTTTCGGGGACGATGAGCGTCGACGGCGCACTGGCGGTCCGGGCCGATAGGAGGGCAGAGGATTCCTTCCTTGCCGATATGGTGAGGCTGATGGAGGCGGTGGAGGACGGCCGTGCCCGCTACCGCCGCATCGCCGATCGCGCGGCAGCACTTTATTCCCCTGTCGTTCACCTGCTCGCGCTGGCGGCCTTTGCCGCCTGGATGCTGCAGACGGGCGACTGGCATCGGTCGATCACAGTGGCGATTTCGGTCCTCATCATCACCTGCCCCTGTGCTCTGGGCCTGGCAGTGCCGATGGTCCAGGTCATGGCCGCTCGCCGGTTGTTCGACCTCGGCATCACCATCAAGGACGGCAGTGCGCTGGAGCGGCTCGCCGAGGCCGACACGGTGGTCTTCGACAAGACGGGGACACTCACGACCGGCGTCGTCCGCGTGATCGAGCACACCGTCGCGCCGCGGAACCTGGCCGCCGCGACAGCTCTGGCCGGTCTTTCAAAGCATCCGGCAGCGCGTGCTATCGCCGCGCTGCAGCCTGCCGAAGTTGCAGTCGAGGATTTTCGGGAGATTCCAGGCTACGGAATCGAAGGCCGCATCGACGGAACGATCTATAGGCTGGGACGGAAGGAGTGGGTCTCCTGCGGCGCGTTCGATAACTCGCAAGCAGGCGTGTGGCTTTCGCGCGACGGACAGCCGGCCGGCTGGTTCGCAATCGACGACGAGGTGAGGCCCGGTGCCAAGGCCGCAGTGCAAACGCTGGCAGCCCACGGACTGGCAACCGAGGTTCTTTCCGGCGACCGTCTCACGGAGGTCGGCAAGGTCGCCGCCGCGCTGAACATCACCGAACACCGCCACGGCGTCGTTCCCGAAGACAAGGTCGAGCGTCTGACGGAGTTGGCAGCGGCTGGACGCCACGTCCTGATGGTAGGCGACGGGCTGAACGATGCCCCGGCGCTTGCCGCTGCGCATGTCTCGATGGCACCTTCGTCGGCCGCGGACGTCGGAAGGAACGCTGCCGATCTCGTGTTCCTGGGCAAGAGCCTGGAGGCCGTCCCGCAAGCGATGAGCGTCGCGCGAGCCGCCGCGGGGCTGGCGCGACAGAACTTCGCTCTTGCCGTCGCCTACAATGTTCTGATTGTCCCTGTCGCTGTCACAGGCCATGTCACGCCTCTCATGGCGGCGATTGCGATGTCAACGTCTTCGATCCTCGTTGTCGGCAATGCCTTGCGCCTTTCGCGCGCCACGGCCTCGTCCCCACGTTCTAAGACTGTACGCAGGCTCTATCTCAAAGAGGGTGCACAATGAAAAATGTCGTTTGGCTTGTGCCGATCGCCTTGGGAATGGGTAGCGTGGGCCTCATGGCGTTCCTATGGTCGATGCGTACCGGCCAGTACGACGATCTCGACGGGGCTGCCGAAAGGGTGCTGCCAACCAACGCCGCGGACGCTCCCCTTCACGACAAGACGTGGAAAGGCGATGAGGACCACCACGACATGGAACATACGTCTGATCGACATCGTTTGTCCAAGGGCCAGGAAGAAGGGAACCTGACATGACAATGTCTGCTGACAGACCGTTCGATTGGGTGGCAGGGCTGGCGTGGCTTTCCGGAGTTGCCGTCGTGATCCCCAGTCTTGCTGCGCTAGCCGCGAGCCTTCTGGCGATTGCTTCCGCATTATTAGCAATGCCGGCGGGCTAAGCGCCGATTTCACGTTGCCGGCGGCTTGGGCATTACCAAACAAGAGAGAGGGTAGGAGCGCGACAGAGTTCCTGCTCTACGACTGGCCAGTCACGCCCAGCGAAACGCTCGCTACAGCCGGGCAGATCGATCTTGACAGCTACGATCACGACTCCTTCCTCGGCTATGCCATGAACCTGAAAAACGGATTTGGCCAGATCGAGCCCGACTGTGGTCATCTTCTTCATGGAGCGGTCCTTCCTCTTTGTGGCGTTTCAACACGACCACGTTAGGCACTTGATGCCGTTTGAGAAGGGCCGTTCCACCTCATCAGCTTCGGGCCGATCAGGCCCCAGTGGTGGCAGAACCCCGAAATTCGCAGGAACGCGACCGCCGGTCTCAACAAGAGCGAGGCTCAGAACACCCTTGCGAGAGCACTGTTCTTCAACCGCCTCGGAGAACTGCGCGACAGGACCTTCGAGAGCCAGTTCTACCGGGCATCCGGCTGAACCTGCTCATTAACGCCATCGTCTATTGGAACACTCTCTATCTCGATCCGGCCTTCGCCGAGCTCAGCCGGGAAGGCATCGCCACGCCGCCCGCCGTGATCAAACACATCACCCCGCTCGGGTGGCAGCATATCAGTCTCACCGGCGATTACATCTGGACCCCGACGGACAGCGCCGATCTCGGGCCACTGCGGCGAGAAACATCTATCCTCGTAGCGTGATCACCGTATGTTCTAAAAAGTCGGACAGATTCACCACTTTCGTTTCGTGACGCCATCGTAGTCGAGGTCATCTCATGTCTTTATGATCACCATGTTGCAGAAAGAATTGCATCGCCTCGAAGTCATCCAGAAGATTCGTGACGAACGCCTGAGCGTCGTCGAGGCAGCCGAACTGCTCGACCTCAGTCGAAGTCAGGTCCATCGGCTGTTGCAGACCTATGACCGGGATGGTCCAGCAGGCCCGTTTCGAAGAAGCGATCGCAGCCGAGCAACCGGCGCCTGAAGCGGGGTCGCAAGCCCGGCGGAGGACGGATTTCATGAATGGTCCGGCGGTGATTGGGCAGCGGAGAAAGCGTAAATGAGGCAGCCAGCGGCGGAATAAAGATCATCAATGCACGCCGATGTCGCTCTGCGTATCAGATTCCAACTGCAGGCAAGCTGGCCAAAGCGGCGTCTTGTGGAAGGATCCGTCCTGGAGAAGAGTGAGCCCCTCTCGTGCCTCATAGAGCAAGCCGAGCCAGCATAAGCGTTGGAAGACGCCATACTGAAGACCGGATTTCAACTCCCAGGCTTCTATGGTCATTTCGGTGTCCGACAGAGGCGCCAAGCCTGGATAGAGGATCTTCATAACGTCCATTGGCGTGCAACCTTCTCTGCCCTTGATATTGAGAAGATTGAGCAACATGCGCCACCAGCGTAACCGCGCTCGGACCTCCTCTTCCCGCTCGGTGGCGTGGACACACGAATAGAGATAATCCGTGGCGATCAGATCGAAGAAGGCTTGCGGTTTTGCCAGAAACTCCCTGCCGCGTCTGGTTGGCAGCAGCACATCCTTTCGTCGCCGAAGAAGCTTCAGATGACGGGCCATGTCGCGCACGACCCAAAGCGGCGGCATGTCGCTTTCATTGAGCACCTTATTCATGCTGTAGAGGTCTTCGGCTGTGAACCCTGGCCAGAGGAAGTGCACAGCGGCCCAATGCACGAACTTGCGGTTCATGGCGCCGGTCGCCGTCAATCCTATGCCACCCTCACCGTCAGCATAGGCAACCGAAAGAAGCATGCCGCGAAGAAGCGGTGACAGCGCGGCAACATCGACGTCACCTTGCAGGTGGATTTTCGGAAGCATCGTGCCGCTTTGATCCCTACCCCGCCCCATGCAGGTGCAAGCGAGTATCAACCGGCAACGGAATAATTGCTACTGAGAAAGCTAAGGCCGAAGGGGAGCGTCATCACCCGCCCCCGCTCCTCCCTTTCAACCCGGCCCAGCCGGTCGGATCGGGGGCTGATCGACGGAGCCAGTGTCGCGTTTCTAACTGGCTGACAACGTCGCGCCTGTAATCAGCTTTGACAGTTGTGTAGCCCCAAAGTTGAAGTGTCCTGTTCCTACAAAGTAAGAATGTCACACTCCCCGCGTTTGATGACGTGGGAGATTGCCGATGGGACTGATTGCGATGAGCGAGCGTGACCTGCAGCGGATCGAGGTTTTGTCGAAAGTCATCGACGGTCGAATGACGTTGATGTCGGCGGCGCATGTTCTGGCGCTGAGCGAGCGCCAGGTGCGCCGGCTGCTGGAGCGGATCAGAACGGGTGGCGCGGCGTCGATCCGGCACAAGGCGATCGGCCGGCCGTCGAACAACCGGATCAACGATGGGCTTCGCGATTATGCTTTGACGCTCATTCGCGAGCGCTATTGGGATTTCGGGCCGACGCTGGCGGCCGAGAAGCTTGCCGGACGCGATGGATTGTGTGTGTCGCGCGAGACGCTGCGGCATAGGATGACGGCGGCCGGTATCTGGCGATCGCGCCAGCAGCGTCGCAGCTTCCATCGCCACGATTGCGGCGCGAGGCTTATGGTGAGCTGGTGCAGATCGACGGCTCCGAGCATCGCTGGTTGTCTAATCGCATTCCATCCGTCAAGCTGGTTTGAGCATTCGATGGCCCTTGCCGGCTTGCGAGAGAGGCAACACGGCTGAACTGATTGAATGGATCTGCCCTCACCGGCCGGGTCCTTCAGAGCTGTCCAGTGCTGGGAGCAGGGTTGTCTCCGCGGTCGACAAATGTCGCCGCACAATGGTCTTCGCAGGTGGGATCTTCCTGATGTTCGAAACGCAGTCTCAACGAGCTGCAGCCAGCGATAGCGGAATGATCCAACCCACGTCCGCAGCAGGGACGCTCAGCACCCAAAGTTAGATGGCGCGCTGAGGGACGAAGGCTGAGCGTCGCCTATATGGTCGCGCCAGCCGATGCGTTGAACACTTCTCCCGTCTTGAGCATGCTGTGCATGATGACCGCGAGTTTCCGGGCGACGGCCACAGCGGCCCGCTTGAAGCCAAGTCGCTCGCGCAGCTTAAGTCCCCAACTCTTGAGACTGCTCTCGATCCTGGCACTGGTTCTCGTCAGCAGCGCTGTCGCCGCTTCATAAAGCAGCCCACGTAAACGATTGTCACCCCTTCGCGAGATATGGCCGTCATAGTCGACCTCGCCTGACTGATAACGCCGCGTTGTTAGCCCAAGCCAGGCGCCAACCGAGCGCGACGTTCGAAAGTTTTCTGGATTTTCAATTGCCGTAACGTAGGACACCGCTGTGACCGCGCCGATCCCCGGAATTGTCATCAATAGCTTCGTGGCTTGGCTCGCACGTGCCACTATCAGCAACTGGCGACCAAGATCGGCTGCGCGCTTGCGGATATCGTGCCACGCCTCCAAAAGAGGCAAGATAATCTTCGCAAGCTCGGTGTTTCCATCCAAAAGCTTCCGCACATCGCCATCAAACACTCGCCCCTTCCCTTTCGGGATGATCAGACCGAAGGTCTTCATCAGGCCGCGGATTTGATTGCCAAGTTGCGTTGGCATGTTCAGGAGCTGTTCCCGGGCAGCCACCAATGTGCGGGTCATCATAGCGTCAAACGACTTGACGCGAACCGCTTTGTAAAAGCCTGCTTCGGCGAGTTGCGCTAAACCATCCGCGTCATTGGCATCGGTTTTGTTGAGCGTCTCGTTCAATACCTTTTGCGCATGCCGTGCTTCAATGCAGATCGCCGGCACCCCCTCGCTCGTCAGCGCGTGATAGAACCACGTCGACAGCGGTCCCGTTTCGAATACGACGCGCCGCGCGCGGGGGGCGTTTTTGCGGATCACCTGTGCGAGAAGCTTGGGATCCGAAGGACATTTCCCTCGCCAGATCCGCTTCCCGTCTTCCCGGATCGAAATTGCGGTATCTTTCAATGAAACATCAAGGCCAATATATTGGTTCATGGTTGCCTCCATCCGATGTTAGGCCCGGTTCCAATCGAGAGCCCGTTTTTCCATCCTATCGGGGGCAACCACCCTCACCAGCCCAAAAGCCAGAAACGGTCGCGCCGCGATTACTCCATGTTCGAAGATCGTGGTGATGCCGTGAACTCACACCAGTAACCACCGCAGATCTGCGCCCCATAATGCACTCAAGCCTTCAGGTGTTGCCCTGCCCGCTCGCGGCTCGATCACCTTCGACCGTCGGCACTTGACATGCAGGTAAATAACTGCTCTTTATATGCAGGTATTTACCTGCATATTATGTTTTCCACATTGAGTGAGTCCGATGGACGCCGACAAGGTTTTCAGAGCGCTGGGCGACCCGACTCGCAGAAAGCTGCTTGACCTTCTTTGTGAGAAGAACGGGCAGACGCTCAGTCAGCTTTGCGACAATCTTGATATGGCCCGGCAATCCGTCACGCAGCACCTCGAAATATTGGAGGCAGCCAATCTAGTGAGCACGGTTCGGCGTGGTCGCGAAAAGCTGCATTTCATCAACCCCGTACCGCTCCACGAGGTCTACGAACGGTGGGTGCGGAAATTCGAACAGCAGCGGCTCAGCCTGTTGCACGATCTGAAGAAGGAACTCGAAGGAGAGTGACAATGACCACAGAGATGACCAGCTTTGTATACGTGACTTATATTATTTCGACCCCGGAAAAGGTATTCGAGGCCATAACCAAACCGGACCTCGCAAGGCGCTATTGGGGCCACGAGAACGTTTCCGATTGGAAACCGGGGTCGAAATGGGAACACGTTCGTGCCAACGACGAGCGGACTGTCGAACTCGTTGGCAAGGTCATTGAGATCTTGCCGCCGACCCGTCTCGTCATCACCTGGGCGAATGCTTCGCGGGCCTCCGACCCTGCAAGCTACAGCCGGGTCACGTTCGCGATCGATGAATACGACAACATGGTTCGGCTTACCGTCACGCATGATGAACTCGAAGCTGGTAGTGGGATGGAAAAAGGCATCCGCCAAGGTTGGCCGGCTGTCCTGTCCAGCCTAAAATCCTTCCTGGAAACCGGCCGCGGCATTGACCTTTTCGCCAAGCCAAAATCCGCGTGATCCCTTCCCAGTGCCAATCAACAAACTCTGCCAGCGGGAGAATGATATTGACCAAGACCTATATCGGCGGATGCGCGTGCGGCGCAATCCGCTATGAAACGAGCAGCGACCCCATCTTCGAGAACCACTGCCAATGTCGCGATTGCCAGAAACGAAGCGGCACGGGGCATGGATCCTATTTGACTTTTCCACAGCGAGCCGATGTGACAATTACCGGCGAACCGAAGACCTGGCGGGTAGCGGGCGACAGTGGGAACGAAAAGCTACACGCGTTCTGTCCGACCTGTGGAACGCCTGTCTTTTTAACATTCGTCGCAATGCCGGAACTGATTGCGGTGCCCGCGACCAGCCTTGACGATCCTGGCCAATTCAACCCGCAGGCGGTCACATACACCATCCGCGGCCTTGGGTGGGACACGATTGATTCCTCGTTGCAGAAATTCGAGCGAATGCCACTTGGATAAATGTAAAGCCATGGGCGGTGATGCACCCGCCCAGATTTTCCTTGCAACCCGGACCAGCCGCTCAGATCGACCTGGCACGGTCGCTTGAGTGTAAAGGAGACGCATCATGGACAGATTCACCGGCGGTTGCCTGTGCGGCAACGTCCGAATTTCGGCGTCGGGACTCCCATACCGCGTCGGCCTTTGTCATTGTCTCGACTGCCGCAAGCATCATGGGGCTCTTTTTCACGCTTCCGCGATCTTCCCTCAGGATGCGGTGACGATCGATGGTGAAGCACGCGACTACGCCGGGCGTTTTTTTGTCCCCGCTGCGGCTCGCCTGTTTTCGCACGCACCGCAGACGAGATTGAAGTGAACCTGGGATCCCTGGATGCGCCTGACCAGTTGATGCCAACCTACGAAAGCTGGATCGTCCGTCGCGAATCCTGGTTGCCGCCGTTTCCGTTCACCAGACGATACGATCGCGATCGTGATCCCACGAGCCGCTTTGAGGAGTAGATCGCGCGATCGGTGCGAAGGCGCGGTCACAGCAGCTTTCGGATTGGATGCCATTTGGGAGGATCATTCCGGAAGACCGGCCTTGCGGTAGCCATCAACGAAATGCTCAAGCGTTGCGGCATCGCGGAATGGCTCGGTCGTGGCCCAGTGGCGGATCGTGAAATCCGGGTTGCCGACGAGGAAAAGTTCGACCTCTGCGCGCGCTTCGTCGAGCCGACCCAGTTGGGCAAGGCTTGCCGCCAGAAACCGGCGTGAGCTTGTTCGGTAGGTCTCTTCCCGTCGAAGTGTCTCGACAGCGGCTTGGTATTCGCCGGCCGCATATTGGGCCTGGCCCAGTGTAAGATAGTACCAGCTTGCCGGAAGCGGGTTCAGCCGGAACGCCTTGCGGATGTGTTCAAGGCCTTCCTCGACCCGCCCGGCCAGGACCGTAATGTCGGACAACGCCGCCCAGGTGTCGGCTTCGTTCGGGTCGAGTTCGATCGCCTTGGCGAATTCCGCGTCCGCCTCGGCGAAGCTGCGCTCATAGGCAAGCAAGTAAGCCAGGATCCAATGACAGCCAGCATCATTGGGATCGAGTGCTACAGCTTTGCGCGCCAGCTCCAAAGCGTCTCTGCGGGCAGCCTCCGTTGGTCCGCCGCTATGTACCCATCCCATCCAGTGGTTCACGGCAAGCCAGCGATGGGCCTCGGCATATCCCGGATCGAGCGAAACCGCGCGCGTCAGCATCAGATGCGCTTCCCGCGCCAGCTGCGGCGAGTCATCCATGATCTTGCGCGCCCGCACGCAGAGATCGTAAGCCTCGAGATTTTTAGGCCGATTGCGCGGAGGTGGCGCGCGCAGCCGGCCGAGCAGTGCCTCCACGATCTTGCCAGTGACCTCGTCCTGAACGGCAAAGATATCGTCCAAGCTGCGATCGAAGCGTTCCGCCCATAGATGATCGCCACTCACCGCGTCTACCAGTTGGACGTTGACGCGTACGCGCCCGGCGACACGTCTTGCGCTCCCCTCCAGCAGGTACCGCACGCCGAGATCCCCAGCAATCGCGCGCACATCCATCGGCTTTCCCTTGTATGCAAAGGTCGAGTTGCGTGCGATGACGAACAGGCCAGACATTCTGGACAGGTCGGTAATCAAGTCTTCGGTCAACCCATCCGCGAAGGACTCCTGCTCGGGCTCGTTGCTGACATTCACGAAGGGCAGCACGGCTATCGATGGCTTGTCGGGCAGCGGCAAAGGCTTTCGCTTCGCAGGATGGAGGTATTCAATGGTCCCCGTGAAGCGGTAGCCGACGCGCGGAATCGTGGCAATCCATTCCCCGCCATCGGCGGCCGGACCAAGCAGCTTCCTGAGCTGCGCGATCTGTACGGTAAGGTTGCCTTCCTCGACGGCCGTGCCCGGCCACGCCGCATCCATTAACTCGGCTTTGCCCAGGATTTCGCCAGGCCGTGTGACGAGCGCCGCAAGCAGCTTTAGTCCACGGTAACCCACGGCAACGGGATCATCGTTCCGAAGGAGCGTTCCCGCATCCGGATCAAGCACGAACGGACCAAAGGCAAAGCGCGATCCTTCCATAAGGCGCATCTATAGCCCGTTTGGATTTTTTTGGAACTATTTGGGACAGCTTAATTACAGCGCCGTTCTCATCCTGCCAAAATTCACAGGTCGAGCGTCCTGGACCGCCAACCATATGGAGGTTGTCATGAACGATTTCCCCCGTCCGGCTGGCGGAAGTGTCGCGTCGGCTCCACAGCCTTGCGACCCTACGGAAGGTTTATCGCGATCTGGGACGAGCGGAAGCGCTTTTGCTGGGAAGCTCGGCAGAGGTCGATGGGTGCTTCCCATTTCATCGACCAATATCGGACTGACGAGATGCACCAAGCAAAGATCGACAAGCCCTTCTTGCAACGATAAGGCGAATGCAGCAATGACACCAAATCGCCAGTTTCCGGATGCCGCAACGGTTAGCCGGCACTTGCACAACACGGGATGCCCCCGAGAGGATCAAATCCGATGGGCCGCGATGGCGGGCATCATCGCTACCGTCACGGTGTTTGCGGTGGCACAGGGGCTGACCTATCCGCTGCTCAGCTTCATCTTGGAGCGGCAGGGAACGACCCCCGGCCTGATCGGCTTGTCGGCGGCGATGACGCCGCTTGGCTTCGTTGTATCAGCACCCTTCATTCCGACGCTGGCGCGGCGCGTGGGAGGGGCGCGACTTTCGATCCTGTGTTGCACCCTCGCCGCGCTTACGCTGCTCGCGATTGCCTATACACAAGATGTCTGGGCCTGGATGCCGCTGCGCTTCCTCCTCGGCTTCTTCGCCAATCCGCTTTACGTGATCAGCGAAACCTGGCTGATCACGATTACGCCCGCGCCACGCCGGGGCCGCCTCATGGGCCTCTATTCATCGATCGCTTCGGGTGGCTTTGCCATCGGCCCGCTGTCGCTCGGCCTGGTCGGCACGCAGGGCTGGCCGCCCTTCATGATCGGCATCGTGGCATTTCCCCTCTGCGGGCTGATCGTGCTTGCGGTCGTGCCACGCCTGCCGAAGATGCCGCATGAGGGCGAGGTAACATCGGTCGGCGGATTCTTCGCACGGGCACCGCTCCTGTTGTTCGCGGTTTTCACTGCTGCCGCCTTCGAGCAGGCGGTGATATCCTTGTTCACGGTCTATGGTGCCGCCCTTGGCAGCGCCGAAACACGCATCGCTTCGCTCATCGCCTGTTTCACCGCAGGCAATGCCGTACTGCAGATTTTGCTCGGGCGCGTGGCCGAACGATTTGGCTCAACTCGGACCATGTTATTCTGTGCCCTGGCTTCGCTGAGCGGCTGCCTGCTGCTGCTGTCGCTCTTTGACGCGTGGCTCATCTGGCCGCTCGTTTTCGTCTGGGGCGGGGTCTCGTTTGGGATTTACACCATGTCGCTGATCCAGCTCGGCGAGCGTTTCACCGGTCAAGCCTTGATCGCCGGAAACGCGGCCTTCGCGTTCGTATGGGGTATCGGCGGCATCGTGGGCTCGCCCGCGACAGGACTGGCGATGCAACTGATCGGACATCAAGGGCTGCCTTCGTTCCTTGGCCTCATGTGCCTTATACAGGCAGTGTTTCTGATGGCGGAAAGACGGCGGGGCGACTGAGTGACCGTCTCGTGCCGCGTCCGCCAAGGGAGCCAGCATAACCACCGAAGATCTACAATTCAAAAGACGTGCGCCCGCTTGCGTCGATCGGGACCGCCGTTGCTGGCGGCAACTCGCCGCTGCAGCCAGAGGACGAATGACACTTGCGGGCCTTCCAAACAGGTGCAAGTTTGAAAGCGCGAGGATTGCCGGGACGGCGTGCGAGCTGATCGTAGCAACTGAACCCATTTTCCAAATCTCCAAAGTGATCTACACTCCATTTTTTCGCTGGAGAGGAATCCATGCGCGCCTCATCCTCGGTGTCTGCGCTGTGTGCTGCTTTGATTTTCTTGACGATACCGGCGCGGGCCGAAGATCCGGTCGAGACGACGCGCCATATCATCGAGGATCAGATTACGGCCTTCCTGAAGGATGATGCGGAGAAGGCCTATTCCTTTGCAGCGCCCGGCATTAAGGCGATGTATCCGGACAAAGGTGTTTTCTTTGCGATGGTGAAGAAGAGCTACGAGCCCGTCTATCATCCCGGCAACTATGCTTTCGGCCGCAGCCGCTCCGTCGATAACGGCGCGATGATTTATCACGAAGTCCTGATATCCGGGCGGGATGGCAAGGACTGGACGGCGATCTACCAAATGATGCGGCAGCCAGACGGCGGCTACAAGATCAATGGCGTGCAGATCGTGCCGGACACCGACAGCAAGGGCATTTGACGGCGGTTCAGTCGATCCTGTTCCAAGGCAATTGGTAAAGTTGGATCGCCACGCACCAGGCACTGCGAATTCATCCGACGTAGGTTTCTACGCGCTGGCCGAGGCGGGAAGGCCCATGGTGCGCTGAACGAGAAGTCGAAAGAGCTGATCGTCCTTCCATCAGTGCGACGCAGCGTTGCGACGGCTTCATCGGCTTCCACGCACCAGGCTTGAAAGACCTGCGGGCTTCGCGCTTATGACAAGTTCGCGGCAGGCTGACGGCAACTCAAGCGCGCTCAAGATCGCCCTTCGCCCATTCTTCCAGCGTTTCCGCCATGAAATCGGCGAAGCGACCCTCGGCAATTGCCGTGCGGATGCCCTGCATCAATTCCTGATAGTAGCTTAGATTGTGCCACGAGAGCAGCATGCCGCCGAGCGCCTCGTTGGCACGGACGAGATGGTGCAGGTAGGCGCGAGAATAATCACGCGATGCCGGGCAATTCGACTGCTCGTCGAGCGGACGCAGATCCTCCGCGTGACGAGCGTTGCGGATATTGACCCTGCCGCGGCGGGTAAAGGCCAGACCGTGGCGGCCCGAGCGGGTTGGCATCACGCAGTCGAACATGTCGATGCCACGGGCAACCGATTTAAGGATATCGTCGGGCGTGCCGACGCCCATGAGGTAGCGCGGCTTTTCGCCGGGCAGTACGGGCAGTGTTTCCTCGAGCATCTTAAGCATGACGTCCTGCGGCTCGCCAACCGCAAGACCGCCCACCGCATAGCCCTTGAGGTCAAGCTGTTTCAGCTCTTCGGCCGAACGGATGCGAAGTGCGGGAATGTCACCGCCCTGAACGATGCCGAACATCGCCTTGCCCGTTTGGTTGCCGAAGGCGACCTTGCATCGTTCAGCCCAGCGCAGCGATAGCTCCATCGCGCGTTCAATTTCGCGCGGTTCAGCCGGAAGCGCTACGCATTCGTCAAGCTGCATCTGGATATCGGAGCCGAGCAGCCCCTGGATCTCGATCGAGCGCTCCGGGGACATGTGATGCAGGCTGCCATCGACATGCGACTTGAACGTGACGCCCTGCTCGTCAAGTTTGCGAAGACCTGAAAGTGACATGACCTGGAAGCCGCCGGAATCGGTCAGGATCGGATGTTCCCAGCGGATGAGGCTGTGCAGGCCGCCGAGGCGCGCAACGCGCTCTGCCGTCGGGCGCAGCATCAGGTGGTAGGTGTTGCCAAGAATGATGTCGGCGCCCGTTTCGCGAACTTGGTCGAGGTACATGGCCTTGACGGTGCCAACCGTGCCGACCGGCATGAAGGCCGGCGTGCGGATGATGCCGCGAGGCATGGAGATTTCGCCGAGGCGGGCGCCTGCATCAGTCCTCCTGAGCGTGAACTGGAAATTCTCGGTCATCTGTCTTTCCGGAAAAGAAGGCTCGCATCCCCGTATGAATAGAAGCGGTAACCTGTCGAAATGGCGTGTTTGTATGCTGACTGCATGGTTTCGAAGCCTGCAAAGGCCGAAACCAGCATGAAGAGCGTCGAGCGAGGCAGGTGGAAATTGGTCATCAGGATATCGACTGCCTTGAAGCGGTAGCCGGGCGTGATGAAGATGCCGGTGGCGCCGGCCCAGGCGCGGATGCCTCCATCGTCCGCAGTCGCGCTTTCGATCAGCCGCAGCGACGTCGTGCCGACACAAATGATGCGCCCGCCCCTCGCCTTGACGGCATTCAGCCTTGCCGCCGTCTCGGCGCTGACAAAACCGCTTTCCAAATGCATCTTGTGATCGTCGGTATCATCGGCCTTGACCGGGAGGAAGGTACCGGCGCCGACATGCAGCGTCACGAAATGGCGCTCAACGCCGGCCTTGTCGATTGCCGCGAAAAGACGTGGCGTGAAATGCAAGCCGGCGGTGGGTGCTGCGACTGCGCCTTCCTCGCGGGCATAGATCGTCTGGTAATCGGTGCGGTCGCGCTCGTCGTCCGAACGTTTAGCGGCGATGTAGGGCGGCAGCGGAATATGACCAACGGAGGCGATTGCCTCGTCCAGCGCCGGGCCGGAAAGATCGAAGGCAAGAGTGACTTCACCGCCCTCGCCTTTCTCCTCGACGGTGCAATCAAGCTGGCCGAGCAAGCAGCTTTCACCGTCGTGGCCGAAGGCGATACGATCGCCGATCTTAATGCGTTTGCCCGGCTTGGAGAAAGCCTTCCATCGGCTGGCGCCGACGCGCATATGGAGTGTCGCCGAGACCCGTTGGCCGCCCGCTCCCGCACGATGGCGCACGCCTTCGAGCTGCGCGGGAATGACCTTCGTGTCGTTGAAGACAAGCGCATCCCCCGCCCGCAGGAACGACGGCAGCTCGCTTACGACATAGTCGCCGAGAGCCGGTTGGGCATGCGGATCGACGACGAGAAGGCGCGCGCTATCGCGTGGCTCGGCGGGCCGCAAGGCGATCCGTTCATCCGGAAGGTCGAAATCGAAAAGGTCTACGCGCATTGGGCACTTTCAGACAAAGCGAAACCCGCCCAGCGCCTTCGCGCATGGGCGGGTTCAGCAGAAATCACAATCAGGCGTCGGCGGCAACCCGCATCGAGACGATGGAGTCTGGATCACTGACCGGTTCGCCCTTCTTGATCGTGTCGACCACATCCATGCCTTCTATGACCTGCCCCCAGACCGAGTATTGCTTGTTCAGCCACGGCGCATCGGTGAAGCAGATGAAGAACTGGCTGTTTGCCGAATTCGGACTTTGCGAGCGCGCCATCGAGCAGGTGCCGCGGACATGCGGCGTTGCGGAAAATTCGGCCTTCAGGTCAGGCTTCGACGAACCGCCCATGCCAGCGCGGCCAGGGTTGAAGTTATCGCCGCCCTTCTTGCCAAACTGGACATCGCCTGTCTGCGCCATGAAGTCGGGGATGACGCGGTGAAAGACGACACCGTCATAGGCCTTCTCGCGAGAGAGCTCCTTGATCCGGGCGACATGCTCGGGGGCTACCTGCGGCAACAGCTGGATGACAACCTTGCCCTTGGTGGTTTCCAGGATAACGGTGTTCTCCGGATCCTTGATCTCGGCCATTTTCATTCTCCTCGTTTCACGAAATTACTTACCCGCGGTGACTTTGATCATGCGGTCTGGATCGCTTACTTCGCCGTTCTGCCCGGCTCCGCGCTTGATCTTGTCGACGTTTTCCATGCCGGAGACTACACTGCCGACCACCGTGTACTGGCCGTTCAGGAATGAGCCGTCCGCGAACATGATGAAGAACTGCGAGTTTGCGGAATTTGGATCCTGGGCGCGCGCCATGCCCACCGTGCCGCGCACGAAGGGCTTCTTGGAGAATTCGGCCGGAATGTTCGGCAGATCGGAGCCGCCGGTGCCAGCAAGGCTTGGATCGTAGCCCTTTGACATATTGCCGTACTGCACGTCCCCGGTCTGGGCCATGAAGCCGTCGATGACGCGGTGGAAGGCCACGTTGTCATAGGCCCCCTTCTGCGCTAGCGCCTCTATCTGCGCAACGTGCTTGGGAGCCACTTCCGGCATCAGCTGGATCACGACGGGACCATCCTTGAGCTGGATCGTCAGCATGTGATCGGCCTGGGCAAACACGTCGCCAGCGAAGGAGGCGAGGTAAAGCACGCCGGCAAATGCAATATAGAACAGTTTCATGTGAGCTCCGTTGCGGCGGAAAACGCCTCAAGATTTGCGCTTGGATCGAAGGGCCTTCAAAACGGCTGCCGGCACGAAGGCGCTGACGTCGCCGCCCATGGCCGCGATTTGACGGACCAATGTGGCGGTAATGGGCCGCGAGGCCGTCCCTGCCGGCAAAAAGATAGTCTGGACATCCGGTGCCATCTGACGATTCATGCCCGCCATCTGCATTTCGTAGTCGAGGTCGGTGCCATCACGAAGGCCGCGGATGAGCAGCGCCGCACCATGCATGCGCGCTGCATCCACAACCAGGTTGTCGAAGGAAACGACGGAGATGCTGCCGCTTTTCTGCGGCATGGCCTCGGCAAGCGCGTTTCGGATCAGCTCCGCCCTCTCCTCGAAGGAAAACAGCGGCGCCTTGCCGGGATGGATGCCGATCGCGACGATCACTCTTTCGGCGATGTTCAGCGCCTGGAGGAGCACGTCCAGATGTCCGTTGGTGAGCGGGTCGAAGGACCCCGGATAAAAAGCAGTTGTCATAAGACCCGGCCGTTTTTGTTCGATGCCTTTTGTCATGGATACCCGCATCCCGCAAGTCATTTGCCGCCTCGCTGAACGGTGGATGAATGCCGCGTTCAACGCGGTTTCAGATGCGATGCGCATAATCGGAAACATCAACGCAGCCGATGCCATCCGCATCCGACCATTCCGAAAGACATCGACATGCTGATCCTTGTTCTCGCACTTGCCGTCGTCCTCTCCCTACTTGCGGAGCTGGCATATGGGCTACCTGCAGGACCGCTACACGATGCGGTGGGTGCGCGCCGAAGTCATCGAGCATCACGCCATCATGCGCCGGATCGGAAGGGCGCGTTGAAACCTTCTGCCGAATCTGAACGCCAGATGAACAGGGCATTCAAGGTCGCTTCAGACCGGGCTTGCTAAACGACACGCCAACATCCGCCGGAACCATTTTCAGACGGATACGTTCACTTAACCGAAGCGTAGATGCGATACGCTGCACAGAGGGAAAACAAGATGCCCGACAAGATTACCATCATCAATGTATTCTGGATGGCAATGATCACGGGAATGCTTACCGCAACTGTCGCACTCTATGACCAGAAGACTGATACGTCCAAGGTATATGGTCCTTATGCGTCGGCTCGCACTGCCATCATAAGCCAGTACTGAGGAACGTGAACGCAACTTCGGAAAGGATTGCCCATGTTCACGATCTTGACTGTTCTCACCGCTCTCATCAGCGTCATGTTCATCGTGTCTGTGGTGTCAACCGTTTCAGCGCTTCGCCGCGAAAGCGAAGAAGTGAAGGCGTTCGACGAAAAGAAACACAGCATTTTCTGAGTTGAGTTCCCCTGCCCTTGGGCGCCTTCCCCTCCAGCGCCAGGGGCCATTCAAAAAGCCGGACGCCGTCCCCGCGTCCGGCTTTTTCGTTGCATGATTTCCGGCCGGCGGGGCGGATAAGCGCAAAAAAACGGGCGGCAGAGGCCGCCCGGTTCTCAACCAAAGACTGATTGTATTAATCTTCCGCTGCTGATGGCGCCTCGCCGCTTTCGATCGGCGTTTCGTTGACGATCTCGCCAACCTCCTCGCCGTCATCTTCCGGCTCGCTGATGCGTTCGACGGAGACGACCTTTTCATCCTTAGCGGTCGAGAAGATCGTTACCCCCTTGGTTGCGCGGCTGGCGATGCGGATGCCGCCGACCGGGACGCGGATCAGCTGCCCACCATCGGAGACCAACATGATCTGGTCGCCTTCATCGACCGGGAATGCGGCGACGAGCTCTCCGATCTCGCTCGTCTTGGAGGTATCGGTGGCGCGAATGCCCTTACCACCGCGGCCTGAGATGCGGAAGTCGTAGGAGGACGACCGCTTGCCGAAGCCCTTCTGCGACACTGTCAGCACGAATTGTTCGCGTGCCTTCAGTTCTTCGTAGCGCTCGTCTGTCAGCAGTCCCTCTTCCGTGACTTCCTCGCCGACCAGGGCGATATCCTCCTCGTCGACGCCCGTGGCGCGGCGTTCGACAGCGGAACGCTTGAGGTAGGCAGCACGCTCCCACGGTTCGGCATCGACATGGCCGACAATGGTCATCGAGATGATGCGGTCGCCGTTTCCGAGGTTGATGCCGCGCACGCCGATGGAATTGCGGCCCGCAAAGACTCGGACATCATCGACCTGGAAGCGGATGCACTGGCCTAGCGCCGTCGTCAACAGAACGTCGTCATGTTCGGTGCAGGTCTCGACGGAGAGGATTTCGTCGCCCTCCTCCTCGAGCTTCATGGCGATCTTACCGTTGCGGTTCACCTGGACGAAATCTGACAGCTTGTTGCGGCGAACCGTACCCCGTGTCGTGGAGAACATCACGTCGAGGCTTTCCCAGCTCTCCTCATCCTCCGGCAACGGCAGGATCGTGGTGATGCGTTCGCCAGGTGCGAGCGGCAGCATGTTGATCAGCGCCTTGCCCCGGGAGGTCGGGGTGCCGATCGGTAGGCGCCAGACCTTTTCCTTGTAGACGATGCCCCGCGAGGAGAAGAAGAGGACCGGTGTGTGCGTGTTCACGACAAATAGCCGGCTAACAAAATCCTCGTCGCGCGTCGTCATCCCGGAACGGCCCTTGCCACCGCGGCGCTGCGCGCGATAGGTCGTCAGCGGCACGCGCTTGATATAGCCGAGGTGGGAAACGGTCACGACCATATCCTCGCGGGCAATAAGATCCTCGTCGTCCATTTCGAGGCCGCCGTCGACGATCTCGGTGCGACGCGGCGTGCCGAATTCGTCGCGAACCGATGTCAGCTCGTCTTTGACGATGGTCTGGATGCGGACACGGGACGACAGGATATCGAGATAATCCTTGATCTCGTCGCCAATCTTATTGAGTTCGTCGCCGATTTCATCTCGGCCGAGCGCTGTCAGGCGGGCAAGACGGAGTTCGAGAATTGCCCGCGCCTGCTCTTCCGAGAGGTTGTAGGTCATATCCTCATTGATACGGTGGCGCGGATCGTCGATGAGGCGGATCAGGCTTTCAACGTCTTCCGCAGGCCAGCGGCGCGTCATCAGCTCTTCGCGCGCGGACTGCGGATCGGGCGCCTGGCGGATGACGCGGATCACTTCATCGATATTGGCGACCGCAATCGCGAGACCCACCAAGACATGCGCACGTTCGCGCGCCTTGCGAAGCAGGAATTTCGTTCTCCGGCTAACGACCTCCTCGCGGAAGAAGACGAAAGCGCGGAGCATATCGAGCAGGTTCATCTGTTCCGGCTTGCCGCCGTTCAGCGCCACCATGTTGCAGCCGAAGGAGGTCTGCAGCGGCGTGTAGCGATAAAGCTGGTTCAGGATGACTTCGGCATTGGCATCGCGTTTTAGCTCGATGACGACGCGATAGCCCTGGCGGTCAGATTCGTCGCGGAGGTCGGAGATGCCCTCGATGCGCTTTTCGCGCACCAGCTCGGCCATCTTCTCGATCATCGTCGCCTTGTTCACCTGATACGGGATCTCGGTGATGATGATCTGCTCGCGGTCGCCACGCATCGGCTCGATCGCGGCAACGCCGCGCATGATCACGGAGCCGCGGCCGGTCTCATAAGCCGAGCGGATGCCCGCGCGGCCAAGGATTTTTGCACCAGTCGGAAAATCCGGACCGGGTATGATCTGCATGAGCTCCGGCAGTTCGATCGCCGGATCATCGATAAGCGCAATGCAGCCATTGATGACTTCGGTCAGGTTGTGAGGCGGAATATTGGTCGCCATACCGACGGCAATGCCGCCTGCCCCGTTGACCAAAAGGTTCGGGAATTTCGCCGGCACCACGACGGGCTCGGAGAGCGTGCCGTCGTAGTTGTCGCGGAAGTCGACGGTTTCCTTGTCGAGGTCGTCAAGCAGGGAATGGGCCGCCCTTTGCAGACGGCATTCCGTGTAACGTTCGGCCGCCGGCGGGTCGCCGTCGACGGAGCCGAAGTTGCCCTGGCCGTCGATCAGCGGCAGGCGGAGTGACCAATCCTGCGCCATACGGGCGAGCGCGTCATAGATCGCGGCATTGCCGTGCGGATGGTATTTACCCATCACGTCACCGGTGACGCGGGCGCATTTGACGTACTTCTTGTTCCAGTCGATGCCGAGCTCGGACATCCCATAGAGGATGCGCCGGTGCACGGGCTTGAGGCCGTCGCGCACGTCCGGAAGCGCGCGGCTGACGATGACGCTCATCGCGTAATCGAGATAGGACCGCTGCATTTCCTCCATGATGGAGATGGGCTCGATGCCTGGCGGGAGCTTCCCGCCACCTGGGGGTGTTTGTTCAGTCAAAACAGATCACGATCTCTTTGTAGAATCACTGAAAGATTTATAGCCGAAAGGCTTGCCCGGCGCCAATTTGAGGCGTGGTTTTGAACAGACTTTGCGGCGGAAGGGCGGCAATCAAGCGATTTCGACCGCTTTTAGCGCCGGCCCGCCGCCCGTCATTTGCCAAATGGAAAACCTCGCTTCACAATCGCGAATAATCGAGCCTTCATATGGCGTTCCGGAGAGATAATGGCAAGCGCCGACCAGTTGATCAATGCTTTCACGACGCTGCTCGTCACGATCGATCCTCCCGGACTTGTGCCGATCTTTCTGGGACTGACCAGCGGGATGAGCCGCAGCCAGCGCAAGCAGGTGGCGCTGCGCAGCTCCGTCATCGCTTTCACCATCCTCGCCGTCTTTGCGCTCTTCGGCGCAAGCGTGCTCGGCGTGCTCGGTATTTCCATCGGCGCCTTCCGCATCGCCGGCGGTCTGCTGCTTTTCTGGATCGCCTTCGAAATGGTGTTCGAGAGACGGCAGGACCGCAAGGAAAAGACCAGCGAAGTGGCGATCACCAAGGATCACATCCAGAATGTCGCGGTCTTTCCGCTCGCCCTTCCTCTCATTGCCGGTCCGGGCGCAATCTCGGCGACAATCCTGCTTGCGGGTTCGCTGCCGACCTCTGTCGAGCGGGCACAGCTTCTCATCGTCATTGCCGGCAATCTTGGCTTGATGCTGGCGGCGTTGCTCATCGCCGACCGCCTCGACCGCTTTCTCGGCGTGACCGGCCGGGCGATCCTCACCCGCCTGCTCGGCGTCATCCTGGCAGCACTTGCAGTACAGTTCGTCGTTGACGGCATGAAGGCGGCGATGGCCGTCAGTTGAAAAGGTGCGCTGCCGTAAGGCACACCAACAGCGCTTGACTTCCCGCAGGCCTGCAGCACATGATTGGGTCTGGGGTCGCGATCACCCCACGAGGCGACAGCTGAAGTATCGCGTCCATAACCCGCACAACGGAGGACGCGTCATGCCGTCATTTCTGGAAATTTCATCCGACAAGCTCAACCGCATTATCGGAACGCCGAATGCGCCAATTATCATCGACGTCCGCACGGCAGAGGATTTTGCAGCCGACCCACGGCTCGTCCCGGGGTCGATCCGACGCAGCCACACTGATGTCAGCGAATGGAGCCGCGAGGTTGCTGGCTCGGCGGTCATCGTGTGCCAGAGGGGGCAAAAGCTCAGTCATGGCGTGGCCGCCTATCTTCGCCATTTGCGAAAGAGCGCGGAAGTTCTCGAGGGAGGATTCGAGGCGTGGCTGCAGGCCGGCGGCCAGGCAGTGCCCTATGTCAAGCTGCCGGCGTGCGACCCGCAAGGCCGTACGGTCTGGGTGACGCGGGCCCGTCCCAAGATCGACCGGATCGCCTGCCCCTGGCTGATCAAACGTTTCGTGGATCCCAATGCCGTGTTCCTTTTCGTTCCCGCATCGGAAGTGCCCGCCGTCGCTGACCGTTTCGGCGCGACGCCTTTCGACATCGAAGACGTTTTCTGGAGCCATCGCGGCGAGCGCTGCACCTTCGATGTGATGATCGAGGAATTCAATCTCACTTCCAAACCATTGCAGCATCTCGCCATCATTGTTCGCGGCGCTGATACGGCAAGGCTCGATCTCGCGCCAGAAGCTGCCGGTCTGCTCGCCGCCTCGCTCGGGCTTTCGCGGATGTTCACAGATGACCTGCAGCAGCTCGATGCCGGTCTCACGCTCTATGATGCGTTTTACCGATGGTGCCGCGACGCCACCGACGAAACCCATAATTGGCCCAACCCGAGGAGGGCGTAGTGATGTGGCCGAAATAGTGGATGTGGAACGGAACGACCGGCAGAGCGGCAATATCGTCCCACTTGGTGAGGCGGCGAAAGTGTGGGCACGGGTTGCGGCGCTCAGCTTCGGCGGACCGGCGGGACAGATCGCCGTCATGCACCGCATCGTTGTCGATGAGAAACGATGGATCGGCGAACGTCGCTTCCTGGATGCGCTCAATTACTGCATGCTGCTTCCGGGGCCAGAGGCCCATCAGTTGGCGATCTATATCGGCTGGCTGCTCAACAGGACGATCGGCGGCCTGATCGCCGGAGCTTTGTTCGTGCTACCAGGCTTCATCTCCATCCTTGGGCTGAGCTACGTCTATGCCGCCTACGGGAACGTGAGCCTTGTCGCCGGCCTGTTCTTCGGCTTGAAGGCGGCGGTGCTGGCGGTCGTGCTGCACGCGGTGTTTAGGATCGGAAGCCGAGCCCTCAAACACAACGTGATGATAGCCATCGCCACCGCCGCCTTCATAGCGATCTTCTTCCTCCACGTCCCGTTCCCGCTGATCATCGTCGCAGCAGGGATTGTTGGCTTCCTCGGCGGGCGCGTGGGTTCTGCCTTGTTCGAGGTGGGCGGCGGACACAAAAGCGGTTCGGGCCAAATCCTCGAAGATCGGGATTCCATCCTCGGAGAAGATACACCGCTCCATGCCCGGCCGAACCTCGCCTGGTCGCTGCGGTTGTCCGGCAGTCTTGCGGCTGCGTGGCTCCTGCCAGTCGCATTATTACTGGTGACGATGGGGTCCAGCAGTGTCTTTTCGCAGGTCGGGTTGTTCTTCAGCCAAATGGCTGTCGTGACGTGCGGCGGCGCTTACGCTGTCCTTGCCTATGTCGCTCAAGAAGCGGTCCAGCATTTCGGATGGCTGAAGCCGGGGGAAATGCTGGATGGCCTGGGTATGGCCGAGACAACCCCGGGACCGTTGATCAGCGTCGTCCAGTTCGTCGGCTTCATGGCCGCCTATCGGAACCCCGGATCGCTGGAACCAATGCTCGCTACCACACTTGCCGCGGTCCTGACGACTTGGGTGACCTTCATTCCGAGCTTCCTCTGGATTTTCCTCGGAGCGCCGTTTGTCGAAAGGCTGCGTGGCGAGGCTGCGCTGACAGGAGCGATGTCAGCCATCACGGCAGCCGTCGTCGGCGTGATCCTGAACCTTGCGATCTGGTTCGGCGTCCATGTGCTTTTTGCCGATGTGCACACCGCCTCATGGGGACCGGTTTCAATTGATCTCCCGGTTCCAGCTTCGCTCATCTGGCCGTCGCTGTTACTAACGGCCCTCGCCGCCTTGGCGATCTTTCACCTCAAGCTTTCGGTGATTATAACGCTGGCGATTTGCGCTGCAATCGGCGTTGCGTGGACCATTCTAACAGGTTCCGGCGCAATGGCGCCGTAACCACTAAAACATCGTTCGCGCCGAATGCTTCTGTGCAGAATCCGCCGCTGACAAGCAGCGGTCCTTAAGGAGGTGCTTCTTCATGTGGAGCGCCTCGACGTCAAGCGGATGAGCCACCAGGCGGCCCACAGTCACGACAGCGCCGGCACCAACCATGCGGAGTCATTCTTCACTGGCGCAAGTAGGCCCCTTAGGCAAGTTGCCGGACCGATTTCCACTCCCTAAATCTCATCGAGCGCGACCATGATTGAGCATCGGCGAAATCCAAGCTTCTGGAGTCTTGCCGCCTTAGTTTGAACCATACATGCGTGTCTCGCGAAACAAAGCCTCAGTCGAGGCTGGCAGGCGACGAGAACGGCCGATCGGCGTCCACCACGAAGATGGCCAACTGATCTAGAGCGGCTGTGCCGGCGCTGAACACCTGCATCGGCGTATCGGCCCCGTGTCCGATCATGGTCGTGCCGGCCTCGGCATAGCTCACCCCGTGGGGTGTTCTCTGGCCGACCTTGCCCGCTAGCACGTAGAAGACCTCCGATCCCGGATGCGTATGGATCGCCGACTTGACGCCGGGCGCTCCACCGCCGCGGTTGACGCGCAGCAAATACTCGCTTGCGCTGATCGGCGGGATGGGTCCGATCTCGACGACCTTGGTTCCGCCGGGCGTAGAGCCATCCTTCTGTCCAAGCGTGAACAGCCACACCTTGCCTGCGACGTCCGCCGCCAGCGAGGTCGGACCCGCAGCGCCCTCAGCCTGCGTCAGTGTTGGGAAGTTCTCCAGCCGCCAGTACAACTGTCCGGAAGGCAGTTCCTTCACCTTTTTCTCAACCACCGGCTCGACGACGAACTTGTTTTCTGCCGGCATCGATGCTGACGTCATCAGCCCGAAAGCACACAGTGAGAACATAAGCACGCCGATACAGCGCGCGCTGAGGAATCGCGGAGTCATGGTTGCTCCTCCTATCGATGCGACCTGTCCCCGATTGTGGTTGGGCGGCGGTTGGGATGAACCGCGGGTGTCAGCTTTCGATCGGGCGGGTTGTGAGCCGCAACCACCGCCTATTCACCGCCAATCTCACGGCTCAAACTATGATCCACTTGGCAACTTGGCGCAAGTGAGAGGCGGTTGTCCGATAAACCTGCGCGCGCATTGCCGACAAGTCGTCGTAACGAACCCAGGTGATAAAAAGCACCGCGAATTCGTTTTTGAAACAACGGCTCGCGGCGCTATGGTTTATCAATACGAGGAACACTCCATCCTGTCAGAACGGGATGTCGTCATCGAGATCGCGCGAGAAATTCCCGCCGCCACCGCTGCTTCGACCAGACGGCTGCGACGGAGCGCCGTAATCGTCTCCGTAATTGCCGCCACCACCGAAGTCGTTGCTGCTGCGTCCGCCGCCGGGGCTCGCGCCGCCGCCTTCGCCGCGGCCGTCGAGCATCGTCAGCGTCGAATTGAACCCCTGCAGCACAACCTCCGTAGAATAGCGGTCGTTGCCGCTCTGGTCCTGCCATTTGCGGGTCTGGAGCTGGCCTTCGATATAGAGCTTGGCGCCCTTCTTCACATATTGCTCGACAACCTTGCAAAGACCTTCGTTGAAAACGACGACGGTGTGCCACTCGGTCTTTTCGCGGCGCTCCCCTGAATTGCGGTCACGCCACGTCTCGGACGTCGCGATGCGAAGATTGGCAATCGGGCGGCCATCCTGCGTCCTGCGGATTTCGGGGTCTGCACCTACGTTTCCGATCAGGATTACCTTGTTCACGCTGCCAGCCATACTTCTCACCTTACTGCCGCCCTGCCCGGCGGCGCTTGAAACAATCGCTCTACCTTAAACTATAGAGCCCCGGGCATGCGCGTCCATCGCCCGTTCATCCACAAAGAAATTTGTTCTTTATTTGTTCTAGTTAATGCTTATGATCCTGTCAACAGAATCGAAAACCTCGCAACAGATGGATATTCAGCCTCGACTCGCCCGGCGGCATCACTAAATAAGGGGCTTACTCCAGCACAGAAGCAAAATTACGATGAGTGAACTCAAGACGATTTCCATCCGCGGCGCGCGCGAGCATAACCTCAAGGGTATCGACCTCGACCTGCCGCGCAACAAACTCATCGTCATGACCGGCCTTTCCGGGTCCGGCAAGTCCTCGCTCGCCTTCGACACGATCTATGCGGAAGGCCAGCGCCGTTATGTCGAAAGCCTTTCGGCCTACGCCCGCCAGTTCCTCGAGATGATGCAGAAGCCGGATGTCGATCAGATCGACGGCTTGTCGCCGGCCATTTCGATCGAGCAGAAGACGACTTCGCGCAATCCTCGCTCGACGGTCGGCACAGTCACCGAAATCTATGACTACATGCGCCTGCTCTTTGCGCGCGTCGGCGTCCCCTATTCGCCGGCAACCGGCCTGCCGATCGAGAGCCAGACTGTAAGCCAGATGGTCGACCGTGTGCTCGAATTCGAGGAAGGCACGCGTCTTTATATTCTGGCGCCGATCGTGCGCGGCCGTAAGGGCGAATACAAGAAGGAACTGGCAGAGCTCATGAAAAAGGGCTTCCAGCGCGTCAAGGTCGACGGCCAGTTCTACGAGATCGCCGATGCGCCGGTGCTCGACAAGAAATACAAGCATGACATCGACGTCGTCGTGGATCGCATCGTCGTGCGTCCCGACATGGCGTCCAGGCTTGCCGACAGCTTCGAAACCTCGCTGAAGCTCGCCGAAGGGCTTGCCATCGCCGAGTTTGCCGACAAGCCGCTGCCCCCGGAGGAAACATCTGCGGGTGGGTCGGCCAACAAGTCGCTCAACGAGACGCATGAGCGCGTGCTGTTCTCAGAAAAATTCGCCTGCCCCGTTTCCGGTTTCACAATTCCGGAGATCGAGCCGCGGCTCTTCTCGTTCAACAATCCGGCCGGCGCCTGCCCGACCTGTGACGGCCTTGGCGCACAGCAAAAGATCGACGCGGCGCTGATCATACCCGAAGCGGAGCGAACGCTGCGCGATGGCGCCATCGCACCGTGGGCAAAGTCGAGTTCCCCTTACTACAATCAGACGCTGGAAGCACTCGGCAAACATTACGGATTCAAGCTCGGAAACCGCTGGAGCGATTTGTCCGAAAAAGCGCAGGACGTCATCTTGAACGGCACGGACGAGAAGATCGAGTTCCACTATGCCGACGGCGCACGCTCCTACACCACGCATAAGAGCTTCGAAGGCATCATCACCAATCTCGAACGCCGCTGGAAGGAAACCGATTCGGCCTGGGCGCGCGAAGAGATCGAGCGATTCATGTCCGCGGCCCCCTGCCCCGCCTGCAACGGCTTTCGCCTGAAGCCGGAAACGCTGGCAGTGAAGATCAACAAGCTGCATATCGGCCAGGTCACCGATATGTCGATCCGTGTGGCACGCGACTGGTTCGAGGCGCTTCCCGCGACCTTCTCTGCCAAGCAGAATGAGATCGCAGTCCGCATCCTGAAGGAAATCCGCGACCGCCTGCGCTTCCTCAACGACGTCGGCCTCGACTATCTCAGCCTGTCGCGGAATTCCGGCACATTGTCGGGCGGCGAAAGCCAGCGCATTCGACTTGCCTCGCAGATCGGCTCAGGCCTGACGGGCGTGCTCTACGTTCTCGACGAGCCGTCGATCGGACTGCACCAACGTGATAATGCCCGGTTGCTCGACACGCTGAAGCACCTGCGCGATATCGGCAATACGGTCATCGTCGTCGAGCATGACGAGGATGCCATCCTGACGGCCGACGACGTGGTCGACATCGGTCCGGCAGCCGGTGTGCATGGCGGTCAGATCGTTGCGCACGGCACGCCGCAGGACATCATGGCGAACCCCAGATCGTTGACCGGCAAGTATCTGTCTGGCGAACTCGGCGTGCCGGTGCCCGACGAGCGGCGCAAGCCGAAAAAAGGTCGAGAGATCAAGGTGGTGGGCGCGCGAGGCAACAATCTGAAGAACATCACCGCCTCCATCCCACTGGGCGTTTTCACGGCGGTGACGGGGGTTTCGGGGGGTGGCAAATCTACCTTCCTAGTGGAGACGCTCTACAAATCGGCCGCACGTCGCGTAATGGGCGCGCGCGAAATTCCGGCCGATCATGACCGCATCGATGGCTTCGAGCACATCGACAAGGTAATCGACATCGACCAATCGCCGATCGGGCGTACGCCGCGTTCGAACCCGGCAACGTACACCGGCGCGTTTACGCCAATCCGCGATTGGTTCGCCGGTCTGCCGGAAGCCAAAGCACGTGGCTACCAGCCGGGTCGGTTCTCCTTCAACGTCAAAGGCGGGCGCTGTGAGGCTTGCCAGGGGGACGGCGTCATCAAGATTGAAATGCACTTCCTGCCTGACGTCTACGTCACCTGCGATGTCTGCCATGGCAAGCGCTACAATCGTGAAACGCTGGACGTGACCTTCAAGGGCAAGTCGATTTCGGACGTGCTCGATATGACGGTCGAGGAAGGTGTGGAGTTCTTCAGCGCCGTGCCGGCGGTTCGCGACAAGCTGCAGTCGCTATTTGATGTCGGACTCGGCTATATCAAGGTCGGCCAGCAGGCAAACACGCTTTCAGGTGGCGAAGCCCAGCGCGTCAAGCTGGCCAAGGAACTGTCGAAACGCTCGACGGGCCGGACTCTCTACATCCTCGACGAGCCGACGACCGGCCTGCACTTCCATGACGTCGCCAAGCTGCTTGAAATGCTGCACGAGCTGGTGAACCAGGGCAATTCGGTCGTGGTGATCGAGCATAATCTGGAGGTCATCAAGACGGCCGACTGGGTGCTCGATTTCGGCCCGGAAGGCGGCGACGGCGGCGGCGAGATCGTTGCGACCGGCACGCCCGAGGCGATCGTCAAGGAACCGCGGTCCTATACAGGGCAGTTCCTGAAGGAACTGCTGGAGCGCCGGCCGGTGAAGAAGACGTTTGTGGCGGCGGAATAGGCGTGTCGCGAAGGGCTCTGGCGACGGCGGAACAACGGGAGGAACACATGAGCAAATCCGGCAGCATCCGCGTCGGCGTCGGCGGCTGGACTTTCGAGCCCTGGCGCGACCACTTCTACCCATCAGATCTCAAGCAGAAGGACGAGCTGCATTATGCCAGCCGGCAGTTGAAGGTCATCGAGGTTAACGGCACCTATTACAGTTCGCAGAAGCCGGAGACATTCGCCAAATGGGCATCCGACGTGCCGGATGGTTTTATATTTTCGTTAAAGGCCAGCCGCTTCGTGACGAACCGGCGCGTGCTCGGCGAGGCCGGAGAATCCATGAAACGTTTCCTCACGCAGGGGCTGACCGAACTCGGCGGCAAGCTCGGCCCGATCCTCTGGCAACTCGCGCCGACGAAGAAGTTCGATG
Source organism: Rhizobium etli 8C-3 (assembly GCF_001908375.1). Classification (NCBI taxonomy): domain Bacteria; kingdom Pseudomonadati; phylum Pseudomonadota; class Alphaproteobacteria; order Hyphomicrobiales; family Rhizobiaceae; genus Rhizobium; species Rhizobium etli. Next base: position 1,943,077 of record NZ_CP017241.1, on the reverse strand, counting down.
CCGAGGATTTCGAAGCCTTCCTGAAGCTCTTGCCGGACACGCAGGACGGCCTGCCTTTGCGACATGTCGTCGAGGTGCGCCACGATTCCTTCAAGGTGCCTGAATTCATCTCGCTGCTGGCGAAATACGGCGTAGCGCCGGTCTGCGCCGAGCACTACGAATATCCGATGATCGCCGACGTCACGGCGGACTTTGTCTATGCCCGGCTGCAGAAAGGTTCGGACGACATCAAGACCTGCTACGCTCCCAAGGATCTGAAGGCCTGGGCCAAGCGCCTGGAGACATGGGCCGAAGGAAAAGTTCCGGATGATCTGCCGCTGATCAACAAGGAACGGAAGGTCAAGAGCGAGCCCCGCGACGTTTTTGCCTTCATGATCCACGAGGGCAAGGTCAATGCGCCGTTCGGCGCGATCGCGCTTCAGGAAGAGGTCGGGAAGTAGCAGCCCGCCTAGAGCGGTCGCACATGGGCCACGAGATCTTCGGCCGTCAGGCCCTTGCCGACGCGCTGCCCGGCTTCACCATGCAGGTAGACGCCGCATGCAGCAGCCTCGAATGCGGGCAAACCCTGCGCCAGAAGCGCCCCGATCATGCCGGAAAGGACATCACCTGAGCCAGCCGTCGCGAGCCAGACCGGTGCGTTCGTGTTGATCAGAACCCGTCCATCCGGCGACGCGATAACGGTATCGGCGCCCTTGTAGACGATCGCTGCATTGGCGCGCTGTGCAGACGCCTGCGCCTTTTCGACTTTGCTCAGTCTTTTGTCTGCCGCAATATCGGGAAAGAGGCGTGCGAACTCGCCTTCATGCGGCGTCAGTACCACATGCGGCTCGTCTTCCGCAAAGAGCTTGAAAAGCTCTCGTGGATCCTCCTTGAACGACGTGATGGCGTCTGCGTCGAGCACGAGATGACGGTCTTTGAGCGCGGCGATGAAGTCTCTTGTTCTTGCACCAATCCCGAAGCCTGGTCCGAGGACGAAAGTCTGCAGGCGCTTGTCGGCCAGCCAGTCGCGCAACGCCATCGCGTCATCGACGACATGCAGCATGACGGCGGTCAAATGGGCGCTGTTTTCGGCCATTGCATCCCCTGGCGTGACGATGGTTACGAGACCGGCCCCCGCTTTCAGCCCAGCCATCGCAGACATCCGCGCAGCACCTGTTCTACCGGCTCCGCCTGAGAAAACAGCAAGGTGTCCGCGCTTGTATTTGTGCGTCTCCAGTTTCGCAGGGGCCAGCAGGTGCGCCCATTTTTCCGGAGTGTTTTCGGCAATCATTCCGGACGAACAAAACTTGATGATACGGCCCGGAATGCCGATGTCGGCAACCTCGACTCTGCCGCAAAGCTCCCTGCCCGGCATCAGCAAGTGACCGGGTTTACGCGTCATGAACGTAACGGTGTGAGCCGCTTTGAATGCCGTACCCAGCACCTCGCCGCTGCGGCCGTCGAGCCCGGATGGCAAGTCGACGGAAATGACGGGAACTGCAGCGTCTGTCACCTTCTCTATGACGGAACGCACCTGCAGCGGAACATCCCGTCCGAGACCCGCCCCGAAGATCGCATCAACGACAACATCGCCCGGCCTCGAAACATAAACATTGAGCGGCTGCGAGGCGAGCGCGCATTCGGCCCTTGCCCGCGCGGCGTCGCCGCGAAGCCTGGCCGGATCGCCGAAATGGAAGACGGCAACCTCGGCGCCGCTTTCCACAAGCCGACGGGCCGCGACATAGCCGTCGCCGCCATTGTTGCCGGGGCCGCAAAGAACAGCGAAGCGCAGTGCGCCGGGATACAGCCGAAGCGCGGCACCCGCGACGGCCGCCCCAGCGCTCCACATCAGCCCGAAAGAGGCGATGCCCGACGCGGCCGCGGCCGCATCGACGGCAGCCATTTCTGCAGGCGTCAGGAGTAGGTCACCCAGTTTTTCTGCCATGCGCCATTCAAGTCAAAAAACGCCTAAAAAACAACCTGATTCAAGATCCCATTTGCAGATTAAAATTTAGTCGTTTGCCTAATATCGGGGCATTTCAGCTTGGGCGGAAGCTATAAGACGCTCGCGGGATTTTTCCTGATTTTGCGCGATTTTTGAATTTTGGATGGCAATCCCAATCGATTTTGCGGGAAAAAACGCCTCAAAAAGTCCCGAGAAGCCGTAAATTCGGGGGGAATTGACATATTTTTTCGCTCTTCGGCGTTGCGAACTGGCACGATACCTGCATCATGTCTCGCGAGCGGCAATTTGCCCGCTTTAACGGGAGAAGCGGAGAGTCATTTTCTCATGAAAAAGATCGAAGCGATCATTAAGCCTTTCAAGCTGGACGAGGTGAAGGAAGCCCTTCAGGAAGTCGGCCTGCAGGGCATCACTGTCACGGAAGCAAAGGGCTTCGGTCGTCAGAAGGGCCATACGGAACTTTACCGCGGCGCTGAATATGTCGTCGACTTTCTGCCCAAGGTGAAGGTCGAGGTCGTGCTCGCCGACGAAAATGCGGAAGCCGTCATCGACGCGATCCGCAAGGCCGCGCAGACCGGCCGAATCGGAGACGGAAAGATTTTCGTATCCAACGTCGAAGAAGTTATTCGAATCCGTACCGGCGAGACCGGCATCGACGCTATATAAGGCGGCTCGCCCGACGCGGCGAAATTTATTCATCGTCATTGCAAATGAAAGGGAGATTTCATGGCGACCGCGAACGAAATTCTTAAGCAGATCAAAGAAAACGACGTCAAGTTCGTTGATCTGCGCTTTACCGACCCCAAGGGCAAGCTGCAGCACGTCACGATGGACGTTTCGTGCGTAGATGAGGATATGTTCGCGGACGGCGTCATGTTCGACGGTTCCTCGATCGGCGGCTGGAAGGCGATCAACGAGTCCGACATGGTGCTGATGCCGGACACTGAAACGGTTCACATGGACCCGTTCTTCGCCCAGTCCACCATGGTCATCGTCTGCGATATTCTCGATCCGGTTTCAGGCGAAGCCTATAACCGCGATCCGCGCGGCACGGCAAAGAAGGCCGAGGCCTACCTCAAGGCATCCGGCATCGGCGACACGATCTTCGTTGGTCCGGAAGCTGAATTCTTCGTTTTCGACGATGTGAAGTACAAGGCCGATCCTTACAATACCGGCTTCAAGCTCGACAGCAGCGAACTGCCGTCGAACGACGATACCGACTACGAGACAGGCAACCTTGGCCACCGTCCGCGCGTCAAGGGCGGTTATTTCCCTGTTCCGCCGGTCGACAGCGCCCAGGACATGCGCTCGGAAATGCTGACGGTGCTTGCCGAAATGGGTGTCGTCGTCGAGAAGCACCACCATGAAGTGGCCGCCGCCCAACACGAACTGGGCATCAAGTTCGACACGCTCGTCCGCAATGCAGACAAGATGCAGATCTACAAGTACGTCGTGCACCAGGTCGCCAATGCCTACGGCAAGACGGCAACCTTCATGCCGAAGCCGATCTTCGGCGACAATGGCTCGGGGATGCACGTGCACCAGTCGATCTGGAAGGGCGGCAAGCCGACTTTTGCCGGTGACGAATATGCCGGCCTTTCCGAAACCTGCCTTTACTACATCGGCGGCATCATCAAGCATGCCAAGGCTATCAACGCCTTCACCAATCCATCGACCAATTCTTACAAGCGTCTCGTTCCGGGTTACGAAGCACCGGTGCTGCTTGCCTATTCGGCCCGCAACCGCTCGGCCTCCTGCCGCATTCCGTTCGGCTCCAACCCGAAGGCTAAGCGCGTCGAAGTGCGCTTCCCCGATCCGACCGCAAACCCGTATCTCGCTTTCGCCGCCATGCTGATGGCCGGTCTTGACGGCATCAAGAACAAGATCCATCCCGGCAAGGCCATGGACAAGGATCTCTACGATCTGCCGCCGAAGGAATTGAAGAAGATCCCGACTGTTTGCGGTTCGCTGCGTGAAGCCCTCGAAAGCCTCGACAAGGACCGCAAGTTCCTGACGGCCGGCGGTGTCTTCGACGACGATCAGATCGACGCCTTCATCGAGCTGAAGATGGCAGAGGTGATGCGCTTCGAGATGACCCCCCATCCGGTCGAATACGATATGTACTATTCGGCTTGATTGCTCAGCGGGAGGCTCCGGTTAGCCGGAGCCTTCCTTCCTTGTCACTGAGGCTGATGGCGGCATGACACTCATGTGACGAAGACCCGCAAGAATCTTGATTTGGGCGGGTCCAATCACCAAATCAGGTGATGAAAGGAAGTCGTACCATGAAAGAAAGAGTAGCAAAGTTCAGTATCGGTGAAGTGGTCCGGCACAAGGTTTTTCCGTTTCGCGGCGTCATCTTCGATGTCGATCCGGAATTCGCGAATACCGAAGAGTGGTGGAATTCGATCCCTCCCGACGTCCGCCCTGACAAGGACCAGCCCTTCTACCACCTGCTCGCGGAAAATGACGAAAACGAATATGTCGCTTACGTCTCCGAGCAGAACTTGGTGAATGACGAAAGCGGCATTCCGCTTCGCAATCAGCAGGTTTATCAGATTTTCGATCAAGCGCCGTCCGGCCAGCTCAAACCCAAGATGAGCTTTGCCCACTAAGACGCAGAATCGATTATGATTTCAAACCCCGCTCCGGCGGGGTTTTCGTTTGCCGTAATGACAAAACCCGGCGCGGTGGCCGGGTCCTTGTCCATTCTCTTGCGCGCTGGCACGATTACTGCGCCTTGGCGGCGTTCTGTGCGTCTTCGAGCTTCTTGCGGGCTTCTTCAGCTTTCTTCTGCATGCTGTCCTGCAGGCTCTTTTGGCTTTCGGCGAGCTTGTTTGGCGAAACGGCTTCGCCATCATAGGCGCCGGTAAAGCCTTCGAGCGAAATCTTGATCGGGTTCGGCGCGCGGCGGAAGTTGATTGACGTGAAGATCACATCGCTTCCCTTCTTGAGGCCGGCGATCATCGCATCTGTCAACGGGATTTCGGCGGTGCACTTGTCCGGCAGGCAGACGGCATAATCGAGCTTCTGGCCCTTGTTGTTATCGACCTGCATCATGATGCCGGGCGGAATCAGGCGGGCGGTCGGCACCGAAACCTGCAGAATCTTGCGGTTGACCTTGCCCGAGATACTGATGAGGCCGACAGCCGTGACGAGCTGGCCGCCGTTGGCGAGGATCAAGTTCTGAACGACACAGATATCGTTGTCTTCCTGCTTGCTGCAGGTCTTGTACCAGCCAAGACGCGGCGCGCCGGCAGCTTGGGCGGGTGCGTTTGCACCTTCCTGCGCGAAAGAAGATACCGGGGCCGAGGCGGCGCCGAAAGCTACTGCCAGTACGGACAGAGCTGCCCGCATTTTCTTATCAGACTTGAACATCATAACGGATTCTGTCTCCTGATACCCATTCGGGACCGCGATCTGCCGTCCTCTCCAACCGGGGTCATTCGGCATTCCACCTCCAAGAACATTAAGGCAAATGCATGTCCCCCAAAACCCGGGACCACCTGTTACATTGAGGTGATCCAGATATCCAGTATTTCTTTGGCAATTTCTGGATGGGTCGAAAGATTTCGGCGTGCAATGTTCGATTTGGCGCCGTGCATGATAGTCTTCGGCCGAATCGTGCCTTTTGCCGGAAAGGATTTAAGCATGCTCCGGGTTGTTCTCCCCCTTGCCTTTACGCTGTTCTGCGGCACCGTTGCTGCCAGCCCGCTGCATGGAATCGCCATGCACGGGGAACCCGCCCTGGCGCCGGATTACAAGCATTTTCCCTACGTCAACCCGGACGTGAAAAAAGGCGGCAGGATCACCTATGGCGTCGTCGGCACCTTCGACAATCTTAACCCCTTCATCTTGAAAAGCATGAGAACGACAGCGCGCGGCATGTGGGATCCGGACTATGGTAACCTCGTCTACGAATCGCTGCTGTTGCGCTCCCGGGACGAGCCTTTCACTCTCTATGGACTGCTTGCGGAAACGGTCGAATGGGACGAGGACCGCACGTTCATCCAGTTCAATCTCAACCCGAAAGCCAAGTGGTCCGACGGACAGCCGGTGACGGCCGACGACGTCATATTCTCCTTTGAGTTGCTGCGCGACAAGGGACGCGTGCCGTTTGCGAATCGTCTCAGCCTTGTCTCCAAGATGGAAAAGGTCGGAGAGCGAAGCGTGCGCTTCACTTTCAACGATAAGGCAGACCGCGAAACTCCGATGATCTTTGGGCTTTTTCCAGTCCTGCCCAAGCACGCCATCGATCCAGAAACCTTCGATCGAACGTCTCTCGTGCCGCCGCTCGGCTCCGGCCCTTACAAGATCAAGACGGTGAGGCCCGGCGAGAGTATCACCTATGAGCGGGACCCAGACTATTGGGGCAAGGATATTCCCTCCAAGGTCGGCATGGACAATTACGACCAGATCACCGTTCAGTATTTTCTTCAGGACACGACGCTCTTCGAAGCCTTCAAGAAGGGCGATATCGACGTCTATCCCGACGGCAGCCCCGGCCATTGGGCGACGGCCTATAATTTTCCGGCGGTTTCTTCCGGTACCGTGATCAAGGATGCATTCCCGTCGAAGCTGCCGAGTGGCATGTTCGGCTTTGTCTTCAACACGCGACGGCCGGTTTTCGCCAACATCAAGGTCCGCGAGGGACTGTCGCTGATCTTCGACTTCGAATGGGCGAACAAGACGCTTTATTCCGGTGCCTACAAGCGTACGCAGAGCTTCTGGCAGAATTCCAAGCTTTCGAGTTTAGGCGTTCCGGCCGACGCGCGCGAACTCGACATGCTCGGCCCGATCAAGGACAAGATCGAGCCTGCCATCCTCGAAGGGACCTATAAGATGCCTGTGACCGATGGTTCCGGACGCGACCGCATCGTGCTGAAAAAGGCAGTGCAGGTGCTGAAAGAAGGCGGCTATTCGATCCAGGGCGGCAAGATGGCGGATGCCAATGGCAAGCCGCTTTCCTTCGAGATCATGACTCAGAATGCCGATCAGGAGAAACTTGCGATCGCCTTTCAGCGTTCGCTCCAGACGCTGGGCATTGCCGCTTCGATCCGCACGGTGGATGATTCGCAATATCAGAACCGCACCAATAGTTTCGACTATGATGTTATACTTAAATCTTATGTGTCGTCGCTCTCGCCTGGCAATGAGCAGCTTTCCTATTGGTCCTCGGCTGCGCGCGACCGCGAGGGCAGTTCAAATTTCGCCGGCGTTGCCGACCCAAATGTCGATGCTTCGATCAAGCATATTCTCACGGCGCGCTCCGACGAGGATTTCACCGCTGCCGTCAGGTCGTATGACCGATTGCTGCTTTCTGGCCATTATGTGTTGCCCCTCTATCACATCGACCAGCAATGGGTCGCACGCAACAAGCGGCTCGGCCGTCCGGATGTTGTGCCGCTTTACGGTTACCAGCTTCCGACCTGGTGGGATCAGAGCGTGCAATAAGCGTGCAGGAGCCGGTTCCTTTTTCCTGCCTGGTTGAAGTCGAACGCCTCAGGGCATAGATGGCGTGGAAAGCCTCGGACCGATGAAAGGAACCACCGTGGAACGCATAACCATCGACGTCGTATCGGACGTCGTCTGCCCTTGGTGCTACCTCGGCAAGGCACGGCTTGAGCTCGCAATAGCCGAAGTGCAGGACGAAGTGGGCGTCGACGTCAACTGGAGGCCCTACCGCCTCAATCCCGACTATCCGTCCGAGGGCGTCGATCAGAAGAAAGCGCTGGAGCAGAAGCTCGGCGGCAGCGGGCGCGTCGCGCAGGCTCACAAGATGCTGGTCGACTTCGGCCGCGAGGTCGGCATCAATTTCGACTTCGAAGCGATCAAGATCGGGCCGAATACGCTCGATGCGCACCGCGTGATCCATTGGGCGATGGTCGAGGACCGCGAGAAACAGGACCGTGTCGTCAACGCCCTCTTCAAGGCGAACTTCGAGGAAGGCAGAAATGTCGGAGACCATGCAGTATTGCTCAACATCGCCGAGCAAGCCGGTCTAAACCGCGCTGTGATTTCCTCCCTGCTTGCTTCGGATGCCGACCGTGAGCTGGTGATTGCCGAGATCGAGGCGGCCAAGAAGATGGGTGTCACCGGCGTCCCCTTCTTCATCTTCGATCAGCAATACGCTGTCAGCGGTGCCCAGACGCCGGACGTGCTGGCAGGTGCGCTTCGCGACATCGCCAAGACGAAGTCTGAAGCGCGCGCCGGGCTGAACTGACCGGCCCTACGGCTTTGCCAATTCGGCCAGCTGCGTCATGACGACGGCCGCGCCCTGCAGCCGCTTTTCCGGCGTCGGCAGGTCGCGGGTCAAAAACACGCTGTGGTCCGGACGGATCTTCGCCATCGTGCCCTGCTTGGCGATATACCCGACCAGGTTTGCCGGGTTCGGGAATTCCTTGTTTCGGAACTGGACGACCACGCCCTTCGGGCCGGCGTCCAGCTTTTCAACATTGGCGACGCGGCAAAGCGATTTGATGTAGACGATCTTCAAAAGGTGCTGCACCTCGATCGGCATCGGACCGAATCGGTCGATCATTTCGGCGCCGAAGGCATCTATTTCCTTGAGCTCGGTGATCTCGCCGAGGCGACGATAGAGCGCCATGCGCAGATGGAGGTCCGGCACATAGCCGTCCGGGATCATCACAGGCGTCCCAACCGAAATCTGCGGCGACCAGCCGGTATCTTGAATTTCGTCCACGCCCTTCACCTCAGCGACCGCCTCTTCAAGCATCTGCTGGTAAAGCTCGAAGCCGACTTCCTTGATATGGCCCGATTGTTCCTCGCCGAGAAGGTTACCAGCCCCGCGGATATCGAGGTCGTGGCTGGCGAGCTGGAAGCCGGCGCCGAGCGTATCCAGCGACTGCAACACCTTGAGGCGACGCTCGGCGGTTGCCGTCAGCACCTTGTTGACCGGCAGCGTGAACAGCGCGAAAGCGCGGACCTTCGAGCGGCCGACGCGGCCGCGCAGCTGATAGAGTTGCGCCAGACCGAACATGTCGGCGCGGTGGACGATCAGCGTGTTGGCTGTCGGGACATCGAGGCCGGATTCGACGATCGTCGTCGAAAGCAAGACGTCGTAGCGGCCCTCGTAGAAGGCATTCATGACGTCTTCGAGTTCGCCCGCCGGCATCTGGCCATGGGCGACTGCAACCTTCAACTCGGGAACATCCGACCGCAGAAAGGCATGCACGTCCTCGAGGTCCGCCAAGCGAGGACAGACGTAGAAGCTCTGGCCGCCGCGATAATGCTCGCGCATCAGCGTCTCGCGGATAACGAGGCTGTCGAAAGGCGAAATAAATGTGCGCACCGCCATGCGGTCGACCGGCGGTGTAGTGATCAGCGACAGCTCACGGACGCCGGTCATCGCGAGCTGCAGTGTGCGCGGGATCGGCGTTGCCGAAAGTGTCAGCACGTGGACGTCACTCTTCAGCTCCTTCAGGCGTTCCTTGTGCTTCACGCCGAAATGTTGCTCCTCGTCGATGATAAGGAGGCCGAGATTGGCGAATTTAATGCCGGCACCGAGCAGCGCGTGCGTTCCGACGACGATATCGGTCTTGCCCTCGGCTACCTCCTTCTTCGTAAGGGCGAGTTCCTTGGCACCGACAAGGCGCGAGGCCTGCTGTATACGCACCGGCAGGCCACGGAAGCGCTCCATAAAGGTCTTGAAATGCTGGCGGGCAAGCAGCGTTGTCGGTACGACGACGGCAACTTGAATGCCATTCATCGCCGCGATGAAGGCGGCCCGCAGCGCAACTTCCGTCTTGCCGAACCCGACGTCGCCGCAGACGAGGCGATCCATCGGGCGCCCGGCGGCAAGGTCGCCGCGCACCGCCTCAATGGCATTGTCCTGATCTTCCGTCTCATCGTAAGGGAAGCGCGCCGCAAACTCGTCGTAGAGCCCTTCCTGTGTCGTCAGCGCCGGCGCGTGCCGGGTCAAACGCTCGGCCGCAATCCGGATCAGAGCGTCAGCCATGTCGAGCAGGCGCTTCTTGAGTTTCGCCTTGCGCATCTGCCATGCGCCGCCGCCGAGCCTGTCCAACTGAGCTTCGGTTCCCTCACCGCCATAGCGTGACAGCAGATCGATGTTTTCGACCGGCAGGAAAAGCTTGGCGTCATCGGCATATTGCAGCTCCAGGCACGCATGCGGGGCGCCGGCCGCCTCGATTGTCTTCAGGCCGACGAAACGGCCGATGCCGTGTTCGGCGTGAACGACGACCGAACCCTCGTCGAGACCTGCAACTTCCGAAATGAAGTCGGCAGCGCGCTTGCGGCGCTTGGTGCGGCGAACCATGCGGTCGCCGAGAATGTCCTGCTCGCCGATGACGATGAGGTCACCGGTCTCGAAGCCCGACTCGAGGCTGAGCACGGCTGCTGCCGCCTCGCCCCTGTCCAGCTGATCGACGGCCTTCAATGTTTCGACCGGCTTGACGCGCTCTAGGCCATGTTCGTTCAGCACCTGCAGCAGGCGTTCAAGCGAACCCTCCGTCCAGGCGGTAATGAGAACCTTCGCGCCGCCTGCGCGCCTTTCGGCGATATGCTTGACGACGACATCAAAGATGTTGACGCGCTCGGTATTGCCGCCGCCTTCAACATTCGCCCGCGCCCAACGCTCGCCCTGGCGCGCACCGATATTGACGACGCGCCTGGCCTCGCCCTCGTGCTCGTTGAAGGGTGAAATCCGCATGGTGTTCAACGCATCCAGAACCTTCGCAAAGGATTGGCTGTCGAGATAAAGTTGACCCGGCGTCACAGGCTTGTAGGGCGTTCCCTGGGCCATCTGGCCCTTGACCTGCCGGCCTGAGTTCAGGCGGGCGTCGAAATAGTCGAGCACGAGCTTGGAGCGCTCTTCTGCGGCCTCACGCACGGTATGATCCGCGACCAGCCGAAAACCCTTCAGGTAATCAAACACAGTCTCCAGATTCTCGTAAAAGAGCGGCAGCCAGTGCTCCATGCCGGGATAGCGACGCCCTTCGGAAACGGCGAGATAAAGCGCATCGTCGCGGGTCGCCGCGCCAAAGGCCGAGAGATAATTCTTGCGGAAGCGGCTGATTGTATCCGGCGTCAGCGTCACTTCGCTCATCGGATTGAGATCGAGAGAACGCACCTGCCCGGTCGTACGCTGGCTTGCCGGATCAAAGCTGCGGATGCTCTCCAGAGTATCGCCAAAGAAATCGAGGCGGACCGGCTCTTCGGAGCCCGGAACGAAAACGTCGAGGATGCCACCGCGCACCGCATATTCGCCCACCTCGCGCACCGTCGCGACCCGGTCGAAACCATTGCGTTCCAGCCGCCCGGCGAGGTCGTCCATGCGCACCTGGTTGCCTGGACGGGCCGAAAATGCCAGGCTCTCGATCACATTTTGGGGCGCCACCTTCTGCAGCATTGCGTTGACGGTAACGAGCACGATTGCCGCATGCGGCTTCTTTCGATGGGCGATCAGGCCGCTCAGTGCCGCCAGGCGGCGGGCCGAGGTGTCGGCGCTGGGCGAAACGCGGTCGTAGGGCAGGCAGTCCCAGGCGGGCAGCGTAAGAACCGGAATGTCGGGAGCTACAAAGCCGAGCATCTGCTCCAGGTCGGCCATGCGCTGCCCGTCGGAAAGCACGTAGGCGACCGGTCCGCCAGCGCGTGCCAATTCGGCGAGCAGGAGCGGTTCCAGGCCGGACGGCACATTGCCGATCGTCAGAGGCTCGGCAACGGCGGCAAGCTTGCTTGCATCAAATCCTGGGATCATTCCGGCTTCCTGGATGCGGGGTCGGCCGGGTATTCGAAATCCGGCTTGAAGGCTGCGAGGCGTTGGAACATTGGCGTTTGAAAGCGCTCCGGGATGGGCCACGTGCCCATAACCCAGCGCAGAAGGTCGTTGTCTTCCTCGCCCATTATGGTTTCGAGCTCATCGAGCTCAGCTTCCGACAGCGTCGCCACCTCGGCTTCGGCGAACTGGCCGAAGACCAGATCCATCTCGCGCAGCCCGCGATGCCAACAGCGGAACAATATGCGGCGGCGGCGCGGGTCGAGACCGGCACTCGAGAGTGTCACACCTGTCATGGCATCACCTTCCTGTTGATGCGCCTCTATAGCCCCTCGAAAGCGGCTTGTCAGCCTTGCCAATGCCCTATTCTTCATCGCATTTTGCAGCATGCGCCCCACCATCCTCGATCCGCTGTTTTCCCCCGTTTCGGCTCTTTCGGGCGTCGGCCCGAAGATTGCCGAGCTGCTGGTGAAGCTGCTTGGACGCGAGACACCGGACGACACAAGGATCATCGACCTGCTCTTCCATGCGCCGCATTCGCTGATCGATCGGCGCAACCAGCCGAAAATTGCGCGCGCGCCGCAAGGTTCGATCGTGACGATCACCGCGCGGGTCGACCGGCACCAGCCCCCGCCGAGGGGCAAGAGCAATATTCCCTACCGCGTCTTCCTGCACGACGAGACTGGCGAACTCAGCCTCGTCTTCTTCCGCGGACAGGCCGCGTGGCTGGACAAACAGCTTCCGATCGACGAGGAGGTCACCGTCAGCGGCAAGATCGACTGGTTTAACGGTCGGGCAACGATCGTGCATCCGGACTACATCGTAAAGGCAGGCGATACGGAGAGCCTGCCGCTCGTCGAGCCGGTCTACCCGCTGACCGCCGGGCTTTCACCGAAGACGCTGCACAAGATCATCGAGGCGGCGGTGCTGCGAATGCCGGAACTGCCGGAATGGATCGATCTTTCACTGGCGCAGGCACAGGGGCTGCCTTCGATCGCCGACAGTTTCCGTATGCTGCATGAACCGCGCGATCCGACAGACGTCGATCCGCAAGCCCCTGCCCGGCGAAGGCTTGCCTATGACGAGTTCCTCGCCGGACAGTTGTCGCTGGCGCTGGTACGCCAACGGCTTACCAAGGTCGCTGGGCAGCCGGTCCATGCCACCGGCGAAATCAGCGGCAGGATCCTGCAGACGCTGCCCTTTTCGCCCACGCGCAGCCAGATGGAAGCAATCGCCGACATCCTGAAGGACATGGCTGGCGAAGACCGCATGCTGCGGCTGCTGCAGGGCGATGTCGGCTCCGGTAAGACGCTGGTGGCCCTGATGGCCATGGCCGCGGTGATCGAGTGTGGCGGACAGGCCGTTCTGATGGCTCCCACCGAGATTCTCGCCCGTCAGCACCATGCGACGATCTCAAAATTCTCCGCTTCTGTTGGTCTCGCTATCGAGGTACTGACGGGCCGCACCAAGGGACGTGAGCGCGACGATATCCTCGGACGCATCGCTTCCGGCGAAGCCCAAGTCATCATCGGCACGCATGCGCTCTTCCAGGAGAGCGTCAATTACAAAAAGCTCATGCTGGCAGTCGTCGACGAGCAGCATCGCTTCGGCGTTCACCAGCGGCTGCGGCTGACGGCCAAGGGCATTTCCCCGCACATGCTGGTGATGACGGCAACTCCCATTCCGCGCACGCTGGTGCTCGCCGCGTTCGGCGACATGGATGTCTCCAAGCTCACCGAGAAACCTGCCGGCCGCAAACCGATCCAGACGATCACGATACCGAGCGAACGGACCGGGGAAATCATAGAGCGGCTGCAAAGCGCGCTTGCCGAAGGCAAGAAGGCCTATTGGATCTGCCCGCTGGTCGAGGAATCCGAAGAGCTCGATCTCATGTCAGCCGAAGAGCGGCATGCGACGCTGGTCTCGACGCTCGGTCCCGGCATCGGCCTCGTCCACGGCCGCATGAGCGGAGCGGAGAAAGACGCCGTGATGATGGCGTTCAAGAACGGCGAACTCAGGCTGCTGGTGGCGACGACTGTCGTCGAAGTGGGCGTCGACGTGCCGGATGCGACGATCATGGTGATCGAGCATGCCGAACGCTTCGGTCTCGCGCAGCTCCATCAGCTTCGCGGCCGCGTCGGACGCGGTGACGAAGCATCGACCTGCATCCTGCTCTACAAAGGTCCGCTCGGCGAGACCGGTCATGCGCGTCTGTCAATCATGCGGGAAACGGAGGACGGCTTCCGGATCGCAGAAGAAGACTTGAAGCTGCGCGGCGAAGGCGAACTGCTCGGCACCCGCCAATCCGGCACGCCCGGTTTCCGGATCGCGAGCCTCGAAGCGCACGCCGATCTTCTGGAGATCGCCCGAAGGGATGCCGCCTATGCGATCGAGCGCGACCCGGAACTCACGAGCGAACGCGGTTTCGCGTTCCGCACCCTGCTCTATTTATTCCGGCGCGACGAAGCGATCCGCTTTCTTCGCGCGGGCTAAAAGTCTCGGTTTTCCCGGAACCGCCGGTTCCTTGGACGGCTTGGCCGGAAAGTCTGGCGCTACGAGGCCGCCGGAGACGAGCAGCTTGGCGCCGTCCTCCGCACTCATGTCGAGCACGACGATCTTTTCGCGCGGCACGAAGATCAAAAAGCCGGCGGTCGGTATTGGCGTCGGCGGCAGAAACACGCTCACCATATCCTGGCCCATCGCATTGAACTTCGAAGCAATTTCGCCCTTTGCATCCGTTGCGATGAACACCAGCGCCCAAAGGCCTGGGCTCGGATACTCGATGAGGCCTACCTTCTTGAAGGAATTGCTGCGTTCCTCCAGCACCGTCTCGAATATCTGCTTCACGCTCTTGTAGATGCTGCGCACCAGCGGCACGCGCCGTACCACCGACTCGCCGAACTGCACGATTGTCTGGCCGATAAGGTTCTTGCCGAGAAAACCGATGATGGTGATGAAGATCATGGCGATCACCAGGCCGGAGCCGGGTACTGCGAAGTTCAGGTAGCTGTCCGGGTCGTAGCGCGCCGGAATGTAGGGTTTCACCCAGCTGTCGGCCCACCGGACGACGGACCACGTCAGCCACAGCGTGATCGCAATCGGAGCACAGATGATGAGGCCCGCGAGGAAGTTGTTTCTCATGCGGGTCGCTATCGGCAATCGGGGCAGTTTGTGCGTCATCGCTCGCGATGAACTCCCTTGAATCTACCGGCTGTCGTGATCACGCGCACCCCCGCACCTGGAACGAAGCTGCCAGAATTCGGCCCCTTTCACAAGCCTTCAGGCGGCTTTCCGATTCACTCAACCGTGACCGATTTTGCGAGGTTTCGTGGCTGGTCGACATCCGTGCCCATGAAGACGGCGGTGTGGTAGGCGAGCAGTTGGATCGGCAGCGAGAAGATCATCGGCGCGATGATCTCAGGGACGTTCGGAAGCGCGATCGTCGCCAATGTCGGCAGCTTGGAGGCAGCAGCACCTGCTTCGTCGGTGATGAAGATGATCCGGCCGCCGCGGGCTGCGACTTCCTGCATATTCGAAACGGTCTTTTCGAAGAACCGGTCGTAAGGCGCGATCACGATGACCGGCATGTTCTCGTCGATCAGCGCGATCGGGCCGTGCTTCAATTCGCCCGCCGCATACCCTTCCGCATGGATGTAGGAAATTTCCTTGAGCTTCAGCGCACCTTCCATCGCGAGGGGGAAGCTGGTGCCGCGGCCGAGATAAAGCACGTCGCGGCACTTGGAGAGTTCGCGCGAGAGACTTTCCATCTGCGGCTGGACGAGGTTCAGCACGCGGCTCATGATGCGCGGCATTTCGGCAAGCTGCCGGACGAGCCCCTTTTCCTCATCGGCGCTTACGGTGCCGCGCGCCTTGCCCGCGCCGATCGCCAGAGACGCGAGGACTGCCAGCTGGCAGGTGAACGCCTTCGTCGAAGCAACTCCGATTTCAGGACCGGCCATGATCGGGAAGACGGCATCGGATTCGCGCGCGATCGTCGATTCCTGCACATTGACCACGGCGCCGATTTTCAGACCGTTGTCCTTGCAGTAGCGGAGCGAGGCCAGCGTGTCCGCAGTTTCCCCGGACTGCGAGATGAAAAGTGCCGCCTGCGACGGCTGCAGCGGCATTTCGCGATAGCGGAATTCCGAGGCGACATCGATCTCGACCGGCAGACGAGCGTAGCGCTCGAACCAGTATTTTCCGATCAGACCGGCGAGATAGGCGGTGCCGCAGGCCGAGATCGCGAGGCCGCTGATGGATTTGAAATCGATCTCCGACGCATTGGACCCAATCGTGTTCTCGGCAAAGTTCATATAGTGGCTGAGCGCGTGGGAGATAACTTCCGGCTGCTCATAAATTTCCTTCTCCATGAAGTGACGATGGTTACCCTTGTCGACGACATAGGCCGTCGCCTGCGATATCTGCCGCGGGCGGTTTAGCGGGTTTCCGGAGAAATCGACGATGGTCGCACCGTCGCGGGTGATGACCGCGCAGTCGCCGTCCACGAGATAGGTGATTTCGTTGGTAAAGGGCGATAGAGCGATTGCATCCGAGCCCAAGAACATTTCGCCATTGCCGAAACCGATGGCAAGGGGCGGGCCGGAGCGCGCTGCCAGCAACGTGCCCGGATCGCTTTGCAGCATGACGACCAGCGCATAGGCGCCTGTCACGCGGTTCAGCATCCTCAGCATTGCAGCGCGGGGCTCAAGTCCTTCGCGCAGGTATCTCGCCATTAAGTGGGCAACGACTTCGGTGTCGGTCTGGCTTTCGAATACGGCACCATCCGCGTTGAGCTCGTCACGAAGCTCCGAGAAATTCTCGATGATGCCGTTGTGAACGACCGCCACGCCCTCGACGAAATGCGGATGCGCATTCGTCTCGTTCGGAACGCCGTGCGTTGCCCAGCGCGTATGGGCGATGCCGGTCGTACCGGGCAGCGGCTCGAGGTCGAGGCACTTCTCGAGATTGAAGAGCTTGCCCTTGGCGCGGCGGCGACTCATCACGCCACCGTGGATCGTCGCGACGCCCGCCGAATCGTAACCCCGATACTCGAGCCGCTTCAGCGCATCGACCAAACGTTCCGCGACCGGCTGACTGCCGACGATCCCCACAATACCGCACATGAACAATCCCCAACGCTTCGAAAATAACGAGCAAGTCCTAGCGATTTTCTGTTGTTTCTCAATCGGTCAGCCGGTCACTTTCGATTTCCGGCCGTTACTCAGCCTTGGCTTGCTTTGCGGCCTTGATCGCCTGTGCGCGCTCGCGGATCGACGTGGCGCGCCCCGGTTTCATTTCCTGGCGCGCCCGGCCGAAAGCGAGCGCCTCGGCAGGAACATTGTGGGTGATGACGCTGCCCGACGCAATATAGGCGCTGTCACCAATGCTGACCGGAGCAACCAGCGCGCTGTTGGAGCCGATGAAGGCGTTGGCGCCGATTCGGGTCTCGTGCTTGTTCACGCCGTCATAATTGCAGGTGATCGTGCCCGCGCCGATATTGGCCCCGGCACCGATGACCGCATCACCGATATAGGTCAGATGATTGACCTTGGCGCCCTCACCGATCTGCCCGTTCTTCACTTCGCAGAAGTTGCCGACCTTCGATCTCTCGCCGAGATCGGCGCCCGGCCGCAGGCGTGCAAAGGGGCCGACCGTCGCACCGGCACTCACATGCGCGCCTTCAATATGGGAGAAAGCATGAATCACCGCGCCGCCGTCAATCACCGCGCCCGGACCGAAAACGACGTTCGGCTCGATCAGCGCGTCCTGGCCGATCACCGTGTCGTGGGACAGGAAAACGGTTTCGGGGGCGATCATCGTTACGCCGGAGATCATCAATTCGTGGCGGCGGCGCTCCTGCCAGAACCGTTCGATCGCCGCGAGCTCGGCCCTGTTGTTGCAGCCTGTCATTTCCACTTCCGGCGCATCGACGGCCGTTACCCGACCGCCGAGCGAGCGGGCAATCTCGACGAGGTCCGTGAGATAGTACTCGCCTTTGGCATTGCCGTTTCCAACGCGCGCAAGAAGATCGAGCGCCTTGCGGCCGTTGATCGCCATCAGGCCGCTATTGCACCATGTGACGGCGCGCTCCGCATCGGTCGCATCCTTCTCCTCGCGGATCGCAAACAATTCGCCATCCTTGACGAGCAACCGGCCGTAGCCTGTGGGCTTGCTCGTATGGAAGCCGATGACGACGATGTCGCTGCCCTCCGCCAGTTTCTGGCGCGCCGCCTTCAGCGGCCCCTCGGTCTGCAACGGGACATCCCCATAGGTTACCAGGATATCGTCATAGCCGCGGCTAATCGCTTCGCGTGCTGCAAGAACTGCATGTCCAGTTCCGAGGCGCTCCTTTTGCAAGTGTGCCTCGACCTCGACGCCCCCGATTCTGGCGGCCCTCGAGACCTCGTCGGCATCACGACCGACAACGAGAGCGACCGACGAAATGCCGGCCTTCGCCACGGCGTCCACGACATGTGCGATCATCGGCCGGTTGGCGACCGGATGCAGCACCTTCGATCTCGAGGATTTCATGCGTGTACTGTCGCCGGCGGCAAGAATGACGGCAAGGCAGGTGCGTTCCATGGGGCAGCTCCGGGAATCCGTTGTTCAGCTCTGCCTCATAGCAGCAAGGCGAAGCTGCGACAAAGATCAAATTAGATCAGGCGGAAACCTCGGAGAAGGCCGCATAGGCGTCACGCACTTGTTCGCGGCCTTCAACGATAACATCTTCCATCGCCTTGCGGGCGCCGGCAACGTCGCCGGCGACGATCGCATCGACAATGCGCATATGCGTGTCGGCAATGTTGGCGAAACCGTTCTGCGATGGCGGCGTGCTGAGTCGGAACATGCCTACGAGGGCGGCCTCGATCAAACTTCCGAGCGTGCGCATGAATGGGTTGTGGGAAGCATCCGCGACAGCGAGATGGAATCTCAGGTCGGCGAGCGCAAGGCTCTCCGTCGTGTGACCGGGCGCAGCCATATCGAGCGCCAGTGCACGCAGCGTCGCGATGTCATCGGCGTTTGCACGTTCTGCCACAAGGCCCGCGGCGAAAGGTTCCACCGCCAGGCGGATGTCGTAGAGTTGAAGCAGGAATTCTTCGGTGACGCCGTGGTCGAAGTGCCAGGCGATGATCTCACTGTCGAACATGTTCCAGAGGTTCTTCTCCGTCACACGCGTGCCGACACGGGCCTTGGCAACAACCATTCCCTTGGCTGCAAGCGTCTTCATCGTTTCGCGAAGGACGGTGCGGGAGACCTTGAAGCGCTGGGCAAGCTCGACGTCACCGGGCAAAATCGAGCCGACCGGATAGGTTCCGGCAACGATGGCCTTGCCAAGCTCGTCCACGACCTGCGCGTGGCTCGTGCGGGTCTTCCGACCGGTCCTTCGTGTCTCAAGCAATCGGTTGCGCAACAAGTCCTCCGTCAGGCGTACCTCTTGTTCAAACTGGACAAGAACAGGATGGCCTTTTGCATCAGGATAAACGCAAATAGCAAAAGGCCGATCAGGATTTTCGTCCACCAGCTCGAGAGCGTCCCGTCGAAGGTGATATATGTCTGAATGAGCCCCTGTATCAGGAGACCGATGAAGGTTCCCGCTACGAATCCTGCCCCCCCGGTCAGAAGTGTCCCCCCAATGACCACCGCCGCGATGGCGTCAAGCTCGACACCGACCGCCGCCAGAGAATATCCGGCAGACGTATAGAGCGAAAAAACGATTCCGGATAGGCCCGCCAAAAAGCCAGAGAGCGCGTAGATCCGGATGGTCGTCGGGCCGACCGGCACACCCATCAACTCCGCCGTCTGGACGCCGCCGCCGAGCGCGTAGACATTCGCTCCGAAGCGGGTGCGATGGGCGATGAAGACGCCGGCGATGAAAACCAGCAGCATGACCCCGCCGACCAGCGTCAGGCGTCCGCCGCCCGGCAACCGATAGTAAATGCCGGTCAGCGTCGAATAGTAATCGTGGTCGATGGGGATACTGTCGATCGAAAGCACATAGGACATGCCGCGTGCCAGAAACATGCCTGCAAGCGTCACGATGAAAGCCGGCATCTTCAAGTAATGAATCACCGCGCCCATCAGTCCACCGAAGGCGGTGGTGATGGCGAGAACCAACGCAAAGGCTGCAAGCGGATGAATTGAGGTGTCCCGCAGCACGACGGCAAGGAACACGCCGGTAAAGGCGATGACCGAGCCGATCGAAAGATCGATACCACCCGAAATGATGACGAAGGTCATGCCGACCGCGGCTATTCCCAGGAAAGCGTTGTCGGTCAACAGATTGCCGGCGACGCGGGTCGAGAGCATGTTCGGGTACTGCAGCGCGCAGGCAGCATAGGAAAGGACGAAGATGACGATGGTTGCCAGGAGCGGCAGGTATCTGGAGTTCATTTCGACAGCTCCGCTCTGGCTTCCGGCTTGCGGCTGAAGAAGACTGCGGCCGATTGCAGCGCAGGCGACTGGATGATGAGAATGATCAGGACGATCACGGCCTTGATGATCAGGTTGAATTCCGGTGGGAAACCGGACAGCAGGATACCGGTATTGACTGCCTGGATGATCATTGCCCCGATCAGCGAGCCGAGGATGCTGAAGCGCCCGCCAAGGAGAGAATTACCGCCAACGACCACCGCAAGGATCGCATCGAGCTCCAGCCAGAGACCGGCATTGTTGGCATCAGCACCCTTGATGTCGGCGGCCACGATAATGCCGGCGATCGCCGCACAGAGCGCGCTCAGCATATAGACCGCCATCAAAAGAACGGGCGTACGAACCCCTGAAAGCGTGCTGGCACGGCGATTTATCCCGACCGATTCAATCAGCATTCCAAGTGCGGTCCGCCTGACGAGCAGGATTACCAACGCGCCCGCGATCAGCCAGATCACGACGGGCATCGGCAAAAACGCAAAGGAGCCGCTACCGAAAAATATCAGACCCGGATCATTGAAGGTCATGATCACCCCTTCGGTGATCAACTGCGCGATGCCGCGTCCGGCGACCATTAGCACAAGCGTGGCGATGATCGGCTGGATATTCAGGATCGCCACCAAAAAGCCGTTCCAAACACCGCATAGCAGCCCGACGCAGAGTGTGGTGATCAGCGTGTATGCCAGCGGATTTCCGGAGACGATCGACGATGCGGCAACCGCACCGCAGATGGCAATGACGGCGCCGACGGAAAGATCGATTCCCTTCGTCGCGATCACCAGCGTCATGCCAATGGCGAGCAGGGCAACGGGCGCGCCGCGGTTCAGGACGTCGATCAGACTGCCATAGAGGCGGTCATTCTGAACGACGACATTAAAAAACTGCGGAAACATGATGAAATTCAACAAAAGAATGACGGCCAGCGCAATCAATTGCGGTGCCAGGCGTATGGAAAGCGCCTTCAGCGAGGAATTCATGCATCCTCCATTTTCTGTTCAGCCGCGACGATCGCGTCGATGACGTGGGATGCAGTCAAGCGGTCCCCAGCAAGCTGGGCAACGTGTTCGCGGTCGCGAAGGACGACGACGCGTGAACTATAGGCGACAAGCTCTTCCAATTCAGATGAAATCACAATCAGCGACATGCCCTTTGCACAAAGCTCCTCGATCAGCCGGATGATCTCGGCATGGGCACCGACGTCGATGCCGCGCGTCGGTTCGTCGAGGATCAGAAAATCGGGATTGGTGGCAAGCCAGCGCGCGAGGATGGCCTTCTGCTGGTTGCCGCCGGAAAGCAGCCGGATCGGTTTCTCGCGGTCGGTCGTGCGGATATCGAGCGCCTTTATATATTGGTCCGCAAGAGCGTTCTGTTCGCCGCGCGATAGCGGTCTCGCCCAGCCGCGGCGGGCCTGAAGCGCCAGCGCGATATTCTCGCGGATCGACAGATCGCCGATAATCCCGTCGGTCTTGCGGTCCTCCGGGCAGAACCCGAAGCCGTGCCTGATCGCAGCGCGCGGGCTCGACAGCGCCACGACCTTGCCATCGATCACCGCCCTGCCACTGTCGGCATGCTCTATGCCGAAGAAAAGTTCTGCCGTCTCTGTCCGTCCCGAACCGAGCAGGCCGGCTATGCCGACGACTTCGCCCACGCGAATGTCGAGATCGAAAGGCTTGACCTTGCCACGCTTGCCATAGCCCTCGAAGCGATATTTGACGCTGCCTGCAACGGTCGTGCGTTCCTTTGCGGCCTCTTCCGTCTGTGCCAGTTCGCGGCCGAGCATCATCGGGATCAGCGCCTGCCGCGGTAGTTCCGCCACTTCCCGGGTGCCGACAAGCCTGCCGTTGCGAAGCACCGTGATCCGGTCGCTGATCGCGTAAACCTGTTCCAAAAAATGTGTAATAAACACAATTCCTAATCCACGTCTCTTCAAGTCATTAATGACATTGAAAAGCATCGCGACTTCGTGCGTATCAAGGCTCGCCGTCGGCTCGTCAAGGATCAGAACCTTGCCGGAAAGATCGACTGCACGGGCAATGGCGATCACCTGCTGGACGGCGACGGAGAAGCGGTCGAGCTGTGCCGTGACATCGATGTCCAGGCCATATTGCGCCAGTAGCTCGCGCGACATCCGGTTCATTGCACGCGTGTCGATCATGCCGAAACGCAGCGGCTGACGGCCAAGGAAAAGGTTTTCGGCGACGCTGAGATTCGGCAGGAGATTCACCTCCTGATAGACAGTCCCGATGCCGAGCCTCTGTGCCGCCAGCGTGTCTGTGGGATCGATCTCGCTGCCCTCGAGCGCCAGTCTTCCATCGTCGCGGCGATAGGCGCCGGTCAGGCATTTTATGAGTGTGGATTTGCCGGCTCCGTTTTCGCCGAGCAGCGCATGGACCTCGCCCTTGCGAAGCGTGAAATCGACCCTGTCCAACGCAACGGCGCCGGGGAAGAATTTCGATATTCCGGACGCGACGAGAACGTTCTCGAATTCGTGAATCATGGCTCGATATTTTCCAGATATTGACCGCCCATGCCCTTGCACTTGACGGGCATGATGTCCCGTTCGAACGGGCAGCGCCGCACCGGCCATGAGCGCCGGTGCGGCTACAGTGTCAATTAGTAACCGAGGCCCTTCTTGGCTTCGTATACCTTCATCGGATCATCAGCCGGCGTATAGAGCTTCGATTCCGTCTGGATCCACTTCGGCGGCTCCTTCTTGTCCTTCAGGTAGGCCTCAAGCACATCGAATGCCGGCCCGGCCATGTTTGGCGTAAGCTCGACCGTCGCGTTGGCCTCGCCTGCCGCCATCGCCTGGAAGATGTCCGGAACGGCGTCGATCGAGACGACGAGGATATCCTTGCCGGGCTTCAAGCCGGCTTCCTTGATCGCCTGAATGCCACCAACGGCCATATCGTCGTTGTGGGCATAAAGCGCGCAGATGTCCTTGCCGCCGTTTTCAGCCTTCAGGAAGCTCTCCATGACTTCCTTGCCCTTGGCGCGGGTGAAGTCGCCGGTCTGGCTGCGGACGATCTTGAAGTTGTCATGGCCAGCAAGCGCCTCCTCGAAGCCCTTCTTGCGGGCAATAGCTGGGGAGGAACCGGTGGTGCCTTGCAGCTCGACGATGTTGCACTTTTTGTCGCCGGCATTCTTGACGAGCCATTCGCCCGCAACCTTGCCTTCATGAACCTGGTCGGAGGTCACGGCCGTCAAATAGAGGTCATCCGGAGCCTTGATGGTACGGTCGAGCAGGATGACCGGGATTTCGGCTTCCTTGGCTTCCTTGAGGACATCGTCCCAACCGGTCTCGACGACGGGAGCGAGGAAAATCGCGTCGACGCCTTGTGCAACGAAGGAACGCAGCGCCTTGATCTGGTTCTCCTGTTTCTGCTGGGCATCCGAAAATTTCAGATCAACGCCGCGCTTCTCAGCTTCCTGCTTCGTCACCGTCGTCTCAGCGGCACGCCAGCCGGATTCCGACCCGATCTGCGAAAAGCCCACGACAAGCTCAGCTGCAGACGCTGAACCGAACATGCAGGCAGCCAGAACCGTGGCACTCAAAAGTGCATTTTTCAATTTCATGATTGTCTCTCCCAAATGCCGCTCCTCGCGGCGCAGGAGAGAAAAAATCATATAGTATTACTTTTGTAAATTATTATTTTTACGACGGCTCGAAAAAAAAGCGCTCCCCAGAGGAAGCGCCTTGCAACTGCCAAGGACAGCGATCTTATTGCGGCAGTTTGTCGTCGACTCCTTGGACGTAAAAGTTCATGCCGAGCAGCGTGCCATCATCGGCCTTCTCGCCATCCTTCAGCCACGGCGTTCCGTCCTGCTTGTTGATCGGACCGGTGAATGGATGCAGCTCGCCGGATTTGATCTTGGCCTCGGTTTCTTCGGCCATCTTCTTTACGTCGTCTGGCATGTTCGTGTAGGGCGCCATGGTCAGAATGCCGTCCTTCAGGCCATCCCAGATCTGTTCAGACTTCCAGGTACCTTCGAGCAGCGCCCTTGTTCGCTTGATATAGTAAGCGCCCCATGTGTCGACGATTGCCGTCAACTGGGTCTTCGGACCTGCTTTGATCATGTCCGATGCCTGACCGAAAGCCATGATGCCGCGTTCGGCGGCAACCTGCATCGGCGCCGTGGTGTCGGTGTGCTGTGTCAAGATGTCGACGCCCTGGTCGATCAGTGCCTTGGCGGCGTCGGCTTCCTTGCCAGGGTCAAACCAGGTGTTGGCCCATACGACCTTCAGCTTGAAGTCGGGATTGACGGACTTGGCGCCGAGTTCGAAAGCGTTGATCCCCATCACCACTTCCGGAATCGGGAACGAGGCGATGTAGCCAGCCAGCCCCTTCTTGGACATCTTGGCGGCGATCTGGCCCTGAATGTAGCGGCCCTCATAGAAGCGCGAATTGTAGGTCGCGACGTTCTCCGCTGCCTTGAAGCCGGTTGCATGCTCAAACTTCACCTTCGGGAACTTCTGGGCGACCTTGATGGTTGCATCCATGAAGCCGAACGAGGTGGTGAAGATCAGCGAGCAGCCGGAGCGGGCCATACGCTCGATCGCGCGCTCGGCATCCGGGCCTTCCGGAACACTTTCGAGGTAAGGTGTTTCGACCTTGTCGCCGAATTCCTTTTCGACCTCGAGGCGGCCGTTTTCATGGGCTTGCGTCCAGCCGCCGTCCGTGCGGGTGCCGACATAGATAAAGCAGACCTTGGTTTTGTCTGCGGCTTGTGCGGTCGAGCCGACGCTGATGACAAGCGCAGCGGTTGCCGCAAGTGCGAGTGCTAGTTTCTTCATTTTAGCCCCTGTTGGTTGGGAGTTTTGAAACCCGTCTGTTGTTATGCGTCACCGGTCAGGCACGAAAGCCTTGCCAAGCGATGCCGGCGTGTTGATCAACGTCGTGCGCCGATTATGAGAAATGATGATGAGAACGACAATAGTCGCGGCATAGGGCAGCATCGAAAGAAACTGCGAGGGAATGCCTATCCCAAAGGCCTGCGCATGAAGCTGGCCGATCGATACCGCACCGAACAGGTAGCCTCCCGCAAGCACTCGCCATGGCCGCCAAGACGCAAAGACGACGAGCGCAAGCGCGATCCAGCCGCGCCCCGCCGCCATGTTTTCCACCCATTGCGGTGTATAGACGAGCGAAAGCTGCGCGCCGGCAAGCCCGGCACAGGCGCCGCCGAACATGACCGCCAGGTAGCGGGTACGAATGACATCGATGCCGAGCGCGTGTGCCGAACCGTGATTGTCGCCGATTGCCCGCAGTTTCAGACCACTGCGGCTTTTGAAGAGGAACCAGTTGATGCCGATGACGAGCACAATCGACAGGTAGAAAACCAGGTCCTGATGGAAAAGCACCGGTCCGATGAAGGGGATCTCGGAAAGATAGGGAATGTAGACCTGTGGAACCTTGATCCCGGGGATGCCGACATAGCTCTCGCCGAGCATCCCGGAGGCTCCAAGCCCGAGGATCGTCAGCGAAAGACCGGTCGCGACCTGGTTGGTTACCAGCGTCAGCGTCAGGAAGCCGAAGAAAAGCGAGAACACTGCGCCGGTCGCGATTCCGGCCAGCAGGCCGATATATGGCGATCCGGTGGCCTGGGCTGCCGCAAAGGCGCCGACGGCGCCCATAATCATCATTCCCTCAACGCCCAGGTTCAAGACACCGGCGCGCTCTGTCACGAGTTCACCGAATGCAGCGATCACGAGAGGCGTGGCGGCCGTGATGACGGTCAGCAATATCGCTTCGAAGATCATTGCGCCACCTTTCCGGTGACAGCCTGCACCCGCGACCAGACGATCCTGATCCTGTAGAAGATCAGCGTGTCGCACGAGAGCACGAAAAAGAGCAGGAGCCCCTGGAAGACACGCGTCACCTTGTCGGACACGCCGATCGAGAGTTGTGCCGCCTCGCCGCCGAGATAGGTGAGCGCCAGCACTAGGCCGGAGGCAGTGATGCCGAGGGGATTGAGGCGTCCGAGAAAGGCGACGATGATCGCAGTAAAGCCGTAACCCGGCGAAATGGCCGGCTGCAGGTGGCCGATCGAACCAGACACTTCGCAAATGCCGGCGAGACCGGCAAGCGCGCCGGACAACAGAAAGCTGAACCAGATCATCCGCCTCGAGGAGAAGCCGGCAAAGCGCCCTGCCCGTTCGGACTGGCCAAGCACCACGATCTCGAAGCCCTTCAGCGTATAACGCATCATGAACCAGATGAGGATCGCCGCCAGGATCGCGAGAACGAAGGCCCAGTGCGCGCGCCCCGACTCTTCCCAAATAGCAGGAAGGACCGCTTCCGGAGCAAAGTCCCGCGAAACGGGAAAATTGAAACCCTTCGGATCGCGCCAGGCGCCGCGGATCAGCCAGTCGAGGAAAAGCTGGGCGATATAGACCAACATCAGCGAGGTCAGAATTTCATTGGTATTGAAGTGAGCTTTCAGGAGTGCCGGGATGGCGGCGAAGAGCGCACCGCCGGTGGCGCCCATGATGAGCATCAGCGGCAGCACAATCGGCGAATGCCAATCGTAGAAGACGATCGGCAGAATCGAGCCTGCGATAGCGCCGATGGTGAACTGGCCCTCGGCACCAATATTCCAGTTGTTCGAGCGATAGCAAACCGAAAGGCCCACTGCGATGAGGATGAGCGGCGCTGCTTTAATCGCCAGTTCGTGCAGCGACCAGACTTCAAGCAAGGGTTCGACGAAGAAGGCGTCCAGCGCCCCCACCGGATCCTTGCCGAGCAGAGCGAACATGATGCTGCCTGCAATCAGCGTCAGCACTAGCGCCAGGAGCGGTGAAACGAATCCGAAGAGTTTCGAGACCTGCGGCCGTTTTTCGAGTTCAATGCGCATCGCCGGCCTCCGCGGCAGGCCTGCTTTCATGCAGACCGCCCATCAGGATGCCGATCCGCTCGCGGGTCAGTTCGCCGGCCGGGAACGGCGGCGAGAGACGCCCTTCCGAGATGACGGCGATATCGGTTGCGACTTCGAATATCTCGTCGAGGTCCTGACTGATGACGAGGACGGCAGAGCCGGCTCGTGCGAGATCGACGAGGGCCTGACGAATGTGGCTCGCAGCTCCCGCGTCGACGCCCCAGGTCGGCTGATTGACAACGAGGACCGCCGGTTGGCGATCGAGCTCCCGGCCGACGATGAACTTCTGAAGATTGCCGCCTGACAACGCCCCTGCGGCGGGATCCTCACCGCTCTTTCGCACATCCATGCTTTCCGAAATGCGTTTTGCCGCACTCCTCACCGCTGCGCGCCGGATGACCTTGAGAAAGCCGCCGCCAAGGAAGGCCCTGCGATCCGACTGGCTGCGCGCGAGCACCACATTATCCGAAAGTTTCATGGCTGAAACTGCGGCGTGGCCGTGGCGCTCTTCGGGGACGAAACCCGCTCCGAGCAGGCGGCGGGCGGTGATGCCCTGCGTGCCGACAGGCTTCCTGCGGATCATGATCGCCTCAGGCTGCGCCACCGGATATTCGCCCGACAAGGCGTCAAAAAGCTCGCCCTGCCCGTTTCCGGCAACGCCGGCAATCGCCAGGATTTCGCCTGAGCGGACCGCAAGCGACACATCCCTGAGCGGTGTGGCAAAGGGCGTGCGCGCAGCAACTGAAAGGCTCGATACTGCAAGTTGAACGTCCCCGACATTGCCGCGGTCGGGATGACTCACGCTCGCCACGTGGGAGCCGACCATCATTCTGGCGAGGGAACCGGTTGTCTCCCGCTTCGGATCGCAGGCACCGGTAACCCTGCCGTGGCGAAGCACGGTTGCGCGATCGCAAATGCGCTGCACCTCCTCGAGGCGATGGCTGATATAGAGCACCGAGCGGCCCTCCGCCTTCAACTTGAAGAGCGTTTCGAAGAGTTTGTCGGCCTCCTGGGGCGTCAGAACCGAAGTCGGCTCGTCTAGGATGATCAGCTTTGGATTTTGCAGCAACGCGCGGACGATTTCGATGCGCTGGCGCTCCCCGACGGAAAGGTCGGCTACATGGGCATGCGGATCGAGCGGCAGCCCGTAAGCGCGCGACAATGCCCTGGCCTCCTCAGCAATCCGGCCGATCGGAATCTTGTCATCGAGCGACAGCGCGATGTTTTCGGCGACGGTCAGGGCCTCGAAGAGCGAAAAATGCTGGAAGACCATACCGATGCCGAGCTTGCGGGCTTCTCCAGGCGCAACAATCGCAACCGGTTTTCCATCCCAGAATATATCGCCCGCCGTCGGCTCCAAAACGCCGAACAGCATCTTCACAAGAGTGGACTTGCCTGCGCCATTCTCTCCGAGAAGCGCGTGGATTTCGCCCGAAGCGATATCGAGATCGATTTCGTTGCAGGCGGTAAAGCTGCCGAAGAGCTTCGTCAGTTTCCGGACCGACAGTAGCGCACCGGACGGCAGCGCATTCAATGACGACACGTTCCCCTCATTTCTCTCTGCCGACCTTTCCGTTCCGGATCGTTATGGGATCAGCAGCGTAGTTCCCGTAGTTCTTCTTGTTTCCAGATCCGCGTGAGCCCGTCCCACCTCACGCAACGGATAGGTTTGGTTGATATTGATACGCACTTTGCTGCTTAGCACAATATCAAATAGCGCGTTTGCACAGGCGGTCAGTTCATCGCGCGTGGCGATATAGGTGAAAAGCGTCGGCCTCGTTGCATAAAGCGAGCCCCGCTGCGCCAGCATCGCCATTGTGAAGTTCTCAATAGCGCCGGAGGATTGGCCGAAGGAGACAAACATGCCTCGCGGCTTCAGGCAGTCGAGCGATTGCGGGAACGTATCGCGGCCGACCGAGTCATAGACGACGTCCACGCCCTTGCCGCCGGTGACCTCACGAACGCGGTCGAGGAAATTATCGGTCCTGTAGTTGATGACGTGATCGTAGCCATGCTCGAGCGCGACCTTCACCTTGTCTTCCGAGCCGACGGTACCGATCACGGTTGCGCCCAGCGTCTTTGCCCACTGCCCTGCGATGAGGCCGACGCCGCCGGCGGCGGCATGGAAAAGCAAAACCGTTTCACGACCGACCTTGAATGTCCGGTTCAGCAGATATTCGGCGGTCATGCCCTTCAGCATCATCGCGGCTGCTGTTTCCAGACTGATTCCGTCCGGCACCTTGACAAGGTGCTTGGTCTCGACGTTTCGCTCGACGCTGTAGGCGCCGTCGGCACCGGCATAGGCAACCCTGTCGCCGACTGCGAAATCGTCGACGCCGGGTCCGATCGCCATCACGGTGCCCGCCGCTTCCTTCCCGGCGATGAACGGCAGATGCGCTGCCTTATAGGTTCCATCGCGGAAATACACGTCGATGAAGTTGAGGCCGATTGCAGCGTGCCTTATCTGCACCTCGCCGGCCGATGGCGGCGGCAAATCGACATCGACATACTGAAGAACTTCTGGACCGCCATTGCGGCTGAAAGCAATCGCCTGCGTCTTTGTCATAATCGCCTCCTATTGGCTGCGTCCAAGCGCCGGGAAGAACTGCAGGACAGCACCGATGCAATAGAGATAGACACTGCTGATCACGAAGAGAACGATGGCCCATTGAGGCATGCTGAAGTGCATCAGCAGCGAATACATGCCGAGCGCCGACCAGAAGAAGAAAACGCCAAGATTGACAAGGCGGAGACGCTGGACGCGCACGGGATGCAGGAAATTGATTGGCAGGAAGGTAAGGATCACAGAGACGATCACCACCGTCAGGGCGGTCGCAGCGCTTGCGTCGATGACAAAGAGCGTAAAGACGATCATATTCCAGACGACAGGGAAGCCGGAGAAGAAATACTCCTCGGTCTTCATGCCCATATCGGCATAGTAAATGGCGCTCGACACGACGATCATGCCGGCCGCGGCAAAAGACCAGGGTTCACCGATCATGCCGCTCTGGTACAGTGCGAAAGCCGGCAGAAGTACGTAGGTCACGTAATCGATGATATTGTCGAGCGTGTCGCCCGACCAGTTGGGCAGCACCTCCTTCACCCGTACCTTGCGAGCGATGGGACCGTCAATGCCGTCGACGAGCAGAGCAAGGCCCAACCACCAGAACATGTCGATGAAGCGGTGTTCGGCAGCGGCGACCACGCCGAGAAATGCGAGGAAGGAGCCGGACGCCGTCAAAATGTGGACGGAAAAGGCGCGTATTTCTGCATAAGGAACGCGCTTGTAGTTGAAAATCTTCATGTTTCCCCGTACCGCCTGCCGCCGCTTAAAACCTGCCGCCAGCGTTTTGGCCTAATATGCATCCTTTGCCCCGCTTCGCCAGCGCAAAAACAACGAGATCACGCTGGCGTTGATACATGACAATGATATGCATATTTCCTACTGATAGCGTCGCAGAGAATGGAATGCCTTTAATTTCCAGCGTATTTGTAATATTTGCCTCGCATCAGACCGATCATGCGACGAATACGGGATCCGATACCGAATGAACGCTCCAGCCAAGACCGATGATTTCGCCTCCGCCGTTCCGGCAAATGTCTATGCCGAAACGGTGCTGAGCGTCACGCACTATACGGACCGGCTCTTCCGATTCACGATGACCCGGCCGCAGGGATTCCGTTTCCGTTCCGGCGAATTCGCGATGATTGGCCTCATGGTCGATGGCAAGCCGATTTTCCGTGCCTATTCCATCGCAAGTCCGGCCTGGGCCGAAGAACTCGAATTCTTCTCGATCAAGGTGCCTGACGGCCCGCTCACATCGCATCTCCAGAGCATCAAGCCGGGCGACCAGGTTCTGATGCGCAAGAAGCCGACGGGCACGCTGGTGCTCGACGCGTTGACGCCTGGCAAGCGGCTTTACATGTTCTCGACCGGGACGGGCATCGCGCCCTTCGCAAGCCTTATCCGCGACCCGGATACCTATGAAAAATACGAGGAAGTGATCCTCACCCACACGACGCGCGAGGTCGCGGAACTGAAGTACGGCTTCGATCTGATAGAAGAGATCCGCAACGACGAACTGCTGAGCGAGATCGTCGGCGACAAACTGCGTCACTATGCGACGGTTACCCGCGAGGAGTTCGAATATCGCGGTCGCATTACCGACTTGATCTCCTCGGGCAAGCTCTTTACCGATCTTGGCGTTCCGCCGCTCGACCCGGAAATCGACCGCGGCATGATTTGCGGCTCTTCCGCCATGCTGAAGGACACCAAGGAACTGCTCGAAAAGGCAGGCTTTGAAGAAGGCGCCAACAGCAAGCCGGCCGAGTTCGTCATAGAACGCGCCTTCGTCGGCTGACGGTTTCTGGATTATTGATTGAACGGCTCCGGAGACGGGGGGGCCGTTTTTCATTCGTGGCTGAGATAGTCTATCAAGGCCGCCATTGCCTGCCGCGACTCTTCCGCCTTGCCCTGCTGGATGGCGCGAATAACCGTGACATGCAGCGTGATCGAGCGGTCCATCCGATCCGGAGTGGCAGTCGAATACCAGAGACGGCGTGAATGTGTCTGCACAGGCCCGAGCGCTGCGGTGATGAACCTGTTCGGGCAAGCCTCTTCGAGAAGCTCATCGAATGCCTTGTCAGCAGCGAAGAAGGCAGCAAGATCGCCGTTGACCGCGCAATTGGTCATTGTGCGGGCGCAGTTGATCAGCTCCCCCCGCTGCTCGTCCGTCGCATGCTCCGCCACCAGCGACGCAGCAATAGGCTCCAGTTCCCTGCGCACCTGCATGACATTTGCATGATCGTCCGGCTTGATCTCCGCCACCTGCAGCCCGACCCGCGGCCTCACGACGACGAGGCCCTGCCAGGCAAGCTTCTGGATCGCTTCGCGTACCGGCGTACGGCCGTGACCGGCAATATCGATCAGCTGCTTTTCGGTCACCAGCGCGCCCGGCTTCAACACCAGCGTCACAATCGCGTGCTCAAGTGCTAGATAGGCCAGATGGCTCTGTGAACTCTGCATTCGATGTTCCATACCCCATTGTGATATATCAGATATTGACACGGCGTAAATCGGATGGCAAGCTGCTGTGATATATCAGAGTCAAGGAGGCGAACATGTGGCGCGGCGTATTTCCTGCAGTAACGACGAAATTCACTGAGAGCGGCGAGCTTGATCTTGCCGAAATGGAACGCTGCTTCGGCCTTCAGGCCGACGCAGGTGTCGATGGCATCATTGTCTGCGGCTCGCTCGGCGAGAACATGACGCTCGAGCCGGAAGAGAAACTGGAAATCCTAAAAGTCGCCCGCTCGGCTGCGGGCTCGAAGCCAGTATTGATGACGATCTGCGAAAGCTCGACAAAGCGCGGCGCCGCTGCCGCCAAGGCCGCAGCAAGGGCCGGCGCGAGCGGCTTCATGGTCTTGCCGGGCGTGCCCTACAAATCGGCTCCGGAAGAAACGCTGACGCATGTCCAGACAATTGCCGCAGCCGGCGGCCTGCCGATCATGGTCTACAACAACCCGGTCGCCTATGGCGTAGACGTCACGATCCCGATGTTCGAAGAGCTGGCGAAGAACGATCTCGTCGTCGCCATGAAGGAATCGACCGACGATATTCGCCGCGTAACAGACGTTTTCAACGCCTTCGGCGAACGCTTCGATGTGTTTACTGGCGTCGACAACCTGGCGCTCGAAAGCCTCTTGATGGGTGCGCACGGCTGGGTCGCGGGTCTCGTCGTCGCTTTCCCGAAGGAAACGGTCGCGATCTATAGGCTCGTCCAGGCGGGCCGTCTTGATGAAGCGCGTGCCATCTACCGCTGGTTCCGGCCGCTGCTCGACCTCGATGTGTCGACCTTCCTCGTCCAGAACATCAAGCTTGCGGAAGTCTACGCCATCCGGTCGAACGACCGCGTCCGCGCCCCTCGTCTGCCGCTTTCCGGCGAACCGCGCCAGCGCGTCGTCGGCGTGATTGAAAAGGCCCTGGCGAACCGCCCGGAATTGCCGAAGTTCTGATCAATCGGCACTTGGAGTGTTCCAAGGCCGGGCATCACCCGGCCTGTTCATTCGTGCCGTAAGGCTTCGATCGGATTGAGCTGCGCTGCCCTTCGCGCCGGAAAATAGCCGAAGATCATGCCGATTGCAGCCGAGAAGACGAAGGCGACGGCGATCATCAGCGGGCTCACGACGAAGGGAACCTTCAAGAGCGTCACCGCAGTGAAGCCGATG
Source organism: Rhizobium etli 8C-3 (assembly GCF_001908375.1). Classification (NCBI taxonomy): domain Bacteria; kingdom Pseudomonadati; phylum Pseudomonadota; class Alphaproteobacteria; order Hyphomicrobiales; family Rhizobiaceae; genus Rhizobium; species Rhizobium etli. Next base: position 1,909,850 of record NZ_CP017241.1, on the reverse strand, counting down.
CCTAATCCGAATACGATGCCCGTGATGCCGCCGAAGAGCGACAGCGCAATTGCCTCGACGAGGAACTGCAACAGTACCTGCGTCTCCAATGCGCCAATCGCAAGCCGGATGCCGATCTCCCGCGTGCGTTCAGTGACCGACACTAGCATGATGTTCATGATGCCGATCCCGCCGACCAGAAGGCTGATTGCGGCGACAGCGCCGAGCAATCCCGTCAGCAATGTCGTCGTACCCGTCATGGCTTCGGCAATCTGCGTCATGTCGTTAACGTTGAAATCGTCTTCGCGACCCGGAATGATCTTGCGGCGCTCGCGCAGCAGGTTCTCGGTCTCCGTTTGAACCTTGGAGGTCGAAACGCCGTCGCGCGCCGAAATGACGATCATCTGGACATTGGCGTTGGCCCTGCCGCCGATCCGGCGCTGATAGATCTTTACGGGCATGATAACGACGTCGTCCTGGTCATTGCCCATGCCCGATTGCCCCCGCTTCGCCAGGACGCCGATGACGCCGCAGGACACCTTGCCCACGCGGATCTGCTGCCCTGTCGGATTGGCCGCGCCGAAAAGCTGCGATCGTACCGTCTCGCCGAGGATGCAGCGCGCGCGCCCGCGCTCTTCCGCCGCCTCGAAGGTGCGGCCGAGGGCCATGTCCCAGTCCTGCGCGATGAAATAGTCGTTTGTCGTGCCCATGACGGTAGTCGAATGACTCTGGCCACCGTAGATCGCCGTCGCCGTCGTCTGGTTGAGCGGCGCGACTGCACGCAGGCCATTTAGCTGATCGCGGATCGCATCGACATCCTTAACGGTAAACCGTCTCGCCTCGGAGCTCGCGCGCCCCGGACCGAACTGGCCCGGACGCACGAAGAGCATGTTGGTCCCGAGCCGCGAGAGCTCCGCGGAGACCTGCTCGGTGGTACCGTTGCCGATCGTCACCAATGCGATAACGGCGGCAACGCCGATGACGACGCCAAGCACGGTAAGGAAGGAACGCAGGATGTTGCGGCTGATGGCGCGCAGCGCAAGTTTCAGCGTTTCAAGAAACATGATCCGCCCCGCCCTGATGCACGACCTCGGCTTCGAGCTTTCCATCGACGAAACGGAGGATGCGCTGTGCATAGGCCGCGATGTCGGGTTCATGCGTGACCATGACGATCGTGATGCCCTGCTCCCGGTTCAGCCGCGTCATCAGATCCATGATCTCGGCGCTGGTTTTCGTGTCGAGATTGCCGGTCGGCTCGTCGGCAAGCAACAGGGCTGGTTCGGTGACGATCGCGCGGGCGATTGCCACGCGCTGCTGCTGGCCGCCGGAAAGCTCCTGCGTCTTATGGTGCTCGCGCCCCGTAAGTCCGACCAAGCCAAGCGCTTCCTTGGCGCGCCGGTGGCGCTCGCCCGCTGCGACACCGCGGTAGATCAGCGGCAACTCTACATTCTCGACCGCCGATGTCCGCGCGAGAAGGTTGAACCCCTGGAAAACGAAGCCCAGCATATGGCGTCTCAGCAGCGTTAGCTGATTTCGATCGAAACCGGTCGTCGAAATGCCCTGGAAGACGTAGTCGCCGGCGCTCGGAACATCGAGGCAGCCGAGGATATTCATCGCTGTCGACTTACCCGAGCCCGATGGACCCATGATCGCGACGAATTGATGGATCCCAATCCGCAGATCGACATGGTCGAGCGCGCGGATCGCCGCCTCGCCGTGACCGTAGATCTTCGATACCTGCCTGAATTCGAGAAGCGGCGGACTGGTCATCATTCGCCCGCCTATCGCGCCCGTGTCGTGGCGTCTGTGACAAGCGCATCGCCTTCCTTGAGCTCACCGGCCGTGACCTGTGTGAACTGACCGTCCGAGGAACCAACCTGGATGACGAGAGGCACTTGGCGGCCTTCGCGCAACACCCACACGCGACGTTTAGCGCCAGTGAGCGCTTCATTGCCGTTGCCGCCGGAGCGCGGCCCCATACGCGGCGGCCGGAAAAGACCGAAGATGCCGCGGTTGGCGCGCGATTCGGCTTCTGGCGGCGCGTAGCGCAAAGCAGCATTCGGCACCATCAGGGTTTCCTTGACGGCCTCGACGGTAATATCCGCCGTTGCCGTCATGCCCGGGCGCAGCAGGAGGTCAGCGTTGTCGACGGAAAGCACGGCCTTGTAGGTGACGACATTGTTGGTCGTCTCGGAGGCGAAGCGGATCTGCTCGATCTCGGCGGGAAAGGACTTGTTCGGATAGGCGTCGACCGTGAAGGTCGCCTTCTGCCCGACGCCAATCTGGCCGACATCGGCCTCGTCCACATCGACTTGCAGTTCCATCTTCCTGAGATCGCCCGCGATGGTAAAGAGAACCGGCGCCGAAAGCGATGCGGCGACGGTTGCACCCGGATCGACAGAGCGGGTCAGGATGACGCCATCGACCGGCGAAACAATTTTGGCCTTGGCAAGGTTGACCTCGGCGAGCCGCAGGTCGGCTTCGGCAGAGAGCACTTCCGCCTCGTTGATCTGCTTTGTGGCTGCGGCGGACTCGTATTTGTAGGTCGCATCGTCAAGGCTCTGCTGCGTCGAGACGCTGCCTCTGACGAGGCTCTTCAAGCGCTCCAGCGAAACCTGCGCCGACAGCAGATCGGCATTCGCCTTCAGCACATTCGCCTTGGCCGAATCGAGCTTCGCACGCGAGCTCTTCACATCGGCCTCCAGCTTGTTCGTATCGAGAACTGCCAGCACCTGGCCGGATTTGACCTCGCTGTTGTAATCGACATTGACGTCGCGCACGGTGCCGGAGAGTTCGCTCGAGATATCGACCTGCTCGGTCGGCTGCACCGAGCCGGTCGCCGTCACGAGAACCGTCAAGTCGCCGCGCTTTGCCGGCTGCGTCTCATAGCTGTATCCGGTGGCGCTGCGGCCGTTGTAAAAAAAGCCAACGGTCCCAGCGATCGCAATCAATGCTGCAGCGGCGACAAGACGGCCGCGCCAGCGGCTGCCCTTGCCGCGCTTGGCGGAGGCCGCCAGGACGGCAGCAAGATCGATATCGGCTGCTGCAGCCTTCCTGCCGGTTCCGGAATCGTCCATAAAAGCCTCAAGTCGAAAAGAGAAGCGCCTGCTCCGTTTGCCATCCAGATAGTCATAACGAAGATGAACCGGAAATTAGCGTTAGAGGCGCATTCGCACGGAATGACGGAAAAGCGCAATTAAATCTTGGTAATGAAAGTCCGCTTTAGCCGGCATCTTCGTGATACTGGTCGGTCGCCCGCAGCGGATGAAGCCAGCTTTCGCGGCGTTTGATCCAGATCTCGTAGAGTGGCGCGATTTCCATCGGCGCATCATCAAGAGATCCAAGCCGGAGTTCCGCCTCCTTGTCGGTAAGACAAAAGAGCCGACCGCCGCATGCCGGACAGAAGCTGCGGCCCTCAAATGTCGCAACCGAACCGGAATACTCGAAAGCCGCACGCGGCCATACGGCGAACGTGACGAAGGCCGAGCCGCTCTCCTTCCGGCAGTCCGTACAGTGACAGAGCCCGGAGCGAAGCGGCTCGCCCTTCACGTCATATCTGACGGCGCCGCAAAGGCAGCCCCCAGTGCGCATTTTCATCAGGCGTCGAAATCCAGGGGCAGCGTCGGCGGCTTGCGCTTGGCGGCCATCAGAAGATCGAGCTCGGTCGCCGACGGTCCGAATTTTTCATAAAGCCGCTTGGCCTCCTTTTCATCCAAACGGTATTTCCGGGCGAATTCGCTTATGCTGTAAGGCCGGCCGCGCAACACTCTGCGCGTCGGCACCGTCTGATTGGCAGAATCGGCCATGGCAACCTCCTTTTTACAACCCGGAAAGTTAGGGCGTTGAGGGCCGTTGGGAAGCTCATGGAAGCCTGAAAAACGACAGACTGAAGCCTCGAATCGGCGACAAAGATGCCATTCCTTCCCGGCGCGTGGCAAAACACTGCCTTCATTTGGTATCGGATATCCCAGATTGTAACGATGCCTCGGATCGAAACGCATACGGTGGATATTTACCAGCTATTATCCTTACCGGTTCATTGAAATGGACCGACTCAACTAAAGCCGTTCAAGGTCATAGAGCCGTAGAACACCCCTCCCCGCTACGGCAGGAGACCTGGCAATCGGGCTACAGGATGCCCGCGCCGGGTCTCCGCCATTACCGGCTCCCGGAGGGGTCCACTCGACCGCGAGCCCGAAAGTCAGCGACTTTGCTCATTCTTAGCCGGTCCGTGGCCAAGCGGGCCCTGTTTCCGAAAACCAGACCAGTCCGCTCATTAACTCTGCCGCAGCCGATTGTGATAATGGAATCGGACGCTGTGGTTTCAGTGGCGGTAACCAGGGTGGCCGCAGCCGCGAGCCACTTGAGGATCTGCATTCTTCGCATCTGTCGATCGACATTATCTAGCCGATTGCGACCGCAGAAAACCGTCTTCTTGAAGACATAGTGCTCAGCCATATGGATCATATGTGCCGCAATTCTTCGACTTTCGCCCGCCGTTACCTCATTGCGAAAGTAGCTCCAAGTATTTAAGTGCGATCCGAACTCGGCAAGTAAGAACAGAATTGCACGCACGATTGTCCGGTGAGTCGTTTTTTTACTGCCTTTCTAGGCGCAATCCCCAAAAATAGTCCATATGTCACTTTCAAGTCACTCGACAATAAAGTCCAAGTATGTTGAGTAATTGTTGATCGACCAACAACTTTCTAGGACTTGCGATACTTGTATGACACAAATTCGAGATGCACTTCTGACCGTTGAGGCATGGGCGCGATACCCGGTGTCCGACTCCGAGGAAATGGAGGCCAACTTGCCGGGTCTCAGTGAGGCCTGGGAGATGGATCTGGTTGAGGAAAACAGTTCCGGCTTCGACGCCTGCATGCATTTCTCATTGACCCGCGCGGGTGTAGAGTTCCTTCACGGCCCTCAACCTTCGCTACGTGATGTAATATTGAGGTCGGCACGACGCCTGTTCGGACAGATCGTTGGATATCCCGTCGCCTGAACAAACGTCTTGAATTCGGTCAACATTCTGCCTCACCGCGCCGTTGCCTAATGGACAGGCAGACCGTCACCGACACCGTAGCATCCTTGAAGACATTGCTGTCGCGGGCGGTCGAGACGTGGCTGGTTCGCCGACCGTGCCGAAGTCTCCAACGCCGGCTTCGAGTGCGTTGGCGACTTTGGCAAGCCTGATGCACCGTTCGTTCCGTGGCTCGCCATCTTTGGCGACACGAGCGAGCCGCTCCAATGCCCAACCGGCGCAGGAGATGGTCAGCAAGAAAAGGGCCTTTATAATTTCTCTGGCGTCATTTCTTGACCGCCTTGCCGGTGGGGCCACGCCATGCTTCGTTCTTGTCCAGAAGAAGTTTGCCAAGTGTCACCCTGCATCAGTCCCACTGTGCAGATTGGTCAGTGATTTGGAATTGCTCAAGGTGTTACTGTGCCAGTGGCCTCTTGCCGATCGAGATACCGACCGCACAGACGCAGCAACGCGGCGTCCGGCGCGTCCAACGCTCGAGTTTGACTGGTGTACAACGGCTCTTTGGATGGAGTGCACGTGCCTGCGCCGAACACAGGCTTGAGGCGCGCCAGGCGATGGCACGCAGCACAACAAAAATCGCGCCCGTATCGTTATTTCATTTGCTTCTAAATTAGACTTGAGTAGTGTTCACCCGTTAGGGGTGGAGGATTCCATGGAACGCGTTGAGCCGGAAAATGCAGATTCCAATATGGCAACGAGGGTCTGGTCGGTTACGGAGTTCTGCGCGCGACATCGATTGGACGAGGAAGAAGAAACGAGGCTACTTCAGCTGTTTGGTCCATTCGCGACTGCATGCGAACTCATGAACAACGCCAAGCGTCTACCAAAGTGGCGGTAGTCCGTGGGAATGGGTAGAGGGGACGTCCAGCGTCGTTTCGCTTGGCTGACTTTGAGCGCAACGGTAATGCCAGTTCCAAAGCGATAGCGGCGCTTTGAATTTGATCTATATTTGCAACCGGAACTTTATCCGAAATTGGTGCGCACCGAGCCGGAACACAATCCCCTTCGGGTTATCGCAGGAGATGCCCCTGCCATCCAGGATCTTCACCAGCGCCATGTGCACCAACGAGCTTTCCGATACCAGGCCTCGCACGGCTTGTTTCTGGCGGCGAGACCGGCAATAGACCAACCGACGACACCGACGGCGAGAAGAACCGCTCCAGTGACGGTTACAACGGGAATGCCCATAAGCCGATAAAGTCGAGGCAGGTTTGCAACGACTGCCGCGCCGACAAGAAAATGCAGCGTGACGGCAGTCGAAACGAGCGCGACGGACCATCCCGTTCGCTGGACCACCAGCTGCAAGTAGATCGGTGGCCCATAAAAACCGACGCCCCAGCCGAATATTGCCAGAACGAATGTCGCAACGACCACGCACCAGCCGAAAAATGGTGCCATCTTAGATGTTGGTAGGTCTTGATCGAAGTGTTGTCGTTCGGCCGCTTGTGGCGCTTTCCTGCAGAAGAAGGCTTTCGCTCTGCGTCCAGTTCGTGCTGCGCTTAACGTCTTTTCGCAGCCCGCGCTTCCCGCGCTCCTCTGCATGTTGTGTCTGGTGCCGACAGACTACGTTAGATGGGCACCAAGCCTATCAGCCCATCTATGTTGGTCGCGACACTCCATCCTTAACGGTCGTTAACTTTCTCATATTCATCCGTCCTAAAATATGTTACCGCGATTCACCGTTTGGAGACTTTGCGATGCGACGTTTCAATCTTCGACATGAAGTCGATGACAAGTGGCTTGTTGTCGATGGGATCACAATGGAGCCCGCCACGCTTGGTGACGTGCAGGTGAGCGGAATGTCTTGGGCCGAGGCCTGTGACTTTGTCGACTTGATGAACTCTCTGGACGCTATCGAACGACATTCGAGCCGCTATGCAGCAGCTTTCGCTGCGGAGTGATCCTCGTTCTGACCACCCATCCTCGGACAGTCGACAGACAATTGGCAACAGCGCGCTCTAAGCGTGCGACCTCATCCGAGCCGGTCCGAGCGTCATAACCAAGATCGGTTCCGCGGTTCGGGCTCGCAAAGTCAAGAAATCCTCCTTTCCGTCACGTAAGCCGTCTCCTTCGCACAAGCCGTCGGCGAAATAGTGATGATGCATGGATCGTTCCGGAGAGCTTGCACCCCCCTCGCACGTGGCTGTGCGGTCCACCTCAATTATTCGCAGTCGGTCGTTACGGAAATGCTGATTCGTAACTGCTTCGTTTGCCTTATCTGGCGTTTAAGCGTACGCTTGTTTATCGGCTCGACAATTTAACCGGGTGCCCCGAGCCGCTTGAGAGATGATCTGCTCTTGCCTAAAAAGGAGAGCTCTTATGTCTCTTTTCGAATTAGTTTCCTTTACCGAAGATGAGATTGAACTCGTAACGTCCGTCGTCGGCCGTTGGTCAGAGAGAAATCACGTCGATGTCAAAAGCGAACATGGCCAAGCTGCATTAACACAGGCCATCGCCCTCGTAAGTTCCGGCATGAGGTCGCCGGGCGCCATCGTGGGTAGGCTCGATGAGGTTTGCGCGCCGCCCGCCCCCGAGTATCCCAAGTCACTTGTCGACGAGTAAACGCTAGTTGCGACGAGGTAACCATTCGTCGCCGCAAAATCTGCGGGCACTGCATTGGCGAGGCAATGCGCAGCATGGCGGAGTGCTCGGTCTTAACATGGCGCTCGTTGAAAAGCGGAAGCAAGGGCCGCCTGCTCGGCCTCCTTCCTCGACGCTTTGGGCGTGCCAAGGTCGACGGCATTGGCTGGCACTCTCTGCGTCACTCCGCTGTTTCGACATGGATCGAGGCAGGCTTGCAGCCAAATGCGGTTCAGATACTCGCGGATCACGCTTCCTACGCGATCGATACCGGCAACGAAGTCGCCGGGATGACAAGCATGTCACGCACGATGGTGAACAAGTATTGCGAGCAAGGCCGCTTCCCGCAGCATGTGGATCTCGGCGACAGGCGGGTGGCCTTCGTGAAGGCTGGAATCGTAGCCTGGATACCTGCCAAGATCGAGGCACGAGCGCCCCCGCAAAATCCCGTTGGCCTAGATCAACTGCGCGCGAAGCTCGCCCAGGCATACGAAGTCATCGCAATCTTGCTGCTGGGGCCAGAAGGCAACTCGCTCGACGTAGCGATGCCCGAAGGCAAGCGAGCACTCAAGTATTTCAGGTGCGCTGGTTATGACGCGCGGTTTTGCCCTTCGTTCATCCGAGCGCCAGACCGAAGAAGGAGCGGACGTGACTGACCAGCCTCGCCTTCTCGGCCGCAAAGTAGCCGCCGGATACTGCGGGTTAACGCCTTCAGGTTTTTAGATGTGGATTGCCGCCAGGATGCCGCCGGCAATCCCCGGCACGCGAAAGTGGGATCGGCGGGCGATTGATGCCAAGCTCGACGAGATCAGTGGGCTAACTGCAGCGCGGCAATCAAGGTGAGACGGAGCGTCAATCAAGATGAGACTCGGCCGTGGCAGTGGAGCGTAGTGAGGGCGTAGCCCGAACGGAGTTTCACTGCCACGGCCGAGTGCGTTTTTTGTCTGGTGATCACGGTTGGCCGGTACTTTGGGTTCTTCGAAGAACGAGGAACCACTCTGTGCCAGGTCGTCACGTAACCGATCATCAGATGAGGCTTTTCATGAAGTTACGACAGGAGCACACGACTGAGATCGCCGCCGCAAAGGCTTCGATCAGCAGAGCTACGGCATTCCGCATTAAGCAGGATCCGCAACTCCCATCTCAAAAGACCAAGCCGCGGGAACGCCGTCGCCCCGATCCGCTTGCACACATCTTTGATGCAGAGGTGGTTCCGCTTTTAAAGGCAGCGCCAGGAATTCGCGCCGTTGCTGTCTTTGAGGAGATGCTTCGCCGCCATCCAGAGCTGAGCGAAGGCGTACGCCGCACAATGGAGCGCCGTATTCGTTCATGGCGCGCTATTCACGGCGGGGAACAGGAAGTGATCTTCCGGCAAATTCACGAGCCAGGTCGATTAGGACTGTCCGACTTCACCAATATGAATGAGATTGGAATCACGATTGCAGGCCAGCCGCTCGATCATCTGCTTTATCACTTCCGCCTTGCATACTCCGGCTTCGAGCACGCGCACGTCGTCCTTGGTGGCGAAAGTTTTGTGGCATTGGCAGAAGGACTGCAGAATGCTCTCTGGTTCCTTGGAGGCACGCCGCTTTATCATCGTAGCGATAGCCTGTCGGCGGCATTCCGCAATCTCGATGCTGATGCAAAGGAGGACCTAACCCGGCGATACGCGGATCTTTGCGCTCATTACCAGATGACGCCGACGCGCAACAACAAAGGGATTGCTCACGAGAATGGCTCCATTGAAAGCCCGCATGGTCATCTCAAGAATGCGATCCGCGACGCGCTGTTAATGCGTGGCGCCAGTGACTTCGACGATCTCGATGCCTATCGAGGCTTCATCGACGAGATCGTCAGTCGACGCAATGCCCGATATGGCAAGCGCATCGATGCCGAGCGTGCCCAACTTCAGCCATTGCCAGGAAGACGGACGAGCGACTTTGAAGAAGTTGTCGTTCGTGTTTCCAGCAGCGGTGGCTTCACATTGCGCAAGGTCTTTTACACGGTACCCTCGCGCCTGATCGGGCATCGGTTACGCGTGCGTATGTTTGATGATCGCCTCGATGTCTTTATCGGCGGCACGCATCTCATGTCGCTTCGCAGAGGTCGCGGTCATGCCAGTGGTAAACATGATCAGGTCGTCGACTACCGGCATGTCATCCATTCCCTTCGCAAAAAGCCAATGGCGCTTCTCCAGCTTGTTTATCGCGACAAGCTCTTTCCTCGGCAGGAATATCGTAGAGCCTTCGAGATCCTGCTCGACCGACTTTCCGACAAGCAGGCGTGCAAGATCACAGTCGAACTCTTGGCCTTGGCCCACGATCGGGGCTGTGAACGTGAGCTAGCCGAACGACTGCGCAAAATACTCGACGCGGGCGATCTGCCAGACATTGCCGAGTTGCGAACCTTATTTGCTCCCGACCCTGCACGGTTGCCGACCGTGAACGTCCATCTCGCCTCCCTCAATGGCTACGAAGCCTTGATCGATGCTCACCAGGTTGGGGACGCCGCATGAAGAACGCTCACGCTATCGATGCGGCCAGGCTCGCCATCATGCTAACCGACCTCAGGTTGCCGGCAATAAAGCTACTCTGGCCGGATTTTGCCGAACAGGCCGACAAGGAAGGCTGGCCGGCGGCGAGGTTCTTATCCGCTATTGCCGAGCACGAACTGTCCGAACGCGATCGCCGCCGCATGGAACGTCATCTTGCTGACGCACGACTGCCACCAGGTAAAACGCTGGACAACTTTGACTTCGACGCCGTGCCAATGGTCTCGAAGGCTCAGGTAATGGCCATTACCGCTGGCGATAGTTGGCTCGCAAAGGGTGCCAACATCTTATTGTTTGGCCCACCGGGTGGCGGAAAGAGCCATCTCGCCGCAGCAATCGGCCTGGCACTCATCGAGAATGGTTGGCGTGTGCTGTTCTCGCGCACCACGGAGCTCGTTCAGAAACTGCAAGTGGCTCGTCGCGAACTCCAGCTTGAGTCCGCCATCGCCAAGCTAGACAAGTTCGATTTGCTCATCCTCGACGATCTCGCTTATGTCACCAAGGACCAGGCCGAAACTAGCGTGCTCTTCGAGCTCATCTCTGCTCGTTACGAGCGACGATCTATTTTGATCACCGCCAATCAACCCTTCGGAGAATGGAACAGGGTCTTCCCAGATCCCGCCATGACCCTCGCAGCCGTCGATCGTCTCGTTCACCATGCAACCATCTTTGAGATGAATGTCGAGAGCTATCGCCGCCGAGCTGCGATGGAGGCAAAACGACAGCGAGGTAGACCAGCCTCCTACGCGACAATCAGGAATACCGCTGAGATTGACGCTGCGCGACAATCAGAGCCCGACGAAACCGTTGCCAGCGACAATCAAGATGATACGCTCCCCGACAACCGCGACACCAGAGTCTCATCCAGATTGTCGCGCTGATCTCATCCAGATTGCCGCTCTATAGCTAACACCGCCACATGTATCAGGTGGTCCAGCGGTTCGCGAGCACGACACCTTCGAAGCTTGGAAAAGAAGGGGTGCGGAGCGCGACAATGAGCCAAGCGAGCTACCATGCCGCTCTATCCTGCATAAATCAAACGCGGCGAGGAGCCGGGATAACCAGCTCTACTCGCCGCAAGATTGCCTCGTCGCCAGAGGAGGAGATGGCGCCAAGGCAATGGCGAACGACGCAAAAAAGGCGTCGGCACTACTTATTTTATTTATTTCTAAATTATACTTTGGTATAGGTCTCCCAAACTGTATGGGAGGAGTAACGAATGCAGCGAGTTGAACTTAATAACCTCGGCACCGGAGCCACAACCCGCGTTTGGTCGGTCAAGGATTTCTCCGCGCGGCGCAGACTTAACGAGGATGAAGAGGCTCGACTGCTGCAATTGTTTGGACCATTTGCGTCCGCTAGCGAACTGCTGCACAACGCACCACGAGAGCCGCGGTGGCGGTAGGGTTCGGGACAGACCTGGTGGTTTCGCGAGTTTACAGCGTCCGCGGATCGACAGCGCCCCAAAAGGAAAGGCCGCACATTGGCGGCCTTGAATTTGTTCTATAACTGTTACCGGATTTTTTACGGAATTGGTGCGCACCAGACTACGCAGCGAGATCCTTCAAGTCATCGGAGGTGATTGGCCCTGCACGATCCCGAATTGTCACCAGCGCCATGTGGATGACGGACCTGCCAACCGCCATCGCCGACCGCGAACTCGTGGCTCCAGCCATCATTCCCACTTTTTCGAGCGTGGCACCATGGACGGCGGCTTCCTCAAAAGGCTCGACCAGCGGACCGAGAGCGGTGCGGAATTCAGCCAGCTTCTTGAACCGGCATTGGCGGCAGCCTCAATGGCGACGACAAGCGCTGTGCGCAGATCATCCTGAGCTGCAGTCATGAGGGAAACTTCATCGCTGGAGAATCAATCTCTTGTCTCTTCGAAAACTCTTCGCTGAGTACCTTGGCGACGACCTGGACAGATTCAGGCGTTGAAGAAACGGTGGCGACTCGGGGGCGACTGAAGATGCAGCCGAATTTCGGAAAGCTCACCAAGTTATTGAATTTCTTGGTGAGAGCGATGGGGCTCGAACCCATGACCTACTGATTAAAAGTCAGTTGCTCTACCAGCTGAGCTACGCTCTCCCTTGACGCCGTGAGCTTTAAACAGCCCCGGCCGGAAGTGCGCGGAACATATGCAGGCGACCTATTGCGGTCAACCGAAAAATTCCCTTTTTCGCCGCGTCGGGCATATTTCTTGCCGGGCTCGAAAAGGTGATTGGCATTCGGTTGGTTGCGGCGCTAAACATCCGCCAGGTTTGCAGCCGGAGAGAATGCGTGTCGATTGCCGATATTTCCCTGTTGAGCGCCCTGCTTGCGGGTGCCCTCTCCTTTCTCTCTCCCTGCGTGCTTCCCCTCGTTCCGCCCTATCTCTGCTATATGGCGGGCATATCCGTCGAGCAGTTCCGGGGCGGAAATGCTGTTGCGATTGCACCCGATGTCCGGCGCGGGGTGCTGTTTTCGGCGCTGTTCTTCACCCTCGGATTCGCCACCGTCTTCGTCGCGCTCGGCGCCGGCGCTTCCAGCATCGGAATGCTGCTGCGCCAACATCTGGATCTCCTGGCCAAGGTCGGCGGCCTCATCATCATCATCATGGGGCTGAACTTTCTCGGCGTCTTCCGGATCGGGCTTTTCGCGCGCGAGGCCCGGTTCCAGGGCGGCGGCAAACCGGCGACGCTGACCGGCGCCTATATCATGGGACTTGCCTTCGCCTTCGGCTGGACGCCGTGCATTGGACCGGTGCTGGGCGCCATTTTGGGGGTCGCGGCAGCGCGCGAGACCGTAGGCTCCGGCGCGGGGCTCCTCGCCGTTTATTCGCTCGGCCTCGCTATTCCCTTCTGGATCGCCGCCGGCTTTTCCGGTGCCTTCATGAATTTTCTGGCGCGCTTCCGCCGCCATCTCGGCACCATCGAAAAGATCATGGGAGGCTTCCTCGTGCTCACGGGGCTCGCCTTCATATTCGGTTTCGTCACCGATACTGCCATCTGGTTCCAGCAGACCTTTCCGATTCTGATGCGGATCGGCTAAAGACAACACATCATCGCCTGCCTTGCAGAGTTATGCGCCGAAGGATCGCGATCAGGTCAGCCTTTCTTGCGACTGAACTTTTCCCGCAAGGCAGTCGGAATATCGCGCAATCCGCGGCCCGGCTCGATGCCTTCGCGCATTACGACGCTGCGTAGCGGCGGAAACGCCGAGAGAATATGGAGGCCCGCAGCGCGCAACATCTGCACCGGCAGGAAACCTGAGAGAAGCGAGCGGTTTAGCAGATCGACGCTGACCGTTCGCGTCATGATGTCGGCGCGGCGCCTGCGGTCGAACCGATCGCCCGAATCGGCCAATAGGGGCAGTTCGGCCCGGTCGCAAAGAATATCCGTCAGCGCCATGATATCGCGCAGGCTGAGATTGAGGCCTTGTGCGCCGATCGGCGGGAAGACGTGCGCAGCTTCCCCGATCAGCGCTATCCGGCCCTTGCCGAAACGATGCGCCATCATGCCTGAAAGAGGCCATATCTGGACGCCTTCCTCGACGCTCACCTTGCCGAGCAGCGACTGCATCCGCGCTTCGACGACGTTGCTCAATTCGGCAAGGGACAATTCGAGGCCGGCGGCGGCATCCGACGGATTCTGTACCCAGACGAGGCTAGAGCGGTTGCCGCGCAAGGGCACCTGGGTAAAGGGGCCGCATTCGGTGTGAAATTCCGTCGAGGTATTTTCGTGCGGCAGCGAATGGCCGAAATTCAGCACCATGGCCGACTGCGGATAGGACCAGTTGCGCGCGCCAATGCCGGCTTTTTCCCTAAGCTTCGACTTGCGACCGTCGGCGCCGGCAGCAAAATCGGCAGACAGCATCTGGCCGCCCGCAATCATGATGGTAACGGCATCCTCGCCGATATCAATGCTCTCAGCAAAAGCAGTGAAGCGCGTGATATTGCCTTCGATTGCGACCGCCGCCTCGAGCACGTCTGTCAAAGCCTTGTTCGGGAAGTTGTAGCCGAAAGCGTCGAGACCGACTTCGACGGCGCGAAACGTCGTGGTTGGTGCACGCAGCAGGCGATTTGTGCCATCGATGATGCGCATGCTTTTCAGCGGCGCGGCCGAAGGCTTCAGCTTTTCCCAGAGCGCCAGGCGATCGAGGAAGCGGATCGACTGATCCATCAGCGCCGTTGTACGCCGATCCTCTGTCGTGGCGGGAGGGGCAATCAGCGCCACGCTGCGGCCGCCGCGGGCCAGTGAGATCGCGGCCACCATGCCGGCGAGACCGCCACCGATCACCGCCACTTCGAACTGTTTCATTGCATCGCTTCCGTCATCAGAGACGGCGAGCCGGCATCTATGCCGCCGGCTTCGCCTGACGGCGCCAACTATAGCCCTTGCCGGCCTCCGCGTCACGCACAGCCGGCTGATAATGATGCGGAATTCCCGGCAGCCTGTTTTCGGAAAGGCGCTTGAGCGCCGTTTCATTGGTCACGGCGAAGCTGTCGATGCCGACGCGCAGCATCAACGGGATCTGGTCGATTAGCACATCGCCTACCGCCCGCAATTCGTTGGTATAACCGAGTCGCTTGCGCAGCAGCGAGGCATGGCTAAAGGCACGGCCGTCGCTGAATGCCGGGAAGGCAACGGCGACGATTTCGAGGCGATCCAGGTAAGGCTCCAGCTTGCGGACGTCGTCAGCGGGCTTGATGAGCACGCCAAGACCGACATCGTTGCTCTCTCCGGCCCTTTCGATTAGATCGTCGAGGCCGAGCAGAGGCTTCTGATCTTCGATCGCTTTGACCTCATCGCTCTCGATCACCCAGGGATCATTGGCGACAAAACCGGTTTCTCTCCAAATCTTCGTCACGGTTCCCTCCTTATGCCGCTTCCGCAGCCGCGCCATACAGCGCATCCTTGAAAGGCTGCGGTCCGACGCGGCGATAGGCCGCAAGGAAGGTTTCGGCCGGGTCCCGGCGGATGCCGAGATAGGTATCGACGATCGTCTCGATTGCGTCCGTCACCTTGTCCGGTTCGAAGCCGCGGCCGATGATCTCGCCGATCGAGGTGTGCTCGTCGCCGGAGCCGCCAAGCGTGATCTGGTAGAGTTCGGCACCCTTTTTCTCGACCCCGAGCAGGCCAATATGGCCGACATGGTGATGCCCGCAGGCATTGATGCAGCCTGAAATCTTGATCTTCAGTTCGCCGATCTCCGCCTGACGCGCCGGATCGCCAAATCGCTTGGAAATCTCCTGTGCAACCGGAATCGAACGCGCATTGGCAAGTGCGCAATAGTCCAGCCCCGGACATGCTATGATATCCGTGATCAGGCCGGCATTGGCAGTTTCGAGGCCAGCCGCAACCAGGCCCCTATAGACCGCTTCGAGATCGCTCAGCGCCACATGCGGCAGGATGAGATTCTGTTCGTGGCTCACGCGGATTTCGTCGAAGGCATATTCCTCGGCGAGGTCGGCAACGGCATCCATCTGCGCGTCGGAGGCATCACCGGGGATGCCGCCGATCGGCTTCAGCGAGATCGTCACCATGCCGTAATCGGGGTTCTTGTGCGGCGCCACGTTCTGCTGCACCCAGCGGGCAAATGCCGGATCGGCCTTCTTCCAGCGGGCAAGATTCTCCCAGCCGTCGGCGCGTTCCGGCAGCGCGGGCGGCGCGAAATAGGCGGCGATCGCCTGAACGTCCTTCTCCGGCAGCTTCAGCTCGGTATCCTTGAGCAGCATGAACTCAACCTCGACCTGGCGCGCCAGTTCTTCGGCACCGGTCTCGTGCACGAGGATCTTGATGCGCGCCTTGTACTTGTTGTCGCGGCGGCCGTGCAGATTGTAGACGCGCATGATCGCGGTCGTGTAGGACAGCAGGTCCTCTTCCGGCAAAAAGTCGCGGATCAGCTTGGCGACCATAGGCGTGCGGCCCTGACCGCCGCCGACGTAAACGGCAAAGCCGATCTCGCCCTTGTCGTTCTTCTTCAGATGCAGGCCGATATCGTGGACCTGGATCGCCGCACGGTCGCGCTCGGCGCCGGTGACGGCGATCTTGAACTTGCGGGGCAGGAAGGAGAACTCCGGATGCACGGACGACCACTGGCGCAGGATTTCCGCATAGGGACGCGGGTCGGCGACTTCGTCCGCCGCGGCACCGGCAAAATGATCCGCCGTGACATTGCGAATGCAGTTGCCGGAGGTCTGCATGGCATGCATCTCGACCGTCGCAAGTTCGGCAAGCACGTCCGGCATGTCGGAGAGTTTCGGCCAGTTGAACTGCAGGTTCTGCCGGGTCGTGAAGTGGCCGTAGCCGCGATCGTAGGTGCGGGCGATAT
Source organism: Rhizobium etli 8C-3 (assembly GCF_001908375.1). Classification (NCBI taxonomy): domain Bacteria; kingdom Pseudomonadati; phylum Pseudomonadota; class Alphaproteobacteria; order Hyphomicrobiales; family Rhizobiaceae; genus Rhizobium; species Rhizobium etli. The sequence goes on along the minus strand of NZ_CP017241.1, from coordinate 1,893,384 downwards.
GGGCGAGCATGCGCATCTGGCGCGAGGAGAGCGTGCCGTAGGGGATGGCTATACGCAGCATATAGGCATGGAGCTGCAAATAGACGCCGTTCATCAGGCGCAGCGGCTTGAACGCATCCTCGGCAAGCTCACCTGACAGACGGCGCTGGACCTGGTCGCGAAACTGCTCGACGCGCTCGGCGACAAAGGCGTGGTCAAATTCGTCGTAACGGTACATCAGCTTCCTCAGACTGCAATGAATTCGGGATCGGCCGGCTTGTAGCCAGGCGCATATTCCATGGTCGGGCCCTGGGCGCGGATGCGCTCGCGGAGGCGCAGCGGCCATAGAACTCCGCCGGTTTCCTGAACTTCGATGACAGCAACGTCAACGACCTTGTTGTCGGCATAGGCCTTCTTGCCGATCTCTTCCAAAGCCGCCACGGCCTCAGCATGGCGTGCGACGAGCGCATCCTGCAGCGAGGTTACCCACTCGCCGCTGGCGCTAAGCCAGACGGCCACGCCATCCGTCAGCCTGTTGGCGGTCAGAACCTTGTCGACCATGTTCAGCTCCTTGCAAATTCCGGCGCGGTCGCCTCACGGCGCACCAGCGGCTCTGACAGTTCGAAATTGGCGCCTGCGACGGCATCGCCGATAATGACCATGACCGGTCCCGTCAACTCGTTACGATGCTGCAAGTCGGGAAGGTCACGCAGAATGCCATGCAGTAGGCGACGGTCCGCACGGCTTGCGTTCTCGACGACGGCAACGGTCGTCTCGGCGGGAAGCCCAGCGCTCATCAGCCGCTCGGCGACCGAAGCTGCGACCGTACGTCCCATATAGACGGCGATCGTCGCGCCAGATACGGCAAGGCTTGCCCAATCGGGCAGCACGTCGCCCGTCAGGTCATGCCCGGTCGTAAAGACCAGCGAGGAGGCAACGCCGCGCAGCGTCAGCGGCAGCTCGAAATCCGCCGCAGCGGCAAAAGCGGAAGTGATACCCGGAACCACCTCGTAGCCGATGCCTGCAGTACGCAGCGCCGCCATCTCCTCCCCTGCCCGGCCATAGACGAGTGGATCGCCGGATTTCAGACGCACGACACGCTTGCCCTGGCGCCCGAGCTGGACAAGCAAATCGTTGATCTCTTCCTGCGATTTCGAATGGCAACCCTTGCGCTTGCCGACCGAAAGACGCTCGGCATCGCGGCGGCCCATATCGACGATCGCCTGCGGCACCAGCGCATCGAAAACGATGACGTCGGCTTCCATCATCACGCGCTGGGCGCGCAAGGTCAGCAGATCTTCGGCTCCAGGGCCGGCACCGACGAGCCAGACGCGGCCGTCAACCTTTTCCGCCGAGCGCAGGAGGCCGTTTGCAGCACGCCGCGCTTCGGCAAGATTGCCGTTTGCAACGGCGTCGGCCACTCGACCAGAGAAGAACCGGCGCCAGAAGACCCTTCTGGCGATGCCGCGCGGAAGGAGATGTTCGACAGTCCTGCGGTAGCTCGTGGCAAGATCGGCGAGGCGGCCGAGCGATGGAGAAAGCAACTGATCGACCTGCGCACGGATCATCTGTGCCAGCACCGGACCGGCACCTTCGGTGCCAATCGCAACGGCCACCGGCGCACGATTGACGAGAGCTGGCGTTAAGAAATCGCAATAGTCCGGCTGGTCGACCGCATTGGCTGGAATTCTCGCCCTCCGGGCAGCTTCCACGACCGCGCGATCCTCGGCAGGGTTACCGGTTGCAGCAAAAACAAGCGCCGCACCATCCACCTGCTCGGGCAAAAAAGCACCACGAACCATTTCGATGCGATTGGAAAGCAGGAACGAATGATAATCGGCCTTGGGATGGTCCGCATAAGCAACGATGCGGGCGCGCGTGTTCAGCAGCAGACGCACCTTGGCGAAGGCCTCGTCTCCATTGCCGAAAACGGCTGCAATCCGCCCTTCCACACGGAAGAATGCGGGAAACACCGAGAGCTGTTCGTTGCTGGAAGGCATTATCATTCCACTTCGAAGTTTGTCGACTATGCCTTTTACAGTCAACGGATTGAAGAAACAGAAATTCGAAAGCCCCGCTGAGCGCGTATTCTTTTGCTCGCCATCTCAATGATTTGAGAAAAGTCGCCCGGTCGTTTGAAAATGCTGCTGCAGCGCATCATAAGCTGGTGACAAATGCGCAGATTCGGCGGGATCATGCATTCCGCTTCCAAGCGGCAACCGGTAAACTGCACAAAACAGGAGAACGCCATGCCGGAAAAGACGATTGCCTCCCGTCTTCTCGAAGTCATCCAGAAACACATCCTGCCGATCACGGAACTCGGCGTTTCCGAGGGCAACAAGGTCTTCGGCGCGGCAATCCTGCGTAAGTCTGACCTGGCGCTGGTCGTCGCGGAAACGAACAACGAACTGGAAAATCCGCTGTGGCATGGCGAAGTTCACACATTGAAGCGCTTTTACGAGCTTTCCGACAAGCCCTCGACCAAGGATCTCATATTTCTCTCGACGCACGAGCCCTGCAGCATGTGCATGTCGGCGATCACCTGGGCGGGTTTCGATAATTTCTATTATTTCTTCAGCCATGAGGATTCGCGCGACAGCTTTGCCATCCCGCATGATCTGAAGATCCTGAAGGAGGTCTTCGGCCTCGAACCGGGCCGATATCGCCGCCAGAACGCGTTCTGGAACAGTTTTGCGATCGCCGACCTCATCGAAACCGAGGACGAACCGCTGAAAACCGGTCTGAAAGCGCAGGCCGCCGGCATCAAGGCCCGCTACGATGCGCTGTCGGACACCTATCAGGCGTCCAAGGACGCCAATGCCATCCCGTTGAACTGAGATATCATGGAAGCTTCAAAAGACATTTCGCGCCTGATCGAGATCATGGCTGCCCTGCGCGATCCCGAAACGGGCTGCCCCTGGGATATCGTCCAGACCTTCGAAACGATCAAGCCCTACACGATCGAGGAAGCCTACGAGGTCTCCGATGCGATCGAACGCAACGACATGGACGATCTTTGCGAGGAACTTGGCGACCTGCTGCTGCAGGTCGTCTTCCATGCCCGCATGGCAGAAGAATCCGGCGAATTCACCTTCGGTGACGTCGTTGAAGCCATCACCCGCAAGATGATCCGTCGTCACCCGCATGTCTTCGCGCGGTCCGGTGCCGACACCCCGGACCTCGTCAAGAAGCAGTGGGACGAGATCAAGAAGGCGGAAAAACACGAGCGTGCCGAAAGGCGCGCAAGGCGCGGCGTTTCGGAAGATTTCAATGCAGGCTTTCTGGGCTCGGTGCAGCGTAGTTTCCCCGCGCTCACAGAAGCGCTGAAACTACAGGAACGCGCCGCAGCGGTCGGCTTTGACTGGTCGGCGCCAGAGCCCATCCTCGACAAGATCGAAGAAGAGATCGGTGAGCTTCGTGCCGCACTCAAGGAGGGCAATCACGCGAAGGTCAGCGATGAACTCGGCGATCTGATCTTCGCCATTGCCAATATCGGCCGGCATGTACAGGCCGATCCCGAGCAGGCGCTTCGCGGTACAAACACGAAATTCAGACGGAGATTCAATCACATCGAAAAAACACTTGAAGCAGATGGTGAAACGCTGGAGGCTGCAACGCTAGAGCGCATGGAGGAAATCTGGCAGGCCGCCAAGGCGATCGAACGCGCGGTCGCAAGGGAATGACACCTCCACATCATGTCGAGGGTTCATTCGTCGAATCTGCCCTCTTTACCATGGCTGCCCGAAGGCGAAGCCGCAAGGCTTCGAAGGATCACCCCGCACCCGCACGTCCTTTGCGGCATCGCTGAACGCGTGCCTCTGCCACCAGGCGACCATTCCATACTCTTCCTCGCAGGAAGCCAGCCACCGCGCGGCCGAGCGGTGGCTTACCCGCATGCCACGGGGGAAGAATCTCCTGCACACAAGGACCTTGGGCGTGCCGAACGGTGATTTCATCGGCAATCGGCGCGTCTCGAATTTGCCTGAAAGCGATCAGCGGTTAGCGTCTCGCTATTCCCAGTCTTCCTTCTGCGGCTTCAAGCCGTCGCCCATGCGCCGTTCCAATTCGGCCGCTTCGCTTTCGGCGAGCCTTACGTCGAGCGTCACCGTGCCGTCTTCGTTGTCTTCGCGGCCGTCGACGATTGAATGTTCGTAAAGCCAGGGCAGCAGCGCCAGCTTGCCCAATGGCAGCTTGATCGTCGTCGCGGTCATCACCCCGGAAAGGCGCTTGCTGATTTCCTCCATCAGGTGAGCGATGCCCTCGCCGCTGATGGCCGAAACAGCGACCACGTTTTCGGCGCCTGCAACCTTCTGCACCATCGCGTCATGCGTTTCCGGCTCGAGACGATCGATCTTGTTCCAGACTTCGATGATGCGTCGTGCGCCTTCGGCCTCGTCGATACCGAGATCATTCAGGATGCGCATCACGTCGGCGCTCTGCGCCTGATTGTCGGCATCCGACATATCGCGGACGTGGAGGATCAGATCGGCTTCCAGCACCTCTTCGAGCGTTGCGCGGAAGGCGGCGACAAGATGCGTCGGCAGATCGGAGATGAAGCCGACGGTGTCGGACAAGATGACGGTCCGGCCATGCGGCAGCTTCATGCGGCGAAGCGTCGGATCGAGCGTTGCGAAGAGCATGTCCTCGGCGAGCACGCCCGCGCCTGTAATGCGGTTGAAGAGCGTCGACTTGCCGGCGTTGGTATAGCCCACCAGTGCCACGATCGGATGCGGTACCTTCTTGCGTTTTGCCCGGTGCAGCTGACGGGTGCGGACGACCTGCTCCAGCTCGCGTTCCAGCTTGATGATCCGGTCCTGCAGCAGACGGCGGTCGGCTTCAATCTGAGTTTCGCCCGGGCCGCCCATGAAGCCGCCGCCGCCGCGCTGGCGTTCAAGGTGGGTCCAGCTGCGGACCAGACGGCCCTTTTGATAGTTCAGATGCGCAAGATCAACCTGCAGCGTGCCTTCCTTCGTGGAGGCGCGGCGGCCGAAGATTTCCAAGATCAGGCCCGTGCGATCGATGACCTTGGCATTCCACTCTTTCTCCAGATTGCGCTGCTGCACCGGCGTCAGCGGGTGATCGACGATCACCAGGCCGGAATCATGCTCATCGAGCTGCGCCTTGATTTCCTCGATCTTGCCGCTGCCGAGCAGCGTGGCCGGACGCGGATCGGAGATCGGTACGATCGCGCCGTTGACCACATCCAGATCGATTGCCTCAGCAAGACCGGTCGCTTCATCGAGGCGGCTCTCCGGCGAGCGGGTCGCAGCTCCTTCGATGGGCGCACTCTTAGCCCGCGCCTGCTTGAGCACAGGCACGACGACGGTTGCCCGCATATCATCCCGAAGTCTCTGAGCCTCCGGGATGATGGAATCATTCCTGGTATCGCGTGTCGAAATGACTGCTGACCTTGTTAGGACGCTGCTTCTTCGCTCTCGAACATCTGCATGGGCTGGCCAGGCATGATTGTTGAGATCGCGTGTTTATACACGAGTTGCGAATGGCCGTCACGGCGAAGAAGAACGCAGAAATTGTCGAAGGAAGTGACAACGCCCGTGAGCTTTACGCCGTTAATGAGAAAAATTGTGAGAGAAATCTTTTGCTTGCGAACAGTATTGAGAAATAAGTCCTGCAAATTCTGAGAACGTTCCGCCATCGCGCCGCTTCTTTCTTTATTGCCGGCTTGATCGAGCCGGTGAATATTAATCAACCTCTCCTGAAAGACGGAAGGTAACCCTCATCCCTTCCGTCCAGCAAATCTTGGTATCAAATCGCAATCTTTTCCGCAACGTCGAAAAAGGCTTCTCGAATATTCTGCGAGATCGTGCCGGGATGACCGTTGGCAATCGTCTGCCCATTGATGGAAACGACAGGAAAACAAATGCTTGTTGCAGCCGTGATGAAGACTTCGCGTGCCGCTAGCATTTCGGCGACGGTGAAGTTCCGTTCGACGATCCTGAGGTCGAGCTTCACCGCGACATCCATCAGCGTCGTGCGCGTGATACCGCGCAGAATGCCATGTTCGGCAGGGCGCGTGATCAAGGTGCCGTCGGCGTCGACAATCCAGACATTGGTCGCGGCACCTTCTTTCACGCAGCCGTTGGCATCGACATAAATGGCCTCCTGGGCGCCGGCTTCTTTTGCCTGCTGGCGAACCAGGGCGTTAGAAAGAAGACCGACCGTCTTGATGTCGACCCGATCCCAGCGATTGTCCGGAACGGTGATCGCCTTGATGCCGTTTGCGTTTTTCTTCGCGATGACCGCAGGATCGGTACTTTTGGCCGTAATGACCACCGAAGGCCTGGTGCCCTCGGCCGGAAAGACATGGTCGCGGCGCGCCACGCCGCGCGTCACCTGCAGATAGAACAGGCCGTTGCGTACCTTGTTGCGGCGCGCCGTTTCACGAATCACATGGATCATCGCCTGGCGGCTCATTGGCCAGTCGATGCGCAACTCGCCAAGCGAGCGGTTCAAGCGATCGAGATGGCGCGTGATATCAACGATGTAGCCATGACGGATTTCGCAGACCTCGTAGACGCCGTCGGCGAACTGATAGCCGCGGTCTTCGATATGTACCATCGCATCGGCGTGCGGCACGTAACGGCCATTCACATAGGATATTCTCGGCATGGAAAACCTGAATCTAAGGCAATGAAATGGGAAACCGGCGCAGAAAACTGCGCCGCAGCAATCAGACGCCGAGCGACTTCAGCTTACGATGAAGCGCCGAGCGCTCCATGCCGACGAATTCCGCGGTGCGCGAGATATTGCCGCCGAAGCGGTTGATCTGCGCCATCAGATAATCCTTCTCGAACATCTCGCGGGCTTCGCGCAACGGAAGCGTCATGATGTGGTAGTCGTTCTTGGCAGACACCTTGGGCAGCATGTCGCCGAGGTCCGTCGGCAGCATGTCGGCTGTGATCGGCGCATCCGGGCCGTCCGAGCGGGCAAGGATCATCAGACGTTCGATATTGTTGCGCAGCTGGCGGATGTTGCCTGGCCAGTCATGAGCCTGCAGCACCGCCATTGCATCGTCGCCGATACGGCGCAGACGGATGCCGGCCTGCTCGGAAATCTGACGCATCAACTGATCGACAAGGAACGGGATGTCCTCGCGGCGTTCCGCCAAGGCCGGCACGCGAACGGGAACGACTGCGAGGCGATGGTAAAGATCCTCGCGGAACCAGCCTTCGGCAATGCGGCTCTCCAGATTGTAAGCCGTCGACGAGATGATACGGACATCCACCTTCACGCGCTTCGATCCGCCGACGCGTTCGAACTGCTGGTCGACAAGCACGCGAAGGATCTTGTTCTGCGTCTCGCGCGGCATTTCGCCGACTTCATCAAGATAGAGAATGCCACGGTGGGCCTCTTCCAGCGCCCCGGTCTTGCGCGCTTGGCCAGGGGAGCCTTCCGTCCCGAAGAGAGCGACTTCCATGCGCTCCGGCGTAATGTTCGCAGCGTTCAAGGCCACGAACGGGCCGTTTGCGCGCGCCGACTTCTTGTGGATCATCCGCGCCACCAGTTCCTTGCCGGAGCCGGATGCACCGAAGATCATGATGCGGCTGTTGGTCGGCGCGACCTTTTCGATCGTCTGGCGAAGCTGCGAGACCGCGACCGAAGTGCCGATCAGCTCGACGGCGTCGCCTGCGCGCCGCTTCAGCTCGGATACCTCCCGCTTCAGCTTCGAGTTCTCCAGCGCCCGTTCGGCAATCAAGATCAGGCGATCTGCCTTGAAGGGCTTCTCGATGAAATCGAAGGCGCCGCGTTTGATGGCGGAAACAGCCGTTTCGATATTGCCGTGGCCCGAAATCATTACGACCGGGATGTCGGGATGGCGCGTCTTGATCTCGTCCAGCAATGACAGACCATCGAGTTTGCTGCCCTGCATCCAGATATCAAGGAAAATCAAGCGCGGCGCGCGATCTGAAATCGCGGCGAGCGCGCTGTCGCTGTCGTGCGCGGTGCGCGTCTCGTGTCCTTCATCAGAAAGGATGCCGGAAACGATTTCGCGAATATCGTGCTCGTCATCGACGACGAGAATATCAGAGGCCATACACACTTTCCTTGTCATTTGAGGCCGGGGCGGCAGGAACCGGCTCGAGACGCGGCAGATGCACGCGGATCATGGCCCCCCTTCCCTGGTCGAAATCGGCGGGCGCATCATGCAGTTCCAACTGCCCGCCATGCTCTTCAATAATCTTCTTGACGATTGCGAGGCCGAGGCCAGTGCCCTTCTCCCGCATCGTCATGTAGGGCTCCAGGATGCTGTGCCGGTTCTCCACCGGCAGTCCCCGGCCGTTGTCGATGACGTCGACCGTGAAGCGGTCGCGGCTCTCGTCCAGCGACGCCCTGACGAGAACCTTCCGTTGATCGCGTTCGCCGCTCGGGACCGCCTCGATGGATTCGACCGCGTTCTTGATCAGATTTCCGAATGCCTGGCCCAACATGCGGCTGTCGAACTGGCCCTCCAGCGGCTTGTCGCCGAACTCCTGCAGGAAACTCACATGCGTATTGCCCATCTCGCGCAGAAAGATGGCATCGCGAAGAATATTGCGCAGATCGGTCTTTTCCTTCGTCGGCTTGGGCATGCGTGCAAAGGCCGAGAACTCGTCGACCATGCGACCGATATCGCCTACCTGCCGGATGATCGTATCGGTACATTGATCGAAAACCGCGCGGTCCTCCTGATTGATCTGCTTTCCGTAACGGCGCTGGATGCGTTCAGCCGACAGCTGGATCGGCGTCAGAGGGTTTTTAATTTCATGGGCGATGCGTCTTGCCACGTCGCCCCAGGCCGTCGAGCGCTGCGCAATCACGAGATCGGTAATGTCGTCGAGGGTGATCACGTAGGAATCGCTCGTATCGCGAACTTCCTCGCGCGTGACCTGCACGCTCAGCGTTCGCACCGTTCCGCCGCGTACAAGGGCAATCTGCTTGCGGAAATCGCCGCGGTAGCGCGATGCGGCTTCGGTCAGCACGTGATCGACTTCGGGAGCAATTTCATTCAACTGCTTCCCGAGCATCTCGCGCGCCGGCAGCGACATCAGCGTCTCGGCCGAACTGTTGACGATGGTGATCCGCCGGTCGCTCTCGACGCCTATCACTGCGGCGGTGACACCCGACAGCACGGCCTCTATGAAGCGGCGGCGGTCGTCGACCTCGTCCTTCGCCTCCAGAATCTCGTCACGCTGTGTGCGGATTTCCGAAATCATCTTGTTGAACGTGCGGGACAGGTTTGCAACGTCGCCATCCACCGCATGAACAGGCACGACGATATCCATGTTGCCGGACGCCACGCTGTCGGCGGCGGTGATCAGCAGGCGGATCGGGCGGACGATCCGGTCGGCAACGGCAATAGCCGTCCAGATCGCCGCAAGCAGCACGATCAGGGCAAAGCCGATATAGAGAACCGCGAAGGCAATCTGCAGCGAGACGCGGCCGGCCTCCATGGAACGGTATTCCGTCGCATTCTCCTCCATCATGCGCATGGCGCCCATGACCTTCGGATCGACGGCGCGAACGGTGTAGAGGAACGCGCTTGGAATCTGCTCGAGTTTGATGATGGCGCCGACGAGGTTGGTTACGCCCGGCGGGATGAGCGTCGGCTGGCCGGCGGCGGCTTTTTGCAGGGCATCCTGGGGAATGGCGGGTAATGGCTTCTCGGTCTTGATGTCTGCCTGAACGATGACAGTTCCGTCGCTTTCAACCAGGAATGCGCCCAAAAGCCCGCGCCCCCGCGCCTGACGCGTCATCAACTCTCCGAAGCCTGTGCGGTCGAGGTTATAAAGCACCCGGTTGCGTTCCAGGTCGTTCGCCATGGAGATGGTCTGCCCCTGCAGATAGCTGGCGTTCTCCATCATGTAAGCTTGGCCGATATTGCGCGACGAACTGACGATGGATTGCGTGCGCAGCGCGAACCAGCGGTCGAGCCCGGCATTCAGCGTGATACTTGCAAAGATCGCCACCAGGATCGCCGGCGTGATGGCGACGATCGAGAACAGGACAACGATCCGGATGTGCAAGCGGGCAGCGGCGCGCCCGCGCGTGCGCGCTTTGAGCAACCGCGCAACTTCACGTCCGATCAGCGCTATCAATGCAAGCACGAAGAAGGAATTCACCACGACCGAAGTGATGACGACGCGGGTGGTCGGGTCGATCGGCGTTACACCCAGCAGAATGAAGAGCGTCAGCGTCGCACAGAGCAAAGCGCCCCCGGCCAGGACGAGACCCGGCAGCGCAAACAGCGCACGGCGATCGGTAACGGTCGAGACCGTGTCGCCATCTGCCGCAGGCGGTGGCGCTTCCTGCTTCATTAAGTCATCACTCCAAGCGGCAGAAGAGCCGGTATGTCACGGTTCATCGAATGGATATGATCGCCATGCATGCAAAGCTCCCGGCGTCTCAGCCATCTGCTGAAACGGCGCCGGACAGCCTGAAACATGAGCTTCAGCAGCCTCGATGCGAATGGCGAAGTCCAAACCCTATGCGTGACCTTTAAGCAACGCATTGTGGCGAAAATGCAACGCGGGCTGCAGCCTTGTCAAGCTGTTCGAGAGCTTCTGTAAACGGAGACGCCGAGTTCGCGGATCTTTTTGCGCAGCGTATTGCGGTTCAGTCCGAGCAAATCCGCCGCTTTGATCTGATTGCCGCGCGTGGCCGTCAATGCGGCGAGGATCAGCGGATATTCCAGTTCCGTCAGCACCCGATCGTAAAGGCCCGGAGGCGGCAGATTGTCGCCGAAACTTGCGAAATAGGTTCGCATGTTTTCTTCCACCGCCTGAGCAATCGTCATCGATCCCGCACGGATCGGCCCCTTGTCGATCGGGCTGTCCGGCACGTCTGAACGAAGCTCGGCTTCGATTATCTCGCGGGTGATCACGTCCTGTGGATAAAGTGCCACCAATCGGCGGATAAGGTTCTCCAACTCGCGCACATTGCCCGGCCAGGCATAGGCCTTCATCAACTCGATAGCTTCCTGGTCAAACCTCTTGGTACCGAGCCCTTCCTTTTCGGCCTGCTGAATGAAGTGCCGAACAAGGTCGGGGATATCCTCGGCTCGGTCGCGCAACGGCGGAAGGCGCAGCGGGACGACGTTCAAGCGGTAATAGAGATCCTCGCGGAAGAGCCCCTGGTTGATTGCCTGCTTCAGGTCCTTGTTGGTCGCCGCCACGATGCGGACGTCCGTGCGGATCGGCGTACGCCCGCCGACGGTCGTATATTCGCCCTGCTGCAGGACGCGCAAAAGACGCGTTTGTGCGTCCATCGGCATATCGCCGATTTCATCGAGGAAGAGCGTGCCGCCTTCGGCCTGTTCGAAGCGGCCGGTGGAACGGTTCTGCGCGCCGGTAAAGGCACCCTTTTCGTGACCGAAGAGCTCGGATTCGATGAGGTCACGAGGGATGGCTGCCATGTTGATCGCCACAAAGGGTCCGTTGCGGCGCTTGCCGTAATCGTGCAGCGCGCGGGCCACAAGCTCCTTTCCGGTCCCGGATTCGCCCGTGATCATCAGCGTCAGGTCGGTTTGCATGAGGCGGGCGAGCACGCGATAGATTTCCTGCATGGCCGCCGAACGGCCGACAAGCGGCATGCCGTCCTGCATGTCTTCGTCGAGCTTGGCAGGCTTCTTCTTCGGCTCTGCGAGCGCGCGACCGATAATGCCGATGAGTTCCGTCAGGTCGAAGGGCTTTGGAAGATAGTCGTAAGCGCCCTTCTCAGACGCTTTGATGGCCGTCATGAAGGTGTTCTGCGCGCTCATGACGAGCACCGGCAGCTCAGGACGAGCCTTCTTGATTCTCGGAAGCAGATCGAAGGCATTCTCGTCCGGCATCACCACGTCAGTCACGACCAGATCGCCCTCGCCAGCCGACACCCAGCGCCAGAGCGTGGCGGCATTGGAGGTGATGCGAACATCATAACCTGCACGGCTGAGCGCCTGGTTTAGCACGGTACGGATGGCCGCGTCATCATCCGCCACGAGGATCGTTGCTGTCATCGAGAAGTTCCTGTTGGGTTTGCAATTGCCGCATCATCGGCCGAAGCATCCTTGGAAGCCGGCATAAGGACGCGGAACGTCGTCTTGTTGTTCTGGCTGTCGCATTCGATGATGCCGCCGTGATCGCCGATGATCTTGGCGACAAGTGCAAGGCCAAGGCCGCTGCCGTTCGTCTTCGTGGTGATGAACGGATCGAAGAGATGCGGCAGCAAGTCAGACGGCACTCCGGGACCGTTGTCCTGCACGCAGAACTCCAGCGGCAGCGAGATTTTCTCGCGCGTTCCGGCGACAGAAAGGCGGATGCCGGGGCGATAGGCCGTCGTCAGCATGATCTCGCCGTCCTGCCGGTCTGCGACCGCTTCGGCTGCATTCTTCACGAGGTTGAGGAAGACCTGCACGAGCTGGTCGCGGTTGGCATAAACTGCAGGCAGCGACGGGTCGTAATTCTCTGTGATGCGGATGTGCCGGGCAAAGCCTGCCCTTGCCACCGCCTTCACGTGGTCGAGCACCGAATGGATGTTGACGGGCAGACGATCGACAGGGCGTTCGTCGGAGAAAACCTCCATGCGATCGACCAGCGACACGATGCGGTCTGTCTCGTCGCAAATGAGCCTCGTCAGCGCGCGGTCCTCATCGACCACCGACTGCTCAAGAAGCTGGGCGGCACCACGAATGCCCGAGAGCGGGTTCTTGATTTCGTGGGCCAGCATGGATGCAAGGCCCGTCACCGACCGGGCAGCCGCACGGTGCGTCAGCTGACGGTCGATCTTGTCGGCCATCGAACGCTCCTGGAACACCACGACGACGGAGCCGGGTTCACTGATCACCGGCGCGACGTAGATATCGACAAGCTTGTCCTGACCAAGGCGGGGCGAACTCAGATCGACGCGGTATTCGTTGACCGGCGCCCTGCGCTCCCGCACCTGATCGATCAGGGCCAGTAGCGGGCTTCCGAACGGAATGAAGGTGGAGATCTTGTAACGGGCGAGGTGCGACGCGCTGGCGCCGAAAAACGATTCCGCCTCCCAGTTCGCGAAGGCGATCAAGCCTGCCTCGTCGACCATCACCACCGGATTTTGAATCGCGTTCAGCACTGCCATCGCAACGCCGCCGGTATGATCGGCTTGAACCTTATCCATTAGGCTGCCTCCCGGCCTTTTGAAATTTCCAAACCGGCCGCCAGCGCATCGCGAAGGCGCGCGACAACTTCTGCCCGTCTATGCGATGTCATGATTTCCGCCTTCTGCGAAACCGGCAGCGACGGTGCGAAGCGCTCCAGATACCAGCCGAGGTGCTTGCGCGCATGGCGGATAGCCGTGGCCTCGCCATAAAAATCCAGCATCATTTCGTAGTGCTCGACTGCAATGTCCGGTATTGTTTCAGGCGACGGCGCAGCTGAGCCAGCGAGCACGCCTGCATGCCATGGCCGCCCCTGACAACCACGGCCGATCATCACCATATCCGCGCCCGAGCGGCGAAGGATCTCCTGCGCATCTGCCTGTGTGTCGACATCGCCGTTCGCGATCAGCGGAACCGAAATTGCGTTGCGAACGGCACGGATCGCGTCCCAATTCGCCTTGCCTTCGTAAAACTGCATGCGCGTACGGCCGTGAATGGTGACCAGCCTTACCCCTGCATCTTCGGCACGCTTGGCGATCTGTGGTGCGTTAATCGAATTATCGTCCCAGCCGAGCCGCATCTTCAGCGTCACCGGAATATCGACCGCCTTCACGGTTGCCTCGATAAGGCTCAATGCATGATCGGGGTCACGCATCAGCGCCGAGCCGGAATAGCCGCCGATCACCTTCTTGGCCGGACAACCCATATTGATATCGATGATGTCGGCGCCACTATCGGCCGCAATCTTGGCCGCCTGCGCCATCCAATGCGCCTCGCGGCCGGCGAGCTGAACCATATGCGGCCTGAAGCCGGCAGCCCTCAATCGCGACCATGATTCGGCCGTGCTGTTTATAAGCTCCCTGCTCGCTACCATCTCGGTTACGACCAGGCCCGCCCCATGGCGCCAGGCGAGTTGCCTGAAAGGCATGTCGGTGACGCCGGACATCGGGGCCAGCACAACGCGGTTGCGCACGGAGACGTTTCCGATCTGCAAAGGCGCCGCAAGATTTATTGGATGCAATTGATTATCTTTCAGGCACACGATACTGCTGCACTATTTTTAGCCATACTAAGAGGGCTTGCCAAGAGGCTTCGGTGAGAATTGATATTTTTTGGGCAGATGCTGGAAAGCGAACCGCGAAGGCGATAGAGCAGTCGCGCCGCTGTCCGCACATTTTTAGGGATTTATGCCGCAAATGCATTCGAAGCAACCGATCTCGGCTGGAATTGTCATCGTCGCTGCCGGCCGCGGCGAGCGGGCGGGTTCGCATGAAGAGGGTCCTAAGCAATATCGCCTGATCGGCGGAAAGCCGGTTATCACGCATACGCTTGAAAAATTCATGACATGGGAGCACGCCACCCACATCGTCGTCGTCGTCCATCCTGACGACGACGCGCTGGTCGCAAAGGTATTTCGCCAGCTGCTGTCGACCACGCCGATCGAAGCTGTCCACGGCGGTGCAACACGACAGCAGTCCGTTCTCGCCGGACTGAGGCACCTGAAAGACAAAGGCATTACGCATGTTCTCATTCATGACGCCGTTCGCCCCTTCTTCGACCACCAACTCCTCGATCGAATCGCCGACATACTTGCCGGCGGTGCGCCGGCGGTGCTACCGGCAATGCCTGTTGCCGACACGCTGAAGCGGGCGGACGCTACCGGTACGGTCCTCGAAACGGTGTCACGCGAGCATCTTTTCGCGGCCCAGACGCCGCAATCTTTTGCCTTCGACACCATCCTGTCGGCGCATGAAAAGGCAAGCGAGATCGGTCGCATGGATTTCACAGACGACGCATCAATCGCCGAATGGGCGGGGATTCCCGTCACGATTGTCGAAGGTGCTGCCGACAACGTGAAACTGACGGTCAAACGGGATATCACCCTTGCCGACGACCGGCTTACGTCATCGCAGCTGCCCGACGTGCGCACCGGCAACGGCTACGACGTGCATCAGTTGGAAGCCGGCGATGGGGTCACGCTGTGCGGCGTCTTCATCCCGCACGACCAGCGGCTCAAGGGCCATTCGGATGCAGACGTCGCGCTGCACGCCCTGACGGACGCGCTGCTTGCCACCTGCGGCGCAGGCGATATCGGCGATCACTTCCCGCCTTCGGACCCACAATGGAAGGGTGCCGCCTCGCGCATCTTCCTCGAACATGCGGCGAAAATCGTGCGCAATCGCGGAGGCACGATCATGAATGCCGACGTCTCGCTCGTTGCCGAAGCGCCGAAAGTCGGCCCTTACCGCGACGCGATGCGGACCAATCTTTCGGAATTTCTGGATATTTCGATCGACCGCTGCTCAGTGAAGGCAACGACGAACGAGACCATCGGCTTCGTCGGCCGCCGCGAGGGCATTGCGGCGATCGCAACTGCAACCGTCGTCTATCGCGCAGCAAAGGGGTGAGTATGTTCACGGCCGACATCCTCTCGCTCGCACAGAACATCATCTGCGAGTTCACGACGGCAAAGAAGATGATCTCAACTGCTGAATCCTGCACCGGCGGGCTGATCGCCGGCGCGCTCACCGAGATCTCTGGCTCCTCATCAGTCTTCGATCGCGGTTTCGTCACCTATACCAATACCGCTAAGATCGAGATGCTCGGCGTCCAAGAACGCACGCTCGAAAGCTTCGGTGCCGTCTCCGAGGAGACTGCGGTGCAAATGGCCCACGGCGCCCTTTTCCGCTCCCGCGCCGACGTCGCGGTCGCCGTGACCGGAATTGCCGGGCCGAGCGGGGGCTCGCCGGAAAAGCCGGTCGGACTGGTTTATCTGGCGGCGAAATCGCGCAACGGGGAGCTTATCCGCCGCAAGATGCTCTATGGCGATATCGGCCGCGGCAAGGTGCGGCTTGCAACTGTACAAACCGCACTGGAAATGTTGATCGAACTCCAGGAAAGCCGGGCGTAATCCTGCGCTTGGAACAAAGAGCACTGGCGCCCGTTCCTATGCCGGATTTCTTTGCGCAAGGGGTTACGTCGATGAGATATCTGGCCGCAATGGGAGTTGTTTTGAGCCTGGGCTGCGTATCGGCTGCCGAGGCCCCGTCAAACTATCAGACCTATCATGGAATCCGCGTCGATTCTGATCCGGTCTTGCTGGCGAAATACGATCGGGCTCTTGGATATTGCCAATACGAGGCGATGTCCTGGCGAAGAGGGTCGCCCAATCCGTTCAGCCTCGTTTACAACGCGGCCCTGAGAAGTTGCCTGTCGCGGCGCAACTTTATCGATCGGGGGGCATATGCCTATCCGGCAAATCGGTATTTCGATCATTTCTTCGATCGGTAACAGCTGCCCGGACGCGCCGTCTGACGGCTACCGGTAGATCGCTTCCGCCCTCTTTTCGAAGGCCTCGGAAAACATGCGGAAGGCGCGGTCGAACATCGAGCCCATCAGCGCACCAAGGATCCGGCTCTTGAACTCGTAGTCGATGAAGAAATGGATGGTACAGCCGTCACCACCGGCCTCTTCAAAGCGCCAGCGATTGTCGAGATACCGGAAAGGACCATCGATATATTTGACGTCGATGAAGCGCTCCCCCTTGTTGAGCAGCACCTGCGTGGTGAAGGTCTCGCGAATCGCCTTGTAGCCGACAGTCATGTCGGCAATCAGCAAGATCTTGCCGTCGCGTTCCTTGCAGCTGCGGATGCTCAGGGCTTCGCAGAGTGGCAGGAATTCGGGATAGCGTTCTACGTCGGCCACGAGGTCGAACATCTGATCGGCGGAGTGCGGGACGCGGTGATGCGTTTCGAATTGCGGCATGATCGGCAGTTAAGCGGCAGAACCGAGAAGATCAAGAAGCTCGCGTATCTGACGGCGTGTTTTTAGCTGGAGAACCGGCACATCGGGCCCGTGGGCGGCCATGGCGGCGAGAACCATGGGCGAGTGCTTGTTCTCGAAGTTCCAGATGTAGCCCAGGAATTCGAGATCGATCTTCTCCGGGCATCCCGGCGTCATTTCCGGCCGTGTGCGCCCGATCCACTTCAGCCAGCGGCTGACGGCGCCCCAAAGGCACATCAGCCGCGGCATGCGGACCCACAAGACGATATCGGTCCGCGGCAGCCGGAGATCAAGGCTGGACGTGTTGGTTCCGTCCATGATCCAGCGATCTCCCTTGATCCGTTCGGCTATCAGCGCGCGCTGCTCCGGTCTAGCGCGTGCGATCCACCCCGGCAGCCAGAAGAACTCGCGATCCATGGAAACGAAAGGCAGGCTGAAGCGCGTTGCAATCGTCCGCGCAAGCCTGGTCTTGCCGCCGCCGGAACAGCCAATGACCAGTACGCGATCAGCCGTCTTCAACCGATGGGCAGCATCCCTGACATCGCTCAACCAGGCCATGGCATCCTCTAACGAAAAAGCCGCGGGAGGATCGCCGCGGCTTTCAAAGAATGCAAGCTTTCGTTGATTATTCCGCCGCCATCAACAGTTTCTTTTCGCGTGCCGCCCTCAACCGGGCGAAGTCGTCGCCGGCGTGGTGCGAGGATCGGGTGAGCGGGCTCGATGCCACCATCAGGAAGCCCTTGGTGTAGGCGACGGTTTCATAAGACTTGAATTCATCCGGCGTCACGAACTTCTCGATCTTGTGGTGCTTGCGGGTCGGCTGCAGGTACTGGCCGATTGTCAGGAAGTCGACGTCGGCGGTTCGCAGGTCGTCCATCAATTGGAGCACTTCGTTGCGCTCTTCGCCAAGGCCAACCATGATGCCGGACTTCGTGAACATCGTCGGGTCCAGTTCCTTCACGCGCTGCAGCAGGCGAATGGAGTGGAAATAGCGGGCGCCGGGACGGACTGTCAGGTAATTCGACGGCACGGTTTCCAGATTGTGGTTGAAGACATCCGGCTTGGCGGCGACGACGCGCTCCAGCGCGCCCGGCTTGCGCAGGAAGTCCGGCGTCAGGATTTCGATCGTGGTTGCTGGCGAGGCGGCTCGGATCGCAAAGATCACCTTCTCGAAATGTTCAGCGCCGCCGTCTTCCAGGTCGTCGCGGTCAACCGAGGTGATGACGACGTGGGAAAGGCC
Source organism: Rhizobium etli 8C-3 (assembly GCF_001908375.1). NCBI lineage: Bacteria > Pseudomonadati > Pseudomonadota > Alphaproteobacteria > Hyphomicrobiales > Rhizobiaceae > Rhizobium > Rhizobium etli. Next base: position 1,875,268 of record NZ_CP017241.1, on the reverse strand, counting down.
CATCTCCTTCACGGCCTTGGCGACGTTTTCAGGCTCTGCCATGTCGAGTGCGTTCGGCTTGCCAGTCGAGACGTTGCAGAACGCACAGGCGCGGGTACAGATCTCGCCCATGATCATGAAGGTCGCGTGCTTCTTGTCCCAGCACTCGCCAATATTCGGGCAGCCGGCCTCTTCGCAGACGGTGACGAGGTTGTTTTCCTTCACGATGGCGCGGGTTTCGGCATAACCCTTCGAGGTCGGCGCCTTGACGCGGATCCAGTCCGGCTTGCGCATGACTTCCGTATCGGGGCGGTTCGCCTTTTCCGGATGCCGCACGCGCTTGGCGTCGGAATTGATCGTGTCGAGAATGGTTACCATTGCAGTATCAACTTTCCGCCGCCCCATGCGGCTTCGTCATCCGTCTGCACATAAGGGTTTTGCTCGAACCTTACAATTCGAACCATGATGTGCATTTATCGCCGCACGAGGCGGGCGATGAATATCAGCAGGCAGGCGCCGAGGAAGCCGGTGACAAAGTAACCGAGCCGTCCTGCGGCCACTTCGATTTGGAACTGCGCCAGGACGGCGGTCGCGACCACCGATCCGACGATGCCGAGCACGATGTTCAGCACAATGCCGTATCGCGCTTCCATCAGCTTTCCGGCGAGCCAGCCTGCCAGACCGCCGATGATGATTGCCGCTATCCAGCCGACGCCTTCCATAATCATCGTTTTCCTTAAGCTATCGCCCTGGCAATCAACACCACGATCATGGCGCCGACTGTGGCGTGAATGATCTGCACGACCAATGCATTTTCAATGCCAAGCGATATTCCCAGCGCGTTGAACAGAAACCCGCCCACGAACGCGCCGATGATGCCACTGAGCAGGCAGCGTATCAATCCGCTTCCGCCGACGACCAAGCTTGCGAGGAAGCCCGCCACGAGTCCGATCAGGAGGAAGACAAGCAATGCCTGTATCTCCATAGACATGATGATTTCCTTTCGTTGTTTCCACCTTCGGATAGAGGGCGGAAAGGGAAATTATCAGGCGTTCAACACCCGTCCGTAAGCGTCCAGCACAGCTTCCTTCATCGATTCGGAGACGGTCGGATGCGGGAAGATCGTGTGCATCAGTTCTTCCTCGGTCGTCTCGAGGTTCATCGCGACGACGAAGCCCTGGATCAGTTCGGTTACCTCAGCGCCAACCATATGCGCTCCGAGGAGTTCGCCGGTCTTCTTGTCGAAGATCACCTTGCAGAGGCCCTGGTCCTCGCCAAGCGCGATCGCCTTGCCGTTTGCGGCGAAAGAGAAGCGGCCAACGCGGATGTCGCGGCCCAGTTCCTTGGCCTTGGCTTCCGTCAGGCCAACAGAGGCGACCTGCGGCTGGCAGTAGGTGCAGCCCGGAACCTTGCCCTTGTCGGTCGGATGAACATTCGGCAAGCCGGCGAGCTTTTCGACGCAGACAACGCCCTCATGTTCGGCCTTGTGGGCCAGCATCGGCGGGCCGGCGACATCGCCAATCGCGTAGATGCCCGGAACGTTGGTCTTGCCATAGCCGTCGATTACCACGCAGCCGCGATCCGTCTTCACGCCCAGTGTTTCGAGACCGAGATTCTCGATATTGCCCTGCACGCCGACGGCCGAGATCATGCGGTCCGCAGTGATCTGCTGGATCTTGCCGTCAGCCGTCTCGACATGGGCCGTTATGCTGCCGGCTCCCTTCTCGACCTTCGCCACCTTGGCGCTCGTGAAGATCTTCATGCCGCGCTTTTCCAGCTGTTTGCGGGCGATGGCGGTCACTTCCGCATCCTCGACCGGCATGATCGTCGGCAGGACTTCGACGACGGTCACATCGACACCCATCGAGCGGTAGAAGCTCGCAAATTCGATGCCGATGGCGCCAGAACCCATGACGATCAGGGACTTTGGCAAGACATCCGGCTTCAGCGCTTCGAAATAGGTCCAGATAAGCTTGCCGTCCGGCTCGATGCCCGGCAGCGCGCGCGGACGGGCGCCGGTCGCAATAATGATATGCTTGGCGGTGTAAGTGCCTTCCTGGCTCTTGATGTTCTTCGGCAGCGGATGCTGCGGCTCAACAACCGGCTTGGAGGACTTGGAGACGACGATCTCACCGGGCTTGGTGATCTTGGCTTCGCCCCAGATCACATCCACCTTGTTTTTCTTCATCAGAAAGCCGACGCCGCCATTGAGGCGTGCGGAAACGCCGCGCGAACGGCCAACAACCGCCTTTAAATCGGCACTGACCTTGCCTTCGAGAATGAGGCCGTAATCCTTCAAATGATTGGAATGGTCGAGAATTTCGGCGGAGCGCAGCAACGCCTTGGTGGGAATGCAGCCCCAGTTCAGGCAGATGCCGCCCAGGTGCTCGCGTTCGACGATCGCGGTCTTCAGACCAAGCTGGCCGGCACGCACGGCGGCGACATAGCCGCCCGGACCGGAGCCGATGATGATGACGTCGTAATTCTCAGCCATGTTTTCCTGCCCTTTTTATCCGGCGAGGCGGGTCAAAAGCACCCACTCGTGTTTCCTGCTGTCTTCGAAAAGCGCCACGGCTTCAGCGCGGGCGGCTTGCGAAAATCCATTCTTCTCGTACAGCGCGAGCGCTGCCTCATTATCACTTGCGGTGATCAGGCTGACGGCCCGGTCTCCCGCTTTCTCGATCTGGTCGCCCAGCAATCGCATCCCGATGCCGATGCCGCGCAGATGGCGATAGACGGCCAGCGTGCCGATGAACCAGTTTCCAGCCGCCTGCTTCTGTAGCGCTATTACAGGCTCCAGCGCCGGACGATCCGTCGCGAGCGCTCTGATCTCTTCGCCAAGCTGATAGCCCACCGCCGTTCCGGCAACCTCGCCATAAGCCTCGGCAATCACTGCACTCTCCCAATTGCCCCAAGCGCCGTCACGGCTCATCTTCATCCGGCCGCGCTCCAGCGGCGTGTCGGCGCTGCTGCCCGCCATCTCCGCCAACCAAAGCCAAGAAGCAAAGCCGTGCGAGCCAATGTCCACGAGGATGGCAAGCTCCGCCGCGTCCCGCCGTTCTGCCGGCCGCAGCGCGGCGAAAGAGGCCATGTTCAGAGCCCCAGCATCATCCGAACTGTCGATTCCAGCCCGCGCCCGAGAGCGCGGGTATTTTCCGCATCGAGATGGATGCCGTCGATCGGCGTCGTCTTCGCGACGGAGTTGCCGTCGAAGAAACCGCAGCCGAGTTCATCGGCAAGGTCACGGTAAAGGGTTGCAAGTTTTGCCGATTCCTCGATCCCGCCCGGGAACGAAGCGGCAAAAGGCACGTTACCCGTCTCGCAGATCGCCGGCGGTGCTATGATCAGGATGTCGGGCCCATCGAATTCGAAGGGCCAGGCATGATTGCGGATCAGGCGCACCAGACGGCCGATGCCCTGGCAGGCGGCAAAAGCCGATCCCGCCACGACCGACTTCATGTCGTTGGTTCCGAGCATGATGATGACGAGATCAAGCGGCGCATGCGTCTGCAGGATCGTCGGCAGGACGCGTGCACCGTTGCGGTCGCAATCGGCGAGATGGTCGTCGAAAGCGGTCGTCCGGCCATTCAAGCCTTCCGGAATGACATGCGCCGCATTGCCAAGCGCTGCCTGCAGCACGCATGGCCAGCGGTCCTCATAGGCATGCCGACCCAGCGAAACCGGATCGTAGCCCCAGGTCAGCGAGTCGCCATAGCAAAGAACGGTCTTCGTCATTTCCGTCTCCGCTCAATGATCAGACAAGCATGCTCATCGGGTTTTCGATATAGCCCTTGAAGGCCTGCAGCAACTCGGCGCCGAGCGCACCGTCGACGCAACGGTGGTCGGTCGAAAGCGTGACGCTCATCACGGTGGCGATCGCCATTTCGCCCTTTTTTACGATGACGCGCTGCTCGCCGGCGCCGACCGCAAGGATCGTCGCATGCGGCGGGTTGACGACGGCTGCGAAGTCCTTCACCCCCATCATGCCCATGTTCGAGACCGAAGTCGTGCCGCCCTGGTATTCCTCAGGTTTCAGCTTGCGGTCCTTGGCGCGCTTGCCGAGATCACGCATCTCGTTGGAGATGACGGACAGCGTCTTTCCTTCAGCCTTGCGGACGATCGGGGTGATCAGCCCGCCCGGAATGGAGACGGCGACGCCGACATCGGCATGCTTGTGCTTGACCATGTTGTTTTCCGTCCAGGACACATTCGCGTCCGGAACGTCTCGCAACGCGAGCGCCAACGCCTTGATGACCATGTCGTTGACAGACAGCTTGTAGGCGGGAGCATTATCCTTGCGTGGGGCCGAATCGTTGAGCTGGGCACGAAGCGCCAGCAGCGCGTCCAGTTCGCAATCGACGGTGACGTAGAAATGCGGGATGGTCTGCTTGGATTCCACCAGGCGGCGGGCAATCGTCTTGCGCATGCCGTCATGCGCCACCAGCTCGTAGGAACCTGGCTCGAAGAGCTTGAGAACAGCCTCTTCCGGTGCACCCTTGGCCGGAGCCGGGGCCGCGGCAGCCTGCTGCGCCACAGCAACGGGAGCCGCTTTAACGCCGCCATCGGCGACGGCGGCCTCGACATCGCTCTTAACCACACGGCCGCGCGGGCCGGAACCGGCAATTGCGGAAAGATCTATACCGGCTTCCTTGGCCAGACGCCGCGCGAGTGGCGAGGAGAAGGTGCGCGTGCCGCCCTCGTCCTTCGGGGCGGCCTGCAGCGCCACCTCAGCATTCGGGCTCACATTGGCATTTGCGGCAAGCGGGGCAGCGGTAGGCGCGCCACCTTTGCCAACTTCATCGCGAGGAGCCGAAGCGGCCGAACCCGCGCTGCTTGCAGCCGCAGCAACGTCCTCGCCTTCGCCGGCAAGAACCGCGATCAGCGCGTTGACCTTAACGCCTTCCGTACCCGCCGGAACCACGATCTTGGCAATCGTGCCCTCATCGACGGCTTCGACTTCCATTGTCGCCTTGTCTGTCTCGATCTCGGCGATCACATCGCCGGACTTGACGGCGTCGCCTTCCCTGACCAGCCACTTGGCCAGATTGCCTTCTTCCATCGTCGGAGAAAGGGCTGGCATCGTGATGTTGATAGGCATCGAAATACCCTCCCCTTGTTATTTGTAGCAAACGGCCTTCACCGCATCGACGACTTCGCCGACGTTCGGCAGAGCCAGCTTCTCGAGGTTGGCGGCATAGGGCATTGGAACGTCCTTTCCGGCAATCGTCAGGATCGGTGCATCGAGATAGTCGAAGGCCTGCTGCATGACGCGGGTGGCGATTTCTGTGCCGACGGACGACTGGGGATATCCTTCCTCGACGGTGACCAGGCGTCCCGTCTTCTTCACCGATTCAATGACGGTCGGCAGATCCATCGGTCGGATGGTGCGAAGGTCGATCAGTTCGATGTCGATGCCGAGTTTTTCGAGTTCGGCGGCCGCCTTCGTGGCATAGGTCATGCCAATGCCCCATGAAACGACCGTCGCATCCTTGCCGGGACGGTGGATTCGGGCCTTGCCGATCGGCAGAACGAAGTTATCGAGCTTCGGCACGTCGAAGTGCTGGCCGTAAAGGATTTCGTTCTCGAGGAAGATGACGGGGTTCGGATCGCGGATGGCGGCCTTTAGCAGGCCCTTGGCGTCCGATGCCGTGTACGGCATGACAACCTTGAGGCCCGGAATGCTCGAGTACCAGGCGGCGTAGTCCTGGCTGTGCTGGGCGGCAACGCGGGCAGCCGCGCCGTTCGGGCCGCGAAAGACCATCGGTGCGCCCATCTGGCCACCAGACATGTAGAGTGTCTTGGCGGCGGAATTGATGATCTGGTCTATCGCCTGCATGGCGAAGTTGAACGTCATGAATTCGACGATCGGCCGTAGGCCGGCCATCGCAGCGCCGACGCCGACGCCGGCAAAGCCGTGCTCGGTGATCGGGGTATCGACCACGCGGCGCGGGCCGAACTCCTGCAAGAGGCCCTGGGTTACCTTGTAGGCGCCCTGATATTCGGCAACTTCCTCGCCCATGACGAAGACGCTCTCGTCGGCGCGCATTTCTTCGGCCATGGCGTCGCGAAGCGCTTCGCGAACGGTCGTCGACACCATCTCGGTGCCCGTCGGGATTTCCGGATCGGTTGGAACGAAAGCCTTGGGCTCTGCCGGAACGGGCGCCTGGGTGGCCGGCTTTTCCTCGGCCTGGGGAGCCGGAGCCGGCGGTGCGGCGGGAGCAGCCGTGGAGATGTCCGAGGCCGATTCGCCGTCCTGCAGCAGCACGGCGATCTTGGCGTTCACCTTGACGTTTTCGGTACCGGCCGGGACCAGGAGCTTGCCGATCACGCCCTCGTCGACGGCTTCGACCTCCATCGTCGCCTTGTCGGTTTCGATTTCGGCGATGACGTCACCGGAAGCAACCTTGTCGCCTTCCTTCTTGAGCCATTTGGACAGCGTGCCTTCTTCCATCGTCGGAGAGAGGGCGGGCATGAGGATATCGATAGGCATGGGTTCCCTCCCCGATTATAGCAGAATGTCGGTGTAGAGCTCGGATACATCCGGCTCCGGATCGGCCTGGGCGAAATCGGCGCTGTCGGCGACGATATCACGCACGTCCTTGTCGATGGACTTCAGGTCTTCTTCCGACGCCCAGCCCTTCTCGATGAGGCGCAGGCGCACCTGCTCGATCGGATCGGATTCGGAGCGCATCTTCTGGACTTCGTCCTTCGAACGATACTTCGCCGGGTCGGACATCGAATGGCCGCGATAGCGATAGGTCAGCATTTCGAGGATCATCGGACCCTTGCCGGAACGGCAGTACTCGATCGCTTCGTCGGCAGCAGCCTTGACGGCGCGCACGTCCATGCCGTCCACCTGCATGCCCGGAATGCCGAAGGACACGCCCCGCTTGGAAAAATCAGCCTGCGCGGTCGCGCGGGCGGTCGAGGTGCCCATGGCGTAGCGGTTATTCTCTATCACGTAGATGACGGGCAGCTTCCAGAGCTGCGCCATGTTGAAGCTTTCGTAGACCTGACCCTGGTTGGCCGCTCCGTCTCCGAAATAGGCGACGCTGACATTGTCATTGCCGCGATATCTGTTGGCGAAGGCGAGTCCGGTACCGAGCGAAACCTGGGCGCCGACGATGCCGTGGCCGCCGTAGAAATGCTTTTCCTTGGAGAACATGTGCATGGAGCCGCCCTTCCCCTTGGAATAGCCCCCTCTGCGTCCCGTCAGTTCCGCCATCACGCCGCGCGCGCTCATGCCGGTCGCCAGCATATGGCCGTGATCGCGGTAGCCGGTGATGACCTGGTCGCCTTCCTTGAGCGCGAACTGCATGCCGACGACAACGGCTTCCTGGCCGATATAAAGGTGACAGAAACCGCCGATGAAGCCCATGCCGTACAGCTGGCCTGCCTTTTCCTCGAAACGCCGTATGAGCAGCATTTCGCGATAGGCCTTAAGTTCGGTATCACGGTCGAAATCGGCGATAGCCGCGCCATTCGATTGCTTGCTCTGAGGTTTTGCGCTGGTTTTGCGGCTGGAAACGGTCGCGGTCTTTCGCGGCGCCATTCAACCCTCCCTATGGGTTTGTCGTTTCTTAGGTGGCGCGTACCATAGGGAAGAAATTTAGCCACAGCAATGCCATAAATGCATGGCACGTATTCTAGTTTAAATTATTGATAAAGCTACATAAACACCAATTAACCGATTTCTGGTTAATTGGTGTAGGAGTTGAATATGACGATTTCGTCGGCCCGCGACATGTTCAATTGGTAGCGGGCTTTTTCGTCCAGCATGTCCTTGTCGAGCGAGCCATCACTCAACAGCGCGACTTGCTGTTCCAGATGTTCGCGTTTCTCCTTCAAGACCGCAAGCTCACGTTCACGCGCAGTCCGGCGCTTCTCGAAGCCTTCCGTGGCCCGCAGACCATAGTCTCCGTGAATGCAGTGATAACCGAAATAGGAGAGAAAAGCGACCGTCATGGCCGGAATGACGAACCGGCCGATCTTTCTCTTCTTATGATGCTTTGTCCACATACCCGCACGTGCTCTGAAACGCATTACCTTTATGGGAGCTTACGCATGAGAGATTAACCGTCCGTTGACTGTGAAATCAGATCGACAAAAAACCCGCGCCGGTGAAGCGCGGGTTTCAAGCATCTGATTTTTAAGGGCTTTCAGCCGCGGATAATCGAGCGTCCAGCGTAGCGAGCCTGCGGACCAAGGCCCTCCTCGATGCGGATCAGCTGGTTGTACTTCGCCAGACGATCGGAGCGCGACAGCGACCCGGTCTTGATCTGACCGCAATTGGTCGCGACGGCGAGATCGGCGATCGTAGAGTCTTCGGTCTCGCCCGAGCGGTGCGACATGACGGCGGTATAGGCTGCCTTGTGGGCGGTGTTGACGGCGTCGAGCGTTTCGGTCAGCGATCCGATCTGGTTGACCTTCACGAGGATCGAGTTGGCGACACCCATGCGGATACCGTCGCGCAGGCGCTCCGAGTTCGTGACGAAAAGATCGTCGCCCACCAACTGCACCGTCTTGCCTGCAAGATCAGTCAGGGCCTTCCAGCCGTCCCAGTCGTCTTCAGCCATGCCGTCTTCGATCGAGATGATCGGGTACTTGCCGGCGAGATCGGCGAGGTATTCAGCCATGGCGCCCGATTCAAGCGTGCGGCCCTCTCCTTCCAGCACATACTTGCCGTCCTTGAAGAATTCCGTCGAAGCGCAATCGAGACCGAGGTAGATGTCATCGCCCGGCTTGTAGCCGGCTTTCTCGATCGACTTCATGATGAAGTCGAGCGCTTCGGGCGCGCTCTTCAAGCCCGGTGCAAAGCCGCCCTCGTCGCCAACATTGGTGTTGTGCCCCTGGGCAGAGAGCTCCTTCTTGAGGACGTGGAAGACTTCCGAGCCCATGCGAACCGCTTCGCGGATCGAATCGGCGCCGACCGGCATGATCATGAATTCCTGGAAGTCGATTGGATTGTCGGCATGCGCGCCGCCGTTGATGATGTTCATCATCGGAACCGGCAGCAGATGCGCGCTGGCACCGCCAACATATCGATAGAGCGGCAGGCCGGCGGCCTGGGCGGCGGCCTTGGCGACGGCAAGCGATACGCCGAGGATGGCATTGGCGCCGAGGCGAGACTTGTTCGGCGTGCCGTCCAGTTCGATCATGATGTTGTCGATCTGGATCTGGTTCTCGGCATCGATGCCGCCGATCGAGTCGAAGATTTCCGTGTTGGCAGCCTCGACGGCCTTTTCAACACCCTTGCCGAGATAGCGCTTGCCGCCGTCGCGAACTTCGACGGCCTCATGCGCACCGGTCGAGGCGCCGGACGGCACAGCCGCACGGCCCATACTGCCGTCTTCGAGATAGACATCGACTTCAACGGTCGGATTGCCACGGCTGTCGAGAATCTCGCGGGCGATAATGTCGGTAATTGCAGTCATGATCTCTTCCTGCTCGGTGGGTGATAATTCGTTCGAAGCCTGTTTAATCGAAGGCACGCAAATTACAATGCCACACCGACGACACACGGCATGGCATGGCCTATCGCCCGAATATGTCAGGCTTTTGAAGAAGCCGTTCGCCACCTGATCGATCCCTGCCGGCCGCGGCTTTTGGGCCCCTCACACTTTCGATGCGGCTGTAAATTTATCGGTCGGTAACCAATCAATATTACAATTATACCCAGTGAGGAAATACTGCCCAGGTCTTTGGCTAGTAGTATTGCATGATGCGCTTCCTCGCGCGGTCCAAATCCGCCTGATTATACGAAACCTTCAGGGTTTCAGGTCACTGGCAAATTCCAGAACAATTCAAACGAACAGCATCTGTTTTCTGTTTCAATTCAGGGGGCGCAGGATGAAACTCAATATTGCACGCAGCCTTGCTATATTCGCGATGGTCGTCGCCGCGGGATTGATCGCTTCCATCGGCATACAGAACTACGCCTTCAACAAGCTGCGGGTAAACGGCGAGATGTACAAGCAAATCATCTATGGCAAAGATCTCGTCGCCGATATTCTGCCGCCGCCCCTCTACCTCGTTGAATCTTGCATGCTCGCGCTCGAAGCGGTGCAGCGCCCCGACGTTGCCAGGAAGAACGTCGAGCGAATCGGAAATGTCTGAAAGCCCGCCTACGAGGACCGCCGCAAATATTGGCTGGCGACCGCCCTCAGCTCGGAACTTAAGCAGAAGCTCCTTAGCGATGTCCTTGTCAAAGGCGGCGTGTTCTGGAAGGTGATTGAGGACGAACTTGCGCCCGCCATCGTCAAGAATGACTCCGCAGTCATTCCGGCGTCCTTCGAAAGGCTTGCGACGAATTTTCATATCCATGAAAACGCCGTCAACGAACTAGTCGATATGGCGAACGCTTTCCTGGCATCCGCTGAAGGGGACGCCGCCGAACAGACACGCATCCTTTCGGCACTCACGCTCGCAGCTGCCGCAGTCTCGCTTTGCCTGCTTCTTGGCGGCCTTTACGTCTTTCGCCGCCGCGCCATCGTGCCGCTCTCGGCAATGCGCGACTATATGGCGATCCTTGCGGGCGGCGACTACTCGAAGGATGTGCCCTTCAGCCGCCGGGCCGACGAGATCGGGGAGATGGCACGCGCCGTCACCGTCTTCCGCCAATCCGCCGAAGAGCGGAACAATATCCGTGCTCGCCAGGATGCCGAGCGTCAGGCCCAACTGCAGCGCGATGCGGCGCTTGCCGCTGCCAAGGCAGACGAGGAAGCCGTCCGCGAGGGCGTCATCGCCAGCCTGAGCCGCGGTCTGGAACGCCTCTCGCGCGGCGATCTCACGGTCCAGCTTAGCGAGCCTTTCGACGCAACCTACGAAAAGCTGCGCGAGCAGTTCAATTCGAGCGTTCGCACGCTTTCCGAAGCGATGAAGGAAATCTCGAGCGTGACGAATGTAGTGAGGACCGCCTCCGGCGAAAGCACAGACGATCTGGCCCGGCGAACCGAGCATCAAGCCGCCTCGCTGGAGCAGGCGGCCTCGGCGCTCGACCAGATCACGGTCACCGTCAAGAACTCGTCGGAACGCGCCAATGAAGCGAACGTGATGATGACGGCGACGAAGGAAAGCGCCAGCTACTCGGCAACCGTCGTGCACGAGGCGGTCGCTGCGATGGAGAAGATCGAGACCTCGTCCGCGCAGATCGGCGAGATCATCAACGTTATCGACGAAATCGCCTTCCAGACCAACCTGCTCGCGCTCAATGCCGGCGTGGAAGCCGCCCGCGCGGGCGAGGCCGGAAAAGGTTTTGCGGTCGTTGCGCAGGAAGTGCGTGACCTTGCTGGCCGCTCCGCCAATCTCGCAAAGGAAATCAAGCAGTTGATCGAGACGTCCTCCAGCCAGGTTTCGGCCGGCGTCGCCTTGGTCAGCCGCACCGGTGAAGCGCTCAGCAATATCGATCGGCAGGTTCTGAAGGTCACCGCGCTAATCGAGTCGATCGTGCGTTCCTCTGGCGAACAAACGACCGCTCTCCTGGAAATCAACGCCGCCGTCAATACTATGGACAGCGTCACGCAGCAGAACGCGGCGATGGTTGAACAGACAAGTGCCGCCTGCCGCGAGCTCGGTGACGAGGCGATACACCTCAATCACCTGCTGGCCCGTTTCCTTCTCGAGGACGCAACGGCGTCCGCTCCAACGCGGCCGTACCCAAGCGAAAGGATGGCGCTCGCCCGTTGACTGCGGGCAGCTTCGGCCAGTATCACGCCGCCTTGGCGACGGCGTCGAGAGCCAGAAGCTTTACCAGAAGCCGAGGCATGTCGTTCAAATACACCATGTTGGGGCCGTCGCAGGGGGCATTGTCCGGGTCCTCGTGGGTCTCGATGAAGACACCTGCAACGCCGACTGCAACGGCTGCCCGCGCCAGCGTCTCGACGAACTGCCGCTGCCCGCCCGAGGTCGTGCCCTGGCCGCCGGGCTGCTGTACGGAATGTGTCGCATCGAAAATGACCGGAGCTCCCATTGCCGCCATGATCGGCAGCGCGCGCATGTCGGAGACCAACGTGTTGTAACCGAAGGATGCGCCACGCTCACAAAGCAGAACGTTCGGGTTGCCGCTCTGATTCAGCTTGGCAAGAACATTGTTCATGTCCCAGGGAGCGAGAAACTGGCCCTTCTTGACGTTGATGATACGGCCGGTCTTCGCAGCCGCCACAAGCAAGTCCGTCTGACGCGAGAGGAAGGCCGGGATCTGCAGAATGTCCACGACCTCGGCGACCAGCGCACATTGCTCTTGCGAATGGATATCTGTCAGAACCGGAATGCCGAGTTCCTTCTTGAGGTCGGCGAAGACTTCCAAGCCCTTCTCCAGCCCGATGCCGCGTTTGCTCGACAGCGATGAGCGGTTCGCCTTGTCGAAGGAGGTCTTGTAGACGAGCCCGACGCCGAGCTTGCCGCAAAGCTCCTTGAGCGTGCCTGCGACCATGAAGGCATGGTCGCGGCTCTCCATTTCGCATGCCCCTGCGATCAGCGACAGCTTGCCACTGTTGGAAAATACCACGCGGCCGGCACCTTCGCCGACTGCGACTTCTGAATTCGTATTGCTCATCGGGTCTCCTCGAAGGCGAAGATCGCACCTTGGCCGGGCGCAGGCTTCACCAGAACTCTGTTGTTCTTGCGTGTATAGGGCATCCCGTTATCAGCCAAAAGCGCTTCTGTCACGGCAAGATCGGTGGTGCGGAAAACGATAGCGCTGCCTCTCAGCCCCTTATCCACGGTTAACGGCGCCGAATCGAAATAAGCCTCCATCCCTTCCGGCGACAGCACACTGATCCTGGCATTCGCTGCTGCGATCGCAACCCCGAACGGGGTCCGCCCGATTTCCGTCGTAGACAGGGCCAACTGAAGGAACGAGCCGTAGGCTTCAGGCTCGGGGGCGCTTAGCACGATCTCCGAGATGCCGGTTGCACCATTCGCATGCTTTTCCAGCGCACTGCGATCGGCCGGAAAGGCATTGATGCGCTGGCAGTCAAAGAGGAAGAAATCCGGCGCCCGAAGATCGGCGGCAAAGGCAAGCTTGAAAGTGCCTGTCGATTGCGAGCCGTCCGGCATCTTGATCTGGCGCGAAAACTCCAGCATCGCGCCGCCGCTCTTTCTCGCACGCACGAAATGGGCATGATCGGCGTCCGCGTCCTCGGTGCTGAATGCTGCCGCAGAGAATCCGTCATTGCCGCACCGGAAACGAAATGCCTGGTCGCGCGCCACAAAGACGTTTCCGTGCCGCACTGATTCTTCACATTCTTTCGCATTCGCGACGCCAAGAGGCTCGAGATAGGTCTTGTCGGCGAAGTAAACGCAAGCATTCACCGTGCCGAAAGGATGACGGCCCTCGGCGGCAACCGTGAACCCCAATCGTCCCAGCCGCTCGCGCGCGAGATCGATGTTGGTGACCGGTAGAACAACATGATCCAACGGATGCAGCATGGCATAAGGTCTCCGTTTCCCTGTGATGAAGATGTGTGCCGCTCTGTGGTCAATGCAAGCTGAAAGCGCTTGCCCGGCAAACAAAAGTTTCGGAAAAAGAACGCAGTTGAGACGAAGTTTTACGAAAATTTAGGCACTTGCGGAACACATATGGAACATATAGTGTCCGTTCTGGCTTTGTTTCACGAATCTGAGGTTAAACTTCGATGCTGACACGCAAACAACAGGAGCTTCTCCTCTTCATTCATGAGCGTATGAAGGAATCCGGCGTTCCGCCATCCTTCGACGAGATGAAGGATGCGCTGGATCTGGCGTCAAAGTCCGGCATCCACCGACTGATTACCGCTCTCGAAGAGCGCGGTTTCATTCGTCGCCTACCGAACCGCGCCCGCGCCCTGGAAGTGATCAAACTACCGGAAGCCTATAGTCCGAGCATCCAGCCCCGCCGCGGCTTTTCGCCGAGCGTCATCCAGGGCAGCCTCGGCAAGCCGCAACCTGCGGCCGTTGCGCCGAAACCGGCGAACGAAGACCATAACAGCTCCATTTCGGTTCCCGTCATGGGCCGCATTGCCGCAGGCGTGCCGATCTCGGCGATCCAGAACAACACCCACGACATCAACGTTCCGGCCGATATGCTCGGTACCGGCGAACACTACGCACTTGAGGTCAAGGGCGATTCGATGATCGATGCTGGTATCTTCGATGGCGACACGGTCATCATCCGCAATACCAGCACCGCCAGTCCCGGCGACATTGTCGTGGCACTTGTCGATGACGAGGAAGCGACGTTGAAGCGGTTCCGCCGCAAGGGTGCATCCATCGCGCTTGAGGCGGCGAATCCGGCCTACGAGACGCGCATCTTCGGACCCGATCGCGTCAAGGTTCAGGGTAAGCTCGTCGGCCTAATCCGCCGCTACCATTGACCGGCAGCGCGTAGTCGCGAAAGGCGTCGCCGCGTCTCGTGGTGGCGGGTCCAGGGCGATCGCGCTTCGCCAAGGCGTTGTCCAAAGGGCGGTTCGACGGCACGGGTTTTCCGTAAGGTTTTTCACCCGCAAGAAGGATTGCGCCGGATCGGCAGGCGCTGTTCCGCGCACGCGGGATCCATGCGCGGTTTTTCTGGCCTGGAAGCGGCGATCGGTTCGCGGCGGCTCGGAGGTTTCGCTGCATCTTCGGTCAGTGCCCATGGCCATGCTCAGTGTTTTGACCTGAGCGACCGCGGCCGTGAAGCACTGCGTGCTGGCTGCAGGGATATGCAAGCCTTCGCTGCAGCGCTGGTGACCGGACCAGCGCCGGCGATCTTAAAGAAGCGCTCCACCAACCTGGTCTTGCTCCATATGATCGCTATTTCCGAGCTCAACGTGGTTGTTTGTCGGATTGTCGCTCGGCCTCAGCCTTTTCCGCGCGTGCCCTGAGCTTATCCGACTAAAAAGACAGCGCCGCAGGCGCGCTCCTCCTTCATCATTATCATGCCTGCATGATCATACCTGCATGCGTGATTGCCAGCCTGCCATGCCCTGCCTTGGGAGGGTTTCGCACCTGTGATCGCGATAGCAAGGACCGTATCTTATTGGAGCGACGATGCCGCAGCGGACAGGCTGCGTGGGTCACACCTGCCGGCTGCATGTATCGGCTACTTCTTGAAGCCGTAAGCGCCTCCTTGGTCGCCATTTACCGCCCCCTCGAGGGACCTCGCAATGCCGCCACAATGGCTGATCGGTGGCGCTATTGGCAGGCGAGAGCCCTGTGTTTTCCGAAGGCTTCTCCCGTATTCCAAAAGCGCAAAGAGCAGGATGGCACTACATGCCGGCGATATTTTGCGAAAGCCGATTTTGCAGCTCGCTCGTTTTCAACTCAAGGCATGCACCAAGGGCTCGCCACCCTGGAATACAACCTAAATGCAGCCCTGCGAGCGTCTCAACAGCAATAATCGATTGAAAAAAGACAAAAAAATCGGATTACAAAAAGCCGAATTAAATCATTGGCTTCCGCTATGCGCCTCCGACATCGCAGGAGTGTCTAAAAGTTGATACTGCAATGCACAAAATGGCGCCACGGTAACTTGGCATTGGCGCCGTGATCATATAGCTATCGGAGAGGACGCTTAACCCTATGGCGCTTTTATGGCGCCGCCGCCAGTTTGGAGGATCAGCATGACGGATCAAAGCGCAACAATCAAAATCGGCGACAGAACCGCCAATCTTTCCGTGAAAAGCGGAACGATCGGTCCGGATGTCATCGATATTGGTGCACTCTATAAAAACACCGGTTCCTTCACGTACGATCCTGGTTTCACCTCGACCGCTTCCTGTGAATCGAAGATCACCTATATCGACGGCGATGAAGGCATCCTGCTGCATCGCGGCTACCCGATCGAGCAGCTTGCCGAACATGGCGACTTCCTGGAAGTCTGCTATCTGTTGCTTTACGGCGAATTGCCGACGGCTGCTCAGAAGAAGGATTTCGACTACCGCGTCACGCATCACACCATGGTGCACGAGCAGATGTCTCGCTTCTTCACCGGCTTCCGTCGCGACGCCCATCCGATGGCCGTCATGTGCGGCTGTGTCGGCGCTCTGTCTGCATTCTACCACGACTCGACAGACATCACCGATCCGCACCAGCGCATGGTTGCAAGCTTGCGCATGATCGCCAAGATGCCGACTATCGCGGCCATGGCCTACAAATACTATATCGGCCAGCCTTTCGTTTATCCGAAGAACGATCTCGACTACGCCTCGAACTTCCTGCGGATGTGCTTCGCCGTTCCGTGCGAGGAATATGTCGTGAACCCGGTCCTCTCGCGGGCCATGGACCGTATCTTCATCCTGCACGCCGATCACGAGCAGAACGCCTCGACCTCCACAGTTCGTCTCGCCGGCTCTTCGGGCGCTAACCCGTTCGCCTGCATCGCGGCCGGCATTGCCTGCCTCTGGGGCCCGGCTCATGGCGGTGCCAACGAGGCGGCGCTCAACATGCTTTCGGAAATCGGCTCGGTCGAGCGCATTCCGGAATATATTGCCCGCGCCAAGGACAAGAATGACCCGTTCCGCCTGATGGGCTTCGGTCACCGCGTATACAAGAACTACGATCCGCGCGCCAAGATCATGCAGAAGACGACGCATGAGGTTCTCGCCGAACTCGGCCACAAGGACGATCCGCTTCTCGAAGTTGCGATGGAGCTGGAACGCATTGCTCTGACCGACGAATACTTCATCGAAAAGAAGCTCTACCCCAACATCGACTTCTATTCCGGCATCACGCTGAAGGCGCTGGGCTTCCCCACGACGATGTTCACGGTCCTCTTTGCGCTGGCCCGCACGGTCGGCTGGATCGCCCAGTGGAACGAAATGATCGAGGATCCGCAGCAGCGCATCGGCCGTCCGCGCCAGCTCTATATCGGCGAACCGCTGCGCGACTACGTTCCGGTTTCAAAGCGCTAAGCCGCTCTCGCCCGGAAAGAAACCCGGTCAGAGACGGCCGGGTTTTTTCTTGTCCAGAATGTCGAGAATGATATCCGCCGCTTTCTCGCCAGGCGGCTTTTCCGTCTGCATGCGGTTCCAGACAAGTTCGAAACCTTCGAGCATTGCGCGCCGCTGGAGCGTGTCGCTGGAAAGGCGCTCCATCCAGCGCGCTAGGCTTGCACCACGAACGACCTCGTTGATATATTCTGGGACGACGGCATAGTCGGCGATCAGGTTCGGGATTGCGCCGGTCCACGTCTTGATGCGCCGCGTCATCATCGTGATAATCCAGTCTGTCTTATAGACTGAGACCGTCGGCACGCCTGTAAGCGCAAGCTCGAGAATGACGGTCCCCGAAGCAGCCATTGCCGCATCGGCCTGCGCGAAAGCCCGCCATTTCTGTTCATTGCCCGTCAGGATCTCGGGTTTCGTTTCCCAGTCCTTCACCAAGTCGCGAACCATTGATTCCCTGCGGCTCACGGTCGGCATGAGAAACCGCATTGTGCCGCCGCGGGCGACGAGCTCGTTGACGGCATCGCGAAAATGGGGAAGCAGTTTTGTGATCTCCGACGGGCGCGAGCCTGGGAGCAGCATGATCGTTTTCCTGCCCTCCGCGTCGGTCTTGAGCTTTTCTGACCTGCCATGCCTGGCGGCAATCAAATCCGCATCCGCCGTCAGCCGGTGGCCGACATAAGTCGTCTGCGGTCCGCCGAGTTGCTCCATCACCGCGGGCTCGAACGGCAGAACGGCCAGGACATGATCGACATAGCCGAGCATCTGCTGGGCGCGGTATTCCTTCCACGCCCAAACGCTGGGACAGACGTAATTGACGACCGGCAGTCCTGGCAGGGCTTGGCGGACGCGTTTGGCAACGCGATGAGTGAAATCCGGGCTGTCGATGACGACCAGAATATCGGGCTTTGCCGCAATGATTGCAGCCGTCGTCTGCCTGATGCGGGCGACGAGCTTCGGCAATTTTTTGAGCACCTGCGTGATGCCCATGATCGAAAGCTCGGAAAAATCGAAGAGCGATTTCAGCCCCTGTGCCTCGAGCGCGTCGCCGCCGACGCCGACAAGTTCAATGCCGGCATGCCTCCGTTTCAGTGCATCCACGAGATCGGCTCCGAGAAGATCTCCGGAAACCTCGCCTGCCACGATCGCGATCTTCATCGCAGCCCCCAAGACGGCAGGCCGCGATCGAGCCCGCAGACAAAGAGCCCGGCTTCGTCGGCTGCCTTCATAACAGCCTGGCGGTCCAGCACGAGAGCACGTCCCGCCTCGATTGCGATTCCTGCCAAGCCCGCCGCCTTGGCATTCATCACCGTGGATAGGCCGATCGATGGAAGATCGGCGCGGACATCCTGCTGCGGCTTGCAGAGCTTGACCAGCACGCCACGGCGGCGCGGCGATATACGCCCGGCGGCACGCAGCGATGCGACGCGCTCAAGCATGCCGTCGGTCCCTTCCGCGCCTTCGAGCGCCACGATGCGCCCGCCGACGGAGACTGCCCCTTGCCCGATATCGAGAGCACCCAGCGCTTCGGCGGCGGCTGCCCCCTTCAGTATATCGATCTTGTCCTCATTACCCGGCGACATAGCGCCGATCGGCCCGACAGCCGCCAGCAGGTCGGGGGCAATATCCTGCGCGCCGACGACGCGCCGTCCGTCATCCTCAATGAGCTTGATGACCATCTGCAACACCGTATTGTCACCGCCCGAAAGCAGCGTACGCACCACACCCGGCATCTTTGCGACCGTCCGCCAGGTCGGTCGCACTTCGCGCCATTCGGGGCGGCGGCGAACGCCGCCGGACATGACGACGCGAGTGATGTTGTTGCGCTTGAAAATTTCTGCCAGCGCCGACAAATCACCGACACCTATGACTGCATGGTCGTAGCCCTCCCATGACCGGTCGAGCTCGCCCTTCAGTGAAATGACGAATGGATCCTCGCCAGCTGCCCGTGCCGCCTCGGCGACATAAGACGGCAGAAGACCGTTTCCCGCAATGATCGCCAGACGGCCTTTGTCGGTATCACCGGCGGGAGACAAGGTCAGCCTTTCTGCCCTCGCGTCGGCGACGACAACGCGCGGTCGCTTTCTGCGGCAATGAAATCAAGGATTTGCATCACCGGCTCGCAATCGGCATATTCGTTGCGGATTGCTGCCGCGTTGTCACGGATCGAGCCTGATCCTTCAAAAATCGCCTTGTAAGCGCGCCGCACCGTATGAATGACAGCGCGATCAATCCCGGCGCGCGTCATGCCGACAACGTTGAGACCACCCAGCAATCCAGGATTTCCATTGAGCATCCCGTACGGAATGACATCGTAGCTCACAGCAGAAAGGCCGCCGACGAAGGCTTGGCGGCCGACCCGCGTAAACTGATGCACGGCCGATCCGCCGCCGAGAATGACGCGATCCTCGATCGTCACATGCCCCGCGAGCATGACATTGTTGGACATGATGACGTGATTGCCGACACGGCAGTCATGGGCGACATGGGAATTGGCGAGAAACAGGTTGTTGTCGCCGACGATTGTCTTGCCGCCGAAATCGGCGGTGCCGGTATTCATCGTCACGCCTTCGCGGATCGTGCAGTTCTCGCCCACCGTCAGCGTCGTCTCCTCGCCGCCATGGTGCACGCTCTGGGGGTCGCCGCCGATGACCGCCATGGGGAAAATCCGGGTGCCTTTGCCGATCTCGGTTCTGCCGGTGACCACGACATGCGCCAGCAGTTCGGCATTGTCATGGAGAACAACCTTCGGGCCGACATGGCAAAACGGACCGACGGTCACGCCTTCGCCGATGACCGCGCCGTCCTCGACAACGGCCATGGCATGGATGCGGGCGCTCCCTGCTATCGTGCTCATGCCTCGTCCTTACGAAGAATCATCGCGCCGATATCGGCTTCCGCAGCCAATGCGCCGTCGACCTTGGCGTCGCAATGGAACTTCCAGATATTGCCGCGCTGCTTCTGCTTCTTCACATGAAATTCGACCCTATCGCCGGGGATGACAGGCTTGCGAAAACGTGCGTTGTCGATGGTCATGAAGTAGACGAGGTTACCGCTCGTTCCATCCTTGCGCGCGCAGATCGCACCCGCCGTCTGCGCCATACCTTCGATCAGCAGCACACCCGGCATGATCGGCGACTCGGGAAAGTGACCGGTGAAATGAGGCTCGTTGGCAGTGACGTTCTTGATGCCGATCGCGGAATCATCGCCATCGATCTCAATAATTCGATCGACCAGCAAGAACGGATAACGATGCGGCAGAAGTTTCATGATCTCCATGATATCTGCCGAAGCAAGCGTCTCCTTGACCCCTTCAGTCATTCTTGATCTCCCGTTTTATGAGCCCGAGCGTTCGCGCGCGCCATGATCTCGGCCGACTCTCGAAGAAAATCCTTTACCGGACGTGCCGGAATGCCGCCATAACGCTCGCCGGCAGGAATGCTCTGAATGACGCCGCTCTTTGCCGCGATCTGTACGCCATCGCCGATCGTAATATGGCCATTAATACCTGTCTGGCCGCCGATCTGCACACCGTTTCCAATAACCGCACTGCCGGCGATGCCGACCTGAGAAACGATCGCGCAATGACGCCCAATCCTGACGTTGTGGCCTATCTGTACCTGGTTGTCGATCTTTGTACCCTCGCCGACGACCGTGTCGTCCATCGTGCCGCGATCGATTGTCGTGTTCGCGCCGATCTCGACGTTGTCCTGGATGATGACCCGGCCGATCTGAACGATCTTGACCATGCCTCTGGAGCCTGGCGCATAGCCAAAGCCATCCTGGCCAATACGCACACCGTTGTGGACGATCACGCCATTGCCCAAGAGCGCGCATATCACGCTGGCACCGCCGGCAATCGTGCAATCGCGACCAATCTTGACACCCGGACCGATAAGCGCGCCGGCGCCGATCCGTGTTCCCTGACCGATTTCCGCATTCGCGCCGATGATAGCCAAAGGCTCGACGATCACGCCCGGTTCCAGCCGCGCTGTCGGATCGACAACCGCAGTCGCTGCGATCTCTGCCGGCGAAGACATTGTTGCCAGCGGCCTTAGTGCAGCCGGATGGAGATATCCGCCTGCCATCGCAAACGCGGCATGGGGATTCTTCGCCAAGAGAACGGGAATATGAGGAGGTACCGCCGATCTTATCGCGGGCTCGCAAAGAACTGCCGACGCCTGACAGGTCTCAAGCTCCGCACGGCTCCTGCGTGAAATGATGTAGCAAAGATCACCCGCCTTCGCACGGCTGACCGGTGACACCGAGCGGATGAGGATGTCGCCATTTACGGGATCGGCAAGTTCCGCCCCGAGATACTGCGCCAACTCGGAAAGTTTGACGCCGTCGCGGGGCGGAAAGAAATTGTTCTGCTCCACCGGCAAAGCTCCAGTTTTCGATTCTGGATTGCCGATATCAGAATTGGTTGTTGATGCCAAACTTGAAGTACTGCGTTTGGTCGTAATCTTCCTTCACGACCGGAATCGCGTAGTCGACGCGCAGCGCGCCGAATGGCGACTGCCAGACAAGGCCGATACCGACGGACGCACGAAGCTCCGCGCTATCGCCTCTCACGAATTCCGGCGAACTCACGTCAACATCATTTCCGAACAATGTACCCGCATCAGCAAAGACCGCGCCACGAAGGCCAAAGTCCCGCGGGAAGCCGGGCATCGGGAAGGTTGCCTCCGCCGAGACGGTAAAATAAGTCGTTCCTCCGAGTGGATCATCCGGCCCGCCGCCAACGCGAGGGCCGATACCCTTGTTCTCGAAGCCGCGGATGTCGTTGTTGCCCAATGTGAACTGGTCGAAGATGTTCAGGTCTTTGCCGAGACCGACAACGTGGCCCGCGCCTGCCGCAACAGACCCGATGATATCGGCATCGTCAGCAAGTAGATGATAGTAACGCGCCTTCCCGTAGATCTTGTAGAACTGAGAGTCGCCTCCCAAGCCGGCAATTTCCTGCGTCAAGGTCGCATATATACCCTCGCGCGGGAGCGTCATGTCATCGAGCGTGTTATAGGTCAACGTATTGGAAATCGATGAACGGATCCATGGTCCATCGTTCACGAGATCCTGATAGGGTGTCGAAAGATCGGACAGATCGCTGCCGTCGGCATCGTACTCCATCCGCTTGAAGTTGTAGCGGAACGTCGTCGCGAGATCCTCGGTGATCGGCGCCGTCGCGCGAAGCACGACGCTATCTTCCGTGTAGTCGTAATTGTCGTTGCTCGAGGTTTCGCTGTGATTGAGGTCGAAACCGGTCGCAAGGCGATAACCGAGGAAGTAGGGCTCGGTGAAGCTCAAACCATAACTCTGCGAGCCTTCGACACCGCCACCGGCAGAAACCCTGATATACTGGCCACGACCCAGGAAGTTCTTTTCTTCGATGGACGCTTCCAGGATCAGACCGTCGCCGCCTGCCGCGTAACCGGCACCGATCCCGAACGAACCCGTCGACTGATCCTGAACATCGACGATGACAACGACGCGGTCAGGCGAGCTGCCCGGCGCGGTCGAGATGTTCACCGACGAGAAGAAGCCAAGCGCTTCGAGGCGGCGCTTCGCCTTGGTGACCATCTGTTGATTGAAGGCGTCGCCTTCGCTCATGTCGAACTCGCGGCGGATGACGTAGTCGCGCGTGCGGCTGTTGCCGCGGATCTCGATGCGCTCGATGTAGGCACGCTCGCCCTGATCGACGAGATACTCGACACCGATCGTATTGTTGCCGAGGTCGCGGTTACCGCGCGGCGTCACGCGGGCGAACGGATAGCCCGCCGAAGCAACCTGATCCGAAATGGCCTCCATGGACCTCTGGACGTCCTTGGCGCTATAGACTTCGCCTTCACGCGTCTCCACCAGGCCTTGAAGCTGCTCGCCGGTTACGCCTTCGACGGTCGACTGCACGGTTACCGGACCGAAGTCGTAACGTGGACCTTCCTCGATATTGAATGTCAGCGTGTACTTGTTCGTGGATTCATCAAAAACAGCATCTGACGAGATGATCTTGAAGTCGGCATAGCCGCGATTGAAATAGAACTGGCGCAGCGCCTCTTCGTCGGCATGCAGGCGATCTTCACTGTACACGTCCTTGCGGGTCAGGAACGAGAGGAAGTTCGAGCGCTTGGTGCTGATGACGGCAGCCAGACGATTGGTGCTGTAGGCATTGTTGCCTACGAAATTGATGGCTGCGATCTTCGTGCGGTCGCCTTCATCGATGACGAAAGCAAGATTGACGCGGCCCTCGCCTAGCGGAACGACTTGCGTCGTGACCTGCACTTCGCTGCGGCCCGTTGCCGCGTAGGCTTCCTTGATCGCCGCGATATCTGCCTGGATGAGCGCATCGTTGTAGGGACCGGAGGCGTGCGTCTGTACAACCGAGGCCAGTTTGTCATCCTTGACCTTGCGATTGCCGTTGAAAACGACCTGATTGACGAGCTGCGCTTCCTCGACCGTCACGACCAGCGTGCTGCCGGAGACGGAGATTTTGACATCGGAGAAATATCCGGTGCCGTAGAGCTGCTTTACGGAGTCATCGATGTCGGTATTGGAGAAGTTACGGCCTGGGGCGATTGTGAGATTCGACCGGACTGCCTCGGCGCCGACGCGGCTCGCTCCACGCACATCGATCCGCTGAATAACTGCTGCTTCAGCGGACGTCACAGAGACGATTGTAATTGCGCCTGCGCCCGAAGCAACGATACCTGCAGACAGCGCAACCGCCGATACTGCGTTCAAAAATCTTGAACCAGCCTTCATTTCACCCATTACCTTTTTTCTCGTCCCCGTCGCCAGGCGAACCCGATTCCGGCACGTGTGTCGTTTTACCCGCTTTTGCCCTACAAGCAAGGCAGCAAGTTAATTTCTGTTTACTTCATTTCGAAGCGTGACCCATTCGCCACTACAGCTTTGAAACATCGTAAATAAACGGTAATTTCCCCTCACCCGGCGCATTAACCTATCAACGCGCTGATGTCATTCCAGGTCGCAAAAACCATCAGTGAAAGGACCATAGCCAGACCAATACGAAATGCAATTTCCTGGGCCGACGCCCCCAAGGGTTTTCCCCTCACCGCCTCAATCGCATAGAACATCAAATGCCCGCCATCAAGTACCGGAACAGGCATCAAATTCAGTAATCCGATGGAAACGGACAACACCGCGGCAAGCTGAAGCAGGGCTGCAACACCGAGCGTTGCCATCTGGCCGGACGCCTGGGCCACACGGATCGGCCCGCCGAGCTGATCGGGCTTCATGTAGCCCGCGAAAAGATTGCCGATATATTTGAAAGTCCCGGTGACGATATGCCAGGTTTGAACGCAGCCTTCCTCCAGGGCTGCAAGCGGCGTATATGTCTGCACGCGGAAATGGCCGACCTCCTGGTTCGTCACGATGCCGATCAGGCCGATCTCCATCTTGTTGCCGAACTGGTCCGTCATGTCGGTGCGCTTCGGCACCATCGGCAGATCCATCTTCTCGCCGTTCCGCTCGATGGTAACGACGATCCTTTGTTCCGGGCGAACGCTTACATAGCGGCGCACATCGTCGAACGTATCGACCTTCCCGCCGTCGATGGCTATCAGCAGGTCACCGGGCAGGATTCCTGCTTCGGCGGCAGCGCTCTCCGGCTTCACTTCGGCGACGACCGGATCGGCGATCGAGCGGCCGTAGATCGAGAACAGAACCGCAAAGATTATGATCGCAAGCAGAAAGTTGGCGATGGGACCTGCCGCCACCGTCGCTGCCCGCTTCCAGAGCTTCGCGCCGGCAAATGAGCGCGCCCTATCTGCTTCCGACATCGATTCGAGCTTATCCATGTCCGGCTTGCTCGAAGCATCCTCGTCGCCGAAGAAGCGTACATAGCCACCAAGCGGGATCGCCGAAATCTTCCAGCGCGTTCCATGCCGATCGGTAAAGCCCGCAAGTTCTGGTCCAAAGCCGACAGAAAAAGCGAGCACGCGGATGCCGCTCCAGCGGCCGACCAGATAGTGGCCCATCTCGTGCACGAAAACGAGCAACGAGAGGACCAGAACGAACGGGATGATATAGCCCGTCAGAAAGCCGAATATACCGGTCATGCCTTCCATAAATCCTTCCGCTGCGCCCAGCGCAGATATCATAACCCGAACAAAGCGGCGCCCAGTGGCGCCATGCCGTCACCCTTTATCAGGGAAAATAATGTCGCGAGCAAGAAGGCTGCAAAACAAGCGAATATCAGCCCGTCGACGCGATCCATCACCCCACCGTGTCCCGGAATGAGATGGCTGGAATCCTTCACGCCGAAGCGCCGCTTGATGAAGGATTCGAAGAGATCGCCTGCCTGGCTGCAGACGGAAAGAATGAAGGCGACGGCCGCCGCCATCAGCCAGTCAGCCTCGGGAATGAGGAAATAGGCGATCACACTGCCCGCAACCACAGCCGAAACTGCGCCGCCCAAAGCACCAGATTGGGTCTTTCCCGGCGAGATCTTCGGTGCGAGCTTTGGTCCACCGACTGCTCGGCCGACGAAATAGGCAAGGATATCGGTTGCCCAGACCACTGCGAAGACAAAAAGCATGGCTTGCAGCCCTGCAGCATCCCCGCCCCGGATTTCGGCAAGCGCGATGCCGGTCAACCCGGCATAGACGATGCCTGCCGGAAACCAGCGGCTGGCGCTCTGCGCCGCCACGAAGCCGATAGCAATCGCAAGAAAGAAGACAAGCAGGCTCAATGCAAAATCGAAGCGTCCAAGCAGGATTGCCGCCGCGATGGCCACCTGCCCCACCCAGCCTGCAGCGTTTGCGACGGGCTGTTCGGTTTGCAGCCGCGTGATCGTCGACCACTCATAGTAGATAAGCAGGCCAATCACCACCGAGAGCAGGCGGAAGGCAAAGCCGCCGTACCAGGTCGCCGCGAGCGCGATGATCGCCAGAACAACGCCGGAGATAATGCGGAGTTTCAGTTCCTGCTGCATCCCTCAGGTGCCTACTGCCGCGGCCTGCGGCGACAGGCCGCCGAATCGGCGGTCGCGTGCCGCGAACTTCTCGAGCGCGGCATAAAAGAGCTCGCGGCCGAAATCCGGCCAGAATTCCGGCACGAAGACGAACTCGGAATAAGCGGCCTGCCATAAAAGGAAGTTCGAAAGGCGCTCCTCGCCGCTGGTGCGAATGATAAGATCGGGATCGGGAATGCCGGCCGTATCCAGCCTAGCATTGATGAGCTCGGGTGTGATCTCCTGCACTCGCAACCGCCCGGCCTCGACATCCTGGGCGATGCTCGCCATGGCTCTGGCAATTTCGTCGCGCGAGCCGTAGTTGAAGGCGATGACCAGCGTCAACGCGGTATTGTCCCGCGTCGTCTCCTCGGCTTCGAGCAGGAGGTTGAGGATATCACTGCGAAGACTATGCCGGTCGCCGATGATCCTGATGCGCACATTTTGCGCATGCAGTTCGGCGAGGTCGCGCCGGATGAAGGCCTTGAGCAATCCCATGAGGTCCGAGACCTCCGCTTCCGGCCGGCGCCAGTTCTCCGAAGAAAAGGCAAAGAGCGTGAGGTACTTGATGCCGGCATCGCCTGCGGCGCGCACGGTCTCGCGAACAGCTTCCACACCTTTGCGGTGACCCATTGCGCGCGGCAGCCCTCGCTGCTTTGCCCAACGGCCGTTGCCATCCATGATGATGGCAACATGTTCTGGCATACTCAAGAATACTGGTTCCGACATTTCCCGTCCGGTCTCCAGGGGCGCAGGCAAAGCCCTAGACCTGCATGATTTCCTTTTCCTTGTCGGCAAGCAAGCGATCGATTTCGGAAATCATCTCATCCGTCATCTTCTGCACACGATCTGATTGCGCCCGGCTTTCGTCCTGGCTTATGACGCCGTCCTTTTCGGCTTTCTTAAGGCCGTCCATGCCATCGCGGCGCACATGGCGGATCGCAACCTTGCTTTTTTCGGCGTAGTCATGCGCGACCTTCACCAGCGACTTGCGACGCTCTTCGTTGAGTTCCGGCAACGGAATGCGCAGGTTCTGGCCATCGACGATCGGGTTCAGTCCGAGATTCGACTCGCGGATCGCACGTTCCGTGGCGCTCACCATCGACTTATCCCACACAGACACCGAAAGCATGCGCGGCTCAGGCACAGTGATGTTGGCGACCTGATTGAGCGGCACGCGCGAACCATAGGCTTCAACCGTCACCGGGTCCAGGATGTTGGCCGAGGCGCGGCCGGTACGCAGCGATGCGATATCGTGTTTGAATGCGGAAATGGCGCCGTCCATACGGCGCTTCAGTTCCTTGATGTCTGTAGCTTCAGTCATGCTCAATACTCCTGTCAGTCGAAGAAGCGCAGCCGTCGCAGCGCTGTCTCTCAATCAGTTGTCCGATACGATGGTCTTGAGGCCACCGCCCGTCAAGATTTCAGCAAAACCGCCTTTCTCGTGGATCGAGAAGACGATGATCGGAATGGAATTTTCGCGTGCGAGGGCGACAGCCGCGACGTCCATCACGGCAAGCCCCTTGTCGAGTACTTCCTGGTGCGTCAGCCGGTCGAAACGCGTCGCAAACGGATCCTTCTTCGGGTCGGCGGAATAGATTCCGTCCACCTGGGTGCCCTTGAAGATCGCCTCGGCGCCCATTTCGGCGGCCCGAAGCGCTGCGGCAGAATCGGTTGTAAAAAACGGATTGCCGGTGCCGCCGGCGAAGATGACCACACGGCCCATCGACAGATGGTAGAGCGTCGCGCGCTGCGAGAAGCTCTCGCAAAGCTCCGGCATGGAGATGGCCGAAAGCACGACCGTATCGATGTTCAGCTTGCGCAACGACGTCGCAAGCGCCAGCGCGTTGATCACCGTACCGAGCATGCCCATGTGGTCGCCCGTCACACGGTCGCCTCCCTTGGAGGCGACGGCCACGCCGCGGAAGATATTGCCGCCGCCGACGACGACACCGACTTCGACGCCCATCTGACGGGCTTCGGCGATATCCGATGCGATGCGGTCGGCTACCGCAACGTCGATACCGAATCCCTGGCTGCCCATGAGTGCTTCGCCGGAAGCCTTCAGTAGAACGCGTTTATAGACAGGCTCTGACGACATCTTGGCTCCTCGTATGTTGGCATGATTGCCGGATACACGAAGGGCACCGCGTTGTCACGCGATGCCCTGCCGTTTTCACATTATATGAGGTTATATCAGCCCTTGGCGGCAGCTGCGACTTCGGCCGCGAAGTCGGTTTCTTCCTTCTCGACGCCTTCGCCGAGCAGCAGGCGCGCCATGCCGGTGATCTCGATCGGCGCACCCACGGTCTTTTCAGCTTCCTTGAGTGCGGCACCGACGGTCAGGTCCGGATTGATGACGAAAGCCTGGGAAACCAGCGCGACTTCTTCGAAGAACTTGCGCATGCGGCCTTCAACCATCTTTTCGATGATGTTGTCCGGCTTGCCGGAAGCACGCGACTGCTCGATGAAGACGTTGCGTTCGCGCTCGGCGACAGCGGCGTCGACTTCTTCGGGACGGATGGCGAGCGGCGAGGTCGCAGCGATATGCATGGCGATCTGGCGGCCGATGGCGTTCAGCGCCTCCTTGTTGCCCGTCGACTTCAACGCAACCAGAACGCCCAGCTTGCCGAGGCCGTCGGAAACGGCGTTGTGGATGTAGGTGGCCACGACGCCGTCCTCGACAGAGAGCGCAACCGAGCGGCGCAGGTTCATGTTTTCGCCGATGGTGGCGATCGCGTCCTTGATCGTGTCAGCAACGGACTTGCCCGAAGCCGGATAGGTCGCAGCAGCAACGGCCTCGACAGAACCGTTGGTCGAAACGGCAACCTTCGCAATGCCCCGGACGATATCCTGGAAAGCGTCGTTACGGGCAACGAAGTCGGTTTCGGAGTTGACTTCGACCACGACGGCCTTGGTGCCTTCGCTAGCAACACCGACGAGACCTTCGGCGGCAGTGCGGCCCGACTTCTTGTCAGCCTTGGCGATGCCCTTGGCGCGCAGCCAGTCGATCGCCGCTTCCATGTCGCCATTGGTTTCAGCTAGAGCCTTCTTGCAGTCCATCATGCCTGCGCCGGTCTTTTCGCGCAGTTCCTTCACCATTGCAGCCGTAATCTCGGTCATAAGCTTCCTCTTGTCGGTTTACGGTGTCCGCAAAATGATCTGCGCCACCGGATTGAGGCACGAAATGTACCTTTATGTATGACAGCGTGATGAAGACGCGTCATAGCAGAATTCGTCGGGCGGTCCGGCCTGAACCTACCGCCCTAAAAAGGTCAAGGCCGCCGGAGCTTCGCAAAGTCTCGCGCGGCCTTTCCCAACCCAGTCAAGCTGGACGGACCTGAAGGTCCGCCCGCCAGTTTATCAGGCTTGAGCCTCGTCGAGCGTCGGCTCGATCGGAGCTTCAACGGAAGCGCCAAGGTCGCGGCCCGATGCGCTCTGCTGACGGGCGATACCGTCGATAGCGGCGCGGGAGATCAGGTCGCAGTAGAGAGCGATGGCGCGCGAGGCGTCGTCGTTGCCCGGAATCGGATAATCGATCAGGTCGGGATCGCAGTTCGAGTCGATGATTGCGACGACCGGGATCCCAAGGCGCTTGGCTTCGTCGATCGCGATCTTTTCCTTGTTGGTGTCGATGATGAACATCAGGTCCGGTGTACCGCCCATGTCCTTGATACCACCAAGAGCCTTGTCGAGCTTCTCGCGCTCGCGCTCGAGGTTCAAACGTTCCTTCTTTGTGAAGCCCTGGGCCTCGTTGGAAAGGATTTCGTCGAGCTTGCGCAGACGCTGGATGGAGTTGGAGATCGTCTTCCAGTTCGTCATCATGCCGCCGAGCCAGCGTGAATTGACGTAGTACTGGGCGGAACGCTTGGCCGAGTCAGCGATGAGCTCGGAGGCCTGACGCTTGGTACCGACGAAGAGAACGCGACCGCCACGGGCAACGGTGTCGCTGACAACCTGCAGGGCGCGCGAAAGCATCGGAACGGTCTGAGCCAGATCGATGATGTGGATGTTGTTACGATCGCCGAAAATGTACGGCTTCATCTTCGGGTTCCAGCGATGGGTCTGGTGGCCGAAGTGAACACCAGCTTCCAGAAGCTGGCGCATAGAAAAATCAGGCAATGCCATGCCTTTGACTCCTTTTCCGGTTGAACCTCCGCAAGGCGAACAGCATCCTCGTCGAAGATGCCACCGGCGGAATAATCCGGATTTCTCCCGGACAATCCCATGCCTTACGTGTGGAATGCGGCTGCCCTTACCGTCGATCCACCGAAAATGCAAGGCGTGCGCTGAAAAAAACCGCCATGACTGCCCCTAGGCCCGCACCTGGATAAACTCGACCGGCCCGCCGGCCAGCGAATCTTCAAACACGGCGCAGGAAAGCGGACCGCCGAACACACATCCGCTGTCGATGTTCGTACGGTTGCCGACGGTCCGCGGATTCGCGTCCGACGGCGTGTGTCCATGACACAGGTGTTTTCCCCAATAGTCCGCTGAATAATCGTCGGGAACCCGAAGCCAGAGCAGGTCTTGGGAGGCCTGCATCTCCAGCGGCAAATCCGGAACAACGCCCGCATGGACAAAGATGCGGTGCCTATCGGCATACATCATCGACAGCTGACTTGCCCACAGCAGATGGCTTGCGGCCACTTTGCCCCCATAGGAAAGTTCCGTTTCAAAACCGCCGTTTTCCAACCACCAGATACGCTCGTCATCGTCAGCCCAGGCACGCACCATCATATCCTCATGGTTTCCCTTCAGGCATACCCATTGCCAGGATTTTCTGCCCGATCCGTTCATCAGGAGATCGATCACTTTCTTGCTGTCCGGGCCGCGGTCGATATAGTCGCCGATGAAAACCACCGTACCTTCGCGTGCGTATGTCCCGATGCGATCAAGCATCTCTCTCAACGGCTCCAGGCAGCCATGGATGTCGCCAATCGCAAATGTGAAATTCATGCCGGCGCCTCTCGCTGGACATTGATTTCATTGCCGCGTTGCGAGCCCGCTCAGTCCGTCGCGCAGGGCCAGTTCTTCGGCGTCGTGAGACCGGAAGGAAGCTTGGTCGACGTGTCGCCGCAGGCCAGTTCGATCTGTGACTGCTGAAGCCCTGTTGCAGCGGAGAGATCGAGCCCCTCTATTCTGGTCAGAAACATGAAGGCGCGATCAAAATCGATCGAACCATCGAAGCTCGCGCCGCTGAGGTCGGCGCGGGAGAGATTGGCAAGCGCAAACCTGGCTCCGGTCAATACGGCCGTTTCAAAAGTTGCGCGTCCCAGCTCGGCCTTTTCGAAGTTCGCACCCGAAAGCTGTGCGCCAGTGAAATCTGCGCGCTGCAGCTCAGCGCTGATGAAAGAAGCGCGCTGCGCCGACGCATTCTGGAACACAACCCGATAGGCCTCGATCTTGTCGAACCTCGCCCCATCGGCCTTTGCGCCTTCGAGCCAAGCGCGTATCAGGGTCGCTTTCTCGAGGTTTGCCGAGGCAAGGTTCGCATTCTTGAGGCTGGTCTGCGACAGATCCGTGCCTGCGAGACTAGCTTTTTCGAAGTCACTGCCTTCAAGCATCAGGTTCTTCTTCGTACATTCGCTCCAGTCGACGCCAGCGTTGGGCCTGTCATGGCAATCGGCGGCCATCACATGACTGCCCGATAACGCGGCTGCGGCACCAACGAGTGCGACCGCAAGACCCAAACGTGCAATCCGTGACAAGTTCTTCATTATCCCACCCCCTATCGGCACTGCCCCGTCAACGGCGGCAGACTCGGGCAGGACAATGTCTGTCCTGCACTTCCATTATGCACCCAAAAAAGAGAAAAAGGGCATATCTCGTTGTCCAAGATGCGCCACAATGCCGCCAGCGGTCACTTGCAGGTGTCGGCCTTCTTATCCAGCATTTCCAGCTTCGCGAGCCTGCCGGTCAGAACGAAATCACCATAATCCATGGTGAGATCGCGCGTAATGCCGTTCTCATAGAGCTTGAAGGACATGCGATAGACCGGGAGAGCGTCCGATTTCGTATTCTCGTTGAAATAGGAAATCGTCACCGGCCAGACGGCCGTCTTGGAAAATGCGCCGGCATTGCCCGCATCCGCCTCGTCGCCGGCAACCGGCGTCATCTGCTTGCCGACCACGGTCGTCGTCGCCAGGGGCTTGTCCCCGTCATCCGAGCCATCGAAGACGCGGGCTTCAAAAAAGCGCCTGCCTGCCTTGGCATTCTCGATCACGTCGAGCATGTGCTCGGTCGGGAAGCGGCTTTCTGCGAGTTGCAATTCTTTACTCTGAGGGCGCGTCAGATCGACTGTCACGCCGTCGGGCTTGTCGTTTGCCTC
Source organism: Rhizobium etli 8C-3 (assembly GCF_001908375.1). NCBI lineage: Bacteria > Pseudomonadati > Pseudomonadota > Alphaproteobacteria > Hyphomicrobiales > Rhizobiaceae > Rhizobium > Rhizobium etli. The sequence goes on along the minus strand of NZ_CP017241.1, from coordinate 1,843,086 downwards.
GCCGTTGACTTCCTTGTCGAGTTGATCGTCCGTGAAAGACTTCGTTTCGAACGTGAAGCGGCGATCCTTCACGTTCTCGAAAGTCTTCGTCTGCTGGTCGCTGACGCGGGTGCTGTCGCCGGTGTTGATCTGCGTCACGAAGCGGAAATTGGTGGTGAAGCCGTCGCAATAGTTGCCGTTGAACTCGTAGACCATGCGCCCGTACATGCCGGCAATGCCAGAGCGCTCGGTTGCGTCCTTCAGTTCGAGATCGTAGATCGCCCGGTGGGCGACAAGACCGGAGGCGATCGCAGCGCCGGAGGCAGGCGCGGCCGCCCAGGCACCCGTTGCGACGCCGGCAAGAAGAAGGGCGGCAAGACTCGGTCGGAACATCCATTATCTCCTGTTGGACTCGGCCGCGATGTTATAAGAACGCTTTCGGCCAAATCGAGGCTCGAAACCGTCATACGCAAGATTCTAGTCCCGATGCATAATTTTTTGAAGAACTGAAACAAAAAGCGGAGACGAAAATGTCGAATGAAATCGCGGCCCGCCTGATGGAAATGGGGATAACTCTGCCGGAAGCGGCCGCACCCGCTGCCAATTATGTTCCCTATGTGATCAACGGCAACATGCTCCATATTTCCGGCCAGCTTCCGCTCGAAGGCGGAAAGGTCGTCGTGAGCGGGCATCTTGGCAGGAATGTCGACGTCCCCGCCGGTCAGCGCGCCGCCGAGCTTTGCGCCATCAACATTCTCGCTCAAGCGAAGGCGGCGCTGGGCGGCGATCTCGGCCGCATCAAACGCGTCGTCAAGCTCAACGGCTTCGTCTCCTCCACCCCGGAATTCGTCGAACAGCATCTTGTCATCAACGGCGCATCGAACCTCATCGCCGGCGTCCTCGGGGAGGCGGGAAAGCATGCCCGTGCCGCCGTCGGCATGGCGGCGCTGCCGCTCAATGCCGCCGTCGAAATAGATGCCCTCATGGAAATTGCGTCATGACCTCCGCCGCCTGGATCAAGGAACTGCCGGTCGCCCATCGCGGCTACCACGACTCCAACAAGTCCATTTGGGAAAATACGCTCACCGCCTTTGCCCGCGCCGTCGACGCCGGGTTCGCGATCGAATGCGATCTCCATTATGCATCAGATGGCGTACCGGTCATCTTTCATGACGAGAACCTCGAACGTCTCTGCAATATAAAAGGCGATATCCGCGAGCGCACCTCGAGGGAACTCGGCCTTTTGTCCGTCGGCGGCACGCCCGACAAGATCCCGACGCTCAGACAATTGCTCGATCTCGTCAAAGGCAAGGTTCCGCTCATCCTCGAACTCAAGGGCCGCGAGGCGGACGACGAGGGCTTTGCCGAAGCGGTGGTCGACGTGCTGGAAGCCTATGACGGCAAGGTCGCGCTCATGAGCTTCGACCATTGGCTGCTGCGCGACCTCAAAGCCTTGAACGCGCCCTACCCGCTCGGCCTCACCGCCGGCGGCAACAAGCCGGAAGAATTCGCGAACCATGAACGGGCTATGGAAATCGGCCTCGATTTCATCTCTTATTTCTTCGCCGATCTGCCAAACGCCTTCATCACCGGCCAGCGCGCCAAGGCCATCCCGGTCATCACCTGGACTGTCCGCGACGAGAAGGCGCGCAAGCACACATTCGAGAATGCCGATCAGATGACGTTTGAAGGTTTCGATCCCCGCGTTTCGGTTTGACGCTCGCTTTTTGGACAAGATCATGCGCAGACTGAAGGGGAGCCAATATCCTCCTCCCAAGGGCCTCGCATTTGCTCCATGACAGACGAATTATCGATCCGCGTCGAACGGTCCTTCACCGCGATTTCCACAGAAAGCTGGTCCCGGCTTTCCGGAACGTCTAAGGAAGGCAAGACGCTCGCCTATAACCCCTTCCTGTCGCACGCCTTCCTCTCCGCGCTCGAAGAGTCAAGCTCTGCCACCGCACAAACCGGCTGGCTCGGCCACCACCTGCTGCTTGAGACGGAAAGGGGCGAACTGATCGGCGCTCTGCCCGGTTATCTGAAGAGTCACAGCCAGGGCGAATACGTCTTCGACCACGGCTGGGCAGATGCGTTCGAGCGAGCCGGCGGGCGGTATTACCCGAAGCTGCAATGTTCGATCCCCTTCACGCCGGCGACCGGTCCACGTTTGCTCGTTGCCGAGGGTCTTGAACGGCGGCCGATCCAGAACGCCATTGCAGAAAGTCTGAAGGAAGTCGTCCGCCGCCTCGGCATCTCATCGGCGCACGTCACCTTCGTGCCGGAAGACGAAATCGGTGTTTTTGAGACCGAAGGCTACCTGCACCGGACCGACCAGCAGTTCCATTTCATCAACGAGGGCTACGCCAATCACGAGGAATTCCTCGAAACCCTGGCCTCGCGCAAGCGCAAGGCGTTGCGCAAGGAGCGACGCACGGCGCTCGAAAACGGCATCAGCATCGACTGGCTGACCGGCAGCGATCTCACCGAACGAATCTGGGACCAATTCTTCGCGTTCTACATGGATACCGGCGGCCGCAAATGGGGACGGCCATACCTCACCCGCAAGTTCTACTCGCTGATCGGCGAGCGTATGCCTGAAGATGTCCTGTTGGTGATGGCCAAGCGCAACGGCCGCTATGTCGCGGGAGCCATCAACTTTATCGGCGCTGATACGCTCTACGGCCGGCACTGGGGCTGCGTCGAAGAGCATCCCTTCCTGCATTTCGAGGTCTGTTATCATCAGGCGATCGACTTCGCGCTCGCCAAGGGCCTGAAGCGCGTAGAGGCGGGCGCGCAAGGCGAACACAAGCTGGCGCGCGGTTACCTGCCGGTGACAACACATTCGGCGCATTATGTCGCCCATGCCGGCCTGCGGCGCGCGATTGCCGACTATCTGGAACGTGAACGAGAGGACGTCGAGCACATGAACGAGATACTCGCCGAGCACAGTCCGTTCCGCAAAGGCGAACGGCAGCAGGAGGATTGACGCCAGCGCCTTTGCTGCGATACCCGATCACCGGAGAACGAGGAGATTTCGAGATGACCAGCGCCGCTTACGACGACAGCAATATCTTCGCCAAGATCCTGCGCGGCGAGATCCCGTCGCACCGCATCTATGAGGACAGCCATACGGTAGCCTTCATGGACGCCATGCCGCAGGCACCCGGCCATGTCCTTGTCGTACCGAAGGCGCCGTCGCGCAATATTCTCGATGCCGACCCCACGGTCCTCGCGCAGACGATTCCCGTCGTCCAGAAGATCGCGAAGGCCGTTAAAGAGGCCTTCGACGCCGACGGCGTCCTGGTCTGCCAATTCAACGAACCGGCCGCAGGCCAGAGCGTCTTCCACTTGCACTTCCACGTCATCCCGCGCCACGAGGGCGTTGCCCTCAAGCCACATTCCGGCAAGATGGAGGACGGCGACGTGCTCGCCGCGAATGCAGAAAAGATAAAGGGCGAACTTGGGAACTAGGTTTCAAGATCTTTGCAGAGCCGTCAAATGACTGCTGCGACGTGGGAGAAAGGTTCTTCCGCCCCTTCAGTCAGTCCGGTGGAGGTTCAGGCAAGTGTCAAGCCTATGAATTTCGGCGAGCTCGCGACCCGCCAGGCGGCCACAGACTGCTGATCGCGCCAAGGCTCAAGAATGTTAACACGCTCTCGATCTAGTGTTCCGTTGAGATCGGAAAATCCTGCTGACCATTTGCGCGCCATCACAGCAACGTCGCGGCTTGTCGGCTTCGGTGCGGTTCGACTTTTCCCGAGTACCGGCAAGCCCTCGTCCTGATGTCGGCGGGTTAGCCCAGGGCAGGAACGAGGCTGGCCTGTTGGAACGGCCTTGCGGCCCCGAAAACCCAATAATATGAAAGGCCGCATCGCTGCGGCCTTCTACATTCAGTCAATGCGAAAGACTATTTCCTCCGCGGGACCTTTGGCACAGCACTCGCCTTCTTCGGTGCGTCCCTGATCTCGGCCTTCGCCTTCTTAACCGCCACCTTCTTGGCCTTTGCCTTCGTCTTCAGCTCGCCGTCATCCTCATCGTCAGTTTCCGGATGAACGGTTTCGGCTTCCGGCTTCGGCTTGATTGGCGCGGATTCGGGGATCGCTTCGAGGATGATGCCGGGCTTGCCGTCTTCTTTCGGGCCGACGGTGACGTTGACGACGCCGCCCTTCTTCAGCTTGCCGAAGAGGATTTCGTTCGCCAGTGGCTTCTTGATCGCATCCTGGATGACGCGGGCAAGTGGGCGGGCCCCCATCTTCTCGTCGTAACCCTTTTCCGCCAGCCAGTCGATCGCTTCCTCCTGCAGGTCGAAAGTGACGTTGCGCTCAGAAAGCTGAGCCTCCAGCTGCATGATGAACTTCTGCACGACTTTGTGGATGACGGCCGTAGGCAGCGATGCGAAGGGAATGATCGCGTCGAGACGGTTGCGGAATTCCGGCGTGAACAGGCGGGTTAGCGCCTCCTCATCCTCGCCGGTGCGCTTGGACGAGCCGAAGCCGATTGCAGCCTTGGCCATTTCCGACGCGCCCGCATTGGTCGTCATGATCAAGATGACGTTGCGGAAGTCGATCTTCTTGCCGTTATGGTCAGTCAGCGCGCCATGGTCCATGACCTGCAGCAGGATATTGTAGATATCCGGATGCGCCTTCTCGATCTCGTCGAGCAAGACCACGCAATGCGGATGCTGGTCGACGCCGTCGGTCAAAAGGCCGCCTTGGTCGAAGCCGACATAACCGGGAGGTGCGCCGAGCAGGCGAGAAACCGTGTGCCGTTCCATATATTCCGACATGTCGAAGCGCAGCATCTCGACGCCGAGCGACGAAGCAAGCTGCTTGGCCACTTCCGTCTTGCCGACACCCGTCGGACCGGAGAAGACGTAGGCGCCGATCGGCTTGTTCGGCTCGCGGAGCCCGGCGCGCGCCAGCTTTATCGAGGTCGAAAGGGCTTCGATTGCCATATCCTGGCCGTAGACTACCGAGCGCAGTTCCTGCTCCAGGTTGGCGAGAACGGCTTCATCGTCCTTGGAAACGCTCTTTGGCGGAATGCGAGCCATGGTCGCGACCGTCGCTTCGATCTCCTTTTCGGTAATCAGCTTGCGGCGCCTGGATGGCGGTAGAAGCATCTGAGCGGCACCGGTTTCATCGATGACGTCGATCGCCTTGTCAGGCAGCTTGCGGTCGGAGATATAGCGTGCCGACAGCTCGACCGCCGACTTGATGGCGTCGTTCGAGTAGCGCAGGTGGTGGTACTCTTCGAAATAAGGCTTCAGGCCTTTCATGATTTCGATCGCATCATCGATCGACGGCTCGTTGACATCGATCTTCTGGAAACGGCGAACCAGAGCCCGGTCCTTCTCGAAGAACTGGCGGTATTCCTTGTAGGTCGTCGAACCGATGCAGCGTATCGCACCGGACGAAAGCGCCGGCTTCAGAAGGTTCGACGCATCCATCGCGCCGCCAGATGTGGCGCCCGCACCAATAACGGTGTGGATCTCGTCGATGAAGAGTACGGCCCCCGGATATTCTTCGAGTTCCTTGACGACCTGCTTCAGGCGCTCTTCGAAGTCGCCACGGTAACGCGTGCCGGCAAGCAGCGTGCCCATGTCGAGCGAGAAGATGGTGGCGTCGGCGAGTGCTTCGGGCACCTTGCCTTCGACGATGCGCTTGGCGAGGCCCTCAGCGATCGCTGTCTTGCCGACGCCCGGATCGCCCACATATAGCGGGTTGTTCTTGGAGCGGCGGCACAGCACCTGGATCGTACGGCTGACTTCCGAGTTACGGCCGATCAACGGATCGATCTTGCCGCTCTTGGCCTTCTCGTTGAGATTGACGCAATAGGCCTTAAGAGCATCCTGCTGCTTCTTGGCGCCGCCTTCATCCTCGCTGCCGCGCGATGCAGTCGGCTTGCTTTCGGCTTCCTCGTCGGCACCCCGGGGCGTGCGAACCTCCGACGAGCCCGGGCGCTTGCCGATTCCGTGGGAGATATAGTTGACCGCGTCGTACCGGGTCATTTCCTGCTCCTGCAGGAAGTAGGCCGCATGGCTTTCGCGCTCGGCAAAGATCGCGACAAGGACATTCGCCCCCGTCACTTCTTCCCGTCCGGACGATTGAACATGGATCACGGCACGCTGGATGACGCGTTGGAAGCCGGAGGTGGGCTTGGAGTCCTCGTCATATCCGGTGACAAGATTGGAGAGTTCGTTGTCGACGTATTCGATCAGCGTCTTGCGCAGCGCGTCGAGGTCGACATTGCATGCACCCATGACAGCTGCCGCATCGGCATCGTCGATCAAGGCGAGCAGCAGATGCTCGAGCGTTGCATATTCGTGATGCCGCTCGTTGGCAAAGGTCAGTGCCTGATGGAGCGCCTTCTCAAGACTAGGCGAAAATGTTGGCACGTTGAGATCCTCACTTCTTTTCCATGACGCACTGCAGCGGATGCTGGTGCTGACGGGCGAAGTCCATCACCTGGCTTACCTTCGTCTCCGCTACCTCGTATGTAAATATCCCGCATTCGCCGACGCCGTGATTATGGACATGAAGCATGATGCGAGTGGCACTTTCACGATCCTTCTGGAAAAACCGCTCCAGGATGTGGATGACGAATTCCATAGGAGTGTAGTCGTCATTCAAAATCAGCACGCGGTAGAGATTGGGCTTCTTGGTCTTCGGCTTCGTGCGTGTGATGACCGAGGTTCCGCGATTTCCGTTGTCCCCGTTCCTTTCGCTGTCATTTTGCATCCGGATCGGCTTTGCGATCATTGTCATTCATTCCTCGGTCTATCCGGTGGTGCATGGGAGGCTGCTTTACCCGCCGGATATCTGAAACACTAACTTAGTTCATAATAGAGCGATTTTAAGCCCCTTGTTTGCGACTGCAATCACAATTCCACACGACTCGACGCAAAGACTGAAAAAGTGCCATTCGATTACTTGAGGGGCTTCTCGAAACAAAAAAGACCGGCCGCAGATGCGTTGCCGGTCTTCGTTTTTCAAGGGGTGCGCTGTTCGCACCGTCGCATTTACGCAGCTGTGGGCGTCACCTGGGCAGCCTTGGGCGGCTTTGCGGAGGGAACCGGTACTGGCGGTTCGTAAGGCTTGTAGGCGCCCTTGGCGAGATCGGCGTACATTTCTCCCATCTTCGTCGCCTCGGCGATGAAGTTTTCGTAGGAGGACTTTATGAAGCCGGTCTGCAACTCGAAGACCGTTTCAAAGCTGCGGGCGCCCGAAAGCGTCTCGAAATGATTGACGGCGTCCTGAAAGGATTTCTTCGAAAATTCGGCAGCTTCGGTGGCGATCGCCTGGACGCCCTTGGCCGTGTCGGAATAGCTCTTCAGCATCGTGTCCATGGCTTCCTTGCTCTTCCGGCTCGTGTCGTCGAAGTTGAACATGTACGTCTCCTCCTTTTGGTGTTTGGCTAACCCGGAAGGTAGCTGCGTCGCACAAATAGTCAAGCGATTTTGTGCATTGCACAACTACCTTTGATTGCATGATGCTTTTCTAAAGCGCCCTCTGAAAAGAGCGACGTGCGTCACCAGTTGATTTTCAAAACATATATCAGGGGCCCACAACTTTAGGCTTCATCGAAAAACTCGCGAAGCCACGATCTTGAAGGTGGCGGAGGTCGCCTCAATCCATCAGATCCGCGGGAACCTTGCCGCCATTTTCAGACAGCTTCTTCATGAGCGCCTTGTGAAGGAACATGTTCATTTTGGCGGAATCGCCTGTATCTCCCGAATAACCGAGTTCCGCAGCGAGTTCCTTGCGCTCGGAAAGGCTCGCATCCATGCCGACCGCCTTCATCAGATCGACGATCGAGCGCCGCCAATCCAGCTTCTGTCCGCTCTGTTTGACGGCAGCATCGAGAATCGGAACGATATCGACGGTCGCCGGCGCGGTCTTTGGAGTTACGGATGGTGCTGCCGATGGCGCGGCCGCCGTCTGCCCAGGCACCGTTTTCGGCGCTGCCGCCGCCTCGGTCACCGGTGCTGCCTGCGCTTGGCCGCCGAAAATCGCGTTCTTGATTTTATCGAAAATACCCACGTCTTATCCTCCAGTTTAGTTCGGTTGCATTCGCAGAAACTAAAATGGGGCGGAGGACGAACTCATCCAGCGCGGAACGACGAGATAGTTGCCGGGCAGGCTGATGACGAGCGATGCGCGTGCGGCAAGGCAAGCCGCAAGGTGCGGCCCGCCATAGGATCATCAGAGATCGACGTCGAGGATCGCCATCGAAAAGTTGTAGGAACGGTCGCCATCTTCGTCATCGACATAAACGACACCCAAGAACTCTTCGCCGAGATAAACTTCCGCAGAATCATCCTTGCGCGGGCGCGCCTTGACGACGATCTGCGGATTGAGCGTCTTCTTGAAATAAGCGTCGAGCTTCTTGAGTTCTTCAGGCTTCACACTGGGTCTCCTAGCGGTCTTCATTGGCCGCTTCTTGCACAGGAAAAGCGGGGCTGTAAAGGTTGCCGCGGCATATCCACCGCGGCTTTCCCCTCAGGACTTCGCCAGCTCTTACGTTCTGACAAATATAACCGGGTCAGATATCGGCGCCAATCACCTGGTCCATGATGCGCGACGGTTCCGAACACCCCGCCTCCCCGACCACCTTCGCCGGCACTCCTGCAACCGTCGTCTTCGGCGGGACGGCCTTTAGAACGACCGAGCCGGCCGCCACACGCGAGCAATAGCCGATCTGGATATTGCCGAGAATTTTCGCGCCCGCACCGATAAGCACACCGCTGCCGATCTTCGGATGACGGTCAGCACCCTCCTTGCCCGTGCCGCCAAGCGTGACGCCATGCAGGATGGAGACGTTGTCGCCGATCACCGCCGTTTCGCCGACGACGAGGCCGGTGGCGTGATCGAGGAATATTCCCCGGCCGATGCGCGCTGCCGGATTGATGTCCGTCTGGAAGACGCTGGACGACCGGCTCTGAAGATAAAGGGCCAGATCCCGGCGCCCGTGATTGAGCAGCCAGTGGGCCAGGCGATGTGTCTGCAGCGCATGAAATCCCTTGAAATACAGCACCGCCTCCATGAAGCGCAGGCATGCGGGGTCTCGGTCGTAGACGGCCTGAATATCGACGCGCAGGATATCGCTCCATTCGGGCCAGTCTTCGAGCATTCCGTCGAAGACCTGGCGAAGCAGCGTCGCCTGTATGTCGGGATGGTCGAGGCGTTCGCAGATACGATGGATGACGCATTCTTCCAGCGAACGGTGGTTGATCACCGTCGAATAAAGGAAAGCCGCCAGCACCGGATCCTTCTCGGCAGCGACACGCGCTTCTTCACGCAGGCTGTCCCAGATCGGATCCATGACCTTCAGCGGGTTTGATGACTCAAAAGAACGAACGTCAGTCTTCGCGACCATTCCAGGTCTCCTCGTTTCCGTCGGAACGACATTATATAAGGCATAATGCCCAGAACATAAATGGGTGCTGGTCCTATGCTTTATTAGGATGATTTTCCGGTAATCACGACACTGCGAGAAGGCTGTCACCAGCCAGAGACTCTCTTGTAGAACTCTAGAACCGCCTTCTTGAATACCTTGTCTCCCACCGCCAACATATGGTCACGACCCGGAATGTCCAGCGCCTGGGCATGCGGCATCAACCCCGCCAACTCCTCTGCCGAACCTGCAATATCGTCCTTTGTTCCAACGCCGATCAAAGTGGGCGCATCGATCCGGCCCATGTCGGTCCGCGCGACGAGATCGCGCGATCCCCGGATACAGGAAGCGAGCGCCTGCCGGTCGCTCCTGGTCTGCTCGGCAAAGGCGCGAAACATGCGCCCTCGGGCATGCGTGACGCCGTCCAGCGAGGGCGCCAGCAGCGCATCGGCGATCGGATCCCAATCGCCGACGCCGTCCGTCATCCCGATACCAAGGCCACCTAGCACCAACGAACGCACGCGATGCGGATGAGCAAGCGCCGTGAAAACCGAAATCCGCGCGCCCATCGAGTAGCCCATGATATTGGCTTCCGAAATGCCTAGATGATCGAGTAGCGCCACGGCATCTTCCGCCATGATCCACGGCCTGTAGGCTTCGGCATCGTGGGGTTTGTCGCTTGCTCCATGGCCGCGATTATCCATCGCGATCACCCGATAGCCTGCATCGCCCAGCGTCTTCACCCAGCCGGGATGCACCCAGTTGACGTTGGCGGTCGAAGCAAAACCATGAATGAGCAGCACCGGTGGGCCGTTGGGATCTCCTTCGTCGAAATAAACGAGTTTCAGACCGCCGTGGCTGAAACTGGAGAATGCGGGCGTATTCAGATTCATAGTGCCGTCCCTTTTTGGCCGGACCATATTTTATCGGGCAGCGGAGGTGAACCCTCGCTGCGCCAAAAAACCATGTGCCATGCGGCGCTTTGGCTCTACACATTTGAGGCGGAGGACTATAATGTCCCCGCGCACATCTCAAAGCATTCGGAGACAGACATGGCCGGCCACAACATTCCCCACTTCCAGAACGACGGCGGACACCGCGTGATCGAAGTCGGCGTGAAGGAGTTCATGTGCACCGGCGCATCCGTGCCCTTCGACCATCCGCATATCTTCATCGACATGGGCGACGACAACGAGAAGGTCTGCTCATACTGCTCGACACTCTATCGCTTCAATGGCGCACTGAAGCCGAGCCAGACGAACCCGGCCGGTTGCGTCTTCCATGTCAAGGCTGCCTGAATATACTCAAGATCGGACATCAGATGCCGATCGCACACGCCGCCATCATCGGCGCCGGAACTGCGGGCCTTACGGCGGCTCTGGCGCTGGCTAGACGCGGCATCAGTTCAGATATTTTCGAGCAGGCATCCGTGCTTGCTGAGGTCGGCGCCGGCCTGCAAATCTCGCCGAATGCCTCGCGCATCCTCTCCAAACTCGGTGTCCTGGAAAACATCGAAAAAGTCTGGCTCGAGCCGCAGTTCATTCGCCTTTTCTCCGGCGTTACGCTTCAGCTACTTGCAGCCGTTCCGGCAGGCGACTTCGCGCGCATCCGCTGGGGAGCTCCCTACGGCGTCCTGCACCGCGCGACGCTGCAAGGCGCGCTGCTTGCGGCTGTCGCGGCAGAGCCTCTTTGCGCGATCCATCTCGGCCGAAAGATCACCCCGGGCGCGCTTCCTCAAACCACCCGCCAGCCGGACGTGACCATCGGCGCTGACGGCGTCTGGTCGAAGCTGCGGCAGTCGATCAACGGTGGTCCGTCGCCGCATTTTTCCGGCTACATTGCCTATCGCTTCACGATTGCCGGAAAGTATGCGCCGGCATTCCTTGACCACGCCAATGTCTCGGCATTCCTCGGGCCGTCGGCACATCTCGTCTGCTATCCGCTGAAGGAGGCAGATAGCCTCAATCTCGTCGCCATCACGGCCGGCAACGCTGCGCCGCAGGAGTGGGGCAACGAGCCGACGGATCAACAATTGAGGCAGCTTATATCGCGCTTTTCCGGATGGAGTGCCGATATCAAATCGCTGATCGGTGAGGCCCGGATTACCTTCTGGCCGCTCTACGAAGCGACGGAGGGCAAGTGGCAAAATGGAAGTGACACCGTCCTTATCGGCGACGCAGCTCACGCCATGACGCCCTTTGCGGCCCAGGGCGCGGCGATGGCAATCGAAGATGCCTATGAGCTCGCAGCGCTGCTTGCAGCCCATCCTGTGAAGGAAGCCCTGCTTCACTTCGAACAACAGCGTGCGCCCCGCGTCGCGAGAATTCGCAAGCGCGGCGCCTTCAATCGCTTGGCTTATCATGCTCGCGGTCCGGTCCGTATCGGCCGCGATATCGTGCTTTCGCTAAAGGCGCCGCAAAGGCTCGCTTCGGATCTCGACTGGATCTACGGCTACCGTCCGATCGACTGATCAGACGGCATTGGCGGCAGCAAGACCGCGTTCAATATCGGCCTTGATGTCTGCCACGTCTTCAAGACCGATCTGAAGCCGGACGACAGGCCCTTCCTGGGGCGCCTTGCGGATTCGGCGATCATTGAGATTGACGTGGACTGCAAGACTCTCGAACCCGCCCCAGGAATAACCCAGACCGAAGATCTGCAGGGCGTCGAGGAAGGCGTGCGCCTTCGCCTTGAATTTCTCCGGCGCATCGGCAGCGAGCACGAAGGAGAAGATGCCGCTCGCTCCCTTGAAATCACGCTTCCAGAGTTCGTGCGACGGGAAGCTGGGCAGAGCCGGATGCAGGACCCGCGCGACCTCCTCCCTGCCCTCGAGCCATTTGGCGATCGTCAGCGCGCTTTCATAGTGCCGCTCAAGCCGTACACCCATGGTGCGCAGGCCGCGCAGGATCTGGTAGGCGTCGTCTGGCGCGCCGCAAATGCCGAGCGTGATATTGGCTTCCTTCAGTTGCTCCCAATGCCTGGCATTGGCCGAAACCGTGCCCATCAGGATGTCGGAGTGGCCGGAGGGATATTTCGTCGCGGCATGGATCGAAATATCGACGCCGAAGTCAAGCGGCCGGAAAAAGACCGGCGTCGCCCAGGTATTGTCCATTGCAACGACTGCACCATGCTTGTGGGCGATCGCGGCAATTGCCGGAATGTCCTGCATTTCAAAAGTATTCGACCCTGGAGCCTCGGTGTGCACTAGCTTCGTGTTTGGCTTGAAGAGCTGCTCGACGCCGGCGCCGACCGCCGGGTCGTAGTATTCGACCTCGATGCCGAGGCGCCTCAGCATCGTGTCGCAGAAATGACGGGTCGGCGTATAGACCGAATCGACGATGAGTACATGATCGCCGGACGAGAGAAATGCGAGCAACGGCACCGTAACGGCGGCAAGGCCCGTAGGAACCAGGATCGTTCCGGCAGCCCCCTCAAGCACATTGATCGCATCACAAAGCGCATCCGTCGTCGGCGTTCCGCGGGTGCCGTAAGTATATTTCTGCGACCGCCTCTCCATCGTCCCGGCATTGGGAAAAAGTACTGTGGAGGCGTGGACGACCGGTGGGTTGATGAAACCGAAGTAGTCCGAAGGATCGTTGCCGATATGCGTCAGGCGCGTATTGATGCCCGCGCTCTGCAGTAAATTGTCTCTGTCGTTCATAATCTGGAATGGCCCTTGGCGGAATGATGAAAGCTGCACTTCTGGACCCGCCTCGCAAAACGGTCAACCCCGGGGCTCAGACTTCCAAATTCCTCCTTTCTTACTTTATCAGATATATCAGTGGATTACGCGAGATTTTTCCGCAAAGGGCTGCCCATTTCTTGCTCAAATGCCTATGAGGGCGGCGCATTTTGCCAAAATGCCAATTTCTGCCGCAATTGTGAACCGCGACACTTGACCGTGGTGATATTTGCGACTGTGATAGAACCGCTCGCGCCGGGAGGGTGTCGAGAATTGGGGGGCGAATGGTTTGCTTCAGCCGTCCCCTCCACAAAAACATAAGACAACAGATAAAGGTTGGGAAAAATGAAGATTAAGCTCCTGTCCGCCGCTGTCGGCGCAGCAGTTTTCGCACTTGGCGCCTCGGCTGCCTCGGCAGCAACTCTCGCAGACGTTAAGGCAAAGGGTTTCGTCCAGTGCGGCGTCAACAGCGGCCTCGTCGGCTTTGCTCAGCCTGACGCGTCCGGCAACTGGGCCGGCTTCGACGTCGATTTCTGCAAGGCGGTCGCTTCAGCTGTGTTCGGCGATCCGACCAAGGTCAAGTATACGCCCCTTTCCGCGAAAGACCGCTTCCCGGCCCTGCAGTCCGGCGAAGTCGACGTCTTGTCGCGTAACACGACCTGGACGATCAACCGAGATACCGCTCTCGGCTTCAACTTCCGTCCCGTCACCTATTATGACGGTCAGGGCTTCATGGTTCGCAAGGGACTGAACGTTAAGTCGGCTCTCGAGCTTTCCGGAGCTGCCGTCTGCGTTCAGGCAGGCACAACGACCGAGCTCAATCTCGCCGACTATTTCAAGGCCAATAACCTTCAGTACAACCCGGTCGTTTTCGAAAAGCTCGAGGAAGTCAACGCCGCATACGATTCCGGTCGTTGCGACGTTTACACGACCGACCAGTCCGGCCTTTATTCTCTGCGTCTGACGCTGAAGAACCCTGACGAGCACATGATCCTTCCGGAGATCATCTCCAAGGAGCCGCTCGGCCCGGCCGTCCGCCAGGGTGACGACCAGTGGTTCGATGTCGTGTCCTGGACGGCCTTCGCTCTGGTCAATGCTGAAGACTTCGGCATTACCCAGGCCAATGTCGACGAGATGAAGAACTCGCCGAACCCGGACATCAAGCGCTTCCTCGGTTCCGAAGCCGATACAAAGATCGGTACCGATCTCGGCCTCACCAACGATTGGGCTTATAATGTGATCAAAGGCGTCGGCAATTACGGCGAAGTCTTCGAGCGCAACATCGGTCAAGGCAGCCCGCTCAAGATCGAACGCGGCCTGAACGCTCTGTGGAGCAAGGGCGGCATCCAGTACGCGCCCCCGGTCCGTTGATCGCTGGCCTGGAATAGAATACCGGAAAGGCGGGAAACCGCCTTTCCCACGTCCAAGAAAAAAGCCCAGAACGGGCACATAGGGGAATTGGCTCGGCATGACGCAAGAGGCTCTGGGCACGACACCGTTGCCTAAAACCGGCGGGACCTTCCGGTCCGCAATTTATGATCCCAAATACCGGGGTATTTTTTATCAGGTTCTCACCGTCCTCGTGATCGCTGGAGTGGTCTGGTGGATCGTCGACAACACGGTGGAGAATCTCGCACGCAGCAATACGGCCTCTGGTTTCGCCTTCCTCAGAGGTCGCGCCGGCTTCGAGGTCGGTCAGTCGTTGATTTCCTACTCCAGCGACTCGACCTACGGACGGGCCCTCGTCGTCGGTTTCCTGAATACCCTCCTGGTCGCCGTTACCGGTATCATCACCGCGACGATCATCGGCTTCATCATCGGCATCGGACGCCTGTCGCACAACTGGCTCATTGCCAAGCTGTGCACGGTCTATGTCGAAGTGTTCCGCAACATCCCGCCGCTGCTTGTCATCTTCTTTTGGTATTCCGGCGTTCTCGCCGTTCTGCCGCAGCCGCGCGATTCTGTGCATCTGCCGTTCAGCATGTTCCTGAACAATCGTGGTCTCGCCTTTCCGAAGCCGATCTTCGAACCGGGCATGTGGGCGGTTCTGATCGCCTTCGTCGTCGGCGTCATCGCCGCCGTCGCAACCGCGCGCTGGGCCCACAAGCGCCAGGCCGCGACGGGCCAGCCGTTCCACACGATCTTGGTCTCGATCGCACTGATCGCCGGCCTACCGATCTTGGCCTTCCTGCTGGCCGGGCTGCCGATGTCCTTCGACGTTCCGGTCGCCGGCAAGTTCAATCTGACGGGCGGCTCGGTTGTCGGGCCTGAATTCATGTCGCTCTTCCTGGCACTATCCTTCTATACGGCAGCCTTCATCGCCGAGATCGTCCGCGCCGGCATTCGCGGTGTAGCCAAAGGACAATCGGAGGCGGCAGGCGCTCTTGGACTGCATCCTTCCGCCATCACCCGCCTTGTCGTGGTGCCCCAGGCCTTCCGCATCATCATTCCGCCGCTGACGAGCCAGTATCTGAACCTGACGAAGAACTCGTCGCTGGCGATTGCGATCGGCTTTGCGGATCTTGTCGCCGTCGGCGGAACGACCCTCAACCAGACTGGCCAGTCTATCGAAGTCGTGCTGATCTGGATCGTCGTCTATCTAAGTCTCAGTATTCTCACGTCGCTGTTCATGAACTGGTTCAACGCTAAGATGGCACTGGTGGAGAGATAAGATGTCCGTTTCCAACTCTTCCTTTGTCAGAACGGCGATATTAGCGCCGGAACCGCCGCCGCCGGGAGAACGCGGTGCTTTCGCCTGGGTCAGACGCAACCTGCTTGCAACGCCGAGGGACATTGTCCTGACGGTGCTCGCGATCGCCCTCCTCGCCTGGGTCGTGCCTCAGATGATCGACTGGCTCTTCGTCCAGGCCGTGTGGACCGGTACCGACCGAACCTTCTGTGCAACCGCCGTCCAGGGTGGCGTGCAACCAGAGAACTGGAGCGGCGCTTGCTGGGCCTTCGTCAGTGCGAAGTTCGATCAGTTCATTTTCGGCCGCTATCCGCTTGACGAGCGCTGGCGTCCGACGCTCGTCGGAATCCTCTTCGTGCTCCTGCTGGTGCCGATGCTGATCCCGTCTGTGCCGCGCAAGGGCCTGAACGCGATCCTGCTCTTCGCCGTGCTGCCGATCTTCTCGTTCTTCATGCTCTATGGCGGCTTCGGCCTCGAGATCGTCGAGACTCCCCTCTGGGGCGGTCTGCTCGTAACGCTGGTCGTGTCATTCGTCGGCATGGCGGTTTCGCTGCCATTCGGTATCGTGCTGGCGCTTGGCCGGCGATCGACAATGCCCGTCGTGAAGATGGTCTGCGTCACTTTCATCGAAGTGATCCGCGGAATACCTCTGATCACGGTGCTCTTCATGGCAAGCGTCATGCTGCCGCTCTTCCTGCCGACCGGCTGGAATGTCGACAAGCTGATGCGCGCGGTGATCGGCGTATCGATCTTCGCCTCCGCCTATATGGCAGAAGTCATTCGCGGCGGCCTGCAGGCAATCCCGAAGGGCCAGTATGAGGGAGCCGACTCCCTCGGGCTCGGCTATTGGCAGAAGATGCGGCTCGTCGTCCTGCCGCAGGCAATCAAGCTGGTCATCCCCGGGATCGTCAACACGTTCATCGGCATGTTCAAGGATACATCGCTCGTTTCGATCATCAGCATGTTCGACCTGCTTGGTATCGTCCGGCTGAACTTCACCGACGCCAATTGGGCAAGTTCGGTCACACCGTTGACGGGTCTCGTATTCGCGGGCTTCGTCTTCTGGGTCTTCTGCTTCGGCATGTCGCGCTATTCCGTGTTCATGGAACGCCACCTCGACACCGGCCACAAACGATAAGAATGAGGGAATAAACATGGCTGAACCCAAGAAAATGACCGTTTCCGCAACGGATGTAGCGGTCGAGATCATCAACATGAACAAGTGGTACGGCGATTTTCACGTGCTGCGCGACATCAATCTCAAGGTCATGCGCGGCGAGCGCATCGTCATCGCCGGCCCTTCGGGCTCCGGCAAGTCGACGATGATCCGCTGCATCAACCGTCTCGAAGAGCACCAGAAGGGCCACATCCTCGTTGACGGCACGGAACTCACGAACGACCTGAAGAAGATTGACGAAGTGCGCCGCGAAGTCGGGATGGTGTTCCAGCACTTCAATCTGTTCCCGCATCTGACGATCCTTGAAAACTGCACGCTGGCGCCGATCTGGGTGCGCAAGATGCCAAAAAAGCAAGCCGAAGAGGTCGCCATGCACTTCCTCAAGCGCGTCAAGATCCCGGAACAGGCGCACAAGTATCCCGGCCAGCTTTCAGGTGGCCAGCAGCAGCGCGTGGCGATTGCCCGCTCGCTCTGCATGAACCCGAAGATCATGCTTTTCGACGAGCCGACCTCGGCGCTCGATCCGGAAATGATCAAGGAAGTGCTGGATACGATGGTGGGTCTTGCGGAAGAAGGCATGACGATGCTCTGCGTGACCCACGAAATGGGCTTTGCCCGTCAGGTCGCAAACCGCGTCATCTTCATGGACCAGGGCCAGATCGTCGAACAGAATTCGCCCGCCGAATTCTTCGACAACCCGCAGCACGAGCGCACTAAGCTCTTCCTCAGCCAGATCTTGCATTGAGCGAAAGAACTTCGTTGAGAAAGGCCGCCGGAGAGCGCTCCGGCGGCCTTTCTTTATATCGCCAGCGAGCATCTCATCGCTCACAACCGCCGAGACCGTCTGACGGCAACGTGCGGTAAAGGAGCGGCATTCGCTCGGCCATGGAAAAGCGGAGGGGCATACCTATCTTGGATAGCATGCCGACCCACATTATGGAGCACTCCGATGAAAGCCCAATTTGCCGCAATTCTTATCGTGGGGGCATTGATCGCAGGGTGTTCGGCCACAGGCGACATTTCCGGTCCCGGCTTGGAGCCCATCCCCGGCAGCATCACCTACAGCGGCCAGCCCCGCACGAAGCTGACGAAATCACCGATTGGTTCCGCATTCCCGCACACATTTTACGACAACAGGGGACGTGAGGTGGAAGAGACCTACATCATCCGTCCCGATCGCAGCCTCATGATTTCAAGGCGCGTCTTTCGCCCGTTCTTCGACTGGGGTGATGATGACCGCTAAAAAGCGCCGCAACTGGGTGTGATGGTCTTCAAACCCGCCCATTCGCCAATGCGGTTTCCAGAAATGTCGTCAAATGACGTCATGCAACGGTCTGCTTTAACTCTTGATTAGGCATCCACTTGCTTCAGCGTGAAGTTATGCGATGCTCTTTGCCTAAAAAGGGCGCCCGAAGTTGCACGGGGTCCAAAACACGGGGGCAGAGAGAATGATGGAAATTCACGGTTCACAGCATGCAAATGGCAGACCGGAGCATCCTATGAATTGCCGGACGGAAGTCGAAGCTGCGATGTTCGAAATGATCAAACGCTTGCAGCAGCACGGCTGGACGCCTGCCGAAGTGGCGCTCGCGCTCGCGGACGCTGCAGAAGACTATGTGATGCTGCTCGCCAGCAAGAACGCCGGAAGCCACTGACGGGTTCACCTCCCGCCTATCCGCCCTGAGAAGCGCATATGCATTTGCGCGCATCCAGGGCGGAAACGCGGGCCATATCCGCCCGCGATCACACGGATGCCCAAAGATGGCGCAGCCGCGGGTGCTGGCGAATGTCTGACGCAGAAGCGAACTGATTTGCATCCCACCCGGCCTGCCTCGCCACCGCCACGATTTCGGGCTGGTCGTCGAAAAAAATCGGGCGCTCGCCGGTTCCGATGTGCAATCGGGTATTAATCGTCTCGAAGAAGCGAATATCCTTCTTCGGGTATCGAATTTCCGCGCTGTAAAACATTTGGTCGAACAGCTTCGAGAAACCCAGCTCGTTCCAAAGAAACCGCGCCCGGCAATGCTCCTGACCGGTTGCCACGTAGAGCTCGACGCCACTGCCACTGCTCCTTATGGTCTCGACCAGATCAAAAACCTCCGTGTTGATATTCGAATCCTTGTCGAACCAATATCTCATGAAGTCCTTCGCATCGCCGTGATAGCCAACCTCCGGGAGAATCTCGGCAAGGGCCTCCGCGAGGTTGCGTTTGCCGGTGATACAATCAGCCATCAGCGAACTCGAACGGCCGCCCGCAACGCCAAAGAAGAGATCGCCGAATGCCGCCCGGTCAACGCCGAGATCAGCCTCGATCGTCGCGTCCCAGGGCTTGCGAAGCGACGGATCTGAATGCCAGCCATCGACCAGCACGCCATCAACATCAAAAAATATTCTCATCACCCAAAATCCTGCATCAAAGCGCTCGGGGGCGTTGAAGATTGCAACCAAAGAGCGACCATCTGCTTCTCCTTCCCACCACCTAAGCGGCCACTGACTACAAGGTGCTAAATCCCGTCTCCACCCAAAGAAGCCGCTGACCGTCCTTTGACCACGTCGCGTCTACGGACATGCCATATGGAATCGATCCGAACGCCCGCCGCACGATGCCTCTTGTCGGGAATTTCGGGCCATTCTTTCGGATCGAGTAAGAGGCGGAAATCCTTAACAGCCGGATTAAGATTGCCATTATTTATGTCCATAAAGATCGTTGCTTGCACAAAAGAAAGCGCAGACTGTTCAGCGGTGTCTCAAAGGATCATGATCGGCGCCCGCACCACGGCCTTGGGGTTCCCGGACACCGGTCTCCTCCGCAGATGAACGGTACGGCGAGTCCTTCGGCAATCAGGATTTGTCCCACATCCCGCCCGTCGACCTTCAGGACGCCGCAAGTGCGTCCGTAGTTGCATTCATCTGTTCCTTCGGTGCCGGCTCGGCAGGCACATGCCACCTTCGTGAGTTGCACGTTTGGTAGATTTACCAGCTCCTTCAGACGCGATTTTGCGCGATTGCCGAGCTCCCGTTCATCATTACATTGAGGACTGAACGTCTCAGGCGTATTGAAACCAACCAGGCGCGTCCCTGCCCGCTCTCCAAGGATGTGGACCGTATCGCCGTCTGTGACTGTGAACCTTTGCTCGACCGACCCTGTCGCAATCGGCGACGTGTCGGCCATGCCGAGAAATCGCGATGGTCCGGTCTCGAACAATGAGTAGAGAAGTCCGACGACCGCAATGGCCGCCACGATGATCATGTCGCGGACAAGTCTCCTGCCCCACCATGTGGCCTGTCGTGACAGGAAAGAACGTGTGTGATGTTGCGAACGGCGTCGATGGACAGCAGCGCGGTATGTCGGCGTCGCTCCGCGATGTCCTGCTCCGTCACGCCGGAGAATCTGGTGCAGCTTGGTCAGTTGCTTGTCGCTCAGCCGCGTCCTGCTGCCATATCTCTCCAACCTTGAGAGCACGTCCGAGAGAAAGCTCCGCTGCCATGGGCTCAGAGTCGCTTCCGCCAATGCAGTCCGAATGTTGGCTTTGAGATGTTCCGTTTCAAAGAACACGAGCGCGGCGTCGCTTGGCTTCGAATCTGAATAGTCCTGCATCTAGCAAGACGGCCCCCCGCGCTGGGTGGATTTTTTATAGTGGATCCATATCGCGCCAATGGAGCCAAGGATGGCAAGGCAATACCAACCGAATATCAGGCCGAGCACCCATTGTTCCTCGCTGTTACGAAGGCCGAACCCAGTGGCTATCAAAACAACATGAGCAATAAGAAGCCCAATCGCAACGAAGATCACCGATACAACCCCTGTTAGCAAAACCGTTATACGCAAAAACAACCGTTTCTTCCAAGATGAACCTGCGCACAGATAGGAAGCTGGTAAATGCCTGGTTACGAAACCAGTGGAGGCGACAATGTTCGAGGATTAAAAGGCGGTGGGCAGGAGGGCCATTGAGAGCCTCGATGGCGTGGATGGCATCTCGTCGGCTCTTCCACCGCCAGGTCTTATGGTAGCATTTTTGGATGAGGCACCCGGCGAATCAGTTTCACATTTCGCCCAACATGATCATCGCGATTTCGGCCTTTCATCACTATGGCGCTTGAAAGTCCATTTCACGACGTAATCGCCGTTACGCTTCATTTTGGTTTTCATCTGCACCCGAAACGCTCCGCCTAATGCCAGCTCCGCGGTTTCGAAGGCCTCGCGAGCCTCGGCAAGCGCCTTATGATAAGCTCTGTTGTCGCGCTTTGGGCTCTCGGCCAAAGCCTTGAAAACGGCAGTCAGATCAGGCTTGTCCTCATCGATCAATTATCGATTCCTCTGTCGAACGCTTGGATTTCCTGATTCATGGCCTAACCCGACATCGGTCGAAACGACCTTCCTTATAATACGTACCAAGCCTGCATGCCATGGCTGCTCGACTATGCCAGCGCCCTGAAGCGCAGATCTGCGTCGATTACACCTTTGCTTTCCCTCGCGATTATCCAGCGGTTGTCCCCAGGTTAGCAGCGGAGTCTTGTCGGGCGACATGCAAAACTGGCACGATAGCGACACCTAGAACTGGTCCCCCTTCGCGGTTGGGGAGGAACTGATGGACGCCGAAAGCCGGATCGACTTGATGTCCGCTTATCGGTGAACCCGGATCAATCGGCATCAGTCGTCGGAAACCGCCGACAACAGAAGACAGCTCCCCAACTGCCGCTTGGGGATCCCGCGAGGTTCACGATAAAACGTCCGTCTCCGGATTAAAGGCCCAGCCGAAGCGCTGGTGTGAATCGAGCGTGGGCGCACTATACAGATAGATAGTGTTGATATTCGCACGCACGATTCACTTTCTGATAAGGCAGTGCTTTTCTATAAGTGCTTCAAGAAGGAGATTTTCCATGGACACCAAGACCTACAGCGTTCACAAGAACCTCAACATCTACTGGTCGGTGGTCGATGAAGTCACTGGCCGAGAAGCGGTGGTCAACGGATTTGTCATGGACATGCTCACCGCCGAAGAGGCCGAGCAGTTGGCCGGCGCGCTGAACCGAAATGAGCAGCAAGAAGTCCTCTTGGCTGCCTGAGGCCAACGAAAGTGCAGGCCAGATGCGTCGTGCGTCATGACACCGGCTCGCCATTTGAGGCAGCCGACCTTTGGCACCAGATATCGTCGAAGGCATTTTCTCTAATCGGTGCCGCCTTCTTCCTCCGAAGCCCGTCTCCCTAATCGCTTTCGCAAGATTGACCGCTCATCCGACCTTCGGGCGCGTCCTCGGCACTCTTCGAAGATGCTCGCCGGGCCGAGGAGGCGCGTGGCCCCGAAATTGTCGACGCCTGCGGGGCTGGTTCATAGCGATCGGAGTAGCAGAGCCGTAAGCCCCCCGCAATCCACGATAGTACCCATTAAAATTTGTCCTCAGTGCTCGTGGTCTGCGATGGCCAACTTTGCAACCAACCTGGGTGCGGCGCGTTCCTTCACGTGCGAAATCTGAGGATCCATCGATGAAGACCATCCTTTCCGTTGCAGCCGCAACCTTGGCAATATCTGCCGGCGCGAGCTACGCCCAGCAGCCCACTGAGGCGCCGCCGCCACCCCCGCCAGACGGTCGTTCTGTGGCGCCTGAATCCACTCCGGCGCCCCAACCGACCCCGTCAGATGAGGGCGCCCGGCGCGATGAATTGCGCAGCGACCGGGATGACCGCCAGCCGGCGCCTCGCAGGGCCGCGCGCTTTTACATCCAGGATGGCGACGTCAAGATCAGCATCAGGTGCGCCGATGACGAACCGACAAGAGTTTGCGCCGACCTCGTGCTCCAAATGCTGGACAGATTGGAAGGCTCATCATCATCGAGAGGTGATCGTGATCGTGATCGTGATCGTGACGGTTACCGGTACCGGTAGGCATCTCAGTCTACCGTGCCATTGGCCGCCGCCTCTCGAGTGAAAGCTGTTCGGCACCCCGACAGCTGCGCGCAAACCCGACCCTTATGCTGCCTGGTGCGTGCTCGGGCCACCAAGCGGCTGCCTGCCCTTCAATTTCATGAATCTCCGCGTTGTCATCCGGATCCCGCAGTCCCTTGTATGACGACTGCCACAGCTTGCCGTCATGCGACCGCGCGCGACATTCGACCTCGGCCACCAGTCTGGCTTCACCCAAACGATATTTTGAGCGGCCGGAATATTCGACAGGTTTCTTCACCTTGAGTTTGTCGACAGCTTCGCGCAGTTCAGGCGCCGATCGTTCGTTGAAGCCGGTCTCCGCCGATCCGTCATAAAAGCACTTCTTCGCCAGGATGCATCCAGGACGTCCTGCTCGGCCTCGACCACGTGGTCATCGGTGATCTTGTCCATGAAGCGAGCGTTCATGCACACCCACGCACGGCACGACTCTTGCACAGTTACTGATGTGTTTACCGCTAGGAGTTCGAGTGTAATGAACTGGCACAAATTCACAGCGTTTGCGCCGCTGATGCTGGTGATGAATGGCTCTGAAAAATACAAGTTGGTGAAGTCTCTAGGCGACGCTGCAGAAGCTTTGTTCGCATCTTGGCCACTCGATGATGGCGAGGAATACCTCGTGGCGGTTAAGACGTGTTTGGAGGCGTTGCACGGCACGACCTCCCCAGCAGAGGCGAGATCTGCGCTCATCCGAGCGGCCGAGGAAGCTGGCATTCCGGTGATCACTATCGTTCACTGAGGCTCGTGGGAACGAACCAGCACTGGTATGGTTAGAGCCAATAGAAGGGAGTCCTCCATGACGACCATTCAACCTGAGCCGACGCCAAACCCAAAGCCCAGTCCCGTTCCTGATCGGCCGCCCGATATTCCCGAGCCCCCAATCGAAGAGCCGGACCCCGATTTGCCGCCCGAAGAAATTCCGAATCCAACCCCGCCTCCAAAGGAGTTTCCGCCGACGATGAAGTGAATTCGATCGCTCGCGAGCCATTCAAGTACGCGAAACCTTCAACTGAACGCGAAAGAGAGATGCATTATGAATTCAGATCGTTGTGGATCAGCGCCATACCGGTCTTATCCCCGCGTGGTGTGATGCGCATGCTATGATGACGCACTAAGTCGCTGCACCAGTTCCCGTGCATGTTCTTCCATCCAAGCCACTTCGAGCGTTCCTTCATCAAGTACGCCCCGGCGATCCAATTCCATTTCCCATGCAGAGCCGGATGCAGCGAGATCACGCATGTGTTCCTGCATTTGCCGCACCGAAGCGCCGACGCCATCTTCGGGGGCGCTGGCGGTCACCGAGGTAGATAAGGGGACAAGGGTCCGGAATTCCTAGGCAAAAGCTCGTCAATCCGATTCTGCTTGTGACCATTGGCGATGACGGCCAGCGGAGTTCCGCTTACTATCTGTATCACGAGTGCCCGTGAGAGTTTTGAAGGATTTGGAGTTCGAACTGCCAGTAAGTATCGATTTGCCCGCCCCTATGCGAGCATTTTCATTTCCAGCGACGTTCTGTACCGGAGAGGGGTCTTCGGTATGGACATTTAATGGTTTGGCGACCCCTGCAGGATTCGAACCTGCGACCACCTGCTTAGAAGGCAGGTGCTCTATCCAGCTGAGCTAAGGGGCCGTCCGGCCGCTGCAAGGGTGCAGCGGCGAGAGGCGCATGCCTGAGCGCTCAATGCGTCCAGGGCTGCGTGCGCGTATAGCGGAAATTATCAGGATAAGCGACTGTCTGGCGAGCTGGTTCCTTCGGCGCAATCACGCGGTATTCGATGCCGTTGCGCTTGGCATAGGCTTCCGCCAATTCCTGCGTCTCGAAAGTCAGCTTCACCTGCTGGCGCATATCGCCGGAGGATGTGTAGCCCATGATGGGATCGATCTTGCGCGGCTGCTCCTGATCGAATTCAAGCACCCAAAGATGCGTCTTCGCCTTGCCGGACTGCATGGCGGTCTTGGCGGGACGGTAGATCTTGGCAGACATCAGCTGCACGCCTCCGGATACGCGGGCTGTGCCCGCTAAAACTTAGCCTTCCATCCCGTCTCCGGAATGGTCTACATCGCCTCTATAACGCGAAGAGGTGAAATTTGCTTAGCCGCGAATCCCTCCACTTTCAAGAAAAAAGCCGACTGTGCGAAATGCCGGCGCTGTAAGCGAGGACCCAGTCCCCGGAAGGTTGCCGACGGAACAACAATGCCGTGTTGAAGACGGGGAAGACGCGAATTAGATATTGCGGGGCCGGGGTGAAGCGTGTATTGCCCCCTCTCACGGAGTGTAGCGCAGTCTGGTAGCGCATCTGGTTTGGGACCAGAGGGTCGGGAGTTCGAATCTCTCCACTCCGACCACCCTTTCAAAAAATGTCTTCGCAGGCGGCCAATGTCTCTGCGCAGGAGCCGTAGATGCAAGTTGAAGTCCCCTGCCCCAAGTGCGGCAAGACCCGGATGAACTTTCCGCGCCCACAGCCGCTCGATAGCGACATCATCACCTGCTATCACTGCGACTTCGAACTCGGCACGTACGGTACCATCAAGCGCAAGATGGCGCTGTTCATGGAGCGATTAATCCAGGCCAAGGCCAAACCGGTGAGAAAGCAGTGATATTACGAGAGATCGGGCGATGCCTACGGCGCACCGCTAATTTTTTCTCGTCACCGTTGCGCTTGCGACCTTGTCGCCGACCTTGATTCCGTATTTTCTGACGACGCCGGCGTTCAGCTCCACGACGTATTTCACAACACCCATCGAATCAATGATCGCCCTCGAATAGGGCACGGCATTTTCCTTGATGTGGCGAATGGTGCCGCCGCTATCGATGAATAGCATGTCGAGCGGCAAGATGGTGTTTTCCATCCACATTGTCACCCGCCGCGGCTGGCCGAAGTCGAAGATCATTCCGGCATCCTCGGCCATTTCCTTACGGAACATCAAACCGTACTGCCGCTGCTCATTGCTGGCGGCAATCTCCACCGTGAAATTCAGCATCCTGCCGGAGGCAGTCTGGATCACCAACGGCTCCTTGTCGAAATGCGGTTGCTGCTGGGCGAAGGCGGAGACGGCCAGCATGAAAAAAAGCGCCAGAAAGGCGCCTTTGATGGCATGTATCGCCATGCAGCGAGGCATCAGTGCGACCGGCTTGCCGGGCTTGGCATATCCGGGTGGATTTCGGCTGCCATCAGGCCCTTGTCGCCATCGCCGTAGCGGACGAGAACGACCTGGCCGGGGCGAAGCTCGGTCAGGCCAAAGCGGCGAAGGGTTTCCATGTGCACGAAGATGTCTTCCGTACCCTCGCCGCGCGTCAAAAAGCCGAAACCCTTCGTGCGGTTGAACCACTTCACCAGTGCCCGCTCAAGGCCACTCGTCGGAGTGACCTGCACGTGGGTGCGCACCGGCGGCAGCTGCGACGGATGGACGGCAGTCGACTGGTCCATGGAGAGAATCTTGAACGCCTGATAGCCGCGCTCGCGGCGTTGGATCAGCGCGACGATGCGCGTGCCCTCGAGGATCGTCTGGTAACCGTCGCGGCGAAGGCAGGTTACGTGCAGCAGGACATCCTGCATGCCGTTGTCGGGGACAATGAAGCCGAAGCCCTTGGCGACATCGAACCATTTGACGACACCGGTGATTTCAACGAGGTCGACGGCATCCCCGGACAGCTCGTCGATATCGGTGAATTCCTTCGATGAAATCCTATCAGCCATGTCGCCAGCCCCTCAATACGCGTCACACTGTTACGGTTAACTGATTCTTGCAATCAAGATTAACATCTTGGTAACGGATAAGCGCAAGTCCTGTTTTCGGTTATTCCCAACTGCTCATTTTAGTCGCATGTCTTGCCCGAAGCTGACCTCCTGCCACATAACGAAGCAGCTCCACATTTTAGAGAGGAAATAGAATGCGTTATCTCCACACTATGGTCCGTGTGCAGGATCTGGATGCCTCCCTGCATTTCTACTGCACACTTTTCGGCCTCAAGGAAATCCGGCGCTCCGAAAACGAAAGCGGCCGTTTTACCCTGGTTTTCCTCGCCGCAAACGACGATATCACAAATGCAGAGAAAAATGGCGCCCCCTGCCTCGAACTTACTTACAATTGGGATCCCGAGGAATATACCGGCGGACGCAACTTCGGCCACCTCGCCTACGAGGTCGACGACATTTACGCGACCTGCCAGCATTTGATGGACAACGACATCACCATCAACCGTCCGCCACGCGACGGCCGCATGGCTTTTGTTCGTTCGCCCGATGGAATTTCCATCGAAATCCTGCAGAAGAACGGCAGCCTTCCGGCGGCCGAGCCGTGGCTTTCGATGGGCAATACCGGCGCCTGGTAAGCTGAGGCTTTTGCGAGGCTTGCGGCTTTTGCGATTTCGGACCTCCGTGCCCGCTTCGCGCTTGCCGCCAGGCTGCCCCGCAGGCACTCTGCGGCCGACTCGAAGCGGAAGACGATACGGTTGAATGGTCCTCCGCGCCAACGGAGACCGTCGCTTGCTCATTCTCCAAAAGCGGATGCCCGCCGCGGCTGCACTTCTCATCGCTGTTGCCGCCCTTGCGCTCTCCGGCTGCGTCTCGAATCGCAAGGTCGTTGATTCGGCAACCGTCCTTCCTGTTGGTCCTTCAGCCGAGCAGCTTGCGGCCAACGCGCCGGGCAAGGCTGCCAAAGGCGCCTATCGCGATCCGATGGTCACGAACGTATCGGGCGCGCAGCAGCAGATGGCGGCGCAGGACCCGAATGCTGGGGCCATGCCCGCCGGCGCAGACGCCACACAGCCCCCCAATATCGCCGGCATGGTCATGCAGCCGACCCGCATCAATGCCGGCACGATGAGCATCTTCTCGGCCCAGCCGGCAATGCCGCAGAACAACCGGACCTCGACGATCATCCGGCCGGCCGGCCCCAGCGCCTATGCGCCGGTCCGGGGCATCGATGCCGCACGCAGCAGCGTCTTCAGTGCGCCCCAGCCCGACCAGCCACCGCAGCAGGGCGAAGTGCTTCTGCCGCAGCAATCGTCCGAAAACACCGGCACGAAGCTTGCGCCCGCCTACCAGACCGCGTCGCTTTCGACCGGCAGCCTGACGGGCGGTTCGATGAACGCGCTCTATGCCGCTCCGAAACAGGACCTCGTCGGTGGTCTCGCCGGGCTCCTTGAGAAGGCGTCCCTGCCGGGTTTGACACGCGTGGCGCCGAACGGCCTGCACATCCAGAACCCAAACGTCGAGGTCGGCTGCTTCAAGCCTGCCATGCTCAATGTCATCAAGGCGGTCGAAACGCATTTCGGCAGGCCGGTCATCGTCACCTCCGGATATCGCGACCCAGGGCATAACCGGATGGTCGGCGGCGCCGAGGAATCGATGCACAAGACCTGTGACGCCGCCGACATCAAGGTCGACGGCGTCTCCAAATGGGATATCGCCGCCTATATCCGCTCGCTGCCGCGCCGCGGCGGCGTCGGCACCTACTGCCACACAGATTCGGTGCATCTCGATACCGGCAAGAGCCGCGACTGGAACTGGGGCTGCGGCGCCCGAGGCAGCCGGACACCGAACGCCAGCGCCATCTGACGGCAGCGCAATCTGCCACATCACGTTGCGGCAGCATTAGGCTATCCCTTAAAGAAACAGCCGCCAGCCTATTGATTCGTCTTAGATAATCGGCCTCTTACACAGCCTCGGATTTCCTGTCATTTTTTTGAAAGAAAACCGCAATTCCCGCTTGCGGGATTCAAAAGGCCTGACTATAAGGGCGCCACCACGAAGGAAGCGCCCTTCGTCTATCGGTTAGGACACCAGATTTTCATTCTGGGAAGAGGGGTTCGACTCCCCTAGGGCGTGCCAAACTACTTTAAAATCAATTACTTAATGTGGGCGATCCCATTTGATCCCAAAACTTAATGGGATTCACTTCACGATGCGCAGGATAGGCTTATTTACGGCTATCGTCGTTTCGCCGTGATCATTCAACGAGCGGGCGGCGTCGATCATTATCCGGCGCTGATTGATTCGGCGCATGTAATGTTCGGTCGATTTTAGATCCGTATGGCCCATTGCTTCCATGACGGCGCGTGTCTGCAAATTGGCCTCGGCCAACAGGCTGCCGAACGTGTGGCGCAAGCCGTGAAGCGTGTAACCTTTTGGCAGTCCGGCTTGCTTCGTCCAATCGGCCATGCGCGTTGTTACAAGGCCTTTCGATCCCAAAACTAAATACTTGATTTCAAAAGAAGCACGCCCCTAGGGCGTGCCATCAATCCATAGAGACAATCGGCACGTCGGACAGTAACACCACGAGTAATTATTTACTCCTTCCGCAAAAGCCGATCCCGACCTCCCGGCCCTTTCGAATATTATAGGAACAGCCTCGACGCATTTCCCAACGACTGGTTCTCTCGTTGAGTTCGCGGTCCGAGTTATGCGATTTGGCGGCATCGTACTCTGCTTGCGTT
Source organism: Rhizobium etli 8C-3 (assembly GCF_001908375.1). Taxonomy (NCBI): domain Bacteria; kingdom Pseudomonadati; phylum Pseudomonadota; class Alphaproteobacteria; order Hyphomicrobiales; family Rhizobiaceae; genus Rhizobium; species Rhizobium etli. The sequence goes on along the minus strand of NZ_CP017241.1, from coordinate 1,813,786 downwards.
ACCCGAGCTCAGCAGCGGACAAGCTGCTTCAATCGGAGTGAGAAGAGCGGTAGGACTGCCATTTTTCTTTTCATTGTGTCTATTTGTCGGTACGCTTGAGAAAGCCGTGGAGCGTTCCTATCTGCACGCGACACAACGCGCCCTTCGTCTATCGGTTAGGACGACAGATTCTCATTCTGTAAAGAGGGGTTCGATTCCCCTAGGGCGTACCAGGTTGAATTGCATCATATAGTTATTATATGCGAGCAACCATCCAGGATTTGGCAGGCGGGAGCAAGTTTTGCAGCGGGCCTGTGCCGGGACGAACGACGCAAGCGCCGACGGTCTTGCGAGCAAGATACGCCGCCAGCAACTCGGTCCGATCGTCCGGGGCGAGGCGTACCATCATCCCAGTTTGACAAGGCCGCTTAGGATGCTTTGTCGTCCTGAGATGGATTCAACGATCGTCGTTTTCCACAAGCCTCGAAAAAATCTGGATAATCGCTAATTTTTCGCGTTTTGCCGCTTGCAGCGCACAAAGGTGCTGACTATAAGGGCGCCACCACGAAGGAAGCGCCCTTCGTCTATCGGTTAGGACACCAGATTTTCATTCTGGGAAGAGGGGTTCGACTCCCCTAGGGCGTGCCAATCTCATTTTATTATGTTTTTTCGGGTCTTTGAGGGGTTTTTATAAGGGGTTTCCCCTAACGCCTCATTTCAACCCCTAACGCACGATTCGCAGGTTCCCGCGACGCTTCATCAAATTGCGCTTTCTTCGCGCTCGTTGATCGTCTGCGCGATGTCGAACATTGCCAGTTTCTTGTTGGCGTCGCGCACATAGTCGCCTGCTCTATAATGGCCAGGATATCGGCGTGATGTGCGAGGAATAATGAAAAAAATGACGACCGATCAGCCTGGATTTTTTTATTTCGAATGCCAGACGTGCGGCTTTGATAGCGTGCAAACGGCTGATTTCAGCGGCTCCGATGCATGCCCGTTATGCGACGGCGACAACAATCGCTATTCGCAAATGACGCAAAGGATCTGCCGCGACACCGATCGGCCAGAGGGCCGAGACGCGCGCACCGAGGCTTAAGGGATTAGGGGTTTTACGAAACGCTACGGGAACAAAACCCCTAACCCCATACAAAAAAGTGTAATGAAAACAAAAAAATTGGCTCGCCCCTAGGGCGTGCCATTCTCCCCTCAGATACAGGCATCTTCGCCGCGCCGGCCACGTGGTCAGGCCGACCCATGAAGTTCCCGCAAGCCTCGCGTAAAGTCCGCACTCTATGAGCATGGCAAGCGGGTTTGCTTCGGTCCTTCGAAGCGCCGACCACCGCTTTTGCCGGCCGAACCGACAGACGTTTCAACCGGCTTGAGTGAGGTGCCTGAAGGGAGAGCCATTTGCCGCGCGTGTCAATCTGTATACCGGCCTACAAGCCCGATTTCTTTGAGCTCGCGCTGAAGAGCGCGATCGCGCAAAGTTTCGATGACACGGAAATCATCGTCTCTGACGATTGCCCGACTGATGCGATCGCGAAAATCTGCGAGCGATACTCAGGCGTTGTTAAGTACAGCCGCAATCCGGATCCTGCCGAGTACAAAAACGTCATGCGGCTCGCCGGGCTAGCCGGCGGCGAGTACATCAAATATCTCTTCGACGACGACGTTCTCAATCCGTTCTGCATCCAGTACCTGCTCCAGGCGCTTGAAGCCACACAGAACAGAGGGACGAAACTTGCGTTTTCTCCACGATATTTCATCGACGAGCGAAACCAGATAACAAATCTCGGCAACGGATTGATGGTCGAAGGCTCTTTGAAGGTGATCGAGGGCCCTGACTTCATACGCATCACCGCCGTCAAGCATCACAATCTGCTTGGCGAGTTCTCGTCGGCGCTCCTGAGAACGGCCGATTGCTTCGATGACTCCGGCCGTTTCGGTCTTTTCAAGGTCGTGGACGGCATCATTTCTGGACCGCTCGATCTTTCGTCCTGGATTGGGCTCTCCCTCCGCGGGGCGATTGTCGGCCATCCCATGCCCCTCTCCTACTTCCGCCAGCACTCCAATTCGCAATCAAATCCGGCGGCCAACCGCTATTTCATCTACTCGATCACCTACTACGAGGAAGTGCTCAATCTGGCGATCGACAAGGGCTACCTGCAGCCCTCCGATCACCCCATCGCTTATCGGAACCTCATCAATCACTATTCCTACTGGAGAGCATTGTTTCCGGAACTGGATGAACGGATCGCTCGCATCAGAATACGTCTCTGAGTTGCATGCAGGCGCAAAAGAAATCGCAAAGGATTGAATCACAATGGACGGAATCACGGGTTCAGGGATGCAGAAGCTCATTGAAAGCGCCGCGGCGTTACGCTCCGCGCTTGTCGCGAAATCGGGGATCTACGAACTTAAACTGCGCACTCTTTTAGAACTCGCCGAGGAGTTGAAGATCGCGAAAGAGTATACGGCCAGCCTGCCCCCGATAGAAATCGGCAGCATCACGCTGGTGGACCAGGTTGTCCTGGTGCTGCTCGCCAAGATCGTGAAGCCCCGGAAGATCATCGAAATCGGCACTTACAAAGGTTTCACCACACGCCTTTTCATCGAAAACACGCCTGACGATTGCGAGGTGGTCTCAATCGACCTGCCGAAGGGCCTCACGGCGCACCTTGCCGAGACTGACGAGCGCAGCGCTTTGTCGTCCGCAGAGCAGAATGACGATTATCTCCGCAAGCGCCAGGAAATCGATGGCGAGGCCTATCTGGCGTCGATCACCGAGGCGCAAAGGAGGCGCCTGACGCTCGTCAAGGAAGACTCGACGACGATCAATTTCAAGGAGACCTTCCAGTCGGCCGAGATGATCTTCATCGATGGCGGGCATGAGCACCAGATCGTCCGCGCCGATACGGAAAACGCATTCGGCATCGTCAAGCGCGGCGTCATCGTCTGGCATGACTACAATTCTAAGATCCACGGGGACGTCAGCGAGTATTTGGCGGAGTTCTCGCAGTCGCAGGTGGTCTTCCATGTCGCAAACAGCCTTGTGGCCTTTGCGCTGGTCAACATTGAGCTCTGAACATGGGGGCGAGCGAGATCAAAATCGGCAGCCTTTTGACGAAGGACGAGTTCCGGGAACTCACGGCGTCGAACGACCCGATCGCTTGGTGCCACCTCGCACTCAGGATCGGCATCCATGCCGGCTTGCTTTTCGCGATGATCCGCGCATGGGAAGGCGGCTTTCCCGCGCTTGCCTTCGCAGCCTTTTATATCAACGCTGGCCTATGGCAGTTCGCCGGCTATGCCGGCATCGGCCATGAACTGTTTCACAAGAAGGTCTTCAGCAGGAAATTGCTGAATACACTGTTCTTCAAGCTGTTTTCCTATTTGACCTGGAACAATCCGAGCTATTTCGAAAAGAGCCATCAGTTCCACCACGCGTCCACTTTTCATGAGGATGACATCGAAATCTATCGCGATTTTCCGCTCGACTGGCTGGGTGCGTCGCGCCTCGTCCTGCTTGATTATCAGAGCCTTTGCAGGCGGATCCTCTATGCGCTCTGCAATGCCTTCGGCTACGAAGCGTACTTCGGCAAAGGCATCCGACTGAGACTGATGCCCCCCGAGCGACGCGAAGCACAATCCGACGCGATCTCCATGCTTGCGCTCAACACCAGCTGCCTGGTCTTGTTTTTCCTGGCGACACGGTCGCCTGCCCTGACCGTCATGTTTTTCATCACGCCGTTCGTCGCATCGCTCCCCAATCGCGTTTTGGCGCTTGCCCAACACATCGGTCTTGAAGACCACAAGGACGAAAGCGCGCTTCTCTTTTCAAGAACAGTCAATCTGCCGGTACCGGTCGCTTTCTTCTATGCCAACATGAATTATCACGCCGAGCACCATCTGCTGCCGTCCGTTCCCTATTACAATTTGCCGAAGCTGCACGATATCCTGAATGCCAAGCTCAAGATGGAGCGCGAGGAGAAGGAATTCGGCTATCTCTTCACCCGAGACTTCTGGAGCTCGGTCGCTGTATCGGCAAGATCGGAAGGCAATGCCGGTGCCTGAATGAGAGGCTGAAGCGTTCTGTGCGCTCCAGGCCTCCCGGCGCAATCAGCCCTTGGGTGTCAAGACCATGAAGCGCATGACGTTTGGCCTGCCCTCGGAGCAAATGAGGTAGCGGTTGTCGTCGGTGAAATCGTTCAATTCCTGAAACTGCGTCAGATCCCTGACTGCAGGAGCTATGAATTCGACATTGAACAGCGCTGAGGCCGAAGAGAGGAACCGTGTATATTTTTCCCAGAAATCCTCAACCCAGTTATGGATCTCGATGACGATCATCGCCTGTTTCAGGCCCTCCAAAGAAACGTCGTCAAAGATTTCGAATTCCGCACCCTCGGCGTCGACGAGAACGATTGTTTTCGCCAGATCAAGGTGGCTGAGCTTTTCATAGAACCGCCTGTCTGCGGCCCCGTAAATTTGGATCCTGTCCGAGGTCGAATTCGACTCTGCATTCGATGCAATGGTGCGCTGCCCTTCCTCGCTCAACTCGAAGCAGACGGCGTTCTTCACCCTGGCCGACCGAAGCATGCCGATTGCGTAGTATCCATCGGCGGCCCCGACATCGACGAAGCTCTCAAAGCCATCCAATCTTTCGGAGAAGAGAAAATCCAATATTTCCTTCTCATAGAGGCCCAAGAGCATCGACCCGAAGTCGCCACCGCCCCACCAGTTGTTCTTCGCAAGCGAAAGTCCCTTGAACGGACCATATTTCACCACCCCGCCAAGAAGGTCGTAGATCTCTGACGACACGCGTCTTCTTCGCTGAAGAATCGTTTCCGCGCGCCATTGCTCCCGCATCTCCATTGTCGCGCGGGACTGCCGTTCAAACACCTTTTGGAAGAAGATACGCTCGCCTTCAATCAGATCAGGCAGTTTTTCGTTCATTGCGCGGTGTCTCTTTTCGCAGCTGCAGTCTGCATCTCTGGCCGATGCGGAGGTTGGAATCACGGCTGAAAGCGTATGAGATGGTAATCCGCTTAACAAGGCGGCCCGACTGCTTCCCACAAACAAGGTAGCGGCCACGGCAATGAAATCTGACGCCGTCCGGCCTCAGGCGGCAAGCCTCAGGTAACGCCCGCATCCTATGACTCTCGCCATCGCGTCCGTTTTCGCCTTTCGCATATCGAAAACGGACGACGTGCGACTGCACACCCTGTTATCGGCTGTGCCGTTCCAACAGGCCAACGTCAGCGCATCTGAGGCGTGGAGTGGATTTGAGAATGACCAAGAGAGCATTGCTCGTCGGCAGTAACTTCAGCGCAGTTCCTCTTCTGTTCGCTTTGAAAAGGCGCGGCCTGCATATTTCCGTGTGCGGAAACCGACCGGATGAACCATGCCACGCTCATGCGGATCAATCGCATTTCATTGATTACAGCGATCCGAACGCGCTGCTTTCCCTCGTCGAAAAAGGCGATTTCGACTTCATCGTGCCGACGGGCAATGACGTCGCCTACATGTCGACAACTTTCGTTGCCGGAAAACTCGGATTTCCGCGCTTCGATTCCATGGAAACCGCAACCATCATTCACACGAAGCATGCATTCCGTCGCTTTACCGAACGGAACGATATCCCTGCCCCGCGCTCGGTGCGCCTGCAGGGTGATTCGCCAATCGAGACCGGGGCGCTGCGCTATCCGCTGCTGGTGAAGCCGAGCGATAGTTTCAGCGGCCGCGGCGTCACGAAGATCTTTGACAGAGCAGAACTTGCCGCCGCCGTCGCCGATGCCAGAAGGAACTCGCGCTCTGCCGGGGTCGTCATCGAGGAGTTCATCGAAGGCAGCCTGCACAGCCATTCAGCCTTCATCAAAGATCAGGAGATCGTGTTTGACGTCTTCGTCGATGAATACTGCACGGTCTATCCCTACCAGGTCGATTCATCGAACCATCCCTCACGCCTTTTCGAAACCGTTCGCTCGAAGACGCGAGCCATCATGGCGCGCGTCGTCAAGCTGCTGGGACTACAGGACGGCCTGATCCACACGCAGTTCCTGTCGGATGGCGACGATGTCTGGATCATCGAATGCATGCGGCGCTGCCCCGGCGATCTTTATGGTTCGCTCGTAGACCAGTCTCTCGGCATCGATTATGCCGACCTCGTCATAACGCTGTTGCTCGGCGAGGCATTCTCGGTCACCCCGCGCTTCGATCCACCGCTGTTCTTCGGGCGTCACACGATCACTTCCGACACGCCGTCGACGCCGTTTTCCTTCTCGCACTCCATTCCGTCATCCGATGTCCGCATCTTGCAGCTCAAGACCACCGGCAAACCGATGAACTCGGCGCCGTTCGACAAGCTCGCCATCCTCTACGCACGCTTCGGGACGCGCGATGAGATGCTGAAGGTGACGCCGGACTTCAAGACATTCATTTCACTTCAAACGATGCAGGGAGATCTCGCATGATCCGCTCAAGACTGGGAGTACCCGAGAAGCTGCGCCTCGCTTTTTTAGGCGGTGCCGTCAATTCTGCCGTGGGTCGCGCCCATCGCGATGCAATCGAGCTTGATCAGAAATTCGATCTCGTCGCCGGTTGCTTCAGCCGCCACGACGACATCAATCGGGAGACTGCGCGGCAGTATCGCATCCTGCCGGAACATTGCCACGCCGACTTCGACACTCTGCTTGCCAAGGAGGCCGGCAATATCGACGCCCTTGTCGTGCTGACGCCGACTCAACAGCATACGAAGCAAGTCGTCGCAGCGCTCGAGGCGGGCGTCTCGGTGATCTGCGAAAAGGCCCTTGCCGGTTCGAGTGCCGAAGCCCGGATGATCGGCGCAGCCCGCGCGAACGGAGGGTTCTTGGCCGTGACCTACAACTACACGGGATATCCCATGCTTCGCGAAATCCGCAGCATGGTCGAGCACGGAATTTTCGGCGATCTGCAGCAGATCCATATCGAGATGCCGCAGGAGACCTTCCTCCGTTTCCGACGCGACGGGACGCCGATGACGCCGCAGGATTGGCGCTTGCACGACGGTATCGTGCCAACGGTCTCGCTCGATCTCGGCGTTCATGTGCATTCGCTTTTGTACTTCCTGACGCATCGGAAGCCGGAAGAAGTGTGCGCAACCAGCCAGAGCTTCGGCAACTTTCCGCAGGTGCTCGACAATGTCCATGCGCTCGTGCGCTGCGCCGGCGGCCTGCATTGCAGTATGTGGTACGGCAAGACCGCGCTCGGGCAGCGCAACGGCCTGCGAGTGCGGCTCTACGGCTCCAAGGCGTCGATCGAATGGCACCAGGAAGTCCCCGAAGTCACCTATTTCTACGACCGTAACGGCCGCAAGCAGATCCTCGATCGGGCCAGCCCGGACATCGTGATCGCCAATGATGCGCGCTATGAGCGCTTCAAGGCAGGCCATCCGTCAGGCTTCATCGAAGCCTTTGCGAATTACTATGCCGACCTTGCCGATTCCCTGCTGCAATGCAGGGCAAATTCCGCACGCCTGGCCCATCCCTATGTGCTCGGACTCGAGGAGGCGGAGGAAGGACTGCGGCTGCTGGAAGCAATCGAATGCTCGCGGCTCGAAAACAGATGGGTCGAGGTTGAGCCGCAAGGCATATTCCGCTCGGGTAAGGAGCGGATCGAAGTCCGGGCTCCGCAACTGGCGCTCTAGCCAGGCGCCTATGAGAATGAAAGGATGCGGCGCGTGATCTATGATAACGCCGCATCCTGATGAACAACCGTCCACGATGCGTAACCTGCAAATTTCATAGGCAGCGCCAATCCGCTGGGACGGAGCTTGCTCTGACCTCTGAAACAAACGAGCCACCGGCCTGCTATTTGCGCGATCTCGCGCCGCAGGTCTTTCAATCCGCCGCCGGGCGACAGTCGAATATCGTGCTCTAGGCCGACTCGATCAGCGTGCAGACCTTATCGACGATCTCCATCCCCATGTCCGGATAAATGGGAAGGCAAAGCACCTGTTGGGCGGCTTCAGTTGCGACCGGCAGGTTCGATTGCTGTGCGGATGGCAGACTGCGATACATCGAGAACGTCGAGATCAGCGGATAGAAGTAGCGACGCGGGTGAATGCCGTTCTCCTTCAGCCGCTCATACAGTCCGTCGCGCGAAATGGGATAGCCGGGACGGACGAGGATCGGAAAATAGGAGAAGTTGGACACCGTCTCGCCGGAACGGTCCAGGCATTCGATCCCTGCAACGCCGCCAAGCCGCTCGCGATAGGCGCGGTCGATCACCTCGCGGCTTTCAAGCGCGAATTTGATGTATTTCAGCTGCAGCAGGCCGAGCGCGGCGTTGAATTCGCTCATCTTGCCGTTCGTGCCCGGCGCCACCACGGTGACTTCATCGACGTAACCGAAGTTCTTCAGCTGGTCGATCCGTGTCTTCGTCTTCGCGTCCGGGCAGATGATCGCCCCGCCTTCGAAAGTGTTGAAGACCTTCGTCGCATGGAAGCTCAGGACCGAAAGGTCGCCGTGATTGAGGATGCTTCCCCGCCCGTCCTCAACGCCGAAGGCATGGGCGGCGTCATAGATGACCTTGAGATTGTAAAGATCGGCAATCTTCTGAATCGAATCGACGTCGCAAGGGTGGCCATAGCAATGCACCGGCATGATCGCCGTCGTCTGTTGGGTGATTGCCGCCTCGATCTTTGCCGGATCGAGATTGAGCGTTACCGGATCGATATCGACGAAGACGGGTTTCACGCCGTTCCACAGAAGCGAATGCGAGGTGGCCACGAAGGAATAAGGCGTGGTGATGACCTCGCCGGTGATGCGCAGTGCCTGAAGTGCAGTCAGCAGCCCAACGGTGGCGTTGGAGAACAGGCTGATATGCTTGACGCCGAGATGGCTGCACAGTTCCTGCTCCAATTGCTGATGAAATGGTCCGCCATTGGTCAGGATGCGGTTGTTCCAGATCGCTTCCAGCGATGGAATGAATTCCTCGAGCGGCGGCAAGCTGGGCCTCGTTACAAAGATCTTTTCGTTTTTCATGACCGCCGTCCGAAGGTTGGGCATATCGCGCAAATTGGGCTTGGTCCAACATCATGCTTCAACCTGTTCCCAGGCTGACCAGCAAAAGTCCTCGCGAACAGTGTGGCGCAAGCTTCACGTCCAATAGTCGCACCCAGACAAGACCGAATGCCGTTTCATCAATCACGGAGACGGCAGCCATGCGCGAAGGACGATGCCTTGACGATCAATCAGCCCATTTCCGCTCTGCCGGCCGACCTTCCTGATCTGGCGTCTCTCACGGAAAAAGCTGCCAGCACCGGATCGGTCATCGTCTATCAGCCCTATCTCGATCCTTCGCAACGCGGCCAGCTTGACAAAGCTGCAGTGCCGCTCGACATTTCATTCAATACGCAGGCTTCAACTCGCGAATACGAGCTCTTCCGTATCCTGCATCAACATCATGGTGCGATCGGCCTCGGCGACGACGTGTTCTGGGGGCTGCTTTCTAGCAAATTCGAGATGAAGTCCGTCACCAGCTTCCCCTCCTTCGTTACCGAGGCGGAAAAGGCCAGGGCGGAAGGTGCCGATGCGTATCTTTATAATCCGCTGATCGGCCATGCGGCAATCTACAGCAATGTCTGGGAACATTCTCTGCTCGGTGGCCATCCCGGCATGGAGCCGATCTTCCTGCACATCCAGAAGCTCGGTCTTCCAATCGCGCCGCCGCAGGACAAGACAGCCTTCATGTTCTGCAACTATTTCTGCGGCAACCGGAAATTCTGGTCCGGGTATTTCGCCTTTTGCGAACGCATTCTCGAATCGCTGGAAAACGAAGCGCGGCTCGGCACGGCGGCGGGCACCGCCTATGCAGGTGCGGCCCACTACTCACGCGATGCCAGCGCGAATATGCGTCCCTTTGTGATCGAGCGTCTGCTCGGTCTTTATGTCCAGCAGGCTGTCACCACAGGATTGAAGATCACCGCCTTCGTACCGACAGTCGCCGATTTCGAGTGGAAGTTCGGCGTCCGCCTTGGCCGTATGCTGCATAGTCTCTTCGCCGCCAAGGAGGCCTTTCTGCAAAGTCGTGACCAAGCTCTCCTGACCTCCTGGCAGGAGCGCCGCCAGCCGTTGATCAAGCAGCCGCATCTCATCTGGGGCGCCGACGACCCCCCTGCCTGGATGCCGCGCGGCCAGTTCATCGGTGGCCGCGAATTGATACGCGCCTATGCTCCGCAGGCTTCAGGTGCCTCCCCAATGAAACGGGAAGCCGTACATGCCCAAATACCCGCGGCGCCTACCGTAGCGAAGACCGAGCCGGCGCTCCGCAACGCAATGCAGCCCTTTGCGGGCGGATGGCAGAAGCACAAGGACCGTCATTGCATCTGGATCGTGACACCCGCCAATTACAATCATAGCCACGCCTTCGACGAGGTCGCGCTGGGCCTGCAGGGCGCCTTCGAGGAACTCGGCGGCTCCGCACCGATCGTTCGCGACATGGACGCTTTCGCGGGCCGTGCGCCGATCATCTACGGGGGTAATCTTCTCCCTGCCGAAATCGTTGGACATCTACCCAAGGACAGCGTCGTCATCAATCTCGAGCAAGTCTCCGAGGAAAGCATCTGGATCAATCCGCGCTACACCACGATCCTGAAGTCGCTGCCGGTTCTCGATTACAGCCCGCGCAATCGGGAAAACCTCGCAGCCAAGGGCATCGAACACGCAGGCGTGCTGGAAATCGGTTACAGCGGCTGCCTCAGCCAGATAAAGCACGCCCCCGTCAAGGATATCGACGTCCTCTTTTACGGCTCGATGAACGAGCGTCGCCACCATATCCTGAAGGCTCTGGAACAGGGAGGGCTGAAGGTCGCACATCTATTCAACATCTATGGTGCGGAACGCGATGCGGCCATTGCCCGCGCCAAGATCGTCATCAACATCCATCATTATTCGAGCGGCGTCTTCGAAATCGTGCGGATTTCCTATCTGCTCGCCAACTGCGTTTGCGTGCTGAGCGAAGGCGACACCCGCGATCCGGACCTCCAGCCGTTCATCGGCGGTTTGGCGATCGAGCCCTACGACACCATGATCGAGCGCTGCCACAAGCTGATTGCAGATGCCGATGAGCGCAATACCATAGCCGCGAAGGGTTTCGCGGCAATGAAAGGACGCTCGCAGGCAGAAATGCTAATGAACGTCATGAAGGACGTTCGATGAGAACGGCAGAAAGGTGAGTCATGCGTATTGAGACCACTGCCATCGAGGGCATTGTCGCGATCACGCCGCCACGCTTCGGCGATCACCGCGGCTATTTTTCCGAGGTATTCAAGGATGCCTGGTTCCGGCAAAATGTGGCCGACGTCACCTTCATCCAGGACAATGAATCGTTTTCTGCTGCGCCCGGAACCGTCCGGGGACTGCATTTCCAGATACCGCCCTTCGCACAGGCAAAGCTGGTGCGCTGCCTTGCCGGCCGTATCATGGATGTCGTCGTCGACGTCCGTACCGGCTCACCGAGCTTCGGCAACTGGCTCTCCCGGGAGCTCTCGCTGGAAAACGGCACGCAGCTCTGGGTGCCGCCCGGCTTTGCGCATGGCTTCGCCACGCTCGAGCCCAACAGCGTCATCAGCTACAAGGTGACCGCCCCCTACAACCCGCAGCATGACCGCGGCATCGCGTGGAACGACCCGGCTATCGGCATTCGCTGGCCGATAGACGAGAAAGCCATCGTGCTGTCCGACAAGGACAGGACGTTGCCGCGGCTGGCCGACTTGCCCAAGCTCTTTTCCTATTCAGCAAAACAACCCGAGGATTGATGAGGATGCGCATACTGGTGACGGGCGGAGCAGGCTTCATCGGATCGGCACTGGTGCGCCATCTCGTCGGCGAGATCGGCGCCGAGGTGCTGAATGTCGACAAGCTGACCTATGCCGGTAATCTGGCATCCCTGGCGCCCATCGAAGCGTCGCCTAACTACCAGTTCCTGCGCGCCGACATCTGCGATCGCGCCAAGATCCAGGAGGCATTCGCCTCCTTCCGCCCGCACATCGTCATGCATCTCGCCGCCGAAAGCCATGTCGACCGCTCGATCTCGGGAGCTGCCGATTTCATCCAGACCAACATCGTCGGGACGTTCAGCCTGCTGGATACCGCACGGCACTATTGGGAGGGCCTTGATGCCGGTGGGAAGAGTGCCTTTCGCTTCCTGCACGTCTCGACGGACGAAGTCTACGGCTCGCTCGGCGACGAGGGTCTTTTCGAGGAGACAACCTCCTATGATCCGTCCTCGCCCTATTCGGCCTCCAAAGCCGCCAGCGACCATCTGGCAATTGCCTGGCACCGCACCTACGGTCTGCCGGTGGTCGTCTCCAACTGCTCCAACAACTACGGCCCGTATCACTTCCCGGAAAAGCTCATCCCGCTGATGATCTTGAATGCGCTTGAAGGCGAGCCGCTGCCGGTCTACGGCAACGGCGCCAATGTCCGCGACTGGCTCTACGTAGAAGACCACGCCCGCGCGCTCTACACCATCGCCTCCCGTGGCCGCCCCGGTGAGAAATACAATGTCGGCGGCCGCAATGAGCGCCGGAACATCGACGTCGTTCAGCGCATCTGCGCCATACTCGACTGCGTCTACAAGGAAAATGCCCCGCACGCGCAGCTGATCACCAACGTCACCGACCGCCCCGGACACGACGCACGCTACGCGATCGATGCCTCCAAGCTCGAAAGCGAACTCGGCTGGAAGGCTGAGGAAACCTTCGAAACCGGTATCGAGAAGACCGTACGCTGGTATCTCGAAAACGAATGGTGGTGGCGGCCGCTGCGCGAAAACGTCTATTCCGGTGAACGCCTCGGCGTCTTCAAGGGGTGATAGCGATGCGCATTGCCGTCACCGGCAAGCAGGGCCAGGTCGTCCAGTCTCTGCTCAGGCGAGGCGCTGGGAAGGGTGTCGAAATCATCGCGGTCGGGCGTCCGGAAATGGATCTTGCCGATCCCGCCAGCATTGCCGCTGCCCTTTCGATCGTGAATCCCGATGTCATTGTCTCGGCTGCCGCCTATACGGCGGTCGACAAGGCCGAGAGCGATGCCGACCTCGCTTTTGCCGTCAACGCGGCAGGTGCTGCAGCGGTTGCCGAGTCTGCCGCGCGAATCGGTGTGCCCGTCGTCCACATTTCGACCGACTATGTCTTCAGTGGCGACAAGCCGTCAGCCTATACCGAAGAGGATATGACAGGGCCAATCTCCGTCTACGGGCAGTCGAAGCTTGCGGGTGAACGGGCCGTGGCGGCGGCAAACCCGAATCACGTCATCCTGCGTACCGCCTGGGTCTATTCGCCCTTCGGCGCCAATTTTCTGAAAACGATGCTGCGGCTTTCCGAGACGCGCGATCATCTCCGCGTCGTCGCCGACCAGACCGGATGCCCGACTTCTGCGCTCGACATCGCCGACGCGATCCTTGCGATCGCATCCCGCCTCGTCACGGACCCGGCACCATCGCTCCGCGGCACCTTTCACTTGACCGCCAGCGGTGAAGCGAGCTGGGCGGATTTCGCCGAGGAGATATTCGTCGAACTTCACAAATTTGGCGGCAAGAGCATTCGCGTCGAACGCATCACGACGGCGGACTATCCGACGCCGGCGAAGCGTCCGGCCAATTCACGCCTCAGCTGTGAGAAGCTCGCCACCCGATATGGACTGCGCCTGGCGGACTGGAAGCAATCCATGAGGATTGTCATGCAGGTCATTCTTAACAAAGGCTTCTAGGGAGATTTGGATGAAGGGTATTATTCTCGCCGGGGGTACTGGGACTCGTTTGCACCCGATCACCCAGGCCGTCTCGAAACAGCTGATGCCGGTCTACGACAAGCCGATGATCTACTATCCGCTGACGACGCTGATGCTTGCCGGCATCCGGGACTTCATGATCATTACCACACCGCACGACGTCGAAGCCTTCAAGCGCCTTCTCGGAGACGGATCGCAATGGGGCATCTCGCTGACCTATGCCGTGCAGCCGAGGCCTGACGGCCTCGCGCAGGCTTTCATCATCGGTGCCGACTTCATACATGGCGACACCTCGGCACTGGTCCTCGGCGACAACATCTTCTATGGCCACGGCCTGCCGGAAATCATGAAATCCGGCACCAGCCGCCTTCAAGGCGCGACGGTCTTTGCCTATCACGTCACTGATCCGGAACGCTACGGCGTCGTCGGCTTCGACGCGAAGATGAATGCGCTGTCGATCGAAGAGAAGCCCAATGAGCCGAGATCGAACTGGGCGGTGACCGGCCTTTATTTCTACGATCAGCAGGTGGTCGACATCGCCGCCAATCTGAAGCCGTCGCCGCGCGGTGAATTGGAGATCACCGATGTCAACCGCACATATCTCGAGCGCGGACAACTCTTCGTGGAAGTGATGGGCAGAGGCTATGCCTGGCTCGACACCGGCACACCGGACAGCCTCCTCGACGCTGCAGGTTTCGTCAGCACGCTGGAGAAACGTCAGGGCTTCAAGATCGCCTGCCCCGAGGAAGTCGCCTGGCGCATGGGATATATCTCCCAGGATGAGCTTGCCAAGCTCGCCGAAAGGCTCGGCAAGAGCGCCTACGGACAATATCTGACGAAACTCTCCTCCGACTGGTGAGCCCGCTCGGTGACTACCGCGCCGGCGCTGCGTCGCAGACACGCAGCTGGATGCGTCTCGCGCCCTGATAATGCTCGGCGCCCAGCATTCCCGCGACATGCAGGCTCGCCCCGCGGGAATTGAGCAGAAGGTTGCCGAGAGAGGTGTCGGCGGCGCGGAAAGCGATGCCGTCGAGGCGGGAGCCGTCCATCGCCTCAAGCGTTACCTTCACATGTTTGTCGCCGACCATCCTTGCGTCGCGCAGACGATGCGCGGGCACCGCGAAGATCGGCTGCGAATGCCCCGAGCCGTAGGGCCCGGCCGTTTCCAGCCGGTCGATCAATTCGATCGTGGCCCCGCTGGCGCCGATTGCGCCGTCGATCTTCAGCGTCTCATTGGCGACAAGCGCCGACACGGTTTTTTCGGCACGTTCTGTGAAGAAGTTGCGCAAGGCTCCGAGCTTTTCACGCTCGACGGTCAAGCCCGCAGCCATCGCATGACCGCCCCCCTTGAGAAGCAGGCCTTCGTCCATGGCCGCGCGCACCATCCTGCCCATGTCGAAACCGTTGATCGAACGGCCCGAGCCCGTTCCGCGACCCGACGGGTCGAAAGCGATGGCGAAAGCCGGACGCTTGAATTTCTCCTTCAGCCGCGCAGCCAGCAGGCCGACGATGCCCGGATGCCACTTGTCCCGTGCGGTGACGATCACCGAAGCGCCCTCGCCGTCTCCATACTCGGCAAGCGCCTCTGCCTCGGCCTCCTGCAGCATCGCCGCTTCCATCGCCTGGCGTTCGCGATTGAGCTCGTCCAGCCGCTGGGCGATAACCTCCGCCTCGCCGGGATCGTCCAGCGTCAGAAGCCTGCTGCCAAGTGCCGCGTCGCCGATACGGCCGCCGGCATTGATGCGCGGACCGATGAGAAAGCCGAAATGGTAGGGCGTCACCGGTCCGGAAAGGCCCGCCTTGCGAAAAAGTGCCGTGAGCCCGGCATTGCTCTGGTGGCGCGCAGCGACCAGGCCCTTGACGACATAGGCACGGTTCAGACCCTTAAGCGGCACGACATCGCAGACCGTCGCAAGCGCCACGATATCGAGCCAATGCAGCAAGTCGATCCCCGTAACTCGCTTGTCGCCCGTCTCGCGCAGCAGCCGCAGCACCGCGACCAGCACAAGGAAGACGACGCCCGCAGCGCAAAGATGCCCTTGCCCGGAAAGATCGTCCTCGCGGTTCGGGTTCACCAGAGCATGACAGTGCGGCAGATCATGTGTCACCTGGTGGTGATCAATGACGACGACGTCGATGTTCCGCTTTTCGGCAGCTCCTAGCGCTTCATGGCTGGTCGAGCCGCAATCGACGGTCACGATCAGTTGTGCGCCGTTGTCGATCAGCTGATCGATCGCCGTCGGATTGGGTCCATAGCCTTCGAAGATGCGATCGGGAATGTAGATATTGGCTCTCACGCCGAAATGCGTGAGGAAACGATACATCAGCGCCGAGGAAGCCGCGCCATCGACGTCATAGTCGCCGAAGATTGCAACGTTCTCGCCGCGCCCGATCGCCTCGACCAGACGTCTGGCCGCTTTCTCGCAATCCGTAAGCGTATAGGGGTCAGGCATCAGGCTGCGGATCGTCGGATCGAGAAATTCCAGGGCCTCGTCGACCCCGACACCCCGTCCGGCGAGTACGCGCGCAATCAAATCCGGCAGCCCGTGCACCTGGGATATGGCAAGCGCTCGGTTCTGTCCGGCCTGATCCAGGCGCGACACCCAGCGGTTATCGAGGACGGATTTCTCCACCCCCAGGAATGCCCGCTGTACCGGATCGGCGGCTATATCCACAATACCCTCTGATCGCCATCGCTTGTCACCACCCCGGGACCGGAGCGCTGTCGGCAGATTTATGTGGCTTTGGTGGAGCACACAACGATTTTGGACACGAAGGCTCGTGTTAGCTGTGGACGAGTGCCCCGGATGCCTCGCTCCTCAGTTCTTTTAAGGAAGACGGGTTCTCAATCTTCTTTGGGGCGCTCGATGCGGATCACCTGCGGATCGCCGACGAGGTAGCCCTCGCCCTTGATAGAAGCAACAGCCTTGCGCACGGAATCCTCCATCGTCGCATGGGTGACGAGGATGATGGTCTGGTGGTGCGAAGGCGCCAGATGCTGTTGCGACCGCTGCACGATGGACTCCAGCGAGATGTGGTTTTCTGCCATGCGCGTCGCGACGCTCGCAAAAACGCCGGTGCGGTCAAGCACCGTCAGGCGGATGAAATAGCCGCCTTCATGGCTCTGCATCCGAGCCTTGCGGTAGGACTCCAGCGCCTTTGCCGGATGGCCGAGAACCGGTACGCGCTGCGCGCCAGGCTGGCTTTTGGCGATGTCGGCGATATCGCCAAGCACCGAGGATGCAGTCGCATTGCCGCCGGCACCGGGGCCAACCATCAGCAGTTCGCCGAGAATGTCGGATTCGATCGCCACAGCGTTGGTGACGCCATCCACCTGGGCAATGACCGAATCGACTGGCACCATGGTCGGGTGCACGCGCTGTTCGATGCCGGTATCGGTGCGCTGCGCGACGCCGAGCAGCTTGATGCGATAGCCGAGCTCGGCCGCCGCATGGATATCCTCGATCGAAATATTCGTTATGCCTTCAAGGTAGATGTCGTCAGCCGCGATCTGGTTGCCGAAGGCAAGCGTCGTTAGGATCGAGAGCTTGTGCGCCGTATCATTGCCCTCGATGTCGAAGGCCGGATCGGCTTCGGCATAGCCGAGACGCTGTGCTTCCTTCAGGCAATCTGCAAAGGACAGCCCCTCCTTCTCCATCTTGGTCAGGATGTAGTTGCAGGTGCCGTTCATGATGCCGTAGATGCGTGAAATCGTGTTGCCCGTCAGCGATTCTCGCAGCGCCTTGATGACGGGAATGCCGCCGGCCACGGCGGCCTCGAAATTCAGCAGTGTGCCCTTTTCTTCCGCGATCGTCGCCAGCTCGACGCCGTGATAGGCAAGCAGCGCCTTGTTGGCTGTCACCACGTGGAGACCGCGTTCGAGAGCGGCGCGCACCGAACTGTTGGCCGGTCCGTTGGCGCCGCCGATGAGTTCGACGAAAACGTCGATATCTCCTTTTTCAGCCAGGTCTTCCGGCCGGTCGAACCACTCGACGCCGGCAAGATGAAGGCCGCGGTCCTTTGTCTTGTCGCGAGCCGAAACGCCCGTGATCAGGATCGGTCGCCCACACGTGGCAGCAAGCTCATTGCTGCGGCTCTGAATGATACGGACGAGCGAAGCACCAACGGTGCCAAGGCCCGCAATGCCGATTTTGAGGGCGTCTGTCATGAAACGATCCTGCGTGTTTTATGAGAGGCAGCCGCCAAAGAGCGGCTGCCGTTGAGGTGTGAAGATGTCAGCGGTGCGCATTGAGCGATATGACGTTATGCATCGTCTCGTCGGCCGTCGACAGGAACTTCTTGATGTTGCGGGCAGCCTGGCGGATTCGATGCTCGTTCTCCACGAGCGCCAGACGCACGTAATCATCGCCCTGCTCGCCGAAGCCGACGCCCGGTGCGACCGCGACATCAGCCTTTTCGACGAGTAGCTTGGAGAATTCGAGCGAACCGAGATGACGGAACTTTTCCGGGATCCTCGCCCAGGCAAACATCGTGGCTGCCGGCGGCGGCACGTCGAAACCGGCCTTGCCGAAGCTTTCGACCATGACGTCGCGCCGGCGCTTGTAGACGTTGCGGACTTCTGCGATGTCGGAACCGTCACCGTTCAAAGCATGCGTCGCCGCTACCTGGATCGGCGTGAAGGCGCCGTAGTCTAGGTAGGACTTGACGCGTGTCAGAGCCGCGATCAGCCGCTCGTTGCCGACCGCAAAACCCATGCGCCAGCCGGGCATCGAGAAGGTCTTCGACATCGAGGTGAACTCGACGGTGACATCCATGGCGCCAGGAACCTGCAGGACGGATGGCGGCGGCTCGCCATTGAAGTAGATTTCCGAATAAGCGAGGTCCGACAGCACGATGATGTCGTGCTTCTTGGCGAAGGCAACGACATCCTTGTAGAAATCGAGCGTCGCGACAAGGGCGGTCGGGTTGGACGGATAGTTCAGGACCAGCGCCAAGGGTTTCGGGATCGAGTGGCGGACGGCCCGCTCCAGCGGCTGGAAGAAGTTCTCGTCCGGCTCGACCGGGATCGAGCGGATCACGCCGCCTGCCATCAGGAAGCCGAAGGCATGGATCGGATAGGTCGGGTTCGGGCAGAGGATGACGTCACCCGGCGCGGTGATCGCCTGCGCCATGTTGGCGAAGCCTTCCTTCGAGCCGAGGGTCGCGACGACCTGCGTATCCGGATTGAGCTTCACGCCGAAACGGCGGGCGTAATAGGCGGCCTGTGCCCGGCGAAGGCCGGGAATGCCTTTGGAGGAGGAATAGCGGTGCGTGCGCGGATCCTGGACGACCTCGCATAGTTTATCGACGATCGCCTTAGGAGTGGGGAGATCCGGATTTCCCATGCCGAGATCGATGATATCGGCGCCGCCCGCTCGCGCGCTCGCTTTCAAACGGTTGACCTGTTCGAAAACGTAAGGCGGCAAACGCCGGACTTTGTGAAACTCTTCCATCTCTTTCCCCATGGAAATGCGGCCACCACGACCGCGCTCGAAGCTCGTTTGTTCCCGGCTGCCTGCGACACGAACTTCACAATCGCAAACGCCGTATTGATCAGACTTTCGTCCCGCGGCGAATCTTTGGCGAACGGCCGCGACAGACGCGTATTATCGGGAAAATTGCGTCTCCCGCCAGTTGCGGAAGGCTTTGCGTCCAAATCACCTGAAAGGCAAGACTTAATTGCCGATTGCAGAGAGCGCGTCTGTGCCGTGCTCGGCGGCAAGCTTGCGGTATTCGACCACCCGCCGCTGATACTCGGCTTCCGAAATCGTGCCTGCCTTGCGCTGGACGCGCAGTGCCGAAAGCTTCTGCCCCAAGCTTGCAGCTTCCTCATTGCTCATCTGGGCATTTGCTGCAGTCAGCGGCGCGCCGAAGCTCGGATAGCCGTCCGGATAGTGGGAAAGGCTGCTTTGTGCCGGCTCCTCGCCCTTGGTCGGGGTCATGACGACGGCCGTGGGAGGCGCGCGCCGCGCCGCGGCGGCTGCCTTCTGCTCGGGCGTGTATGAGCATCCAGCAAGCATCATCGCTGCGGCCGCGGCAGCGAGTGCCGTGCGGGTTGCGAGTGCGATGCCTAAGATGCCGTTCGTCGTCATGCCAGATCTTCCAAATCCTGAAGCCTCAGCGACTGTTAAATTTGTCGCAGCAACAAAGCAATAGCACGAGTTCACTCGTGTTGAACTTGTTTTATCGATCCGGGACGATGTACAACTTGATTTGCAAGAGGATTGCTGCCGCCGGAGGAGACGCGTGACCGACAGCAAGCAGGAAAATGGCGGGAAGGCGAAAATCCCCGGTTTCGAACCGAATCTCGATCCTTACCTGTTGAAGGATCCAGAGGCGATGGCGGTGAACATTGCCCGCGCGCTGGAAAATCTCGGCAAGGCGGCCTCCGTCTGGCTTGCGCCGCGCAAGAGCGGGGAAACCAACGACCGGCTCGCCGCGCCGATGACCGACATGGTCAAGACGCTCTCCAAGGTCACCGAGTACTGGATGTCGGATCCGCGCCGGACTTTCGAGGCGCAAACACAGCTGATGAGCAGCTATTTCGGCGTCTGGATGCGCTCGATGCAACGCTTGCAGGGCGAAGCTGGCGAACCTGAGCCCGATCGCAAGGACAAGCGCTTTTCCGACGCCGACTGGCAGAAGAACCCCTTCTTCGATTTCCTGCGTCAGGTCTATTTCATCACCGCCGACTGGGCAGAGAAGATCGTCGCCCAGACAGAAGGACTCGACGAGCATACGAGGCATAAGGCGAGCTTCTACGTGAAGCAGATCACTGCTGCCCTTTCGCCGAGCAATTTTGTCGCCACCAATCCGCAGCTCTACCGCGAAACGATCGCGACCAACGGCGAAAACCTCGTGCGCGGCATGAAGATGCTCGCGGAGGACATTGCGGCCGGTCGCGGCGACCTGAAGCTGCGCCAAACCGACATGACAAAATTCGCCGTTGGTCGGGACATGGCGCTGACCCCGGGCAAAGTGATCGCGCAAAACGACATCTGCCAGATTATCCAGTATGATTCGTCCACGGATACGGTGCTGAAACGCCCTCTTCTCATCTGCCCGCCGTGGATCAACAAATTCTATATCCTCGACCTCAACCCGCAGAAATCCTTCATCAAATGGTGCGTCGACCAGGGCCATACGGTCTTCGTCATTTCATGGGTGAACCCTGATGCCCGCCATGCCGGGAAGGATTGGACGGCCTACGCCCGCGAGGGCATCGATTTCGCGCTTGAAACGATCGAGAAGGCCACCGATGAAAAGGATGTGAATAGCGTCGGCTATTGCGTGGGCGGAACGCTGCTTGCGGCAACACTGGCACTGCACGCCAAGGAGAAAAACAAGCGCATCAAGACGGCGACGCTGTTCACCACCCAGGTCGATTTCACCCATGCGGGCGACCTCAAGGTCTTTGTCGACGAGGAGCAGCTGGAAGCACTCGAGGCCCATATGCAGGCGACCGGATATCTCGACGGCTCGAAAATGGCGACCGCCTTCAACATGCTGCGCGCCTCCGAGCTGATCTGGCCCTATTTCGTCAACAACTACCTGAAGGGCGAAATGCCGATGCCCTTCGACCTGCTCTTCTGGAATGCCGACTCCACCCGCATGGCGGCCGCCAACCACGCCTTCTACCTGCGCAACTGCTATCTAAAGAATGCGCTCACTGCCGGCGAAATGATGCTTGGCGGCAAGACCGTATCGCTGAAGGACGTGAAGATCCCGGTCTACAATCTGGCGACCCGCGAAGACCATATCGCTCCTGCGAATTCCGTCTTCCTCGGCAGCCGGTTCTTCGGCGGAAAAGTCGATTTCGTGCTGGCCGGCTCCGGCCATATCGCCGGCGTCGTCAACCCGCCCGACAAAAAGAAATACCAGTTCTGGACCGGCGGTCCGCCAAAGGGCGATTACGACACCTGGCTCGCCAAGGCCGAGGAAAACCCCGGCTCCTGGTGGCCGCACTGGCACACCTGGATCGAAGCCAGGGATGCTGAACGCGTGCCCGCGCGCAAACCCGGCGGCACGGCGCTCAACGCCATCGAGGAAGCACCGGGCAGCTACGTCATGGAGCGCGCATGACAGCGCGCCTCGCAAGGCAAACGCCTTCATGAAAGGCGATGAGGCTCGTAGTCGACGGCCGCAGTTCCTTGGTGACCGCATCGCAAAAACCGGCAAGATAATCCCGTAAAGGAATTCGTTACCATACTGCGTCATGCTTCCAGGTAGTCGGCAAGTCGCATCGGGGCCTCATTTTGGCCCTCTTGCTTCATTACCGGCTCCGGCAAGGGCGTTCCGCGTAAACCGCCGGTAATGTGACGCGTTGGGAAACCGAGTAGTATGGCGTTTGCTGTTGAGACGCGTGAAGGCGTCAACCCTTTCGGCTGGGCTTTTTTTCGCTCAACCAGACCCCTCCGGCTCATCTCCGGAACTGCTGCAATTGGTATCGCGGTCGCTCTGTCCGCCTGGACGATCGCCTCTATCGCAGCCATGCACACCTCCGCAATGCCGCAACCGACCGCAGTTGCGACGATCGCCGATGTCGCGATCGCCCGGACGCCGGTTCCGCACGTTCCTGCGCATCAGGTGATCCGCATCAAAAAGTTCTCGCGCCTTCCGGGCCAGACAACGGTTTCCGACCGCATGGTTGGCGAACTCTCGCCGAAATCCTCCAAGGATATAGTCGCTCTCATGCAGCGTCGCGGGCTGTCGCTGCTTGCGATGCGCAACAACAGCGCGGCGATGGCTGCAGCGCTGAAGCAGCAGGCGCTGGTGCTTGCAAGCGCCGCACCTGTTTCGCCGGTCACCGCGCCTGCGGCACTTCCGGCACCTGATTATCCGCTCCAGACCGCCTTGGCCAAGCCGGTTGCACCGGCCTTGGGCCTCGCGCTTGCTGCCAGCTTTCCTTCTGCAAAGCCGATACCCACTGCCGCTCCTGTCGAACTCGCCTCCGCCGAAACGACAACGTCCGACGAGCCTTTCGGGCTCGTTCTGGCGCCTGGTACCGATATTCCGCTGCCGATGGCACGTCCCGGAAAGCCGAAGATCGACGCGCCCGAAGCCGGACCGGCTCTTGCCTATGCGCGAACGGAAGATGACGACGAGGAGATGCCGGCATTCGCCAAGCCGGCCCTGATGCCCAGCGCCCGCAATGGCGTGGCGATCTACGATATCGAGGCCAGCATCGTCTATTTGCCGAACGGCGAAAGACTCGAAGCCCATTCCGGCCTCGGTGCCATGCGCGACAAGCCGCGCTTCGCCGACAAGAAGATGCGCGGTCCCACTCCGCCGCACACCTATGACCTCGCCATGCGCGAAGCACTTTTCCATGGCGTCGAGGCGATCCGCCTCCATCCCATCGGCGGCCCGCAGAAGATCCACGGTCGTGTCGGTCTGCTCGCCCATACCTACATGCTCGGCAAACGAGGCGATTCCAACGGATGCATCTCGTTCAAGGACTACCGGCGCTTCCTTGCCGCCTTCAAGCGCGGCGAAGTCAAACGTCTCGTGGTCGTGCCGCGCCTGAAAAACCCGCCCTCTCCACGTCCAAGTCTCGCATCGCTATTTTCGAAGCGAAGCTAAGCACCGCCTCGCGGGATGGCGATCGGTCCAGACGCCGCAGGGCCGGAAACTGGCACCGGACATATTCACGAATGCCGAAGGCATCGGCGGTTTGTTCACGACGAAGTCTCCAGCATCGCAGCTCGGTTCTTTGGTTCCGTTGTCTGAAGTCGTCTCCGCCGCCTCTTTCGCCCATTAGCTTGAAGCGTACCCGAGGCCCGACATCGTCTCGAGCCAAATCACGGTATGGTGGGTCATTGCCAAAGTGTGGCGGGGATCATCCGGTAGCTCTGCCAATTCCGACAGCCGATGAATACCGGTGAGGATCGCGATACGGCGCCGGTCGAGCGTCCGGCCCGACGCCTTTTCATAAGCCGCAGCGATCCTCTCCGTGAGATCCGGCGATATGAAGTTCGAGTAGATGAACTCCTGGTGGACCGGACCAAAGCCGGAATCAGCAAAATCGTAGATGCCATTGAGGCGGCCCCGCACAGGGTCGAAAGCCATGTTCCATCCATGGCCGTCGAAAAAGCCATAGGTCTGCCCATGGGGATCGGGCGCAAGCCGCTCGAATTCTGCGATGATAGCCTCGGCCACGCCGCGAAGTTCGGCCGGAAGGGCCGGCACGGCTTTGCCGCGAAGCGTTGCAGGGCTTTGCCATGCACCGATCGGCGCGGCGCCGGCATCCGCCATTTGCTCCTTATCGAGCCCGTGAAGTTCGATGTAAAACTGCCCCAATGCATCGCCAAGGCGCTGGCGCGAATCTTCCGGCAGCCTGTCATAATCGGCCGTGAGCAGATGTTCGCCCATCAGCTTCTCATGGAGAGAAAACAGGTGCTGACCTCTCTCGAAAATGCGCAGCTCCGGGACGGCCATTGTGACCCTGGGTCGCACGACAGCAAGCAGTGCGGCCTCCCTCACAAGCGCCTTTTGTGCGACCTCATTGCGGGGAAACTTGAAGATCAGCCGGTCATCGACGTCAACGGCGATCGAATCCCAGCCTACCGGGGCGAGCTCGAAAGTCGATGTGGCCAAGTCCGGATACGCGCTGATAATGATGTCCCGGAACTGATCTAACTTTTCCGTCGTCATGGTGTCTTTCGTCGATCATCGAGCAGCGCGGCAAGATACGCAACTCGCAACACTGGCAACGCCGCCTCATAGACACGGCCAAATGCACTCTTTAAGTCAGTTTCGCATCACCCATCGAACGCCGGCAGCGGCTGCTAGGCCTAGAACTGGCCATATCGCCCAGAATATCCCGTGCCACGATAAAAGGTTGATCGCGATCATGCCGAGCCCGGCGACGCCGAGGACGGCAATGGCCCGATCGACGCGGTTCTGATGCCGCACCCATATCATTGCCGTCAGGACAGCAAAGGCAAGAAGCGGCCATGCCGCCCAGAAGACGCCCCGCCAGGAGAAAAGATTGATGACGACCAGCACAGCGCTCAACAAGGCGATCAGACCAAACAACTTGCGAGCCTTTGCGCCAAGCGGCCAATTGGTCGTTGCCGGAGCGTCCGGGCGGTTCGCTGGAGCCTCCGGCTGCAGTGCGCTCTTTATGCCTTCGCCGATGCGCACGGCATAACTCGGCACGGGTTCCGTGACATTCTTCACCACCAGAGGCCCGAGAAAATCGAAACCGACGGCCACCTTGTTGCGGACCTGATCGTAGACGGTATTCGATATCACGATCCCGCCGGCGTTGGCAGACGCCTGCAGCCGAGCGGCAATATTGACGCCGTCACCATAGAGATCGTCGCCTTCGACGATCACATCGCCGAGGTTGATGCCGATCCGAAAGAGCATGCGACCCTCCGCCGGCCGCGTAGCGTTCATGCCCGCAAGCTCGTTCTGAACGTCGACTGCCGCACGAACCGCCTCGACGACGCTCGGAAAATCGGCGATCAATCCATCGCCCCAGGTATTGATCACCCGCCCTCCGTGCAACGCGATGAGCCGCGACATCGCATCGCGATACCGCTTCAGCATCGCCAGCGTGCCCTCCTCATCTGCACCCATCAGGCGCGTGTAGTCCTGCACGTCGGCGGAGAAGATGGTGGTCAGCTTGCGTCGCGTTTCGCTCATGATGTCTCGCCGCGTTTTGCTTGTGTCCAATCAGAAAAGCTAGGGCAAGTCCTCGATAAATCCGGTTCTGTAAGCATGGCGCCGGGAAGCGCCATATATTTCACTTCAACGCGGCAGTTTCCAGCGCGCCGTTCCAAGTTCAGCGCAAGACGCAAAACCCGGGTGAACCGACCGCGTGGCTGGAAAGGCATACCGATGGACAGTATCGAAGTGGTACAAATCTCTTGGCAGCAGTTGATCGCGATGGACGAACGCGGCATAGCTGCATTATGTACGATAAGGACAATCTCCGCTAAGGCCGTGCAATGGTGAATTATATCGAAGCCTCCTCCGCGCCGCCGAAGAATACCGGCGCCATCCGGCTCTATGGTCCCGAGGCCTTCGAGAGCATGCGCAAGGCGTGCCAGTTGACCGCCCGCTGCCTCGACGAACTCGCGGCGATCGTCAGGCCGGGGCTTGCGACCGACGCGATCGACCGGTTCGTCTTCGAATTCGGCATGGACAACGGCGCCCAGCCCGCGACGCTCAATTATCGCGGCTATACGAAATCCACCTGCACCTCGATCAACCACGTCGTCTGCCACGGCATTCCGGACGCAAAACCGCTTCGCGAAGGCGACATCGTCAATATCGACGTCACCTTCGTCCTCGATGGCTGGCACGGCGATTCCAGCCGCATGTATCCGGTCGGGCAGATCAAGCGTGCCGCCGAGCGTCTCCTCGAAGTCACGCATGAAGCGCTGATGCGCGGCATAGCCGCCGTCCGCCCCGGCGCGCGCACGGGCGCGATCGGCGAGGCGATACAGACCTACGCAGAAAACGAGCGCTGCTCGGTCGTCCGCGATTTCTGCGGCCATGGGGTTGGCCGCCTCTTCCACGATTCGCCAAACATCCTGCACTACGGTCGGGCCAACGAGGGTCCGGAGTTGCGTGAAGGCATGATCTTCACGATCGAGCCGATGATCAATCTCGGCCGTCCACATGTGAAGGTGCTTGCCGATGGCTGGACGGCGGTCACGCGCGACCGGTCGCTTTCGGCGCAATACGAACATACCGTCGGTGTCACGGCCGGCGGCTGCGAGATATTCACCCTTTCGCCCGGCGGCCTCGACCGTCCAGGCCTGCTGCCGCTTGGCAGTTGAAATGCAGTGCTTCCGCCAGAACCATGAATTGCCTGTCGACTCAGGGCAACCATTGGCCGGTTGACGAGCGCCAATCCCTTGCCGAACAGTCGGCTAAGCCCGCTGAAATCCGCAAACATACCGCGTGTCCGGCTCACTCCAAGGAAGAACTATCACGGCCATCGTGAGCGGCTGCGGCCTGCTTCCGCGACCTCGGCGATGCCGCACTTGCCGTTGCGAGAACCTCGATTGCCGCGGTTCAGGCTGATCCCGCGGCGCGTCGCCGGCCAAAAACGCAGATCGCCGAAGCCGACTGTTTCCGACCGCGCTTCGGCCACGCCCGCCGCCAGGTCCTCTGGGTGATCAAATGCATTTCGCGACCAGCCTTAGCGCCAGGGACGTGATGTTCACAATCATGACCGCCCACGCCCGACCCTCGCGGTTTGCCGCCAAAAAGGACTGCGCAGGCGCGGCACCTATATTCCTGACCTGCATCGGAACACGATTAAGGTGAAGACGCTGTATCTCCGCCCCTGTCGTAAAATTCAGACTGCTTTGACGACTGCCCCTACCAAACCGCCCCTGCATCCACTAAATTTAAACTTCGCCTTACGGGCGGCCTTACCTTCAGCCGCGACAGCGGCCAGAGCCAATGGGAATGTTGATGGTCACGAACTTCGCAAAAAGTGTCGCATGAACAAGCCCCTGAGTCAGGACGAGACACCGTTAACCAGGCCCCGCAACGAGGCGCAACGACAATCCGCAGCCTTCGCAATCCATGCGAACGTGGCGCTCGAGCACATCCTTCAGGCTCTACCGGAAGCCGTCTATACGACCGATGCATTGGGCCTGATAACCTTCTACAACGACGCGGCCGCCGAGCTGTGGGGAGTGAAGCCGGAGCTCGGGAAGAGCGAATTCTGCGGCTCCTGGAAGCTATATTGGCCGGACGGCACGCCCCTGCCACATGACGAATGTCCTATGGCCATGGCCCTGCGCGAAAGGCGCCCGGTGCGAGGGCTCGAAGCAGTTGCCGAGCGACCGGACGGCCGCCGGGTCCTGTTCCGGGCCTTTCCGACCCCGATCTTCGACGCCGAGGGCACGCTGGTCGGTGCGGTCAACATGCTCGTCGATCAATCGGACGCTGCTGTCGCCGACGAAGCCGTGCAGCGGGTCGCAGCTATAGTCGAATCATCCGATGATGCCATCCTGGCAAAGGATCTCAACGGTACGATCACCGACTGGAACCGCGGAGCCGAGCAGCTTTTCGGCTATACTGCCGAAGAAGCCATCGGCCGCTCGGTCACCATGCTCATACCAATGGATCGAGCCGATGAGGAGCCGAACATCCTCGCCCGGCTTCGACGGGGTGAGAAGATCGACCACTACGAGACCGTCCGCCGGCGCAAGGACGGGAGCCTTGTCGAGATATCCTTGTCGGTGTCGCCAATCCGAAATCGCGCTGGCCAGGTGATCGGGGCCTCCAAGATCGCGCGTGACATAACCGAGCGCAGGCGCGCGGAAGAGCAGCAGCACCTTCTCCTTCGAGAAATGGATCATCGCATCAAGAACCTCTTCGCGCTGGCCAGCAGCGTCGTGTCGCTGAGCGCGAAAAGGGCGACGACACCGGCTGAGCTCGCCACGGCAGTGTCTCAGAGGCTGGTAGCGCTCGCCCGGGCTCATGCCTTGACGGTGCCGCGGACGTCCCAGGCGTCGGACCGCATCGAGCAGGCGACCACTCTCCATACCCTGTTGCAGACGATCCTTGCGCCGTACGATCGCGGCGCAGACGCAAGCACACCCCATGCGGTCGTAAGCGGCCCCGACGCGACCATCTCCGGGGGCGCCCTCACGAGCTTTGCGCTGCTGCTGCACGAGTTTGCGACCAATGCCGCAAAATACGGGGCACTATCGACCGACAAGGGCTGCGTCGAGATCGCGTGCGAAGAGGACGGTGACACCTTCATCCTCACCTGGACGGAGCGAGACGGCCCGCCCGTAATGCAGGGCGCTGACGGGGACGGCTTCGGCACGATTCTCGGTCGCGCCACGGTCCGTAGCCAGCTCGGCGGCGAAATCCATCGAGACTGGAAAGCGGGTGGCCTCGTCATTCGACTGTCGGTCGCGCGCGATCGGCTGCAAGCCTGACGCAGACCGCGTAGCGGTCCTATCCCTTGCCCTTCGCCAGAAAGCTCATCTGCAAAGATGTTGAGGCCCTCTGTACCGCTTGATCTTTCTCGGCCATGCCTCGAGACGGCAAAGCGTCTCGGCAGCCTCAAGGGCATGTGGCCAATCCAGAAGAAGGATGCTCAATAGCGCCACCATTCAGGTGTCTGTCAGCTTCGGGTCGCAATGAGCGCATGCTGCCTCGCAGGTAGCGTTCCGAGGCAGAGGCATTCGATGACGATAAAATTCTTCCCACGCTACCGGAAGGCGGCGCTAAGGCTCTTCGGCCTATTCCTGCTCACCGCGGGCGGTTATTTTCTTTATCTGCAAGCAACGGACAATTTCGCAACGGTCGTTGCCGGCGAAGTCTACCGTTCGTCGCAGCCGTCTGCCCAATCAATCACAGAGCTTGAAAAACAGTATGGCATCAGGACGATCCTCAATCTCAGGGGCAAAGCCGACAGCTCCAAATGGTACGCCGACGAGGTTGAGCAGGCGAAAGCATTGAACATCGTCCATATCAACTTCAAAATGTCTGCGGGACGGGAACTGAGCCCGCAACGGGCCAAGGAACTCATTGCCATCATGCGGGACGCGCCGAAACCGCTGCTCATTCATTGCCGCGCCGGTGCCGATCGCACCGGGCTTGCCTCAGCACTCTATCTGGCCGCCGTCGCCGGCAAGGACGAGGAGGCCGCCGAGGGCCAGTTGTCGCTTCTCTACGGGCACTTGCCCTTTTCGTTCAGCCGCGCTTTTGCGATGGATCGCACGTTCGAGAAAATGGAGCCCTTCGTTTTCGGCAATTCCTGACAGCAGCCGTAAAACAATCCGTGACATTGACCAGCTACCCGTGGATGAGCGACATTTTGCGCTGCAAAATATGATTCCAAATTCCAATTCCGGGGCTGCGCCATGTTTCAATACGATCTTGTTGTTGTGGGTAGCGGTCCGGCGGGACGCCGAGGCGCCATCCAGGCCGCGAAGCTCGGCAAGAAGGTCCTGGTCATCGAACAGGGCAAGCGTGTCGGCGGCGTTTCGGTTCATACGGGCACAATTCCTTCCAAGACGCTGCGGGAGACGGCCCTCAATCTCTCCGGCTGGCGCGAGCGCGGCTTCTACGGCCGTGCTTACCGCGTCAAGGAAGAGATCAGCGCCGAGGATCTGCGCCGCCGCCTCTTGATCACGCTCGACCACGAGGTCGAAGTGCTCGAGCATCAGTTCGCCCGCAACCGTGTCCAGCATATCCGCGGCAGGGCAAGCTTTGTCGATCCTTCGAGGCTGCAGGTGATCAAGGATGACGGGGAGACCATGCAGGTGAGCTGCGCCAGCGTCCTGCTTGCCGTCGGCACCAAGCCTTTCCGCCCGGACTACATTCCTTTCGACGGCAAGACCGTGATCGACAGCGACGAACTGCTCGATATCGAGGAACTGCCGCGTTCGATGGTCGTCATCGGCGCAGGCGTCATCGGCATCGAATATGCGACAATCTTCAGCGCCCTCGATACGGCCGTGACCCTGCTCGATCCCAAGTCGACCATGCTCGATTTCATCGACAAGGAGATCGTCGAGGATTTCACCTACCAGCTCCGCGACCGCAACATGAAATTGCTGCTCGGCCAGAAGGCGGACAAGGTAGAGACGCTGGACAACGGCAAAGTCGCGCTGACGCTCGACAACGGCCGCCACCTGACGACTGACATGGTGCTATTTGCCGCCGGACGCATGGGGGCGACGGATGCGCTCAACCTTGCTGCCGCCGGCCTCGACGCCGACAGCCGCGGTCGGCTGAAGGTCAATCCGGAAACCTTCCAGACTTCGGTGCCCAACATCTATGCCGCCGGCGACGTCGTCGGCTTTCCGAGCCTTGCCTCGACATCGATGGAGCAGGGCCGTATCGCCGCTCGCGTCGCAATCGGCGCCATCGCCAAGGAGCCCCCCAAATACTTCCCATACGGCATCTACGCCGTGCCCGAGATTTCGACCTGCGGCCTCTCGGAAGAAGAGGTCAAGGAGCGCGGCATTCCATATGAATGCGGCATCGCCCGGTTCCGCGAGACCTCGCGCGGCCACATCATGGGCCTCGAAACCGGTCTCCTGAAGATGATCTTTTCACTGAAGACCCGCCGTCTGCTCGGCGTTCACATCGTCGGCGAAGGAGCGACCGAACTCGTGCATATCGGCCAGGCCGTGCTCAACCTCAAGGGCACCGTCGAATATTTCGTCGAGAATACCTTCAATTATCCGACGCTTGCTGAAGCCTACAAGATCGCCGGTCTCGACGCCTGGAACCGCATGGGCGACATAAAGTCGGAACTCTGATCCGCTCCGCCTCATTCGGCAATCGCTGCCCAGCACAGCGCTCGCATTGGCGCCAAAAGAAAAGGCCCTGCCGCCTGGCAGGGCCTTACATTCTCGACTTTGAAGAACCGATTACTCTGCGTCGCCTTCTGAGGCCTTTTTCTTCGCAGCGGCCTTCTTTTTGGGAGCAGCGGCCTCTTCGCCTTCGGAATCTTCAACCTTCGCGGCTGCCTTCTTCTTCGGCGCGGCCTTCTTGGTTTCCTTCAGCGAACCTTCGCCGTCTTCGTCGGCAAGCAGCTCTTCCTTGGTGACCTTCTTGTCCGTGACCTCGATCTCGGTCAGCAGGTGGTCGATGACCTTTTCCTCGAAGATCGGCGCGCGGATCGAAGCAGCAGCGCCCGGCTGGCTGCGGAAAAACTCGAGGATCTGCTTCTCCTGGCCCGGATACTGGCGCAGTTGCTCGTAGATCGCGCGCTGCATTTCGTCTTCGCTCACTTCGACGCCGGCCTTTTCGCCGATTTCGGAGAGGACAAGGCCGAGGCGGACGCGGCGTTCGGCGAGTGTCTTGTATTCTTCCTTGGCCTTCTCTTCGGTCGTGTCTTCGTCTTCGAACGTCTTGCCGGACTGGGCGAGATCGTTGTTCACCTGGCTCCAGATGCCGTTATATTCGGCTTCAACGAGCGACTTCGGGGTCTCGAACTTGTACATCTCGTCGAGCTGGTCGAGGATCTGGCGCTTGACCTTCTGGCGGGTCAGCGAGCCGTACTGCGACTCGATCTGGCCGCGGACAATTTCCTTCAGGCGATCGGCGGATTCGAGACCGAGCTTCTTTGCCAGCTCGTCATTGATTTCCACGTCGACCGGAGCGGCAACGTCTTTGACGACGACGTCGAAGGTGGCTTGCTTGCCGGCGAGATTCTTTGCCGGATAGTCGGCCGGGAAGGTCACGGTGATGGTCTTCTCATCGCCAGCCTTGACGCCGACCAGCTGGTCTTCGAAGCCCGGGATGAAGCGGCCGGAGCCGAGGACGAGTTCAGCACCCTGATCGGTGCCGCCTTCGAAGGCTTCCCCGTCGACCTTGCCAACATAATCCATCGTGACGCGGTCGTCATTGGCGGCCTTGCCCTTCTTGGTTTCGTAAGAACGGGCGCTTTCGGCAACCTTGAGAACCTGCTCGTTGACTTCTTCGTCAGAAATATCAACAACTTCGCGAGTGATCTTGATGCCCTCGACGGACTTCAGTTCGATCGGTGGCAAGACTTCGTAGGAGAGCGTGAACTCGAAGTCCTGCTCTGCGGCGAGGATCTTGTCAGCTTCGTCCTTGTCTTCCGTCATTGCAATTTCCGGCTGGGTAGCGGACTTCTCGCCACGGCTGGAAAGGATCTGGGTAGGCTGCTCGCGAACGATCTCGTTGACGAGATCGGCCATGATCGACTTGCCGTAGACCTTCTTAAGGTGGGCGACGGGAACCTTGCCGGGACGGAAGCCATTGATGCGCACCTTGTCCTTTACGTCGGCAAGGCGCTCGTTCATCTTGTTTTCCATGTCCTTGGCCGGGATAACGACCTTGATTTCGCGCTTCAGCCCTTCAGCGAGCGTTTCGATAACCTGCATGTCTTCCTACCTTCATTTCGTGGCGGCCGTGCCCAGACGCCGTTCGTTTCGATGAGCACGACGCCGGAAAAATTGCCGCGCGTGGCTTTTGTCAGATTCCAATGCATCCCACCCAAGGGGGGGACGGCGCCATCCTGCCGGGTAATTGGGGCGACCAATCCGGTCATCCCACCTGCAAGCCAGCTTTGGTGCGGGTAGAGAGACTTGAACTCCCACGCCTTGCGGCACCAGAACCTAAATCTGGCGTGTCTACCAATTTCACCATACCCGCGTTCGCAAAACCGCAATGCACTTGCCTGCACATGAGGCCTTCCGGAGCGCGGCGTCTCTATATCACCCGATTTGGTGGAGGCAAAGGAAAAATGAAGGCCAAATGACAGCGATTTTTTGGGCTGCATAGGCCCTCTCCTGGCATTTCGTCAATGTCAGTAAAGTGGCTCCTCATAGGCGGGCTTGCCGTCTACGAGCAGGCTGCGGATCTGGGCCATGCCATCGCCTGAAACGCGCGCAGCAATCGAAACGTTCCCGTCCTGCCGGGCCTCCTCCAGCGGCTTGCCCTGGCCCTCCGGTACATAATAGCGTTCGATCCCGTATTCGACGCGGATCGTGTCGGGCGTGCGCACACCGTAGCTGTAAAATGGACGGCTCTTGAGCAGGACGCTTTCGGCCGCCTCAGGGAGCGGCTGGAACGACGATTCGCCAATTGCCCAAAAGCCGTCCGGCTGCTTTTTCAAGCGAACCCAGAGCGTCTGCTCGCCCGGTAGGTTGGGAAGTTCGCCGACCACTGTTTGTGCCGGAACCGAGGAGATCTCGTAATTCAGAACGACGTAGTCGCCACGCAGGAAATCACGTGGATCGACAGGTGTCGTCTTCAGCAGGACTTCGGTGCCGCTGCGCAGGATCGCCGCGCGGCTCTCGATTATGTATCCCAAAATGGCGGTCTGGAGGGCGGCAGCAATGACAGCGGCTATCAGATAACCCCTGCCCGATTGACGTCTTGAAGCCTGCACATTCATTCCGTCACCTCCGTCGCCCTTGCGCCGAACCGTCTCTCCAGGCGGATCACCACCCAGGCAACGACTGCCACCAGCAGACCGGACAGAAGAAAGAGGCTCGATGTTCCGAGGATCGAACCCACTGTGACGGAAGCAAGGTAAAAAACCTCAGCGGCAAAGGCAGCATAGGCAAGATAGCGCACGGCGCCGTTGTCCCGGCCCTGCAGCGCGATCGCCAGCACGGCCGTTGCGAGCGTTGCCATGCCGACCACAACAAGCGGCCAGCTTTCATCGTGCACCATGTTGAGCAGCAGCAATCCGACTGCCGCCACCAGGAATGCATAAAAGGCCGGCGCAGCACCCGCAGTCCTTATGAATGCAAGGCCACGCAAGGGCGGCAGGCTGACGGCCACGAATACGGCCATGCCGCAAAGCACGAAGGCGAATGCCATCCGGATATCTTCATGCAAGGTGTAGAGCCAGGCAAGCCAGCCGACGGCAAGCAGATAGGCAAGGTGCCGTGCGCGATCGGCGCCGGTAAAACGCACCAGTGCGACGATGACCACGGCCATGACGGGCGGCGCCCAGGGATCGAAACCCACCCAACGCGCGCCGTGGTCCGTCAGATAGACAGCAAATGAAGCCCAGGACAGAAAGCCGGCGATCGCAGTCACCGCACTCGAGCGGAAGAGCGCGGCAGACACGGCCGCAACCGCGAACCAGAGATACATGACCGTCTGCTCGTCGCCCGACAGATGATACATCTGGCCGATCAGAGAGATCGCGCCACCGAAGCTCAGGGCACCGATGACGAGCAGGCCACTGGCAACCGCCGAAGCCCCTCGGGCAAACAGCAGTGCGGCGCCGAGATAAACAGCCCAGATAAGGGCAAGAATCGCGCCGACACGCACCAGCCGCGGGATCGCCTCCCAATTTGAGGCGACGAGCAAGAGGACAGCCGCGGCAAGCAGGATCGCGGCAAACACCATCAGCACATTGCCGAGACTGAAACTTGCCGGCCGGCTGTCGTATTCGACAAGCAGCAATTCCGCCATCGCTTCCGGCAGCAGACCCTTTTCCACCCAGAGCGAGAGATCCCGCTCCAACCGTCCCCGATACATCCCTGCCTCCGTGCCGATTCCAGCGGCTTTCCCCGTCAATCTTATAGACGGAGCAGCGTCTTTCGCAATCTCCCGGATCGATGCCTTTCAAGATACTTCACTGTGTGAACGTGGCACAGAATTAACCGAGCATTAACAGTGGCGAGCTACCATAGGAGCATTGCAGAGGAGCCATGCATTAAGCGCATGGCGACCATAATGATATTGCACTGCAAAATACTCATTAGTCATGTATCTTGACGGTCAAGAAGCACGGGCGTGGCCGCCCGGCCCGGTGTGCCGGATGCCTGCGGATATGATGTCCGTAACAGATTCGGAGCAGCGCACTCCTCCTCCCAGCGCGCTCCGATAGACTGACGACACTCCTCCTCCCAGTTGTCAGTCACCAACATGACGCCCACCGGATCCTCCCCCGGTGGGCGTTTTGTTTGGTGGGCACTTGAGACGATGAGCAAAGCTGGTTTGCAGCCGACAGTCATGAAACGCCTGCCCCGAAGGTTCGCAAGTGCGCCGCACTTATTACCAACGACAGGGCGGTATCGGAGGACGGCAGTCCGGCCCTGATCCGGCTGCCATATCGGCGGCGATGAGGGCTGACGGCGATTTCACCAATCGAGTCGAAAGTCCTGCACGCAAAAAACACTTCTGCCTATTCGTTGACCAAAAACGGTGAAATCGCAGGTAACGCCTGCCACAGACTTGCGTAGAATGCATAGGTGGAATGAAATCTTGTCTCTGTTACTTCTTCGCGGTGCAACATATATTCCGGTCATCAGACGAAAGCCAGCGCTGATGGGCAGCAGCTGGCAGATGACAAGCCCTCGGAAAGGGGATTAAGATGAACCTGACACGCTCTTTCAACAACTGGCGCAAGTATCGTCAGACCGTTACTGAACTCGGCCGCATGACCAACCGCGAATTGCACGACCTCGGCATCGACCGCTCGGACATCCATCGCGTCGCTCGCGAGGCTACTGGCCGCTAATTCAAGGCGATCAGCGTTCCTCCCAAGCTGATCTCCTCCTTCAAAACGCCCATCGCCTTCGGCAATGGGCGTTTTCTTTTGTTTATGGTGCACTTTCGCATGAGTTGCGGCTGAAAACACCTTCTTCCCGCCCGCTCAAAAAATGGCTGCTGCGTATTTATCGGGCATCACATTGCACAAACGCATAGCAGATGCCTTTTCTTTGCACTGCACAATACGACGGGGAACCACTATATGAATGTCAACCGCAGAGACGGCGATGGCGCCGCTCGCGAGGCAACATTCTGAGGAAGATGACAATGAACCCGATCCGCATTGCTAAGAGCTGGATTAGCTACCGCCGCACGCTCAACGAGCTTGGCAACCTTTCGAACCAGACGCTCTCCGACATCGGTATCAGCCGCTACGAGATCCGCAATATCGCATCTCGCTCGTTCCGTTGATTTCGGCCAGGCGTGATACACCAAAAACGGCGCCGCATTGGCGCCGTTTTCGTTTTCGGGCCCTCAGGGCTGCCTGAGCGAGACGGACAGCCTCGACGCTCATCATTGCGGAATGTCGGCGGGCGGTGGGAATTTCCCAAGCGCTAACTTTGCCACCATCTAATCACCCGCATCGCCCGCAGGGTCACCCACCGCGAGGGCTCGCCCTGCCCGTCGTCGACCTCGAACCACACCCGCCCTGAAAGACTCCAGTCAAGAGGCCAGGTGCCGTTCTCAAGGCGTCTCGACCGGATGTGGCAGATAGCTTCGCCAAGTCGCGGATCGGGATCGGCGCCGGTCAACATCGCAGAGAAGCGGAAATAGTCTAGTGCACGCAGGATGTCGTAGCGCCAACGGTTCGGGTGCAGGAAGCGCAAAAACCGCTCGTCTGCCGGCTCACGCGTGCCGAGACGGCAAAAGAGGTTTCGCTTCAGGAGATACTCTTCGCCCGACCTGCGAGCCTCTTGAGATTGAGGCGTACCTCCCGTGGCTTTCTCGTACTCAAGGAGGCCTTCCAGCACGTTGATGGTGCTGGCGAATGACGAGCGGACCGAACCGTTGATCCTCTCGCAGTTCCAGCCGCCGTCGGCGAGACGCTCGCCTACCAGCCTGTCGACAATGGACGAGACGTCAACCCCAAAATAGGCGCCATCGGCAACGGTCCGGCCATTAATGCACTCCTCGACTTCGCCCTCCCAGTATGGCTGGCCGCCCTCGTCCCAACGTGCGTTAGCGCCGATCAATTCGACAGTGCGTTTGGCCCGATCCGATGACGGATCGAGACCGAACTCCCGGAGCTGCGACAAGGAAAAGGTCGTGGCCGTCCACGGCTGACCGTGCTCCTTCCATTCGCGAGGATCAAAATCGGCCGGGACGAAGGAACCGCCTGCCCATTGCCCGTCCTCGTCCTGGCAGGAGAGAAGTCTGGCTCCCCAGCCCTCTGTCTCCACCTTGACCCGCTCAGCCGCCCACTCCGGCTCCGGGGCGTCAATCAGGTCGCGCATCACCTGCCATCGGATCGATGGGTCGGAGTGGAGAAGCCAGTCGATCACCGAGCCGGAGTGTGTCATGTCGGGCGTGCCTATCAGCAGATCGGGGCGATGGCTCGCTTATAATCCAGTTCTCCTGGCCCGCGCCAGCCCGACGCCATGATGAGAGCCGTGCCAGACACTGCTCTTGGTCGATGACGGTTAGTTTGTCTCGTCGCCCTTGATGACCCTCCAATTGGGGCGGCCGAGATTGAAGGGCCAGGCATGGACGTCACGGTCGTTGAAATAGACGACTTCTTCCAGTTTCGGAAAATCGCTGTGCTTCAAGGTGACAGTGTCGATCCACGGCCTCATGTAGGCGTCTTTCCCTTCATAGCCCAGTTCGGCTACCCAGATGGGCTTGCCGTATCCCACGACCCGCCGATAGCCGTCCGTCAGCGCTTGGCGGAAGTCGCGCGGACCACCGTAAGCAAGCGTGTCGTAGGGCTCCAGGCCGAAGACGGAGAGACCGACGAGATCGACATAATTGTCACCCGGATAGTAAGCGTCGAGGCCGTCAAGTCCTTTCGGAGACCACATCACTTCCACCCCAGGTGCCTCAGCACGCACGATGTCCATCATACGCCGGTATGCGGTGACATAGTCGCGCGGGTTCCAGCCCGCCCAGGAGAACCGGCTGCTCTGGTCTTCCATTTCCTGCCCCCAGCGGACGATGACCGGGCTCTTGAGCTCGGTGATCATACGAGCGATCGCACGCATGTTGACGTCGTAGTCGCCGCGCAAGACCTTCTGGCGCAGCTCATCGGAACTCAGTCGCCAGTCAACGTCCCATGACCAGGGTTCGACGGAAATCAGCAGGTTGCGTCCCCTCGCCTGCGCATAGGCGTCCGCCGCCTTCAGCGTTTCGAGGTCGACGTCTTCCCACGGCAGGAACAGGTGCTCGGTCGAGACACCCTGCTGCGAGGTGAAATCGCCGTGCGGATCATAGGCCCCGAATTTGATGCCGTCCGCGTGCAGGACGGGGCGCTTGTCAACGATTGTCTGGCCCAGGGACGCTGGAACTCCAGCGGTTTCCTGCGCCAGGCTCGGCGTCAGGGGGGCAGCTGCGACGGACAGCAGCAGTGCGATCGCGGTAGCCGAGACTATTCTTTCCCTCAGCTTCTTCATGACTTTCTCCTTTTACCTTCGAGCCATCAGCTTCTGCCTGTAGGCAT
Organism: Rhizobium etli 8C-3; assembly: GCF_001908375.1. Classification (NCBI taxonomy): domain Bacteria; kingdom Pseudomonadati; phylum Pseudomonadota; class Alphaproteobacteria; order Hyphomicrobiales; family Rhizobiaceae; genus Rhizobium; species Rhizobium etli. The sequence goes on along the minus strand of NZ_CP017241.1, from coordinate 1,775,404 downwards.
CAGCATTGGCACTGACGGTGTCTGCCGGCACGAGCTTCAGATATTCGTCTCCGGCGCGCGCCGAGGCGTGGCGGAAGATGTACCAATTGCCGTCGGGCTGGCGCTTCTGGTAAATGACCCTGCCGATCTTGCGGTGACCGAAGCAGGTGCTGACCCGGTTCGGGCCTTCTTCGTTCGTCCAGGTGGCGCGCATGCACATCTGCCCGAGATCGTCGACGGCCCACCGGCCCTCGGCCACCCATTGCTTGCCACCATCATTGGTCCAGGCGACGAAGCGGCGGCTTTCGTCCATGAAGCGGCCGCCACCGGCACCCCAGGTCCAGGTCTTGTTGCGATAGAGCTGATAGAGTTCGTAGGCGCTGAGCGGCACCGGCGCTTTCTTCGCTTCGGCCGCCGCTGCCGAACCCGGCAGGCAAAGTACCAGGCTGAGGACGACAGCCGCCGCGCCATATGTTCTTGTTCCTATTCTCATTGCACCCTCCTTCACCCGAAACGCACCGCCGACATGGCTTTGACTCTACGCGCTCGGCTCCACTCTCTTTGATCGTGCTGCAACCTGCTGCCCGAACCCATTCCACTTGAACCGGAATTTGACGATCCGCGTCTTGCCGCCGCCGAAACCAGCACCTGCGACTGCGAATTTTGCTTCCGTGAAACTGACGATTCTCTGGCCGTGCGACAGCGCTTCGAGACTGCTCAGGCCGTGCAGGCGGAGTTCGCCTCCGCCGGCGACAAGAAGCGTCAGCGCGCAGGCCGCCACGAGCCTTAGACCGCGTGAGCGGGGCATAAGCGGCGAGCCGCTCTCGCGTGCGTGGCGCGCAACGATCAACATGGTCAGCGCGGCATAGATCATGGCGTTGATGCCGGCGAAGATATAAAAGCCGCGGGCAGCGCCTTCGACAGGTGCCAGCACCATCGCGGCAAGGGAAATACCGGCCAGCAGCAGATAGGGAAGAAGAACCACCGGTGGCAGTGTCCTTTGCGCTTGCGTGCCCTTCGGCGTGATGCGGAAATCGACAAAGGAGCCGGAGACGTGATCGCGCAGCGCAGCCAGGCTTCCGGCAAGCGACCAGGGCCAGCGTAGAAGAACGAAGGCAATGCCTTCCCAGCCAAAGAGCTTGGCGTCATAAGGCCGGAAAGTTGCGCTGCGCCTCCAGAAGAGGGCAAGCGCAATCAGCACCAGAGACAAAGGCGCGAAATGCAGCAGGAATTCCGGATAGGTGACGCCAACGAAGACGTGACCTGTCAACAAGGCAAAGACCGGAAGGGCGAACATGAGCGCCATGAACGCCGAAAACAGCGGATACCAAACCTGCGAAAACAGGAACTGGAATTTCAGCTTCAGCGGCAGCTTCGGAACATAGATGCGCGAGTATTGTAGGAGGATCGTCACCAGGCTCCGCGACCACTGGAATTCCTGGACGACGAGATCGGCAAACGTCGCCGGGCCGTCACCGTGGGCGATCGCATCGAGCGCGTGCACGCCGCGCCATCCGCCGGCATTCATCATCAGCGTCGTCGAGTGATCTTCCGCAAGTTCCGGCCCTAGGCCGCCGATCTGGCGCAACGCTGCGGTGCGCACGGCATAATGCGAGCCGATGCAGAGCGGCGCCCAGCCGCTGTTGTAACCCGCCTGAAGCGAACCATGGAGGCTTGCCTCGGCATAGAGCCTGCCTCTTGCGGCCCAACTGTCGGTGGCATTCGCATCGCATATGCTGGGGGCCGAGACATAACCGACGCTCGGATCGGCGAAGGGTTTCATGACCTCCTGCAGATAGGTCGGATCCGGTACGTGGTCGGCATCGAACTGCGCCACGAAGTCATAGCGGTCATAACCGTAGCGATCGTAAAAATAAGCAAGGTTGCCTTCCTTGCAGCGCGTCCGGCGCGGCCACTTGGTCTGGTGATAGGCAGCGATGCCCTTGCGCGTCGAAATAAAGATGCCATGTCGGGCGCACCACCGCTTCGTCTCTTCGGCCGGATCCTCGTCGGCGAGCCAGATGTCGAACTCGACGCCTTTCTGATCCAGCATGGCAAGCAATGTCTTGCGCACCACCTCGAAAGGCTCGGACGGCGCCTTGGTGACCACCATGGCGATGCGGCCAGCGGGGACGGCAGCCGAAGGCTTCATCCGCTTGGCATTGACGAAGATGAAGATGAAATAGGCCGGGATCAGCGTGACCCAGGCTACGATCGCCGTCGTCATGATGAATGCCGGCGTTGAGATCACATGGGCGGGCTGCAGCCACCATGTCCAGAAATAGGCAAGCGCGGAAAGCCAGCAGGCGACGCCGAACCAGTAGAAAGCGCGGCCCCAGCCTGCAAAGACGGGCTCGAGCGCGTGCTGTCTGGCAGCAGGAGCCGCCGTCGCCCTTCTCTGTCTGGTCACGAATGGCGCCACGTTCATGCGCGTACCTCCAGACCGAAGGTCGGGCTCGCCGTGCGGATGATTGTATCGATATCGGAGAACTGCGGGGTGAAGCCGAGAACCGCCCGGGCCCGCGCGGTATCGGCAAAAAGCACGGGCGGGTCGCCTGCACGGCGCATATCGTAGTGAACGGGAACCTCGTGCCCGGTGATGCGATGGATGGCGCTCAGGATCTCGCCGACCGAGGTGCCATGGCCGGAGCCGAGATTGACTCGCAGCGTTTCGCCACCGCTTGCAAGGTAGTCGACGGCGGCAAGGTGGGCCTGCGCGAGATCGCTGACATGGATGTAATCGCGAACACAGGTGCCATCCTCGGTCTCGTAGTCATTGCCGAAGACCTCCAGGCACGGCAGACGGTGTGCAGCCGCAAGCAAGGCGCGCGGGATGAGATGCGTTTCAGGTTCATGGCGCTCGGCAAGATCGCCCTGCGGATCGGCACCTGCGGCATTGAAGTAACGCAGCGACACGAAACGAAGGCCATAGGCGGCGGCATAATCCTCCAGCGCCATTTCGAAGATGAGTTTCGTTCGTCCGTAGGGATTGACCGGCAACTGGACCATCTCCTCGCGGATCGGCAATGCCGCCGGAATGCCATAGGTCGCGCAGCTGCTCGAAAAGACGATGCGGTCGACGTGCTGGTCGAGGCATGCTTCCAAAAGCGCAAGGCTGCCGGAAACATTGTTGCGATAGTACTTGCGCGGATCGGTGACGGACTCGCCGACATAGGCATTCGCCGCGCAATGGATGACGCATATTGGCTGGAACCGGCCGAGGGCCTTTTTCAGGGAGCCGACATCGGCGATGTCGGCATCGACCAACGGCCCCCAGCGAACGGCATCCTGATGGCCGGTCGAGAGATTGTCATACGCGACCGGCGTGAACCCCGCCCCCGCTAGCGCCTTGCAGATGTGGCTGCCGATGTAGCCGGCGCCACCAGTGACGATGATGTAGGGAGACATCTCATACTGCCTCCGCTACCTTTGCCGCGGAAAGACGTGCCTCGAAATATTTGATCGTCTTTCCAAGGCCTATGTCCAGTGCGACACGCGGCTGCCAGCCGAGTTTTGCCTGTGCTCGCGAGATATCCGGCCGCCGCTGCTTCGGGTCATCTGTGACCCGGGGCAGATGAACGATGCGCGAGCGCGAGTTCGTCATCTCGCGGATCATCTCGGCGAGCTGGCGGACCGGGATTTCGGCCGGATTGCCGAGATTGATCGGCCCGGTGCATTTCTTGCCGGCGTTCGAGAAGCGAATGAACCCTTCGATCAGGTCCTCGACATAGCAGAAGGAACGGGTCTGCGAACCATCGCCGTAAATGGTGATGTTCTTGTTCTGCAGTGCCTGGACGATGAAATTCGAGACCACGCGGCCGTCATCGGGACGCATGCGCGGCCCATAGGTGTTGAAAATCCGCCCGACCCGAATATCGACGCCGTAGGTTCGATGGTAGTCGAAAAACAGCGTCTCGGCACTGCGCTTGCCTTCGTCATAGCAGGCACGCGGACCGACCGGGTTGACATTGCCGCAATAGCTCTCCCGCTGCGGGCTGTGCTCGGGATCGCCATAGACCTCTGAGGTCGAGGACTGCACGATCGTCGCCCCGTTCCGCCGTGCCAGATCAAGCGCATTGACGGCGCCGAGCACATTGGTGAGCAAGGTACCAACCGGATCGCGCTGATAGTCCGGCGGAGATGCCGGAGACGCGAAGTTGAAAATCAGCGCCGCATCCACGTCAAACGGATTGCGAACATCGTGCTCGATGATCCGAAAACGTGAAAATGGCCGGAGATGGTGGACGTTGGATCGGCGGCCGGTCGAGAAATTGTCCAGACAGATGACTTCGTGGCCGCTCTTGAGAAGCCGCTCGCACAAGTGGGAGCCTAGGAATCCCGCGCCTCCGTTGACGAGCACTTTCTTCGGTGTCCGGCCCGATAGATCATCATAACCGGAACATATTTCGTTGGGAACGAAACTACGCATTACAAACCCCTTCCCAATAGGACCAAGAACACTGATCCGTAAATTTCAATAAATCTCCTTCAGCCTCCAGATATTCTCCGAAGCAACATAGATAGATACTTGGATATTCATAGTAGATTTACGTCCACCACGCTATTTCAAGTCTATCTGTGGTTGATGATATTAGGCTTTGATGTTCCGTCAACATGAAAAGCGTGGGCTATGTCGAATTGATTACTCTTATAGTACTGTTGATATAGGCAGGTTTAATCCTGCTTAACCATGTTGGATTTGGTTGCAGAATCGACAATGCAAGCTTTTCTCAACCAATACGTTCTAGACATGGGAGCGGAAGGCAGGCAAAAGGCTGCCTTGTTCAGGGGAACGAGCGATGCGGAACTTCGATTTCACCGGAATGCGAACGTCGGACGCTGTCCGCAGGACTGCGCTAGCTTTTGGGCTGATGCTCATCGCTGCAGGACCGATTTCATGCGCTGCCGTCGATGACGACCTGGCCGCTGCCTCCAATGCAAAGCCGGCAAAGGCCGTGGTTGCCAATGTGGCGCGCACCAGCAAGGTCTACAGCTATGCGGTAGCGAGCAACAAGGCCGCAGCGCCGGTGAGCGCCGGGTTCAAGGTCTATTATGGGTCTGCGCCCTGGATCTGCACGCCGAGCGGGTTCGGCCAGAAGTCGCGCTGCTTTGCGCGACCGGCCACCTGACGACCCTGAGGACTAGTTCCGCCACCTGCCCGATGTGTTGCCGGCTTCATTGTTGAAGAAGCGTGACGCGGCCTCAGTGCGGTTGCGGACATTCATCTTCTTATAGATGTTGCGGACATGAACCTTCACCGTGTTTTCGGAAAGGTGCAGCTCATCGGCGATGATCTTGTTCTGCGTACCCTTGCAGATGAGGTCCAGGATCTGGACTTCGCGGGTGGTGAGCGCGGAAAGGTCGCCTTGGCGAAGCCTCAGAGCGCCGGGACCAGCCGCAGTAGCCGACTTCGTTTCGTAGAGCGATTTGTCCGGCTGGGCAGCCGTGAGCCGGTTAAGCAGCGCCGACGGGAAATGCTCACCGCCCTTCATCAGAAGGTCAACCGCCGCCATGAACACGTCGAGGCGGAGATTGAGCGGCAGCACGCCATCGATGACCCGCGCTTCGACCAGCCGGTTTATATAGGGCTCCAGCATGTCGATCGCCTCGACGACGAGACCGATCGACGTCGACGGGTGGTTTTCCCGCACGACCTGGAGCGCCTCGTTCAGTTCAGGCCCTGCTATATGATAGAAGAGGACTAGCTTGGCATCGTTTGCGTCGTTTTCCAGCATGGCCTTTGAATAGCCCTTGCTGACCACTTCGCAGCCTGCGAATTTCTTCGCCAAAGCCTCTGCCAGGCATTCGGAGAACAAATCCGCATTTGCAATGACCAGTATTGTATCTCCGGCCGGGCCGAATTTTCGGCTTTCACCGGCATCCCCCGTCTTCGATGCCGTCATGAACATTTACGCCTCCCCATAGCGTTACACGTTACAGATGCTTTGGGCGATACTGTGAAAACACCCAAAGAGGTGTGCCCCTGAAAATTTCTGTCTAAGTTAGTTAGCCATTTCTTAATTATCGTAATATGAACAGATGCGAAAATAAATGGCCCAAATGGGTTAGTTTTGGTAGATTTAAAGTGATATTTCCTATTGTTCTGGTTGTATCGGTGCAAGTACAGCTAACTTCTGGGCTATATGTTTCAATATTTTTGCCTCGAAATGGTATTTGTGTGCCAATATAGAAGACCGACTATTTTTGGTATTTTACTGTGGCGGCAGCGAACTAAGAAGTTACTTATGAAAACTCTCTTGCCCCGAATCCGCCAAGCTGAACCTGCGCGATGCCAGCCAACGGCCTTGCAACATCAGTTTGCGAGGGGTGACTGGATGCCCGAAGTGTCTCGCTAGTTTATTTTCCATGATTACCTCCGGTAACTCCCAGTAACTCCTGATCCGCTAGCCCGAATTGGTATCTATCAACAAGATATTTTCTCGGCCACAGTCGCATGGTTGCCAAATGGCGACATGGGAGGCGTCGAATATCACCTAGTGCCTGCGGTATCGCGGCGCCTTAGCTGGGGTAACTCAAATAAACCAGTGCATAAAATCTGCAATGTTACAGTTGCGGATCAGAATACCTGCGCCTTTGTACCTAGTAACGCGCAGTTCAACGAGGGTTTGGTCTACAAACCGGAACATCAAATGCAGGTGACAAGGTAGTGCTTACATCTGCCGATCTGTAACAGTATCGGAGCAAGCGCGAGCAAAATCCCGTTGAGATGAAAGGGATTTCGAAAGCTGCTCCGAATTTTTTTGGAGAAATGCGAAATGAGCTACAACTATCCGAATGGCGGCGACGAAACGAATGTCGGCGCACTCGCCGACGGCTTCGCCAATACTGCAATCAACGATACTGACGTAGACGACGGCTCCACAGGCTATGTCGGCGGCGTGGCAAACGGCGACAACCGCAACAACAGCGACAGCAGCGTCGATGTCGACGTGGACTCCAAGATCGATGTCGATGCCAACAACGGCGACAACCGCGACAACTCATATGACTGGAGCTACGACAGCAAGTCCTACAGCGACAACGACAACATCACCAACACCAAGACGACCACTATCACCGATACGGACGTCAAGACCGACTATGACTGGAGCTACGACAGCAAGTCCTACAGCGACGACGACACCTTCACCAGCACCAAGACCGAGACCGACATCAAGACCATAACCGATACCGATATCAAAACGATCACGGACACGGATACGGATATCAAGACGATTACCGACACCAACAGCCACAATACGACGACAACCGACAGCTTCAACAAGACGGACACAGACTTCGCCGTTCTTGAAGACGTCAAGGACTTCGACAACCTCGGGATCGCCGGCGGCAACCTCAATATCGGTGACAACTTCTCGTTCACGCTTGATGTCGACAACATCCTCAACGGCTCGCTCGGTGCTGGCGGCAACGGCTTCAGCGCTGTCCAGGCAAATCATCTTGCCGATCAGGACAATGCCTGGAACATCAAGATGGATAACGAAGGGGCACGCAATCATCTCGAAGCGGACGCCGGCAAGGCCTTTGGCTCGGAAGGCATCGACATCGGCGATTGCGGCTGGGAAGGCGGCGCAGGCGACGATGTCAACGGCACGAGCACGACCGACGCTTCGGCCATCATCGCCAACTCCGGCTTCCATCTGGAAGTCGTACAGGGCGCCAACCTGCTCAGCAACACCTTTGACAGCAGCGTCGTAGGCGGCAACGTTGCGGGCGACGACGCCGACTCTGGAGCCTGACGTCCAACCAGTGCGGAAACAAACTGCACCGGCATTGCGCCGGTGCAGTTTGACGGCTTGAGAAGCAGCTGAAAAGAATAGCTCGTCATCGATGAGTTTGCTGCCTTCCGGGCCGATCACCGTGTTGAACGGGAGGAGCCGTTATGCATGCAGAGAAGATTTCGGAAATCGTTGCCCATTTCATCGGCTTGTTCGGCGCGGCAACCGAAGAAGCGCGGATGCGAAGCAATTACCTCGACGGCGCCCGTCCGCGCGAAGCAGATCCTTCGCTGTCAGAAGACGAGGCTTCCAGCGCGGCCTTCGCTTCGAACCTTCAACTGAAGGATTACGACCCGGGCGTCGATTACCGCTCTGTTAGCTACGATATTAATTACGCAAATTCGCACCCTTTCGGCGGCGTATTCGAAGAGACCCTGAAGAAGCTGGCCGAGATTGCATCGCGCGATCTGAGCGCTCCACACTTCGGCGCCAATGTCTACCTTCCCGGCGAAAAGGAGGAAGAACTCGAAGTCTTCCAGGGACCGGGGTCGGTCATTGGCCATGTCGCCCAGGCCAACATGCTGATCGACGACGACCAGCTGAATATGACCGGTGAGCAGCCGGAGCTGCGCGACACGAGCTTCGTCACGCAGCGCCTCACCGAATACGGCGAGACGGCGGAAGTCTTTGCGCCATTCTCTAACTATGACCGCGTCGACACGCAGGAGGGCCTGCGGGCGATTGCCGACGATATGCACGAGTACATCCAGGCAGCGCGCGCAAACGGCGCCACGACGATGGAAAGCGGCCAGCCGCAAATCTTCGTACTCACGGACAACCAGCTCGATGTCATTGGTACTTACACCTACGTGAATGGCCAGCTCGTCGAGGAAGCGCCGAAGATCGACGACTTCATGCCCGAGCGCGGCATTGCAAAGCCGCCCACTAAGCCTGAGAAAAGCGACGCACCCGTGGAACAGGACGGCGGCAGCGGCAACAGCCTCGATGTTGCCGCAGGCGCGAATGTGCTTGCAAACGTGGTGCAGGTCACCGAGACGGCGATCATCTGTCCGGTTACAGCCGTGATGGGCAACTACCATCAGATCGATGCGATCTCGCAGTTCTACGTCTACAGCGACCGCGACGAGATCGCTTCCGTCTTCGATCGTGACGACAGCGCGACATCCGTTGCCAACAACATTGCGATTTTCGAGCGCAGCACGTACGACGACGGAAACATCAAGACCACGGAGCCGGCGGCTGAGGCGATCTTTCCTACCGCATGGCGCGTCAGCGTGATCGAAGGCGATGTTTCCTTCGTTAACTGGGTCGAGCAATATCACTTCATCAGCGACAACGACACGATGACCGTGACGACGACCGGTTCGCAGGCAACCGTTCTGACGGGCGGCAATGCCGCCGTCAATCTTGCCTCCTTCCTCGGAATAGGAATGCAGTACGACCTGATCATCGTCGGTGGCGACATTCTCGACATGAATGTCATTTCGCAGATCGCCCTTCTCTACGACAACGACTGGATACGCGCCGAGGATGATGCCCCGGGAGCCACGGTGCAATCCGGCAGCAATCTGATCTGGAACCTCGCATCCATTCATAACGTCGGCGCAAACGACCGCTTCGAAGAGATGCCCGACCACATGATACAGACGCAAAAGGCAATCGAGGACCGCAATGCGGCGATGCCGTCGGGGCTATCGCACGACGGCAATTTCGAAGGTTATATCGGCCTTAACGTCCTCTACATCACCGGCAATCTCTACGATGTGAACATCATCAAGCAGGTGAGCATACTTGGCGATTCAGACGACGTGACGCAGGCCGTTTCGAACATTCTCGAGCACAACCAGAACGTTGATATCAAGATCGATACGGGCAGCAACGCGGTCGTCAACATCGCGCAGATTACCGATTACGACACCTTCGGCCAGACGACCTACCTTGCCGGCCAGCTCTATTCGGACGCCATCCTGATCCAGGGCGGCCTGGTGGACCACGACACATCGCAGCCACAGCCGAACAGCATTCGTCTCGCCAATGAAGTGATCGCATTCCTCGGGGAGGACGAGCCGCTTGGCGCATCCGAGGACGTCGTCATCAACGCAGGTCATGACCTTTCATGGACGCTGGCTCAACCGGCCGACGTAATGCAAACCGTCGTCGCCTAACCGGAGCCAGAGGGAGACGTTGCATGAATCACATTTCTAAACAGACGCTTGCCTCCAACAGCTCGCTCAGATTGGGCAGTACCGGCCGCGTCGACGAAATACTGACCGGCGCCTGCATGTCGGCGATCGATGAAGCCGTGGCGAGCCTGCGGAAGCTCACGGAGAACCCCACGGCGCCAGCACCGTCCCTTGACGAGACGAAGGCCGAAAAGATCCCTGAGCCGATCGAAAATCCAGCCGAGGAGACGGTCCCGCTGATCCCGTTACGCTCGCGAGCCGTCCCAGGTCCAGAGCGGTCTACGCAACAGGCCACGGCCGCCGAAACCGTTGCCAAGACGGCGCCTGACACCCCCCTCGTGCCGCTCAAGACGCCGGGTGATCAGAGCGAGGCAAAGACCAATCCGGCAATTCCCTTCGGCAAGACGATCGACGGCAATCGCGGGCCAATCAAGGAGAACGAGCGCCATCAGCGCAACGACGGCGGCAACAACGGCAAGACGCCTGATTTCGGCGGTGGCGGCGGTGGCGGCGGTGGTGGGGCCAGCTTTCACAAGCGCAGCGAACCGGTGAACTTTGCCGTTAGCCTGGCAAGGGGTATCGCAGCTGTCCGGCGCAACATGGTCATCGTCATGGCCTTCACGATCGCCATCAACGTGTTGCTGCTTGCGATCCCTCTCTACCTGTTCCAGATTTCCGACCGCGTGCTGACAAGCCGTTCGATCGATACGCTGGTCATGTTGACGGTTGCCGTTCTGGGCGCGGTCATCCTGCAGGCCTTCATGGATTCGATCCGGCGCTTCATTCTGATGCGCACGGCCGTCGAGCTCGAAGTGCAACTCGGGGCGCCGATCCTGAGCGCCGCCGCTCGCGCATCGCTGCACGGCAACGGCAGGGACTATCAGACGCTACAGGATCTGCAGCAACTTCGCTCTTTTTTGACCTCGGGCACGCTCATCGCCTTTCTCGATGCACCGCTGATGCCGCTCTTCGTCGTCGTGGTCTATTTGGTGCATCCACATCTCGGCCTCATCATCATGACCTGCTGCGCAGTGCTCTTCGTCATCGCCTACTTGAACCAGAAGTTCACGGCACGGCAGTTTGCGGAGGCAAACGGTTATCTCAGCCGCGCGAACTTCCACCTCGATTCCATGTCGCGCAACTCCCAGATCATCAATGCGCTTGCCATGATCCCCGAGGCGGTGAAGATGTGGGGTCGCGAGACGGCCGGCTCGCTCAAATCGCATGTCTCGGCGCAGGACCGGAATATCGTCTTTTCCGGGATTTCCAAGGCCTGCCGCATGATCACCCAGGTCGCGCTGCTCGGCTGGGGCGCGCATCTGTCGCTATCGGGCGAGATGACGGGCGGCATGGTCATTGCGGCCTCGATCGTTTCGGGCCGGGCGCTGGCGCCGATCGAAGGTGCAATCGAGGGCTGGCAGCAGTTCAACAAGTCGGCGTCTGCCTTCGCCAGGATCAAGCATCTGCTGGTCAACTCGCCGCTGAACTTTCCGCGGCTGCGGTTACCAAATCCGGAAGGCCGGCTGGATGTCGAGCGTATCCTCTTCGTACCGCCGCCGCAGAAGAAGGTGATCCTGAACGGCATCTCCTTCTCCTTGAAGAAGGGCGAGTCGCTGGCGATCATCGGCAATTCCGGCTCCGGCAAGACGACGCTCGGCAAGATGCTCGTCGGCTCGATCCTGCCGACCTCCGGCAACGTGCGCCTTGACCTCATGGACCTTCGCAACTGGGACCAACGGCAGTTCGGCGAAAGCATCGGCTATCTGCCACAGGACGTCCAGCTCTTTCCCGGTACGATCAAGGCCAATATATCGCGCATGCGCGACGACGTGGAAGACCAGCAGATCTTCGAGGCGGCCGTGCTTGCCGACGTACATGAGCTTATCGCGAGCTTTCCACAAGGCTACGAGACGACCGTTGCCGCCGATGGTGCTCCGCTTTCCGGCGGCCAGAAGCAGCGTATCGCGCTTGCCCGCGCCTTCTTCGGCGATCCGAGGTTCGTCGTTCTCGACGAGCCGAACTCCAATCTCGACGCCCAGGGCGAGGCAGCGCTTGCACGCGCCCTTATCCATGCGAAGAAGAAGGGCATCACGACGGTAACGATCACGCAGCGCCCCGCCCTGCTTCAATGCGTCGACAAGATCCTGCTTCTGAAGGAGGGTTCCGTGGCCATGTTCGGCGAGCGCATAGAAGTCCTGGAAGCGCTTTCCAAGAGCAACGGGCGGCAGGCGCCGCCTATCGAAGGCAACGACAATGGTGAGTAGGAAACCGCAACCGGCCGGCAATCCGATCGAATGGTACAGCGAGGTGCCTCGCTCCATTCGCTACCACAGCATCATCGGGCTCGGCGTCCTTTTCGCCTCCTTCGGCGGCTTCGGCTTCTGGGCGGCCACCGCACCGCTTGCCTCCGCAATCATCGCACAAGGCAGCTTCGTCGCAACCGGCAACAACAAGATCGTGCAGCATCTCGAAGGCGGCATCATCAAGGAAATGAGTGTCAGCGAAGGCGATGTCGTCAAGGAAGGCGACGTTCTGGTGACGCTCGACCCGACGGCTGCGCTCTCCAACGAGCGGATGCTGAAGCTGCGGCGCCTGCGCCTTGAAGCGGTTGTGGCTCGGCTGCGCGCCGAGGCCCAAGGAGCCCCACAGTTCAAGATACCCGACATCGTCATGGCAGAGGCCAGCGACCCGGACGTCAATGCGATCATCCAGAGCCAGAACGTGGTCTTCCACAGCAAGCAGATCAAGCTGGAAGAACAGCTCAACCTCATCGAGAAAAACATCAAGTCGCTGGAATACCGCTTCAAGGGATACAACGGCCAGAAGGAGGCCTTCGAGCGCCAGCTCGCCCTTCTGACCGAAGAGCGCGATTCCAAGGCGCGTCTCGTCAAGGTCGGCTATATGCGCAAGACGGATCTTCTGGCGATCGAACGTGCCATGGCCGATGCGCTGGGCGATATATCGCGCCTGACCGGCGAGCTCAATGAAAGCGAGGCGGAAGTCGCCAAATTCCGTCAGGAAGCGGTGATCGCCGTCAACTCCAACAAGCAGGCCGCCCTCGACGCGCTGGAAACCGCCGAGTCCGAACTCGACAGCGTACGAGAGCAGGTTCGCGAAGCAGCAGGCGTCCTCGAGCGCACGGTCATCCGCTCGCCGGTAAACGGCACCGTCGTGCGCACCTATTATCACACCGCAGGCGGCGTCATCACCACCGGCAAACCGATCATGGAAATCCTGCCCGCGCATGTGCCCCTCATCATCGAAGCACAGGTGCTGCGCACGTCAATCGACCAGTTGCATGAGGGCCAGACGGCAGCCATCCGCCTGTCCGCGCTCAACCGGCGCACGACGCCGGTGCTGAACGGCAACGTCTTCTACGTTTCCGCGGACTCGATCGAGGAGAATGCCGGCCAGCAGGTGAAGGATGTCTATATCGTACGTATCCAAATACCCGACGAAGAGATCAGCCGGGTTCACGGCTTCCATCCGGTGCCCGGCATGCCAGCCGACGTGCTGATCCAGACGTCCGAACGCACCTTCTTCGAATATCTGACGAAACCGATCACCGACAGCATGTCGCGTGCATTCAAGGAACGCTGATGCAAGCAGGCAGCAAAACAAGGAAAGCCTCCCACCGCGATATGAAATATCGTTTCAGTGGAGGATCGACGGAAGGGGGCTTTCATGGCGGCAATGTCTGACGTGCTGCTGCGGGTCGGCCGCCTGAACTATGTCTGGACCAACACGGAAAGCCTGCTGATCTACATCATTGCCCACCTTCTCAAGATCCAGAAGGACGCGGCAATCGTCGTGTTCCTGACGCTCAACACGACACGGGCGAGGATCGATCTGGTCGAGCGCCTCGCCAAGCTGCATTCCACGCCCGCAGCCGATCGCAAGACCGTTCTTCACGCCATGTCGCGCATGAAGAAGGAATCCAAGATGCGCAACAAGTATAACCACTGCATCTATTCCTTCGACGACAAGGGCCAGATCTCCAGCACACAACTGATGCGCTTCGTCGAGGATGACAAGGAAATCAGCTACGGCAAGGTCGAGCAACTCGATGAAAAGGAGATTGCGGCGCTGGAGAAATCGATTGCCGAGATCGTCTCGATCAGCCAATCGCTCTGGAGCTTCATCAACGCAAGCTCGCATGTTTCCGGCGAACTTTAGCTCCTGGTCCTAACCCCCGGCGGCTAATCATATTTGATAAAACCGTTTCATCCGAACGCCATATTTGAAGCCCTTCATTTGCCCTTAGAATGAAGCTCCCGAATGTGTTATGGGTATTGGGAGGGGACCATGCGCATTGACGTGATCGACACCGAGGCTGGCCTCGAGGCCGTCCGCGAAGATTGGGATCGGGTCTATGTGGACGATCCGCATGCGCAACACTTCCTGTCCTGGATATGGCTGAAGTCCTATCTTTCTCATCGCAAACGCTGGTTCATCCTTGCGCTGCGTGAACGCGAGGATCGTTCTCCCCACGTCGCCTTCTTTCCGCTGCGTCTCACCACCCAGCATGACAGGAAGACCGGCGTCTTTTTCGACGAAATCATCATGGCCGGCAATTTTTCGGCCGACTACACAGGTTTCATCGCGCAGCCGGACTATGAACAGCACGCGATCGCCGGATTTGCCGCCTATCTGAAACGGCAGAATTGGACGCATCTGAAGCTCGATTATTTCGCCGGCCCTGCGCAACGGCGCGAAGCACTGGTTCGCGCGCTTCAGGGACCGGAGGTGATGTTTCGCGACAGCTCTCCGCGAAATCCCGAGAACATAGACAACTGCATCTGCCCGGTCGTCGCGCTCTCACCGAGCTTTGACGACTATCTTGAACAGAAGATGAGCAGCCAGACGCGCCAGAAACTGCGGCGCTTCCTGCGCAAGGTCGAGAGCGACGACGACTATCGAATCACCATGGCAACGCCGCAAACCATCGAGCGCGACCTTGATATTCTCTTCCAGCTGTGGCGCACGAAGTGGATCGGACGGAAGGGCAAGGAACGCACCGAACGGCTGATCGGAGCGACGCGCCAGTTGCTGATGGATAGTTTCAAGGACGGCAATCTCGATGTCCCGGTGATGTGGTACGGCGAGCGGCCCCTCGGCGCACTGGCCAACATCATCGACCGGCAGAAGAAGTCGATCCTCTTTTACATCACCGGCCGCGACGAGACCTGGAAGACACCACCGCCAGGTCTCATCCTGCATGGCTACTGCATTCGCAGGGCGATAGCGGACGGGTACAAGACATACGACTTCCTGCGCGGCAACGAGCCCTATAAATACATGTTCGGCCCCGACGAACGCCAGATCAGTTGCACATTGTTCCGCACGCGCAGCGGCCGCAATCTCGGCGACGTGATCCATCCCCGCAGCATCCGTTTCGTCTACGAGCAGGCGCTGCAGATGTACCGCGACGGCGCCAAGGCTTTTGCCGAAGCCGCGTTCAGGCAGCTTCTCGAAACCGTCCCCAGCCATTTGGGCGCGCAATTCGGCTTGGCGAGCCTGATGTTCGAGAAGGGCAAGCTGCACGAGGCTGAAGCCGGCTTCACGGCGCTTATCGGCCGCCTCGACGACCCAAATCCGCTCTATCTGCGCCTTGGAGACACGCAACTTGCTCTCGGTAGCTACGAAGAGGCAGCGAGGACGTTCGGCCGCATCATCGAACGCTCTCCGTTCGACGCGCAGGCGCACTACAAGCAAGGCGTGGCACTGGTGGCGGCGGGCCGCCTGTCGGAAGCTGCGCGCGTCTTTGCCGTGGTCGAGCAATATAACTACGACAATCCAGTGCAGCGGAATTTCGCTGAAAAGGCGCGCGAGGCTCTGCGGCGGATCGTCAGCAAAGCCGAACAAGCCGCGGCCATGCCGGTTGCTGCGCCCAAGCGACAGAAGAACCAGGCCGGCACTGCTTCGGCAATAGTCGAGCGGGCAGCGACGGAACTGGTGCCGGCATGAAGCCATGCTTTTTTACCGATCGCCGCACCGATTGAGACTGGACCGCGCTACTCGACGCAACAGACGAGTTTATCGACCGACATCTCGTGGCATTTGCCACCTGCTTGCGCTTTTTTACGCCGGGAGTTCCCTGTTCGCGCCGGGCGTGATATCAGCCGCGCATGAACAAGACCTCTTCCTATTGCCCTATCCACGTCGTCGGCGGCGGCCTCGCCGGCTCGGAGGCCGCATGGCAGATTGCCAATGCCGGCGTGCCGGTCATCTTGCATGAAATGCGTGGGGTGCGCGGCACGGATGCGCATAAAACCGACGGCCTAGCAGAGCTCGTCTGCTCCAATTCCTTCCGCTCCGACGACGCCACAAGCAATGCCGTCGGCGTGATCCATGCCGAAATGCGCATGGCAGGCTCGCTGATCATGGCCTGCGCCGACAAGCATCAGGTTCCAGCGGGCGGGGCACTCGCCGTCGATCGCGAAGCCTTTTCCGACGCCGTGACGAAGGTGATCACCGACCATCCGCTCGTCAGCGTCGTTCGCGAGGAAGTGACCGGACTGCCGCCAAAGGAGTGGGATCAGGCGATCATCGCCACCGGACCGCTGACGGCACCGTCACTGGCTGCGGCAATCCAGGAGGAAACGGGTGCGGATGCGCTTGCCTTCTTCGATGCGATCGCACCGATCGTCTATCGCGATAGCATCGACATGGAAATCTGCTGGTATCAGTCCCGCTACGACAAGATCGGTCCCGGCGGTACCGGCAAGGACTATATCAACTGCCCGATGGACGAGGAGCAATATAATGCCTTCGTCGACGCGCTGACTGCTGGCGACACGGTCGGCTTCAAGGAATGGGAAGGAACGCCGTATTTCGACGGCTGCCTGCCGATCGAAGTGATGGCCGAGCGTGGCCGCGAGACGCTTCGCCACGGGCCGATGAAGCCGATGGGGCTGACCAATGCGCATAATCCATCGGTTAAAGCCTACGCCGTCGTGCAGCTTCGTCAGGACAATGCGCTCGGTACACTCTACAACATGGTCGGTTTCCAGACGAAACTAAAATACGGCGCGCAGGCGGAAATCTTCCGGATGATCCCCGGCCTACAGAATGCCGAATTCGCCCGCCTCGGCGGACTGCATCGCAACACCTACATCAATTCGCCGACGCTGCTCGATTCGTCGCTGAGCTTGAAGTCGCGGCCGGGCCTGCGGTTTGCCGGCCAGATCACCGGCTGCGAAGGTTATGTCGAAAGCGCCAGCGTCGGGCTGCTGGCCGGACGTTTCGCCGCCGCCGAACGCAAGGGCGAAGCGGTTTTTCTGCCGCCGGCGACCACGGCTCTGGGTGCGCTGCTTGGCCATATCACCGGCGGCCATCTCGTTGCCGACGAGGAACCGGGCAAGCGCTCCTTCCAGCCGATGAACATCAATTTCGGCCTGTTTCCGGAGTTGCAGCCCGGCTCTATCGTCAAACCGGAGGGCGTCAAGCGCTTCCGCGGCAAGGACAAGACCATCTTGAAGCGGCAGCTGATCGCCAAGCGCGCGCTTGCCGATTGCGCCGAATGGCTTGGCAAGAGCGCGCCCTTTGCAGCGAGCGCCTGACTCTTACCGATTGTTGGCTGCCGGTCTTTCGGTCGGCGGCAGCGCAAGGTCTGCGTCGGCGACGTAATTGCCGAGCAGCCACAGCGAAACTTCGGCTGCCTCCCTGGCGGAGGCGAATTCGAAGGCACCGTTATGATGCGGGTGGTCGAGAAAATCGATGGCCAGGCCCCTTCCCGTTTGCGAACTGACGACGCGTACCCTGCCCGGCTCCAGCACATGGCAGGAGAAGTGGCGGTGCATATTGCGCATGAAACCCGCCTTGTTGTCGTGCAGACGCACGAAAACCACTTGTCCATCGGCCGTCGCCTGAAGCTGGCGGATCGCCTCGTGCGGGAAGGCACGATTGAATTCCAGGATCGCAAGACCGGTATCGTGAAAGCCCTCCTCGTCCTTGTAGTGCGCGGCCATGCGAGTCGCGACGAAGGCCAGGAAGACGACAAGGGCGAAAATGACGGACCAGACGATCATGCTCAACGCCGTTTTCTCCGATTTCAGGTAAGCGGTTGTCCCCTTATAGTGTCCGAGCCTTGCGCGAGTTTGAACAGCTTCATATTTTCTTGCGCATCAGCGCCAGCGTCATGACGAGTTGGCGGCGCCATTGCGGCTGTTGCAGCGATTGGTCAAACAGGGCAGCACCGGCGTTCTGCGCCTTCATCAGCATTGGCTCGGCAAGCGTCACAGGCAGGAAGGCTGGGAAAATGGCTGGCGGGAGCACGATCGCACGGGCCTTTGCGAGATGATCGCGGCCAAGGCCGACGAAGGCTTCGATAGCAGCGGAAATGCGCGCCTTGTCCTTGCCCGCCAGGAAGCTGTCGCGGTCGAGCCCGGTGGCGCTGAGAATTTCGAGCGGAATATAGAGCTGGCCGCGATGGCGGTGCAATGGCATCAGCAGCAGCATGCCGGCAATTGCCTGTGCGACGCCGGCATGGCCTGCGGCCTCCGCGGATTTCGCCGCCTCTTCCGGCGACAAGACCAGGCTTGCCAGCTGGATCAGCGCAGAGGCCGTCTCCCCGGCATAGCCTTCGAGTGAGGTGCGCGTTTCCATCGGATCGTCGTAGAGATCGAAGATGCGGGCATCGATCATATCGATGAGCGTCTGGCGCGGCAGGCGGTGGGCTTCGACCGCGCTCAGCAAGGATGCGGCAACAGGATTTGCCTCGGTCGAGCCATGGGCGCTGCCTTCCAGAAGATCGCGCCAGTATTGCATCCGCACCTCGCCGGGCAGCGGCTCGTGCACGAGATCGCGGATGCGGGCGAGTTCGGCATTGAAGGCGTAAAGGGCGGCGAGTGCGCCGCGCTTGTCCTGCGGAGACAGCAGGCAGGCGAGATAGCGATCGCGGTCGCTGTCACGCAACATCGCCAGGCATATCTCCTGGTTGCTCATCGGTTTGTCCGTCATTGTCAGACCGCAATCAGAGCCGCCGCGACGGCGCGGGATTCTGCGAGCATGATGTTGAAGGTGCGCACGGCAGCACCCGTGCTCATCGGGTCGGAAGAAATGCCGCGGGCCTTCAGAGCATCCTTCAGCTCCGGTGGCAAGCGGCGAAGCTCGGTGCCTGTCCCGACCAGCAGAACCTCGATGTCATCTGCCTCGTCCAGCACTCTCTTGAAGCTTGCGACGCAGAGCCCTTTCGACATGTCCATGTCCCACCCGTAGATACCGGACGGCAGACAAAGGATGGAGCCGCGATGAGACATATCGGCAAAGCGGAAGCCGCCGTTTCCGTATGTGTCGACGGGAGCACGGCCGGGAAAATGGGCTTCGCGGATTTCGATGCCTTTAGCCATGGCTTGCTGTGGCCTTTCCGGATTTTTCATCGGTGGCCCCATCCTCTTTCTCGTCGATGGTTTTCGGGCGAAGCCTGAAGAGGATCAGTACCGGCGCTGCAATATAAATGGAGGAGAAGGTGCCGACGGCAACGCCGAAAAGCATGACGAGCGCGAACGAGCGCATGTCCTCGCCGCCGAACAGGTAGAGCGCAGCCAGCGCAAGCAGCGTCGTTGCCGAGGTCAGGATGGTGCGCGACAGCGTCTGGTTGATCGAGGCGTCGATCAGGATCGGCAGCGGCATCCTCCTGAAGTGCTTCAGGTTTTCGCGCATGCGATCGTAAACGACCACGGTGTCGTTCAAAGAGTAGCCGACGATCACGAGCAATGCGGCGATGCTCGTCAGATTGAACTCGATCCCGGTGACGACGAAGGAACCGAGTGTCAGAATGACGTCGTGCAGCGTGGCGATGATGGCGCCGACGGCGAACTGCCACTCGAAGCGCAGCCAGATATAGACGAGGATCGCTCCAAGCGAAGCAAGAACGCCGAGCGAGGCCGTCTTCGTCAGCTCGCCCGAAACGGCGGGGCCGACGACTTCGACGCGACGGAAATCATATTGATCGGCAAGCTCGCTGCGCACGAGTGTGATTGCCGACTGCTCGGCATTTTCGCCGCCGCCCTGCGCTTCAATGCGGATGATGGCGTTTGTGGCATCGCGCAGGCGCCTGGCCTGGATATCGCCCAAGTTCAGTTGGCTCAGCCGCGTACGGATATCCTCAAGATCGGCCGGGCCCTGCTTCGACCTCACTTCGATGACGGAGCCGCCTGTGAAATCGATGCCGAGATTCATGCCGATGGTCACTACGGCCAGCATGGAAACGAGCGAAAGGGCAGCAAGCGCAGTGAAGCTGTAGCGGCGGATGCCCATGAAGCGGATGTTCGTGCCGTCGAAGAGATCGGTGTGGACGCTCTTCGGCAGATGCTTGAGGCGACGGTGGCGCACCCAGGCAACGACCAGCGGGCGCGTGAACACGAAAGCAGTGAACGCCGTCGTGAGAATGCCGATCGCAAGTGTAACCGCAAAGCCGCGTATGGCATCGCTTCCGAGATAGAAGAGAATAGCAGCGGCAATCAAGGTCGTGATATTGGCATCGACGACGGTCATGAACGCTCTGGAATAGGCTATGCCGATTGCCTGGTCGAGATGCGTTCCGCCCTTGACCTCTTCGCGGATACGTTCGTAGATCAGAACGGTGGCGTCGACCGCAATGCCGATCGTCAGCACGATGCCCGCAACACCCGGCAAGGTCAGCGGCGCGCCCGACAGGCTGAGAACGGCAAGGATCATCATGACGTTGACCACAAGCGCCGCCCCGGCAATCACGCCGAGGATGCCAAAGAAGGCCACCATCAGACCGATCACGAGAACGGCGCCGACAAACCCTGCCACGAGGCCCGAAAGGATGGATCCTGCGCCGAAACCGGGATCGATCGTCCGCTCCTCGACGATCGTCAGCGTTACGGGAAGCGCCCCGGAGCGCAAGATTGCAGCGAGGTCTTCCGTCTCCTCCTGCGAATAGTCGAGCGGTATCTCGCCCCTGTTGCCGGCGACCGGTTCGCGGATATCAGGCGCAGCAATGACCTGGTCGTCGAGCAGGATTGCGACGGACCGCCCCACGTTGTTCTGCGTCAGCTCGGCAAATCGCCTGAAACTCTCGGGATTGAAGCGAAAGGTCAGGATGGAACTGTCTTCGTCGTTGCCGGGCTCGACCTGGAAATCGCTCAGATCGGCCGACGACAGTATTTCCGTGCGCTCTACAAGATAGGCGTCCGGCGGATCGTCCTGTGAATAGACGATCCGCGAACGCGCCGGCACGGTGCCGCTCATCGCATCCTGCGGCGACATGCTGCTGTCGATCAGGTGGAAGGAGAGCCGGCCATCCTGGCTCAAAAGATCCTTGAACCGCTGCGGGTCGGCGAGACCCGGCACCTGGACGGACAATCGATCCGGGCCGCGGGTTTCGATGACGGGATCGATCCCGCCCACCTCGACGGCACGACGGCCAACGATATCGACCGACTGTGTGAGCGCCGCCGACAGGCTGCGGGCGATCGCCTTGCCGGTGATGTGCAGCGTCAGCTGGCCGTCATTGCCTTTCACGAGCGTGACGTCCGGATCCGGGGCGCCGGCTTCTGGAACTGTCAGCGGCCTCAAGACGCTGACGGCCCGCTCGATCTGGCTCGGATCGGTGATGCGGACCTGAATGGTCTGGCCATTGCCGGCGAGGCCTGTATAGCGAATTCCGGCTTCGCGCAGCCTGGCGCGCACGCTCGCAACGGTGTTTTCGAGCCGCTTCCTGACGATATCGGAGCGCTCCGCCTTCAGCACGATATGCGAGCCGCCCTGAAGATCGAGGCCGAGTGCTACCCGCTTCTGCGGCATCCAACCCGGCAGCGAGACGTCCGTGAAAAGATTTGGGGCGGCGCCGAGCGCCGCCACCAAGACAATGAGCCAGATCAGAACTGTTTTCCAACGGGAAAAATGGAGCATTTCAGTCTTCGACACCTCTGATCCGGCTGATCTGCCCGCCGGAATTACGCAGCGTCTGCCTTTACAGGCTCGCCTTTTACCCGAACGTCGGCGATACCGCTGCGAACCACGCGAACGCGCACGCCTTCTGCGATCTCGACTTCCAGTTCCTTGTCGTCGACGACCTTCGTCACCTTGCCCACCAGGCCACCGGCCGTGACGACCTGGTCGCCGCGGCGGATCGCGCTCAGGGTTTCTGCACGCTTCTTGGCCTGGGCGCGCTGCGGGCGGATCAGCAGGAAGTACCAGACGACCATCAGCGGCACGAACAGGATGATCATTTCGAAGCCGGAGCCGAAGGGCGACGCAGCGGCATCCGGTGCGGCCTGGGCAAATGCCGGGGTGATGAACATTGATAAGCTCCTCAACTACGGGCGGGCGTATATCCGCCTCTCTTTTTCGGGTGGCCGGACTATAGTTGCGGCAAGAATGAATGCAACAAAAACAGCCTGCGGGCGTACCGATTCCGCTGTCTCATAACCTTTCCGCTGTGGAAAGGCCATGCTACTGCGCGTCGAAAACCGATGCGCTTATGGCGCGGCAGGAAATTCAGGAGGACATGCAATGGCCGAAGAATTGAACAGCGTCATTTTGCAGGAACTGAGGCGGCTTGCCAATGCGATCGAGCGGCTGGCCGGTCCAGCGCCCGGCGTCAACGACTGGGACGCCGCCGACTGTTTCGTCTGGTCGCCTGCCCGCACTCATCTGCAGCCAGTCGCGCGCCCCAACCGTGTTGCCTTGAAGCTCATCCGCGGCGTCGATCATGTGCGTGACATCCTGCATGAAAACACGGTGCGCTTTGCCGAAGGATTTGCCGCCAACAACGTGCTGCTCTGGGGCGCGCGCGGCATGGGCAAGTCGTCGCTGGTCAAAGCCGTGCATGAGGACGTGCGGCGACAAAGCGGCGTTTCGCTGAAGCTTGTAGAAGTGCATCGCGAGGACATTGCGAGCCTCCCGACCCTGCTTGATATTCTGAAGGTAGTGCCGCATCGCGTCATCGTTTTCTGCGACGACCTTTCTTTCGACCATGACGATACCGCCTACAAGTCGCTGAAGGCAGCGCTTGACGGCGGCATAGAGGGCCGACCGGACAACGTGCTTTTCTACGCAACTTCCAACCGTCGCCACCTGCTGCCGCGGCATATGATGGAGAACGAGCAGTCGACCGCGATCAACCCATCCGAGGCCGTCGAAGAGAAGGTATCGCTTTCCGACCGTTTCGGCCTCTGGCTCGGCTTCCACAAATGCAGCCAGGAAGACTATCTTACGATGATCGACGGCTATGCTGAGTATTTCAAGCTGACGCAAGATCGCGAGAAGATGCATGCGGAAGCGCTGGAATGGGCAACCACGCGCGGTGCGCGCTCCGGCCGTGTCGCATGGCAGTACATCCAGGATCTCGCAGGGCGCATGCGCGTTGCGCTCGTCCGCGACTGAGCCGAGCTACGGCTGCTGTAAAGCGACAAAAGCCCGGCGATCAGCCGGGCTTTTGCACGTCCTCGAAACGCTTTACCTACTCGAGGAAGGTGATCGGATTGACCGGCGAGGCGTCCTTGCGGACTTCGAAATGGACCTGCGGTTGCTTGACGCTGCCGCTCATGCCTGAAACGGCGACGGTCTGGCCGCGCTGGATCTTCTGGCCACGGGCCACGCTCAGCGTGTCGGCATTGCCGTAGACGGTCACCGTGCCGTCGTCGTGACGGATGAGGACGGTGTTGCCGAGTTCCTTCAAACCGTTACCTGCATAGATGACCACACCGTTTTCGGCGGCCTTGATCGGCGTGCCCTGCGGCACGGAGATGTCGATACCGTCGTTGCGGCTGCCGTTGACGTTCGCGCCGTAAGCGGCAATGACGGCACCGCGAACCGGCCAGCGATACTTGCCGATGCCGGTCGATTCGGGGGCTGCTGAGGCGACGTCGGACTTCTTCTCGACTTCGTCGACGGTCTGCGTGGCAACCGGCGCCTGGTAGGAGGCCGGCTGAGCGGACGCCGTTTCAACTGCGGCCGGAGCAGCAGGCTTCGCTTCGGCCTTGGCCGGAATGGACGCAGTCTTCGTCTGATCGGCAGAACTGGAACCTTTCGGGATCGTCAGCGTCTGGCCGATGCGGATCGAGCTTGCGGAAAGGTTGTTCGCAGCCTTGAGATCATCGATCTTCGTGCCGGTCGCCTTGGCGATCTTGGCGAGGGAATCGCCAGGCTTGACCGTGTAAGTGCCGCCGCCGGTATTCGGATCCTTTCCGGCACCGGCTGCAACCTTGCCCGCGGAAGCATCCGCGCCTGCCTGCGACTTGTCGCGAGCAGCGTTGGCGCCCGGCAACACCGCGAGGTTCTGGTCGGGGATCTTCGACGGCTGCGGGATTTTACCGGACTTGGAAAGGTCGGCGGCCTGCGCGGAAGCCTTGGCAGCATTCCTGCCGCCGTTGAAGGTCGGAATGAGGATCGTTTCGCCTGGCTTGATGGCAGCAGCCGACTTCATGTTGTTGACGCGCAGAATTTCCTTTTCGGGAACGCCGTAGCGGTTGGCGAGCGTCGCCAGATTTTCGCCCGGACGCACCAGGATGGAGGGCGCGTTGGCCGCGGACCATCCCGACACCTTCGGCGTCGTGCCTGTCGTCATCGGATCGGGCGCGGCCAGCTTCGGAGCAGCCGGCATCTGGCGGGAGGCCCGTGAGCCGGAAGGAGCTGCCGGGAACGGCTGGGCCATGGCGACCTGATTGTCGCGCGAGGGCGCCGGGGATGCGCCCGTCGGCGCGGCAAGTTCGGTGCGCTGGACAGAAACTGGAGCCGAGGCAAGGCGCGCGCTCGAGCTTGCCGTACCGTTCGTCGCCGGATAAGGCTGATTGAGTGCGTCATTGCCGCCATTGTAGGAGGGCTGCGCCATCCCGGACTGAAGATCGGCGCTCGGGACCGGATCACTCTGCGAACCACTCATGTTCCGCCTCGGTACAGAACCGGTCGTCATCTGATCCTGGCCGGTCCCGGCAAAGAGGCCGCCGAAGCGGGTCACATCCGAACTGCAGCCCGTTGCGGTGCTTGCCAGCAAGGCCATAAACAAGAGATTGCCGGCAGGCTTTCCGAACATTGGCGAAACGCTAAAACGCATGACTCGACCCACTCATAACTCAACCATTCGTGGGTATATTAAAGCGCGTTAGTGTTACCACCCGGTTAAAGCGCTGGAATCAGTGCGATTTTTTTGAGGAATTGATAACCATAGTTCTGCAGGTGAGAAATCACAGCCGTCGGACACACTGGAAATGCTCGCCAAATTGGCCTCAGAGCTGGAAAGCCAATCTCGGCACAATGGGCAAATAGGGTACGTCGAAAAGCTCTTCGCGCTCGAAGCGGCTGCCGGTCTTCGTCAGCCGGACCATGCGGCACTGGTCCTCGGAGATCATCAGCGGCGCGATCATGGAACCGCCGGAGACGAGCTGGTCGGCATAAAAGCGAGGCATGGTATTGAAAGCGGCCGTGACCAGGATGCGGTCGAAAGTCCCCTCGCCCTGCAGACCGTTGCTGCCATCGGCCTGCCGCACGACGATGCTGCGAAGGCCGAGCTGATCCATGCGGCGCTGCGCGTTGGCCGTCAGCGTCTTGTAGCGGTCGATCGTCAGCACGCGCTCGGCGATGCGGCCGATGACGGCTGCGGTGAAGCCGCTGCCGGTGCCCACTTCGAGCACACGCTGGCCCGGCTTGACCTTCAGAAGGTGCAGAATGCGGACGGCAAGATCAACGCCTTCCAGGAACGAGCCGCACTCGATCGGGATCGTCCGGGTGGAATAGGCGTCGTCGGAAAATTGCGGCGGCACGAAAAGCGAGCGCGGCGTCTGCTCGACGGCAGTCAAAAGATCGATGTCTGAGATGCCCTCCGCCCGCAGCCTGAGGACGACCGCTGCAAACCCTTCCTTCTCGACCAGCCGTGCCGTCAAAACGTCCTACTCCGTGCCTGAAAGCGCCCGCGCCACGCGGTCCTTCACGGAATAATCGGTCAGATCCAGTTTCAAAGGTGTTACCGAGATCTTATTATGCTTCAGTGCGTGAATATCCGTGCCCTCTGCAAAGGCGCCGGCACGCTCGCCGAACTTCAGCCAATAATAGGGCAAGCCGCGACCGTCGGAGCGTGCATCGACCTGCAGGTTGAAGGCAAGTTTGCCCTGGGCCGTGACTTCGGCACCCTGCACATCTTGCGGGCGGCAGTTCGGGAAGTTGAGGTTGAGGAAGGTGCCTTCCGGCAGGCCGACCGTCATCAGCCTGTCGAGCAGCGCCGGCGCATGGGCCTCGGCGACCTCCCACGGCACGATGCGCGCGCCATCGGAATAGCTGTAGGCCTGGCTCAGCGCAAAGGAGCGCACCCCCTGCATCGTGCCTTCGATTGCCCCGGCAATGGTGCCGGAATAGGTGACATCGTCGGCGACGTTCGACCCTGAATTGACGCCCGACAGCACCAGGTCTGGCTTGATATCCATCACCTGCTTGATGCCCATGATGACGCAGTCGGTCGGCGTGCCGCGGAGCGCGAAATGCTTGTCGGCCACCTGACGCAGACGGAGCGGCTCGGAAAGGCTCAGCGAATGAGCCAGGCCACTCTGATCCGTTTCCGGCGCGACGATCCAGACGTCGTCGGAAAGGGTGCGCGCAATCCGCTCAAGTGCCGCAAGGCCCTCGGCATGGATGCCGTCGTCATTGGTGAGCAGAATGCGCATCGTTTCAGGCCGCCCGTTCGATCTTCGTCAAGCCGCCCATATAGGGCAGCAGCGCCGCGGGGATAGTTACCGATCCATCCTCGTTCAGGTAGTTTTCGAGCACTGCGATCAGGCAGCGGCCGACGGCGGTTCCGGAGCCGTTCAGCGTGTGAACGAACTTCGTGCTCTTGTCATCCTTGCCGCGATAGCGCGCATTCATGCGCCGCGCCTGGAAATCGCCGCAGACCGAGCAGGACGAGATTTCCCGATAGGTGTTCTGCCCTGGCAGCCATACCTCGATATCGTAGGTCTTGCGCGCCCCGAAGCCCATGTCGCCGGTGCACAGCGTCATCGTGCGGAAATGCAGGCCGAGCCGCTTCAGTACCTCTTCGGCGCAGGCCGTCATGCGTTCATGCTCGGCCATCGAGCTCTCCGCATCGGTGATAGACACGAGTTCGCACTTCCAGAACTGGTGCTGGCGCAGCATGCCGCGCGTATCGCGCCCTGCCGAACCTGCCTCCGAACGGAAGGATGGGGTGAGCGCAGTAAAGCGCATCGGCAGCTTTTCCTGCTCGAGAATTTCACCCGCGACGAGATTGGTCAGCGTTACTTCAGCCGTCGGGATCAGCCAGCGGCCATCCGTCGTCCTGAAGAGATCTTCCGCAAACTTGGGAAGCTGTGCGGTGCCGTACACGGCCTCGTCGCGTACCATCAGTGGCGAGCTGACCTCGCTATAGCCATGTTCCGTCGTGTGGAGGTCGATCATGAACTGGCCGAGTGCCCGCTCGAGCCTTGCAAGCGGTCCCGTCAGCACCGTGAAGCGCGAACCGGAAAGCTTGGCGGCCCGTTCGAAATCCATGTAGCCGAGGGCTTCGCCGATTTCGAAATGTTCCTTCGGCGTGTGGTTCCAGCGCGGCTTTTCACCGACCGTGCGAGCGATGACGTTGTCATGCTCGTCCTTGCCGACCGGTACGTCGTCGAGCGGCACGTTCGCAACGCGCGCCAGCGCGTCGTTGAGCTCGGCGGTCAGCTGGCGGTCTTCTTCTTCGGCCGCCGGCAGCAAGACCTTCATATCGGCCACTTCGGCCTTCAGCTTTTCGGCAAGCTCGCTGTTCTTCTGCGCCATCGCCGCACCGATCTCCTTGGAGGCGGCGTTTCGGCGGGACTGCAGGTCCTGCACCTTCTGTACGGCAGAGCGGCGCTTCTCATCGAGAGCTATGAGGCTTCGGGCCAAGGGCTCTGCACCGCGCTTGGCCAGTGCTTCATCGAGCGCCTCGGGATTCTCACGGATCCATTTGATATCGAGCATTGTCGTTCCGGGTCGTTACGAAGGACATGACCCGGCCAAAGCCTGACCGGGCCTCGACCGGATGTTCTGCATGCGTTCAGGAAGGAATTTCGGAGAACCGCTCAGACGCTGTCCGTCTTGGCAACGTCCGCAGACCCGTCCGCCCCTTCGACCGCCTGCCGGGAACGCTGGCGCTCCACGAGTCGCGCAGCGTAGATGGCAATCTCGTAGAGAAGGATCGTCGGCAGTGCAAGGCCGATCTGGGACATCGGATCGGGCGGCGTCAGCACGGCGGCGACGACGAAGGCGAGCACGATCGCAAACTTGCGCTTCTCGGCAAGCCATTGCGAGGTGAGCAGGCCGACACGCGCAAGCAGCGTCGTGACGACCGGAAGCTGGAACACCAGACCGAAGGAGAAGACGAGCGTCATAATGAGGCTCAGATATTCCGAAACCTTCGGCAGCAGCGAGATCGCGACATCGCCCTCTCCCGGCGCCTGCTGCATGGTCAGGAAGAACCACATCACCATCGGCGTGAAGAAGAAATAGACGAGAGCGCCTCCAAGCAGAAACAGGACCGGCGATGCGATCAGGAACGGCAGGAAGGCCGCACGCTCGTTCTTGTAGAGGCCGGGGGCGACAAACTTGTAGATTTGC
This sequence comes from Rhizobium etli 8C-3, assembly GCF_001908375.1. Taxonomy (NCBI): domain Bacteria; kingdom Pseudomonadati; phylum Pseudomonadota; class Alphaproteobacteria; order Hyphomicrobiales; family Rhizobiaceae; genus Rhizobium; species Rhizobium etli. Next base: position 1,746,930 of record NZ_CP017241.1, on the reverse strand, counting down.
GCGGCAATGATCGGGAAGGCGATCACAAGACCGCCGAACATTGCGACCTTCACCTGCGTGAAGAAGAACTCCTGCGGAGCCGTATAGATGAGCTGCGCCTTCGTTACATCGAGGCCGGCCCAGTTGACTGCCCATTTGTAAGGATAGACCAGGGCGTTGAAGAGATGCTTGGCAAAGATGAAACAGACGATGAAGGCGACGAAGAAGGCGCCGATCGCCCAGATCAGCCGCGTGCGCAGCTCCATCAGGTGCTCGATCAACGGCTGCGGCTTGTCTTCGATATCACCGCTCATGCCTCGTCCTTCTTTTTCGTCGCCGTCTTCTTCGCAGCCGCTGCAGTCTTCCTCGCCGGAACAGGCTTTGCCGAAACAGCCTTTGTTGCTGTGGCCGGATCTGTCGCGACGGCGGGCTTTGCAGCAGCCGCACGCTTCGGCTTTGCAGCGATGGCGGCCTCGGCTTCAGCCGCAGGCAGCGCCTTTTCGGCGGCAGCGCGCGGCTTGCGCGAGGCCCTCGGCTTTTCGGCGACCACCTCTGCCGGCGCAGCTTGCGGAGCCGGCGCGACGACAGGTGGCGTTTCGGGCAGGCTCATCGACGGCGCCGGAACGCCAACCGGCGGCGCTTCGGTCTTGTTTTCGACCGACGTTGCCTTCTGCAAGTCGGCCTTGATGTCGTTGCCCATCTGGCGAAGCGGGTTCATCGCCTCGCGCAGGCTGTTTGCCGGATTGAGCCGCTGCGCATCGCTGATCGTCTGGCGCACGTCATCAAGATCCGCCTCCCGCAGCGCCTCGTCGAACTGGGCGCGGAATTCGCCGGCGACCTTGCGGGCACGCTGCGTCATCTTGCCGAAAGCGCGCAGCATCGGCGGCAGATCCTTCGGACCGACGACGACGATCAACACGACCGCGATGACAAGCAACTCGGTCCAGCCAATATCGAACATTCAAGGCTCCTGGAGGGGAAGCGGGGCAAAGCCACCCGTTCCCGGACTTGTTACTTCGGTTCGTCGGCCTTGTGATCGACGGTCTTCGCCGTGTCAGGCGCTTCTTCGTCGTTGATGCCCTTCTTGAAGCTCTTGATGCCCTTGGCAACGTCGCCCATGAGCTCCGGAATCTTACCGCGGCCGAACAGCAACAGCACGATGACCAGAACGATCAACCAGTGCCACATGCTAAAAGAACCCATTACGCATACTCCCTGTTGCGATCTTTCTTCGATGTAAGAGTTTCCGACATCGTTTCCAATATCGAAAATCCCCTTGAGTTGACGCTTAATGTCACGGGTTCGCCCATAATGACAAGTCGTCCGGGTATCGAATTATGATGATCTCTATTGTTTTCGTCGTCGGTGTCAAAACAAAGACCGGATGACACTAATCTTCCAAGGCGCCGCCGGGCGCCAGAAGGCCCAATTCCTCGAGGTCCATCTGCGTGATCGGATCCTCGTCCTCGGTCAGTTCGTCGCTCGTCAAGGGCGACGGGATGTTGAAATTCGCAGGGATGCGGCCGGAAAGAAGACCGGCACCCTTCAGCTCCTCCAACCCGGGCAGGTCGCGCAGTTCCTCGAGGCCGAAATGATCGAGGAAATCGCGGGTCGTGCCGAGCGTCACGGGCCGACCGGGCGTGCGGCGGCGGCCGCGAAAGCGCACCCAGCCTGCTTCCATGAGCACGTCCAGCGTGCCGCGTGAGGTTTGCACGCCGCGGATATCTTCGATCTCGGCGCGGGTGACCGGCTGGTGATAGGCGATGATCGCCAGCACCTCGAGGGCGGCACGCGACAGCTTCTTGACCTCGTTCTCGTCACGGCGGATGACGAATGAGAGATCGGCCGCTGTGCGAAAGGCCCAGGCATCGTCCACCTGGACGAGGTTGACGCCGCGCGGCGCATACTGCTCCTTGAGACGGAGCATGAGGGCGCGGACGTTGAAATTCCTCGGCAGACGATCGGCGATGAAGGCTTCGGAAACCGGCTGGGAGGAAGCAAAGACCAGGGCCTCGGCGATGCGCTCGGCCTCCATCTGCGCCTGGAAATTCTCGTGGAAAGCGCCCTCGCCTTCGCCGCGGCCGATATCGTCTCTGGAATCCATCAAGCGGGCCTCTCCTGCTCGACGACCTGCAGGGTCGCATGCTTGGGTCCCCGGCGCAGATAGAGAGGCTCGAAGGCGGCGTCCTGACGGATCTCCAGCTTGCCCTCGCGTACGAGTTCTAGCGAGGCGGCAAAGGCACTGGCGATTGCCGTGACGCGTTCTTCCGGCGATGCCATATAACGAAGCAGGTAATGCTCCAGCGCCGTCCAGCCGCCGAACTCCCCAATCATGCGCGTCAGCAGTTCGCGGGCATCGGTCAGGGACCAGACGGTGCGGCGCGCGATCGTGACCTGGGTCACGGCCTGGCGCTGGCGGAGCGACGCATAGGCCGTCAGCAGATCGTAAAGGCTTGCCTCGTAAGCGGATTTTTGCCGGTCCGGAATATGCTCGGGCGCGCCGCGGGCAAAGATGTCACGACCGAGACGGTTGCGGTTGACGAGCCCGCTTGCAGCCTCACGCATGGCTTCGAGGCGTTTCAGGCGGAATGCAAGCGTTGCGGCCATCTCCTCGCCGGAGGGGCCGTCGTCCTTGACCTGCTGCGGGATCAGCAGGCGGGACTTGAGATAGGCGAGCCACGCCGCCATCACGAGATAATCGGCGGCAAGTTCGATGCGGATGCGGCGGGCGGTTTCGATGAACTGCAGATACTGCTCGGCAAGCGCCAGCACCGAAATGCGCGAAAGATCGACCTTCTGGTTGCGGGCGAGATAGAGAAGGAGATCGAGCGGGCCTTCGAAGCCGGCAACGTCGATCACCAGTGCCGGCTCATGGCTCGCGCGTTCGGCGCCATTGTCCTGCCAAAGCTTGTCCATCGGCGTATTCGGCCTCTGTGTCCACTCTGTGCCTTTGACCGTGTTCACCTCTGCCTCTCTTCCATCGCTCAGACGGTTGCGAACATTCCGTCGAATTCGGCGCGGATCGCCGCCTCGTCGGACTGGTCGACTGTTGGGAAGCCCGCCAGCAAGGCATTTGCCCGCTCAAGCGAGGCACCCGCCAATACCGGCGTGTTTGCCACGACCTGCTGCATCTCGTCCATATGGCCGTTGCAATGCAGCACGATATCGCATCCGCCTGCAATGATATTTTCAGCCCGCTTGCCGATTGTCCCGGCCAAGGCGTTCATCGAGGTATCGTCGGAAAGCAACAGGCCCTTGAAGCCGATGCGCTTTCGGATCACGCCCTCGATCACCTTGCTCGAGGTCGTCGCCGGATTGTCCGGATCGATCGCTGCGAAGACGACGTGGCAGGTCATGGCCGCAAGCTCGTCCTTCATGGCGATGAAGGGCTTGAAGTCGTGCGCTTCCAGTTCATCGCGCGAGACCGTGACGACCGGCAGTTCGTGATGGGAATCGGCAAACCCACGGCCGTGGCCCGGCATATGCTTCATCACCGGCAGAACCCCGCCGGCCTTCAGCCCCTCGGCCGCGGAGCGTCCCATATCGGCCACGGTGTCGGGATCACCGCCATAGGCGCGGTTGCCGATGACGCTGCTACTTCCCTCCACAGGCACGTCGAGAACAGGCAGGCAATCGACATTGATACCGAATTTGAGAAGATCGAAGGCATGCAACCGCGACATCAGCCATGCGGCGCGCAGTCCCTGCTCGCGATCGCGCCGGTAGAGATCCCCGAGCGCCTGGCCGGAGGGATAGTGCTGCAGGATCGGCGGGCGGATGCGCTGCACGCGGCCCCCTTCCTGATCAATCAGCACCGGCGCGTGCCAGCCGACGCTTTCGCGCATTTCCGCAACGAGATCGGCGATTTGCTGCGGCTCGCAGATATTGCGGCCAAAGAGGATAAAGCCGAAGGGCCGTTCAGCCTTGTAGAAGGCCTTTTCTTCAGGGGTGAGTGACAGGCCGCTACAGCCCAGGATCATCGCTTTTGATTCGGTCATATCCGAATCATAGAGGCCTGACGGGGAATTGCGAGTAAGGTCAAGCGCCATTCACAGGAAAGCAGGACATACAAAAAAGCGGCGGGACATGCCCGCCGCTTGAAATCAAGTGATCACAGGTTCACTTCGAAATCAGGCAGCTGCCGCCGGCTGAGCGATATTGCTGGCAAAGGGCTGCGGCCTCGTCCTTGGAGCCGGCCGGGATCCGGACGCGGTAGAACGTGCCCTTGCCGGCGATTTCGGCCTTTCGGATTTCAAAGCTGCGGCCGCCGAGAACGCTTGCAAACTTCTTCGACAGGCTCGCATAGGATTTCTTAGCCTCTGCTTCGGACGGCAGCGACGCGATCTGCATGCCGTATCCGCCAGCCGGTGAGGCCTGCTGCGGCTTTGCAGCGGCAGGCTCGACCGATGAGACCTCAGCCGGCTTGGCTTGCTGCTCGGCCGGGCGGACGTTGCCCTTCTCCGTCACGGTGCCGACGACAGTGACCGGTTGCTCTGCCGGACGGGCCGTCGGTACCGGCGCCGTGTCGGCAGGTTTTTCAGCGGCGGGCGGTGTCTGAACCGGGTGGACGGGCTGTTCGACCTTCGCGGTGGCGGGATCTGCAGCGGCAATCTTCGCGGTGGCCGGATCTGCAGCGGCAATCTTTTCCAGGGTGGACGTGGATGGTTGCTGAGCGGCGGGCAGCGGCGCGACGGTGGTCGTTTCGACAGGCGTCGCGCCGATATCGGCGGAGGCAACCTCCTTGCTCGCCGGGAAGCTTGCCGCCGAACCGCCAGATGCCGCAACAGCGGCAGGCGGCTGAACGGAAGGCTCTTCAACCGGTGCGGCGGGCTCCTCGCGGGCAACCAGCGTTCCGTCCGGCTTGACGATCATCGTGCGGACCTTGCGCGGTGCAACGGCCGGCGGACGATCGCCATTGGGGCCCTCCTCGGCCGCAGCATCCCTTTCCCCCACATCCTCGCTCGGAAGCAGCCGCGGATCCTGCGTATCGCCGACTGGCGTACTTGCCGGATTGTCGGCGATGGGTCCGTCGTTGTCTTCCGGCAGAACTTCGGGCGTCAGGGTACGCTGAACGACATCAACGGGCTCTTCATCGGATGAAACGAGTGCCTTCTGCTTCGGCGCCTCGGTCGCACCGGCAACGCGATCATAGACCGCCTTGTCCTGGTTCGGCACCGTCTTGCCACCCGGATTTTCCGGGACGATCTTGACCGGTTCCTTGTCGGCCACGATCACGCGCGGTTCGCCGCCAGCAATGCCGAGACCGCCGTCGGTAACGACCGAATAGACGCCGTAGGCACCGCCTGCGAAGACGACGATCAGAGCGGCGGCCGCAAGCAGCCGTTTCATGGAACGGGCGCGGCCCATGTCCTCGGCCTCAGCCGCCGATTGGATACGGACCTCGGCTGGCGCTTCGGCGCGATGAACGGGTTCACGAACGCTGCGGCGAAAATCCTCCTCAAGCGCACGCTCGAAATCGTCAGGTCCGCCGGCCGACTGCGGCCGAGCCGCCACCGGCGCTGCTGCAACAACGGCAGCGGCTGCTGCGGGAGCCCAAGCGGGTGCCGCTGCCGGAGCCCAAGCAGGTGCTGCAACAGCCGGCTCCTTTTGGACCGACGTTTCGAAGAGGCTTGCGATTTCCGCGTCGACGTCGAAATCGAAGTCGTTTGCCGGCGCAACCGGGGCCGGCTGCTCGACGGGCGGCAGCGACGGCACATGCATGTCCTCGACAGCCTCGGGATGATGATCGGCCTCGGCAATCATCGAGGCATCGAAGGGCAGATCTTCTTCGCCATCGGCTGCAGCGGACTTGCTCTCCACGGCTGCGGCATGGGGCGGGGCTTCGTAAGGCGAAGCGGCGGCAAACTGCCCGACTGGCCGGGCGACAACCACGGCAGCCGGCGCTGCGACGACAGGGGCAGGTTCCTGGGTCTTTGCAGGCTCGGCAAAATCCAGATCGGCGAGTTCGAGTTCGATACCTTCGAGATCGAGTTCGAAATCGTGGCCGGCAAACGGATCTTCGCTGTCAGCATCCTCGATAGCAGTTGCGGCCACAGCGGGTGGTTCGGCAGCGGCAGGAGCAACGTCCACCGGGACGGCGGCAGGAGCAACGTCAACCGGGACGGCGGCAGGAGCAACGTCAATCGGAGCGGCGACAGGTGCAACGTCAACCGGAGCGGCGACAGGTGCAACGGCCACCGGAGCGGCGACAGGTGCAGCAGCAGCGGACGCGACGACCAGAGGCTCCCACTGTTCGAAAGGCGCCGCCTTCGGCTCCACGGGCGCAGAGGCCAGACGCTCAGGAACCGGATAACGGGAGACGTCGGCCAGCAGATCATCGAACTCGAAGGCGATCGGCTGGTTTTCGAAAGGCGCTTCAGTCAGCGCGGCGTCCGCCTGTACGACGCCTTCCGTTGCGGCAGCAACCAGATCGAAGGGTTCAGCTTCAACCCGCGGCTCCATCAAAACCGGCGCCTCGACCGGCGCGAGCATTTCCTGGGCTGGCGATTCGTCCATGACCACCTCGTCATGGCGATCGAGTTCGGCCGGAAAGCCTTGCGGAGCTGTCGCTTCGAATTCCTCGGCCGGATCAAAGGCAACCGGCTCCATCGCCGGTTCGGGCCGGATAACCGGCTGAACCTGCCCAAATGGCTCGAGCTGCTGTTCGGGAACGGCGAGCGCGTCGACAGGTGCGGCGGCTTTTGCGGGCGATTCAACAAGCTCGTCGCGACGAGCGGCATGGAAGTTTGCAAGCGGAAGCTTGATGCTGGCAGCTGACCATTGCGGCGCCCTGGCAGGGGTTGAAGCCTGCGGAATCTGAACCGTGGGACCGCCGATCGAAAGCTCAAGCTCCTCGATCAGATCACGGGCGCCACCGGAAACCGGTTCGGACACTTGGGGCGCGGCCCAATCGGCGGCGGAAAGCATCTCGGCCCCATGCCAGCCGGGCGAAGTGGCAGCCGGCGGATCGACAGGATCCGGCTCGACGATGGCATCGGATGCGGGATAGTCATATTCCTCGGCGGCAGGTTCGGCCGGACGATCGAGGCCTGCAAGCGGCCGCGGAGCGTCGAAACGCTCGAATTCGCGGAGAAGCTCGTCCTCGAGATTGAGGGCCGGCTCCTGCCGGGGCACCTCAGGAACCGTATTGGCAGCCACACGCGGCTCGAAGCCTACGATACGCGCAAGCTCAGCCAGCGGATCGCCCTCGTCGAAAAGCTCCGTCTTCTTTCGCGTATCATACGCCAGTTGTTTGTCAGCCATACTCATCCCACCCGTAAACCCACGCGGTCAAATGCCAGCGCAATGTGGGGAAATGGTGACGTTATCGCATTTCATCCGGTGCGGCAGTGCCTGTAATGGCAAGTCCCGACTTCAAAACCGAAGCGACAGCATACACCAGCCCAAGTCTGGCAATACTCGATTCTCGGTTCTTATCGTTAACAAATCGTAATTCCGTTTGATCTTTACCTTTATTCCAGTGCGCGTGGAAGAAACTTGCCAGATCATACAGGTAAAACGCGATGCGATGGGGCTCCTGCGACTGTGCCGCCGATTCGACGATGCGCGGGAATTCTGCAGCCTTCGCAACCAGCTGCAATTCCGTGGGATCAGAGACGCCTAGGACCGCTCCCGCAAGGTCTGCGGGCGATACGTCAAGGTCCGGAAACGCCTCCCTCGCCTGGCGGAAAACCGACATGCAGCGGGCATGCGCATACTGCACGTAAAAGACCGGATTGTCTTTCGAATGCTCCGTTACCTTGGCGAAATCGAAGTCGAGCGGCTCGGAATTCTTGCGGTAGAGCATCATGAAGCGAACCGAATCACGGCCGACTTCCTCGACCACGTCGCGCAGCGTCACGAAGTCGCCCGAGCGCTTCGACATCTTCACCGGCTCGCCGTTGCGGAAGAGCTTGACGAGCTGGCAAAGCAGAACGGTGAGCTTCGATTTGCCTTCGGAAACGGCGCGGGCCACGGCCTCCAGGCGCTTCACGTATCCACCGTGGTCGGCGCCGAGCACATAGATCATTTCGTCGAAGCCGCGATCGAACTTGTTCTTGAAATAGGCGACGTCCGCGGCGAAATAGGTGTAGGAGCCATCCGACTTGATAAGCGGGCGATCCATGTCGTCGCCGACTTCCGTCGAGCGGAAGAGCGTCTGCTCGCGGTCTTCCCAGTCTTCCGGCACCTGCCCCTTCGGCGGCGGCAGCGCGCCCTTGTAGACAAAGCCCTTGAAGGTCAGGTCATTGATCGCGGTGCGGATCGCGGCAGCGCCGGCATCATGCAGCTTCCGCTCAGAAAAGAAGACGTCGTGATGCACGTTGAGGGCTGCGAGATCCTCGCGGATCATCGTCATCATCGCGTCGATCGTACGATCCTTGACGATCGGCATCCACTGCTCTTCCGGCATGTTGTGCAGCCGCACGCCATAGTCGCCAGCAAGCGATTTTCCGACCGGGATCAGGTAGTCGCCGGGATAAAGGCCGGGCGGGATATCGCCGATGCTTTCGCCGAGCGCTTCGCGGTAGCGCAGGAAGACCGAGCGGGCCAGCACGTCAATCTGAGAGCCGGCATCGTTGATGTAGTATTCCTTCTCGACGGCATAGCCTGCGAAGGCAAGCAGATTGGCCAGCGCGTCTCCGACCACGGCGCCGCGGCAATGGCCGACATGCATCGGGCCGGTCGGATTTGCCGAGACATATTCGACATTCACCTTCTTGCCGGCGCCAAGCTTCGAGCGGCCGTAATCGGTTCCGGCCTCGATGATCGAAGCAAGCAAGCGCTGCCAGTAGCCGATGGAAAGCCTGATGTTGATGAAGCCGGGGCCAGCGACGGAGACGTCGGCGACGTCGGCATCTTCTTTCAACTTGGCGATGATGATTTCGGCGAGCGCGCGCGGATTGGTCCCCAGCGGCTTTGCCAGCACCATGGCGGCATTGGTCGCGACATCGCCGTGGCTTGCATCACGAGGCGGTTCGACGGCGATGCGCCCGAAATCGAGCTCGGATCGCTTTTCCTTGACGATATCAATCCGTTCAAGGGCGTTCTTAATCCTGGCTTCGAAGTCGGTAAAAAGGTTCATCGCACTCTTCCATGCATAGGCTCTGCCGCAACTCCTGCCGCGGCGCCCGCTGCCTATCGCAAATCCGGAGTGCGGTCAAACAATCGCCTGTGGGCGCTGATTGCATAGGTGTCGGTCATCCCCGCCAGGTAATCGCCGACGTGGCGGGCTTTCGGCGCATCGGCAAGGCCTGTAATATGATCAACCCAGTAATGGCTCTGCATCTCCTTCGGATTGGCCATGTAGGCGGCAAAAAGATCGGTGACGATCTTTGCGGCGCCTGCGCGGATCCGCATGATGTCGGGATGGCGGTAGATGCGCTTGAAGAGCATCTGCTTGATCTGCTTGTCGGTCTGCGACATCGCCTCCGAAAAGGTTGCGATCACCTTGCCGGCCTCGCGTACATCCTTGACGCTTTTCGGTTTCACCTCACTCAGGCGCTTTTGTGCGACGGCAATCACATCCTCGACCATGCGCGTAATCTGCCGGCGCATGATCTCATGCGTGAAACGGCTCTTCTCAAGATGGGGGTAGCGCTCGCGGACCTCGTCCATCAGCCCGGCGAGGAACGGAATTTCCTCCAGCATCTCGAACGTCAAGTAGCCCGAGCGAAGACCGTCGTCTATGTCATGGGTGTTATAGGCTATGTCGTCGGCGATCGCTGCCACCTGCGCTTCGAGGCTGGCGAAAGTCGCAAGTTCGAGGTCGTGGATTTCGCAATAGTCGAGGATCGGCTGCGGCACGGGTCCCCGCGTGCCCTGCCCGTCCTTCTTCAGCAGCGGCCCATTGTGCTTCACGAGGCCCTCTAGGCTCTCCCAGGTCAGGTTGATGCCGTCGAATTCGGCATAGCGCCGTTCCAGCTTGGTGACGATGCGGAGCGACTGGGCGTTATGGTCGAAGCCGCCATAGGGCAGGAGCACCTCGTGCAGCGCGTCCTCCCCGGTATGGCCGAAAGGCGTGTGGCCAAAGTCGTGGACGAGCGCCACGCCCTCCGCCAGATCCTCGTCAAGCTTGAGAGCGCGCGCCAGCGCACGGGCGATCTGGGCGACCTCGATCGTGTGCGTCAGGCGCGTGCGATAATGATCGCCGTCCTGCGCGATGAAGACCTGCGTCTTGTGCTTCAGACGGCGAAACGCCGTCGTATGGACAATGCGGTCGCGATCGCGCTGAAATTCCGAACGCGTCGGGCTGGAGCTTTCGACATAGAGCCTTCCGCGCGTCGTCCATGGATCTGCCGCATAGGTTGCCCGTTCGCCATTTCCGAAACCCAACGCCTGCCTGTCGATCTTCATTTTTCACCGTCATTCAACACCGCGCAACACCACGCCCATTGACGCCGCATCGCGCTCTTCATACCTATAGCCAATATAAACGGCAAAGAGGCCCTTTCTTAACTGCTTTGCCGAATAATGCGTTTTGGCAACGCGTGTGGTAAATTCTTTTGATATCAGCCGTTTGACGTTTCATCGGCCGGTATCAATTCTCTCCGGATCTTGACCCCGGCAGGAGGAAACATGACGGATACAAGTGTAACCCTTTCCGACGCGGCGGCAAAACGAATCGCGGCGATCGTCGGTGCAGAGTCCGGCAAGAACGCGCTGCGCGTTTCCGTCGAAGGCGGCGGCTGCTCGGGTTTTTCATATAAGTTCGATCTTACCGGCGATGCCCGGGACGATGACATCGTCATCGAGAAGAACAACGCCAAGGTACTGATCGATAGCCTGTCGCTGGTCTATATGGCAGGCTCGGAAATCGACTTCGTCGACAACCTTCTCGGTCAATCCTTCCAGATCAAGAACCCGAATGCAGTTGCAAGCTGCGGCTGCGGCACCAGCTTCTCGATCTAAGCTTGCCTGTATATCCACATCGAACCGGCCGAAGTATCCCTTCCGGCTGGTTTATCGTCTTGTCCGCAAGCGGGACGGCACGATAAAAGATCAGGCACGAAGCGCAAGAGGAACACCCTATGAAGATCGCGACCTGGAACATCAACGGCGTCAAGGCGCGCATCGACAACCTCACGCAGTGGCTCAAGGATTCCGATCCGGACATCGTCTGCCTGCAGGAGATCAAGACGATCGACGAAGCGTTTCCGCGGCTCGAGATCGAGGCGATGGGCTATCACGTCGAAACGCATGGCCAGAAAGGGTTCAATGGTGTTGCGATCCTTTCCAAGACCTCACCCGACGAAGTGAGCCGCGGGCTGCCGGGCGACCCTCTCGACGAGCAGGCCCGTTTTCTGGAAGCCGTATTCTCGATCCCGGGCAACCGAGCCCTTCGCGTCTGCTGCCTCTATCTGCCGAACGGCAATCCCGTCGACACTGAAAAATATCCCTACAAGCTCGCCTGGATGGAGCGACTGCGCCAGTTTGCGGTCTCGCGCCTTTCCTATGAGGACATCTTCATCCTCGCCGGTGACTACAACGTGATTCCCGAGCCGCACGATTGCTTCGATCCGAAGGTCTGGGAAGGCGATGCGCTCTTTTTGCCGCAAACGCGAGAGGCCTTCCGCAGGCTCGAAAATCTCGGGTTTACCGATGCCATCCGCACCTCGACGGACGCCGTTCAGCTCTACTCCTTCTGGGATTACCAGGCCGGCGCCTGGCAGAAGAACAACGGCATCCGGATCGACCACCTGATGCTTTCGCCGGAGGCCGCCGATCACATGACGTCGGTGGCGATCGAAAAGCATGTACGGGCCTGGGAAAAGCCGTCCGACCACGTTCCAGTGGTCGGTTATTTCGACTTCGCAGCTTAAGGTTCGAGAATTAATCGCTGCCGGTCGCGATCTTGTGGGAGAGCGAAACAGCCGTGCGGCGATCACCTTCGGTCGCGACCGAGAAGGCCTGCTCCTGCAGCGATTCCATCCAGCTGCAATCCTTCGGCTTGCAGCGATCGAGCGCCGCAGTCATCAGTGCCAGGCCGCGCGCCGACTGGCCCTCCTGGAAGAGGATATTGCCGAAGACCGACATGGCGCCGGGGTGACCGCTCTTGCGGGCCTGGTTCAGCCACTTCTTCGCCTGTTGCGGACTGCGCGTGCCGCCGTCGCCCGACAGCATCATCTGCGCGAGCTGGAACTGCGCTTCAGCGACGCCGAAGGTCGAAGCTACCTGAAAATAGAGCTGGCGGGCCTGGCTGAGATCGGTCCGCACCGGGCTGCCCGGAATGCCATGCTTGTAATAGTTGGCGAGCGACAAAAGTGCGTTGATGAAGAAGCCGGTATCCTCGGAGCCGGGCTCCACGCCCTGCTGCGCGATTTCGCTGTAAATCTTGAAGGCTTCGAAATCGTCCTGGGCGACGCCGTCGCCGTCGGCATACATATTGGCAAGCGCCCAGCGCGAACCGGTATGGCCCTTTTCGGCAGCGTATTTATAGGCTTCGATGGCCTCTTCCTTCTGGCCGCTCTTATAGGCCTTGAAGCCGAACTTGAAGAGATCAAAGGGACCGGATTCCTTTGTGACGCCTGCATTGATATCGAATGCCTTGGCCGGGGAGGTAATCGCCGCCGAAAGCGCGATAGACAGCCCCATAACGGCAGATCTGAAAAGTCTGAACTCGGATGTCAGCATTTCACTCGGTTTCTTTCGCTTCCATCGCAGACCGCCACGGCAGCAGAGACAGCTGCCTGGCTTCCCGGCGTATTCCTCCAGGCGAGCGATCCCGCGGCGGGCTCAATGGCCCCTTTGCCCGCGTCGCATCCAGCCTTCGGCCCTTCTTCAAGAGCCTGAATTTTTTGCGCATCACCATAGACCACCCGAGTTCCGGCCTGGTCCGCCTGCAATGCCTGCGGCGTCATTCCTGCGGAACGAACAAGCGTTCTTCCGCCATTCGAATATTCGTAAACACCAAATGTGACCAAACCGGTGCCGGCGTGATCGCGGTGCCTGCGTGCGGCGACAATGGACGCCGTATCATCGTGAAAATGACAGCTCGAATGCGTGACTTCTAAGTGAATATTTTGGGCGGAATCGCCTTGCGGGAAAAGCTGAATCGCACAAGAAACGGCATCAAAGCCGGCGCTCATACGCTCTCTCCCCGTCGCGGAAAAAACTCGACCCATCTTGCTTCTTAAACGTACCCTACGCCTGCCATTCCCTCGCCCGCAAATATCGCTGCGCTCTGTTTGTGGCGGGAAATGGACAAATTCGCCCCGTCGCTATGATATGTGAACTGTCGTAAAAATGTGTTGCTGAATCGTCACAAAATGAGATGTCTTGGAGCAAGGTTAATACGGCGGGCGCAAAGAAAAGACCGGGGTTCTTAAATTGACCCCTTAAAAATTGGAGACCAACTTCGGAGGTTTTTCTATGTCCAAGCACAGCACCGCTTTCAAGCAGTCCGTTGTTGCATTCTAGGTGGCGATGAGAGCTACGCGAGCGCTGGTGCTGCCTATGGGATTGATCATGGCACGGTGCGCAAAATTGTTCTCCAGCCGTGGTGTGCAGGCGGTGCGGGTCTTGCGCAGAAGATCGATTATTACACAACCGACCTCACGCTATTGGTACTTCGACGGATGTGGGAGGATTGACTGTCGCACCGTCAGGCAGCAGCGCTGTTCGAGATCCCCTTCGGATTGGGCGAGGCGCCACAAGGCTGGTGGGATTGATGCCCTTTCCCCGCGCAGCAGAGGAAGATCGCCATCAATGCCACAGCCGCCTCCCGTCAGCGTTCAAAGCCTGCAATCCGGTATCACCGACAACATTCGCATCATAAATTCAAAGGGCTGAGCCCTGTAAAGTTGCCGGGCTTTTCTACGCTTTGATGCAGATCAGAATTTTACTTTGAGCGATGTCGAGAGCGCCGTCACCAGATCGTTATCGAACTCGTATGTCGCCTCATCACCCACACCAACTCCGTCAATCGTCGTCGGAGACGAATCCCCGCTCGTCAGGATGCCCAGCACACCACCAAGGCGGAACTCGACGTTCTGGTTCGGTGAATAGGAAACGCCGGCGCCAAGCAACCAACTGTCGGTCTGCGAACCGAATTCCTGAGATGTGCCGCGGTCCCAAGTGACACTGACGGCGCCGCTCCACTGTTCATTGAACTTGTGACCGACACCGCCGGTGATCGTCCAGCCGTCTCGATACCCCAGATCGAGCGAGGTGATTTCGACGCCGCTATTGTAGAACGGAATACGCTGCAACTGGCTCCAATCCGTCCACTTGACCGAACCAAAAGCTAGCCAATCCGGTGCGATACCGGACTGGACCTTCAACTCCAGCGCATCAGGCATCGCCGTGGAGCCAGTAACAGGAATAACGGTTCCTGCTCCACCAATGACAGGGTCGAGAATTGCTGGGATATTCGTAAGATCCACAGTCCCGCTAACGCTGTCCAACTTGACTTCGCTGTAGTACATCAGGCTCGCACGAAACGCATATTCGGGAATCTCGTAGGCCACGCCGCCGCGCCATCCCCAGCCGTCACCCTCCAGATCCAGACGTCCGACACCGCTGCCACTGGCCAGACCGCCGGTCAAAGCGGTGATGACTTCGGGGGCGACAACGAGACGCTCCTTGAAGCCATCCATTTCGAGATAATTAGTGCCCCCAATAATGCGGAACTGCCCCGGTCCCACGTCAAACCTGTAAGAGCAGGTTAGAGCATAATTGTCGCTGTTGACCTTCGTTTCGATGTTGTCGTTCGCACCCGCCCAGTTGGCACCTGGATTGGCATGAGCGCCGTAAGGTTGCGAATAATCGGCCATACAGTCTGCGGCATCGCCGATTGCAACTTTGGCGCCGATGCGAGGTGACCAATAACTCTCACTGTCGTCAGCCGACGTAGAATGTCCGGGGATAGCGTTCAGATCCCCGTTCAACGGGTTGATATCGTCTACGTTCTTCAGTTTACGCTGCGGCATCACGAAAGTGGCCGTGGATTCGACTGCGAAGCGCGAAGGATCAAACAGAAGATCGATATTATACCCGCCGCGCTCCAGGCCCCCTGCAAACGACGGCGAGGCGATGGACGAAAGGACGGCGAGCGATGCTACGCCCCTGAAAACCATACGAGATGCCAACTGTGTCTCCCCCACTTAAGCACTCCAACGGCGGCAGAGTGCAGGTGATCGCCATAAATGGCAACTTGCGCCTTCTTGCAGCCACAATGCGGGAGAGTTGTTAAATTGACGTAAGAAATTGACGGACACGTCAATAGTTTTTCTTCATAAAATTTTATCCTAATACCCTAATCATTTATGGGTATTTTTGGACGGTCATTCCACACATCGTGCCATCTGTATCAATCTGACAACAGTCGTGGTTTTCGCCCCAAGAGGGCATTTCATTTCATAAATTCGCAAAACAGTATGAATGCAGACTGCAATATCCCGCCGGTACGATCGAATCATTCCAACGGGCGTCTTAAGGCGTCCGACCTGGCCGGACGCCTTAAAGTATTACGCGATCAAGAGCGGCTCAGGCCTCGCTGACGCGTGACAGCGCTACCTTGAGGCTTGCGATCTGGCTCTGGAATTCGGCCAGCCGCTCGCGCTCGGCTTCCACCACGTCCGGATTGGCATTGGCAACGAACTTCTCGTTCGAAAGCTTGCCGTTGATGCGCGCGATCTCTCCTTCGGTCTTGTTGATTGCCTTTTCCAAGCGAGTTCTTTCAACCGAAAGGTCGATCAGGGTGCCGAGCGGAAGGCAGACGGTCGCTTCGGAAACGACAATCTGCGCCGCCCCCTTGGGGGCGCTATCGGCAAGCGAAATCGCTTCGACACGAGCAAGGCGCTTGATCGCCGCCTCATGGCGCGCTAGCCGTTCGCGCGTCAGATTGTTGGCCTTGACGACCACGAGCGGCGCAGTCGCCGACGGCGGGACGTTCATTTCGGCGCGAACCGAGCGGATTCCGGAGACGAGGTCGATCAGCCAGTTGATCTCGTCGGCCGCAGCATTGTCAGCATAGGACGGCGCCGGCCATTCGGCATGGCAGATCAGCGTGTCGCGCTCGACACCCTCGCCTGCGGTATGCGCCCAAAGCTCCTCGGTCATGAACGGCATGAACGGATGCAGCAGCTTGTAGATCTCTTCGAGAACATAGGCGCTGCAGGCCTGAGCCTCCTTCTTCGCGCCCTCGTCTTCCCCGCTGAAGACCGGCTTCAGCAGTTCCAGATACCAATCGCAGACCTGATTCCAGACGAACCGGTAAAGCACCCCGGCCGCATCATTGAAGCGATAGGATTCGATTGCTTCTGTTACATCACGTTCCGTACGGGCAAGCTCCGTCAGGATCCAACGGTTGATCGTCAGCCCCGTCGCCTCCGGAACGAAGTTCGGATCGCTTTTGACGCCGTTCATTTCGGCAAAGCGGGTGGCGTTCCAAAGCTTGGTGCCGAAATTCCGGTAACCAGCGATACGGGCCGGATCGAGCTTAACATCGCGACCCTGTGCAGCCATGATCGCCAGCGTGAAGCGCAATGCGTCGGCGCCGTATTCGTCCATCAACTCGAGAGGATCGATGACGTTGCCCTTCGACTTCGACATCTTCTGGCCGTTCTTGTCGCGGACGAGCGCGTGGATATAGATGGTATGGAAGGGCTCGACCGGATTGCCGTCCTCGTCCTTCATGAAGTGCAGGCCCATCTGCATCATACGAACGACCCAAAACGGTATGATGTCGAAGCCTGTAACAAGGACGTTCGTCGGGTAGTATCGCGCCAGTTCTGGCGTCTGCTTCGGCCAGCCGAGAGTGGAGAAAGGCCAGAGCGCTGAGGAGAACCAGGTGTCGAGAACGTCCTCGTCGCGCGTCAGGATTTCGCCCGGCTTGAAATTTTCCAGGAGATCCTCGACATAGGCCTTCATCGGGCCTTCGTGAGAGAGGTAATGCTGGATCGCAGCCTGCAGCGCCTCTTCCTCGGTTTTCTCCACGAAGACCTGACCGTCCGGACCGTACCAGGCCGGGATCTGATGGCCCCACCAGAGCTGGCGGGAAATGCACCAGGGCTGGATGTTCTCCATCCACTGGAAGTAAGTGTTCTCCCAGTTCTTCGGAACAAATTTGGTGCGGCCTTCACGCACCGATGCGATGGCGGGCTTTGCAAGTGTCTTGTTGTCCACCCACCATTGTTCGGTCAAACGCGGCTCGATCGGCACGCCGCCGCGGTCGCCGTGCGGGACCGTATGTATGTGCGGCTCGATCTTGTCGAGCAAGCCCGCTTCCTCGAATATCTCGACGATGATCTTGCGTGCGGTGAAGCGATCCTGGCCTTCCAGCCGGTCCCAGGCCCCATGCAAGGCGGCCGGATGGTCGAGACCTTCCAGAAAGTCTTCGTTGTCCTTGATGGTAACCGAAGCATCTGTATTGAGCACGTTGATGGCGCGCAGGCCCGTGCGCCTGGCAACGTCGAAGTCGTTGAAGTCGTGTGCAGGGGTGACTTTGACGGCGCCGGTGCCGGCCGTCGGATCGGCGTAGTTGTCGGCAACGATCGGGATCTTGCGGCCGACGATCGGTAGAATGACGTGTTTGCCGATGATCGATTTGTAGCGCTCGTCGTCGGGATTCACCGCGACGCCAGTATCGCCGAGCATGGTCTCGGGCCGCGTGGTCGCAACGACCAGGTAGTCGCGC
Organism: Rhizobium etli 8C-3; assembly: GCF_001908375.1. Classification (NCBI taxonomy): domain Bacteria; kingdom Pseudomonadati; phylum Pseudomonadota; class Alphaproteobacteria; order Hyphomicrobiales; family Rhizobiaceae; genus Rhizobium; species Rhizobium etli. The sequence continues at coordinate 1,729,316 of NZ_CP017241.1, read as the reverse complement.
GTTTCGAATTCCGTGGGCTTCCCCTCCTCGTCAAAGGCAACGGGATGCTGATAGGTGACGCCGTCTTCGAGCGGATAGCGCAAATGCCAGAGATTGCCTTTGACCTCAACCTGCTCGACTTCCATGTCGGAGATCGCCGTCAGAAGCTTCGGGTCCCAGTTGACGAGGCGTTTGTCCTTGTAGATCAGACCCTCTTTGTAGAGCGTAACGAAAACCTCGAGGACAGCCTCCGAGAGGCCGTCATCCATCGTGAACCGTTCGCGCGACCAATCGCAGGAAGCACCTAGGCGCTTCAGCTGGTTGAAGATCAGGCCGCCCGATTCTGCCTTCCACTCCCAGACCTTCTCAATGAACGCGTCGCGGCCCATCTCGCGGCGGCCGGGCAGCTGCTGTTCCATCAGCTTGCGCTCGACAACCATCTGTGTGGCGATGCCAGCATGGTCCATGCCCGGCTGCCAGAGCACGTCCTTGCCGCGCATGCGCTCAAAGCGGATCATGATGTCCTGCAGCGTGTTGTTCAGCGCATGACCCATGTGCAGCGATCCGGTCACGTTCGGCGGCGGGATGACGATCGTGAAGGTCTCGGCGCCGGGCTTCTTGTTGGCGCCCGCGCGAAACGCATCGGCGTCATCCCATTTCGCAGCGATCTTCGGTTCGACTGCAGCGGAATCATAGGTCTTGTCGAGCATTTTATGACCAAACTTCGGGGTTTTAGGATGGGGGTTGTAAATAGGATGGCCGACGGCAAGTCAATATAAAAGCCGCCCCGGAGACCGGAGCGGCTTGTTCGACAAAAGCGGTCCCGGTCAGCGGCGCGGGCCGCGCGCCACGCGCTCGATTTCTTCGCGCACCAGCCGTTCGACAAGCGTCGGCAGGTTGTCGTCCAGCCACTCGCGCAGCATCGGGCGCAGCATGTCCTCGGCAATCTCGTCCAGCGAGCGGCGCTCGGCGCCATCGATCGCAAGCGCAAGCTCATCGAACGAACGTGCAACCTGCAGGCCGGCGCTCTGCGAAATCAGCGTCTGGGTTTCTTCCGCGCCGTTCAGGAGACTGTCTTCTTCAGCTTCGGCCGCCGGCGCGACGGCAGCCTGCGGCGCCGGTTCTGCAAGGGCTGGCTGCGGCACGTCAACTCGTTGTGCCTGCTCAACGGCCGGTGCTGGCATTGCGGCTGGCGGCGGAGCACTAAAAGATGCTGGAACGGCTTCGACCGGATGGCGGGCTTCCTGCTCGAAGTGTCCGGCAGGTTCCGGCTGACGAAAGACCGGTGCTTCGTGCTGCGGCTGCGGTGCCGAACGCTCCGAGGCGGCACGAACGCGTGCAGCCACATCGGCAAGCGACATCGCCCGCGCCGGCGCTTCCGCTTCGCGGCTGCCTGCCGAATTCGCCGCAACGAAACGCGGGTCAGACAGCATCATAGGCTCGGGGAACTCGACGTCAGCATAAGTTTCGTCCACCGTCAGATGAATGTTGGAATCGCTCTTTTCGTCATCGGCGCCGTAGACAGGCGGCAGGGATGACGAGATCGCCCTGCCCGCGCCCGGCTCATTGCTCTCGATGATCTGGCGGATCGACGCCAGAATCTCTTCCATGGACGGTTCACGCACTACGCCTGGCTGAGCCATATTTATCCCCGTTATCCCTGCAACAACGATCGGATTGCGTGGAGTGGGCATCCGAATCACCCAGACCTTAGAATACCCCAGACATGAAAAAAATCAGCGAGAATCAAATGAATGGGCCCGTGCACAGTTTTGTTGCTGCAGTCTAGGCCGTCACCGCTGACGCTTTTGCGACAGGCCTAAAACAAAACGGGCGCCCCGAGGCGCCCCATTTCGCAAGATCCTGAAGCTACGATCAGAAGACGAACTCTCGAACCTTGGCAAAGCCCGGCAACGGCTTGACCGAAGCATTGAAGAACACATTTTCCGAAACCGCGCCGTTTTCGCTGAAGAACACCTTAGCGCGGGCGGCGTTGCCGTAACCCTGGACGGTGACAAGACGGCCGCCCTCGGCGAGCTGGTCGAGAAGGGCAGCGGGGACCTCCTCGACGGAGCCATTGACGAAGATCAGATCGTAAGGCGCACTGGCGCTGTTGCCCTGCTCCAGCGCGCCTGTGACGACGGAAACGTTGGCGTAGCTGGAAAGATTCTTCTTTGCTTCGGCTGCAAGCGCTTCGTCGCATTCAAGGGCAACGACCGAACCGGCAAGCATGGCCAGAAGAGCCGACGTGTAGCCCGTCCCGCAGCCGACCTCGAGGACCGCATCGTCCGTAGTAATGGCAGCGAGTTGCAGCAGCTTTGCCAGCGGTGAAGCTTCCATCAGGAAGCGCGCCGGCTTGCCCTCCGATGCCGGTGAGATTTCGACATCGTTGTCGATATAGGCCAGAGCCTTGGACTTCTCCGGTACGAAGGCCTCGCGCGGCACCGTCAGGAAGGCTGTCAGCACGGAATGCGACGTGACGTCCGTCGTACGGATCTGGTTGTCGACCATCTTTGCGCGTGCTGCTTCGAAATCCATCATATCCTCTCGCCCGTTGAACGCGGCATTGTCACCCGTCCTCTTAATCTCCGCGGCTCGCGCTTTCAAGGCACAGTAAGCAACTGCGGGAAGAATCCTCCCGCTTGAGCCGCTGTCGTTCGGCGCGGCCGGGACTGCGACTGCTGTTTGGAACAAAGAGGCGGGTGTGATATTCTTAAAACCGGAGGAAAATGGAGGAGATGCAGTCCATGTCTGCCCTTTTCGAGTATCTCACGCTGTTCGACTTCTTCATCATCGCAGCACTCATCGCCATATTCTGCTGCGGCCTGCTGGATAGCGAAACGACACGATAGCGCCCAGAGCGAAGTGGATGCGCGCCCGTCCAACTTATGCGTATATCATCGCACAAGCCTCGCTCATCGACCTCGACAGCGCTTCAAACTTGACGGCCTGCCATCTCCGGTAATCTTCGATCAGGCGGGCGGAAATCCAGAATCCCTCGCTATATTGCGATCCATCCCAGCCGATGTCGCCGAGAGCTCTCGCACGGTTCAGCACCCGCACGATCTGCGTGCGCGAAACGTGGTAGCGGCTTGCAAGATCTGCCGGCCTCAGTTCACCGATATAGCAGCGCTCCGAAAGCGCATTGGCCGAGGGAAAACGGGCCACCAGGTCATGGATCACATTGCTGCCGAGATTGGTAAAGGTGAAGGTCTTCACGCTTTCCGGCGGATCGTTCCAGCGCGAATCGGCGATGAGTGCGCGAGCAGCGGGCGGCTGGGAATAATAAAGCAGCCGTGGGTCGGCCCGGGAAAGAGCAAGCCGCTCACCCCCGTCCAACCTGTCCAGCGATGCCATGTGGCTGTCGAACCAGTTGCGGATAAGATGCTCGGCCGCTTCGGAAAGCGCCAGCGGCCGCAGTCTCTTGTCGTGGCTCTCGCGTTCGGTGAAAAGCTTGTACTGGCGCATCTGCGCTATATAGGAAGCGATCGTATTCCTGCTCGCGAATCTGTGAAGCGGCGTGAACTCGGTAAGACGCGTCACCGTCAGATCCTCGCGGCTCGCATCCGTCCGACGCTCGAAATAGAAGGCGAGCGCCGCCTGGGCGACGAGCCAACGGCGCAGATCGGACGTATAGCGCACCGCGCGCGGCGCCTCATGATAGATGCCAATGAGGCGGCTGGCCGCCTCCGTCAGCGACATGGCAAACAGCGGTGATGCCAGAAGCTCCCGAACGCTATAGCCGGCCGGAATGCGCGCGTCTTGTCGAATTTCCTGTTCAATGGCCGGCATATCGGATCACAGCGGGACTGATAAGAGCAATTCGGCCCGACCGCAGCGCCAGGCTTTTGCCTTGGAGATTTACTCCTGGAGAGGTTCGCTCATTCTCCAAAATTATATTTATCTGTCAAATAATTGCTTGGTATGCGCCGGATGCGTCCGCCCACTAGCTCCGTTCGGGCTAATCCGATTGCGAAGTTTCCATCGAGTCCAATCCACTATATCTATCTATACAATTAACGAATAGATCGAGTGACAATGAGACGCACGATAAACATGCTTTGCGCATCTGCAGTTCTGTTCCTGGCTGGCTTCGCGCCGACAGAGGCTGCAATGAAGGTCGTAAAGCAAAAACCGACCGTTTCATCACTGGCTCCAGGCGAAGCCGTTCTCTACGATGACAAAAGGTGCCCGGCCGGCATGATCGCAAGGTACGCCAGAGCCAAAAATCGGGATGAAATTAGACGCGGCCAATGCGTCCACCACTGAACCCTACCAGTCGCTCGCGGCAAAAGGTTGCCAAGCTGCCAAGACACTTTCGGACATTTTATAGCTGCAAAGTACCAAAGGATTGAGAAGTTTGGAGGCCTCGCCCGGAATTGAACCGGGGTACAAGGATTTGCAGACTTTTCTCCATGATTGTTTTTAAAAGGCTTTTTGCTCCCGTGTCGCATCCATGTTGCAGTCAGGTGAGCAGTATGTTCGCGGCATGTGCTAGTTCTGTCCCGTCATCAGCCCGTGGGAACAGATGGCCATAGACGTCCATCGTCATGACGATCGATGCATGTCCAAGCCGCTCCTGCACCATCTTCGCCGGCAGCCCTAGCCCGCCATCGTCTTTTCGGTTGATAAGCCAGCTTGCGTAGAAGTGGCGCAACGCGTGCAGGCCGGTGTATTTGGCCTTGAGGATCGGATTTCCCTTCTTGTCGAGTTCCCCGGTGTCGATCGTCACCCCTGCCCTTACCATCGCCGGCTGAAGCCCCTTGGTGACGACATTGGAATGCGATCGGGAATCGCCGTCGGGATTGGCAAATACGACGCCGGCCTGATTGGACTGTTTGAGCTTCAGCTCCTTGAGCGCATTGATCACCAGAGGCGGAACGGGGATCGTTCGGACGCCAGCCTCGGACTTGGGCGGCCCGAGTTCCTTGTATTGGTCGACACGCTGGCGGACAGTAATCTCGCCTCGCTTGAAATCCACATCCTGCCAGCGCAGAGCACGCAGCTCGGACGATCTCATGCCGGTGAATATCAGCGTGATGAGCAACGGTCTCCAGTTGCCCTCCAGAACGGCGACAAGCGCCTTGATCTCGTCACGGGTCGGAATGTCTACCCCGACCTCTACGCGGCCCTTCTGACGCTTCTCGGCGCGTCTCTCACGGCCTTTCCTCCCGCCGCGGATATCGCGTACCGGATTACGCGTTGCCAGCCCTCGCTCATTGGCGTCAGCGAAGATCGAACCGAGCGAGGTGATAACCTTCTTGGTCATCGCTGGCGATCGGCCTTCTTTGCGGAGCTTATCCTCGAAGTCGCGCACTCCAGGAACCGTCAGCTTGGATAACAGCACACTGCCGATGATCGGCTTGATGTGATGCTCGAGGTGGCTCTTGCGCTGGTCGATCGTCGAACGCTCAAGGCCGGCTGTCTCGCCAGATGCGATCCAGAGTTTGCCAGCCTTCTCAACGGTGACGCTGGCACTGTCCGCGACGTGAACGCCTTCCCTCACCTCGACAGAGGCCGTAGCGGCGAACTGGTCGGCTTCCTTCTTCTTCGCGAAGGTTTTCAGTCGACGCGTGCCTTGGCCGTCGACATAATCGACGACCCAGGCGGATTTCTCGACGCCCTTCGGGGTAGTCCATTCTCGCTTGCGGACTGACATGGTTAATCCTCCGACCCGGAACGTCCGTCAACTTTTCGTTCAATGCGATCCAGCCGGTCGCGCATGTCTCCAAACAACTTGTCGAAAAGCTCCGAAGAAAGCGGAATGTCGCTGATTTTGGGCTCGGAACTGCGATGCGCTGAATGCAACAGCTCGGACTTTAATTTTTCGAGGTACGCGGCCTGTTCTTTCAACTCAGTGAACCGATTTTCGATTGCGCTCACTGTCTTTTCTTCCTCATGAGCTTCTTCGGATCTCGTGTGGATAAGATGCTGCAACATCGCAGATACTTTCTTCTGCTCGGTCATAGCGTCTTTCGCCGCTGCTAACTCCGCGCTCAGTCGCTTATTCTCCATCTTCAGATACGAAATATCACCCTGCAGTCGGTGGAGCCGAGGATACTGTTCGAGCCGCTCAACGATCTCAGCATTCAGAGATCGAGCGTGAATGTCCGCAGACTCCTTCAATGCATCGCGAAGACCCGGCGGCAGCCGCAAAAGGTACTGGTCAGATTTAGCGCGATTTTCGGTCATTACCTTCAATTCCCTTGGCTTCACTATCCAATGGATAATTTACCCCTTGACGTCAAGCATTATCCATTGGATATCTTTATCCGTTGGATATGTGCAAGAGGTAACTAGCGAATGACGGAAATGCAGAAAAGTACGACAGGCTCCATGGATTTGATCTGGGGCGCTGCAGAGATAGCAAAGCTAATCGGCAGATCGCCTCGTGCGACGTTCCACATGCTCGATACTGGGGAATTGCCCGCAAAGAAGGTCGGCGGTCGCTGGGTTGCCGAACGTAACAAGCTGTTGGCGTTCTTCATGGAGACCGCCGCATGACTGGCGCCGATCACGAGAACAACGACAGCGTCATGCAAGCCGCCCAGTGGTTGGCCGATGAAAAAGATCCGCCGCGGCCGATCATCCCGGCATTGCGATCGCGCTTCTCTCTGTCTACGCTTGAGGCGACGGAGGCGTGCGCGATGGCCCAGCGGTTTCGCGTGAACAGGAAAGCTTTCGGCTAGATGGCGGAACTCAACCTTCGCGACAAAAGCCGCACAGCCGGAAGATCTGGCGAGAAGAAGCGTAAGTGGATGGATTCCTTCATCCCTCGCCGACTTGAGATGCTGATCAGCCCCGCCTGGCAACGCGCTCCGCGGCCGCTATTGCGCCTGATAGAGCGTTTGGAAATCGAACACCTTCGACACGGCGGCCAGAACAACGGCGAGCTCTACGTCTCGTATCCTCAGTTCGTCGCATACGGCATGTCGAAGAAGTCCATACGCTCGACGTTGAAGCTGGGCGAGGAACTTGGCCTCCTCCAGGTGATCAGGGAAGAGCGAATTATCCAAGGGGACATACGGCCAGCCAATTGCTACCGGCTAACCTACGTGCCGGCGAAGGGGAAGCAAAACCCAACCGACGAATGGAAATGTGTCACCGAAGAGCGAGCCATTGCGCTTGTCGGCACCTACCGCGTGTTAGAAGCCAAAGCAGTAAAAGCCGAGAGGAGGGCTGCAGCGTGTCCATAGCATCCCAGTTCCCTTTCCTGCATCGTATCGGTTCCCTTTCCGGCTCGAAAGTGGTTCGTGTCGGTTCCCTTTCCTGCAATTGTGTTGGTTCCCTTTCTACTACTATCTCTTATATCTACGGTGGGAGGGGTCAATGATCGACAGCAAAGACCTTCCCCTCTTCGCCTGGCAGCCGCCTATCAAGATCATAGCCTTCCCGCTGATCAACCGGGTCGGTAAGATCCGCGACGTTGCCCGAAAGCTGCACGACAAGGCCACGGATCGCCATGCGGAATATTACCTGAAGCAGGTCACAGACGGGCTAGTCGCGCATCTCGACCGACTGGGGCTTTCACCAGAGGAGCGCGAGCGCCAAATCGACGCCTTCTGGGCCAAGGTCGAGCAAGAGGTAATCCGACTGTCATATCAGCGCCCGGATGCCGGCAGTCATGACCCGAGGGGCGCAGCATGAACGAGCAGCATCGCGCCGCCCTCGCCTGGGCAATCCTTCACCAGCCCACGCAGGAGGCATTCAGGCTGTCTACGGGCGAGGACATCAGCCCTGCCCTCGATCGATATCGGGAATGGCTCGAGGAGAACCTGTGCGGAAAGCCGGAGGACTTCGCGCTTGGGGACAACTCGACAAACCTGGGTAGATAACGGTCGGTTGAGTTGGTGAGTTGTTCGGAAGCTGATTAGAGTTCGGGATGTCGATTCGATACTCAGTTGCGCCTGGGACTTTACTGCTGTGTGATTATGGCCTTGGCGGGTTTGTTGAGCCGGAGATGGTGAAGCGCCGGCCGGCGATAGTGGTTTCCCCACGCCTTCCCCATCGCGATGGGCTGCACGCAGTGGTTCCTCTGTCAACGAAGCCCCCAGAGCGCCTGTTGACCTATGTGGTGGAGTTCAGGTTAGACCCTGTCCTGCCGGCGCCTTTTGATTCGCCTGTGATGTGGGCGAAATGCGACATGATCGCTACCGTGTGTTTCAGCCGACTTGATCTCTTTCGGACCGGTCGAGATCCGAACGGAAAGCGAAAGTATCTTACGAGGCGTGTCGACGAGGAAACGTTCGAGAGAATTCTGATCGGCGTGCGTGCTGGGCTCGGAATTTAACTTGACCTTAACGGAAGAATACCCATATTCGGGTTGATCGCTGGCGGTGAGAGCCGTTCAGCCTCAAGACCTCACCAGAGGCAGACCCCGCCAAGGCGATAACAAGCGTGGCGGGGTTTCTTGTATCTTATCTACCACCAACCGAAACTAGACCCGAACGGGTGAACGCCGGAAAGCACGGCGCCGGCAGTGGCAAGCGTGGCCAGGACGATTTGGTATTTTTCCAGCCGTAGCCGCTTCTCGAGGATGACGGCCTCGCCCTTCCAATAAAGCCGCCCGTCGTCGTCGACCTCAAGGTGTTTGATATCGTCCCATGTCATTCCGTGCCGCGCCATCAGTCCGTTCCTTGGCTAGCCCTGTGCGGCGGTTACAGTGACCAACGGATCGGCTTCTCGTTCGAATTCGTCTCTGCTCTCCCAGATCGCCCAATTCAACACAGGGGCAGCCTCGTTCGCAGGGCTGGCGCAGATATCAAGGTTCAAAAGATCAAAATGCAATTCGGTGTATTCTCGGTCGCTGGAGTCAAAGCAGACCATCCATCGATTGCCCTCTAGATGAAGACAGCCGGCAGTAAACCGATGCTGCTGATTTCCGGCCCAAAACTCTGCGGACGGAGAAGGGTTTACAAACCAATCCAAGCCGTATGAAACGCAGCGGCTAGTGTTGTTGCGTCGGAAGTGAAACGGGCGGGAGTTCTCTTGGGTGGCAATGTCCAATGCCCCAAGGACTGTGTACGGCGGTTCGTGCCCTAGGACGATGCAATACCCACGGAATTCTCCCATCCTGAAGACGATTAGTTCCCCAGGCTTCGTGTCCACCAGGCTTTTGGTCACAGCGCTTGAATTGATTTCCATCTTCCTCTCCCTCGTTGGTCAGAGCGATCCAATCAAAGCCGATAATGGTTTGCAATGCCGTTGAGGCGAAAAGGCCGAAATTGCAACTCTATGTTTCCATCGCTTGTACAATATCAATGCTTTAACAGCCTCAACGTTCGTTGACATTTGATAAGGATGTGAGAATATCCAGCAAAGGCAGGAGGGAAAGCCATGCTGAGATATGTCGTCTACACCCGCGTTTCGACTGAGGATCAGGGGAAGTCTGGCCTCGGCTTGGAGGCCCAGGATCGCGATATCGAGATCTTCCTCGACAAGTTCAGCGACGTGCCTTTCGAGGTGATCGGCCGCTTTCAGGACGTGCAGAGCGGTGGCGACAATGGCCGGCCGGAGTTGGAGAAGGCCCTTTCCTTGGTGCGCAAGACCGGCGCCGAGCTGCTGGTCGCCAAGCTCGATCGCTTGAGCCGCCGTGTATCTTTCATTGCCGCGCTGATGGACGACAAGAAGGTGAAACTCCGGGTGGCCTGCATGCCGAACGCCGACAAGTTCAGCCTGCACATCTACGCGGCCTTGGCAGAGCAAGAGCGTACCTTCATATCCGAGCGCACCAAGGCAGCCCTCAGGATGGCCAAGGAACGTGGCGTGAAGCTCGGGGGTATGCGTGACGCCACCATGAAGCGCAACGCAGCCGTACAAGCCAAAGCAGACACAGAGGCCGCCAAGGTCATGAAGCTGATTGCCCCTATGAAGGAAGGCGGCTCTTCTCTTTCGAACATCGCCCGCACCCTGGACGTGATGGGGATAGCGACCTCACGCGGTGGCAAGTGGACCGCGATGCAGGTCAGCCGGGTGATCGAGCGGTCTCGCGTGTAGGCCGCTCCAGCATGTTCCGCAAACGTTCTTGAATATCCCCCAGATACAGGGTAGATAGTAAGGGCATCCACAAGATGCAGTGATTGGCCGTCGTGATGACGCCCATGGCCCGGAGATGGAACCTTATGCCTGACATAGGCCCGTATTCCCGCCCTAATGTGCTGGCGAAGCTGGACGGACGCACGCGAGAAGCACGGCTGATGCAAACCGTGCGAGACGATCTCACGGCGCACATCGGCGGAAGGCCTACAGCCACCCAGAAAGCCCTTATCGATCGTGCCGCGTGGCTTCAGCTTCATGTGTCCCTGATGGATGCTAAGACGCTGGACGACGGTGGCCCTCTGTCTGAGCGTGACAGCCGGCAATACCTCGCGTGGTCGAATGCGCTCACCCGGATCATGCGCGATCTGGGAGCCGATCAGCCCAAGAGCAGGCCCAAGCGTAGCCTTCAGGATCTCCTCGCTGAGAGCGCCGCTGCATGAACATCCTTCAGGCCTGCGCACATCCCGAGATCTTTGCGCCTTGGTTCAAGAACCGAGACACCTATGTCGCGTGGTTTGCCTTCCTGGCTGCGTTGTTCGGCCTACCGATGACTGACGAGCAGCTCGAGCTTTATCAGAAGCATACGGGCCGCCAGGAAGCGCCTACAGAAGCGCAACGGGAGGCCTGGCTTGTCATCGGTCGCCGTGGTGGAAAATCCTTCACAATGGCCCTTATCGCGGTCTTCCTGGCCTGCTTCTTCGACTATCGGCAGTATCTGGCACCGGGCGAACGCGCCACGGTCCTGGTTATAGCGACCGATCGCCGGCAGGCGCGTGTGATCCTTCGTTATGTTCGAGCGATGCTCGACAACATCCCGTTGCTCAAGGACATGGTGGAACGCGACACGGCCGATTCCTTCGATCTCGACAACAGCACGACCATTGAGGTGGGGACGGCTTCGTTTCGGTCGACGCGCGGCTACACCTATGCCGCCGTCTTGTGCGACGAGCTCGCCTTCTGGCGGACGGATGACGCGGCAGAGCCCGATTACGCGATCCTGGACGCGATCCGGCCCGGTATGGCTTCCATCCCGACTTCGATGCTGCTGTGTGCCTCTTCGCCTCATGCGCGCCGTGGCGCGCTGTGGGATGCCTTCAAGCGGTTTTGGAGCAAGGATGACGCTCCGCTCGTCTGGCGAGCCGCCACGCGAGAGATGAACCCAACAATACCGCAATCGGTCGTCGACCGTGCGCTCGAGCGTGACCAGTCCTCGGCATCGGCCGAATACATGGCTGAGTTCCGCTCCGATATCGAGGACTTCGTCAGCCTTGAAGTCGTCGAGGCCTGCGTCACTACCGGCGTTTATGAGCGTCCCCGTATATCCGGTGTCCGCTACCGCGGCTTTGTCGACCCGAGCGGCGGCAGCAACGACTCCATGACGCTGGCAATCAGTCACAGCGAGGGCCGGCGCGTTGTTCTCGACTGCACGCGCGAGATCAAGCCACCATTCAGCCCAGAAGCTGTTGTCGACGACTTTGCCAAGACGTTGGCCAGCTACGGTATCCATGAAGTCGAAGGCGACCGCTATGCCGGCGAATGGCCTCGCGAACAGTTCCGCAAGAGGGGTATCTCTTACAAGCTATCGGAGAAGATCCGGTCAGACCTCTATCGTGACCTCTTGCCGATGCTGAACAGCGGCACCGTCGATCTTCTCGACGATAATCGCCTCGTCAACCAGATCGTAAACCTGGAGCGCCGTGTCAGCCGCGGCGGCAAGGAAAGCATCGACCACGCCCCTGGCGGCCATGACGACCTGGCGAACGCGGTGGCCGGCGCTCTCAATGCGTCCGTGAAGCCGGTCAACACCGTGGTCACGATGGAACTCTGGGAGGCACTTGAGACCGGCGGGCGTGGATACGGCCGATGAAACCCTCAGGATTTGAAAGGATCTCACCAATGAAGCCCTCGCACACCACGACAGTAAAACTCGGCGTCACCGTCGACATGAGCAAGTTCGGCCGGCAGCCCGACACGAAACCGACCGACATGTCGCATCAATCGCAAAACCTTGCCCAGGCGCGAAAGAGCGTCCGCGGCGACCTCAAGCTTGGAGACAAGAGCGATGCATAACGCTGATTCTAAATTCCCTGGCAAAGGGCGATCCGACAAGGGCAAGTGGATAGGTGTATGGATGCCGCAGTGGCGCGATCCTGGCGAGAGCGGCCCATTCACCACGCTGCGGCAGCTCTACAGCGATATTCAGGACGCGGCGGATAGCCTGAAGGCGAAGCGTGACGATCTGAACCGGAAGGGAAAGTACACGCCCTCCGGCCTTGCCGACGAGCTGAAGGGAGTGGTGCGAACCGAAACCATCCCAGCGATCCGAACCGCAGCGGCCGAGAAGGTCCGGCAGTTTCGGAGAGAGGTCGAATCTCGCCGTGCGGCAATGAAGCCATACGACCATGATCCCAAAGACATCGTCAGTGAAATGCGGCGCCAGGAGGTACGGGCGTGGCTTCGCACCCTGGCACCGGATGAGCGCACGAGCGCTGTAAGGCGCTCCAGTGACCCCTTCATCGTGGAAGCCGCGATATCCGTGCCCGTGGAACTGACGGGCTTGCTGCCGTCGACCCGCGATGACCTTGTGCAGAAGCTCATTGAGCAACGCTATGGTGACGAAATCGAGGCATTGAACGAGCTGGACGAGTGCGTGAAGACAGTCGAACAGGCGGTTGATGGCGCCCGCTCCGACGTCCGAGACGCGCTGGGTATGACCGACCACGATTTCAATGCGGAGTTCCGTGACGTCGAGGACGAGATCGATCGTCTTGCGGAGATTCGGGCGACCAAGCCTCAGCCCAAACTCCTCGACTTCGATTCGATCATGTCGAGCGTGAAGGCCATGAACCTCAACGAGCAGGAACAACTGCTGGAGGCTGTCAAGATTGAGCACAAGCGCTCTGATGACCGCGCCTTCCGCGACGCGATTGAAAAACTCGGCGGCAAGGCCGCCTAACGGGATGGATAGGAATATGGACACGAGCACCATCGAACTTACGGACCTCGCCAGAGGGCTTTTGCGGGCCGCTCTGGAGGACATCGCAAACACCACTCTGCCGACGGTCGAGATCGCAAACCGGATCGACAGTCATTTCGACCGCTATCTCGAGAAGGTGGCGAACATCGAGCGTGCGGGCCAGAGCGGCGCCGGCGAGCGTGAAGCCTTTGAAAGGGCTCGCGCTTTCGCCCGCGAAATTCTGCGGGTTTCGCGCATCGAATCTAACGCTTCGGCCAAGGCGGCCTGACGAAATGCGACCCCTACCGCTCCATGGTGAAGGAACCGGGCACCGTGGCGTCACAGCGGCGGGGGGCGCAGCTTTCGATGCTATCACCGCGGCGGCGACCTTCAAGGATAGCGTCGCGGCCTTTGGCATCGCCGCGCACGATCTGTTGACTTGCGACGGCGGCTATCGGCTTGCACGGGCGGAACTGGTGAAGCTTTACCGTGGCAGAAAAGCAGAGATCGAAACGATGCTTGCGGCATTCCGCAACCGGCCGTGGCCTGCTGAGGATCATCTGGCGGTGCGTGACGTCGGCGAGCATGCCCTTGCTATCCTCGATGTCCTTTTTCGAGACTTTCGACAGGCACTCGCCGTCCTACACGATAGAAAGGGGTGACGATGGCCGACGCGTTCAATTTTGCGCTCGATCTTCGGAAATTCGTCGACTCCATCCCCGAGGAGATGGTGAAACCGGTCGTTCAGAAACTCGCCTTGCATGCGCTGCGCGGGGTGGTGATGAAATCCCCCGTCGACACTGGCCGGTTCCGTGGCAACTGGAACGTGGCAGTCAATCGGATCGATTATTCGGTCACAGCAGAAACGGACAAATCCGGCGGAAGCGTCATAGCCAAGGGCGCCGCATTGATCGCATCGGCCGGACCGGACCAGGCTATCTACATCTCCAACAACGTCCCGTACGCGGCCGCGCTCGAAACTGGCCATTCCAAGCAAGCGCCGGCCGGCGTGGTCGCTCTGACGTTCGCTGAACTCGAATCCATGATCCTGTGAGGACGATATGACCAGCAACAAGACACTCAACATCGTCATTGACCCCTCGGGAGCTGAGACCGGCGGCCGAGTCGTCAAACGAACGATTGAAGAAGTAGCCGCTGCAGCCGCGAAGGCTGAGCAGAGCGTTCAGAGCCTGTCAGCGAAAAGCGGCAGGGCGATGCGTGCCGTCGGCGTGTCCGCACAGGGCGCCAGCCGAGACATGAGAGACTTTAGCGCATCGGCAGATTATGCCGGTCGCGCATATAGCGCCATGGCGACCAACATGAGCAGGACGGCCAGTCTCGCCGCCTTCCAGCGCCGCAACCTGATCTTCCAGTTGAACGACGTCGCTGTTTCCCTCGCCTCCGGCATGAATCCGTTGATGGTAATGGCGCAGCAAGGCTCCCAGATCTCCCAGATCTACGCAGGACAGGGCGGCGTCGTCGCGGCTCTCCGCGAGACTGGAAAGATGGCAGGAGAGGCAGCAACGCGCTTCGGACGTTGGGGCGCTGTGCTCGCTCCTGTCGCGCTCGGGCTATCTCACATCAAGACCGAGGCGGAAAGCGCCCTGCATAGTTCCGTCTCATGGGGCGAAGTCATGACGGCGACGTTCCAGACCATTCGGGACGCGCTGCAGAACACCTTCGGGCCAGCAGTGTCGACGATCGTCGATCCACTGATCTATGCCTTCGGGAAATTGCAGTCGGCCGCCGTGGATGTCGCCGAGCTTGTCATCAACTCGTTCCGCGCGGCTGGAGTTGACGTCGCTTTCGTCTGGGATCAGCTTCCGAACATCGTTGGCGGCGCTTTCGTTGGTGCTGTGAACGTCGCGATCGATCACCTGAACAAGCTGGTGAATGCCTCGAAGGAAGCGGTCAATCAGATCATCGGTGCCTTTAACAAGATTCCAGGCGTTGACCTATCGATGCTGGACACGTCGGGGCAGACGATACAGAGGCTCGAGAATACCTATGCGACGGATCTCACAACGGCGGCGCAGGAACATGCTGCGCGTCAGCGGGCGATCATGTCGAGCCAACCGTTGCGTGAGGGGGCAGGAAACATCGTCGATCGCATCGGCGCCAACCGCGCCCGCTCCGGGCTTGCCGACCTTGCCAACATGGATTTCTCGAAGTCCATTCAGGGCGCAACCTCGCTCGGTCAGGCGATTGGCAGCATCGCCACGGCGGCCAGCCAGGCATCGACCACCGTCGTCGACGTCAACCAGCAGATCATGGATGCCCGCCGGCAGACACTCACCAGCTTCGAGCAGACCGGCAATCAGCTGCGCTCGATGAAGACCGAACTTTCCGATATCCAGAAGACGCTTGCCGCGGCTGCGCAGACGCCGGTCTCCGATATCTTCGGAGACAGCATCGGCCAGGAAGCCGCCGGCGCGATCGAGGCGGCCGCCTCCTCCATCCAGAAGGTCTTCAAGGCGCTGGACGGCGGGCAGATCACCGCAAAGACCGCTCATGAGAGCCTGGAACTGGTGCGCGCCAGCCTGCAGCAGATCGGCGGCGACAAGAAGTCGATCGACTCGTTCGTCGATGCGCTGATCAACGGCAACATCCGCGTCAGGGATCTGGAATCCGGCGTCAAGTCGCTGTCGCAATCGATCCTCAACATCCCCGACAAGATCGTCTCGATCGGCATCCAGCAGTACAATGTCCCGTCTGCTGGCGGTGGCACGGCCAACGTCAATGTCATCGGCGGTAACGCCGACATGCGGGCGCAGCAGTACACGATCAACGGCCAGGCGCACACCGTCTATGGTGGCAACGGCAACTACAGCACCAACACGAGCGGGCTCATCGATGCGTATGACTACGCGATGATGAACGCGACGCTCGGCTACGGCGGCGCCCGCGCAGCCGGTGGCCCGGTCGCATCCGGCGGAACCTATCTCGTCGGCGAGGAAGGCCCGGAGCTCGTCACCATGGGCGGCGCCGGGATGGTGGCGAACACCAATTCCACCGCCTCGATCCTGTCGGGCGGCCGCGATACGCTTTCACTGATCGAGGATCACCTCTACAGCATCATGCAGGAAGTCCGCATCCATACCGGATATTGGGAGACGGCCGACAGCAACGATCTGGAGATCATCGCCTGCCTGAAACAGATCAAGTCTGTGGCGGCCGCGTCGGCTTCCTACAGCAGCGGCGGCGGCTCCTCGTCATCGTCTGGTCGCGGCAGTGGCTATGGTAGCGGCTACGGCAGCACGAATGGCAGCGCCATGCCGTACAGCGGTGTCGATTTCTCCTCGGTCTATAACTTCATGGGCATCGGCAGCTACAACGGCACCGGCGCCATCGGCTATGACACCTACGGCATCAGCCCCGCCGTCCACGGCACCAATACCGGGATGCGCGACCTGCACACGCCGTATTTCGCGACCGGCGGGCAGATCATGCCGGGCGAGGACCAGAAGGTCGAACTGTTCAAGAAGAACAGCGAGCGGGTGATCATCATCGACGACAGCAAGGTGACTGACGGCACTCAGGGCAAGAACACCGGCAAATCCGCCGAGCGGCCGATCCAGATCATCAATCATTTCCACAACGCCAACATCGGCGATGCCCGTTCGCGTCAGGCGATGGAGGATCAATTCCGCCGCGCGATCCTGCAGACCGTGAGGAGCTGACATGTCTGAAGTGATTGTTCGTTCCATCTGCGCAGAGTTCGACGTCGAGATCGTTCCGGCCAATGTATTTCCGCAGCCGGGACAGACCCGCGCCGTGGCCACCATGTGCCAGATCCTTGCGAAATATGGAGAAAGCCATTTCCGGCTCGTCATGACGACACTGAGCGAGACCCGCGACAACAATGCGCTAATCGATCAAACGAGCCTGTGGGCCGTCTCTGACCTCATCAGGGCATGTCCTGAATGGGTGGAGCAGCGCACGTCGGAGTGGCTGGAATGGTGGGATCGGATTCCGCTCGGGCCGATCATGGCAACGATCAACCAGCTCCGCGGCTTCAGCCATCAGCGTCATGCGCTTGCCGGCGCCATCTATTACCGCCTCACGGCATTTGCTCAGGAACGCCTGGCCTCGCAGGACACGGCCGGCAGTATCAAGGCCAAGGTTCCAGAGATCCGCACTCGCCTTTACGCGAGGGGAGATAAGGCGCTCGAAATTGGACAGAAGCTGATCGCAGCTCGATCTCAGGTACCGCACGGTGAATGGCTTCCATGGCTACGCGATACTGCCCGCATCAGTTATCCCGCGGCCAAGCGCTACATGCGGCTCGCCAGAGAGGCCGCCGGCGCATGACGATCTACAAGCGAGCCCGACCTCTCTGCGATTGGCGAAGATATAGCCCATATTAGCTAGTTGCCATACACAAAGGCTTCACGCTTTATGGTTAATGAACTTTGGTCGGTTCTAGCCACCGCTTCGCCTTTGTCGCAGAAGGCAGGGCGGTGGCCTTTTAATGACCTCCTGTTCGAAGGCCCGCCAACACCCCGGCGGGCCTTTTCGATTGAGCGCTGCATCCAAGTTGCAATCAGGAGAAACATCCGGGCGGGGTGATCCGCTCGACCGCCGCAATCTCCTTTTCAGTCAGCGGCCGGCCGTTCTCCCAGGCGCACCTGATGCCATACAGGTAGAAGACGGCCTCCAGCGTATCGCCGACCCGCTTGATCGGGCGATCCGGATAAAGGTCGTTATAGCGCTGACGAGCGGCTTCGAGATCGGCTGAAACATCGGCCATTTGATCTATTCCTTGTCGGCATAGCTTAGACGGATTTTATTTCTGTCACTCAGCCATTCCGCCGGCGTTCGAATACGCTTCTGGTCCATTTTCAGGTAGGGCAAACACAGCTCTGAGAAATCCAACGGCCATTTGTTGAAGTGGTCTTCGATCCCCAGGATTTCACTCACAATAGCTTCGCGCTCTGGGCCGTCTTCTTCAGTTTTTTCGAGCCGGTTTTTCAGCCGCGAAAGATCGTAGACCTTTGCCTTCAGGCTCTCGATCGCTTCGGGAACCTCATCCCCGAACAAAAACCGAGCATCTGCGTAGGCGGCAGCGAGTTTGCGTCCGGCATTGAAGCCCACGAGATTGCCTTCGTTCGTCCAAAAATAGACGACGACCTTATGGACCTCATCGTAAACCCTTAATCGGCGCTCGAAGAGATCGAGCATCACCTTCTGGTGAGCTGTCCGCCATTGCAGGAAAGCGATGACGATGGCGATTGCTGCAATTGTCGGAGTGAGGAGCGCGGCAAGCGTCTGCATCACTTCCCAAGCCTCACGCCTGGGCCGCCGTCGCTCATCCCCTCATCGATAAAGGTTACCCCGGCCGCCTTGAGTGCATCAGTGACCGCGTCGAGCGTCTCAGTGCGCCCCTTCACGCGATCGGCACCATACGCCTCCATATTCCGGATGGTATTCGCACTCACACCGGCCTTCTCAGCCAAGGCGACTTGCTCCATTCCGACGAGAGAACGGGCAGCTTTTATCTGGTATCCAGTAATAGGCATCTTTGCTCCAATCACAGTAATTTTGGTATAATACACAAGTTACTGTTGACAGCAATATGACGCTCGATTTATGGTTAAAACACCAAGCAATTTTGGTTTTAACCACAGAACGGAGTGAATGCGATGCAGAATATCTCCCGACGCCTGTTCCTCAGCCAGTCATCCGCCGCAGCGGTTTCGGGTCTAGCCGCCTCTACGACGATTGCTCAACCGGTCGTCACCGACCCGCTGATCGATGCCATCGCCGCCTATCGCTCCGGACTGGCTGATTTCAATCAGAACGCGCCGGAAGACGACATGGGCTCGAATGCCTATGGCGAGATAACCTGGAAACCAGCACACGCCGTGCTGGCGAGCTGGACTCGGCCGGCAATCTCCAGGGAAGGCGCCCTCGAGGCGCTTAGGATCGCGCATTGGGAACTCGATTATTCCGGTGATTCCGCCATGATCGTCCCTATGATGGCCGCTGCACTTAGCTATTTTGAAAAGGAGGATCGAACATGACTAAGATCAGCCGTCGCCGCCTCTTGGGTGGCATCGCCGCGACATCGCTTCCTGCAGCCCTCCCAGTGGCTGCAGAGGGCATGGATGACGTCCAGATCGTCCAGATGCTGATCGACGCATACAAGGCCGCTGTAGCCCGTTGGGACGATCTGCCAGAGATATGGCCCGACGACGAAGCCCTCGTTGCTTTGTGGGAAAAGTTAAGCCATGAAAAGGACGAGGCCGCCGAGGCGCTGTGCTTCTACCGTCCGACCAGCCTGGAAGGCGTTCACGCAAAGGCCGAATACATGTTTGGCTGCGCGGATTTTATCGACCAGGAGGCGAACGACGATTGGACGCGTTCGGAACTGATCAGCGGCTTCCTGCCGGCCGGAAAGGATGTCACACCGTGGGCGGAATCGGAGGAGGGGCGCAAGGAAATGGACTCCCGCCGCCCTCTTCACAGTGCCCATACAGTACTACTCTCTGCCGTGGCCGAGAACGAGCGAGAGCGCATCCGGGAGCGTATCCGGGAGGTAAAGCGTCATCTCGCGTCACAGGGCATCTACGGCGGCGGCAACCCCACGCGCCAAAAACCCAAACACATCACTTAGCAGAGACGCTTTCCGGCCGGGCTTTTTTGTGCGCCCAATGGAAGCAAGCCGACAATCGAATCAGACGCTTAACGGTACCGAACTGCCCCTCTTCGGCAGGAGCGACTTTTCATCTTCGATTGCCCGAAGCAGGGCATCTATCGCTTCTTGAATCTGCACGAACTGGTCGCGCCAACCCTCAGAATAGTCGCGCGCGTAATCCCCAGCCAAATTCTCAGCGAGAGCCCTCCGTCGATTGCGCATCTTCTCTAGTGCTGTGTCCAAGGTCTTCAGATGCTCATCTGCCATTTCCCAAGCCCCCCCCATGTTGCACTCCATGTCGCGTGGACTCGCCGAGTGTCGCAGGAAACCGTTGGAAATCAAGGGAAGTGGATTGCAACATGACGCGACATGAAACCGGCACTTCCGCCGGTCTATGTTTCGCCTATCGCCTTGAAATCATTCAAGAAATTGTTTGGAGGCCTCGCCCGGAATTGAACCGGGGTACAAGGATTTGCAGTCCTCTGCGTCACCACTCCGCCACGAGGCCTCACCTCTGACCGACATTGAAAATATCGTGTGGTGGCGCGGATTTAGAATGATCCTAACGGAAGTGCAAGAGGCTTCATTCTGAATACGATCTTTTTTCATTCTGAATAGCCGTTTGTGAAGCTTTCCGAAGAAAACCCCGCATTGTGACTGCGGGGTCCTTTCGTAGTCCGTAGCCTGATTTTACTGACAGTTGCCGGCGGCATTTTTGATTTGGCCCGGAGCGCAGTCAGAAGATTCTTGCTTGCCCTGGGAGTCCTTGTCTTTATCGGAGGCACTCGTCCCAGAGGGTGAAGTGCCAGACTGGGTAGCGGTACCTGAAGTGTCGCCGGTCTGGCCAGAACCACTAGTTCCACCAGTACCGCCAGTCCCGCCCGAGCCGCCGCTGGCCTGAGCCATGGCCGAAGTTGCAAGACCGATCGAAAGCGCAAAGACCGTGATGAATTTCAGAAGCATTGGATGATCCTCCATTTTGGCTTCGGTTCTGATCCACCGAACCTTGGCGAGAGGAACAGGTTCCTACCAATTGTCTCACTCGGTCTGATAAATCTCCGCATTGTCATCGGGATGCCGCAGCCCCTTGTATGACGACTCCCACGGCCTGCCGTCATTCGACGATATTTGACCTCTGTAACCGGCGGGCATGCAGGCACAGCAGAGGAATCATCCAGCCGGAGCCTAGTGCCTGGGCCGAACACGCCCTCGGTCAGTTCCTTTGTCCGGAACCGCACTAATACCTTTGGGCTAGTTTACCGGCAGATCGTCTCGCCCATCTTATAAGGGCCGCGCACCCCTATGAGCGGTATTCGTCACGTTTACTTTGCCTCGCCGATCGACAGCGGGGCTTTTTTTTAGATCGGCTCACCAACGCCGCGTAAGTTCCCGCTCAATGCGAAGATCTTCGCAGATTCAGGACGTCGGCGACAGTTGATGCCGTGCCAGGGCGCTATGATAGGAACATTTGCCTGTCCTGGATGTTAGGAAAGTGGGCCGCGTGGCCACAGCCCTCCTGTGACGTGCAATGATCGTTGCACCGCTACGCGGCCCGCCATCTCACAAACGCGGCGCGATTTGCAGATACCTCCCATGAATGATCGCGCCTGACCGGCGGAAGGCAACAGCAAAGGTGACGTCATCGCCATGCCGCTGATGCCGATGACGGCAAGCGCGGGCGCATTTCTGAAATGTCTTCCTGAACAGCCGCGACAGTTCCGCTGCCATGCCGACCCGGTCGACCGGCATATCCATGCGCTGTTTGCGGGCGGGGCGACCGAGGCAAGGCAAGTGTCAGGCGGTATAGAGATCGATGTTCTGTTCGGATTCGTACCTGGACGCCTAATAGCCCCTTTGGGTGATTGATCGTCTCAAATGCCTTTCATAAGTTTTTGCGCATCTGCATATCAGGGGGAGGGAAAAATGACATCGATCGCTCAGTTTGGCAGCGCTGTCTACGTCCATCGAATGTATTTTATTGACGAAATCACAAGTCTCGACGAGGTGGTCGACTACCTGGAGAATTGGCCGGAAGAACGACGAGGCCTGGCATACGAGACGCTGCTGAAAGCATGCCATGAAGCTGCCGCCGGTAGATTTCCGGTGGGTGCCGTGCGGGAGAATTTTCGACGCTTCGTCAAGAAGGCCGATATGCTGGCTGAAAATCAGGAGAGTTCTGTATTCGCAAACTAATCGCCTCAACCGACGACAAATACCATCACAGCCCGCCCGTAACCCGGGGCGAGTTTCAATTTGCTGCATAAAGTGGGGCGTTACCCACGCGCTCGCCCTGATGACGCTCTGAGCGCATTGGCCTTGCGATTACCGCTGCGGGAGCATTTCCTGTCCGATAGCCAAACAATCGGGCGCGCTCTGCGTTTATCACCTGATCGCACATTCCGGCATCCCTCGGCGTGGCGCTGGTCACGGCAAATGTCTGGCTGGGACTTCTGGAATGGCTGACCCACGCGATCATCGAGGAGGTGAAGGCAAGGCGCAAGACGACGTCCGCGCAGGACCAAGCCTTGCACGTCGTCTGCAAAGCCTTGTGACTCGCCTACCTCGTCCTGTCCGCAACACCGCTGCATGGTTGGCCTACCTCGTTCTGGTGGCGATGACCTTCGCGATCTTCTCTATCCCGGCATGGTGGCCGAGATTATCGGGAGAATAGAATGCGACGTCATGTGAATAAAGCACGGCGCGAAGTAGTCAGTCATCATCCAACCCAGTCCACAACGCCGATTGGTAGACTGGACCATTCGTCAGGTCATCGCTTTCGGCAACCGGGGCGAACGGCGGCGGTAGCGCTTTATATCCTCGTAGAGTTCACGCGCGCTGCGACAGCGGAGGAGATTGGCATGGATACGCACCTCTCCTGCATCCCGCAACTCAATGGCAATAATCTTTGTCTCTTTTAGACGGCCGAGTTCGTAGTATTTGATCTTCGAGATAGACGACCAAGGAATGCTCATCGCGGCACTATGAGAGGTCGTCGTCCCTCGTGGCGGCGCGACATAAACACCTTCGCGATCCACGGTCAGCATGATTGTGCTGAAATTAATCCGCGAAAGCAGCTTGAAGCCCGCGGCCAAGGCGATGGCGAAAAGCGCCGCGGCGGAGATCATCCGGCCACCCGGGCTGGACAAAGGACCATTCGGAGCGACGGCTTCAAGGCCTCTTAGGGCCAGATATGCAGCGATGGCGCCAGCGCCAAATAGGGCGAGATAGTGCGGACCTTTAGCCATCGTAATTTCGAGGCGAGGAAAATCGATGTCTGTAGCACTCATAGCGGCCTGTCCAGCGAACTGTCCTCGGTAACTGATACCCAACGAGTGAACGACCGACGCCCACTGAACCCCGCCGATCACATCGACAAGTTTGGCAGGTTCCGAAAGAAGGTTACACCATCGGACGACATCGCGCCGTGTGAGAACTGCTCCAAGTAGCATCACTGCCCTTGAGTGGATGCTCAACGTCATGAATGCGGTTATACGTTCTTCACACGATCTTTCTTGGCTGCTCAATCAGCCTTCGGACGTGTTCCGTCTGTGCCACCAGACGGAGAACCGGCGGCGCCATCTGCGCGCGAACGGCAGGTCGTGCGAGAGAACGATGAAGCCGAGCGGTATCATCCAGAAGCCGAGAACAGGCAGAAATCCCAAGATACCGCAGAAGATCAGCAGGACGCCTGTGAACACGCGCGCAATCCGCGAGCGCGGCAGAGGGATGTGCAGGGAACCGAGAACGAGTTTTCCCGTTGTATGATCGATGCCGAAGCGCTTTTGTCGCGCGTTTCTGCTATTGTCTTTCCCGCCAGTCATGCACAGGAGATGGGAACAAACGCCGCAAATGCAAGCAGATGTCATTTTTTTGAAAAAACTGCTTGGCAAATCGAACAAGCATTTGTATTAGCCCACTCACGCCGCGCCAAGCGGTGATCCCTGGTAGCTCAGCGGTAGAGCATTCGACTGTTAATCGACAGGTCGCCGGTTCGAATCCGGCCCGGGGAGCCAGATTTCATCGGTATGTACTGATCAACTGAATGAGCCGGTTCATCGTGAACCGGCTCTTCTTCTTTGGTCCCAGGCTGCTCTGAGACACGATGTTCCGATCACTCCGCAGGACGCGGTGTCGCCGGATGGTGTCCGGACGAAGGCGGCGGATGCTTCCACCAGCGGGCCGAACCGTTGACCAGCCGGAAGTAGAGGCCGTACGGCATCAGCCGGAGGAGTTTCAACAGATAGATGAAGCGCTTCGGAAAACTGACTTCGAAGCGACTGGATTTGAGGCCTGCCGCGATCTGGTCGGCCGCGTCCTCAGGCGACACGAGCGGCGGCATCGGAAAGCTGTTCTCGCGCGCCGCCGCAACATCGGCAAAGCCGGGGCAGATGATCTGGATGCGAATGCCCATCTTGTCGAGATCGAATTTCAGGCTTTCGGCCATATTGATCAGCGCCGCCTCGGTGGCGCCATAGGCCGCGCTCGTTGGTAGGCCGCCATAGCCGGCGGCGGAAGAGACAATGGCGATCTGCCCCTGCCCCTTGGCCCTCATGTGCCGGATGGCAGGCAGGAGGCAATTGACAACTCCGCAGAGATTGACGGCGAAGCTCTTTTCGAAATCCGCGCGGTTCAATTGCTCGGCATGCACGGGCTGGTATATGCCTGTGTTGAAGATCGCAAGGGCGAGCGCGCCGTGCTCGTATTCGATCGAGGCGAGCACATGCTCCATATCCTCGGGATCGGTCACGTCGCCATCGAGAACGACGATACTGCCGGAAAGGCCGCTTGCTTCGGCTTGAAGTTCGGCCAGTTGTTCATGATTGCGGGCGGTGACGGCGACTTTGTATCCGTCGCCTGCCAGTTTAAGCGCCAATGCCCGCCCCAGGCCCGAATTCGCGCCGGAAATCCAGGCGATGCCGTGTTCGGGACGGGCGATGAAATCACGCATGATAGACTTCCTCCAGACTGCCGATTCAGCACAAACCAGGTCCGGAAGTTCCTCGCTCCTCCCGGATTCATGCCTCTATCATGCTATTGTGGCTCATTTCAGCCGGTGGGGCGTCAATGATCCCGGCAAAGCGATTGGTGTGCTTTAGGCGGGTGCAGCGCGGACGCAAATTGCAAGACACGCGGGATTTTTGAAAGCAGAAGTCTAATTTTATCGTCGCAGGCAAGGCCATGGAATAGCATTTCTTGCCAACCTAGCCTTGTGAAGGGAAAAGACCGTTCCTAAACTACCAGTTCCACAGAGGCAGATTCCATGACCTTCCACCCATCCGTCATCGAGGCGATCGGCAACACTCCGCTCATCAAGCTCAAAGGCGCATCCGACGCGACCGGCTGCACCATCCTCGGCAAGGCGGAGTTCCTGAACCCCGGCCAGTCGGTGAAGGACCGCGCCGCGCTCTACATCATCCGCGATGCCGAGAAAAAGGGCCTGCTGAGGCCTGGCGGCGTAATTGTCGAGGGCACCGCCGGCAATACCGGCATCGGGCTGGCGGTCGTGGCCAACGCGCTCGGCTACCGCACCGTGATCGTCATCCCGGAAACGCAAAGCCAGGAGAAGAAGGACGCGCTGAAGCTGCTCGGCGCCGAACTCGTCGAAGTGCCTGCCGTGCCCTACAAGAACCCCAACAACTATGTGAAGGTTTCCGGCCGCCTGGCAGAGCAGCTGGCGAAGTCCGATCCGAACGGCGCCATCTGGGCGAACCAGTTCGACAATGTCGCAAACCGTCAGGCGCATATCGAGACCACGGCCGCGGAAATCTGGAAAGATACCGACGGCAAGATCGACGGTTTCGTCAGCGCCGTCGGGTCGGGAGGCACGCTTGCGGGCGTTGCGGCCGGCCTCAGGGCGTTCCGCAAGGACGTCAAGATCGCCATCGCCGATCCTGAGGGAGCAGCACTTTACGAGTTCTACAAGAACGGTGAATTGAAATCCTCCGGCTCCTCGATCACCGAAGGCATCGGCCAGGGCCGCATCACGGCCAATCTCGAAGGTTTCACACCGGATTTCGCCTATCAGATTTCCGACGCCGAAGCGCTGCCCTATGTCTTCGATCTCGTCGAACACGAGGGCCTCTGCCTCGGCGGTTCGACTGGAATCAATATTGCCGGTGCGGTCCGTCTTGCGAAAGATCTTGGACCGGGTCACACCGTGGTGACAATCCTTTGCGACTATGGCAACCGCTACCAGTCAAAGCTTTTCAACCCCGACTTCCTGACCTCAAAGGGCCTGCCCGTCCCCACGTGGCTGACCACGTCGCAGGACATAAAGATACCCTACGAGCCAGCAGCGTGAGAACCCATGCCAGTCAATGCCCTCTATCGTGACGATTTCTATCTATCGACATGCGAGGCGGTGGTCACCGCCATCCACGAAGGCGGGGGCATCGAGCTGGATCAGACCTGCTTTTATGCAGCCTCGGGCGGCCAGCCGGGTGATACGGGCTTCCTCGAGCGCGCCGACGGTTCGAAGATCGAACTTGGTCCGACGAAGCACGGGGCGACCAAGGATATCGTCATCCACGTCCCGTCTGCCGGCCAGCCGCAGCCGGTGATCGGCGAGAGGCTCGTCCTGCATGTCGACTGGCCGCGCCGCTACCGGCTGATGCGCATGCACACAGCCTGCCACCTGCTTTCGGTCGTCTGTTCGTATCCGATCACGGGTGCCGCTGTTGGCGAAGACGAGAGCCGCGTCGATTTCGACATGAGCGAGACGATCGACAAGGACGAGGTGACGGCGAAGATGATGGAACTCGTCGCCCAGAACTATCCCGTCTATGTCCAATGGATTACCGACGAGGAGCTGGCTGCGAGCCCCAGCATCGTGAAATCGAAGAACGTGCGCCCGCCGGTGGGACTTGGCCGTGTCAGCCTCGTTTGCATCGGCGAAAACTCGGCGATTGACAGCCAGCCCTGCGGCGGCACACATGTCTCCGAAACGCAGGAAGTCGGTCAGGTACACATTGCCAAGATTGAAAAGAAGGGTAAGGAGAACCGCCGCTTCCGCATCCGCTTCGGCGTGCCCGGCAACGAAGCCTAAGTCCATCAGGGAGAGATCAGAATGAGCGAAGAGAAGAGCCGTTTCGTCGTCTCGGCCGATTGGCTGCAGGGCGAGCTCGGAAAGCCGGACCTGCGCGTGGTGGATGCCTCCTTCTATCTCCCGGCCCAAAATCGCGACGCGGACGCCGAATATGCAAGTGGCCATATTCCCGGCGCGATCCGCTTCGACCAGGACAAGATCGCGGATCATTCCACCGGGCTGCCGCATACCGTCCCCTCGCCGGATTATTTCGCCGAGGAAGCCGGCAGGCTCGGCATCAGCGAGACCGACCGTATCGTCGTTTATGATGGTATCGGCATGTTCGCCTCGCCGCGTGTCTGGTGGCTATTCCGTGTCATGGGGGCGAAAGACGTCTTCGTTCTCGACGGCGGACTCGACGGCTGGAAGGCGGAGGGCCGTCCGCTCAACACGGATGTCCCGAGCTTTGAGCCGACAACTTTCAAGACGAACTATGATGCAAACCGTATCGTTTCCCTCGAAACCATGCGCGACATCGTTTCCAGCGGCGCCATGCAGATTGCCGATGCACGCAGTGCCGGACGTTTCGCCGCCACCGAGCCGGAGCCGCGGGCCGGCATGCGCTCCGGCCATATGCCCGGCGCCCGCAGCCTGCCCTCCGGCGTTTTTGCCAATCGAGGCCGTTTGAAATCGCTGCCGGAGTTGAAGCAGACCATCGAGGATGCCGGAATCGATCTTTCGAAACCTGTCGTCACCTCCTGCGGCTCGGGGATCACTGCCGCGATCATCACGCTGGCGCTCGAATCGATCGACCATACCGACAACAAGCTCTATGACGGCTCGTGGAGCGAGTGGGGCAGCCGCGACGATACCCCGGTCGTAACCGGCCCGCCCGACCCGATCAAGGCCTGATAAGCACCATGGCGAAGTCCCCCTCCTCGCTCACGGCGCATATCACCCGGCTGGAAATGACGGCGCCGCCGAAGGCAAGCCTTCCAGTGCCGGTCAACATACAGACGGCGATCATGCGTGCGCCGGGCATTCCGCTGCCGTTCTACCGCTATCTCTACCGTCAGGTCGGCGCCCGATGGCAATGGGTGGACCGGCTGCGGATGAGCGACGAGGCGCTGGTGGAAACCCTGCACGACAAGCGCAACAATATCAGCGTGCTCTATGTCAACGGCGCGCCTGCCGGCTTCTACGAGTATTTCTGCGAGGACGAGGATACGATCGAACTTTGCCATTTCGGCCTGATCGAGCATGCGCTCGGCCTCGGCATCGGCAAGTGGTTCCTGCTGCAGGCGCTCTACGCGATCTGGACGCTGAACCCAACGCGCGTTACGACAACGACCAACAACCTCGACCATCCGCGCGCCCTACAGCTCTATCAGATGTTCGGCTTCTCTCCAGTCTCAACCGGCACCGGCATCGTCCGGCCTCTCAGCGACAAGGAACTGCTGGAGATTGCCAGGAAGAGCTGAGCCGGCAGGAAACGGGTGGTTTGACCGGCTATAAAGGCGCATTTCATGGCAATCACGAAGGAGATTGCCATGTCAGCCATCCGTTTTTCCGCCCTACCGACTGCCGATGCAGAACACCTTTGGAACGGCGGCCGCGATGCCTATGACAATCTGCCGGAAACGATGGTTTCCGATGGACCGGGACATCCCTGTCGTCATTGCCTGAAAAATATCGATGCCGGCGACTTGCTTCTTGTTTTCGCTTACCGCCCATTCCCGGAATTGCAGCCTTATGCAGAGACTGGCCCGATCTTCCTGCACAAGAAGCGGTGCGAGCGTTATGAAGCGCGGGACGAGCTGCCGCCGGTGCTGAAGACGGGTCGGGACTTTATCGTGCGCGGCTATGGCGAGAACAACCGTATTGTCTACGGCACTGGTGCCGTCACCGCGATCGCCGATATTCCGGGCTATGCCAAGGAACTGCTGAATCGCCCGGAGATCGCCTACGTGCATGTGCGCTCGGCGCGCAACAACTGCTTCCAGTGCCGGATCGACAGGTAAAAGGCGCCGGCCCGAAGCGAGACCGGCGCCTTTATCTAACGCAGCGTGATGGGACCTACGCTACGTTCAATAGGCTTTCCGCGGCGTAGGCTTCATAGCCCAGTGCATCGGCGACCGGCTTGTTGGTGATGCGGCCTCTGTGGACATTGAGACCGTTGCGCAGATGTTTGTCCTCGGCGATGGCGCGCAGGCCGCGGTCGGCGAGCGCCAGACCATGGACCAGTGTTGCGTTATTGAGCGCGTGCGCGGAAGTGACGGGAACCGCGCCCGGCATGTTGGCGACGCAGTAGTGCACGACGCCCTCGACTTCGTAGGTCGGATCGGAATGCGTCGTCGCATGCGAGGTTTCGAAGCAGCCGCCCTGGTCGATCGCGACATCGACGATGACTGAGCCCTTCTTCATGCCGGAGAGCATTTCGCGGGTGACGAGCTTCGGTGCGGCCGCACCAGGAATTAGCACGGCGCCGATGACCAGATCGGCAGTGAAGACCTCTTCCTCCAGTGCCTGGATGCTGGAATAACGCGTGTGAATGCGCCCGCCGAACATGTCGTCGAGCTGCCGCAGGCGCGGCAGCGACTTGTCGAGGATACTGACATCGGCGCCCAGGCCGGCTGCCATCTTGGCCGCATGCAGGCCAACAACGCCGCCGCCGATGATTGCCACTCTTGCCGGCAACACGCCGGGAACCCCGCCAAGCAGGATGCCAAGGCCACCGTTGGCCTTCTGAAGCGCAGTGGCCCCCGCCTGGATCGACAGGCGTCCCGCGACTTCTGACATCGGGGCGAGCAGCGGCAGGCCGCCGCGCTCGTCGGTAACGGTTTCATAGGCAATCGCGGTGACGCCGGAAGCGAGCAGGCCCTTGGTCTGCTCGGGATCGGGCGCGAGGTGGAGGTAGGTATAGAGAAGCTGGCCGTCGCGAAGCTGCGCCCATTCCGAGGGCTGCGGCTCCTTGACCTTCACGACCATGTCGCATTTCTCGAAGATATCCTTGGCCGAGGCGGCGATCTTGGCGCCAGCGGAAATGTAAGAGGCATCATCAGCACCGATGCCGGCGCCCGCCTTTGTCTCGACCCATACCTCATGGCCATGGGCGACATACTCACGAACCGAAGCAGGTGTCAGGCCGACACGATATTCATGGTTCTTGATTTCCTTCGGGCAACCGACACGCATTCAGCGTTCCTCTCAATTTATGTCCGCTTGGGCGGAGCGTTATCGACGACCTGAATCCAAACACCGTACGCGCGAAATGTCCTTGCAAAGAGTATTTGCAAGAGAGCAATTTTTCGAGGATTATTGCGAAAAATCTTGTTATTTCGAAGGTTCTTCGAATGTCCGAACTTGATACCATCGATCGTGCGATTCTAAAGGCGCTTCAGGCGAACGCCCGCATCACCAATGCCGATCTTGCAAACAAGGTTGGCCTCTCGGCTTCCGCCTGTTCCAGGCGCCTTGACATTCTTGAGAAGAGCGGTGTCATCGGCGGCTATCACGCGCGCCTCTCGCACAAGGCACTGGACTACAAGATGATCGCCATCGTGCACATCTCGCTCTCCGGCCAGTTCGCGAAAACCCTTGCGGAATTCGAGGCGGCGGTGAAGCGCTGCCCGAACGTGCTCGTCTGCTACCTGATGTCGGGCGAATACGACTACATTCTGCGCGTTGCCGCACGTGACCTCGAAGACTATGAGCGCATACACCGCGATTGGCTCTCCGCCCTGCCCCACGTCGTCAAGATCAATTCCAGCTTCGCGCTCCGGGAGATCATCGACAGGCCGAATGTCGGGCTTTGAGGCCTTGCAAAGCTAAATGAATCCTGACCTAGGTTCAGTCATATGCGGGTTTCTCCGCCTTACGGCAAGTCATGAGATCCAAGACCCAAGGCTACATTTTCGTCCTTCTGGCGATCACCATCTTTTCCGTGCAGGACGGCATCTCGAAGCATCTGGCGAGCACCTATCCGCCGGTTTTCGTGACGATGATCCGCTATTGGGCGTTTGCAGTTTTCACGATCCTGATCTCGTCGAGAATGCGCGGCGGCCTGAAGGCGACCGTACGCACGAACCGGCCCTTGCTTCAGGTCACCCGCGGCGTGCTGCTTGCCGCACAGGTCGTGCTGGCGATCACCTGTTTCGCGATCATCGGACTTGCGCGCACCCAGGCGATCTTTGCCGGCACTCCGATCCTGATCGCCCTGCTTTCCATGCCGCTGCTCGGTGAGCGCGTCGGATGGCGCCGCTGGACGGCAATCTGCGCCGGGCTCGCCGGCGTTCTTCTGATCTTGAAGCCGCAAACCGGCTTTTTTGATCCGAAGCTGCTGCTCGCGGTGTTGGGCTGCTTCCTCTTCGCCTTCTACGTCATCGCCACCCGGCTCGTAAGCCGGGACGATGCTTCGATGACCAGCTTCTTCTATACCGGCGTCGCGGGCGGCATAACGATAACACTGATCGGTCCCTTCTACTGGACTCCGATGTCGGAAAGCGACTGGGGGTGGATGGCGCTTCTCTGCCTAACCGGCATCTCAAGCCACTATTTCCTGATCCGCGCCTATGACATGCTCGATGCCGCTGCCGTTCAGCCGCTTACCTATCTGCAGCTCGTCTACGCCTCGATCATCGGCGTCGTCATCTTTGAGGAAGACCTGAGCCTCAACACGATCGCCGGTTCGGTGATCGTCGTGGCTGCCGGCATTTTCACCATCTGGCGTGAGCACGTCGTGGCGCGCAGCGGCGCTCTGCGGAGATAGAATCAATCTCGTAATTTAGCCGTTTCTTTCAAAGGATTTTCAATATTCTCGCGATACGGTCCTCTAAGTATTCCGTTGAGGGCTCCAAAATGCATAATCTGAATATCATTTCTCGCAAGGCCGAACGCAAGTATTGCCGCATTTTCGGCAAGGTACGCTATCTCAATAACGAAGTAGACGCCCGCATTCTCAATCTTTCGACAACTGGTGCCGCGGTGGAAATTAGAACGCCGCTTTGTGCCGCATCGGGTAGCCGCGTACAAATCCTGGCGGAAGATCTTGGAACGCTGCACGGCATAATCCGTTGGAGCCACAATGGGCGCCTCGGTATCCAGTTCGACCCGAACTCCAATGCCAGGGCTCAGGTCGCATCCTACTTTCGTTTCTTCCACAAGGATGTGAAGCCGGTGTTAACGCGATAACGTCCAATGCAGGACTGTCATTTTCCGGATGCACTGCTGTGCAAATCGTCCTAGGCTCGAAGCCTGTTGAGCCATGCGTTTTTGCGAGGAGTGTTCCATGTCTTGCCGTTTTGATCTGCACCCGATTACCCGACGGTCATTGCTCGGCGGCATTGCCGCAAGTTCGGCACTTGTTCTGCTCCACCCCTTCACGGCGCGCGCGGCCGCCAACCAAGCGCATCTGCGGCTCATGGAGACCACCGATATCCACGTCAACGTTTTCCCCTACGACTACTATGCCGACAAGCCGAACGACACGATGGGTCTGGCGCGCACCGCGACCATTATCGATAGCATCCGCGCCGAAGCGGCAAACTCGCTGCTGATCGACAATGGCGACCTGCTGCAGGGCAATCCGATGGGCGATTACATGGCCTATCAGCATGGCATGAAGAATGGCGACGTCCATCCGGTCATCAAGGCGATGAACAGGCTCGGCTACACTGTCGGCACGCTTGGAAACCACGAGTTCAACTACGGCCTCGATTTCATGTTCAAGGTGCTTGGCGGCGCGAATTTTCCGTTCGTCTGCGCCAACCTGACGAAAGGCCAGCTTGCCTCCGACCCGAAGAAGGACGATCTCTATTTCAAGCCCTACGTGATCGTCGAAAAGCAGATCAAGGACGGCTCAGGCAACGAGAGCCAGGTCAAGATCGGCTTCATCGGCTTTGTGCCGCCGCAGATCATGCTTTGGGACGTCAAGAATCTCGAAGGCAGGGCGCAGACCCGCGACATCGTCGAGGCCGCCAAGGCATGGGTTCCGGCCATGAAGGAGGAAGGTGCCGATATCGTCATTGCCCTTTCTCACTCCGGCATTGACGGCTCTGCCCCCTCCGAGAAGATGGAGAATGCCTCGCTGCATCTTGCCGCCGTGGACGGCATCGATGCAATCTTCACTGGTCATCAGCACCTTGTCTTCCCCGGCCCCAAGAGTTGGGATGGGATTGCCAACGCCGATCCGGTGAAAGGCACGCTGCACGGCAAGCCGACGGTCATGGCTGGTTTCTGGGGGTCGCATCTCGGCCTCATCGACCTGCTTCTGGAAAAGGACGGCAAGAGCTGGACGATCGTCGATTTCACCGCCGAGGCTCGGCCGATCTATCACCGCGACGACAGCAAGAAGGTCGTCGCCGATGTCGGCGACAAGAAGGAGGTGATCGAAGCTGCAAAGGCCGAGCATGAGGCGACGCTCGCCTATGTCCGCACCCCGGTCGGCAAGACTTCGGCACCGCTTTATTCCTACTTCGCCCTCGTTGCTGACGATCCCTCTGTACAGATCGTCAGCCAGGCGCAGACCTGGTACATCAAGCAGATGCTTGCTGATACGGAATTCAAGGATCTGCCCGTCCTTTCGGCCGCTGCTCCTTTCAAGGCAGGCGGCCGAGGCGGCGCGGATTACTATACCGACGTTCCGGCGGGCGATGTCGCCATCAAAAATGTCGCCGACCTCTACCTCTATCCGAACACCGTGCAGGCAGTGGTCATCACCGGCAACCAGGTCAAGAACTGGCTGGAGATGTCGGCCGGCATGTTCAACGAGGTGAAGCCCGGGACGGTCGATGCGGAGTTGCTCAACGGGGATTTCCCGTCCTACAACTTCGATGTCATCGACGGCGTGACCTACCAGATCGACCTCTCGCAGCCGCGCAAATACGACAATGACGGCAAGACGATCAATGAAAGTTCGAATCGCATCCAGCATCTGCAGTTCGACGGCAAGCCGATCGACCTCGACCAGAAGTTCGTCGTAGTCACCAACAACTACCGTGCGGGCGGCGGCGGCAAGTTCCCGGAGATCGCAGCCGACAAGGTCGTGTTCCAGGCTCCGGACACCAACCGCGATGTCATCGTCCGCTTCATTCATGAACAGCGCACGATCAATCCGTCGGCCGACAGTAACTGGACCTTCAAGCCGCTGCCGGGCACCAGCGCTGTCTTCCAGAGCGGGCCGAAGGCCAAGCAATTCCTGGCCGACGTCAAGAGCGTCAAGCTGGAGGATGCCGGCGAGGGCGCGGAGGGATTTGCAAAGTTCAGACTTCTTCTCTAGCCCATCTGAAAGCCGATCGAGGCGGAGACGCCTCGTCTATTCCGCTGCGAGCGGCATTTCCGGTCCGCGAATTTCGTTCAGCGCCGCTGTGAAATCGGCGTGGTTGGGGCACTGGGAAAGCCTGGTGCGGAACGCATCGATCATCCATGCCGCAGCTGGGCCTGGCGGATTGGCGAGGCGGCGCATGGCAAAGATCGGATACTCGCCTTGCTCATAGGCCTCAAGGTTGAGATGAACGAGTGCGCCGCTCATCAGGTCGTCACGGATTATCGATGCAGGCAGACCGCCCCAGCCGAGACCCCCGCGGATCAAAGCATGCTTCGTCGCGATGTCGCTGACACGCCAGGTCTTGTAGGAGAGCACGTTGAAATCGCGACCCTTCGTCAGTCCGGAGGCGTCGGTGACGACGAGCTGTACTTCCTCGCGAACATCGCCAAGCGTCAACGGTCGATCTATCTGCGCCAACGGATGATTGCGCGAGGCCACCGGCATCATGAAGGAATGGCCGATCTTTTCCATCAGCATCGAGTCGTCCTGCTTTAGGACGGCTCCGCCGATGCCGATCGTCGCCTTTCCGCTCAGGACGGCCTCCATGACCATGCCAAGCTCGCCGACCGTCAAATTGAGCGCTACGGACGGATAGTGCTCACGGAATTCCCGCAGCACGTCCACCGTTGCTGGAGACGGCACCATGACGCTGATCGCCACAGAGACCTCCGCTTCCAATCCTTCCTTGAGTCCCTTGACGCGGGCGCGCATCACCTGCAGATCGGTCAGCAGGCGGCGCGCATCTTCGAGCATAACCTTACCCGCATCAGTGAGCCTTGGCTGGCGAGCGCCGGAACGTTCAAAAAGCGGCATCTCGAGTTGTGCCTCGAGGTTCGCGATCGTGTAGCTAATCACCGACTGCGCGCGGTTTAGCACGCGCGAGGCGGCAGAGAAGCTGCCAGTCTCTGCCACTGTAAGGAACACCTGCAACTGATCCAATGTCGGGTTGGGAAGCATTTTCCATCCAATCCATCGATAATTTTGATCGACATTATCCCAGTTTTTTCGATAGCCTGCCAGACCTATTTTTCCTCTGAACGCGGCTCGAATCTCCCAAGCGAGCCCGCAGCACCCCAATTCGAGAGGAATTCAATTATGTCGTCCATCCTGCTCCTGACATCCAGCCCGCGCGCTGAATCGCTTTCGACTACCATTGCCATCGATCTCGCCGGCAAGCTTCAGGCCCAGAAGCCGGGCAGCAGCATCGTCCGCCGCGACCTCGCCGCCAATCCTCTGCCGCATATCGACGACTTGTTTACCGCCGCAATCCGCAAGCCTGCCGAAGACCGCACGGCGCAGGAAGCCGAAGCAGTGAAGACCTCCGACGCGCTCATCGACGAACTGCTCGCCGCCGACACCATCGTCATCGGCACGGGCCTCATCAACTTCAATATATATTCGTCGCTGAAAACCTGGATCGACAACGTCGCCCGCGCCGGTCGCACCTTCAAGTACACCGAAAGCGGCCCGGTGGGGCTTGCATCCGGTAAGAGGGTCTATGTCGTGCTCGCCTCCGGCGGCGTCTACTCGCAGGGTCCTGCCGCCGGCATGAACCATGCCGTCCCGTATCTGAAGTCGGTTCTGGGCTTCCTCGGCATCACCGACATCGAAACCGTCTATGTCGAGGGCCTCGCCTTCGGTCCGGAAGCTGCGGAAAAGGCGATCGACGCCGCCAGGGCCCGCGCCGAAGAGATCGCGCTCGCCGCCTAATCACTTAACATCGCCCCCAGAAGCGGCCGGCTTTGTCCGGCCGTTTTTTGTTTCCGTTGAGATTTGTCCGCTCCGATCGATTGTCTCTTGCGGAGTAGGGAATTGTTTCGTTTCGTATAGGTCTGAGAATATCGACTTGCGGCAGAGCGGAGAGCTCTTGAAGTTAAGTTTGGCCGAAGGCAACGAGCCCGGCGATCACGCGGTACTCCTTAAAGCCGACCGATAGGTGAAATCATCATTTCCTTCTTGGCCGCCCTTTGCGGACGTCCCGTTTACTAGTTTCAATGGGAGTGTGAGGCGGGGGCTGACCGGGCCTGTCCGGCTCCCGAGGAACGTAGATGGCGACCTGCGAAATCAACAAGACCGCTGCGCTTGTGACAAATTTCGTCATGGCTCGCTCCTCAGGTCAGCGGGTTGAGCGAGCGGTTCATCGCCACCATGTGGGCATGGGTCGGGTTCGATCCAAGCGTCCCCATCTTGTCGGGCAATTGGTCGCGCTTCTTGGGCGCTTCGCCCTTCACCGCAGCGCCGAGTGCCTTGCGCATGGTAGCGGCGTCGTAGTCACAACAGTAAGCCGGTGTTGAGGGCTGCTGCCGCCACGATTCCGCCAGCGTCCTGGCGTCAACCGGGTCAAAGCCCACTTCGTTGACGATGCCCATGACCACCTGCTTGGCTGCGGCGTCGTCTCCGGCAACTGCCACGGCCAATCGACCGGCAGCGCCTTCTGGCTTACCGAGTTTCGCCAAGGTTTCGGCGAGGATATTGTTGAATGCCTTGATGACAGGGCGGCCGATCTGCTTTGACACCCAAACGCTCTCAACCTCACCTGCATCAAGGTCAGCGATTCGAGGGTCACGCATCCCCGGATAATAGTTGCTGGTGTCAACGACGGGGACACTCTCAGCCACATCCTTGAAAAGGTCTTTTGGCAGCTTCTCAACGGCAGGGAGAGGAATGGACATGATGACCAAATCCGCGCCGGAGATGGCCCCTCGCGTGTCCGCTGCCGTGGCCCCCACCTCGTCCGCGAAAAGCCGCACATCGTCGACGCCCTTGGAGTTGGCAACCCTGACCTCATGCCCGGCAGATGAGAGCTTTCGGGCAAGCGTGCCGCCGATGCTACCAATGCCGATGATGCCGATTTTCATGC
This sequence comes from Rhizobium etli 8C-3, assembly GCF_001908375.1. Taxonomy (NCBI): domain Bacteria; kingdom Pseudomonadati; phylum Pseudomonadota; class Alphaproteobacteria; order Hyphomicrobiales; family Rhizobiaceae; genus Rhizobium; species Rhizobium etli. Next base: position 1,692,498 of record NZ_CP017241.1, on the reverse strand, counting down.
TGATGCTCCTGTTGTTCTGCTCCTCAAGTTAATAGATACTGAGGTATCGACAAGAACGAACGGAAAAGTGGGTAACCCACCAATAGGTAAGTATGGCGAAGGACCGGCATTGGAATTGCGGCGACCCGCAACAGCATCTTGTGTGGGCAGAAGCGACCACCGATGCCCTCCGGGTGCTGGAGGGCAAATGGAAGATTGTCATTATCTGCCAGTTGTTCGGTGCGAAGGAGCCGCTGCGATTTTCAGAGCTTGAGAGGCGTGTGGAGGGCGTCAATCAGAAAATGCTCATCCAGCAACTGAAGGAGCTGGAGAAGGATGGGATAATCACGCGAACAGTCTATCCGCAGGTGCCTCCGAGGGTGGAATACGCGCTCACGGACTTGGGTAAGGCACTTGGGCCAGCCATGGCAGAATTGATCGATTGGACCTGCCTGCGTCGGGAAACGCTCGACGTCTCGGGTTCAGCAAAACAGTCCTTGTCAGCGACTTCTTGATGTCCGCTTGTAGCGCGAAGCAGCCTCCTGGCCAAAGCGGTCATTCCTAAGCCTTGTGTGTGGATGTCAACCATTCTTCCAGCATGCGCCTGATAGCCTGCTCTGGTTTATCGGTGCGGGTAAATGCCCACCAGGTATGAGCGCCCTGCCAGAGCGCCGCCATTTGCCATCCGAGTCGTTCAGCCGCATGTTGGTCGCTGGAAAGACGACGCCCTAAAGCGCAAGCGAGTGTGTGGCCCCATCTAGCGCCCCTGGCGCGGAGGTTAGGATTGCGCAGGTCCTCCCTCAATAACAGCAGGCCATCAGCTGCGTTGCGCTCAGCATCCTCGGGCGGCATGAGGCGCATGAGCAGGTTTATGGCCCCTTGAGGTGTCAGCGCCTCTTCAGCATCGGCCGCTTCCGTTTCAGCCTGTAGCCGATCCCAGGCTCGTAGCAGGACTGCCTCGACGAGACCCAGTCGGTTACCAAAGCGCTGGACCATGGTCGCGGGGGAAAGTCCGCAGGCCCTGGCGGCCAGCGCAAAACTTAGGCCGTCCGGCCCGGTCTCGAGAATGAGGCCAAACAGGCCGTCAAGTATCTGCTCGTCAGAGACTGTCTTGTATCTGGGCATGTCCATATATAAACGTATGTTCGTTTATCTTGCAAGGAGGTCAATGATGTCAAAAATTATGGGATATATCGCAGCGAGCCTAGACGGGCTCATAGTCTCAGGCGAAGGTTCGCTCGACTGGCTCTACAAATATGATGACATGGACCTGGGAGAGCACGACTACCGCCTCTTTCTTAAACGCATCCGTACCGTGGTCATGGGCCGGGGCACTTATGACTTCCTTGCAAACGAGCAATCGCCCTGGGCCTACGGAGATCAGCGGGTGATTGTCATCACCTCGCAGCCACTTCACAATCCTAAGGGACCACTCGAAATTCGCAGCGATGTTGATGCATTGATCTCGGAACTACGCGCGCTCGATGACGGTCACGTGTGGATGCTAGGAGGCGGGCAATTGCTGATGGCATTCATGGAACGTGGCGCAATAGACGAGATCGAAATCTATGTCATTCCAGAGATAATAGGCGCTGGGTTGCCGCTCTTTCCACTTACTGGTTTCCGAACAAGCCCGACGCTGATCAGTGCGACGGCGCTCGACAAGGGCTGTGTTCGGCTTCATTACCGACTGTGATGCAGATAGATCGCGATCACCGCTGTTGACCTTTCCGGCCAAGATCGTATTGCGTTATCGGTCCAAAACGGCCGTCAGTCAGTGAGCTGTGGTGACAGGGGCGAATATTCGGATCAGAAAATCTCGCAGGATTGGCGTGACCTGTTGTCGCGGGAGGCGGTGCCCGCACTCAAGTGTGTGGAGGGTTACTGACGCCCCGGTTTCAGCAAGGGCTTCCGAAAATCGTTCAGCTTGATCAACCGATGCACGGTCATCGTATCTGCCGTGTAGAAGCAGGGTTTCTGCTTTGATTTTGTGCGAATGGTGTATTGGAGACCGATCTAAGAAGCTTGCACTCGAAAGGCCCGCCTCCTTATGGATTGCCTGTTGCAAGCCTCGCGAACCGCTTTCGTAAGCTTTTCTGAGATCGTAGACGCCCCCCGTCAGGATGACGGCGCGGAGATCGGTCACCTGAGCGGCGACCATGGCTGAAGCAACCGCCCCCCGACTGTTTCCATAGAGAACAATGCTTGCGGGATCGACCGACGGCTGCTCCTTGAGAAAGTCCAAGGCAGCCACAATCGCTCGCTGGGTAGCTGGCCCACAAAAATCGGCGGGACCGTCAGATGCACCAAAACCAGGCTGCGAGATTGCGGCCGCCGTCACACCAAGGCGCGAAGAGAAACGAACCAGCGACCCGTCATCGACAGCCTCTTTCCCACCTAAGAAGAGCCCACCCTGATTGCCATGCACGAACAGTATCGCTCCTGCACGTGCATCTGAATCCCTGGCCTGGAATAGTTCGACTGCAGCGCCATCGCCCCGATCGATGATGTGTTGCGTCAACACCGACTTTGCATCCCCAGCTGAAATCCGATGGCCGAGGATATGAAGCCATGACATCCTGTCAATGACAGCCTCTCTAACCCGGCATTCGGGTCAAGCTCTTTTCTGATCTTCGTTGGCCTGATCGTTCACGCGGGTCACGCTTCTCTCCGCAGTCTATCGGCTCTGTTGCGCTTGGAGCTGCTGCACGCATGCATCGGATCAGGGTCTGGAGGGCCTCGCTTTAAGACACGCTCGGGGGGCCAGCAGTTATTATCGGCTTCATCCACCCTGTCGTCCGCCAGTAATCTCGCCGACGCCTGAGGTGCTCATAAACGGTGTGCAGACGGCCTCGTCGCGGACTGCTCTTCGGACAGGCCAGTCAAGCCAGGAGCATCTTCCTGGCCTGCAGCAAGGCAGGAGAGCGTAGCTCAGGGCGATATCGCCTTCGATCGTTTCGCGGACAGCGGCACAGGATGAAATCACGCGATAAGATCTTCATAGCCCCGAATCCCGTTTTCGATATCGATGCATTTCCGCTGCATGACCTTGCTGCTGGCGAGCAGCGCTCGGATGTAATGGCTTTCGACGCTTTTCACGTGGACCTGACTGTAGCAACCCGGTCGCAGGATATGAGCCATGCCTCGGGCATCGTGTTGTCCGTGTTATTGCCCATGACTGGGGAGAGCGGCGTCAACCTGATTGCCCTGCACACAACGTCGAAGCCTGCTTCTTTCAGCCCATAGGTCAGGGGCCGAGTGAGGGCCAGCTCGCAAGCCCCTTCTGGTGGATCGGTTCGCCAAATTCGTAAAGGCGACACGTCCGAAGGAACCGATCGATCAAGCCGAACCTTTCCGTCATGATCATGATGCAGATTGCCACTGCGTGTAGCGACACGTCCAAACAGCATGAAACACCGCCAACGCCCTTCATCTCGGCTACCCCGAGATAGTAATGAGAGCTCGCCCCTTTTGAAGACTGCCCGCCTACACATGCTCTTGGCGCAAGGCGGCATTTGGCCCGCAAGACGAGAGGCGTTAAAAAAGAGCAGCGATTTTGATCATGATGTCGGATCGGGGGCGGCTGGTGCGTCATCGTATCATCAGGTCGGGCTCTCGATCTGAAGGACAACGATCAGGAGAACGGCGCGATGTCTAAGAACACTATTTGTCTATGGTACAACAAGGATGCTGAGGAAGCCGCCCGCTTCTATGCTGACACCTTCCCAGACAGCACGATCGGAGCCATCATCCGCGCGCCCGGCAATTACCCCGACGGAGAAGAGGGCGACGTCTTGGTCGTCGAGTTCACGGTGGCCGGTGTCGCGTGCATCGGATTGAACGGCGGCCCCACATTCAAGCACAGCGAAGCCTTCTCGTTCCAGATCAGCACCGAGGATCAGGAAGAAACAGATCGCTATTGGAACGCCATTGTCAGCAATGGCGGTCAGGAAAGCGAATGCGGCTGGTGCAAGGACAAGTGGGGCGTATCCTGGCAGATCACACCTCGCATTCTCATGGACGCGCTTGCAGCAGGTGGCGAACAAGCAAAGCGCGCATTCGACGCGATGATGACGATGAGGAAAATCGATGTGGCCGTGATCGATGCGGCACGAAAAGGAGATGACGCGCGATGACCACCGAGAAGATCAAAGGACCATCCGATCCTATCGACGACGGTGAAGAGCTCGTGCGAAAGCACCATCCGGTCGAAGAATGCGTCGTACCTTTCCCAAAGCATCAGGCAGGGCGGCTAACGGTTCACGGCCCCAGTCGTCGCAGCTTGGACCGTCGGGCGGACACTCCTGATCCATGCCTCATGTTAGGACCTTGACCAGACCCATACGACCGAAGACACAGTTCCGGCCGTTCTTCTTTGCCTGGTAGAGCCGGTCATCTGCAGTAGACAGAACGGTCATGAAGCTCACGCCATCTTCGTCGGCGGTCGCAACGCCGATGCTGACGGTGACGGGTCTTGCATCTGGTGTCCTGACGCTTGTCGCGATCGTCCATCGGAGCCGTTCTGCCACCAACAAGCCCTCCTCGTGCTCCGTGCCCGGACAGATTGCAACGAATTCTTCGCCACCAAAGCGGAACACTCTGTCTGCAGAACGCAGGATCATCACCAGCCGGGCGGCGATCGACTTCAGCACCTCATCACCCTGAAGATGGCCGAAGTTGTCGTTGACGTCCTTGAAGTGGTCGGCATCGATGATGATGACGGTTGTTAACTGCCCTTGCCGCAGGGCTTCCCGCATCATGACCGGTGCTTCGAGCTCCATACGCGAGCGGTCGTAGACGCCCGTCAGAATGTCCCTGCCCGTCCGCTCCAGAAGATCGTTGTAACGCTCACGGAATGTCAGGTCGCCGAACAGATCGCTGAGAGAGCGTGCTGCCGCCGGAACGCCGTTCCTATGAATGTAGAGCCGGTAGAAGGCGAAGAGCGCAGTATAGATGCAGACCGCGAACATCTTTGCCCTCCAGCCGTCCCAGAAGGCTGCAAGCGGTACGTCGAGAAAATAGTGCAAGGCGCCGAAAAAACCGATCTGGTCGAAGGTCAGAAGTGCGAAGCCGCACAGCATGAAACGAAGAATCACCTTGCGCTTCATCCAAAGACCAAGGCGTTCGTAAAGCAGAATGATACCGAGCGAATCCAGATAAAGAAGTGCCGTACCCCAGACCATCAGCCAGCCCATCTCCTTCAGGAAGCTGAAATCGGCGGCATTGCCAGGTGAAACCTCGACAGTTTCATGCAGCTGTAGAACCCACGCGATCGCGACAGTCAGAAGATTGCCCAGAAACAGACCATAGATCGGCTGCCGGACCGTTGAAGCATCCTCCTCCAGGTAAAGCATCAGGATCATCATCAGCTTTCCGGCGAAGAAGACCGATGATCCGGGCGAGGCAACACCGAAAGGCAACGACACGTAGAATAGGGCCGCGAGATAGGTTTCCATGAAATGCATGACGCCAAGCGCAGTCATGAAGACGCCAAGGCCCAGCCGATGGCGGAAATGCAGCAGGCTCACCATCAGCGCGAAGTAGCCGACGGCTTCCGTTACAATGAGACCGAGATTGACAAATGCCATCGCGCCTTCCGCTCTCCTACCGCCCCTTCATAGCGCGATACGGTTAAGAAACGGTCGCGTGACGTCAGCGTAACCTGCGGCCTCCCTGTATGGCTGCCGCCGCAAAAGCCACCCGGCGTAGACGACTGGAAGAGAGCGGCTAGACTTGCCGCTCCTTAGCACCGTCGCCGAAAAGCGAGGGACCGTGCTGATCGATGATCTGGTGCGCTTTGCGCACTGTGCATTCGATCGCATCGTCCGAAGACGAGAACATGTCGGCGCGGATAAAATTGCGCACCAAGACCTCGCCGCCGACCGTCTTTTCAATACGGCCTGCCAGGCGGAACTGTCCGCCTTCCTTGCGCGGCTCAGCGTAGATTGTACAATCGGCGTAAAGCTGCGGCTCGCCCTTCGGGCCCGCGCTCGCCTCGGCGGATTTGCCGCCACCGGAAAACATCGAGAAAATGCTGGAAAAGATCGAAGCCATGTTCCGCCTTTAACACGGGCAGCTCGCGCCCGCAAAGTCAAATGATGAGGTTGGCGAGGATGTCGTTTTCAGTGATGTCCTCGAAGCCCATGCCGGCCTTTTCGAAATTCGAAATCAGCGTGGCGAAGTTCTCCGGCGCCTTGGTTTCGATGCCGATCAGGACGGAGCCGAAGTTGCGTGCAGTCTTCTTCAGGTATTCGAAGCGGGCGATGTCGTCGTCAGGCCCCAAAAGATTGAGGAAATCGCGAAGGGCGCCCGGGCGCTGCGGCAGCCGCAGGATGAAGTATTTCTTCAGCCCGGCGTAACGCATCGCGCGCTCCTTGACGTCGGGCAGCCGCTCGAAGTCGAAATTGCCACCGGAGACGACGGCCACGATCGTCTTGCCGCGGATGGCGTGCGGGTCCATCGCCGCGATCGCTGTCAAAGACAAAGCCCCTGCGGGCTCCAACACGACGCCCTCGACATTAAGCATTTCCGAGATCGTCACACAGATGGCGTTCTCCGGCATCAGCATGACCTGCCCGGCTGCAAAGCTTTTGAGTGCTGCGAAATTCAGGTCGCCGATTCGGGCAACGGCCGCGCCATCGACAAAATTGTCGACCTTGGAAAGCGTCACCACTTCGCCGGCCTCGATGCTCCGTTTCAAACTAGGCGCGCCTGCCGGCTCGGTGAAGACAAAGGCGGAATTCGGGAGCGAGCCCTTGAGATAGCCCGTAATGCCCGCAGCAAGCCCGCCGCCGCCGACCGGCAGGACCAGCATGTCCGGCACCCTGCCCTCCGGCAGCTGCTGCATGATTTCGGCTGCAACCGTTGCCTGCCCCTCGATGATGTCCTCATGGTCGAAGGGCGGCACCATGACGCCTCCGGCCACCTCCGCATGGACGCGCGCGGCCTGATAACACTGGTCAAAGAAATCACCGTAAAGCTTAATGGTGATGAACTCGGCGCCGAACATGCGCGTCTTGTCGATCTTCTGCTGCGGCGTCGTCACTGGCATGAAGACGACGCCCTGAACGCCGAAATGGCGGCAGACAAAGGCAAAGCCCTGCGCATGGTTGCCCGCCGATGCGCAGATGAAAAGTCGCTCGCCGCTCCCTTCGGCAATCGCCTTGCGGAAGAAATTGAAGGCGCCGCGGATCTTGTAGGAACGGACGGGCGACAGATCCTCCCGCTTCAGCCAGATTTCAGCATCGTAGCGCGCCGAAAGATGGTCGTTGAGCTGCAGCGGCGTTGCCGGAAAGAGGCTGCGCAGCGCCTCTTCCGCGCGATCTACATCCTGTCTTTTGACGGTCATCGGTCCATTCCTGTCTCAAGCTTCGCTATGGCACAGGTCGGCTGGCAATAGAAGTCCGTTTAACCGCCGTGCCGTTCGCTCCGCCGAAAGCCTTACATCGTCTTTGGCTGATTGCTGCAGCTCCCCCGTGCGTTTGCTGTGCAATGCTGCTAACGTGACGGCATGATTACATCCCGTTTGACGCGACCGCTCGCCTGGCTGCTGCTTGCCGCCATCATTTTCGTCACCATCTCGCCGATCGGCCTCAGGCCGCATACGATGACCAGCGTCAACGCCGACCGCGGGCTTGCCTATGCCGTCACCGGCTTCCTTTTTGCGCTCGGCTATCCGAAGCAGTGGAAGCTCGTCGCGCTGCTGCTGATCTTTGGTGCACTCGCAATCGAGTTCCTGCAATACCTGTCGCCGACACGTCATGCACGCCTGCACGATGCGGTCATCAAGGCAGCCGGCGCGATGCTTGGCATTCTTACCGGCCGTGCTGCCTACCGGCGCGGGCAGATGAAGCAGAGGATAGAGGCGGTTCCCCTTTCCAAGCCGCAAACCGGTGCCGCCGCCGGCGCTCTTGACTGAATCGCTCCGGTCGTTAATTGAGGATCGCGCGCGGGCGTGGCGAAACTGGTAGACGCAAGGGACTTAAAATCCCTCGGCCTTAGGCCTTACGGGTTCGATCCCCGTCGCCCGCACCAGCACGCAGCCGCCACGCGAATTTTTTCCAACGCAAGGCCACTCATCATCTCATGCGGGGGAAGTGCCAGTAGTCGGAGCCCGTTCGGCGGGAGATGAGTTTCAGCGTTCCGTCTGGCTGAACCACGTATCTTTCATAGACACGGTATCCGAACTTGTCCGGAAACTCGTGCTTGACGGTGTAGCCCGCTCGCGCGGGAACGCGGACGGTTCTGCCATAGGTGAGGCTGCCGCGGATGGGATCCGGCGGAGCCGTGTTGCATCCGGCAAGGGGAAGAACGACCAGCAGGAAAGCGAAAACAGCGCGCATCAAAATCTCCGGCCCTAGTGGCACATAACACGAATTGCAGGCCGCACAGCACGGGCGGGGAGAATATGGGCCTGCTGGACTCGCCCCACCATCTTTATCAATCCCAATAAATATGATTTTATGCCGGCGTCTGAAAGCCGGCAGGGCTTAAAGGCGCCTTTGCGGATGCAGGAATTACAGTGCCACGATGCGTGTAAGCTTGTCTTGTGGGAGTAAGACGATGGTTTACGATTGGAGTGGAGAAAGGGCGCGGCGTCTCAAGTTTTACAAGACAGCCGCCGCTTGTTTGTTGGGGAGCATGCTTGCCGGGACCATGTTGCTGATCATAGCCATGCAATTTCACGGGTAGCGACCGGCTTTGGCGCCACTACTGCTTCGGTTAAAATCATCAGAAATTGGACGATGCCAGTCTGGCCAGGCAACGGCGCAGCGATGAGCCCGCTGGGCCTCCATCTTTGAAGCGATTTTGTCGTCGTCACCGGCCGCGATCAAGCGGCGCTCGCTCGAGGTTGCGGCACAAGACATTGGAAATGCCGCCGACGCTGTCCGCAGCGATGTCTTCAGGATCGCAGACTTCGAAACGCTGCGGGGGACCATACACGCGAGATCCAGAGCATTCGCGGCCTCACCCTCGAAAAACTGGATTGTGAGATAGCCGGGTGCATCATGGGCGCCAGTAGCAATTTCCGAAACGCTCGCATCCATTTCCCCGGCGGGCGTTGGAAAGCCCACAGCGCATGCACTGATGAGTGCTGAGGGTGATATGTCGCCATCTTTCAATTTCATCGTTTTTCGGAAGTGTTGATCGGATCGTCATATCGTCTCCGCTCGATCCTCAGGCCAGACCGACATGAAACAGGCGAAGGGCCAGCTTGAAGGCTGCGCACGCGTTTGTATGGAGAGCAAGCGACTGAGGTCCAGGAGATCGAGCTCCGCTCGGCCGGCTACGAACTCAGGAACAGGGGTCCGGAGCATCGCGGGGTTCCCGATCTCGCCTTCTGCCGCAACCGGGTGCCGCCATTTGCAAGCCTCGAAAACGGCGCTACCTATAGCAAAGCCCCATCATCGGATATCTCTCATGAGCACTGAAACCTTCATCACCGCCGCCATGCTCGCCATCGGCGATGAGCTTCTGTCGGGCCGGACCAAGGACAAGAACATTGGCCATCTGGCGGATATGCTTCAGCTTTCCGGCATCGATCTCAAGGAGGTGCGGATCGTCGCCGATGACGAGGATGCGATCGTCGAGGCTCTGAACGCGCTCCGCTGCAAATATGACTACGTCTTTACCTCGGGCGGTATCGGCCCGACGCATGACGATATAACCGCGGACGCAGTCTCGAAGGCTTTCGGCGTTCCCTGCGATTATGATGCAGCCGCCATGACACTGCTCGGTGACATGTACAAGCGGCGCGAGATGGACTTCACCGAAGCGCGCAAACGAATGGCGCGTATGCCGCGCGGAGCGGCGCACATCGCCAACCCGGTGTCGACTGCGCCCGGATTCGTCATCGGCAACGTCTACGTTATGGCGGGCGTGCCGCAGGTGTTCCGGGCCATGGTCGACAATGTTCTGCCGTCGCTTCGCACCGGGCAGCGGATGCTGTCGCTGGCTATCGCCTGTCCCTATGCCGAAGGTGACATCGGCACGCTGCTTGCCGCCATCCAGAAGACGCACCCGGACACCAGCATCGGCTCCTATCCGCGCTATGTCGGCCAGAAATTCTCGACGGAGATCGTCGTGCGCGGCCGATCGCAGGCGGCTGTCGATGCGGCGGGAGCCGAGGTTCACGCCATGATCGAGAACATTCGCAGGACCAGGGAGATTGACGAAAACCGGTCGGCCGAAGCTTAGAGCAGCAGCACACAGCCCTCGAGCAACCAAGGAACCGGGTCCACCGACAACGCATTTCCTGCTTACCAAGCCATTTCAGTCGCCGAGGAGAATAGATATGCCTTACAAGACGATACTCGCCATTCTCGATACGGCCGACAACAGCCGTGCGGTTTCCGATTTTGCCTTTGCGCTTGCCGCCGAAAACGATGCCCATGTCATCGGTCTCCACGCCGAAAACATCTCGGCCGTGCCGCTGGTCGCTCCGATGGAAATTCCCGATCCAGTCGCTGTTCAGGCGCTGCAGGACATGGCGCATTCCGAGACTGTGGAAGTGGAGCGCATCTTCCGCCTGAAAGCCGAAGCGTCCGGCGCATCGTTCGAATGGCGCAGCTTCGCCACCTCGGCGGGTTACGGCTCATCGCCGCTGATCGAGAGCGCCCGCAGCGCGGACCTGTTGATCGCCGCGCAAGCGGATCCTTCCAAACCATCTGACAGCCAGGTCGATATCGACAGCTTTCTTTTCGAAAGCGGCCGTCCGGTCCTGATGATCCCCTATATCTTGCGGCAACCGAAAGCGATCAAACGTGTGATGATCGCCTGGAACGGCTCAAAGGAAGCCGCACGCGCAACATTCGATGCCATGCCGATCCTGAAGGCTGCCGACGAAGTCGAGGTCTTTTCCGTCGATCCTGTGGACTCGGCGATGCAGACGGCTGGCCTGGCAGGAGCGGAGATCGCTGCCACGCTTTCCCGCCACGGCGTGAAGGCGACGCTTGCCGTCGCGGAAGGCCCCCATAAGAGCGCCTCGAACGTCATCGAAAACCGCCTCTCCGACAACAGCATCGATCTCCTGGTGATGGGTGCATACACCCATTCGCGCCTCTGGCAGATGATCTTCGGCGGCACGACGAAGTCGCTCTTGCAGTCGATGACGGCGCTCACCCTCCTCTCGCGCTGACGAAGCACCGCAGGACTTGCGTTTTATCCGCAAATCCCGCTAATTGCGGCAACCGGTGACGGGCTCCGGCACTTCCTTTCGCACGGGTTGGCCCTGCGCGATTAGCGTTTGACGGATTGCGCTTGGTCGCCGACGGATTTTTTCATTTCATGCCGCGGAGCAGCCCGATGTCCTTTCCCGATAAAGCCTTTCCCGTTTCCTGGGATCAGTTCCATCGCGACGCCCGCGCGCTTGCCTGGCGCATCGCCGGCCTCAATAAGGAATTCAAGGGCATTGTCTGCATCACCCGCGGCGGCCTGGTTCCTGCGGCAATCATCTGCCGTGAACTCGACATCCGCCTGATCGAAACGGTCTGTGTCGCTTCTTATCATGATTATGTGAACCAGGGGGATATGGTCGTGCTGAAGGGCATTGCCCCCGAGCTCAAGGAAAATGGCGGGGAAGGCATCCTCGTCATCGACGACCTCACCGATACCGGCAAGACGGCTGTACAAGTGCGCGCCATGCTGCCCAAGGCCCATTTTGCCTGCGTCTACGCAAAACCGCTCGGCGTGCCGACAGTCGACACCTTCGTCACAGAGGTCAGCCAGGACACCTGGATCTACTTTCCTTGGGACATGGGGTTCACCTATCAGGAGCCTATCGCCAAAGGTCCGCGCTGATAACGTCGGGCTATTCAGCCACGAGTAAACTCCAGGCGGAATTGTCATTTTAGTAAGACTGCAGATATATTATGCGAGCCGGCCTGCACGCGCATCGGAGCGCGCCATGCCAAAGGGGCCGGTTCACGGATCGCGCGGGGGCGAAACGCGCGGAGCAAGGAAGAGGGGAATGGCATACCGGGGTTGGGTTAGGGCGGTCGTCGCTTCAGGGCTGGCGATCCCCTCGTTGTTGCCCGTCCCGGCCTCTGCAGAACCAGCTTACGTCGTCGTCGTCCGTGGATATGTGGATACTGTCGTCCGGCCGATGATCAGCACACCGATGGTTCTCGCGGCGATCAGAGAGCAGAACGCCAAATTCAATGACGTCAGCAGCACAGATATCCAGGTCCTTGATTCGACCTATCGGTCCGAAGTGGAAACCGGCGACCTGCAAATGGTGTCCGCTATTTTATCCACGCCCGTTTCGCGCTACCTGAAGGAAAAACAGGATGCGTCGCAGGGCGTTATCGTCGAGTTCTTCATTACCGACAGGAATGGGCTCAATGTCGGCGAGAGCAGAGTGACGATGGATTTCTGGCAGGCCGACGAAAACAAGTTTCTCCAGACCTTCGCGCGCGATTCGGACGAGACTTTCGTCGATCGCGCCGAGCGCGACGAGATCACGCAAATTCTGGAGGCGCAGGCCAGTTTCACCATTCGCGACGAGGCTGGAGCGGCGATCGGCATCGCCACCGTGACCGTCGCGCTTGATGCGATGTGAGGCTGCCCGAATCGCGATGCCGATCCGGGTTGAAAATGCCATCCTTAGATTTGGAATCGGCCAACTTTTTCTTTTCGTCCCCGCTTTTCAGGTATCCGAAGCCCGCAAAGCCCTGAAATTCAGGGCCTCCAGGCTTTTCCCCGGTCTTCACAGGGCCGTCCACAATATGTTGTGGTGAACGCTTCGTTAAAAACCACCCCTTGACGGAATCGCCCATTTCTCACTTAATGGTTTGCGATGTTGCGGCGGCAGCTGGACCGGGTTTAACGAGGCCGGTTCCCTTCAAAATTCGAGCGTGGAATCAGGGCGTTGCATCCATGATGGGATGGGAGCCGTGAGGGGATTTCTGCGCGATTTTGACCTCCAAAAAAGTGACATCCGGGGCTGGCGATAATAAGCTGTTAATACTATATTTAGTGTTTGCAGCCACCATCACCACAAGATACAGGAACGACATCTCCGGATGACACTCCTGTGACGGTACGGAAACGAGAACTGGCTGCGCATCTTCCGGCGCTGCCGGATGAGGAAACTTGCGCCCTGGTCAACGGGGATGGGGCGCGCAAACAGAGGTGCAAGGACATGCGGATAGAACGCCGTTTCACAAAGGCAGGCCAGAGCGCTTACGCGGACATCGATTTTCGCAAGGCGACGAGCGAGATCAAGAACCCAGACGGTTCGATCGTCTTCCGCCTTGAGAACATCGACGTTCCCGCGCAGTTCTCCCAAGTCGCGGCCGATATCCTTGCCCAGAAATATTTCCGCAAGGCCGGGGTTCCGGCAAAGCTGAAGAAGGTCGAGGAAAACGACGTTCCCTCTTTCCTGTGGCGTTCGGTTGCCGATGAGGCAGCCCTCAAGGAACTGCCGAAGGAGCAGCAGTACGGCTCCGAAATCGATGCCCGCCAGGTGTTCGACCGCCTGGCCGGCACCTGGACCTACTGGGGCTGGAAGGGCGGGTATTTCTCGTCTGAGGAAGATGCCTCTGCCTTCCGAGACGAACTCGCCTACATGCTCGCCACCCAACGCGTCGCCCCGAATTCCCCGCAGTGGTTCAACACCGGCATGCACTGGGCCTATGGCATTGACGGTCCCGGCCAGGGCCACTTCTATGTCGACCCCTTCACAGGTAAGCTGACGAAGTCCAAATCGGCCTACGAGCATCCCCAGCCGCATGCCTGCTTCATCCAGTCTGTCGAGGACGACCTCGTCAACGAAGGCGGCATCATGGATCTCTGGGTTCGCGAGGCCCGCCTGTTCAAATACGGCTCCGGCACCGGCTCCAACTTCTCATATCTTCGCGGCGAAGGCGAAAAGCTTTCCGGCGGTGGCCGCTCCTCCGGCCTGATGAGCTTCCTGAAGATCGGCGACCGTGCGGCGGGCGCCATCAAGTCGGGCGGCACGACACGCCGTGCGGCCAAGATGGTCGTCGTCGACATCGATCACCCGGACATCGAGGAATACATCAACTGGAAGGTCAAGGAAGAGCAGAAGGTTGCGGCACTCGTCACCGGCTCGAAGATCGTCGCAAAGCACCTGAAGGCGATCATGAAGGCCTGCTTCAATTGCGAAGGCGGCGCCGATGCAGATTGCTTCGACCCGACCAAGAACCCTGCCCTCAAGCGCGAAATCCGCGCCGCCAAAAAGGACCAGGTTCCGGAAAACTATGTGAGCCGCGTCATCCAGTTCGCCCGCCAGGGCTACAAGGATATGGAGTTCAAGACCTACGACACGGACTGGGATAGTGAAGCCTACCTCACCGTTTCCGGCCAAAACTCCAACAATTCGGTCTCGATTCGCGACGACTTCCTGCGCGCCGTCGAAGCCGATGGCGATTGGAACCTGACGGCCCGCAAGGACGGCAAGGTCATGAAGACGCTGAAGGCCCGCGACCTCTGGGAGACGATCTCCTACGCCGCCTGGGCATCGGCCGATCCGGGCCTGCACTTCAACACGACGATGAACGACTGGCACACCAGCCCGGCCGCCGGCCCGATCCGCGCCTCCAACCCGTGCTCGGAATACATGTTCCTCGACGACACGGCCTGCAACCTTGCCTCGCTGAACCTCATGCAGTTCAAGGATGCCGCGACAAAGCGCATCAACATCGCCGACTACGAGCATGCCGTGCGTCTGTGGAGCGTCGTGCTCGAAATCTCCGTGATGATGGCGCAGTTCCCCTCGCGTCGAATTGCCGAACTCTCCTACGAATACCGCACGATCGGTCTCGGCTATGCCAATATCGGCGGCCTGCTGATGTCGTCCGGAATTCCATATGACAGCGACGAAGCCCGCGCCATCGCAGGCTCCCTGACGGCGATCATGACCGGCATTTCCTATGCCACCTCGGCGGAAATGGCCGCCGAACTCGGCCCGTTCCCGATGTTTGCGCCGAACCGCGAGAACATGCTGCGCGTCATCCGCAACCATCGCCGTGCCGCCTATGGCGAGAGGTCGGGCTATGAAGGCCTGTCGATCAACCCGGTCGCCCTCATCCACGCCGAAAATCCGGACCAGGATCTCGCCGCGCACGCCAAGAGCGCCTGGGACAAGGCACTGGAACTCGGCGAAAAGCACGGCTACCGCAACGCCCAGGCAACCGTGATTGCGCCGACCGGAACGATCGGCCTCGTTATGGATTGCGACACGACCGGCATCGAGCCCGACTTCGCGCTCGTCAAGTTCAAGAAGCTTGCCGGCGGGGGCTACTTCAAGATCATCAACCGTGGCGTACCGGAAGCGCTGCGCACGCTCGGCTACTCCGAAAGCCAGATTGCCGAGATCGAAGCCTATGCTGTGGGTCACGGCAATCTGAACCAGGCGCCCGCCATCAACCCCTCGACGCTGAGGGCCAGGGGCTTCACCGACGAGAAGGTCGAGGCCGTCAACGCCGCGCTGAAGTCGGCCTTCGACATCAAGTTCGTCTTCAACCAGTGGACGCTTGGGCTCGACTTCCTAAAGGGCACGCTGAAGGTTTCGGACGAACAGCTTGCCGACATGAGCTTCAACCTGCTCGACCACCTGGGGTTCTCGAAGAAGGATATCGAGGCGGCAAACATCCATGTTTGCGGCGCCATGACGCTGGAAGGTGCTCCGTTCCTCAAGAACGAGCACCTCGCCGTCTTCGATTGCGCCAATCCCTGCGGCAAGATCGGCAAGCGTTATCTCTCGGTCGAAAGCCACATCCGCATGATGGCGGCTGCCCAGCCCTTCATCTCGGGTGCAATCTCCAAGACGATCAACATGCCGAACGATGCAACCGTCGACGATTGCAAAAGCGCCTACATGCTTTCCTGGAAGCTCGGCCTCAAGGCCAACGCGCTTTACCGCGACGGCTCAAAGCTCTCGCAGCCACTGAACGCTTCTCTGATCGAGGACGAAGGCGACGAGGACGCGCTGGAGGAACTGATGGCCCAGCCAACAGCCGCTCAGGCCGTTACCGTCACCGAGAAGATCATCGAGCGGGTGATCGAGAAGGTCGTGCGCAGCCAGGAAAAGCTGCCGGGCCGCCGCAAGGGCTACACTCAGAAGGCAAAGATCGGTGGTCACACGATCTTCCTGCGCACCGGCGAATATGACGACGGCCGTCTCGGCGAGATCTTTCTCGACATGAACAAGGAAGGTTCGGCCCTTCGTGCCTTCATCAACAACTTCGCGATCTCGGTCTCGCTCGGCCTGCAATATGGCGTGCCGCTCGAGGAATATGTCGATGCCTTCACCTTCACGAAGTTCGAGCCGGCTGGCATCGTCACCGGCAACGACGCGATCAAGAATGCGACGTCGATTCTCGACTACGTATTCCGCGAACTCGCCATCTCCTATCTCGGCCGCCACGATCTGGCGCATGTCGATACGTCCGACTTCAACAACACGGCCCTCGGCCGCGGCGTGTCGGAAGGCAAGGCGGACGTCGTCTCCAAGGGCCTGACTCGCGGCTATAAGCCAACGCTGGTTTCCGGAACCGGGACCGAGCGCCCGGCATCGGAGATCAAGGGGGCTGCAACAGCCGCCCCCGCCCGCGCCTCCTCGGGCGCGACGATCACAGCGATTGCCGGCAACACCGTGCGCAAGCTCGAAACCGTCGCCGCCTCCTCCGAAGTCGTCGCTTTCAAGCGCGATTACGAGGAACGCGCCAAGGAACTAGCGGAGGAAATCGCCGAAGAGATCGTTGAGGAATCCAGCACGCTCTTCACCGACGCTGCCGCTGCCGACGCAGCCTCTGCCAAGACCGAAGCCAAGAAGGTCGAAGCCGAACGCCGCGCCCGCTCCATCATGCAGGGCTATACGGGCAACATGTGCACCGAGTGCCAGAACTTCACGATGGTGCGGAATGGAACCTGCGAGAAGTGCGATACGTGTGGAAGTACAAGTGGGTGCTCTTGAGTACCTGTTGGACTGTCCCGTGTGTCTTTGAGAAAGCAAACCTAGTACTGGCCAAATAAGCTCAGTATTGGCCATTTTGGGACCTGAAACTGGCCAACGCCACATTTACCATCGCCGGGCACTGAAAAGTGCCCGGAAAATACTTCTCAGAACAAATTATGAAACAAACGCGAACGTTGAAATCAAATCGCCAGTTCACGCGTTAGTGTTCCCCGGCTTGCCGGTCCTCGCCATCTGACTCTGCCAACTCGATGGAGCGGTTCCCTGCCCGCAACCAGTGAACCGCCCCAGTCCTCGCCCCATGGAAAGGCAAGTCATTGCGCGCTTTCCGGCACCAACGGGCCTGGCTCGCGCGGCACCCGGAGCAGGCATTCCCGCAAGACCCGGTCGGCTTCATCGATCCTACCGGCGGCACGGAGCGCCCGGCCATAAACATAGATATAGTACTCCGAAGCTATCGGATGCAGCCGGCGCGCCCGCTCGGCGTTGCCTGCCGTCTCGTCCGACTGGATCCGCGACGCGAATGACGGCTCGTACGCATTGGCGGAGGGAGATATTACGTCGCTTTCATACGGACCGAAAAAGCGGGCGGCGGCCGCCGGCGGATTCGGTAGACGCTGGCGGGCGGAAGATTTGCCATTGTGCCGCCGATCCGCGCCGCTTTTAGCCCAAGGCGATCTAGCACGGTGCGTGGCACAGGGCATCGCGGACCATAAGTGAACTGACAGAACGCACCGCCCGGCCGCAGGTGGCTGAACGCTCCATCCAGTATGGCGATGACCTTTCGCGGTGGCATCGAAAGGAGCGGCAATCCACTAACTACCGCGCCAGCGCCTTCTTGGCCAGATAGCGCGACATCTCGGATCCGAGTCGCATCTATCCGGAGCGTATGAGCTCGGGGAAAGCGGAGTTGGAGAAGTTCGGCGAAATCGGATCCGGACTCGACGAGCATGAGTTGGTCCTCGGGAATGCCGCGGGCGATGAGCCCGCGGGTGAACACTCCGGTGCCGGCACCCAGCTCGAGCACTGGCCCTGTAGCGATTGAGATTTCTCTCGTCATGGCATTCGCCAAGGCCACGCCCGAGGGTATGATTGCCGCGACGCGAAGCGGATCTGATAGCCAGGCACGGAAGAACCTGATGAGGTCGCTAAGCGTATCGTGCTCCGGAATTTGTGCCTCACTGGTCATTAATTCGGGTCCCCTCGGAAACTGCCGGCCGCCAGTGAGTCCAAATCACGACGAAAACACCCTCTGAAAATACCAGAAGCAATAACACGATCAGCGCCAGAACAGAGGCATTGGCGACGTCGAGCACGGTGGAGGTCGCGACTCCCAATCCGATGAAGATGCTGTTCCAGAGTGCGACGCCGCACGCGGAAGCCGTCACGAAGCGGGCTGCCTTAACGCGCAGGAGTCCTGCGAGCCACGGCGCAAGCAGCCTGACAGTCGGGACGAGCTGCGCTGCGATCGCAAACCTTGCTTGGTTGTCGCATAAACTCGCCGTCCAGCGCTCGATGCGTCCAGCCGATAGTCCGAAGAGACGACCGCCCCTGTAGAGAAGCGCCCGTGATCGCGCCTCTCCAAGGGCCTTCGCTAGCCAATAACATATGATACAGCCCAGAAGGCTGCCGGTGATCGAGGCGAGAAGAGCGGCCGGGAGTGACCACGCGCCCTCTGCCGCGGCGATGCCGACAGCGACGAGAAGCCCGTAGGAAGGTAGCACGGGCACGAAACGCTCAGCGAGGGCTATGCCGAACAGCCCCGCTGCCCCGCAGGCGGCGATCCAGGCCATGACTTCGCCAATCGGGTCGATGTCCACAATGTTCCTCGCCGTTAATTCGCTGAGGTCTGGGTGAACGGCAGTGCGATAGGCAGCTCGATCCTCGTCACGGCCGATGCGAAAAGCGTTCCGATGAAGAGCTCGCCATTCCACAGGACGGCGTTGGCCGGCGCAGCCGCTTCCTCGGTCCCCCCGTGGAACTCTTGCAGAACCTCACCCGTCTGATCGTCGATAACGCAGATGAAGCCGTCTGGAGCATTGCGGGTGAAGATGGAATTGGGCAGCCGCGCGATGACGTGCCGCATCAACCAGCTTGGCAGGACGCTTTCGTCGAGCACCAGGCTTCGATGATAGGCGGCAAGCAGCATTCTGCCGTCGCCGATTCCAGTCAGACCGTCAGCCGAGCCCTTCAAATTATCGACCAGCGTTTCACGCTCTCCTGTGCGAGGGGCGTCGAGCCAAATGCGCGACAATCGGTAACGGTTGGTCTCTGCTACGACGATCGATCGGCTGTCCCGACTTATGGCGATGCCGTTGGGGAAATAGAGGCCAGTTGCGAGCACAGAGGCCACCCTGCTTCGCGTGTCAAAGCGGATCACTCTGCCGAATGGACGACCCTCCAGAAGGTCCGGCACCCCATAGGTTCCCTGAACGCCGATAGTAGAGACGTTGTAGCGGCTGCTCGAGTCCGAAAGATAGATGATCCCGTCGACATCCATGGCGAGATCGTTGGCAAACAGGATCGGCGTGCCGGCCACTTCGGTCAGCAGGCTGCTCACTTCGCCATCGGGCGAAACCGCCTGCAGCCCCATGCCGTGATTGGCCACATAGAGGAGGTCATTCGCGCCGATCACCAATCCAAGCGGGCGTCCTCCGACGGACGCGAACCGTTCGAAGCGCGGCGTCCCGGCGGTGAGATCGGCGCGCCAGATAATCCCATCGACGGTGCCGGTGAAGACGCGGCCACGACTGTCGACGGCGACATCTTCCGGGCCCGACAAGATCTCCTGCGCAACGGGGCGTGCTCCGCTCAAATCCTCGTTGCGCGCGCCTTGCGAGTGTGGACCGGGGATCCATGTCGCGGGCCGAAAATCCGACGACTGGACCATCAGGGCGAAGGCGGTAACGAAGATTGCAGCGAGTGCCGCTACAGCCTTGGAACTTCGTTGAATGACGATCTGCAATTTCATGAGCCAACGATCCGGTTTCCACAGTTTGTGCTTAAAAAGTTATGTCGATTAGCCACAATCGATAATAAGGCTTCAAATGCACAGGTTAATCACGCATGCTTCACAATCACCGCGTTCAAGGACGAAGAGAGTTCCGAGAAAGTGACGTCATGCTCAAGCGAACGGACACCGACGCAGTGGCGGCCTTCATCAAGGTGGCCGAGCGCATGAGCTTTCGCGCCGCCGCCGCCGACCTCGGCGTCTCGCCCTCGGCCGTGAGCCAGATGGTCAAGGCGCTCGAAACCAACCTGGGCACGGCGCTGCTCTCCAGGACCACCCGCAGCGTCGGGCTTACCGAAGCGGGCATGATCTTCTTAGAGCAGGCGCGGCCGGCGCTTGAAAATCTGGAAGCCTGCTTCACGACACTGAGGATTTACAGCGGCCGCCCGTCAGGAACCCTGCGCCTCAACGCCTCGCGAGGGGTCATTCCGTTCCTCCTCGATCCGTTACGCGAGTTCTGTGAAGCCTACCCAGGGATTGAAGTTGAGCTCTTCGCCGAAGACGGTCTGTCGGACATTGCCGCGAACGGGTTCGATGCGGGAATCCGGCTGGGCGAACGGATTCAGCCCGACATGGTTGCCGTTCGGCTTTCGCCGTCCTTCCGGTTCATTGTGGCGGGCTCACCGTCCTACTTCGCGCAAAATCCGAAACCCGAACACCCGAACGATCTTGGCGATCATCGCTGCATCCGGTTCCGCCTCGGCACTTCCGGAAAGATCATCAACTGGACCTTTCGGGACGGCAAGCGGACCTATGAAGTGGCAGTAAAGGGGCCGATGATCCTTAACGATACACCGGCGATGGTCGCGGCGGCGCTTAAGGGACTTGGCTTGATTTACGTGGCGGAGCCGGTCATTGAAGAGCGTCTGTCGTCGGGACGTCTAGTCAGCGTGGTCGATGATTGCGCAATCGAGTCGCCCGGCCTCTTTCTCTATTATCCAAAGCGGAACTCGCTGTTGCCGAAGTTGCGGGTTTTCGTAGAGTTCGCACGGGCACGGGGCCGGCAGCGGGAAAGCTTTGTATCGAGGGCGACCTAGGCCGCGCCGGCTCTTCGATCAATGGTCGTGGCACCCGCCTTTTCACTCACCTGCAGCACCGTGCGCCTCAGCCACAGATGACCGGGGTCGCTGTCATTCCGCCGATGCCAGAGCATTGTCTCTTCGTAGCCCGAATACTCAAAGGGCACGGGGAAAGATCGCACCCCGGGCCAGTCGGCAAGACCGATCAGATTCGCTGACAAGGTGCAGATCATGTCGGTGCTCGCGACAATCGGCGGCACGGCCAATGCGTAGGGCAGGCTCATCATAACGGTCCGCTTCAGGTTGCGATCATCCAGCATACGATCGACATAGCCCTTGAGATCGCCGACGTGGGTGACCACAATGTGCGGATACTTCACGTAGAGATCCAGGGTTAGCTCATCGCGAATTTCCGGGTGAGAGGCCGACACGACCGAAACCCAGTCGACGTGGAAGAGGTTCAACCGCTTTATGCTGGTCGGCGCATCCGGCAAGATGGTAATTGCGAGATCGACCGAGCCCTTCTCGAGCTGATCGACCACTTCCTGGCGATGAAGACTTCGCACGATGATGGAGGTTCTTGGCGCATTCCTTCGCAACGTTGCCATCAGTTCGGGTACCAGACTGGCCGCAACATGATCCGTCGTCGCAATTCTGAAAACACGTTGCGACCGGGCCGGCGAAAACTGCCCAAGGCCGCCCAGCGCGTCCTCAATCTGACGCAGTGCCGCCCGGATCGGATCAGCAAGGTCTAATGCCTTTTCCGTCGGTCGCATGCCGTCGGCACTGCGGACAAACAGATCGTCGGCAAACAGATGTCGCAGATGCGCCAGCCGCTTGCTCATGGCGGGCTGGCTGAGGCCGATACGCGCCGCCGCGGCACTCACGCTCCCCTCGCCGAGCAATGCGTCGAAGGCGACGAGTAAGTTGAGATCTACTGCGGCAAGGTTCATCGCGGGACATCCGATGAGCGGGAGAACTATATTACTATGGGAAATATCCGAATGTTCAATATCGATTGGACGACTGGAGCCGGCGATGGGAGGAATGGTCGTCACTCTCGACTGGAGGTAGATTTAATGCGAACCCATTTGCGCATCGCCGCGCTGGCGATGGTACTGATCCCCAGTCTCGCACTTGCCGAGACTTTCCCCCCTAAAGCCGAGAGGATCCTTGTCCTCTCAGACACCGATATGGTGCCAACCGTGTACGAGACCGGTGAACTGGGTCCTCTCGATGCCGAGCACGGGGATACGCTGTCCATCATCACCTCGCCATCGAGCGACGCGCCGTTGGTATCGCCGATAAAGATATCGAACTCAAATTACGGCCCGCCTGGGGCGCTCGATCTTTCGCCTGATGGCCTTTACGCCTTCGTCGCGGAGACCTTCCGCCAACGGCCAGAGGGCGCAACGCGCCTCGATGAACTGCCGCAGGGCGACACGATCCGTTCAGTACGCCTTGATGGCGCTCGCCCACCGGTCGTGGACAGCGTACGCATTGGTACCCAACCACAGGCCATTGCGGTCAGCCCATCCGGTGATCTGATCGTTGCGATAACTGTCGATCCCGACCGCGAGCTGGCGTTCGTTCCGCTCACAGACGGCCGCTTCGGCCCAGTTACCAACTTCGGCCTTGACCTCGAACCGGCTACCGGATCCATCCCCTTGAAGTCGACCTGGGTGCAGTGGCATCCTAGCGGTCGGTACATAGCGGTCAACCTAGTTGATCGCAATCAAGTCGCCTTCTACGAAGTCGTGCGCGGTCAAGACGCGACCGTCTCGGACATCCATCCCTGGGGCAACCGCGTACACACCAACAAGTTTCCTTTCGTCGGTCGCTTTTCACCCGATGGCCGCTATTACGTGACGTCGGACGTTCAATGGGGCGTCGACACCGACGGCTTTTACGGTGTGCGGGAGGGGATCTTGACGACCGTCAGGCTCGCCAATGTCGGCGCGCGCGGCGATGCAGCGCGGCATACGGTGCCCCACATCACTCTCGGAGGCTGGGGAGCCGAGACGGTTGCCTTCAGCCCTGACGGCCGTTTCCTGGTAACGTCCAACCTGCCCGGAACCGGAAAACCGGAAGGCTCGCGCGACTGGACTGAGCAGGCTTCGCTCAGTCTTTACGAGTTGGACCGCGAAACCGGACGGCTGACACTTCATGGCGAATGGCCGATCTCAGGGGTTCTGCCCCAAGGTCTCGCCTTCGATCGAGGCGGACGCCATGTCTTTGTCGGCGTCAATCGGTACAGAAATGAGAACACTTCACCCGGCGGAGCTGTCGAAGTCTGGCGCATTTCGACAGAAGGTCGCCCATCCCTTGTTGCGACCCAGGACCGTTTCAGACTCCCACCCGGTGTTCATACCATCGTTGGACGGTGACACCAGCAACGGTGTCATCGTGTTGCGGATGTCGCAAAAATCCTGGGTTTCGCGAGATGCAGGCGGCCCTTTGGGGCCGCTCTGACCCAAACATTGAGATCGGGCGGCGCGCCGTTGAGTTTAGGCAGTGAACGGCCTCAAGCGAGAGTTCAGCAGGCCACTTACTTTCGCCACAGCGACGGCGAATGGCCTTTGTGAGAGCGGAACAGGCGCGCAAAGTGACTTGGACTCGCGATCCCACAGAGCGCTGCGACCTCGACGATCGGTAAATCCGTTTCGCGCAAAAGACGAGCCGCTCGGTCCATCCGGCGACTGGATATCACTTCCAGAGGCGTCTGGCCGGTTGCTCCGCGAAAGGCGCGGAAGAAATGCCCCTCCGAGATGCCAAGCGAAAGAGAGAGGTCGGAAATCGAGATCGGCTCCGCCAGTCGGGCATCAATTCTCTCATAGGTGTCACGAAGCTGTCGTCTCGTCAGGGTGTATTTCGGCGACGGGCCGTGCGGACTGCGTTCTGCAATCTTGTTCGACAGATACTCCGAAAGAGCAAGAGTCATCGTCGAGCAGTAGGTCTGGTCCAAACTTCCTTCACGACGACAAAGGCCGCGCATCTGCGCCGTCATGCCATGGATGAAGTCGTCGCGACCAACGAGAAACGACTTGGCGTCATGAAGCTTTGGGCTTGCCACAGCCGGATCGATGGCAATCGCGCCCCATTCCCAAGCGACGTCGCGGAGGCGAAGCTCGCGACTGCAGCCGGCAGGCAGAAAGGAAACCATGCCCTTCGCGTCGCGGCCCTCATAGCGATATCCGTCGTCGGTTCGAAACGCATGATGAGCTGCGCCGCCACTGAGCGTCACCATGATCAGATGGAAGTCCGGTGCTATCTTGCCTTCTACTTCTCCTGTCCGCCGCCGTCGCGCGGTTTCGAAGCGACCTCCTGGCCACTCTATTCGCAGATGATCTTGGGGCGGCTGGGTCAATTGCCAGCCTTCGTTCCTCGTCTTCTGTTGCATCGACGTCCGCACCTACACGCCTGCAAAACCATCTTGCAGGTCAGATGGTGAACGATACGGCTGTTTGCGGGCGTAAGCATTTAGAAATCGGCGGTCTTCAACTCTCGCCGTTCAACAGTACGTGAGGGTTGAGAGTCTGAAGGGTCTCTAGCTCGCAGAAGGTGAAGCTACGATTCAGATCATAGGCGCAGCGGAAGCCGATGTAGACGACATAGAAGTCCGCAGGCTTCCACTGCATGGCGTCTTTCCGCATTTTATCCGGGCCGTACCACCACGAGCCGCCAGCCGTGAGCGCAGTGTCACCGTCGCGGTCGGCGAGCCATTCCCAGACGTTGCCACCCATGTCGTAAAGGCCATTCACGCCTTGGCGGGTGGTTGCGGCGGAGACATGCCGAGGCCACGGATCGCCAGCGTTCGTATTTGCCCCTTCGGGCGTATCTCCTGTCGGGTAGGAATAGGTTTTCCCGACTACGAAACCCGCCCGCGACCCGTTTCCATATTCACGATAGGCGGCGCGCTGCCATTCGGCGCGGGTTGGCAGTCGGCCGCCGACTGAGGCGCAATAGTCACGTGCCTCATACCAGCTCACATGAACGGCGGGTTCGGCCACGTCTTGCGGTGGTTCTCCAAACGGGCTGCGATAAGACCAGCCTGGACGACGTTCCCATCCGCTTCCCCATTCGTGACCGCCGCCATCGCGCTCAGCGGCCGTCCTCAGCTTGGTCGCGTCAGCGAAGGCGGCGAAATCGGCGATAGTCACCTCGCTCCTGTCGATGGCGAACCCCTCGATAGTGACACGGTCGCTCCCGGCCGTGGCGGCGGCCGGAAACGCAATGAGGATGAGTGTCAGGTACGTTGGGGTGGTTGCGGGAAAGGCCATGTGACGACGCCGCCATATTTTTTTCCAGGATAGGGAGGCTGTTTAAGCGCGTCAGCGACGCCTGTCAGCCCGGTATAGTAATCCGCCATGCGCTCACGGGTCGCCCGGTCGGGCAGCTCGCCGTAGAGCGCGCCCATGTTGTCGACGAGGTGCTGTGGCTGGCTTGTCGCGGGGATCACATTCGTGACGGCCGGATGGGAGATGATCCATTTCAGGAAGTACTGCGCCCAGGTCTCGATACCCATCTCCTTGGCGAAATCTGGAACTGGTTGTCCCGCCACGGGCGTAAAGAGCCACGCCTTTTCAAACGGGATGTTGACCTGAACGGCAACACCGTTTGCGGCGCAGGCATCGAGCAGCCGTTGTTCGGCGGCACGCGTCAGGATCGTATAGGCGATCTGGACGAAATCCAGAGTGCCTGTGTTCACGAGGCGCTCCATGGTGTCATAGTATTCCGGGCTCCACTGGGTGATGCCGATATAGCGCACAGAACCCTCGGTCTTCTTCTGGGCCAGCCAGTGACGGACCTGGTCGTGGTTTTCGAGACTGTGGACCTGCAGCACGTCGATCCGATCCCGCCACAGCCGTTCCCGCGACTTCCGGAGCTGCCGTTCCGAATGGCTGTTGTCGGAAAGGTAGTCGCCGGTCGTCCAGGTCTTGTTGGTGATGAAGATGTCGTCGGCGATGCCAAGATCGGTGATGAAATCGCCGACGCACACTTCAGACATTCCGTAGAGTGGTGACGTATCGATGACCCTTCCACCGTGCACATGGAACAAGCGGATTACCTCGCCCACATTGTCGCGCGGTTCGCCTGGGCGGACGTCAAAGGTCTCGAATGTGCCCAGGCCGACCGCCGGGATCATCTCCCCCGTCTTCGGGATTGGCCGCATGATCGCAGCGCCGCCCCCTTGTTGAGCAATGGCCGGTCGTATGGAGATTGCCGGTGCGAGCATCGATGTTGCGGCAATCGCCGCCATGCCGGTCAAAAACGTCCGGCGTTTCGTTGCGAGTCCTGAGGTCATTCCAAAAAATCCCCTGTTGTGACGACAAGGGACGTTAGTCGGCAGAAACTCGCCGCGCGCGCTCGATCCTCACCATTTGCTCGATCCTGATCATTTTTCTGCGTGGCACTGGACGCTTCGGCATCTACCGGTCCCGCCCGACACCCATTCGATGAACTGATCGCAATGAACCATCCTGTTTTGCAGAAAGGACCGCTTTCACTCGCTGACGATGTCGGCACTTCTGCTTACGCCAGCTTCTCGACCCATGCCCTGAAGGCATCAAGGAAGTTTCCGAGAAATCCCTTCGTCGCATCACTGGAGAGTGACCCGGCCTCATCGATGAACTTGTCGGCGCTGCTGAGATAGACCTCGGGCTGTGGTAACACAGCGACATTAACACTGACCAAATTCTGGCGGAGATGCAGCGCCGCTGCAGATCTGCCCAGCAGTCCAGGTGATGCAAGCTTTTTCAGGACAAGGAAGCATTACTGGCTGCCGTTGCCGCCCAGGAACTACGTGCAAGAACCGCTGTGATGGTCACGATTTCAGCGACACCCGGCGATCCCGCCTTCCGGAAGATGGCCCACGAACATGTTCACTGGGGGCTTAGCTACCCGAATCGGTTTGGATTGATCTTTGGGCGCTGGGAACGTTACGACGAGGAGCTAGCCCAGACCGCCAATAAAACGCTACGTCTTTTCATAGAGTCCATCGCATTCCTCCGTAGGAGCGGAGCAATAAAGCCGGGCGACGATGAGCGAACGGCTGCCATGTTCATGGCCCTTATGCACGGCTCGATAGGCATGGCCCTGAGCGGCCATCGTTCCGAGGACGGCAAGGGCCAATCTGACCCACAGGGGCTAATCGACGACCTTATCGAAATGCTTCAGTCGAATTGATGCGCCCCCTTCATTGTTCCCAACCAAGCCAGTCCCTCTTGGTGCACGGCACCGGCGGTCCGGTGCGAAGCACAGCGAGCTCGGACCATTGGAACGTGCGGCCGCCGACCGGTGTTCTGGTCGGCGGGTTGTTGGGGGTGGCGCCGCCCGGTGATGCTGCTGTCAGGCAAGCCGCTCGTTGGTGGTGCGACATCAGCGGCTGTCTAGCTCAATGCCGGTCCAGTTCCGCCGGAGTTGCCGGGCCAACGCCGTAGCCGGTCGCTTCGGCAAATGATCGAGGTATCTATCGAGACGTTCGATCCCGAAATGGACCGGTAGACGACCCCGTCGCGCTTTAGGTTCTCAAGGCATTTTGGGAGAAGATGTCGGCTACGGCGCACGCGACGGATCAGCCTGCGCGGAGTTCTCGTGGGAGGGACAAGACGAGAGCGACCCGGCCTGTGGTCGCGGATGGGCTGCTCTCGTCTCCGCCGGACGTCGGGCACTTCTACATCCACAACGGAAACGATTCGGGCTTCGCCTGCGAACGCGACTGACTTCTTCAACAGCCTTGCTAGAGGACGTCTCTCAGCGTCTCGATGAAGCGGATCATGTCGCGCACCATGCCGTCGTTAAAGATGTCGTTGTGACCCGCACCGTCATAGATCAGCATTTGCTTGGGTTCGGGTGCGATGCGGTATAACGCCTCGCCCGAAGATAAAGGAATGCTGTCGTCACGTCGACCGTGGATGAACAGCTTCGGTTGTCTCACCTTCGCGATTTTGATGTCCGAACGGAAGGGATCCTTGATAAGAAGTGCAACCGGAAAGACCGGATAATGCGTCTGCGCCACTGACAGAACCGAAAGGTATGGGGACACCAGGATCACCCCGAGGGCCGGCCTCTGCCCGGCCGTGTTCACTGCGACGCCGGTGCCAAGCGATCGGCCTAGCACAATGATCTCGCTTTTGGACCGTACTGAAAGCCAGTCAAACGCGGCAATGCCGTCGGTCAGCAGCCCCTCCTCGCTCGGCGAGCCCGTCGAATCCGGATAACCCCGGTAGGAAATGGCCAGCATTCCAACGCCTCGCGCAGCCAGCGCCCGCGCGAGAAAGCCGTAATTGTCGACGAGGTCACCATTTCCGAAAAAGAGGAGCACGCAGGGTTTGTCGAATTCGCCCTGGCTGTAGAGTCCATGAAGCGCCTCTCCGTCCGGCGTCTGGATATATACGTTTTCGCCCCAGCGCGTACGCTCCGGAGTGGGTGTGGCGCTGGCGCCGGGAAAGAGGAGAGCACGCTGAGAAAAGTACACCAAGCCTACAAGGGCAAGGTAGATGAACGTCGCCATCAGCGGCAGGATCAGTAGCAGTCTTGTGGCGCTCACGGCAGCATGTCCTCGCGTACCTTCATTTCGTGCGCCGTTTGATGGGTCCGCATTAAACCATATCGCAGCCCGTGCCACCAGTTAACGCTTCGTCAATAGTCACAAGGACTTTTCACCTCCAGGTTCACCATCAAAGGCGCTTCGGCCTTGCGATCGGACATTCGCCCGAGCCACCTCGGGTGTTTGCTGCGAAAGCGAAAACCTGAATTGCGGAGTGTTGCTGTACGGCTCGCGAGGGTCATGATAGATTTTCCGACCAGCGAGGTAATCTCATGCCGGATGTCGCCTCTTGGCTGGCCCGCCTCGGATTGGACAAGTACGCAGAAGTGTTCACTGCGAACGAAGTTGATTTCGATGCGCTTCGGCACCTCACAGAGCAAGATCTGAGAGAGCTGGATCTACCCATCGGCCCGCGCCGCAAGATCCTCGCGGCGATTGCCGCGCTCGATGACGATACCGCCTCGCCCCTGAGTTCCGTGCCGGTTCCGGGGCCTGTGCTGCCTGCACGTGAGGCTGAGCGGCGGCAGCTGACAGTGATGTTCATCGACCTGGTGGGCTCGACCGAGCTGTCACAGCGGCTCGATCCGGAAGAAATGCGTGACGTCATCCGTGCCTACCAGACTGCCGTATCGGCCGAGATTGCACGCTACGAGGGCTATGTTGCCAAGCTCATGGGCGATGGCGTGCTCGCTTATTTCGGCTGGCCGCGCGCGCACGAAGACGATGCCGAACGGGCGGTACGCGCGAGTCTGGCCGCAGTGGCGGCGACCGCGAGTTTGACGACGCTGCTCGGTGAACGCCTTGCAGCTCGCGTCGGCATTGCCACTGGTCTGGTCGTGGTCGGCGACCTGATTGGCGAAGGATCTGCGCAGGAAGAGGCCGTCACCGGTGAAACGCCAAACCTGGCGGCACGCTTGCAGGCCATGGCCGATCCCGACACCGTCGTGGTCGCCGGCGGCACGCACCGGCTCGTGCTCGGATTGTTTGACGCGATCGATCTGGGCCATCGCCACCTCAAGGGTTTCGCAACTCCGGTTCCAGCTTGGCGCATCATCGGCGAGGCCGATACGGAGGGACGTTTTGATGCGCTTCACAGTGTAGCCACGCCGCTGGTTGGGCGAACCGAGGAGCTTGGGCTTCTTGTTCAACGCTGGCAGCAGGCTCGTGCCGGAAAGGGCCAAGTGGTCTTGCTGTCCGGTGAACCCGGCATCGGCAAGTCGCGACTGACTGCCGCGCTGGAAGAACTATTGAGCGGCGAGCCCCACGCACGGATGCGCTATTTCTGTTCCCCCTACCACATTAACAGCGCGCTCTACCCCGTCACGAAGCAGCTCGCGCGCGCTGCAGGACTGGTGCGCAGCGACAGTTCTGACACGAACCTCGACAAGCTCGAAACCCTGCTGCGACAGGGTGTCTCCGACATTGCCGAAGCGGTACCATTGCTGGCGGAATTGTTGTCGATCGAAACCACCGGCCGCTACGCGCCCCTGAAGCTGACGCCGCAGGCGCGGAGGTCACGCACGTTGAGGGTCTTGATCCAACTGCTCGAAGGACTCGCAACCCTTCAGCCCATCGTAATGAGCGTTGAGGATGCCCATTGGATCGATCCGACGAGCAGCGAATGGCTCGACATGCTGATCGACGGTCTTCAAGACCTGCCGGTCCTCCTGATCGTCACTTTCCGCCCCGAGTTCCATCCGCGTTGGACTCTATTTTCGTACGTCACCGCTTTGCCCCTTAGCCGCCTCGATCGCGATCAAGGATCGGCAATAATCGACCGTGTGGCCGGCAAAGCGCTGCCGAAAGAGGTCAGAAACCAGATCCTGGCCAAAACGGAAGGCGTGCCCCTGTTCGTCGAGGAACTCACTAAAACTGTTCTCGAGTCAGGCCTGCTCATCGATAGGGGCGATCACTATGTCCTTTCGGGCCAGCTGCCCTCCCTTGCGATCCCGTCGACACTGCACGACTCGCTGATGGCCCGCCTCGACCGTTTCCCTCCGGTCAAGGAGGTGGCTCAGATGGGCGCGTGCATCGGCCGTATCTTCCAGCATCGTCTGCTGTCTGCCGTGACCGGTTACGATGATGCCCGGCTCGAGGGCATCCTGCAGCAGCTTGAAGAATCCGAGCTCGTTTTTCGACGTGGCGTTCCACCCGAGGCGACCTACACGTTCAAGCATGCGCTCGTGCAGGAAACCGCCTATCAGAGCCTCCTCAAGAGCCGAAGGCAGCAGATCCATGCCGTTATCGCCTCCGAACTGAAGGTGCAGTTCCCCGAGATTGCCGAGGCCGAGCCCGAGACGCTGGCGCACCACTACGCTGCCGCGGGCCTTCCTCAGCAAGCCGTCGCCTTTTGGCTGAAGGCTGGTCAACAAGCCCTGGAGCGATCGGCCCATCCCGAAGCGATTGCCAACTTGGACAAGGGACTCGAACTCGTTGCCTGCCTGCCGGACTCACAGGATCGCCTGCGACAGGAGATTAAGCTGCAGACAGCGTTGGGCGTGACCATGATATCAACCAGAGGCTTTGCATCGCCGGAGGTCCTGCGGGCCTTTTCCAAAGCCCGCACGCTTTCTGAAAAACTGGGTGACAGGGACCAACTGTTCGTCGCGCTCTGCGGTGAAGCCTCGTATCACTTGATTTCTGGCAATTTGCGCGCAGCTGACGAACTTGGCCTTCAATGCCTGGAGCTCGCACGTTCATCCGGCGATCACGCCCTGCTCCTTGAAGCACACCATAGGCAATGGGTCACCAAGTTTTACATGGGAGACAACGCTGCGGCCGAACACCATCTGGATCACGGCATCACCAATTACGACCGGGATCGGGATCATCGCTTGACTTACATCTATACAGGGCATGATCCAGGCGTCTGCTGCAGGAACTACTCTGCGCAGATGCTTTGGCTTCGCGGTTATCCTGACCAAGCTCTCGAGCGATGCCGAGACGCCGTAGCCTTGGCCGAAGAAGTGTCCCATCCGTTCACGATAGCGCAGGCGTTGTCTAACTTCACCGATATCTATCTGTTGCGGCACGAGCCCGACAAGGCGCGCCGCACCCTTTGCAACACAATCGCGCTGTCAAGGGAATTCGGCCTGGCGCGCGAGATCTCCGAGGGCAGGTTCCAACTCGGCTGGGTGCTCGCTGAGGAGGGGAATTTGATGGAGGGTATCGGAGAGATGCGCGAGGGAATTGCAGCGATCACTGCGATGGGTGTGGCAGCTGGCTTGCAACATAATCTCTGTGTCCTGGCGCAGGCTTGTGTCGAGTGTGGCGCGGCGAGCGAGGGAATGGACCTGTTGGAACAGGGCTTGAGCATGACCGAGTCCGGCGCGAAGTATCGACTTCCCGAGTTGTTCCGCACCAAGGGTGAACTCCTGCTGCGCCAAAATCCAGATGATGGTACTGCCGAAAGTTGGTTCAAGCGGGCCGTGACGATGGCCCGCGATGAAGGTACGAAATCGCTTGAATTGCGAGCTGCTCTTAGCCTGGCGCGGCTGTACAGCAACCGCGGGGGCGACCGAGAGGCCCTTGACCTGCTCGCCCCGGTCTACGCGTGGTTCACCGAAGGTCTCGATACTCGTGATCTCGTCGAAGCAAAAAGACTACTCGATCAATTTGGATAGATACATTTTAGGATGGCCAATCCGAGCGTCTCGTTCAGAACTGATCTCTGAAACGTCACCTGACGAGGGTGTCGCGAAGCACGAAGCATACGTCGAGGCTGTCGGCCACCAGCTCGGCTGCGAAAGCCCTGGAGAAGCTGCCGGTTCCGATCCTCGTCAGAAAACCGACGGTCGCCCGCTCGCCAAGGAGCTGCGGGATATGCAAGGCGGTGTTGAAGATATCGCAGGCGAAGCCCTGCCTTGATT
The DNA here is from genome assembly GCF_001908375.1 of Rhizobium etli 8C-3. NCBI lineage: Bacteria > Pseudomonadati > Pseudomonadota > Alphaproteobacteria > Hyphomicrobiales > Rhizobiaceae > Rhizobium > Rhizobium etli. Next base: position 1,660,133 of record NZ_CP017241.1, on the reverse strand, counting down.
TTTCGAGCCGGTCGGGGCCACATTTCCACCATTGCTTCGCCGATGGCTGCGACCGTCTGGCTGCCGATGCGAGGATTTCCGGCTTCCTTACTTCGGACCGAGATCGTAGATTCCACCGGTCAGCCAGGCTGGCCAGTCGCGCTCGAAGAAGGACTTGGCCGTTTCGTCGAACTTGCGGTTGGAACGCGTAGCGACCGCCATCTGCTTGCCATCGAGGCGAACGACGATCTGCTCCTGGCGGTGGGCGTCCTGCTCTTTGCGGAAACGAAACTCTTGAAGCGGGCCCACGCTCGATAGCGGAACGCACTCGCCAACGGGATCGCAGATCGCGCGTGCGCCGCGGCTGCCGCCACCGTTGCGAATGAAGTAGTCCAGCGCCTCAAGGACGGCCTCCGACGCCAGGGCCATCTGCTGCCATTGAAGCGCCCGGCCAGCCTCGGACGGACGATCGTAAGCTATGCCCTTTTCGCGGATCTCCGCATTGAGACGCTTGGCCGCGGCGAGCGCCTCCGACACACTTTTGCTGTCGCAGATAAGGCCGGCCTTGTCGCTCATCCGTGCCTGGACGTGCGAGCGAATGGCTTTGACATTTAAGGGGCTGTCGGCCTTTAGGACGGCGAGCAGGTCGAAAACACCGGCGCCCGCCACTGCACGAAGATCGCGTTTAGACGGGATTTTCGCCCGACCGCTGGCACCGACATGCTCGGCGACGCGCGTTCCGAACACCTGACCGGCGTTAAGTGCGGCGCCGCCGGGCCGCGTGACGCCATGCGTCCCGGCCGCCTCACCGATCGCATAGCAGCCAGCAAGACTGCTCCGCCCCCACGTGTCAACCATGACGCCGCCGTTCATATGCTGGTTGTTGACCCCGAACTCCAGCGGTTCGGCCGCGATATCGATCTTGTAGCGACGGTAGAGCTCGATCGCGAGCGGGTTCATGTGACGCAGGCGCTGGATCGGCAGTTGCTGGCCTGCACCCGCGTTGCCGAGGTAGCGCTTCACGTCGTCGTCGAGCCGTTCGAGATCGAACGGCAGGTCGCCGGGCACCGGAAGCGGATTGCGATTGAAATCCATGTAGACGCGTCGGCCGGCCGCGCTCTCGCGGAAGATCGCGAGGTCTACCAAGCTCGAGCCGAAGTCGAGCATCCGCGTGGAGTGGAACGGCCACTGGTAACCTTTGCGGAAGACGTTCGAGGCCACTTCCTGCGTCGTGCGATAGTATTGCGCAAGGAAGTGATGTTCGTTTCCCTCCGCATCGACCGAGTAGATGTGTGGGATCGCCTGCACATAGGTTCCGGACAAGTTCCAAGGGAATCCTTCCCTGCGCGTTCCGATACCGAACTGGCTCTCCGTGAGATTCACGAGTTCGACGCCCACCTGAAGGGCAAGTCCGAGAGACCCGAAACAGCCGTTGGGATAGACGCTGTCACGATAGAGCTCGCCTGGTCCGCCCGAAGCAAGAACGAGAACCTCGCACGCGAAGAGGGCGACGCCGAACTGATTGGTATCGGTCCGGTCGCTCGCCCTGAAGGCAATGACGCCGACCACATGGCGGAGATCGCCCTCGCCTTCCGTCAGGATCTTCATGGCCGTGGTGTGGTTGAAGAACGGGACGCCAAGACGGATGGCCTCATCCGCCAGTACCTTCACCATCAGGCGTGAGGTGCGTGGACCGCAGCTCGTCGCCCGACCGACCTCATCGTGGTCCGTCTGATAGCGAAGCGTGCCTCCAAGGGGGTCCTGAGGAAGCGGCAGGCCTAGGAACTGCAGCGTGGCCATCATGCGGGCCGATCCAACAGCCTCCACATAGGCCGTATCTTCGTCCATGGCGCCGCCAGCGCGAATTGCACGGGCCATGGCCTTGAAGTTGTCGCCCTGGTCCGCCGTGTTTGCCGTATGCAGGGTCTGCTTGTCGGAGCCTGAGCAGGCGGACGTGCCTCCCCAGGCGCTCTGGCTCATGATCACCACGTCGTCGCCGCGGCGCTTCATCTCGACGGCGGCCCTCAGTCCCGCGGCGCCGGAACCCACCACGACGCAGCCGGCCCTGTAGACGGGCACGTCTATGCCGGCAAGCCGGACCGTCTCCGAAGGTGTGGCCTCCGGCGACAGTCTCGGCATGTCGACGTCGGTCAGCGCGTCGAGGATGTGTTGCGGGACATCGATTGTCATCGGCGTTTCCTTGCGAAATCTTCTGTCAGGCGAGCGGGATGTCGATCCAGCGCTTCGAGCGCGAGGATTCCATGCAGGCGTCGACGATCTGGCAGATGTGATGGCCGCTTTCGAACGTCGGCCACATCGGCGTGTTGGTCGTGATCGACTTCACGACTTCGGCGGCCTCGATGATCTTGCTCTCGTTGTATCCCAGCGCGAAGTTCGGCAGTGGAAGAAACGCTCTGAACGTCGGGTTTTCCGGGCCGACGTCAATCTCGCGGAAGCCGGCCCGTCCGGTCCGGTCGTTGTTCGTGTAGAAGCGTAGCCGGTTCACCTCGTCGTAGGTGTAGGCGAGGCTTCCCTTCGTGCCATAGATTTCATAGGTCTGCATGAATTTGCGGCCGGTGGCGACACGGCTGAAGTCGACGATGCCGGCGGCGCCGTTCTGGAAGCGGCAGAGAAGGTTCGTGGCGTCGGGATTGGTGACCTGCTCCCACTTCTCGTCGCCCTTGAGCCGGACCTGCTCGCCATAAGCCAGTCCTTCCACGACCGGCCGTTTCGTCGTGACGATAAGGTTGTCTGCGATCAGCGAGCTGACGCGACCGACGAGGAAATCCATGAAACTGAAGATGTGCGAGCCGGTGTCGCCGACGATACCTGTCGGGGCGAGTTTGCCATCGGCACGCCACATGAAAGGCGCCATCGGATCGCCATACATGTCGACATGCTGGCAGCCTTTGAACATCTTGATCTCGCCGATCTCGCCGGCCTCGATGATTTCCTTCGCTAGGTCGTGGACCGGGTTGCGCGGAAATGCGTGCCCAACGCGCGTAATGAGGCCCTTTTCCCTCGCGATATCGGCCAGTTCGCGGGCTTGCGCTGCGGTGTTTGCAAGAGGCTTTTCGCAATAGACGTGCTTTCCGGCGACGAGGGCGGCCTTCGCCACTTCATAGTGAAGGCTGTCTGGAAGGCATATGTCGATCAGATCGATCTCCGGATCATCGACGGCCTGCTTCCAGTCCTGAAGGATCTTCGCGCCGGAAGCACGGCGAGCGAGATCCTCGGCCGCGGCTGGATTGGCCTCGACGAGCGCCACGACGCGAGCGGTGCCGCCGGAGACGCCGAGGAAATGAGGAAAAGTCTGGTAAGCCATGGTATGAATCTTGCCCATCCAGCCCGAGCCGCCCAGAACAGCTACCTTCACTTCGTTCATCGTCGTTCCTCCTTTGGCATACGGCCCTCCCGGGCCTGGTGGCATTCTTCGCTTATCGGATGTCCGCCCGCGCCCGCGGCCGGGTATCGTTGCGCTCGTATGAGAAGATCGCGGAGGGAAGCGGCGCAAGGCCGCGGACGATGTCGGCGCCCTTCTCCCCGACCATGATCGTCGGAGCGTTGGTGTTGCTGGATGGAACGCGCGGCATGATGGACGAGTCGCAGACGCGCAACCCTTCAAGGCCGTGGACCTTTAGATCGAGACCGACCACCGCCTCGGGACCGGTTCCCATCTTGCAGGTGCCGACCGGATGATGATCGGTCTTCGCGTTGGCGCAGCCATATTCGAACAGCTCTTCGTCCGACATCACCTTCGGACCCGGCAGGCGCTCTGCCAGAACGAACGGCTTGAGCGCCGCCTGCTGCATGATCTCGCGTGCGATCTTCAGCCCCTCCAGCGACATCTTCCTGTCATGGGGATCGGACCAGTAGTTTGGATCGATCAGTGGAGCGGCAGATGGGTCCGACGACGAAAGCCGGACCGTCCCACGCGATCTCGGGTGCAGATATGCGGAGTTCAGAGTGACGCCCGCATTCTTCAGGCGCTCTACGCCTGCCTCGATCCCGGAGCCCAAACCGAGGTGGAACTGGATGTCGGGCGAGCGCGCGTCAGGATCGGCGTACCAGAAGCCGCCGGTCTCGAACAGAGAGGATGCGACGGGTCCCGAGCGGAAGAGGACGTATTGAAGACCCGCCCAAAGGGTGCGGTGAAGCTTGGCGACGCCGTCGTAGGTATGGTCTCCGGTGCATTCCGCGATGACGAACAGATCCAGGTGATCCTGCAGATTTCCGCCGACGCCCGGCAGGTCGTGCAGCACCTTCATGCCGACCGAGCGGAGGTGTTCGCCGGGTCCGATGCCCGACTGCAGAAGCAGCTTCGGCGATCCGATTGCGCCAGAAGAAACGACGACTTCGCGTTCCGCTCTGACGATCTCGGCGCCGTTCTTTCCGACGATTTCGACGCCGACGGCACGGCTGCCTTCGAGCAAGATGCGAGATACGCGAGCATGCATGCGCACCTTCAGGTTCTTTCGGTCCTTGGCCGACGACAGGTACGCGAGCGACGCCGACGATCGGCGACGGTTGCGCTGCGTAAGCTGATAAAAGCCGACGCCAGCCTGCTGCCGGCCGTTGAAATCGTGGTTGTACGGAATGCCAAGCTCCTGCCCCGCCCGGATGTAGGCGTCGCAGATGGGTAGGGTAGAAACGGGCATCGATACGCCGAGCGGTCCGCCGTAGGAATGGTAGTCGTCGGCGAAACGCTCATTGTCCTCCGCACGCTTGAAGTATGGCAGGATTGAACGATAGTCCCAGCCATCGCATCCGTCCTCGTTCGCCCACGTGTCGTAGTCGACCGCATTGCCTCGCGCGTAGAGCTGCGCGTTGATCGAGGAGCCACCGCCGATGACCTTCGCCTGCGTGTAGCGCAGCACCCTGCCGTTCATGTGCTTCTGCGGTACGGTGTGCCAGCCCCAGCTCGCCACCCCCTTGGTCATCTTCGCAAAGCCTGCCGGCATGTGGAAAAGTGGATTCCAGTCGCCGCCGCCCGCTTCAAGAAGAAGGACGTTGACGCTCGGATCTTCGCTCAGCCGGTTTGCAAGTACGCAGCCTGCCGGACCGGCACCCGTGATGATGTAATCGAAACGCATTTTGCTGTCCTATCGAAGCAGACGATGGAATTTGAAAGCCGCTCATGTTCGCAAGTCCGTGGATGCGATATGGTCGGCCACGCGAAGTGCCTGACTTGCAACCGTCAGCGCGGGGTTCACCGCGGCCGACGTCGGTAGGAAGCTGGCATCCACCACGAAAAGGTTGTCGTGATCGAACGAGCGGCAGAAAGGGTCGAGAGGCGCCGTCGCAGGGTCCTTGCCGATCCGGATCGTCCCGCACTGATGCGAAGGCGTGCGCTTGTCGAACGCTCTCGCCAGAACGATCGGAAAGCCGATGGACTTCAGGATCTGCGTCAGCTTCGCGACGAGTGCGAGATGGGCTGCCCAATTCGTCCGCTGCCACTGCAGGATCACCCGATCTCCATCGACCACGACGCGGCTTTCCGGATTGGGAATGTCCTCGCTCATCGCATAGAAATCGATCGCATGACCGGTGACGAGGTTGAGCACCCACTCCGGGACATGCGGCATCGATCCCTTGAGAACCATGCCGGAGACACGTCCCAAGAGTTGGACGTTGCCAAGCGGCGGCCCGCCGTTTCCGTCCGAGAGGTAGAAATCGTTGAAGGCAAACGTCTTCTGATAGATCGACGTGTTCCTGAAGGTCGGCGAGACGCCGATTACCGCCGAAGAGTTGTGGTTCATGAAATTCCGGCCGACCTGGTCAGAGGAGTTCGCGAGCCCCTTCTTGAAACGGTCGTTGGCCGAGCGGAGCAGCAGCACGGACGATTGGACCGCACCGGCCGAAAGAATGACGATCTTCGGAGCGACGGATAGCGTCTGGCCGTCTTTGACGTACTGGACCTTCGTCACCTGTCCGTTCGGGCCGGTTTCCAGCCTGACCACGCGGGAGTTCGTCTGTAGCGTGACGTTTGCATGCTTCATCGCAACGGACAGCGCAGCCGTTTCGGCGTCCATCTTGCCGTCCTTGGAGTTGGGATGAGCGTCCCACGGGGTCTTCGCCTTGGCCAGCCAGGTGTCGATATCGATGGCCAACGGAAGCGACGACGGGTGGAGCCCCCGTTTCTTCAGTCGGGCGCGGACGTCGGCGATCGGTGCTTCGTCGGGAACGGGGGGATGCTCGTATCCCAATGAATGGTAAGGCTCCGTCGGGTCCTCGCCAAGTGTTCCCCGGACGTTGTAGAGCCGCTCCGCACGGCTGTACCACGGCTCGAGGATTTCATAGGCGAACGGCCAGGCGGGCGAGATGCCCTCCTGGTGCTCGATCACCTCGAAGTCTTCCTTTCGGTAGCGCGACAGCACCGCCCCATAGAACTTCGAGTTTCCACCGACATTGTAATAGTTGCCCGGATTGAAGCCCTTGCCGTTGGCTTCGTACCACGTCTCCTTCGGTCGGAAATGGCCCCGCTGAAAGATCGCGCGTTGATCTCGGTTCACTGGAAGATCGGCGATATGGTCGCCTGCTTCCAAAATCAGGATCTGCGCTCCGGTCGAAGCCAGCCCGGCAGCGACAGAAGAGCCGCCGATGCCTGAACCGATGATGACAATGTCGGGTGTGCCGCTCATTTCAATACCAGCCTTAAGCAATCCGGACCTGGGTTTGAGGATCGAAGAACACCGCCTTATCGAGGTTGAACGCGAGACGCGCCATCACTCCAGGCCTGATCCGCGCATCCGCCCTGAGACGGGCGACCACTTCCTTTCCTCCAAGCTTCGTCACGGCGAATGTGTCGGATCCCGCCGGCTCGACCACCTCGATGAAGCAGTCGTTCTCAGAGATGGACCTTGCGTTTCGATCGGCGCCTTCCGGATCGGTCAGAGCCTCGGGGCGGATTCCGAACACCACTTCCCGGTCCGCGTAGGTCGCCAGCGAGGCCATGGTCGGAGAGACTGGAAGCCTTATCGCTTCGCCGCCCGCGCGTTCCAGTGCGACTGCCAGACCGAAAGCGTCCCTGGTGATCATGCCGGAGAGAAGATTCATTGCCGGCGATCCCATGAAGTCAGCGACGAACATGTTGGCTGGGTTGTTGTAGATCTCGGCTGGTGTCCCGAACTGCTGGACCTCGCCGTCCCGCATGACAGCGATCTTGGTTGCCAGCGTCATCGCCTCGATCTGATCGTGCGTGACATAGACGATGGTCTTGCCCGTCGTCTGGTGAAGCCGCTTGATCTCCGTGCGCATGTCGACGCGCAGCTTTGCATCGAGGTTGGAGAGCGGCTCGTCGAAGAGGAAGAGCTTCGGATCACGTACCAGAGCTCGTCCCATTGCAACGCGCTGCCTTTGGCCGCCTGAGAGCTGGCTTGGCTTGCGGTCGAGCAAGTGGCCGATCTGAAGCACCTTGGCGACCTTGTCGATCGCCTGCTTGCGCTCCTCAGCCGGCACCCCGCGCATTTCCATGCCGAACGCGATGTTTCCAGCCACCGTCATGTTCGGATAAAGCGCATAACTCTGGAACACCATGGCAATGTCGCGCTTGGAGGGATGCAGGTCGGCGATGCTGCGGTCATCGACGCGAATATCACCTTCGGTGATCGTCTCCAGACCGGCGATGGTGTTGAGCAAGGTCGACTTGCCGCAACCGGAGGGACCGACCAGCACGAGAAAGCCGCCCTTATCGAGTTCGAGATCGATGCCCTTGAGGATCTCGACGGCGCCATAGCGCTTTCTGAGGCCGGAGATGTTGAGGAAGGCCATTGGATTATCCTTTCACGGCGCCCGCCATCAGACCGCGTACGAAATAGCGGCCGGCGAGAATATAGACGATGAGTGTGGGCACGGCGGCGATCATGGCGGCGGCCATGTTGACATTGTATTCGACCACACCGGTCGAGGTATTCACGACATTGTTGAGCGCCACCGTCATCGGCATGGATTCACCGGTGCCGGCATAGGCGGAAGCGAACAGGAAGTCGTTCCAGATATTGGTGAACTGGTAGATCACCGTGACGACGATGATCGGCAGCGAATTCGGCAGCATGATGCGACGGAAGATCTGGAAGAAGCTGGCGCCGTCGACCTGCGCGGCCCTGACCAGTTCAGTCGGAAAGGCCTCGTAGTAGTTGCGGAAGAACAGCGTCGTGAAGCCCAGACCGTAAACGACATGCACGAAGACCAGATTGACGGTCGGATTGCCGAAGCCGAAGCTCATGCCCGTGGCGTTCTGAAGCGTGGCACCGAAGCGGCCGAGGCTACCGAGGATCGTCGCCATCGGCAGCAGCACCGACTGGAACGGGATGAAGCAGGCAAACAGCATCAAGCCGAACACGAGCGTGTGACCCGGAAAGCGCCATTTGGTCAGCACATAGCCGTTGAGCGCGCCCAGGATGGTGGAAATCGCCACGGCCGGAACGACCATCTTGATCGAGTTCCAGAAATAGCCCTTGATGCCGGCGCAGGTCAGGCCGACGCAGGTCTCGCCCCAGGCCTTGAACCAGGGCTCGAAGGTCGGCGACCGAGGCAATGCCAGCATGTTGCCGTTCTGGATCTCGTCCATGGTCTTGAACGAGGTGACCAGCATCACGAAGAGCGGCATCAGGTAGAGGATCGCGAAGATCAGCAGCAGGCCGTAGATGATGGTGCGGCCGATCCACCGGCGGCCATTGCCGCCTTGCGATGTGGTTGCTGAAGAGGCAACGGTGCTCATCGCGCCTTCTCCCTCAGTTCGGAATAGAGATAGGGCACGATGATGGCCGAGATCGTCATCAGCATGATGATCGCGCTTGCCGAACCGACGGCCATCTCGTTGCGCTTGAAGGTGTATTCGTACATGAAGTTGGACGGCAGCCAGGCCGAGCCACCGGGACCGCCCGAGGTCAGTGCGACCACGAGGTCGTAAGACTTGATCGCCATATGGGCGAGCACGATGAAGGCCGAGAGGAAGACCGGTCGCAGCATCGGGATGACGATGCGTCTGTAGAGCTGCAAGGTCGTTGCCCCATCGATCTGGGCGGCTTTCATGATCTCGCTATCGATGCCGCGCAGGCCCGCGAGAAACATCGCCATCACGAAGCCGGAAGCCTGCCAGACGCCGGCGATCACGACGGTATAGATGACGAAATCCTTGTTCTTGATCCAATCGAAATGGAAGCTCGTCCAACCCCATTGATGCAGCGTCTGCTCAAGTCCCAGGCCGGGGTCGAGGAACCATTTCCAGGCAACACCGGTGACGATGAAGGAAAGCGCCATCGGGTACAGGAAGATTGGCCGCAACAGCCCCTCGCCGCGGATCTTCTGGTCGAGCAGAATCGCCAGAAACAGGCCGAGTGCTAAACAGATGCCGACATAAAGGAAGCCGAAGATCGCCATGTTGGTGATCGAGGTATACCAGCTGGAGGGCGGATCGCTTTCAAACGTCCAGCGCCAGAGCCGTTGATAGGCGCGTGGCCCTGTCAGCGCATAGGATGGAAATGTCTTTGAATTGGTGAAGGACAGATACGCCGTCCAAGCGATGAAGCCGTAGACGAAAATGATCGTGATCAGGAAGCTCGGCGCCAGCACGATCTGCGGCAACGCGTTCTGGAGCTGCGCACGCACCGTCGTAGCCTTCCCGCGCGTTATAATGGGTTCACTGGTAGCGACACTGCTCATGGTATTCATCCCTCCGAGGGGTATTCGACCGAGATGTCTTCCCCGCGATTGCCGCGGGGAAGACGTTCAGCCGTGCTTAGCGTGCGTCGTCGATCGCTTGGACGAGCTGGGCGACAGCTTCGTCAGAGGTCGTGATCTGTCCATGAACGAACTTGGAAACGACATCCTTGTAGGCATTGGCTACCGCCGGAGGAGCGCCGTAGCCCTGGGCCAGCGAGCCGAACAGCGTGCCGCCTTCATTGGCAGCCTTGAGGTCGGCAATGCCCTTCTTGCCGCAGGCGTCGAAGTCCGTGTCGGGAACATCGGTACGGGCCGGAACCGAACCTTTGACGACGTTGAAGGCCGATTGGAAGCTCTTCGACAGCGTCGCGGTCGCCAGCGCTACCTGCGCGGCCTTGCGGTCGTCGGGAACGTCGAACATGCCGAACATGTCGGAGTTGTAGATCACGCTGCCGTTTGTGCCCGGGAAGCGGTAGCAGAGGAAGTCGGTATCCGGCGTCTTCTTCGCCGCGACGAATTCGCCCTTGGCCCAATCGCCCATGACCTGAACCAGCGCATCGCCCTTGATGACCATGGCGGTCGCCAGATTCCAGTCACGGCCGGAGAAGTTCGGGTCGACATACTTGATGATCTTGGCAAGATTGTCGAAGGACGTCTTCATCGTGTCTGATTTCAACGATTCTTCGTCGAGGTCGTTGAAGGCCTTCTTGTAGAATTCCGGCCCGCCGGTGGAAAGCACGATCGAATCGAACATCGTCGCTTCCTGCCAGTTCTGACCGCCGAGAGCGAGCGGAATGACGCCGGCAGCCTTGGCCTTGTCGAGCAGGGCAATCAGCTCGTCGAAGGTCTTCGGCTCAGTGCCGCCGATCTTGTCCATCACGGCCTTGTTGATCCAAAGCCAGTTGACGGAGTGGACGTTGACAGGAGCAGCAACCCACTTGCCGTCATAGACGGAGAACTTCTGGAGAGCTGCGGGAACGGACTTGTCCCATCCTTCCTTCGTCGCCGTCTCGGTAAGATCGCCCATGACACCGGCCTGGGCGTAGTCGAGAACGGTATAGCCGAGCATCTGCGAGGCGGTCGGATAGTTGCCTGCCGCAACCATCGCCTTGAGCGCGGTCATGGCAGCATCACCGCCACCGCCGGCCACCGGCACGTCCTTCCAGGCAAAGCCTTCCTTGGAAAGGTCCTCCTTGAGCACGTTGAGCGCCGCAGCTTCACCGCCCGACGTCCACCAGTGCAGCATCTGCACTTCCTTTGCGTCGTCGGCCCGCGCAACTGCGGTCCCACCAGCAAATGCCAGCGCGATCACAGCGGTAGATGTCAAAAACCTGCGCATTAAAACCTCCCAGTGCATGTTTGGAAGGTGCAGGACCCATTCCCGCACCGATCACCCGCCCTCCTCGGGCGTAGTCTCGTTGCTGGCCTAGGCCAGCGTTTCCCGTTTCGGCATCCACCAGCTCGTGCGGGCGCCGATGTGCATATTGAGCGTCTTCGTCTCGGTGTAGTCTTCCACCGCGTGGCGGCCCAGTTCACGGCCGAGGCCCGACTGCTTGTAACCTCCAAAGGGAAGCTCCGAAGCGCCATCCATGAAGGTGTTCATCCACACCGTCCCTGCCCGCACCTTGCGGCCGATCGTCAGGCAGGTGTCGAAATCGCGGCTCCATACGCCGGCGGAAAGACCGTAGTCGATGGAGTTTGCGATCTCGATTGCCTCGGCCGTCGTTTCGAAGGCCAGCACGGAAAGGACGGGACCAAAGACTTCCTCACGCGCGACAGTCATATCAGGCGTAACCGCCTCGAGGATGGTCGGGGCCATGAACTGGCCCATTCCGAAATCGACAGCTTCGCCGCCATGAACTACCTTCGCTCCGCTGCTCTTTGCACCGGCCACGTAGGCGTTGATCTTTTCGAGGTGCTGCTGCGTGATGATCGCGCCGACCTGCGTGCTTGAATCGAGCGGGTCGCCCACCTTGACGTCCTTGGCCAGTTCGGCGACGCGCTTCACCACGTCGGAGGCGATGCTCTTGTGCAGGACCAGTCGGGAGCCTGCGTTGCAGCATTCGCCGGCGTTGAAGTACGCGCCGAAGACAGCGGCGTCGATGAAGGCGTCGAGATCGGCATCGGGAAATACGATCTGCGGGTTCTTGCCGCCTAGCTCGAGCGAGACTTTCTTCAGCGTCTGCGCCGCGTTCGACATCGTCAGCTTTCCAACACCGGTCGAACCGGTGAAGGAAACCATGTCGACTTGCGGATGCGTCGTCATGATCGCGCCGACCTCCGGGCCTGTGCCGGTGACGATGTTGACCACGCCGTCCGGAAGACCGGCTGCCTGCAGGATTTCGCCCAGCACGAGCGTCGATCCCGAGGTCAGCTCGGAAGGCTTGACCACCGTCGTGCAGCCGGCGGCCAGAGCAAACGGCAGCTTCTGGCCGACGATCAGGAACGGGAAATTCCACGGCGTGATGATCGAGACGACGCCGATCGCTTCGCGAAGGACGATGCCAAGAGTGCCGTCTCCGAGCGTGTTGTAGCTCTCGCCATGCAGGTCACGGGCGAGCGCAGCGGCGTAGCGCCAGATGTCGACGGCACCGCCGATCTCGCCGCGGACCTGCGAGATCGGCTTTCCAGCTTCGATGGCGTCGAGATAGGCGAGCTCCTCCGAGCGTGCGGCGATCAGATCGGCAGCCTTGAGAAGAACAGCCGAGCGCTCGGATGCAGTCATGTGCGGCCAGGGGCCATGATCGAAGGCCCTGCGCGCAGCGGCGATCGCGCGTTCGGCATCAGCCTTCGTTCCCCTCGGGTAGCGGCTGACGACGACGCCGTGGCTCGGTGCGAGGCGTTCCAACGGCTGGCAGCCGCCGGCCTCCCACTTGCCGTCGATCAGCATCATGAAGTCGCGGGCGTTGTGGTCGGCGAGTGCCTTGGGGGTAACCAGAACAGTCATTACCATTCTCCTTTGAACTGTACGGGACGCTTCTCCGTGAAGGCCGCGACACCCTCCTTGAGATCGCCGGTTTTCGCGACGAGGATCGAGCCGAGCGCCTCGACGGCGGTTCCGTTGTCCTCGCCATTGGCCGAGGCGATCATGAGTTTGACGACTTCGAGCGCCACCGGGCCGCGTGCAGCGATGCGAGCCGCGTAGACCTTGGCTGCCTCGACGGCGTTGCCCGTGGTGGTGACCGCATCGACGATGCCGAGAGCGCGCGCTTCATCGGCGGTGAAGATCTCGCCGCCAAGGGCCATGCGGCGCACGACCTGGGCGCCGAAGCGCTTGACCAGACGCTGGGTGCCAGACCAGCCCGGAACCATGCCCAGGCCGGTCTCGGGAAGTCCGATCTTGATCTGCTGTTCGGCGATGCGAATATCCGCGACGCCTGCAAGTTCAAGACCACCGCCAAGCGCATGACCGTTGAGAGCGGCGACAAGCGGCACGCGCAGCGTTGCAAGCCGTTCGAAGATGCGGTGGCCGTGGCGGACCCATGCATGACCAAACTCTTCCGGTCGCATGCCGCCCCAGGCCTTGATGTCGCCGCCCGCGGAGAACCCCTTGCCTTCGCCGGTCAGGATCGCGACACGGACCTGGGCGTTGGCTTCAGCCTCGTCAGCAGCCTCAGACAGCGCCTTGAGCATGTCGAGGTCGAGAGCGTTCAGCTTCTCCGGCCGCGATACCGTCATCGTCGCGACATGACCTTCGATTTCGACCTTCACCGTTCCGCTAGCCATTGTAGGTGCCCTCCAAAACGCGGGCGCTCTTCTTGGGAAGCGAGAGCCCAATGTTGGCTTCGGCAAAGAGATTTGCGTCCATGACCTTGAGATCGTCGGATAAGATCAGCGGGAACTCGGACTGGCCAAGGATGTGTTCCTGAAGATCGACGCCCGGCGCGATTTCGGTCAGCACCATACCCTTCGGCGTCAGTTTCATGATGCACCGCTCGGTGACATAGGTGATGTCCTGACCCTGCTCGACCGCGCGCTTGCCGGAAAAGGTCACGTGCTCGACCTCGTTGACGAGCTTCTTGAGCTTGCCTTCCTTTTCGATCACGAGCCTGCCGTCGGCGATGGCGAGTTTTGCGCCGGCATTGAACATTCCTGAGAAGACGATCTTCCTGGCACGTGCCGTAATGTCGACGAAGCCGCCCACGCCCGCTGTAACGTGCGGACGGAAGGACAGCTTCGACACGTTGACCGAGCCGTCCCGGCCAATCTCGAGGAAGGACAGGAGCGAGGCGTCGAAACCTGCCCCCTGAAAATAGGTGAACTGGTACGGCGACGGCATGTAGGCATCGGCGTTCGATGCGCAGCCAAACGCGAAGTCGAGCAGCGGAACGCCTCCGACCGCACCCTGCTCGATGACCCAGGTTACTGCGCCGTAAAGCCCCTCCTCCATCAGAATGCGGGGCACGTTCGCCGAGATGCCGAAGCCAAGGTTGACGCAGCTGCCGGCCTGCAGCTCCTGCGCGACGCGGCGGGCGATGACCTTCTGGATGTTGAATTCCGGCACCCGGAAGGTGTCGAGCGGGCGGAAGATCTCCCCCGAGATCGCCGGGTCATAAACGGTCTGGGTCGTCTGCTTCTGGTCGGGATCGACGACGACGTAGTCCACGAGCATGCCGGGGACGCGGACGTCATGGGGCTTCATCGAGCCTTCCTTCGTGAGGCGCTTCACCTGCGCGATGACGATGCCACCGTTGTTGCGGGCCGCGAGCGCCTGGTCGAGACCACCGAGATAGGCGCCCTCGTGCTCATAGGTAAGGTTGCCGCGCTCGTCAGCGGTCGTCGCCCGGATAATGGCGACCTGCGGAACGATCGACGGGAAGAACAGATAGTCGTCGCCTTCGAAGGACACGCGCTTGACCACCGGCTCCCCGGCCCCCAGTTCGTTCATGGCGCAGCCCTGCCGGCTTGGATCGACGAACGTCTCCAGGCCCACCTTTGTGAGCACGCCCGGACGCTTGGCCGCCGCCTCGCGGTGGATGTCGAACATGATGCCCGACGGAATGTTGTAGGCCGGAATCTCGTTGTTCGTGATCATCTGCCAGATGAGAGGTGGTTCGGAGCTCGACGGGCCTGACGGATAGGACCCGCCGATGATCTTCTTGAGAAGCCCGTTCTTCGCGATGTAGTCGACGCCCTTGATGCCGCTCATGTCGCCGGCGGCGATCGGATGTAGCGTCGTCAGGTCACGCGGATGGCCGGTCTTATCGAAGCGTTCGCCGATCGCCTTCAACATCAGGTCGGGGCAGCCGAGGCCGCTCGACGACGATACGGTGACGATGGCGCCGTCCGGGATGAGAGCTGCGGCTTGCGCCGGGGTGACGTGCTTGCTCATGTTCTTTTGAGTCCTGTTTCAACTTTCACGGCCGCACCCGTCGCAACCGCCCTCTTGACGGCAAGTGCGGTCGCCAGCGACCAGATCCCGTCCTCGGCCGTGGCCGAAGGCGAGCCCTCATTCATTGCGGCATGGAACGTCCGGACGACGCCCTCGTAAAGGTTGGAACCATCCACCGGCAGGTTCTTGTCTCCGTCGGCTGTGCGCAGCACGACGGTTCCGACCGGGCGCTGGGTCATGACGTTGCGTCCGACGAGCGAGCCTTCGGTGCCATGCACTTCCAGGCCCGTCTCGACGAACTTGGTGGAAAATCCGTCGTGGAACTGCGCGATGACGCCGTCCTCGAAGCGGATCACGCCCATCACGGCGTCCTCCAGACCTTCGCGCGTCATTCCGCCCGATTGCGCGAAGGCGACGACTTCCGTCGGATTGCGCCCGAGCACGTAACGCAACGCGTCCACGTCGTGGACAGTGAGGTCGAGGATCGCACCTCCACCTGCGGAGGGATTGTCAAGACGCCAGCCCTGCAGGTGCATCGGCAGATAGCCGGCGTGGAAGACACGTGCCGAAAGGGGGCGTCCGATCTTGCCGGCAGCGACTGCCTCGCGAATAGCCGTGTGCGCGGCCGAATTGCGCAGATGATGGTTGGTCGCGAGGACCACGCCGGCGCTTGCGGCTGCATCGGCCATCGCTTTCGCATCCTGGACGGACATCGCCAGCGGCTTTTCGCACAATATATGCTTGCCCGCCCGCGCCGCCGCGACCGCCTGATCGCGATGTAGCTCGTTGGTCGTGGAGATGTAGACGGCGTCTATGTCGGCGTTGGAAAGGAGATCGTTCAGGTCGGTCGTGGAGTTTTCGATGCCATTCTCCGCGGCGTACTTGCGTGCGCGCTCGAAGTGCGAACTCATGACCGACAATATCTTGCCATCTGCCGCGCGGATCGCATCGATGACCCACTCTCGCGCGATCGTACTCGCCCCGATCAGTCCCCAACCTACAGTCATGCCTGCTTCCTCCCGAGGGTGGAGCCGTTGCCAGTACCGCAGCTTTCGCGGACCACCAGTCGGACGGACGATACGATCGTCTCCGCCTCGGCCTTGCCGGCGCTGATCTGTTTGAGCAGCAGTTGCGCCGCCCGACGTCCCATTCCCTGCGGGTCGACGGAAATCGTCGTGAGAGCCGGAACGGCGGTCTTTGCCTCGATGACGTCGTCAAAGCCGACGACCGCGAATTCTTTGCCCGGCTCGATACCCTTGGCCCGAAGGCCGTCGCAGGCGCCGAACGCAACGGCGTCGTTGAAGCAAACGGCGGCGGTAGGCTTGCTGCCGATTGACAAGGCCCGCCCGATCGCCTCGGCGCCGCCTGCCCGCGAGGGAGCGGAATCAACGACCAGATCCTCGTCATGTCCAAGCAGGCACGAGCGAGCGGCGGCGCGATACCCTTCGAGGCGCTCGTGGAAAACGGCGGTGTCGCGGAAGCCGCCGAGGAACGCGATCCGGCTGTGGCCAAGCGACACCAGATGCTGCACGGCTGCGAAGACGCCCTGACGGTTGTCTGATGCGATGGAAGAAACCTTCGCTCCCGGCACGTTTCGGACCGCGACCACGACGGGGATGCCAGAAGCTACGAGCGGCTTCAGGTCCGAGGCTTCCGTGCCGCGCGCCGGCGACAGGATCAGACCGGAGATGCCGTGCTCGCGCATGGATGCGATGACTTCCCGCTGACGGTCGAGGTTCTCGCTCGTGTTGGAGAGGAATTGGACGAAGCCGGCGGACTGAACGACCATGTCGACACCGACGGCCAGTTCGGCAAAGAAGCTGTTGGTGAGGTCGTTGACGACGACGCCAATAATCTTCGAGTTTGAACCCGACTGCCTGAGATTGGCTGCGCCGCGATTGTAGACGTAGCCGAGATCTCGCATCACCGAATTGACCTTGGCGCGCGTTGCGTCGTTGACCAGCGAAGACCCCTGCAACACCAGGGAAACGGTCGACTTCGAAACGCCGGCGGCCTTGGCGATGTCGATGACGGTAACCCGCCCTTTTGTCATGAGATCCTCCTATGGCATGCGCCATGAGAGTGTTTTTAATTGGAACGTTCCAATTGAGCAAGAGAGATTGTCGCCGAAAGACGACCTCCATCCGAATTTCATCGATAAGCGATTGTATTGAAAGTTAAATTTTTTTGATGGAGCCGCTTCGATTGCGCGGGATTCCGCTTGGAATTTTTGGAACGATCTAATTTATGGCGACAGTTATCGCGATGGCATTCATAACTCGACAAGTAGAGACCTACCTCGCCAATGGCCTTCGGCGCGATCCCGCATGTGTCTTTTCGAAGGCGATCGGTCGCCGGAAAATACGCCCGGCGCCAAATGGTCCCGTGTCAACCGTGAGGCGTGCTTACCAGGATGGCCGCCGCTTCGTTCGCTTTTGCAACCGCCGCCTCGATCGACGACCTCCCGGCGATCTGCGCGGCGAAGACTCCGATGAACTCGTCGCCGGCGCCATGCGTGCTCACAAGCTTGACCTTGACGGCCGGTATTGCCTTTTCGTCTCCGTCGCGTTCGACGAACGCGACCCCGTCCCCGCCGGCCGTCACGACGGCCACGGGATACCGTTCCGCTAGAATCCGCGCGGCCGCGAGCGCATTGTCGAGAGATTCGACGCTTGGGACTGAAGCGAGCGCCTCTGCCTCGCCGGCATTGACGACAACGACGTCAACAAGGGCGGTCAACTCACTCGACGGGGCGCGGGCGGGAGCTGCGTTCAGAACCACGGTTCCACCCGCCCTCTTCATTGCCGCCGCAGCCGCCAGGTTGGCCTCGTCAGGCACCTCGTTCTGAAGCACGAGCACCGACCCGGCCTGAAAAACCGCCGATGCGCCCTCGACGTCTTCGGCGCCCATTTGAAGGTTGGTTCCGGAGACGAACACCGCCCCGTAGTCGCCTTCGGAGTCGAAAATCGCAACGCTCATGCCGGATGCAGCGCCGGGAAGAGCTCTCACGAAACGGCGATCGACCTTGTGATCGTCCAGGTTTTTCGTCAAGGCCCGGCCAAACTCGTCGTCGGCAACCGCTCCGATCATGACCGTCGAAACCCCGTGCTTTGCCGCCGACACCGCCTGATTGCCGCCTTTGCCGCCGCACTTGGTGTACCAGGCCGAACCCGCGACCGTTTCACCCTTTCGCGGACGGTGCGGCCCCTTCACGATGATATCGTAGTGGAGACTGCCGAACACGACGACGGCGGGAGAATTCAATGTCATAGAAACTTGTCTTTCCGTTTGGACGTGACCGCGGCCATCGTCTTCGAAAGGTTCTTTTCCGCGGCTCGATAGTCGCGCTGGGCGACCGCGACGAATACGGCGTCCAGAATATTGAGCTGGGCAATCCGGGCCGCGGCGTTTTCGCCCATCAGCGGCGACCCCTGCGCCGTCGAACAGAGCACCACGTCGGACTGCTGGGCCAGCGGTGAAGCGTTGTAGTTGGTAATGGCGATCGTGCGCGCGCCGTTCTTGCGGGCAAGCTGGATCGCTTCGATGACTGCGACGGTGTTGCCGGAATGCGAAAAGCCGATTGCGACGTCGCCTTCGCCTAGAAGGGAAGCCGACATCAGCATCATATGGGAATCGTCGTAGACCTGCGACCGGACGCCGATCCTCAGGAACTTGTGCGACGTGTCCCGGGCGATCTGTGCCGATCCCCCCACTCCATAGAAATCTCGGTTGCGCGCGCCGTGGATCAGATCTGCGGCTCTGTCGAAGGCCTCCACGTTCATAATGGAGAGCGTCTCCTCCAGTGCGTGGATCGAAGTCCGGAAGACCTTCTGGATGATCTCCTGCGATGTATCTTCGATTGACAGTTCCTGATGCATCTCCGCCGTCGGCAGCCGATTGTACTGGGTGACCGCGCTGCGGAATTCGCGATAGCCCGCAAACCCAAGCTTCTTGGTGATCTTGACGACCATTGCCTCGGAGACGCCGGCCTCGGCTGCGATTTCCTTGAGCGACGTCTCGTCGTCGAAGGTCCGCAATGCGAAGACGGTCTCGACGACGCGCGCTTCCAACGGTGTCAGAAGCGGCATCATCATGCGTATGCGTGGGCCGACGGCCTTCAGATCAGTTTCCAGGTTCATCCACGTCCCCTCGTCAGGCGATCGATCATCATCGCAACCAGAATTATAAGGCCAGTTGCCAGCAGTTGATAGAAAGCCTGGACGTTCATCAAGGTCAAACCGTTGCGCATGGCGCCGAGTATGATCGCACCGAGGATCGTGCCTATAACGCTGCCCTTGCCTCCCATGAGAGAGGCTCCGCCGATCGCCGCTGCCGCAATTGCGTCAAGCTCCCAGAGATTGCCGAGGATCGGTTCGGCTGCACCGAGGCGTCCGATAAGGATCAGCGACGCAAGCGCTGCAAGCGTGCCCGAGATGACGTAGGCGGTCACTTTGGTAAGCGCGATTGGAACGCCCGCAACGTAGGAGGCCTCCTCGTTCCCACCGACGGCAAGAAGGTATTCGCCAATCGGCGTCTTCTTGAGCAGCACCCATGCAAGTACCGCGACCACCGCAACGATGGCCACCGAGTTCGGAATACCCGCGACCGAGCCGTTGAAGATGCTGCGGAAGCCTTGCGGGATGCCGAGTACGGGATTGCCGCCGGTATAGATGAGGGCGATCGCCCGATACGTGCTGAGCGTCCCAAGAGTGACGATGAAGGGCTGCAGTCCGACATAGGCGACAAGGAAACCGTTCACGAGACCACACACAACACCGATTGCGAGACCCGCTGCAATGGCGATGGGGATGGGGAAGCCTGCAACCATCAGTGACGCGCTGATGACGGCGGCGATCGCAGCGGTCGGTCCGACCGAGAGATCGATGCCGCCTGAGATGATGACGAGTGTCATACCCAGTGCAAGGCAGGCGTTGATGCTCGACTGCTGCAAAATGTTGATCAGGTTTCGCTCGGAGATGAAGCCAGGGACAAGGACCGCGAAAACCGCCATGATGAGAATCAGGCCGATCAGCGTGCCTGCGTCTCGGACGGAGAACGAAGACAAGAGCCTGGAGGAACGCGCAGGCGCCCCGGTGGTGATATCAGACATGGGAATGCTCCTGCTCGCAGGAATGGGCGTCGGGGCCGGCCTCACCGATAGCGTGAGCGACGATGCTCTGCTCTGAGAGTTGGTCGCGGTCGAGTTGAGCCGCGATCTTTCCGTTGCGCATCACGACGACGCGGTCAGATACACGCATGACTTCCGGAAGCTCCGAGGAGACGACGATGATCGACCTTCCTTCGGAAGCGAGCTGCTCGATGAGATGATAGATTTCCGCCTTAGCGCCGACGTCGATACCGCGCGTCGGCTCGTCGAAGAGGAGGATTTCGGAGCCGGCAGCAAGCCAGCGCGCAATGATCGCCTTCTGCTGATTGCCGCCCGAAAAGAGCTTGATTGGGCGATCGATCTGGAAAGGCCGCAGGTTGACCTGCTTGAGGAGGTCGTTGGCGGTCCTGTTGACCTGGGAGTGCTGGATCACTCCTGCGCGGGAGAATTTTCCAAGCGACGGCAATGCCATGTTGGTGGCGACCGGTCGAACTGGGATGATACCCTCCCTTTTGCGCTCTTCGGGAAGAAGGCCGATGCCGGCGGCGATCGCCGAGCGCGGATTGGTGAGCTTGAGGATGTTGCCGTCGAATATTACGGTACCGGACGCGATCGGGTCGACGCCTGCGAGAAGACGAAGCAACTCCGTACGCCCCGACCCCACAAGGCCGGCAATGCCGAGAACCTCGCCCCTGCGCACGTCAAAGGAGATGTCCTTTACGTGGGTGGTTGCCGAAGACAGACCGCGGACTTCGAGGCGGATATTGCTTGCCGCGTGCGAGTGATGTGCCTCGTGCATCAGTTCGCGACCGACCATCATCGCGATGACGTCCTTTTCGGGCGTCCTCTTGAGATCCACGACGCCGACGACCGCACCGTCGCGCATGACCGTGCCGCGATGGCAGATCCGGAACACTTCGTCCATCTTGTGCGAGACATAGATGATCGAGACGCCTGAGGCGGCGAGCTTTTCGATGACCGCCGCCAGGCTGGCGAACTCAGCCGGCGTCAAGCTGGACGTCGGTTCGTCCATTGCGACGATCTTCGAATTGTCGAGAAGTGCGCGCGCGATCTCTACGATCTGACGCTGGGCGACCTTGAGATTCTTGATGGGCTGCGATGGATCGATAGACGGATCAATCATGGCAAGCGCTTCGCCCGCCCGCCGCTCCTGTTCCCGCTGGTTTACAAGCAAACCGCCCGCCCTCTTGATCGGGTGCCCGAGAAACATGTTCTGGGCGACCGTGAGGTGCGGAACCTGCTGGAGTTCCTGGTGGATCATTGCGATGCCGGCCGCCCGTGCGCTCTCTGGACGCTTGAATTGGGTCATCCGACCGTCCACGTGGATCTCGCCACTCGTCGGTCGAAAAACTCCTGAAAGGATGCGCAGAAGTGTCGACTTACCTGCGCCGTTTTCTCCGAGCAATGCGTGGATCTCGCCCGGCATGATCTCGAAGGAGACGTGCGACAGCGCCTTGACGCTCGGGAATTCCTTCGTGATGCCTTCGAATTTCAATCGTGCTGTCGATGCCATCTCAATACACTCGATGAAAGCGAGCCGGCCATTTCGACCGGCTCGTGTTTCGGTCACTGCGCGCTTGCGGCGTCCTTCAGCAGGACTTCGCGCACCTTGGCTTCATCACCCTGATAGTTGGCGAAGTTGTCCTTCGTGATCAGTGCCTGTGGTGTGGCGACGACACGTGGCAGCTGCTGGCCGGCAACCAGGCGCAGAGCGGTTTCCATCGCAACCTCGCCGGTCAGAACCGGGAAGCTATCGACCGTCCCGGTGAGTTCGCCTGCCTTGATCGACGCATAGGCGTCGGAAATCCCGTCGGTACCGAACACTGCGACCTTGCCAAGCAGGTTTGCCGCCTTGACTGCTTCCACCACGCCGAGCGCCATGCCGTCGTTGTTGCAGTAGAAGCCGATCAGATCGGGGTGCTGCTGCAGGATGTTCGTAGCCGCATCGTAGGACTGCTGGCGATCCCAGTTTCCGGGAACGCTTGCCACGACCTGAAACTTGCCGTTCTCGCCAATCGTCGATTTGAAGCCGTCTGTCCTTTGCACAGCGGCATAGACGCCGGCCTGGCCCTCGATAACAGCGACCTTTCCGCCTTCCTGGCGGTTCTTTTTGAACCATTTGGCGACGCGAACTCCGTTGTCGCGCTGCACGTTGCCGACATAATGTTCGGCCTGGGGAATGACCGCATCGTTAACGTTGACCACCGGAATATTGGCGGCCTTGGCCTGCTCCATCACTGGCTGGAGGTTCGCATCGGTCTGAGGCGAGAGGAGGAGCACTTTGAAGCCCTGTGTCACCATGCCTTCCGCGATCGTGAGCTGACCCAACTGATCGCCCTCGCTCTGTGCCGCCTGATAGGCGACGGTAACGCCAGCCTTGTCGGCGAACTTCTTGTAACCCTCGCCGAGAGAACGCCAGTATTCGTTGGTCAGCGTCTTTGAAACGCCGCCCGCCTTGGTGCCTTCCGATGGCTTGGGAAGCGCACCGAACTTCATTTCGAGCTGCGACCAGTCGATGCGGTTCTTTTCGGTGTCGGAGTCCAGTGGAGCAAGCTCCTGCGCAAAGCCGGCATGAGCCCAAAGAGCAGCTGCAAAGCCTGCGGCGATAGCTGACGTCAAAAGTCTCTTCATCGGTTCCTCCCGAATGGGTCGTTGGAAAAATGGCCAAAGGCCGGATTACTGCGCCGAGGCGCCCAGCATGGTTTCCTGAAGAATTGCCTGGGCAGAAACGGCGTCTTGTCGGTCAATCGCGCCTGCAAGGCGGTTGTCCTGCTCGAGGCGATCGACGACGTCGAGCATCCGCTTGACGGTCTTGATGTTGACCTCGCATTCGTGAACCGGATCAAGGCCGGTCATGTCTGGGAACGTGTCGAAATAGAATGCGCCATCGTATCCGTCGCGGCGGATTTGGCGGAGAAGTTCGATCGTCTGGATCGAGTGGACCGCACCGACCATCAGGCCATCGTCACGCTTTGCATACCCGTCGTTGAGATGAACACCGAGCACGCGGCTGTGGCGGGCGATCATTGCGGCGGCAAAGGCCGGCTGCTCGTCGGCATAAAGGACGTGGGCGAAGTCAAGCGTGACGCCAAGGTTGGCGCAGCCCGCTTCCTTTATGGCAAGCAGTGTCGTCGCACAATCTGGCAGAAGGCTGTAAGAGCGAGGTTCGTTTGGCTTGTATTCGATGCTGACAAGGCATTCCGGGTCATGCTCGCAGACTTCCCGGATTCCATCGATTTCGTGTTGCCACAGGCGGTCGTAGTCCGCCTGGAAGGCGTAGTCAAACCCGTCCTGACCAAGCCAGATTGTCATCAGGTTGGAGCCCGCGTCACGAGCCGCGTCGATCCCCGCCTTCGTCAGGTCGATCGCCTCGCGGCGAACCTTTTCGTCGGGATTTGTGAATGCTCCGATCTTGAAGGCGGGGTTCGTGTAGTAGCGCATAGCGAACCCGTTGATAGCCAATCCCATATCCTGAAGTTTGGCAGCGAGTCCGGACGGCTTCTCGCCGACGTGGTCGGGATAATTGAGATCGAGGTCGGTCAGGCCGTCGACCTTGGCGGCACGCGCGGCCATCTGCAAAACCGACGGCTTCCCGTTCAATTCCGGCCATTCCGCCTGAGGATTTGACGCAAAGGAATTGAGACGTGTGGCAAAGCGTAAGGTGGACAATATCTCGGCCCTATTTGAACTTCGTCTGCCACAACCTCACAAATAAATATGCTTTTGTAAAGTAAAATAGTTCTTGCAGTGCATCAAAACCTCCCGCGCCGCTCTAGCGAGCAGATTGAAACATCCAATCTAGAAAGAAAACAAATCTTTATAAATCAACGAGTTGTGCGACTTATGCCGTTGGGATCCGCCATTGAGAAAAGCACGAAAAAACGCACTCGTCTCGCCAAGGGACGGCCAAAACTTCACAGTGTTTCTTCTTCTGGTGAAATCATCCAGACGGAACGTTCGGCAGAGTTGCGGATGAGACCAGGCCATTCGACTAGGCTTGCGATATCCCTTGTGCCCCGACAGGAGACGCGAATTATCGACTTCGAGCCATCAGAAGTCTCTTGCCCGAGCTTGGTTAAATTCATCGCCTCGCGATGCCAAGCTGCGAGAAGAGATATGCGGCTTGAACTCAAATGCTTGCCGTCACCGCCCGGTGAAGTCGCAGGCTGAGCGCGGCTGCCGAAGAAGTCCTTTCTCGTGATCAACGAAAGCACTTCAAATCCGCACAGTTTAAACGACAGCAGTGGAATGCGTGGGGCCTACACATCGGCGCTTCTGGTCAAACTCGCCGGCTATCGCGCGAGACATCGAAGGTTCACGTCCTCGAGCCTGCAAAAGGTTTCTTTGCCCCGCATGGCAAGACGGCGAGGTGCCGTCGAAGGAGAATGGAACGCACTGGCGGGTTATTTCGTCGTGTCACCGCAAGCGCCTCTAACGGGAGCTGTCGAACCGGCGCAGTTCTTTTGTGCAGGATCTTGACCTTCCCATGATTGGAAGCTCCATATCGAAGCGGTCAGAAGATTTGGAGACCATGATGTACGAATTCGAAATTCAGAATATGACCTGCGGCCATTGTGCAAGCACCGTGGAAAAGGCGATCAAGACTGCCGATCCGGAAGCCTCGACCGTCATCGACCTTGCTTCGAAGACCGCGAAGGTCGCGACAAGGCTGGATCCATCGGCTATCAACGCCGCCATCGAAACAGCCGGCTACCCTTCCAGCTTCACGCGGATCTGATTGTTGAGGCCGCCGGAACGGCGCTTTCCAACCAATTTCAAGCTCCCGATAGAAGAGCGTGGCGCCTGAAAACCTTCGTGCGAAGCTCCACCGACCTTTACCAGCCGTCGACAGGCATGCATTGCCGGCCGGGAACATTCGCTCATGCAGGACGTTGGCCAGACTAAAAAAGGGACGGTCACGCATGCACGCGGTAATTGTTGGCGCAGGCATTGCCGGACTGGCGGCGGCGCAGGGCCTGCGTCTCATCGGCTCGGATGTCGACGTCTATGAACAGTCGGTGAGGCTCGAGCCGCTCGGAGCCGGTCTCAGCCTCAGCGCGAACGCGCTTCGTGCCCTTCGTGCGCTTCAACTCTACGATGGGGTGGTTCCCAAGGCTCAGCCGATGCGGAGGCTCGACCTCCTGGACCAGTGGGGGAAGGTGCTGCAAACCACCGACTTGCAGCAGGTCAGCCGCCGCTACGGACATCTCGCGATGGCGGTGCTCCATCGTGGCGATCTCCATCAGGCGCTTCTTTCGAAGCTTCCTGAGAGGACGATCCGGACGGGCATGAAGTGTGTCGGTGCGCGCGAGGCTGGCGATCGGGTGGTGCTCGACTTTGCAAATGGCGATGCGGTCGAGGCTGATTTCGTCCTCGCCTGTGACGGCATCCACTCTGTGGTGCGCAAGGCGCTGTTTGCGCAGTCACATGAAAGTTTTGCCCGCTACACGTGCTGGCGGGCGATCTCGCCGGGCCTGCCTCGCGGAGTGGATCGCGCCCAGCTTACCGAGACTTGGGGAGCGGGGAAGCGGTTTGGCCTCGCCGCCATCCCAGGCGACAGAATCTACTGGTTTGCCTGCCGCGGCGCCGAGATTACAGATGATCCCGCATTGGCCGGGATCGAACTTGACGATTTGAAAGCCATCTTTGCAGATTTTCACGAGCCGATCCCGGAAGTGCTCGAGCGCACGCCTCCGACCTCGCTGATCCGGACAGACATCCTCGACCTCGATCCGATGCGTTCGTTCACACGAGGCAAGACCGTGCTGCTTGGGGATGCGGCCCACGCGGTGACCCCGGACCTCGGCCAGGGAGCCGGTCTCGCCATCGAGGATGCCGCCGTCCTTTGCGCTTTGATGGCGCGTCTTCCAATTGAAAACGCGTTGCGTGAATACGATGCCCGCCGCGTCGGCCGTGCGCGCCTGATAACGATCAAATCCCGTCTCTACGCGCGTGTGGCGCAATGGCACAATCCGCTCGTCGTCCCACTGCGCAACTTCTTTGTGAGTAACATCCCGCAGCACTTCATGGACCGGCAGCTCGATGCGATCCTGGACATAGCCTTCGATCCGATCCGTACAGCAGCCTAGCGGTCTCCTCGTCCGACGTGGTCGATGGATGCGGAAAGACATGCTGGAAAAAGGACTTGACCTTCCCATCATCGGAAGGATTACCTATGTGTGCAGTTCAACAAGGGTCCCCTCCCATGACTGCCATATCCAAGATTGAAAAGTCGACAGCATTGCCGATTCCGACCGAGTTCATGATCGAGGGCATGACGTGCGTTTCATGCGGCGCCAGAGTGGAACGGGCGATCAAGGCCGTCCCGGGTGTCGTCGGGGCGTCTGTGAACCTCGCGACCGAACGTGCGAGCGTGACGTTCAAGGACAGAACGGACGCCGCTGCCGTTCTGCAAGCCATCGAAGGCGCAGGCTACCATGCCAGGACCGAGACGCTGGAGGTGCTTGTCGACGGCATGACGTGCGCCGCGTGCGTCTCCCGCGTCGAGCGTGCTTTGAAGGCGTTACCAGGGGTGGTCGACGCATCCGTCAATCTCGCGACCGAGAAGGCGACCGTCCGCTACGCTGCTGGTGCGGCGTCCATACGCGCATTGAAGGACGCCATCCGCGCGGCTGGATACCAGCCGAAAACCGAAAGCGGAGCCGAGAACGCCAACGGGGACGACCGCCGCGACGTCGAAATACACAAGCTCGCGCTTCGCCTTGGCGTCTCCGTCATTCTCACCCTGCCGCTGTTCCTGATCGAAATGGGCTCCCACTTCATACCGGGCGTCCACGCGTTCGTGATGGAGACTTTCGGGATGGGGGGGAGCCTCTACCTGCAGTTCATGATGGCGACCGTCGTCCTGTTCGGGCCTGGGTTGGTCTTCTTCCAGAAGGGCGTACCCAATCTCCTGCGGCTGGCTCCCGACATGAACTCGCTCGTGGTGCTCGGAACCTCGGCGGCCTGGACATACTCCGTCGTGGCGACATTCGCCCCCGCCGCGCTGCCTGCCGGAACCGTCAACGTATATTACGAGGCAGCGGCCGTCATCGTGACCCTGATACTGCTTGGCCGGTACCTGGAAGCCCGCGCGAAGGGCAAGACGAGCCAGGCCATCAAGCGCCTCCTCGGCCTGCAGGCCAAGACCGCCTTCGTGGAGCGATCCGGGACGTTCGTGGAGACCGAGATCGACGACGTCGTGGTTGGAGACGTGATCCGCATCCGTCCCGGCGAAAAGGTGCCGGTCGACGGCACTGTTGTTTCCGGGGAGTCCTACGTCGACGAGGCCATGATCACCGGCGAGCCCCTTCCTCGCTCGAAATCGATTGGAAGCGAGGTAGTGGGCGGCACGATCAACAAGACGGGTTCGTTCACATTCCGCGCGACGAAAGTCGGCGCCGACACCGTTCTCGCCCAGATCGTCCGCATGGTCGAGGCAGCGCAGGGTTCGAAGCTGCCGATCCAGGCTCTGGTGGACAGGGTGACCAGGTGGTTCGTCCCCGCCGTCATTGTTGTCGCGCTGCTGACCTTCGGCGCGTGGATGATCCTTGGCCCCTCACCGGCGCTGAGCTTTGCCCTCGTCAACGCCGTCGCCGTCCTGATCATCGCCTGCCCGTGCGCGATGGGCCTCGCCACGCCGACGTCGATCATGGTCGGTACGGGCCGCGGGGCCGAACTAGGGATCCTGTTCCGCAAGGGCGAAGCGCTGCAGAGCCTGCGTGAGGTCCGCATCGTCGCTCTGGACAAGACCGGGACGCTGACGAAGGGCAAGCCGGAACTCACCGATTTCCAGGTTGCTGATGGCTTCCTGCGCGAGGACGTCCTCGGCTGGGTGGCAAGCATCGAGGCGCTGTCAGAACATCCGATCGCCGAAGCCATCGTCAAGGCCGCCGACAGCGAAGGGCTGGCGCTCGCCGATGTGAAGGGTTTCGAGGCGTCCCCAGGCTACGGTGTGAAAGGATCCGTCGCAGGTCGATCATTGCTCGTGGGTGCGGATCGGGCGCTGGTGCGCGAGGGCATTTCCGTAGAAGGCTTTGCCCTCGTCGACGAGGAACTTTCCCGCAAGGGCAGATCGCCGCTCTATGTTGCTGTGGACGGTCGGCTCGCGGCGATCGTCGCCGTTTCGGATCCCATCAAGGAAACGACGCCCGGAGCGATTAGGGCCCTGCACGCCTTCGGGCTCGAAGTGGCGATGATCACTGGAGACAACCGTCGCACCGCGGAGGCCGTCGCCGCTGAGCTCGGCATTGACCGGGTGGTCGCGCAGGTGCGCCCGGAAGGCAAGGTGGAGGCCGTCAAACGCCTCCGCGAGCATGGCAAGGTCGCCTTTGTCGGCGACGGCATCAACGACGCCCCGGCCCTCACGGAAGCCGACGTTGGGCTTGCCGTCGGCACCGGCACCGACGTCGCCGTCGAGAGCGCCGACGTCGTCCTGATGTCGGGAGACCTTACCGCAGTCGTCACGGCAATCGGGCTCAGCCGCGCAACAATCCGAAACATCAAGCAGAACCTGTTCTGGGCGTTCGTCTACAACGCCGGCCTCGTGCCGGTCGCGGCCGGCCTTCTCTACCCGGTCAACGGCACGCTGCTTTCGCCGGTCTTCGCCGCTGGCGCGATGGCCATGTCGAGCGTGTTCGTCCTCGCCAACGCCCTTCGCCTTCGCCGAACCCAACCTTGAAACCAGATGTGGGCGTCGATGCCATCGGCGCGACTTCCGTATCGACAGGAGCACAGAATGAACATTGGAGATGCAGCCAAAGCCAGTGGCGTATCGGCCAAGATGATCCGGTACTACGAGCAGATAAAGCTGATCTCGCCGGCACATCGCACGGAATCCAGCTATCGCACCTACGGCGACAACGACATCCACACCTTGCGGTTCATACGCAGGGCGCGCGACCTCGGCTTCTCGGTAGAACAGATGAAAACGCTGCTGGCTTTGTGGCGCGACAGGTCGAGAGCGAGCGCCGACGTGAAGAGCATTGCCCGAGAACACATCGAGGAACTCGAGCGGAAGGCGGCGGCGATCCACGCTATGACGGCCACGCTCAAGCACCTGGTCAAGCACTGCCAGGGCAACGACCGGCCCGACTGCCCGATCATCGAGGAGTTTGCCAATCCGGACGATGATGCGCCGCCGCCCGCGATCAACGCCCGCTTCGGCCTCCACGGGCTAAAGACGGACCTCGGCGGACGATAGCCCACCAACCATTCACATGTCCCGGCCCGGGCCGTCCTTGTTGTAGGTTTACGCGAATGCTTGAACAGGGCGAGCAATCGCCGGCCGAGCGGTCCTCATTCCATCCTGAACCTGGCGTGGCAGGTCGTGCAGGTCTGGATCATGAGGTGGAAGACGTGTTCCGCAGGCATCGCCGACAGCTCCTGCTCGTTACGGATGTGGGTGCCGAGCGGCCCGCCGCCCATTGCCTCTCCAGGCTTCATGCGCATGCTGGCCGGCATCGGTCCGGGGTTTTGCTCCGCCGCGACGTCCAGTGCGGCCGCGTAGCCGCGCAGGTCGTTCGCGATGCGGTCGAACCGGTCGCGCTCCTCGGGGATGTTCGGCCTTGCCTTCGACTGCGGGTTGGCGTCCTCGGACGCGAAGTGTCCGGAAAGGATGCCCCCGGACCTGTCGCGGATCGTGTCGGCCGCCAACCTGAACTCGACGGCCTTGTAGCTTTCGGGATCCTTGAACATGCCGGAGATGGTCTTTGCCGCTGCTGCCATGGCTTTCATGTCCGCCTGCCGGCGGCCCACGACATCTTCCGCGGCCGGTGACGGGATTGCCGTCATCAGGACGGCTCCCACGGCGGAGGGCAGTCCGAACTTGTTCCAGGACTTAGGCTGCCTCATCGACCCGCCGTCAGTATCAAATGCCTTGTTGCTTGCAACGGATATCCGTTGGTAACCGATATCCGTTCTCATCTGGGCAGGAAGAGGGCGAACGCCCTCCTCGATCACGCAGCCATCTTGCGGCAGCTCTCTGCACAGCGGCGGCAGGCGTCGACGCAGCCCTGCATGTCGCCAATCCGCTCGCAGTCGTCGGCGCACTGGGCGCAGATTTCGGCGCATTCCCGGCACACGTGCTTGTGGTGCTCCGAGCCGATCAGCATGAAATGCGCAGAGGTCCGGCAGATCTCAGCACAAGCCATCATCAACTTGAAGTGCGCGGGTTTCGTGTGCTCCCCGCCCAGTTCCAGGCAATGGCCCATGGCCATCGACAGGCATTCGCCGTAGCAGGCCAGGCAGTTGTCGATGCAGGCCTTCATTTCAGTCGACATGTGATGCATGGCGTAATCTCCTACTTGGCTTCCTTGTCCACCCACTTGGACATCTCTTCGATCTCCTTTTTCTGGGCTTCGATGATCTTCTGGGCCATCTGCTTGGCCTCTTCGTTGTCGCCGTACTTGAGCTCAACCTCCGACATGCTGATCGCGCCCATGTGATGGGCGATCATGCCGCACACGAAGGACACGTCGGCGTCCTTCTTCATCATCCCCTGCATCATGTTCATGTTCATGTCCTTCATCCCGTCCATGGACGCCTTCCGGTAATCGGTCATCTCGCCCATCTGCGTGCCGCCCGACGACATGTCCGTCTTCGACATGTCCATGCTGTGGGACCTGCATTTTTCCGGGTAGGCCATCGTGCTCTGGGCCCGGGCCGTGGCGGAGAAAGCTAGAGAAGCCGCGGCTGCCGCGGCGCACAGGGAAAGGCTTGTGAACGTCTTCATGTTTCTATCTCCGAAATCAGGTTGTGGTTGCTCGGTTCAGCCTGCCGGAGATCGGGGCGGCGGATCGATCGCGCGGATCAGCAGCAGCGGCCGATATGCGCACGACATCCGTTCATGCCGCCCCGATTGGAGGCGCGGAGCCGCAACCGCGGTGAGCTCCGTGAGGATCGGACAACAGTGCATCGCCGAACAGCACGCAGTCTGCGGCCCGCACGCATGCCCGCCTTGGTGACTATGCTCTGCAGCGACGGTGCAGTACTGGCTCTGAAAGCTGGTCGCCTGGGCCAGGCCAAAGGAATTCACCGCCAACAGTAAGGCGGTGACGAACACCTGTGCACAGCGGTATATGCTCCCAGACCTCATTTGGCTGATTTTCCCTTCCACCGAAGAAGCGTACGGCAGCAAAAATGTTCCAGGTCCCCGATTGATCTGTGGCAGCCCGGCGTTTTGGCAACGGTCGATGAGGAAGCGTTAACTGCGACCGGCTAGTCTGCGCCTCTTGCTTGGAGAGGATCGATGAACGGTGGCTATTCGCTGGCCCAGATAGGACTTCACTGGCTGGTGGCCCTCCTGGTGCCGGTCCAGTATCTGACGGGCGGCAGCATCGAGAGAACCCATCACGCTGCCCATATGGGCCTGACGCCGTCGTACTGGGACGTCGTCCAGCACCACCTTCACAACTACGCGGGAATGGCCATCGGCGCGCTGATGGGCACGCGGCTGGTTCTTCGTCTCCTCCAGCCTCCCGAGATCACCGCGCGCGCAACATGGTCCAAGCGGGCCGCCACTGCGCTTCATGGCGCTTTCTACGCCGCGATCATCGGACAGGCCTGCATGGGATTCGTCGCAAGCTACTTCTGGTTCGCGATCGCGCCGTACCACGTCGTCGGGTCGAGGATCATCCTTGCGATGGCCGCGCTACATCTCGCCGCCGCGGCCTGGCACACACTCATCCTTCGCGACGACACAGTCGACCGGATGGTGTTCCCGCGCCGGAAAAGGTCAGCTGAAAATCTGTAAGGCGGCCGATGTCAGAACGACGTGGCGGCCAGTCTTGGCGACGAACGCCAGGATCGTGAACGAGACTGCCCCGAAAGAGCTGACGCCTCGATCAACCCAGCCAAGCTGCCGCTCACGAAACCGGAGCAGAGCAGAGCGCAGCCCACAGATCGTGCTTCCAGTCTGCTCCCGGCCGCGCCGATACGTCGATCGCATAGTCGGCGGAATTGATCCGCACCATGGCGGGAGAAACGCAGCGAACGCTCGCCTCGTGTCTTCCTCCGTCCCGATAAAGCACCGTCCCGCCACTGTCGAATTCGGACAGCGTGATGACGACGTCGAAATCGAAGGCCCGGTCGCGGGCGGGCCCGCCCTCCGCAAGACTGAGGCTGACCGACCGGCTGCCGCCGAACGAAGCGGTGTGGAAGACGGCAGGTCCGGACGCTGAGATCGATGCGGACTGCACGCAAAGGATCAGAGACAGAAGGATTCGGCGCATCTCCCCCTCCCGTGGTCAATGCACCTCGAGCTTATCATATCCTCGGAGACTCCGCGACTATTTGCGGTGTCTCGGAGGCTTTCACCTTGCCCCCGCTACGGCCGCATGAACGCCTGCATCTCCTCGGTCGTGACCTTGCCATCGTTGTTCGCGTCCACGCTGTCGAAGATCCGCTTGTGGATCGCCGTCACCTCCTCGAAGGAAAGCGCGCCGTCTCCGTCGGCGTCGGCGACCGCGAACATGATCTTCATCACATGCCCGCGCATGGCCATCATCGGCATGCCGCCCATCATGCCGGACGGCATCATCATGTTCCGCCCCATCATCCCGCCAGGCATCATGCCGGATCCGCCGGGCATGGTTTTCTGGCCCTCTTCCGTCATTCCGTCGTCCGCATCGGACGGGGGAGCTGCCTGGGCTGATGTGCCAGGATGATGCGGGTCACCACCGTTTGTCTGCGCGTGCGCCAGACCAGCTCCGCCGACAGCAGTCAGCGCGGCCAGCGTGGCCGCTTGTAGAAATCTTGTCGTCGTCATGTCCATTCTCCTTTTGCGTGATCCACTTTTCACCTGCCTCCTCCATCCTGTGCAGGACAGGCATTCGCACATCGTGCTCCAACCGGCGTCGGCGCCTAGTCCAACGACGAACGGCGCAGGCGCAGGGAATTGCCGATGACGCTGACGGAGGACAGCGCCATGGCGGCCGCCGCGATGATCGGCGAGAGCAGCAGCCCAAGTGCCGGATAGAGTACGCCGGCCGCCACCGGCACGCCGGCTGCATTGTAGATGAAGGCGAAAAACAGGTTCTGGCGGATGTTGCTCATCGTCGCGTGGCTGAGCTTGCGCGCCCTGGCAATGCCCTGCAAGTCGCCCTTGAGCAGCGTCACGCCGGCGCTCTCGATCGCGACGTCCGTTCCTGTGCCCATGGCGATGCCGACGTCGGCGGCGGCAAGCGCCGGGGCGTCATTGACCCCGTCGCCGGCCATCGCGACGATGCGTCCTTCGCTTCGAAGCCTGGCGACCACCTTTCCCTTGTCCTCCGGCAGGATCTCCGCCTCGACCTCGTCGATGCCGAGCCTCCGTGCCACCGTCTCCGCCGTCGTCCTGTTGTCGCCGGTCAGCATGACCACGCGGATATTCTCCTTCTTGAGCAAGCGCAGCGCCTCCGGCGTCGTCGCCTTGATCGGATCGGCGATGGCGAATAGTCCACCCACTTTGCCGTCGACGGCGACAAAGATCACCGTCGCGCCCTCACCGCGAAGCGCCTCGGCGTCGGCGATGAGAGCGGCAAGGTCGACGCCTGCCTCGGCCATGATCCGATGGCTGCCGATAATCAGTTTCCTCCCATCGACAGTACCGGTCACGCCCTTGCCGACGGGGCTGTCGAACCCGCGGGCCTCGCTCAGGGCAAGGTTCCTCTCCTGCGCTGCGGCCACAATGGCCGCGGCCAGGGGATGTTCGCTGCCTCGCTCGAGTGTGGCGGCCAGCCTCAGGAGTTCTGGTTCGTCAAAACCTTGGACGGCCTTCAATGCGGTCACCTTCGGCCTGCCTTCCGTCAGCGTGCCCGTCTTGTCGACGACCAGCGTGTCGATCTTCTCGAAGCGTTCCAACGCCTCGGCATTCTTGATAAGAACGCCCATTCTGGCACCGCGTCCTACGCCCACCATGATCGACATCGGCGTCGCCAGTCCGAGAGCGCAGGGGCAGGCGATGATCAGCACGGCGACGGAGGCGACGAGGCCGTGGGCAAAGCGCGGCTCCGGCCCCCAGATGCCCCAGGCGAAGAAAGCGGCGACCGCGATGAGGATAACGGTAGGGACGAACCAGCCGGACACCTGGTCGGCGAGCCGCTGGATCGGCGCGCGGGAACGCTGGGCCTCGGCGACCATGCGGACGATTTGCGAGAGCATCGTGTCGCGCCCCACCTTGCCGGCCCGCATGACGAAGCCGCCACCCTGGTTCATCGTGCCGCCGATCACCTTCGCGCCCACCTCCTTGGTCACCGGCATGGATTCGCCGGTGATCATGGATTCGTCCACGGAGCTGCGCCCCTCCAACAACTCCCCGTCGACGGGAACCTTCTCGCCCGGCCGCACGCGCAGGCGGTCGCCGACCGCGACCGCGTCCAGTCCGACATCCTCGTCCGAACCGTCTTCCCGGATGCGGCGGGCCGTCTTCGGCGCAAGGTCAAGCAGCGCCCGGATGGCGCCGCCGGTCTGCTCCCGCGCCCTGAGCTCCAGCACCTGCCCCAGCAGCACCAGGACGGTGATGACGGAGGCCGCCTCGAAATAGATTGCGACCGAACCGTCGGCGGCGCGGAAGGTGGCAGGAAAGATGTCCGGCGCCGCCGTGGCGGCAACGCTATAGATCCAGGCGACGCCCGTGCCCATGGCGATCAGCGTGAACATGTTGAGGCTGCGGTTGGCGAGCGAGGCCCAGGCCCGCTCGAAGAACGGCCATCCGGCCCATAGAACCACGGGTGTCGCGAGCACGAGCTGGATCCAGTTCGAGAGCTGCGCACCGAGCACCATGTGCAGGTTCGTCAGATGGCCGCCCATCTCGAGCGCGAGAACGGGCAGTGACAAGGCCAGTCCTATCCAGAACCGCCGGGTCATATCGACAAGTTCGGCACTTGGTCCGGTCTGCCTCGTGGTGACCTCCGGCTCGAGCGTCATGCCGCATATCGGACAGGTGCCGGGGCCGATCTGCCGGATCTGCGGATGCATCGGGCAGGTGTAGATCACGCCCTCCCGAGCCTCCTCCCCTGGGGCCGCTTGCGTGGCCGGCCGCCCCTCTTGGTGATGGTGATGGCCGCCATGGGCATGGCCTTCATGGACGTTGTGGTCAGTCATGGACAGCTCCTCCGCGATGGCTTCCAGCGGCATCCGCTCCTCGGCCGAACCTTGGAAGGAAGCGGGGGACCGCACTGGCGTAGGCGTCCCACGCAGCTCCGAATTCCGCCCGCGCGGCCTCCTCCTCCTCCCGTTTCGCAAGGCGCACGTAGACCCACACCAGAACCGGGAACATGACAAGTGTCACCACGGTCGGCCACTGTAGCAGGAATCCTATCATGATGATGACGAAGGCGTCGTATTGCGGGTGCCGGATCTGCGCGTACGCTCCCGTGGTTGCCAGACGGCGGTCACGCTGGGCGGCGTAGAGGACATGCCAGCTTGACGCGAGCAGCCAGAAGCCGGCGACAATCAGGATGTTGCTCAGGAGATGGAACGGCCCGAAATGCGGGTTGACGCGCCAGCCGAACATCATTTCCAGCAGGTGGCCGGCGTCGTGGGACCAGAAGTCGACCCCTGGAAACCGACGGCCGAGCCAGCCGGACAGCAGATAGATGGTCAGTGGGAAGCCGTACATCTCCGTGAAGAACGCCACGACGAAGGCGCAAAACGCTCCGAGCGATCGCCAGTCGCGCTTGGTCTTGAGCCTGGTGAAGCTCGCGGCGAAGGCGATGAACACCACTGAATTGATGATCACGAGGCTCCAGAGTCCATAGGCGGGGGTGTCAGACATCTTCTTTCTCCGTCGGCTTGTGCAGCGTCATGCGCGCATCTTGGTCCGAATGATCAGGACCGGAGTGGGCGCCGTGTCCGTGATGCATGAACAGATGCATGAGGGGACAGGCCAGGATGAGAAGCCAGGGCAGGACGCCGAGGACGTGTACGCGGTGCTCGTAGGCGATGAGCCCTGTCGCGACGACGGCGAAGGCGACGAAGACGGTTCGGCTGTACGTGCTCCAGGCCGACGGAGATGAATGGTTCTGATGCATGAGGTTGCCTCGGTTCCTTAAAGTTGGAGAAAGGGCTTTGCGGCTTCGAGAACGCATCAGCCGATGCCGTGATAGGTCACATAGGCCATCATGCCGGTCGCCATGTGATAGAGGTGGTGGCAGTGCAGCGGCCAGCGGCCGGGATTGTCGGCGTCGAAGGCCAGGACGACGCTCGCCATCGGCGGCAGCATGACGGTGTCTCGCACCGCGCCGACGACCGGCGCTCCGTTGATGCCGACCACCTGGAAATGATGTCCGTGCAGGTGCATCGGATGCGCCATCATCGACATGTTCCGGATCGTTACCTCGATCCGCTGGCCACGCTTCACGATGAGACCGTCCGCGCCGTCGACGCCCCAGGTGTAGGCGGCCATGTCGCCCGTCAGCGAGAGTTCGAAGCGTTGGTCGACCGGCCTGGCGGCCAGGGGCCTGACAGGGCGCAGCCGCTGCTCGAGGTCAAGCCCCAGGACCGGCCCTTCCGCTTCGCCTGCAACAGGAATCCTGCGGACGTCCGCCGCAGCGGTGGCCAGGACGATTCCGGTGCGTTGAAACGCCCCCTCGCGGAGGGCAAGGACGGGAAAGGCGCCACCTTCCTTCGGCAGGTTCAGGCGGATGTCCAGACGCTGGCCCATGGCGACGGGGAAGGTCGTCCCGGCGACAGCCTCCACGTTCTGCCCGTCGACGGCGACCAGCTCTGCGGAAAGGCGGCCGGTGTCGATGGTGAAAGCGGTCGCCGTCGCGCCGTTGATGATGCGCAGGCGGACGCGGCCGCCCTTGTCGACCCTGACGATTTCGGGATCGTCGAGCGCGCGGTCGTTGGCGAGATAGGCGTCGTAGTCGATATCGTTGATGTCCATGGCCGCCATTCCCGGCATCGCCATGCCCGTCATGCCGTTGCCGGGCATCATGTGCTGCATGCCGGCCATGCCATTCATCGAACCGTGATCCATCGGCATGACGCCGGGCGCGGCATTCCCCTTCAGCTTCGCCAGCAGTTCCTCCGCTGACAGGAAAGAGAAGTCGTGCAGCAGGACGATGACGTCCTGCTCGTCCCGCTTCAGGTCGTCGGCGGTCCGCACGATCAGCGGGGCGGCCAGCAGGTTCTGCTCCTGAAGCGTGTGGGCGTGCATCCAGTGCGTACCGCCGGCGCCGACCGGAAAGGTGTAGCGGCGGGTTTCGGACGGCCGCAGCAGTGCCGCCGGATTGGCCGGCACACCGTCGGCCGCCCAGGGCGGCGTCAGACCATGCCAGTGGATCAGCGTCGGCTCGTCGATGGCGCTCGACAGAGCGACGTCGAATTCGCTTCCCGCGTCCAGCGCCAGACCCGGTCTGCCGTCCATCTGGACGAGGCCGAAGACTCGGGCGGATCTGCCCTTGACGTCGATGGTCCTGTAGCCGACCGACAAGGCGCGCGGCGCAGACGCTTTGGGGGTAGCGGGCTGAGCAAAGGCGCGCATGGGGGTTAGGATGGTCGATGTGCCGAGCAAGGCTGCGCCAACCATCAGATCGTTGAGAAATTCACGGCGTTTCATTGCAGTTGGTCCTGATTTCCGGGTCGGCTTTCCCGACCATTGGTCGTGGGCGTCCGGAGGGAGCCCGTCGAAGCAACCGGATGCCGCGACGAGGCGGCCTCCGGCATCCTCAGACCGGAAGACGAGGAGGACCGAGCGTCGGCGGAAGCGCCAGACCGCTGCCGATCTGGTCGCCCCATGCGAAGCGAAGGGACGAAGCCGTGGTTGCGGGGGCTTGTGTCCTGACCATGCCGGTCAGGACGATGCAGAAGCCGCACTGGACTGTGCAGCAGCCTTTGTGGTCAGGAGTGTGAAGGCCGCCTAGAAGTGAAGCGTGGGCGTCCTTTGTCACGACAGAGGAATGCTCGAACCCTGAGTGTCCGTGGGCCGGACGTTCATGGCACTGCATCGCCTGCGCCGCGGGCGCGAAGAGAAGCGCGAATGCGACCAGGAAGGTCAGCACTGCGTTCACTAATGCGAACCTGCGGCTGTCGGCGGCGGCCATATGCGCGGCTCCGTTCCCCTGCTCAGCCGAAGCGCCGGCTGATGAAGTTGAAGATCGCAGCGATCAATGCTCCTGTATAGCCGCCGAAGATGACGCTTTGAAGGAGGCCAAGGGCCAGGCTTCGAGGATCGAAGCCCGTCAGACCGAGATAGAACTGCAGCCATGGTGTATGCTGGCCCCATTCGGGAGCGACGAGGCCAAGCAGCATGCATAGCAGGAACGAAATTGCAGCGAAGGCGGCGATCGTGGCGCCTAGTACCGGAACGGAGACATGCGCCGGACCCGCCGAAGATCTTTCGGAATGAGCATGCAGGATTGTGTTCGCCATCGAACGATCCTCGCCTGGCTGTTTGTGCCGCCACGTTGACAATTCAACAGTGAACTCGCCAGCTGCGTCCTTCTTTGACGCAAATCAAGAATGCGGAAATTTCACACAGCCTGGCACTCCCCGGCGCCATTTCGTTTCCTTGGTGTTCGGTCATCCACCGAACCCCGCGTGTGTAGCAGATGCATCATGCCCGCAGCCGGCCCAGACCGGTCATGCTACTTGTCAATTCTTGCAGCATGACGTCTACCGAGAACCGATAGGTTTCGGATCTTCGCGATGCGAATAGCCGCAGACAGTTCAAATTCCTGACCCGTCGAGTTCCTGCTCGTCATTGCCCTCCCAGGCGGAGGGCAATGACAACCGATCGAGATTGGCTGAAGGCATTGGCATCCAGCACTTCAGTTCCGTCTCTGCATATTCGATAATCCGGCCGGGCGCGGAATCCGAAGACCGCCAGGCATCTCCGCCGAACTGATCGCCATTCGACCAATAGGCGAGGTCAACGGTACCTGGCCCCTGTTCGGACGCACGGATCGTAACGAGGATGCGACTCCCGTCCCTCGGTGCGCTTCGCATATGCCGCCAGCGGTTCGGTTCGCCCATCTTTTCACTCCTGCCGTACTGCGCAATCGAATGTCGCGCGGAGAGTAGCAACGGTCAACCGTCAAGCCACGCTGCGAGGCCATCCAAAGTCTGCAGGCCATATTCGACCGCCCCGAAGCCGATGACGAACTGACGCCGCTCGCGGGTGGGATGGAGTTGGCGCATGGTCAGCACCGTCTTGCCGTCGGCCTGCTCATCGAAGGTCACCGTAACTCGGAAGCGGTCAGGGTCCTCAGGGTCAGGGGTGCCATAGTCCATGACGATCCGCTCATTCGGCACGATCTCCAGAAAGCGCATGAGGTTCGGGAAGCGCTGCTCCTTGCCTTCGAACACTCCCACCATGTCGAACCGCCAGACCCCACCCTCACGGATATCGGCCTCGTGACTTTCGATCTTCAGGCCTGCCGGACCGTACCATTCGACGAGCGCTTTCGGGTCCATCCAAGCTGCAAAAACCTTGTCGCGCGGGTGATTCAGCAACTTGACCAGCACGATTTCGCGATCGAGCGACCAGGTCTGAAACGGATCTGCCATGTCTCAAACATCCTCTTGCGTCTTGTCCAGGTACACTTCCAGGCGATCCAGCCTCTGGGTCCAGCGGAGGCGCTCTGACGCCATCCAGTCCGCCGCCTCGTCGAAGCGCGCCTGGACCAAACGGCACCAGCGGCTGCGCCCGCGCTTCTCGCTTGCTATCAGCCCGCAGTCTTCCAGCACCTTGAGATGCTGAGCGAAGGAGGGCAGCGTCATGTCGAAAGGCTCAGCCAGCACCCTGACAGGCACCTCGCCCGCAGCCAGCCGCGATACCACCGCGCGGCGGGTTGGGTCGCTGAGAGCGTGAAAGGCGAGATCGAGAGGAGTCGAGTGGTAGGGCATCGTGGCTTGTTAAGACACCTCGGGCCCAGGGTCAATAATAGAAAGGCATTTGCCTTACTATTTTGCTTTGATACAAAGGCAAGTGCCTTAGTGTCTGTGCTCGGCAGATCGGGGCGCCAGGCTGCAACCACTCGTAAGGAGAACAACAGTGGTAGTTCGTGTCGATCTCATGATCTCGCTCGATGGTTTCGCAACAACCACGGATCAGACTCCGGAAGTCCCGTTCGGCGAGGACTGGCCGCGTCTCGTCGGTGCATATGCCGCAACCCGAACGTTCCGTGAGCGTGTGCTCAAGGATACCAGCGGGGCCGGGACCATGGGCGTCGATGACAGTTACGCCAAGGAGTACTTCGAAAACGTGGGTGCCGAGATAATGGGCGCTGGCATGTTCGGGCTTCACAACTTTCCAGACGATCCGAACTGGCGTGGCTGGTGGGGCGATGAGCCACCGTTCCGGGTTCCGGTCTTCGTCCTCACCCACAAGCCAAGGCCCTCCATAGTGATGGCCGGTGGGACGACTTTTCATTTCCTTGGCACCACGCCTGCTGATGCGTTGCAGCGAGCAGTTGATGTCGCGGGCGGCAAGGATGTGCGGGTTGGGGGTGGTCCTACCGTCGTTCGCGACTTCCTCAAGGCAGGACTTGTCGATCGCCTCCACGTCGCCATCACTCCGATTTTACTCGGACGTGGCATCCGCCTCTGGGACGATATGCGTGGCCTCGAAATCGGCTATACAGTTAAGGCAGAAGCGGCACCTAGCGGCACCATCCATCTTGCCTTCAAGCGCTAGCCACTCGCTGTGGCCTGGCGCATGGACTGTCCACAGACGGTCCATGATATCTCCTATTGGCGACGCTTCCCTGCCCTGACGCTCGTCGCCTTCGGCCGCCCATAGCGCTCATCCGCAGGAGGCGGGGCTTGAGGCTCCGCCAAGCTTCGGTCTCACTTTGCTCTTCGATTGGATCCCGGCCACTCGGGCCGATCGTTGCGCCTTCGGTCCCAAGGCGAAATGCCATACCTGTCAGTGGCTGTTGTAGAGCGGCGGCGACGCGTCTTCGGCGGCCAGATCGGGATAGAGTCTGAGCCTGATGCGTTCCAGCTCCGCCACGTTCCGCCGCTCCCGCTCCATCACCTCGCTCGTCACATTGCGCCATGGAGATCCGGCCGGCTGGTCCCATACCGTTCCGCCGGATGCAATGAACTCGCAGAACCTCCTGCCCGATCTGATGCGGCTGGTGATCTCTATGTAGTGGTTGAGACGGTGATCCACGGAAGCCTCTCAAGCTCGTCCATGCCAAACGCTCGCTCTTAAAGATGACGAGATGATGACGCCTTGGAAAACGCTATTCATCGATCAGCAACAGACCTCGCTTTCTGTCGCCGTCCATGGTGTCCATCGCAGAAAAAAGGCGCTCGCGCTCGATCAGCCAGGGCTTGAAGTTCTCGTTCACATCGAGAACGAACACCATGTCCTCGGCTTCCAGATAGCCGCCGATTGGCGAATGGTGGCCGACGCCGGCGCCAAAAATCCTCTCACGGCTGAAATTGATGATATAGCGGCGGTCGGCATCGTTGGCTCGCCTCATATGATCATGAAACGCCTCGCTCGTAAGGTCGCGAAGGACCGAAACGCTTCTTGTAGTCTGTGCCTTTGCGACTTCGGCGAGCTCATCAAGTGTCAGGCCCATGATGCAGATGCCTGTCCAGCATTTTCCGGTGCCGTCGAGGACTTCAGCTTCCGTTGTCTCCTCCTCGCCGATCGATCGGAGCACGTTCGCCACGCTTGCCGGACCACAACGCGAACCGTTCGATTGCCATGTGACTGTCGACTTGAAAGCGGCGGCGACCGGGAGTCCCCAGGCGCGGTTGATCAGATCCGGCGCCTGGGTGACCGAGGCCCGGATCTGATCAGGCGAAACAGTCGACGGGCTGATGAGGTAAAGTGCGGCTGCGGCCGACAGGCCGAGGCCGGCAATCAAACTGAAGATCCATCCGCGCTTCATTGCCGAACCTCGACATGGATGAGCACCAGACGATACTTCGAAGCAGCAGCAACAGCAACGCGATGCCACAGTCGGGCAAGGCGTGGCTTTCCAAATTCGCTGAAACTTGCCGAACGTACTTCAATTTGGGCCCGCGGTAGCCTAACATCAGGCTGTGACTCCAGTTCCCTCGGGAAGACCTCCCAACCTTGGCCCGCTCCGGCGGGCTTCTTCTTGCCTCGGCTGTCCGGCTCGCAACGGCAGTTCACAGTTGTCTCGCACTCCGGCAGCCGCCATGGTTTACGCGGGCGTGAAAGGCCCTAGATCACGAAAACGGCGGCGGTTCTTGCGGCCACTCTTCGGTGGGGAGATGCGAGCATGGATGCGGGGACAGTCCACCTGAGTTTCAATGCCGGATCATCGAGAGTGATGATCTTCGATGCCGGCACAGGCGCCGCCCGGCCGATCGGCAAGGGAACGATCGACTTCGAAGACAGCGCGCTCGTCCTTCGTCATTCGCTAGGCGACGACAGCTTCGAGCGCCCTTTTTCGGGCGACGGTGGCGAGCGGCTTGCCGAGGTCATGAAAGGCACGCCGGATCACCTGCTGGCTCGACTGCCATCACCTTTTTTTGCTTCCGCATCGCCGGCGAGATCGGCCGCGCGTCGGTGGCGTTCGGCGGCCTGGACGCGAGCGTTTTTTGCGCATCGGTGAAACCTGCCCGAGACCGGGCGCTGCGTCGCCTCTCACCTCTTTTGGATGGATCTTCATCTCGACGACGGCAGGAACAGTGCCAACATGACGGTCACCAGCGCGCCGGCCAGCAGGATCGCCACGCTCACTCCGCACGGACGGGGAGCAGATTATCGCCGGGGAGGCGCTGGCTATTCTCCGTGCGCTGATCCAGATCAAGAAACGACCCGGCCCAAGCCGATAGAGTTGAACCTGACCACGTTTCGAACAGGTGAAATCCATGGAACAGCACGCCTCGAACACTGCCCCTTCCACGCTTTCCGGCCCCGACGTCGACTTGCTCGACCGCTACTGGCGGGCCGCCAACTATCTCTCCGTCGGCCAGATCTACCTCCTGGACAACCCGCTTTTGCGCCAACCGCTGAAGCCCGAGCATATCAAGCCGCGCCTGCTTGGCCACTGGGGCACGACGCCGGGACTGAACTTCATCTATGCGCACCTCAACCGGATGATCCGAGCCCGCGACCTCGACATCATCTACATGTGCGGACCCGGTCATGGCGGGCCGGGCATGGTCGCAAACACCTATCTCGAAGGCACCTATAGCGAGATCTATCCGGATGTTTCCGAGGATGCGGACGGCATGCGCAAGCTCTTCCGTCAGTTCTCCTTTCCCGGCGGTATTCCAAGCCATGCAGCACCAGAAACGCCCGGCTCGATCCATGAAGGCGGCGAGCTCGGCTATGCCCTCGTCCACGCCTATGGCGCCGCATTCGACAATCCCGAGTTGATCGTCGCCTGTGTCGTTGGCGACGGCGAAGCCGAGACCGGCCCGCTTGCCGCCAGCTGGCATTCGAACAAGTTCCTGAACCCTGCCCGCGACGGCGCGGTGCTGCCGATCCTGCATCTCAACGGCTACAAGATCGCCAATCCCGCGATTCTCGCCCGCGCCAGCAACGAGGACCTCCGCGATCTCTTTCGGGGATATGGTTACCAGCCCTTCTTCGTCGAGGGACACGAGCCGGCCGACATGCACGGCAAGATGGCGGCCGCCTTCGACGCCGTGTTCGACCAGATCAGGGACATCCAGGCGACCGCGCGCGCAGGCAGCACGGGCCTGCCGCGCTGGCCGATGATCGTGCTGCGCAGCCCGAAAGGCTGGACGGGGCCGAAGGAAGTCGACGGCAAGAAGGTCGAGG
The DNA here is from genome assembly GCF_001908375.1 of Rhizobium etli 8C-3. Taxonomy (NCBI): domain Bacteria; kingdom Pseudomonadati; phylum Pseudomonadota; class Alphaproteobacteria; order Hyphomicrobiales; family Rhizobiaceae; genus Rhizobium; species Rhizobium etli. The sequence continues at coordinate 1,616,327 of NZ_CP017241.1, read as the reverse complement.
GCTTCTGGCGCGCCCATCAGGTGCCGGTCTCAAACTGCCGCGGCGACGACGGCCACCGGAAGATCCTCGAGGACTGGATGCGCAGTTACGAGCCGGAAAAGCTGTTCGACGCGGACGGACGCCTGAAGGACGACCTGAAGGCGCTGGCGCCCGAGGGCAACCGCCGGATGGGGGCCAATCCGCATGCCAATGGCGGCCTGCAGCGCAAGGAGCTCTCTGTCCCCGATATCCACGACTACGAGATCAGTATCGAGGACCGCGGCAGCCAGGCCGTGCAGTCGACCGAGATTTTCGGTCAGTACCTGCGCGATGTGCTGAAGCTCAACGCCAAGAACGCGAATTTCCGCATCTTCGGCCCCGACGAAACGGAATCGAACCGCCTCGGCAGCGTCTTCGAGGCGACGGACCGCGTCTGGATGGAGAACATCGAGCCCTATGACCTGCATCTTTCCCGCGACGGCCGCGTCATGGAGGTCTTGAGCGAGCATCTTTGCCAGGGCTGGCTGGAAGGCTACCTCCTGACCGGCCGGCATGGCCTGTTCTCGTGCTACGAAGCTTTCATCCACATCATCGACTCGATGTTCAACCAGCACGCCAAATGGCTGAAGGTCACCCGCGAACTTGAGTGGCGAAAGCCGATATCCTCCCTCAACTACCTGCTCACCTCGCATGTCTGGCGGCAGGATCACAACGGCTTTTCCCATCAAGATCCGGGCTTCGTCGATCTCGTCGCCAACAAGAAGGCCGATACTGTCCGCATCTACCTGCCGCCGGATGCCAACACACTGCTCTGGGTCGGCGACCATTGCCTGAAGACGTACGACCGCGTCAACGTCATCGTCGCTGGCAAGCAGCCGGAGCCGCAATATCTGCCGATGGATGAGGCGATCGAGCACTGCAAGGCCGGCATCGGCATCTGGAAATGGGCCAGCAACGAGGACAACACGATCGCACCCGACGTGGTCATGGCCTGCGCCGGCGACGTTCCGACGATGGAAACGCTTGCCGCCGTCAGCCTCCTTCGCGACTTGATCCCAGATCTGAAAATGCGCGTCGTCAATGTCGTCGACCTTCTGGCGCTGCAGGCCAAGGAGCAGCATCCGCACGGGCTGGGGCACGACGAGTTCGACCGCATCTTCACAAGGGACAAACCGGTAATCTTCGCCTATCACGGCTATCCCTATCTCATCCACCGGCTCACCTACAAACGCACGAACCACGAAAACATCCACGTGCGCGGCTTCATCGAGGAAGGAACGACGACGACGCCGTTCGACATGACGGTACTGAACGAGCTCGACCGCTTCCATCTCGCCATCGAGGCCATCGAGCGCGTGCCCGGATTGAAGGAAAAGGTGCCGGATGTTCTCGACCGGCTGCATGGAAAACTCGCCGAACACCACGCCTACGTCCGGGAGTATGGCGAGGACATGCCCGAGGTCAGAAACTGGAAGTGGCCGGCCTCATGAGGCGGGCGGCGGACCCTGCAATTTGGAGCTCGGCCGAACGGCAAGGCACGCCGGCCCACACAAAGACCGTGCCGCAGATTGCCGTCCGCATTTTTCCGCCTATCCTTGATGCATCATAGAGGAGGATTACGTCATGCCCTTCATCCACACCCCCGATGCGTCCGCCAGCGACAAGACCGCGTCCATGTACGCGTCCGCCGAATCGAACTACGGCTATCTGCCAAACATGTACCGCGCCTTCGGGCACCGGCCCGAGGTGATGGAGAACTGGGGTGCCCTGCTATCGAGCATCCGCAGTCACATGAGCCCCAGGCGCTACGAACTGGTGACGCTGGCGGCGGCAAAGGAGCTCAAATCCTCGTATTGCATGCTGGCGCACGGTTCTGTGCTGTTGCGCGAGGGCTTTACCAATGACGGGCTGGCTGCCGTTGCCAACGACACGGAAAAGGCGCCGATTGATGCCGTCGAGCGCGCCGTCATGGCCTTTGCCGCCAAAGTGGTGCGCGACGCGACCTCGGTGACGCAGCAGGATGTCGACGGATTGAAAAAGCACCAGCTCACCGACGCAGAGATCTTCGACATCACCGCGGCGGCGGCGGCCCGCTGCTTCTTCTCGAAGATGCTGGATGCGCTGGGTGCGGCACCGGACCACGTCTATGCAGAACGGCTCGACCCCAGTCTGCGCAAGGCTCTCACCGTGGGCCGCCCGGTCACGGGGCTCGCCTGACGAAACCTTAAATCGCGCTATCGCTTTATCCCACTCATCTGGCTGGAGCCAGCGAGTGATCTTTCCCAGCTTCCTTGCCCGATAAGGGAAGGACGAAAATGGCATCAGGGAAACCCAAGGAAAAGGACAGCTGGCATTGGTGCGGTAAGGGTTGGCCCACGGCGCTTTCGAAGCTCGCCAGCTGACTTGACGAGGTCCAGGTCGTGCCCCGGAACGCCGGGGCTATTCCGCCTTCATCGCTTCGATCAGTGCCCTGAACCCTGCCGGCATGTGGCGGCGGCTGGGGTAGTAGAGGTAGAGCGGCTCTTCCGGCTGGCACCAGTCGTCGAGCACCTGAATGAGTTCGCCGGCCGCAATCATCTTCTCCACGCGGTCTTCCCAGACATAGGCGAGCGCCACACCGCCAAGGGCCGCCTGGGTCATCAGCTCGTGGTCGTCGAGCGAAAGCGGTCCTGCCGGGTGGAAGGTCACCGCCTGCCCGTCTTTCTCGAAAACCCATGGGTAACGTGCACCGGAGGGAAACATGTTCTGGATGCAGAGATGACGCTTCAGGTCGTGCGGTGTCACGGGCTTCGGCCGCCGCTCGAAATAAGCGCGCGAGCCGACGACCACCAAGCGCAGCCGCGCCTTGATGCGCAAGGCGATCATGCCCTCCGTCACCCGCTCCCCAAACCTTATCCCGCCGTCGAAACCCTCCTCGACAATATCGACCAGGCGGTCCGTGGCACTGATTTCGAGCTGCAGGTTCGGGTTCTTTTCGAGCAGCGGGCCTATCACCCGGCCGATCACGAAAGGCGCGATCGAATTCGGAACGTTGATCCTGACCTTGCCGAAGGGCGTGTCGCGAAAGCGATTGAGCGCATCGAGCGCTGCGGTGATCTCACCGAAGGCCGGATCGAGATGCGACTTGAGCAGTTCGCCCGCCTCCGTCAGCGAGACGCTGCGCGTCGTGCGGTTCAAAAGCCGCAGGCCGATCCTGTCCTCGAGGTTTTGAACCGCATGGCTAACGGCGGAGGCCGTCACGCCCCTCTCCTCGCCCGCCTTTCTGAAGCTCCGGTGCCGCGCAACGGCGGCAAAAGTTGCCAGTTCGGAAAGCTGGGCGGCGTGCATTGCTAAATGTCACTCATCATAGTTTCGATAATAACGAATCTTATACAGTAGCGCGTTTTCGGTCAAATTCCTCCCGTCGGCACAAAGATGCAGGCACGAAGGATCTGAGAGCTTGAAAGGAACGTGTCATGAAAGTCTGGTTCATCACTGGTGCATCCCGCGGCTTCGGCGCGCTGATGACGAAGGAAGCACTTGCAGCCGGCGATGCGGTCGTCGCCACAGCCCGAAATCCAAAGAACGTCACCGACACATTCGGCGACCACCCGAACCTTGTCGCCGCCGCCCTTGACGTCACCAATGAGGGACAAGCGGAGGAGGCCGCGGCAAAAGCCGTCGAACGCTTCGGCCGCATCGACGTACTCGCTAACAATGCGGGTTACGGCCTGCTCGGCGCCGTGGAGGAAGCAACCGCCGAGGAAGTCGAAAGACTTTACGCCACCAACGTCTTCGGCCTCCTGAAGGTCACCCGCGCCGTCCTGCCCTATATGCGCCGGCAGCGTTCGGGACACATCCTGAACTTTTCGTCGATCGGCGGTTATTTCGGCTATCCAGGCTGGGGCGTTTATGGTTCGACCAAGTTCGCCGTCGAAGGCCTGTCGGAGTCCCTGGCCGCCGAACTCGAACCCTTCGGTATCAAGGTGACGATCGTCGAGCCCGGCTTCTTCCGCACCGATTTCCTCGCCGACAACTCGCTGACGATAAGCCCGGCCTCGATTTCGGACTATATCGACACGCCGGCTGGCAAGATGCGCGATTTCGCAGCCGATGCAAACCATGCCCAGCCGGGCGATCCGACAAGGTTGGCAGCCGGCATAATCACTCTTGCGAACGCGGCAAATCCGCCGCTGCGCATGCCCTTCGGCAGCGATACTGTCGCAAAGATCGAGGAGCAGAACGCGAGCGTTTCCAAGGAACTTGCCGAATGGCGCGAACTCGCCGTCTCGACGGATTTTCAAGCAGACGCGGCCGCTTGACCGGACTGTGCCAGTAATTCGCTCCGCCTGCGGAAAAGCCGAGGGCGGAGCGAAATCGTGTCTTATTGAAGCGTGCGCGTATGGATCTGCTTTGCAACGGCATCCGGTGCAGATGTGGCGAGCTCAGCGTCGAGGCCCGTTGCGACGACGGACACGCGGAACTTACCGTCGAGATTGCGGTCAAAGATGGCGCCGACGACGATGTCGGCGTCGTCCTGGACTTCGTCGCGGATGCGGCTTGCGGCCTCGTCCACTTCGAAGAGCGTCATGTCCGAACCGCCGGAAATCGAGATCAGCACTCCCTTGGCGCCCTTCATCGAGATGTCGTCGAGCAAGGGATTGGCGATCGCCGCTTCGGCTGCCTTCAGCGCACGCTCGTCGCCGGATGACTCACCCGTTCCCATCATCGCCCGTCCCATGCCGCGCATCACCGATTTGACGTCGGCGAAGTCGAGATTGATCAGGCCTTCCTTGACGATCAGGTCGGTGATGCAGCCGACACCGGCAAAGAGCACGCGGTCGGCGGTCATGAAGGCGTCGGCGAAGGTGGTCTTCGCATCGGCGATGCGGAAAAGATTCTGGTTCGGAATAACGATCACGGTGTCGGCTGCCTGTCGCAGCGCTTCGATGCCGATATCTGCCGTCCTCAGACGCCGGTTGCCCTCGAAGGTGAAGGGCTTGGTGACGACGCCGACCGTCAGGATGCCGGCGGAGCGTGCCGCATGCGCGATCACCGGCGCAGCACCCGTGCCCGTGCCGCCACCCATGCCGGCGGTGACGAAGCACATATGCGAGCCTGCAAGGTGATCCATGATCTCGTCGATCGATTCTTCGGCGGCTGCACGGCCGACTTCCGGCAGGGATCCGGCACCGAGCCCTTCTGTCACGTGTGCGCCGAGCTGGATGCGGCGCGACGCCTTGGAGGTCGCCAGCACCTGGGCATCCGTATTGGCGGCGATGAAATCGACACCTTCCAGATTCTCGGAAATCATATTGTTGATCGCATTGCCGCCGCCGCCGCCAACGCCGATCACCGTGATCCGCGGCCGCAATCCCGAAATCCCGCTCTTGGCGTCCGTCATCATGTTCTCCTTTGATGCCATCTCTCGTCCCGCCCTCGTTGCGGCAAACCGAATCGAGTGTCAGGCTAAGCGAGCAACAAGGCAGAGGCAGGGCGAAAGAACAAGCCGTATGCGTTGTGAAAGACCCCATGGAACTTTTTTCCTGGTGGCATAGTTGCTTTGATTCATGCATAATTCGACGGGAGGAGAACTGCTGAGATGCCCTTGTCAGCCGTAAGCCAGACTATCGCCTCGCCGCGCGAGCATATTCTGACAGTCCAGGAAGCGCTGGAGCCGCTCTTTCTGGCTCTGGAGCAGGAAGTTGAGGTGAAAATCATCGCCGCTGCTATCCGCGCCGGATGGTCGGCAGAGGATGCCGTAACCGCGATCGATGAGCTCCGCCGCAATGAGCTTGTTGCGGACGTCACCTCCCATTAAGAGGCGTCAAATAGCGGTTCAGTAAGCGATAATTTCGCTCGCCATCGCGCGAGCGCGTCCTAAGTCTTGCGCGACAGCAATGATCGCGGAGCCCACCCAATGCCTTTTACGACCATCTGTATCTATGGCGCCGGCGCGCTTGGCGGTGCCATGGCGGTGAAACTTGCAGCCGGACTCGGCACCAGAGCGAGGATTTCCGTGGTGGCGCGAGGCGCCCATCTCGACGCTATGAAGAAGAACGGCCTTGATCTTTTCGAAGCCGGCTCCGAAACGCCGATCAATGCCCACATCACCGCAACGGATGATCCATCGGCGCTTCCACCACAGGATCTGATCGTTACGGGTCTTAAGGGCCACCAGCTTGGCGCGGCAGCCGAAGGCATCGCGAACCTGCTGAAGGACAGCACGCGGGTCGTCATGATCTTGAACGGCATTCCGTGGTGGTATTTTCACCGCGACAGGCAAAGCCCGTATGCCGAGCTTCAGTTGGAGGAACTCGACCCGGGAGGCCGGCTCTGGCGCCTGATCGGTCCGCAACGCGTGATCGGCTGCGTTGCCTATCAGGGCGCGGAAGTGATCAATCCCGGTCAGGTGAAACTCTCGAACAATGGCCGCTTCATCCTGGGCGAGCCCTCCGGCGAACCATCCGCCGACCTCGAAGCGATCGCTGCGCTTCTCTCCCGCGCCGGCCTCAGTATTACGGCCACGCAAGCCATCCGCGACGAAATCTGGAACAAGCTCACCGGCAACGCCGCCTTCAATCCGATCAGCGCCCTGACGCGAGCCCTGATGACCGACATCATGGCCAATCCGCCGCTTGCCGAAACCGTCGGCAAGGTGATGACCGAAGTGCGTACCGTCGGCCGCGCGCTTGGTGCCCGCTTTGACACCACCATCGAAGAGCGGCTCGAGCAATCCCGGCACGTAGGCGCAGTGCGCACCTCCATGCTGCAGGATCTTTTGGCCGGAAAGCCGCTCGAAATCGCGCCCCTGACCGGCGTGATCGTCACGCTGGGACGGCTTGTGTCGGTGCCGACACCGGTGTGCGAAACGGTACTTGCGTTGGTCTCGCAGCTCGATCGCGAAAACCAGCGATAGACTGTGCGGCTCCCGCCGGAGCGTTCCAATATCCATTACCCGTGAGCGACAATGGACTTCCTATCCGCATCGGCGCCACCTTTTGTGTCATCATGCAAAGGTGAGCGCTGCGTCTGATGTTTCCGCCCTTTTTATTTGGCCACAAGACCGGAGTGCGCCAGACGCGCGAACGTCCCAGGGCGCAAATCCTGGTGATCTTCGGCCTCGTGCTGGCCTGGTCGAACTCTACATCGTCATCGTAGACCTCTGGCAGTTGTCTTGAGCTCAGATGCCCGAAGCGCTGACCTCCCGCTGTTTCAGAGCGGGAGCGTCCGGCGCTTCACACCCGCGCGCAGCCCAACTCTTCCTTAACCGGCGTCCCCTACATTAGCGGCAAGAGACATCTCAATCCGCAAAGACCGATGCCGAAACCGAACTTCCGCTTTACCCATTATGATCTTCACGAACAGCGCGCCGGAACCGTCATCGAGGTGACGCTGAAAGCGGTGAACAATGTGCGGCTCATGACGGCGCCGAACTACCAGCGATTCACCGAGGTTCTCGATTTCAAGTATATCGGCGGAGTTGCCAAGAAATCACCCATCAGGCTCGCCATTCCCGAAAGCGGAAACTGGCACCTGGTCGTGGACATGGAAGGCCATCACGGGCTTTCCGAATCCTCAGTGAAGGTGATCGCCGCGCCGGCGGGCCAGAAGCAGGCGTCATAGAAGTCACCGGCGGCAATTAGCGCGGATTGCGCTCTTTTCTGAGCTTTGCCCAATATTCCAGCCGCTTGCGGATATCGCGCTCGAAGCCGCGCTCCGGCGGATCGTAGAAGGTCTGGCGCCCCATCTTCTGCGGAAAATAATCCTGGCCCGAAAAGGCGTCGGGCTCGTCGTGGTCGTAGCGATAGCCCTCGCTGTAACCTTCGCCCTTCATCAGCTTGGTCGGCGCGTTCAGGATATGCTTCGGCGGCAGCAGCGAGCCGTTTGCTTTTGCCGCCTGCGTGGCGGCCTTGAATGCCGTGTAGACGGCATTGGATTTCGGGGCGGTCGCCAGATAGACGCAGGCCTGCGCGAGCGCCAATTCACCTTCCGGTGACCCAAGGTAATCATAGGCGTCCTTGGCGGCGTAGCAGATGACCAGCGCCTGTGGATCGGCAAGTCCGATATCCTCTACCGCCATGCGCACCAGCCGTCGCCCGAGATAGAGCGGGTCCTCGCCGGCATCGAACATGCGAGCGAGATAGTAGAGCGCTGCATCCGGATCGGAGCCGCGCACGGACTTATGCAGCGCGGAAATGAGGTTGTAGTGGCCGTCCTGTGCCTTGTCGTAGACCGGAGCACGGCGCTGCACGATGCGCGTCAGTGCTTCGGTGTCGAACGTCTCACCGTCGCGGACGGCGCGCCAGACCTCCTCGGCAAGCGTGAGTACCGCACGGCCGTCGCCGTCTGCCATGCGCAAGAGGCTGGCGCGTGCGTCCGCCGTCAGCGGCAGCACCTTGCCTTCGGCCGTCTCGGCGCGCTTCAGCAGTTCTTCCAGGCTTTCTTCATCATGGGATTTGAAGGTCAGCACGCGAGCGCGAGACAAGAGAGCAGCGTTGAGCTCGAAGGACGGGTTCTCTGTGGTGGCACCAACAAGGATGATCGTGCCGTCTTCCATGACCGGCAGGAAACTATCCTGCTGGGCGCGATTGAAGCGATGAATTTCGTCGACGAAAAGCAGCGTCTGCCGGCCGTCCATGCGGCGCAGGCGCGCGGCGTCGAAAACCTTCTTGAGGTCGGCGACGCCGGAAAAGATCGCCGAGATCTGTTCGAAGGCGAGGCCTGCTTCACCCGAAAGCAGCCGGGCAACTGTCGTCTTGCCGGTGCCGGGCGGCCCCCAGAAGATCATGGACCCAAGCGAACCGCTCGCGATCATCCGGCGCAACACGCCGTCTTCGCCCGTCAGATGTTCCTGGCCGGTGACTTCGCCAATCGTCTGCGGCCGGAGCCGATCGGCAAGAGGCCGCCTGTTGGCGACCTCCTCAGGAACACGCGGTGCGAAGAGATCGTCACTCATCGGAAGAACTGCCTTATCCGCTGGCCGTCGCGCTCGATCTCGACGCGCCAGAACCCCGGGTCGGCGTCGGCCATCTGTTCCAGCTCCTCAGTTGTTTGTACCGGTACGCCATTGATCGAAACGATGATATCCTTCGGCTCGAAACCGAGACGCGCTGCAGGTGAGCCATCCTGCACATCGGCAACGACGACGCCGGTCGATTCCGTGGGCATGCGCAGATCGTCGGCAACGCGCGGCGACAAGTTCTCGACGACAGTTCCGGTGAAGGGCGTGCGCCCGCCAATGGTACGCTGGTCGCGCGGCGAGGTTTCCGGCGCCCGGTCGAGCTTCAGCGCCACCTGCTGCTCGCCGCCATTCTCGGCCACGGTCAGGTTCACGGAGCTGCCGAGACCTGCCGTGGTCAGGCGATAGAGAAGTGCGTCGGGATGCTCGACCGGAACGCCGTTCACCGCCGTGACGATCTCGCCGGCTTTCAGACCCGCCTTGGATGCAGGACCGCCATCCGTCACTTTCACGATCAGTGCGCCGCGTGCCTTGTCGAGACCAAGCGCCTCGGCAACCTCGGAGGTGACCGCGTCAAAGGTGGCGCCGACATAGGGGCGTTCGAACGACTTCACGCCAGCGTCGGCCGATGCCAGAAACACCTTTACCAGGTTGGCGGGGATAGCGAAACCGATTCCGTTCGAGCCGCCGCCGCGCGAGAAGATCGCCGTATTGATGCCGATCAGTTCACCCTTCATGTTCATCAGCGCACCACCCGAATTGCCGGGATTGATCGACGCGTCGGTCTGGATGAAGAAGCCGAACTCGTTTTTGACAACCTGATTGCGCGCCAGCGCTGAAACGATCCCGCTCGTCACCGTCTGGCCGACGCCGAAGGGATTGCCGATCGCAAGCACGAGATCGCCGACCTCGACGGCATCCGAGTTGCCGATCGTCAGCGTAGAAAAACTCGCCTTGGCGTCGATCTTCAGCACCGCAAGATCGAGCCGATCGTCACGCAGCACGACCTTGCACGGGAACTCGCGGCCGTCCGACAGCGCCACCTTGATGTCGTCCGCGCCCTCGATGACGTGGTTATTCGTCACCACTGTGCCGTTTGCTTCAACGATGACGCCGGAGCCGAGCGAGGATTGCTTCTCGGTGCGATTCGGCATTTGCTGGCCAAAGAACTGCTCGAAGAAAGGGTCGCCTGCGAAAGGAGATTGGCGCTGGATGAACTTCTCTGCATAGACGTTCACCACGGCGCCTGATGTCTGCTTGACAAGCGGCGCGAAGGAAAGCTGCAGCTCCGCCCGGCTTTGCGGCACAATCTTCGCGTCCTGCGCATCTGCGCCGAACGGCAAAGCGACGACCAGCGCAAAGAGCGAAATGGAAGCGCGTTTCAACAGGCCTTGCATCGGATTCCCTTCTGAATTCGTATTGAGAAAGTGTTGTAGCGCTGGACGTTAGAAAGGAAAGAGGGCGGAAGCATGAAGGAATAAGGCAGGTTTGAAAGCACGTGAGGAACTTGCGGCATGGAACTGATATCAAAAGCGAAAACATGGGCGAAGTCACTGAGGCGTGACATTTCCGCATTGTGGCTTGCCGCCCGCGATCCACGCGTTCCGTGGCTTGCAAAAGCGACCGCCGCAGCAGTGGCGGCCTATGCGCTTTCTCCTATCGATCTGATCCCGGATTTCGTGCCCGTCCTCGGCTATCTCGACGACCTCGTCATCGTGCCGCTCGGCATCTGGCTGGCCGTCAAGCTCGTCCCGCCAAAAATCATGGCCGAACTCCGCAAGGAGGCCGCATTGCGCGCCAACCATCCGGCCACTAGCAGAGCGGGGCTCCTTTTCGTCCTTGCCGTCTGGATTTTCTGCTTCATCTTTCTGGTACTGGCGTTCCTTTGAGGCGCCACCTCCCCGAAAGCAGGACAATTTGCATGAGACGTTCCCTCACCCTTGCCATACTTGCCTTGTCCGCGGCATGTCTGAGCTCTGGCGTCGCCCCTGCCGCGAGCTTCGACTGCGATGCAAAGGAGCTGAAGCCGGACGAAAAGGTAATCTGCGGCAACCGCGAGCTCAATGACGCCGACGTGAAGATGACGACGACGTTCGATCTCCTTTCCGGCCTGCTCGCCATGGGCTCGCGCGGCACGCTGCAGGACGAGCAAACGGCCTGGCTGAAGAAGCGGCAGGAATGCGGGGCTGATGCCGCCTGCATCAAGGCCGCCTATGACGAGCGGATAAAACAGCTCGGCGAGACCTACAAGAACGTCAACCGGCCGCTATAGCCGCGCCTGCTCAGCGTTCTTTAAGGCACAGAGACGGACGAGACGGCGCCCCAATTCCGCAAGGCGCGTCTCCTGATTGAGCCTTGCAGTTCCTCAGCGGCCGCCCAGGTCGCGCACCGCGCCGCGGTCCGCGCTCGTGGCGAAAGCCGCATAGGCTTTCAGCGCCGTCGTGACATTGCGCTTGCGATGTTCGGCCGGATGCCAGCCCTGCTCTTCCTGTTCGGAACGGCGGGTCGCAAGTTCGGCATCGCTGATGCGCAGGCCGATCGTGCGGTTCGGGATGTCGATATCGATCATGTCACCCGGGCGCACCAAGCCGATCGTGCCGCCGTTCGCCGCTTCCGGCGAAACGTGGCCGATCGAGAGGCCGGAGGTGCCACCGGAGAAGCGGCCGTCGGTGATCAGCGCGCACGCCTTGCCGAGGCCCTTCGACTTCAAATAGCTCGTCGGATAGAGCATTTCCTGCATGCCGGGGCCGCCCTTCGGCCCTTCGTAGCGGATGACGACGACGTCGCCCGCGACGACCTCGTTGCTGAGGATTGCTTTGACCGCAGCATCCTGGCTTTCGTAGACCTTGGCCGGACCGGAGAATTTCAGGATCGATTCATCCACGCCCGCCGTCTTCACGATGCAGCCGTCGAGCGCGAGGTTCCCCTTGAGGACAGCCAGGCCACCATCCTTTGAGAACGGATGCTCGACCGAGCGTATGACACCCTTTTCCCGGTCGGTATCGAGCTCTTCCCAGCGCGCGCTCTGGCTGAAGGCGACCTGCGTCGGAATGCCGCCGGGGGCCGCGAGGTAGAAGTCGCGAACCGTTTCGCTGCTGGTGCGGGTGATATCCCAGCGGTCGATAGCGTCACCCAGGGTCTCGGCATGAACGGTCGGGCAGTCGCGGTTCAGCAGACCGCCCTTGTCCAGTTCCCCGAGGATCGACATGATGCCGCCGGCGCGGTGGACGTCTTCCATGTGCACGTCGGCCTTGGCCGGCGCCACCTTGGAAAGGCACGGCACGCGGCGCGACAGCGCGTCGATGTCGGCGAGCGTGAAATCGACCTCGCCTTCATGGGCGGCAGCCAGGATGTGCAAAACGGTATTGGTCGAGCCGCCCATGGCGATATCGAGTGCCATGGCGTTTTCAAAGGCCTGCTTGGAAGCGATCGTGCGCGGCAGCGCCTTGACGTCGTCCTGCTCGTAGTAGCGGCGGGCAAGATCGACGATGAGGTGCCCAGCCTCGACGAAGAGGCGCTTGCGGTCGGCATGGGTTGCAAGCGTCGAGCCGTTGCCCGGCAGTGACAGGCCGAGCGCTTCGGTCAGGCAGTTCATGGAATTGGCCGTGAACATTCCCGAGCACGAGCCGCAGGTCGGACAGGCCGAGCGCTCAATCGTCTGTACATCCTCGTCGCTGATTTTGTCGTCAGCGGCGGCAACCATGGCATCGACCAGATCGAGCGCATGCTTCTTGCCCTGCAGCACGACCTTGCCGGCTTCCATCGGGCCGCCGGAAACGAAGACCGACGGGATGTTGAGGCGCAGAGACGCCATCAGCATGCCGGGGGTGATCTTGTCGCAGTTCGAGATGCAGACCATGGCGTCGGCGCAATGGGCGTTGACCATGTATTCGACACTGTCGGCGATCAGTTCGCGCGACGGCAGCGAATAGAGCATGCCGTCATGGCCCATGGCGATGCCGTCGTCGACGGCGATCGTGTTGAATTCCTTGGCAACGCCACCGGCCGCTTCGATCTCGCGGGCGACCAGCTGGCCGAGATCCTTCAGATGCACGTGGCCCGGCACGAACTGGGTGAAGGAATTCACCACCGCGATGATCGGCTTGCCGAAATCCGAGTCCTTCATGCCCGTTGCGCGCCAAAGGCCGCGCGCGCCCGCCATGTTGCGGCCGTGAGTCGTGGTTCTGGAACGGTAAGCTGGCATCGGTTTCTTCCTTGATCTGCGGAAATTGCGCGGACGATGCGGAACGGCAAGAAAGCTTGCAGACCGGGCAGCCGCTGCATTTTGGAATTGTCCTAATCCAATCGGCCGGGGCTGTCACTACCAGCAACTGCAAATCCGGTACGCCGCCCATTTGCGCGCATCGGACATATACGGTGGATCGTAGGCTTTTGTTACAGGCTATTCCATCACACCCGAACACAAAAAATTGGCTTCCCGAAAGCAATCTTCAAGGCCTACACAGTCATCCAAAGACGCTGCTGATGCGTTTACCGAGATAACGGGCCGTTCCCGGCCCAGGAGGATTTCGAAATGCCGGCTTATCATCCGCCAAAGATCCCCTCCACGGAGGTCACGCCGCGCCAGGTCTATCTCCGCCGCCGCGAGTTGCTTGGGGCTGCAACGCTCGGCGCCATGGCGCTCTATGGGGCAGGCAAGGCGAGCGCTGCGGCACTTTCCGTCATTGAGAGCAAGTACAAGGTCGATGAAAAGACCACGCCGCTGAAGGATGTGACGACCTATAACAACTTCTACGAATTCGGCCTCGACAAGGCTGATCCCTCAGCCCTGTCCGGCGACTTCAAGCCTCTGCCCTGGACCGTCAAGGTCGACGGCATGGTCGGCAAACCGGGCACCTTCGATATCGAGGCACTGATCAAGGAGTTTCCGATCGAGGAGCGCGTCTACCGCATGCGCTGTGTCGAAGCCTGGTCGATGGTGATCCCATGGAACGGCTTCCCGCTGGCAGCCCTGCTCGACAAGGTGGAGCCGCTGGGCAGCGCCAGATACGTCGCCTTCGAAACCGTCGTCCGGCCGGAGGAGATGCCGGGCCAGAAAGGCCTCTTCCAGTCACTCGAATGGCCTTATGTCGAGGGCCTGCGCCTCGACGAGGCCCGTCACCCGCTGACGCTACTTGCCGTCGGGCTCTATGGAGAAACGCTGCCGAACCAGAACGGTGCGCCGATCCGCCTTGTCGTGCCGTGGAAGTACGGCTTCAAGGGCATCAAGTCGATCGTGAAGATCACGCTCACCGACCAGCAGCCGAAGAACACCTGGCAGGTCACCAATCCGCAGGAATACGGCTTCTACGCCAACGTCAATCCGGCGGTCGATCATCCCCGCTGGAGCCAGGCAAGCGAACGGCGCATCGGCGAAAGCGGCTTCTTCGGCGCCAGCCGCCATCCGACGCTGCCCTTCAATGGTTACGCCAATGAGGTCGCAAGCCTCTACTCCGGTATGGACCTGAAGGCGAATTTCTGATGACGGATTTTTCCCTTAGGCTTGCGAAACGCTGGCAGCCGGCATCCGTGTGGCTGCTCTACGTGGCGGGGCTTCTGCCTGCTGCCTGGTATTTCTACCTCGGCGCCACCGACGGCCTCGGCGCAGATCCGGTGAAGACCTTCGAACTGCTCCTCGGCATATGGGCGATCCGCTTCCTGATCCTGACGCTCGCCGTCAGCCCTGCCCGCGAACTCTTCGGCTGGAATTATCTGCGCTACCGCCGTTCCCTCGGCCTTCTATGTTTCTACTATGTGGCGATGCATTTCACCGTCTACATGGTGCTCGACCAGGCATTGATCATCCAAGCTGTCATCGATGATGTCGTGAAACGGCCTTTCATCATGTTCGGCATGGCGGGGCTGACGCTGCTCATTCCACTTGCGCTCTCATCCAACAGTTTCTCGATCCGCCGCCTCGGGCCGAACTGGGTCCGCCTGCACCGCCTCGTCTACATCGTGGCAGCCTGCGGCGCACTGCACTTCGCCCTCTCGACCAAGGTCCTCGGCCTCGAGCAATACATCTATGTCGGCCTGCTGATCCTGCTGATCCTCTACCGCTCCTGGCGACCGATCGCCCGCAGCAGGAAACGCGGGCAAGGACGGCAAGCCGGCCGGGCGGCGGCGACCGCAGCTTGAGCCTGCAGCATCAGCCTATCACGGTCCCTTGATGAAACAGCATTTGCCATCCGGTTTCCGAGTGCTTCCAAATTGAGCTGCGCAAAACATGTCGCTCAAATCCATCCCCTCTTGTGCGGCGAGTTCGATAGGTCAACAAAACCGCGTCCGAAGATATGATGGTGAGCGAATAATCGTAGGCCAGCAATTCGCCAGGATCTTCGCTGTCGCTTTCCCGCACGAGAAGATCGATGATCTCCTTACGGCGATAGATCGCTCCGGAACTGCCGAACTCTAAAAAGTCCTCGGAAAGCAACTTTTCTAGTGCCGTTCTTGAGCGGCGGATGTCGAGGCGGTGAAGCGCCTCTTCGAGAACCCGGATCTCGCTCAGCAGTTCGGGCAATCTTTCCATGACCCCTATCCCGCGTTGAAATCGCCAGCTTCAGATAGCGTCATCAGCCTCCAAACACGACCAGAGGCGACAAACAAGAACAGCCGGGCTTGTCAGCCCGGCTGTTCTGCTTCCGGTGAACCGGACAATATCAGGCAGCGACAGCCTGCTCTTCGGCGGCGGTGCGTGCCTTGTCGGCTGCGCCCTTGGCGAAGGTGTCGCGGTCAACGAATTCGATGACGGCGAGTGCGGCGTTGTCGCCCTGGCGGAAGCCGGCCTTCATGATACGCAGGTAGCCGCCGTTGCGGGTTGCATAGCGCGAAGCGATCGTGTCGAACAGCTTCGAAACGACTGCGGCGTCCTTGATCTGCGAGATCGCCTGACGGCGAGCGTGCAGGTCGCCCCGCTTGCCCAGGGTAACGAGCTTCTCAACGATCGGACGGATTTCCTTTGCCTTGGGCAGGGTCGTCACGATCTGCTCATGCGTGATGAGCGAAGCCGCCATGTTGGCGAACATCGCCTTGCGGTGGCTTGCGGTTCTATTCAGCTTGCGGCCGGCTTTACCGTGGCGCATTGCTATTCTCCTTCACATGCAGGCATCTCGCCCGCCGTTTGATGGTTAGTACTGGTCTTCGTACCGCTTGGCGAGATCTTCGATGTTCTCAGGCGGCCATGCGGGCACTTCCATGCCGAGATGCAGGCCCATGGAAGCGAGAACTTCCTTGATTTCGTTCAGCGACTTGCGACCAAAATTCGGCGTGCGGAGCATTTCTGCTTCGGTCTTCTGAATGAGGTCGCCGATGTAGACGATGTTGTCGTTCTTCAGGCAGTTTGCCGAGCGGACCGACAGTTCGAGTTCGTCTACCTTCTTGAGGAGTGCCGGGTTGAAAGCGAGTTCGGTGACTGCTTCTTCTTCGGCTTCCTTCTGCGGCTCGTCGAAGTTGACGAAGACGCCAAGCTGGTCCTGGAGGATGCGCGCCGCAAAAGCGACGGCGTCTTCGCCGGAAACGGAACCATCGGTTTCGATGGTCATCGTCAGCTTGTCGTAGTCGAGAACCTGTCCTTCGCGGGTGTTTTCAACCTTGTAGGACACCTTCTTGACCGGCGAATAAAGGCTGTCGACCGGGATCAGGCCGATCGGAGCATCTTCCGCACGATTGCGTTCGGCCGGAACGTAGCCCTTGCCGTTGTTGACGGTGAACTCCATGCGGATTTCGGCGCCCTCGTCGAGCGTGCAGATGACATGCTCGGGGTTGAGGATCTCGATATCGCCGACCGTCTGGATGTCGCCAGCCGTTACAACGCCAGGGCCCTGCTTGCGCACGACCATGCGTTTTGCGTCATCGCCATCCATCTTGATGGCGATTTCCTTGATGTTGAGCACGATATCCGTCACGTCTTCGCGGACGCCCGGAATCGAGGAGAATTCGTGCAGCACGCCGTCGATCTGCACGGCCGTCACCGCGGCGCCGCGCAGCGAGGAGAGCAGAACGCGACGAAGCGCGTTGCCGAGGGTCAGGCCGAAACCGCGCTCCAGCGGCTCTGCAACGAGCGTCGCCTTGATGCGCGAGTTCGAAGAGAACTCGACCTTGTTCGGCTTGATCAATTCCTGCCAGTTCTTCTGAATCATGGTTTTGCCTTCCGTTCGTTGCCACCATCCAATCGTGGCAACCGAGCTTGAGAAGCACCGGGAGCGTCGACAAGACGCTCACCGGTGTTGTGAGTGGCGATGATCAGACGCGGCGCTTCTTGCGCGGGCGGCAGCCATTGTGCGGGATCGGCGTCACATCGCGGATGGACGTGATCATGAAACCGGCAGCCTGGAGCGCGCGCAGAGCGGATTCACGGCCAGAACCTGGACCGCAAACTTCGACTTCCAGCGACTTCATGCCATGTTCCTGCGCCTTCTTGGCAGCATCTTCAGCAGCGATCTGGGCCGCGAACGGGGTCGACTTGCGCGAACCCTTGAAGCCCTTGGCACCGGCGGACGACCAGGCGATGGCATTGCCCTGCGCGTCAGTGATGGTGATCATCGTGTTGTTGAAGGTCGAGTTGACGTGAGCCACACCCGACGAAATGTTTTTACGTTCGCGACGGCGAACGCGGACGGCTTCCTTGGCCATTGTATCCCTTTCTTGGATATCCTCACCGCCGTAATGCCAGCGGCTACACCGGAACGGCGCCCTAAAGCTCCGCCCCAAACTCAAAAGAGGCCGGCGCAGACCGCCAGCCTCCAACTCCCGGTTTCCCGGAAATTACTTCTTCTTACCAGCGATCGCCTTTGCCGGACCCTTGCGGGTGCGGGCATTTGTGTGCGTGCGCTGACCGCGAACCGGCAGGCCGCGGCGATGACGCAGGCCGCGGTAGCAGCCCAGGTCCATCAGACGCTTGATGTTCATCGAGGTTTCGCGACGAAGATCACCTTCGACCTGATAGTCGCGATCGATCGTTTCGCGGATCTGAAGAACTTCAGCGTCCGTGAGCTGGTGCACGCGGCGATCAGCCGGGATTCCGACCTTCTCGACGATTTCCTGTGCGAATTTCGAACCGATCCCGTGGATGTAGGTCAGCGCGATAACGACGCGCTTCGCAGTCGGGATGTTGACGCCAGCGATACGTGCCACGCCTATTCTCCTTGAGTTCCAGTTGCCATCAGGCAAGAGGGCTTCGATTATGCCGCCCTCCGAAGGGCCGCTCGTTCAAATTTGGGTTCGTAACATGTCAAAACGACCGAACCCGGACTTCCTTTGGGAAATCCGCGCCGATCGCATCGAATATCGCGAGTTGGCGCGGTGTTTAGCGGAATCAGCGCTGAAAGGCAACCGGTCCCGCCAAGTTTATTTTCAAAGCCTTAAAGCTTCGAAAGGATGGTTTCGATCTCTCCGGTGACGTGATCTATGTCGGCCATGCCGTCCACGCTCTTGAGCTTGCCCTTGGCGTAGTAATAGCCGATCAACGGAGAAGTTTCCTTGTAATAGACCTGAAGCCGCGCCGTCATCGTCTCCGGGTTGTCGTCCGGCCGGCGCTTGAAATGCGTCGAACCGCACTTGTCGCACACACCCTCGCGTTCCGGAGCCTTGTCGGTGTCGTGGTAGACGCTGCCGCATTGTGCGCATGAATAACGCCCCGCAACACGGCGAATGAGTTCGTCGTCATTGACCTTCAGCTCGATCACGACGGAAAGGTCGAGGCCCTTTGCGCGAAGCATCGTTTCCGTCGCATCCGCCTGGACGAGCGTCCGGGGAAAACCGTCGAGGATGAAGCCGTTTGCACAGTCGGGCTGATCGATGCGCTCGGAGACGATGGCGTTGACGACTTCGTCGGGGACAAGCTTGCCTGCCTTCATCAAGGCATCGGCCCGATTGCCGACCTCGGTTCCAGCGTGAACGGCTGCACGAAGCATGTCACCCGTGGAAAGCTGCGGAATGCCGTACTTCTCCACGATCCGCTGGGCCTGGGTACCCTTGCCCGCACCCGGCGGCCCCAAAAGTATGAGTCTCATCGCCCCCTCTTTCCTCCACGCAACTTCGATTTCTTGATCAGGCCTTCGTACTGCTGTGCAATCAGATGACCCTGGATCTGAGCCACCGTATCAAGAGTTACGCTAACCACGATCAAAAGCGAAGTACCACCAAGGGCTAATGGGATGCCCGTTTGCGACACGAGGATCTCAGGCAGGATGCAGACGAAGACGAGATAGATCGCACCGATGACCGTGATGCGGGTCAGGACGAAATCGATATATTCGGCGGTGCGCTCGCCTGGACGGATGCCGGGGATAAAGCCGCCATGCTTCTTCAGATTGTCGGCCGTGTCCTTCGGATTGAAGACGATGGCCGTGTAGAAGAAGGCGAAGAAGGCGATCAGCGCCGCATAGAGCAGCATGTAGAGCGGCTGGCCGTGGCCGAGCGCCGCAACGATCGCCGTCGCCCAGGACGGCAGCGACGTCGTGTTTGCAAAGCCCGCCACGGTCGCAGGCAGAAGCAGCAGCGACGAGGCGAAGATTGCCGGGATGACGCCCGAGGTGTTCAGCTTCAGCGGCAGGTGCGACGTATCGCCCTGAAACATGCGGTTGCCGACCTGACGCTTCGGATACTGGATCAGCAGCCGGCGCTGGGCGCGCTCGACGAAGACGATGACGGCGATAACGGCCATCGCGATCACGATGACGGCGAGAATCAGCGACGTCGAAAGCGCACCGGTGCGGCCGAGTTCGAGCGTGCCGGCAAGTGCGCTCGGAAGACCGGCAGCGATGCCTGCGAAAATGATCAGCGAAATGCCGTTGCCGATACCGCGCGAGGTGATCTGCTCGCCGAGCCACATCAGGAACATCGTGCCGCCGAGCAGCGTGATGACGGTGGAAATACGGAAGAACCAGCCCGGATCGACCACGAGGCCGCTGCCGCTTTCAAGGCCGACCGCAATGCCATAGGCCTGCAGCGCGCCGAGCAGCACGGTGCCGTATCGGGTGTACTGGTTGATGATCTTGCGGCCCTGCTCGCCTTCCTTCTTCAGGTTCTCGAGCGCCGGCACGACCGAAGTCATCAGCTGTACGATGATCGAAGCGGAGATATAGGGCATGATGCCGAGCGCGAAGATCGCCATGCGCTCGACGGCGCCACCCGAAAACATGTTGAAGAGGCCGAGAATGCCGCCCGCCTGGCCGCGAAAGGCCTGGGCATAGGCTTCGGGATTGAGGCCCGGAAGCGGAATGTGCGTTCCAAGACGATAGACGAGGAGAGCTGCAAGCGTGAACCACAGTCGCTTCTTGAGATCCTCGGCTTTGGCGAAGGTCGAAAAACTTAGATTGGAAGCCAATTGTTCCGCTGCAGACGCCATGCGATTCTCCGCGCTACCAATTCGGGCGCTTCGTGCGAGTGCCGGACCCGGAATCAGTATTCAAATTATTCACAATCGGGCTACGGACGGATTGCTGGCGCAACCAATGCCTCACCCTTGATTTCGTCAAAACCGGCATGCTGCGGAGGTGCAACGATGCAGATTCTTGTGAGGCCCACATATGGGAGCAAAATCGCCCGGTGTGAAGCCACCCCGGGCGACATATCATAAGATTATTATTCTGCCGCTGCGGCAGAAAGAAGCGTGATCGAAGCACCGGCCTTTTCGATCTTCTCGATGGCGGGCTTGGAAGCGCCTGCGACTTCGAGCTTGATCTTTGCCTTCAGTTCGCCGTCGGCGAGAACGCGAACGCCGTCCTTGGCACGGCGGATCACACCGGCGGCCTTGAGGGCTGCGGCATCGACAGTCGCCTTGGCGTCGAGCTTGCCGGCGTCGATCGCAGCCTGGATGCGTGCGAGAGAGACGACGACGAAGTCCGCCTTGAAGATGTTCGTGAAGCCGCGCTTCGGCAGACGGCGGTAGATTGGCATCTGACCGCCTTCAAAACCGTTGATGGCGACGCCGGAACGGGACTTCTGACCCTTCACACCGCGACCACCGGTCTTGCCCGAGCCCGAACCGATACCGCGGCCGAGGCGCTTGCGGCTGTGGGTCGAACCTTCGTTATCTCTGATTTCATTGAGTTTCATGATGATAACCTCCGTCTCACTTCTCGTCGACGACGCGAACGAGATGCTGGACAGCACGGATCATGCCGCGAACGGAAGGCGTATCTTCCAGGGTGCGGGTCCGGTGCATCTTGTTGAGGCCGAGGCCGATCAGCGTCTGGCGCTGTACAGCCGGCCGGCGAATCGGGCTGCCGATCTGCTCGACGGTAACCGTCTTCGCTTCGGTCTTCTTGGTAGCCTTAGCCATGGGTCAGACTCCTCTTATTCTTCAGAGGCGTTGCCGGAGGCGGCACGGCGAGCCTGAAGCGTAGCATACTTGATGCCGCGCTGAGCTGCGATGTCCTTCGGGTGAACCTGGTGCTTCAGGGCGTCGAAGGTTGCGCGAACCATGTTGTACGGGTTCGAGGAACCGGTCGACTTGGCGACAACGTCGTGAACGCCGAGCGTTTCGAAAACGGCGCGCATCGGACCGCCGGCGATGATGCCGGTACCGACCTTGGCCGAGCGCAGCAGAACCTTGCCGGCGCCATGGCGGCCATGGACGTCGTGATGCAGAGTGCGGCCTTCACGCAGGGGAACGAAGATCAGCTCGCGCTTGGCGGCTTCCGTAGCCTTGCGGATCGCTTCGGGTACTTCGCGTGCCTTGCCGTGACCGAAGCCTACGCGGCCTTTCTGGTCACCGACGACGACGAGAGCGGCGAAACCGAAACGGCGGCCACCCTTAACAACCTTGGCGACGCGGTTGATCGCGACAAGCTTGTCGACGAATTCGCTGTCGCGCTCTTCGCGGCTCTGGCGATCTTCGCGAGAACCCCTTCTTTCCTGTGCCATTGTCCTCTTCCTTTTTCTTTTCCGGGTGCAATCGGCGAATAAACGAGGACCGCATCAGTCTCCCGTAAGGAAGCGTTTGCGGCCCGGTGAAAATCCGGCCGCCGTCAAAAGACGCGCGGCCGGAAACCTCTTTAGAAGGTCAGACCGCCTTCGCGGGCCGCTTCGGCAAGTGCCTTGATGCGGCCGTGATAGATGAAGGCGCCACGGTCGAATACGACCTCCTTGACGCCTGCCTTGGAGGCGCGCTCTGCGACAAGCTTGCCGACGAGGGCAGCTGCCGCGGTATCGGCACCGGTCTTCAGAGAACCGCGCAGATCCTTATCGAGCGTGGAGGCAGCCGCAAGCGTCTTGCCGGCCACATCATCGATGATCTGTGCGTAGATGTTCTTCGAGGAGCGATGAACCGACAGGCGCGGACGGCCATTGGCCACCGCCTTGAGTTGACGGCGCACGCGGTTGGCACGACGTGCAAGTGCTTCTTTCCTGCTAGCCATTTCGCGTGATCCTTACTTCTTCTTGCCTTCTTTGCGGACGATGCGCTCGTCAGCATACTTCACGCCCTTGCCCTTGTAGGGCTCGGGACCGCGATATTCGCGGATTTCGGCGGCGACCTGGCCGACCTGCTGCTTGTTGATGCCGGTGACGACGATTTCCGTCGGCTTCGGAACAGCGATCGAGATCCCGACCGGCGGCTCATAGACCACGTCGTGGCTGAAACCGAGAGCCAGCTGCAGGTTCTTACCCTGCATGGACGCACGATAACCAACGCCGTTGATTTCGAGCTTGCGCTCGTAACCGTCCTTGACGCCCTTGAAGATGTTCTCGATCATCGTGCGGGACATGCCCCACTTTGCGCGAGCATCCTTGGTCTGGTTGAGCGGCGTGACCACGACCGCGTTATCTTCGAGCTTTACGCCGACTTCGTCGTTTGCGACGAAGAACAGCTCGCCCTTCGGGCCCTTTGCAGTAACCTTCTGGCCATCGACCGTAGCCGTGATCCCAGCAGGTACCTGAACGGGCTTCTTACCGATACGAGACATTTTTAAATCCTGTCTGTTCGCAATGGAGGTTTCTGCCCTGTCTTAGAAGACAGAGCAAAGAACCTCGCCACCAACGTTCTGTTCGCGAGCCTGGTGATCGGCCATCACGCCCTTCGGGGTCGAAAGGATGGTGATGCCGAGACCGTTCGCGACCTGCGGAATGGACTTGACCGAGACATAAACCCGGCGGCCCGGCTTGGACACACGGCCGATCTCGCGGATCACCGATGTGCCTTCGTAGTACTTCAGCTCGATGCTGAGTTCCGACTTGCCATTGCCGAAATCGACAACGGAATAGCCACGGATGTAGCCTTCGGACTGCAGGACATCGAGAACGCGTGCACGGAGCTTGGACGCAGGCGTCGAAACCGACGACTTGCGGCGGGAAGCGCCGTTGCGGATGCGAGTGAGCATATCGCCCAACGGATCAGTCATTGTCATCTAACCTGCTCCTTACCAGCTCGACTTGACGATGCCCGGCACCTTGCCGAGATTGCCCAGTTCACGCAGCGCGATACGCGACATGCGCAGTTTGCGGTAGTACGCGCGCGGGCGGCCCGATACTTCGCAACGGTTGCGAATGCGGGTCTTCGATCCATCGCGCGGCAGGGATGCCAGCTTGATCGAGGCCTTGAACCGCTCTTCGATCGGAAGAGACTGGTTCATGATGATCGCCTTCAGGGCTGCGCGCTTGGCAGCCTGATTTGCGACCGCAGTACGGCGGCGCTTGTTCTTTTCAACTGCGCTTGTCTTCGCCATGTCAGGTTCCTTTTCTACGCTCGTCGTTACGGTTACTGACGGAACGGGAAGTTGAACTCTGTCAGCAGAGCCCGTGCTTCGTCGTCCTTCGTTGCCGTCGTGCAAACGATGATGTCCATGCCCCACATCTGATCAACCTTGTCGTAGTTGATCTCAGGGAACACAATGTGCTCCTTGATGCCCATGGCGAAGTTGCCACGGCCGTCAAAGCTCTTCGGGTTCAGGCCGCGGAAGTCGCGAACGCGCGGAAGCGCGATGTTCACGAGACGGTCCAGGAACTCGTACATGCGGGCGCCGCGCAGGGTGACCTTGGCGCCGATTGGCATCTGCTCGCGGACCTTGAAGCCAGCGATCGAGTTGCGTGCACGGGTGATCACCGGCTTCTGGCCGGCGATCGCTGCCAGGTCGGCTGCAGCAATGGTCGGCTTCTTCGAATCAGCCGTTGCTTCGCCAACACCCATGTTGATCACGATCTTGTCGAGCCTCGGGATCTGCATCTCGTTGGCATAGGAGAACTTCTCCTGCATCGCCTTGCGGATGCGCTCGACATATTCCTTCTTGAGCCGCGGCTCATACTTTGCCTCAGCCATCGATCACATCTCCAGAACGCTTGGCCACACGGACCTTCTTGCCGTCAACGACCTTGAAACCGACGCGGGTCGGCTTGCCGTCCTTGTCGACGATTGCAATGTTGGACAGGTGAACCGAGGCTTCCTTGCTGATGATGCCGGCTTCCTGCGTCTGCGTCTGGCGCTGATGGCGCTTGACGACGTTGACGCCTCGCACGACCGCGCGATCTTCCTTCGGCAGAACCTGGAGGACTTCGCCGGTGCGGCCCTTGTCCTTGCCTGCGAGCATGACGACCTTGTCGCCTTTACGAATCTTCTGCATCGTTCCCGCTCCTTACAGTACTTCGGGAGCCAGCGAGATGATCTTCATGTGGTTCTTGGCGCGAAGTTCGCGCGGAACCGGTCCGAAGATACGGGTGCCGATCGGCTCTTTCTTGTTGTCGATGAGGACTGCTGCATTCGTGTCGAAGCGGATGATGCTGCCATCCACGCGACGGATTTCCTTGGCGGTACGAACTACCACCGCCTTCATCACGTCACCCTTCTTCACGCGGCCGCGCGGGATCGCTTCCTTGATCGAAACGACGATGACGTCGCCGATCGAGGCATACTTGCGCTTCGAGCCGCCCAGCACCTTGATGCACATGACACGACGTGCGCCGGAATTATCCGCGACGTCGAGGTTTGTTTGCATCTGAATCATATCAGGTCGCCTTCTTGTTTTACCGGAATGGTTGGGCTTGCGCCCCCTACCCCGGCTCATGAAAATTGTCAGCCCGCCGAACCCGCCTCAAGGGCGGGTACAGACACGGCAATAGCTTGAATAGCGCGGGAAAAATCGTGCCAAGGTGGTTTCCCGACGGGACCTTCCATGCGCTCAAAGCAAAAGAACGCCCGGCATTCGAGCGTTCTGACGCTGCTTCATACAGAAATTTCGGCGAGACGCAAGGCCTCGCGCAAAATTCTGTTACTTGCCCTGGGCGGAAATCACCGTCCAGCGCTTGTCCTTGGAAATCGGCGCGCATTCCTCGATGGATACGGTATCGCCGATCTTGTACTGGTTGTTTTCGTCGTGGGCCTTGTACTTCTTGGAACGACGAACGGTCTTCTGAAGCAGCGGGTGAGCGAAACGGCGCTCAACGCGAACTACGACAGTCTTCTCGTTCTTGTCGCCAACGACAACGCCCTGCAGAATGCGCTTCGGCATGTTGTTCTTCCTTTACGCCTTTGCTTCTGCCGCCTTCTGGCGGGCAATGGTTTTCACGCGGGCGATGTCCTTGCGGACTTCGTTGATGCGCGAGGACTTTTCGAGCTGGCCGGTTGCCTTCTGGAAGCGCAGGTTGAACTGCTCCTTCTTGAGGTTGGCGAGCTTGTCCTTGAGTTGATCGGCCGTGAGGCCGCGGACTTCTTCGGCTTTCATCTGCCTCTCCTTACTCTGCAATGCGCTGAACGAAGCGCGTCTTGACCGAGAGCTTGGCCGAGCCGAGACGAAGCGCCTCGCGGGCGATCTCTTCGGTGACGCCGTCGATCTCGAACATCATTCGGCCAGGCTTGACCTTGCATGCCCAATATTCGACGGAGCCCTTACCCTTACCCATGCGGACTTCGGTCGGCTTTGCGGTTACCGGAACGTCCGGGAACACGCGGATCCATACACGGCCGGCGCGCTTCATGTAACGCGTGATCGCGCGGCGGGCCGCTTCGATTTCACGTGCATTGACGCGGTTGGGCTCCTGAGCCTTCAGGCCGAATTCACCGAAGGCGAGGTCGGAACCACCCTTGGCGACGCCCTTGATGCGGCCCTTGAATTGCTTGCGGTACTTGGTACGCTTTGGCTGCAACATTTTCTTATTCTCCGAACTTATCTGCCACCAACGCTATCAAGCGTTGTCGCGGCGACGATCGCGATCACGGCTTGCCGGACCCTGAGCGTCACCCTCGAGTGCGCGGCGCTCGGAGGCCAGCGGATCGTGCTCAAGGATTTCGCCCTTGAAGATCCAGACCTTGATGCCGCAGATGCCGAATGCGGTTTCGGCTTCAGCCGTACCGTAGTCGATGTCCGCACGCAGGGTGTGCAGCGGAACGCGGCCTTCGCGGTACCATTCGGTACGAGCGATTTCCGCGCCGCCGAGACGGCCTGCGCAGGTGATCCTGATGCCTTCGGCGCCAAGACGCATTGCAGACTGAACTGCGCGCTTCATGGCGCGGCGGAAAGCCACGCGGCGCTCCAGCTGCTGGGCGATCGACTGGGCGACGAGCGTCGCGTCGACTTCCGGCTTGCGCACTTCGACGATGTTGAGGTGCGTTTCGGAGTTCGTCATGTCCGACAGCTTCTTGCGGAGCTTGTCGATGTCTGCACCCTTCTTGCCGATGATCAGACCCGGGCGAGCCGAGTGGATCGTGACGCGGCACTTCTTGTGCGGACGCTCGATGACGACCTTTGCAATACCAGCCTGCTTCAGTTCGCTCATGACGAACTTGCGCATCTTCAGGTCTTCGTGCAGGAGCTGGCCGTACTCGGCATTGTCCGCGAACCAGCGGCTATCCCAGGTGCGGTTGATGCCAAGACGGAAACCGATTGGATTGATTTTCTGACCCATTATGCGGCCTCCTCTTGTGCCTGCACTTCGCGGACGACGATCGTCAGGTGGGCGAACGGCTTCTCGATGCGAGATGCACGGCCGCGGCCACGAGCGTGGAAACGCTTCATGACGATCGACTTGCCGACATAGGCTTCTGCTACGACCAGCGCGTCGACGTCGAGATCGTGGTTGTTCTCGGCGTTGGCGATCGCAGATTCGAGCGTCTTCTTGACGGCGCCTGCGATGCGCTTGCGAGAGAACTCCAGCTCAGCGAGTGCGCGGTCAACCTTCTTGCCGCGGATGGCCGCAGCAACCAGATTGAGCTTCTGTGGGCTGACGCGGAGCGTGCGGGCGACTGCTTGCGCCTCGTTGTCCTTCAGCCGGCGTTCGGCTTTTGCCTTGCCCATCGTTACTTCCTCTTTGCCTTCTTGTCCGCACCGTGACCGTAATAGGTCCGGGTCGGAGAGAATTCACCGAATTTGTGACCGACCATGTCTTCATTGACGCTGACCGGAACATGCTTGCTGCCGTTGTAGACGCCGAAGGTGAGACCGACGAACTGCGGCAGGATCGTGGAGCGACGGCTCCAGATCTTGATTACTTCTGCACGTCCGCCTTCACGAACCTTCTCAGCCTTCTTGAGAAGATAGCCGTCAACGAACGGACCTTTCCATACTGAACGAGCCATTGGAGACTTCCTCTCTTACTTCTTACGCTGATGACGCGAGCGCATGATCATCTTGTCGGTCGACTTGTTCGACCGGGTACGCTTGCCCTTGGTCGGCTTGCCCCACGGGGTAACCGGATGACGGCCACCCGAGGTGCGGCCTTCACCACCACCGTGCGGATGGTCGACAGGGTTCATGACGACGCCGCGGTTATGCGGCTTCTTGCCACGCCAGCGCGAACGGCCGGCCTTGCCATCATTGATGTTGCCGTGGTCCGGGTTGGAAACCGCACCGATCGTCGCCAGGCAGGTGCCGTGGACGAGGCGCTGTTCACCCGAGTTCAGGCGAAGGATCGCCATGCCCTGGTCGCGGCCGACGAGCTGTGCGTAACCGCCTGCCGAACGTGCGATCTGACCGCCCTTGCCCGGCTTCATTTCCACGTTGTGGATGATGGAGCCGACCGGGATGAACTGAAGCGGCATGGTGTTGCCCGGCTTCACGTCGACGGCCTTGTCGGAAGCGACGACCTTGTCGCCGGCAGCGAGGCGCTGCGGAGCGAGGATGTAGGCCTGTTCGCCGTCCGTGTAGGTTACGAGCGCGATATATGCCGTACGGTTCGGGTCATATTCGATGCGCTGAACCGTGCCCTCGACGTCAAACTTGCGGCGCTTGAAGTCGACGAGACGATAGGTGCGCTTATGACCGCCGCCCTGGAAACGGACCGTGATGCGGCCGGCGTTGTTGCGGCCACCCTTGGAGGTCAGGCCTTCCGTCAGCACCTTGACCGGCTTGCCCTTCCACAGGCCAGAACGGTCAACGATGACGAGCTGGCGCTGGCTCGGGGTCGTAGGATTGAATGTTTTCAATGCCATTTTCTTATTCCTCAGAGACCGGTGGAGACGTCGATCGTCTGGCCCTCAGCCAGCGTCACGACAGCCTTCTTCACGTCCTTCTGCTTGCCGACAAAACCGCGGAAACGCTTGGTCTTGCCCTTGCGGAGCAGAGTGTTGACGGCCGTGACCTTGACGCCGAAGAGCGCCTCGACTGCAGCCTTGATTTCCGGCTTCGTGGCCGCCTTGGCGACGTTGAAAACAACCTGGTTGTTTTCCGATACCAGCGTGGACTTTTCGGTGATCGCCGGCGAGACGATCACATCGTAGTGGCGAAGATCGGTCACTTGAAACGCTCCTCTAGAGCTTCAACGGCAGCCTTGGAAAGCACGAGCTTGCCGCGGCGCACGATGTCGTAAACGTTGATGCCCTGGATCGGCAGAACATCGATGTTCGGGATGTTCTTCGCTGCAAGCTTGAAGTTGCCGTCAAGCTCAGCGCCGCCGATGAAGAGCGCATTGGTCAGGCCCAGCGTCTCAAAAACGGATGCGAGAGCCTTGGTCTTTGCTTCAGCAGCGACCAGATTGTCGATGACGATCACGTCCTCGGACTTGAACTTGGCCGACAGTGCGTGACGCAGACCCAGCGCGCGAACCTTCTTCGGAAGGTCGTGCTCGTGGCTGCGGGCGACCGGACCGTGAGCCTTACCACCGCCGCGGAACTGCGGGGCGCGAGCCGAATGGTGACGAGCGCGGCCCGTACCCTTCTGCTTGTACATCTTGGCGCCGGTGCGCGAAACGTCCGCGCGGCCCTTTGCCTGGTGGGTGCCCTGCTGCTTCTTGGCAAGCTGCCAGCGGATGACGCGGGCAAGAATGTCTTCGCGGGGCTCGAGGCCGAAAATCGCGTCAGAGAGAGAAACCTTCCCTGCGTCTTTTCCCTCGAGGGTCTTGACGTTGAATTCCATTGGTCCGGCTCCTTACTTCGCTGCCGACTTGACGGCATCGCGCACGATGATCCAGGCACCCTTGGAACCGGGTACTGCACCCTTGATCAGGATCAGACCGCGATCTTCATCGGTCGAAACCACTTCCAGGTTCTGAGTCGTTACGCGCGTCTGGCCCATGTGACCAGCCATCTTCTTGTTCTTGAACACCTTGCCCGGATCCTGGCGCGAACCCGTCGAACCATGCGAACGGTGCGAAACCGACACGCCGTGCGTGGCGCGCAGACCGCCGAAGCCGTGGCGCTTCATGGCGCCGGCAAAACCCTTACCGATGGTCGTACCCGTCACGTCGACGAGCTGACCTGCAGCGAAGTGACCAGCCTTGAGCTCGGTGCCGACCTCGAGCAGATTGTCTTCCGAAACGCGGAATTCTGCGAGCTTGGCCTTCGGCTCGACGTTGGCGACAGCAAAGTTGCCGCGCATCGCCTTGGACGTGTTCTTAACCTTCGCCTGGCCAGCACCGAGCTGAACTGCGGTATAGCCATTCTTTTCTACAGTGCGCGTGGAAACGACCTGGCAGCCTTCCATACGCAATACTGTTACCGGGACATGCTCGCCAGCGTCGTTGTAGACGCGGGTCATTCCCACCTTCTGTGCAATCACACCTGAACGCATCGGTTCAATCCTTCCAAATCCGCTCGAGCCAGGCTCAGAGCTTGATCTCAACATCGACACCGGCGGCCAGATCGAGCTTCATCAGCGCGTCCACCGTCTGCGGGGTCGGGTCTACGATGTCGAGGAGGCGCTTATGCGTGCGCATCTCGAACTGCTCGCGGCTCTTCTTGTCGATGTGCGGGGACCGGTTGACCGTAAACTTCTCGATGCGGGTCGGAAGCGGAACGGGGCCCCGGACACTAGCTCCGGTGCGCTTCGCCGTCGACACAATCTCGCGCGTGGAAGCATCGAGAATTCGGTGATCGAACGCCTTCAGGCGAATGCGGATATTTTGGCCGTTCATTCGACGTTATCCTTGTGTTTGTTCTTCGCGTGCCAACAAAACGGCACGGGCTGTTCTACTTTTTCCTAAGGCGGACCACCGGTTTCAAAGATCGAAGGGGACACCGAAACGATGTCCCTTTCCAGTCTCCAGGCCTTAAGGCCCACCTTATCTGTTCATTGCCTGCCTCGAAGCCGAAGCAGAAGCAAATCGCGCTCGCGCGCCATTTGCTACATTTTTATGTCATAAGCAAGCGGCCCTGGGCCGCTTGCTTAAAAGATTACTCTACGATCGATGCAACGATACCGGCGCCGACGGTGCGGCCGCCTTCGCGGATGGCGAAGCGCAGCTTTTCTTCCATGGCGATCGGCACGATCAGCTCGACGTCAACCGTGACGTTGTCACCCGGCATCACCATTTCCGTGCCTTCCGGCAGCGTCACGATGCCCGTCACGTCCGTCGTGCGGAAGTAGAACTGCGGACGGTAGTTGGTGAAGAACGGCGTATGACGGCCGCCTTCTTCCTTCGTCAGGATGTAGGCTTCAGCCTTGAACTTCTTGTGCGGCTTCACCGAACCCGGCTTGCACAGGATCTGGCCACGCTCGACGCCGTCGCGGTTCACGCCGCGGATCAGTGCGCCGATGTTGTCGCCGGCCTGGCCCTGGTCGAGCAGCTTGCGGAACATTTCAACGCCGGTCACCGTCGTCTTCGAGGTCGGGCGGATGCCGACGATCTCGACTTCTTCGCCAACCTTGACGATACCGCGCTCGACGCGGCCGGTCACGACCGTACCGCGGCCCGAGATCGAGAACACGTCTTCGATCGGCATCAGGAACGGCTGATCGATCGGACGCTCAGGCGTCGGGATGTAGGCGTCCACCTGAGCCATCAGCTCGCGGATCGCGTCTTCGCCAATCTTCTTGTCGGAATCTTCAAGAGCAGCCAGCGCCGAACCCTTGACGACCGGAATGTCGTCGCCCGGGAAGTCGTAGGACGACAGCAGTTCGCGCACTTCCAGCTCGACGAGTTCGAGAAGCTCGGCGTCGTCAACCTGGTCGACCTTGTTCAGGAACACCACGATTGCCGGAACGCCCACCTGGCGGGCGAGCAGGATGTGTTCGCGGGTCTGCGGCATCGGGCCGTCGGCAGCCGAGCAGACCAGGATCGCGCCGTCCATCTGTGCGGCACCGGTGATCATGTTCTTGACGTAGTCGGCGTGGCCGGGGCAGTCAACGTGCGCGTAGTGACGGTTGGCCGTCTCGTACTCGACGTGCGCCGTCGAAATCGTGATGCCGCGGGCCTTTTCTTCCGGCGCAGCGTCGATCTGGTCATACGCCTTGAACTCGCCGAAATACTTCGTGATCGCCGCCGTCAGAGACGTCTTGCCGTGGTCAACGTGGCCGATCGTGCCGATGTTAACGTGCGGCTTGTTGCGCTCAAACTTACTCTTTGCCATTTTCGGCTCTCCATTCTGCTAGTCCCCGAAGGGATCTAATTCTTGTTATCGGTCAATTGGTATTCCGGTCACTTCTGACCGGAATACTTTGCCTGGATTTCGGTTGCGACGTTCGACGGAACCGGCGCGTAGTGATCGAAGGTCATCGTGTACTGAGCGCGGCCCTGCGACATGGAGCGCAGGTTATCGACGTACTTGAACATGTTCGCCAGAGGAACGTTCGCGTTGATGACGACAGCGATACCGCGGCTCTCCTGGCCCT
Source organism: Rhizobium etli 8C-3 (assembly GCF_001908375.1). Classification (NCBI taxonomy): domain Bacteria; kingdom Pseudomonadati; phylum Pseudomonadota; class Alphaproteobacteria; order Hyphomicrobiales; family Rhizobiaceae; genus Rhizobium; species Rhizobium etli. The sequence goes on along the minus strand of NZ_CP017241.1, from coordinate 1,584,434 downwards.
GGATCTGCCCACGACGAGAGTTCAGGTCGCCGATGACGTCGCCGACATAGTCTTCCGGCGTCACGACTTCGACCTTCATCATCGGCTCGAGCAGCTGAGCGCCAGCCTTCTTTGCCGCCTCGCGGAAGCAAGCGCGCGAGGCGATTTCGAATGCCAGGACCGACGAGTCGACATCGTGGAAGGCACCGTCGACCAGCGTCGCCTTGACGCCGAGCATCGGGAAGCCTGCGAGCGGGCCGGAGGTCAGAACGCTCTCGATGCCCTTCTGGACGCCCGGGATGTATTCCTTCGGAACAGCACCGCCGACGATCTTGGACTCGAACTTGAAGTCGTCGCCTTCCGGGTTCGGTTCGAAGATGATCTTGACGCGCGCGAACTGGCCGGTACCACCGGACTGCTTCTTGTGCGTGTAGTCTTCCTCGTGCGTCTTCGTGATGGTTTCGCGGTAGGCAACCTGCGGCGCGCCGACGGTTGCTTCAACCTTGAACTCGCGACGCATGCGGTCAACGATGATGTCGAGGTGAAGTTCACCCATGCCGGCGATGATCGTCTGGCCTGACTCCTGGTCCGTCTTCACACGGAAGGACGGGTCTTCGGCAGCCAGGCGGTTGAGCGCAAGGCCCATCTTTTCCTGGTCGCCCTTGGTCTTGGGCTCGATGGCGATCTGGATGACCGGCTCGGGGAATTCCATGCGCTCGAGGATAACCGGCTTCAGCGGATCACACAGCGTATCGCCAGTGGTGGTCTCCTTGAGGCCTGCGAGAGCAACGATATCGCCTGCGAAGGCTTCTTCGATGTCTTCACGCGAGTTGGAGTGCATCTGAAGCATGCGGCCGACGCGCTCGCGCTTGTCCTTGACCGTGTTCATGACCGACGCGCCCTTTTCGAGCTTGCCGGAATAGATGCGGGCGAAGGTGAGCGAACCGACGAAGGGGTCGTTCATGATCTTGAAGGCGAGCATGGAGAGCGGCTCGGCGTCATCGGGATGACGCTCGATCTCAGCTTCCGTCTTTACGTCGATACCCTTGATCGCCGGGATGTCGAGCGGCGACGGCAGGTAGTCGACGACGGCATCGAGCAGCGGCTGAACGCCCTTGTTCTTGAAGGCGGTACCGCAGAACATCGGATGGAACTTGACGTCGATGGTGCCGCGGCGAACGAGCGCGCGGATCTGATCGTTGTCCGGCATGTTGCCTTCGAGATAGGCCTCCATTGCGGCTTCGTCGATCTCGACAACCGTCTCGATCAGCTTTTCGCGATATTCTTCAGCCTTGGCCTTCATGTCTTCCGGGATTTCGACGACGTCCCACTGAGCGCCGAGCGATTCGTCGCGCCAGATGAGCGCGTTCATCTCGATCAGGTCGACAACGCCCTTGAACTCGGTTTCTGCGCCGATCGGCAGCTGCATGACGACCGCCGTCGCCCCAAGACGGGTCTTGATCATCTCGACGGAGCGGTAGAAGTCCGCACCGGTCTTGTCCATCTTGTTGCAGAAGATCATGCGCGGAACGTGATACTTCTCGGCCTGGCGCCAGACGGTTTCTGTCTGCGGCTCGACACCGGCGTTGGCATCGAGAAGCGCGATGGCGCCGTCGAGAACGCGCAGCGAACGCTCGACTTCGATCGTGAAGTCGACGTGTCCGGGGGTGTCAATGATGTTGAAGCGGCGCATCTTGCCGTCACGGCCCTTCCAGAAGGTCGTGGTCGCAGCGGAGGTGATCGTGATGCCACGCTCCTGCTCCTGCTCCATCCAGTCCATGGTGGCTGCGCCGTCGTGGACTTCGCCGATCTTGTGCGACTTACCGGTGTAATAAAGAATACGTTCGGTCGTCGTGGTCTTGCCGGCGTCGATGTGCGCCATGATACCGAAATTGCGGTAGTCTTCGATTTTATATTCGCGAGCCATTGTGGACTGCCTTTCGATACCGTTCGGAATTACCAGCGATAGTGCGAGAACGCACGGTTAGCATCGGCCATCTTGTGCGTGTCTTCGCGCTTCTTGACGGCACTGCCGCGGTTGTTGGATGCATCGAGAAGCTCGCCCGAAAGGCGGTCAACCATGGTCGTTTCGTTGCGCTTGCGGGCAGCAGCGATCAGCCAGCGAATGGCGAGAGCCTGGCGGCGCTCCGGACGGACGTCGACCGGGACCTGGTAGGTCGCACCACCAACGCGGCGCGAGCGGACTTCAACGTGCGGGGCGATGTTATCGAGCGCAGCGTGGAAGACCGCGATCGGCTCCTGCTTGGACTTGCCCTGCACGACGTCGAATGCGCCGTATACGATGTTTTCAGCAACGGACTTCTTGCCGTCGAGCATGATGGCATTCATGAACTTCGTGACAACCAGATCGCCGAACTTCGGGTCCGGGTTGATCTCGCGCTTTTCTGCTCTGTGACGTCGGGACATACTTCTCGTCTCTTCAACTGTTAAGGCGCTTTACCACGCGGAGAACCTCGCGCAGCGCCGGAAAACAAAAACCGAATTACTTCGGACGCTTCGCACCGTACTTCGAACGGCGCTGCTTGCGGTTCTTGACACCCTGGGTATCGAGAACGCCGCGGATGATGTGGTAACGGACACCCGGAAGGTCCTTCACGCGGCCGCCACGGATCATGACGACGGAGTGTTCCTGAAGGTTGTGACCTTCGCCGGGAATGTAACCAATGACTTCGAAGCCGTTGGTGAGGCGGATCTTGGCAACCTTACGCAGAGCCGAGTTCGGCTTCTTCGGCGTCGTCGTGTAGACGCGGGTGCAAACGCCGCGCTTCTGCGGGTTTTCCTGCAAGGCAGGAACCTTGTTACGCTTTACACTTGCCTGGCGAGGCTTGCGGATCAGCTGGTTTACGGTAGGCATTCAACCATCCCTTACGTTTATCTCTCAAACCCTTGCGGGCGTAACTCGCGCCGTCTCCGGCAAGATCACACGGCTGTCGTCAATGCGCAAAATGTGGCCCGATCCGCTTGCGCAGATGGACCACTGAAGGCAGAGGACGCAAAAAAGACATGCGTCGTGCGTGCAGGCATCATATCTTCAACGTGCGTTTCGAACCTTGTTTGAGGAGAACTCCAGGACGAGACGTCCCGGACAGCCATGCCTCACATGGGTTCCGATGGCGCGGGTACTACTGGTTTCCCGCTGGTTCGTCAAGGCCGGTTAACAAATAATCTTGGGCGGATCGGCTTGAAACCCTTGCTCCGTGCGCTCTTTGAAGGCTTTTAGACGCAACCGATACCGCATGCCAAGTTGAACTTGGGCATCGCTGCAAAAACGGATAAGGAATCAGCGCTCGCGGGCCCCGCGCCTGTCAAATGCGGATTCGAGTTTCGAATCGCTAAATATCCAAAGGACCGATGAATGATCGAGAAGCCCGACAACGACAACAATTCCGTAGGCCCGATGATCTTCATCATTATCGGCAAGGGCTACGAGTCCGATGGCGCCGAGGGTGTCGACCTGCACGTGATGTTGAAGGCCGCCGATGACGACAGCGCCGTGCGCGAGGCGCTGAACGCCCTCGCGGAAGAGGGCTTCATCGAGGCCGACCTCGACCAGATCGGTATGCTGACCGACGTTCCCGAAGAAGAGCCGCATGCCTCGGCTTACCAAGGCGCGCTCGAAGGCGAAGTCGCCATCATCCGCTTCAACTGAAGACATGGCGAGGCCGGATGCGCTAAAGGTGCTGATCTATGCCACCTGGCGCGGCCGGCTCCTTGTTTTCGACGAACCGGATTTTCCGGACATCGAACTGCAGGTTCCGGGCGGGACGGTCGAACCCGGCGAGGGCCTTGAGCAAGCTGCAGCCCGCGAATTCGCCGAAGAGACAGGTCTTGCGCTGCCCAATACTCTTCGCCCGCTTGCAATCGATGATTACCGCTTTATCAAGAACGGAGCCGCCATCTGCCACCGGCGGCATTACTTTCACGTCGATCTGGAAGGTCCCTACCCCGACACCTGGCTTCATCACGAGATGACGCCGTTCGACGGTGACTGTCCGATCCTGTTCCGCTTTTTCTGGATTGATGTCGCAGCAGCGAAGGCCAAGCTCGGTTATGGAATGCACAATTGCCTCGTCCTGCTTGCCTAACCGGTGCAAGCTGGGAAATTGATCGCTGAGCGTTCATCGCGCTTTGGCAACGTGCTGAAAGTGCCCCCAACGAAACGCTGATCGGTATTTCAACTTAACAAAAGCGTCCTGCCGGTGAACACGAACGGCTTCGACGTCGGCCATGCGGCGGCCAGGGCGGCATCGAGCGATCCCAGGTGATTTTTCCTCATTGGAAAGCCGCATGAGGTTTTGAGCCCTGTGAACGACTTCCGCAGGATAGGTGGAGGCGGCTGCAAGAAAAATGGAGATCGCTGCCCCTGGCCGCGCGATCAAACAAAAAAACCGCCCGGATCGCTCCGGGCGGTTGTCAGTTCTGAGGCAGGCCGCCTACTATTCGGCAGCCGAAGCGTTTTCGCCGGCCATGTCCTGGAGCATCGGAGTTGCGGCATCCGCGCCCGTGCCCTTGCGGCGTTCTTCGAGGATCATCTCATCGCGCGACGTCGCGATGCGGCGGATTGCCGTCATGGTGCCGCCGGTACCGGCCGGGATGAGCCGTCCGACGATGACGTTTTCCTTGAGACCCTGCAGGCCGTCGGTCTTGCCCGCGATAGCAGCTTCCGTCAGCACCTTCGTCGTTTCCTGGAAGGAAGCGGCGGAGATGAAGGACGGGGTCTGCAGCGACGCCTTGGTGATGCCCAGTAGAACCGGCTCGCCATAGGCAGGCTTCTTGCCCTGCTCGATCAGGCCGTCATTGACGTCCTCGAGCTCGATACGGTCGACGTTGTCGCCGACGATATAGGTCGAGTCGCCCGCATCGGTGATTTCCACCTTCTGCAGCATCTGACGGACAATCACTTCGATGTGCTTGTCGTTGATGACAACGCCCTGCAAGCGGTAGACTTCCTGGATTTCGTTGACGAGGTAGGAAGCCAGCGCCTCCACGCCCTTGATCGCCAAGATGTCGTGCGGTGCCGGGTTGCCGTCGAGGATGTAGTCGCCTTTTTCGATATAGTCGCCTTCCTGAAGGTGGAAGGGCTTGCCCTTCGGGATCAGGTATTCGACAGGCTCGACACCGTCTTCCGCCGGCTCGATGATGACGCGGCGCTTGTTCTTGTAGTCACGGCCGAGGCGGATCGTACCATCGATCTCAGCGATGATGGCATGATCCTTCGGGCGGCGGGCTTCGAAGAGTTCGGCAACGCGCGGCAGACCGCCGGTGATGTCCTTGGTCTTGGCGCTTTCCAGCGGCGAACGGGCAAGTACGTCACCCTGCGAGACCTTCTGGCCCGGCTCGACCGAAAGGATCGCGTCGACCGAAAGCAGGAAGCGGGCATCGCCGCCGCGAGACAGCTTGGCGACGTTGCCGCTTGCGTCCTTGATGACGATTGCCGGCTTGAGGTCCGAACCACGTGGGGTCGAACGCCAGTCGATGACCTGACGCTTGGTGATACCCGTTGATTCGTCGGTCGCTTCGAGCACGGAGAGACCGTCGACAACGTCTTCGAACTGAACCGTACCGGCCAGTTCCGTCATTATCGGACGGGTGTAGGGATCCCACTCGGCAAGACGCTGGCCGCGCTTCACCTTGTCGCCCTCGTCCACATAAAGCTTCGAACCGTATGCAACGCGCTGCGAGGAACGCTCGACGCCACGCTCGTCCAGGATCTGGACGGTCATATTGCGACCCATGGCAACGAGGATGCCTTCGGAGTTCCGCAGAAGGTTGCGGTTCTTGATCTGAACCGTACCTTCATAGGAAGCTTCCAGGAACGACTGGTCGACCACGGTTGCCGTACCGCCAAGGTGGAAGGTACGCATGGTGAGCTGTGTGCCTGGCTCGCCGATCGACTGAGCCGCGATGACGCCGACTGCTTCGCCCATGTTGACCGGCGTACCGCGAGCAAGATCGCGGCCGTAGCAGACCGAGCAGACGCCGGTCTGGATCTCGCAGGTCAGTGCCGAACGGATGCGGATCGACTGGATACCGGCCTTTTCGATCTCGACGACGTCTGGCTCGAGGATCATCTTGCCGGCATCGACGATGCGCTCGCCGGTGACCGGGTGATCGATGTTGTCGAGTGCCGTACGGCCGAGGATACGTGCGCCGAGCGAGGCAACGACCTGACCGGCATCGACGATGGCGGTCATGGTGAGGCCCTTGTCGGTGCCGCAATCCACGGAGTTGACGATGCAATCCTGCGCGACGTCGACGAGGCGGCGGGTCAGGTAGCCCGAGTTCGCCGTCTTCAAGGCGGTGTCTGCCAGACCCTTACGGGCGCCGTGCGTCGAGTTGAAGTACTCGTTGACGGTCAAACCTTCCTTGAAGTTCGAGATGATCGGAGTCTCGATGATTTCGCCCGACGGCTTGGCCATCAGGCCGCGCATGCCGCCCAGCTGACGCATCTGGTTCGGAGAACCGCGGGCGCCCGAGTGGCTCATCATGTAGATCGAGTTCATAGGCTTCTGGCGGCCGGTCTTTTCGTCGAACTCGACAGCCTTGATGCGGGCCATCATCTCTTCGGCGACCTTCTCGGTGGCCTTGCCCCAGGCATCGACGACCTTGTTGTACTTTTCGCCCTGTGTGATGAGGCCGTCGTTATACTGCTGCTCGTATTCCTTCACGAGTGCTTCGGTATCGCCGACGATCTTCACCTTGGTATCCGGGATCACCATGTCGTCCTTGCCGAAGGAGATGCCGGCGCGGCAGGCATGCGAGAAGCCGAGCTGCATGATACGGTCGCAGAAAATGACCGTGTCCTTCTGGCCGCAATGACGGTAGACCGTATCGATCATCTTGGAGATGTTCTTCTTGGTCATTTCCTGGTTGCAGATGTCGAAGGGAACCTTGCCGTTTTTCGGAAGCAGTTCGCCGATGAGCAGGCGGCCCGGGGTCGTTTCATAGATCTTGGAGTACGGCTTGCCGTCCTCGCTGATCGACTTGAAGCGGCCGCGGATCTTGGTGTGCAGCGTGACGACCTTGCTTTCGAGTGCATGATGCAGCTCGCCGAGGTCGGAGAAGGCCATGCCTTCGCCCGGCTCGTTCTGGTTCATGATCGAGAGATAGTAGAGGCCGAGAACCATGTCCTGCGACGGAACGATGATCGGTGCGCCGTTTGCCGGGTGCAGGATGTTGTTCGTCGACATCATCAGGACGCGGGCTTCAAGCTGGGCTTCGAGAGACAGCGGCACGTGGACGGCCATCTGGTCACCGTCGAAGTCGGCGTTGAAGGCCGTGCAAACGAGCGGATGCAGCTGAATCGCCTTGCCTTCGACCAGGGTTGGTTCGAAGGCCTGGATGCCCAGGCGGTGCAGCGTCGGTGCGCGGTTCAAGAGAACCGGATGCTCGCGGATGACCTCGTCGAGGATATCCCAGACTTCCGGCTTTTCCTTCTCGACCAGCTTCTTTGCCTGCTTGACCGTCGAGGAATAACCCTTGGCGTCGAGGCGGGCGTAGATGAACGGCTTGAAGAGTTCGAGCGCCATCTTCTTCGGCAGGCCGCACTGGTGCAGCTTCAGCTCCGGGCCGGTCACGATGACCGAACGGCCGGAATAGTCGACGCGCTTGCCGAGCAGGTTCTGGCGGAAGCGGCCCTGCTTGCCCTTGAGCATGTCGGAGAGCGACTTCAGCGGGCGCTTGTTGGCACCCGTGATGACGCGGCCGCGGCGGCCGTTGTCGAACAGCGCATCGACGGATTCCTGCAGCATGCGCTTTTCGTTGCGGATAATGATACCCGGCGCACGAAGCTCGATGAGGCGCTTCAGACGATTGTTGCGGTTGATGACGCGGCGATAGAGATCGTTGAGGTCCGACGTCGCGAAGCGGCCACCATCGAGCGGAACCAGCGGACGCAGATCCGGCGGGATCACCGGAACGACCTTCATGATCATCCATTCCGGACGGTTGCCGGATTCCATGAAGTTCTCGACGATCTTCAGCCGCTTCATCAGCTTCTTCTGCTTGAGATCCGACGTGGTGTCGGCAAGCTCGGAACGCAGATCGCCGGCGATCTTCTCGAGGTTCATCGATGCCAGCATCTCGTAGATGGCTTCAGCGCCGATCATCGCCGTGAACTGGTCTTCGCCATATTCGTCGACGGCCAGCATGTACTCTTCTTCAGAGAGAAGCTGATGCTCCTTAAGAGCCGTCAGGCCAGGCTCGGTGACGATGTAGTTTTCGAAATACAAGACGCGCTCGACATCCTTCAGCGTCATGTCGAGCAAAGTGGAAATGCGGCTCGGCAGCGACTTCAGGAACCAGATGTGGGCAACGGGTGCTGCAAGCTCGATATGGCCCATGCGTTCGCGGCGAACGCGCGACAGTGTAACTTCGACGCCGCACTTTTCGCAGATGATGCCCTTGTATTTCATGCGCTTGTACTTGCCGCAAAGGCACTCGTAATCCTTGATCGGCCCGAAGATGCGCGCGCAGAAGAGACCATCGCGTTCCGGCTTGAACGTGCGGTAGTTGATGGTTTCCGGCTTCTTGATCTCACCGTAGGACCAGGAAAGGATCTTCTCCGGAGAGGCAATCGAAATCCGGATGGAGTCGAAATTCTGTGCAGGCACCTGCGGATTGAAAAGATTCATGACCTCTTGGTTCATGCCTGTCTCCTTCATGGGCGAAAGCGCCCTTAGCTTGCGATGGTCGGCGGCAAATCCCGGGAGCCGCGCCAACGCTCAAAACGACAATAACCGCACAATGCGGCGGAAACGTCCCTGCCCGGCCGCCTCATTACGGGGCCATGGCGGGAACGGCGTGCGCCCTCTTAAGGCGCACACCCCTATCAAGTGGTTACTCGGCTGCGTCCGGCAACTGGCTCGCCTGCTGCAGATCCTCGACCTTCGAGTTCTCCAGTTCGACGGAAAGGCCGAGCGAGCGCATCTCCTTGACGAGGACGTTGAAGCTTTCGGGAATACCCGCTTCGAACGTATCGTCGCCCCGGACGATGGCTTCGTAGACCTTGGTGCGGCCGGCAACGTCGTCCGACTTCACCGTCAGCATTTCCTGCAGCGTGTAGGCTGCGCCGTATGCTTCCAGAGCCCAGACCTCCATTTCGCCGAAGCGCTGGCCGCCGAACTGGGCCTTGCCGCCCAGCGGCTGCTGGGTCACGAGCGAGTAAGGACCGATCGAACGGGCGTGGATCTTGTCGTCGACCAGATGGTTGAGCTTCAGCATGTAGATGTAGCCCACGGTCACCTGACGGTCGAACTGCTCGCCGGTACGGCCGTCATACAGCGTCGACTGACCGGAGTCCTTGAGACCCGCCAGACGCAGCATGTCGTTGACATCGCCTTCATGGGCGCCGTCGAAGACGGGCGTTGCGATCGAAACGCCGCGCTTCCACTGGTCGGCAAGACGCAGAACCGAGTCATCGTCGAAGTCCTTGACCTGCTCGGCCTTCGGACCGTCGCCGACAACGTCGCCGATCGTCTTGCGCAGCGGTTCGATATTGCCGTTCGCCTTGTAGGCTTCGATCAGGTCACCGATCTGCTTGCCCATGCCAGCGCAAGCCCAGCCGAGGTGCGTCTCGAGGATCTGGCCGACGTTCATGCGCGAAGGCACGCCGAGCGGGTTCAGAACGACGTCGACATGCGTGCCGTCTTCGAGGAACGGCATGTCTTCGACCGGAACGATGCGCGACACAACACCCTTGTTGCCGTGACGGCCGGCCATCTTGTCGCCCGGCTGGATCTTGCGCTTCACTGCGACGAAGACCTTGACCATCTTCATGACGCCCGGAGGCATTTCGTCGCCGCGCTGGACCTTTTCGACCTTGTCCATGAAGCGCTGCTCAAGGCGCGACTTCGATTCGTCGTACTGGCCGCGGAGTGCTTCGAGTTCGCTCTGGACCTTCTCGTCCTCGACTGCGAACATCCACCACTGCGAGCGGGGGTATTCGGAGACGACGGCGTTCGATAGCTCTGTGCCCTTCTTGAAGCCCTTCGGGCCGGCGATGGACATCTGGCCGCGGAGCATCTCGATCAGACGGCCGTAGACGTTACGGTCGAGAATCGCCTGCTCGTCGTCACGGTCCTTGGCAAGACGCTCGATCTCTTCGCGCTCGATTGCCATCGCGCGCTCGTCCTTTTCAACGCCGTGGCGATTGAAAACTCGCACTTCGACGATCGTGCCGTAAGTGCCTGGTGGCATGCGCATCGACGTATCGCGGACGTCGGACGCCTTTTCGCCGAAGATGGCGCGCAGGAGCTTTTCTTCCGGCGTCATCGGGCTTTCGCCCTTCGGCGTGATCTTGCCGACAAGGATATCACCCGGCTGAACTTCGGCGCCGATGTAGACGATGCCTGCTTCGTCGAGGTTCTTCAGCGCTTCTTCCGAAACATTCGGGATATCGCGCGTGATTTCTTCGGGACCAAGCTTCGTGTCGCGCGCCATCACTTCGAATTCTTCGATGTGGATGGAGGTGAACACGTCGTCGGCAACGATACGCTCGGAGAGCAGGATCGAATCTTCGTAGTTATAGCCGTTCCACGGCATGAACGCGACGAGTGCGTTGCGGCCGAGAGCCAGGTCGCCGAGATCGGTCGACGGACCGTCCGCGAGAATGTCGCCGCGGTTGACAACGTCACCGACGGTGACCAGCGGACGCTGGTTGACGCAAGTGTTCTGGTTCGAACGCTGGAACTTCTGCAGCCGGTAGATATCGACACCGGACTTGCCGGCCTCGAGGTCTTCCGTTGCGCGGATAACGATACGCGTGGCGTCGACCTGGTCGACGACGCCACCGCGGCGCGCACCGATAGCTGCACCGGAGTCGCGAGCAACGACGGGCTCCATGCCGGTGCCGACGAACGGAGCTTCGGCACGCAGCAACGGAACAGCCTGACGCTGCATGTTCGAGCCCATGAGGGCGCGGTTCGCGTCGTCGTTTTCAAGGAACGGGATAAGAGCGGCTGCAACCGAAACGACCTGCTTCGGCGAGACGTCCATCAGGTTCATGCTGTCGCGCGGAGCGAGCATGACCTCGCCGGCGTGACGGCATACGACGAATTCGTCGACGAACGAACCATCCTTGTCGAGCTCGGCGTTGGCCTGTGCGACGTAGTACTTCGCCTCTTCCATGGCCGACAGATAAAGAACATCGTTCGTCACCTTGCCGTCGACGATGCGGCGATACGGGCTTTCGATGAAGCCGTACTTGTTGACGCGCGCAAAGGTCGCCAGCGAGTTGATGAGACCGATGTTCGGGCCTTCCGGCGTTTCGATCGGGCAAATACGACCGTAGTGGGTCGGATGAACGTCGCGGACTTCAAAGCCGGCGCGCTCACGGGTCAGACCGCCCGGGCCAAGTGCCGAGAGACGACGCTTGTGGGTGATTTCCGACAGCGGGTTGACCTGGTCCATGAACTGCGAGAGCTGCGAGGAGCCGAAGAATTCGCGAACGGCGGCAGCTGCCGGCTTCGCGTTGATCAGATCCTGCGGCATGACCGTGTCGATTTCGATCGAGGACATGCGCTCCTTGATCGCGCGCTCCATGCGCAAAAGGCCCAGACGGTACTGGTTCTCCATCAGCTCGCCGACCGAACGGACGCGGCGGTTGCCAAGGTTGTCGATATCGTCGATCTCGCCCTTGCCGTCACGCAGCTCGACGAGCATCTTGACCACGGCCAGGATGTCGTCCTTGCGCAGGACGCGGACAGTGTCTTCCACGTCGAGGTCGAGACGCATGTTCATCTTTACGCGGCCGACGGCGGAGAGATCGTAACGCTCCGCATCGAAGAACAGCGAGTTGAACATGGCTTCGGCCGATTCCATGGTCGGCGGTTCACCCGGACGCATGACACGGTAGATGTCGAACAGCGCATCCTGGCGGTTCTCGTTCTTGTCGGCGTTGAGCGTGTTGCGGATGTAGGCGCCGACATTGATGTGGTCGATGCCGAGAACCGGGATTTCGTCAAAACCGTTGGCGAGGATGACCGGCAAGGTCTTCTCGTCGATTTCGTCCCCGGCCTCGAGATAGATCTCACCCGTCGAGTAGTTGACGATGTCCTCTGCAAGGTAGTTGCCGTAGAGGTCGTCGTCCGTCGCCTTCAGAGCCTTGAGCCCCTTGTCGGAAAGCTGGCGGAGCAGACGCGGGGTCAGCTTCTTGCCCGCTTCGACCACGACTTCGCCGGTGTCGGCGTCGACCATCTCGGTGATTGCCTTGGCGCCCTTCAGCGCCTCGGGCTGGAAGGGAATGCGCCAGCCTTCGCCGTCGCGCTTGTAGAGCGACTTGGTGTAGAAAGTGTCGAGGATTTCCTCGCCATCCATGCCGAGGGCCATCAGCAGCGACGACACCGGAATCTTGCGGCGGCGGTCGATACGGGCGTAGACGATGTCCTTGGCGTCGAACTCGATGTCGAGCCAGGAGCCGCGATACGGGATAACGCGGGCGGCGAAGAGCAGCTTGCCGGAAGAATGGCTCTTGCCCTTGTCGTGGTCGAAGAAGACGCCCGGCGACCGGTGCATCTGGGACACGATCACGCGCTCGGTACCGTTCACGATGAACGTGCCATTGTTCGTCATGAGCGGCATGTCGCCCATGTAGACGGACTGTTCCTTGATGTCCTTGATCGACTTGGCGCCGGTATCCTCGTCGATATCGAACACGATCAGGCGGAGGGTAACTTTCAGCGGCGCCGCATAGGTCAGGTCGCGCTGGCGGCATTCGTCGACGTCGAACTTGGGCGGTTCGAACTCGTAGGACACGAATTCCAGCATCGAAGCGCCGGAGAAATCCGTGATCGGGAAAACTGATTTGAAGACGGCCTGAAGGCCTTCGTCAGGGCGGCCGCCCTTGGGCTCTTCAACCATCAGGAATTGGTCGTAGGACGCCTTTTGAACCTCGATGAGGTTCGGCATTTCTGCGACTTCGGGGATCTTACCAAAAAACTTGCGTACGCGCCTACGACCGTTGAACGAAAGGGTCTGAGCCATCGTCGCTCCTTCAAAATTGCATCCGGGCCTGCAACGGACGGGAACCGCTGGCCAGGCGATCCCGTCGATCAATGGATAATCCAATCTCGTCCCACTTCCCGAAGCCACATGGCCGGATTGCCCTGCGCTTCGGTTCGAGACCATGCTCTTGAAGAACCCATTACCCAAAAGCCGTTTTCACGCGGCTTTTGGGTAATTCGTTCACAAAAACGGCAAATGGGAGACGGTGAAGACCGCCTCCCAGATGCAGTTCAAGATTACTTGACGTCGGCCTTTGCGCCAGCGTCTTCAAGCTTCTTCTTGATGTCAGCGGCTTCAGCCTTGGAAACGGCTTCCTTGACAGCCTTCGGAGCGGCTTCAACGAGGTCCTTGGCTTCCTTGAGGCCGAGGCCGGTGATGGCGCGGACTTCCTTGATGACATTGATCTTGTTGGCGCCGGCATCCGTGAGGATGACGTCGAACTCAGTCTTTTCTTCTTCAGCAGCGGCAGCAGCGCCACCAGCACCACCAGCAGCGGCAGCAACAGCTACCGGAGCAGCAGCGGAAACGCCCCACTTTTCTTCGAGAAGCTTGGACAGTTCTGCAGCTTCCAGAACGGTCAGCGAGGAGAGGTCGTCTACGATCTTTGCGAGATCAGCCATTTTATCAGTTCCTTTTGTTCGGTTCGAACCGGTTTTCTATAAACAGCGAAAAACCGCCTTAAGCGGCTTCGTCCTTCTTGGCGTAAGCCGAAAACACGCGGGCAAGCTGGCTTGCCGGTGCTGCAACAACGCCTGCGATGCGGGTAGCCGGTGTCTGGATCATGCCCAGCAGCTTCGCGCGCAGTTCGTCCAACGACGGCAGGGTCGCAAGCGACTTGACTGCATCGGCGTTGAGCGTGGTTGTTCCCATGGCGCCGCCGAGCACAACGATCTTGTCGTTGCCCTTGGCGAAATCCACGACGACTTTCGGAGCGGTGATCGGATCGGCGCTGTATGCAATCAGCGTCTGACCGGTGAAGAGATTGGAAATCCCTTCCGCCTCCGTACCCTGAAGGGCGATCTTGGCCAGGCGGTTCTTCGCGACTCTGACGGTGCCGCCAGCAGCGCGCATCTTGGAACGAAAGTCGTTCATCTGCGCGACTGTAGCACCAGCATAGTGGGCCACGACAACCGAGCCCGAAGCCTTGAAGACTTCGTTCAGTTCCGTGACGAATTCGCGTTTTTCCGCTCTTTCCACTGCCTATCTCCAGTTGGCGGGACCGTGAAACGGACCCACCGGGTTGCCTTTGCCTCCCGGGATCAGAAGTGATCCCAAGCGGCGCTTGAGGATCCTGCCCCCTCGCGCTTCGCGCCAAAAAGGCCGAAGGCACAAGGCATCCAAGGCTCGAACCAAATCCATGAAGCTGAGCTTCATCGAAATTCGGGTCTTACCCGTCTCATGCAGGCCAAAAGTGATTAAGGGAAAACCACCTGCAATCTCGGACAGGATTCCGGATTTCTCCGGAATATTCCGGCCCCTTTCGAGGCCGGAATTCTTGCCACCGGGCAAAGCCCGATGAAATTCGTTAAGCGGCCGTGACCGACGACGGATCGATCTTGACGCCCGGGCCCATGGTCGAAGAGATCGCTACGCGCTTGACGTAGTTGCCCTTTGCGCCAGCCGGCTTCGCCTTGATGACGGCATCAGCGAAGGCACGGATGTTTTCTTCCAGCGCCTTTGCGTCGAAGGATGCCTTGCCGATGCCGGCGTGAACGATGCCAGCCTTCTCGACCCGGAACTCTACGGCGCCGCCCTTGGAGGCCTTGATCGCCCCGGCAACGTCCATGGTGACCGTTCCGACCTTCGGGTTCGGCATCATGCCGCGCGGGCCGAGTACCTTACCGAGACGGCCGACGAGCGGCATCATGTCCGGGGTCGCGATGACACGATCGAAATCGATCTTGCCGCCCTGGACGATTTCGACCAGCTCTTCTGCGCCGACGATGTCAGCACCGGCCGCCTTGGCTTCGTCAGCCTTGGCGCCGCGAGCGAAAACGGCGACGCGAACGTCACGGCCCGTACCGTTCGGCAGGTTGACCACGCCGCGAACCATCTGGTCTGCGTGACGCGGATCGACGCCGAGGTTCATGGCGACTTCGATGGTTTCATCGAACTTGGCGACAGCCCGGTCCTTGACCATGCCGATCGCAAGGTTCAGTGCATAGAGCTTCGTGGGATCAACACCTTCGTTGATCTTCTTGGTGCGCTTGCCAGCCATGGTCTTAACCTACCACTTCCAGGCCCATGGCGCGGGCAGAGCCCTCGATCATCGCCATTGCACCTTCGATATCTGCTGCGTTCAGGTCCTTCATCTTCGCTTCGGCAATCGCCTTGACCTGAGCCTTGGTCAGCTTGCCTGCGACGGAGCCCTTGCCGGGCGTCTTCGAACCGGACTGGATCTTCGCTTCCTTCTTGAGGAAGTAGCTGACGGGCGGCTGCTTCATCACGAAGGTAAAGGACTTGTCCTGGTAGTAGGTGATGACAACCGGGATCGGCATACCCTTTTCCATTTCCTGCGTGGCGGCATTGAACGCCTTGCAGAATTCCATGATATTGATGCCACGCTGACCAAGCGCCGGGCCGATCGGCGGGGACGGGTTTGCCGATCCTGCCTTGACCTGAAGCTTGAGCTGGCCTGCAACTTTCTTAGCCATAACTCTCTGCCTTTCATTGATGACCGGTTGCCCGGCCAGTGATGCCGGATTTCTCCGGCGGCTGCGGTTGCGTGGTGCGGATTTTAAGGCCCGGCTAAGACCCCTCACCTTCCACGCGGTTGGCGGCTACCGCCGCGCGGGAACCGGTCAGTAACCGACCGGCTTCCATCTCGAGAATCAGACCTTTTCGACCTGACCGTATTCCAGCTCGACCGGCGTGGCCCGACCGAAGATCGACACCTCCACCTTCAGGCGCGAACGCTCTTCGTCCACATCCTGAACCGTGCCGTTGAACGATGCGAACGGGCCATCCGAAACGCGGACCTGCTCGCCGATTTCGAAGGTCACCGAAGCCTTCGGCCGCTCGACACCTTCCTGGACCTGGCCGAGTATGCGCTCGGCTTCGGAATCGGGAATCGGAACGGGCTTGTTGTCGGAGCCGAGGAAGCCTGTGACCTTCGGCGTGTTCTTGATCAGGTGGTAGGCCTCGTCCGTCAGGTTCGCTCGAACCATGACATAGCCCGGAAAGAACTTGCGCTCGCTGTCGACCTTGCGGCCGCGGCGCACTTCAACCACCTTCTCGGTCGGCACGAGGATCTTTTCGAAGAGATGCTCGAGCCCCTTCTGCCTGGCCTTCTCCTCGATGGATTCAGCCACCTTCTTCTCAAAATTCGAATACGCGTGGACGATATACCAACGTGCCGCCATCTTATATCTCCACCCGATCAGTTGCCGGTGTTGAGCACGTAGCTCAAAGCCCAGCCAATCAGCTGGTCAGCAGCAAAGAAAAACAGCGCGGCAAAGACGACCATCACCAGAACCATGATCGTCGAGATCATGGTCTCGCGGCGAGACGGCCAGGTAACCTTGGACGTTTCGGTGCGAACCTGCTGCAGGAACGCAAACGGATTGGATTTGGATGCCATCGACTGCCCACGCAATTACGGCGCGTAAAGCTGAACATATCAGCCCCACGCACCGCGTGTCTGTTGAACCCTACATAAACACCGATTCCCAAATGCACAAGAGGAAAACCGACGTCTAGCGAAATTAGCCATAGTGCCCTCCCCGACGGACCGCTGCGAGAACGTCCGCGCTTCCTTCGAAGAAGATGGCAGGGGCAGAGGGGCTCGAACCCCCGACCTGCGGTTTTGGAGACCGCCGCTCTACCAGCTGAGCTATACCCCTTTACGCTTTACATTCAGCCCTTTGACCATGGAGGTCGAAGCGCTTCCTGAAAGCATGGCGCTCCCTTTAAGACGGTGGCACGGGATATGCAAGTGCGATTTTCGATTTTTCCCAATCCGCCGTCACCCCGGCATGGGCAGCGGTCAGAGCTTCACATACTTGCGCCAGTCGTGCTCTTCCTTGAAGCCAAGGACTTCGCGGATCTTGCGGTTGGAAAGCAGGCCCTCATGCTCGCCGATCTCGCGGGTGAAGGGCACGTTCGGAAAGAAGCGCTTGGCGAGTTCCTTCGATGGAATATTGGCGGTTACGGTGTCGTTCACTGCATTGAAGACCTGGAAACCCAATCCGCTCTTTTCGATACACAGGTGGACGACCTGCCCGAGATCGCGCGCGTCGATATAGTTCCACGCGTTGCGCCGACGCGTCTCCGGATTGGCGATGAAGCCGGGAAACCTGTCGTATTCATGCGGCTCGATGACATTTCCGATGCGCAGGGCATAGATATCGGCACCGGACCGCTCGGCGAAAGCGCGCGCCGTCTTTTCGTTCAGCACCTTCGACAGGCCATAGCTGTCCATTGGATCGACGTCGTAGTCTTCCTCCAGCGGAAACTGATGGAAATCCTTCTTCCCCTCCGCAAAGCAGACGCCATAGGTGGTCTCGCTGGAGGCAAGGATGATCTTCCTGACGCCGAGCTTCACCGACGCCTCGAGGACATTGTAGGTGCCCATCGTGTTGATCCGGAACGTCTCGTTGTCGGTCTTGATCAGAATGCGCGGTATCGCAGCGAAATGCACGACAGCGTCGAAGCCCTGGACGCCGCTTCCCGTCTCCAGGTCGGGAAGATCGCGGTGCATGGACAGCGCGTTGAAGACCTCGCCGCTGTCGGTGATGTCGGCAACCAGGTTGGTGACGCCGGGGCTGTCGAGCGGCACCAGATCGACGTTGTGAACCTCATAGCCGGCATTCACCAGCCACGGCACGACATGACGTCCGGCCTTACCCGAACCGCCCGTAAAAAGTATGCGCTTCTTCATGAAATCTCCTCCGCATCATGAAATAGAAGGAATAGATAAAGGCTCCGCAACAGGGGGCAAGGTTAAGGCGTGGTGATCGAGAACCAACGATCAAATTTCGCCTGAGCTGCCTCAACGTCCATGATTCATGCCACTTCTCCTGCCCGCGCGCACGAATCTTGACGTCGTCGGCCACCTGCATACATGCACAATTCCAGCGGGCTCTTGAAGAACTTGCCGAGCCGAACAGGGGTATCGGCGCTGTTCTACGTCCGAACGTCAACAGCAATTCAACGCAAAAGCCCCGCCGTTTCCAGCGGGGCTTCCTCAATTCAGGCCGATCCCGGAATTTACTCTACGATCGATGCAACGATACCGGCGCCGACGGTGCGGCCGCCTTCGCGGATGGCGAAGCGCAGCTTTTCTTCCATGGCGATCGGCACGATCAGCTCGACGTCAACCGTGACGTTGTCACCCGGCATCACCATTTCCGTGCCTTCCGGCAGCGTCACGATGCCCGTCACGTCCGTCGTGCGGAAGTAGAACTGCGGACGGTAGTTGGTGAAGAACGGCGTATGACGGCCGCCTTCTTCCTTCGTCAGGATGTAGGCTTCAGCCTTGAACTTCTTGTGCGGCTTCACCGAACCCGGCTTGCACAGGATCTGGCCACGCTCGACGCCGTCGCGGTTCACGCCGCGGATCAGTGCGCCGATGTTGTCGCCGGCCTGGCCCTGGTCGAGCAGCTTGCGGAACATTTCAACGCCGGTCACCGTCGTCTTCGAGGTCGGGCGGATGCCGACGATCTCGACTTCTTCGCCAACCTTGACGATACCGCGCTCGACGCGGCCGGTCACGACCGTACCGCGGCCCGAGATCGAGAACACGTCTTCGATCGGCATCAGGAACGGCTGGTCGATCGGACGCTCAGGCGTCGGGATGTAGGCGTCCACCTGAGCCATCAGCTCGCGGATCGCGTCTTCGCCAATCTTCTTGTCGGAATCTTCAAGAGCAGCCAGCGCCGAACCCTTGACGACCGGAATGTCGTCGCCCGGGAAGTCGTAGGACGACAGCAGTTCGCGCACTTCCAGCTCGACGAGTTCGAGAAGCTCGGCGTCGTCAACCTGGTCGACCTTGTTCAGGAACACCACGATTGCCGGAACGCCCACCTGGCGGGCGAGCAGGATGTGTTCGCGGGTCTGCGGCATCGGGCCGTCGGCAGCCGAGCAGACCAGGATCGCGCCGTCCATCTGTGCGGCACCGGTGATCATGTTCTTGACGTAGTCGGCGTGGCCGGGGCAGTCAACGTGCGCGTAGTGACGGTTGGCCGTCTCGTACTCGACGTGCGCCGTCGAAATCGTGATGCCGCGGGCCTTTTCTTCCGGCGCAGCGTCGATCTGGTCATACGCCTTGAACTCGCCGAAATACTTCGTGATCGCCGCCGTCAGAGACGTCTTGCCGTGGTCAACGTGGCCGATCGTGCCGATGTTAACGTGCGGCTTGTTGCGCTCAAACTTACTCTTTGCCATTTGAATGCTTCCTGTGAACGAAATGGGTGACCCCGGCGAGCCGGTTTAGTGCCGCCGTTTAAGGCTTTCGGCGGGATTGCGCAAGACCTAATTGCGAACGCCATTCTTGGCTTGCAAGCGCATATGGGAGACAATTCGCGCCGAGCAAGACGATTCGCCAGGAACCCGGCGAAAATCGTTGAAACCAAGGGAAAATCGCGGCCGGGCAGCGGTATCCATGCGTGATCCCGCAGGCACGTCGTTCAAGCTGACGCGATCCCAAAACTCCCAAACGAGCAAAAGCGCTTCAAGCTTTGGCGGCTGGTCGCACGGCCTGGCGTGAGCCTAATTCGGGATCTTGTTATAAAACGACTCTGGATCATAGACACAGGCATAGTCGAGGACACAGAGGTTACCACCGGCATCCCGCAAACTGGTCGTCGAACGCTTGTCGCCCAGCCTGCAGCGCGCCGGCGGATAGCGGAAACTGCGACCGCCGATACCTATTCGGACAAATACCGTTTTGTTTTGCCGGATAAACTGGGCGAGCTCGCCACAGCTGTGATCGCGGGCCCTGATTTCCACGGCCTCGGCGGCAAGGGCTGCCGAGGGAAGCAAAAATGCAGCGGCCAAGATCAAGTTTCGCATGATGCCTCTCATGGAGCCCAGTTAAGCAGCAGTATCCGGGTCGTTCAAACGGAAATTTTGCCCCTGAAGGCACGCCAAAAACCGCGCGGAACGCGCGCCTTGGCGAAGAACCGAAAGGCTTGGAGCGGGTAGCGGGAATCGAACCCGCGTATTCAGCTTGGAAGGCTGCTGCTCTACCATTGAGCTATACCCGCGGGGTGGTCCGATCCAAGTGACGAATGGTGGAGAGAGTTGGATTTGAACCAACGTAGGCTGAGCCAACGGATTTACAGTCCGTCCCCTTTAACCACTCGGGCATCTCTCCAGTTCTTCGTCTGGATCGTAACCAAGCTCGAAGACCCAGGAGCATTGCCGCCCCTCGATCTGCGCCGCGTATATGACCGGAGCATTTGCCCATGTCAACATGAGGACAATAGAAAAAACACGAAAAATTTCGTCGGCCGTTGAAAGCCGCCGCCGGCAAAGAAACCCTATGCGCCGGCAAGCACCGCCGTTATAAAGCTGCATGAGCAAAGACAACAAATCCGGCGGCAAGCCCGCAACCGACAAGTCCCCCAAGGATACGCACTACGCCACTTTGCGGCGTGCCCACCGCGATGCCAAGCGCGAGCGCGGCGAAATTCCGACGCCGCATCCGCAAAAGCGTAAACGCGGCGGCCAGGATTGGAAGGCGCCCGCACTCGCCGCCGACCAGGTCTATCTCTACGGCCTGCATACAGTGCGCGCCGCAATCGAAAATCCCGAGCGGAAAAACGTCAAGCTGACGGTGACGCAGAACGCGCTCGCCCGCCTCGAAATCGATGCCGGTCACCTTGCCATTCCGATCGAGATCGTCTCGCCGCAGGATATCGACAAGGTGCTCGGCCCCGATGCGATCCATCAGGGCGTGATGCTGGAGACCCGCCCGCTGCCCGTCCGTCGACTTCAGGCGCTGAAGGACAGCCCCCTGCTTTTGGTGCTCGACCAGGTCACCGATCCGCACAATGTCGGCGCTATCATGCGCTCGGCCGTCGCCTTCAATGCAGGCGCCGTTATCACCACGCAAAGACACAGCCCGACCGAATCGGGCGTGCTTGCGAAATCGGCTTCCGGCGCGCTCGAACTCATTCCCTATATACAGATCACCAATCTTGCAGACGCGCTCGGTGAATTGCACCGGCTCGGCTTCTTCTCGATCGGCCTGGATTCTGAAGGACCGGAGCCGATCGAGGGCACGTTCTCGGGCGAGAAGGTTGCGCTCGTCCTCGGTTCCGAAGGCAAGGGCCTCAGGCAGAAGACGCGCGAGACCGTCAGCGCGCTTGCGCGGCTCGACATGCCGGGGGAGATCAAATCACTGAACGTCTCGAACGCGGCTGCGATCGCGATGTATGCCGCCCGCCTTCATCTGAAGAAATGAGCCGGCGTCTCAAAATGAACGAATCGCGGGCCTAAGGCTCGCCGGAGCGCAGCTTCAAGGAGCGCGCGCAACAGCAAGAGAGAAGGAAAATACCCGGCATGGCAATCCGGCCCCTCCTGTTCGGCATCCTGTTCATCGCAGTCTTCGTCGCCATCATTCTCAGTATCATATGGGTCGATCCCATCCAGCCGACGCGCCAGCCGGATCCTCTGGCGCCTGTGACGCCCGCACCCACACCGACACCACCGGCGCAATAGCCGCCGGTTGGCACCGGCGGCTATTGCGTTTGCTGATCGTCGACCGCCTCCGCCAGCCCGATCCTCGCTATCCCGATGCTGCCGCCCTTTTTGAGGGCGACCCACACGA
The DNA here is from genome assembly GCF_001908375.1 of Rhizobium etli 8C-3. Classification (NCBI taxonomy): domain Bacteria; kingdom Pseudomonadati; phylum Pseudomonadota; class Alphaproteobacteria; order Hyphomicrobiales; family Rhizobiaceae; genus Rhizobium; species Rhizobium etli. The sequence goes on along the minus strand of NZ_CP017241.1, from coordinate 1,562,659 downwards.
AGGTTGCATCAACAAGCCCTCCGGCGATCACAGATCGATGCTGAAATACAAGTGTTGCGGCCGGTGGTGATGCCCCCAGTATTGGCGTTCCCTCCACCTGCGTTCGGCACGCCAGGGCCGATAGTGGCGCTCATAGGCATACGGATGATGGCGCCCGTAACGGCGCTCATGTCGCCACGAATGGCGCCAATGGCGGCGATGATCACGGTAGTGCACCTTCACGACGTCGCTCTTGTCGACGGAAGCAACAGGTGCATATGCGGGAGTGGCAACCACGGGTTCAACGGCAACGGCGAGCGATCCGAGCGACAGAAGGGCTGCAATGGCGAAACGGGCAATTCTCATGGCTCATCTCCTTGATGAAGGTGAGCCAAATCTGCGCTTCCTGCCCTGAACTCCTCCTGAATCGCTACTTCAGCTTTTGTTCATGAAATGGAGACGGATCGGGTCTATAATCGATCACGAAATCGCGCCCAGGCCGGATTTTTTCTTTACAGAGCCGAAGAATCTGCTAGTTGGCACGCATTGCCCTTGTAGCTCAGTTGGTAGAGCACCTGATTTGTAATCAGGGGGTCGCGGGTTCGAACCCTGCCGGGGGCACCAATTGCTTCACCATACGCGCCCCATCCCCGTCCCCACGTCCCGGTTGCAATCGTCTGCCGAAGCCTGGTGCCTTGCACTGCGTCAGTTGCTGCCGTCGTTCGAGCGTGACTTTCGCGCCTCGCTATTGGTCGAGGATGCCGTTTTTCCGTCGGCCTGCTGGCCGAAATAGGTGCCGCCGAGATGGCCGCCGGCGCTGGTGTTTTCGACCTGGCGTTCGGCCCGCTTCACTAGCTTTTTGACGTCTGTCTTGCTCATCTTGCCGCTCCATTGGCTGGTGGTGACCTGGACACAACGACACGCGGCCAAGAGAGTTCCGTCTTCCCGGGGACCCGGCGCAACGGACCGCGGCGTTGCTTTGATTGGCTGTTTCCTTGACAAATCGACCCGGCGCACGTGAAAGTACCTCGCTCGTCGACGCTACGACAATTATGGATTGCGATATCGAATGCCTAAAAAGCCGAAACTCGAATACTCCGAATTTGCCGGTGAATTCACCGAGGACGGCGTTACCGTGCTCGTCGATATCTTCCGGACAGCCGGCTCCAACGAGGACTGGTCGATGGAAGTCGTGACGCAGGAGGAAGACCTCATCCGCTGGGACGAACCGTTTGCGACCGACCGCGAGGCGTTTGACGAGTTCCTGGCAACAATCGCCCGTGATGGCATTCGCTCGTTTCTGGACGATACCGAGCAATCCGTGCACTGACCGGCCTGAATTCGCTATCCACCGATTGACCGGGCGTCTTCGCGCTCTTGCCAAACTTATGATATGGTCGTCACGGGAGTGAGGTGATGCGACGGTATAATCTCCGGCATGAAGCCGATGATCGCTGGCTTGTTGTTGATGGAATGACAATGCAGCCAGCCGCCTTGGACGGTATCCCGATCTGCGGCATGCAGTGGGCGGAGGCCTGCGACATGGTCGATCTTATGAATACCCTCGACAGCATCGAACGCGCAGCCGATCGCTACGCGGCTTCCGCCGGAGCCCCTGACGGACGCCTTTCAGCCTCCTGAAATCCGCAGCCGCAGCTGGCAGGGGCCCCTCCAGGTCTTGTTGCTGCCGCAAGGGAACAAATCCGCCGTCCACCGGTTCGAATCGTCAAGGAGGATCGAAGCATGGTTGCGGATTATCTTTGGCTCTTCGCTATCGCCGGCGGCACCTTCCTTCTCGGTTGCGCGATCGCTTACGGAATGCTCACAAACCGCAAGCTCTCGCGCAGCGAGCAGGACGCGCAGGACCGCCAGGTGAGGAAACTCTACGACAAGCCGCCGCATGAGGCATCTCGATGAGTCGGCGGTATGCTTGGGCGGTCGCCATCGCGCTGGCGATTGCCGCCGTTCTTGCCGCCGAGAGCGCCGGCTATTTCGAGACGGCCCAGACGCCCGGCCGGCCCTCCCCCCATGCAATCAACCAGTCACAGTAGCAGCCAGTCACAGCAGGAGATCGACATGCAAGGTCAGGACAACAGGTTTGATTCCGGCACGGATGATGCACGCTGCTCGGACACTGCGGCCGCTGCCGAGCGTCGGGAGGAGGCCAAGTTGCAGGCCGCGCGCGGGCTTGCCTGCGGGATGGGCCATCACGAGGGTTCGCTGGATATCGAGCCGCAGCAGGTCAACCGAGCGCGCGAGCGCCCCATTGGAGAAATCGGGCCAGACGAAAGCGAACAACGGGCCGCCCTGAAGGAGCAGGCCGGCGTGAACGGCGATCTCTACATCGTCGAACCGGACCTGGAAGAGCGGGATCAGCGCGAAGCAGCGCCGGGGGCGCGAGAGCAGAAATAGCGACAGCCGTCGCCTCTTCGCCAGGCCCCGCGGAGGCGGCAGAGTTGCTTGCGTGCAAAAAACCTTGTCGCATAAGCCCTTTATCCTTTAGCTAGGCGAAAATCATAAAGGGCATCACATGGGCCGTTCGTTTCAGACGCTTTGTTTCCTCGCTTCCTCGGCAACCGAGGCGCTTGCTGCGCGCGAAGAGTTGATTCGGCTCTACGGGGAGGTTCCCGCCGAACAAGCCGATGTCATCGTGGCGCTCGGAGGCGACGGATTCATGCTGCAGACGCTGCACAGCACGATGAATTCCGGCAAGCTCGTCTATGGCATGAACCGCGGTTCCGTCGGTTTCCTGATGAACGACTTTCGCACCGAGAAACTGCAGGATCGCATCTGCGCGGCCGTCGAGAATGCCTTCCATCCCCTGCAGATGACGACGGCCAACGCCGACGGCACCAATTCCACGGCACTCGCGATCAACGAAGTCTCGCTCTTCCGTCAGTCCTACCAGGCCGCCAAGCTGCGCGTCGAGGTCGACGGGCATGTGCGTCTTGCGGAACTGATCTGCGACGGCCTCATGGTGGCAACCCCGGCGGGCTCCACCGCATACAATCTTTCCGCCCACGGCCCGATCCTGCCGCTGGAAGCACCGCTGCTTGCCATGACGCCGGTCAGCGCCTTCCGCCCCCGGCGCTGGCGCGGCGCGCTGCTGCCGAACAAGGTGACGGTCGACATCCATATTCTCGAGGCCGAAAAGCGGCCTGTGAATGCAGTTGCCGACAATGCCGAGGTCAAGTCCGTGCTGCATATCCGCATCGCCCAGTCGGAGCACATGACGGCGCGCATCCTTTCCGATCCGGACCGCTCATGGTCGGATCGCATTCTTGCCGAACAGTTCGAGGATTGAGGCCATGCAGCTTCGGCTCGCTTTTCTTGCCGCAGCGCTCGTCACCGGCCACCCAGGCCTTGCGAGGCCGGCCGACACGATCCTTCCGCCCGCCGTGATCTTTGCAACCAGCACCGGCTATTGGGAGGAAAGCCGCGCCGATATCGCGATCGAGCGTGCGCCGGGCGCAGCAAGCGATCCGGAAAAAGCGAAGCCTCAACCGCGCCGCGGCTATTACAAGCTCTTTTCCGTCCGCCAGCCGGACAAGACGTCGAAAATCTACCTGCAGCAAATCGCGCAGGCAGACGGCGGCCCGGAAATCGTCTCCAGCGTCGAGCTGCAAGAATTCACGCAGCTCAAACCCTATGTCACCGATATCCGGCCGGAAAGTTCCACGGGCATGAGCAAGCAGCCGGGCCTCTTCGCCACGGTCTATCTGAAGACCGATCCGAATGCCGAATCCGAGGGCTGGACCGTGCTGATCGACGAGTTCGGCGAGATCACCGTCGAGAAGGCGACGAACTGACTGCTTGAACCGGCCTGCCCGTACAAACCGTTCGAACGCACTCGCGCAGCCAGCGATGCGCCGGATCGAGGTCCGTCCGGGGGTGCCACAACAGCGAGATCGTAATGTCCGGCGGCGAAACCGGCAGAGGGAAAGAGAACAGCCCGTCACGCAGGTTTCCCGTGTAGCGTTCGGGGACGCTGGCGATCAGATCCGAGGCACGCGCCAGGGCCAGAGCTTCCGAAAAGCCGCCGACGACCGTTACGATCTCCCGTTTCAGACCCAATGGCTCAAGCGCATCATCGATCGGGCCCCTGTCGAGCCCGCGCCGCGAAACGAGAATATGCCGCCCGGCAGCGTAACGGGCAGGCGTGACCGCGACTTCGCACAACGGATGCCCCATGCGGACAACGCCGACGAAGCGGTCTCGAAACAGCGCTTGCGCGCGCACCTCCGGCCCCATGGCTTGTCCCACGACGCCCGTTTCCAGGTCAACGCTGCCATCGCGCAGCGCCGCGCTGTCCCGGTCCGGCTTTGGTACGAAACGCAACTGCACGCCTTTTGCCTGTTGGCCGACGCGCGCAATGAGATCGGGCCCGAAATTCTCGACAAAGCCATCCTGGTTTCTGAGGGTGAATGTCCGCACAAGCCGTGTCAGGTCGAGTGTCTCTGCGGGGCGAAGGACGTCTTCGGCGTCCTGCACGAGCTGGCAGACGCGCTCGCGAAGCTCGAGCGCCCGCGGCGTCGCAACAAGGCCGCGCCCGGCCCGGACCAGCAGCGGATCGCCGGTCGCCTTGCGCACTCTCGCCAGCGCTCGGCTCATCGCGGACGGGCTTAGCCGCAGCCTTTTGGCGGCGCGGGCGACGCTGCCTTCCGCCAGAAGCACATCAAGGGTGATAAGCAGATTGAGATCGGGATGCGACATATGGGCGACCATAGCACGGCCGGCGCAATTTGACATGGCGTCAAACGCACGAATGGAATGCATATGATGCGCCTACCGCCCCATCATGCCGCGGGCTACCTCTACCCAAACCACAGATTTGGAGTAGCTCTTCATGATATCGGTCCGATTTGCCCCTGCCGCTTTCCCTATCGCCATCGTGATCGCTCCGTTCGCGCGCTGGATCGTCAACAGCGCAGCGGCCTGAGGGAAGCGGCGATGACCTCCTGCACAAATGACGCCACCGAGGATGGGGCAATCCCGGCAAGTTCGGTTCGATGGGCGCTTGCCGCCCTTTGCCTATCCATGCTGCTATCTTCGCTCGGCACGAGCGTTGCCAATGTCGCCTTGCCGACATTGGCCAAGGTGTTCGCCGCACCATTCCAACAGGTGCAGTGGGTTGTGCTCTCCTACCTCCTGGCGATCACGATCCTGATCGTCGGCGTTGGACGGCTGGGCGACATTGCCGGGCGCCGGCGGGTTCTCTTGGCAGGGCTGCTCGTGTTTGCCGCCGCCTCGGCGCTCTGCGGGCTTGCGCCCTCGCTCTGGTGGCTGATTGCTGCCCGGGCCGCGCAGGGCCTCGGCGCAGCCATCCTGATGGCGCTGACCATGACCTTCGTCTTCGAGACGGTCCAAAGGGAAAGAACGGGCCGCGCCATCGGCCTCCTCGGAGCGATGTCGGCAATCGGAACCGCGCTCGGTCCGTCCCTTGGCGGCATTGTCATTGCCTGGTTCGGCTGGCGGGCGATCTTTCTCGCCAACATCCCGCTTGGTCTGCTGGCCTACTTTCTTGCCCACCGGTTCCTGCCCGTCGACGGCGATTCGCCGAAAACCGATCGCCCTGGATTCGACGCTCTGGGCACGCTGCTGCTTGCCGGCACGCTCGCTGCCTATGCGCTCGCCACGACGGCAGGGCGCGGCGATTTCGGCACGCTGAATGCGACGCTCCTGATGGCTGCACTTACGGGCATCGTCCTCTTCTTTCTCACTGAGGCGAAGGCGGCATCGCCTTTGATCCGCTTGACAGCATTCCGCGATTCAAAGTTCAGCGCCAGCCTCGCCATGAATGCCCTCGTCTCGACGACAATGATGGCGACCTTGGTGGTGAGCCCGTTCTATCTCTCCCGCGTGCTCGGGCTCGACGCGGCGCTTGTTGGCATGGTCATGTCGATTGGCCCGCTTGTCTCGGCGCTGTCCGGCGCCCCGGCTGGCCGTGTTGTCGACCGTTTGGGCGCGCCGGTCGTGGTCATCGCCGGACTGATCGAGATGACCGTCGGTGCAGTTGCCCTATCCGTGCTTCCGGCAATGTTCGGCATTGCGGGCTACATTGCCGCCATTGCCGTCCTGACCCCGGGTTATCAGCTGTTCCAGGCAGCCAACAACACCGCCGTCATGATGGACATCCCCGCCGATCGGCGGGGCGTCGTTTCCGGCCTTCTCAGCCTGTCGCGCAATCTCGGGCTCATCACCGGCGCTTCCGTCATGGGCGCCGTCTTCGCCTTTGGCGCGATGACGGCCGATATCACGACGGCACCTCCCGAAGCCGTTGCCACAGGCATGCAGTTCACCTTCGCCGTCGCGGCGGCTCTAAGCGCCACCGCGATCGCCATCGCCGCCCTTGCCACGCGTCCGTCGAGCTAAGAGGCCCGAACCCGTACCGCCGCCTTTCGACCCCTGTCCCACCGCCGTTTGGGGCGGGCCAATGGTCAAATGCTTGCCTGCACGCTGTGCAGGTTGGCATAGACGCCTTCCTGCGCCATGAGGTCGTTATGGGTGCCCTGTTCGATGATGCCATCGCCCGTAAGCACCAGGATGCGGTCGGCATGGCGGACGGTGGACAGGCGGTGGGCGATGACCAGGGTGGTGCGGCCCTTCGCCAGACTGAGCAGCGCCTTTTGGACCGCCCGCTCGCTTTCGTTGTCGAGCGCGCTGGTTGCCTCGTCGAAGATCAGGATCGCCGGATCCTTGAGAAAGGCGCGCGCTATCGTAAGGCGCTGCCGCTGGCCACCCGAAAGCTTGACACCGCGTTGACCGATATCGGTCGCGTAGCCATTGGGCAGAGCCGCGATGAAGTCGTGAGCGTTGGCGGCACGAGCGGCGGCCTCCACCTCGGCATCGGTCGCGTCGGGCCGGCCGTAGCGCAGATTTTCCGCCACGGTGCCGGCAAAGAGATAGACGTCCTGCTGCACCACCCCGACATGTCGCCGCAGTGACGCCAGCGTCACGTCGCGAATGTCGGTGCCGTCGATGCGGATCGCTCCGGCCTGCACATCGTAGAAGCGCGGTATGAGCGCGCAAAGCGTGCTCTTACCCACCCCTGAAGGGCCAACCAGGGCCACGAACTCGCCAGGGGCAATGGTGAACGAGAGCCGCTCGAGCACCTTTGGACCATCGGCCTCGTAGCCGAAGTCGACGTCGGAAAAACTGATCTCGCCCGCTGGAGCCGGCATCGGGCGGGCGGCAGGGCGGTCGAAGACGTCGGGTGCGATCTCCAGGATCTCCATGGCCCGAACGAAGCCGGTGTAGCCCTCCTGCCAAAGGCGGACGAAATTGGCGAGCCGCTGCATCGGATCGACCAGCACCGCCACGCAGAGCAGAAAGGTGAGGATGTCCGCCACCGACAGCTCCGACGTCAGGATGCGCAGCCCCCCGATCACGATGACAAGTATCGTGATGAGCTGTGCAAAGGTCTCGATACCCACCGAAAACCAGGCCTCGCTGCGGTATCCGTCGGCGCGGCCCTTCAGGAACCGAAGGTTCAGCTTGGCAAAGCGCTCCTGCTCCAGCGCCTCGTTGGCGAAGGACTGGACGACCCGAATGCCCGCCAGGGCGTCCTCCACGCGTTCATTGACGGCGGCGATCTGCCGCTTGCTCGCTTCGAGCGCGCGGTTCATGCGCCGGTTGAAATGCAACGCATAGGCCGCCGCCACCGGCGTGAGCAGCAGGATGAGGCTGGCCAGAGGTGGATCGATGAAAAACAGCACCAGCATGGCGCCGCCATATTTGAGTGCGGCGATGGAGAGGTCCTCCGGGCCGTGGTGGAAAAGCTCGCCCAGCCACAGGGAATCGTTCGTGATGCGGCTCATCAACTGCCCCGTGCGCTGGCGGTCGTAGAAGCTGAACGAGAGTTTCTGGCAGTGTTCGAAGAGCTCCTGGCGGACGGCGGCCTCGATACGGGCGCCCATCACGTGCCCCTGATAGTCGACGAAGAAGATGGCAACGGTTTGGATCGCCAGGATGGCAAGCATGAAGGCGCCGACGGCAAGGATCTGCTCGTAGGCCTCCGGCATGTTGGGCAGAGCCAGAAGGCGGCTTGTGACGAAGTTGGCGCAGAGCGGCAGCGCCACCGCGGTGCCGGCGACGACGATCGCGCAGAGCAGATCCGCCAGCAGCAAAGGCAGGTGCGGGCGATAGTAGGAGAGGAACTTGCGCATGCGCAAGCAGCGCCTGTCGCGGTCGGCCTTGCTTGGAGAGACGCGGAAGAATTTCAGAAAGCGGTTATGGCGCGGCGGGCTTTTCCTCGCGCGGGAAAACAGAATGTGCATGAAGCAGAATGTCCTTGTGGGCGATGTTTCCTTTCTGGTTGGACAGGTTCGCTTTCATGTCAGTCTCCCGGGGATCGGACCAATTGGAGCCCAAGCATCGCGGACAACCGAAACCGGATCAACCCCGCCGCGTAAAGAGATCGGCCGGTGTTGTCCCCATGCAACAGCCCGAGGTCGGCGACTGCTGCTCGGCTGTCGCTGTCTGCAAAGTCACTGTCTGCACGGCCCGGCATGAGGACGCGAGCGTCTGGTCGCATCGAACAACGACGGGGAAGGACTGCCATTAGAGGCTGAAACGGTTTATCGAGACAAGCGCTCGGATCGAACTGAACGCAATTGCGTCCGACTGCCGGAAATTGCGCGCCACATCATGGCAGGCATGCGACGAAGTTCAGCAATCTGCCGTCTGATCGAAGCAGGCCGGGTTGCCGAAGAGACCCCTGGCTCCGGCGCTCGGCCTTTTTTGTCGAAAGGGATTTCCGCGATTAGAAGAACTCGTCCAGCACCACATAGTAGGCGACTTTCGCGTCATCGATGCCGGAAAGCCCATAACAATCGAGGAAATGTTGAACCCATGTTTGACCGACGTTGTATCGGATGCTGCGCAGTGCCAACGCAATATCCTGGTATCGATCGGCAACCCCCAGACGGCCGCAATCGACATATCCACTGAATTGGCCCTCATGCGTCATGAAGTTCGGCAAGCAGGCGTCGCCATGGGCAACGACGGGATCCGTCACGTCAGGCTCGTTGGCTTCAAGGTAGGCGAAAAGGCTCGCAGCGGTTGCGTTTAGCCGCTCCTCGTCAAAATCACTCTCGTCTACGGCGCCTGCTTCCATCCGCGCCTTGGCAAGCCTCAAACGAACCGTCAGCCTGTGGTCGAAAGGGCAGTTTGCAGGATCAAGTTCGTGCAATCGACGTAAAGCGGCCGCCAGGATCTCGATGCGCTGCCCATCAGGGGTCGACCTGGACGAAGCCAGGTCTTTTCCGTCAAGCGCGCTCAGCAGCAGCCAGTTTCTGCCCTCATGGCTTTCCAGGGCGACGACGCTGGGGCACGCCAGCCCTTGCTCGGCAAGCCACAGCAGACGCTCCGCCTCCAACGGCAATTCCGCAAAGGGACCCGCAATTTCGCCTTTCAGGAAAAACTGCGTCCTGCCACCTTCAGCGAGCCCGAACACGGCTGCAGACGAACATCCCAGATCGACCTGCCTCCACTCGTGTCGAGATAGCAGCGCCCTTAAATCGGGAGGTAAGGCAAGGTTATCCATCGGCACGTCATCTTGATGATTGTCTGCCATTGGCTTTGCGCCTACAGGCCAAGGCCGCTTGCGACCACATGCTGCAAGCGGATTTGGCACTAAGCCGGACGAAAGGCGTTTAATCCAGACACTGACCGTCCCTGACCGTTTCCCCTCGTTGTCAATCAACGTCCTCGAGCACTGCGTCCGGCTTGCCGCTGATGCGGTGCGCAAGCGCTGCTTCCATGAACTCGTTGAGGTCGCCATCGAGTACGTCGCCAGGTGCCGTGCTCGAAACGCCGGTGCGCAGGTCCTTGACCAGCTGATAGGGCTGCAGCACGTAGGAGCGGATCTGATGGCCCCAGCCGATCTCCGTCTTGGATGCCGCTTCGGCGCTTGCTGCCTCTTCGCGCTTCTTCAGTTCCGCTTCATACATGCGCGCGCGCAGCATGTCCCAGGCCTTGGCGCGGTTCTTGTGCTGCGAGCGCTCCTGCTGGCAGGCAACGACGATGCCGGTCGGAATATGCGTGATGCGCACTGCCGAGTCGGTGGTGTTCACGTGCTGTCCGCCCGCGCCCGACGAGCGGTAGGTGTCGATGCGGCAGTCGCTTTCGTTGATTTCGATGTTGATCGAGTCATCGACCACCGGATAGACCCAGATCGACGAAAAGGACGTGTGGCGGCGCGCATTGCTGTCATAGGGCGAAATGCGTACGAGCCGGTGCACGCCCGACTCCGTCTTCAGCCAGCCATAGGCATTGTGGCCCTTGACCAGCAGCGTCGCCGACTTGATCCCCGCCTCTTCGCCGTCATGGACTTCGAGAAGCTCGACCTTGAAACGCTGGCGTTCCGCCCAGCGCGTGTACATGCGAAGCAGCATGTTCGCCCAGTCCTGGCTTTCGGTGCCGCCGGCACCCGAATGCACTTCGAGATAGGTGTCGTTGGCGTCGGCCTCGCCTGAAAGCATGGCTTCCACCTGGCGGCGCGCGGCCTCGGCCTTCAGGCTCTTCAGCGCGTCCTCGGCCTCCTTGACGATGCTTTCATCGCCCTCTTCCTCACCCATCTCGATGAGTTCGACATGGTCGTTCAGCTGCTGTTCGAGCTGCTTCACGCCGTTGATGCCGTCATCGAGCTGCTGGCGTTCGCGCATCAGCTTCTGAGCTTCGGCAGCATCGTTCCAGAGATTCGGGTCTTCTGCCTTGTTGTTTAACCAGTCCAGCCGTCTTATCGCCTGGTCCCAGTCAAAGATGCCTCCTCAGCAGGGTGATAGCCTGCTTGGTTTCATCGACTACGTTTTCGATTTCCGCTCGCATTTTCCTGCTTCTTTGCGTTGGTCTTGAGTTGGTCCGTCAAATAGTTGCGGCGGCCGCGGATGTAAAGAGCCGCGGCCGCCGCATCGGTGCTGGGATTGTTCAGTAGAGGCCGCCTGCGCCAGACTGCACGGCCTGGTTCGCCTGCGGCGAGGTCTTCAGGATCTCCTCCGGCGCCATCGTGCTGTCCATGCCGATGACGGACAAGCTGTCGGCCGGGCCGGTGCCGGGCTTGAAGGCCTCGATGATGGTGTTCGGATCGCCCTCCATCGCCGCCATGCCGGTCTTGCGGTCGATCGGGATCAGGTTCATGCCCTGCGGGATGACGAATTTCGATTCCGGCATGTCCTTGACGGCTGCCTGCATGAATTCGTTGAAGATGGGAGCCGAGAGGCCGCCGCCCGTACCGCCGCGGCCAAGCGGCGCCGGATTGTCGAAGCCCATGTAGAGGCCGGCCACGAGGTCGGGCGTGAAGCCGACGAACCAGGCATCCTTCTCGTCGTTGGTGGTGCCGGTCTTGCCAGCCACGTCGCGCCCGCCGAGGTCGATCTTGCCGGCCGCAGTGCCACGGGCGATGACGCCCTGCATCATCGAGGTGATCTGATAGGCCGTCATCGGGTCGAGAACCTGTTCCCGGTTGTCGACGATGTTCGGCTCTTCCTGATTCTGCCAGTCGCCGGCATTGCAGCTGTCGCAGAGACGTTCCTCATGTCTGAAGATCGTCTTGCCGTAGCGGTCCTGGATGCGATCGATCAGCGTCGGCTTGATCTGCTTGCCGCCGTTGGCGATCACCGAATAGGCCGAAACCATACGCAACACGGTGGTCTCGCCGGAGCCGAGCGACATGGCAAGCAATGCCGGCATCTTGTCGTAGATGCCGAAGCGCTCGGCATATTCGGCAACGATGTTCATGCCGAGGTCATTGGCAAGGCGCACGGTCATCAGGTTGCGCGAGTGCTCGATGCCGGAGCGCAGCGTCGACGGACCATTGAATTCGCCGCCGTAGTTTTCCGGCCTCCAGACCTGGCCGCCGGAGACGACCTCAATCGGCGCGTCCATGATCACCGAGGCGGGCGTATAACCATTGTCCATGGCCGCAGCATAGACGAACGGCTTGAACGAGGAGCCGGGCTGGCGCATCGCCTGCGTCGCGCGGTTGAATTCCGACTGCCCATAGGAGAAGCCGCCTGCCATCGCAAGGACGCGGCCGGTCTTGGGGTCCATGGCAACGAGGCCGCCCTGAACCTTCGGCGGTTGGCGCAGACGGTAAGACGTCGAGCCTTCGCCTCCCAACCGCTCGACATAGACGACGTCGCCCGGCGAAAGCACGCCTTCGGGCGATTTGGCCGTCTTGCGCTCGCCGGTCGAGGAGCGGTAGGCCCACTGCATGTTCTTCGCCTCGATCGTGCCATGCTCGCGCTCGGCGGCAGCCTTTCCGGCGCCGTCCCTGCGGGGCTGGAGGCCGATGTCGACGCTTTCGGTGGAAACGGCAAGCACGACGGCGAGGCGCCATTCGGGCACGTCGGAAAGCGCTGGAATTTCCGCGAGCGCCTTGCCCCAATCGGCGGTAGTGTCGATCGCCTTCAGCGCTCCATGGAAGCCGCGGCGTTCGTCGTAGGTCGTCAGGCCGTCCTGCAGCGCCTTGCGGGCGGCGAGCTGCATCTGCGGATCGAGCGAGGTGCGGACCGAAAGGCCGCCTTCGTAGAGCGCCTTTTCTCCATATTGGCCGATGAGCTGGCGGCGAACGGCTTCGGCGAAATAATCAGAAGCAAAGAGCGAGGGGCCGGTGCTGCGGGCCGTCACGCCGAGCTGCTGCTTCTTGGCTTCCGCCCCGTCGCTCGGGCTCACATAGCCGTTTTCGACCATGCGGTCGATGACCCAGTTGCGGCGCTCCACCGCGGCATCTGGATGGCGGAAGGGATGATAGTTCGCGGGGCCCTTCGGCAGCGAGGCGAGATAGGCGGCTTCGGCAACGGTGAGTTCGGTGACCGACTTGTTGAAGTAGGTGAGCGCCGCCCCGGCGATGCCGTAGGAGTTCAGGCCGAAGAAGATCTCGTTCAGATAGAGCTCGAGGATCTTGTCCTTGCTGTAGGCCTGCTCGATGCGGAAGGAGAGGATGGCTTCCTTGATCTTGCGGTCGATCGTCTGGTCGGATGTCAAAAGGAAGTTCTTGGCCACCTGCTGCGTGATCGTCGAGGCGCCCACGGGACGCCGGCCGGAGCCGAAATTCTGCAGGTTGACGACGATGGCGCGCGCAAGCCCGCTGAGATCGACGCCGGGATGGTTGTAGAAATTCTTGTCTTCGGCCGAAAGGAAGGCGGCCTTGACCCGATCCGGGATCGCCTGGATCGGCAGGAAAAGACGCTTTTCCTTGGCGTATTCGGCCATCAACGCGCCGTTTCCGGCATGAACGCGGGTGGTGACCGGCGGCGCATAGCTGTTCAGGACGGCGTAATCGGGGAGATCCTTCGCGACGTTTGCCAGGTAGACGGCAACGACGGCAGCAGCGCCCAGAAACAGGACGCAAGCAATTCCGAAGAAATATCCAAGGAGTCTGATCATATTGAGCTACCGGTATTCCAAATTTCAATCGGTGCAGGCACTATATTTGCATGGAAGCGGGCGATTTGCACATCGCGCGGGCATACTCCATGAGCGCCATCGCGACAAGCCGTCCAGCCTGGCTAGTCGAAAACATAGCGGCGAGTAACGGCCTGAATGTGAGCAAAATAGGGCTCCCCTGCCCCATTCACATGCTCCGCTTTGCTTTCGCCGCGGGTGTCACATCTCAGCCACGGCCTCAGCCGCCATTGGCAACCACGGAAGAGCGATAGCGCTTGACGGCATCGGTCAACAGCTCGGCGATCTTCACCCTCCATTTCTCGTCGAGCAGCAGCTTTTCGTCTTCCGCGTTGGAGAGGAAGCCGAGTTCGAGCAGAATCGAGGGCACATCGGGCGCCCGCAGAACCTGGAAGCCTGCATGCCGATGCGGATTGTTGATCGTACTGATCTGATCCTTGAACGAACCGAGCACGCTTTCGGCCAGCGAGATCGAGAAGGCCTGAGTCTCGCGGCGCGTCAGGTCGAGCAGGATATCGGCCACTTCCGGTGGTTCGGCGGCGGTTTCCTTGCCGGCGATCTGATCGGAAAGATTTTCGCGCTCGGCAAGATCGGCGGCGAGCTTGTCGGAGGCCCTGTCGGAGATCGTATATACCGTCGCGCCGCGGATATCCTTTTGCTTCAGCGTATCGGCGTGCAGCGAGATGAAGAGGCCGGCATGGTTCTGCCTGGCGATCTGCACGCGCTCGGCAAGCGACAGGAATTCATCCTCGCTGCGGGTGAGGAAGGCCTTGATGCCATGCTCGCGGTTCAGCCGGTCGGCCAGCGCCTTGGCGAAGGCAAGCGTCACCTGCTTTTCCTCGGTCTTGGTATCGACGCCGATCGCGCCGGTATCGATGCCTCCATGGCCGGCATCGACGGCGATGATGAAGTCGCCAGGCTGTGCCGCCTGCGGCGCCGGTATTGGACCCGACTGCGGACGGTCTGCCGGATCGCTCCAGGACTGCGCCTTGACGAGGGCCGCGAACTCCTCCTTGCCGGTCATCTCGGCATCGAGCACGAGGCGGTAACCCCTGCCATCCTCGTCGGCCTGCACCTTGGCCGTGGCCAGCTTCACCGGCTTGACGGCGCTCAGCACGATGCGGGCGCTGCCTTCGTCCATCGTGCCGTAGCGGATGTCCTTGAAAAGCCCCCTCGCCGCCAGATCTTTGGCCTGGAAACCGAACGCGGTCGCCGGCAGATCGACGACGATGCGCTCGGGATTGGCGATATAGTGGACCGAAAAACTCGGCTGCCGGTCGAAATCGATGACGACGCGGGTACGGGCGTCGTCGCCGATGATGCGTGCGCCATAGGCAAGCAGCGCCTCTGGCTTCTTCGGACCGGCGGCAAGCGCGACCATGGCATGAAGCGAAACCGCCGCTGCAGCGAGCACGCCTACGAATTTCGTCTTCCGCTTGCCGGATTCCCCCGCTGCGGACCGCACCCTCTTAAACACTCGACCGCCACACCCTATCTGTCATTGCGATGGATCCTTGCAGCCTCATGCACGCACCGCCCGCTTGAGCGATTGTCCGCCACCGCCGAATCAGGACCGCCAATTCCCCGATTGTCTATGCATTTCCAAATCCATCAATATTATGGCGCATTTGGCTTTTCCCTTGCTATTGTGACAGAGAAACCATACAACGATTTTCAGGTTAGAAAGTGTTGACGGGATAGAGTCGCCGCGCGGCTGCCAACCCCACGAGGACCTGGCGCCACAACCGGCAATCGTCCGCCGTCTTACGCGCTTCTCTCCATAGTAAACTGGATCCTGAATTTTCCGGCGTATGCGGAAACTTCATCGGTGGATAGCCACCAAACGCTCCGAGGAGCAAACTCATCGGACCCCCAGGGGTCTTAAGTATTGTCGATCTCGCTTGGTCATAATGGTTTCGCAGCAGGTTTTATCCAAAGTCTACAGGCCCCGGGAGAATGAATTCCCCGCTGTCGCCTGGCTGCTGCTGTCCCGCCCGAACCAATCGCGACTTTCATTATCCGGCGCACCCACGCTCGACCGCATGCCCCCTGTTATCAATACGGGCGGGAATGGGTGTCTGCGGCTGCGCCGAGGAGCACACCTTACATGGCAGACAAAATGCTTATCGACGCGTCTCACGAGGAAGAGACACGTGTCGTTGTCGTTCGCGGAAACCGTATAGAAGAATTTGACTTCGAGTCGCAGCACAAGAAGCAGATACGCGGCAACATCTATCTCGCAAAAGTAACGAGGGTCGAACCCTCGCTTCAGGCCGCTTTCGTCGATTACGGCGGCAACCGGCACGGCTTCCTGGCCTTTGCCGAAATCCATCCCGACTATTACCAGATCCCGCTGGCCGACCGTCAGGCCCTGCTTCGCGCCGAGGCCGAGGAGCACCGCCGAGACGACGACGTCGAGCATGTCGAAACCGCACCCGTGAGCGACCCGTCGACCCAGGAGCAGCCCGACACCGGCATCTTGCCGGCAAAGGAGCCGGCCGCCGAAGAGGCTTCCGAAGACGCCGCTCCGGCTGAAGCAAGCGCTCCGGCCGCAGAAGAGGCTCCGGCCAAGAAGGCCAAGCCGCGTCGCAGCCGCAAGAAGGTCGTCGAAACCACGCCGACCGAAGACGCCGTCCCGACCGATGTCGAAGCACCTTCCGCCTCCGTCGTCGACGATGATGACGAGGGGCCTGTCGGCGGCAGCATAGCTGCTGCTGTGGAGACCGACTCGATCTCCGAAGACGTCGATTCCCGCCGCCGCGGCAATGACGACGACGACGATGACGATCATGAGGAGGAAGTGATCGAATCGGTCGGCGCCGAAGATGCGATGGAAGAGGTTCCCGACCGCGTGCAGCGCAAGCCGCGCAAGCAGTATCGCATTCAGGAAGTCATCAAGCGTCGCCAGATCCTGCTTGTGCAGGTTGCCAAGGAAGAGCGCGGCAACAAGGGCGCGGCGCTCACCACCTATCTCTCGCTCGCAGGCCGCTACTCGGTCCTGATGCCGAACACGGCTCGCGGCGGCGGCATTTCCCGCAAGATCACCAATCCGCAGGACCGCAAGCGTCTCAAGGAAATCGCCCGGATGCTCGAAGTCCCGCAGGGCATGGGCGTCATCCTGCGCACGGCTGGCGCCAACCGCACCAAGGTCGAGGTCAAGCGCGACTTCGAATATCTGATGCGCCTGTGGGAAAACGTCCGCACGCTGACGCTCGCGTCCACGGCCCCCTGCCTCGTCTACGAGGAAGGCTCGCTCATCAAGCGCTCGATCCGCGACCTCTACAACAAGGACATCAGCGAAATCATCGTTTCCGGCGAGGAAGGCTATCGTGAGGCGAAAGACTTCATGAAGATGCTGATGCCGAGCCACGCCAAGGTCGTTCAGCCTTACCGCGACATCCATCCGATCTTCTCGCGCTCCGGCATCGAGGCGCAACTCGACCGCATGCTGCAGCCGCAGGTGACGCTGAAGTCCGGCGGCTACCTGATCATGAACCAGACGGAAGCGCTCGTTTCGATCGACGTCAACTCCGGCCGCTCGACCCGTGAACATTCGATCGAGGACACCGCACTTCAGACGAATCTCGAAGCGGCCGATGAGGTCGCCCGCCAGCTTCGCCTGCGTGACCTTGCCGGTCTCATCGTCATCGACTTCATCGACATGGAAGAAAAGCGCAACAACCGCGCCGTCGAGAAGAAACTGAAGGAATGCCTGAAGAACGACCGTGCCCGCATCCAGGTCGGCCGCATCTCGCATTTCGGCCTGCTTGAAATGTCGCGCCAGCGCATCCGCGCTTCCGTGCTCGAATCCACGACTCAGGTCTGCTCGCATTGCGGCGGTACCGGCCATGTGCGCTCGCAGTCCTCCGTCGCCCTGCATGTGCTGCGCGGCATCGAGGAATACCTGCTGAAGAACACGACGCACGACATCACCGTGCGCACCACGCCCGAAATCGCGCTCTACCTGCTCAACCACAAGCGCCAGTCGATCATCGATTATGAAACCCGTTTCGGCGTCGCGATTGTCGTCGATGCCGATAGCGCAGTCGGTTCGCAGCATTTTGCGATCGATCGCGGCGAGCCGGTCGAAAATCCGGTCAAGATCGAAACCCTCTTCAACTTCGCAGCCATTCCCGATGATGACGACGAAGATATCGTCATCGAGACGGAGGAGGAAGAAGACGAGGATGTGGATGAAAAGCCCCCAGCCGCCGAGCGTGCGCCCCAGCAGCGCGCCGAAGGTGACGGCGAAGGCAGCCGCAAGCGCAAGCGCCGCCGCCGCCGGCGTGGACGCAATGGTGCTGGTGAGCAAATCGCCGCTCAGGATACCGTTTCCGGCGAAACCGGTCACGAGGATGAAGGCGACGAAGAAGGTAGCGAGGGCGATGATACAGCCGCAGCAACCTTCGAAACGGGGGCTGAAAGCGAAGAATCCCAGCGCCGCAAACGCCGGCGCCGCGGCAAGCGTGGCGGGCGCCGCAACCGCGAGGAAGGCGAAGAAGTGAGCGCCGGCGCTGAAGCCGACAATGAAAATGCCGCTGATGCCGGGGATGGCACCGAGGCTGAAACGCAGGCCGAAATCGTCGAGGCGTTCTCCGAAGAAGCCGGCGATGGCCAGCCGGCGATGGCAGCCGTCGAAACCGGCGCGTTTGTCGCCGCAGCCAAGCCCGTCAAGGGCCGCAGCCGCCGCAAGGCGGCCCCCTCTCCCGTCGAGGAACCGGTTGTCGAAGCCGTACCTGCGGAAGCGGAAGCCGAAACGGTCGAAGCCTCCGCCGATCTCGCCACGCCGGCAGACGACGAAGCCAAGCCGGTCCGCGCCAATCGCGAATCGAACATCTCCTCTTCGTCGATCCCGACCGTCAAATCCACGCGCAGCGAGCCTGCCGAGGCCGACAATGACGGAAAGCCGAAAAAAGCCGGCTGGTGGCAACGCCGCGGCTTCTTCTGAGAAGCCGATACAAAACCTTGAAGGTAAAATCCGGCTGCGCAACGCGGCCGGATTTTTTTATCTGCTCATCTGCATGTACGGGAAAGGCAAGCAAGACGCTCTGGCGGCATCCGTCAGTCTCTTGAAGCTGCACCCCCTGGTCGACAGCCACGCCGCGCGTGAGCAACACATGCTGGCGGGCTTCTTTTAAGCATTTTCTTATTTACATTGGGGATCGATGCAAAATCAGATTGCCCCTGTCACATTTCCTTCATAAACAGTTTCTGATCAGTGGGGAGGATGTGGGACGTGATTCAATCTGTTTGGCCATATAGGCTGCTGGCATTTGCAGTATTTGCATCGGCCTATCCACTTTCATTCGTGCTGCCACAGCAAATGGGCTGGGAGAACGGTTCGTTCGAAAACCTGCAAGTTGTCGCCTACGCTTTCGGCTTCGTACAAGCAGGCATCTTGGCCTCACGGACGAGCGGAGCCTGGAGGGCATTATGGATTGCCCTTATGCCGGTCTGGTTCATTCTCGTCGCGCGTGAATTGAGCTGGGCTGCCGTCTTCCATGAGCCGACGCATTTTTCAGCGAACGGTCCCATGTATCAGGCCAGCAAGTTGCTTTGGTACAACGGTGCGGTGACGCCGATCGTGGCTGCGCTGCTGCTATTTTCGCTCATAACGGTGATCAGAGGTCGGGTTTGGAGGCTCCTGCCGGCTGTTCAGGGCAACAACCAGTTGCCAGTTCTCGAATGCGGGATGACGGTTGTGAGCGTTATTCTCATGACTGCCGCGGAGCATCACATGGGCATGTCGCTGGATGCGGTCGTGGGTAACGGGCAGATCTTCGAAGAAGCCGTTGAGCTTGCGGCAAGCCTGTTTCTCCTGACTGCACAACAGCGAGTTCGGATGGGCGGCGGACTGCGCCCGGCTACCCTGTTGTCAACACCAGCTTGGCATTGACGGCCCAGCTCGCCTGACCTCTCGACGCCCTGGCTGTCCCTCGTCGGAGCGTTCTAAAATCGTGCCCTTGGCCATCGGCCAAAGGCCTGGATCCTAGTGGCAATGGCTTCTCGTCGAGACCGTGATTTGCGAATAATTTGATTCAAGTCCTTTCAAAAATCCTTTCGAAATCCTCGACAAGCCTCGGAAATCAGACTCTATTTCAGCCAGGCGGCAATGCGCTCCACCGCCTCGGCGATCTCGGCCTCTGAGCCCGCATAGGACATGCGCATCGTCCGGTTGCCCTCCAGTGGATCGAAGTCGAAACCGGGTGTGGCAGCGACATCGATTTCCGCCAGCATGCGTTTGGCAAAGGCCATGCTGTCATTGGTGAAACGGGTGACGTCGACATAGGCATAGAAGGCGCCATCCATGGGCGAAGCGATCGAGAGCCCGATCTCTGGGAGACGCCGCATCAGGAACTCGCGGTTCCTGGCATAGCTTGCCCTGTAGACGTCGAGCTGCGCCGTCGCGTTGAGCGCTGCCGTCGCCGCGATCTGGGAAAGCTCCGGGGGCGAGATGTAGAGGCTTTGGGCCACCCGCTCGATCGGCCGGATCAGACGCTCAGGCAGCACCATCCAGCCAATGCGCCAGCCGGTCATGCAATAGTATTTCGAAAACGAGTTGATGACGATCGCTTCGCCGGTCAGTTCCAGCGCGCTCGTCTCTTCGCCCGCGAATGTCAGTCCGTGGTAGATTTCGTCGGATATGAAGGCGATCGAGTTGGCGGCGCAATAATCGGCGAGCTCCTTCAGCGCCTGCCTGCCCGTCACCGTGCCCGTCGGATTGGCCGGGCTTGCGAGCAGTACGCCTTTCAGCCTGACGCCGTCCTGCTGCGCCGCCTCCAGGCTTTGAGGCGTCAGTGTGAAATGCGTCTCGGCCGTCACCGGCACTTCGACAACCTTCAAGCCGAGTGCGCCGAGGATGTTGCGGTAGGCCGGATAACCGGGCCTGGCAATCGCCACGGCATCGCCGGCATCGAAGAGCGAAAGAAAGGCAAGGTTGAAACCCGCAGACGAACCCGTGGTGACGGCGATCTGCAGCGGGTCGATGTCAAGCCCGTGCCGGCCGCGATAGTGCGCAGCGATTCCTTGCTTCAGACGTGCGGTGCCGAGGGCGTCTGTATAGCCGACCCTGCCCTTGGCGAGCGCTTCTCGTGCTGCATCGAGTGCTTCCTGCGGCGCCGGATGGGACGGCTGGCCGACCGCCATCGAAATGACCGGATGACCGCTGGCGCGCCGTCTGGTCGCCTCGGCGAGCACGTCCATGGCGTGGAAGGGTTCGACTTCGCTGCGTCTCGATATGGAAAACAAGCTGGATATCTCCGGAAGTTTCACTTGCGGCCAGACAATTGCCGCAATAATCGGGTCATCACAATCCCGCGATTGCGTCGCGCCTGCGAAAAATCCTGTTTGAGGACGGAACCATGCGCCGTAATTTGGTGCTTTGCAGTTCTACCTGTTAACACGGCAATGATAAGATGCAGCAAATTTCGCGCCCCATCTGCCGTAGACGAGGATAACATGACCTTCTTCCCGAAAGCCTTCGCCGTTTTTGCGCTCGCAGCGAGCGTTGCGCTGCCCGTTCCGGCAGCAGCCCTCGACGACGCGCAGAAGAAGGAGTTCGGCGAGTTCATCAAGGAATACCTGATTGAGAACCCCGAAATCATGATCGACGTCCAGAATGCCCTGCAGAAGAAGCAGGAAGAGGCTCGCCTGGTGAAAGCCAACAGGGCGATCGAAGACAACCAGAAGGAAATCTTCGACGCGAAATACGACGCGGCCATCGGCAATCCCAAGGGCGACGTCACGATCGTCGAGTTCTTCGACTACAATTGCAGTTATTGCCGCCAGGCTCTTTCCGACATGCAGACCATGCTCGAAAAAGACAAGAATGTCCGTTTCGTGCTGAAGGAACTTCCGATCCTCGGGCCGGAATCGGCTGCCGCCCACAAGGTCTCGGACGCCTTGCGAAAGCTTGCACCCGAAAAATACGGCGAGTTCCACGTCGCCCTGCTCGGCAGCGGTGGACGCGCTGACGAGGAGAAGGCTCTCGCCGTTGCGGAATCGCTCGGCATCAGCAAGGAGCAGATCCTCGCGGAGATGAAGAAGAGCCCAAGCGAGGAGAGCGTTCAAAAGACCTACCAGCTTGCGCAGAACCTCGGCATCACCGGCACGCCGTCTTATGTGATCGGCAACGAGCTGGTGCAGGGTGCGGTCGGCTTCGACAACCTCGAGGCCAAGGTCAAGAACATGCGCACCTGCGGCAAGACGAGCTGCTGAGGCCGCGCCCATCAATTCGCCAAAATCCAAATGTTTCAGCCATGTGGACAAATATGGCACGATTCCGGCTGCCTCCCCCAAAGGGCTTTCAATCAAGGCATGGGGAGTCTATAGGTGGCCCTCGTGCTTTTGACGGAACATTCGATGACGCAGACCATTTTCGTCCTGAACGGACCTAACCTGAATTTGCTGGGCACCAGAGAGCCCGGCATATACGGCGCAAAGACGCTCACGGATATCGAGACGGATTGCAAGGTGGCAGGCGGCGAGCTCGGGTTGGAGATCGACTTCCGCCAGAGCAATCATGAAGGCGTCCTCATCGACTGGCTCCACGAGGCAAACGGCAAGGCGGCGGGCGTCATGCTCAATGCCGGGGCTTTTACGCACACCTCGCTCGCACTGCACGATGCAATCCGTGCTATTTCCATTCCGGTGGTGGAACTCCATATCACCAACGTTCATGCTCGCGAAGACTTTCGCCACAAGTCGCTGATTGCACCCGCTGTGAAGGGCGTCATCTGCGGTTTTGGTCCCCATAGCTATATCCTGGCGCTCCACGCGCTGAAGAACCTCACGGCATAAGAAGAAGACAGGGCACACTCATGGCTGAGACGAAAAAAAGTATCGATCAGGCGCTGATCCGCGATCTCGCAAATATCCTAAACGACACGGACCTGACGGAGATCGAGGTCGAGCAGGACGATCTGCGTATCCGCGTTTCGCGCGCCGGCAATACGCATTATGTCCAGGCGCCGATCGGTGTTCCTGCCTATGCTCAAGCCGCTTCTTCCGCATCCGCACCGCAGCCTGCTCCCGCTGCTGCGGCCGCTGCAGTGCGCAACCCGGCCAACACCGTCAACGCGCCGATGGTCGGCACCGTCTACATGGCCCCGGCTCCCGGCGCCCGTGCCTTCATCGAAGTCGGCGCGACGGTCAAGGAAGGCCAAACGCTTCTCATCATCGAAGCAATGAAGACGATGAACCAGATCCCATCTCCGAAGTCCGGCACGATCACGGAGATCCTGGTCGAGGATGGTCAGCCCGTCGAATACGGCCAACTCCTCGTCGTCATCGAATAAGGCGGGCGTCATGGTCTCCAAAATCCTCATAGCCAATCGCGGGGAAATCGCGCTGCGCGTGCTGCGCGCCTGCAAAGAGCTCGGCATCCCCTGCGTCGTGGTTCACTCCACCGCTGATGCCGATGCCATGCACGTGCGCCTTGCCGACGAGAGCGTCTGCATCGGCCCGCCGCCCTCGCGCGATAGCTATCTGAACATCCATCAGATCGTTGCCGCCTGCGAAATCACCGGCGCGGATGCCGTGCATCCGGGCTATGGCTTCCTTTCGGAAAATGCCAAGTTCGCCGACATCCTCGATGCCCACGACATCACCTTCATCGGTCCGACGGCGGACCATATCCGCATCATGGGCGACAAGATCACCGCCAAGACGACCGCGCTGGAACTCGGCATTCCGGTTGTTCCGGGTTCGGACGGCGAAGTGAAGACCGAGGAAGATGCGATCAAGACGGCCGCCCTGATCGGCTATCCGGTGCTCATCAAGGCAACGGCAGGCGGCGGCGGCCGCGGCATGAAGGTCGCAAAATCCGAAGCCGACCTGGTCGAGGCCTGGTCTACGGCACGCGCGGAAGCGGCGGCAGCCTTCGGCAACGACGCCGTCTACATGGAAAAATATCTCGGCAAGCCGCGCCACATCGAAATCCAGGTGTTTGGCGACGGTGAAGGCAATGCGATCCACCTTGGCGAACGTGACTGCTCGCTGCAGCGCCGTCACCAGAAGGTCTGGGAAGAGGCAAACTCTCCGGCGCTCAACGTCGAGCAGCGCATGAAGATCGGCCAGATCTGCGCCGAGGCCATGAAAAAGCTGAAGTATCGCGGCGCCGGAACGATTGAGTTCCTCTACGAAAACGGCGAATTCTATTTCATCGAAATGAACACCCGTCTGCAGGTGGAGCATCCGATCACCGAAGCGATCACCGGCATCGATCTCGTTCACGAACAGATCCGCGTCGCCTCCGGCCGAGGCCTGTCCGTCACGCAGGAAGAGGTCACCTTCGAGGGTCACGCCATCGAATGCCGCATCAATGCCGAGGACCCGCGCACCTTCGTGCCTTCGCCCGGCACGATCACGCATTTCCATGCGCCGGGCGGCCTTGGTGTGCGCATCGACAGCGGCGCCTATCAGGGCTACAAGATCCCGCCCTACTATGATAGCCTCATCGGCAAGCTCATCGTGCATGGACGCACCCGAGTAGAATGCATGATGCGTCTGCGCCGTGCTCTTGACGAATTTGTCGTCGACGGTATCAAGACGACGCTACCACTGTTCCAGGATCTTGTGTCCAATCAGGATATCGCCAACGGCGACTATGATATCCACTGGCTGGAACACTACCTGGCCAACCATCCGGCATAACGGAAATGGCAGGTTCGCGCAGGAAGTCCCCAGGCATAACCCCGGAGATTCTTCTGCGCGCCTATTCCATCGGCCTCTTTCCGATGGCCGAATCCGCCGACGATCCGGAAATCTTCTGGGTCGAGCCGGAGCTTCGCGGCGTACTGCCTCTCGACAGCTTCCACGTCTCGAAAAGCCTTGCGAAGACGATCCGCAGGCATCCCTTCGAGATCCGCTTTGATCATGATTTCGACGCCGTGATCGCGGCCTGCGCCGAGGCGACTTCAGACCGGCCGAGCACCTGGATCAACCATACGATCAGATCGCTCTATTCGACACTCCACCGCATGGGCCATGCCCATTCCGTCGAAGCCTGGCACGACGATCAACTGGTCGGCGGCCTCTATGGCGTCTCGCTCGGCTCGGCCTTCTTCGGCGAGAGCATGTTCTCGCGCCGCACCGACGCCTCGAAGATCTGTCTTGTTCATCTGGTCGCGCGTCTGCGCGACAGGCAGTTCACCCTGCTCGACACGCAATTCACTACCGAGCACCTGAAGACTTTCGGCGCCATCGACGTGCCCAAGGACGAATATGCGGTAATGCTCGCCGCGGCGATGGATTCACCGCAACTGAAGTTCTGAGGGCTGCGGCCCAAGTCTTACCGCCCTCGCCCCTTAGTAAAGGTCGCTTTTGTCTTTTGAGGCGCTTGGCAAATGTCGGCGCCGCCACCCCTCCTCATCTGGAGGCGCAAGCCGGCACGGTGTAGCCCCGAAGGACGAGGATGGCCACGATGTCGCTATTCTACTTCGCCGCCCCTTCGGGCGCCGGCACCTCGGACTGCGCCTTGCAGTCCTTCAGCCAAACGTCGTAAATCGGGTGTTCCACAGCGTTGAGGCCGGGGCTGTCTGCGAACATCCAGCCGGTGAAGATGCGACGGATCTTTCGGTCGAGGGTGATCTCGTCGACTTCGACGAAACCGTCGATCTTCTGGGCTTCTGCCTGGTCGCGCGAATAGCAGGCCTTCGGCGTGACCTGAAGTGCGCCGAACTGCACGGTTTCGTTGACATAGACATCGAAGGTGGTGATGCGGCCGGTGATTTTGTCGAGGCCGGAGAAGACGGCAACGGGATTGTCGATGCGTGCGGCAGACGCCGCCTGCGGCAAGAAGGAAGTACCAAGCGCCAGGCCAAACCCGGCAGCACGCAGGACATGATTGCGCGTGAAAAGCTTCATATCTACCCGTCTCCAGCGCATTTCAGATCGTGGTCGCAGGTCCTGCGACCAATCTGCGGGTAAAGGTCAATTGTGGCCAAAAGCGGGGCCGGACGGCCCCCCCGGCAACGCGATATCAGTTGCCGGGCGTCCAGGCGTCGTAGTCGCCGGTCACCCGCGGACGTTCGCCGGCAACGGCAAGCGAGCCCGGCGGGCGATAAGCCTGCGCGGAGCCGGTGAGGTTTTGACGGTGCGCCTTCTGCCATTCCTTGGCGACGTAGCTTTCCTTCGAGGGCGGAACATCGGTGCGGTGGTGCATCCAGCCGTGCCAGCCGGGGGGGATGGCGGAGGCTTCGGCATATCCCTTGTAGATCACCCAGCGCTTCGGCAGTCCGTAGGAGGACATCCCGCCTTCATAATAGACGTTGCCGAATTCATCCTCACCGACGCGCTTGCCGAAACGCCAGGTCGCAAAACGCGTGCCCAGCGTCTGGCCGTTCCACCAGGTGAAGATTTGCAAAAGTAGATTCTTCATGTCTTTTCCTTGTGCCTGCCGAAGGCGAGCGGACTGGAATTCGATCCTTCGCTTATGCCGCCGGATTGGTGGATTGTCCAGCGATTCCGATCGGGCGAGACCCTATTTCAGGACCATCTTGAAGCGCAAATGCAACGGGCAATGACTGAGCCGCTCGTAGAAACCATGCGCATCCCGGCCTCCGGCGTTTATGCTTTGCAAAGGCGAAATTGATGCGTCCTTTCGCCTTGGCGAGGCAGAATTCTGTGCAGCAATTCCTTTGCCGCACATGTCGCCACGTGCCTGCAGCGCTTCGATGATCATGGAGGAGACGCCGCAAACCTTAACCGTCGCAGCGATGAACTTTTAAAGTAAGACCACCTCGGCGCGATGATCGGCTCGGTAAGGCGCGGATCGGGCAGCGCGGCAATCCTTCACAACGCCCTTTGATGCGGAATGCGTCCGCCGCGACCGCGTCGCCATGAGCGCCGAATGGCCTCGGCAGCAAAGATCGCGATGCGCGCCGGGCCATCATTGCCGGCTCAATGGGTTTCGAGCCGCTTTTCGAGGATCAGCGTCGCAATCCCGGATTGGCCCGGTCCGTCGTTTTCCTGGCGGCCAGCATCGGTAAAACCATGTGCGTGATAAAAGGCGATTGCCTTCTCGTTCCTCGGCTCGACCTCGAGACGCAT
The DNA here is from genome assembly GCF_001908375.1 of Rhizobium etli 8C-3. Classification (NCBI taxonomy): domain Bacteria; kingdom Pseudomonadati; phylum Pseudomonadota; class Alphaproteobacteria; order Hyphomicrobiales; family Rhizobiaceae; genus Rhizobium; species Rhizobium etli. The sequence continues at coordinate 1,536,226 of NZ_CP017241.1, read as the reverse complement.
GATCTCTGCATCCGGAAAGCAGGTCTCGAGCTCGGCGAAGATTTCGCGCCCGATGCCCTGGCGATGCAGCGATGGCCGCACGTAGAGCAGGTGCAGCATGACCGTCTTCGTCATCTCGTCCGACATGGCGGCATAGCCTATGCCGCCGAGGGTCTTGCCGTTATCGGCGACGAGGAATTCCGCGTTCTTCCTCGCCAGCCGCGCCTGGAGCGCTGCCGGGGAAAACAGATGCGCGATCAGCTCGCTCACCTTCGCCTCGCCGTAGAGATCGGCATAGGCGCAACGAAACGCCTCGGCCAGCAGGGCGCGGACCGTGTCGAGGTCCCGCTCGCTTGCCGTGCGCACGAAATACACGGCCCTTACTCCTCGATTTTGAGCTTGGCCTTGACGAGCGCCTGGACGGCCTGCGGATTGGCCTTGCCGCCGGTTGCCTTCATCACCTGGCCGACGAACCATCCGGCAAGCGTCGGCTTTGCCTGAACCTTGGCAACCTGATCCGGGTTGGCGGCGATGATGTCGTCGACGGCCTTTTCGATGGCGCCGGTATCGGTCACCTGCTTCATGCCGCGGGTTTCGACGATCTCAACCGGATCGCCGCCTTCGTTGAGAACGATCTCGAAGAGGTCCTTGGCAATCTTGCCGGAGATGGTTTCGGCCTTGATGAGATCGATGATCGCGCCCAGCTGGGCCGGTGAAACCGGCGTCTCCTCGATGTCCTTGCCGGTCCTGTTCAAGGCGCCGAGCAGGTCGTTGATCACCCAGTTTGCAGCCGTCTTGCCGTCGCGGCCTTCGGCCACGGCCTCGAAGTAATCGGCTATCGCCTTTTCGGAGACCAGCACCGAAGCATCGTAGACCGAAAGGCCGAGTTCGCGCACGAAGCGCTCCTTCTTGTCGTCCGGCAGCTCCGGCAGGTGGGCTTCAAGATCCTTGATGAAGCTCTCGTCGAATTCGAGCGGTAGCAGGTCCGGGTCGGGGAAGTAGCGATAATCATGTGCTTCTTCCTTGGAACGCATGGAGCGCGTTTCACCCTTGTTCGCGTCGAAAAGGCGAGTTTCCTGATCGATCGTACCGCCGTCCTCCAGGATGCCGATCTGGCGGCGGGCTTCATATTCGATCGCCTGGCCGATGAAGCGGATGGAGTTGACATTCTTGATCTCGCAGCGCGTGCCGAAGGGCTCGCCGGGGCGGCGGACGGAGACGTTGACGTCGGCGCGCATCGAGCCCTCGTCCATATTGCCGTCACAGGTCCCGAGATACCGCACGATCGAGCGCAGCTTTGTCATGTATGCCTTCGCCTCGTCCGACGAGCGCATATCGGGCTTCGAGACGATTTCCATGAGCGCGACGCCGGAACGGTTGAGGTCGACATATGACATCGTCGCATGCTGGTCGTGCATCGACTTGCCGGCATCCTGTTCCAGATGCAGGCGCTCGATGCCGATCTCGATATCCTCGAACTGGCCCTGGCGGTCAGGACCAAGCGAAATGACGATCGTGCCCTCGCCGACGATCGGATCCTTGTACTGCGAGATCTGATAGCCCTGCGGCAGGTCGGGATAGAAATAGTTCTTGCGATCGAAGACCGAACGCTTGTTGATCTGAGCCTTCAGACCAAGGCCGGTGCGCACCGCCTGCTTGACGCATTCCTCGTTTATGACCGGCAGCATGCCGGGCATGGCAGCATCGACCAGCGAGACGTTCGAATTCTGCGGCTTGCCGAATTGCGTCGAGGCGCCCGAGAAGAGCTTCGCATTCGACAGCACCTGCGCATGGACTTCCATGCCGATGATGACTTCCCAATCGCCGGTGGCGCCGGGAATGAAGCGTTTCGGATCAGGCGTACGAACGTCGACAATGGTCATTTGATGCTCTTTGGAGGCTGTTCTTTTCAACTGGTGAGGTAAAGGAAATGGTCTGCCGGTGCAAGGCTTTCGGCACGTCAAGTCAGAAGCTGGAGCCGGGCCCGTAGGCTCCGTCGCCCCCGGTTTCGAGGTCCTTTGCCAGTCCGAGCGATGGTACGTCGCGGTCGAGCTTCGGATTATAGGCGATCGAAAGCCAGTGGATGGCGTAACCGTGCTTCTGGAAAAAACTGATCGCCTCGGTATTTCCCGAATGCGTCTGCATTGCAGCTTTGGCGAAACCCTGCTCGGCAATGTCCTTTTCGATCGCTTCCAGAAGCGCAGAGCCTAGGCCCTGGCAAGTATAGGCCGGATCGATCCAGAAATCGGATATCGTCTCGTCCAGGTGTTCGCGCGCCGCCCAGCCGGCAACCAAACCGTTGAGCTCGATCACGGTGATCGTCAGCCACGTGCCTTGCGTAAAATTGACGAAGGCACTGCGCGCCGCATCCAGCAGCGCGTCCGACTCGCCCATTGCCCTCATCGCCTTTTGCCAGGCTCTGAGGCCGATCTCACTCAAAAGGTCCGCTTCGCCCTCGCGAGCATTGCGAATGTGGATCAATGGCACCTCCGCTCTACACTTTCACTAGAGCACCGAATCGGCGGTTTTTCCAATGATTTGCTCGCTCGCGCAATCGTTACCAGCCGGTTTTCAACCCCCCGGCGCCTGCTTGACCTCCTGTTCGAGGCGAGCTACCAAATCCTTATGTTGAGCCATTCTCAGACCCGGTAAGGGCCCTGCCTGCAAGCCTGCTTGCGTGCATGGGCCAGAAAAAGAACGAAGCCCCGACGCTCGCCCCGAACGCCGGATCGTTTTTTTATGCGCTTTTTCGGCGCCAAGACCGGATCAACATTCAAATGGATATTTCCCGCACGGAGCAACGCATCCTGCACCTATTGGCCCAGGGCGGCCGCATCGAAATCACACGCGACGAAAAGAAAAGGATCGAAAAGCTGCAGCTCTATACCCGCGAAGGCTGGGTATTTTCAGGCCTTGACCTGATCACCTTCCGCAAACTCAAACAGAAGAAGGCGATCAAATCTTCGAGCGGTAAACCCTACCGCATCACGGAGCGGGGCTTGGTGCTGGTAAGAGCCGAGCAGAACAATCGATAGTTTTTCACATCGCCCTGGCCGCGCGTTCTGATCGGCGCGCGCCCCTCCGCGATGTCAGAGATGCGCCGAAAGCTCGGCCTTCATCGCCGACCACTCTTCAGCCACGGTACCGGCTGGGCGCCTCTTACCCGCCCGGCGGTACCAGTAATCGGCATTCCAGTCGTCGCCTTCGATGCGATGGCAAAGGGCATGACCCCAGTCGAAGGGCCATTCCCCCTCGTGGGCCTGGCAGATTTCGTGCACGGCCCGCCATTCGCCGCCCATGTGGAAATCGCCGCCTGCGAGACGATCGAATGCCTGGATCAACGGCGCGAGATCTGTCTTGTCCATGAAGCCCTCCGGCACCGCTATTGACGACTGAGCACCGGTTCAAGATGCATCTTATCGAGAACGGTACCAAGGCTCAAATCCAGTTGAGCGCCCAGCCACTTGAAAGCCCGACCGCTCCAAACGGATCGCGGCGCGGGGCTCATCTTCGCCGCCAAATTCCATGCAGCGAATGTGCCGTCATCTTGCAGATGACGAACCGTTACCACCACTTCGCCGGCGCGAACTTGCCGGCGGCCTGTTCGATGACATGCGCAGTCTTGAAGAGGGTCTCTTCGTCGAAGGGCCTGCCGATGAGTTGGAGGCCGAGCGGCAGGCCTTTGTGATCGAGGCCGGCGGGCACGGCGATGCCCGGGAGACCCGCCATGTTGACCGTCACGGTGAAGATATCGTTCAAGTACATCTTGACCGGGTCTGAGGCGAGGTTCTCGTCGGCAATGCCGAAGGCCGAAGACGGGGTGGCGGGCGTCAGAATGGCATCGACGCCGGCGTCGAAGGCGAACTCGAAATCGCGCTTGATCAGCGTGCGGACCTTCTGGGCACGCAGGTAATAGGCGTCGTAGTAGCCGGCCGACAGCACGTAGGTGCCGATCATGATGCGGCGCTTGACTTCCTTGCCGAAGCCCGCGGCACGGGTCTTCTCGTACATGTCGACGATATCCTTGCCGTCGACGCGCAAGCCGTAGCGCACGCCGTCGTAGCGGGCAAGATTCGAGGAGGCTTCGGCCGGAGCAACGATGTAATAGGCCGGCAGCGCGTATTTGGTATGCGGCAGCGAGATGGTGACGATCTCGGCGCCGGCGTCCTTCAGCCAGGCGATGCCCTGCTGCCAAAGCGTCTCGATTTCTTCCGGCATGCCCTCGACGCGGTATTCGTTCGGAATGCCGATCTTCATGCCCTTCAGCGACTTGCCGAGCGAGGCTTCGTAGTCCGGCACCGGCAGGTCGACGGAGGTCGTATCCTGGGCATCGACACTTGCCATCGACTTCAAGAGGATCGCGGCATCGCGCACGTCGCGGGAAATCGGGCCGGCCTGATCGAGCGAGGACGCGAAGGCGACCGTGCCCCAGCGCGAGCAGCGGCCATAGGTCGGCTTGATGCCGACGGTGCCGGTGAAGGCGGCCGGCTGGCGTATCGAACCGCCGGTATCGGTGGCAGTGGCGCCGGCGCAAAGATGGGCCGCAACCGCCGCCGCCGAGCCGCCTGAAGAGCCGCCCGGAACGAGCTGCTGGTTGGAGCCCTTCGCGCGCCATGGATTGATGACCGGGCCGTAGTGCGAGGTTTCGTTGGAGGAGCCCATGGCGAACTCGTCCATGTTCAGCTTGCCGAGCATGACGGCGCCGTCGTTCCAAAGGTTCTGGGTGACGGTCGATTCGTAGCGCGGCTCGAAGCCGTCGAGGATGTGGCTGCAGGCCTGGGTGTGGACGCCAACTGTCGCAAAGAGGTCCTTGATGCCGAGGGGGATACCCTCGAGATCGCCGGCCCGGCCTGCGGCGATGCGCTCGTCGGAGTTCTTCGCCATGACCCGGGCGAGATCGGGCGTGACTTTGATATAGGCATTCAGCCGGTCATTGGCCGCATCGATAGCCGAGATGTAGGCTTCCGTCAGTTCGGTCGCGGTGATTTCCTTAGCGCGCAGCTTCTCGCGGGATTCGGCAATGGTCAGGCTGGTGAGTTCGCTCATCGTGTTCGCTCGGATTTTTGAATGCAACGGGGTCGGAAAAAGCGATCGCTTATTCGACGACTTTCGGCACCAGGAAGAAATTGTGGTCGCTGACCGGCGCATTGGCGACGATGTCCTCGGCCTTGCTGCCGTCGGTGACCTCGTCCTTCCGCTTTTTCATCGCCATCGGCGTGACGGAGGTCATCGGCTCGATGCCTTCGACATTCACCTCGGAAAGCTGCTCGACGAAACCGAGGATGCCATTCAGCTCGTCGACCATGCGATTTGCCTCTTCTTCTGAAACGGCAATGCGGGCAAGGTGCGCAACGCGCTTAACGGTGGCAAGATCGACGGACATGGCATTCTCCGAATGGGAAATTTCCCACCCGCTATAAAGGCCCTGTCCGCCCAGTGCAACGGCGTTTTGCTTAGATGGACAGCGTCTCGCCAAGCTTCGGCGTCCTGACCTGCGTCTTCGAGCCTTCCATGCCGGCGACGAATTTTTCCGGCGTCTGGTCGATGATCGGGAAGGTGGCGTAGTGGCAGGGGATTGCCGTCTTGAAGTTGAAGTAACGCCGGCAGGAGAGCGCTGCAACGGCGCCGCCCATGGTGAAGCGGTCACCGATCGGCACGATGCCGACATCCGGCTGGTGCAGCTCGTTGAGGAGTGCCATGTCGGAGAAGATGTCGGTATCGCCCATATGGAGCAGGCTCGCCTCGTCGTCAAAATGCAGCATCAGGCCATTGGGGTTGCCGAGCGAATGGGAAACGCCGTCCTCGGTGATCTGGGCGGAGGAGTGCAGCGCATTGGTGAAGGTGGCGGTGAAACTTCCAAGCGAAACCGTGCCGCCCGTGTTGCCCATCTCGATCCTCTCGACGCCCTTGGAGCCGAGCCAGGCGGCCAGATCTGCATTGGCGAGCACAACGGCACCGGTCTCGCTTGCAAGCGAAATGGTATCGCCGACATGGTCGCCATGGCCGTGCGTCAGGAGGATATGTGTGATGCCGCTCGCAACCTGCTTAATGTCCTGACCTGCAAAGGACGGGTTGTGGGTGAGGAACGGGTCGATCAGTATCCTTGCCGCTTTCGTCTCGATGCGGAAGGCGGAATGGCCGAGCCAGGTGATCTTCATGGAATCGCTCCTCAATAGGTGATGCAAAAGCAGAATTGGATGCTAAGGACATATCCGGTATGACCGCAAAGAAAAGCGGCCAGCGCTTCAATTTCTTTTGACGGGACGAACGACGATGACGGTGCTGACGATCGAGGAACTGGCGGCTGTCTTGCGGTCCGGACAGGCGATCGCCGGGCTTGACCTCGGCACAAAGACGATTGGCCTTGCGATGTCAGATCTCGGGCGGCGCTTTGCAACGCCGCGGCCTGTCATCAAACGGCAGAAGTTCACGATTGACGCCGAATTGCTGCTTGCTTTTGCCGCGAAGGAAAAAGCAGCCGGTTTCGTCATAGGGCTGCCGATGAACATGGATGGCTCGGCCGGTGCGCGCGTTCAGGCGACGAGAGCCTTCGTGCGCAACATGGAGCAAAAGACGAACCTGCCCTTTGTCTACTGGGACGAGCGGCTTTCGACGGTCGCAGCGCAACGGGCGCTGATCGAGATGGATGTGTCGCGTGCCAAACGTGCCGGGCGGATCGATTCAGCCGCCGCCAGCTTCATCCTTCAGGGAGCCCTGGACAGGCTCTCGCTGCTCGCCAGATCGGACGATCTGGAGGCCTGACGCGCCCTCCACCATGCAACGAGCTTCCTGCGCTTGCGAAAACCAATGATTGCGAAGACGACAAGGCTGTCGACAGCGATCGCGCGGGCGACAAGCGGCGGGATGGTTTCCGGCGGTACGCCGAGCGCATTGCCGTAAATCTGGAAGGTCAGGTCATGAACCTGGCGCGTCAGCATGAAAATGCCGAAATTCATGTCGTAGTAAGAAAGCCAGTACCAGCCGCCCAAAAAGGCGATCGGTCCCAGCCAGAAGACCAGGAACCACCTCATGAGGACTCCCCTTCCTGTCGGCTCAAAGACGCCTCCAGGGTGACTGCCCGTGTCGACAACGCCATGAGGCTCAGAACCAGTGCGGGCACGGCGATATCCATCGCAAGCACCGCGAAAAATATCATCGCGGCAAAGAGCAGAATGGCGTTGGCAGCTTTGGTTCCCATGATTCCGACAACTGAGATTTGAACTGCCGATACCCTGTCCCGTTACCCCGCAGCGTGCAATGTAAACCATTCGTTAAGGTTAACACCCAAGTCGCCGCCTGTGGATGACGCGAAGCCGCGTCAGCCGTAAACGCCGCGAACGATGCGCTTCAACGCGGTTGCGGCTTTTTCCCAATCCTTGGCGGACTTCAGCGCCAGGCCCGCACACTGGCCGCCTGCCGAAGCCGAGAGGACGAGGTGCTGGATCGCGGCAATGAGAATTGCGTTGACGGCGGCGGCATCGACGCCCTTCGGCGGCGAAAGCGAGCCCTTCATGCGCTCCAGCCATTGCGACAGCGCCTTCGAGCGGGATTCGGCAAGCCGCCTCACCTGCTCCGTATTCTCAGATACCTCCCAGGCGACGATGCGGCGCATCAGAGGGTCGTCGCGAAGCGCCTCGAGAAAAAGCAACGCCAGGCGCTCCATGAGGTCGCCGTAGGTGAGCAGAAACATGCCGCCGGTATCTTCGGGAATGCGATCCCTGACCCAGGTGCCGAGATCGGAGCCGATCGCTTCGACAAGGCCGTTCAGGCCACCATAATAGCGATAGATCAGCTGCTTGTCGCATCCGGCCCGGCGGGCAACCGCGTTAATGCCGAAATTCTGGAACCCTTCTTCGGACAGCAGCGCCTTGGCCGCCCTGAGGATCGCCTTTTCGGTCGCACCGCGGTCGCGGACGCGCTTTTCGGCTTCGCTTGCAGCCTGCGGAAGAGCTTCAAGAACCGCGGGTTCATTCAACATGTCGGATCGCCCAGCCTGTCACTATGCGGTGAGTAGCGAAGCCTTTGCTTGCCGACAATGGGGCAGGCTCGGAAAGCCTGGGGATATCGTTTGAAATGGACGAATGTGTCACCGGCCAAAAAAAACATATGGGCCCGTGCGCGGAAGATGCGTCGCATCCGCAGGATCATCGACCCCGCCACCTGGCATTGAAGATCGTCAAACCCTGCTGCATCACGATCACTATCCAAGCGCAGGCAAGGGCTGTAGGTGATCTTGCGCTATCCTGCCGGCGGATAAAGCAGGTCCACGATGTAGGTCGCGTCGAAGCGGGAATCGAGCATGCCGTATGTCGCGCGCCAGCCGCCTGCGAGGCGGGTTTCGATGAAGGCGTCGGCGATGCGACCGGCACCGAGGCGGTAGAGCTCGGCAGCAGCCGCGGCGAGCGCAAGCTGTTCGACCAGAAGGCGGGCTGCGCCCTCGTCCCGTTCGCAAAGCGCCATTGCGGCGCGAAGGACGTCAATCGTCTTCTTGCCGGCCGGACCGAGATCGCGGGCAAGGCCGGTGAACACCGTTTCGAACAGATCCTTGCCGCGCGTCAACACGCGCAGCACATCGAGCGCCATCACGTTGCCTGAGCCTTCCCAGATGGCGTTGACCGGGGCTTCACGGTAGTGGCGGGCGATGGGGCGCTCCTCGATGTAGCCGCTGCCGCCGATGCATTCCATCGCCTCATAGATCAGCGCCGGCGCGATCTTGCAGCACCAGTATTTCGCAACCGGCGTCATGACGCGGGCGTAGGCAGCCTCTTCCGCATTGCCGCGGGCCTTGTCGAAAGCATCCGCGAGGCGGAAGGACAGCGCCGTTGCGGCCGCGACGTCGAGCGCCATATCGGCCAGCACGCGGGTCATGATCGGCTGGTTGACGAGCATCTTGCCGAAGACGCTGCGGCCGCGGGTATGGTGGACGGCCTCGGCAAGCGAGGCGCGCATGATGCCCGACGAGGCAAGCGCGCAGTCAAGCCGCGTCAACGTCACCATGTCGAGGATCGTGCGGATGCCTGCATCCGGGCCGCCAAGCAGGAAGCCGAAGGTGTCGCTGAACTCGACTTCGGAGGAGGCGTTCGAGCGGTTGCCGACCTTGTCCTTGAGCCGCTGGAACCGCAGGCCGTTGGCCGAACCGTCTTCCAGCAGACGCGGAACGAGGAAGCAGCCCATGCCTTCCTTCGTCTGCGCCAGCATGATGAAGGCATCGCTCATCGGCGCAGACATGAACCATTTGTGCCCCGACAGTCGGTAAATGCCTTCGCTGACCTTTTCGGCCGTGCTCTTGTTGGAGCGGACGTCGGTGCCGCCCTGCTTCTCGGTCATGCCCATGCCGATTGTCACGGCAGACTTCTGCATGGCGGGCTTGTTAGACGAATCATATTTGCGCGAGAGGATCTTCGGCGCCCAGTCCTTCTGCACGGCAGGCGAAGCCGACAGTGCTGCCACCGAAGCACTCGTCATCGTCAGCGGGCAAAGGTGGCCGGATTCGAGCTGGGCAGTCAGGTAAAAGCGGGCCGCGCGGATCTTGTGCGCCTGATCCTTGGCGTCGGCATCGGCCTGTGGATCCCAGACGGAGGAATGCAAGCCGACGGACATTGAGCGGCGCATCAGTGCATGCCATGCCGGGTGAAACTCGATGACATCCAGACGCTCGCCGCGCGGGCCATGGGTGCGAAGCTGTGGCGTGCCCTGGTTTGCCATGCGCGCCAGCTCCTGCGCCTCCGGCGAGGTCACGTAACGGCCCATGTTTTCCAGATCCTCGCGCGTGCCGCGCGGCAGCGCCGCAGTCAGGTCGACGATCAGCGGATCGGACCGGTAGGCATTGATGCCGGACCAGAGACTAGGCTGGTTCAGCTCGGCGAGTTTTTCTTCAGCGGATGTCATGAGTCGCTTCTATTGCAAGAGGCAGGCAAAGGGAAAGCGGAAGTTCGAGCTTTCCCGCTTCTGCTCTTACGGATTTACGACAAATTGCGTGGGGACGTAAGCCTTTGTCCGCAGCACGTGCTTGCCCCTTACCGCGCCACTCATTATAGAGCGCGTGACACAGCAAGAGGCAGGTTCATGGTCTTCTTTCCCCACCGCCACCTCATCGGCATAAAAGGCCTCACGGAGCAGGATATCACCTACCTGCTCGACAAGGCGGATGAGGCCGTCAAGATCAGCCGGCAGCGCGAGAAGAAGACATCGACCCTTCGCGGCCTGACGCAGATCAACCTCTTCTTCGAAGCATCCACGCGCACGCAAGCCTCCTTCGAACTCGCCGGAAAGCGCCTCGGCGCCGACGTCATGAACATGTCGGTCGGCAATTCCTCGGTGAAAAAGGGCGAAACGCTGATCGATACGGCGATGACGCTGAACGCGATGCGGCCGGACGTGCTGGTGATCCGCCATTCGAGCGCCGGTGCCGCTGCACTCCTGGCGCAAAAAGTCTCCTGCTCGGTGGTCAATGCCGGCGACGGCCAGCACGAGCATCCCACGCAAGCGCTGCTCGACGCGCTGACGATCCGCCGTGCCAAGGGCAGGTTGTCGCGCATCATCGTGGCGATCTGCGGCGACGTGCTCCATTCGCGGGTGGCGCGCTCAAACATCCTGCTTCTGAATGCCATGGGCGCGCGGGTCCGTGTCGTCGCACCAGCGACGCTGCTTCCGGCCGGCATTGCGGAGATGGGTGTCGAGGTCTTCCACTCGATGAAGGAAGGGCTCAAGGACGCCGACGTGGTGATGATGCTGCGCCTCCAGCGCGAGCGGATGTCCGGCGCCTTCGTGCCTTCCGTGCGCGAGTATTTCCATTTCTATGGGCTTGATGCGGAAACCCTCAAAGCTGCCAAGGCCGACGCCCTGGTGATGCATCCGGGACCTATGAACCGTGGGGTGGAAATTTCATCCGAAGTGGCGGATGGACCGCAAAGCGTGATTGCCGAACAGGTGGAAATGGGGGTCGCGGTGCGCATGGCGGTGATGGAGATTTTGCTCGTGTCTCAGAACCGGGGGCCGCGGGCATGACGAACTCGATCGTTCTCAAGAATGTTCGTATCATCGATCCTTCGAAAAATCTCGACGAGATCGGCACGATCATCGTCAAGGACGGCGTGATTGCCGCAGCCGGTAAGGATGCGCAGAACCAGGGGGCGCCGGAAGGTGCCGCGGTTCGCGATTGCAACGGCCTTGTCGCAACCCCGGGTCTGGTCGATGCATGCGTCAATATCGGCGAGCCGGGGGCCGAACATCGCGAGACGATCGCTTCGGCGAGCCGGGCGGCGGCCGCAGGAGGCGTCACCTCGATCATCATGATGCCAGACACCGATCCTGTCATCGACGACATCGCACTGGTCGAATTCGTCAAGAAAACGGCCAGGGACACGGCGCTCGTCAACATCTATCCGGCTGCGGCGATCACCAAGCACCTGGCCGGCGAGGAAATGACTGAGATCGGCTTGCTGATGCAAGCCGGCGCCGTCGCCTTCACAGATGGCCGTTCCAGCGTTCATGACACGCAGGTGCTGCGGCGAGTGATGACCTATGCGCGCGAATTCGGCGCCGTCATCTCCTGCGAGACCCGCGACAAATATCTCGGCGCCACCGGCGTCATGCATGAAGGCTTGCTTGCCAGCTGGCTCGGCCTCGGGGGCATTCCGAAGGAAGCCGAACTCATTCCTCTTGAACGAGACCTTCGCATCGCGCAACTGACCCGCGGCACGTATCACGCAGCGATGATCTCGGTACCGGAGTCGGTCGAGGCGATCGAACTTGCCAAGAGCCGCGGCGCCAAGGTGACCTGCGGCATCTCGATCAACAACCTGACGCTTAACGAAAACGACATCGGCGAGTACCGCACCTTCTTCAAGCTCTATCCGCCGCTGCGTTCCGAAGACGACCGCGTGGCGATGGTGGATGCGCTGGCGAGAGGGGCAATCGACATCATCGTTTCTTCGCATGATCCGCAGGATGTCGATACCAAACGGCTGCCTTTCGGCGAAGCGGCTGATGGTGCAGTGGGTCTTGAGACGATGCTTGCGGCGGGCTTGCGCCTTTACCATAGCGGCCAGGTGAGTCTGATGCGGCTGATCGATGCGATGTCGACGCGCCCTGCGCAGATCTTCGGCCTCGATGCCGGCACGCTGAAGCCCGGTGCCAAAGCCGATATCGCGCTGATCGATCTCGACGAGCCTTGGCTTGTCTCAGAAGACATGCTTCTCTCGCGCTCGAAGAATACGCCTTTCGAGGATGCGCGCTTCAGCGGACGGGCTGTCGCGACCTATGTCGCGGGTAAGCTTGTTTACGGAGTGGAATAAGGCGGGTGTTGCCCCCGCAGGCGTGGTGAAGGCGGCTGGCAGAGGCGTTTGGTCCTTCGCAAGGCGCTGTAGAGATGCTTTCCCCTTTGGGCGAGACGGTCTGCGGGTGGGGTAAGTCCATTGGACGAAAGGGATGGAGTTATATGATCTCTGACGTGTTGACCTGGCAGATCACACTGCCGCTGGCGTTTGCGGCGGCCGTTATCGGCTATCTGCTGGGCTCGATCCCCTTCGGTCTCATCCTGACGCAGGCGGCAGGGCTCGGCGATGTGCGCAGCATCGGCTCCGGCAATATCGGCGCGACAAATGTGCTGCGTACCGGCAACAAGAAGCTTGCGGCTGCGACCCTGTTGCTCGATGCGCTGAAGGCGTCGGCCGCAGCCTGGATCGTCGGTTATTTCCTTGGCGGGGAAGCGGGCATCATTGCCGGCTTCTTTGCCTTCATCGGCCACCTCTTCCCCGTCTGGATCGGCTTCAAGGGCGGCAAAGGCGTTGCCACCTATATCGGCACGCTGCTAGGGGTCGCGCCGGTCATGGTTCTGCTTTTCGGCGCCGTATGGCTCGCGGTTGCCTTTACGACCCGTTATTCCTCGCTGTCGGCGCTGGTTGCGATGCTTGTCGTCCCGGTTGCACTGTGGATATTGGGGGTCGAGAAAGTTGCGGCCGTCATGGCGGTGATGTCTGTCATCTCCTATTACAAGCATAAGGCCAACATTTCCCGCCTCATGAGTGGGACGGAGAGCAAGATCGGGGCAAAAGGGTAAGTTGGACGAAGCCGCCCTCCCGGTGCTGCGGGAGCTCTAAAATTCAGCAAACCCCTTGACCGGAGCGATTTCCCTGTCCATGTCGGAGTGCCGGTAATCTTCGAGCGGCAAGTATTACGCTCTTCTCCTCGCCGGGCGCGGTGGTTTTTTAGAGAATCATGATGAATGTTGTAGTGGTGGAATCGCCTGCCAAGGCCAAGACGATCAACAAGTATCTGGGCTCCGGATACACGGTGCTCGCCTCCTTCGGCCATGTGCGCGATCTGCCTGCCAAGGACGGCTCTGTTCTTCCTGACCAGGACTTCGAAATGCTCTGGGAGGTCGACAGCGCCTCGGCCAAGCGCATGAAGGACATCGCCGATGCGGTAAAGTCTTCCGATGGGCTCATCCTGGCAACCGACCCGGATCGCGAGGGTGAAGCAATCTCCTGGCACGTCCTCGACGTCCTGAACAAGAAGCGCGTGCTGAACGGCAAGTCGGTGAAGCGCGTCGTCTTCAACGCCATCACCAAAAAGGCGGTCCTGGATGCGATGGCCGAACCGCGGGACATCGACGTACCGCTGGTCGATGCCTATCTCGCACGACGCGCGCTCGATTACCTCGTTGGCTTCAATCTTTCGCCGGTACTCTGGCGCAAGTTGCCGGGTGCCCGTTCGGCCGGCCGCGTACAATCGGTCGCGCTGCGTCTCGTCTGCGACCGCGAAACCGAAATCGAGCGTTTCATTTCGGAAGAATACTGGAACATTTCGGCTCTTTTGAAGACGCCGCGCGGTGATGAATTCGAGGCCAAGCTGGTTGCAGCCGATGGCAAACGGCTGCAGGCGCGATCGATCGCCAACGGCGACGACGCCGGCAAGCTGAAAGCCCTGCTCGAGGGTGCAGCCTATGTCGTCGACAGCATCGAGGCAAAGCCCGTCAAGCGTAACCCGGGACCGCCGTTCACGACATCGACGCTGCAGCAGGCAGCCTCCTCCAAGCTTGGTTTTTCTGCATCGCGCACGATGCAGATCGCCCAGAGACTGTACGAAGGTGTTGATATCGGCGGCGAGACGGTCGGTCTCATCACCTATATGCGTACCGATGGCGTGCAGATGGCACCAGAAGCGATCGATGCGGCCCGGCGCGCCATCGTCGATCAGTTCGGCGAGCGCTACATGCCGGAAAAGGCCCGTTTCTATTCCACCAAGGCGAAGAACGCACAGGAAGCCCACGAAGCAATCCGTCCGACGGATTTCTACCGTTCGCCCGACCGTGTGCGGAAATTCCTCGATGCCGATCAGATCAAGCTCTACGACCTGATCTGGAAGCGCGGCATCGCGAGCCAGATGGCCTCTGCCGAAATCGAGCGCACGACGGCCGAAATCGCTGCTGACAACAATGGAAAGAAGGCCGGCCTGCGCGCCGTCGGATCCGTCATCCGGTTTGACGGCTTCATTGCCGCTTACACCGACCAGAAGGAAGACGGCGAACAGACCGACGAAGGCGACGAAGGCGGCCGCCTGCCGGAGATCAATGCGCGCGAAAACCTCGCAAAGCAGAAGATCAACTCGACGCAGCACTTCACCGAACCGCCGCCTCGCTATTCGGAAGCGACGCTGATCAAGAAGATGGAAGAGCTCGGCATCGGCCGTCCCTCCACCTACGCCGCGACCCTCGCGACGCTCCGCGACCGCGAATATGTGACGATCGACAAGCGCAAGCTGATCCCCCATTCCAAGGGACGCCTGGTGACGGCGTTCCTCGAAAGCTTCTTCACCAAATATGTCGAATACGATTTCACTGCCGACCTGGAAGAGAAGCTCGACCGGATCTCGGCAGGCGAGCTCAACTGGAAACAGGTGCTACGCGATTTCTGGAAGGATTTCTTCTCGCAGATCGAAGATACAAAGGAACTGCGCGTCACCAATGTGCTCGATTCGCTCAACGAACAGCTGGCGCCGCTCGTCTTCCCGAAGCGGGAGGACGGTAGCGATCCGCGCATCTGCCAGGTCTGCGGCACCGGAAACCTGTCGCTGAAGCTCGGCAAATACGGCGCCTTCGTCGGCTGCTCGAACTATCCCGAATGCAACTACACCCGTCAGCTCACCTCCGAAAACGGCGGAGAAGCCGAAGGGGGGGTCCAAAACGAACCGAAGAACCTCGGCATCGATCCGGTGACCGGCGTGGAACTGACGCTGCGCTCCGGTCGATTCGGCCCTTACATCCAGCGCGGCGACGGCAAGGATGCCAAGCGCGCTTCGCTCCCGAAGGGCTGGAAGCCGGAAGACATCGACTACGAGAAGGCCATGGCGCTGATCTCGCTGCCGCGCGACATCGGCAAGCATCCGGAAACCGGCAAGATGATCTCCTCCGGCATCGGGCGTTACGGGCCATTCCTGCTGCATGACGGCGGCTATGCCAATCTGGAAAGCGTCGAGGACGTGTTTTCGATCGGCCTCAACCGTGCCGTAACGCTGATCGCCGAGAAGGCGAACAAGGCTCCGGGCGGCCGTGGGCGTGGAACACCGGCCGCGCTCAAGGAGTTGGGCGACCATCCCGATGGTGGCGCAATCACCGTTCGTGACGGCAAGTATGGTCCCTATGTGAGCTGGGGCAAGGTGAATGCCACGCTGCCTAGGGGCAAGGATCCGCAGGCAATCACGGTCGAGGAAGCGCTGGCGCTGATCGCCGCCAAGGCCGGCAAGGCGCCGGCGGCCAAGGGCAGGGCAAAACCGAAGGCAAAGGCTGCCGCTTCACAAGGCAAGGCGACCAAAAGCGCCGCCAAGCCCAAGGCCAAAGCCGCTGCGAAAGCGAAAGCGCCCGCCAAAACGAAGAAGAGCTGAGAGTGAGCAGGATTCCGCGCGAAAGAACGAAGACCTTGGGCAAGCGCTCGGGCAAGCTCGGCCGCGCGAGCCGCGAAGCCGCTCCCGTCGAACCGCTGAACATCGTGCACGGCGCATTGCCGTCGCGCGAAGTCATTTTGCGCTTCATCGCCGAGCATCCGCAAAAGGCGTCCAAACGCGAGCTCGCCAAGGCCTTCGGCCTCAAGGGTGACAGCCGCGTCGAACTCAAGCACATGCTGCGAGGCCTCGAACAGGAAGGCATGCTGCAGAAGACACGGAAATCGCTGATCCGGCCGGGCGCACTACCGCCGGTAACCGTTCTCGACATCACGACACGCGACAAGGACGGCGAATTGATCGGCCGGCCGGCGGAGTGGCCTGAGGATCAGGGCGTTGCACCTGCCGTCGCGATCCGCCAGACGTCGCCTGCCGGACGCCAGGGCAAGGGCAAGACACCCGTTGCCGGAATGGGCGATCGCGTCGTGGCGAAGATCTTTCCGGCGGCTGACCGCGGCGGACCGGCCTATACCGCGCGCATCATCAAGATCATCGACAAGCGCCGCGGCGCGACCATGGGGGTCTTCCGCACCGCCCCCGGCGGCGCTGGACGGCTGCTGCCGATCGAACGACGCGGCGAAGAGATGCTGATCGATCCGGATTATACGGGCGATGCCAAGGACGGCGATCTCGTCGAAGTCGAGATCGCGCGCCTCGGACGCTTCGGCCTGCCGCGCGCAAAAGTGCTGTCGGTCGTCGGTTCCGTCGCCTCGGAAAAGGCGATCTCGATGATCGCGATCCACGCGCACGGCATTCCGCATGTCTTCCCGCAGCCGGTGATCGACGAAGCCTTGGCGGCCAGGCCCGCGACGATGTCGCATCGCGAGGATTGGCGCGACGTGCCGCTGATCACCATCGACCCGGCCGATGCGAAGGATCACGATGACGCGGTCTATGCCGAAGAGGACCCCTCCCCCGACAACCCCGGCGGCGTGATCATCACCGTGGCGATCGCCGATGTCTCCTATTATGTCAGGTCCAATTCAGCACTCGACCGCGAAGCGCTGAAGCGCGGCAATTCGGTCTATTTCCCCGATCGTGTCGTGCCGATGCTGCCGGAACGCATCTCCAACGATCTTTGCTCGCTGAAGGAAGGCGTCGACCGACCGGCACTTGCCGTGCGCATGGTCTTCTCGAAGGAAGGCCGTAAGGCCGGGCATACGTTCCACCGCATCATGATGAAAAGTGCGGCGAAGCTTTCCTACAGCAACGCGCAGGCAGCGATCGACGGCAAGCCCGACGACAAGACCGGGCCGATGCTGGAGCCGATCCTCAAGCCGCTGTGGCACGCCTACGAGGTGATTAAGCGCGGCCGTGAAAGGCGCCAGCCGCTCGAACTCGATATGCCCGAGCGCAAGATCCTGCTGAAACCGGACGGCACGGTGGACCGCGTCTTCGTGCCGCCGCGGCTCGACGCGCACAAGCTTATCGAAGAAATGATGATCCAGGCAAATGTCTGCGCGGCCGAAACGCTCGAGAAGAAGCGTCAGGTGCTGATCTATCGCGTCCACGACGGTCCGACGCTCGCCAAGCAGGAGATCCTGCGCCAATTTCTGGCAACGCTCGGCATCTCGCTTGCCAAAGGCGGCAATGTGCGTGCGAACAGCTTCAACGGCATCCTGGCAAAAGCCGAGAACACGCCGCATCAGACGATGGTCAACGAGATGGTTCTGCGCTCGCAGAGCCAAGCGATCTACAGCCCGGAAAATATCGGCCATTTCGGGCTGAACCTGATGAAATATGCGCACTTCACCTCGCCGATCCGACGCTATGCGGACCTGATCGTTCATCGTGCTCTGGTCGGCTCGCTCGGTCTTGGCGAAGGCGGTATCACACCGGAGGAAGAAGCCGCACTCGACGACATCGCCGCCGAAATCTCCACGTTCGAGCGCCGTGCAATGGCCGCCGAGCGCGAGACGGTCGACCGGCTGGTCGCTCATCATCTGAGCACGCGTGTCGGGGAAGAATTCAAGGGGCGCGTATCGGGTGTCACGAAATCGGGACTATTTGTCGCCCTCCCTGACTATGGAGCCGACGGCTTCGTACCTATATCCACGCTCGGCACGGACTACTTCATCTATGATGAGGCGCATCAGGCGCTGTCAGGTGAAAGGACCGGTCTGGGATACCGTCTTGGAGACGATGTCACCGTGAAGCTTGCCGAAGCGATCCCGCTTGCCGGCGCCCTTCGCTTCGAGATGATAAGCGAAGGCCGCAACATGCCGACGGCGGTGCGCTCGTTCCACAAGGCAGGCCGCCGCGACAACCGCCAGGCCCGCAAGGCGGCCGGGACAAGGCCGCCAAGGGGGCGGCGATAGAACATCCTTTCATGGGATGTTCTGCATTTGAAACAAGCAGCGTCCCTTCTCCGCCAGGCGGACGGCGGTGCTCCATGCGTGTAGGGACGCTCGAAAGGGAACGATCATGACAACTGCCTCGACCGAACAACCGGTCCGTCATGGGGACGCAGAAACGACGGAGCGCCCGCTCGGCCGCTCCATCATGCGCGGCATGCTCAACCGTTGTCCACATTGCGGCAGCGGCAGGCTTTTCAGAGCTTTTCTCAAGCCCGTCGACCATTGCGCCGCCTGCGGCGAGGCCATGCACCATCACCGCTCCGACGACCTTCCGCCCTATCTCGTCATCCTCGTTCTCGGCCACGTCGTGGTCGGTGGCTACATGATGACCGACATGATCTGGCCGCTGCCGCTCTGGCTGACGCTGGCGATCTGGGCTCCCGTCACAGTTGTCACCGCCCTCGTCGCGATCCAGCCGATCAAGGGCGGCGTGATCGGCCTGCAATGGGCGCTTCGCCTGCATGGTTTCGGCGGCCAGAACGATGATCACGACGACTACGATATCCCCGGCGGGCGCTCATCGTAAGCAATCCTGCACCTTCACCGTCCAGACATAATTCGCGTGTAGTGGGCAACGCTCGCCGGCGCTGCAGGATTGCAGCACCAGTCCCTAGTGAACATGAGCTGGACTATTTGATCTATTGCCATCGGCACCGGACTTTCCGTAAAGCACAGCCCGTCACTTGGATTTGGCACGCGTGTGCCTTTCTATGTGCCACAAAACGGGCGATTCGTTTCAGTCATTCAAGGATGGATTCATGTCTCAGCCGAGAAACGGCACACCAGGCGATGTCGAGGAAATCCATTGGCCGTCGCTGGTTGCCGCCGTCTCGTCGATTTCCGCTGTCGGCATCGCGATCGGCCTTGGCCTTCCGCTTCTCAGCATCATCCTGGAAAAGCGCGGTATTCCCTCAACCCTCATCGGCCTGAATACGGCCATGGCGGGGATCGCCGCCATGGCTGCCGCCCCGATCACCACAAAACTCGCTCATCAATACGGAGTCGCCCCGACAATGCTCTGGGCCGTAGTGATTTCCGCGCTCAGCTCACTCGGATTTTACTACGCCGAAAATTTCTGGCTCTGGTTCCCATTGCGATTTGCATTCCACGGCGCGACGACGACCCTGTTCATCCTGTCGGAGTTCTGGATCAATGCCGCCTCCCCTCCGACGAAACGAGGCTTCGTGCTTGGCATCTACGCGACAGTGCTTTCGCTCGGTTTCGCGGCCGGCCCCCTCTTGTTTTCGATTCTCGGCAGCGAAGGCATTTTGCCGTTTCTGGTTGGTGCAGCCGCGATCCTGCTTGCGGCCATTCCGATCTTTATCGCGCGACACGAAAGCCCTATCCTAGAGGAGAAGCCGGAGCTGCACTTCATGCGCTACGTCTTTTTGGTACCGACGGCAACGGCCGCAGTCTTCATTTTCGGTGCGGTCGAGGCGGGCGGCCTTTCACTGTTCCCGATCTACGCGATCCGCGCGAACTTCACCGAATCGCAGGCGGCATTGCTGCTGACGGTCATGGGCATCGGCAATGTGATCTTTCAAATCCCGGTCGGAATGCTCTCCGATAGGATTTCCGACAAGCGCCCGCTGCTTGCCGCAATGGCCTTCATGGGCCTAATCGGCTCGCTGATGCTTCCGCTGCTCTCCCACAGCTGGATCATGATGGCAGGAGTCCTGCTTTTCTGGGGCGGTTGCGTTGCCGGCCTTTATACCGTCGGCCTCAGCCACCTCGGTTCCAGGCTCAAAGGCTCCGATCTTGCAGCGGCTAATGCCGCCTTCGTCTTCTGCTATGCCGTGGGCACCGTGGCCGGCCCGCAGGCGATCGGGGTTGCTATCGACGTTGCCGGAAACAATGGTTTTGCATGGGCGATTGCCTGTTTCTTCGGGCTTTATGCCTTGCTGGCAGGCATAAGGCTGCTTTTCCTGCGAAAGCGGGCTTGACTTTTCGGGCCGGATTCGTAGTTTCGCGCCAGAATTTGCCGTGGAGCCCATCCGGCTTTCCACGGCTTTCATTTTCTTAAAGGCAGGACAACCATGGCCAAGGCTACCACAATCAAGATCAAGCTGCTGTCGACGGCCGACACCGGCTTCTTCTACGTCACGACGAAGAACAGCCGGACGATGACGGACAAGATGACGAAGACCAAGTATGACCCGGTCGCCAAGAAGCACGTCGAGTTCAAGGAAACTAAGATCAAGTAATTCTTGACCTCAGGTTGATGGAAGAGCGCGCGCCGTCCGGCTGCGCGCTTTTTTCATTCCTGGATTGTCTTTTTTGCCCACCAGTCCAAAATGAAAAACGCCGCCTTGCTCCGCAATGGCACAAGACGGCGTTTTCAGGCAAAGGGGGTCGGCCAGCAGGCAAGGCGGCACGAGGAACCGCGAAAAGTTGCGAGCTAGCCGACCGGACCCCACGACCCAGGAGATGCGGCGGACCTGAGCATCATGGGGTATTCCGACTCCTATAGAGGGAGTGCTTTTCTCTTATGAGCCAATTGTTTGCGCAGAAATGAAAGAAAATCAACAAATTCTTAATGATGAGAAATTCCTGCCTGCTCCTATGGTTAAAAGTCCAATTTTGGGGCAGGTGGAGCTCAGCCGAATGACTTAGGCGTTCAGGAAATGAACCAGATTTCCAAAGAAACCGATAGGCACATAGCAGTAACTTCACTGGACGCTGACGTTACGTGAGGTCGCACATTTCCGTTTCGGAAAATAGCACCGCTTGCATAGTGGCCTGCCGCAATCCGTGTATTCTTCGACAGTGTGGCGTTGTTCTTTTAGCCGTGGCAAATGCAGGCCCAGAACCTCACTGAAGGCAGTGATCCATTTCCAGGCCTTTTCCACAAAAGAAGCGCGTCCATTGCCAGGAGCACGATTACAAATTTGTAATATTCGATGTTTTCCGGTGGAAAACCATGTCCTGCGCCGGTTACGAGACAGTATTGCCGTCAGGCTGCAGCAGCAACAACCCGGTTCCGGCCAGTGTTTTTCGCTTCATAAAGGGCAAGATCGGCCTGCTTCATAAGCTGGTCCGGTGTGATGACCGAGGACAGGCGCGAAGAGATACCGAAGGAGGCGGTGACTTTCAGCTCCTGCCCCGCCGATTTCAACCCAAAAGGAATGCTTTCGACCGAGGCCCGCAGACGCTCGGCAACCGCTGCAGCCACCTCAGGCGACGTATCGGGCATCACCACGACGAACTCCTCCCCGCCATAGCGGCATGCAAGATCGGCGCCGCGGACGGTCGAGCGGATGCGGTTGGCAAATTCCTTGAGCACTTCGTCGCCGGCATCATGGCCGTGCGTGTCGTTCACCTGCTTGAAGCGGTCGATGTCGGTGATCAGCACGGACAGCGGTCGCCCCCGGGCCATCGAGCGGTTGAAGAGGACCTTGAGATGATTGTCGAGGTAACGGCGGTTGTTGAGGCCCGTGAGCGGATCAGTGACGGCAAGCTCGATGGTCTGCTTGACGCTGGCCCGCAGGCGGTCGTTGAAGCGCTTGCGGCGGATCTGCGTCAGCCCGCGGGCAACGAGTTCGTTCGGATCGACCGGGCGGACGATGTAGTCGTTGACGCCGAGATCGAGAGCCCGGATGACCATGTCGTCTGCGCCCTGCTCCGTTATGATCAGGATCGGCAGAAAGCGGGTACGTTCCAGCGAGCGGAACTGAGAGCAGAGCCGCAAGGGATCGTAATCGTCAAAATTGGCATTGACGATCACGAGCTCGAAGGCGTTCTCGGCAGCTTCGAACAGGGCTGCCTGCGGGTCGGAGATGGCCGTCACATCGGCGATCGGCTTCAGCGCCTTGATGATACGCTCCTGCGAATTGGCGCGGCCGTCGACCAGCAGAATCTGTCCGGCCTCTTCCGGGCGCCCTTCGCCGGCACGCAGCAGATCGTCGATTCCCATGGTCTCGGCCGTTTCGGCACGGATGCGCAGTTCATCGCTCAGCGTCTTCAGGCGCAGAAGGCTCTTGACGCGGGAGATGAGCTGCAGGTCGTTTACAGGCTTGGTCAAGAAATCATCGGCACCCGCCTTGAGGCCGCGCACGCGGTCAGCCGGCTGATCCAGTGCCGTCACCATCACGACGGGAATATGCGAAGTCTTCGAACTCGCCTTCAGTCGCGCGCAGACCTCGAAGCCATCAAGCCCCGGCATCATCACATCGAGCAGGATGAGATCGACCTGGTTGCGCTCGCAGATCGCCAGTGCCTGATAGCCGTCCGCCGCCGTCAGCACGTCGAAATATTCCGCGAGAAGCCGCGCTTCGAGCAGCTTCACATTCGCCGGAACATCATCAACCACCAATATGCGCGCAGTCATAAACGTCTTTCAGATGCGCTAGGCATCACCGAGATAGGTCTTGATCGTTTCAATGAACTTCGGAACCGAGATAGGCTTGGAGACATAGGCTTCGCAGCCGCCCTGGCGGATACGCTCCTCGTCGCCCTTCATTGCAAAGGCCGTCACCGCAATCACCGGGATGACATGCAGCTCATCGTCTTCCTTCAGCCATTTGGTGACCTCCAGGCCGGAAACCTCCGGGAGCTGGATATCCATAAGGATCAGGTCTGGCTTATACTTTCGAGCAAGATCAAGCGCTTCCATGCCGTTTCGGGTCTGAATTGTCGAATAGCCGGACGCCTCGATCAGGTCGCGAAAGAGCTTCATGTTAAGCTCGTTATCTTCTACAATCATCACCTGTTTGGGCATGGCACGCGTGTCCCTACGTCTCGTCCCTGCAGCCGATCGCGCCGTGACATAAGCCTGCGCGCGCGAATCCAGGAAACCGATAGTGGCAAACTACCGGTATTTGGTTGAAGAAAAGGTAACTTACCCAGCGAAATGCAAAGCAACTTCAAGACTTCCAAACAATTAGCCGCAGACCCGCAGGAAACGGCGATTGCCGTTCTGAGCTGGCTGGCGAACGAACCCGACATGTTCTCGCGTTTCCTGGCACTGACCGGCGTGGAGCCTGCCCAGGTCCGCAACGCCGTCCACGATCCGGGCTTCCTCGCCGGACTGCTCGATTTCCTGATGAACCACGAGCCAACGGCGGTGGCATTTTGCGAGGCGACCGGGACGAAGCCCGATACGCTCGCTGCCGTATGGCGGCATTTCTCCTCTCCCGGCCTCGATTCGGGAGAATACTGAGCGCAATGGAGACCGGAGCTTTCGATCTCTCGCATGTGCGGCTCGGCGACCCCGCTGATCGTCTGCGAGGTCGACGCCTTCGTGCTGCAGTCCATCGATCCCTTTCAGCGGTTCCTGCTCAGCGAAGGGCATGAGCTTTTGCCGCGATCCTTTCATCTTCATGGCAATATCGTTTCTAAAGATGGGGTTGCGCTCGATCTTATCCATGTCCGTCGGCCGGTCGAAATCTTCTTCGAACGGCAGGAGGAGTGGCGTTACCCCTTTTTCTGGCCGCAAAGGCGCCCGGCAGGTTCTCCGCCACTGTCGATATTGTTTTCCTGACCGCAATGCCGCCGGTCTATGCGGATCAACGGCTGCGGTTGGGCCGACCGCTTCAACCTCCCCTCCCCGCTGCTTGGCACCTGTCAGGCGAAAGGGCCGGTCGCTTTCATCGACGACATGGCGGTCAATCTTCATTCGGTGCGCGATCATGTTGCAATTGTTTTGTGCTGCAACCGATGCCGGTCTTTGATCGTCACCGTTTCGCGCCTGCGGCCATGGACGGCATTCGGCCGTATTCACGACTGGAACGAGGCTGCATCGCTGATCGGCCGACATTTCACTGAAGCTGATGCGGCTCGGAGCCTCGCTGCCGCAAATCGAGCCTCATGAGCGGCCGCCCGTCCTTTCGCCGCGCCACCGGCTCGAAGCCCGCCGCATCGAAGATCGCGGTCGAGCCAATGCACAGCGTGACCGACTTCGACTGTCTCGAGTGGTCGATGGGACAGCCTTCGAGATAGCCCGCGCCGTTTTGCCGCGCGTGATCGATCGCGCCTTGCAGAAGGCGATGGCTAAGACCAATGCCACGCAGGGGCGGCGAGAGAAAGAAACAGCTCACAGCCCAGATGGACGGATCCAGCACATCACCCTCCTCCAGCGGCCGGGAAACTGTGCGCGGCGAGTTGAATTGGGCAACATCATGGCGCGGCCCCACCTGCACCCAGGCGACCGGCTGGCCACCCGCATATGCGAGAATTCCGGGTGGCGGACCGGCGGCGATGCGGTTTTTGATATGCTCTTTCCGCTCATCCGGCCGCATTTTGGTGCGCACTGCATGCGGCAACCTGAGTGCCACGCACCAGCAGTCACAGAAGCCGCCGCGCGGACCGAGAAGTCTCTCGAAATCTGTCCAGCGCTCCGGCGTCACCGGCTCAAAACGCAGATCGATATCCAAAGCCAAACCTCTCCCGTCTCTTGAGACTCGGAAGTTTAAGGCGTAGTCTGACAATGTTCAATCTTTGTTCTCACCACGATGACGCCCAACCCTGACAAGACACCCGGCTTCTGTCGCGACTGCCTTGCCGAGCAGAAGGGCCTTGCACGCCGCTGCACGGCCTGTGGCAGTCCGCGTGTCGTGCGGCACGAGGAACTTAATGATCTGACGCTCGCACATATCGATTGCGACGCGTTCTACGCGGCAGTGGAAAAGCGCGACAATCCTGAACTGGCCGACAAGCCGGTCATCATCGGCGGCGGCAAGCGCGGCGTCGTGTCCACCGCCTGCTACATCGCCCGCATCCATGGTGTTCGCTCCGCCATGCCGATGTACAAGGCGCTGGAGGCATGCCCGCAGGCGGTCGTCATCCGCCCCGATATGGAAAAATACGTCAAGGTCGGCCGCGAGGTCCGCACCATGATGCAGGCACTGACGCCGCTTGTGCAGCCGCTTTCAATCGACGAGGCATTCCTCGAACTCGGCGGCACCCAGCGCCTGCACAGCGACACGCCGGCGCGAACGCTCGCGAAATTCGCCCGCCGTGTGGAAAACGAGATCGGCATCACGGTTTCGGTCGGGCTGTCCTACTGCAAGTTCCTCGCCAAGGTGGCCTCAGACCTGCAAAAGCCGCGCGGCTTTTCCGTCATCGGCCGTGCAGAAGCCGTGGATTTTCTGGCGCCGCGACCGGTGACGACGATCTGGGGCGTTGGCAAGTCTTTCGCGGCAATGCTCGAAGCGGACGGCATCCGCACAATCGGGCAATTGCAGACGATGGAGGAAACGGACCTGATGCGCCGTTACGGCAGTATCGGCCAGAGGCTTGCGCGCCTTTCGCGCGGCATCGACGATCGCCAGGTTCACCTCAACGATCCGGCAAAGAGCGTTTCTTCAGAGACGACCTTCTTCGACGATATTTCACGTTATGACGAGTTGGTGCCGATCCTGCGCAGCCTCTCCGAGAAGGTTTCCTGGCGGCTTAAGAAGAGCGGCATTGCCGGCAATACGGTTGTCTTGAAGATGAAGACGGCGGACTTCAGGTCCCGCACCCGCAACCGTAGGCTGGAAGATCCGACGCAGCTTGCCGACAGGATTTTCCGGACCGGCATCGAGCTTCTGGAGAGGGAGACCGACGGCACGAAATTCCGCCTGATCGGCATCGGCGTCACCGACCTTTGCGATCCGGTGCGGGCCGACCCGCCCGACCTCATCGACAAGCAGTCCATGCGGCGCGCGGCGGCGGAAGGCGCGATGGACAAACTGCGCGAGAAGTTCGGCAAGAAGACCGTGGAGACCGGCTATACGTTCGGCAGCGGCAAACGCGACGGATAGTCCGGCAATGGCAAGAACGCGACTGTGCCGGCCAAAGATCACCGATGCGTGAGCGCCGATCCCACGACGGATGCTCAAGCCTTCCTTAAGGAATCGTGCCGTAATCTTACGGGCAAGTATTGCGTATTGGTTGGCTCACATGTTCTCGCGTTTTGTTTTCGGCCTCGGCTTTTTGTCGGCGACCGCGCTCGTGCATCACCCGGCGTTTGCGGTGGATGCCCGCACCTTGCAAATCTTTGTATCCAAGGACAAGCAGTCGCTTGTCGTCTATGACGGCACAGAGGTGATCGCGACCTCGAAAGTCTCCACCGGAAAGGCCGGTCACACGACACCGAACGGTATCTTTTCAATACTCGAAAAGAAGAAGTACCACGAGTCCAACCTCTACTCGGCAGCTCCGATGCCGTGGATGCAGCGGCTGACCTGGTCCGGCATCGCCCTTCATGAATCGAATTCCGTCCCGCGCTATCCGGCCTCTCACGGCTGCGTGCGCATGCCCGCAACCTTTGCCAAGCAGCTCTACAAGATGACGGATCTCAGCGTGCCGGTCATCATCAGCGATGCCGAAGTGGTGCCTGAGCCGATCGCGCATGCAAATCTCTTCCGTCCCGAGCAGCCGGAACCGCCACTGCTGCTTTCGGATGCGGAACTGCGCCCGGCGATCGGCCAGTACGGCGGAGAGCCGGTTCAGCTGGCGATGAACAGCGCCGCGCCGTCGCCTGTCGCGCAGGTCGCGGCACCGCAAAACACCGATCCGATCCGCATCCTCATTACCCGTCGAACCCAGCGCGAGACAGTGATCGACATCCAGACCCATCTCAACCAGCTGGGTTTTTCGACGGGTACAGCTGACGGTCTTGTCGGGCCGGCCACCATTCAGGCGATCAACACCTTCAAATCGCTGCGGCCGGCGCAATTCAAAGATGACAGGGTGCTCGTCAGCGACACTCTCCTCAGGGAAGTTTACGCTGCGACCGGCAAAGGCGAGCCGCCGAACGGCGTCATCATGGTGCGGCAGGACTTCATGCCGGTCTTCGAGGCACCGGTTTCGATCGACAATGCACGACAGGCACTTGGCGCGCATTTCTTCGTGCTGCACGCCGTCGACGCCAAGGCCGGCAAGGCCGACTGGCTCGGCGTGACGCTCAAGAATGATCTCTCCAGGCAAGCAATGAAGCGGCTCGGGATCGTCGCCAACGAGAGTTCGATCGTAACCGGCACGCCGATCGCCAACGCGCTCGACCGCATCACGATACCCGCAGAAACACGCCGACGGATCGACGGCATGCTGGCGGCAGGCTCGACGCTGACGATTTCCGACACCGGCATCGGCCCAGAGACCGGCGCCGGCACGGATTTCATCACCATTACGCGCTAGAGCGCAAAGCCATCGATAGCAGGCGGCACGGACGTGGTGGCCGTCAGGCCTTTGCAGTCGGTTCCGGCGCTGCCTTCCAGTTGCGATCTCGTTGCAAACAATGCCATACTGGTTGCAAATAAAGCGTCTCGTTCGGAACGTTCGATCAACCAAGTGGTTGGCCGGATCGAAAACGGAAATGCTCACGAATGTACGTCCTGAAACACGGCATCAAGAAGAATCCTGAAAAACGGTGGGCGCTGCCGGACCGGATCTTTTTTGGCTATGGCGCCTGCCACATCCTCGCCGGTGTCTTCCTTCGGCGTCCGCCGCTCGAAGATTTCCATGCTGAGCGGATCATTCCGAACGAGGGTTTTGCAGGAGCTCATATGTATGTGACGAACGGCATCATCGCCTTCGATCATCACGGTTATTGCGGGCGCGAACGGCTTCTGGAACACCATCGGAAGGGGTGGGCATCTCATAACCCCGGGTGGGGTTACGCAATCGTGGGGGTCGATTTCGATCCGCTCAGCACGGTCGAGCTAAATCGGCGCAAGATGCTCGGCCCCGATCAGTATCTGCACGACCCGATCCCTCGGGCACGCAACTTCATTGACCGCCGAGACCACGCCCAGGATGCTGCCAAGGCGCTCAAGACAACCTTCGTCCAAAATTGAACGGAAGCGCGCGTATTTGATTTAACGTTTCGATGATGTTCAGCATGAGCAAACGCCAGCCGTTCAATCTCGATGCCTACCTGCGCGACATAGAGACAAGGCCCTGCTTTATCTGCGGGCTGGTGGGCGGAGATCCTGCATTCTTCCATCATCGCATTTTCGAGGATGAGGAGACGATCATCTTTCTCAGCAAGTATCCAACGCTGCCCGGATACTGCATTGTTTCCCCAAGGAAACACCGCGAGGACTTGGCCGGGGATCTCTCCACCGAAGAATACCTTCGACTGCAACGGCATGTTCACCACTTGTCTCGGGCGCTGAAAAACACATTCGAGGCTGAAAGAATCTACGTTCTTTCACTCGGAAGCCGGCAAGCCAACAGCCATCTCCATTTCCATGTGGTTCCTCTGCCGTCAGGCCTACCACTCGAAGAGCAGCAGTACCACGCGCTGATGGTCGAGCATGGCGTGCTGAAGATTCCCGCCGACGAGATGGCACGGCTCGCAGAGCAGATCGCAAAAGCCTTTCTTCAGGAACGGGGCGTTTTCTGATTCTGGTTCAGCGGCTGCCGGCCTTGCAGTTCATGACCTAGACAAGCTCGACATCGACAATGCCGGGGGCAGCGCGCAATGCGGCGGCGATTTCCGGTGTGATGCGGTATTTTTGCGGCAATTCGACCTCGACCTCGCGCTTGCCGTCCTCCTTGATGACGATGAAGGAAACGAGGCCGTCACCCTTGGCGTTCAGGTGCGCCGCAACGGAGCGCAAAGGACCGGAATCGCGGACATAAACGCGCAGCGACTTCTGCATTTGGAGCGACTTCTCCTCCAGAGACTGGATCGTCTGCAGGCGCAGACCGACGCCCTCCGGCCGCTCCTCGCCGGTGGCGGTTAGCACAAAGGACTTCCCGGGTTCCAGCACGTCGCGGTACTGGTTGAGCATTTCGGAGAACAGCACGGCTTCGAACTGGCCCGACGAATCCGAAAAGACGATGATGCCCATCTTGTTGCCGGTGCGCGTCTTGCGCTCCTGCTTCGAAATGACCGTTCCGGCAAGCCGGGCATTGGTTGCGCCCTGTTTCACGGCAGCGGAGAAATCCGCAAAGGTCTGCACCCGCATCTTCTGCAGGATGTTGTTGTAGCTGTCTAGCGGATGCGCCGTCAGGTAGAAGCCCAGCACCTGGAACTCCTTGAGCAGCCGCTCGGAAGCGAGCCAGGGCGAAAACGGCGGCAGCGCGATTTTCTCCGGCCCGGACGATAGCGCGCCGCCGAAGATATCCGACTGGCCGCTCAGCTTATTTTCCTGCGCGCGCTGGGCATAGCCCAAAATGCGATCAAGGCCGGCTGCGAGCTGAGCGCGATCCTGGCCGAAGCAGTCGAAGGCGCCGGCATAGATCAGGCTTTCCAGCACGCGCCGGTTGACCTGGCGCGGATCGATGCGCAGGCAGAAGTCTTCGATGCTCGCAAAAGACTTGTCGCCGCGCACGTCGACAATGTGATCGACGGCATTTTCGCCGACGCCCTTCAGCGCCGCCAATGCGTAGTAAATGCGGTTGTCGCCGGTTTCAAATTGTCGGAACGAGCTTTGAACCGAGGGTGGAATGACCTCGATGGCGAGGCGCTTGGCATCCTGCCGGAAATCGTTGACCTTATCGGTGTTCGACATATCGAGCGTCATCGACGCGGCCAGGAACTCGACCGGGTAATGCGCCTTCATATAGGCAGTCTGATATGAAACGATAGCGTAGGCGGCAGCGTGCGACTTGTTGAAGCCGTAGTTTGCGAACTTTGCCAGCAATTCGAAGATATTATCGGCTTGCGGCTTCGACACGCCGTTCTTGATGGCGCCGTCGACAAAGCGTTCACGCTGCTGGTCCATTTCCGCCTTGATCTTCTTGCCCATGGCGCGGCGCAGAAGATCGGCTTCGCCGAGCGAATAGCCGGACAGGACCTGGGCGATCTGCATCACCTGTTCCTGATAGACGATGACGCCCTGTGTCTCCTTGAGCAGGTGATCGATCTTCGGATGGATCGACTCGATCTCTTCGTCCCCATGCTTGCGGGCATTGTAGGTCGGGATGTTTTCCATCGGGCCCGGTCGATAAAGCGCGACGAGGGCGATGATGTCCTCGATGCAGTCCGGCTTCATGCCGATCAACGCCTTGCGCATGCCGGCACTTTCCACCTGGAACACGCCGACCGTTTCGCCGCGCGAGAGCATCTCGTAGGTTTTCTTGTCATCGAGCGGGATCGCGGCGAGGTCCACCTTGATACCGCGCTTGGCGACGAAATCGACCGCGACCTTCAGTACCGTCAGCGTTTTCAGGCCGAGGAAGTCGAATTTAACAAGGCCGGCCTGCTCGACCCACTTCATGTTGAACTGGGTAACCGGCATGTCGGAGCGCGGGTCGCGATACATCGGAACCAGCTTCGAAAGCGGGCGGTCGCCGATGACGATGCCGGCGGCGTGCGTCGAGGCGTGGCGGTAGAGGCCCTCGATCTTCTGGGCGATATCGAGCAGGCGCGCCACCACGGGCTCCTTCGCCGCCTCCTCCTGAAGCTTCGGCTCCTCCTCGATCGCCTTGGAGAGCGGCGTCGGATTGGCCGGGTTGTTCGGTACCAGCTTACAGATCTTGTCGACCTGGCCATAAGGCATTTCCAGCACACGGCCAACGTCGCGCAGGGCAGCGCGCGCCTGCAGCGACCCGAAGGTGATGATCTGCGCCACCTGCGCGCGGCCGTACTTCTGCTGCACGTAGCGGATCACCTCTTCGCGACGATCCTGGCAGAAGTCGATATCGAAGTCGGGCATCGAGACGCGTTCGGGATTGAGGAAGCGTTCGAAGAGCAGCGAAAAGCGCAGCGGGTCGACGTCGGTGATCGTCAGCGCATAAGCAACCAGCGAGCCTGCACCGGAACCGCGGCCGGGGCCAACCGGGATATCATGCTGCTTTGCCCATTTGATGAAGTCCGCAACGATCAGGAAGTAGCCCGGAAACCGCATGCGCTCGATGACGCTGAGTTCGAATTCCAGCCGTTCACGGTAATCCTTCTCCTCATAGCCGGGCGACATGCCGAGTGTCGAAAGGCGCATGTCGAGCCCCTCCTCCGCCTGCCGGCGGAGCTCCAGCGCTTCGGCGCGTTCCGCCTCCTCGGGATCGTCGGTGGCACCGGTAAAGCGCGGCAGGATGGGTTTGCGGGTCTTCAGTACGAAGGAGCAGCGCCGGGCGATCTCCACCGTGTTTTGCAGCGCTTCGGGCAGATCGACAAAGAGCTTCGCCATCTCGGCGCGGCTCTTCAAATAGTGGTCCGGCGTCAGGCGGAAGCGGCTGTCGTCCGAGACGATGGCGTTATGGGCAACGGCCATCAGGGCATCGTGGGCATCATAGTCGTCACGCGTCGGGAAAAACGCCTCGTTCGTCGCCACCAGCGGAAGATCGTGCTCATATGCAAGCCCCACGACCCTCTGTTCATGGCGCTTGTCATAGGTTCCGTGGCGCTGCAATTCGACATATAGCCGGTCTGGAAAGAGGTGCTTCAGGGCAAGCAACCGGGTTTGCGCCTGTGCGGAATGCCCCTGCTTCAGTGCCATATCGACGGGACCGCCAAGCGCACCCGTCAGCGCGATCAACCCTTCGGTTCCCGCCTCTTCCAGCCAGTTGGCCCTGATATGGACAGCCTGGTTGTCGTCGCCGCCGAGATAAGCGCGGCTGACGAGATCGACGAGCCGCTCGTAGCCAGCCGCGGTCGCGGCGAGCACGACGATCGAAGGCAGCTTGGGCAGACCCTGCTGGCCGCCGCGCCTTTCTGTCTCCAGGTCGTCCATATCGATCGACAGCTGGCAGCCGATGATCGGCTGCAACCCCTCCTCCATCGCCTTTTGCGAGAATTCGAGGGCGACGAACAGGTTGTTGGTGTCTGTGATGGCGATCGCCGGCTGGCTATCGCCGGTTGCCTTGTAAAGGATCTTCTTCAGCGGCAGCGCCCCTTCAAGGAGCGAATAGGCCGAGTGGACACGCAGATGCACGAAACCCGGCGTACCACCGACGAAGCCGCTCTCCGCATCCGCCATCTCATACCCTTCCAATAGCCCGAATGAATCGGTTTGCATTGTCGGTGTTGATGAAAGCGATGTCCAGAAGCAGCCCCTTGTGGGGACCGCAAGAATGCGATGCGGTCCCCTGAAAAATTACATTGCCATGAGGATCAATGAAAAGCTGGCAACGAACATCGCAATGGAGGTGAATGCTGCGATATCACGGATCATGTCAGTCATCTGGCTCTCCTTTACTCGTTATGTTTCCAATTTGTTCCGCTATTGTTCCGTTGTCAACAGGAATCGTTTCCGCATGGTTAACGGCGGGGCGGCACGAGAATTAACGTCATCGCCTCGTTTCTAAGCGGCATCGGCTGCCGACAATGCCGACGGTTCTCCTGCCGGCAAGTTCCAGTAGAACGAGCACCACGCGATCGGTGAAGCGGTCGGTCGAATTGCGGTCATTCGTCGCAAGTTCTCATTTTGTTCTTTACAGCCATACGTTTTTCAGAGAGCTTCAGCGCGGGAGGCCGAAAGCCATGAATCTTGCTGCATTGAACCACTTCATCGTCGAAGCGAAGGCCAATACCTATGTCGGCGGCGGGAAAAAATTGGGCGGCTGCCGCAGCGGATCGCACGACATAGGCTACGAGCGCGAAGACTGGCGCTATCTCGACAGCTATTTCGGCGGAACGGATTTTGCCGGTCAAGAAGTCGTTTGGCTGGGCGGCGAGCCGGTCTGGGTAATGAACTATTTCGGCCGCATCGTCGAGCCGGCCCTGATCGATGGGGACAAGGCAGGCGCCGTCATCAAAGCGGCGCTTTCGACTATGTATGCCGAATACGGGCGCTTCCTGGGCGGCATGGAATTCGAGCATCCCTTCGGCTTTTATGCCGACCACAGCATTGGCGATTGCGATCACTTCAGCGGACGGGAAATCATCATCGTTGAAGAGCGGAGAGCTTACGAGCTGGACTACCGAGGCGGCCTCGTCCGCTGCTGATCAGAACTCGACAACCCTACCGTCGCTGATCGTCACGCGACGGTCCATGCGGCCGGCGAGCTCGTGGTTATGAGTGGCGATCAGCGCTGCAAGTCCTGACTGGCGGACGAGCGCCTCCAGCGCATCGAACACGTAGCTTGCGGTCTCGGGATCGAGGTTCCCGGTCGGCTCGTCGGCCAGAAGCACGGTCGGCGCATTGGCAACTGCGCGCGCAATCGCGACCCGCTGCTGCTCGCCGCCCGAAAGCTC
Organism: Rhizobium etli 8C-3; assembly: GCF_001908375.1. Lineage (NCBI taxonomy): Bacteria > Pseudomonadati > Pseudomonadota > Alphaproteobacteria > Hyphomicrobiales > Rhizobiaceae > Rhizobium > Rhizobium etli. The sequence continues at coordinate 1,502,884 of NZ_CP017241.1, read as the reverse complement.
GCCGGGACGATGGCTGGCGCGATGGCCAATACGCATGTAGTCGAGCAGCTGCTTTGCACGTTCGCCGGCCTCCTTTCGCGGCAGTCCGGCGATCATCTGCGGCATCATGATGTTCTCGAGGGCCGTAAACTCCGGGAGCAGATGGTGGAACTGGTAGACGAAGCCAATCTCGCTGCGGCGGATTGCGGTGCGCTTGTCGTCGCTCAGCCCTTCGCAGACTTGACCATTGACAATGACTTCGCCGCCGTCTGGGTGCTCAAGGAGGCCCGCGACATGCAGCAGTGTCGACTTGCCGGTGCCCGAAGGAGCGACCAACGCGACGATCTCGCCGCTGTGAAGGGTAAAATCTGCCCCCTTCAGAATGGTGAGCACGGTATCGCCCTGGCCATAGTGACGCTCGACCCCCGAAAGCTTGAGAACGACGTTCCGTTTCATTGAAATCAGCATTCCTTATTCGTAGCGGAGCGCCTGCACCGGATCGAGCCGCGAGGCCCGCCAGGCGGGGAAAATGGTCGCGAGAAAAGACAGCGCCAGCGCCATGACGACGACAGAGACCGTCTCACCGAGACTCATCTCGGCCGGCAGCTGACTGAGGAAATAGAGTTGCGGATTGAAGAGCACGGTGCCCGTGACCCAGGAGAAGAACTGCCGGATCGATTCGATGTTGATGCAGACGACGACGCCGAGCAGCACGCCGGCAATAGTGCCGACGATGCCGATCGCAGCACCGGTCATGAAGAAGATGCGCATGATGGCGCCGGAGGTCGCTCCCATGGTGCGCAAGATGGCGATATCGCTGCCCTTGTCCTTCACCAGCATGATCAGGCCGGAAATGATGTTCAGCGCCGCGACCAGAACGATCAGCGTCAAGATCATGAACATCACATTGCGCTCCACCTGCAGGGCGGAGAAGAAGGTCTGGTTGCGCTGTCGCCAATCAGTGATAGCGATCTGACGGCCTGCCGCTTCCTCCACCTTTGGACGGAGATTGTCGATATCGTCGGGGTTGTTGGCGAAGAGCTCGATCGACTGAACGAGGCCCTCGGCATTGAAATAGAGCTGCGCCTCTTCAAGCGGCATATAGATGATCGCCGCGTCATATTCCGACATCCCGATCTCGAAGATGCCGGAGACCGTGTAGGATTTGACGCGCGGATTGATGCCCATCGGCGTCACGTCGCCTTCCGGTGAAATGAGCGTGATGGTATCGCCGGCCTGCAGACCGAGCTGCTCCGCCATGCGCGAACCGACAAGAACGCCCTGCCCCGAAGCGAATCCGACAAGGTCTCCCGATTTGATGTTGTCGGAAACCGTCTTGAGCTTGGTCAGATCGTCGGCGCGGATGCCGCGCACCAGGGCACCGGTTCCAGCACCGGCCTGGCCCGACGCCAGCGTCTGGCCCTCGACCAACGGCAGCGCCATCCTGATGCCGGGCACCGCCGAAAACCTGTCGGTCAATGCCGCATAATCCGTGAAAGGTCCGTCAACCGGCTGCACGATCATATGGCCGTTGATGCCGAGGATGCGCGAGATCAGCTCGGTGCGGAAACCGTTCATGACCGCCATGACGATGATCAGCGTCGCGACGCCCAGCATGATGCCGACGAAGGAAAAGCCGGCGATGACCGAGATGAAGGCCTCCTTGCGGCGGGCGCGCAGATAACGCCACGCTACAAGCCGTTCGAAAGCGGAAAATGGCCTGACCGCCGGACCGAAGCCGGATTTCGAACCCCGCTGGTCCACCGCCGCATCTGCCATTTCGCCTCCGTTCGGCCTTACGCCAAGAGCTTGTTGATTGCCGCGTCGATCGTCATCGTTTCGCGGGCACCGGTCTTGCGGTCCTTGATTTCCACCTCGCCGTTCGCGACCGCGCGCGGGCCGGCGATGATCTGCATGGGTATGCCAATCAGGTCGGCGGTGGCGAATTTCGTGCCGGCGCGATCATCGGTATCGTCATAGAGAACGTCCTTGCCGGCCTTGGAAAGCGCCGCATAAATCTTCTCGCAAGCCGTGTCGCAAGCGGCATCGCCCGCCTTCATGTTGATCACGATCGCATCGAACGGCGCAACAGAAGCCGGCCAGATGATTCCGTTGTCGTCATGCGATGCTTCGATGATGGCGGGAACAAGGCGTGTCGGCCCGATACCGTAGGAGCCCATGTGGACAGTATGTTCCTTGCCATCTGGACCCTGCACCTTGGCGCCCATCGGCTCGGAATATTTTGTACCGAAATAAAAGATGTGGCCGACTTCGATGCCGCGCGCCGAAAGACGCTCGGTCTCCGGGATGGCTTTGAACGCTGCTTCGTCGTGCATCTCCGAGGTGGCTGCGTAAACAGAGGTCCACTTGTCGAAAATGGCATTCAGGCCGGCGGCATCGTCGAAATCGGTATCGGCCGGCGGGATATCGAAATTGACGAAATCCTTGTGGCTGTACACTTCGGATTCGCCGGTCTCAGCGAGAATGATGAATTCATGGCTGAGATCGCCCCCGATCGGACCGGTGTCGGCGCGCATGGGAATGGCACGCAGGCCCAGGCGGTCGAAGGTGCGCAGGTAGGCCGTGAACATCTTCTTGTAAGAGTGCTCGGCGCCTTCACGCGTCAGATCGAATGAATAGGCATCCTTCATCATGAACTCACGCGAGCGCATGGTGCCGAAACGCGGGCGGATCTCGTCGCGGAACTTCAGCTGGATATGATAGAGGTTCAGCGGCAGGTTCTTGTAGGACTTGACGTAGGAACGGAAGATATCCGTCACCATCTCCTCATTCGTCGGTCCATAGAGCATCGGCCGGTCCTGGCGGTCCTTGATACGCAGCATCTCCTTGCCATAGGCATCGTAGCGCCCGCTCTCCTGCCAGAGTTCGGCCGACTGCAGCGTCGGCATGGAAAGCTCGATCGCGCCGCTACGATTCTGCTCCTCGCGAATGATGGAGTTCACCTTGTCGAGAACGCGCTTGCCGAGCGGCAGCCAGGAATAAATGCCCTGCGACTGCTGGCGGATCATGCCGGCGCGCAGCATCAGTCGGTGGGAGACGATTTCCGCCTCCTTGGGGTTTTCCTTGAGGATGGGCATGAAATAGCGGGACAGACGCATGACGGATTCCAGAGCAGTTGGGATTCCGCTCTCATGCGGAATCGACGGCGATCGTTGATATCGGGAGCGTTCATAACCGCTTCGCGGCCGGAAAGAAACCCGCGTGGCGCGCGAGCCGCCTATCGTAGACGCAAGTTTGCGGCCGAAAAATGCCTATGCGAAAAAAAGCGGGCATTTCTAAAGGTTTGGATCAAAATCTTGTCAACAGGTATTTTTTTCTCAAGTGTAGCAAAAATGCAAAAAAAGCTGATGACAAAGCTTAATCTTTGAGCTAGCTTTAGCTCACAAAACAGGCAGGGAGATTAAATTCCTGTCGAATTCGCGGTCAAGTCTTGGGAGGATCAGATCTTAGGCGCGCTCGTCGCAGCCCCGGCAACGGTTACAGATCACGCGATACTTAAAAACAAGGCTTTCAGCCTTGTTTTTTTTTGGTTTTTCCACTCCCCGCGCCCACAAAGACACCATTCGCCTTACCTTACGGCAAGTATCGTGCCGTTGCGTCAGTTCACCCGTGCCTTCCCACGAGGTCCGTCTGTAGCTCCGGAATTCTGCGAATTATTACATATGCTCAAAGATTGAGCAAAAGCTCCATTCCTATCGAAAGCTCGGGCCGATCTGCGGCAGGGCGTCGAAACCCCAGCCGAAATAGGTCGAGGAGACATACCAGGCGCCATAGACGACAGCGGAAACGAGGGTCGTCAGTGAGAAGATGAAGAGCGCCCGAAAACGCGTCGGCGCGCTCGGAACTGTGCCGAGAACCACGTCATTGTCCTCCGCCTGCGTGCGCAGGCCAATCGGCAGCACGGCGAAAAGCGTGATCCACCAGACGATGAAGTAGACGGCAAAGCCCTGTAGAAAAATCTGCAGCATTTCTGTGTCCCGAGACGCCGTTGCAAACATTAAAGCAGACGCACTTATAGAGCGGAATGGTGGTTAGCTCAAATCCCGTATACCGACGCATCCCGCAGTCGGGTCAGTCTGCCGCAGCCTGCCTCAGACCTGTTCCAGCTCGATCAGGGTGCCGAAGAAGTCCTTCGGATGCAGGAACAGCACCGGCTTGCCATGGGCGCCGGTCTTCGGTTCGCCGCTGCCAAGGACCCTCGCACCCGATCTTGCGAGTTGATCGCGCGCCGCAAGGATGTCCGACACCTCGTAGCAGATGTGATGCATGCCGCCGGAAGGGTTCTTTTCGAGGAAGGCGGCGATCGGCGAATTTTCGCCGAGGGGCTCCAGCAGTTCGACCTTGGTGTTTGGCAATTCGACAAAGACGACGGTGACGCCGTGTTCAGGTAAAGCCTGCGGCTGCGAGACCCTGGCACCCAGCGTGTCGCGGTAGCCTGCCGTTGCTGCGGCAAGCTCGGGGACTGCAATGGCGATGTGGTTGACGCGGCCGAGCATCGATCAGACCTTTGTGATGAACGCCGTGACTATCGGCTTTTTGCCCCAGGTCTGGTTCGCCGCAGCCCGGACTGCGCGGCGCACCGCTTCCTGCATCATGTCGAGGTCCTTGCGGCGGGCGCGCGGGATGCTCTCGATAGCGCCGACGACGGCGTCGAAGAGCGTGTCTTCCATCTCGTCGCCCTCGTCATCATACACCGGCAGACCGATGGCCACGAGATCGGGATCGCCGACGATGTCGTACCGGCTGTCGATGACGAGGCTGACCGCGACATGGCCGACATAGGACAGCTTCTTGCGCTCGCCAATACCCATCTCGTCGAAATCGCCGATGAGCATGCCGTCCTTGTAGATGCGTCCGTGCGGCGCCTCATCGATGACCTCGACCGGACCGGGCGCAAGCCGCAGAATATCGCCGTTGCGCACGCGCGGCACGATGCCGATGCCCGATTGTTCGGCCAGTTCCTTGTGGGCTGTCAGATGGGTCGCCTCGCCGTGCACGGGCACGACGATCTTCGGGCGGGTCAACTCGTACATCTTCTGCAGCTCGTTGCGTCGCGGATGACCGGACACGTGAACCAGCGCCTCGTTGTCTGTGATGACGTGCACACCCTGCTCGGTGAGACCGTTCTTGATATCCTGGATCGCCTTCTCGTTGCCTGGGATGGCGCGGGAGGAGAAGACGACAATGTCGCCGGCGGCGAGTGCGACGTTGCGCATCTCGTCGCGCGACAGTTTGGCAAGCGCCGCACGCGGCTCGCCCTGGCTCCCGGTCAGGATGACCACGACCTTGTCGCGCGGGATATAGCCATATTCGTCCTCGGAGATAAAGGGTTTGACGCCTTCCATCAGCCCTATCTCGCGCGAGACATCGACGACGCGCTTCAGCGAGCTTCCAAGCAGCAAGACTTCGCGGCCTGCAGCTTCAGCGGCCTCGGCAATGGTGCGGATACGGCCGACGTTCGAGGAGAAGCTGGTGACTGCCACGCGGCCTTCGGCATTCTCGATGATCCTGCTCAGGCTTTCCGAAACGTCCTTTTCGGACGGCGAAACGCCGTCGCGCAGCGCATTGGTGGAGTCACACATCAGCGCTAAGACGCCCTCGTCGCCAAGCTGGCGGAAGCGCATTTCGTCCGTCAGCGGTCCGAGCGACGGCTCGTGGTCGATCTTCCAGTCGCCGGTGTGGATCACATTGCCGAGCGGCGTGCGGATCATCAGCGACATCGGCTCGGGGATCGAGTGATTGACAGCCACCCCTTCGATACTGAAGGGCCCGGCATTGATCGTATCGCCTGCCTTGAAGATCGTCACCGGCACCTCGCCGATCGCATCCTTCTCGAAATTGCGCTTGGCTTCCAGCAGGCCCGCGGTGAAGGGCGAGCCGTAGACGGGAACATTCAGGCCCGGCCAGAGGTCGGCCAGTGCACCGTAGTGATCCTCGTGCGCATGCGTGATGATGATCGCCTTGAGGTTCTTGCGCTCTGCAGCGAGAAAGCGGATGTCGGGCAGCACCAGATCGACACCGGGAAGATCCGGACCCGGGAAGGTGACGCCGCAATCGACCATGATCCACTGGCGGCGATCGGCCGGGCCGTAGCCGTACAGCGCGAGATTCATGCCGATCTCGCCGACACCGCCCAGAGGCAGAAATACCAGTTCGTCCTGCTTAGCCATAAGCTCCACTATCCAAGAAATACATCCCCGGCGGCAATCTGCATCATCTTGCCCGTGCCGGTTTCGAGCATCAACAAGCCATTATCATCAATCCCGGCGAATTGTCCGGAAATCGAGCGGTCCGGCAGATTGACCGTGATCTTCTCGCCGATGCCGCAGGCGACATCCCGCCACCGGGCAGTGATCTCGCGAACGCCGCGCCCTTCGTTCCAAATGTCGAGCACCTCTGCCATCGAAGCAAAAAGATGGGCAAAGAGTTCCTCGGGGGCGGCGGTGCTTCCTTCCTGGCGCAGACAGGTCACCGGGTAGAGCGGATTGTCGGGCATGAGGGAGACGTTGATGCCGATCCCGATCACCAGAGCATGGCGTTCATCTGCAAGCTTTTCGCCCTCGACGAGGATACCGCAGGTCTTCCTGCGGCCGATCAGGATGTCGTTCGGCCACTTCACCTCGAGGGGTGCTGCGCCTGGCGGCAGAACCATGCGGATTGCCTGATGCACGGCAACCGCGATTGCCAGCGGAAGCGACGAAAGGCGCTCCATCGGCGCCGGATCGATCAGGAGAAGGGAAGCGTAAAGATTGCCGCGTTCCGAAGCCCAGGCGCGGCCGCGGCGGCCGCGGCCACTGGTCTGCTTCTCCGCAGTCACCCACAGGAAACCATCGTCCCCTGCCCTGGCTCGGGCAAGGCATTCGCTGTTGGTGGAGGAAGTTTCCGACAGCGCCTCGTGCCGGAAATCGCCGAGCGATATCCGGCGCCGCAGGGGACTCATCAAAACAGCGTCGCAGCCGCGAGTTCTGCCGCACCGCCGATCGGGCCACCGATGACGACATAGGCAAGAACGAACAGGCCGCAAAGCCCGAAGACGAGACGAAGCGGACCGGAAACGCGGGCAAACTCATCCGTCGCTTCGTCGAACCACATCAGCTTGATGACACGCAGATAATAGTAAGCTCCGACGACCGACGCGAGAACGCCGATGATGGCGAGCCCATAGAGCCTGGCTTCGATGGCAGCGACAAAGACGAAGTACTTCGCGAAGAAGCCTGCAAGCGGCGGAATGCCGGCGAGCGAAAACATCAGGATCGTCAGCACCGTCGCCATGAAGGGATTCGTGCTGGAAAGACCGGCGAGATCGTCGACAGCTTCGACGACCGTGCCGTCCTTGCGGCGCATCGACATGATGATCGCGAAGGAGCCGAGCGTCATGACCATATAGATGACCATGTAGAGCATCACGCCCGTTACGCCGGTCTGGTTGCCCGCGGCAAGCCCGACGAGCGCATAGCCCATGTGACCGATCGAGGAATAGGCCATCAGGCGCTTGATGTTCCGCTGCCCGATGGCGGCGAAGGAACCGAGCACCATCGAGGCAATCGAGATGAAGACCACGACCTGCTGCCAGTCGGCAATGACCGGCTGGAAGGCGGTGATGACGATGCGCGTCATCATCGCCATGGCCGCAACCTTCGGCGCGCTCGCCAGGAAGGCGGTGACCGGGGTCGGCGCACCTTCGTAAACGTCCGGCGTCCACATGTGGAAGGGGACTGCCGAGATCTTGAAGGCGATGCCTGCGAGGATGAAGACCAGGCCGAAGACGAGGCCGAGGGAGCGGGCACCTTCAGCCGAAAGCGCCTGGGCGATATCGTCGAAATGCGTATGGCCGGTGAAGCCGTAGACCAACGACATGCCGTAAAGCAGCAAGCCCGAGGAAAGCGCGCCGAGAACGAAATACTTGAGTCCCGCTTCGGTGGACTTCAGGTTCTCCCGGTTGATCGCCGCCACGACATAGATCGCCAGCGACTGCAACTCGAGGCCGAGATAGAGCGCGATCAGGTCGTTTGCCGAGATCATCAGCAAGATGCCCAGGGTGCAGAGCACGAGCAGGACCGGGAACTCGAACTTGTCGAGCTGATTTTCCCTGGCAAGACCGATCGACATGAAGAGCGCCGCGAAGGAGCCGACGAGCGCGGTGATCTTCATGAAGCGGGAGAAACCGTCCGCCTGGTAGACGCCGCCGTAAGCGAGGCCATCGCCCGGCACGAAGATCAGCCACAGCGCAGAGGCCGCAAACAAGATCAGCGCCAGAACGCTCACCATACGGCCCGATCGCTCGCCCGCAAAGACGCCGATCATGAGCAGGACAAGGGCACCGACCGCGAGGATGATCTCCGGCGCGGAAAGATGCAGGCTTGCGAGAATGGTTTCAGCGGTCATGTCCAAAAAGTCCCGTCATCAATTCATCGACAGCGCAACGTCGTGCGCAGCGTTTACGGCAGCCGTATAGTTGTTCACCAGCATATCCACGGAGGCGGCCGTTGCATCGAAGACCGGTGCCGGATAAACGCCGAAGAAGATCGTCAGCGCCACCAACGGATAGAGGATCAGTTGCTCGCGCGGCGAAAGATCGAGAAGCGCCTTCAGCTTTTCCTTTTCCAGCGCGCCGAAGATCACGCGGCGATAGAGCCACAAAGCGTAGGCTGCCGACAGGATCACGCCGGTTGCCGCAAACAGCGCTACCCAGGTATTGACGCGGAAGACGCCGATCAGCGTCAGGAATTCGCCGATGAAGCCCGAGGTGCCCGGAAGACCGACATTCGCCATGGTGAAGACCATGAAGGCGACGGCGTATTTCGGCATGTTGTTGACTAGGCCGCCATAGGCCACGATCTCGCGGGTATGGGTGCGGTCGTAGACGACGCCGACGCAAAGGAAGAGCGCGCCCGAAACGATACCGTGCGACAGCATCTGGAAGATCGAGCCCTGCACACCCTGCATGTTCGCAGCAAAGACCCCCATGGTGACGTAGCCCATGTGGGCAACCGACGAGTAGGCGATCAGCTTCTTGATGTCGTCCTGCATCATCGCGACCAGCGAGGTGTAGATGATGGCGATCACCGACAGGGCGAAGACCAGCGGCGCGAAGAAATCGGATGCGACCGGGAACATGCCCAGCGAGAAGCGGATGAGGCCGTAACCGCCGAGCTTCAGCAGTACGCCTGCCAGGATGACGGATCCGGCTGTCGGTGCCTGGACGTGCGCATCCGGCAGCCAGGTGTGAACCGGCCACATCGGCATCTTCACCGCAAAGGAGGCGAAGAAGGCAAGCCACAGCCAGGTCTGCATGGCAGGCGGGAACTTGTAGGCGAGCAGCGCGGAAATATCCGTCGTGCCGGCCTGCCAGTACATCGCCATGATGGCGAGCAGCATCAGTACCGAACCGAGCAGCGTGTAAAGGAAGAACTTGTAGCTTGCATAAACGCGGTCCCTGCCACCCCAGACGCCGATGATGAGGAACATCGGAATGAGGCCCGCTTCGAAGAAGACGTAAAAGAGCACGATATCGAGCGACACGAAGACACCGACCATCATCACTTCAAGGATGAGGAAGGCGATCATGTATTCCTTCAGCCGCTTTTCGATGGAAAGCCAGCTCGCCAGGATGCAGAACGGCATGAGGACCGTCGTCAGGATGACGAACAGCATCGAGATGCCGTCGACGCCCACATGATAGCCGATGCCCGTGCCGAGCCAGCCATGCTTCTCGACCATCTGGAAGCCCGGATTCGCATTGTCGAAACCGATCCAGATGAACAGCGAAACGATGAACGTGACGATGGTCGTGATCAACGAGATGTTGAGCACGTTGCGCCTGCCGCTCGGGCCGTTTTCGCTCATCAGCAGCAGAAGCACCACGCCCACGAGCGGCAGGAAGGTGACCGTTGAAAGAATAGGCCAATCGGTCATCAGAAGGAACTCCCGAGCATCATCCAGGTAACGAGTGCGGCAATGCCGATCAGCATCGCGAAGGCATAGTGATAGAGGTAACCGGTCTGCAGGCGCACGACGCGATTGGTGACGTCGACGACGCGGGCGGCAACGCCGTTCGGCCCGTAAGCGTCGATGACGCCGATATCACCCTTCTTCCACAGGAAGCGGCCGAGCGCCTTGGCGGAACGGACGAAGAGGAAATCGTAAAGCTCGTCGAAGTACCACTTGTTGAGCAGGAACTGGTAGAGCACGCGGTGCTGCTGCGCAAGAACGCGCGGGGTCGAGGGCGACTTGATATACATGTACCAAGCCGTCACGAAGCCGACGAGCATGGCGATGAACGGGCTCAGTGCCACCCAGGCCGGCACGTGGTGGAATTCTTCGAGCAATTCGTTCTCGGCGCCGGTGAAGAGCGCGCCCTTCCAGAAATCGGCATAGTGGTGGCCGTAGAAATAGCCCTCGAACAGGATACCCGCAAAAACCGCGCCGACCGCCAGAAGATAGAGGGGCACCAGCATCACCTGCGGCGATTCATGAACGTGGTGCATCACCTCGTGCGAGGCACGTGGCGTTCCAAAGAAGGTGAGGAAGGCAAGACGCCAGGAATAGAAGCTCGTGAACAGGGCCGCAATCACCAGAAGCGTGAAGGCAAAGCCTGCAACCGGCGAATGCGAGGCATAGGTCGCTTCAATGATCACGTCCTTCGAGAAGAAGCCGGCGAAACCGACCGGCGTGAACGGAATGCCGACACCGGTCAGGGCCAGCGTGCCGATCGTCATCATCCAGAACGTGACCGGAATGTGCGTACGAAGGCCGCCCATGTAACGCATGTCCTGCTCGCCGTCGACGGCATGGATCACCGAGCCGGCGCCGAGGAAGAGCAGCGCCTTGAAGAAGGCGTGTGTGAAGAGGTGGAAGATCGCCGCGCCGTAAGCTCCCACGCCGAGGGCCACGAACATGTAGCCGAGCTGTGAGCAGGTCGAATAGGCGATGACCCGTTTTATGTCGTTCTGCACGAGACCGACGGTCGCCGCGAAGAAGGCGGTGATCGCGCCGATCATGGTGACGAAGACCAGTGCATCGGGCGACAATTCGAAGAGGGGCGACATGCGCGCAACGAGGAAGACGCCAGCGGTGACCATGGTCGCGGCGTGGATGAGTGCCGAAACCGGAGTCGGACCTTCCATAGCGTCCGGCAGCCAGGTGTGCAGCAGGAATTGAGCGGACTTGCCCATCGCGCCCATGAAGAGCAACAGGCAAATGCCGGTCAGCGCATGCGCCTTGTCGAGCTGCATGCCGAAGAGGTTAAGAACAACTTCACCTGCGGCTCCGGCACCTTCATGCGGCGCAAAGCTCGAGGCATTGGCGAAGATCGTGTCGAGGTTGATCGAACCGAATAGAACGAAGATGCCGGCAATACCGAGCACGAAGCCGAAGTCGCCGACGCGGTTGACCACGAAGGCCTTGATTGCGGCCGCGTTTGCAGAAGGCTTCTTGTACCAGAAGCCGATGAGCAGATACGAAGCCAGACCCACGCCCTCCCAGCCGAAGAACATCTGGGCGAGGTTGTCGGAGGTCACCAGCATCAGCATGGCGAAAGTGAACAGCGAGAGATAGGCGAAGAAGCGCGGACGATGCGGATCGTGGTGCATATATCCGATCGAGTAGATATGCACCAGCGTCGAGACCGTATTGACCACGATCAGCATGACGGAGGTGAGCGTGTCGACGCGCAGCGACCAGGAGACGTCGATGCCGCCCGACTGGATCCAGCGCAGGACCTCGACCTTGATCGGCCCGCCTTCCAGATGCCCCATCCCGACGGTGACGAAGACGTACCAGGACAGGACGGCAGCGAGGATCATCAGGCCGCAGGTGACGTATTCCGATGCCTTGGCGCCGATCGCACGGCCGAAGAGGCCGGCGATGATTGCGCCGATCAAGGGAAGAAAGACGATAGCCTTATAGAGGAACATGAGCCACTCAGCCCTTCATCATATTAACGTCTTCGACCGCGATCGAGCCGCGGTTGCGGTAGAAGACAACGAGAATTGCAAGACCGATTGCTGCCTCAGCCGCAGCAACGGTCAGAATGAACAGTGCAAAGACCTGGCCGACGATGTCGTTCAGGAACGACGAGAAGGCGACCATGTTGATGTTGACCGCAAGCAGGATGAGTTCGACCGACATCAAGATGACGATGACGTTCTTCCGGTTGAGGAAGATGCCGAAAATGCCGATCGTGAAGAGGATGGCGCTAACCGTCAGGTAATGGGAAAGACCGATGACCATGTTCTTTGTTCCTTGTCCCTGCCTTTAGAGGCCCTGCCCCGGCTTGACCGTGACCACCTCGACGGCAGTTGCGGGCGTGCGGGCAACCTGCCTCGGAATATTCTGCCGCTTGATATTGGTACGGTGCCTGAGCGTCAGCACGATCGCTCCGATCATCGCGACAAGAAGCACCAGGCCGGCGATCTGGAAGAAATAGACGTAATTCGTATAGAGCACGTCGCCGAGGGCGGCGGTATTCGTGCGCTCGGTAATGGCCGGGATCGGCATCGCAACGGTCTTTGCGACTTCCGGAGAGATCACGCTGCCGCCGACAACGACGATGAGCTCGGCGGCAAGAACCAGACCGATCAGACCGCCGATCGGAGCGTATTCGAGAACGCCCGCTCGCAGCTCCGTGAAGTCGATGTCGAGCATCATGACCACGAAGAGGAAGAGGACCGCGACTGCGCCGACATAGACAACGAGCAGGATCATCGCCAAGAACTCGGCGCCGAGCAGCAGGAAGAGGCCTGCGGCATTGAAGAAGGTCACGATGAGGAAAAGAACCGAATGAACCGGATTCTTCGCCGAGATGACCATGAACGCCGACGCTACCGCGACAAAGGCGAAAAGATAGAAAAATAGAGCCTGCAGACCCATGTTGGTGCCTTTTTCATCTTCCCCCGGGCAGCCGGGAGTTTCCCTGCCCGAATGGAGCCTGGCGTGACGTCAAGCCCGCAAGCTCCGGTGCATGTTGACCGCGGGGAGGCGAGTGCCTGCCCAGCGGCATTTCAAATCCAATCAGCGGTACGGTGCGTCGATTGCCATGTTGCGGGCAATCTCGCGTTCCCACCGGTCGCCATTGTCCAAAAGCCGCTGCTTGTCGAAATAAAGCTCTTCGCGGGTTTCCGTGGCGAATTCGAAATTCGGGCCTTCGACGATCGCGTCGACCGGGCAAGCCTCCTGGCAGAAGCCGCAATAGATGCACTTCACCATGTCGATGTCGTAGCGCACCGTGCGGCGCGTGCCGTCATTGCGGCGCGGTCCAGCTTCAATGGTGATCGCCTGAGCGGGACAGATCGCCTCGCAGAGCTTGCAGGCGATGCAGCGCTCTTCGCCGTTCGGATAGCGGCGCAGCGCATGTTCGCCGCGGAAGCGCGGGCTGACAGGACCCTTTTCGAAGGGGTAGTTGATCGTCGCCTTCTGGCGAAAGAAATAGCGCATCGACAAGAAGAATGCGCCAACGAATTCCTTGAGGAACAGCGAGCTGACGGCGTTGGACAAGCTTGCCATCTTCAACCTCCAAAATTGCTGAAAACGCGGGGGAACGTCATCATGCCCATCCCATCAGCTTCAGCACGAATGCAACGATGACCACCATGGCAAGCGACAGCGGAAGGAAAACCTTCCAGCCGAGGCGCATCAGCTGGTCGTAGCGGTAGCGCGGCACGAAGGCCTTGACCATCGCGAACATGAAGAACACCAGGCAGGCCTTCAGCGTGAACCAGATGATACCCGGTACCCAGTTCAGGAACCAAACGTCGACCGGGGGCAGCCAGCCGCCGAGGAAGAGGATCGTCGTCAGCGCGCACATCAGGCAGACGGCCGCGTATTCGCCAAGCATGAACATCATGTACGGCGAGGAGCCGTACTCGACCATGAAGCCGGCGACCAGCTCCGATTCGGCTTCCGGAAGATCGAAGGGCGGCCGGTTGGTTTCGGCGAGCGCGGAAACGAAGAAGACGATGAACATCGGAAACAGCGCGAGCCAATGCCAATCGAGGAAGGAGGCCGGCAGGCCGAGCATCGTTCCAAGGCCGTCATGCTGCGCGTTGACGATGTCGGTCAGGTTCAGCGAACCGACGCAAAGTAAAACGCTGACGATGACGAAGCCGATCGAGACTTCGTAGGACACCATCTGTGCGGCAGAGCGAAGAGCGCCGAGAAACGGATACTTCGAATTTGAAGCCCAGCCGCCCATGATGATGCCGTAAACCTCGAGCGAGGCGATCGCGAAGATATAGAGAATGCCGACATTGATGTCGGCAATCACCCAGCCGTCTGCGAGCGGCACGACCGCCCAGGTGGACAGCGCCAGAAGCACGGCGACGAGCGGCGCGATCAGGAAGACGACCTTGTTGGCGCCCGCCGGGATGATGGGCTCCTTAAAGACGAACTTCAAAAGGTCGGCAAAGGACTGGAACAGGCCGAAGGGGCCGACGACGTTCGGGCCGCGGCGAAGCTGCACCGCCGCCCAGATCTTGCGGTCGGCAAGCAGCACGTAGGCGATGAAGATCAGAAGGCAGACCAGCAGGAGAAGCGACTGGCCGACCATGATGATCCCCGGCCAGACATATGTGGAAAAGAAAGAGTCCATAGTCCCTGCCCTTACTCTGCCGCAACTTTGAAGTTGTTGCGGGCCAATGCCGAGCATTCGGCCATGACAGCCGAGGCGCGTGCGATCGGGTTCGTCAAATAGAAGTCTTTGACCGGTGACGCAAACCCGGATTTGTTCATCTTCCCGGCTTTTTTGGCCAGTGCGGCAATTTTGGCGCTGTCGCCTACGGCGATCTCGTCGACGGCGGCGAAATGGGGGAACGCCGCATAGAGTTTCGAGCGCAGTTCGCCAAGCGAATCAAAGGGAAGCTTCTTGCCCAGGACGTCGGAAAGCGCACGCAGGATCGCCCAGTCTTCGCGGGCATCGCCCGGTGCGAAACCGGCGCGGCTGCCCATCTGGACGCGGCCTTCGGTGTTGACCCAAGTGCCCGACTTTTCAGTATAGGCGGCAGCCGGCAGGATGACGTCGGCATGGTGCGCGCCGCTGTCGCCGTGCGAGCCGATATAGACCGTGAGCTTGGCCTTCTTGGCGCTAAAGTCCAGTTCGTCAGCGCCGAGCAGGAAAAGCACGTCCATGGAGGCCAGCATGGCAGCCGCGTTGACGCCCTTGGCGCCGGGCACGAAGCCCAGATCGAGGCCGCCGACACGCGATGCGGCAGTGTGCAGGACGGCAAAACCGTTCCAGTCTTCGGCCACGGCGCCGACATTGACGGCGAGCTTTGCAGCGCTTGCCAGGACACCCGCGCCATCCGTGCGGGAAAGCGCGCCCTGGCCGATGATGATCAGCGGCTTCTTGGCCTCTGCCAGAACCTTGGCGAAGGCATGGTTGCCATCCACCAGATCCTTCAGCGTATCCCCTCCAGCACCGATATATTCGTAATCGTAACGCAGGTCACCGCCTTGGCCGATCACGCCGATCGGAAAGCCGCCGCGGCGCCAGCGCTTGCGGATGCGGGCGTTGAGCACGGCAGCCTCGAAGCGCGGGTTGGCGCCGATGATGAGCAGCGCATCAGCCCGTTCGATGCCTTCGATCGTCGGGTTGAAGAGGTAGCTTGCGCGGCCGAGCGACGGATCGAGTGCCGTCCCATCCTGGCGACAGTCGAGGTTCTCCGAACCGAGCGACTTCACCAGTTCACGGAGCGCGTACATTTCCTCGACCGAGGCGAGGTCGCCGGCGATCGCACCGATCTTTTCGCCCGTCGTCTTGGAAACTGCAGCCCTGATCGCGCCGAAGGCTTCGGCCCAGCTCGCAGGCTGCAGGCGGCCACCCTTGCGGACATAGGGTTTGTCGAGACGCTGCGTCTTCAGCCCGTCCCAGATGAAGCGGCTCTTGTCGGATATCCACTCCTCGTTGATCGCCTCGTTGACCCGGGGCAGGATGCGCATGACCTCGCGGCCGCGGGTATCGACGCGGATGGCGGAGCCGAGCGCGTCCATGACGTCGATCGATTCCGTCTTGTTCAGCTCCCACGGACGGGCGGTGAAGGCGAAGGGTTTCGAGGTCAGCGCGCCGACCGGGCAAAGGTCGACGACGTTGCCCTGAAGCTCGGAGGTCATCGCCTGCTCGAGATAGGTGGTGATTTCGGCGTCCTCGCCGCGGCCGATCAGGCCGAGTTCCGAGATGCCGGCGACTTCCGTCGTGAAGCGGACGCAGCGCGTGCAGTGGATGCAGCGGTTCATGACCGTCTTTACGAGCGGACCGATATACTTGTCTTCGACGGCGCGCTTGTCTTCCTGATAGCGCGACGTGTCGATTCCGAAGGCCATCGCCTGGTCCTGCAGGTCGCATTCGCCGCCCTGGTCGCAGATCGGGCAATCGAGCGGATGATTGATCAGGAGGAATTCCATGACGCCTTCGCGGGCCTTTTTGACCATCGGCGTGTTGGTGAAGACTTCCGGGAGCTCGCCATTCGGGCCGCCGCGAATGTCGCGAACTCCCATAGCGCAGGATGCCTGCGGCTTCGGCGGACCGCCCTTCACCTCAACAAGGCACATACGGCAGTTGCCGGCGACCGACAGCCGCTCATGGAAGCAGAAGCGCGGAACTTCAGCGCCGGCTTCCTCACACGCCTGGATGAGCGTGTAATGATCCGGAACTTCGATCTCGTTGCCGTCTATCTTCAGTTTTGCCATCGTCACTCAGTCCTGTTTCCCGTTCGCCGGATGGCGGCAAACAAACCTATTTTGCAACACGACCGCTGCCGGGCGGGATTTTGCCCCCGCAGGCACCGGTTGTCGCCCAAATTGTCCTTCCAGGAATCGGGGAGCCCGAAACCCGATCGGCGCGCAGTTCGCCGGCCCCTGCCCGCTTGCCACTTCGCCATTCCCCTCCGGCTGCTTGGGTCAGCCGAAAAATCACGTCCGCTTACGGCCCTTGGCAGAAAGCGCCTTGGCCTGTCCGGTCCAATCGTCGCGTGCGATGCGGCCGTTGAAACCAAGTTCGGCGTCGAGCTTTGCGATTTCCGCATCCGTCCAGCCGGCAATCTCGGCAAAGGTCCGGATGCCCTTCGCATTCAGCACCTGCTCGAGCTTCGGACCGATGCCGGCGATCAGTTTCAGGTCGTCTGCCTTCTTCGCACGTGCTGGCGGCTTCTTCGGTTCAGTAGGCTTTGATCCCGTTTCGCCGACAATCGAGAGCTTGGCCTTCTTAACCACTGCCGGCCGGATATTCTCCGGCTTGACGCGCACTTCCGGCTTTGGCTCTTCCGGCGGCGTGTCGTCAAGCGCTTCCGCCAGCCTGTTGGACTCCTCAAACACACCCTGCAGAGCGCCGAAGAAAGCGCCAGCAAGCTGCGTCGAGAAACCAAAGCCGATCGCAGTTGCCGCAGCCATCGCCGCTACAGGCGGGGCCATCAGGGGATGCATCGGCAGAGCCCGCTCCACCATCTCGGCTGCAAGACGGCCGAAGTCCGCCTGGAAATCGGCCACTCCATCCTTGCCTGTGCTGCCAGATGCCTTCGTCATCTTCCTACTCCGCTGCCTCGAGAACCGCACCGTGATCCAAAGCGCTCGCCGTATACTGATCGATGCGCGCTTCGATCTCCGGACGAAAGTTGCGGATCAGACCCTGCACCGGCCATGCGGCAGCATCGCCGAGCGCACAGATGGTGTGGCCTTCGATCTGCTTGGTGACCTGGAAGAGCATGTCTATCTCGCGCTTGTGGGCATTGCCCTTGGCCATACGCTCCATCACGCGCCACATCCAGCCAGTGCCTTCGCGGCACGGCGTGCACTGACCGCAGCTTTCGTGCTTGAAGAAAGCCGAGATGCGGGCGATCGCCTTGATGACGTCCGTGGACTTGTCCATGACGATCGCGGCGGCCGTGCCAAAGGACGAACCGACAGCGCGCAGGCCGTCGAAATCCATCGGGCAGTCGATGATGTCCTTGGCGGGCACGATCGGGCACGAGGCGCCGCCCGGAATGACGGCGAGCAGGTTGTCCCAGCCGCCGCGAATGCCACCGGCGTGACGGTCGACAAGCTCGCGGAAGGTGATGCCCATTTCCTCTTCGACCGTGCACGGCTTGTTGACGTGGCCGGAGAGCATGAAAAGTTTGGTGCCGACATTGTTCGGACGGCCGATCGAGGAGAACCAGCCGGCCCCGCGGCGAAGGATCGTCGGGGCAACGGCGATCGATTCGACGTTGTTGACAGTCGTCGGGCAGCCGTAGAGACCCATATTGGCCGGGAACGGCGGCTTCAGGCGCGGCTGCCCCTTCTTGCCCTCAAGGCTTTCGAGCAGTGCGGTTTCTTCGCCGCAGATGTAAGCGCCGGCGCCGTGATGGACATAGATTTCCATGTCCCATCCGAGCTTGTTGTTCTTGCCGAGAAGGCCCGCATCATAGCATTCGTCGATCGCCGCCTGTAGCGCCTCGCGCTCACGGATGTATTCGCCGCGGACATAGATGTAGGCGGCGTTGGCGCCCATGGCGAAACTCGCAATCACGCAGCCTTCGATCAGCGTATGCGGATCGTGGCGCATGATGTCGCGGTCCTTGCAGGTGCCGGGCTCTGACTCGTCGGCATTGACGACGAGATAGTGCGGCCGGCCATCGCTTTCCTTCGGCATGAAGGACCATTTGAGACCGGTCGGAAAACCTGCGCCGCCACGGCCGCGAAGGCCGGACGCCTTCATCTCGTTGACGATCCAGTCGCGGCCCTTTTCGAGGATCTGCTTGGTGCCGTCCCAGTGGCCGCGGCTCATCGCGCCTCTCAGGGACTTGTCCTTGAGGCCGTAGATGTTGGTAAAGATGCGGTCCTTATCTTGTAACATTGTTCACACCTCTTACCGCGGCTTCTTGCCAAAGACCTTGATATATTCCGCTTCGCCGCCCTTGGCGAGCGCCTTGGCCTGCTTGGCCCAGTCGTCGCGCTCGATGCGGCCATTGAAGTTCAAGTATCCATCGACCCACTCGCGTTCGGCCTTCTTCCAGCCTGCGACCTGCGCGTAGGTGAAGATGCCGAGTTCGTTCAAAATGGCCTCGATCTTCGGATCGACGCCCGAGATCAGCTTGAGATCGTCCGCAGCTGCCGGCTTTTCGATGCCGACCGGGCGGTTCTTGTCGGTCAGCGCCGGCTTGCCGGCGGCTGGAGCAGCGGCTGCCTTTGCGGGCTTTTCGGCCGGTGCAGGCAGCGGCGCAGCTTCGACGGCCTTGACATTCTTGGCCGCGGCCTTCGGCGCGGTATGGGGCGTCTTCAGCACCGGATTGGTTTCAGCGTCCCCGCTCCTTGGACGGCCGGCCTCGGAAGGCGGAAGACTGACGGCATCGTTGATGGCCTTCCTTGCGGAAGCCTTCGGCTTGGGATCCGGCGCCAGAAGCGTCGTCGGACCGCCTTCAGGCGAGGAAAAATGACGGTCGATCTGCGGCCCGGGCTTGATGCTCGCCCCATTGCCGGCATTGAACGTGTCGATGATCTCTTCCAGGCGCTCCGGCGTCAGGTCTTCGTAGGTGTCCTTGCCGATCATCACCATCGGTGCGTTCACACAGGCCCCGAGACATTCGACCTCCTCCCAGGAGAGCGTGCCTTCGGCATTGCGCTCGAACGGATGATCGTGGATCTTGCTCTTGCAGACCTTCATCAGGCCCTCAGATCCGCGCAGCATGCAGGGCGTCGTGCCGCAGACCTGGACGTGCGCACGCGTGCCGACCGGACCCAACTGGAACTGGGTGTAGAAGGTCGCGACTTCGAGGACACGGATATAGGCCATGTCCAGCATGTTGGCGACTTTCTCGATCGCCGCGCGGGTGACCCAGCCGTCCTGTTCCTGCGCCCGCATCAACAGCGGGATGACCGCCGACTGCTGACGGCCTGCGGGATATTTCTTGATCGTTTTGTCCGCCCAAGCCGCGTTTTCGTCATTGAAGGCGAATGCGGCAGGCTGGAATTGATCTTCGGCTAGTCGACGAACGGACATTCTTCCTCACGCCTTGTCAGTTTAGGGTCCCACACCGCGAGGCGGTCAGAGACTGCATCTCGCAAGCATAGGCCGACTGGTCTTTCTGCATAAACACAACGAACTTGTTGCCGTTCGGAACGGCAGCCTTGATTTCATAGCCCCTGGACAATAGCTCGCCCATGGAGGCCTGGCCGCTCGGAGGCGCCACATCCTGCGCGCCCAGCTTCTGGCCGAATCCCTGATTATCCTGAGCGAACGCTCCGGATGCCATGAGGAAAACGGCGGCTGAAAGCGCGGCAAGCTGCATCAGCGGTCAACCTCGCCGAACACGATGTCGAGCGAGCCGAGAATGGCAGCGACGTCAGCCAACTGGTGGCCGCGGCACATGAAATCCATCGCCTGAAGATGGGCATAGCCCGGAGCCTTGATCTTGCAGCGATACGGCTTGTTGGAGCCGTCGGAGACGAGATAGACCCCGAACTCGCCCTTCGGCGCCTCCACGGCGGCATAAACTTCGCCGGCGGGAACGTGGTAGCCTTCGGTATAGAGCTTGAAGTGATGGATCAGAGCTTCCATGGAGCGCTTCATCTCGCCGCGCTTTGGCGGCACGACCTTGCCGTCGACCGACGAGAACGGTCCAGTGCTTGCATCGCCAAGCAGGCGGTTTACGCACTGCTTCATGATGCGGACCGATTCGCGCATTTCGATCATGCGGATCAGATAACGGTCATAACAGTCGCCGTTCTTGCCGATCGGGATATCGAACTCGAGATCGGAATAGCACTCGTAAGGCTGCGCGCGGCGAAGATCCCAGGCCGCGCCCGAACCGCGGACCATGACGCCCGAGAAGCCCCAAGCCCAGCAATCTTCCAGCGATACGACGCCGATATCGACGTTGCGTTGCTTGAAGATGCGGTTGCCGGTCAGAAGATCGTCAATGTCATCCAACGCCTTCAGGAACGGATCGCACCAGTCGCCGATATCCTGAACGAGTTTTTCCGGCAGATCCTGATGGACGCCGCCTGGACGAAAATAAGCCGCATGCATGCGCGAGCCGGACGCGCGCTCATAAAACACCATCAGCTTTTCACGCTCTTCGAAGCCCCAAAGCGGCGGCGTCAGCGCGCCGACGTCCATGGCTTGGGTCGTGACGTTGAGGAGATGCGACAGGATACGGCCGATTTCCGAATAGAGGACTCGGATCAGCTGACCGCGAATCGGGATCTCGATGCCGAGCAGCTTTTCGACGGCCAGCGCGTAGGCATGTTCCTGGTTCATCGGCGCCACATAGTCGAGGCGGTCGAAATAGGGAACGGCCTGCAGGTAAGTCTTCGTTTCGATCAACTTCTCGGTACCGCGATGCAGCAGGCCGATATGCGGATCGACGCGCTCCACGATCTCGCCGTCAAGCTCCAGGACAAGACGAAGAACGCCGTGCGCCGCCGGATGCTGTGGTCCGAAATTGATGTTGAAGTTGCGGACGTTATGTTCGGTCATGCTGCGAACTCCAGGCCAAGTGCGCCGCTGGTTAGGCGAATGGCGGATGGCGAATAGCGAAAAGTTTCGTTCCGTTTCATTGTTTCTCCTGGAGACTCCGTAACAGCGCCGTGAACATCCCTCTGATCTCGTCGCAGTTTTCGGTCATCTGCCTGAACTCAATCTCGCCGAGCAAAACAACGCGGTGAGAAATGAATATTTGTTTCCGATTCCTTCGACGAACCTGGACAAATCTGGGTCGTCAGACCGTAAATCTCCTCCTTGGAAAAATCCCCGGTCATTCGATAGCAGTCTGCCGCCGATCGACAACTGCCAGACCTTGAGATCCTTGTAGAAGTTTATCGTCTGCCACCCCTTCCAGCTGGTCGCTGCTCGCTATTTGCTTCTACTGCTTCGCCTTCTCATCGCCTGGCAGCACGTACTCGGTGCCCTCCCAAGGCGACATGAAGTCGAAGTTGCGGAATTCCTGCTTCAGTTCCACCGGCTCGTAAACGACCCGCTTTGCCGCATCGTCATAACGGACTTCGACGAAGCCGGTCGTCGGAAAGTCCTTGCGAAGTGGATGTCCTTCGAAACCGTAATCGGTCAGGATGCGGCGGAGATCCGGGTGCCCGGTGAAGAGAATGCCGTACATGTCCCAGGCCTCGCGCTCGAACCAGTCGGCGCCGGGATAGACCGCGCAGGCCGAAGGAACCGGCGTATCCTCGTCGGTCGCGACCTTCACGCGGATGCGCGAGTTCTGCTTCGGCGACAAAAGATGATACACAACGTCGAAACGCTTTTCGCGCTGCGGCCAATCCACGCCGCAGACGTCCGTCAGATTGATGAAACCGCACTTGGCGTCATCGCGCAGGAACGTCAGAAGCGCGATCAGGTTTTCGCCCGTCGTCGTCAGTGTCAGTTCGCCGAATTTCAGTTGCGTCGCGGCAATCAGGCTGCCACGCGCTTCCGAGAGATAGGACGAAAGCTCAGTGAGGGCTTCGCTCATGTGTCTTGTCCTTAACCCTTACCGCTCGATCGTGCCGGTGCGCCGGATCTTCTTCTGCAGCAAAAGCACGCCGTAAAGCAGCGCCTCCGCTGTGGGGGGACAGCCAGGCACGTAGATGTCGATCGGCACGACGCGGTCGCAGCCGCGCACCACCGAATAAGAATAGTGATAGTATCCACCACCATTGGCGCAGGAGCCCATCGAGATCACGTAACGCGGCTCGGGCATCTGGTCATAGACCTTGCGCAGCGCGGGCGCCATCTTGTTGGTGAGCGTGCCAGCGACAATCATCACGTCCGACTGGCGCGGCGAAGCGCGCGGTGCAAAGCCGAAACGTTCGACGTCGTAACGCGGCATCGACAGCTGCATCATTTCGACGGCGCAGCACGCTAGACCGAAGGTCATCCACATCAGCGAGCCGGTACGCGCCCAGTTGATCAGTTCGTCGGTCGAGGTGACGAGAAAACCCTTGTCGGCCAGTTCGTTGTTGATCTCGCCGAAGAACGCGTCGTTGCTGCCGATCGGCTTGCCGGTTGCGGGATCGAGGATCCCCTTCGGCTGCGGCGCCACGAGCGCGTGGTTGCTTGAGGGGGTCACTGCCATTCCAGGGCTCCCTTCTTCCATTCATAGATAAAGCCGACGGTGAGCACGAGAAGAAACACCATCATGGACCAGAAGCCGAACCAGCCGATGGCGCCGAAGGAAACGGCCCATGGGAAGAGGAAGGCGACTTCGAGGTCGAAGATGATGAAGAGAATCGACACGAGATAGAAGCGGATGTCGAATTTCATGCGAGCATCGTCAAAGGCGTTGAAGCCGCATTCGTATGCGGAAAGCTTTTCCGAATCGGGCGCCTTGAAGGCCACGGCAAACGGCGCAATCAGAAGCGCCAGGCCGATGACGAGGGCAATGCCGATGAAGATGGCGATCGGAATATAGGAACTGAGCAGTTCAGTCATCATGTTCATCCCTGCTTGCCGAATGCGCCAGGCAGCGCAACGGGCAAATGCCCGGCAAGCGAACGTGCGTTGCAACAAGCCGTCGTTAGCGCAGCCGGAGCCATGGCGCAAGACTTTTAGAAAGCCAATTCCACCTGCGAGGATGCGACATTATCAAGCAGATGCAACGATGTCGCGACAAATACGCACAAGTTGCGGGAGGATGCATGGCAGCCAACCAAAAACTGCATGGCTCGGAGAAAAGAATGGCGCGAGTGACGGGGCTCGAACCCGCGACCTCCGGCGTGACAGGCCGGCACTCTAACCGACTGAGCTACACCCGCGCATCTTGACGGAAAGACCGGAAGCGCCTTGCGGCACATCTTAAAATGGCGCGAGTGACGGGGCTCGAACCCGCGACCTCCGGCGTGACAGGCCGGCACTCTAACCGACTGAGCTACACCCGCACTTCATTTCAAGTCATCCGGAGCTTTCGCATCCTTGTCAAAACGGACAGGCCGCTTCGATGAGCGGCTAACTAAGGGGTTCGCATTTGAGTGTCAAGCAGGTTTGGAGACAAAACCATGACAGTCCGGAAATTGTTTTCAAAGCGAAGTCCAGCCCTCGCACAAGAGCTTAACATTGACAGGACTTCCGACCCTTTTTCTCGTGTCTGAAGCCGCTTCAGGCATTTCCGGCATATTGCTCGTCACTGACCTGTTCCATCCAGTCGGCCACGCTGCCATTCAGTGATTCCTGGATGGCGATATGCGTCATCGCCGTTTCCGGGGCTGCGCCATGCCAGTGCTTTTCGCCCGCGGCGAACCAGACGGTGTCGCCCGGCCGGATTTCTCGGATTTCGCCGCCCCAGCTCTGCACAAGCCCCTTGCCGGACGTGACGATCAGTGTCTGGCCCAGAGGATGCGTGTGCCAGGCGGTGCGTGCTCCCGGCTCGAATGTCACGTGCACGACCCTCACGCGGGCCGGATCCGGCGCTTCGATCAACGGATCGAGCCGTACGGTGCCAGCGAAATAGTCCGGCGAAGCCTTCGCCGATGGCCGGGAACCGGCTGTCTTGATTTCCATGCCGTTGCCTCTTGGTTGTTTGATCCGGCGCGTCCTCTGCAGAAAGTAGGTCAACAGTCGAACCATTTGAAGTGGAGCGGGAAGATATGCCAGACCATCGGCACCGTTCTCGAATAAGCAAGGTCTGCGCCCTATTTTCCCCGCAAGCGCTTACCCGCCCGGTGCCCGGCTGATACGCCGCGAGCTTTTCATCACGAATGGAGGATTCCCATGAAACAGCATTCTTTCGGCCGCATGCCGTTTTCAGTCAGCAATGTCGGGTTCGGCGCATGGCAGATAGGCGGTTCCTGGGGCGATGTCAGCGTGACTGACGGCCGGACGGCCCTCAACGCGGCACTCGATGCCGGCGTCACCTTCATCGACACGGCGGACGTTTATGGCGACGGCCGGTCAGAGAAAATCGTCGCCGACGTTGTAAGAAACCGTGGCGGCACGCGCCCGATGGTCGCCACCAAGGCCGGCCGTAGGCTGAACCCGCATGTCGCGGGCGGCTATACCAAGGCCAATCTCGAGGGCTTCATCGACCGCAGCCTGAAGAACCTGCAGGTCGACAGTCTCGATCTCGTCCAGCTCCACTGCCCGCCGACGGAGGTGCTTTACCGTCAGGAAGCCTTCGACGGTCTCAACGAGCTGCAGAGGGCCGGCAAGATCAAGGGCTATGGCGTCAGCGTTTCGACGGTGGAGGAAGGCTTGAAAGCGATCGAGTTTCCGGGCGTTGAAAGCATCCAGATCATCTACAACATATTCCGTCAGCGCCCCGATCGCCTGTTCTTCCAGGAAGCCCGCCGCAGGAACGTCGCCGTGATCGCCCGCGTGCCGCTCGCAAGCGGCCTGCTCTCCGGCAAGATCAGCCGCGACACCAAGTTTGCAAGCGACGACCACCGCAATTTCAACCGCCATGGCGAGGCCTTCGATGTCGGTGAGACTTTCGCGGGCGTGCCCTTCGAAGTCGGCCTGCAGGCGGTCGAGGAGGTGCGCAAGCTGGTGCCGCAGGGCACCTCCATGGCAGCCTTTGCGCTGCGTTGGATACTGATGAACGATGCCGTGACCGTGGTCATCCCCGGCGCGCGCAACGCCGAACAGGCAAGGGCAAACGCAGCCGCCGCAGATCTTGCGCCGCTTTCCCACGACGTGATGGATGCGACGCGCGAGATCTATGAGCGGCTGGTTGCACCGCATGTGCATCAGCGCTGGTAACGCAACCGATCGGCCTTGGAAATGGCCGGGCTACCGGCCATTTCTTTCGGGGACCTCAGTTCATGCCGACCAAATTGACCGGGAAGAACAGGGTTTCACCTGAGGAGTCGCTCACCCCGTCGTTGTCGGTGACGGCATAGACCTTACCGCCGGCGTCGAAGGTGAAGCCCTCGATCTTGTCGAGCACGTAGCCATTGGTGGCTCTCTTCAGCTCGTTTACGAAGTCGTAGGCTTCTGTCTTCTTGACTGTCGGCAGCTCGCCGCCGAGCTTGGCGGGCTTGAGGTCGGCGATCGCCACCTTATAGAGCTTCTTCAATTTCGCTGCATCGCCCACGAGGTTGTCGCGCTCGATGATATAGACGCTGTCGCCGTGGGCAGAGATTTCCGAAAGGCCGACCCAGCCGTTTTCGGACCTGTCGAGAGGATAGCGCACCCCGCCCCATTCCTTGGTCTTCGGATTGTAGGAGACGAGCTTGACGAAGCCCTTTTCGTCGTCCTTCCATTCGCGCTGAATTGCCATCCACAGCGTTGCATCATCTCCCGAGCCGATGATCGTCACACCTTCGAAACCGTAGCGGATTTCGTTGGCGATCAGCTCCTTCGGCAGGGCGATCTCGGCCTTGATCTCGCCCTTCGGATTGACGTGGTAGAGTGCGTGAGGCAGCAGCTTTTCGCTATTGCCTTCGGAAGCGAGCCAGAACCAGCCCTTCTCATCGACGGCGATCCCCTCGATGTCGAGCTTCTGGGCGAAAGCACCGTCACGCTTGACCGTCAGCGTCTGGGTGATGACGGCGGGCTTGTGCGTCGCGTCGATCGTGTAGATCGTCGGCTGCATGCCGAGCACGCTGTCGCTGACCGCAAAGACCTTGCCGGGCATTTCCGGAACGGCAGCAAGGCCCGAAAGGGCGGCAAAGCCGACAGGGTTGCCATCCTTCTGGGCAGCGACGATCTGCGGATAGGCCTTCTCGCCTTCGGCAAGCTCGTAGATCATGACATGCGAGCGCGGGCCGCCGTCCTTGCCGAGGTCGACTTCGTTGGCGGTCGCAAGGAGGTTGCGCGAGGGAATGGCGACAGCGCCTTCCGGCGAAACGCCAGATGGCAAGATCTGCAAAAGTTCCGGGTCGGCGCCCGTGTCCTTGTAGACGCCGACAACAGAAGCGCGTTCTGCAAGCACGAAGAAATATTGCTGGCCGCCGAAGGTGGCTGCTTCCAGCCCCTCCGCTTCGACGCCCTTCGAAGAAGAGCGGCCGTCCGGATAATGGCCGAGATCAGCCACGGCACGCTCGAAAGTGCTGCCGGATTCGTAGAGAAGCTTGCCGGCCTTGTCGAAGATCGTGAATCCGCGCGAGCCGCCTTCGTAATCGCCTTCGTTGGCGACGACGATACGGTTGTCGTCCAGCCATTTCACAGCGTCGGGTTCGCGCAGAATGCCTTTCAGTTCGCCAGCAAACCTCAGCGCCCCGTCCTTCTTCGTGTCGATACCGGAAAGGTCCGTGCTGCCTGCGGAGAAATGCGTCTTCACCTGTGCGGTTTTGCCGTCAATGATGATGATCTCGTTATTTTCCTGCAGTGTCAGTGCGATCTCGTCCTGACCGTTGAAGGCGACGAATTCTGGCTCCGGGTCCTCGGGCGCGATGGCCGAGAGACCGGTCAACGCAACGTGCTTGATCGTGCCGCAATCGACTGTTCCGTCCTTGACCTGGAAAATAACGAGACCACCTGCCGGCATCTGCGGGATCTTGCCGTCGTTGACGTCTTCGTCGCGCTCGTTTTCGATGGCGATGGTTCCGAGCGTCTTGTCCTTGTTGAGCGCGATCGAATCCGGCTGACCGCCGAGATCGCAGGTGTTCTCGATCTTTTTTGTGACAACGTCGACGATTGCCAGGCGGCCGGAAGGCTTCTGCTTGCTTTCGCCGGTGTTAACGGCAACCAGCACCTTGCCGGCGGCCGACGTAACGGATGTCGGCTCGCCGTCCATCATCAATACGCCCCCGGCCTTGGGGGCCATGGCATCGACGATGTCCACGAAGCCGATCGCACCGAGGGGGCTGTCGCTGTAAATCAGCGTCCTGCCGTCATCAGTGGCGGTGATGATTTCGGCGGATGTCGTGGAAAGCTTGTCCTTGCCGGCGGGCAGGTTTGCGGCAACCGGGAAGGACGCAATACGATTGAAAACAGGCTCCGCAGCGGCCGGGGAAGCAACGGACGCGATCAGCATGGCAGCCAGCGTCGCCTTGCGCGATGAAATGGTCATGAAATCCCCCATATGTCGAACATTTCGAAACGGTGGATCTTTGAGGGACGCTGATGACAGACACATGACAGGCGGCGCGATTTGAAGCGACTTGTCCATGCAGCGTTTGCGCGCGGCAGTTCGTTGCGCATGCCTCAGAAGCAAACCAGCAGCCAGACCGCGACAGCTTCCGCTCGATGCCCATTAGACCTGGTTGATCGGCGAGGATGCGCCCCAGAGCAGCGTCGAACAATTGAAGAGCCGGCAAGACCTGCGGCAAACTGAAAAGGGTCCGGCTTTCGCCGAACCCTTCCAAACCTGGGCTGCCGGTCTCGTTATCCGGCGGCCAGAAATCTGATTAGCCGTTAACGGCATCCTTCAGGCCCTTTCCGGGCGTGAACTTCGGCACGTTGCGAGCCGGAATATTGACTTCGGCGCCGGTGGACGGATTGCGGCCCTTGGTGGCAGCGCGATGAGAAACGGTGAAGCTGCCGAAGCCGGCGAGACGAATGTCGCCCTTCTTCTTCAGTTCACCCTGGACAACGTCGAAAACAGCGTCGACAGCAGAAGCAGCGTCAGCCTTGGTGAGGCCAGCCTTTTCGGCAACTGCGGACACGAGTTCATTCTTGTTCATGTTTCCACCCCTTTCAATGGTTCGAAACGACTCAAATCTGTAAGCCAGGCACAGAATAAGTTTCATCAGGCCCGCCGCAACCCAAAAGCCCTGCAAATCAAGGAAAAGCAAGCGGTTCTGTGACGTTTTCACAAAAAAGGCTGGCGTTTTAAGCCAGCCTTTTCCGAGTTTTGCAGCATTTTGACATAAATGTGGCAGGCAGCGCTCAGTGAGCGATGGCCGCACCTGTCTCGTCGAGGCCCTCAACGGTCGCGATGACCGGAGTTTCAACCGTTCCATCCCACTCGATCGGCTCGGGCCTGCGAACCAGCGCATGCTTGATCACCTCGCCCATTCGGGATACCGGGATGATCTCCATGTTGTTCTTCACGTTGTCCGGAATCTCCGCCAGATCCTTGGCATTTTCTTCCGGAATTAGCACCTTCTTGATACCGCCGCGAAGCGCTGCAAGCAGCTTCTCCTTCAGGCCGCCGATCGGTAGAACGCGGCCGCGAAGGGTGATCTCCCCGGTCATGGCGACATCCTTGTTGACCGGAATACCGGTCATGATCGAGACGATCGCGGTTGCCATGGCGACACCGGCCGACGGACCATCCTTCGGCGTGGCGCCTTCCGGCACGTGCACGTGGATGTCGCTCTTGTCGAAGCGCGGCGGCTCGATGCCGAAGTCGACAGCGCGCGAACGAACGTACGAGGCCGCAGCGGAGATAGACTCCTTCATGACTTCCTTCAGGTTGCCAGTGACGGTCATGCGGCCCTTGCCCGGCATCATCACGCCTTCGATCGTCAACAGTTCGCCGCCGACTTCCGTCCAGGCAAGACCGGTGACCACGCCGACCTGATCCTCGCGCTCGGCTTCGCCGTGGCGGAAGCGTGGAACGCCCAGATAGTCGTCGATGTTGGCAGCCGTGACGGCGACCGACTTCGCCTTGCCCTTGATGATCTCGGTCACTGCCTTGCGGGCGAGCTTCATAAGTTCGCGTTCAAAGTTACGCACGCCGGCTTCGCGGGTGTATTGCTGGCTGATTGCCATCAGGGCATCGTCGCTGACCGAAAATTCTTCCGGCTGCAACGCATGTTCCTTGATGGCCTTGGGCAGCAGGTGCCGCTTGGCAATTTCGCGCTTTTCGTCCTCGGTGTAGCCGGCGATACGGATGATCTCCATGCGATCCATCAGAGGCGCCGGAATGTTCAGCGTATTCGCAGTCGTGATGAACATCACGTCCGACAGGTCGTATTCGACTTCCAGGTAGTGATCCATGAAGGTCGAGTTCTGGGCCGGGTCGAGAACTTCGAGCAGGGCCGAGGACGGATCGCCGCGGAAATCCATGCCCATCTTGTCGATCTCGTCGAGCAGGAAGAGCGGATTGGACTTCTTGGCCTTCTTCATCGACTGGATGACCTTGCCTGGCATCGAGCCGATATAGGTGCGGCGGTGACCGCGGATTTCGGCTTCGTCGCGAACGCCGCCAAGCGCCATGCGGACATACTCACGGCCGGTCGCCTTGGCAATCGACTGCGCAAGCGAGGTCTTGCCGACGCCCGGAGGTCCGACCAGGCACAGGATCGGGCCCTTGAGCTTGGCTGCACGCGCCTGCACCGCGAGATACTCGACGATCCGCTCTTTGACCTTGTCCAGGCCGAAATGATCGGCTTCGAGGATCTGTTCTGCGTGGTTGAGGTCCGACTTGATCTTCGATTTCTTGCCCCACGGAATGCCGAGCAGCCAGTCGAGATAGTTGCGCACGACAGTTGCTTCTGCAGACATCGGGCTCATCTGGCGCAGCTTCTTCAGCTCGGCGTCGGCCTTCTCGCGCGCTTCCTTGGAAAGCTTGGTCTTTGAAATGCGCTCTTCCAGTTCGGCCATCTCGTCGCGGCCTTCTTCGCCGTCCCCGAGCTCCTTCTGGATCGCCTTCATCTGCTCATTCAGGTAGTATTCGCGCTGGGTCTTCTCCATCTGGCGCTTGACGCGCGAGCGGATGCGCTTTTCGACCTGCAGGACCGAAATCTCGCCTTCCATGAAACCGAGCGCCTTTTCGAGGCGAGCCTTGACGCTCGTGGTTTCCAGCATCTCCTGCTTTTCGGTAATCTTGATCGACAGGTGCGACGCCACCGTATCGGCGAGTTTTGAATAATCGTCGATCTGGCTGGCAGCGCCGACCACTTCAGGCGAGATCTTCTTGTTGAGCTTTACATAGCTCTCGAACTCCGAAACGACGGAGCGCGACAGTGCTTCGAGCTCGACGGGGTCGTCATGCGGCTCTTCGAGCACATGGCCGAGCGCCTCGTAAAAATCCTCGCGGCTGGTATAGGCATCGATCTCGGCACGGGCGCGGCCTTCGACTAGAACCTTCACGGTGCCGTCGGGCAGCTTCAGGAGCTGAAGAACGTTGGCAACCGTGCCGACATTATGAATTGCTGAAGGATCCGGATCATCGTCGCTCGCGTTGATCTGGGTGACCAGCATGATCTGCTTGTCAGACCCCATGACTTCTTCAAGCGCCCGGATCGACTTTTCCCGTCCGACGAACAGCGGCACGATCATATGGGGGAAGACCACGATGTCGCGCAGGGGCAAAACAGGATAGGCAGTGCTGCTCGCTACAGACGTTTTCTTCGTCATTTTATTTCCTTTCCATCGTCCCGTTTCCGGGCTCTTTGCGCGGCCGCATGCGACCGGCGGCACTCTCACTTGGGCTACAAGTGGAGGTTCTGACTATGCATTTCAAGCCACGCTACTGTCCGCGCTCCACGGTTGTGACAGCTTTATTACAACGCAATGCTAGTACAATGAAACACCTAACTGGATCGGAGCTCACCCTTCCGAACCGGCTAAAACACAAGGCCGGAGAACCCGCTATGGAATCGTTCCATCATCGCCAAGGACGGAGCATTCCGCAACGTCAACAATAGTATTTTCCCAGTCTTGCCAGCCATTATTAACAGGACCGTTCACGGTTTTTCAAATAGAAAGGGGCCCGCCTTCGGCAAGCCCCTAAATCTAACCATACGAGGACCGGCATCAGGCCGAGGCGTTTGCCTTTTCCTCCTGACGATCCGCATAGATGTAGAGCGGACGGGCAGAACCGCGCGCAACTTCCTCGGAGATAACAACTTCGCGAACGCCTTCGAGCGCCGGCAGTTCGAACATCGTATCGAGCAGGATCTTCTCCATGATCGAGCGAAGGCCACGGGCACCCGTCTTGCGTACGATCGCCTTGCGGGCGATTTCGCGCAGCGCATCCTCGTGGAAAGTGAGTTCGACGTCTTCCATCTCGAACAAGCGCTGATACTGCTTGATGAGGGCGTTCTTCGGTTCCGACAGAATCTGGATCAGCGCATCCTCATCAAGGTCTTCGAGCGTTGCCAGAACCGGCAGACGCCCGATGAATTCCGGAATGAGGCCGAACTTCACCAGATCTTCCGGCTCGAGTTCGCGCAGCACTTCGCCGACGCGGCGGTCGTCCGGAGCCTTGACGGTCGCACCAAAGCCGATCGAGGTCTTTTCACCGCGTGCCGAGATGATCTTGTCGAGACCCGCGAAGGCGCCGCCGCAGATGAACAGGATGTTCGTCGTGTCGACCTGCAGGAATTCCTGCTGCGGATGCTTGCGGCCGCCCTGCGGGGGAACGGAAGCGACCGTGCCTTCCATGATCTTCAAAAGCGCCTGCTGCACGCCCTCGCCCGACACGTCGCGAGTGATCGAGGGATTGTCGGACTTGCGGGAAATCTTGTCGACCTCGTCGATATAGACAATACCGCGCTGGGCACGCTCGACATTGTAGTCGGCAGACTGCAGAAGCTTCAGGATGATGTTTTCGACGTCTTCACCGACATAGCCGGCTTCGGTCAGCGTCGTTGCATCGGCCATCGTGAAGGGAACGTCGATGATGCGGGCGAGCGTCTGGGCGAGATAGGTCTTGCCGCAGCCGGTCGGGCCGACCAACATGATGTTCGACTTCGCCAGTTCGACTTCACTGTTCTTGGTGGCATGTGCCAGGCGCTTGTAATGGTTGTGGACGGCAACCGACAGTATCTTTTTCGCCTGCCGCTGGCCGATGACGTATTCGTCGAGAACCTTGATGATGTCCTGGGGCGTGGGAACGCCGTCGCGGGACTTGACCATCGAGGACTTGTTCTCCTCGCGGATGATGTCCATGCACAGTTCGACGCATTCATCGCAGATGAAGACGGTCGGCCCGGCGATTAGCTTCCGGACTTCGTGCTGGCTCTTTCCGCAGAACGAACAATACAGGGTATTCTTGGAGTCGCCGCCGTTGCTGCCGCTGACCTTGCTCATATCACTTTCCTTCCAGCACGCCGCATTTCAAGGTGAAATCGCGGTCCACTCAATGGCCCGCCGGCCTGCTCCCACCGGAGCATCAGCCGGCCAAGGCTTTAAGGGGTAAAAACCGGTACCCAACCAAAACATGCCCGGGTTCCGGCGGCAACGAACTCCCCTTCGAATGCCGAATGCTATGTCATAGAATTTCAACATAGCATTAATAGTTACTATTAGCGTCTTCGCTACCGCATGAAACCCCTTGTTCAATCACAAATGGGATAGAACTGTGGCGGCAAAAACACCATCCCTATTAATTACTAGGCCTGATCGCCTTCCATTTCGATGCGCGACGTCAGGACCTTGTCGATCACGCCCCAGATCTGAGCCTCGTCGGCATCCATGAAGTGGTCGCGGTCGAGGGTCTTTTCAACTTCTTCGTAGCTGCGGCCCGTATGCTTCACGTAGACCTCGTTCAGCCGGCGCTTCATCTTCAGGATATCCTTGGCGTGGCGCTCGATGTCGGATGCCTGCCCCTGAAAGCCGCCGGAGGGCTGGTGAACCATGATGCGGGAATTCGGGGTGGCAAAGCGCATATCCTTGTGGCCGGCGGCCAGAAGCAGCGAGCCCATCGAGGCAGCCTGGCCGATGCACAGGGTCGAAACCGCGGGCTTGATGAACTGCATCGTGTCATAGATCGCCATGCCGGCAGTCACGACGCCGCCCGGCGAATTGATATAGAGCGCGATTTCCTTCTTCGGGTTTTCGGCCTCGAGGAAGAGAAGCTGGGCGCAAACGAGCGTCGCCATATGATCCTCGACAGCCCCGGTCAGGAAGATGATGCGTTCCTTCAGCAGGCGGGAATAGATGTCGTAGGAGCGTTCACCGCGATTGGTCTGTTCCACGACCATCGGCACGAGGGCCATAGCGGTATCGACTGGGTTTCTCATGTGCGTCCTTTGCCAACGTCTGCCGGCTGCCGCCGGGAATCAAAGAAAATGCTTCATCCCTACATAGAGTGTCACCGCCCTCTTCTTCAAGACACGCATAAGGATAACGTTAAGAAGGCGAGCCTTCGAAAGATGAACCTCTTGACAGGGCTATCTCCCAGTTGCCGCTTGACCGGGAGGGGCCGGCAAGAACGCTCACAGCTTTTGTCCGCGACAGGATGAACGAAAGCTAAATGCATTTCGGACAGCTGTAAGGCGGTTTACATTGTGGAAAGCCTAATGGCGAATATAGGGCACAAGGCGTTCCGGGATTAATCGACTGGAGAATTTCAGCGGCGAGAATGCCCGCATTTCAAGGGGTGTTGCCGTGTTTAATGTTACGACAGGATTAGCCATCTGGTGCTCGGAAGCCATGACGCTCGCTTTGCTTTTGTTCATGGCATGGCGCCATAACGTGCGTAACAGAGCCTATCTTTATTGGGGACTAGGCTTCCTTCTGAGCGGCACCGGTTTTGCCATGATCGCGCTGCGCAACCAAATCCCCGATATCCTGTCGATCGAGGCGGGCAACGCGACCGCACTCCTCGGCCAGAGCGCCTGGGTTGCAGGCTTCATGGCGCTCGATCGCCGGAAGATCGAATGGTGGGCGCTGCTGCCGCCGGCGATATGGCTTGGCGGCGTTTACCTGCCCTGGGTCCACGACGACTACGGCAACCGCGTCATCCTTTACAATCTTGCTTCGGCGACCGGCGCCACCGGCCTTGCCATGGCCGTCTGCAGCGCCGGCATGCGTCGCGAACCGACGCGCGGCAAACTTGCCGCCGTCTTCATCGTCCAGGCATGGCTTTGCTTCGCCGTGGCTTTGACGATGGCCGTGACTTTGCCGAGCGACGCGGAAGCGACCAATTACAGCGGCGCGGCTGCGATGGCGAGTGCCTTCCTGCTGACGATCGCCTTCGCACTCACCTGCCGCATGATCATGGAACGTTCGCAAAAGCACCTGCGCGCCTTGAGCCTCACCGATTCACTAACCGGCGTCTGGAACCGGCGCGGCCTTTTCACCCGGTTCGATGCAATGCAGGAGAAGGCCTTCAACGACAAGCGGCAGGTCGCGGTTTTGCTTTTCGATCTCGATCATTTCAAACGCGTCAACGACCGTTTCGGCCATCAGGCGGGCGACGCCGTTCTTTCGGCATTTGCGAGGACCGCGCGCCAGTTCGTGCCGGACAGCGTCTTCGGCCGCATGGGAGGCGAGGAATTCGCGGCATTCGCGATCGTTGCCGACCAGATAGAGGCAGAGGCGCTTGCCGAATCGATCCGTGCCGAATTCTGCCGCGTGCCGGTCGCAACCGGCGAGGCGATCGTGCCGGCTACCGTCAGCATCGGCATTGCGCTGAGCTCTGCGGCCGAAACCAATATGGACAAGCTGATTTCCGCAGCCGACCGGGCACTCTATGCGGCAAAGGCCGCTGGCCGGAATTGCAGCGTCATTTTCGGAGCGGAAGAAGCCGCAGCCCCCGCACCTGCGCAAACGGATAGGAATGCGGGCGAACTGGTCCCGACGGTTGACGATCAGGTCGACGCGCTCCGGCGGATGGGTTCGCTGTCACGGGCCGGCTGACCTTCCGATCCATCTTTTCGGGGCCCGTCAAATCCGCTAAGCCTCGGAACCATGATGATAGCGCCCTTTTTCTCGATCGACCCCGCCACCCGCCGCGTTTTTCTCGACAGCAGCGATCCGGCTTTCTACGGCAATCCGAACGCCGTCTATGCAGCGCTGCACCGCCACTGTCCGACCTTTTACTGGGAACAGCAGAAGCAATGGTTCTTCACCGGCTACGACCATGTGAACGCATTGCTGCGCGACCGACGCTTCGGCCGCCAGATCCTGCATATCGCGACGCGCGAAGAGCTGGGCCTTGCCGAGCCGGAGCAGCATCTGGCAAATTTCGATCTGGCCGAGCGCTACTCGCTGCTCGAACTCGAGCCGCCGGAGCACACGCGCCTGCGCACCCTCGTCAACCGCGCCTTCGTCTCACGCCATGTCGAGAAGATGAAGCCGGAGCTTGCGGAGCTCGCCAACAGGCTCATCGACGGTTTCAAGGACAGGGGCGAGGTCGAGCTGCTTTCTGCCTTCGCCGATATCATCCCCGTGACGATGATCGCCCGCATGATCGGCATTCGGGAAGAGATGGGACCGCAGCTCCTTGCATGGTCACATGCCTACATCCGCATGTATCTTTTCGGCCGCACGCGCCAAGACGAAGACGGCGCCGATCGAGCCGCAAGCGATTTTTCTGATTATGTGAAGACGGTGATTGCCGAGCGTCGCGCCAGCCCGAGAGACGATCTGCTGACGCACATGATCCACACGGAGCACAAGGGCCAGTATCTGACCGATGCCGAGCTGGTTTCGACGACCATCGTGCTTCTCAATGCCGGCCACGAGGCGACCGTGCATCAGATAGGCAACTCGGTCCGCGTTATCCTGGAAAGCGGCTGTGATGCCGCCGAACTGTTCAAAGACGAAGCGGCAACGGAGCGAACCATCGAGGAAACGCTGCGTATCTGCGCGCCGGTGCATATCTTCCAGCGCTGGGCCTTGGAGCCCGTCGAGATCGATGGCATCTCCTTCAAGCGCGGCGACAAGGTGAGCCTGATCCTTGCCGCCGCCAATCTTGATCCGGCGAAATTCACCGATCCGCTGAGCTTCAGGCCCGACCGCAACGAAGCGCCGAACCTCTCCTTCGGCGCCGGCATCCACTTCTGCATCGGCGCGCCGCTCGCCAGGCTCGAACTCAATGTCGTCCTGCCGATCCTCTTCGAACGGCTGCCCGGCCTCAAGCTGGCAAAGACGCCGTCTGTGAAGGACGTCTACCACTTCCACGGGCTGGATGCGCTGAATCTGGCGTGGTGACGGTTATCGGCCAAAGCTCAGCGATGAAGGGCCTTGTCACCGATCGCTGCGATTTCGCTCATGTTGGAGATTTCGCGCAAAAGTTTTCGGTAGATTGCCGGCGAATACTGTTCGGGAGCTGCGACCGGTTCCGCAAAGGCGTCTGGCCCGCCGATCACCTCGCTCCTAAAATAGGCAAGCAGCTTTTCGGGCGATATGGCCTCTTCCTCATCCCCCGGCAATCCGCCATACACAACAGGTAAGGCATTGATGGTGATGCCGCGGGCAAGGACGCCGGCGCGGACGGGCATGACATCGCGCCCCTTGTTGTTGACGCCGTCGCCGGAGATATTGATGAGCGAGCGCGTCGCCTCATAGCCGCTGGAGCGGATCAGATAATCGGCATAGGAAAGCATGCCGCTGATGGACGTGCCCCGGCTTATCGTTGCCGGTAAATTCGCCTCAAGCTTCAGCGAAAAAAGCCACGAATCCATCTCACTCGTTATGGTGGTCCATGGGATGACCAGCCTTCGCTGTCCATCGCCGCCCCATTCGACATATGCGACGGCGATCCGGCCGTTCCTGCCTGCAATGATTGCTTCGATAATTTCCGGGCGCCGAAACGCCTCGACGAAGCCCCGCTGCTGGAGCGCCTTTTCCTCCGCATCCATTGATGTCGAAACGTCAGCCGCGATCACTAGCTGCATATCCACAAGCTCGCCGGCCAAGGCGACATCGAATATTGTCGCAGCCATCAAAAGACCGCCAAGCAGTTCAGCGATAATGCGGTGCCCTGTGGATGCTTTTCTCCACACGTGCATGTCACCCTCCCCAAAAAGTCGATTAATGTGTGAAAAAAAGAGGCGTACGGACGAATTGGCCGGCGCGAGAATAGGACCGGATGGCGGTTTCAATAGTGGAAAACCATCTCAATTTAAATTAGCTAATTATAATGTAATGAGCGAACACAATCTGCTCGCCGCTGACCTGGCCGGGTAGTTTCTTCCAAATTGATTAGAGTCCGGCCGATGCCAACCCCACTAAAGGCGGACGGCTGATCTCCAGAGATGGTGAATACGTCAATCTCGACTGTGGACCGCCCGTGGACAAGATGAAGGCCTCCAGAATTCGTTCCTGAACGAAGTGCATATTGATCATTCCGCAGCATCTGACATCGCTCGGAAGTTCTCTGCTCTCGCAGGATACTCGATGGCGTTGGCCACTTGCCGCCGTTGTTTTGGATGTCGCCGGGAAGATGGACTCGCGATTTGCCGAGACGATGATGGGCAAGCTTTTCATTCGCGAAAAGTTCTCCCACATCCCGGGCCAGGCTCACGAGCTAACGATCAAATTGCTTGAAGCGGTTTGTGCTTACGAACCTGGTTCGTCCAACAAGATCGGCACGACCCCTTAGTAACCATAAGACGTACGGCCGGTCCACGAAGTAGGTTGAGGAAAAGTTTGACCGCCGAGAGCGCCCTGTTTTCGGGGGTTTCTGGGCGGTGAAATCGAATACAACCTGCTGTACGCGTCAGACGATATCAGATCTTCGAAAGCGATCGTTCGAGGTCGGCGATGATGTCCTTCACGTCCTCGATGCCGATCGAGATGCGGACGACATCGGGACCGGCGCCGGCAGCGGTCTTTTGTTCGTCGGTGAGCTGGCGATGGGTGGTCGAAGCCGGGTGGATGACCAGAGAGCGCGTATCGCCGATATTGGCGAGGTGTGAGAAGAGCTCCAGGCCTTCCACCAAGGCCTTACCCACCTCATAGCCGCCCTTGACACCGAAGGTGAAGACCGAGCCAGCACCCTTCGGCGAATAGCGCTGCTGCAGGGGGTGGTTTGCATGGTCTTCGAGACCCGCATAGTTCACCCAGGCGATCTTGCTGTGGGCTTTCAGCCATCTGGCGACCGCTATGGCATTGTCGCTGTGGCGCTGCATTCTGAGCGGCAGTGTTTCGATGCCGGTGAGGATCAGGAAGGCGTTGAAGGGCGAAATGGCCGGTCCGAGGTCGCGAAGGCCGAGCACGCGGGCAGCGATCGCGAAGGCGAAATTGCCGAAGGTCGAATGCAGTACCATGCCGTTATATTCCGGGCGCGGGGCGGACAGCATCGGATAGTTGCCGGACTTCGACCAGTCGAAGGTGCCGCCATCGACGATGATGCCGCCCATGGAATTGCCATGGCCACCGAGGAACTTCGTCAGCGAATGCACGACGATGTCGGCGCCATGCTCGATCGGCCGGACGAGGTAAGGCGTGGCCATCGTGTTGTCGACGATCAGCGGCAGGCCGTGCCGATGGGCCACCTCGGCGATCGCTGCGATATCGACGAAGGTCCCGCCGGGATTGGCCAGGCTTTCGATGAAGATCGCCCGTGTCTTCTCATCGATCTGGTTTTGGAAGCTTGCCGGATCGTCGCAATCGGCCCAGCGCACCTGCCAGCCGAAGTTCCCGAAGGCATTGCCGAACTGATTGATCGAGCCGCCGTAAAGCTGCCTGGCGGCGACGAAATTCTCTCCCGGACGCATGATCGTATGAAAGACAATGACCTGCGCCGCGTGACCCGAAGCTACCGCAAGCGCTGCCGTTCCGCCTTCAAGGGCTGCCACGCGCTCCTCCAAAACCGCCTGCGTGGGGTTCATGATGCGCGTATAGATATTGCCGAAGGCCTGCAGGCCAAAGAGCGAGGCCGCGTGATCGGAATCGTTGAAGACGAAGGCCGTCGTCTGATAGATCGGCGTTGCGCGCGCGCCCGTCACCGGATCCGGCTGTGCACCGGCATGGATTGCCAGCGTGTTGAAACCCGGATCGCTCGTCGCCATTACGTCCTCCCGTCGCTATCGATGGCGGAGCATAGACTACGATGTGCAAATGTTAACAGCCTTGCATTTCAACCATCGGACGTCTGGGGAAAAATCCGTGCACTCACGCGGCAAGGCGCGGGATTTCGATTGCCGGGCAGCGGTCCATCACGATTTTTATGCCAGCTGCCTCCGCCTTCGCCGCGGCTGCATCATCACGCACGCCGAGCTGCGACCAAATCACCTTCGGTCGCAAGGCAAGAGCCAGTGCCTCATCCACGACGCCATGGAGATATTCCGAGGCGCGGAACACATCGACCATATCGAACGGCACCGGGATATCGGCAAGCCGGGCATAGACGAGCTGGCCCTGGATCTGCTTACCCGCCTGCCCGGGGTTGACGGGAATGACATTGTACCCGCGCGACAGGAGATAGCCCATCACGCCATTGCTCGGGCGGGCCGGATTAGGCGACGCCCCGGTCAGCGCGATCGTCTTTACGGAGTTCAAAATTCCGGCAATGTAATCGTCCGGATAACGGTCGTGATTCATCATCTTTCCTCCAGTCGACATTATTTGCAGAGAGTTGAAACTGACAGTTCCTTCGGGCGTATATATAGGCGTCCGGGTTCCCAAGGGAGGAATAACGATGAAAAAACTCGCTCTCGCCGCGGCAATATTTCTTGCGGCTTCACCATCGCTGGCAATCTCCCGCTACAATCCGATGTCCATGACCTGCCAAAGTGCACGCGCCGCCATCCACAATCAGGGCGCCGTCATCTTCCGCTGGACCTCGCCTCGCGGCCTGCCGATTTACGATCGCTACGTCCGCAACAGTCGGTACTGCGATTCCAACGAATATGCGGAGTGGAAGAACATACCGACGAGAGACGACCGTTCGTGCCCGGTCCTCAACTGCCAGAGTATCGACAATCTTGACGGGATGTTCTTCGTACCAAACAACTCCCTGTAGCTTTCGATCGCCACCCGGAAACGATTTCGCAGGTGCCGGAAACACCCAGCTTCCGGAGAAGCGGTTCGATTGCTACTTGGATTTGTATCAATATGGATATAGCAATATTATAGAATAATATCTTTATTACAGAAGTATAATTTGAGATGAACTAAGCGGAGAAATATCATCACCTATTAGACTTCTTTTGTATTTGCTTTGTTCCTATTCCGTTCTTGTGTCCATTAGTAACACCTCATAGTTGAGTGTGCGCAGCTAAAATAAACGTATTTCGAGCGCGCGCCCCGAGCCTGTCGTTGCTGCGCGTTAACGGCGGAACCGAGCATGACAATTGTCAATTCCAAACAGGAGACAACCTGCTGGTTGCATAATCCGATCGCAAGATTGATTTTCGCATCAACACGGCCCATACCCATTCTCCCCAGATGGCCTTTTCATTTCTCCCATTCCGGTCCGCATCGTGCCCCTCGACGTCATTCTGCTCGTTCTCTTCGGTGCATTCCTGCATGCAACATGGAACGCGATCATCAAGGCGGGGACCAACAAGTCGCTGGACGCGGCGCTCGTGTCGGCCGGCGGAGCAGTGGCGGCGCTGCCGCTCCTGCCCTTCCTGCCGCTGCCGCAGCCAGCGGCCTGGCCTTTCATCGGCGCGTCGGCCGTCTTGCAATTTGCCTATTTTCAATTGGTCGCGGCCGCCTACCGTGCAGGCGATATCGGTCTCGTCTATCCGCTGATGCGCGGCTGCGCGCCGCTCCTCATCAGCGCCACAAGCGCCTTGGTGTTGAACGAAAGCCTGTCGGGCGGCGCGCTCATCGGCACGATGACGATCTGCGCCGGCATTCTGACCCTTGCCTTCGAGGCGCGGGGCGGCAGCAAGCATGCCATCATGCTTGCGCTCGTCAATGCCTGCGTTATCGCCACCTATACCTATGTCGACGGCATCGGCGCGCGCGTTTCCGGCAATGCCGTGTCCTATACGCTGTGGATGGCGCTGCTGCCGCCTGTGCTGCTCTTCGGATGGGCGATCTCACGCCGCGGCCTTGTTCCAGTCGCGATCCATTTCCGTTGCAATTGGTGGCGCGGTCTGATTGGCGGCGCCGGTTCGATCGCCTCCTACGGGTTTGCCCTTTGGGCCATGACCAAGGCGCCCGTCGCCACAGTCGCCGCGCTGCGAGAAACGTCGATCCTCTTTGCCCTCATCATTTCGGTGCTGGTCCTGAAGGAGAAAGCCGGCCCGTGGCGTTATCTGGCAGGCGTGATCATCGCGAGCGGCGGGTTGATCCTGAAGCTCGGGTAAAAGCTGCGCGGCAGATTGCGTTTGAAGACCCTTTCTTGAAAGCCGACCGCCCATCTCCACGCCCTTTTACAGCCAGATCGAAAGCAGATTGCCGTTTGCCCAAGCTGCGGATTGCTTGACGTTTTCGAAGCGAACCAAGCGCCATCGAATGTGGATTGCCCACTGACCTTTCCGATCGCTAACTCGTCGAGCGATTTCGCATGATGGAGCAACGACTGGCCTTGTCCACGCGTCGCGGAAAATGTCGAGCGCTACTCGCCGGTCCAGCGCGGCATCCGTTTTGCAAGAAAGGCGCCGATGCCCTCTTCGGCGTCCGCAGTCATCATGTTGTCAACCATCACCTGGGCCGCATGGCCATATGCTTCTTCTATCGGCATTTCGAGCTGGCGGTAGAAGGCCTCTTTGCCGATCTTCAGTGTCAAGGGTGATTTCGAAGCGATGACGGAAGCGTATTTGGCCACGACCTGAGTCAGATACTGCTTGGGCACGATACGGTTGACGAGGCCGAAGTCCTTGGCGGTCGAAGCATCGATGGTTTCTCCGGTCAGCAGCATTTCCATCGCCTGCTTGCGGTGCGCGGCGCGGGTAACGGCAACCATTGGCGTCGTGCAGAACAGCCCGATTTTGACGCCGGGTGTGCAGAAGGTCGCGGTGTCGGTACAGATCGCAAGATCACAGGAGGCTACGAGCTGACAGCCGGCTGCGGTCGCAAGCCCGTCGATCTCGGCGATCACCGGCTTCGGCAGGCGGGTGATCTCCAGCATGAGATCGGCTGCAAGCGCGAATGTCTCCTCGAAAAAGGCTACCCCGCCATCGGCGTCGGCCCGATGCTCGGTCATCTCCTTGAGATCGTGCCCCGCAGAGAACACCTTTCCGGTCGAGGCAATGACCACGACGCGGACTTCGCCGTCGTCAGCAGCTTTTTGAAGCTCGCCCATCAACAGTTCCATCACCGCGATCGAGAGGACGTTCGCCGGCGGGTTGTTGAGCGTAAGCCGCAGCACGCCATCGCAAAGCGAGCTTGTAACGGGGACGCTCCCATCCTCGTTTGCGCCCTTCCGGAAGGATACGACTTCGGCCATGGTACGAACTCCTTGCATTGCGATTTCGTGCTAACAGTTCTGTCACAAGCTATCGGCAATTTCGAGGAGAAGCGATGCAGCCGGTCATGACGATCGAGGAGGTCCACCAGTTTCTGGAGACCGATTTCCCGCAGATCCACACGGACGGGCGCGTCTTTACCGTGACGGACATTACCCCCGGCAGCGTCTCGACGCGGTTCGATCCGTCCGAAAGGCATCTGCGCCCTGGCGGCACCGTGTCCGGTCCTGCCCTCTTCACGCTGGCTGACGTCACCGCCTATGCCGCGGTGCTTGCCCATGTCGGCCCGGTCGCACTTGCCGTGACCACCAGCCTCAACATCAATTTCCTGCGCCTGCCTAAGCCGCAGCCGACCACCTGCACCTGCCGGATCCTCAAGCTCGGAAAGCGTCTCGCCGTTATCGAAGCCAGCATTTTCCAGGAAGATCCCGCCGAATTGGTGGCCCATGCGACGGCAACTTATTCGATTCCACCGCGATAAATTTGCGGTATCATATTACCACATTACCAACACGTTGATTTTACATTGCATTTTTTACACTGGCGCAGATAGGTGATATTGACCGCCAGGGGCTTTCCCTCTATACACCGCACCAGAAACGCAGCCTTTCCCGGCTGCTTTCTTTTTGGCGGGCTTTTGAGCGCGTCAAACCAAGCAACAAGAAACGCCCTTGGCCCTCGGGCTCAGGGATCCAAAAGAGAGAATTACTATGGCAACCTTCTCCCAGAAGCCCGCAGAGGTGGAGAAGAAGTGGGTGATCATCGACGCCGAAGGGCTTGTCGTTGGCCGCCTAGCTTCCCTCATCGCCATGCGTCTGCGCGGCAAGCACAAGGCAACCTTCACCCCTCACGTTGACGACGGCGACAACGTAATTGTCATCAATGCCGACAAGGTCGTTTTCACCGGCAAGAAGTATTCCGACAAGGTCTACTACTGGCACACCGGTTATGCCGGCGGCATCAAGGAGCGCACCGCTCGCCAGATCATCGAAGGCCGCTTTCCGGAACGCGTCCTGGAGAAGGCCGTCGAGCGCATGGTCCCGCGTGGTCCCCTCGGCCGTCGCCAGATGAAGAACCTCCGCGTTTACTCCGGTTCCAACCATCCCCATGAAGCACAGCAGCCGACCGTCCTCGACGTCGCCAAGCTGAACAAGAAGAACGTAAGGAGCGCCTGATAATGGCTGACCTCTCTTCCCTGAAGGATCTCGGCACGTCGTCGGAAGCAGCTGCTCCGGTTCACGTCCGCAAGGTCGACTCGCTTGGCCGCTCCTATGCGACCGGCAAGCGTAAGGACGCCGTAGCCCGTGTTTGGCTCAAGGCCGGCTCCGGCAAGATCACCGTCAACGGCAAGGACTTCACGGCATACTTCGCCCGTCCGGTCCTGCAGATGATCCTGCGCCAGCCGATTGTCGCTGCAGCCCGCGACGGCCAGTTCGACATTGTCGCAACGGTTGCAGGCGGCGGTCTTTCCGGCCAGGCCGGTGCCGTTCGTCACGGTCTCTCGAAGGCCCTCACCTACTTCGAGCCGGGCCTTCGCGGCGTGCTCAAGAAGGGCGGCTTCCTGACCCGCGACAGCCGCGTCGTCGAGCGTAAAAAGTACGGCAAGGCCAAGGCCCGCCGCTCGTTCCAGTTCTCGAAGCGCTAATCGCTCCAGACTACGGATTTTTGCGAAGGCCGGGTTCTCCCCGGCCTTTTCATTTGCCACCGATCGCAGCCGGCCCTCAGATCGGCAGCTCTGTCGTCGACTTGAGTTCGCGCAGGACGAAGCTCGAAACCACATTGCGAACATGTGGATTGCGCATCAGGTAGCGCGTCATGAACGCCTCGTAGGCCTCGACGTCGC
The DNA here is from genome assembly GCF_001908375.1 of Rhizobium etli 8C-3. NCBI lineage: Bacteria > Pseudomonadati > Pseudomonadota > Alphaproteobacteria > Hyphomicrobiales > Rhizobiaceae > Rhizobium > Rhizobium etli. The sequence goes on along the minus strand of NZ_CP017241.1, from coordinate 1,458,219 downwards.
GCGCCCTGATCTTCAGCATATAGTCGAACGTCCCCGATAGCGCATAGCATTCCATGATCTCGGGCCGGTCGCGCACTGCGGCGGCGAAGGCTTCGATCGCCTCTTCGTGGTGGTCCTCCAAGGTTACATGGGCGATGATGCAGAGCTTGAGATCGAGCTTTGCCGGATCGAGCAGCGCCACACGCTTGCGAATGACGCCTTCCGTCTCCAGTTCCTGCATCTTGCGCCATGCGGTGCTTTGCGACATGCCGGCCTTTTCCGCCAGCTCGGCGAGCGACAGACTGCTGCCGGCCTGCACAAGCTGCAGGAGCTTGCGGGCCGCCTTCAAGTTTTCTTTCACTCTTTACCCTCCTCACGGATTTTTCTCCCATTTTCTAACCATAATCCGGCAATGCTGAAATGTTTACCCGCATTCCCAGGGATATAATGGTGACATGACAGCCGGGGTCGGAATTACCCGGCTCATTGGATCAGAGGACGGGAGGCCGCTCATGACCAAGGAGAGCACCTACACGGCAAATCTGCCGGATGCGCACGGCATCTATCACTACACCGCTGAGGAAGACCAAATCTGGAGCGAGCTCTATCAGCGCCAGATGACGCTGCTCGCAGACAAGGCCTGCCGGGAATATCTGGACGGCGTGACGACTCTCGGGCTGAAGCCGGACAAGGTTCCGCAGCTTCGCGACGTCAATCGGCGTCTGAGCGAGACCACCGGCTTCGGCGTCGAAGGCGTCCCAGCCCTCATCCCGCCGTCGCGCTTCTATGAATTGCTGTCGCAGGGCAAGTTTCCGCTGGCGACGTTCATCCGGCGTCGCGAGCATATCGACTATATCGAAGAGCCGGACATCTTCCACGAGGTCTTCGGCCATTGCCCGCTGCTGACCAACAAAAGCTACGCCAATTTCGTGCGCCGCTTCGGCGAGAAGGCCGTCGGCCTCGGCAAGGGGTATTCCTGGCACCTGTTTCGGATTTTCTGGTTCACTGTGGAATTCGGTCTCATCAACACGCCGCAGGGGCGCCGCTGCTTCGGCGCCGGTATCGTCTCCTCGCCCAGCGAGACGCGGGCAGCAATGGAAGGCAAGGCATGCGAATTCCGGTCCTTCGACCTGATGACAGCGCTGAGAACGCCCTACCGGATCGATATCGTCCAGCCGATCTACTACGTGATCGACAGCTTTTCGCAGTTGGAGTCGATCATCGAGGAAGATATCGGTGCCCGCATCAACGAGGCCAAGGCTCTCGGCGACTTTCCGCCGGCATTCGAAGCCAAGGCGTCCTGAGCGACAGGAATTACGTTTCGTTCGGGGCTTGCCTTGTCGAGGCTGATTGGTCCAACGTCCCGCCAACATGTGATGGAGGGACGCCATGGCAGAGAAGTCGATCGATCACGCCTTTATGGCGACCAGCCTCACATCCTCGGCCACTGACCCGACATTTGCTGGAGCCCTCTCCTTCATGCGGCGTCGGTTCACCAAGGTTCTTTCAGGCGTGGACGCCGTCGTCTGGGGCATCCCCTTCGATGCGGCAACCTCCAACCGGCCAGGAACGCGCTTCGGGCCGCAGGCGATCCGCCGCGCCTCGGCGATCTTCGACAACGATCCACAATATCCCTTCAATCGCGATCTCTTCGCCGAAATGGCGGTGATCGACTACGGCGACTGCCTGCTTGACTACGGCAATCACCAGGAGGCGCCGGCGGCAATCGAGCGGCAGGCGAATACGATTCTTGATAGCGGCGCCTTCCTGCTCACGCTTGGCGGCGACCACTATGTCACATGGCCGATCCTGAAGGCGCATGCAGCCAGGCACGGTCCGCTGGCGCTGGTGCAGTTCGACGCGCATCAGGATACCTGGCTCGACGACAATCGGCGGATCGATCACGGCTCCTTCGTCGCACGCGCTGCCCGCGACGGCATAATCAATCCGGAGCGATCCATCCAGATCGGCATCCGTACCCACGCGCCGGAGGATTGCGGCATCCGCATCCTCTACGGCCATCAGATCGAAGAAATGAATGGCGCTGAGATCGCCTCGGCAATCGTCTCGCACACCAGGGACGCTCCGGCCTATGTGACTTTTGATGTCGACTGCCTCGATCCGGCCTATGCCCCAGGTACCGGCACGCCAGTTGCAGGGGGGCCGTCGAGCGCCAAGATCCTTTCGGTCCTGCAGCGCCTGCAGCAGCTCGATATCCGCGGCGCAGACGTGGTCGAGGTCTCGCCGCCTTATGATCACGCAGATATCACCGCCATTGCAGGGGCGACGGTCGCGATGTATATGCTGGGCCTCTGCGCCGAGAGGCACGCAGCCGCCCTGGGCGGTTATCAGACTGAATCAACTTCATGACACACTGATTCCGGAAGCAATTCGAACTCGTTGAAAGCGCAGGATTATCATGGCACCGAAAATCTTCATCGACGGCGAACACGGCACGACGGGCCTGCAGATCCGCACGCGCATGGCCGGCCGCCGCGATGTCGAGCTCGTGTCCATTCCGGAAGCTGAGCGCCGCAATGCCGCGATGCGGGAGGACATGCTGAACAGCGCCGATATCGCCATCCTATGTCTGCCCGACGATGCGTCGAAGGCAGCCGTCCAGATGGTTTCGGCCAACAACAATGTCCGCGTTATCGACACGTCGACCGCCTTCCGCGTCAATCCCGGCTGGGCCTATGGGTTTGCCGAAATGGACAAGGAGCAGGCCGAAAAGATCAGGGCCGCCCGTTTTGTCGCCAACCCCGGCTGCTACCCGACAGGCGCCATCGGCCTCATCCGGCCGTTGCGAGCTGCAGGCATTCTGCCCGACGGCTATCCAGTTACCGTCAATGCGGTCTCCGGCTATACCGGCGGCGGCAAGCAGATGATCGCGCAGATCGAAGACCAGAGCCGCGACGATAAAATCACCGCGCCGCATTTCCTCTATGGCTTGCCGCTGACACACAAGCATGTGCCGGAGATGAAAATCCATGGCCTGCTCGACCGAGCGCCAATCTTTTCGCCTTCGGTCGGCAAATTCCCGCAGGGCATGATCGTCCAGGTGCCGCTGCATCTCGACGCTCTCTCGGGTAATGCGACGCTCGAAAGCATCCATGCGGCCCTGACGGCCCATTATGCCGGTCAGGATATCGTCACGGTCGTCCCGCTCGAGGAGAGTCGGGCACTTGCCCGGATCGATGCCGTCGAGCTTGCCGGGAAGGACACGATGAAGCTCTTCGTGTTCGGCACGCCGGGCACCAGTCAGGTCAACCTCGTCGCTCTGCTCGACAATCTTGGCAAGGGCGCCTCGGGTGCGGCCGTCCAAAACATGGATCTGATGCTCGCCTCGTAAGCCTTCCGGAGCTCCGCGGACATGCCGATCGATACGCTTTCGGCCGGCGTTGCCGAATGGTTTTGCGCTGCGCTGCCGGATCACGGCATCTATGGGCTGATCCTCTTTGCCTTCATTGCCGGGCTCGCACGCGGCTTTTCGGGCTTCGGGGCGGCGCTGATCTTCATTCCACTGGGCGGCGCGATCGTCGGCCCGAAGCTGGTTTCTCCCGTTTTGCTTATCATCGACGGGCTTGCGACACTTGGAATGATCCCGCCTGCCTGGCGCAGCGCCAACCGGCCTGAAGTCTTCGCAATGGCGATCGGCGCTGCTCTCGGCGTTCCTGCGGGCACAGTTGCGCTTGCGCTGATGGATCCTCTGACGCTCCGATGGATCATCACCGCCGTCGCCATCTCGCTGCTGGCGCTCCTGGTGTCGGGCTGGCGTCATCATGGCGAGCCGCGAGCGCCGCTGAGCGCCGGGGTAGGCCTGATCGCCGGTCTTTTCAGCGGCGCGGTACAGCTTGGCGGCCCGCCGGTCGTTGCCTATTGGCTCGGCGGCAAGAGCGACTTCACCCGCGTGCGGGCGAATGTCATCCTCTACTTCTCGATCTCCACCTGCTTCAGCGCAATCAGCTATTATGCCTTGGGACTTTTCGTGCAGCCCGTCTTTGCTCTGACGCTCGTCATCCTGCCGGGCTACGCGCTCGGCCTTTATGGCGGCTCGAAGCTGTTCGGCTTGGCGAAGGAAAGCACGTTCCGGCTGATCTGCTATCTGCTCATCGCTGCGGCCGCCATCATCGGCATGCCGGCGCTCGACGGAGCTTTGCGGTAAGCGCCTGACGCACCCTCCGGCTCAGTCCCTTTCCGCAATCATCGTGTCGTGCGAAAACTCACCGTAGTAGCCGCGCCAGTTGGCGACGGCGAAGCCCAAAACGATCAAGGCGCCTGCCTGGTGCAAAAGACCCCAATGAAGCGGGACCTGCAGGAGGAGAGTGGCGATGCCGATTGCCGCCTGCAGCGTGACGAGTGCGAAGAGGACGACAGCACGGCGGGCGTGGGTGGTTTGGGGAGCTGCGCGAAGCGCAACCACCATGTTGATGAAAGCGAGCGCGAAAAGCACGTAGGCGCCGGCGCGATGGGTGAATTGAACGGTCTTCGGATTCTCGAAGAAGTTGATCCAGGCGGGCTTTTGGATGAGAAGATCGGAGGGGATGATCGCGCCATCCATCAGCGGCCAGGTATTGTAGGCGAAGCCGGCATCAAGGCCGGCCACCAGCGCGCCAAGATAGATCTGGAAGAGCGCGAAAACAGCAATTACCGCCGCCCATGTCCGCGAGCCTTCGGTCGGCGCGGCGTCGTTCGAATGCGGGGAAAGTCCGCGCATGATCCACATGCAGGCAGTGAAGATCAGACAGGCCATGACGAGGTGCGTCGCGAGGCGATACTGGCTGACGTCGGTGCGCACCGAAAGACCGGATGAGACCATCCACCAGCCGATGAAACCCTGCAGGCCGCCGAGCGCCAGGATGCCGGCTAGCGGCCAGCGCAGCCGCCGCTCGACCATGCCCGTCAGCCAGAAAAAAACAAGCGGCAGAGCGAAGATGATCCCGATCGCGCGGGCGATCAGCCGGTGCGCCCATTCCCACCAGAAAATGGTCTTGAAATCCTCCACGGTCATGTGGCTGTTTAGCTGCTGGAATTCGGGAATGCGCTGGTAGAGCTTGAATTCCTCCTCCCATTCAGCAGCAGTGACAGGCGGAACGACGCCGTGGATAGGCTTCCATTCCGTGATCGAAAGGCCCGAATTGGTAAGACGCGTGGCGCCGCCGACGAGCACGAGACAGACGAGCGCGACGAGCACGAATCCCAGCCAGACGCGCAATGCACGGCGGTTCCGGTCCAACCTGCGGACCTCGCTCAAGATCGACTGTTCCGTGGTCAAATTCGCGACGGCCATGATCACTCCTTCTTTCCGGCAGTTGATTTGCCCCAACGCCTCATGCAAAACAAGCCCCGAACCTTTGCGGCATGCCGTCGCGCGGGTCCACACAGCCCGGAAAGAGAATTCATGCCCGTCCGCTTGCGCAAATTCATCGGCACGATCCTCATCGTCGTTCTCGTGCTTCTTTATGCGCTTTTGGCGAACACGATCGCCGTCGCGGCACTCGGGGGATCGTCGTGGCGGGTTCACCTCCTCTATTTCTCGCTGACGGGCCTGGTCTGGGTCCTGCCGGCGATGCTGATCATCAAATGGATGGCCGGTCCGCGGCAGAAGTGAACGCCGTTAACGCCGAAATAACCGTGATCCGCGGAAAAGACAGTCCGCCCTTTTGCATTTAAGCCAAATGAAGGCGCTCGCCCCTTATGCTTCCCGTCAAGCCATCTTGACCGGAGAAGACCCGTGCAGACGCACAAGCTCGATATCCATCAACAGCTGCTCGACGAAGCGGCGAAAGCCGAGGCAGGCTCTGCGAGCCTTCGCTCGCCGAACGCGGAACTGGATGTCTCGGTCTTCGACACGATTGCGATGCTGGAAAAGGATTGGCGCGCCCTGGAGCGGGACAATCTGGCCTCTCTCCATCAGGGCTATGACTGGTGCCGTAGCTGGATCGAGGCCCATCGGCGACCGCTCGTCATTTTGCGGGGCGTTTGCGGGTCAGAAACGGCCTTTATCCTGCCGATCGAAATCGAGCGCAGCCATGGCGTGCGGATCGCGAAGTTCATCGGCGCCGATCACAGCAATATCAATACCGGACTTTTCACGAAGCGTTTTCTCCAAGGCGCCGTTGACCTTGACGCGTATCGCTTTGCCGAGAGCCTTCGTCACACCCTTCGCGGCAAGGCCGATCTGCTGCTCTTGCAGAACATCCCGCTGGAATGGCGCGGCCGGAAGAGCTTGCTCGGTCTGTTGCCGTTGGTGCAGAACCAGAACCACGCCTATCAGCTGCCGCTGCTTGAAAATTTCGAGGCGACGCTCAAGCAGTTGAACTCCAAGAGCCGCCGGAAGAAGTTCCGGGTGCAGTCGAAGCGGCTCGAATCCATCGGCGGATTCGACTATGTCGCTGGCGGGACGGCCGGCGAGCAGCACGCCCTTCTTGACCAGTTCTTCGCTCAAAAGGCCGAGCGCTTCAAGGCGCTCGGGCTGCCCGACGTGTTTGCCGACCCCAAAACACGGACTTTTCTCCATGGCCTGATCGACATTCGCCACGGCGACGACTTCGGCCTCGAGATGCACGCGATCCGCCTCAAGGGCGAAAACGAAGGGCATATCGCCGCGCTATCCGGCATCTCGCGCAAGGGTGATCATGTGATCTGCCAGTTCAGTTCGATCAACGAAAGCATTGCAAAGGATGCAAGTCCGGGTGAATTCCTCTTTTGGCAGATGATTTCGAGATTGCACGGGAAAGGCGTCGCGCTCTTCGATTTCGGTCTCGGCGATCAGGTCTACAAACGTTCTTGGGCACCGATCGAAACGGATCATCACGATGTGGTGCTGCCGCTGTCCTTGCTAGGAAATATCGCCGGACTTGCGCATTGGGCCATCACGCGGAGCAAGGCCCACATCAAGGCACGGCCCGGCCTCTATAAATTCGCACAGCGCGCTCGTTCAAAGATCGGCGTCTGATCAGGCCGCGCGGCGCGGGAGGTCCTGCGCTATTGTTTCGTCGCCCGACATCAACACGACGCGCTGATAACCCGCCCTTTCGAATTCCGTCATCGCGAAGACGAAGTCCTCTTCGATCACGACTGGCATCGAAAGGATGATCTCGACATCCTTGCTGCGCGTCAGGCGGGAGACACCGGCAACATCGGCTGCGCCGCACTCGACAATCACGAGATCATAGGCTGAGGCCAATGCGTCGAGCAGCAGCGAAAGCCGGTCTGCCCCGCGCATCGCCTGGCGGATGTCGCTGATGCCCTGCGGGATCAGATGAGCGTCTGAGTAACGGTCGCCGTGGATCGTTTCGCCGAAAGCGGCAGCGCCGCACAGCAGATCGGTCACGCCCGGCGCATTCGGGTCGTCGCCCATCAGCTTGGTCGGATAGCCGGAGCCGGTCATGTCGACCAGAACCATGCGCTGACCGACATCGGCAAGCGCACGGGCGAGCGAAACGGTCGCCGCGGAACCGTCGTCACCAGTCGGCGATATCGCAACAGCGAGCGTTGCCCGGCTGCTCGTGAGATAATCGGCGACAGAGCTGATCGAGAATTCGTTTTCGTCTTGCAGAGGTGGAGGCGCCTGCGGCCCAGGCTCCTCTTCCACCGGTGCCGAAAGCATGCTGGGCTTGATATCACGCTTGGCTTTCGGCACGGCGGCCTGCGTTTTTTCTTCGATCGGCGAGGCAGGCTCGACGTTGCCGTCGACCGGACGCAGCGCCCGGCCACTGAAGAGTTCGACGAGCATGATGACGATGGCGCTCATGATCAACGTCGCGACGGCAGCGACGGCAACGATCGGCACGACCTTCGGGAAAAAAGGATCGACAGGCTCGATGGCGCGCGAGACGATGCGCGCATCTGCCGGACTCGAATTGCTGTCGGCGCGGGAAGCGGCTTCCCGGTAGCGAGCGAGGTAGGTTTCAAGCAGCTGGCGCTGGGCATTTGCCTCGCGCTGCAGGGCGTTGAGGCCGACCTCGTCTTCGCCCGCCTGTGCGCTGTTTGCCCGCAACGTGCCGGACTGGCGCTCGAGTTCGGCAGCACGAAGACCGGCGACCTTCGCCTCGCTCTCGACGCTGGCCAGGATCTTTTGCGTTTCCTGGCGGATCTGAGCTTTGATGTCGGCAAGCTGCGCCCGCAGGCTCTTCAACTTCGGATGGTTGTTGAGCAACGACGTGCTGAGATCGGAAATCTGCGACTGTAGGCCCGACTCAGTAGCCTTCAGCCGCTGCATGGACTGCGAGGACATGATGTCCGGCAACGTGTCGGACGCCTCACCGGAGGCGAGCGCGTTGCGGACGGACTGGGCGCGCGCCTCGGCATTGGCCTTTTCGCCGCGTACGCGGGTCAGCTCGACGGAGATATCGTTCAGCTGCTGCTGCGGAAAGTTGCTGCCACCGTTCGTCGGCAGGAGACCGTGTTTGGCGCGGTACTCGGCAACCTTCTGCTCGGCGTCGTTTACCTTCTGGCGAAGGTTCTCGATTTCCGGCTCAAGCCAACGAGTGGCCTCCGAGTTCGTATCGAGTTTGGCACCGCTCTGCGTCGCGAGATAGACATTCGCCATGGCATTCGGAATGCGCGCAGCAATCTTCGAATCCTTCGACGTGAAGGTGATGCCGATGACGCGCGAACCGGGGACTTGGTAGACTTGAAGACGCTCGATGAATGCATCGATCACGCGTTCTTCGGGCAGATTTTCAAGCGGGTTCTTCTTGAGATGCAGTGCCACAAGGATGTCGCTCAACGCAGAGCCGTTGACGGCATCGTCGAATTCGGGCAGCTCATAGAGCTTTTCGCTGTTGATGACCTGCTTGATGATATCGGCAGACTGCAGAAGCTGAACCTGGCTCGCAATGTTCAACTCGTCGAGCAGCGGTCCGCCGTTGCCGTCGTTCGACTGGGTGTTTGCGAAAGCCGGTGCACGCTGCTCGATCAGCAGACGCGTTTCGGCTCTGTATTTCGGCGAGATCATCTTGGCGCCGGCAAATGCGACCCCTGCCCCGATCAGCGTGACGGCGAGGACTTTCAGCCGGAAGGCCCAGACGGCTCGAACGAGCTGGCCAAGGTCGATGTCCACATCCTGATTACCCGTCACGCCGGACATACTCGTACTCCGAGAACAAACATGGCGCGAAGCGTAAAGGACTATAGTAACCCGACGGTTAATGTTGCCCGCATTAGCAGAGCAAAGCGTGGCCGGGCAGAAAGCAAAAAAATGCCGTGCATCTTTTACCAGCCATTAACCCTAACGGATCGATAACGGCAGGATCGAGTTCGTTTCCTGTGAGCATAACGCGGATGCTTTTTGTCCAGCCCAAGACGCTTCTGGCTCTGAGCCTTGTCGCCATGACGGCGGCACTGAGCGGCTGCAACACCTATAAGCCAGCGCCGAGAGCTTTCAATCAGGCAACGATCCAGCCCTATACGCTCGACAGCGGCGACCGCCTGCGCATCACCGTTTTCGATCAGCCGAGCATGACCAATACCTATATGGTCGATCAGGCAGGCTACATCGCCTTCCCGCTCGTCGGACAGGTGCCGGCGCGCGGACGCACGCTGCAGCAGCTTTCCGGCCAAATCGCCCAGAAGCTGCAGCAGGGTTATCTGCGCGATCCCGATGTGACGATCGATGTCGACCGCTACCGCTCCATCTTCATCATGGGTGAAGTCGGCCAGCCGGGCCAGTATTCCTATGTGCCGGGCATGACGGTGCAGAACGCGATCGCCGTTGCCGGCGGCTTCACCTCCCGCGCCAATCAGGGCACGGTCGACGTCACTCGCAAGATCAACGGTCAGGTGCTGACCGGGCGTGTCAACATTTCGTCCTCGATCATCGCCGGTGACACGATCTATGTCCGCGAACGGCTGTTCTGATCGCTGATGGCAGAACCGCGCCCCCTCCGCATACTCCATTGTTTCAGATCGCCCGTAGGCGGGATATTTCGCCACGTCCGCGATCTGGTGGAAGAACACAGCACGGCCGGGCATGAGATCGGCATCCTCTGCGACAGTTCCACCGGCGGCGAGCACGAGGACCGGCTTTTCGACGATATCCGTCCCTTTCTCTCGCTCGGGCTGACGCGCATACCGATCCGGCGTTCCGTCGCGCTTTCCGATATCGGCGTGATATGGGAGACATACAAGAAGATCAAAAGTTTGCGGCCGGACGTGCTGCACGGACACGGCGCCAAGGGCGGCGTGCTCGCGCGCCTTGTCGGCTCAGCCTTGCGGGTGAACAGGTATCGCGTAGCCCGCCTCTATACCGCCCACGGCGGAAGCCTGCACTACTCCCGTTCGTCGCTCAGCGGACAGTTCGTTCTGCGGATGGAGCGGTTGCAGGAATATTTTACCGATGCCCTCGTCTTCATCTGCGAATACGAACGAGACACCTATGCAAAGAAAGTGGGCCGGCCGAGATCCATGACGCGGCTGATCTACAACGGGATCGGGGAGCGGGATTTCCAGATCATTCCTACACGATCCGATGCGGTCCATTTCATCTATGTCGGAATGCTCCGGGACCTTAAGGGTCCTGATCTGTTTGTGGATGCATTTGCCAGGACCGAGCGGCTGATTGGGCGCCCTCTTTCCGCGCTGATGATCGGCGACGGGCCGGATCGCGAGAAATATCGCGACATGATGGTCGAGCGCGGCCTCGGCAAGCGTATCGGCATGCTGCCGCCGATGCGTGTGCAGGAAGCCTTCGCAATGGCGCAAACCCTGGTGGTGCCATCGCGCGCCGAAGCCATGCCCTACATCATCCTGGAAGGACTTGGCGCCGGAAAGACCGTCATTGCCAGCCGCGTCGGCGGCATTCCGGAAGTGCTCGGCAGGAGCAGCCCTGCCCTGGTCGCGCCCGACAACGCGGATGACCTAGCCCGCGTCATGGCCGATGCGCTGACGACACCGGGCTGGCACAATGCCGTCATGCCTTCGATCGACTCGGTGAAGTCCGTTTTTTCCTCGTCGGTGATGGCAAGAGATGTCCTGAAGCTGTACCACGCGCTCGTCGAGGGGCCCTCAGCCTCCGAAACCCACGAGGCATCCGTAAATCTTTCTTAGTGCCTTTCTGCTAATGCCGTTCGAAACAACGAGCGACTGAAGCCCCATGAACAAAGCAGAAAAGAGCGATCAGTTCGACGTGGAGGCCCTGCGCAAGCGGGTTTCCGCTGCCAACACAGACGGTGGCGGGAAGGAAACGCCCGGAGAGATCAACGCCTATGCCCGGCAGATCGCCGAACAGTTCCGCAAGGCAACACGTTCGCCATCGATGGTCATCGGCCAGCTGCGCCTCTTCGAATTCTTCTCGCAATTCGCAATCGGGCTGCTCGCCTTCCTGATCTGGCCTGGAGACGGCAGCGAAAGCCTTGGCGAGCGGGCGGGCATCGCAGCCGCCGCGGCGGCCTTTGGCGTCTTGGCGCTCCAGCTTGCCGATACCTATTCCATTCCCGCGCTGCGGGCTCGCGTTCGCCTGCTGCCGCGCATCTTCGCCGCCTGGGCGGCTGGCTTTGCCGCAACGGAACCGATCTTTTCGCTCTTCCGCGATCTTGCCTGGGGCCAGGTAAGCCTGCATGTCGCCTGGTTCACGCTTGCTTCAACCTTCCTGCTCGGCTCACGCTTCCTGGTCGCCTACGGTATTCGCAACTGGGCTCGCAACGGCGTCATGGAGCGTCGCGCCGTGATTGTCGGCGGCGGCGAACCTGCCAAGGATCTGATCCGCGTTCTCGAGCAGCAGGCGGACAACGACATCCGCATATGCGGCATCTTCGACGACCGGGGCGAAAAGCGCTCGCCGATCATGGTCGCCGGCTATCCGAAGCTCGGCACCGTTGCCGAACTGGTCGAATTCGTACGGCTCACCCGGATCGACATGCTGATCATCGCATTGCCGCTCAGCGCCGAAGCCCGCATCCTGCAGCTTCTCAAAAAACTCTGGATCCTGCCGGTCGATATCCGCCTTGCTGCACACGCCAACCGCCTGCGGTTCCGGCCGCGTGCCTATTCGCATATCGGCTCCGTGCCGATGCTCGACATTTTCAAGAAGCCGATCCGCGATTGGGACTCGGTCGCCAAACGCGGCTTCGACCTCTTCTTCGCATCGCTTGCGCTTGCCCTGCTCTGGCCGGTGATGATCCTGACGGCCATTGCAATCAAGCTGACGTCCAAGGGTCCAGTCTTCTTCATGCAGAAGCGGCACGGCTTCAACAATGAGGTCATCAACGTCTTCAAGTTCCGCTCGATGTACACAAACATGAGCGATCACAACGCCAAGGTCGTTGTGACCAAGGGCGATCCGCGCGTGACATCGGTCGGCCGCTTCATCCGCAAATCCTCGATCGATGAATTACCGCAACTGTTCAATGTGCTGAAAGGCGATCTCTCGCTCGTCGGGCCCCGGCCGCACGCAGTGCTTGCCCAGACCAAAGATCGCGCCTGGGGCGACATCGTCGAAGGCTATTTCGCCCGTCACCGCGTCAAGCCCGGCGTGACCGGGTGGGCGCAGATCAACGGCTGGCGCGGCGAGATCGACAATGACGACAAGATCAAGTTCCGCACTGCCTACGACCTCTACTATATCGAGAACTGGTCGCTCTGGTTCGATCTCAAGATATTGTTCCTGACGCCGGTGCGGCTGCTCAACACGGAAAACGCCTATTGAGCGCGATCGAGGCGGCATATTCGCGCGTCGCCCAACCGCAGCGCGCCGCACTGCGATTGATCGGCTCGGCGATGGTTGCCTTCGGCGTCTTCCTCGCTGGCTTCGTCATCAATGAACCTGCCCCTTACGAACTGTGGATGGCCGGCCTCGTCGGCATCTGGTTCATCCTCGGTCTGCGGATCTCGCGTTTCACCGCGATGCTTCTGACCCTGCTCGTGACCTTCAATGTCGGCGGCATGCTTTCGCTGACGCAAATGAAGGACCTGACTGGCGGGCCGATGTATGTCGCGGTCTCTACCTTCCTTGCCCTGACCTCGGTCTTCTATGCGGCCATCATCGAAGACAGCGCCAAGCGGCTGCCGCTGATCTTCAATGCTTGGGTCTTTGCAGCCGTCATCACCTCGTTGCTCGGCATACTTGGATATTTCCATGCCTTTCCCGGCGCCGAGGTCTTTACGCTCTACGACCGCGCAAAGGGCGCATTCCAGGATCCGAACGTCTTCGGACCGTTCCTCGTGGTACCGTCTCTCTATCTGATCCACGGCATTTTGACGCGCGACCTGAAGACCTCGCCGGTCCGCGCCGCCGCGCTGCTGATCGTTGCGCTCGGAGTATTCCTGTCATTCTCGCGCGCCGCCTGGGGTCTCTTCCTGCTCGGCGTGGTGCTGCTCATCTTCCTGATGCTGCTGAAGGAGCGAAGCGGCGCATTCCGGCTGCGCATCCTCATCCTCTCGCTTCTGGCGATCGTTTTGATGGTGGCAGCCCTTCTAATCGCGCTTCAACTCCCGCAAGTTGCCGATCTGTTCAGCACGCGCGCACAACTCGTCCAGGAGTATGACGGCGAGTATCTCGGTCGTTTCGACCGCCACCGGATCGGTTTTCAGATGATGATGGAGAGACCGCTCGGTCTAGGCCCAATGGTGTTCGGCACCATCTTTCCGGAAGACGAGCACAATATCTGGCTGAAGACGCTGACGACCTACGGATGGCTCGGCTTTGTCTCCTATGTGTCGCTGCTTGTGTGGACGCTTTACCTCGGCTTCAAGAACCTGCTCAGGAACCGGCCTTGGCAACCTTATCTGATGATCGCCTGGATCTGCGTCATCGGCCACGCGGTCATCGGCAACGTGATCGACATCGACCATTGGCGGCATGTCTATCTGCTCTTCGGCATCGTCTGGGGGTGCGCAGCACTCGAACATCGCTATCGGCAGAATTTCCCCGGACATAGCGGCCTAACTACTTGAGAACGGCGGCATTCGCGCTAAACTTCCAAGCATGATTACAGGAATGCAGATACGCGGCGCTCGCGCCATGACCGGTATGAGCATCGATGAACTAGCCGCTGCGTCCGGCCTGACGCCGGAAGCTGTAGAGGCACTCGAAGACGGCGACGGAATGGGCGAGCCTGGCGCATTCCTAGCCGCCAAGCACGCGCTGGAAGCAGCCGGCGTGATCTTTATCGCAAGCGGCAATCAGGACGAAGGCGGCCCCGGCGTGCGTCTGCGGGCGCGAACGTCAAACGATGACGGCATTCGCCCCGAAAACCTCAACGCCGCAAACGACGACTGAGGGCGGCCCGCACGGGGAACCAACCGGCTCGTCACGCGTTTTTTCTTCGATATCAAAACGTTGGGGAAAACATCTTGAACCGCTACAATGGTCTCTATTTCGTCATCGGCGCCCTGGTCGTCGTCATCATCGGCCTTGGCGCTTATGTTTTCAATGAGGAGCGCAAGCCCGATGGCATCGAACTCCGCATCGGCCAGAACGGCATTTCGGTCGAGGAAAAATGAGGGCTTCTAGAGATAGGCTTTCGCAAGAGCGGTGAGTTTGGTGCTGTCCTTGGCGCCCTGGCGATAGAGTTGGATAATCAGCGCGCCGAGGTGTTCGGCTTCCGGCGTGTTGCGGCTTAGGCCCCTCGCCTTGCAGACGACATCCAACACTTCGGAAATCAGATCCAGGTCCTCCGAAAAGAGCGGCAGATCACGGGGATGAAAAGTTGCATCGAGCATCAAGCCGCACTTCCCATGAGGGCGAAAGCACAACCGCATCATTCGCCAGGCGCCCATCCATGGCCGACGATGCAGATAATATGCGCGCCGATTTCAGGCTTGGCAACTGGTACAAATTTCTGCGGTCGCAGGCTGGTTTCCGGTGCGCCTCCTGACTGGCGTTCTGCCTGTTTTTATTTTGCATGCCAATCAAGCTTATGCTTTCCCATATAAAACAGCGCACCATTTACTTCCTGCGCCGGAGGCGCGCGATAGGGAAACATTGCGCCGTTGCGCAGAAAAACATTAGAGGGCCGACTGTAATGGGAATTCGACGGACGACTTTGATAGCTGCATTGGCGTTGTCTGGCTGCACCAGCGACTCGGAAGGAATTGAGCCAATACGCGGAAGCATCACATATGGAGGCCAGCCACAGGCGCGCCTTACCAAATCGCCGCCCGGCTCTGTTCTCCCCCATCAGTTTATCGACCCGACCGGCCGATGGGTGGAGGAAACCTACATCATTCAGCCGGACCGGAGCCTCAAGCTCGTAAGACGGCGCGATGTGGTCGACAGCGTCGATTGAGTGGACACAAGCAAGAAAGGCGATGCGATTCGGCCATTCCCTGGACCAGATCGCTATTGGACGTCGCCGCCCCCAGCGACAGTCCGCGACTTGTCCAAGGCAGAGCAATTGCTTTGCATGGAACTTCCACGTGTCGTGGTCGTGCTCGCGGCTACAGTGGGATCAACCGCAGCAGGCGCATGGCTATTTCAGGCTGGCTCAGAGCCGGAAGTGACTGCTCCGAACAGAAAAAGCGGCCAGTCGGGCGTTGCCCAACCAGCCGCTTTTCCGGATGCCCGAACATACTCGTTGAACCAACGAGTGAAAATCTCGGAATGGCCGGATTTGAACCGACGACCCCTTGACCCCCAGTCAAGTGCGCTACCAGACTGCGCTACATTCCGTCACGCCGAAACGGCTTGATCCTGTTAGTCTTTTGGGTTTTTTGGCGCAAGGGAAAAAATGGTCCCGCAGAATAAAAATGGAACGAAATATACGGAAAAGCGCCAACTGGTGCAGAAAGTCCCACCGAAGTCCCACCAGAAGTTCTTGATGCGTTCCTTTACCATCCGCGCTGCCATCACGGAGCAGCGCCCCTTGAGGAACTCATAAGACAATCATTGCCATTCAACCTGGACGGACGGCGATATCGGCCCTATTCAACCAGTTTCGACAAAGGAATCTGACGTGACAAACAATGAGCTTATCACTCTTGTGCTTTCAACGGCGTCATTCGCAGTTTCATTGTTCATTGCCGGCTGGACGGTCTTCAGGGACGCTATTCAAAAGCCGAAATTTCGCGTGACGATTTCGATAAAGAAGGTTTTCATGCCAGACGGCATTAAAACGATCGGGCCCGACATATTCGTGGAGGCTCTAAACCTTGGGCCATCCCCCAATCGTGCGGTGGCTGTCTTCGCTCGCCCAAGTTGGCTCAATCGGAAATTAGGAAAGCGTTCCGCCTATATTCATCCCGACTATACGCACATCGCCAACAATGTTCCGAAAGAGCGCATTGAGGTAGGCAACGGCGCAACCTTCGTATTTCCACTGTCGACCAACACGTTCCTTGACGCGGGATTTAGTCAGGTCGGTGTTTCAGATGGGTTTGGAAAAATACACTGGGCCGATCGAAAAGAGATGCTAAAGGCAGCTGAACAGGCAAAAAAGCATCGAGGATCAGCTGCAAACTAACACCGGGTTGGACCTCACGTGATCCGATGCAATATCTCATCCGTCAATACAATTTGGAATGTGTTTTCGTCGATCCAGTTCACATGCTGACCATCAGCGGTGGATAGTTGCTTGGTGCCCTTCGCTTGCGACACGCTGCCGTCCAGCATCCTCATCGAGATGATTTTCGTTCGCTCTATTACCGTATAAATGCGGCCGGACTCTCCACGCGCCTGAATTCGATCGGTTTCCTGAAGCATTTCTCAGTTCCTCATTGGTTTGCCCTAGATCTAGCCGCCGATCCGATGATTGCATAGATCTCACCCTCGGTAAGGGTGAGGTCGGTGGCGATCAGTGCTTCTTTGCTCCCGCCGCAGCTCGATTCCGCTGGAAAACAATTGCAGCCGGGTCGAGTTGAGCAGTGTGGAAAACACAAACCCGCCCTTGCAGATTTACCAGCTCCAATCCACATTCTATGTGCCGGTGGACGCACCGGCCGCAAACCTTGATATGACAACGCTGAACACCGCTGAAAACCAACGAACAACGCTCCCAAAGTCTCAAAGCAACAAGTATCTGTGAAAACAACGCTCTCACGCTCACTGATTAACACGCGCTCAACGAACCAAAGCTGACAAACGAAACAACGCTCCAAGCCAATCGAACCTCACAGGAGGAAGATTAGGGGTGGCCACCCCACCTTCCGTTGAAATGACCGAACGACTTCGAAGTTATCCTCAATCCCCTTTTAGGGTTCCGAGGGCGCCTGACGAACCGGAGACGCAGGAATGCGGGTACGGTTGGAAGTTGAAGGTACGGTGGAGTTGCGGACGATCTACTGGATTGCCGCCTTTATCCTGACCTACTTCATGTAAGTAAACAGATACACGAGACTGAGGGGGCCGGTGAAAACCGGCCCTTTTTCAATTGCGCCGTTTTCACGACTTAGCAAGAACGTCCCGATACATGACGGATGCACATGTTTTACACGTTTCGGGTTTTCAAAGATGACTTCTCCCAATCAAGATTCCGCTGCCTTTTCTCACAGCTGGTCTTAATCGGCGCGCCAGTCGGCTGGCAATATTTTCGGGACAACCTGGCGGTGGTACTTCCCAACGCCACGCAAGTCGGGCAGTCATACGGGCGAAGGGGATTTCATCATGGCACAAGAAGACGACGACACACTTGAAGCAACTGGCACACTTGGTACACCGAAGCAGCGCGCTCGTTCGCTCATTCGCTCCATAATTCCGGCTGTGGCTTTCGGCCTTGGTGCAATGGCGGTGAGCTATTCCCTCAGCGCCGTCGTTACCGGCTGGCTTATCACTTCGACGCCTGTCGAACATTTCCGCCAGTTACCCGAGGGCGATGCCACACGGATAGTTGCACAGCTGCGGGGGACGAGCGAGAACCTAGCCTACCTTCAGAAGCTCGTGGCGAGTCAGCCTGACGCAGCTGCCAACGCTGAGAAGGCGCAAGCGGATGTCAATGCCGTAATCCACCTTCTTGACAGCTTGCCTGTAGTTGAGAGCCGAGCGGAGGTTATTTCCCTTCCCTCGCTCGTTACGCAGGCAGTGGCGCAGGAAATCAGAGGCGGCAAAACCTCCGGAGGTAGCAGCGTCCAAGATATTATTGCGCTGGGGCTCACTGGCTTTATTGCGCTGATGCTTCTGGTGTTCACCGTCCTCTATTTTCGAACCGAGGACAAATCTAAGAAGGTGTTTGCCGAAAAGATAATCACCAGCATCGTGGGTTTCCTCTTCGGCTTGGCGACGGGCTCGGTGTCCGGACGCGGCAAATAGAAGGTCGCCTATTTTTCGTCGCAGGGCCACGCGGATTCGTATGCCGTGTAGAGTGACCGAACTGCTGGCTACGTCTTCTTTTCAGGGTGCGTTTCGACCCATTCGCACCCGGCCCTTATCATGAGGGCCATGTTCGCTTTCTCGGTAGGCCAACGTTCATCCTATCCGTCCCTCCGAGCCGACGCGTTCAAGGCATCGACGACTTCCATAGGCAGACAGAAGTGCAGTTCTCCTTCCCGATGAGACCACGCGGCTGTACCGCGCTTTATCTCGATCGCTCGATGTTCGACGGCGGGAACAAGGCTCATCGCATTTGCGAGAGCGATCATCTTCAAGAAAGCCTGCGTCTGCTCTCTACCCGCTGAGGCGAGCATCTGGTTGGCTGCCGTCTGAAAACTCCTGCCCAGATAGTGGATAGCCTGGTCATACGGCCCGTTTACAGGCGCCGTCGCAGCCAGGCCCGATGTAGCAGCAAACGCCGCAAAACCAGTGACAAGTCCCCGCCGCCCAAGGCAAGGAGAACCGTTCGTGCCGCCGTCCGCCACGGCACGTGATGCATCGCTTTGCATGTTTCTTGTTTCCTAGATTTTCATTCATCAATGCGACAAACATCCGCGGCAGTGCCCCGGGTGATGTCGCATGTCCTCGTGTTTCTTTCAGGAGACCCATTTCACCGAGACAGGCGTTCGTCTTTCTTCTTATTTCGCGGGACCAGCGGCCCATGCCTCAGCGATTTCTAATGTGTTGCATAGGGCTCCTATGGTGGCAAGTCGACACCATTGATTTTTTGGAGCCCTGTTGCAATCACAATTTCTAATGAGTAAAGAGCCGAAGTATCCAAGCGAGGTCGCCGAGAAATTCAATGTCCGCCTTCCCAGCGGCATGCGCGAACTCATCCGCAAGGCGGCCGAAGAGAGCGGACGGTCAATGAACGTGGAGATCATCCACAGGCTTCAGAATTCCTTTGCGCAACAGACTATTTCGGTCGAACTCATCGACGTGCTGAAGGCGCTGGCCGGCTCTGTTGTCGAGGTAAAGGAACGCGACGGTATTCAGGAAGTCACGTTCCAGCGGCCGATTCCCGTGCCAAATCGCGACTGACGGCTGCCAGCAAACAAGAGTTATCGATGCTAGCAAATGCGCCGACAGACAATCTCTACAAATTTGCAACCTTCCTAGGCATTGCGTTGTTTGTATTTTGCACTTGGCAGTCTACGGAACGATACCAAAAAATTGAAAGCCAGTTACTTGATGCGCGGTTACAAGAAGAAATCCTAAACCTCCGCCTCAAAGATAATCAGGATACGATCGCGGAGCTGAAAGCTGAAACGAATGAAGCGATGAAGCCTGAGGAATTTGAGCGACGACGGCAGGAGTGGATAGCGCGGTTGGATCAAGTAAGCAAATCTAACGATGGGCTGATGCCGGAATGGGAAAAGGTTCACACTTCGATATCCCGCGCTACGCTCGATCAGATTCAATATCTGGAAGATGAGAAGTGGTCGCTGAAAGTGGGCCAAATTGGCGGGCTCGTTGCGGCTGCGCTGGGCATCCTGCTTTGGTATCTTCTACACCAACGCCATCAAGATGCATTACTTCGCGCACAATTGATGTCTGCGAAATCATCGGGTGCCTCCCGCTAATGCCACAGTACCGACGCGTCGAGCGGTGAGGGAGCGCTCAATTGGCAAGGATCTCGTAAATTGCGGCGTTCTCCTCCAGATCGCGCAGCCCTTTATAGGATGATTGCCGCAGCTTGCCGTCATGCGTCCAGGCGCGATATTCGATCTCGGCCACCAGCGTCGGCTTCACCCAAACAATATATTTGCGCCGACCGGAATATTCGACAGGCGGCTTCTTGACCTTGAGTTTGTCGAGAGCGGCGCGGAGTTCATGTGCCGTTCGCTCATTGAAGCCAGTCCCGACCGATCCGACATAGACCAGCTTGCGACCGTGACGCGCTCCGAGCAGCAGTGAGCCAATCCCAGCCCGCGCGACGAAAGAATGCTCGTATCCAACGATCGCGAAGCCGTCGCTCTGGATGCATTTGATTTTCTGCCAGTCGCCGCGCCGGCCGGAGCGATATGGGCTCTCCCGATCTTTCGCGATGATTCCCTCAAGGCCGTGTTCGCAGGCGGCGAAATAAAGCCTATCTCCGTCTGCCTCGATCTCTTCAGAAAGCCGGATGACATCGTCCCGGCTCTTGATCAGCCCCTCCAAGAGATGCCGCCGAGCGGTGAATTCCAATGTTCTCAGATCATGACCGTCGAAATAGAGAAGGTCGAACGCCATGAAGATCGCTTCGGTTGAGATGCGCTTGCCGCTCCGGTCGCCGAGCGATTGCTGAAGCAGTCCGAAGTCCGACCTTCCTTGCTCATCGAGAACGACAGCCTCGCCATCAAGGATAGCCGTCGCGACGTCGAGCTTCTTCGCCGCTTTTGCGATGGCCGGGAAGCGATCCGTCCAATCATGGCCGCCTCTGGTGATAATGCGAACGCCTTTCGGCTCGATATGTACAGCCAGGCGATATCCATCCCATTTGATTTCGAAAGCCCACCGCGGCCCCTTGGGCGGCCTTGCTTTCAACAGCGCGAGGCACGGCTCAACGCGTTCTGGCAAGGGATCGAGGGGAAGATTAGGTTGCGCCGGATCGCGCAGCTTGCGCGGCCGGGATCGCAATGGTTGATCGGTGGCCTGAAGAGACCTGGAACGCGGGGGCTTTGCCATCCGACAATTAAATCACGCAATAAGCAAATATCCACCGAGAATTCAGCATGAATACTATTCTATCGGCCGCTTGAACTGCTCGATCCGCATCGAGCGGCTGAGGGCCTCGGCGAGCGCTTGAGATGAATGCTCGCCCCCTATTGCGAGACTAACGGCGGTCGTCATCGCCACACGGCCACGGCCGCTCTCTATCGGAACATGATGACTTTTGCACCACTGGTGAACCACCGTGGTGACCGTGTCGATCTGGCTTTCATCGAGGGGAAGTAAATCTAGAAGGGACATCTTGTGCTCCTCCGTGCTTAACCGGTCTTAGCCGTCAATTCGGGGCCGGTAAAACAGCATATACCAAGGCGCAAAGCGGAACCTCTTCTGTACGTTAGCGCACTGGAACGTTTTGATGCATCGACCGTTCACCAAACGTCGCGCGACGAAGTCGCCCGTTGATCAGTTGCCCGCTGATCACTTAAGGATGGCGTCCGCCCCCCGTTCGCCCAACTTCGTCGCGCGATCGATATCTGCGCCGTGACGTTGGATCAGCTACGGCACAGGGTGCGACGGGCTCGTCTCGAACCTTCCTCAACGGCGAGCCCAGTCGTCACTGCACCGCCAGGCAATTCACCCGTTCCTTTTGATTTCCTAAGCCGCAGCTCTCCCTTCGGCGGCGTCGGTTTGCGACGCGCCAGACACGGCTCCCGGAGGAGAGGTTTTGATTGACGCAGCTTCGTCATGCCAATCACTATACGACTTAAATTCGTGGCGAGGTCCTGTCATCATGTGTGCAAATCGATAGCAGGTGCCGGCAGTATCGCGCGCAACTCGACGGGGACGCCTATCTTGTCTTTTGCTTCCCGACTCGCGAAGCTGCCTCAGAATTTCAATCACGCTGGAACGGCCAGTTCATCGACACTGACGAAGTTTCAAAACGCGGCTATTGGGAGCCGAGGGAGGGAAATGTGTGCAATCTCTACCGGATGCTGAGTAACCAGGAGGCAATCCGCGCGATCACACGCGCGATGATCGACAGCACCGGCAATCTGCAGCCGATCGAAGAGATATGGCCCGACCGGATGGCGCCCATCGTCCGCAACACACCGGCCGGCCGGGAGCTGGCAAACGTGCGATGGGGCCTTCCGAGCTCGTCACAGGCGCTGTTTCAGGCGGCGACCAAACGAGCGGACAGCCTGCGAAAGAAAGGCAAGGACGTCGATTTCCAGGAGCTTCTGAAAATGGAGCCGGATGGCGGAACCACCAATGTTCGCAATGTCGAAAGCAAGCATTGGAAGCGCTGGCACGGCGTCGAATTTCGCTGCGTCGTTCCTTTCACGGCCTTCGCCGAGCCGGACTCGGCCAGCAAGCCCGAAGGTGGCAGAACGCCGAATGCCTGGTTTGCGGCCGATCCGGATTGTCCGCTGATGTTCTTCGCTGGATTTTGGGTGCCGCAATGGCAGAGCGTCCGCAAGATCAAGGAAGGCTTGGTGACTGCGGATCTCTACGGTTTCCTGACGACCGAGCCGAACGCCATCGTGGCGCCGATCCACGAGAAGGCCATGCCGGTCATCTTGTCGAACGTGGATGAAATCGAAACCTGGCTGACAGCACCATGGGAGGAGGCAAGGAGGTTGCAGCGTCCGCTGACAAATGACAAACTCGTGCTCTTGCCCGTTGAGCAGGCCGCCGTGGCTTGATGTGAAACATGAATAAAATTTATATACCACCGTTGCCGCAGCATGAAAACAGCGAAATTCTATCAATTATCAACAACAAAGGAGGAATATTTTTTCTTGAAGGTCGACATCGAATAAATATGTATAAGCTTATGCTTGGTCTGCATATGAGACTTACGCATAATTGTAATATTACACTTGATAAATACTACACAGCCAGACCCAGGCCTATTACATATGGGCTGACATCGCACCCTTCGCTGAATGCATTTGCTTACGCGTCTCCTACCGAGGACTTTGATTTTGTAGGGCTTAACATCGGTGTCTATTTCACCCTGCGGGACACGTTTAGCCGTTTACTAAGTCTGCCTCAATTTCTCAAAGACATCGGGGATTCAAACAAAGAAGACGCATCGAGGGCACACATCCCCTATCTGGTCACCGATCTGATCAATCAAGCGCGCGATCGGCAAGGTGTTGTCCCGCTGTGCCCTGTACGCGCTATCTATGCTCACTACATGCTTGGCGCCGCCCTCGACTTCCTTTTTTTTCATGAAGTAACACATCTGCGATTTGGACATTTGGACTGGCTTCGACAGCGAGAAGGGGCGTCCGTCTTAGGTGAGGCTATCGGTGAAACAAGCTCTGAGGGTGGACTGATCCGTCAGGCGCTCGAAATGGACGCGGACGCCGGTGCAATATTATACACGCTAAACAAGGCCTATGATGTTATGCGCGAGGGAGTGCCGCGTCCGCCAAATTTGCAAGCGGAGCAAGCATTACAGGAAGCCTATGGATCGCCTGAGAAAGTCGTCCGCCTGATTTTTAGCTCGGTCTACATTTTGTTTCGCCTGTTTGACTGCAAAGAATGGGACCCATTCAACCAGCATCTTTTTACTCATCCCCAGTCGCCCTTGCGACAGCATTGGATCGCTCTGACGATAGCGGAGATATTCAAAAACAATTCTTACTATGCCTACGATGCCGATACTGCTTTGAATGATGTGGCACACCTCATCAGTAGATCGGAATTCGGAATAGCGGCAATTTTAAATGACGAGCCTGATTTTCGGGGAATCCAGTCAGTAGTTGGCAACTCATTGTCGACTGAGCATCTGCAAGCCGTTTTGGATGCATGGGCGGGTATACGGGACGAACTTTTGCCCTTCGTTCGCGGCGGAAATCTTGCGCCAGCTTCAGGCAGGCTGAGTTCGTAGTAGCCTACCGACGCATCGAGGCGCTCAACATCAAGTTAGTAGTAGGCCGGGCTATTTTCCGCCTTACAGGAATATTTCCCCTGCGCCGCGGTTATCAGCCGACTGTCGACGCACAGGACGCCCAAATTCGGAAATTTGACACGGCATTCCGGACATTTTCGGCTCTCGATTGGAACCACCTCAAAGCGGGGACAACCGCATCTACCGCCTAGACTTCTCTCCATCTCCCTGCTTCCTTAGCTTCCGTTGAAGGAGGGGCCGGTGGCCAGGAAAAAATCGAGAACACTTCAAGAAGAACTTGTAGCCTCGTATTCGAAGCATTCGATTAGTTCGAGGTCGACATTTCATCCAGCCCTATGGGGGAACGGTAGAGAGCCGGCTGACATGATAATCGCTGTTGGCAGATCCCTGCTCTTTATCAATGCGACAGAAGGCAAATCCTATTTCGAGAACCTTTGCGATCACAACTTGAACCAGGCACGCGCAAGAATTCTCGAATGGCAAGGTGGGCGTCCAATCAGGGGGCAGAACGAATTCCAATCGTTCGCAATTGCTTGGGAAGATATCGATCATATTGCCGTGATAAGTGTAGTAGACGGGCCCCATGCGGCTTGCCTCGCTCATTCGATCATAACGGAGGGGATGCCTGAAAAGGTCCGCATCTGTTGCACAATCACGTCTGACGTTATGCGGGATCTTGCACGACTCGGAGGTGGAGCCCGGGACCTCCTCGCTTTTTGCAAATCAATATCGGAATATGGAGTTGTAACGGCGGAAAACGCTCGCAGCCTCCTTAGCTGGCGTTATGATGGCCGCGTGCGTTGGGCTAAGGCCCAAATTCCGAACGAACCGAAATGGCTCGGGGCGACGATCATCAAGGGGCGGCCTGTAACTTGGTTTGACGAGTTCCGAGTCATCTTTGAAGGCAAGAGACGTCACGGCCAAATACCCAATGACTTCTCGGATCTGAATTGGGATGAAATTTTCAGCGCTGTAATCTTCATCACAAATTCAGCCGCAGAAATGGAGGCCTCCCCCGACGGCCAAATTCGATCCGCGATAATCGGACATCACTGGCGGTTTCAAGTCGTTGTCTCCTCGATCATCGAAGGCTTGGCGGAATACATGGACGGCATTATGGAGAGAGCCAATCAGGCGAACTGCACATTCACTTACATCGTGATACTCGCCAGCTTTGGTATCTCCGGGATGATTGCGATGAATCCAGGATTACACAGTTGGGCTCTCGATGCTGAGATGGCGGCCTTGGTTTAACTCCCTCGCCGCAACCAGAAATCAGGGCAACCTCCGCATAAAAGCCTCCAACTCAGCGAAAACGGGACGCAAGATGTTGTCTGCAATTCGAGCATGCGCAACATGTTCTTCCCGTTCGCAGTGTTACCCTGCCCAAGGAGCATGGCCGTGCGCCGCGGTTATCAACCGTTCGTCAGGGCAAAAGTCTCTACGTCAGAGCACATGTTTCGCCACTAGCGTCCTAGGATAATCGACCCGATCCGCCGGATAGCGTCCGCGAACGTCACACCCATCGCCATGCCGCCGATGCCGATTACGGCAAGAGCACCGATTCCCATAAGCTTCCAGCGCTTCACATCGTCCGTTACAGGCCGCATCTCTGAAATATCTTCCTGAACGGCCGCGACGTTGCCTTCAACCTTGCCTACGCGGTCGACCAGCATATCCATGCGCTGATGCATGGTGGCACGACTATTGTCCGACTTGATCTCCGATTGGCGAAAGGCGTCGCGAAGATTGCGAATTTCGGCAAGCACTTCCCCCATTTGCTGATGCATCCGGGGATCAAATTCAGTTGGCGACATTCGCTGTTCCCTTGCGATAGATTTTATATGTCGTGACCGAGCGGTAGCAGGTGCCGTATCCGTCGCGCAGACCGAGCACGTAGCCTGCGACCTGGCGGTCAGTTGCCGTGTCGGGATTGATCGCCGCCGGCGGCTCCGGACACACCAGCTGCGCTTCCGGATCGTCCTGCGTCTGGTAACGGATCGACGCCTCCGGCACCTTGACGATGTTCTGCGTTCCACAGCCCGCGCAAAACGCGCTGCATAGGATCGCTATCACGGCATTTCGTACCGTCCGTCGCATATTCGATATCCTTGGCTATGCGCGCGCTCTGAACGGCGGCGCTCTGTTCAGCGGCGGCGCGCTCGCGCTCGGACGCCAGCATGCGGTTCTTCTCCGACAGCATGCGATTGTGGTTGTCGGTCGACACCTTGAGATCGGCCGCCGTCTCATCGAGCTCCCGCTGAATGACGGCCTTCTCCGCCTCCAGCTTGTCGACATTGCCCCAGCTGATTGCAAGCATGACGCCGAGGCCGACTGCGACGGCCGCCAGCGCAATCGTCAGCCACATGAGGATCTTTGCCATCATCCGGCATATCCTTCCGGAGGGTCGTCGCCGATAGTCAACTCGGTCACGCCGGCGTTGCGGGCGTTGTTCGTGTCCCATTGGGCGCCGAAGATGTATGAACCGAGCGTCGCTCCAGCGAGGCTGAAGATCGCGCCGACGAGAGCGATCAGCAGCGCCGTACTCGTCCCCTGTAGCGCAACGACAAGGATGGCTGTCGCCGCAACGCCGCAGAAAAGTAGCGTCAGGTAGATCAGCAGGCGCCGTCGGCCCCACTCGAAGAGCCCATGCGGGTTCCTACGCCTCATTGGTGGAGACCTTGCCGTCGCTGGACAGGATCGGCAGCTCACGCGCCTGCGGCGCGGTATCCGGATCGGGCCAGCGATAGCCGAGGACACGTGCCTTGGCGAAAGGCCTGATGCTTACCATGTCTGCCTGGTTGCCGCCGAGCACCATGAGATTGCCGTTCCGATCGCGGCCCACGACGAAACCCACGTGACCGGACCATCCTTGCGGAGAGCCGCGCCAGAAGACGACGACGCAGCCGGCGACGGGACCGGAAAGCTTCGTCGGCAGCTTCAACCACGAACGCGCCGCGGCAGCACCGCCGACGATCGGCAGGCCGGAAGCCGACAGGACGCCACCGACGAAAGCGCCGCACCAGCTCGTTTCGTCGTCGCGAAAGGGCGCCTTGATCAGCTCCCAGAATTTCAGGATGCGAGGCTCGTGTTTCGGGCCGGGAATTTCGCGCATGCCAATAAAGCTGCGCGCCCTGGTGATCCAGTGCGGTTCAGACATTTCAGTCTCCAGATTGGAAGGGAAAACTACGCCAAAAGAGGTAGTTCAAATTAGCTAGCGCTTATGCTACCTAACCGTGCGGCGGCTGTAATGTGTACCGTCGCTCCATTAGGACGGGTCGCATCGGCTGGGGTGCGGCCCGTTTCATTTGCAAAAACCACAACGCCGCGATGTTCTGCTAGGCGCTCTTTAGAGTGTCCACTTCCCGGCGCAATTCGAGCACCGTCATGGTCAGCGCCTGAACGGCGGCAACGAGATCGGGAACGAGCTTGCTGTGGTCAACGACCTGATACACCGGGACTTCCCCGGTTTCTTCCCAGGTCGCGCCCTCGACCATTTCACTTTGGTCAACGTTCTCCAGTACGGACCCTTTGACCGTATACGTCTCTATGCGAGTCTCACCCTTGATCGTGTACGTCTCGACGTATGTTTCACCGGTCACCGGATCGATTACTTCGCGTTCCCCGATGCGATCCGGCAAGAGGATTTCGCGCTGTTCTTCGCGATCTGGCAGCGTTATTCTGCCAATCTTGCGTATCGCGTCTTTTTCACCCGTGACAGCGTGCGGTGCCGCCCCTTGTAGCTCGTGAGCAATGAACCCGTGAGAAAGCTCACCTGTGGCAATCCAGTTATAGGAAACGGGGCGATATGCGAGAACGCGGAGCAACGCGTTATTAAGTGATGCGAAATCTTCCGGCTCAACCGAGAACGTCACGAGCGGTTCAACGTTCGTCTTCAGGCGGTAATCCGACGTCGTGTTGAAAGTTGTCGATGTTGACGTAACGGCAATTGTTCCGACGCTCGACGCACCGTAGTAAAATTCCTGAAGAGTGCCCTCAGAAACAAGCCGCGCCTGAATAAACGGATTATAGCCGCTCACCCGCCGCCACATGCGCCCGGTTGAACAACGCACGTTCAAGCCTACCGTTGAACCGCTCGCAGGGTCGATCGTCGCAGTTGTGCCAATTAGAAAGTCACCGTTTGTCGGCTCGAATCGGGCGCGCTCTACGTTGTTAACCCGAAAAATCACGGGATGCGCTGTTTGCGTTCCAAGTTGGAAAGCAGGTGATGCAAGAGCCTCAATCGCGGCATTCATGCCAGATCGATTTAAGAGTATCGCACTGTAACTTGATCCGGCATCAACCGTTATCGAAGCACTGAAGGCCGTTGCGGTGGAAAACGTTTGTATCGCGGTCCAGGTGTTAGCGGTGTTAAGCGCAGGATCAAGAAGCCAAGTAGTCCAAGTCGCGCCATCGGTCGATTCGCGTGAATATATGCGACCGCCTGAACGATAGAATATTTGCTTAAAGAAGTTATTGAACGTCCGCACCATGACATCAAGCACACCTGAGTACGTGACCGCACCCGCCCCGTCAGGTCCGTTGGTCCAATCGCCCGCAATGGTGTATTCACCTCGAACGTTGATTGTGTTCATGTTTCCGTCAGCTAGACCGACACCGGCAGCGGACGGGACGGGGCAGATACCGCCGAACACCGGACCGAGTTCCGAAAGCAGATCGGACATCGTATTCGCAGCGGCGATCGCACGGCCCTTCGTTCTGAAATCCGCCAATGTGGCGGACCCCTCACCGTTGAAGTACGGAACCTTGTTGGCCGCAGGCGTAAGCGCAGCAAGCGCCGTCAAGGCATCTCCGCCGAGCTCCTGAACAAGCGCGGCCAGCGCCTGGCTATTGGTCGTCAATTGCTGCAGGTAGGCGGTGTCGCGGACGATCGCATACGGATAGGTGCCGCTGGCACCCTTCCATTTCACGGCGGCCGTCAGGTGCGTGTCGTCGGTGATGCCGAGGATCGGGAGCGCGTTGCCGTCCGCCTCGACGAACAGCACGCCGCCGGCGATCAACGCGGTTGCCCAGCCGGTTGCGACGCCGACCACGGCGGCCGATCCATTGACAAGGGTTACTTGCCCCGATGTGTAGGGTGCGGTCATTCAGGTGCCTCTGAGCTGGGATTGCAGTCGCGAATTTCGTTGCAGGTGCCTAAACGCCCCGCAACGGGAATGGCTGTATCAAGCCGGGATGCCGAAGATGTAATAGCGAATTTGCGTCGCGGGGTTCCTGACGGAGATCGTTTCAATCCCGTCGTCATACTGTTTGCGATAGGGACCGCCGCGATACGTCACGAATCGAGCCCGGTTTGTCGTCAACTCGCAAACTGTCGTTTCGCCGCTGATGTAAGAAGTTTTCGCCCCCGACTCCCCGTTTCTGACGAAACCTGCGGCAACTTGCGGAAGGCGAATGATTTTCTGGACCGACGCGGAACTGTTGACCGTGCCGAGACTGTTTGAAAATGGGAGCGGCCCCGCTGGATGAATCGTATGGTATTTGACGAACGGAAACAGCCCCGCACTTGTGAATGCTATGTCAGTATTATGTGCCGCGCCGCTACTGTTCGGGATGGAAAAGACGCCGGTCTTGATAATCTGGAGGCACGGCCAGCGGCTATCTATGATCACATCGGCAAGATTGGGAGTGCTTGCCGCTCCGGGACGGAGAAACTGAAACACCGGATCGCCGCCAATAGTGACCTGTCTGAATACCTTGTTTGAACCGGACGTCGGTGGGGAATCGTCCTGTGCGATGACGATGAAGCGTGCGCGGCAAGCGGAACCGGTATTATTGAATTCGATCGTTTGCCCGTTGACGCGGTAGGGGCAACCATAGTCGTCCTCGTCATCGGGGATGGTTGCCGGAAAGACAATCGTTGATCCTTTGTACTGAATAACATCGACAACGATCGATGAGGAATCGACGTTAATTCCCACAAGGTTAGCGGAGAAATCAAACGTCGTGACGACACCGCTCGGAAGCGCGATATCACCGGACGCGATGACTTTGGCCGGGCGGTTCGAACTGTCAAAGGCGAGCTTTGCCGCAATGTCGGTCACAGCGTAGCCCGGCTTTGCCACGCGACAGAAATCACTCGTTATCTGCACGACTTTTTGTCCCGGAACCGGTGTCGTCGCCGGATACAGGATGTCCGCATCGTCGCCGGGCAGGTTATAAACGATGGCCTGCACACTGCGGCCCGGACCCCACGTTGAGCCTTCGCAGTACGCGCACAAGGCGGTAAAAGACACTCCGTCAAGTGGGAAGTCACCGCCGATGTCCAGCAAGTACCCTTTGGCCCACCCGGCATAGATCATTGGGTAGCTATACCACTTGGTGTCTAGCTCCCCTGTCGCTTTTTGAATGTTACAATAAATTGTCCACCCGTCGCTTGTGACCGGCTTGAGGTCGAACAGTGGCAATTCATAATCAAGCTGTCCGGATTCCTGAAAATAAGAACCCTTCCAAAAGACGTTATTGTAACCGAGGTCCGAACCCCACTTCAGCCGCTTGAATGTGTTCTTGTTCGTCCCCGCTGGATACCAACTTGTAACATTCCCCCCGGCATAAGTTTGCTTGTCCTGACCGACGAATCTGACGTTCGCGTCCCATTTGCTGTTGAAGTGAAACTTTGAAACAGCAGAATCAGGTGTAGTAAGCGGGTCATCGGCGTTGTTCTTAGTGATCTTCAGAGCCGCCACGCCCTCATAATCCGGCCCCCACTTCAGGCGCACCATTAGCTGAAAACCTCAATCGTTCCCGCGTTGAGATTAATCACCATCTTGCCGTTCGGGCTCTGCAGGATGCCAGCTGTCACCGTCCCAATGTTGGCGATCTGCAGTTTCAAAGCGCCGCCTTCGAACACCATCGGCAGCGTCGATATGCTGCCATCGGTGACGACGAACTGATCGGCAAGCACCGCAAAGCGCGACTTCTGCACGCCTCCCTCGGTGTAGAGTTCAAGGTAAAAGCCGCTTTCCTTGTAGACGTCATTGATCGAGCCGCGCAGGAAGACGGAGAACCGGGCATCGACGCCGCTTTGATTGGCGGCAACACCGAATTTGACGAGGCCTTGTGCCGTGGCGCTGCTGACCTCACCGGAAAGGCCCGCCACGCTCGCAGAGATCGTCGTGGTTTGCGCCGCCGCAGCGCTCAGATCGTCGGCAATGGCGACGATCTGTTCGTCGAAGATCGCCTTGTTGCTGCCGACCTCTGCTGTCAGGCGCCGCCGCGATTGCTCGAACACCGAAGTCGCCAACTGGAACGCCTCCTGCAGCTGCACGAGCAGCGGCCGGTTATCGTCGAGCTCCTGCTGCAGCTGATGGAAGCGATCGAGCACATCCTGGTTGACCTGGCCGAGCCCGACATTGAGATCGATGATGCCGGTCTTTGTCGCCGCGAAAATCCACGGTGTATAGGTCTTCAGCCGATCAGGCACCGTCGTGATCGTCGCACGCGCGGCGTAGAGTTCATCCGACAGGACATTCTTCGTCGTCGTGTATTCGCCGCTCTCCGGATCAAGCGACTGTTCTTGAAACATCTCTCCGCCGCCGTTGATCTGGTACTGGATGCGCACGGCCGTGATCGTCGGATCATCCGGCGGGTCCCAGGTGAACTTCAATGCGGGCTGGTCGTAACCGCCGTCGCCGGTGATCATGCCACCCTGAACATTGAAGTTTTGCACCGTCGACAGCATCGACGGATTGATCGGCGGCGTCGGCGGGATGACGATCGGACCCGGCTCGATGTCGCCATCGTCATAGATATCGGAACCAGTTTCGGCCAACTTCAGCGTGAAGCGGAAGTTCTCGTCACACTGCCATTCAGTGATCAGCCAAGTCACGCCCTCGAACGATATCCACTCGCCTTCCTGCACGGCGAGGCCGACGCGACGGCTCACCGGCACCGTGGCACTGCCGCCCTTACGGTTCTGCCGGTAGCGAATGTTGAGCAGGTATTGCGCGATGTCCGGATCGGTCACCTGCAGGAAATCGTTCGTCGTCTGCCGCCGGCGGCCGTCGGCCGCGATATCCGCGTTAACGGTGACCGGCTTCAGGCTCTCCGGCTCCCACATGCTCTCGATCGAGGTAAACTGCCCGGAAATATAGTTGTAGAGATCGAAGGCCGATTTGCGCCGCTGGATTTCCTGAGGCCGGTCAACGGGAATGTCATTGGCAGTGAGCGTCAGCACCGGGATTTGCGGCGCGCCGGGAATGACACCGGAGAGGCCGCGCCGGTTGAGCCCGTAGCCCGCCATGGCGTCGTCGAACTCTTTCAGGATCTCTGTATGGTCCATCTCGCCATCGACCCACAGCGAGCATTCATAGGTCTTCTTGCCGGCGCGAACCGTGTCGCAGACGTTCATCGACAGGAAGTAAGTCGCAAGGTCGATCTGCCCGAGGCTTTTGCCTTCGCCGATCAACGTGCGGCCGGAAAGCAGACCGCGAAGGCCGAGTTGGTAGTTCAGCCGGTGAACGGCAGGGTTCGTCGTGTGCGCCCAGGTCGCAGGATTGTCGAGACGCTGCGGGCCGGACCCGCCCGCAACCGTCGAGTCCTTGCGCGGATCATATTCGCGAAGGCCGCGTAAGACCCACTTGAAATCCGGGCGCCCCTTCGAGAACTTGTCGCTATCATACCTGCGCTCGACAACGACATAGCAGATGCCGGCGCCAACGCTGGTCGCCTTCCATGTTTTGCCGAGATTGGCGGTGTCGGCGACAAGCTTGGTATCCGGCCCCTGCCCCGGCCTTCCGTCATAGAAGCGGATGGAAATGTGCGACTCAAAGCCCTCGACCCAATAATGTGCCACCTCATTGTCGATGATATCGCGAGCAATCAGATTGTACTTCTGGCCGTAGAAATAGACGTAGGGCTCAAGTCCATCGCACCAGCCGTTTGCCAGCGCGAAGACATCGGCATTGAACTTGTTGCCCTTCCCCCACTTGGCATAATAGACGCGCTGCCCCATGACCGGCAGAAGTCCGAAGCCGGTCCCAGCCGGGACGTCGGCTCCAAATTGCACCTCGCCTTGAACGGCCGTGTATTTCTGCTTTTTCTGCCGATTGAGGTAGCTCATGCCGAGCTGCACAGCAAAGGCCAGGCCGCCCGCAATGAGCGACGTCGCTATCGCCGAGCCAGCAAACAGCGCGCCGCTAATGGCGGCCGCAATACCTGTGAAAATGGGCATTCAGATCAACCGATGTGAAAGGATGCGATGACATCCGAGAGGCCAAAATCAACACGGCCTTTCTCGGTCTTTGAACGGAAGCGCGTTCCGATGCAGACGGCGACATGTTCGACGCCATCGGCGGTGCGGACGATAGCGATGTCGCCGAAGCGCGCAGCCGCCGGCGCCCTCGGCTCCTGCTGAAGTTCCGCCGACCATGCGTCGACCAAGCTCGAAAAGCCGCGCCTGCGAAGCGCCCGCTGCGAACTGGCGAGCGTCCGGTAGGCCCTGGCAAATTTCTTCGCCAACGAAGAGCCCGTCAGATCGTCGACAACGGCAAAGCCCATGAACAGGCAGTCGGAAACGCCGGGCAGATACGGCTTCGCATCCTCGCGATCCAGGGCAGCTTCCACGATGCGGAAACGGTTCATCGCTGCCCCCACTCTTCCGGCATGCTGCCGATCGTCGCCGCATATTCGAAGAATGTGTCGCTCGCCAGATTGTCGAACTGCTGTTCGGCCTGGCTGCGCTTGGCGCCCGTTGTGCCGCGCGCCGATCGGCCGGGCGGCTGCAGATCGATCGAGAGCGTCAATGTCCGTTCGGAACCGGTAAGCGCGCCCTTGTTGTAGCGCACTTGGTCGATCTCATAGATCGTCGAGGCCAGCACGCCGAGGACTTCATCGGTGTCCGGATCGCCTGCCAGGTGCGAGATGATCACCGGCGCATTCGGATAGTTATAGTTCTCCAATTGCGCAATGGCGTCGTCAGGATCGGCGACCGGAATATTCGAAAACACAATCGTCCGCGTCGTCACGGCAATGCCAAGTGCGCTGCTCGCCCCGCCCATCTGCAGGTATCGGTTCGGTAGATAGGTGAGGCCGTTATAGGTGTAGGGACGGCCGCCGCGATGATAGCCGACAGTCTTGCCGGGAATATCGAAGCGGATGAGATCGAGACGGACGATGCGCCCCTTGTCGACAACGGCCTGGACGGCAGGATCAAGGCTCATTGGGGAAAAACTCCGTTGCGGAAAAGCTTGCGGTGTAGTTCGGCCATGTCTTCGGCATGCTGAAGCTGCCCTTGTTGGCCATCATCAGGCAGGTCGGCTTTTCGAAGCGCACTGTGCAGGGCAGCGTGAAGACGCCGAGATCTAGGCCGAAGCGGATCGAGAGCGCGACGACGCCAGCACCGCTGGCAACGGCGTTCGCCATTATTCTGTGCAGCGACCGCTTGTAGGTCGATTTGCGGATTTCCAGATAGTCGCCCTTTGACAGCTGGAAATTCGCGGGCAGCCCACTGACGACGATCGCCCGGCTGTTCGTGATCGACTGCAGGACGGCATCACCATTAAAGGCACCCCCGCCCGCCTTCACGCCGGAAAGTGGATTGCTGCCCTGGTAAGCGATCGGTCGAGGACGATGCGCGTCATAGGCCTCGATGAGACAGCCATCCTCGATATCCATCTCAAAGGCATCGAATGTCGCTGCCTCGACGGTCGTCAGCCTCTCCGCCGTGTATTTGGCGATCCAGTAGGGCGTCCCGAAGATCTGGCTTTCGCTGCGACGGCCGTCCATCTGGTTCGTATCGCCCGGCCGCACGGGTTTGAAGTCGACCTGGCTATAGATGACGCTCGGAAGCGTGATGATTTGCGCCGCCATCAGAGTGTCCCGCCGTTCTGCCGGTAATTCGCCTGCGCCTCGTTGTTCGTCCGCACGATCTGGACAGACTGATCAGCGCTTTGCTGCAGGATTTCGCCGACGAGCCCTTCGCCAAGACGGATTTCGACGAGAGAGCGGCCGGTTTCGGATGCCGCAGCGGTCCCGCGGAGCTTAGAGGGCGCGATGATGCGCCCGTGTTGAGACGGGGCGAAGAACTCGTCCTCGTACTCATTCACCCGGTAGATGCGACCCGGCGTCACGTCGCCGCCGCCTGCGCGCGCGCCGCCATAGCCGAGAAAATCGCTGAGTGTCGTGTTCGCGCCGGTAAAGTTGATGGAGGAATTCAGCGAGGATGCGTTGCCACCCCCGAAACCGCTTGCCAGAGCGCTAAACAGCGAGCCGAACAGACCTTTGCCATTCGTTGTCGCATTAAGGATCTCCTGCACCAGCGCGGCAAGAGCGTCGCGGGCGTCGAATGTGCCGTCGACGATGCGCAGCAACTGGTCGTCCATCGTCTGGCCGAGCCGTTCCGCGGCCTCGATCCCGCGTTCCCGCTGCTCGGTCACCAACCGCTCGGCCTCTTCCTGCCGGTGCAGCTGCTCGACAAGCGATGAAATCTGCTTTCCCTCGGCCGACGTCGCCTCGACGCCGGCGCGACGCAGCTGCACCATCTTTTCGCGTTCAACATCGGAGGCACCGACAAGTGCGATTTCTTCCTTCAGCGATGCGATGACATCGTCGACGGCATTCTTCTCTTCCCTCGCAGCCTTGGTTGATCCCGATCGACCTGAGTTCGATGTTGCAGGCGGAACGACGGGCGGCGTCCACGTCTCGCCTGCGGGGCGATCCATGGGCTTAATGCGCCCATTCAAGACATCAGTGATTTTTGCAGCCTCATCGGTCAGCTGTTTCCGCTGCTCCTCAAGCGCTGCGACCTGTCCTTCCACTCCAGCTAGTAAAGTGTTCTTACTCGTCTCAAATCCAAGATCGCGCGCGGTATCGGAAAGCTTCTCCGACCCGTTCCGACCGGCATCCTTCAACTTCAGAATTTGCGTTTCGAGTTCGAGGCTCTGCTCGCCTATCTCTTTGATGCGAGTTTCAAGAGTGCTGCTCTGCTGGTTCTGGAAATCGCGGAAGCCGTCAATGAATTCATAGAGGCTGTCGGCGGCGGAAACGATCGCACTTTTGAGCGTTACGCCGACGACAGTGGATAGCGCGTTGAACTTCCGGTTGGCTTCCTCAGCCTTCTTCAAGAACTCCTCGTCCATGACGATACCGAAAGCCTCGCCTTCGGAGCGAAGATCTTTGATCGAGCGCGATCCCTTCTCGACGAAGCCTATAAATTGTTCGGCGGCAGTGCCTCCGAACAACTCGTCCATGATGCGGATTTGAGCAGCCTTATCGAGCTGCTTTATTCTGTCGATCACGGTTTCGAATAGTTTCGCGGGATCCTTGAGACCCGCCGCGAGCGTCTTTGCGTCAAGCCCCAACCGCTGAAAGCTCTCGGCAGCCGGTCCTTGCCCAGTCTGTACGAATTCATCCGTTCGGAGCTGCAGTTCCTTTAGCCCGTCCGCCAAAGCGTCCACGCCAATCAGGTTTTGGTCAGCAGCATATTTCAGCTCCTGAAAATCCTTGAAGTTGACGCCAGCGAGCTTTGCCGTCTTGCCCAATTGGACGATCGATTCAATCGAAGCCTGCACGGCGGTCGCTAATCCGCTGATGCCCAAAGACGCCACGATCCCGGCGGGACCACTCGCCACCACTCCCGCTAGACCCGAGATGCCAGACCGAAGTTTGGTCGCGAGACCAGCGACTGATGATGCCGTCATCGCTGCTTCCGCTCGCACCTGAGCAAAAGCAGCCCTTACTGACCTCGCATTCGCAGTAAACGTAATCGGGATATCTGGACGCGTCATTTTCAGCCTTCTTGTTAAGCGGATGGCTTTCGCTAATCTCTGCCGGTACAGCCGGGGGAAGAGATGAAAACGCTGATGCCTGTTCTGCTATTGCTGGTGCTGTTGTCGATCATGGCTATCTGGATCGGCGGCATGAGGTTCATCGTCATTCCGCCGATCAAAGCTGCACCCGACGGCCGCACGATCTTGGCGGCGAATGTCCGCGGCATGAACTTTATCGACAGCCCGACAAGCTTCTGCATCAGGATAGGCCAGCCATCGCCGCTATGCGCGGCAATGGTGACGGCGCGGCTGGGAACGACCGCAACGGTCATCGCGCGACTTCCCTATAGTTCGATCCTCCACCGTTTGAGCGGGGGTGAACTGTAACGACTATCGCGCACCGATGACTGTGTGGCGAGGATGGTCACGAAGCGACTTTTTCTTGCCATGCATTAGAGCCAGCCGTCTCATCTGTTCGCGAGATACCAGCGGTTGATGACGGAATTTGCCGGAGAGCCCCTCCATGGCCATTTCAAATTCTTGGGCGGTTGCTTTCCAGAAGGTCGATGGTGTCCACCCTAACTGACCTGGCGCCGTCGCAATTCGAAATAGCGTTCGAATATGATCGATTAGGAGGGGCTCGCTCGCTCCCCCGAGACGGCTGTCTCCACTTGATCGAAGAGCGGCGCGTCGTTCCTGATCTTTCGGCCAGCCTCGATATGAGAGAGCATCGCGGTGTTCATTGCCTTTTGCCAGGCAGCCTCGTCCGCGACACTCAATTCACTAATTGCTTTTGCGGCGAGTGCCGCTTCCTTTTCCGGTCCGTCCTCATGCAGCACGAGGCATCGCAACGCGCAAGCGACAGTCCACGGTTCGAAACCGAGAAGTCGGCGGTAGAGCTCATCGAGGCTATCAGTCCCGACGGCTTTCGAAAGGGAAACGAGGCGCCCGAATTCGATGACAACTATCAAGTCTACCGAACCGATCTTCAACGGCGCTTCACCACGAAGGGTGTTGGCTGGCAATTGCATGAGAATTCTCCCCTTACACCGCCGCGACGAACACCACAGTGCCGGTCATCGAGCAGCGGATATCAGCCTGCAGCTCGTTGGTCTTGTCGCCGGAGAACGTCATCGAGATGAGCATATCGCCCTCGAAGGTGCCGACGCCTGGCACTGTTACCTGATATGTCTTGACGACCTGGTTGACGGCATCGGCCGAGACGGCCTTCATCGTCGCGTTGTCGACGAAGGCGCCCTGCCCCGAAAAGCGGATCGACTGGACGCCATACATCAGCGCCAGGACGAGTTTCGAGCCCGGATCTGTGCAGGATGGCTTGGTGATGTCGATCTCTTCGTTGTTGATTTCGAGAGACCGCTGCTCGGTGATGCAGACGAGATCGAAGGCGGCGGCGCCGTCTTCGCGGGCAAGCGTGAGTGTACGGCCGAGTGCCATGACAGGTCCTTTCAGCTGGTTGAGGAAGCCGCTCAGGCGGCGGTGATTTCGGGATTGGCCGCGACGGTTTTGTAGCTGACCATGTAGTTCAGCACGCCGACGCAGAGTGCGAGGCCCGTCTGCGGGTTGACGTAGAAGCGGGACGTCTGAAGCAGGGCCTCGATAACCGTGCCGCCGAGCAGAATGTCGCCGCCCATCGCCGACTCTACGAGAACGCAGATCCGGTCAAACTCCTCCTCGGGATCGTCGTCCCGAAGGTGAATGATGATTGAGAGCGGCAGTTGCCGGTCATAGCCGTCCTCGCCATTTGGCCCGGAGCATGGCCGCATCGTAGCGGCCTCGTTGGCCTCAGCCCACGTCAGCGTGAGAGCCGGGAGGAGTTCCTGCGGAATGGCCGCGGCGCGGCCGCGCGCCACCTTGCCCGCGCCGGCGAATTCCGGAATGGCGGCCAGCTGCGCTTTGACCGCCGCGAATGCCTGACTGCGAACGTGCGCCACGCTACAGCGATCCCTTGCCGAGATCGCGCAGCGCGCGGCGGACGAGCGTCGCGGAATAGCCGGCCTCGAACATGTTTTCTATCGTCTTCTTGTCGTCGACGAAGCGGCCGATATCGGCGCGGATGGCCGATTTCAAGCCTGGTGGCAGCTGTTCCCAGGGACGCTGCGTCATACCGGCGACCAGCTTTCGAGCAGCCGTCTTGTCCGGCCCGTCACCCGCGGTGCGAAGGTCGCGATAGAGCTTGGCAACAGGATCCTCGCGGACGACCTTCGCTTCTTCGATCTGATCGGTCTTGCTCATGTCAGATGTCTCCCGAGAGATAGATGCGGAGCATCGAGCGCGCATCGTCGGCGTGGTTCTTGATTTGAAAGGTGCTGCCGGGCTCGATCCGCTGCTGCAGGGCGTCGAGTTCGAAGATCGTCACGCTGTCGCGCTGGCTGACGAGATCGGGCACCTTGGAATGCGCGACGGAAAGGAGGTGCGTTGTGCCTTCGACGGCCTGCCCCTGCTCTTCGCCTTCATCGACATCCCGCCACTTCCGGAAGATGGCGCGCACGCCTGGCCGTGCTTCACCGTTGATGGTGAAAACGGCGTCGACATTGCCGAAGGCCCTGTCGAAGCTCGCGCCCATCCTCTCGAAAATGGCGGAACGCGGGTTCATCAGGCGGGCTTCTTCAGCTTGACGATCTCGGCTTCGAGCGTCGTGATGCGTTCGCCGAGTGCGATGTTATCCTTGCCGAGTTGCGTATGATCAGCGTCGAGCTTTTCATACTTCGCTGCCAGTTTGCTGTTTTCAGCTACGAGGCGCTCGTATTCCTGCGTCTTCGCCGCCAGCTTGCCCTCAAGCTCGCGCTTTTCGGTCACAAGCGTGTCGTTGCGCTGATTGAGCGCCTCGATCTCTGCTGTGCCGAGCAGACCGCCGGCGTCAGAATTCACTTCCGGCGAGCCGGTGAAGGTGCCGAATTCCGATCGGATCCGCGCTGCATCCTCGTCCGTCATTCCGCCCTTGCCGCCGATCGGAACCGCCTGACCCGGCGCATAAGTTTTGCCGCCAGCTTTGACGCTGACGTTGAAACGGTCTGTCTTGCTCACTGGGAGCCTCCATTATCTTGGGGAAAGAACCTGCCGACAAGCGGCAGGCTTCCGAGGTTTCAGGTTTAACGGACGAGCGCGAACAAGCTGGCGTTCGCGTTCGGCGCGATCGGCAGAGGAGCCGCTTGGGTCTGGATGACAGTGCGGGACGGGTTACGCTCCATCCACATGTCGGGAAAGCGCTCCATGGCGCGAAGCACCTGGTTGTCGAGGATCGCGCCATAAGCCATGCGGCCCATGAAGCCGAACGGATCGAAGACGCCGACACCCATGGACGGCCAGAAGTTGTTCTTCACGCCGGCAACCGTATAAGGCTGCGAATACTGGACGAAAGTGATTTCGCCGATCGAGCCGAGCACCGCAAAGTACTTGTTCTCTGCGCCCGTCGAGACCGGACCGAGCTGCATCACGCCGCCGTCCTGGCGCCGGTTGTCGAGCGCTTCGAGGAACCTTAGGCTCTTCTTGAGGTAACCGGCAGCGCCGCCGCCGAGCAGGACCTCGCGTGCCGTGAAGCCGTCGGTGTCGACAAGAAGCTGCACCCACTCTTCGATGTCGTCCATCGGATCGACGCCGACTTCGCCCCAGCGGTCCGCACCTGTCAATGCGATCGTCAGGGCCGGGTCACGGCCGTAATTGATCGTCTGGGTCGGATAATCCTCGCCCTGAACGATCACGGAACCCGTACGCAGCGCCTGCGAGCACATGAACTCCTCGCGGCGCGTAACGCGAAGATCCTGATCCTCGATGATCGTCGCGAGATTATAGGCGTAGCGCTGTGCCGGCGTTAGTTCGCCACCAATGCGCTCGCCAGGAAGGCGGATCATGTTGCCTCGCGGACGCAGCGTGTTCTGCGGTTTTACATAGGCCGGCGCGAAGCTGGTGACCTTAAAGCCGCGGTTGGCGCTATCACGGCCCGGAACGTCCGGATGGACGAAGGGCGCCAGTTCGCGGTCCGGCAGGATGTTGTCGAAGACGATTTCTTCAGAATCCGACAAGATGGTCGTGCCGAAGTATCGGTCACGGAGGAATGCCTCCGGACGGTCGCGGGGCGGAAGCACCGTGACCAGTTCGGCGGTATTGAGGAGAATATCAGCCATGAAGGTGGTCCTTTCGATGTTTCGGCTGTTACTTCAGCACGCGGACGTAGAGCGGCGCGCCTTCCTTGCGGAAAGCTGCCTCGACGCTCGCGGCGGTATGGCCAGCGCCAAGGATGAGCTTGGTGCTGTCGAAGGCGGCGGAGAAATAGGCGTCGCAATCGACGTCGCCGGCGCTGGCGTCGACGTCGAAGGCGAGAACCGCAGAGGGAACCTGCGAGCCATCGGCTGCCGCAGAGGCCGAGAGCGTGTACTTGTCGGACGCGGTGATATTGCCGAGCACGGCGCCGCGCTTGAGGTTCTGTCCGGACAAGAGAGTGATCTTGCGGACGATGACCGGCACGTCGGAAACGAGCAGGTCATTCGGTGCATAAGTCGCTGTAGCCATTGTCAGGCTCCCTTCTGTTTGCGGCCGTGCATGGCCTGGACGACGTTGCCGACGGCCGCGACGACGGACTGGCGTTCCGTCTGCGCGCCGCCGCTATTGCCGGAGCCAAGCTGCGGGCTCCGGCCCTGCATGCGGTCCGCGAGGCGCGAGCCGCCAGCCGCCGAAGAATCGAGCAGCGCGCCCGCTTCCTCCGCGGAATAGAATTTCTTGCCGAAGGCGAGTTCCGCGGCGAGGCCGGGATTGGACGCTGCCTTCGGATGGTTCAGGATCGACTGGATGCGGCCCTGCTCGGCGCGGCGGATTCCAGCCGTCTGCTTGGCGCTGGCCTTCGGCTCTTCCGTGTCGCCCTCGTCATCCTTGGGCTCTTCCGTATCGCTCTCGGCCTGTTCGTCGCCCTGCTCAGCTTCAGCATCCGGATCGGTATCGGTCGCGTCCGCGTCCTCTTCGCCTTCCGGCTTGGCGTCATCTTCCATGTCTTCGGGACGCTCTTCTTCCGTGTCCCGGCCGTTCAGTTTCCCGCGAACGGCGGCGAGCACGCTCTGTGCGAGCGCGTTTCTGCGCGTCAGATTTGACATTGCTGTCTCCTGTGATGTTGGAAATCAGCCGGCGGACCGGCTCAGTTCAGCTTCGAAGGCTGCTAGGACCTGCGAAGGCCGTGCCACTGCATCGGCGAGGCCAGCCTCGACCGCTTTCTGCCCACGGTAGACACCCGCCTCGGTCGCGAGGGCGGATTGCTCGGAAAGGCGACCTGCACGGTATCGCGCGACGGTCGCGGCAAACTCGACGCGAAGCTCCTCCAGCTCGGCAAGCTCGCGCTCAAGGACTTCCTTCGGGATCGGTTCATAAGGATTGAAATCTGCCTTACGGGCACCGGCTTTAAGGATCGTGACGTTCAGTCCTTCCTTCGCGAGCCAGGCGCTCATATCGACGTGCATCGAAATGACACCGATGGAGCCGCAGATGCCGGTCGCCGGAATGACGATTTGCCGGGCCGCCGACGCAAGCAAATAGCCCGCCGAACAGGCGTGATCCGTTAGAACTGCGATCGTCGGCTTCGTCTGCGAAACCTCGTAAAGCACCTCGGCGCAATCGAACGCGCCGGTAACTTCGCCCCCGAAGCTGTCCACTTCGTAGACGACGCCGCGAACCGAGGCATCGTCCTTCGCAGCGAGCGCCTGCGCGATGATGCCCTCATAGCTCGTCATTCCCGACGATTTTCCGAGCCACTTGCCCTTGTTGACGAGCGATCCCTCGATGTCGATGAATGCTATGTCGCGAGGTCCTCTCGCACTATCACCATCCTCGCGCACCCATTCGCCCATGGGATTGCCGACAAGGCCCATTTCCTCGCCGCCGGCGACCTGCAACGCAACGTCCGGCAAACCGAGAACGCGCGGCCCGAAGGCGCGGGCGATGATGTCGCCCTTCGCGGGGTGCAGCATCAGCGGCGTGTTGAACATGCGGCTGGCGATTTCGGGATAGTTCGTCATGCCGGTTTCCTCCTGCGGATGGCCGGGATGCCGACCGGGTGACGGCGTGCCTGTTTCGGCTTGCCGTTCACCGCCTGCTCAATCTCCTCGTCCTGATCGCGATCGTCGGGAGCTGCTGCGATCGGTCTCGGTGCCGCCTGTGCCGTCGCCGGATGCTTAAGGCCTCGCTCCTCGTAGTAGCGCACCTCGCGGGCCGTCTGGTCGGCGTCGACCTTCCAGTCGCGTCCCTGCTCGGCCGCTTCCTGCTGCAGCGTGGTAAGGCCGCTGCTAAGCCGCTCGGTCGCGGCCTGCGCTTCGCGGAGCGGGTCGATCCAGCCGCGGCCGGGGCCGATCCATTCCGCATGGCACCATGCGGCGGGGTTTTCGTGGAAGGAAACCGCACCGGCTGGTAGCCTGATGAGGCCGAGGTCGAACACTTCCTCCAGCCACGCGCGATAGATCGGCGCCATGAACTGCGCTGCAAAATTGCCCTTCTTGGCCGTAAAACCACGCCAAATTTCCAAGAGCGCTGCGCGTGCCGAGGAATAGTTCACCTGGCTCCAGTCCATCGTCAGCTGCTCGTAAGTCAGACCGACGGCGCTGGCGATCTTGCGGAGCGCCGCGTTCACGAACGCCTCAAAATTGGCGTTCGGATGCTCCGGCTTTGTCAGCGTCGCCTTCTCGCCGGGCTGCAGCATGTTGACGCGAACGCCAGGGATCTCGATCGGCGCTGCCTTGTAATAGGCCGACTGCGCTTCGGAGATTTCCGAATAGAGCTTCTGTATGCTGCCAGTATTCACGTCGGCATCCATGGCATCTAGCAGCTCTTCCGGATCGAACGGCGTCTCGATGAAGGCCGCCATAACGGCATTCAAAAGCGCCGCCTGGCTTTCGAAGTCTTCATAATCGGTCGACTGCTTGATCGAACGCATGACGGGCGCCCAATCGGAGACGCCGCGGGTCATGCCGGCGCGCTTCTGCTCGAAGCTGTGAACGACGACCGGGCGGCCCCATTCGGTTTCCCGCTCGACATACTCCCAAGTCCAGACGCCGCGGTTTCCCGCATAGACGTCGCCAGGATGCGACTTGCGGAAGTGATACCCCTGCGGCGCGCCGTAGCCGTTGATCTCGACGCCGTCGCGCAGGAACTCTTCGTCCATGCGGCCCA
This sequence comes from Rhizobium etli 8C-3, assembly GCF_001908375.1. Classification (NCBI taxonomy): domain Bacteria; kingdom Pseudomonadati; phylum Pseudomonadota; class Alphaproteobacteria; order Hyphomicrobiales; family Rhizobiaceae; genus Rhizobium; species Rhizobium etli. The sequence continues at coordinate 1,414,532 of NZ_CP017241.1, read as the reverse complement.
TTGGGTTCGAGCAGCGCGCGGGATCGATGACATGAACAGCTGTCTTGAAGAGCGGCGCGTCCTCCTGCCAGACAACGATCGCAAAGGTTTCCCCTTCTGGACCGAAGCGCTGGCGAGCAGCAAGGCCGAGGATGCCGGCCATCGTCTTCTTCCGCTCCGCGTCGCACCACATGTCGACGTCATGGGTATAGTCGCGCCACAGCGCTTCGATCTGATCGGCGATCTCGTCGGCCTGCTCGAACGTCATGTTCAATGACACGTGGTTCGGCCGGGACGCCAGACGCCAGCCCGAACCGACGATGTTGTCGACAAGTCGAGAGGTTCCAGCCGCGCCCCAGCCATCATTTCTGGCAACGTCGTTCAAACGGTCGACGAGCTCGGTGCGCGACCAGTTGAGCGCCGTCTGCCCGGACCAGGTGCCCGGCTTCCACTTGGCGAAGTTCGGATGATCGTAGGAGGCGCCGACATAGGCCGCCGAAGACATGGCCCGGTTCTTTGCCATCTGCAGGCGCGCAGCCGCCCTCACTTCTGGAGCAATCGGCTTTGCATCGGGACCGAGGATCAGCATCTGCGCGCTCATCCGAAGATCACGCCGCGGCTGCGCGCACGGGCCGACGAACGCAGTCCAAGCTGCGCTTCGAGCTGACGGATGTACGTCTGAAGCCGGCCGGCATCGGCGGCGCTATAGGTGATGCTCTCGCCGTTATAGACGAGGCTTACTTCCGCCTGCCCGATCGTCAGGCGGTGCAACGCCGCCCGCGCTTCATCCAGCCGCGCTTGGGCGAGCGCGCGCTCGGCTTCTGTCAGGGCCATGAAAGTTTCCTATCGGTTTCGCTGGGCTGCGCGGGCCGCACGGGCGAGTGCGGCGGCAAGAAGCGGTGATTGATCGGCCTCGCCTTCCAGCGCGGCCCTCTTCGGTACCGGCGCGGTCGTCTGCGCCGCGATGTGATCTTCGAGATCGCCTTGTGCGGGCGCCTCGATCCTGCTCAACCGGTCTTCGATTGCGTCCCATTCCTCGTCGGTCCAGTAAGGAAGGCCGAAGCGATAGGCGCCTGCGAGGCTCTGGTTGAGCATGTCCATGATTTCGTTCCGCTTGCCGGGCGGCAGCACCCAAACATAACGGGAGTGGCCGGTGCGGGTCTTCTCGGCGACGCGGTTTTCAGCAGTTGCCTGCTGATAGAAGTCGTCTCCGAAGCCTCTGGCGAAGCGGATATAGCCCGGCCGCTCCGGCTCATCCTTGCGGAAATCGCGATAGAGGCGAAGCTTGAACTGCGAGGCGTTGAAGCTGAAGAACCGCGACGTCCACTTCGACTTCTTCGGCTTGCCGCGCTTGTCGTATTCCTTCACCTGCGCGATCGGCGGCGCGGCTTCGACGTTGCCGCCGCGCACCATCAGGACGCGAGACTTCGGATGACGCTTTACCCAAGACCAGACATCTTCGGTATAGGCATTGCCGTCGATAGCAAGCCTGTCGGCGGTGCGCTTGCGTCCAGATTCATCGATCCATTCGCGGACCAGCAATCTGTCAAGCGCAGCGCGAACTTCCGGCTCCGAGATGTGACCGGAATGTTCCTTGAAGCCCGGCTGATGGCTCCCGGCCCGCGCGTCGATGACGCCATGGTCGATGACGGCGCGGTACCGGTTCCGGCCGTAGCCGACGAGCAGCCATTCGACACGGTCGCCCTGCACGTCGGCACCGATGACAAGAGCCAAGGCCTCGGCCGGGATGACGCCACGCTTAAAGCCCTTTTCTTCGGCCCGGTCACGCAGCGTTTCCCATTCGATCGCCCGATTGTCGGCCTCATAGGCCAGGCCGAGCCAATCGTTGAAGAACGTCTGCTCAGCGCCCGATCCATTTTCGCGACGTTCCGGGCCACCCTGCTGAAGCGTCAGCCACTCGCGGGCGAGATTTTCCCAGCGCTCGAATGGTGAATAAGCCATCCAGATCCGGAACGAGCGATGCCGGCGGGCGCGGTCGGGATATTTGGCAACCCACTTCGAGCCATTTTCCGGCTTCACCATCCAGGCGCGGTGATACTCGTGTATCTCGCAGCCGCAATGAACACAGACGAAGTGCGCTTTTTCCGGATGCTCGGGATCGATGTGATCCCGCATGTTCTCCCACTTCAGCTCCTGCAGCTCGTGGCAGTGCGGGCACGGAACGTGGTAGCTCTCCTGGGTGCCTTCCTGGTAGTTCTGCGTGATCTTGCAGCCAGGAGCCACCATCGGCGTCGATATCTTGAATATCTTGCCGGTGAAGAAGGCCTTAGTTCGGCTGTCCGCCTGAACTTCCGGATCGCCCGCTTCGTTCATCTGCCACTTGGCCAGGTCGTCCTGGACCTGCTTTCGCGGCGAGATCATCGACAGGCCCGCCGGCGAATTCGCGCCGGCCGCCTGGATGGCGCCGCGGCCGTCGATCCGTTCCTTGTAGAGAACGGAATTGCTGGCATCGCGGCTGTTTTGCGAGAAGAGCGCCGCAATCGACGGCGTCTCCCTCACGAGCGGCATCAGCTTCGTCTTCGACCAGCGCGCCGCATTCTCCTCCGTCGGATGGACGTAGAGGAAATCTCCGGGCGCCATATCCAGCGAGCCGAGCGTGAAAATGTTCGCGCAGATCGTCCCGCCGATCTGCGCCGACTTCGCCAAGCTGACGATGTTGCACGGATCTTCCGGCGACAGCGCCCGCAGGATCTCCGAGAAGAACGGCACCAGCTCTTCGCTATACGGGCCGGGATGGTCCGTGATGCGCTCCGAGAACACGATGTTCTTCTTCGCCCATGCGAGATAGTCGACAGCAGGCGGCGGTTCTGTCGCTTCGGCGAGAACGTCGAAGACGAGACGCTCCGGATTGTAGAGCACCGTCATTCAGCGTCGTCCTCGACGTGTTCCGGCGTCTCCTGCTGTTTCTGCCGGAAAGTCTCGGCCGCTTTGGCGCGGACGTTCCGGAATGCCTTCTGCAGCGCATGATGACTGTCATGCTGCGGGATGCCGAACTGCTCGGCCAATTCTTTCGCCATCTCGCTCAATCCGAGCTCCATGACCTTGAAGGCCTCGGCGACGGCCTTGCCCATTTCGCGCCGAGCATCAATCGACAGCATGTAGCGGCCGATCTCTAGCTGATCTTCGCGCTCGGCCTGTTCGGTCTTGACGCGTTCTCGCCGAAGCCGCAGCTGCGCCAGCTCGTCCTGCGTCGGATCGATGAAGATCCCGGCAGGCGGCGGCGAAGCTTCGTCTCCGGACGGCACGCTTGCCGCACTGATTGAGGCACTGCCGTTGGCACCGAATCGCTGGCCCGGCTCAAGCGTCTTGCGAAGCTGCGCCTTGGCGACGTCCGGCACAATCTTGGCCAGGCGACCCTCGCCGTCGAGGGCGTCGCCGCAAATCTTACCTTCGGCGATGTACTGCGAAATCCGGCCCGGCGTGACACCGATGTGACGGGCAAAGTCGCCCTTGCTCATCGTCTGCGCTGCAACGCTCATTTTAGGATCAACTTTAGCCGGTTTTAACTTTAGGCCCTGACTTTAGGCTTCAAAAAATCACTCACACTGGCCATCCCCTGCGGTGCCAAATACCCGTGGGCGTGGTTTCTGCCAGGAAGGACCCGCGACTTTCGAAGGCCAGCCTTCCGAGAGCGAACGGTCACCGTGCCGTCGACAAGGCGCGGGCGAATGCCAGCTCGAAGTTCTGATGGATGTTCGCCTCGACATAGCGGGCGATGACATCCTTCAGATGGAGGCGGACCTTGTAACTCTCCGACGGAATGAACAGGATGACCGGGAAGATCGCGTTCGAAGAGGGATCGCGCTGATAGACCCCCGGGTAGAGGTGGCTATCCTTCTTCGGCACGAAGTACCGCGCCTTCTTGTAGTTCTTATTCCGCTTCAGCGACTGATCGCTGCGAACACGCGTCGCGCCTGCGCCACGATAGTCGATCTGCAGATCAGCCATGATCCGGTTCAAGAAACCTTGGGTCATGTTGCCATAGCGATCGAGCGTCGCGCGCTTCGCAGGAACGGCAACCATGCGCTTGTCCATCAAGCCGCGCTGTATCAGCTGCCGCTCGAAAGCCTTGTGCGTGCGCATGCCGCCCTCAATTTGCGGGCCGAGGAATGCGGTAGCAGGAAGGCCGCCCTTCGTCCTGTCGCCAGTGATGACGACGGCGGCCGTCAGGTTCTGCCTGGTCGCCCTATCATAAACGACACCGCGCTTTGCATAAGGCGTCGGCCTGTCAAAGACCTTGTCCATCTCGCGCTGAACTTCGAGGCGCCCGCCCTTGGCCGTTTCGGTCAAAGTCAACATCACGGCATAAGGCAACTGCTTGCGCTCAATGTTGTTCAGACCACGCTCGAACTCATGGAGATCGAACTTGATGGACGCCTCGATCATGCTTTTGCCGAAGAGGTTGCCGCCATTACAGCGGCGGGTTTCATGGCCGCCTCCATGCTCTGGAAACGCAAAACCCGCCGGGCGATTGCCGAGCGGGTTTTCTGATCTTTTTCAGTGTGCTTACTGTATGTCAACCAGCCGTCGCACTTCAAGATGGATTTTGAAAACTTATATCAAGCGTTTTCAGTTACTTGAGAGGAAATGCGAGAAAAAAGAAGGGTCGCCCATGGTTGCCGGTTCGGCGTAAACGGCATCAACTCGTGCGAATGAAGCCGCCGGGAAAGCTCCGAATGCAACGTGGCAAAGGCATCCTGCATCAGTTGCCAGTCCAAACGAGCAAGGATCGGCCCGCGGATCGACCCCTTCATTTCCCATTTCCGATATGCGCCCTTCTTCGGGCGCCGCTTCTTCCGGTCAAACCCATCATCCTCGATCTCCTCGACGCGGTTCAGCTTGTTGCGGATGCGGCGCTTCACAAACCATGCCGGGTTTCCGAACCGCAGCACCGGTTTGTATTCCGGCTCCTGCGCTGCCCAATCGAGACCCCGATCGAGGATCGCGCGCGTCACGACGAGGTTGACGACATACCGCCCGTTCAATGCGTCGCGCTTGGCCATCAACTCGTCGACGACGCGGCGAACCTCGATCTCAACAAGACCATGCGGGTCCTGCCATTCCGGGAAGGGATTCCAGTCACTGGCAACCTCGAAGCCACCACGCGCCGCCAGCGCCTTCACCGCATCACCGGCCAGCATAGCGTCCGGATGCGGATCGGTCGTCGTGATGAAGTCCGGGATGACGCCGTAAGCGTTCGGAGAACGGTCGATCAGCGTGCCGAGCACCGCGACCTCGCTCATGACGTTCCATGCCTGGCTAAAACCAAAGCTCACAGTATCCCCTGCTCCAACCTTGCAAAGCTCCTGCGTGAAAGCCCAGGTCAGGAATTGTTCAATGGTTACTTTCCTCATTTTCATTCCTTCGGAGATAGTTGCGATAGTTCTGCGATAGTTTTAGAGATAGTTTTACTTAATGATTTCAAAGCGTTCGATAGTTGCGATAGTTTCATCGTATTACGTTGGTATTTTCTCACCCCATACCCCGCCGTTTTTTTTCATAGGTACGCACGCGAAAACTATCGCAACTATCGCAAGCCATTGATTTCGTTCACCCCTCACCCCCTGCCAACTGTCGCAAAACTCTCGCCCGAACTATCGCAACTATCGCAGCGCGAGCGCGCTACAGCGATGGTTTCGGAGGTATCGGGTGGGGTTTCGGGGATCATCAAAAGACCTCCGGCAAGGGCTCGTCGTCACTGAAGCGTCCGGGCGGCGGCTCTGGCGTGTCGTGGTGCGGCTCCGGAACGTCGCGCAACCTGATGCCGTTGTAGTAGTGAAGCCGCTGCGAGGTGTCCTTCTTGAACTTCTTCGACATGGCGCGACCGAACGCTGTCACGTTCATCGGCTTACCGCCCTCGTCCTCGGTAAAGCGGCAATATGCCGAGTAGAGGAACTTCGCTTGCAGCGGATCGGCCGTCTCGTCCCTCACCACACATCGCGCCACGAAGGCCGAGGTCCGGTCCATGTCGTCGCGATAGTCCTGTGTCGCGCTCCTGACCGCATCAGGGATGACGAGGCCTTCCTTGAGGTAGATCCTCACGCCCTCGATCAGCCAGTTGAGGATGCCGGGATATTCCGGGCGGAAATAGCCGAGCATCTCCTCGAATTCGCGCCGCTCAGCCTCCGGCACCTTCACCGGCCAGTGCACCACGGCCATGCGTCGCCAGATGCCGTCGTCATTGCCGCTGATCTTCGGATAGCCGTTGCCGCTCATGATGACGACGAAGATCGGATCGAAGTCCATATACCCCGCGAATAGATCGCGTGCCGTGATCGTCTCGCCGCCCGTCAGTTCCTTGACGAGGTTTTCCTTGAGGTCCTCGCCCTCCGGCAGTTCCTTGACGCGCAGCAGGCGACGGCCGAGCAGGCGGGCGAGGTCCGGAGAAGCGCCGCCGGACGATCCGCTCTCGCCGATCAAGCTCGTCGCCGGCAGGGTTACCGCCACCTCGCCGAGCAGGCGGCAGAGCGTTTCCATGTAGACCGATTTGCCGTTGGCGCCGTCGCCGTAGTGGAAGAACAAATACTGGACCGTGATGCCGACGAGGCCGAGGCCTGACGAGACCTGCACCAGGCGCCGCACGGCAGGGTCGGGCAGCATAGTCTCGAGGAATCTCATCCATCGCGGGCATGCCGCCTTAGGCTCGTAGCGCACAGGCGCGACGTGAGTAATCAGATCCTCGCGGCGATGGCCCTTCGTCACCTTGACGTCGGCAGCAACGCAGACGTCGACAGTCTCCGGCACATTCGGCGTTTCCTCCCGGCTGACGAATTTCGGGTTCTTCTGCCGCTGCATCTGCCGTTCGAAGCGCAACGTGGCATTCTGGACGGCGAAGCGCATGCGGTCGGCGTTGAGATCGTCGGGCGAACGGATGATATGCGGAGCGGCGCAGGCGAGCGCAGCGTTCATGCGCGCGATGTTCTTCGACGAGACGGCATGATCCATCCGCCGCTTCACGCGCTTGCCAAAGGCTTCGAGCGCCTTCTCGCGCGCCGCGAGCAACCGGCGCTTTCCGACGTCGATATCTTCGCCCGCCGCGTCGGCGTCAGCCGCCGCCTTGCCAGCCTCGATCTTCTCCTGCTCGGATTGCGACGGCTTGATGTAATGGCGCTCCTGCGCGATCCGGTCGCCGAGCTGCTGCGCGATCGCAAGCGCTTTCGGCCCGCCGTTCGAAATATCCCAATGCGTGCCGGTCCAGACACCATAGAGCGCCTGCTTCGCCTTCTCCTGGCTGACGACAAGTAGATCTTGCCCGAAATGCTTCAGCAGGCGCTTGCCGTTGTCGGTATCGGAATGATCGAGCCCGGCGCAATATTCGAGTGTCGCCTTCAGTTCACCATCGGCAGGCGGTGGAGGCCCTTGCTCGATAGTTTCATCCGAATCGTCTGAGACGGGTGGGGTTTCGGGGTCATCCATGCCGCGCTGAATGAGCGCCTCCTGGACGATCTCGCGCAGGCCGTCCGGCATAGCGGTCGATAGATTATCTTGCATGCGTACCCTCAAGCCCTTTCGGAAAGCAGACTGGCGAAATCCATCCCTTGCGGGGGCCACCAGATGCGGATGCTGCGGCCGTCCCTTGCGAGGCGGGCTTTCGCCCGTGCCATCGCGGCCGCGGTGAAGTAAAATTCGCTGTCGCCGTCGGCGAGCAGCACGAACGCATTGACATGCGGCGGCAGCTGGATCGCCTCGGCCGCGTCCTGGTCGGACTTCGGGTACGGATAGACGCGCACCTTCTTGCCGTTGGCTCCGACATGGCTCTCGCTGCGCCCCTTCGAGCGATCAGCAGGGCCAGCCAGATTTCCAAGGTCGCCGGCAGCAAAATAGAAGGTATCGGAACGGAAGCCTTCGTAACCGGCAACCGCCGCGACCGTCTCGATCCCCTCGCCACCAAGCCAGCGCTGAGCCTCCATGTCACCAAGGATCGGGATCAGCGATCCCTTCTTCGTACCGCGCATCTTCTTGGTGGTCAGTGTCTCGCCCTTGTCGTCCCGTCCGAGATCGGGCCGGAATTTCGGCGCGTTCTGCATATCGATCCAGGTCTCATGGCAGCCCGTGACCTGACCATCGAGGGTGACGAATGGCGCGATCATTGCCGGGCCGGAATGGATCGAAGCAGGACGGCCGAACTCGTCCTGTCCGTGCCAGTATGTATGGTTGCCGTCGAAGCGCAGGTTGATGAATGTCTCCATCGGCACCATATAGCCGGTCCTGCGGCGCAGATAGGCCCGGACCATCCGGGCGCCATACAGGGTTTCGTCGAGGCATTCCTGCGCATTGAAATAAATGCCGCGTGCCCGCTGCATCTCGCGATCACGGAAGTCATTCTGCTGTCGCTCGCGCTCGGCCTCCTCTGACGCGATCCGCGCCCGGCTTTCCGCCATGCGCGTTTCGCGAGCGGCCCGCTCTTCCGCGCTCTCCCGCTCTCCGCCTTCAGGGATCGATTCTCCGAGCACGGCGGCGCAGGCTTCCAGGAAACCGGATCGCGAATGCAGGTCATAGCGCAGCACATGACCAGCAAGACCGATGCCCGTTCGACCGCCGTTGCCGCAGCCACGGCAATTCCAGACCTGTTTTGTGGCATTGATCGAGAACCGGTCCTTGCCGCCGCATTGCGGGCAAGGCTGTCCCTTGTCGCCTTTCGGAACGCGAATATCGAGACTGGCGGCAGCCTCGGTCACCGTGACCGCCTGCGCGCGCAAAACGAAATCGTCGATGATGGGATCGCTCATGCCGCGACCCTCACATCCCTGACGGCGAGATGACTGGCGTTCGCTGCCACCAGCGCCTTTGCGACCGGCGGGCACACGCTGTTGCCAACGCAGGAGACCTGAACCGATTTAGGGAACGGCACCCACAAGGGGCCGCCGTTATGACCTATCCGCGTGACATCGAAGTAGCCGTCAATCTTGTAGTCGGGTGGGAAGCCCTGTGCGTTGTAAAGTTCCCGCGGCGTGAGCATGCGCATACCGATATCGACGATAACGAATGTCTGGCCGTCGACTTCCACGGTGACGAACTCGCGGTCATCCCATAGATTGTGCGCCCGCATGAACCCCGCTACCTGGCGAGCCCTTACCGCCTGCTGATCGGTGAAGGGCGGCGCACCTAGCGCCGCCTCGATGTGGCCGTGGCGCGGCTTGACGGTGGCAGTCCGCATCGCCTCGTCCTCGCGTGAGCCCTCGCCCGTGGCGTAATAGGACTGGAGGTAAGGCATCACCAATTGGCTCTTGCCTTGCCCGTCCGCCATGATAGTCGCAGACGGTACCTCGACCCCGTGTCCCGTCGAGGTGCCGAACTGGCGCGCGATATACGCCGAAACCAGCTGCTGATGGTGAGTGATCGTCGAGGCGGCTTCATTGATCGGCCGGCCGGGATTTACCCCTCCGATGCGGCGGCTATCGTTGTTGTGCTGCGCCATGAAGGCGCACATGACCGAATTCTGATCCTTGTCGCTGGCGGTGATCGTGTGGGCCTGCCCGTCGACCGGACGGTTAGCGCCGCCTTGCTGTGCATAGGTCAGAACCGGCGCGAGCAGTCCTAAAGGTGCCGCGCCGCCGGGCCGCTTTATGAACCCGTTGGCCGTGACGGTAGGCATCTGACCACGCATGTCATTGCCAGTTGCACCGGTGTTGAAGCGCTGGATCGACGGTGCGATGCGCACGTCACTAGCCAGATCGACAACGAATGCGCGCTTTGCCCTGATAACGAAGCGATCCATCCCGCGGGCGATACGGGCATGGGAAGCGTCGGCCAGCGGCCGTTGTGCCCTGACGCCGTACTTCTGCCAGATCTCGTCCGCCGTATCGAAGATCGACGGGCACGGTATGCTCCAGTCGATGCAGTCGGCGACGATCGGCCAGGGCAACTTGCGGCCAGCGATCACTTCCGGATCATCCGGGCTCCCATGCGTCGGCTTCGGCCAGACGATCTTCTGCCCGTCGAAACGCATGATGATGAAGAGCCGCTTGCGGATGGTCGGCGCACCATAGTCCCGGCCGCGAAGTTCCCGCATCTCTATCTTGGCACCGAGACCGCGTAGCTTCTTGCACCATTTCTGAAAAGTCTCACCCTTGCGGGCCGGGTCCGGCACTTCGCCGCGATCTGTGGTGATCAGCGGGCCGTAATCCTTGAATTCCTCGACATTCTCCATGATGACGATATCGACCCTGCCACCACTCTGCTGGATACGATCGATCCAGCCGGGAATGATCCAGCAGAGATCTCGGATGTTCCGCGCGACCGGCTTTCCGCCTTTGGCCTTGGAGAAGTGCTTGCAATCGGGGGAGAACCAGGCAAGGCCGACATGCCTGCCGCGCAAATAGTCGAGCGGGTCGATCTTGTAGACGTTTTCAGAGAGATGGACCGTCTCCGGATGGTTTGCCTCGTGCAGAGCCAATGCGTCGGCATCGTGATTGATCGCATAATTCGGCGACCGGCCGAGCGCTTGCTTGATCCCTTCCGAAGCGCCGCCGCCACCGGCGAAACTGTCGAAGATGATAGGATCTGCCCAACCCTGCTTTTCTGCGAATGCATGTATGTCATCGATCGACATGCCGTCGAAGAGCGTCGGCATCGCGGTCATGCGCGCGCTCCGGCAATGTGCCGCGCGGCATGAAGCGTCCGGCAAACCGCGTCTTCCTTCACGTCAAGCAGTTTGCTGATATCGAAGGTGTCGAAATGCCCTGAATTCCAGAGAATGATGGCGGCGAGCGCCTGGCGCTCGTCAATCGCGCCGCTCATTGCGGACGAGGTGGAATGTCTCGGATCTGCCTTGCTCAGCACGCGTCCGCCCTTTCCTTCAAGTGTTTGAGGTCTTTTTCGTTGGCGATGCGGAGCTGCCCAGCAACGGTCAGTGCGTGCAGCGCATCGTCCAGATTTTCGGGCCAACGCTCGCGATGAAGCGCAATGAACGGCGTTCCCCGCGACCAGCCGCGCAGGTGATAGGGATTGCTGACGAAGCGCATCTCGCCGACGTGCTGCATGTCGAGTTCGAAGGCCTTCGCCGTCGAAAAGCACTCTGGTTTGCTTGGCGCGACGATGAGCAGAATGCGCGTGCTGCGTTCCTTCACGGTGCTGCTTCCCGAGATTTCGATGACGGGCTCCGGCGCCGAGATGAGGTTTCCGTCGAGCGCCACGTGCGGTCGGCCGAGCAGCAGGTGCAGCCGCTCTTCCATGTTCTTCGCTTCGATCTCGAAAGCCTGCAGCGCGAGCAGGGTGCCGGCCGCGCCGCCATCCTGTTTCATTCGCTCGCGCATCTGCCGGATCGAGTCGGAGAGCATCGGTCACTCCACCGACGTCATAGGAAAGAGCACAGCCGCAATCGCGGTCGCCTTGTCTGTCATGCAGTAGACTGGGGGTTTCCCGCCGACGCCCGCCATTTCCCGGATGACGAAATCATCGTCGAGAAGCCGCATCATGCCGTTGTCGACACTCCCGAGCGGCATATCGAGGTCGCGCGCAATCGTGGCCTTGCTGGCCGTGATCCGACCACCCTGACCAGCCATGAACTTGAGGATCGCAAAAGCGCTCTTCGGCAACCCGGTCGTCTTTTTAGAAGGCGTTGCGGCGGGCTGATCTTCCTCATCGATCTCGCCCGCCAAGAGGATCTTCGGCAGCCTGAAGGCGTGGCGGGCGTCGGCGATGTGGCGGATGACGTGCTCGCGCACATTGAACTGCCGACCAATGAACTCTTCGCTCAAGCCACTCTCGCGCATCAGCGCGACACATTCCGAGCGGACATGCGGCGCCATTGCGATAAGCTCATCTTTGGAGACGACGGGCGGAAAGCCGAAACGGTCGACGGCTAGCATCAGGACCACCTTTGCTGCTTAGGCATGAGAGTGACTTTTTCGGAGGGCACGGCATGAGCCGCCGCATGCGCGTTGGAGAATTCCTCGAAGCTCATGACCGCCGCGTCATTCTGCTCGGCGAGGATATTCTCCTCGGCGACGCGGCGCTTCGCCCGCCAGTCGTCGAGCTTTTCCAAGAAGGTCACGGTGACGCCTTCAAGGCCACCCCGGTCTTTCCGCTCCTGCCAGGCAAGCTGCGCCTCGTCATGCTCGCGGGCGCCCCAGGCGAACCAGCAGCCGAAGCAACGCACACCCGTCGGCAGGCGCCTGATGTCGTCGGCCTTGGTGACGATGCGGACAAAGGACGGAAGCTCGACCAGGTGGACGCCGATCACGTCATAGCTCGCCTGGTACGCATCGTCGGTTACGATGAACAGGTGGACCGGCTCGCTCACTCGGCGGCCTCCACCATCTGGATCTTCGCGTGCAGGAAGGAGCCATAATCCATCAGGCGGCTCCTCGCGAAACGGCGGCATGCTCGGCGCAATACGCGCTGTCCGGTGCGAGGCCGCCGCGGCGTGGTCGGCCGCAGCATGGCATGTCCGGACCGTCCCCGTCCTCGAAGTCGGTCAAAGGCCAGGAGCACTGGAGGCGATCGATCAGCGCGAAGGCGATGGGAGTGGCGCCATCGATCGAAAGATCGCGGTGGCGGAATAGACCGTGCGGCCGCTCGGGCGCCGTCACAGGTGGCGCCGCGACCCTCTTCGGCGGCGCGCGGAATATCGCGGCAGTGGCCTTCGGCTTCGGCGCGTGCTGCTTCACATTCGCAGGCCTGGCGATACGCGGCGCAACACCGCGGCGCGGCGCGAATAGATCAGGATTGCGGGTTGCCTTTCCGATGACGGCATTGCGGCTGATGCCGCCAAGTGCAGCGGCAATCTGCGAGGCGGTAAGTCCGTCCCGCCACAGCTTGGCCGCATGCCGGGTGCGCTCTTCGGTCCAGGCGCCGGTGACGTGGACGTTCATGCCCGCACCTCGCGAGGCTCGATGTCGCCGCATTTGGCGCAGTAGCGCTCGACAATCTCGGCGATGGCGAGAACATGCCCGCACTTGGGGCACTCGTAGCCTGTCGCGGAAGCGGCGGGGATTGAATGACGGTTCAGGTCGCGCATCAGCTGCGCCACATGCTCCGGCTTCATCTTCATGTTTCTGAAGGTGATGGACGTGGGATTGCTCTTCGCCATCGGCTTAATCCTCGCCGACCAGGCGGAGCGCCGGCGCGTCCTCGCCGCCCTTGGCTAGCGCCGATGCATAGGAGTTCAAGAGGAGGCTGGCGCTCTCGATGACCGATTGCAGGTCACGCACGCCTTGCAGCAGCTCGGAACGGCAAAGCTTCAGATCGAGCGAGGCGATGGCGTGATTGTGCTGATACTGCGCCACGCGGCCGCCAAGTTCGGCGGCACCACGCATGACGGTAGCACCATCTGCGGCCCCTTCCCGCGGATCGGAGAGCTTGCAACCGTGCAACTCGGCCTGCGCCCGGGTCACAGCATAGTTGCCGCATTCGGCCTCAAGCCGCATGACGGCGGGCAGCGGCAGCAGCTCCGTATCGCTGTCGCTGTGGCAGCGGCCGATCTGGCTCTTCGAAAGCGAAGTGATTTCGGCAGAGGCCTCGATCCCGCCGTTCAGCTTGATCAACATACGGTTCGCAGCCTTGAGCCGGTGGAACCAAGCGTTCGTCATCGTGTCGTTGGTCATGGGGCCTCGCAAAGACAAAAGGTTTCCCGCGCCGGGAAATCCCGGCGTGTTTTCCCGTGGTGGGAAGGTTCCGAAAATGTGAGCTTCAGTCCGTCAGCAGGTCACGGAGGACCACATGCGAAACGGACATCGAAACTGGTTGCAGGGGCAGGATTTGAACCTGCGCTCTCGTGGGTATGAACCACGCGGGATGACCGCTTCCCTACCCTGCGGAATAGAAGGCGGCCGGAGCGCCAGGAGGAGAGCAAGCTCCGGCCGAGGTGCGCGCCTGCCCGTGGCGATGGGCGGCGCGGCGGAGAAATCGTCGAGGCCATCATTCTGCGGCCTCCCGTCGACCAAAAGCTTCGGGGCGGTTTGCGCGAAGCCAGTCGAGGCGTTGAGCGTGAAGGTCGTCGAGAGAGACGCTTCCGCCCGTGAACGCGATAATGCGCTCTACGAGCGGAGCGTCAGTGCGGTTTTCGCCGTCCTCATAACGCTGGTAGGTCCGCGCGTTTTCGATTTCGAGCGCAGATGCCATTTCAGCCAGCGTTAGCTCTCGCGTAAGTCGCCACTCTTTCAGCTTCATCTAATCAATTCGTCCAACTCCATATCGTCAATATGTCGATATTCGACAATAAACGCAAGACGCTATATTGTCGTTTATCGTCATACATGACTTGACGATAATCGTTATAAGTGACGCATGACAAATCAACTGAAGAAAATCAGGGAGTTGAGTGGAATGACGCAGGCTGACGTTGCGGCCGCGCTCGACATTTCCACAGAAAATTACAATCGCCTTGAGAAGGGGAAGACCGAGCTGACGCTAACTAAAATGCGCAAGCTCGCCGAGATCTTCAATCGTGAGCCGGCCGAGTTGATTGCTGACCACGGCAACGTCAGGACGGTCCGCGTCAGGCAGCATGTTCAAGCGGGAGATTGGGCAGAATCTCACCTCTGGGAGGAGGAAGACTGCTACGACGTCCAGGTACCGGACGATCCGGACCTGCGCCCTTTTACATTACATGGCGCGGAGTCCCGCGGCCCGTCGATGAACCTGCGCTACCCGGATGGCTCCGCGCTTATTTATACGGACATCCTGGAAACGGGTGAGACACCCGTGCCCGGAAAGCGCTACATTATAGAGGTCGAACGGCCCGACGGCTTACGCGAGGCCACCGTCAAAAAGCTCTTCAAGGATGACACAGGCAAGCTCTGGCTGCTTCCCGAATCTAATGACCCACGTCACCAAGTCCCGATCGATCCATTCGAAGGCGACGGAAACATCGTTCGGGTTGTCGGCAAGGTAGTTTTTAGCGTACAACGCGAGGAATAGCTGAGGGAACGAGACCGGAGGAACGCATGCCAGCTGTGCTTTTTGTCATCAGCATTCTCACGCTGGCGGCATCTGTCTTGGTCTTCATTGTAGGGCCGAGCGCTATCCAGGAGATCGGCGGCTGCATTCTTTGGTGCGGAGGATGGTTGATACTTGCGGCCAGCCGCATCGTCTCTCGGTTAGATCAGCCCTTCGGCGTTTACTCCTCGACTAAGTCTTAAGCCAACACGGCTAACAGACAAAAGGCGGCTAGCATGCCGCCTTTTGTGATTCTATATTTGTCGAATAACAACATACGCTTATCTTCTAAGCCGACGCTATTGACGATAATCGACAACATACGGCTTGACATCTATTGTCGATATTCGACATATTGCCTCCCGATAGCAACGCTTCGAGGAGCAATGATGCAAACCCAACCCCCTATCGTCGAACCTGTCCGCGCTGCAATCGGCCGCGATATTGCCCGCGAAATCTCCGACTTCATGCTGGTCCGGCCGGGCTGTACCCGCGATGAATTGCGCGAAGAATTCTCTGATCGCCAGATCAATCGCTACGCCAGCGAAGCGAAGATAATCGCCGACAAGCGCTCCGTGCGCCGCGTCGCCTGACTATCGGCTTCGGTATGGCCCGCTCGTCACCCCTCGGGCGCGGTCATATCGAAACCGATGCGAGGGTTCTTCTCATGGACAGCAATCACTTCACACCCTTCGGCGCGCGCGTCGAACCGCCGCCGGTCATCCCGATCGAGCAGATGCAGCGCGTTCCCTACAAGACGATGGCGCTCATTTGCTCGCTGTCGTGGGCACTCGCGATCCTCGCCATCATCAATGTCGGCGCGCAGTCCTACCGCGCGCTGGCTTCCTATGAACAGCAGCTCGCATGGGATGACCGCCGCTGATGACAGCCCGCCTCGCCTCCTCCCCCATTCCTTCCTTCCGCGCCGATGGATCGCTGATGGATCTGGCTGCGCCGCTTGCCTGCGAAATCAATTTCGCGGAGATCGCCGCGCGGCTTTCCGTTATCCCGCGTTTCGCGGGAAGCCGCATCGGCACCGCATACAGCGATGCTCAGCATTGCGTCATGGGCGCCGAGGCGCTGATCAACGAGGGCGCCGATGCCCGCACGGCAGCGCTCTTCCTGCTGCATGATGCGCACGAGGGGCTGATCGGCGACATCATCGAGCCGACGATGCACCTGATCGAGGCTTCGATCCGCGAGGTCGATCCGAAGGCAGCCGCCCTCTATCGCCGCATCGTCGACATGGTGAAATCGTCATGGGACGAGGCGATCTATGCCGCGGCGGGGCTGCCAATCCCTGCTGTCTGGACAAACAGCCAGAAGTCCATGGTTAAGAACATGGACAAGCGCATGGCGGGTGCCGAGGCGCGCGCGCTGTGCGGCCCACGCGCCATCGAGGCCTATCCGCTCGACCGCTACCCTACGCCGAAGACAAAGGGCGCCATCAAGCCATGGGGCGCGATGAAGGCGGAAGAGGCCTTCGTCGACTGCTTCAAGAGGCTGATCGGCGAGGACCAGTTCTACGGCGCAGCCGCCGCAAACGCCGCCCATCGCGGCACGATGGAGTATCGTCTGTGAAGAAATCACCGATTCCCTGCACCGTCATCGACGACAGCTTCGGCCGCTCCGGCTGCAAGATCGTCCTGACCGACGTTTCCGGCGAGCTTCCGGCAGGCACCGCCAAGGACGGCACGCCGGTGACGCGAACCTTCGGCACCTCAGCCGTCGCACTCGTCGACCAGCATTTTGATTGCTTGATCGCGCCGGTCGACCTGGTTGCCGCCGAACATTTCGCGCGCCGCATTATAGACGGCGATCCCTACGCCCGCACTGAAAGCGGCTCCGACCTGCTACTCGCCAGTGTCTTCCTCGCCTTGCTCTACGTCGGCAGCGAAAAGCTCCCGTCGCCGGACGTGCCGGCAACTGCAGCGGAGGTGGCGTGATGGCCGGCTCCGTCAACAAAGTCATTCTCCTCGGCCATCTCGGCGCCGATCCCGAAATCCGCCGGACGCAAGACGGCCGCTCGATCGCCTCGATCCGGCTCGCTACCTCGGAAAGCTGGCGCGACCGCACGTCCGGCGAGCGCCGCGAAAAGACCGAATGGCACAGCATCGTCGTCTTCGCCGAGCCGCTGGTGAAGCTCGTCGAGCAGTTCGTGAAGAAGGGCTCGAAAATCTACGTCGAGGGCCAGCTCCAGACGCGCAAGTGGCAAGACCGCGACGGCCAAGATCGGTATTCGACCGAGATCGTCCTGCAGGGTTTCAACACCTCCATTCAGTTGCTCGACAAGCGCGAAGGCTCCGGCTACCGCGCCGGCGGCGACGGTCCGGGTGATTACGGCCTCGATGGGGATCGCGCCACGCGCGCGGCCTCCGGCTCCAGCGGCGCGCCTGCCAACTTCTCCCGAGACATGGATGACGACATTCCCTTTGCGCCGGAATGGCGCGGATAACCCTGAAAGGACCTCTCAATGAAAATCATCCGCGACAGCCACGCGCTGATCGGCATGCTCGAAGGCGGCGAACTCAACAAGGAGTTTTCCGCCAAGCTTCAGGAAGTGCTCGAAGAGCTCGCCGACCTGTCGAACGATAGCCCGAAATCTACGTTCAAGGGCAACCTTACGCTGAAGCTCGATTTCGCCGTCGCCAACGGCATGGTGACGATCAACGCCGACGTTGCAACCAAGACGCCGAAGCGGCCGCGCCGCGCCTCCGTCTACTGGGTCACCGAAGGTGGCGCGCTCTCGACCGAGCATCCCCAGCAGCACGACATGTTCTCGCCGCGCGAAGTGCGCGACCGCGAAACCGCCTGACCTCTCCCAACCCGCAAAGGACCTGACACATGCAAGATGGAAACATCGAAGTGCTCGAACCGTTCAAGAGCATCACCGGCATCGCCATCGACGAAATCACGTCGCTTGCCGACAAGGCCGCTTCGCAGCTCGCGACGGTGAAGCTGACGCAGCCGATCCCGGGTGTCCCAACCGAAATCCCAGTCTTCGTCGATCGCGAGCGGGGCGTGATCGGTGGCGTTCACAGCCTCTTCGAGCACTACCGCTTCTCACCTGCGCGCAAAACCGGCACGGCGAAAGTTACGACTCTGGAAAGCTTCATCGACCTGGTCACCCGGCACGGTACGAATGACAGCGCCATCTTCGCCAACACAAACTGGCAGAAGCCGTCGCTCACGGCCGTGATCGATTATCACAGAACGACGCCGGGCGGGGCGGCTGATAACGGCAAGCACCGCATCCACTACGAGTTCCCGCTCTCCGAGGAGTGGCAGGCGTGGAACGCTATCGACGGCAAGCCGCTTGAGCAGGAGCAGTTCGCCCAATTCATCGAAGACCATATCGCCGAACTGGCCGCGCCAGACGATCAGGAAAGCGAGGACTTCCGCCACAAGTTCAGCTTCCGCGTCGCGTATCCGACCGAGCTGGTGACGCTTTCGCGCGGCCTCCAGGTCTTTTCCGAAACGCGCGTCAAGAACGCCGTCACGCTGCAGAGCGGCGAAGGCCAGATCACCTTTGAAGAAGAGCACCGCGACTCCAACGGCAACAAGATGGATGTTCCGGGCATGTTCATCCTCGCCGTTCCACCCTTCTTCATGGGCGATCCTGCCCGCATTCCCGTGCGCCTGCGCTATCGCCTTTCCGGCGGCAGCATCAAGTGGATCGTCAAACTCTACCGCCCGGACGTCTACATCACCCAGCAGGTCTTGCGTGACATGGAACGCGCCGCTTCCGAAACCGGTCTGCCGCATTTCCAGGGCGCGCCGGAAATGACTGGCGTCTGACCATGACAAAGCCGGTCCGCATCCAGCTTTTGCGCAAGCGTGGGTTTCGCCTCGAAGAAGCATCGCTGGCAGCCAATGGGCTGCTGGCTATGAATGTCGCGCGCCCGGGCCGATGGGGCAATCCGTGGAAGGTAAAGGTCCGCGGGCGCTTCCACGACACGAATGCTGCGGCGTGGGCCGGCGCTCATGACCAGGAGATCAATTACCCCTTTCATCGAACGCAGGCAGACGCCGCGCGGCGCGCCGCTGAATGTTACGAGAGCGCCCTTTGCGAAGGCCGCCTGACGAGGGTGAAGATCGAAGAGGTCACCGAGCTACGAGGGAGCAACCTCGCATGCTGGTGCAGCCTCGATATGCCTTGCCACGCGGACGTTCTCCTGCGTCTCGCCAATCCGGAGACAATTGAAGATGTTCACGGCTGAAAAGTCCGCTCTCATGGCGGCGCTCGCCCTGACGGCCAATGTCGTCGAGAAGCGCAATACCATCCCGATCCTGCAAAACGTGCTGATCGAGGCAGGTGCGGCGCCGGGCTCGCTCTCGGCGCGCCTCACCAATCTCGACATCGAGGCATCGACGCCGTTCAAGGCCATCGCCGATGTCGATTTCGAGCCCTTCACCGTCCCCGCAGGGCTGCTCGCTGATATCGTCCGCAAGCTGCCGGACGGCTGCGACGTCACGGTCAAGCGCAAGGGCGGAAAGCTCGATGCCGTGGTGATCGAGGCGGGTCGCTCGAAGTTCAGCCTGCAGGTTCTGCCCGCGTCCGACTTTCACGAAATGAAGGTACCAGGCGGCTTTCAGCACCGCTTCACGATCGCCGCCGGCGACTTTGCCGCGGCGATTACTGCCTGTGGTTTCGCCGTCTCGACCGAAGAGACGCGCTACTACCTGAACGGCATCTTCCTGCATCCGACGGCGGCAGACGCCGAACACCAAGGCGTCATTCTCGTCGCGACCGACGGCCATCGCCTGTCGAAGCGCTACGTGAAGGCCGAGATGGACCCCGCCATGCCTGGCGTCATCATTCCCCGCCAGTCCATAAAGGTAATCGAGAAGATCCTGCCAAAGGCGGGCGAGATCATCGTCGAGCTTTCCGAAAACCTGATCCGGCTTTCGGGCGGCTCGTCGCTGATCACCTCTAAGCTCGTCGACGGCACCTTCCCCGATTACGTCCGCGTCGTGCCAAACGGCCACGACATGGAAGCGACGCTCGATGCGCCGACGCTCGCCGCCGCCATCGATCGCGTCGCCACGGTCAGCGGCGAGCGCGGTCGCGCCGTCCGCTTCAGCTTCGCCGGCGGCCAGCTGCACCTTGAAGTCAAGAACCCGGATGCCGGCGACGCCTCGGACACGCTGTCTTACGACGGCCACGCCGAATTGGAGATCGGCTTTAACGCACGATACGTCAACGACGCGCTGTCTCACCTGCCCGGCGAACAGCTGACCATGGCGCTTGGCGACACGAATTCCCCCGCCGTGCTCCGCAGCATCGGAGCCCATCCCGAAAACCTGATCGTGCTTATGCCGATGCGCGTGTGAGGAAGCCATGCCAGCGCAGCGGAGCCTCTTCTGAAATGACGGCTCAGTCTTTCATATCGAAGCTGTCCGAACGCGAAAGCTGCCCGGCCTGCGGCAGCTCGCGTTCAGAGTTCATCACCGTGCCTAACGGCGGCTACGTGCTGCACCAGGCCGTGCTGGAATTTGAATGCGACGCAACCTTCCGAGCCTCGTCAGACGGAATTTCACTGATCTATCCTTGTCCCGCGAGATCGGTTCTCGCGGCTGATCTGATGACGATCGAAGTTCAAGGGAGGATGAAATGACAGAGCCTCTTTTGACGCCACAGCAAGCCGCCGAGCTGCTCAGCATCTCGACGCGCCAGCTTCGCGACTTGACCGACGAGGGTCTTTTGCGCTGGATTAACATCGGACTCGGCAAAAAACGGCCGACACGGCGATACACAAATGAAGATGTCGAGGAATTCAAAAGAGAGCGGGCGCAGAAATGTCGGTCTATAAACGTCCCGGTAAAGAAACTTATTCGTACGACTTCATCGTCGGGGGCCGTCGATTTTCTGGCGATACTCGCGCAACGAAAAAGCGAGACGCAAAAGCCTTCGAAGACACCGAGCGGGAACTTGCCAAGGCGCAACTGAGCGTCGAGCAAGCCTTCAGCTCTTCGACCATGACCTTCGAGGTTGCCGCGCTGCGCTGGTACAACGAGGTCGGGCAGCATCATAAGAACTTTGAAACGACGCTGAAAAATCTCGAATGGCTGAAACTCAATGTCGGCGCATCCACCGATCTTCGTGACATCAGCGACGAGAAGGTGGCGGCGATCGTCGCCAAGCGTCGAGGCGAGCGCGTTCGCCGCCTCGGCAAAAAGGGCAAGGTCCATCTCGGCGCCCTTGTCGGACCTGCGACAGTCAATCGAACCTGCACTCAGCCGCTGCGCGAGATCATCCTCCGTGCCAAGAACGTCTGGAAGGTCACCGTCGGCGATGTCGACTTCGGAAAGCATATCCTGAAGGAACCGAAGGAACGCGTACGCGAGGCATCGCTCGGCGAGGAAGACGCCATCATGGGCGAGCTGGAGCGCGGCTACGATGATGCCGTGCGCTTTGCCTTCCTGAATGGTTGCCGCCGCATGGAGATCCTCGGCCTGGAATGGTCTCGCGTCGACTTCTTCTCCCGCCGCTTCACAGTGATCGGCAAGGGCAACAAAGAGCGCACCCTTCCGATGTCGCAGGAGACATTCGATCTCCTTTGGGCTCAGAAGGACTTCCACCCCATTAAGGTTTTCACGTTCGTCGCGAAGAAGACCATGAAGAAGGTCGGCTATGTGCGCGATCAGCGATATCCGCTGACCGAAAGCGGCCTCAAATCGGCGATGCGCCGCGCCGTCCCGCGCGCCGGCGTCACCAACTTCCGATTCCACGACACGCGCCACACGGCCGCAACGAGGGTGCTGCGAGCATCGAACCTCCGCGTCGCTCAGAAGCTCCTCGGCCATGCCGACGTAGCAACGACGGCAAAGTATGCCCACGCCCTGGACGACGATCTCCGGAACGCTCTGGAGGCGACATCAAGTCCCACCAAAAGTCCCACGACAGATTCAAGTATGTCTTCTAAGGAATTGAAATCAGGAGGGAATTCAGACTGAAGGACTATTTCCCCCAGTCAAGTGCGCTACCAGACTGCGCTACATTCCGTCACATGCCTCATTCGGTAGGCCTCAACGTCTCGCCGGTCCTTTTGTCGAACCAAGCGCCCGCTTGACCCGGTCAAGCTCGCTACGTGATTGCGCAACGCCTCGACCTGCCGAAACAGCTTGTTTCGTTTAGTTTTTCGTGTCGCCCAATGCAAGCGGAAAAAGCCGCACTGCGCGCAAAAAGCCGATGTGCCGCTTAGGCTCCGACGATTCCGATGCCGATGCCGCCGACTGTCTCTACGGTCCATGCCTCGTAATCCGCAATCGAGAAATGCGGCGTTTCGAAGGGCGTGGCATGTGTCGCGGTAATGACGGTCACATCGGCTCCTGCACCTTCTCCCGCAAGTATGCCCGCAACCGCGTCTTCAAAGACCAAGCAGCGTTTCGGATCGACACCCAGGCGGCTGGCGCCGAGCAGGTAGCATTCGGGGCTGGGCTTGCCTGCCTGGACTTCCTCGCCGGTGACGATGACCTTCGGCATCGGGATACCGGCGGCGGCCATGCGTCGCTTGGCGAGTTCAAATGGGGCGGAAGTCACGATAGCCCATCTGTCGGCGGGAATGCCGTCCAGAAAGCGGATTGCGCCGGGGATCTGCACGATACCGTCGACGTCTGCCATTTCCTCGATCAACAGTTTTTTCGCTTCAAGCACCGCATCCACACCAGGAAGTGCCAGTTGACGGATGGTGTCACTGGCACGCACGCCGTGGATCGTCTTCAGGAACACTTCCGGCTCGAGGCCGTGATCCTTTGCCCAATCGCCCCAGACACGCTCGACGACCGCTATCGAGTTAAGCAGCGTGCCGTCCATGTCGAAGAGAAATGCATCGTAGGCCTTGCCGGGTACATTGGAAGAGGACACGGGGGGAATTCCTTGTGAAGATGGGGCTCTGGAAACAGAAATTCGGACGGAGATCAAGGTTGGATCTTCCTGGTTCTCCTGGTGGTTCTCAGCGCACGAACCTTCGTGCGCTCTTCTCTAAACAGATGCCGGTGGCTTTGCCAAGGTCAGTGCCACGCGCGCAGGAGCACCAGCAACTGGTCCTTTTCCGGAACATCCGATCCATGCGGGCGTTTTTCATCAAGGCTGGGTAGGAAAAGGAGATTTGTCCTATGCGCAAGACCATGCTGGCTACGGCCGCCGCAACGCTGACGGTCTGCTCTGCCGCCCTCGCGCAGAGTACGATAATCGTCGACCCCGCGCCCACCGGCTCCATCGTGCTGCCGGGGGAAGTTCGCACCTATGTGATGGAGCAGCAGGTCCCTTCTGTCGTCTATGAGGGCGACGTCGTTGTTGGAACGACGCTTCCGGAAACCGTCGAAATTCACGAGGTCCCGGAGATGGACGGCTATGCTTATACAGTCGTCAACAATCGCAGGGTAATCGTCGAACCCCAGACGCACCGCGTCATCCAGATTCTCGAGTGATGCGATCGGGCGCGAAGCCAGAGCTTCGCGCCCGCCTCCGGCGAGCCGGCAATGACATTCTCGGCGGACAAGGCGTTTAGCGCACCTGATCGAGAAGGCGCTTGCATTCCAGAAGATCGTAGAGTGCCTCCTGCAGAAGCGCCCTGTCCTCCTTGCTGACGCTCGACTTGCCGATCGAAACTTCAGACTGATCGTCGTCACCGGCGACGAAATTGAAGAAGCGGCGGGTAATCGGCGGCTTTGCACGGCCGACCAGTTGATCCTCCTCCGCAATGCCGACGCGCGGTTCGCCCGGGGCGCTGTCCCTGCCACCGGCGGCAAGCGCCTCGACGCTGGCAAGATCACCCTGCGCGACAGCGACGACGAACTTGTTGCCGTTGGTCTTCAGGAGCTTCTGAACGCCCTTGATCGTATAGCCGTGGTCGTAAAGGAGATGCCGGATACCCTTCAGCAGATCCACGTCTTCCGGCCGGTAATAGCGGCGCCCTCCGCCCCTTTTCATCGGCTTTATCTGCGGAAAGCGCGTTTCCCAAAAACGCAGAACGTGTTGCGGCAGATCGAGATCGTCAGCAACTTCGCTGATTGTTCGGAAAGCATCGGGGCTCTTGTCCAAGGTCGTACTCCCTACGCGATCACCGGTGGCGGTCCAAACCGCGACTCATCATATTTCAACGGTTTGCGGCGTTGAATTCAAGTCATGTCTACGCATAGCCCACAAGCGGGAAAGTGCGGTTGGAAAAATGATCGGGAAGCAGCAATCAGGAACAGGAAATCACCTTATCCCCTTGCGCTCTTACATGGCAGGATTTGCGGGCTTCTGCTTGACCTTGCGCAGGGTGTGCGCCTTGAGAATACGGGTCTTCAGGACGTTCGAAGCCTTGAAGGTCATCACCCGGCGGGGCGAGATCGGCACTTCTTCGCCCGTCTTGGGATTGCGGCCGATGCGCTCGTTCTTATCGCGGACCTGGAAGGTTGCGAAGGAGGAAAGCTTGACGGTTTCGCCACGGACGATGGCGTTGCAGATTTCGTCGAGGACGGTCTCGACGAGTTCGGCGGATTCGGTCCTGGAGAGACCGACCTTCCGGAAAACCGATTCCGCCAGGTCTGCTCGCGTCACTGTCTTTCCGCTCATGGTCTCCCCGCCAATTCTACAAAATATTTTTTAAAAGCGAGCAAAGACTATTTGTCTTGCGCCTTACGGTCAAGCTCTTGTTCGTCGCCAGTTTTTTGCGATTCTTCACCGTCACCAGCGCAGCAGCAAAGCACCCCAGGTGAAGCCGCCGCCCATTGCCTCCAGCATCACCAGATCGCCTTTCTTGATGCGTCCATCCCCTGCTGCAGTGGCAAGTGCGAGCGGGATCGAGGCGGCTGAGGTGTTGCCGTGCATATCGACTGTGATGACGACCTTCTCCGGGGCGATGTGCAGCTTCTTGGCGGATCCGTCGATGATGCGACGGTTGGCCTGGTGCGGCACCAGCCAGTCGAGATCTTCTGCGGTCGTGCCGGTCGAATCGAAGGCGGCCTGGATTACGTCAGTGATCATGCCGACGGCATATTTGAAGACTTCGCGGCCTTCCATGCGCAGCTTGCCGACCGTGCCGGTGGTAGACGGGCCGCCATCGACGAAAAGTTTCTCCTTGTGCGAGCCATCGGAGCGAAGATGCGCCGTCAGGATGCCTCGATCAGCTGTCGTACCCTCCCCTTCGGCAGCCTCGATCACGATCGCGCCGGCGCCGTCGCCGAACAGCACGCAGGTGGTGCGGTCGTTCCAGTCGAGGATGCGCGAGAAGGTTTCCGCACCGATCACGAGGGCACGCCTGGCGAGGCCGCCACGGATATAGGCGTCGGCCGTCGTCACGGCATAGACAAAGCCTGTGCAGACTGCCTGAACGTCGAAGGCGAAGCCGTGGTGCATGCCGAGACGGTTCTGGATATTGACCGCCGTGGCCGGGAAGGTGTTGTCCGGCGTCGAGGTGGCGCAGATGATGAGATCGATATCGGAAGGCGTCAGGCCGGCCTTGTCGAGCGCCGCACGCGCAGCCCGCTCGCCAAGCGAAGACGTGGTTTCGTCATCGCTTGCGATATGTCGCTGGCGGATGCCGGTGCGCTGGACGATCCATTCGTCAGACGTATCGACGACATCTTCCATCTCGCGATTGGTCATTACGCGTTTCGGAAGTGCGGCTCCGAACCCGCGAACCACTGAACGGATCATTCTGGCTAAACCTCTTTGCTCATGCGGCTTCCGGCCCCATCGGGGGTAACCGCTTGGCATGATATTTCTTAAGATCGTTTTCTATTTTCTGATTGAGGCCATTCTTGGCCATATCATAGCCGACCTCGATGGCAGCAGCGATGCCGTCTGCATTGGCGCCGCCATGGCTCTTGATGACAATGCCGTTGAGACCAAGGAATACGCCGCCGTTGACTTTGCTCGGGTCCATCTTTTCGCGAAGCATGTCGAAAGCACTCTTGGCAAAGAGATAGCCGATCCTGGCAAGCAGCGTGCGCGACATCGCAGCACGCAGATATGCGGCCATTTGTTTTGCCGTACCTTCTGCCGCCTTCAAGGCGATATTGCCGGAAAAGCCTTCGGTCACGACGACATCGACGGTGCCTTTCCCGATGTCATCGCCTTCGACGAACCCGGAATATTCGAGCGAATCTATGTTGGCCTCGCGAAGCAGCCGGCCTGCTTCCTTGACTTCTTCCTGGCCCTTGACCTCTTCGACACCGACGTTCAGAAGGCCGATCGTCGGCCGTTCGAGTTCGAAGAGGGCGCGTGCCATGGCGCCACCCATCAGGGCGAAATCCATCAACTGTTGAGAATCGGCCCCGATCGTCGCCCCGACATCGAGAACAATGCTCTCGCCCCGCAGCGTCGGCCAAATGGCCGCAATCGCCGGGCGCTCGATGTTGGCCATCGTGCGCAGACAGAACTTTGCCATGGCCATCAGCGCGCCGGTGTTTCCCGCCGAAACGGCCACATCCGCGTCGCCCGTCTTCACGGCCTCGATCGAGCGCCACATGGTGGAAATGTAGCGGCCGCGGCGCAGCGCCTGGCTGGGCTTCTCGTCCATGCGAACGGCAAGTTCGCAATCGTGGAAGACCGACTTTTCCCTGACTTTCGCAAACTTGGCGAGAACAGGATCGCACTGCTCTTTCAGGCCAAAAAAGACGAAGGAGATATCTGGATGCCGTTCCAACGCTTTCGCGGCACCGGGGATGACAACCTCGGGACCAAAGTCGCCACCCATGAGGTCGAGAGATATTCTGATCACGCGTCCCTGATCCTTTTGTTTCGCCTGAGGGGAGCGAAAATTTCGGCCAAAATACCGGTTTTCCTATCGCTTACAACTGAATTGTGTCAAATAGCCCACGGGTTTCAGTCCTTCTGCCAATCCTTGAGCACAGCAAAGGCAGAAGGCTTCTTATCGTTTTCGCCGGTATCCTCCATATGGCCGGAGAACTCGGCGCCCTTCCTGCGGGGATAGGGATCAATCGCCAGCGCGGCGAATTCCATCACCACCTCTCCCGCGTCGATCGTGTCGCCGGCAAAGGTTTCAGGCAGGTCCGGCCCGTCAGGATCGAGAACCATTTCGCCAGCATCATTGGCCGGGTGCCGGGCGAGTTTCGAATTCTCGGGCACGTAGATCTGCTCGAAGTGCTCGTCGATATCGGCAGGTACCGGGTCGAGCGTCACGACGCAGGCCTGAACGATCTTTGCCTGCACCCTGCCCTTCACGCGGATGCCATCCTTCTTCCAGCGATTGATCTGCAGATCCGCATGCAGATCGTCGACGGACAGAACATCCCAGCGTTCGGCAAGCGCCTTCCGCTCCTTCTCGTCCGCTTTGAGGTGAACTTCGACAGGGTTTGCCGAGATATGGCCGACCTTGACAAGGTAGGAAAATGGAATGTCGTCACTGCGATGTTTCATGGCGTCCTCCTCACGCTGCCTGTGGCAACGTCGCCGAGCCGGTGGTGATCCGGTCCTCGGTCTGCGCCGACAGATCGGCTTCTGCGGCAAACATCCAGTTGGCAAGCGCCGTCATGTCGCAAGCATCGGCGGCCTGCGGATGGATGTTGCGGTTAAGGGCTGCGGCAAGGGCCGCGCGGTCACCGGTGTCCATTGCCGCCGAATAGGATTTTAGACGCCCGTAGAACATGCCGGCAAGCTTCTTCATGCGCTTCGGCACCCCGTTGTCGCTGATACCGAGTTCGCGGATGGAATGGTCGATATCCTCAAAGAAGGCATCGACGATCTCCTGGGCAATCTCCTGTCCGCTGGTTCCGGACGAACGTGTGCGACGGAAGAAGAGGATCATCACCAGCGACAGCATCTCGAAACGGCCCATCACGGTGTCTGGGACATGCATGGCCTCGTAGAATTCCGGCATACGGGCTGCGGTGGTCAGTACCGAATACTGCCGTTCGACGATCGCCTGGTTGTTGTTTTTCTTGCGAAAGAGCCCGAAGACCATTGTTTCTTCCGGAAAAGCCTCGTTCTTCACGCGCAGTTGCGTGGGCCGTGTTGCATGATTTCGAAAGCTGGTTTACCGAAGCAGGCGCGAATTGCAATGCCGAAGGTGGCCACTTTCGAGACAGTGCCCCGTAGGTCCGATCTGGGGGATTTAGGACTGTTCGACCCCGGAAAGGCCACAAAGATTTTGCATCAGCGGTGATTGCAGGGCCCCGAAAGCTGCCTATCGATACCTCAAGGGAGTAGATGTCGTTGAAGAAACGGTATTTCAAGTCTGACATAAAATTCTTCAGCAACGCAGCCATCGCCATCATGATTGCCTCAGCCGGCCTTACAGGTTGCCAAACGGGAACAGTGCTTAACGGCGGCTATATTGTCGACGAGCAATCCCTCAATCTCGTTCCGGAAGGCTCGAGCCGCGAACAGGTGCTTCTGTCTCTAGGCACGCCTTCGACGACGGCAACGTTCGACACCGAGGTCTTCTATTACATCTCGCAGAAGCGCACGCGCTCCGTCGCCTTCCAGAAACTCAAGGTCGTCGATCAGAGCGTACTTGCGATCTACTTCGACAAGGACGGCGTCGTCACGCGCCGCGCGAATTACACGCTTCAGGACGGCAGGGTCTTCGATACGATTTCGCGCGTGACCCCGACCGGCGGCCGTGAACTCACCTTCCTGCAGCAGATTCTGGCAGGCGGCGCAGGCGGTGCAGCAAAGAGCCTGTTTGGAACGCCCTCTGGCAACCCGCAGAATCCTGCAAGTATTCGATGATTATCCGACTCGACAAAGAAACCCGCCGGATCAGCGCTCCGGCGGGTTTCTTCTTTGTCTCCATGGTTTCGATCAGGCCAGGACCGCCAAGAGCAGCAAGGCGACGATATTGGTGATCTTGATCGCCGGATTGACGGCCGGTCCTGCAGTGTCCTTGTATGGGTCGCCGACCGTATCGCCGGTGACGGAGGCCTTGTGTGCGTCCGAACCCTTCATGTGGCGGACGCCGTCCTTGTCGACGAAGCCATCCTCGAAGGACTTCTTCGCGTTGTCCCATGCCCCGCCGCCGGACGTCATCGAGATGGCGACGAACAAACCGTTGATAATGACGCCAAGAAGCGATGCGCCGAGTGCGGCGAAGGCCGAGGCCTTGGAGCCGGAAACCAGCAGAACACCGAAATAAACGACGATCGGAGCCAGGACCGGCAACAGCGACGGGATGATCATCTCGCGGATAGCGGCCCTGGTCAGAAGGTCGACCGCCCTGCCGTAATCCGGCTTTTCCGTGCCCTGCATGATGCCCGGTTTTTCCTTGAACTGGCGGCGCACTTCCTCGACGATTGCGCCGGCGGCACGGCCGACGGCCGTCATGGCGATGCCGCCGAAGAGGTAGGGAATGAGTCCACCGAAGATCAATCCGGCCACTACGTAGGGGTTGGAGAGATCGAATGAAATCTCCCCTATGCCTGCGAAGTAGGGATATCTGTCGCCATTTGCCGCAAAATATTTGAGGTCATAGGAATAGGCAGCAAAGAGCACCAGCGCGCCGAGACCGGCAGAGCCGATCGCGTAGCCTTTGGTTACAGCCTTTGTCGTATTGCCGACGGCGTCGAGCGCGTCCGTCGATTTGCGGACTTCCGGCGGCAGGTGGGACATCTCGGCGATGCCGCCGGCGTTGTCGGTCACAGGGCCGAAGGCATCGAGGGCGACGATCATGCCGGCAAGGCCGAGCATAGCGGTGACGGCGATGCCGGTGCCGAAGAGGCCCGCGAGCTGGTAGGTGCCGATAATGCCGGCGACGATGACGATCGCAGGCAGCGCCGTCGATTCCAGCGAGACGGCAAGTCCCTGGATGACGTTGGTGCCGTGGCCTGTCACGGATGCCTGGGCGATCGAATTGACCGGGCGTTTGTTGGTGCCGGTATAATATTCGGTGATGACGACGATGAGCGCCGTTACCAAGAGGCCGACGAGGCCGCAGAAGAAGAGGTTGGTTCCGGTGACATCCACACCGCCGGCCTGTCCAAGCGATCCCCAGCCCACCGTCAACGATGTTGCAGCGCCTAGACCGACAATCGACAGGAGGCCGGTGACGATAAGGCCCTTGTAAAGTGCGCCCATGATCGAGCCGTTGGATCCAAGCTTGACGAAAAAGGTGCCGACGATCGAGGTGAGGATGCAGGCGCCGCAGATTGCCAGCGGATAGATCATCGCCGACTGCAGGATCGGTGCACCGGCAAAGAAGATCGAGGCGAGAACCATGGTTGCGACGACGGAAACGGCATAGGTCTCGAAAAGGTCGGCGGCCATACCGGCGCAGTCGCCGACATTGTCGCCAACATTGTCTGCGATCGTCGCCGGGTTGCGCGGGTCGTCTTCCGGAATGCCTGCCTCGACCTTGCCGACGAGATCGCCGCCGACATCGGCACCCTTGGTGAAGATGCCGCCGCCCAGACGAGCAAAGATCGAGATCAGCGAGGCACCGAAGCCGAGCGCAACAAGCGCGTCGATGACTTCGCGCGAACCGCTTTCATGGCCGAGCATGCCGGTCAGGATGAAATAATAGATGGATACGCCGAGCAGAGCCAGACCGGCGACGAGCATGCCGGTGATGGCACCGGATTTGAAGGCGATATCGAGGCCAGCCGAGAGGCTGTGCGATGCGGCCTGCGCCGTGCGGACGTTGGCGCGGACGGAGACGTGCATCCCGATAAAGCCGGCAGCACCGGAAAGCACGGCGCCGATCAGAAAGCCGATGGCAGCCATGCCGGAGAGAAGCAGCCAGGCTGCGATAAAAACTACGATGCCGACGATCGCAATCGTCTTGTACTGGCGCATGAGGTAGGCCTGCGCGCCTTCACGGATATAACCCGCGATTTCCTGCATGCGGCTGTTTCCCTGATCGGCTGCCAGAACCGAGCGGGTTGCCCAGATGGCATAAACCACCGAGAGCAGACCGCATGCAATTACGCATAAAAGAATGATCATTTCGCTCTTTCCTCCAAAAGTGCCGGAGCACTCCTCCCTCCGGCCACGGACGCAGCCGAATCGTCTTCTCTCCACAGGAACGCTCTAGCTTTGCGTGCGGAGATTGCGGGGTGGGAAACACGACGTCAAGACCGCGAGGGACGAAAACCCTTGCAGCGCAGCATAAAGCGCGAAATGGTCCGATAGCGGACGGAAGACTTACTTCTTCAGTTCGCCGCGCACCTGTTTGGCGATGCGGTCGAGCACGGCATTGACGAGCTTCGGCTCGTCATCCTCGAAGAAAGCCCGGGCGATCTCGACATATTCCGTAACGATCACGGCTACCGGTACGTCTTTGCGATCGAGAAGCTCGAAAACGCCGGCGCGAAGGATCGCGCGCACGGTGCTGTCGAGGCGCGACAATGCCCAGTCGTCCTGCAGGGCAGAGGCGATCAAAGGATCCAGGCGCAGCTGCTCGCGCACCACGCCGGAAACGATGGAACGGAACCACGCGGCATCTGCCTTGAGATAGGTCTCGCCGTCGATTTCTTGACCGAGGCGATGAGCCTCATATTCGGCGACGATTTCCAAAACACCGGTGCCGCCGATATCCATCTGGTAGAGCGCCTGAACAGCAGCCAGCCGCGCAGCGCCGCGCTGATTTGCTGTCTTTACCTGACGCTCCGGATTTTCGCTAGTCATTCGTATGCACCCAGTTTCTTCTTCAGCTCGATCATCGTGAGAGCTGCGCGAGCGGCGAACCCGCCCTTGTCCTTGTCCGAGCGGCGGGCGCGTGCCCATGCCTGCTCATCGTTTTCAACCGTCAGGATGCCATTGCCGATGGCAAGCGATTCGCTGACGGCGAGGTCCATCAATGCGCGGGAGGATTCGTTCGACACGATCTCGAAATGGTAGGTCTCGCCGCGGATGACCATGCCGAGAGCGACATAGCCGTCGTATTGACTGCCGCCATTGTCGGCGCCATCGAGCGCCATGGCAATCGCCGGCGGAATCTCCAGGGCTCCTGGAACGGTCACGACATCGTAGGTCGCGCCGGCTTCCTTGAGCGCGAAGGTTGCCCCGTCCAAAAGAGCGTCGGCCATGTCGTCATAGAAGCGCGCTTCGACGATCAAAATATGGGGAGCGTTATCTCGCGCCATGCATCACCTTCGGTTTCTGAGGACTTTGCCATTTGGCAGGCCGCGGTCAAAACATGCCTTTCGATGAATGGCAAGCAAATTCGGATCATGGCCGGAAATCTCTATAAAAGGATAGGGAAAATATATGCCGGCCACGCTCGCGCGCACCTCGAAAACGGCAAATCGAAGGCAATCGCCATGAACAATTTGTAATGTTATTTCAGGTGTTTAGCTATTGATTCGACGCTGTGGCCGACCCAATTCAACAAGCGTAACGCCGACGATCCCCTGCACGACAGCCGACCGTCATAGCAGATGAAAGGATACCATCATGAACCGCGTTGCCACACTCGCCCTCGTTTCCGCCTTCTCCTCCCTCGCGCTTGCCGGCGTCAGCCGTGCGGAAAGCTTTGGCATGAACAGCCCATCGGGCATCGAACAGACGCTCCGCAATTTCCGGGGTAACGACTTCACCGTAAGGCATTTCTACAACTTTCACGACGTAAGTCCCGAAGCAAATGGTCCGCGCTCCGCTCCGCCACGCTCGGCACAGGATGTGCGCCAGATTCAGGCATCGATCGACGCCAACAAGGTGCTGATGCGCAAGCTCGGTAATGACGGCGTGAATGTCCGCAACGTCATCAATGCCGAACAGGCAGCCGATGGCAGCATTACCCTATTTACCGACTGATCGCGCAGGGGCGGTGCAGATCGCTGCACCGCCCTGCCCGACAATTCAACCGACGCCTATTGAAAACCAGATCGAATTGATGGTCTCTTCTCCCTGCAAAAGGGAAAAGACATGACACGGAACATGAAACCGGTTCTTAATATTGCCGACCTGACGCTGGAGCGGTGGCAACAGGGCTCGCTCTACGAAGGCGCCGACGCATCCTTCGGCCGCCTGCTTGGCCTTTCCAATCTTGGGATCAGCTACAACGAGGTGCCTCCCGGCAAATCGAGCTGTCCGTTCCACAATCACCATGTCGAGGACGAGCTGTTCTTCGTGATCGAAGGGACCGGCGAATACCGTTTTGGAACCAGCCGTTACCCTATCAAAAAAGGCGACACGCTCGGCGCACCTGCCGGCGGGAAGGAAACGGCACATCAAATCCTCAATACCGGCCGGACGACGCTGATCTATCTTGGCATCTCCACGATGGCGAAAACGGAGATCGTCGAGTACCCCGATTCCCAAAAATTCCTCGCCAAGACCAATCACGACGGCTGGCGCTTCCGCTTCATCGGGCGCGCGTCAAGCGATCTCGACTACTGGGACGGCGAAGCAGGCGCGTGAGGCAGGCTTTACAGAATCATGACGATCAACATTCCGACCATTGAAACCGAGCGGTTGATACTGCGGCCGCACCGGCTCGACGATTTCGATGCCTATATGGACTTGTGGGCCGATGAAGACGTCGTCCGACATATCAGCGGCGTGCCATCGACACGCGAGCAGACATGGTCCCGCCTCATGAGGGCGAGCGGCATGTGGCATCATATGGGGTTCGGCTTTCTGATCGTCGAGGAAAAGCAAAGCGGGCGGCTGATCGGCGAAGCAGGCTTCCACGAAGCCCGACGTGAGATGTCTCCATCTATCGAGGAAACATTGGAAACCGGATGGGTGTTGCTGCCTTGCGCACACGGACGGGGCTATGCGACAGAAGCGCTCACAGCGCTGATTGCATGGGCGGACCGTCATTTCCCCGGCAAAGAGATGACCTGCATCATCAGCCCGCAAAACGCAGCTTCGCTACGCGTCGCCGAAAAGCTCGGCTTCCGCGAGGTGACGCGCATTGATTATCACGGCGAAATCATTCTGCTTTCGCGGCAGGGAATTCAGCCAGCCTAGCTGCATAACGCGCCATCGTATCGACCTCGAAATTGACGAAGTCGCCGGCCCCTCGCTCGCCCCATGTCGTGACTTCCAAAGTATGGCGAATGAGAAGCACGTCGAAATCGGTGCCTTCGACGGCATTGACAGTCAGCGACGTACCATCGAGCGCGATCGAGCCTTTGGGCGCCACGAACCTCGCGAGATGCTCCGGGGCGCGCAGACGGAAGCGGGTCGCATCGCCTTCGGCCGTCACCGACAGGATTTCTGCCTTGCCGTCGACATGCCCGGAGACGATGTGGCCACCGAGTTCGTCGCCGATCTTCAAAGAGCGCTCCAGATTGAGGCGGGTGCCTTCCTTCCAGCTTGCAAGCGTCGTGAGCCTCAGCGCCTCTTCCCAGGCCTCCACCTCAAACCAACGCCCGTTGCTGCCTTCCTCCGGCAGGCCGGTCACCGTCAGGCAGATGCCCGAATGGGAAATCGAGGCGCCCATATCGATGGTCTTAGGGTCGTAATCGCTGGCGACCCGGAGCTTCACACCCTCGTTCATGGGTGAAATGGATTCGATCGTGCCGATATCGGTTACAATTCCGGTGAACATCAAAATTCTCTTTCGTATTCGTCCAGCCTGTCGTCGCCGAACATGAATGTGCCTCGATGGGCAAAACCGGATGGCATATCGGTCTTCCTCAGAGGCGATTCAATACCGCCCTCGCCGATGATGATCTGGCCCTGATAAAGCTGGATCCGATCGACGAGACCGGCGTCAAGGAAAAGCCGCGCCGTCTTCGCACCGCCTTCGACGAGGAGCGAGGAAATGCCGCGCGAGGCTAGCGCGGGAAGCAATACTTCGGGATGGTAAGGATGGCAGTAGAGGATTTCGACGCCTGCATCGCGCAGTGCTTCGGCGCGTGCCTCACCCCCCTCTGCCATGCCCGACATCTCCCCCGCCAGGGGGGAGATCGGCAGATTGCTGTAGTTCGTTTCTACTGGCACCTCAACAGTGGCGTCGACCCGGTCGAAAGACGGCGAAAGAGTGCTCACCCCGTCTATGTCGCCATTCGTAAGGGAGGTGTCCACCACCACAGAAGGGGGTGCCTCGCCTGCAACGGCAATGGTCGGCACCTCTCTTGCTGAACGCACAAGTTTACTGCCGAGCGGCAAATCAAGCCGCGGATCAAGCACGACACGCACCGGCGACAGCGATTGCAGACCCGGCACGCGCACCGTCAGTTCCGGGTCGTCGGCAATCGCCGTGCCGATGCCGACGAGGATGGCATCGGTTTGGGCGCGGAGCGCGTGGACCTGTGCGCGGGCGAGAGGACTGGTGATGGCGATCTGTCCCTCGCCTTTGCGGCCGATCATGCCGTCGGCGGAAACGGCAAGCTTCAGAATCACATAGGGCCGGTTCTTCGTCTGCCGGGTGAGATAGCCGGCGAGCGAGCGCCTGCCCTCCTGTTCCAGCACGCCTGTTTCAACCTCGATGCCGGCTTCGCGCAGAAGCGCAATGCCACGGCCGCAGACGCGCGGATCGGGATCGGTCACGCTGATGACGACGCGCGCCACACCAGAGGCAATCAAGGCTTCGGCGCAGGGCGGCGTCTTGCCGTGATGAGCGCAGGGTTCGAGCGTCACATAGGCGGTGGCGCCGCGAGCCAGTTCGCCGGCCTCGGCAAGCGCCTGCGGCTCGGCATGCGGGCGCCCGCCGATCGCCGTGGTGCCGCGGCCGACGATTTCGCCGTCCTTGGCGATGACGCAGCCGACGGAAGGATTTGTGGAGGTCTGGCCGAGATGCAGACGGCCAAGTTCGATTGCCTCGGCCATCCAACGCTCGTCATGCGGCCCGGCGCTCACGGCTCAGGTCTCCAAAGTGTCGCGGCTGATCTTGGCGTTGATTTCGGAGATGACCTTTTCGAAATCCTCGGCATGCGAGAAGTCCCGATAGACCGAGGCATACCGAACAAAGCCGACGTCGTCGAGACTCTTGAGAGCTTCAAGCACCTGAAGGCCGATCGCCTCGGAGCTGATTTCGACTTCGCCGGAGCTTTCGAGGCGACGGACGATGCCCGAAACAGCCCTTTCGATGCGGTCACGGTCGACCGGACGCTTGCGCAGCGCGATCTCGAAGGACCGCACCAGCTTGTCCCGGTCGAAAGGCACCTTGCGGCCAGTCTTCTTGACGACCATGAGCTCGCGCAGTTGCACGCGCTCGAAGGTCGTGAAGCGGCCGCCGCAGTCGGGACAGATACGTCTGCGGCGGATGGACGTATTGTCCTCCGCCGGGCGTGAATCCTTGACCTGTGTGTCTTCCGATCCGCAGAATGGGCAGCGCATGCGCTATCCTTAGCCGATATAGTCGTACATTGGGAAGCGGCCGGTAAGGTCGACCACCTTGCCACGAACGGCTGCTTCGACAGCAGCGTTGCCTTCGTCGGAGTTGGCGACCTTCAGGCCGTCGAGAACCTCCACGATGAGGTTGCCGATTTCCTTGAATTCCGCCTCCTTGAAGCCGCGCGTCGTGCCTGCCGGTGCACCGAGCCGGACGCCGGAGGTGACGAAGGGCTTTTCCGGATCGAACGGAATACCGTTCTTGTTGCAGGTGATGTAGGCGCGCCCGAGCGCTGCTTCGGCGCGCTTTCCGGTCGCGTTCTTCTTGCGAAGATCGACGAGCATCAGGTGGTTGTCGGTACCCCCGGAGACGACATCGAGTCCGCCGGCCATCAGCGTCTCGGCAAGCGCCTTTGCGTTCCTGACGATCTGTGCGGCGTAGTCCTTGAATTCCGGCTGCAGCGCTTCGCCGAAGGCGACGGCCTTGGCGGCGATGATGTGCATCAGCGGACCACCTTGGAGACCTGGGAAGACAGCCGAATTGAACTTCTTCGCCAGATCCTCGTCGTTCGTCAGGATGACGCCGCCGCGCGGGCCGCGAAGCGACTTATGGGTCGTGGTCGTTGCGACGTGGCAGTGCGGGAACGGCGACGGATGCTGGCCGCCTGCAACGAGGCCGGCGATATGAGCCATGTCGACCATGAGATAGGCGCCGACGGCGTCGGCAATCTCGCGGAAACGCTTCCAGTCCCAGATACGGGAGTAAGCGGTGCCACCGGCAATGATCAGCTTCG
The DNA here is from genome assembly GCF_001908375.1 of Rhizobium etli 8C-3. NCBI lineage: Bacteria > Pseudomonadati > Pseudomonadota > Alphaproteobacteria > Hyphomicrobiales > Rhizobiaceae > Rhizobium > Rhizobium etli. Next base: position 1,377,683 of record NZ_CP017241.1, on the reverse strand, counting down.
GCTTGTGCTCTTCGGCCTTGCGGGCCACTTCGTCCATGTCGAGGAGATTATCGCCTTCGCGAACGCCGTAGGACACGACGTTGAACCACTTGCCGGACATGTTGACCGGCGAACCATGCGTCAGGTGACCGCCCGAGTTCAGGTCGAGGCCCATGAATGTGTCGCCCGGCTGCAGCAGCGCCAGGAAGACCGCTTGGTTCATCTGCGAGCCGGAATTGGGCTGGACGTTAGCGAAGTTGACGCCGAAGAGCTTTTTTGCACGTTCGATCGCCAGCTCTTCAGCAATATCGACGAACTGGCAGCCGCCGTAGTAGCGCTTGCCCGGATAGCCTTCCGCGTATTTGTTCGTCATGATGGAGCCCTGGGCTTCCAGCACCGCGCGGGAAACGATGTTTTCCGATGCGATCAATTCGATCTCATGCCGCTGGCGGCCGAGCTCCTTTTCAATCGCGCCGAAGATATCCGGATCGGTGTCTGCAAGCGAGCGATTGAAGAAGGTCTGCGTGGAAGCATTTGTCATGGGAGGCTCCTCAACTGGAATGCGCGAAGGTATTAGCGTTCCGCCCTGCCGAGAGCAATACGAAGAACGACATTTGCTGGGCAATCTACGCGCAGCAGTGTCGTGGACTTGGCTGGTTGCCGTGGAATGGCCCTCACCCTGATCCACCATGCGCCAACTTGAAGGCACGCGCCTCGCAAACCCAAGAGATCAACCGAAGCCTTGCGACATATCCCATTCGGCCCCATTGCCGCAGGAAGGTCCCGGCAAGCCGATGAAGGGCCACCGCTGGCAAAGAAAAACCGCGCCTTTCAGCGCGGTTTCCAATTGATCTGCATGAAACTTACTGAACCGGCTGTTCCATTCCGGCGGTCGTATCGAGCGCGAGCTCGGCGTTGCCGTCCATCTGGTAGATGTCGTCTCGGAACTGCACGAGGCCGTCCGGCATGCCCCAGGCGGAAATATAGACGAAATAGACCGGGATCTCCTCGGCAAGCGTGATCGGCGTGTTGACCCGGCTGGCGATCACCTGCTCCATCTGCTGACGCGACCACGGCGGCGTGTCGCGCAGCAGCCACGTCGTCAGGTCGCGGACATTCTGGACGCGCACACAGCCCGACGACTCAAAGCGCATCAACTTGTTGAACAAGCCCTGCTGCGGCGTGTCGTGCATGTATTCGCCGTTCTTGTTATGGAAGTTGATTTTCGCCGAAGCCATGGCATTGATCTTGCCCGGATCCTGACGGAACATCAGGTTCGGCGCCTCGCCGTTCCAGTCGATGGTCTCGGGGGCGACTTCGTTGCCTTTGCCGTCGATCAGGCGAATGGCGTTCTTCTCGAGATAGGTCGGGTCCTTGCGCATCAGCGGCATGATGTCCTTCTCGACGATCGAGCGCGGCGCGGTCCAATAAGGATTGAGGATGACCTCGTAGATCTTCGAGTTGACGATATGCGTGGGGCGGCTGATACGTCCGACGACCGCCGCATGACGTGTCGCCACGCTACCGTCCTCGACCGCCTCGACATAGGCGGCCGGAATATTGACCATGACGTGGCGGCGGCCGAGATCTTCCGGGAAGGTCTGCAGGCGGATGAGGTTGGTGTTTAGCTGCTGCAGGCGCACGTCAACCGGAATGTTCATCGCCTTCAGCGTGAATTCGCCGATGACGCCGTCTGCCGGAAGCCCATGACGAGCCTGGAAGCGCTTGACCGCACCGTCGACATAGGAATCGAAGGCGGAAGACATGCCTGCTTCGCGCGGCAGGTCACCGGTAATGGCAAGGCGCTGGCGCAGAGCCTGGACGGAAGGATCGGTCACGCCGAGCTGAAGACGCAGGCCGGCCGGATTGACCTCGGGCCAACCACCAGCGGACGCGATCTGCTGATACTCCACGATCGCCTGCTGGATACTCGGAACCGATTGCGGGCTGAGGATCGGGGTATTGGAGACGGCGGCACTCGCGGTGCGCGAGGCAGCCTTGGCATCGAACTGGTCATCCCAGGTGCCGCGGCGTGGTGCGTTGATCAGCGCGTCGAGCGCCGACTGCGCAAAGGCCGGGGCGGCGATTGCACCAGCACCGACGGTTGCCGCAGACGCAAGAAAGGCGCGGCGCGAAAGAGCTTCAATTCGGTTTTTCTTCGACATCATCCCAACCACTCAATGCCGCAGCTTGAAGGAAAACCGCGGGCTTTGCGATTCACTGCGCCACGGCACAGATCACTACCATTCCGTTTTCCGGCGCATCGCAAATTTTCTGCGCCCGGCCCCATAAGATTGCGAGCCGGAAGCGCGGACGAATTTGAACGACCATACAAGAAGCGCCGCTTGCCGTGCATGTCCGCTGTCATACCAATATGGCCAATTCGTGTCGCCCGACGCCCCATATGCCTACCGATGGTCGGGAGCGGCACGGACGAAGCCATATCGAACCATGTTGAACGGTGCTGGTTAATAACGGCTAAAAAACGACCTGAATACAGGCTGCTGTGCTTGGGTGCGACGCGTTGCAAAGATGACACGCCTGGCCGGAACGGCAAAACCGGACGCGCAGGGACGCATCCGGTTTTCTTCGACCCTGGAGGAGGTCTCTTGTCCTTAGAGCCGGTAAAGGATCTGGTCGTTCCAGAAGCGGTCGAGGCGCTGCAGGAGCTTGTTCATCTGGGTGAACTCGTCCGTGCCGATGCCGCCGACCTTGTCGATCGAGGCGATGTGGCGCTCGTAGAGCTTGGCGACTGTTTCGGCGACCTCTGTGCCGGTTTCCGTCAGGCTGATGCGGACGGAGCGGCGGTCGATGCGTGAACGCTGGTGGTTGATGAAACCGAGATCGACGAGCTTCTTGACGTTGTAGGACACGTTCGAGCCGAGATAGTAGCCACGCGAGCGCAGCTCGCCGGCGGTCAGCTCGGAATTGCCGATGTTGAAAAGGAGCAGAGCCTGGATGGCGTTGACGTCGCTGCGGCCCTGACGGTCGAACTCGTCCTTGATGACATCCAGAAGGCGGCGGTGAAGACGTTCAACAAGGTGAAGGGATTCCATGTAGAGATTACGGATGTCCTGGTCCTGCTGATCGCGGAAGTTCGATACCGCCTGCGGCTTGATTTTCGTATTCATGATGACTGCCTCACTGTTTTGTTTGGCGGTGTTGGTTTTCTTCCCGCCTTGAGACAGACCCTATCGAATACAAATAAAATTCTACTTAAACTGCAGGCTTAACAGCACCTTACCGGAAACCCCGCGTTGTATCAGGGTAAATCAACGCTTACTTTGCGACGCTGGCGGCGTTTCTCCAGCCAGAGCGCCAGGCGGAAAACCAAGTAGACCAGGGCAACCGCGCCATGCATCAGAAGGATCAGCCGGTTGGAGCCGAAGGTCTGCGGAAGCAGGCCATACATGAGGATTTGTCCGCCTGCGGCGAGCACCCAAACGACCGGGCCCCAGGATACTGTCAGCCAGAGGCCGAGCGAAGCGACGGGGAAGAGGACGGCAAGGCTGGTGGCAGCAACTTTCCACGGCAAGCTCAAAAGATCAAATCGCCCTGCCCCCACCAGCGAATAGCCAACAAGCATCGCCCAATATTGCAGGCCGAACCAGAAGCAGGAGATCGCGACCAGCCTCAGGAAGAGGATGAACAGGATGTCTATCAGCGTCCGCTTCGGCATCGTCGGAGAATCATTTTCCATGGCGCAGACTCTAGAATTCCCTTTGCAGTTCCACCAGCGGCCGAGCCGCCGCGGCTAATCGCCCCGGTTTGGTTTTCGGGTCCGTCATGATAATGAGCGGACCAAGAAATGGAATGGCCAGGGACGAAAGACAATGCAGGACAAGACGCACCTCGTCGACGAGATCACCAGACACCGCCGCATGCGCCGCAACCGCAAGGCGGACTGGACGCGCCGGCTGGTGCAGGAAAACCGGCTGACGGTGGATGACCTGATATGGCCGGTCTTCGTGATCCCAGGTTCCGGCATCTTGGAGCCTGTTCCCTCCATGCCCGGCGTCAACCGCATGAGCATCGACAAGCTGACGGATGCGGCCAGGGAAGCGGCTGACCTCGGCGTCCCGGCAATCGCCACCTTCCCGAATATTGAGATGACACTACGTGACGAAACGGGCTCGAACAGCCTGGAGGCCAACAATCTCATCAATCAGGCGACCATCGCCATCAAGAAAGCCGTTCCGAACATCGGCGTGATCACCGACGTGGCTCTCGATCCTTTCACCAGTCACGGCCATGACGGTATCCTGTACGATGGCGAAATCGTCAACGACGAGACTGTCGATCAGGTGGCGCGCGCCGCCGTCATGCAGGCTGATGCCGGTTCTGATATCATTGCCCCGTCGGAAATGATGGACGGTCGCATCGGCGCGATCCGCCGGGCACTCGATGCCGCAGGGCACCAGAATGTCGGGATCATGAGCTATGCGACCAAGTTTGCCTCGGCATTTTACGGCCCATATCGAGAGGCGATCTCGACCGGCGGCCTGCTGAAGGGCGACAAGAAGACCTACTATATCGATCCCGCCAATGGCACCGAGGCGATCCGCGATGCAGCACTTGATGTCGAAGAGGGTGCGGACATGCTGATGGTCAAGCCGGGCCTGCCCTATCTAGACATCTGCTGGCGGATGAAGGAGGCCTTCGGACTGCCGACTTTCGCCTATCAGGTTTCCGGCGAATATGCGCAGATCAAGGCTGCCGCAATGAACGGCTGGATCGACGGCGAACGGGCGATGCTGGAAACGCTGCTTGCCTTCAAGCGCGCAGGCTGCGACGGGATCTTGACCTATTTCGCGATCGAGGTCGCCAGACTGCTGGCAAAGCGCTGAACTTCGCCCATTATTGTATCTCCGACGGCCGACACCATATCAGTGGCATCGATTTCCAAAGGAGACCGCAAATGAGCCTTAACCCGAACCCGCTTTATGCCGCACCGGAAGACTGGCGCGCCTATAGCGGCACGCTGAGCCGGCGGGTCTTCGCGTTCATTCTCGACTACATCATTGTGCTGCTGCTCTGCATCCCTGCGGCAGTCGTGCTGTTTTTCCTGTCGATTCTGACGCTCGGCCTCGGCTTCTTTCTCTATCCGGCGCTGTTCGTGCTGGTTGCCGGCCTTTATTTCGGCTTGACGGTCGGCGGGCCGAGCCAGGCTTCGCCCGGCATGCGGGCGATGGGCATTGCAATTGCGCGCGTCGATGGCCGCCCGATGGATTTCCTTTTGGCGATTGCTCATCTGGCGCTGTTCTGGATCCTTAATTCGCTATTGACGCCGCTGATTCTGCTTGCTGGCCTTTTTACCGAGCGCAGCCGCCTGATCCACGACCTGCTTGTCGGCACCGTGACCGTACGCACCGACTGAGGCGGCAAATAAAATCCGCCGCCGGCCTTTGCCGGCCGGCCCGCGGCGCCATATCAAAAAAGAACAGAAAAATTGATAGCGCGGATAGACTAGCCGCGCTGTTGACGTTTTCTATTCTTAGTTCATGCTGTCATAAAATAGTCAGTGCGAAAGGACATTTCCCCGGCAGATGAATACGCAGGCCTCGCCATCACCGCAGTTTTATCTGACGGCTCCGGCTGCATGTCCGTATTTGCCGCATGAGATGGAGCGTAAGGTCTTTACGCATCTCGTCGGTCCGCGCGCAGCAGAAATGAACGACATTCTGACACAGGGCGGCTTCCGCCGTTCACAGAACATAGCTTACCGCCCCGCCTGCGAAGCGTGCCGTGCCTGCGTCTCGGTGCGTATCCTGGCGCAGGAGTTCCAGCCGACAAATTCGATGAAACGGGTGCTCGCCCACAACGTCGACGTCATGGCGACCGAATTTCCGGCGCAGCCTTCCAGCGAGCAGTATTCACTCTTCCGCCGCTATCTCGACGACCGCCATCAGCAAGGCGGCATGTCCGACATGACCGTGCTCGACTATGCGATCATGGTGGAAGATACACATGTGAACACCAAGATCATCGAATACCGCAAGCGCGAGGAAGGTTCAGGGCTGGAGACCCGTCCACGAGGCGAGCTCCTGGCTGCCGCTCTGACCGACACGATGAGCGACGGTCTTTCCATGGTCTATTCCTATTTCAATCCCGAATATGACAAGCGCTCGCTCGGCACCTTCATGATCCTCGATCATGTGAAGCGCACGAAGGCGCTCGGCCTTCCGCATGTCTATCTCGGCTACTGGGTTCAGGGTTCGCGCAAAATGGACTACAAGACGCGGTTCCAGCCGCAAGAGCACCTGACGCCGCGCGGCTGGGAACGCTTCGATCCTTCCACGATGCCCGAAACGCACGACTAAATGTCCCCTCCTACCCTTTCCGGTCATCGGAAAGGCCTTGCCCTGACCGCAATCGGTGGCCTGGCCCTTTCCATGGACATTCCGCTCGTGCGACTGGCCGGAGGAGGGATCTGGCCGATCCTCGGTCTTCGCAGCATCACGACGGTTCTCGTGACGCTGCTTGTCATAGCAGCGATCCGCGTGCTGAAAGGGAAATGGCCGGTTCTGATACCGGGCCGGCACGGCATCGCTGCAGGACTGCTTTACGGCCTGTCCACGCTGACTTTCCTGCTTTCGGTTTTCAATACGGCGACGGCCAACGTCGTCTTCATCGTTGCCTTCAATCCGATGTTCGGCGCGCTCCTTTCGTGGGTATTCCTGAAAGAGCGGCCGCCGGTTTCCACCTTGCTGTCGATGGCCGCCATGATCGTCGGCGTGGGAGTGATCGTGCATGACGGAATTTCGAGCGGCCACACCTTCGGCGACGCGATGGCGGTGCTCAGCGCGCTCATCCTTGCCGCGGCAATCACAGTCGGCCGGGCCTCTCGGCGCGACATGGGCTTCGTACCCCTCCTTGCCGCGATGTTCCCGGCAATCCTCGGCTTCGGCATGGCGCTGCCTTCGGGCGTTTGGATCGATCATCCCGGCTGGATCATCGTCAACGGCGCCATCGTGATGCCCGTCGCCTTCTGGTGTCTGGCAACCGGCCCGCGCTATCTCTCTGCCCCCGAAGTCGGCATGTTCTACCTGCTGGAAACGGTGCTCCGATATGGGTCTGGCTCATCTTCGCCGAATTTCCGACCGCGATGACGCTCGTCGGCGGCGCGATCCTCATCATCGCGATCATGACGCTCGCTCTTTATGTCGCGCGAAAGCAGTGTTCAGCAGCAGCGATAGACCTTGAGGTGCGGGACAACGTCGGCGGCATTCAGTTGACGCGAAAGTCTTTGCACCTGTCGGATGAGTTGTGCACTGCCGGAGTTGGCATGGAGAAACATCGGCGAACCTGCCAAATCAGCCATGTCAAAATGACTGAGCCGCGAGGCAATCGCAAGAATTCATGACGAAGAGTTCGCCGAACCGTCGGGCCGGCTGTTGGGGCAGGGCCGAGTCCTCGCCGCTGCACATCTTCTGAGTTTGTCCGATGCCATTCCCTTGTCGACGGCAACAAGCGCACTGGCTACTTCGCCTCCCTCGCCGCCTGCGAAATAGACGAGGGCGTGAGGCTCTTTCTGCGCGTTGTCAGCGTCTTCCTAGCTCGCTAACCGATCCGTCTGTTCCAACACCCGTTCCAGGCCGTCCATCACATTCGTCCAACCCTGACGGGTCTTCTCTTCGAAGGCGCCCCATTCGGCGCACATCTCGTGGGAAAGCGTCAGGCGGCAGCCCTCGCCCAGCGGCTCGATGTCGATCTCGACGCGGTCGGGATTGTGATCGTGCTCCTCCGCCGAGAAGCTGAACACCATGCGTCTTGGCCTGCGAAGTTCGAGAAATATCCCGCAGTGGCATGCGTCGCCGGTTGGGCGCCTGTCGATGATCAGGAAGCGGCCACCGACATGGGGATCGATCTCGGCTCGGATAACATGGCCATCCTTCGTCGCGAAAAGGAAGCGCCTGGCAATTTGCGGGTTGAGCCATGCGTCGTAGACGACGGAAGGCGGCGCATTATAAGTGTGATCGACATGCAGCTTGATGGTGTTGGCAGACATTGATGCTCCTCCGTGTGGGGGCTGCGCTGCGAGCGCAATGCCCGACGGCCATTCCGTCCGTCCTCGGAATGAACCTGCTCCCGATTTTGATAACAGGAATGAAATAGAGGATGCGACCCGCTCGCCAAGAGCGGATCGCCAATTTGTTATCGCCTCAGCCGGCAAATCTGCCGCTGCGCGGGAAGCCCTTTGGGACCGTGCGGCCCGCCGAAGCGCGGTCGCCCAACCATTCGGCCAGTTCTTCCTTGTTTTTTGTGAACGTACGGCCTGCGCTGTCTTCCCAGACGAGACCGTCGACAACGGCAAAACAACGGACGTCGGAAATGCCGCCATCCTTGTATCGTTGCAGGCGCACTCCCTTGCCGCGGGCCATCTCCGGAACCTGGGCCAGCGGGAAGACCAGCATCTTGCGATTCTCGCCGACGACAGCGACGTGATCGCCACTGACAGGAACGATGAGCTTGGTCTCGTCCGGCATCGCAACATTCATGATCTGCTTGCCCTTGCGGGTGTTCGCAGCCATTTCGGATTCCGCCACAACGAAGCCGTTGCCGGCCGTCGAGACGATCAACTGCTTGCGCGCCGGATCGTGGACGAAGGCTGTCAGCACATCCTGATCGTTATCCATGTCGACCATGATGCGCAGCGGCTCGCCGTGGCCGCGCCCGCCGGGCAGCTTGTCGCCGCCAAGCGTGAAGACCTTGCCGCCGGTCGTGACCACAAGGATCTTGTCCGTCGTCTGGGCCGGGAAGGCAATCTTCAGCGCATCGCCTTCCTTGAAGGTCAGGCTCGCGGTGTCCGCGATGTGGCCCTTCAGCGCACGGATCCAGCCTTTTTCGGAAACGACGACGGTAATCGGCTCCTTCTCGATCATCGCGTGCTGGATGGCTTGCTCGTCGGCTTCGGGCGCCTGGGCGAACTGGGTGCGGCGGCGGCCTATTTCGGTTGCTTTGGCAAACTTCTTCTTCACTTCGCCAATTTCCCAGGCGACCGTATGCCACTGCTTTTCCTCGGAGGCGAGCAGCGCCTCGATGCCGGACTTCTCCTTGGTGAGTTCGTCAAACTCGGTTCGGATTTCGAACTCTTCGAGCTTGCGCAAAGAGCGCAGCCGCATGTTGAGGATCGCCTCGACCTGGTTGTCAGTCAGTCCCCAGCGGGCCATCATCACCGGCTTCGGTTCGTCCTCCTCGCGGATGATTCGAATCACCTCGTCGATGTTCAGGTAGGCAATGAGCAAGCCGCCGAGGATCTCGAGGCGTCTGTCGATTGCGGCAAGGCGAAAGCGTGAACGACGCTGCAGGACCTCCCGGCGGTGATTCAGCCACTCCTTCAGCACCTCGTTCAACGCCATGACGCGCGGAATGCGTCCCATGGAAAGAACGTTCATGTTCAACGGAAAGCGGCTCTCCAGTTCCGTCAACTTGAACATCGATTCCATCAGGATCGTCGGATCGACTGTACGGCTCTTCGGCACCAGCACGACACGGACGTCTTCGGCAGACTCGTCGCGTATGTCTTCCAGCAGCGGCAGCTTGCGGGCGATCAGCAGCTCGGCGATCTTTTCGATCAATCGCGACTTCTGCACCTGGAAGGGGATTTCGGTGACGATGATTTGATAGCCGCCACGACCGAGATCTTCGATCTGCCACTTGGCGCGGACGCGGAAGCCGCCGCGGCCAGTGCGGTAGCTTTCGATGATGCTTTCGCGACCGTCGATGATGATGCCGCCTGTCGGAAAATCCGGCCCCGGAATGAACTCGACGAGCTTTTCGACAGTCGCATCCGGATGCTTGATCAAATGCAGTGCCGCATCGCAAAGCTCGTGGGCGTTATGGGAAGGAATGGAAGTCGCCATGCCGACGGCAATGCCGGAGGAGCCGTTGGCGAGCAGGTTCGGGAAAGAGCCCGGAAGAACGGTCGGTTCCTCGTCTTCCTCGTTATAGGTCAGGCGGAAATCGACGGCATCCTGCTCGATGCCTTCGAGAAGCAGCGCCGTGACCTCTGTCATGCGCGCTTCGGTGTAACGGTAGGCGGCGGCGTTATCACCATCGATATTGCCGAAGTTTCCCTGTCCGTCGACGAGCGGATAACGCTGGGAGAAATCCTGCGCCAGACGCACCAGCGCATCGTAGACTGACTGGTCGCCATGAGGGTGGAACTTACCGATGACGTCGCCGACGATGCGGGCGCATTTCTTGAAGGCAGCGTTCGGGCGTATGCCCATCTCGCTCATGGCATGAATGATGCGCCGATGAACCGGCTTCAGGCCGTCGCGGACGTCTGGAAGCGCGCGGTGCATGATGGTTGAAAGTGCATAGGCCAAGTAACGCTCCTCGAGCGCGGCCTTCAGATCAACCGGGTGAATGCTGTCGTCGTCTCCGCCGGAAGGCGGCAAAATCTCTTGTCCCATGTGCCTTGCCTAGCCCAGAAGGCGATTCACGGCAAGGAATGAGGAGGTGGCCCTGTGGATGACGTCCTGGAATGACATGAAAAGGTCATCAAGCATCGCCACCAATTTGGACTTTGTTTGCTTTCCCGTTCAACAGAAATTTAGAAACCTGCAAATATAAAACGCAGTCGATTCGCAGTAATTTCGCTGCAATTCGCAACCGCCACCAAAAGGACTTATCCATGACCTTTTACCGGACAACCCGGCTGATGCTGTCTGGCGCCGCTTTCCTGTCACTCGCCGGCTCCGCGTTCGCGCTTGACGGGCAGGATCTCCTGAAGAAGCTGAACGCCGCCTATAGTTCCCAAGGCGGAACGATCGCTGCCGATGGTGTCGATGTAAGCGACACGACGGTAACGCTGAAGAATGCGCGCTTCAAACCGACCGGCGGCGAGGCCTTCGCCATCGGCGACATCACGATGACCGGCGTCGAGGAAGACGAAGACGGTGGTTACTACATCGAGGAAGCAGCCTTTCCCGACATCAACGTCACGCAAGACGGCGCAACCGTCAGCGCCTCCGAAATGACCCTCGGCGGCATATCCATTCCGGCCGATGTCAGCGGTGACGGCCTCGACTCCATGCTGATTTACGAAACGGCGCATGTCGGCCCGTTCAAGGTCACCAAGAATGGCAAGGACGTCTTCTCGCTGAGCGAAACCCAGATGAACCTTTCGCTTCGCGAAGACGAATCCGGTTTTGACTTCGACGGCGCATTCAAGAGCATGAAAGCGGATCTCAGCGATGCTACGGACCCGCAGGCGAAGGAAGCGATCGAGAAGCTAGCCCTGCAGCACGTCAACGGCGACATCACGATGAAAGGTGCCTGGGATCTCGGGCCCGGCACGATCGACATCTCCGAATTCGCCTTCGACGTGACGAATGTCGGCCGCCTGAACCTTGCCCTCAAGATTTCGGGATACACCTTGCCCTTCATGAAGTCGCTGCAGGAAGCGGCGAAGGCTTCCGAAGCGAACCCAAACAAGGAAGAAGCGCAGCAGGCGCTTGGCCTCGCCATGCTCGGCCTGATGCAGCAACTTTCGTTCAACGGCGCCGAAATCCGATTCGATGACGCATCGATCACGAAGCGTGCGCTGGAATATGCTGGCTCCAAGCAGAACATTTCGGCACAGCAGATGGCGGATGCGCTGAAGGCTATGACGCCGATTGCCCTGGCGCAGCTTAACGTTCCGGAACTGCAGAATGCGATTTCGGCAGCGGTCAACACTTATCTTGACGACCCGAAAAGCTTCGCCGTCAGCGCCTCACCGGCCAAGCCGGTCCCCTTCCCGACCATCATGGGCGCTGCCATGGGCGCTCCGAACACGCTGCCCGGCGTGCTTGGCGTGAAGGTGACGGCGAACCAGTAAGGTCTGAACTCCACCAACAGAAAAGCCCGGTAACGGCACCGGGCTTTTCAAGTTGTATCAGTCCTTTTTGACCGGCGGGATCGGGCGGATCGCCAGTTCGCGCAGCTGCGCAGGCGTTGCCGGCGACGGTGCGCCCATCAGGAGGTCCTGGGCCTGCTGATTCATCGGGAAGAGCGAAATTTCGCGCAGGTTCTTCGCTCCAGCGAGCAGCATCACGATCCGGTCGATACCGAAGGCGGCGCCACCATGTGGCGGTGCGCCGTACTGGAAGGCGCGATAGAGACCGCCGAAGCGTTCCTCGACGTCTGCCTGGCTGAGGCCCACCTTTTCGAAGGCCTGCACCATCAGTTCCGGGGACTGGTTGCGGATCGAACCCGAAGCGATTTCGAAGCCATTGCACACGGCATCGTACTGGAAGGCCTTGATCGTCAGTGGATCCTGCTTCTGCAGCGCCTCCAAGCCGCCCTGCGGCATCGAGAAGGGGTTGTGCGCAAAATCGACCTTCTTCTCGTCCTCGTTCCATTCGAAGAACGGGAAGTCGACGATCCAGCAGAGTTCGAAACGGTCGCGATCGATGAGGTTCAGCTCGTCGGCTGCGCGGTTGCGCGCTTCGCCTGCGAACTTGTAGAACTTGTCCGGCTCGCCGGCGACGAAGAAGCAGGCGTCGCCGTCATCGAGGCTGAGCTGGGTGCGGATCGCATCCGTGCGCTCTTCACCGATGTTCTTGGCGAGCGGACCGGCTCCTTCGAGCTTTTCGCCTTCCTTGCGCCAGAAGATGTAGCCGAGGCCAGGCTGGCCCTGGCTCTGCGCCCAAGCGTTCATGCGGTCGCAGAAGGCGCGGGAGCCGCCGGTCTTTGCCGGGATCGCCCAGACCTGGACCTTCGGGTTGGATGCGATCATGTTCGCGAAGACCTTGAAGCCGGAGCCGGCGAAGTGTTCGGTCACGGCCTCCATGACGATCGGGTTGCGCAGGTCCGGCTTATCGGAGCCGTACTTGCGAATTGCCTCGTCATAAGGAATGCGTGGCCATTCCTTCGTCACCGGCTTGCCTTCGGCAAACTCCTCGAAAATCTTGGTCATCAAAGGACCCGTGGCATTCCAGACGTCTTCTTGGGTCACGAAGCTCATTTCGAGGTCGAGCTGATAGAATTCGCCGGGCAGGCGGTCGGCTCGCGGATCTTCATCACGGAAGCAGGGAGCGATCTGGAAATAGCGGTCGAACCCGGCAACCATCAAGAGCTGCTTGTACAGCTGCGGCGCCTGCGGCAGGGCGTAGAAGGTGCCTGGATGGATGCGGCTCGGCACGAGGAAGTCACGCGCGCCTTCCGGCGAGGAGGCCGTCAGGATCGGCGTCGAATATTCGGTGAAGCCGATATTGCCCATTTCACGGCGCATGGCGGAGATGATCTGCGTGCGCTTGACGATGTTCTTATGCAGCGTTTCGCGGCGAAGGTCGAGGAAGCGGTACTTGAGGCGGACGTCTTCGGGATAGTCCGGCTCGCCGAAGACCGGCAGCGGCAGTTCCTTGGCGGCGGAGAGAATTTCGATCTCCTGCGCGTAGAGCTCGATCTCGCCGGTCGCCATCGCCTTGTTGACGGTGTCTTCAGTACGCGCCTTTACGAGGCCGTCAATGCGGATGACCCATTCGCCGCGAACGGTTTCGGCGATCTTGAAAGCCGGCGAATCCGGATCGGCAACAACCTGCGTGATGCCGTAATGATCGCGAAGGTCGATGAAGAGAACGCCGCCATGGTCGCGAACGCGGTGGACCCAGCCGGAAATCCGGACATTCGAGCCAACATCCGACTTGCGGAGGGCTGCACATGTGTGGCTGCGGTAGCGATGCATATTGTCTAATCCTGGTATTTTGGCTTGAGACGGCAGCAAGGGGCTCGAATGGCTCTCCGGTGCCGACAAGAAAATCGGGCGGAAAAGCGCATGGACGGTCTGATTTGTCAAGGCTTGGGCCGCATTGAGCACCACTTTGGCGCCTTTATTCGGCGCGCCTGATGCAAGGCAACTGCGGCAGTTTGGCCCCCACTTCCTTATTGATGAAAACCCCAGTCAACTTTAAAGATGGCTCCATTCTTGTTGCCGGAGCGCCAGATGCCCATACTCACCCGCCGCAATCTGTTGAAGGCGTCCGCCGTCGCCGGCGCCTACAGTGCCGGCATGGGCGTTGCCGGCAGGTCCGGCTTGGCCGGTTCGACGCCCCAACCGCAGGTGCTGAAGGCGGCCATGACAGAGGCTTTGCTCACCGCTGCCGGCCCGACAAGGGATGTCATGACCTGGGGCGATGGCGGCCCGCCGCCGGTGCTTCGCATGACCCGTGGCAGACCCTTTGCCGCACGCCTGACCAATGCTCTCGACGAGCCGACGACGATCCACTGGCATGGCCTTCGCATCGACAACAGGATGGACGGCGTGCCCTTCATGACGCAGCCCTACGTCTATAAGGGCGACAGCTTTGACTATGCCTTCACGCCGCCCGATGCCGGCACCTTCTGGTATCACCCGCATTGCAACACGCTCACCCAGATGGGCCGCGGCATGACCGGCGTGATCCTCGTCGAGGATCCGGCCGATCCGACATTCGATGCCGAGATCGTGCTCAACCTTCGCGACTGGCGGCTCGGCGCAGATGGGCAATTCATTGCACCCTTCCGTCCACGCGACGCGGCAAAGACCGGCACCTATGGAACGGTGCGCACGGCGAATTGGCAGCAGGAGCCGCAATATGATGCACCAGCCGGCAGCCTTGTGCGCCTGCGCATCGCCGTGACGGATGTGACCCGCGTCTATTCGCTGCGGATGGAAGGCGTCGAGGCGACGGTGATCGCCATCGACGGCAATCCGGTGCCGCAGCGCTTTCGGCTTGACCTGCTCCAGATCGGTCCGGGACAGCGGCTGGATCTTGCCGTGCGGATGCCGGACAGCGAAGGCGGTGTAGCGATACTGGAGGATATCAGGGGAACCGCGCCGAAAACGATCGCTTGCCTGCGCGCCGTCGGTCAGTCGCTGAAACGCAACGTCGGCGACCTTGCTCCGCTTGCCGCCAATCCGGTCCCGCACGCCGATCTTTCCGCCGCCGAGAAGATCCCGCTGGTGCTCAGCGCCACAGCGGAAAACGCCTCCGTCGACAGCATATGCGGTACACTCGGCTACAGTTTCTGGGCGATCAACAGGTTGCCGTGGCCGGGCGACATTGCCGATCCGACCGCCCCGCTTGCCGAACTGAAGCTTGGCAAGAGCTACATCTTCCAGCTCGAGAACGTGACGCCGCACCTGCATCCGATCCATCTGCACGGCATGAGCTTTACGGTCATTTCGTCCTCGACACGCAAGGTGATGCCCCTCGTTTCCGACACCTATCTCGTCCAGCCCGATGAGAAGGTCCAGCTCGCCTTTGTCGCCGACAATCCGGGCGACTGGGTGCTTCATTGCCATATCATCGAGCATCAGAAGACGGGCATGACGAGTTATCTGCGGGTTGCTTAAGGTAAGCTACTGGCCGCTCCGCCTTCCGCCACCTTCTTCCGGCCTTACGCAAGGAACGGATATGCCGCAAATCTACGCTTTCATTGTCTGCCAGCGATGATCGCCGCCGGAGACGCCAGTATAGGCACCTTCAACGTATTGACATATCGAGCGTAAAGGAGAAGGAAGGTTTAACCGACCTTTTTCCTTGCGAATGAATTGACATGATAGAAACAACCGCCGAACTGGCGGCCGCCTGCAAAGAGCTGGCCAAGTCCGACTTCATTACAATCGACACTGAATTCCTGCGTGAGACGACATTCTGGCCGGAGCTTTGCCTGATACAGATGGCAAGCTTGACGAAGGAAGTCATCATCGATCCACTTGCTAAGGGCATAGACCTTGCACCCTTCTTCGAACTGATGGCCAACGCGGACGTGCTGAAGGTTTTCCATGCGGCGCGCCAGGACATCGAAATCATTTTCCATCGCGGCGGGCTGATCCCGCATCCGATCTTCGACACGCAGGTCGCCGCCATGGTCTGCGGCTTCGGTGACAGCGTTTCCTACGACCAGCTCATCAGCCGGACCAAGGGCGTGCAGATCGATAAATCCTCGCGCTTCACCGACTGGAGCCGCCGGCCACTTTCCGAAAAGCAGCTCGATTATGCATTGGCGGACGTCACACACCTGCGCGACGCCTATCTCTATCTCAAGGCCGAACTCGAGCGCGAGGGGCGCTCGTCCTGGCTCTCGGAGGAGATGGATATTCTTGAATCGCGCGAGACCTACGACATGCATCCGGATGACGCCTGGCAACGTTTGAAGATGCGGCTGCGCAAACCGCAGGAACTCGCAACCCTCAAATTCGTCGCGGCCTGGCGCGAGCGAGAAGCGCGATCGCGCAACGTGCCGCGTTCGCGCGTGTTGAAGGACGATGCGATCTACGAGATCGCCCAGCAGCAGCCAAAGGACACCGACGCCCTGAGCCGCCTGCGCACGATCCCCAAGGGATGGGAGCGTTCTGCCGCCGGTACGGCGGTTCTCGAAGCCGTCAATGCGGCCCTTGCCCTGCCGAAAGCCGAGATGCCCCATGTGCCCCGCCACACGCAAGCGCCTGAGGGTGCTGCCGCTGCGGTCGAATTGCTCAAGGTACTGTTGAAGCTGATTTCGGAAAAACACGGCGTTGCGCCGAAAGTCATCGCCAACAGCGAAGACCTCGACAAGATTGCCGCGGACGGCGAGAAGGCGCAGGTCGCGGCACTTAGCGGTTGGCGCCGCGAATTGTTCGGCGTGCCCGCTCTCCAGCTCATCAAGGGCGAGATCGCGCTTCGTTTCGTCGGCAAGAGAGTCGATACCGTTTCGCTTTGATGCCTTGCCCCTCGAGCCGGCTCGCGAAATCGCTTGACCGAAGCGTCTCGCGTGGAAAAATGCCCGCGGGTACCAACACAGGTCAGATGTCATGAAAGAGATTTCTCCAGCGCAGAACTGGCTTCTCTTAACGGCCGTGATGGCTGCAAGCGGCGTAGCCTATAGCCTGGTGGTCTTTCCCGACGAACCGGTCATCATCGGGGCGGTCTTTGCGGTCTTTATCGGCATGCCGATTCTGGCCTTCGAGCGCAGAGCCTTCCTGCGCCCGCTCTACCGACGGCTCCAGAAACTTCCAACGGCGGCGTTCATCATTTCGGCTTTGCTGATTTATGAAATCTTCATGAACATCGGCTATGCGCTGGCCGCCTCGCTGCTGTCGGCGGTCGGCCTGATCAAGCCTCAGTCGCTCTTGAACATCCTGGTGATGCCGTTCAACGTCTTCATGTATGCACTGGCTGTCTGCGCCGTCATCATCTTCGTCTTGCGCGTGCGCGAGCTGCTCGGCCGCGATGTTTTTCTCAGCATGTTCTCCGGACGCTACCGGACCCCCGTCCAGGAGGAACGCATCTTCCTCTTTATCGACCTCGTCGATTCGACGCCTTTTGCCGAAAAACACGGTGATCTTCGAGCACAGCAATTGCTGAACTCGCTGTTTGCCGCTTTTGCCGAACCGGTGCGGCGGAACAAAGGTGCGATTGATGATTACGTCGGCGATTCTGCAATCATAACCTGGCCGCTCGCGCGCGGGCTGAAGGACGGCCGCTGCGTGCGCTGCATCTTCGACATCCTCAACGATATCGAAGCCGATGCGGAAAGCTGGCTGAAGCAGTATGGGCAGGTGCCCCGCCTGCGCGCGGCACTTCATGGCGGCTTGGTCATCACAGCCGAAATCGGAGTCGATCACCATAAGATCACCTATTTCGGCGACACGGTGAATACAACTTCAAGACTTGAATCCCTTTGCAAGACACTGAACCGGCCGGTGTTGATCTCGAGCGAGCTTGCCCAACGCCTGACGCTGCCCGAAAGGATCAGCGCGCAGGACCTGGGTGTTCATGCCCTCAAGGGCCGGGGCCAGGGACTGGGCGTCATGACGCTGGCACAGGCCCTGCCCACGTCGACAACGTCACCAAAGCTTCATTCAACCTTCAACTAAGCGCCATCAATGGACTGCTAAGCGAAACCGCCATTCATTTTCTGGAGGTTTCCATGAAAGCTGCGCTTTTTACTTCCGTCTTTCTCTTCTTCCTCGCCGCCGCCTCCGCTTCCGCCGACCAGCAGGCTTTTCCGGCCAAGCTCGCAGGCCAGGCGATCCTGCCTGCCAACACGCTGGTTCCCGCGCCCGCCGACGCGCCTCAATTCCTGAAGCACGCCGGCAAGTTCACGACTGCGGACCGCAAGCGAACCGAAGCGCTCGGCTCGGTTCCCGGCAAGGACGGACAGCGCATCACCGACATCAAGCTGCCGCTCGACGGCCAGCCTGTCCAAGGCTTTTCCGGCATCAAGACAATGGAAGACGGCACGTTCTGGACACTGTCCGACAACGGTTTCGGCTCCAAGGGCAACTCCAGCGATGCGATGCTCTTCCTGCACCAGATGAAACTGGACTGGACGACCGGCAAAGCCGACATCGTCAAGAATATCTTCCTCTCCGATCCAAACAAGATCGCACCCTTCCCGATTACTCTCGAAGGTGCAGAGAAACGCTATCTGACCGGCGGGGATTTCGACATCGAATCCATCCAGCCGGTCGCCGACGGCTTCTGGCTCGGCGATGAGTTCGGTCCCTATCTACTGAAAGTCGATACCGAAGGACAGTTGACCGACGTGATTGCCACCACGGCCGATGGAAAGCCGGTGATGTCGCCCGACAACCCGCTGCTTTCGGTTCCGGCAAATCCGGCCGCCAAGTTGCCTGCCTTCAACTTGAAGCGCTCCGGCGGCTTCGAGGGTCTTGCCATGTCGAAGGACGGAACCAAGCTTTACGGCCTTCTGGAAGGCTCGCTCTATCAGGACGACGGCAAGATGGAGTCCGTTGACGGCAAGACTGCCATCCGCGTCATCGAGTTCGAGATCGCCTCCAAGAAATGGACGGGCCGCAGCTGGTTCTATCCATTCGAGGACAAGGGTGCTGCGATCGGTGACTTCAACATGCTCGACGACACGACCGCCCTCGTCATAGAACGCGACAATGGCGCCGGTACGAAGGACAAGGTCTGTGCCGATCCCAAGGAGCCCAGGCCGGACTGCTTCCAAGCTCCGGCCGAATTCAAGCGCATCTACAAAATCGAGCTCGACGATGCCAAGGTCGGCAAGGCCGTGCGCAAGATCGGCTATATCGACCTGATGCATATCGAAGACCCGGACAACAAGAAGAAAAAGGGCGGCCGCGAAGGCTTCTACGACATGCCCTTCGTGACGATCGAGAATGTCGACCGCGTCGATGCCACGCACATCATCGTCGGCAACGACAACAACCTTCCCTTCTCCGCCGGCCGTGCCGTCGACAAGGCAGATGACAACGAGTTCAGCCTGCTGGAGGTGGGTGACTTTTTGAGTGCAAGATAGCTTTACGCCCCCAGTAAGAGGGTGGCGCGCAAGTTCCATCCTCTTCTTTCTTGCGGCTATAAGGCATCCCCCGGGCAAACCGTTTCACCGGTCGTTCGTCTCATCCGTGGTGCCTGTCACAGCAGGCTTTCGCCCAAGTCCTTGGGCGCGGGAAACTCATTTTGAGTTGCGGGAGAACCGCTCAGGGCGCAGGCCGCTGTGGCTGGCTTGCTTGCCCCTACTCGAATCTGAACGCCAGCCGTCTGTTCGTCAGCCGCGAAAGTTGCTGCAGGCGTCCGTCGAGGCGTTCTCCGGCAAAGTCGCGATATTCCGACGGCACGACGAATTCGAGGTCGATGTTTGGATTTGAGGACTTGCGGAATGTCAGATTCTTCACCACGCCCGGCATGGAGGCCGAGAAGAGATAAACGACGCGCAGCATGCCACCGAGCAGCTTGGCTCGCTCGACATATTGCGAGCCGGCGATCGTGGCAAGCGGTGCCGTCGAGCCGTCGTCATGAAGGCCTTGGAAGCGGTAGTAATTGGCGAGCGCGATGAACGCCCGGCCGGGATGGCTGATGCCGACGAAGGAGGAATGGGCAATCAGGTTCAGCGCCTGCAGGCCGCGATAGTCCGGATGCGCGCGCCAGCTGATGTCGGCGAGCAGGCACGCCGCCTGGCGGTAGCGCGCTTCCTCTTCCGTTTCCACGACGCCGAAATAGGGCATCATATAGCCGGTCCATCCCGCAAGCTCGCGCGCATGCTCAGGTGAACGCGCGCGCAGGATGGCAAGCTCGCCGGCCGCCGAAAGCAGCGGATCGGCGCGGCGCTCGCCTTCCGACAGCAGCGAGTAGAGATAACCTTCGCGGACGCCCTGCGCCGAAAAGGAAATGACGCCGGGATTCATCGCGCTCAACACTTCCTTCATGGCAACGGCGCCGAAGGGCAGCAGTGCACGGCGATGCTTCGAAACCGCCTGGAAGGCTGGATCCTTGGAGTCCCTGGCCACTTCCACCTGATCGAGGAACTGCATCATCCCTTCGAAAGAAACCTCGTAGCCCTGCATCATGTGCAGCGGATACTGGGTAAGTTCCATGTGCAGCTTGGCGATGTTGCGCCAAGTGCCACCAACCGCGTAAAAGGTCCGTCCGGTCCCCTTCTCCAGGATTTTTGCGGCGCTTCGAACATGCTTGCGGGCGAAAGTGCGGGCTCTCGCCAGCGAACCACCGGCATATTCGGAAAGGCGAAGTCCCCCGAGCGGCAGGGTGATCCCCCTGCCGATCTCGCGCTCCTTGATGTCGATGAGTTCCAAAGAGCCGCCGCCGAGATCGCCTGCGATGCCGTCGGGATGGAAGAAGCCGCTGATGACCCCGAGCGCGGAAAACTTCGCCTCCTCCTCGCCGGAAAGCACCCGGATCTTGCGTTGGAGGATCGTTTCGGCCTGGTGGATGAAATCAGGCCCGTTGGAGGCTTCGCGCGCGGCAGCCGTGGCCAGCACATACATAGTCGCCGCCCGGGCCTGGTCGGAAAGGGCCTTGAAACGATGCAGTGCGGAAAGCGCGCGCGCGACGCTTTCCTCATCCATCCTGCCGTTGAGGGCAATTCCCTTACCGAGGCCGCAGAGCACCTTTTCATTGAAAAGGATCGCCGGCGAGCGGGACATGCCCTCGTAGACGACCACGCGGATCGAATTCGACCCGATATCGACGACGGAGACCGGGGCAATCCCTGGCAGGCGCCCCTGGGCTTCTGATTCAACCATGCAGGTCCAGTTTTATCTCTTGGTCCAGCCGGAAAGCAGACCGGCAATCAGCTTGGGCGCACTGGATTTCAGGGCTTCACCACGGCCGGAAAGGCTGGGATTGGTCATGAAATACTGCTGCGCATTGAACGGCTCTTCGCCTTTGCGCACTTCCATGCGCCGAGACGTGCCGTCGGGCAATATCTCGTAGCTCTGCTGATTGTCAATGATATTGCCCAGCATGATCTGGGACAAAACCTGCTCGTGCACAGTCGGATTGATGAGCGGGACGAGCGTCTCGACGCGGCGGTCGAGGTTTCTGGGCATCATGTCGGCGGAGCCGATATAGACGAGCGCCTTGTCGGACGGCAGCCCGTATCCATTGCCGAAGCAGAAGATGCGGCTGTGCTCCAGGAAGCGGCCGACGATCGACTTGACGCGAATATTGTCGGACAGGCCCGGCACCTGCGGGCGCAGGCAGCAGATGCCGCGAATGACCAGATCGATTTCAACGCCTGCCCGGCTTGCCGTATAGAGCGCGTCGATAATTTCCGGATCGACGAGCGAGTTCATCTTCATCCAGATCGCTGCCGGCGCACCGTTCTTGGCATGTTTGATCTCCTCGTCGATGTGACGGAGGATGCGCGAGCGCAGCGTATAAGGCGAGACGGCGAGCTTCATGCTCTCCTCCGGTTCGCCGTAACCGGTGATGAAGTTGAAGATGTTCGCCATATCATGGGCAATCACCTGATTGCAGGTGAAGAACGAGAGGTCGGTATAGATCTTTGCGGTAACCGGATGGTAGTTGCCGGTGCCGAGATGGCAGTAGCTGCGGAGCCTGCCTTCCTCGCGGCGAACGACCAACGACATCTTCGCGTGTGTCTTGAGCTCGATGAAGCCGAAGACGACCTGCACGCCGGCGCGCTCGAGGTCGCGCGCCCAACGGATGTTCGCCTCTTCGTCGAAACGGGCCTTGAGTTCGACGAGTGCAGTCACCGACTTACCGGCTTCGGCAGCATCGATGAGGGCACGCACGATCGGGCTGTCGTTCGAGGTGCGGTAAAGGGTCTGCTTTATGGCCAGAACGTCAGGATCGTGCGCAGCCTGGAGAAGAAACTGGACCACCACGTCGAAAGACTCGTAGGGGTGATGAACCACCATGTCCTTTTCGCGAATGGCCGCAAAGCAGTCTCCCGCATGTTCCCGAACGCGCTCGGGAAATCGCGCATTGTAGGGTGGAAACCGAAGGTCGTCGCGCGGCGCCTTGGTGATCTCCGAGACTGTATTGAGAGCGAGCAGGCCCGGCAAAACGGCGACACGATTGTCTGGAACGTTCAACGCCTGCACCACGAACTGGCGAAGCGATGCCGGCATCTCGGAATCCGTCTCGATGCGGATCACCTTGCCGCGGCGACGGCGCTTCAAGGCGGTTTCAAAGAAGCGCACGAGGTCTTCGGCTTCTTCCTCCACTTCGATATCGCTGTCGCGAATGAGGCGGAATGTACCGGAGCCCTGCACCTCGTAACCGGGATAGAGCCGGTGAATGAATATGTTGGCGACATCCTCCAGCGTGATGTAGCGGATCGTGCCAGCGTCATCGGGCAACCGCACGAAGCGATCGAGCGCAGGCGGCAGGCGAAGCAGCGCAGTCATCGGCTCGCGCCCGTGCTTGCTGGTAAGCTGCAGGCCGATCGAGAAACCGAGGTTCGGGATGAACGGGAACGGGTGAGCCGGATCGATCGACAGCGGCGTCAGAACCGGAAAGATCGCCTGCTCGAACTCTGCAGCCAGCCACTGCCGGTCGGCGTCGCTGAGAGCGCCGGGACGGACGATCAGAATGTCTTCCTTCGCGAGATACTGCTGCAGGACGGCGAGCGAAGCCTGCTGCTCCATCTGCAGATTGTCGATCTCCTGCAGGATTGCGTCGAGCTGTTCTGCCGGCGTCTTCCCGTCCGGCGTGCGAACCACGATGTTCTGGCGCACCTGGCCTTCGAGGCCGGCGACGCGCACCATGAAGAATTCGTCGAGATTGGCCGCCGAAATCGACAGGAACCGGACGCGCTCGAGCAGCGGGTGCTCAGTGTTCAGCGTTTCCTCCAGAACGCGACGGTTGAACTGCAGCCAGGAAAATTCGCGGTTGATGAAACGTTCGGGACTAGCGAGCAGGTCTTCCAGTGGCGGGACAGCTGCCGACGTCTCCCGAATGGGTTCCTGATGCTCCGCAACCGCACTGTCCATGTTCAGATAACCCCGTTTCCTTCGTCCATGCGCAGTATATCAGTTTCACGACGGAACTGTGACAGTCAATCGGAAGAGGCCGAATTGCCCAATTCATTCAACACTTCAGCAGCGAGAGCCCGGGTGATCTTCGTGCCGCGCGCAAGGGCCAGCCGGTCGAGCCTTTCGACGATCGTCTGGGCCGCGTTCAGCGATCGCTCCATCCGGTTCACGATATAAAGGACGAGTTTGTCATCTATATTAAGCTGCCGGTCGGAGAAGAGCTTGACGATAACCTGCGACAGCAATTCCTCGTCCGGCTCGCCGATTTCGACGACGGTCACAGCCTTGAGCCTGGAGCGCAGGTCCGGAAGCTCCACCGGCCACGACATCGGCCAGAGTCGGCTCGTCATCAGCAGGCTGTTGCCGTTTTCGCGCACGCTGTTGATGACGTGAAAGAGCTCCGTGTCATCGAAGCCGAGGCGGTCGACATCCTCGAAAAGGACAGGTCCGTTTGCCGCAGTAACGGCGGCTTCCGATCCCCGCTTCGGATGGATGCAGACGGCACCGCTATGCTCTTTCCAGATGCTTGCGAGATGCGACTTTCCCGACCCCACCGGCCCGGCCAGGATGACGACCGGCGACGGCCATTGCGGCCAGGCGTCGATGATGGTCACCGCAGCACTCAGTCGGTCGGAGACCAAAAGGTCGTCTCGGCCGCTTGCTGCATCATGGGAAAAGACCAGCGGAAGCTGTTCCCCCGCCTTGCGCTTCACGTCGTTCATTTGGATTCGGCTTTTGTCGTCCGGGCGTCGGCAGGTTGCGAGCGGCCCGCATAAAGATCGCTCTGAAGGTAGCGCGAGAGCGCAAAGCGGACAAGGACACCGACAGCGGCAGCGGCCGGCACGGCAACGAGCAGGCCGACGAAGCCGAAAAGCGCGCCGAACGCAAAGAGTGCGAACATCAGCCAGACCGGGTGAAGTCCGACGCTGTGGCCGACGAGTTTCGGCTGCAGGATATTGCCTTCCAGGAACTGGCCGCTGAAGAAGACAACGAGCACGGCGCCGACCCAGAGGTAGTCCGGCCAGAACTGGACGAGCGCCACGCCGACGGCAAGGACCAGCCCGACCAGCGAACCGACATAGGGAATGAAGCTTATCATCCCGGCAAACAGGCCGATGAGCAGGCCGAAGTTCAAGCTGATGAGCGAAAGACCGACGGCATAGAAGATTCCGAGGATCAGGCACAGAGAGCCCTGCCCGCGAATGAAGCCGGCGATCGCCTGATCGATCTCATGAGCGATCTGGCGAACGTCCTTTACATAATCGCGCGGAATCCACTGATCGACCTTTGAAATCATGCGATCCCAGTCGAGTAGGATGTAAAAAGCAACGACCGGCGTCACGACCAGCAGCGAGATGACGTCGACGATGGCCTTGCCTGAATTCCAGATCTGGCCAAAGAGGCCGGTCAGGAAGCCCATGCCTTCCGACAATATTCCGGAGAAATTGTCCTTGATCGTGCCGAGCTGGTTTGCGACCCAACCCGGCAGCACCGAATCCTGCACATCGGCGATGAAGGCCTGCAGCTGGCTGATATAGCCGGGGAGCCGCTGGGCGAAATCGTTGAACTGATTGATCAGGACCGGAATGAGGATCATCAGCGCCAGCGCGAAGATGATGACGAAGGCGACAAGGATGCCGATTGTTGCCATCAGGCGGCTGAGCCCCAGACGCTGCAAACGGTCGGCCACGGGATCCAGGAAATAAGCGATCGCCATCCCGGCGACGAAGGGCAGCAAGATGGAGCTGAATATATAGAGAAAGACGATGAAGAAGGCGAGCACGCCCAGCCAGAAGAAGACCTGCCGCTTGAGACTTGCTCCGCTGACTTGATGTGGCATCGCTTTCCCCGTTTGTCTGCCCAGTGACGCAATCATTTCGCGCCGCTACTCGAAGCACATAGGATGCAGGCCCGAAGATGGTCAACCCTGCGGCGGAAAATCCAACCCTGGCCTATGGAAAGAGCGGGAAATTGGGGCTTTTCTCCATAGCCGCCTTGCATAAAGCGCACTCTCATGCAATTGCGACCCGCATGTGACGCGGTTCGTTAAACCGCCCGAACCAGCCATCGGAGATCAGCATGAGCCAGTCTGGAAGAAACGGCCTGACCTATAGCGACGCAGGCGTGGACATCGATGCCGGCAATCTTCTGGTTGAGAAGATCAAGCCTGCCGTACGCTCGACAAGACGGCCAGGCGCCGATGGCGAAATCGGAGGCTTCGGCGGCCTGTTCGATCTCAAGGCTGCCGGCTTCACCGATCCGGTTCTCGTCGCCGCCAATGACGGCGTCGGCACCAAGCTGAAGATCGCCATCGACGCCGATTATCACGAAACGGTCGGCATCGATCTCGTTGCCATGTGCGTCAACGACCTTGTCGTGCAGGGTGCTGAGCCGCTTTTCTTCCTCGACTATTTCGCGACCGGCAAGCTCGATCCAAATCAGGGTGCGGCGATCGTCGGCGGTATTGCTGCGGGCTGCCGGGAGGCGGGCTGTGCATTGATCGGTGGCGAGACGGCGGAAATGCCCGGTATGTATTCTTCCGGCGATTACGATCTCGCAGGCTTTGCCGTTGGCGCTGCCGAGCGCGGCCAGCTTCTGCCGGCAGGCGATATCGCCGAAGGCGATATCATCCTCGGCCTCGCCTCCTCCGGCGTTCACTCGAACGGCTTTTCTCTGGTGCGCAAGATCGTTGAGCTTTCGGGTCTCGGCTGGGAGGCGCCGGCGCCTTTCGCCGAAGGCACGGCTCTCGGCGAGGCGCTGCTGACGCCGACCCGCATCTATGTAAAGCCGCTTTTGAAGGCGATCCGCCAAACCAGCGCCGTCAAGGCGCTGGCGCATATCACCGGCGGCGGCTTCCCCGAAAATATCCCCCGCGTACTGCCGAAGCATCTCGCCGCCGAGATCGATCTTGCCGCGGTCAAGGTTCCGCCGGTCTTTTCCTGGCTTGCCAAGACGGGCGGCGTCGAGGCGAAGGAAATGCTGCGCACCTTCAACTGCGGCGTCGGCATGATCGCCGTCGTCTCGGCTGAAAATGCCGCTGCGGTGACTGCCGTCCTGGAATCGGAAGGCGAAAGGATCATCGCGCTCGGCCGCATGATCGCTCGCGCAGAAGCTGCGCAGGGAACGGTTTACAAGGGCACGCTCGCTCTATGACCATGCCGCGCAAACGCGTCGTCGTCTTCATTTCCGGCGGCGGTTCCAACATGATGGCGCTCGTCGCGGCAGCGAAAGCTCCGGACTTTCCCGCTGAAATCGTCGGCGTGATTTCCGACAAGGCGGATGCGGGCGGCCTTGCAAAAGCTGCCGCGCAAGGCATTTCCACCTTTGCTTTCGTCCGCAAGGACTATGACAGCAAGGAGGCCCACGAGGCGACGATCTTCAAAGCGCTCGACCGCCTCTCGCCCGATATTCTCTGCCTTGCGGGCTACATGCGGCTTCTGAGCGCGAAATTCATCCAACGTTACGAGGGCCGGATGATCAACATCCACCCTTCCCTTCTGCCGCTCTTCCCGGGCCTCCATACGCACCAGCGCGCCATCGACGCCGGCATGCGGATCGCCGGATGCACCGTGCATTTCGTGACCGAAGGCATGGATGAAGGGCCGGTGATCGGACAGGCCGCCGTACCGGTTCTGTCCAGCGATACCGCCGAAGCGCTCGCCGCGCGTGTCCTGACGGTCGAGCATCAGCTCTATCCCCAGGCGCTGCGGCTCCTTGCCGAAGGCAAGGTGAGGATGGAAGGCGGCAGGGCAGTCGGCGCCGAGATATCCGCCCGCCCGAATGCCGATCGCATAATTTCGCTGATCGCCTGATCCTTCAGTCAGCGCGTGCCCGAAGCTGATGCAAGGTGCCGTCGCTGTAGACGAAGCGTCCGCCGCAGAAGGTGGCGCGGATGCGGTGCACATCGCCTGGCTCGACGACGACAAGATCGGCGCGCTGACCGACGGCGATTGCGCCGCGGTCGGTCAGACCTGCGGAACGGGCGGCATTTTCGGTCGCCATGGCGACCGCGGCCGGCATTGCGGTATACTCGGCGATCTTGAAGATGCCGGGCACGAAAGCCGCCGGGTGATAATCGGCAGCAATCACCGTCAGTAGCCCGGCCCTTGCGGCATCGAGCGCACTCAGATTGCCGGACATCGACTGGCCGCGAAGCGCATTAGGCGCCCCCATAAGCGTCCAGAGCCCGCGGCGGCGGGCCTCCAAGGCAGCTGGCAGCGTGACGGGAAACTCGCTGGTCGTCACACCGAGATCATGCATCCTGGCAACCTTTTCCGCACTATCGTCATCGTGCGAAGCAAGCGACAGCTTCCATTTGAGCGAGAGGGCGACGATCTCCCTCAGCCTTGCCTCGATCTCCGGATTGTTGCGCATGGCGATGCGCCGGGCGACCATTTCCGCTGCCATTTCCTCGGAGATCGCCCGGCGCTCGGCGATGCTCAATATGTAGCTCTGGATGTTGTTGTACTGCCCCTGCCCCGGCGTATGGTCGGTGAGCGACACCATGTCGACATGACCGGCTTGAAGCAGCCTTTCGAGCGCGGGCGCGGCACCCGTGTTTGTGATCTCATAACGAGCATGGACGCGATGGTCGATCAAGAGATCGTGCTTGAGCCGGTTGATCCCCTCGATGATCGCACCCGTTGTTTCGAGCGAACGGACATAGCCGTAGACGCTCTCGGTCGCGAAGGAAACCGCCGCAAAAGCCGTCGTCACGCCGGCGGCCGCGAGTTTCTTGTCGAGCTCATGGATGCCGAAATCAATCGGCATCATGGCGTTCGGGCGCGGCGCGATCTCGCGCTCGATCATGTCGCCATGCAGATCCACGAATCCCGGCATCAGCAAGCGCCCGCCGCCGTCGATCGCGGCATTGCCGACCGGCTCCGGCCGTATCTCGGCAATCGCCTCGTCCTCTATCCGGATTGAGCCCCGGCTCACCACCTCTTGGGGAAGAACGAGCGTGAAATTGCTGAGCCACATGGGCACTCTCCTGATGGCGTTTCTATGCGCTGCACGAATATGAGCGGCCTTGTCGTGACGGCCTTTGCACTCGCGAGCAAACGGCAATCCGGCATCCTGGAAACGGTCGGGCATGATTGGGTAGAACGCCGAAAGATCGACGGCGCTTGGAAGAAATGCCAATCAGGTCAAGCTATTCCTGTTCATCGCCGCCCATTGCAGCAGGACGATCGTCTTCATGTCGCAGATATCACCGCTTTGGATCATGGTGATTGCAATGTCCAGCGGCACGTCCAGCACTTCGATATCCTCATGCTCTTCGTCCAGGCCACCGCCGTTCGAGACGCGGTCGGACGTATCGATCGGCGCGGCGAAGAAATGCACGACTTCGCTGTTCGAACCCGGCGAACTGTAGGCCCTGAAGAGGAACCGGACGTCGCGGACGCGAAAACCCGTCTCTTCCATCGCTTCGCGGCGGATCGCTGCCTCCGGCTCCTCGCCGTCGAGGAGACCGGCCGGCGTTTCGATCATGAAGGCGGGCTCGCCCCGAAGATCGGGCGGCAGGCGGAACTGCTTGACGAGGATGACGGAGCCGCGTTTCGGATCGTAGAGCAGGATCGTCGCGGCCGGCGTGCGGTGATAGACCTCGCGATGCAGGCGATGGGTGAGGCCCTTCGAGTCCGTGTAATCGAGCTTGTAAGCGCTCAACCGTGTCCAGCCTTCCGCAAGCGTCGTTTCCTCGACGACCTGCGCCTTTGCCTTCGCGAACTTCGTCATACGGCATCCTTGCGCAGCCAGACCTTATTGTCATGAACCGCCGCACCGCCATAGGGCGCGACGGGGTCTGCGCCGGTGAGCACATTGATGCCCTCGCCGTCGAGATGCGCTTTGTTTGGCCACAAGCCTTCGGCAATCAAAACGCCCGGCTTGACCTCGTTCGTGACGTTTGCGTGCAGGCGCACCTCTCCGCGCCGGTTTCCGATCTGGACGCGATCGCCGTGGGCAATGCCGATCATGTCGGCATCCTGGGGATTGATCATCAGTTCAGGACGCCCCTCCTTCTGCCGCGACGTCTTTGTTTCGGAAAAGCTGGAATTCAGGAAGTTGCGGGCGGGCGACGTTGCAAGCCGGAAGGGATGTTCGGCATCGGCCACTTCAATGACGTCCACCTGGTCCGGAAAAGCCGGCAGCTCGGGATGCGGGCCGAGCAGGCCGACGGATTCCGGTGGACGGTTAGGCGCCGGCTGGTTCGCCCAGTCCGGCCGAAAGCGGAACTTGCCGTCGGGATGCGCGAAACCGTTGAGAAAATGCGCGTCTTCGAAGTCAGGCTGGCGGTCGAACCATTTATGCTCGAGGAAGTGGTCGTAGTCCGGCAGGCCGCTTGTTTCGAGAATGCGGTCAACCATTTCCCGGGCGCTAAAGCCGAAGCCTGGCTGGTGCGCGACCCCGAGGCGCTTTGAAAGCTCCTCGATGACGAAAAGGTTGGTGCGCACCGTCGGCGGCGGTTCGACGAGTTTCGGGCCGAGCAGGATATGGTTCTGCCCGCCCGCGCGGTAGATGTCGTCATGCTCGACGAACATCGTGGCCGGAATGACGATATCGGCCATTTCTGCCGTCTCGGTCATGAACTGCTCGTGCACGGCCACGAAGAGATCGTCACGCGCAAAGCCGCGCTTCACCAGGCGCTGCTCAGGCGCGATGTTCATCGGATTGGTGTTTTGAACCAGCATGGCGGTGACCGGTCCGCGATGGCGCAGTGATGCGGCGTCGCCGGTCAGCACGCGGCCGATCTGCGACTGGTCGAGCATGCGGATATCCGGATCCTTCATCGACTTGCCGGTCAGCTCCGCGTTGTTCATGCGGAAGATGTCACTGTTCGAATGGAAGGCGCCGCCGCCCTCATACTGCCAGGAGCCGAGCACAGTGGCGATCGAGGCGGCGGCATGCATGGCGACTGCGCCGTTGCGCTGGCGGGTAAAGCCGTAGCCGAGGCGGAAATAGGTTTTCTTCGTCGTGCCGACGAGCTTTGCAAAGGCTTCGATCTCGTCGGCCGTCAGGCCGGTGATCGCGGCCGCCCATTCCGGCGTCTTCGATTTGAGATGCGCTTCGAGACCTGCCGGATCGTCGGCATATTTCGTCATGTAGGCCCGGTCGGCGTAACCGTCGCGGAAGGCGACGTGCATGACGGCGCAGGCAAGTGCCGCATCAGTGCCAGGCCTGACGATCAGCGCCATGTCGGCCTGCTTCATCGTCGGATTGTCGTAGATGTCGACGACGACGATCTTGGCGGCGCGTTCCTTGCGCGACTTGATCGCGTGCGTCATCACATTGACCTGCGTCGCGACCGCGTTCGTGCCCCAGATGACGACGCAATCGGTGCGGCCCATCTCGCGCGGATCGGGACCGCGCAGCGTGCCCGTCGCCATGGTGAAGCCGGTCCAGGCCGGGTTGGTACAGATCGACGAGAAAAAGCCGGAATAGCGTTTGGCGTGGCGCAGCCGCTCGATGCTGTCGCGCTGCACCCAGCCCATGGTGCCGGCATAATAGTATGGCCAGACCGCCTCGCTGCCATCCTTCCCTTCCGCCCTCACGAAGGCTTCGGCGATTTCGTCCAGGGCCGCGTCCCAGGAAATCTGCTGCCAGCGCCCCTCGCCTTTTGCGCCGATGCGACGCACAGGATGCATCAGCCGGTCCGGATGGTAGAGGCGTTCGGCATAGCGGGCGACCTTGGCGCAGATGACGCCGGACGTATAGGTGTGGTCGTTGGCACCGCGCACACGGCCGATGCGGCCGTCATTTGCGATCTCCACTTCCAGTGCGCAGGTGGAGGGACAGTCGTGCGGACAGGCAGTGTGCCCGACCCTCTTGCCGGGGTCGGCGGATTTGGCGTGCATGGGGGTCGCAATGTTCATGGCTTTTCTATATTCCAAGGCGTCATCCGCCAAAAGCCGGAAATGACGGCTATGACATGAATTCATAACAGGCATCAGCGAAAATGAACTACCGCCACATCTATCACGCGGGCAACTTTGCCGATGTGCCGAAGCACGCCGTTCTGGCGCGTCTCATCCGCTATCTGCAGAAGAAGGACGGCGCTTTCCGCGTGCTCGACACGCATGCCGGCGTCGGCCTTTACGACCTCTCCTCGCAAGAGGCGCAAACGACCGGCGAGTGGCAGGACGGCATCGGCAGGATCATGAAGGCCGAGCTTGCGCCGCAGGTGGCAGAGCTGCTCGAACCCTATCTTTCCGCGGTGCGGGAACTCAACCCGGATGGCGGCGTGCGCTTCTATCCCGGTTCGCCGAAGCTTTCGCGCATGCTCTTTCGCCCACAGGACAGGCTTTCGGCGATGGAACTGCATCGGGAGGACTACGTCCGCCTTCACCGGCTGTTCGAAGGAGATCACCATGCCCGTATCACCGAGCTCGACGGCTGGCTGGCGCTCGGCGCGCATCTGCCGCCGAAGGAAAAGCGCGGCATCGTGCTTGTCGATCCGCCGTTCGAGGAGGACGGCGAATACGAGCGCCTGGTCGAGGGCCTGACCAAAGCATACCGGCGGTTTCCGGGGGGCACCTATTGCCTCTGGTATCCGCTGAAAAGGGGCGCTCCCATCAAGGAATTTCACGAGGGGATGCAACTGACCCAAATTCCGAAGATGCTGTGCGCTGAACTCAGCGTGCGCAGCGATCGCGGCGTGACCGGGTTGACGGGCTCGGGTCTCATCATCGTCAACCCGCCCTTCACACTGAAGGACGAGTTGCACGTGCTGCTGCCGGCGCTCAAGGATTGTCTCGCCCAGGATCGGTTCGCCTCACAGCGTGCCTTCTGGCTGCGTGGTGAAGCGACGACCGCAAAGGCCGATTGACCCTTTGCTGCAGGTGCGAAATAGTCCGCGCCGAATCTGCTCTAGAGGTGAAACATGAAGCTGCTGTGCTCCCCGACATCGCCCTATTCCAGCAAGGTGCTGATGGCCGCGCATTATCTGGAACTCGGCGTCGCCGAGATCCGCGTCGATACCAATGCCGGCCCGGCGATCCTCGTCGACAACAACCCGCTCGGCAAAATACCGACGCTTCTGACCGATGACGGAGTTTCGGTCTTCGACAGCGTGGCGATCATGCACTATTTCGGACGGCTCAAGAACAGCAAGCTCTACCCTTCGAAGAACGGCAAGCGAACCGATGCCGAAATTCTCGAAGCACTCTGCGACGGCATCTGCGACTGCCTGCTGGCGATCGTTTACGAGCGCCGCTTCCGCGACGAGGAGAAGGTGCACCAGCCCTGGATCGACCGCCAGTGGAAGAAGGCCGTCAGCGGCCTGAACCACATCAGCGCGCATCCACCGAAGATCGGCCGCAGGCTGAATGGCGGTCACTTCGCGCTTGCTGCGACGATCGGCTATCTGCAACTGCGCTTCAAGGGCGAGTGGGAAGCCGAGCATCCGGAACTGATCGACTGGGCAGGCAAATTCGAGAAGAAATTTCCAGCCTATCAGGAACTCAAGCCGCACGGCTGACAAAAACGAGGCCGATCATCATATCCGATGTTCCGGCCTCTTCATGTTCAAGCCGGGCGCAAGGCCCGGCTTTCATCGGATGGTGTTCGGCAGACTTAGAACTTGACGCCGATACCGACCTTCACGCTGTGTTCATCATAGCCGCGCGATACGTTGGCGGCGCCGAGATCGAAGTCCTTGTTCTGATAGTCGCTGAAGCGATATTCAACACGTGCCGTGATGTTGTTCGTCACGAACGCTTCAGCACCGGCACCGACTGTGTAACCCAAAGCCGTCTTGGACTCCGAATCACCGAAGCCGCTGACCTTGTTGTTCGCCGCAGCGGCGCCAGCCGTGGCATAGAGCAGGAAGGGGTTCAGGTCGTAACCGACACGACCGCGAACGGAGCCGTTGAAGCGGTTCTTGTTAGTGATGCCGTTTGACGTGCTGTCGAGGCCTGAATAACCGAGATCGGCTTCAACACCGTAAACGATCTGGCCGCTCTGCCAGTTGTAGCCGGTGTAGAGCTGCCCGCCCATTGCGTAACCGTCGCGGTCTCCACCGAAGTTGCCCTTGTTATAGGTGCCTGCGCCGCCGAGGTAAAAGCCTTCCCAGTTGCCTGCCGGAGCGGCCGGCTCGGCCTGTGCTACCGGAGCTTCCGGAACCTGGTCGACTGCGTCGGCGGCATTGGCGGCAGAAAAGCCGGCGATCACGAAGGCGGACGCCATCAGACTAGCAATAAATGTACGCATACTCATTCTCCTTTCGATCTCGCGCCCTTCGTAACTGTCCTGAGTCGAAGCATTCGCGAGAAATTACTAGATGTCCCTCTCGGATCGAGGCCGAAAGTGGAGCGCAATTGCGGATTTGAGAGAGCCAAATTGTGAAATGATTGAGGCAGAGAAGCGGCTGAAATTTGATGTTGCTATAGCGCAACAGAATATTTGTTAACCATAACGGTTGGTTAAATTGTCAATACTTATTTTAGGAAATTTAATTCTCAAATAATACATAGAATAGGCCTGCCGAAAAGGCAATCTCACAGCCTATTTATATAGTCTGTGCCTGCCGCTATATAGAAGCGCACTTAGAGTCGCGGGACCAGAAGGCACGCATTTGAACGAGAAAAGACTTAAGGCCGCGCTCGTAACCGGGGCTGCCAAGAGAATAGGCCGGGCGATAGTCGAGGATCTGGCGGAAAACGGCTTTTCCGTTGCCATTCATGCCAATCGCTCGATCGACGAGGCGGAGGCGGTTGCGGCGGAATTGCGGCAAGGAGGCAAGTACGTCTTTGCAGTGCAAGCCGACCTTACCAAAACAAGCGACACGGAAACGCTGGTAAAAAGGGCCGCGGATCGCCTTGGACCCATTGATCTGCTCGTCAACAATGCCTCGGTCTTCCGCGAAGATTCGGTGCGAAAGACGAACGATGCTGCCTGGGACGAGCACTTCGCGGTGCATGTGCGGGCCCCTTCGATCCTGTCTGCCCAGTTCGCCGCCCAGCTGCCGGAAACCTGCACTGGCCTCATTGTCAATGTTATCGACCAGCGCGTCTGGGCGCTGCGGCCGAGCTTTTATTCCTATACCCTGTCGAAGTCGGCACTTTGGACCGCAACGCAGACGATGGCGCAGGCACTTGCTCCGAAGATTCGTGTCAACGCCATCGGGCCTGGCCCCTCGATGCCGAGCGAACGGCAGTTGCAGGAAGACTTTCAAGCACAGGTCGCAGCCCTTATCTTGAAGCAAGGACCTGAATTGGAGGAATTCGGCCGAACGATTCGTTTTCTGTTCGAGACGCCTTCGATCACGGGTCAGATGATTGCACTCGACGGCGGCCAGCATCTTGCGTGGCAGACGCCGGATGTGCTGGAGATCAAGGAATGAATGCCAAGAAGCTGCCCGATGGCGGTGTTCTTTATGATGAAACCGATGAAAACGAAGACGATATCGAGGTGGAAAGCGACCTTTCCGCCTCGCCGCTTCCGGCTGCGATCGACTGGAACGAAGGCGGCGGCAACGAGAGCGGGCTTGCCGGCGCGGAACTGATCGGCGAGTTCGTCAAGCGGCTGCCGAACAGCCCCGGCGTCTACCGCATGTTCAATGAAGATGGCGACGTGCTTTATGTCGGCAAGGCGCGCAGCCTCAAGAAGCGCGTCGGCAACTATGCGATGGGCCGGGTCCATTCCAACCGGATCGCGCAGATGGTCCGCCTGACCTCGCACATGGAATTCGTGACGACGCGCACGGAGACCGAGGCGCTGCTTTTGGAAGCGAATCTGATCAAGCGCTTGCGGCCGCGCTTTAACGTGCTTTTGCGTGACGACAAGTCGTTTCCCTATATCCTCATCACCGGCGATCATCGCGCCCCGTCGATCTTCAAGCATCGCGGCGCCCGCGCCCGCAAGGGCGATTATTTTGGTCCCTTCGCTTCCGCCGGCGCCGTCGGGCGCACGATCAATTCGCTCCAGCGCGCCTTCCTGATCCGCACCTGCACGGACAGCGTCTTCGAGACGCGTACGCGCCCCTGCCTGCTCTACCAAATCAAGCGCTGTTCTGGCCCCTGTACCCGCGAGATCAGCGACGAAGACTATGCGCAACTGGTGCAGGAGGCCAAGGATTTCCTTTCCGGCAAAAGCCAGAAGGTGAAGGAGCACATGGCAGAGGAGATGAACGCCGCCGCCGAAGATCTCGATTTCGAGCGTGCGGCGATCTATCGCGATCGCCTCGCGGCGCTGTCGCACGTCCAGAGCCATCAGGGCATCAATCCCGCAGGCGTCGAGGAAGCGGATGTATTTGCGATCCACCACGAGGGCGGTATTTCCTGCATCCAGGTCTTTTTCTTTCGCACGGGCCAGAACTGGGGCAATCGCGCCTACTTTCCGAAGGCCGACCCGCAGCTTTCGAGCGCCGAGGTTCTCAATGCATTCCTGGCGCAATTCTACGACGACAAGCCGGTGCCGAAGCAGATCATGCTGTCGGAAACAATCGAGGAAATGGAACTGCTGGCGGCGGCGCTCGGCGAAAAGGCCGGGCACAAGGTGTCGATCCTGGTGCCGCAGCGCGGTGAAAAGCGCGATCTGGTCGACCATGTCGTTGCCAATGCCCGCGAGGCACATGGCCGCAAGCTGGCCGAGACCGCTTCGCAATCGCGCCTGCTCGAGGGCTTCAAGGAAACGTTCGGCCTACCCTATGCGCCACAGCGGATCGAGATCTACGACAACTCGCATATCATGGGCACGAACGCGGTGGGCGGCATGGTCGTGGCCGGGCCAGAAGGTTTCGTCAAGAGCCAGTACCGCAAGTTCAACATCAAATCGACCGACATCACGCCCGGAGACGACTTCGGCATGATGCGCGAGGTCATGACCCGGCGATTCTCGCGGCTGATCAAGGAGGAAGGCATTCCGGACCGGACGCAGACGGTATCGAGCGCTGAGGCCGCCGATCTGCCCTTCCCTGCCTGGCCGGACGTGATCCTGATCGACGGTGGCCAGGGCCAGATGACGGCAGTGCGCGCCATCCTCGAAGAACTCGCCATCACTGACAGCGTCATTGCCATCGGCGTGGCAAAGGGCGTCGACCGCGATGCGGGGCGCGAGCGCTTCTTTTCGCCGGGGCGCGAAAGCTTCACGCTGCCGCCACGCGATCCCGTGCTCTATTTCATCCAGCGCCTGCGCGACGAAGCCCACCGCTTCGCCATCGGCTCCCATCGCGCGCGGCGCAAGAAGGAGATGGTGAAGAACCCGCTCGACGAGATCGGCGGCATCGGCCCTTCCCGCAAGCGGGCGCTGCTGCAGCATTTCGGCACCGCAAAAGCCGTTTCGCGGGCAGCGCTTTCCGATCTCATGGCAGTCGACGGCATTTCCGAGACGGTCGCAAAGCAGGTCTATAACCATTTTCACGACGATGCCGCGAAATAGGCGGCAACGGTCGCAAATTCCACGCAAAGGCGGCAGAAAAACAGAAAGAATGTTGACGGCTTGCGGTCAAACCCGTCATCTACAATCACAAAAATTCAGAGAACGGTTTCATGGCATCGCGCGCGTATAATATTCCCAATTTGCTGACCTACGGCCGCATTCTCGCGGTACCGCTGATCGTCCTGTGCTTCTTTGTCGAGGGGCGGCTTGCGATCAGCAACACGGCGCGATGGGTCGCCCTTTGGATATTCATCATCGCTTCTCTCACCGATTTCCTGGATGGTTATCTGGCGCGCATCTGGAACCAGACTTCGAATATCGGTCGCATGCTCGACCCGATCGCCGACAAGCTCCTGGTCGCCTCGATCCTGCTGCTGGTTGCCGCCGATCAGACAATCGCCGGCTGGTCGATCTGGGCGGCAATCACCATCCTCTGCCGCGAAATCCTCGTTTCGGGACTGCGCGAATATCTGGCCGCCCTCAAGGTCAGCGTTCCCGTCACGCGGATCGCCAAATGGAAAACAACGCTGCAACTGGTGGCAATCGCGTTCCTGCTTGCCGGTCCGGCGGGCGATGCGATTTTTCCCTTTACGACGCAGATCGGCATCGGCCTGCTTTGGATCGCGGCCATTTTGACCATATATACCGGCTATGACTATTTCCGCGCCGGCTTGAAACATATCGTGGATGACGAAGAATGACGCGCCTCGTCTATTTTGCCTGGGTGCGGGAACGGATCGGCAAGAGCGAGGAAGAGATCGCCCTTCCCGCCTCCGTCCTCACCGTTGCCGATCTTCTCGGTCACTTGAAGACACTGGGCGAGGAATATGAGACGGCGCTGCAATACGAAAACGTCATCCGCGTGGCCCTCGATCAGGAACACGCCGAACACGACGAACCGATTGGCAATGCCCGTGAGATCGGGATTTTTCCGCCGATGACGGGCGGGTGACGGATAACGGACGCACGCTCGCGCTTGCGAGAAGACGAATGGAAACACTGCGTATCAAGACGGCTGGCCAACGCTCCTGCGTCATTCCTGTGCTTGTCGCCGCAAGCCAGCCGCGACCCGTCCGCGCTGTCGATCACTCTCTTTCCCTTCGCCCCAAGGAGCCGGGAGCACCGGATTGCTGTGACAAGCAGGAGGATTTAGGCGTGCGGTTTAAGGTTATCGCGCATCAGCAAAGGGAAAGCATGTCGTGAGCCCGGCCCCGACTATCCGCGTCCAGCGCGAAGACTTCGACCTGCAGACTGAAGTCGACCGTCTGGCGAAGGCCGCACCCGGCGTTGGAGCGATCGTGACATTTTCCGGTCTCTGCCGCGACGAAGGCGGCACATTGGCAGCGCTGGAACTGGAACATTATCCGGGCATGGCCGAGGCGGAGATGACGCGCGTCGCCACGTTGGCGATCGAGCGTTTCGGCCTGCTTGGGCTCACCGCCATCCACCGCTTCGGAAGAATCAGCGCAAAGGAAAATATCGTGCTGGTGATTGCCTGCGCGCCGCACAGGCAGGCGGCATTCGACGGCGCCAACTTCGTCATGGATTTCCTGAAAACCTCCGCCCCCTTCTGGAAGAAGGAACATTTTACGGATGGCTCGGCAGGCGATTGGGTCTCTGCTAAGGATGCAGACGAGAAAGCGCGCGACAAGTGGAAGTAGTCACGGAATGGCGCGCTCGCGCCGGCTCAGCACCAGCAGGAAGACGAGCAGCGAGAAGATGACGAAATCCCGCCAGAGGAAGGGGCCGTAGGCGGTCCAGAGGGTTTCGGCAAAACCGATGCCTGCGGCACCGCCTGCCGATTTCAGGGGATCGGAATAGCCGCCGGCAGCGGCGATCATCAGCACCTTGAGGCCGAAGAGCAGGCCCGCACCGAAATC
Organism: Rhizobium etli 8C-3; assembly: GCF_001908375.1. Classification (NCBI taxonomy): domain Bacteria; kingdom Pseudomonadati; phylum Pseudomonadota; class Alphaproteobacteria; order Hyphomicrobiales; family Rhizobiaceae; genus Rhizobium; species Rhizobium etli. Next base: position 1,339,208 of record NZ_CP017241.1, on the reverse strand, counting down.
CATCGAACCGTAATAGAAGGTCGTCAGGATGCCACAGCAGGTGGCGACGAAGGCGGCGGCCACGTAGGCAGCGAGGAAAACGCCGGTTGCGCTCACGCCGCAAAGTTCAGCGGCGAATGGATCGTCCGTCACTGCGCGCCAGACGCGACCCCAGGCGGTGCGGCGGAGCACCAGACCGCCCACCGCAATCAACGCACACATCAGCCCGGTATTGATCAGCTGGATGTAGGTCAGCGTCACCTTGAAGGATGCGTCGCTCCAGAAAACGACGGTTCTGTTGAGGAATGGCGAGAGCCAGAGCTCCCGCGTATCGGAGGCCAGCCGCGCCGTCTCCATGAGCAGGATGGTCACCCCGAGGGCTGCGACGATGACCGTGTTCGGCGAGCGTCGCACGAGCGGCTGCATGACGGAGCGGCCGATCCAGAAGCCGGCGCCGAGCGAATAGGTGAACGACATGACAGCGCCGAGCGCGAGCGATGCGGGCAGGACCAGCCAGAGGCGGTTATAGGCCAAATCGGTGAACAGCAGCAGGATCTGTCCCGCGAAAGCGAAGACGGCACCATAGGTGATATCGGCTCGCTTGGTGACGCCGAAGGCAAGCGCATAGCCAAAGGCAAGCGCCGCGTAGAGCGCTGCCAACGGCACCGCGTTTGCCAGCTGCTGCAAAAGATAACCCATCGGAAACTCCGGATCGTCTGCAAATAATAACTGGCAAACCCCATTTTACCAGTTATATTTTCACTATGATCTTTGCCTGGACCGCACATCGTTTTTCTGGCGGCGCGCTGGCGCTGGATGTCGCCAACAGCGTCGTTCTGCGCCATGATAAAGCCCGCAGCATCGACCGCTTTGCGGCGGATGAACCGTTCACGAGCTTTCCGGATGCGGCGGCAGAATTTTGCGCCGAGCGTGCCCTTTTCGGTCGGGTGCTGCCGGTGCCGCCGGAAAACAGGCCGAATTTCATCGCGCTGCGCGAAGCCACGGACCGCTATTTCCGACAACGGGTTTTGACAGGCAATGATGATCGACTCCTTGCGGACCTGCTTTCGAAACTTGCCGTAACCCTGCGAAATTCCAGGCCCAACGGGCTCGACGTTGCGACCGCTCATTCGGTGCTTCGCCTGATCGCGATGCCTGTTCCGCAGCGCTTGAAGATATGCCGCAATTGCGGCTGGCTGTTCATAGACCGCAGCAAGAATAAAAGCCGTGCCTGGTGCGACATGGGCGTGTGCGGCAACCGCGCCAAGGCAAGCAGGCACTACCGCCGCAAGAAGGAGGACGCGATATGAGGACCAAGGTTGTCTGGGCGCTGGCCCTGAGCGCCGCGCTGATCGCCGCCTGCCAGCGCGAAATGGAGAAAATGGTCGAAGTAAGCGGCCATATTTTCGTGTTCAATTACCGCGTCGCAAGCGCGACCTACCTCGTCACCTTGAAAAAGACCGCGGCCATTCCGGATGGCGCAGTGGCGATAGCCGAATTCGAGAACCCGGCCGGCGGCGACCCGATCGTGCTCACCGAGAAAATCTATCCGGCCTGGGACAAGATCACTCTCCAGAGCCCGAACGTCCACTGCATACGCAAGGACAGGCCTTACTCCGTCAAGATCCGTCTCGTCGATGCCGGGGGCACGACGCTGCAGGAGCTGAAGACACAACTGGTCTCGGACGTCGATCAATCGATCCTGCCGAGCAAGCCGCTCGTCGTCGGACCGCTCTATACGCAGAACCCGGAAGTCTTCAAGCCGGACGGAACGACGGACTTCAGCAATACAGACAAGTGCCCGGCCGCGTAACGAAAAAGCCGGAGCGAGGCCCCGGCTTTCAGTGTCACTTCAAAGGCTTCAGCCTCCCGGCTGAAATTTCGATTCAGCCGACGATCTCGGTGTCGGAGAACCAGTATTTGATCTCCTGCGCGGCCGTTTCCGGAGCATCGGAGCCGTGAACAGAGTTTTCGCCGATCGAAAGGGCGTGCACCTTGCGGATCGTGCCTTCGTCAGCGTTTGCCGGGTTGGTCGCACCCATGATCTCGCGGTTCTTGAGGATTGCGTTTTCGCCCTCGAGAACCTGAACGACGGTCGGTCCAGACGTCATCGTGTCGACGAGTTCGCCGAAGAACGGCCGCTCCTTGTGAACGGCGTAGAAGCCTTCAGCTTCGCGCTTGCTCATCCAGACGCGCTTGGAAGCAACGACGCGCAGGCCGGCATCTTCCAGCATCTTGGTGATAGCGCCCGTCAGGTTGCGCTTCGTTGCATCCGGCTTGATCATCGAAAAGGTGCGTTCAATCGCCATTGGGTCAAATCCTCTGGTTTAGCGGGAAAAGTGGGCGGTCTTTACCCGCCCCTAGCCCCGAAAACAAGGGGGACGCGGCAATTTCACGCCGCTGTCATGGTGAGCCCCTTCCTTCATGCAGATCAAGGCAGCGCTCGAACCGGCTCATGACCGGACCATCCGCCGTTGGGCCGGTGCGTCCTGAACTTTAAGGTCTTTGAGGACGGCTGTTGCGAGGGCCGCGCAGTGCGCGCCGTGGCTATCAAATGCGGGGAAAAGACCACTCCGCGGGCTCAAAGCCGCATATCTGCGGCAATGGCGACCAAGGTCTTGCGGCCTTGATGAGCGAGATGGAATTTCTGGCGGAATCGCTTGCGAACGTGCTTTTGGCCGAAACCGAAATAAGGGCCAAGCTGCTTGCCGATGTCGAACGGATCGAGACGCTGGAACACGCGATGGTGCAATCGGCATCGGTAACCGATGCGTTGACGGGCTTGCTGCGATCGGCAACGGCCGCACAACTGCAAGCCAAACGCCCGAGCAGCGCCAATTGCCGCCCGGGTCCAATCGCCACCAACCGGTGCAAGCTTTCAGCCCGCTTCCATCGACACGGTCTTGCCTTGATCGCGGCTTTCGGCCAAAACGCCGCGCATGATCACGATTACCGACATTTCTGCCCGCATCGCCGGGCGCCTTCTCCTCGACAATGCCAGCGTGACGCTTCCGGCGGGCACGAAGGCTGGCCTTGTGGGGCGCAACGGCGCGGGCAAATCTACGCTCTTTAGGATCATCACCGGCGATCTCGGCGCAGAGACTGGCTCAGTTTCCATACCGAAGAATGCACGCATCGGCCAGGTGGCGCAGGAAGCGCCTGGCACAGAAGAGCCGCTGATCAAGATCGTGCTTTCCGCCGACAAGGAGCGCGCCGCGCTGCTTGCCGAATCCGAGACCGCAACCGATCCCCACCGGATTGCCGAAATCCAGATGCGCCTTGTCGATATCGATGCGCATTCGGCAGAAGCGCGGGCGGCAAGCATTCTCGCTGGCCTCGGCTTCGACCAGGATGCCCAGCAGCGCCCGGCCTCGGCCTTTTCCGGCGGCTGGCGCATGCGCGTGGCCCTTGCCTCAGTACTCTTTGCCGAACCCGATCTGCTGCTTCTCGACGAGCCGACGAATTATCTCGACCTTGAAGGTACGCTCTGGCTGGAAGACTATGTGCGGCGCTATCCGCACACGGTCATCATCATCAGCCACGATCGCGACCTCCTGAACAATGCCGTCAATTCGATCATCCATCTCGACCAGAAGAAGCTGACCTTCTACCGCGGCGGCTACGACCAGTTCGAGCGGCAGAAGGCGGAAGCCGACGAACTACAGACGAAAGCGAAGGCCAAGAACGAAGCCGCGCGCAAGCATCTCCAGAGTTTCATCGACCGCTTCAAGGCAAAGGCTTCCAAGGCGCGCCAGGCGCAGAGCCGCGTCAAGGCGCTCGAACGCATGGGCACGGTCGCCGCGGTGATCGAAAACCATGTGCAGCCGATCACGTTCCCCGAGCCGGAAAAGCAGCCGGCATCGCCGATCGTCGCGATCCAGAGCGGCGCCGTCGGTTACGAACCGGGCAAGCCGATCCTCAAGAATATCAGCCTTCGCATCGACAACGACGACCGCATCGCGCTGCTCGGCGCCAACGGCAACGGCAAGTCGACCTTCGCCAAACTCATCGCCGGCCGGCTTTCGGCCGAAAGCGGCGACATCAAGCTCGCACCGAGCTTGAAGATCGGCTTTTTTGCCCAGCACCAACTCGACGACCTTGTTCCCAACGACTCGCCGGTCGAGCATGTGCGCCGCCTGATGCCGGCAGCGCCCGAGGCGAAGGTCCGCGCCCGCGTGGCGCAGATGGGGCTCTCGACGGAAAAGATGTCGACTGCTGCCAAGGATCTTTCCGGCGGCGAGAAGGCCCGCCTGCTGATGGGGCTTGCCGCATTCCACGCGCCGAACCTTCTCATTCTCGACGAGCCGACCAACCACCTGGACATCGACAGTCGCCGCGCTTTGATAGAAGCGCTCAACGACTACGATGGCGCCGTCATCCTCATCTCGCACGACCGCCATCTCATCGAGGCGACGGTCGACCGTCTCTGGCTCATCAACAACGGCACGGTCTCGAATTTCGAAGGCGATATGGAGGAATACCGCAACCTGGTCGTCTTTGCGGGCAAAAAAAAAGACGAAAAGCCTGATCTAAGCGACGAGCCCTCCTCCAAGGCGGATCAGCGCAAGGCCAATGCCGGCAAGCGTGCCTCGCTCGCGCCGCTGAGGAAAAAGATCAACGAAATCGAATCGTTGACTGCGAAGCTGGAGAAACAGATTCAGGAGCTCGATGCCGAACTTGCCGATCCGACGCTCTACGAAAAGGCTCCGGCAAAGGCCAGCGAGAAAGCCAAGCAGCGCGGCGAGGCAGCCGCAAAGCTCGCAGCCGCCGAAGAACAGTGGCTGGAGCTTTCGGCCGAATATGAGGACGCCATGGCGGGCTAGGCGTCGGGCCTTGTCGAACTCCACGTGACAACTCCGCTTGCCCGGCGATAACATTCTGATAAAACAGCGCCCAATAAATCATACTTTTGAGCGAAACACCGAATGCGAGCTTCAGCCATGTCACCCATCAACCTCGCCATCGTCGGAGTGGGCAAGATCGTCCGCGACCAGCACCTCCCTTCGATCGCCAAGAACTCCGATTTCAAGCTTGTTGCGACGGCAAGCCGCCATGGCACCGTCGACGGCATCCAGAGTTTCACAAGCATCGAAGCCATGCTCGACGCCGTGCCTGCGATCGACGCCGTGTCGCTTTGCATGCCGCCGCAATATCGCTACGAGGCAGCCCATAAGGCGCTTTCTGCCGGCAAGCACGTCTTCCTCGAAAAGCCGCCGGGCGCGACGCTGAGCGAAGTCGCCGATCTCGAAGCGCTTGCCGCCGAAAAAGGCGTCTCGCTCTTTGCAAGCTGGCATTCGCGCTATGCGGCTGCGGTCGAGGCCGCGAAGGCCTTCCTCGCCTCGGCGAGGATCGAAAGCGTCCACGTCATCTGGAAGGAGGACGTGCGCCACTGGCATCCGAACCAGGACTGGATCTGGCAGGCGGGCGGGCTCGGCGTTTTCGATCCGGGTATCAATGCGCTTTCAATCGTCACCCATATCCTGCCGAAGGCGATCTTCCTGACGAGCGCCACGCTCGAGTTTCCGGAAAACCGCGACGCGCCGATTGCGGCCGACCTGCATTTCAAGAATGCTGACGATGTTCCGGTCCACGGCGAATTCGACTGGCGCCAAACCGGCAAACAGAGTTGGGACATCATTGCCGAAACGGCAGCCGGCAGGATGGAGCTTGCGGAAGGCGGATCGAAGCTTTCCGTCAACGGCGAACTGAAATTCTCCGCTCCGGAAGAGGAATATCCAACGCTCTACAGGCGCTTCGCAGAAATCATCAAGGCAGGCAACTCGGATGTCGACGTCGCACCGCTACGCCACGTTGCCGACGCCTTCATGCTCGGCAAGCGGAAGTTGGTCGAAGCATTCCACGACTGACCTCCGGATCGTCGGCCGGATGCCAGTGCCGCCGATGGATGTTAGAGTGGCGAGATCGACCCTTGCCAAGGACGTTCAATATAATGCCGCAGGCGCAAGACGAATCATTTGGGTTGGGCGTGCGGCATTTGACCGTCAGGCTCGCCGCTCCCGACGCCAGATGGCGGGAAGCTTACCAGCTGGAAGAGCATAGAATCCGGGGCGCGCTCGGATCTCTGGCGCTCGACATCCAGCATTTCGGCAGTACCGCCATCCCGGCGATCAAAGCAAAACCAATCATCGACATTCTGATCGGCGTCAGACGTTTCGAAGACGGGGCGACCTGTATCGGCCCGATGGAACAGATCGGCTACGATTATGCTGGAGCCGATATCGTGCCAGACGACCACATCTTCGGCCGCGGCATCAAGGGCGAGACGCGCACGCACCTTGCCCATGTCGTCGAATATCAGGGTCACAACTGGAAACGGAACATACTTTTTCGCGATAGGCTTCGAAGCGATCCCACGCTCGTCCAAGCCTACGAAGAGCTGAAGGTCGATCTTGCCCGAAAATATGCCCGAAATCGTGCCGCCTATACCGCGTCGAAGAAGACTTTCATCGACAAGATCGTGGCCGACGGCGGTCTTGCCTGATCTTGGCGCTCAGGCCTTCTTCTCCCAGCGTCCCTCCGGCGTCTGCTGCCAATAGGTGAGGCTGTGCCCCTCACTCTTCAACCTCTTCCACTGGACCCGCGCGGCTTCGAGCTGCTCCCGGTCGTATCCGTCGAACATGAAGACGATGCGCTCATAAGTGTCCACCGACGGCGGTTCTGCGCCGTCGACGACGAAACGCACGGTCGCAGCGTTGGCGTTTCCGGCTGATGCCGTCAACAGGACGGGCTGGTCTTCGGCGAATTCAGCCTCGTCCGTACCGTGCGGCAAAAAGCTGTCTTCACGGAAAGTCCACAGATGCGCATCGAGCGCATCCCTTCGAGCCGTTTCCTTCACCTGGATTGCGACGCGCCAGCCGCGCCCGACGCTCTTGTCGACGAGCGGCGGCAACGCGTCCTCCAGCTTGGATTCGGTCAGATGATAAAACAGGACTTCCGTCATGTGCGCGGGATCAAGCTTCGTAGTGGTCGCGCACCAGGCGATCCAGCAGGCGCACGCCGAAGCCGGAGCCCCAGGATTGGTTGATCTCATCCAGCGGCGAACCCATCGCGGTGCCCGCGATATCGAGGTGCGCCCAGCGGGTGTCCTGTACGAAGCGCTTGAGAAAATGCGCCGCCGTGATCGAACCTGCATAGCGGCCGCCGGTGTTTTTCATGTCGGCGAACTTGCTGTCGATCATCTTGTCGTATTCCTTGCTGAGCGGCAGGCGCCAGACCTTCTCGCTTGTGGAGAAGCCGGCCTCCGTCAACTGGCCCGCAAGCGCGTCGTCGTTCGAGAAAAGGCCGGCATAGACGCTGCCGAGGGCCACGACGACAGCGCCCGTCAGCGTCGCAAGGTTGACCATGAACTGCGGCTTGAAGCGGTCGTTGCAGTACCAAAGCGCGTCGCACAGCACGAGACGGCCCTCGGCATCGGTGTTGATGACCTCGATCGTCTGGCCAGACATCGAGGTGACGATATCACCCGGGCGCTGGGCATTGCCGTCCGGCATGTTCTCGACAAGGCCGATGATCCCGACCGCGTTGACGGCCGCCTTGCGCGCCGCAAGCACATGCATGAGGCCGGTTACGGCGGCCGCACCGCCCATGTCGCCCTTCATGTCTTCCATGCCCGCTGCCGGCTTGATAGAAATGCCGCCTGTATCGAAGACGACGCCCTTGCCGACAAAAGCGACGGGACGCTCCTTCGACTTTCCTCCCTTCCACTGCATGATGGCAAGGCGCGGCGGTCGCACCGAACCCTGGGCAACACCCAGCAGCGCCCCCATGCCAAGGCGCTTCATCTCGCGCTCCGTCAGAATCTCGACCTCGACACCGAGCTTTTCCAGTTCCTTTGCCTTGGCTGCGAATTCGACGGGGCCAAGAACGTTCGGCGGTTCGTTCACGAGGTCGCGCGCCAGATTGACGCCATCGGCGACAGTTTCGGCATCGGCGAATGCCTTTCTTGCGCCAGCCGCATCGGCGGTAACAACGGTAATCTTGGCCACCTTGCCGCTCGGCTTGTCCTCGTCATCGTTCTTCTTCGTCTTGTAGGTGTCGAAGCTGTAGCCCCGCAGCAGCATGCCGAGCGCGAAATCGGCCCCGGCCCTGGCATCGACGCTAGCGCCTGGCGCGTCGATGAAGACCGTCGCCTTCTCGGCTCCCTTGATCTTCGAGGCAGCCGTACCGCCAGCCTTCAGCCAGTCATGCGCCGTCATTTCTTCGGCCTTGCCGAGACCAACCACAATGACGCGTTCGGCCGGCGAGCCTTCCGGGGCGACAAGATCAAGCGTACTCATTAGCTTTGCCGAGAATTTCGCTATTTTCGCGGCCCTGGCGATAACACCGGCCGGATCGGCGAACTCAGCTCCCGCAGCCAGATCGCCGTCGCTTGCCTTCAACAGAATGGTCAGTCCGCCGCTGATCTTGGCTGACTTTGAAAATGAGATATCGAACTTGGCTGCCATGTTTTCTCCATTCGGATTCTGCGGAATCCAACCGGCGGCGATAATTTCGGGTTTCAGCGTCGAAAACAAGGCTTGATCGGGAAGCCATGGACAAATCCGCGATAGCGAGTCAAAAAGCAACTGTGCTTGAAACGGTGCCGAAAACCACGAGAAGAACGCCCCCGACGTGACCGCTAGTCTTGCAGACAAATTATCCGGCTCCCAAGTTCGATTTCCGTCCAGCGCGGGAGGTATCTTCATCGGCCTCTTGTGTCTGTGGTGGGCACTGCTTCTGGTATTCCATACCTTCCCGCAGGTCGACATCGTTACGTCATGGCATTTCTTTCTCGTCGACACTTGCAAAGCCCCGGATACAGCGGCACAGATATGCGGACATTTCCCCTCCCGTCAGACAGCCCTTCTGGACGCGCTCAGAACGATCTTCTTCCGGCTGCCCTATGTTGTGGCGGCCGTTCAACTCTTTATGCTGATCAAGTGCTACTGGCATCGCGCTGCAACGTTCAACGCGCTTCGGGCTCGAAATCTCAAGATCGCTCTGACATCGCTGCTGCTCGGACCCGGCTTTATCGCAAACGTCATCCTCAAGGAGCATTGGGGCCGGCCGCGGCCGATCGAGACCCTCACCTTCGGCGGCACCCTCGACTTCGTGCAGGCGGGATCGCTCGCCGGAAAGTGCATTTCGAACTGCTCGTTCGTCTCCGGAGAGGCAGCAAGCGCCGGCTGGCTGCTCTGTCTCGTCATGCTGATACCGCAGCCGGCACGAACAGGACTATTCCTGCCGATCTTGGCGATCTCTATCCTCACGCCGCTGATGCGGCTTTCCTTCGGCGCGCACTATCTTTCCGATATCGTTCTCGGCTGGCTATTGGCGATTGTCGTTTTTGCCGGCGTTTACGCGTTTACCGAATTCGTCACACCGGCCAAAAAATTCTGAATTTTGAATGAAATTTTGACACCTGCTTGTCGCAAAAGCGCAGCAAAGAGCTTAGATGGTTCCCGCTGCGATGCTTTCTCTTCGCAGGTGCGTTCAAGGGCAGGCATGAAACTACTCGAAATCTACATATTGCGGCGCGTCGGCCAGATGTTTCTCGTAGCGCTGCTGCCGGTGCTCGCAATCATATGGACGACCCAGGTCCTGCAGCGCATCAACCTGGTGACCGACAGCGGTCAGTCGATCGGCTCGTTCGCCAAGCTTGCGACGCTGATCCTGCCGTCGATCATTCCTGTCGTCTTGCCGTTCGCCCTTGTGATCGGCGTCACGCAGACGCTGACGACGATGAACAACGATTCGGAGCTGACAGTCATCGATGCGGCCGGCGCCAAGCGCAACATCATCATCCGCCCGATCCTGCTGCTTGCAGCTGTCATCAGCGCGTTCTCCTTCTTCGTCGATAACGTCGTCGAGCCGAAGGCAAAGACCGGTGCGCGCCAGATGATTGCTGCGGCCTATGCCGATCTCCTGTCCACCGTCATCGAAGAAAAAAACTTCCGCAGGATCGATGAGGGTCTCTATGTGCAGATTTCCGAGCGGCTGGCCGGCCGCGTGTTGAGGGGCCTGTTCGTCGTCGACGAGCGCGATCCTGCCTTCGACATGATCTACTATGCACGCGAGGGCGCCGTCGACGATACGGGAACGTCGCTCATCATGCGCGACGGCGAGGTTCAGCGCAAAGCCCGGGACGGCAATGTCTCGATCATCAAATTCGACTCATATTCCTTCGATCTCTCCGATCTGACGCAGAACCGCGGACAGGCGACGCTGCGCGCCAGCGACCGCGACCTGGGCTTTCTGCTCAATCCGGATCCGGCCGACAAGGATTACATCGCCAAGCCGCAATCATATCGCGCCGAACTTCACAGGCGGCTGACGGACTGGGTCTTGCCTTTCGTTTTGGCGCTGATTTCCCTGGCGATCGCCGGTGACGCACGTTCGCATCGCGAGGCGCGTCTGCACCCGATGGTCACGGCTTTGACCTTTGCCTTTGCGCTGCGCTGGGCGTCGTTCTACGCTGCGAACCAGATCGACACCAATCCGTTTTACATCGGCGTGCTCTACGCGATTCCGGTGGTGGCCGGCGTCGCGGCGAGCGGCTTCCTCAATATGCACAAGCGCCTTTCGATTCCGGCCGCCGTGGGCGAACGTGCCGCCGGCATCTGGCACAGAATCGAGCGGCGGCTACCTTCTGCGCTCGGAAAAACGCCCGGAGGCAGCCTATGATCTTCGGCACCTTGGGACGCTACTTCTTCCGCCGCTACCTTGCGATAACGATCTGGTTCTTCCTTGGAATCATCTCGATTGTCTTTCTTATCGATTTCAGCGAGACGGCAGGCCGAATGTCGGGTCTTCCGGGCTATACGGTTGCCGGTGGGCTGTTGATGACGGCCGTCCGACTGCCGCTCATCATCCAGCAGACGGTCCCGTTCATTGCCCTCTTTGTCGGAATGACAGTGCTGATCGGGCTGAACCGCAAGTATGAACTCGTTGTGGCGCGCGCAGCCGGCATTTCGGTATGGCAGTTCATGTCGCCCTTCATCGTCGGTGCCTTCCTTCTCGGCATACTGACGATGACCGTCATCAATCCGCTGGCGGCCTGGGGCCAGCGTCAGGCGGCACTGGTGGAGACCGATTGGCGCGGCCAGGAGAAAGCCACAAGCAGCAAGCCGCAGGTTCCCTGGCTGCGCCAGATCAGCGGAAAGGACGACGTCATCATCGGCGCTCGTACGATTCAGGAGAACGGAACGCTGCTGATCGATGCCGTCTTGATCCACTTCGATTCGGACGGCCGCGTGATTCTGCGCCAGGATGCAGCTTCTGCAAAATTGGAAGATGGTTACTGGCTCCTTAAGAACGTTACCGAGCGCCGGCCGGGCGAAATCGCCGTACGCCGGGATACGGTCCAGCTTCGCACCAATTTGAAACAAGACTTCGTCCAGGAGCGCCTGACATCGCCCGAAACCATTGCTTTTTTTGATCTTTCCAATCGAATAGCCATCGCCAAATCCTTCGGGGTGCCGACGAAGGCGCTGGAGACGCAATTTCACTCATTGCTCTCTCAACCACTGCTGCTTGTCGCGATGACTCTCATTGCTGCAACAGTGTCGTTAAAATTTAGCCGGTTCAACCAGTCGAGGTCGGTGATTCTGGGTGGAATCCTTTCGGGCTTCGTGCTTTATGTCGTCAACGTGCTTGTAAAGGCATTTGGAAGCAGCGGAGTCGTACCGCCTTTCGTGGCGGCGTGGATTCCGGTAGTCGTCGCGCTGGCTCTGGGCGCAACGATTCTGCTTCATCAGGAGGACGGCTAGTGGCGGCAGGCGACCGCAAGACTTTTAGTAAACAGTTGGTTGCCCTGCTCGCAGGGGCGACTCTGCTTGGCTATTCTGGAAGCATTCCTGCTGCGTTCGCGCAGGAGAATTCGACGTTGCAGAAGCTGCAGCCGAAGATCGATCCGGAAGCGAAAATGATGCTTTCGGCCAACGAGCTCGTCTACAACAGGGACCAGCAGATCGTCTCCGCAGTCGGGGGCGTCCAGATCAACTATGCGGGCTACAAAATGGTGGCCCAGCGCGTCGAATACAACCAGAAGACGGGCCGCATGATGGCTGTCGGCAATATCGAGCTGATCAGCCCCGACGGCAACCGCATGTATTCCGACAAGCTCGATGTGACCGACGACTTCGCCGAAGGCTTCGTCAATGCGTTGCGTATCGAGACCACCGACAACACACGCATCGCGGCCGAAAGCGGCGAGCGCGTCAACGATAATCTGATGATCCTCAACAAGGGCGTCTACACCGCATGCCTGCCTTGCGCCGAACGGCCGGAACGACCGCCCTTCTGGCAAGTCAAGGCCGAGCGCGTCATTCAGAACGGCGAAAAACATACGATCCGGCTGGAAAAGGCCCGCTTCGAATTGTTCGGCCATCCGATCGCCTTCCTCCCCTGGATCGAGGTCCCGGACCAGACGGTCAAGCGCAAGTCCGGCTTTCTGTTTCCGAGTTTCAGTACATCGGAGAACCTCGGCTTCGGCGTTACCGTTCCCTACTACTACGTGTTCTCGCCAAGCATGGACGTGACGGTCAGCGGCACCGGCTACACAAATCAGGGCTTCCTGCTCGACGCGGAGTTCCGCCAGCGTTTCGAGAACGGCACGCATACCCTGCGCGTAGCAGGCATCAACCAGATGCACCCGGAGAGCTTTACCGAGGGAACAAGCGATCAGGAGGCCGATGACCGCGGAATGATCGGATCGAAGGCCGAGTTCAAGATCAATCCCCGCTGGGCATTCGGCTGGGATGTCATGGTGCAGAGCGATAACAACTTCTCGCGTACCTACGAACTCGAGGGCTTCAACGAGACAACCCATGTCAATCAAGTCTACCTGACCGGCCTCGGGAAGCGGAATTACTTCGACATCAGATCGTTCTACTTCGACGTTCAGGACTCCGATCCGGATAGCGAGGAGGAAAAACAGCAGGCGATCGTCTATCCGGTAATTGACTATCATGCCGTGGCTCCGCAGCCGCTGGCCGGCGGCGAACTGTCGCTCGACGTCAACTTCACGAATATTTCGCGCACGCATGACAGTTTCTTCGACAACCCCGTAGGCGACGATCGCTTCTCACTGAAGGGGCAGACATCGCGTCTGACCGGGGAACTTGAGTGGAAGCGAACTTTCGTGACGCCGCAGGGCGTACTCATCACGCCTCTTTTTGCCGCGCGTGGCGATGCGCTGGCGCTGAATGTGGACGATCCCAACTCCATCAGCGGGACGTCCGTATACGACGGCGACTTCGAAAACGGTGATGGCGCAACACGCGGGATGATTACGGCCGGCCTGGAAGCGCGCTATCCGCTCCTGATGACGACGGCCAACAGTACGCATGTCTTCGAGCCGATTGCCCAAATCTACGCCCGTCCCGATGAATCTCTTGCGGGCGCCCTGCCCAACGAGGACGCGCAGAGCTTCGTCTTCGACGCGACGTCGCTCTTCGAGCGCGACAAATTCTCCGGTTACGATCGCATCGAGGGCGGCACGCGTGCCAATATCGGCTTCCAGTACACCGGCACGTTCGACAACGGCTACAAACTTCACGGTATCTTTGGCCAGTCCTATCATCTTGCCGGCCAGAACTCGTTCGCCACGGACGATCTCGTGAACGCTGGAGCGAATTCGGGACTTGAGACCGACCGTTCCGACTATGTCGGGCTGGGCGGAATCGAGACGCCGCAAGGCCTTTCCCTCGCCGCCTCGTACCGTCTGGACGAGAAGGATCTCTCGTTTCGCCGCGGCGATCTGACGGCCGGTTTCCAGACCGATACGTTCCAGAGCCAGCTTCTTTACACCCATATCTCGGCTCAGCCCGACTACGGCTCGGCCGAAGACGGTGATGAAATCCAGACCAGGGCAACGGTCAAGTTCAGGGACTACTGGTCCGTCTTCGGCGGCATTGCATGGGATCTCAACAACGACGTCGTCAGCAGGAAGACGCTCGGCCTCTCCTATGAAGACGAATGCACGATCTTCACGATCGCCTATACTTCAAAACGCGATACAAGCGACGAGTCGGCAAGCGACTGGAGCATTGGCGCCAGACTTACCTTCCGCACTCTCGGTGATGTCAACGTCGGATATTCTGACGATATCGAAAAGAATATCTACAATAATTGATTGCGATATTGGACGGCGAAAGAAAGCGAGCCTTTCTTTCGCCGCAACACTATGCAGGACATTGCCGTCAATCGGGTTATGAGGCATAGGAATGTCGCCTTGGGGCGGCACCGACCTCGGTGAAGCTGTGTATGCGTGCACTTGCCACCGCAGCGTCTATGGGAAGGATCGATACATGATTGGCGCGAGAAAGATTGTCACGTTCCTGTTTGCCGGAGCTGCGTTCTGCATGCTCGCGGCGCTGCAGCCACAAAGCGGTTCGGCATTTGCAGCAAGCGAAGTCAAGGCCGTCGTCAACGGGGTGGCACTGACCACGGGCGACGTCGCAAGGCGGCAGGCATTCCTTCGTCTCCAGCACCAGAAAGCCGATGCGAAGACGGCGGAAGAATCGCTCGTCGAGGAGACTTTGAAACGTCAGGAAATTTCGCGTGTCCGCATGTCCGTCTCCAAGGACGAAGTCGATGCGTCCTTCGCGCGTTTTGCGTCCGGAAACAAGATCTCGACCGAGCAGCTTACGCAAATTCTCACCCAGGCCGGTGTCGGGGCGGATCATTTCAAGCAGTATATTGCCGTGCAAATGAGCTGGCCGCGCGTCGTCAATGCGCGCTACGGGTCGAGCGCGCGCATGTCGAGCAGCGACCTTGTCAGCCGCATGATGGAAAACAACAAGCAGAAGCCGGTCACGACCGAATACATGCTTCAGCAGATCATCTTCGTTGTGCCGCAATCGAAGAAAGGCATTACGGGAAAGCGCAAGAGCGAAGCCGAAGCCTCCCGTTCGAAATACCCGGGCTGCGAAGAGGCAAAGGTCTTTGCAGCAACGATGCGTGACGTTTCGGTCCGCGAACTTGGCCGCGTGCTGGCTCCGGAACTTCCGGCCGAATGGAAGCCGTTGATCGAGCAGGCCAAGGGCAATACCACGGCGACCCGCGTGACAGAAAAGGGCGTGGAGTATCTGGCAATCTGCAGCCGGCGTGAGGTATCCGACGACACGGCCGCTGAGATCGTTTTCCGCCAGGAGGATCTTAACAAGGCCAAGGCCGGCAAGAGCGCACCGGAAAACGAAAACGCTGCCAAATATCTCGAAGAGCTGCGCAAGAAGGCGCAGATCATCTATCGCTGACCGCCGTGGCTTCCCCGTTTTCGCGCCCGCTTGCGCTGACGCAAGGCGATCCGGCTGGCATCGGCCCGGACATAACCCTGATGGCCTGGCTGAGGCGGCGTGAGCTCGGCCTTCCTCCCTTCTTTCTGATCGGCGATCCTGACGTTCTGGAGGCAAGAGCACGGCAGCTGGATCTTTCCGTCAAGATAGCCGAAGCGAACGCCGCAACGGCAGCGGATGTCTTTGCCGACGCTCTCCCCGTCCTGCCCGTTCCTGCCGGCGTCGAGGTGGCTGCCGGCGAGCCGCATGCCGCGACCGCAACAGGTACGATCGCTGCGATCGAAACGGCCGTATCGCTGGTCGTGAAGGGACTGGCAGCGGGCGTCGTTACCAATCCCATCGCCAAAGCCGTTCTTTACGAGGCCGGCTTCAAGTTTCCGGGCCACACCGAATTCCTTGCCGATCTCGCAGCCCGCGCGACCGGCAATCCGGTCAGGCCGGTGATGATGCTTGCCGGACCGAAGCTGCGGGCGATACCCGTTACCATTCACATCCCGATCAAGGACGTGCCGCAGGCCTTGAGCGGTGAATTGATCGCAGAGACCTGCCGTATCGCGCATTCCGATCTCAGGCACCGCTTTGGCATCGAAAGGCCCCGCCTTGCCGTCGCTGGTCTTAATCCGCATGCCGGCGAAAGCGGAACGATGGGGCGCGAGGACGAAGACATCATTCATCCCGCCATACAGCTTCTACGCTTTGAGGGCGTCGACGCGATCGGTCCCCTGCCCGCCGATACCATGTTCCACGACGAGGCTCGCGCCCGGTATGATGTCGCAGTCTGCATGTATCACGATCAGGCCCTGATCCCGGTCAAGGCGCTCGGCTTCGACGATTCCGTCAACGTGACGCTCGGCCTGCCTTTCGTGAGGACATCGCCGGATCACGGCACTGCCTTTGGCATTGCCGGCAAGGGCATCGCGCGCGAAAAGAGCTTGATTGCCGCCCTCAAGCTTGCAGCCCATCTCAGCCGTCCCGCGGAACACCGCTGATGGCCGCGCTCGATGGTCTGCCGCCGCTTCGCGACGTGATCCACCGTCACGGCCTCGATGCCCGCAAGGCGCTCGGGCAAAACTTCCTTCTCGACCTCAACCTGACGCAGAAGGTCGCCCGCACGGCAGGATCGCTGGAAGGCTGCACCGTCTTCGAAGTGGGACCCGGACCCGGCGGACTGACGCGCGCCATCCTGGCGCTGGGTGCGAAGAAGGTGGTCGCCGTCGAGCGTGATCCGCGCTGCCTGCCTGCGCTGGCGGAAATATCCGCTCACTATCCTGCCAGGCTCGAAGTCATGGGCGGCGATGCGCTGAAGACCGATTTCGAGGCGCTGGCGCCTCAGGGGCCCGTCAAGATCATCGCCAATCTTCCGTACAACGTCGGCACGCAACTCCTGGTGAACTGGCTTCTGCCAAAAAAGTGGCCACCGTTTTGGGAATCCTTGACGCTGATGTTCCAGAAGGAAGTCGGCGAGCGCATCGTCGCCAAACAGGATGACGACCACTATGGCCGCCTCGGTGTACTCTGCGGCTGGCGCGCCGATGCCCGCATGGCTTTCGACGTATCGCCGCAAGCCTTCACGCCGCCGCCGAAGGTGACGTCGACGGTGGTGCATCTGACGCCGAAGGCAAATCCCATCCCCTGCGACGTCGCCAATCTCGAAAGAGTAACGCATGCGGCCTTCGGTCAGCGGCGCAAGATGCTGCGCCAGAGCCTCAAGCCGCTCGGCGGCGAGAGTCTCCTCAACAAGGTGGGCATCGACCCGCAGCGCCGTGCGGAAACGCTTTCAGTCCAGGAATTCTGCCTGCTTGCCAATTCGCTTTAAAGAACCGGCGTCTCTTCCAGCAGTTTTGTGACGAAATCGTAGATGCCGTGCCGCCGGTCGCGGCGCAAGCGCTCGGCCTTCACGATCGACTGCACGGCGTCGAAGGCAGTATCGAGATCGTCATTGACGATGACATAGTCATATTCCCGCCAATGCGCGATTTCGGCGCGCGAATTGGCAAGCCGCTTTGCGATGACCTCTTCCGAATCTTCCGCACGGCGGTGAAGCCTTGACTGCAACTCGGTCATGGTCGGCGGCAGCACGAAGATGGATACGACATCTGCCGACATTTTCTCCTGCAGCTGCTGGGCGCCCTGCCAGTCGATGTCGAAAAGCATGTCACGGCCTTCCGCCATCGCTGCTTCCACCGGTTCGCGCGGCGTTCCGTAAAAATTGCCGTGCACTTCAGCCCATTCCAACAACGCATCGGAATCGCGCAGTCGCTCGAATTCGCGGATGCTCTTGAAGTGGTAGTGAATGCTCTCGACCTCGCTCGGGCGCCGCTGGCGGGTCGTCACGCTGACGGAGAGGCCGATCTGGCTATCCTGCGCAAGCAGTGTCCGCGCAATCGTCGACTTTCCCGCGCCCGAGGGCGACGAAATGACGAGCATCAGACCGCGGCGAGCGATCGGAACGGGCGAAGCTTTCGCCGGTTTCATGTCCTACTCCAGATTCTGGACCTGTTCGCGGAACTGGTCGATGACGACTTTCAGTTCGATGCCGGCGGCAGTGACCGCCGAGGCATTCGACTTCGAACAGATGGTATTCGATTCGCGGTTAAATTCCTGTGCAAGGAAATCGAGCTTGCGGCCGACCGGGCCGCCGCGGCCCAACAGATCCCGTGCGGCCGCCACATGCGCCTTCAGCCGGTCGATTTCTTCGCGCAGGTCGGCCTTCGTCGCAAGCAGAGCCGCCTCGGCATGCAGCCTGTCGCGATCAAGCGCGCCCGCTCCGTCCATCAGCAAGGCAACCTGCGCCTTGATGCGGGCGGAAATCTCCTGCGGCGTGCGCGACGGGTCGCGTTCGATCGTATGCGTCAAGTCCTCGATCGTCGAGACATGGTTGAGCAGCACGCGAGACAGGGCAGCACCCTCCTGTTCCCGCATCAGCTTGAGGTCAGCAAGTGCGGCCAGCAGGCCTTTGGTGACGTCGGCATCGCGGGCGGCGATTTCTTCTTCGCTATCCTCCGACTCGCGAAATTCCACCAGTCCGCGGATCGAAAGCAGCGTATCGAGGGTCAGAGGCGCCGGATCGATGACGCCCGCAAGCTGGTCACGCATTGCAAGCACATTGGCCAGAGCGTCCTGATTGAGAACCGTCTCGAAGCGGTTTTCGGCTGCCGAAACCGAGAGGTTGGCCTGCATGTTGCCACGGCTGAACTGTTCGCCCGCAATGCGGCGAACGTCTGTTTCCATGCGCTCGAGTCCTGGCGGCAGCCGAAGGCGCAGGTCGAGCCCCTTGCCGTTGACCGACCGCAGTTCCCAAGCCCAGCGCCAGCGGCCGCTCGTTCCCTCGCGCCGCGCAAAACCGGTCATGGACTGCAACGCCATCCGAGCCTCCGAAATCAGTTCGTCTTCTTTTTCTTCTGCTGGGCCGCCGGCTCGGCCTGAGCCTCCGGCTGGCCGTCAACCACGATATTCGGATCGGCACCCTTGTCAGCTTCGAGCTTGCGCCAGCGCTTGACGTTGGCATTGTGCTCTTCGAGCGTCGCCGCAAAAACATGACCGCCCGTGCCGTCGGCGACGAAATAGAGGTCGTCCGTCTTCCAGGGATTGGCCGCCGCTTCCAGGGCATCACGGCCGGGATTTGCGATCGGCGTCGGCGGCAGGCCCTTGATCACGTAGGTGTTGTAAGGCGTTTCCTTCTTCAGGTCCGACAGGTAGATCGGGCGGTCGGCGGGCTTGCCGTCACCACCGAAGAGCCCGTAGATGATGGTCGGATCGGACTGAAGCCGCATGCCTTTGGCGAGCCGGTTGAGGAAAACGGATGCGACATGCGCACGCTCGTCGGGAATGCCGGTTTCCTTCTCGACGATCGAAGCAAGCACCACGAACTCCTCCTTGGTTTTCAGCGAGACCGAAGGGTCGCGCTTTTCCCAGATCTGGTCGACGAGCTTTTTCTGCTCTGCAGCCATCTGGTCGATGATTTCGGAGCGTTTCGTGCCGCGCGAGAACTTGTAGGTGTCGGGACGCAGGCTGCCTTCGGGCGGCAATGCCGTCGGCAATTCGCCTTCCAGGACGGTATCAGCGTTCATGCGGTTGAACATCTGGCGCACCGTCAGGCCCTCCGGGAATGATATCGAATAGAGGATCGATTTGCCGGACTTCAGCAGTTCCATGATGTCATTCATGGAAGCCTTTGCCTTGATCTCGTATTCGCCGGCCTTCAGGCTCTCCCCCTCGTTCAGGTACGTCGCCGTGAGATAGCGGAAGATGCGGGCGTCGGAGACGATGTTGTTGCGCTCAAGATTGGTGGCGATTTCCGAAAGGCCTGCGCCGCTGCGCACGATGAAATTGGTGTTCGTCTCCAGCGGACCGGGCTCCTGGTAACTGGAGATCGCGTAATAGAAGGCGAAGATGCCGGCGGCGCAGGCAAGCACGACCATCGTCATCAGGAAGTTCAAGAAGATCACGACCTGGCTGCGCGCCTTCTTCGAACGCTTCGGCGGCTCCGGAACGCGTTCCGGGCGCAGCGCTTCACTGGGCGACTTCGGAATGATCGGCCCGTTCTGCGCCGGATGGCCGTTGTGGCCCGCCGCGTCGTTGCTCTGATTCGTATCGCTCACCGGCAATCCTCTAAACTTGGCCCTGTCCGTTGTTTTAAGAAGCAATACGGCAAAAAACAGGTAGGCTACCGTCGCGAGAGGTACTGGCCAATCCTCCCGTCGTGTCAAAAACCGCCGTCAGGCACTATAGCGGCGCAGCACCAGCGATGCATTCGTACCGCCGAATCCAAAGGAATTCGAGAGTGCAACATTGATTTCTCGCTGACGGGCCTTGTGCGGAACAAGATCGATTGCCGTTTCGCGCTCGGGATTATCGAGATTGAGGGTCGGCGGAGCGACGTTGTCGCGGATCGCAAGCGTCGCGAATATCGCCTCGATGGCACCGGCTGCGCCCAGCAGATGGCCCGTCGCCGACTTGGTCGAAGACATCGAAATCTTCGATGCCGCGTTGCCGACCAGACGCTCGACGGCGCCAAGCTCGATCGTATCGGCCATGGTCGACGTCCCGTGCGCGTTGATATAGTCGACATCTGCAGCCGTCAGTCCGGCGCGCTTCAGCGCCATGGCCATGCAGCGCTGCGCGCCGTCACCGTCTTCCGCCGGCGCAGTGATGTGGTAGGCGTCACCCGACAGGCCGTAGCCGACGATCTCGGCATAGATCTTCGCGCCACGCGCCTTGGCATGTTCCAGTTCCTCGACGACGATGATACCGGCACCTTCGCCCATGACGAAGCCGTCACGGTCGCGATCATAGGGACGCGATGCTTTCTCAGGATCGTCGTTGTGCTGCGTGGAAAGCGCTTTGCAGGCGGCAAAGCCGGCAAGCGAGATGCGGCTCACCGGCGATTCCGTACCACCCGCGACCATGACGTCGGCATCGCCGAACGCAATCATACGGGCAGCATCGCCGATTGCGTGCGCGCCAGTCGAGCAGGCGGTGACGACCGAGTGGTTCGGTCCTCTGAGCTTGTGGCGGATCGAAACCTGGCCGGATACGAGGTTGATCAGGCGGCCGGGAATGAAGAAGGGCGAGATACGGCGCGGGCCCTTGTCGCGCAGCGTATAGCCCGCCTCGACGATACCCTCGATGCCGCCAATGCCGGAGCCGATCAGCACGCCGGTCGCGATCTGGTCCTCGTCGTTCTCAGGATGCCAGCCGGCGTCGTTCAACGCCATGTCGGCAGCGGCCATTCCGTAGATGATGAAGGGATCGACCTTGCGCTGTTCCTTTGGCTCCATCCAGTCATCCTGGTTGAAGGTGCCGTCTGCGCCGTCACCGACCGGGATGCGGCAGGCAATCTTGGCAGGGAGATCATCCACCTCGAATTCGGTGACAAGGCGGGCGCCACTGCGGCCAGCGAGCAACCTCGACCAGGTCACTTCAGTTCCGCATCCCAAGGGTGATACCATTCCGGTACCGGTGATGACGACCCGCCTCATCGACAGCTTCCCCGCCTGTTCTTTCGCTAAAGCAATGCACAAACAAAAAGGGCGGACTCATGGCCCGCCCTTTGAAAATCACACAGGATTAAGCCTGGGCCTTTTCAATGAACTTTACTGCGTCGCCGACCGTGAGGATCGAGTCTGCTGCGTCGTCCGGAATTTCTACGCCGAATTCTTCCTCGAAGGCCATGACCAGTTCGACCGTGTCGAGCGAGTCAGCACCCAGATCGTCGATAAAGCTGGCGCTCTCGACAACCTTCTCGGCATCGACGCCAAGATGATCAATAACAATTTTCTTTACGCGTTCTGCGATATCGCTCATGTCGGTTTCCTCGACCTTATATCCTGATGAGAATGCCTTCCGGCATCCCTACCCTGGTTCAGCCTTCGGCGCCCTCTCGGCACTTTCAGCAAACTCGTTAGCCCGGCTCTCTAAGATGTTCCCCGCTGGCAAAAAAGCCTGCCGGTCCGCCTTGTTTCCCGGAACGACTGTGACAGTCATGGCCCGCTTAACACGGTTTATGTCTGCCGCAAAGCCTGAAAATCAACCCTGTTCCATTGGTCAACACGCTATTCCGCCGAAAAACGCAAACAGGGCCAGTTTCTGTTTCAGATCATGGCCATGCCACCGTTTACGTGCAGCGTCTGACCCGTCATATAGGCGGCTTCCGAGGAGGCGAGGTAGGCTACGGCGGACGCCACTTCGCCACCCGTGCCCATGCGCTTCATCGGGATTGCGCCCATGATCGCTTCCTTCTGCTTGTCGTTTAGCTTGCCGGTCATGGCCGATTCGATGAAGCCCGGCGCGACGCAATTGACGGTCACGTTGCGCGTCGCGATCTCCTGGGCGAGCGACTTGGTGAAGCCGATCATGCCGGCCTTGGAAGCGCAGTAGTTCGCCTGACCCGGGTTGCCGGTGACACCGACCACCGAGGTGATGTTGACGATGCGCCCGTAGCGGCGGCGCATCATCGGATGCGTCAGCTCGCGCGTCAGGCGGAACATCGCGGTCAGGTTGACCTCGATGACGTTGTCCCAGTCCTCGTCGCTCATCCGTACGAACAGGCCGTCCTTGGTGATG
This sequence comes from Rhizobium etli 8C-3, assembly GCF_001908375.1. NCBI lineage: Bacteria > Pseudomonadati > Pseudomonadota > Alphaproteobacteria > Hyphomicrobiales > Rhizobiaceae > Rhizobium > Rhizobium etli. Next base: position 1,316,868 of record NZ_CP017241.1, on the reverse strand, counting down.
CCTGCGTTGTTCACAAGGATATCGACGCCTTCGAGTTCGGCTTCGGCCTTGACGCCGAGCGCCTTGACCTCGTCACGGTCGGAGAGGTTCGCCGGGAATATCTTGACGCGGTGGCCAAGCTCGTTTGCCAGCGCTTCGAGCTTTTCGACCCGCGTGCCGTGAAGGCCGACGACGGCTCCCTGTTTGTGGAGAATGCGGGCGATTTCCTCGCCGATGCCGCCGGATGCACCGGTAACGAGCGCCTTGCGGCCGGAAAGATCGAGCATGGATGCGTTCCTTATATCTGGTGAAACCAATCAGGCCGTGAGGGCGGCGATGGCCGCGTCGATATCGGCGAGCGTATTGACGGCAATACCGTTCACCGTCTTGTCGATGCGCCGCGCAAGGCCGGTCAGTACCTTGCCCGAGCCGAGTTCATAAAGCGTCGTGACATTGTTTGCGGCAAACCATTCTACCGTTTCACGCCAGCGGACCTGGCCGGTGACCTGCTCGACAAGGAGCCTTGCAATCTCATTGGCGTCTGTCACCGGCGCGGCGCGAACGTTGGCAATCAGTGGAACGACAGGGTTGGACTTCGAAACGCCCGCGAGCGCTTCGCGCATCGCCTCGCCAGCCGGCGCCATCAGTGAGGAGTGGAAGGGAGCGGAAACCGGCAGAAGGATCGCGCGCTTGGCGCCCTTCTCGGTTGCCAGTGCCGCGCCCTTTTCGACCGCGGCCCTTTCGCCGGAGATGACGATCTGGCCGCCGCCGTTATCGTTGGCGATCTGGCAGGCACCATCGGCCGAAGCAGCTTGGCAAACGGCCACGACGTCGGCATGTTCCAGCCCGATGATCGCCGCCATGGCACCAACGCCGACAGGAACGGCAGCCTGCATGGCGTTGCCGCGGATACGCAGCAGACGCGCGGTTTCGGCCAGCGAGAAGGTGCCGGCGGCACAGAGTGCGGAATATTCGCCGAGCGAATGACCTGCAACATAGGACACCTTCGACTTGAGATCGAGACCCTTCGCCTGAAGGACACGAACCACCGCAAGCGATACCGCCATCAGCGCAGGCTGGGCATTGGCCGTCAGCGTCAGCGTTTCTTCCGGGCCCTCGAAGATGATTGCTGAAAGCTTTTGGCCGAGCGCATCGTCAACCTCTTCGAAGACGGAACGCGCCTCGGAAAAATTTTCCGCGAGCTCCTTGCCCATGCCCACGGCCTGGCTTCCCTGGCCGGGAAATGTGAAAGCGACGGTCATCTCATGTCCCTTATTATGTCAATTTGGACTGTTTCGCCTCCAATTGACGTTCTTGCGGGCAGAGTCAATAGTGCTGCCAGGGTCTCCAAAGCCTTTGCTGGCGCCAAAAGTCGCGATTTTTTTCCTTGCGCTTGCGCAATTGGCGCCTAAATTTGCGCCGCCCTTTCCCGCTACGTCCTCTCATCCAATTCCAAGGTTCCAATGAAGTTTAATAGATTAGGTCGCACCGATATTTCGGTTTCGCAAATCTGCCTCGGCACCATGACGTGGGGCACGCAGAATACCGAAACCGAAGCGCACGAGCAGATGGATTACGCCGTCGAGAACGGCGTGAACTTCTTCGATACCGCCGAGCTTTACCCGACAACCCCCCTTTCGGCGGAAACGCAGGGGCGCACGGAGGATTATATCGGCAGCTGGTTCGCAAGGACCGGCAAGCGAAACCGCATCGTGCTGGCGACAAAGGTCGCCGGGCCTGGACGCTCCTATATCCGGGGCGGCGAAGGTGCCGACGCCAAGAATATCAAGCTTGCCGTCGAAGCGAGCCTCAAACGGCTCAAGACCGATTACATCGACCTCTACCAAATTCATTGGCCGAGCCGCGGGCATTTCCACTTCCGGCAGAACTGGCACTACGACCCCTTCAAGCAGGATCGGGCCAAGGCGGTCGCCAATATCACCGATATCCTCGAAACGATGGACATGCTGGTGAAGGAAGGCAAGGTGCGCGCCATCGGCCTGTCCAATGAAACTGCGTGGGGCACGCAGAAATACCTGACGCTCTCCGAGCAAAACGACCTTCCACGCGTCGCCAGCGTCCAAAACGAATACAGCCTCCTCTACCGCCACTTCGACCTGGACATGGCGGAACTGTCGCATCACGAGGATGTCGGCCTGCTTGCCTATTCACCGCTTGCGGCTGGCCTGCTCACCGGAAAATATCTTGACGGCGCAAGGCCAGCCGGATCGCGCGCTACGATCAACGGCGATCTCGGCGGCCGGTTGCAGCCGCTGCAGGAAGCGCCCACCAGGGCCTTCGTCGAAATTGCAGCGATGCACGGGCTTGATCCGGCAGCCATGGCGCTTGCCTTCTGCCTCACCCGCCGCTTCATGACCTCCGTCATCATCGGCGCAACGACGATTGAGCAGCTGATGATCGACCTGAGCGCCGTCGAGGCGAAACTGTCGAGCGACGTCCTCGGCGAGATCGAGAAGGTCCACCGGCAGTATCCGATGCCGCTGTGACCAGTGCTGCAGGCTTAGGATCAAACCAGGCCCAAAACATCTCTACCAACGCTGCGGAGAATGAAAGTCCGGACATGTGAAGGGCGTCGCCCTTCCTCGATGACCGCGTGGCGGGGCCGGATCCTGCCTTTCCGGCACGTGCAGAATTTGCCCTCAAGAGGACTATAAAGGGCACGATGGCCTGTTGATCGTATCCGAACGCTTGCCTTTCGCCGAAAAATCCGTATAAGCGCCCCTGTTCGCAAACCCGGTCTTCTGGCTGGTGGCTGAACGGAGGGCCGGTTTCTTCGGAAATCGTTCGGAACGGAAGCGTTCCAGCCTCCCGTGTCTCCGCTCTCGACCGTCTCGGAACGCTTTTCTTGCCTGGGTTCAGCCCAATCAGGAGCAGTCGTTGAGGCTTAGCCGCCGAATATCGGGTTGAACCAACGCAAGAAAGGCAAAGCTGTCATGGCTCTTTATGAACATGTATTCCTTGCCCGGCAGGATATTTCCGCTCAGCAGGTCGATGCCCTCGTAGAACAGTACAAGGGCGTGATCGAAGCTAACGGCGGCAAAGTCGGGCGCATTGAAAACTGGGGGCTTAAGTCCCTCACATACCGCATCAAGAAGAACCGCAAGGCTCACTACGCCCTGATGGACATCGATGCACCGGCAGCTGCCGTCCAGGAAATGGAACGCCAGATGCGCATCAGCGAAGATGTTCTGCGTTACATGACGCTCGCTGTCGAAAAGCACGAAGAAGGCCCGTCTGCCATGATGCAGAAGCGCGACCGCGACGATCGCGGCCCGCGTGACGGCGCCCGTGGCCCGCGCGAAGGCGGTTTCGACCGTGGCCCGCGCCCGCCGCGTGAGGGTGGCTTTGGCGACCGTGAAGACCGTCCGCGCCGTCCGCGCGAAGACCGCGTATAAGGAGATTTGAGATATGTCTGAAGCTTCCTCCGCTCCGGTCCGCCGTCCGTTCCATCGCCGTCGCAAGACCTGCCCGTTCTCGGGCGCGAATGCGCCGCGGATCGACTACAAGGACGTCCGTCTTCTGCAGCGCTATATTTCCGAGCGCGGCAAGATCGTTCCGTCGCGCATCACCGCTGTTTCGCAGAAGAAGCAGCGCGAGCTCGCCCAGGCGATCAAGCGCGCCCGCTTTCTCGGCCTGCTGCCGTACGTCGTAGCTTAATTTGCTATCGCGACCCTCTGGTTGCCAAATCAGAGGGTCGCATCCCTTCCGCGATGGGCGCGGATCGGAACCCTGAAAACCCATGTTGAGGCGGTCTTTCTGGATTCGATTCAGGAGACATCCTCTAACTGCTCGATGAAGCAGGACAGCGACGTGACAAAAATGAACTTCAAGAGGCTGCTGACCGGCGCGCTCGCCGGATTGACCGCCGCGCTCCTGGCGCTCGGCGCGAGCGCCCAGTTGTCGTTCAGCGCCTTGCTCTACGCCGCCTCCGCTCTGCCCATCCTTCTCGTAGGTCTCGGCTGGGGCAATGCCGCGGCAATCTCTGCCGTCGTCACCGCTGCCGCCTTCGGTGCAGTCGCCGGCTCCCCGGCTTTCGCGCTGATGATGACGCTGGTGACGCTTATTCCCGCCGGCTGGATCAGCCACCTGGCAAACCTTGCTCGTCCCGCCGCAGAGCTCGGCGGCCCGGAACACCTGACGGCCTGGTATCCGCTCTCCGACATCCTGCTACATCTCTGTGGCCTGGTGACGCTCGCCGTCATCGTGACGGGCTACATGATCGGCTATGGCCCGGAACTTATCGGCCAGATGGTCGACGCACTCTTCGGTTCCTTTGCGCAGCAACAGCCCGATTTCACGTTCAATGACACGGCCACCGCGCAGACCAAGTCGCTCCTTCTCCTGATGCTGCCCGCCATCCAGGGCGCAATGTGGGTTTTGATGCTGTTTGCGGCCTACTATATCGCGGCACGCATCGTGAATGCCTCCGGCCGGGCACTTCGCCCGAGAGAGGACATTCCGTCCGCGCTGCGCATGAACCGCAACGCGATCTTCGTCTTCCTCGCCGGTCTGGCCGCCACCTTCTTCGGCGGCGTCCCGGCGATGATCGGAGCAACCGTCGTCGGCACCTTTGGCGCCGGCTTTTTGCTTTCCGGCTTCGCCGCGCTGCATTTCCGCACGCGCGGCAAGGACTGGCGCCTGCCGGCGCTCGTCCTTTGCTACCTGGCATCGCTCGTTCTGATGCTGCCAGCTCTTTTCATTCTCGTCGTCGGTCTGTCCGATACGCGCAAGGCGATTGCCCTGACCCCGAACAAGAGTGCCGACACCCCTCAACCCACAGACAAGAAAACCTAGAGACACGAAAGGAAACGAAGATGGAAGTCATTCTTCTCGAACGCATCTCCAAGCTTGGCCAGATGGGCGAAACCGTCAAGGTTCGCGACGGTTTTGCACGCAACTACCTCCTGCCGCTCGGCAAGGCACTGCGCGCCAATGCCGCCAACAAGTCCCGATTCGAATCCGAGCGCGCAACGCTCGAAGCCCGCAATCTCGAGCGCAAGTCGGAAGCCCAGAAGGTCGCCGACGTCCTCGACGGCAAGTCCTTCATCGTCGTTCGCTCGGCCGGCGAAACCGGCCAGCTCTACGGCTCGGTTGCTGCCCGCGACGTCGTGGAAATCCTGGCCGCCGAAGGCTTTAACATCGGTCGCAACCAGGTTCACCTGAACACGCCGATCAAGGCGATCGGTATCCACAAGGTCGAACTGCAGCTTCACGCCGAAGTCGAAATCCACGTCAATCTCAACGTTGCCCGCTCCGCCGACGAAGCCGAGCGCCAGGCAAAGGGCGAAACGCTCACCTCCGTCGACGCCATCTACGGCGTTGATGAAGACGCCCTGCGTGCCGAAGACTTCTTTGATCCGGATGCCGACGGCAACGCCGAAGACGAAGCATAAGCTTCGCAAGCTTGCTTCACGAAGCAGAAGCCCGGCTTGATGCCGGGCTTCTCAGACTGCTGACAAACCCGTCGATTTTTCGGCGGGTTTGTTTTGTTTTGGATAGCGGATTTTGGGTGGGGTTATGTTTGCGGGGCCGAAGAGGGGCTCGTGCCCTCACGCCAGGCTTGGTTTTGGAGCCTTTGTGAGTGCCATTGCGATCTTCTTGATGTTCTGGGCAACGGCGGCCAGTAGGCACTGGCATGCGACGCGGGTGAGACTTCGGAAGCGGGCATAGCGGTGGCCATGAAGCTGCTTGGCATCGGCAAACGAGCGTTCGACCGTCTCCTTTCGCCGCTTGTAGATGGCCCTGCCCCAAGGTGTCTTGCGGTGGTCGTCGGTCCGCTCGCGGGCGTCTTGCCAGACATGGCGGGTGATGGTGCGTGTCGCCGCGGCGTTAGTGGTGCAGGAAGCCAGCAACGGGCAATCGCCGCAGATGGCCGGATCGGAGCGGTAGTGCCGATAGCCGTTGCGGTCGGTGGTGGCATAGGTCAGGAGTTGGCCTTCGGGGCAGCGATAGCCGTCTGTCTCGGGCTCATAGTCAAACTTCGACTTGCGCATCATGCCGGGCTTGGGCGGGGTCGGATTGCGGTAGCCGGTGACGCCGAGAATGTCGCGGTCTTCGAGACCCTTGGCGATGCCGGACGTGGCATAGCCGGCATCCAGCCCGACAGCACCGACCTCGAAGTCGAAGCGCTGACGCTGGCGGTCCAGCCGGTCGAGATAGACGATACTGTCATGCACATTGGCGGGCGTGACATGGGTGTCGGTGATGATCGCAAGCTTGCCATCCACCGTGCGGTGATCGAGGTAGAAGAAGCCTTTCGGCTTGCCGTCGCGCACCATGTAGCCGCTGTCGGGATCGGTGCGCGACACCTTGGTTTCCTTCACCTCCGGCTGACGCTCCTTCTCCTTCAAAGGCTTTTGGCCATGCACTGCCCGCTCGACCTCAATCGCCTGGTCGAGATCGGCCCAGTAATCGGAGCGTGACTTCTCGATCATCTGAAGGTCGTATTTACCCTTGTTGGCGTTCGCCTTCAGATGCGTTGAATCCGTATAAAGCACCGTACCATCGACCAGCCCGTGGCCGATTGCCTGCTCAACGATATGATCAAAAATGTCCTGGGCGACCGAGGTGTCGTTGAAACGCCGGCGGCGGTTCTGCGACAGCGTCGAGGCGTCAAACACACCATCCGTCAGCTTCATCTGCAGAAACCAGCGATAGGCGACGTTGACCTCGATCTCGCGCACCAATTGACGCTCCGAGCGGATGCCGAACAGGTAGCCAATGAACAAAGCCTTGAACATCAAGGTCGGATCGAGCGGCGGCCGGCCGTTGTCGGCGCAATAAAGTCCGGCAACGCGGTCATGGATGAAAGAAAAGTCGATAACCGCATCGATCCTGCGAAGCAGATGATCCTTCGGCACCAGGCTGTCGAGCGTCACCATCTCAAGAGCCGTCTGGGTGGGGGCAGGTTTCTTCAACATGTCCCACAGAATCATAAAACCCCCAGCTAAGCCAGGGGTTTGTCAGCAGTCTGAGAAGCCCGGCTTGATGCCGGGCTTCTTGCGTTTGTCAGTCGGCCTGGTTCTCATTGGCCCCGAAATGCAAGCAGGTTTGCCTGCATGGCGCGGACGACGCTCAGGGTCGTCCTCAAGTCACCTTCGGAAATGCCGGCGACGACCCGGGCGCGCACGTCTGCGGCAAGATCCTCGACCTCGCTGGCAACTGCCCTTCCCGCATCCGTTATGTAGATCTCCTTGGCGCGGCGATCGGAACCGGCGACGCGGCGTTCCAGGAAGCCTTGCGCCTCCATTGCGTCCAGGATCCGCACCAGCGTCGGCGTTTCGAGTTCCAGCCGTTCGGCCAGTTCTCGCTGATTGATGCCGTCCTTCTTGTTGAGGGTGAAAAAGACTCGCGCGCGCGGCAATGTCATGTTTCTCTCCCGCACAAGGGAATCGAACGTCGCCCTCAATTTCCGGGTAAACGCAGCGATGTCCTCAATGAGTTCCCGCCTGAGAAGCATATTCGCCATGAATTCCCCATTATTTAGTTAGCGCACTAATTATATTTTCCTCTGTCTAATTGAGTTCAGGCGTCTTTTCAAGTGCCACGCTCGAGGCATTCAGGCTAAAATATTATGGGTTGGATGAGTCGCGGTCTTCATGCCGTGTCCTCAAGGTGACACCGGCGATATTTTCTCCCCGGCGGCTTCAGCGCTGTGGAGAAGTCGAACAATGTGCAAAGCGTCACGGATTTCACGGCAGGCCAGAGGCTGTTGCTGAGCTGCACTTGCATTTGCCCTGACGAGCCTTCAAATCCGTCAACGGAAAAGACAGAACGGATCAAGATGAACGACGCCGCGCGAAAGATTGCCGCCGTTGCTCCAGCAGAGCAGCACTACCGCGAAGCACCCAACAACATCGAGGCCGAGCAGGCGCTTTTGGGTGCCATCCTGATGAACAACGACGCCTATTACCGGGTGTCCGACTTCCTGAAGCCGATCCATCTTTACGAACCGCTTCACCGCAAGATTTTCGAGGTCGCAGGCGACATCATCCGTATGGGCAAGATCGCCAATCCGGTGACGATCAAGACCTTCCTGAAGGCCGACGAGAAGGTCGGCGACATGACGGTCTCCGAATACCTCGCGCGCCTTGCCCGCGAAGCGGTGACAATCATCAACGCCGAGGACTATGGGCGCGCGATCTACGATCTGGCGCTGCGCCGGGCGCTGATCACCATCGGCGAGGACATGGTCAACATCGCCTATGACGCGCCGCTCGACATGCCGCCGCAGACGCAAATCGAAGATACCGAACGCCGCCTTTTCGAGCTTGCCGAAAACGGCCGCTACGACGGCGGCTTCCAGGCATTCAACGACGCCGTGGCGCTGGCGATCGACATGGCGGCGGTCGCCAAGGAGCGCGACGGCGGCCTCTCGGGCATCTCGACCGGCATCCATTCGCTCGATTCGAAGATGGGCGGCCTGCAGCGCTCGGACTTGATCATCCTTGCCGGACGCCCGGGCATGGGCAAGACATCGCTTGCGACCAATATCGCCTACAATATCGCCGCCGCCTATGAGGGCGAGGTCCAGTCCGACGGCAGCATGAAGGCGAAAAACGGAGGCGTCGTCGGCTTCTACTCGCTCGAAATGTCGTCGGAACAGCTCGCCACCCGCATCATTTCCGAGCAGACCGAGGTCTCCTCCTCGAAAATCCGTCGCGGCGACATCAACGACGCGGACTTCGAAAAACTCGTCGCCTGCTCGATGATGATGCAGAAGGTGCCGCTCTATATCGACCAGACCGGCGGCATTTCCATCGCCCAGCTTGCCGCCCGCGCCCGGCGGCTCAAGCGCCAACGCGGGCTCGACGTATTGGTCGTCGACTACGTGCAGCTGATGACCGGCTCGGGCAAGTCGAACGAGAACCGCGTCCAGGAAATCACCCAGATCACCACCGGCCTGAAAGCCCTCGGCAAGGAACTGAACGTTCCCATCATCGCGCTCTCACAGCTTTCGCGTCAGGTCGAAAGCCGCGATGACAAGCGCCCGCAGCTCTCCGACCTGCGTGAATCGGGCTCGATCGAACAGGACGCCGACGTCGTGCTCTTCGTGTTCCGCGAAGAGTATTACGTCAAGAACATGGAACCCCGCGATCCGGCCGACCCGAAATATGCGGAGTGGGAAGCGCTGTTCGACAAGGTGAAGGGCACGGCGGACGTCATCATCGCCAAGCAGCGTCACGGACCGACCGGCACAGTAAAGCTTGCGTTCCAGGCGGAATTCACGCGCTTTGCCGACCTCGCCGACCCGTCCTTCATCCAGTACGAGGAACACTGAGCTTTTTTGATTTCTTGCTGCAGTGCGGCGGCGGACTTCCTATTGACGAAATTGACCTCTAGACTGGCCGCAGACTCATCTCCGGCCATTTTTTGACGTGGATTCATGACTGAAATTTCCGCCGCCTCCGAAGAAGACAGTTTTGCTTCCGCCGGCGTGCGGCTGACGGTCGACCTCACTGCGCTGACGGAAAACTGGCGCGACATGGCCCGACGCTCCAAAAGGGCGCGCACATCCGCGGTCGTGAAAGCGGACGCCTACGGCATGGGCATCGAGGACGCAGGCGAAGCGCTCTACCTCGCGGGTGCGCGCGACTTCTTCGTCGCAACGGTCGATGAAGGCGTGACGCTGCGCCTCTACGCTCCCGACGCGCGCATCTTCGTGCTCGCCGGCATCTGGTCAGGCACTGAACGACGCTTCTTTGACAACGACCTCGTGCCGGTCATCTCCTCCGAGGAACAGCTCGCCTTCTGGATGGCGGTGCTTTCGGAGTATGGTGACTACCCTTGTGCCCTGCATGTCGACACCGGCTTCAACCGCCTCGGCCTTCAAATCGACGAAGCGCTCGCGCTGGCTGACGACGTCTCCCGCCCAGCCAGCTTCGCCCCTGTCCTCGTCATGAGCCATCTTGCCTGCGGCGACGATCCCTCATCGCAGATGAACAAGCAGCAGCTCGAATCATTCCGCAAGGTCAGCGCCGCTTATGAAGGTATCGAATCAAGCCTCGCAGCGTCCGGCGGGATCTTTCTCGGCGAGGATTATCATTTCGACCTGACGCGCCCCGGCATTGCCATCTACGGCGGCGAAGCGGTGAGCGGCGTGCCAAATCCCATGCGCCCAGTTGCGACCGCGGAGGCGCGCGTCATCCAGGTCCGAACCGTGCGCGCTGGCGAATCCGTGAGTTATGGTCGGGCGCTGAAGCTTGACCGCGATAGCCGCCTCGCCATCGTTTCGGCCGGTTATGCGGACGGCTACATGCGAAGCCAGTCGAGCGGCGGCGTTCCGCTTCGCCAAATCGTGCCGCAGGGCGGCCAAGGTTTCTTTGAGGGCTACACCGTGCCGGTCGCCGGGCGCATCACCATGGACCTTTCCATCTTCGATGTGACCGACCTGCCGGAAAACCTCATCCGTGCCGGCGATTACATCGAGCTGTTCGGCAGGAATATCCCCGTGGACGATGTGGCTCGGGCGGCAGGCACGATCGGTTATGAGATGCTGGCAAGCGTCGGCCTGCGGCATGAGCGAAAATACGTCAGCGAAGACTGAGTTCCCGCTCAGCGGCTTGTCAGCGCAAGCCGCACGCCAAGGGCAACGAATAGTGCGCCAAGCCCGCGATCGAGCCAGAGGCCGACCCTCCTGTTGCGTTTGATCAGACCGGCAAGCCGCCCTCCGGCCAAAATCAGCGGCGGCTCGATGAATGCGGCCACGACGATAATCAGCCCACCGTGCACGGAAAGCTGTAGCCAGGCAGGCCCGGCGCCTTCGACGACGAACTGCGGCAGGAAGGCGAGAAAGAAGATCGCAACCTTCGGGTTAAGCAGCGAAACGAGCACGCCCTGCCGGTAGATCCGTCCCGAGCCCAGCCCTTCGCCTGCCGCCCCGACCAGGCCGCCCTCGCCGCTCGACCGCAGGGCCTGGATGCCCAGCCAGACGAGATAGATCGCACCGATCCACTTCACTGCCGAGAAGGCAACGGCAGAGGCGGCAAGTACCGCCGAAAGGCCGAAGGCTGCGAAAAGCGCATGCAGGCAGGCGCCGGTCCAGATGCCGAAGACGGCGGAGAATCCGGCACGCGTGCCGCTCTTGATCGTATGGCCGATGATAAATGCCATATCCGGACCCGGCGACAGGTTCAAGAGCACGGCGGCGGTAAAGAAGGCGATCCAGTGGGCGGGCGAATAATCGAGCATTGGCGATCCGTCGGATGATCCTTCCATGCTGCCACTTGGACGCCTGATGGGAAAATCATTAGTTTTGATCGGTCCCGCAAGCCATTATCTAGGGCAAATGTGATTCGGGCGCGCCGGCGCTCATGGACGAAAGCATCATTGATGGCGAAGGCCAGGACCCAATTCATCTGTCAGAGCTGCGGCACGATCCACAACCGCTGGGCAGGCAAATGCGAGAACTGCGGCGAGTGGAACACCATCGTCGAAGAAGACCCGATGGGCGGGATCGGCGGCGGACCGGCAAGGACGCCGAAGAAGGGCCGCCCGGTGACGCTGACGGCGCTTTCCGGCGAGATCGAAGAAGCGCCGCGCATCCATACCGGCATCTCGGAACTCGACCGGGCGCTCGGAGGCGGTTTCGTGCGCGGCTCGGCGGTGCTGGTCGGCGGCGATCCGGGCATTGGCAAGTCGACGCTGCTGATGCAGGCGGCAGCAGCGCTTTCGCGCCGCAGTCACAAGATCATCTACGTCTCGGGCGAAGAGGCCGTGGCGCAGGTGCGGCTGCGCGCCCAGCGCCTGCGTGCGGCCGACACCGACGTGATGCTTGCCGCGGAGACCAATGTCGAGGATATCCTGGCGACGCTTGCGGAGGGCAAGCGGCCGGATCTCGTCATCATCGACTCGATCCAGACGCTGTGGAGCGAACTGGCGGAATCGGCGCCCGGAACGGTGACGCAGGTGCGCACCGGCGTGCAGGCGATGATCCGCTTCGCCAAGCAGACCGGAGCCGCCATGGTTCTCGTCGGCCACGTCACCAAGGACGGCCAGATCGCCGGTCCGCGAGTGGTGGAACACATGGTCGACGCCGTGCTCTACTTCGAAGGCGACCGCGGCCATCACTACCGCATCTTGCGCACGGTCAAGAACCGCTTCGGGCCAACGGACGAGATCGGCGTTTTCGAAATGTCCGACGGCGGCCTGCGTGAGGTCGGCAATCCATCTGAACTTTTCCTGGGCGAGCGCAATGAAAAGTCTCCGGGAGCGGCAGTCTTCGCCGGCATGGAAGGAACACGCCCGATCCTCGTCGAAGTGCAGGCACTGGTGGCGCCGACATCGCTCGGAACGCCGCGCCGTGCCGTGGTTGGCTGGGATTCGGCCAGACTTTCGATGGTCCTTGCAGTGCTCGAGGCCCATTGCGGCGTACGGCTCGGCCAGCATGACGTCTATTTGAATGTCGCCGGCGGCTATCGTATCAGCGAACCGGCAGCTGATCTTGCCGTCGCATCCGCATTGGTTTCCTCTCTTGCCGGTATTGCTCTGCCGGCCGATTGCGTCTATTTCGGCGAAGTCAGCCTGTCGGGGGCCGTCCGACCGGTTGCGCATACCCCTCAGCGCCTCAAAGAAGCCGAGAAGCTGGGATTTTCTGCAGCGCTTCTTCCGTCAGCCTCCGCCGATTTGCCAAAGGGTTCGGGCGGGCGCTGGAGCGAGATCGAGAGCCTGCCGGACCTGGTCGTGCGCATTGCCGGATCCAAAGGTGCGCTACGACGTGTGGAAGACGAGGTTTGATCCTTTCATTGCCACAAACGGTGATGATATAGGATGCACACGAATGAGGCCCGACCGAACCGCATCACTCACGCGGCGGTCCTGGAGTTGAATTTATATGCCCATCACGATTTTCGACGGTATTGTCATCGGCGTCGTCCTCTTCTCCGCCGTTCTGGCGATGGTCCGCGGCTTTTCGCGTGAGGTGCTGTCGATCGCAAGCTGGGGCGGCTCGGCTGCCGCTGCCTACTACCTCTATCCGTACCTCGTGCCTTACGCGAAGAGGTATACCGATGATGACCGCATCGCGATCGTCGGCTCCGCCGCCGTCGTGTTCCTGATTGCGCTGATCGTCATCTCCTTCATCACCATGAAGATTGCCGATTTCATCATCGATAGCCGGATCGGCGCGCTCGACCGCACTTTGGGCTTCCTCTTCGGCGCGGCACGCGGCATACTGCTTCTCGTCGTGGCAGTGGCCTTCTGGAACTGGCTCGTCGATGCCGATCACCGGCCCACTTGGGTGAACAATGCCAAGTCCAAGCCGTTCCTTGACTCGATGGTCGTAAAGCTGCAATCGGTTCTGCCCGAGGAATTCGCACAGATGGTCAAAGCCAGCGTGCTCGAGAAGGTTCAGCCGCCGGCCGGAGGCTCGCAAGGCAGCAATGCACCGGCCGGCGAACAAGCCCCGGCGGATGATACAGCGCCTGCAGGCGGCGCAGCCCCGTCAGGCGGCGCGCAGCCGCAGTCGAATTGACACAGTGTTCAACAGCTTGACCTGCCGCGTGGCAATTGCCATTTGAGCGGGACGTGACATAAGGGTCCGGCCGGGCATTTGCTCGGCCGGGCCTCCGCCGTTTAAAATGCCCTGAATCCGGCATCATGCTATGGAAAAAGCCGATCCATTCTTGTGAGAGCAAAGGCCCGCATCAATGAACCAGTCCCATTCCTCCACGCTCAACGATGAACTCGACGGAGATACCCTCCACGAGGAATGCGGCGTCTTCGGCATTCTCGGCCATCCCGATGCAGCAACGCTGACGGCTCTCGGACTTCACGCCCTCCAGCACCGCGGACAGGAAGCGGCCGGTATCGTCACCTTCGACGGCCGCCAGTTCCATACCGAAAAGCGCATGGGGCTCGTCGGCGACCACTACACCGATCCTGCAACGCTCGCCAAGCTGCCAGGCTTCATCTCGATCGGCCACACGCGCTACTCCACGACTGGCGAAGTGGCCCTGCGCAACGTCCAGCCGCTCTTTGCCGAACTGGAAGTCGGTGGCATCGCCGTTGCCCATAACGGCAACTTCACCAACGGCCTGACCCTTCGCCGTCAACTGATTGCCGACGGCGCCATCTGTCAGTCGACATCGGATACCGAAGTCGTCCTCCACCTGATCGCCCGCTCCAAACAGGCCTCCTCGTCCGATCGCTTCATCGATGCGATCCGCCAGATGGAAGGCGGTTACTCGATGCTGGCCATGACCCGCACGAAGCTGATCGCCGCGCGCGACCCGATCGGCATCCGTCCGCTCGTCATGGGCGAGCTCGACGGCAAGCCGATCTTCTGTTCGGAAACCTGTGCACTCGACATCATCGGCGCCAAGTACATCCGCGACGTCGAGAACGGCGAAGTCGTGATCTGCGAAATCCAGCCGGACGGTTCGATCACCATCGACGCCCGCAAGCCCGAAGCGCCTAAGCCGGAGCGTCTGTGCCTTTTCGAATTTGTTTACTTTGCTCGCCCTGACTCCGTCGTCGGCGGTCGCAGCATATATGTCGCCCGCAAGAACATGGGAATCAATCTCGCCAAGGAATCCCCGATCGATGCCGATGTCGTCGTGCCGGTTCCCGACGGCGGTACGCCGGCAGCGCTCGGCTATGCCCAACAGAGCGGCATTCCTTTCGAATACGGCATCATCCGCAACCACTATGTCGGCCGCACCTTCATCGAACCGACGCAGCAGATCCGCGCCTTCGGCGTCAAACTGAAGCACTCGGCAAACCGGGCGATGATCCAAGGCAAGCGCGTCGTCCTCGTCGACGATTCGATCGTGCGGGGAACAACCTCGCTGAAGATCGTCCAGATGATCCGCGACGCAGGCGCCAAGGAGGTCCATATCCGCGTCGCAAGCCCGATGATCTATTTCCCGGATTTTTACGGTATCGATACGCCAGACGCCGACAAGCTGCTTGCCAACCAGTACAACAGCCTGAGGGCGATGTGCGATTACATCGGCGCCGATTCGCTCGAATTCCTCTCGATCGACGGGCTTTATCGTGCAGTCGGCGGGGAAGATCGCAACAACGAGAATCCGCAGTTCACCGACCACTATTTCACGGGCGACTACCCGACGCGCCTGCTCGACAAGGAAAGCACGAGCAACGTGCGCAAGCTCGCCGTGATGGCCAGCAACGGCTGAGGGATTTCATAAATCTGAATGAACGCCGACGCCTCCTCTTCCCCTCGTCAGGGTGGGATGCTTTTTCGCGCAAACCGATACGGACGACACGATCATGACCATCGACCTCAAGAACCGCATCGCTCTCGTCACCGGTGCATCGCGCGGCATCGGCTATTT
Source organism: Rhizobium etli 8C-3 (assembly GCF_001908375.1). NCBI lineage: Bacteria > Pseudomonadati > Pseudomonadota > Alphaproteobacteria > Hyphomicrobiales > Rhizobiaceae > Rhizobium > Rhizobium etli. The sequence goes on along the minus strand of NZ_CP017241.1, from coordinate 1,301,572 downwards.
CACGGCACTGGAACTGGCGAAGGCCGGAGCCCACGTGATTGCCTGCGCCCGCACGGTCGGCGGTCTCGAGGAGCTTGACGACGCGATCAAGGCTGCGGGCGGCAGCGCCACGCTCGTGCCTTTCGATCTTGCGGATATGAACGCCATCGACGCGCTCGGAGGCTCGATTTTCGACCGCTGGGGCAAGCTCGACATCCTCGTTGCCAATGCCGGCGTGCTCGGCGTCATCTCGCCGATCGGTCATATCGAGGCAAAGACCTTCGAGAAGGTGATGAACATCAACGTCACGGCCACCTGGCGGCTGATCCGCTCCGTCGATCCGCTGCTGGCGCGCTCCGAGGCCGGCCGCGCCGTGATCATCTCTTCGGCTGCCGCTCACAAATGCCGGCCTTTTTGGGGCCCATATTCCGCGTCCAAAGCCGCAGTCGAAGCGCTCGCGCGCACCTGGGCCGGCGAAAGCCGGTCGACGCCTCTTCGCATCACCAGCGTCGATCCGGGCGCCACCCGCACCGCAATGCGCGCGCAGGCCGTGCCCGGCGAAGATCCCGCGACGCTGCCGCATCCTTCCGAAGTCGCCAGGGCGATCCTGCCGCTCGTCGGTCCGGATGTAGTCGAGACAGGCAAGCTCTTCATCGTGCGCGACAACAGGCTCGTTGATTACCGGCCGCCGGAATAAGGGCTACCGGCCCGCTGTTTCATCAAACAGCGTCGCAAGGTCCGTTTCCTCAGGACATAGCGCGTTGAGGTCGACCGGCCCGTCGATGCCATCGACTTTGCCGTTGTCGGCAAACTGCCATATCGACCAGCGGCCGCATTTTTGCTGCTCTGGTTCTTTGAATAGGCTGCGCAGCCAGAGATAATGATCCGGGAAGCGGAATTCGTTGCCTTTCAGATACGTGTCAAAAAATTCCTGCGTGACGTAGAATATCGGCTTTCCCGGATATGTACTCTTCATCTCGGCCACGAAGGCCTTGACCTCGGCGCTCAGCTGCTCGACCGTCGGAACTTTGTCGCAGTTGCCGACAAATTCGAGATCGATCGCAATCGGCAGCGTGCCCTGCTCTTTGGGAACTGTCGCCAATAGGTTCTGTGCCTGCTCACGGCCCGGACGGCAAAAGGTGAAGAAGTGATATGCCCCACGAACGATGCCGGCCTGTTTTGCAGCCTGCCAGTTGCGGGCAAATCGGGTGTCCTTATGGTCCCCGCCCTCTGTCGCCTTCATGATGGCGAAGCGCACATTCGGTTGAGCAGCGAGCCTCTTCCAGTCGATGTCGCCCTGATGGTGGCTGACATCGATGCCCTGGATCGGATAGTCCCTGATGGATGGATGATTGAAGCGGACCATGGCGAAATCGTAAGCCAAATAGAAAGCGGATGCGACCGCCAGGATCGCTGTGCCGAGGACGGCTCGCTGAACTTCTTTCTTCACTGGTACCCTCTCGCTCCACCGCTTCCGCCCCTTTGGCAAGAAAAAGGCTTATGCTGCAGACAGCGGATTATCTGCCGCGCCAGCCCTGACTGGCGCTCGCGATGTTCGTCTTTACGCAGCACTTGACCAAACATCGTTCCCGCGCCATAAAACCCGCCATGAAAACGGTTATCTGCATTATCTGCCGGAAGATTATTCGCTAGCGCGCCCGCTGGCCTGGCCGTTTTCGTCTCCCAAATACCCAAAGATGAGAAACGCCCCGGCCCGCCGGCGGCGATATTTTTCGGATCATTGCATTTTGGGAGAATAGACATGGCCGGCCAGCCGGAACTGAAGAAGCCGGAAATCAAGCTGTACAATACGCTGACGCGCGAGGAGACGGTCTTCAAGCCCATCGACCCGCTAAACGTCCGCATGTACGTCTGCGGCCCGACTGTTTACGACTACGCCCATATCGGCAATGCGCGGCCCGCCATCATCTTCGACGTGCTTTTCCGGCTGCTCAGGCACGTCTATGGCGCCGAGCACGTAACCTATGCCCGCAATATCACCGACGTCGACGACAAGATCAACCTACGGGCGTTGCGCGACCATCCCGGCTTGCCGCTGAACGAGGCTATCCGCCTGGTCACCGAAAAAACCGAGACACAGTATCTCGAAGACGCCACGGCTCTCGGCTGCCTCGATCCGACCATCCAGCCGCGCGCGACCGAAAACATCGCGCAGATGATCGAAATCATCGAAAAGCTGATTGCCAGGGGCCACGCCTATCAGGCGGAGGGAGAAGTCCTGTTCGACACGAAATCCATGGCGGATTACGGCGCGCTTTCAAAGCGCAATCTCGATGAGCAACAGGCCGGGGCGCGCGTCGCCGTCGATGCGCACAAGAAGAACCCCGGCGACTTCGTTCTCTGGAAGATTTCAAGCGATAACGAACCCGGCTGGGAAAGCCCCTGGGGCCGCGGCCGTCCTGGCTGGCATATCGAATGCTCGGCGATGAGCCAGCGCTATCTCGGCGAGGTCTTCGATATTCACGGCGGCGGATTGGACCTGATCTTCCCGCACCACGAAAACGAGATTGCCCAGTCTCGTTGCGCTCACGGCACGGATGTGATGGCGAATATATGGATGCACAACGGATTCCTGCAGGTCGAAGGTCGCAAGATGTCGAAATCCGAAGGCAACTTCGTCACCATCTACGAGCTGCTGCACACCGAAAAATTCGGCGGCCGGAAATGGCCGGGCGAAGTTTTGCGGCTTGCGATGCTGATGACGCACTATCGCGAGCCGATCGATTTTTCGATCAAGCGCCTGGAAGAGGCCGAACGCCTGCTTTCGAAGTGGCCAGCCGGTGATGCCGGCGACGCGTCGCCGGACCCGACCGTACTGAACGCGCTTGCCGACGACTTAAACACCGTCGCCGCCGTTCAGGCGCTTCATGCCCTGGCCCAGTCCGGCAACGCCGCCGCCTTCGCCGCGAGCGCTGCCCTTCTCGGCGTGGAGCCGAAGGAAACGGAAGTGGACGAGGCAGTCGCCGCCGAGATAGACAGCCGCGTGCGCGCCCGCCTCGAACTCTTGAAGGCAAGGAACTTCCCTGAGGCCGACAAGATCCGCGAGACGCTGCTTGCCGAGGGCATCCAGCTCAAGGACGGCAAGGATGCGGTCACTGGCGAGCGCTTAACGACCTGGGAGGTGAAGCGGTGAGGTCAATGTTACCGGAAAATGCCGCTCCTCGACCCCATCCGATGGGCTGCTGGGCCGTGCCGCTTGGAAAACGTGTCGAGCATGCAGCATCCGCCGATGTTGCCGCTGTCAATCCCCGCGGCGGCGCGAACCAGACCTGTGCCTTGTTGGCAGGGTTGGAAGAGGGCTTTGTTCACATGCAAGACGGGAGGAAGTATCGATGACGGTCTACACCGGTGGCTGCCAGTGCGGTGCGATCCGGTTCCGGGTGGAAGGCGAGTTTTCGCATTCGTCGATCTGTCATTGCCGCATGTGCCAGAAGGCGTTCGGTGGCTATTATGCACCGCTGGTTTCCGTGCGCGGGGCTGATTTCAAATGGACGCGGGGTAAGCGGAAGACCTTCCGTTCGTCCAATTTCGTCGAGCGCGGCTTCTGCGGCGATTGCGGCACACCGCTGACCTATGAAGCGCCGGATGGGATGGCGATTGCAGCGGGCGCGTTCGATGATCCGGCTCTTCTGCCGCCGACGATCCAGTATGGCATCGAAGGCAAGCTGCCGTTCACGGACAAACTGCACGAGCTTCCGGGGATGCGGACGCAGGACGACGTCGAAAACGCCCCATTCATCAGCGAGATCGTTTCCTATCAGCATCCAGATCACGACACGACAGAATGGCCAGAGGAGCGCAAGTGACGGCAGGAACATTTCATAGCGGCGGATGCCAATGCGGCGCAGTGCGCTATCGCGCCGCCGGCGAGCTCGGCTATCCGCATATCTGCCATTGCCGCATGTGCCAGAAGGCGGCGGGGAACTATTTCCTGCCGCTTGGAGCGGTCATGCGAACGGACTTTACGCTGACACGCGGAACACCGAAGTGGTTTTGCTCCTCCGATCTCGTGCGACGCGGCTTCTGCGGCGATTGCGGCACGCCGCTCTTTTACGACATACCTGGAGCCGTATCCGTCAACGTTACACTCGGCTCACTGGACGATCCAGATGCGGTCAGGCCGGTGATGCAATCGAATACCGGCCGCAAGATGAACTGGCTCCACGCACTGGACACCCTGCCGATAGAGCCCGCCGCCTTGAGCTCGGAGCGTGAAGACGCGATCTCAGCCAGCAATCGTCAGCATCCCGATCACGATACGAACCACTGGCCATGAGGAGCACAGACATGAGTGAACCTACAAGAACAGGCGGGTGCCAGTGCGGCGCCGTACGCTTTCGTATCAGCGGCAAGCTGGGGCGTCCGTCGATCTGTCATTGCCGCATGTGCCAGAAGCAGTTCGGCGGCTTCTTTTCCGCGCTCGTTACCGCGCCGGAGGAGGGCGTGGAATGGACGCGCGGCGAGCCGAGCTATTTCCAGTCCTCGATCAATATCGACCGGGGTTTCTGCAGCAGTTGCGGCACGCCAATGACCTATCGGCATCCCGGCGGGCTGGAGCTTGCAATCGGCACGTTCGATGACCGCAGCGATCTCGCGCCGCAGATCCAAGTGAACTACGACTCGCGTCTGCCCTGGGTCGAAACGATCTTCGATACACCGGTTCATCGGGATCCCGATTACTATGCCCGGCAGGAGCAGATCATCTCCTTCCAGCATCCCGACCACGATACCGACGTATGGCCCGCGAAAGGCTTGAAAATATGACCGAAGTGTTGCGTACCCTCTATCCTGAAATCCAACCCTATGCTTCGGGCCATCTCGATGTCGGCGACGGCCATGTGATCTACTGGGAACGCTGCGGAACGCCGGGGGCCAAACCGGCCGTTTTCCTGCACGGCGGCCCTGGGGGCGGTATTTCTGCGGTGCATCGCCGCCTCTTCGACCCGGTGCTCTACGACGTGACGCTGTTCGACCAGCGCGGCTGCGGCAAATCCACGCCGCATGCGGATCTCAACGCCAACACGACATGGCATCTCGTTGCCGACATCGAGCGGCTGCGCAATATGGTCGATGCCGAGAAATGGCAGGTCTTCGGCGGCTCCTGGGGCTCGACGCTGGCGCTCGCCTATGCCGAAAAGCATCCCGAGCGGGTCTCCGAACTCATCGTGCGGGGCATTTACACGCTTACGAAGGCGGAACTCGACTGGTACTACCAGTTCGGCGTCTCGGAAATGTTCCCGGACAAGTGGGAACGCTTCATTGCGCCCATTCCGGCGGAAGAGCGTCACGAGATGATGCAGGCCTACCACCGCCGCCTGACGAGCAACGACAAGGCAATTGCGCTCAAGGCCGCGCATGCCTGGAGCATCTGGGAGGGCGAGACGATCACGCTGCTGCCCGAGCCATCGACGAGCGGCAAGTTCGAGGAGGCCGAGTTCGCCTATGCCTTCGCCCGCATCGAGAACCACTTCTTCGTCAATGCCGGCTGGCTGGAGGAGGGCCAGCTGATCCGCGAGGCGCACAAGCTCAAGGATATTCCAGGCGTCATCGTGCAAGGTCGCTATGACATGCCCTGCCCCGCCCGCTTTGCCTGGGCGCTGCACAAGGCCTGGCCGAAGGCGGAATTCCACCTGATCGAAGGTGCGGGCCACGCGTTTTCGGAACCAGGCATCCTGGATCAGCTGATCCGGGCAACGGACAGGTTTGCGGGGAAATAGAGCCACATGATGCGCGTTGTGGACACCCCTCTTAGAGCCGACAGAGGGATCGAGCCGCACTGCACAAGATAAAATGCTTCGGAGGCACCTCGGTGACCAGAGAAAAAATCTACCTCTTCGACACGACCCTGCGCGACGGGCAGCAGACGCCCGGGATCGACTTCTCGGTCGAGGACAAGATTGCAATCGCAACCATGCTGGACGAGTTCGGCATCGATTATGTCGAGGGCGGATATCCGGGCGCGAACCCGACCGATACCGCCTTCTTCACAGAAAAGCGCACCAGCCAGGCAGCATTCGTCGCCTTCGGCATGACGAAGCGGCCCGGCGTTTCAGCCTCCAACGATCCGGGGCTTGCAGCGCTGTTGCAGGCAAAGAGCGACGCGATCTGCTTCGTCGCCAAGAGCTGGGACTACCACGTCAAGGTCGCCCTCGGATGCACCAACGAGGAAAACCTCGCATGCATCGCCGAGAGTGTGAAGGCCGCCGTCGCCGCCGGCAAGGAAGCGATGGTCGATTGCGAGCATTTCTTCGATGGATACAAGGCCAATCCCGCCTATGCGCTTGCCTGCGCGACGACCGCCTATGAAGCGGGAGCGCGCTGGGTCGTGCTATGCGACACCAATGGCGGCGCGCAGCCCCCGCAGATCCACGCCGTCGTCGAGGCGGTGATTGCAGCAGGCGTTCCCGGCCTCTGTCTCGGCATCCACGCGCATAACGATACCGGCCAGGCAGTTGCCAATTCGCTGGCGGCCGTCGAGGCCGGCGTGCGCCAGATCCAAGGGACGCTCAACGGGATCGGCGAGCGTTGCGGCAATGCCAACCTGGTGACGCTGATCCCGACGCTGGCCCTGAAGGACACCTATAGCACCCGCTTCGAAACTACCATCGATCAGGATCGGCTGGTGAACCTCACGCGCCTGTCGCACGCTTTCGACGAGCTTCTGAACCGTTCACCGGATCATCAACTGCCCTATGTCGGCGCTTCGGCCTTCGCCACCAAGGCTGGCATCCATGCCTCCGCCCTGCTCAAGGACCCGCGCACCTACGAGCATGTGCCGCCGGAAAGCGTCGGCAATTTCCGAAAGGTCATGGTCTCCGACCAGGGCGGCAAGGCGAACTTCATCAATGCCCTGAAACGCCGTGGCATCGAGGTCGCCAAGGACGATCCGAAGCTCGATCGGCTGATTTCCATCGTCAAGGAGCGCGAAGCTTCCGGCTACGCCTATGAGGGGGCGGATGCGAGCTTCGAGCTTCTGGCCCGCCGCACACTTGGCACCATCCCGGAGTTCTTCGCAATCGAAGGCTTCCGCGTGATGGTCGAGCGCCGTTTCGACTCGCACGGTCGGGTAAAGATCGTCTCGGAAGCCGTCGTGAAGATGGTGATCGACGGCCACACGATCATGTCGGTGGCGGAAGGAGACGGCCCGGTCAACGCGCTCGACCTGGCGCTACGCAAGGATTTCGGCAAGTATCAGCACGAGATCGACGACCTGGTTCTCGCCGACTTCAAGGTGCGTATCCTCAATGGCGGCACCGAAGCCATCACGCGCGTGCTGATCGAATCCACCGACAGCGACGGCGTGCGCTGGTGGACGGTGGGCGTGTCGGAAAACATCATCGACGCCTCGTTCCAGGCGCTGATGGATTCCGTAATCTACAAGCTGATGAAGAACCGGCAGCTGGCAGGCAAGATCGCGGCGCAGTGAAGATCTCCACGAGAAAACCTGACAATTTATCACGCGCCGCTTTGGCTAGGGCCGCAACCAGCCTGCGGTTCCTCGCAACACCTGGCTTTGCCAGTATCTTGCGGGCATCAATCTGCCGGTATGGCGGCTCGTTCTCCAAAGCCGGGCAAGTCCCCCGCCTCAAATCCGCTGACAATCCATTCACCGAAATGAATTGGTCTATTCATGGCACTTAGGCTAATCGAGATCAGAAGAAGAACAAAACTGGAAACACCTGATGTCTGCCGAAGCGAGCTCTCCTGCCATCAAGAACGAAGATAGTGCACGCGGCTTCGCCTTTGCACTGACGGCTTATCTTCTGTGGGGATTCCTGCCGATCTACATGAAGGCGCTGGCGCATATTTCGCCGGCGGAGGTGATTGCCCATCGCGTGCTCTGGTCTGTTCCGATTGCCGGCCTCGTGCTGCTTGCGCTCGGACGTACGCAGGACATCCGGGACGCGCTGCGTTCGCCGCGCATGCTCGCAATGGCTGCACTGACGGCAGCCCTCATCACCGTTAACTGGGGTACCTATGTCTGGGCGATCGGCGCCGGACATTCGCTCGATGCCGCCATGGGCTATTTCATAAACCCGCTGATCAGCATCTTCATGGGCTCGGTGCTGCTCAAGGAGAAGCTGCGCCCCGCCCAGATCGTCGCAATCGGCCTTGCGGCCATTGCCGTTGTCGTTCTTGCCGTCGACGGAGGCGGGCTTCCGTGGGTGGCGCTGACCCTCGCCTTCAGCTGGGCCTTCTATGCCTTCTTCCGCAAGACATTGCCGCTCGGCCCCAACCAGGGCTTTCTGCTCGAGGTACTGATTCTGAGCGTTCCGGCCGTCCTCTACATCGTCTATCTGGAGTTGTTCAGTGGCGAAGGCCACTTCGTTCAGACCGGCTTCAGCGATACAGCGCTGCTCTTCGGCTGCGGTATCGTCACTGCCGCGCCGCTGATGATCTACGCCAACGGCGCAAAGCTTCTGAAGCTCTCGACGATCGGAATCATGCAGTACATCGCGCCGACGATGATTTTCCTGATCGCGATCTTCGTCTTCCACGAACCGCTTGATACGGCGCGCATGATCGCCTTCCCGCTCATCTGGGCAGGCCTCGTGCTCTATACGTGGTCGATGCTGATCGCAAACCGCGGGCGCTGAGCAAGCGTCTCACATCTTCGAAATCACGGCATCTTCGCCCTCACGGTCGGCAGCGAGTTCGGCTGCCTGTGCCATGATGGCTGGAATAATGCCGGAGACGTCGTCGATGACGAGCGGCTGCACGCGATGGGCGGTGTGCACGAAGCCCTCATCCGTCATGTGCTTCATCAGTTCCATCATCGGGTCCCAGAAGCCCTTGATGTTGGCGAAGACCATCGGTTTTTCGTGACGGGCAAGCTGCGCCCAGGTCATGATCTCGACGATCTCCTCCAGCGTGCCGATCCCGCCCGGCAGTGCCACGAAGGCATCGGAACGTTCGAACATCAGGTGTTTGCGCGCATGCATGTCCGGGGTTACAATGAGCTCGTTGAGCTGGCCGAGGGAATGGCGCGTCGCCTCCATGTCGATCAGGAATTCGGGGATGATGCCGGTCACCTGCCCCCCATTGGAAAGCACGCCGCTCGCAACAGCACCCATGATGCCTTTGGTGCCGCCGCCATAGACGAGCCGCAGGCCGTATTCGGCGATTTCCTTGCCGAGCGAGCGCCCGGCGGCCATGTATGCCGTATCGCGTCCGGGCCTCGACCCGCAGTAGACACAGATGGACTGAATTGAGTGAGATTGATCGCTCATATGGGAAAACAACTATTCCATGCCTGCGCAGTCAAGAAAAATGACACAAAAGCTGCGCGTTGAGCCTGCGTCTCTGCTTTGAATGCTTGTGAAAAGCAACGGGAATCGCTAGCAATTTTTAATACTACGGCACATTTGCCGTCTGGGGAGAGTGAATGATGAGAAATCGTGCCGGCTTGCTGGCCTTCGCAGTGCTTGCAGTTGCGATCCTTCTGATGGTCTTCGTGGTCATGCCCCGGATCGGCGAAGACACGTCGAAAATCGGCGATGCCATCAATCAAGCAGGCTCCGAGGTCAAGAACACGGTTGAAGAAGCCGGCAAGAGCGCGCGGAACGCGGCTGCCGACGCGGCTACGACCGAGAAGCTCGGCCGTCTTTCGGCCGACGCAGGTCAGTCTCTCACGCAACTTAAGGCGCTCTTTGCGGACGGCAAGGGTCCGACCGTCGAAGCATTCGATGCCGCCAGGACGAAGGCGGCTGGCTCGCTGAAGGCGCTCGCCGACTTCGCAATCCCCGAAGGCACCGATCCGGCGACCGCGACTGCCGCCACGAAAGCCAAGGTCGGCGCGGTAAAGGCGCTTGCAATCGTCCAGGCCCTGCCGGAAAACACCGCCGACGCGCTTGCCGCCATTACCAAGGCCGAAGCCGAACTGACCGGCGCGATGGGAAGCCAGCCTGCGGCGACCCCACCGGCGACCGATGCGAATATCGGCTCAAAGCTCCCCGCTTTCGACGTCCTGCGCGTAGAGCCGGACGGATCCACCGTCATCGCTGGTTCGGCCACGCCCAACAGCAAGCTCGAAGTCATGGACGGCGACAAGGTCGTCACCACGACGAATGTCGGGCCGACCGGTGATTTTGCCGCCGTCCTCGACAACCCTCTGGCGCCTGGCGACCACCAGCTCGTGCTCAAGGCGACCGGCAAGGACGGCAAGAGCCTGACTTCCGAAGAAGTCGCAACCGTTTCCGTGCCGAAGGACGGCAGCAGCTCCGAGCTGCTCGCCATGGTTTCCAAGCCAGGCGCAGCAAGCCGCATCATCACGGCGCCCACGGCCGGCACGCCGGCTGCTCAGCCCGCAGCAGGCGAACAGGCTTCCGCTCAGCCCGGTTTGCCGGCCGGCTCGCCGGAGATCGCCAATAACGCACCGGTAGTTCCCGATGCGCCGCAGGCAGGCGCAAGTGCTGCAGCTCCGGCCGAAGTGATGGTCAACGCGGTTGAAATCGAAGGCAAGAAGATCTTCATCGCTGGCACCGCCAAGCCGAACGCCAACGTGATCGCCTATGCGGACGACGCCCTGATCGGCAAGGCAACCGCAGGCGGCGACGGGCATTTCGTCATCGACGGCGTGATGGACCTTTCGGTCGGCGACCACAAGATCCGCGTCGATGTCGTCGACAGCAGCGGCAAGGTTCTCATTCGCGCCTCCGTCAATTTCACCCGCCCGGCAGGCGACCAGGTCACCGTAGCAGCCCAGCCCGCCAGACCACCCTTACCCGACGCTGGTGTCGCGATGGTTCCTCTCGATGAAGGCGAACTCGGCAAGTTGAGAGCAGATGCGGGCAAGGCGTTTGGGCTGCTGAAGGGCCTTTTTGCCGACGGCAAGCTTCCCGGCGCCGAGCAGCTTGCGGCAGCCCGTTCAGCAACCGAATTCGCGCTTCGCTCTGTCGTCGAATTCCGTCCGGCAGCAGAAGCAACGCCTGCCTTCAAGCAGACGGCAGGCGCAGCCTCGCAGTCGGCCTCAAGCGCGCTCGCCATGCTCCAGGCACTGCCGAAGGATACACAATCCGTAGGCGACGCTCTCGCAAAGCTTGGGACGGCGATTGATGGTCTTACAGCCTCGCCTGCGCCAAAGGCTGGCAGTGCACCGGCTTCAAGCGAAGTTGCGGCCGATCCGAACCAGCCGAAGACGATCGAGCAGGCGCCACTGACGGCAAATAACACCGCCGTCATCATCCGCCGCGGCGACACGCTGTGGCAGATTTCGCGCCGCGTCTATGGCCTCGGCGTGCGCTACACGACGATCTACATGGCGAACGAAACCCAGATCAACAATCCGGACCGCATCCTGCCCGGCCAGATTTTCGGCCTGCCGAAGGAAGCCCTGCCGAACGCCGAAGAGCTTCATCGCAAGCGTATTTCCGGCGAGCACCTCTAAGCCGGACCAGGTGATGGAAAGGCCGGGCCGATATCGCGCCCGGCCTTTGTCTTCCCCTGGGTTTTCACATGTTGCATTCGCATGCCGCGCACCCTATGTGGCGGAGACGGCGATCCTGTCTGCGGAGGCTCAAGCGGGCATCTCCGCTTTTTGCACTTTTGCCGTATCGAAACACCGCATCAGCGGCCGAGCCCGACCGGGCTGGAGATAAGCATGGCAAACAGCAAGACGGTTTCGCAATCCAACCTCCTGCGGACGCTCTTCAATCTTTGGCCCTACATGTGGCCTTCCGGCCGGACGGACCTCAAGATGCGCGTCGTCTGGGCAACGGTCTATCTGCTCGTCTCCAAGTTTGTGCTGCTGCTCGTTCCGTATTTCTTCAAATGGTCGACCGATGCCCTGAATGGCCGCGTGGATCTCGCCGGAACCCTGCCCCCGCTCCTCGTCGGGGCGACCGTGCTGGTCATCGCCTATAACCTCACCCGCCTGATCCAGCTTGGCCTCAATCAACTGCGCGACGCGCTGTTTGCAAGCGTCGGCCAATACGCCGTGCGCCAGCTCGCCTACCGGACTTTCGTGCACATCCACGAACTCTCGCTGCGCTTCCATCTGGAGCGCAAGACCGGCGGCTTGTCGCGAATCATCGAGCGCGGCACGAAGGGTATCGAGACGATCGTGCGCTTCACGATCCTGAACTCGGTTCCGACCGTCATAGAATTCCTGCTGACCGCCGTGATCTTCTGGTGGGGCTACGGTTTTTCCTATCTCGCAGTGACCGCCTTCACCGTCTGGGCCTATATCTGGTTCACGATCCGCGCGTCGGACTGGCGCATCGCCATCCGCCGGACGATGAACGAAAGCGATACCGACGCCAACACCAAGGCGATCGATTCGCTGCTCAACTTCGAGACCGTCAAGTATTTCGGCAACGAAGAGATGGAGGCAAAACGCTTCGACAGGTCGATGGAACGCTACGAGAAGGCAGCGACCGATGTCTGGACCTCGCTCGGCTGGCTGAACTTCGGCCAGGGCGTCATCTTCGGCCTCGGCACGACGGCCATGCTTTTGCTTTCAGCCTTTGCCGTCCAGCGCGGCGAGCAGACCATCGGCGACTTCGTCTTCGTCAATTCCATGCTGCTGCAGCTTTCCGTGCCACTGAACTTCATCGGCTTCGTCTATCGCGAAATCCGCCAGGGACTGACTGATATCGAGCAGATGTTCGACCTGCTCGACGTGACGCCCGAGGTAACCGATGCGCCCGACGCTGCCCCGCTCAGGATTGATCAGGGCGCCATCAGCTTCAAGGACGTGCATTTCTCCTACGATCCGCTGCGCCCGATCCTTAAGGGAATTTCCTTCGAAGTCCCCGCCGGCAAGACCGTCGCAGTCGTCGGCCCGTCCGGCGCCGGCAAATCGACGCTTTCGCGCCTGCTCTACCGTTTTTACGATATCCAGAGCGGCGCGATCACCGTCGACGGCCAGGATATTCGCCATGTCACCCAAAAGAGCCTTCGATCGGCGATCGGCATGGTTCCACAGGATACCGTGCTCTTCAATGACACGGTTGCCTACAATATCCGCTACGGCCGCCCGTCGGCCGGCGATGCCGAGGTGAAGACGGCTGCTGAAATTGCCCAGATCGCGCATTTCATCGAGTTATTGCCGGAGGGTTTCGAAACCAAGGTCGGCGAGCGCGGATTGAAGCTTTCTGGCGGCGAGAAACAGCGCGTCGCCATAGCCCGCACCATCCTCAAGGCGCCCCCGATCCTGATCCTCGACGAGGCGACATCGGCGCTCGACACGACGACGGAGCGGGAAATCCAGGAGGCCCTTGACGTCGTTTCGAAGAACCGCACGACACTCGTCATCGCCCACCGCCTGTCCACTGTCATCGGCGCGGATGAGATTATCGTCTTGAAAGGTGGCGAGATAGCCGAGCGCGGTACGCATGCGGCGCTGCTCGAGAAAAACGGCCTCTACGCCTCGATGTGGAACCGCCAGCGCGAAGCAACGCAGGCGGAGGAGCATCTGAAGCAAGTGCGCGAAAGCGACGACCTGGGCATTGTTGCCCGTCTGGCGCCGGCAAGCTGATCGTTCGAACCAAAGAGCCGCTCTGTCGTTTTGCTGTTTAGAACCATGCCATAAGGTCGGGCGGTAGCGGCACGGCATTGCTCCCGCAGGACTTTTTCTGTAACCAGCGGGAACGAAAAAAGCGCGAGGAGATCAGCGTCGATGAGCTTGCTCAATACCGTTCGAAACACCATCGTTCCGGTGCACAAGGAAGGTTATGTATTCGTTGCCGCCTTCTTCGTAGCGTCGCTGATCCTTGGCTGGATATTCGAGCCGCTCTTCTGGGTCGGTCTCGTCCTGACGCTCTGGTGCGCTTACTTCTTCCGTGATCCCGAGCGCATGACCCCGCAGGACGATGACCTGGTGATCTCGCCTGCCGATGGCAAGGTCTCTTCGATCCAGATGGTGACGCCGCCCGCCGAGCTGAACCTCGGCAACGAGCCGATGCTGCGCATCTCCGTCTTCATGAACGTCTTCAACTGCCATGTAAACCGCGCACCGATGCGTGGCCGCGTCGTCAGCATCAACTACCGGTCTGGCAGCTTCGCGAATGCCGAGCTCGACAAGGCCAGCGAAGACAACGAGCGCAATGGTCTGGTCATCGAGACTGTCCGCGGCCAGATCGGCGTCGTGCAGATCGCGGGCCTCGTCGCCCGCCGTATTCTGTGCTGGGCCAATAATAACGAGCCGCTGGATGCCGGCGAGCGCTTCGGCCTTATCCGCTTCGGCTCCAGGCTCGATGTTTTCCTGCCGGCCGCCGCAGCAGCACGTGTTTCGCTCGGCCAGACGGCGATTGCAGGCGAAACGGTACTTGCTGAATTCGGCTCCCCCAAGGGACCGGTCATCAGCCGCCGCAGCTAGATCGAATGGAGCGCGCTATGGAGACGCCTTTTCCGCCCTTCGAACCGAACGGTCCGAACGATTCGGCACGCGGTCCCCGGCTCCGCGAAATTCCGCTGCGCCTCGTCGTTCCCAATCTCATCACGATACTGGCGATCTGCGCAGGCCTCACCGGCATCCGCCTCGCTTTCGAGAGCCGTTACGAGCTGGCGGTGATAATGGTGCTGCTGGCCGCCTTTCTCGACGGCATCGATGGGCGCGTCGCCCGCTTGATGAAAGCAACCTCCAAATTCGGCGCGCAGATGGATTCGCTCGCCGACATCGTCAATTTCGGTGTCGCGCCCGCTCTCGTCGTCTATGTCTTTGCGCTGGACAGCGCCCGCTCCATCGGCTGGATCGCCGCGCTGATCTATGCAATCGCCGCAGGCCTCCGCCTTGCCCGCTTCAATGTCATGGCGGAACGGGAAAATCGCGCGCCCTGGCAATCTGAATATTTCGTCGGCGTGCCTGCTCCTGCCGGCGCCATGCTGGTGCTGCTGCCCGTCTATCTCGGCTTCCTCGGCCTCACCGAAGACCGCACCTTCGCCTATATCTCTTCGGCCTATACGGTCCTGATCGCTTTCCTTTTGATCAGCCGCCTGCCGGTCTGGTCCGGCAAGTCGGAAGGCAGCCGATTGCGGCGCGATCTGGTGCTGCCGCTGATGCTCGGCGTCGTGCTCTATGTCGCTCTGCTGATGAGTTTCACCTGGGAAGTCATGGTGTTTACCGTCATCGTCTACCTGCTGTCGCTGCCCTTCGGAGCACGGAGGTGGCGATTGAAATACGGTACGCTCACGATCGAAGAACCGGGCGACGGTGACGACGATATGGGCCGCCACATCTGATTTAGCAGTCTCCCGGTAAGGCCCGACGGACCCGAGGCTTCGCATCAAGCCTCGCGCAATGTGCATTGCGTACACAATTCCTGATAGATCATGCCTCTATTTCGTCGTTTTTGGCAACAAAAGAGCAGATCAATGAAGAGTCTAGGGAATCGCGTAAGGAGAGTATCGTGACCTCGAAGAAGACAGACCAGGCGGAACAAGCGGCAAAGCCGGATCTGAGCTCACATTACCGCCCGCTCGGGCTCAAGGCCGTTCTGGCCGCCGCGCTGATGCTGAAGAGCAAGCCGGCCCTCGTCAAGAAGATCGCCCAGGCCTGACGGAAAAAACGAACGAGCAGGCTGATCTCCAAAAGGCTCGTCAGTAAGACGACATCGAGAACCCGCCCAACGCGGCGGGTCTTGGAGCACCGGCTGCAGCAGACACACGCCATCCAATCCAAAAAATCCAGCAGATGCCGCCACGGCCATCCGTAGGCGGTCCCCTCCAAACCCGAAAGGGGCGGTCGCGATCGAGAACACCTGGTTTTCCGTAATATGCTCAAGGGTACAAGGTTTCAGAACAAGCTGAGCTGGCCGTCGCCAGCTTCCTTGCCGGGCGCTTTCGGCGGTTTGTCGATCACCAACGGCGTCTGCAGGTCGGCTCCCATGTTGGCGACCTTGTTGACCTTGTCTGCGATGGGGATCGCTTCGAAGAAATCCTCGTCCGTCGGCTGCATCAGGCCGACGACGTCGCGCGGTTCCTGCGTCCTGCAGTCGAGCCATCGGGCGAAATCCTCCGGCTTGATGACGACCGGCATGCGATCATGGATCGATGCGATGGAAGCGTTTGCCGCCGTGGTCAGGATTGCCCCCGTATCGACTTCCGAGCCGTCGGCCGACGACCAGGTCTCCATCAGGCCGGCGAAGGCAACCACGCCGCCGCCGCGGGGCCGGATCCAATAAGCCTGGGGCCTCTCGCCGCTTTTTTTCGAGGGACGATGCCATTCGTAGAAGCCGGAAGCCGGAACGAGCACGCGGCGATGGCGCATGGCGGCGCGGAAGGATGCCTTGCCGATTGCGGTCTCGGCCCGCGCATTGATCAGCAGCGGAAATACCTTCGGATCCTTGACCCAGGACGGCGTGAAGCCCCAGCGCACCAGCACGGCGCGGCGATCCGGAAGATTGCTGCCGCGCTCCTGCGCCTCGCCGGAAGCAACGACGAGGATCGGCTGCGTCGGCGCAATATTGTAGCGCGCGGGAAAGTCCTCAAGCTCCAGCAGCCCAAGTATCTCCTTCAACTCCTCCGGGCTCAGCGTCAAGGCGTAGCGTCCGCACATGAAGTTGTCCTTTCACCCTGTTTCGCAACGGTCAAGTCGCAGCCCTAGCTGCGCGGGCCGAAGAGGATGATCGCCGTACCGGCAAGGCAGACGGCCGCCCCACCGATATCCCAGCGGTCCGGAACACGGTTTTCTGCAAGCCACAGCCAGACAAGCGATGCGACGATATAAATGCCGCCATAGGCCGCGAAGGTGCGCCCGGCCGCCTCGCTCGGCACCATCGTCAGAAGCCAGGCAAAGAGGGCAAGCGAGACCATGCCCGGCGCGAGCCAAGCAATCGGCTTGCCCAGCCTCAGCCAGGCCCAGAAGGCAAAGCAGCCCGCGATTTCGAAAAGGGCTGCAAATGCGTAGATGATATAGGTCAGGGTTCCCTTTCCTTCGAATCGGCGATTGAATATCAAAACGAGAATACGGAAATCCGCGACCGAGTGTAGAGACGACAGGTCATGACCTCAAAACCAAGAGCAGCGTCTTCAGCAATCCTCGAGCGCAACGGCCGCTTTCTCCTCGTGCTCCGCCGCAACCCGCCGTCTGCGGACATGTATGCTTTCCCCGGCGGCCGGGCGGAGGACGGCGAGACGCCTGACCAAACGGCCCTGAGGGAACTTGAGGAGGAGACCGGCATCCGCGCCTATAGCCCGCAGCTCCTTGCGACCTACGACCTGAAGGCCCATGCCGCCGACGGCAGCGTCAGCAGCCACTTCCTCCTTTCGGTCTTCACCGTAAAGGCTGACGCGGAAGCTGTAGCCGAGGCGTCGGACGACGCAGCGGCTCTCGGCTGGTACACCGTCAAGGAAATCCGTCGCTTGCCGGTGCCGCAGTCGGTGCTTGAATGTGCCGAACGGCTCTGCGTGCAACAATATCGGCGTGGATAGTCATCAGCCTGCCTTGTTCCGGTCACGGCGCAGGTATCATCTATCAACATGATTCCCGTTCGACGCGTTTTTCTGTCTCTCGCTGTCTGCGCCGGCTCGGCAATGGCTGCTGCGGCATGGGCGCAGGACAAGGCTCCGCCGGCGGTGAGCGAATCGGTGCCGGCAGCGCCCGTCGTCGTGCCTTATGACGACAAGCTTTCGCGGCTGGCGGAGGTGATCGGCTCGGTCCACTACCTGCGCACGCTCTGCAAGGCGCCGGGCGGCAGCGAATGGCGAAGCGACATGCAAAAGCTGCTGGATTCGGAGACGAGGGATGAACCGCAGCGGAAGGAAAAGCTGACGGCGGCGTTCAACCGCGGCTACCGCGCTTTTGCTTCAGTCTACACCGATTGCACTCCGTCAGCCATCGTGGCAGAAGAGCGCTACCGTAACGAAGGTGCAACACTCGCCACGGAAATTACCTCGCGCTTTGGAAATTAGGGATAAATTAACCTGTTTTCACTCCCGCACGTGTCGTTTTGGGAAAAGGCTGATAGACTTGTTAACCAGGCAGTAAGGCATGCAATTTGAGGAAGAGATAATGGAACCAAGCCTCAATGACATCGACGACATGATCGTCCACGAAAAGATGCAGGCGGCTCTGGAATACCACAACGAAGCCTGGGCCGACGGTATGGCTGACGGTATCGAGCCAGAGATCATTGCCGATACGGCAATCGTTCAAGCGCTGCGCGAAACGATCCGCCGCCATGGCGAAAAGGGTGCAGAAGCGCTGCTTGATTCGCTGCGCGAACGAATGCTGGGTGGCGAATTTTCTCCGAACCGCACCCTGCAATAACAGAGAGTCTCATGCGTACCGGTAAGGACACCGAATCGCGGCTACCGATCGCGCCGCTCCTGCTCGCTGTTTGCCTCAGCGCCGGCATTCTGGCGGCTCCTTCGGCAAGTGCTCTTTCTGAACTCCAGAAGATTCCGGGCCAAGCCGACCCGCAGGCGGCCGATCAGGAAAATTCCGGACAGTCCCAGATACCGTCTTCAACGCCTCCGGGCGTGCCGATGCCGGACCCCCTCATCAGCAAGGACAGCAGCCAAGGGAGCGACATGACGCCCGGCGCTGATGACCAATCGAAGCCTGTCGAAGTGATCTACGACATCAGCAAGGCTCCAGAGCCTGTGCGCCGCATGCGCGAGCAGATCGTAGAAGCCGCAGCATCCGGCGACCTGGAGCGTCTGCGACCGCTCTTCGGCAGCGGTGCGGAACAGACGCAAGTGTCCGTGGGCGAACCCACGGACGACCCGATCGGCACGCTGAAAGACCTATCGGGCGACCCTGACGGCGACGAAATCCTCGCAATCATGCTCGACGTGATCTCGACCGGTTTCGTGCATGTCGGCGCAGGCACGCCGGACGAGATGTATGTCTGGCCTTATTTCGCCGAGAAGGATCTGAAGGCTTTGACCCCGCCGGAACGCGTGGAACTGTTGCGAATCGTCACTGCGGGCGATTTTTCCGACATGCAGGAATTCGGCGGCTACAATTTCTACCGTCTCGGCATTACGCCGGCCGGCAAATGGAAGTTCTTCACGGCCGGCGACTGAGCTTGGCTTTTCAATCCCGCTTGCAGCCAGCGCACGGAAGACCTACTTCTGAGCGATAACGAACGCGACAGGTTCAGCCATGCCAGCCGTCTTTCTGAAGGATCGCGCGCTCATCCGCGTCAGCGGGGCCGACGCCGAGGCCTTTTTGCACAATCTCATTACGACCGACGTCGTCTCGCTTTGCGCAAGCGAAGCGCGGCCGGGCGCGCTGCTGACGCCGCAGGGCAAGATCCTGTTCGACTTCATGATCTGGCGCGACGGCGCCGATTTCATCATCGAGACGGACACCGGCCAGCAGGATGCACTCTTGAAGCGGCTGGCCATTTACAAGCTGCGCGCCGCCGTGACACTTGAACCGGACAAAGACCAGGGCGTTACCGTTTCCTGGGACGAACAAGCCGCGGAAGGGGTGGCCGACAGCCGCTTTGCGAAGGCCGGCGGGGTACTGATTCGCCGCGGTGGCAATCATGGTGCGGCCGATGCCATGCTTTACGATGCCCTGCGCGCCGAGCACGGCGTTGCGATTTCCGGTCGGGATTTCACCCTGCAGGACGCGTTTCCGCATGACGTGCTGCTGGATCTGAACGGTGGCCTCTCCTTCAGGAAGGGATGCTATGTCGGTCAGGAAGTCGTTTCCCGCATGCAGCACCGCGGCACCGCGCGCCGACGTGTCGTATCAGTCAGCGCCGATGCCGAACTGCCCGCCACGGGGACCGAGATCACGGCTGCCGGAAAGCCGCTCGGCGCGTTGGGCACCGTCATCGGCAGCAATGGGCTTGCGATCGTCCGCATCGATCGCGCCGGCGAAGCCATCGCAAACGGCATTCCGCTGCTGGCGGGAGAGACGACCGTTTCGCTGAGACTGCCGCCGTGGTCCGGCCTCACCTTCCCTGCCGTCGCAAACGAGGTAAGCGCGTGAACAAGGAGCCGCGCGCATGGCAGCGCATGCTGTCTGGCCGACGCCTGGATCTGCTCGACCCCTCGCCGCTGGATGTCGAACTCAGCGATATCGCCCACGGGCTGGCGCGTGTCGCGCGCTGGAACGGCCAGACCCGCGGGAACCATGCCTTCTCCGTCGCCCAGCACTGCCTCGTCGTCGAGGACATCTTCCGGCGGTTCAACCATGCGACGCCTGACGATTGCTTGATGGCGCTGCTGCACGACGCCCCCGAATATGTGATCGGCGACATGATCTCGCCGTTCAAGTCAGTCGTCGGCGGCGGCTATAAGGCCGTGGAAAAGCGTCTCGAGGCGGCCGTTCACCTGCGCTTCGGCCTGCCGCCGCACCCGTCACGGGAACTCAAGGAAAAGATCAAGAAGGCCGATACGATCGCGGCATATTTCGAGGCGACCTGCCTTGCCGGTTTCACGCCTGTCGAAGCCCGGAAATTCTTCGGCCAGCCGCGCGGCATCAGCAAGGACATGCTGTTGATCGAGCCGCTTCCGGCGCTGGATGCGCAGCGACTCTTCTGCGAGCGCTTCGAGGCGATCGAAATGATGCGGAGGAGCACGAAACTATGACGAGGATCGTCGTTTCGCCCCTTTCCGGGATCGCCGAAATGGCGGTGCGCCACGGCGCGCGGGAAATGATCAGCCTGATGGCAAAGGAACAGGCCTTCCACCGGCCCGGCGTGATTGCCGCCGACCGCCATCTACTTCTGTATATGAACGACATTGCCTTCAAGGGAACGGGAAAGCTGGTCGCGCCTGAGGAGGAGCATGTGCGCCGGCTGATCGATTTTGCCGCCGCCTGGGACCAGCGCTCTCCTCTGCTGATCCATTGCTGGATGGGCGTATCCCGCTCCCCCGCCGCCGCCCTGATCGCCGCGCTTTCGCTTGCGCCTGAGCAGGACGAGATGGCGCTGGCAAAGCGCCTGCGCATCGCCTCGCCCTATGCGACGCCAAATGCCCGCATTGTCGAAATCGGCGATGTGCTGCTTCGACGAAAGGGCCGTCTGGTGGATGCCGTGCGCGCCATCGGACGCGGTGCCGATGCCGATGGCAATGCGCCTTTCGTGTTCTCGGTAAAGACCGAATTGGTCGGTTGACGCTTCCGCCTCCTGCCCCATCTAGCCTCGGCATGGAGCAGGCAACGGACGTCATCGCGGCAACCCGCACGGCGCTCAACGAGGCAAGCGCGCTTGCCGTGCAATATGCGTTCTCGATCCTTGGAGCGATGATCCTTCTGATCGCCGGCTGGATCATGGCAAGCTTCGTGAGCCGTTGGGCCTATGAAGGCATGTCGCGGGTGCGTGGCATCGACGAGACGCTGGCGCGTTTCTTCACGAATGTCTTGCGCTATGCACTGTTGATCCTCGTTTTTGTTACGGTTCTTGCCCAATTCGGCGTTCAGACTGCGTCGATCATCGCTGCTCTTGGCGCTGTGGGCCTGGCGATCGGCCTTGCGCTGCAGGGAACGCTGCAGAATATTGCAGCGGGCATCATGCTGCTCATCCTGCGCCCCTTCCGGGTCGGGGAGTATATCGAGACGAGCAGCGTCTCGGGCACCGTTCGCGAGATCGGTCTCTTCGCCACGGAATTGAAGACATCCGACGGGCTCTATCGGCTCGCTCCGAATTCCATCCTCTGGAACACGCCGATCACCAACTACAGTCGTGAACCAACGCGCCAGAACGAGCTGAAGATAAGCCTCGCCTATGAAGACGATGCCGATGCCGCCATGGAGCGATTGCTCGGCTTTGCCAAGGCCGACCCGCGCATCCTTAGAACGCCGGCCCCTGCCGTCTTCATCGACAGCATGAGCGGCGCCACGATCGGTATCACGCTGCGCTACTGGGCCAAGACCGGGGACTGGTGGGGCGTGAGCCGCGACATGATCAAACGCGCCAAGCTCGCCGTAGACCGAAACGGGCATCTCATTCCCCCCTACGGCACGCAAGTGCCGCCCAGTCCGGCGGACGCCGACGCCGAAGGGATAGCCGGCGAGCCGGCGATGTCCGAAAGACAAGGCCGCCGGTAGGCAACCGGTGCTCCGCCGCGGAACGTTTTGACGCTCTGTCGGTTACCCTTCCAAGGAGATTGACCGATGCCGCTGCCGAACTACCGCGATACGTTTGTGCAGTGCCTGCAGACCCTGAAGGGACTTACCGGGCCGTCGGAAGAATATGTCCGGTTTCGCTGGCAGGCGATCTATCTGACGCGCGGACGCTTCTCCTATTTCTTCCAAGGCGCGCTCGACGGTCAGGTCAACGGCTTTTCCGGACAGCAGATCGATCTGACCAACGGCGAAATAACCCTCATTCCCGCCCGTTCCGCCGCGCTTTACGGGGCGACCTTCGGGCTTAACGAGGCAATCACCGCCTATAATGGTCCGGCAAAGTCGGTCATCGACGTCGCACATGCCTTCAACGAGGCAAGCGAGATGAGCTACCATCCGGAATTCTTCTATGTCCGGATGAACCTGCTACACAGCGCCAATGACAGCCGGATGGGCTTTACGCTCGATCCGCGCCTCAGGGAAAATACCAATCTCATCTTTGTCGGCGTTGAAGACCAGGTGACGGCGGATTTGCTGGAGGAAAGCGATATCGCTCGCTGGGTAGCGCAGGAAAAACCGATGGCTTCGACGGACTGGTACGCCGAGCGCTTCTACTACAGTTGAGAAGACGGCGCGTCTTGCCCCTTCATTCGATAACGCCGCAAGCCAGCCTTGCGCCTGCATCGCCCGCCGGCTGACTGCGATAGTCATCCGAATTTGCGTGGATCATGAGGGCACGGCCGCGAACGCCGTCCTCCTTGCCGTCAAGCGTGGCCATGCTGTTGAAAACCTGTGCGCGCAGGACGCCATGTTGATCGACGAACTGGTTCGGCATATCGCCGGCATGCGGACCCTTGGCTGTCAGGATGCCGTGCTCGGCCTTCGTCGGATCGAAATGCTTGCCTGCCGATTCATGATGGGTGGCCGGGTCGCATTTGCCGACTTCGTGGACATGGAAACCTACCCATCGGTTTGCCGGAAGGTTAGAGACCTCCAGCTCGATCAATACACCGCCGCTGGCCGCAGCCGTCAGCGTAGCACGGCCGTTTTCCTTGCCGTCCTCTCCGACAAAATTTGCAACTGCCGTCTGCTTGTCCTGCGCAATTGCCATCGAAGCCGTTGCGGCAACGGCAAATGCCGCGATTGTGACGATCCTGGCCATCCGGATTCCTTCCATTTTTGAGAGCTTATTGTTCCCAACGCCTCATGGAGGAAGGTGTTCCTGCTGCAGACCAGGCAAAGAAAAAGCCGGCCATCGGGGCCGGCTGTCGATTGCTGCAGGTCAAGCTCAGGACGCGATGTCGAGGTCGTACTGGCCGTATGTATTTCGGTAGATTTCGGAGGCGTGATCGCTCTCGCCCGCCGCATTTTGAGAATTCGATGCAACGCTCCCGGCGCCGCTATCGCCAAGTTCGATCATCAGCGCAAGAACATTGTCGCCAGCTGTAGAGCGCGGCTGGCCTCCGGCATCGTCTTCACTGAACCGCTTGAAAATGCCGGGCTTTTCATCAGCTGCGCGTTCCCCGCGGCTCAATACGCCGTCTCCATTCGCGTCCAGCCGCGAAAGGGTCGCCAAATAGGCATAAGACGTTTCTGAAACAGATGAAACATGAGTCATACAAACCTCCGTTCACCGCCTTTTTTTCGGTGATGTCTGTACGCAATACGATCGGGAAAACCAAAAACTGACTCGGTGGGTAAACTGTTTTGCGAGTCGGGTCAATAAGTTGTTAACTTCTCATTAATCAAGATTGACAAAGCTTTTACGCGAAGCTTGCCGCCTCGCATCCCGCGTGCATGCGGCATTGCGAAAAACATGCGATTTTTGATATACGTCGCAGGCAACCGATTGTTAATTCGACCAACAGATAATGATTGCACCGGGTTGCCGCAGCGTAACCCGTCGTTTCCGGTATTGTTTAATAGTTTAAATGAATATTCAAAATTTTTGAGAAAGGCTTGCATGCCCGGCGCCAAGCGCGGCGTTTCCTGCTCGGATCTGAGCTGTGGGATCAGCGGTGATTCGTAGTGGCCTGCATGCAGGAGTAATTGCCCTCATGGATGCTGAAACGCTTTTTTGGCAGCAATGCACCCAAGCCGTAGGCAGCGACGGTTCAGTCGACGCCAAGCGCCTCATGGCGCTGGTCATCGAGTCCTATCGAAGCCATGGCCGCAACCATGCCCTTTTCGCCCTCGTGCTCGATAACCTGCCGCTCGGTCTCAGCGTCTTCGACGCGGCACAGCGCCTGATCCTTTGCAACGACCGGTTCCGCCAGCTCTTCGGTTTCTCCGCCGATCAGGCGGTCCCTGGAGTTTCGGTGCGAGCTCTCAGTACCAGGATCCGCGGAAAAGAGAGGAAGATGGTGCGATCCAAATACCGATCCAAAGAGGCGCCCGCAGTGCCGCCCGGTCAAGGTAGAATCCGCCGGCGCGAATGGCTGATGGATGACGGCCGCGTTATCTTCAGCGTTGTGACCGTCTTACCGGATGGCAGCAACATCGCGATCCATTCCGACATTACCGAAGAGCGGAAGGCCGCCGAGCAAATCGCCCACCTCGCGCATCATGATCCGCTGACCGGCCTGCCGAACCGCATCCGCTTTCGTGAGCAGGTCGACGCAGCTCTTTCCGAGCGTGCGCCGGACGAGCAGATCGCGCTCGTGCACCTGAACCTCGACCGCTTCAAAGCCATCAACGATACGATGGGCGTTTCGACCGGCGACACCATCCTTCGCCAGGTTGCCGAACGCATCCGTGCATCGGCCAGCAGCGAGAACACGCTGGCCCGCCTCGGCTCCGATGAATTCGCAATTCTTCAACGCGGAAGGCAGCAGCCGTGGAATGTCACGGCGCTTGCCGACCAGATCCGTCGAGAGCTTTCCGAGCCCTTTTTTCGCGGCGACAAGCAGATCGAGCTCAGCGTCTCGATGGGAATTGCACTGGCGCCAGAAGATGGCGCCGAGACCGACGTATTGCTCCGCAATGCCGGCGTCGCGCTCTCGCAGGCCAAGGCGGACGGACGCAAGCATGAGCGCTTCTTCACCACCGAGATGGCATCAAGCATCCAGGCCCGCCACGCGCTCGAAGCCGACCTTCGGCTGGCATCCCACAACGACGAATTCGAACTGCATTACCAGCCGCTCTACGACCTGCGTCAGCAGCGCATTTGCGGTTTCGAAGCCCTTCTGCGCTGGAACCATCCGACGCGCGGCCGCGTGCCGCCGATGGAGTTCATCCCACTTGCCGAAGAGGTCGGCATCGTCGTCGATATCGGGCGCTGGGTTCTCAGAAAGGCGTGCAGCGAGGCTGCCTGCTGGCCGGAAGACATCAAGATCGCCGTCAATGTCTCGGCGATCCAGTTCACCAGCGGCAATCTTGTAGCCGATGTCGATGAGGCCATTGCTGAGGCTGCGATATCCCCGGCGCGGCTGGAACTGGAAATCACCGAAAGCGTGCTGATGGAAAATCTCGACGATACGCTGCCGATCCTTCATGCCCTGAAGGAACGTGGCATCCGCATTTCCATGGATGATTTCGGTACCGGTTATTCGTCGCTGAGCTACCTGAGCAGCTTTCCTTTCGACAAGATCAAGATCGACAAATCGTTCGTCTGCGGAATATCCGAAAACAAGGAAGCCTATGCCATCATGCACGCGATCATCCTGCTCGGCGACGCACTCGGCATGCGCGTCACCGTCGAGGGCGTCGAGACGGCCGAACAGAAGAGCCTGCTCGAAAGTGAGGAATGCGACGAGATTCAAGGCTACTACATCAGCCCGCCGGCACCTGCCCGGGACATCGCGCGGCTGCTTTCAGCATCGCGCTCCGGATCCATGGAGAAGGTGGGTTGAGAGCTTCATTGCGACTCGTGCCGGGAAGCTTTATGCGAAAGTCCCAGCGCTTCCAAAATTCCGGTGACAGGCATGTTCGACGCCAAGGCCTTTTCTCCTTTCGAGAGTCTCGCGGCCAAACTCACTTTCTACGCCACGGAAGGCGATGACGGGTCGCATGACCTTGCCCATATCCTGCGCGTCTTCCGCAATGCGATGCGGATACATGCAACAGAGGGCGGAGACGGTCGGATCCTCGCCGCCGCCGTTTTGCTTCATGACTGCGTCGCAGTCGAAAAGAGCTCCCCGTTGCGGTCCAAAGCTTCGACACTCGCGGCACAGAAGGCATCCAGCATCCTGGAGAGACTGGGCTGGGCGGCAGATGAGATCGCGGCCGTCGCGCATGCGATCACCACCCACAGCTTTTCTGCCAACATCACGCCCGAAACCCTGGAAGCGAAAATATTGCAGGACGCCGACCGCCTCGATGCAATCGGCATGGTGGGCGCGGCGCGCTGTTTTTATATCGGCGGTCGCATGGCGTCTGGCCTTTATGATCCATTCGATCCGGCTGCCGAACGACGCCCCCTCGACGATCGGCGTTATGCCATTGACCATTTCCAGACAAAGCTGTTCAAACTTGCCGACGGATTCCAGACGGCGGCGGGGCGCGCCCTTGCCGCCGAACGCGACAAGCGTCTGCGCGACTTTCTCACAGCATTCATGGACGAGATCTAGGAGAACGAAATGCGCGTCAGCGATCTTTTCATCTATCCGCTCAAGAGCGCTCGCGCCATTGCCATCCCTTTCTCGGCGGTCGATGCATTCGGCCTTTCCGGCGACCGGCGCGCGATGGTGACGGATCCTGACGGTCATTTCATCACGCAACGCGAATTGCCGGCACTCGCACGGATCGAAGTCCGACCCGAGCCGGAGACTTTTCGGCTGGTGATGACGGGCAAGCCGGATATCGCCGTCCCGCAGCCGGAGCGCCGCATGGACGTCGTCGTCTGGAAATCCCTGGTGAACGCCGCAGTTGCCGACGACGAAAGCAATGCTCGGCTTTCCCAATGGCTCGGACGGGAGGTGAGACTGGTCTTCTTCGATAGCCAGGCACAGCGCATCGCCAATCCCGAATGGGCAGGCGGTGAGACTCCCATGACATTCGCTGACGGCTATCAGATCCTGGTGACGACGACCGGTTCGCTGAAAGCGCTCAACGCCAACCTCGCCTCGCTTGAGCAGGGCAGCGTCGGCATGGAGCGCTTTCGGCCGAACATCGTTATCGATACGGACGAAGCCTGGCTGGAGGACCGCTGGGCGGCAATCGAGATCGGCGCAATCCGTTTCGATCTGGTGAAACCCTGCTCGCGCTGCATCATGACGACGCAGGACCAGGTGACGGGCTCTCGCGATGTGCCAAACCCGATGGTCGCCATGAGCCGCATCCGCATGTCGGCAGACCGCCGCGTGCCCGGCCCGATTTTCGGCTGGAATGCCGTACCGCGCGGCTCCGGCCGGATCGCCATCGGCGATGCTGTCACCATCATCGAGGAACGGCCGGAAGGCTGGGCTTTCAAGGTGCGCGCGTCGGGTTAACGGCCCGCGAGCGCCGCATCGATCCGTGCCATCAGGTCCCGTGACAGCGGTCCCTTTTCCAAAGCGCCGGCGTTTTCCTCGACCTGGGCGACTGTGCGGAAGCCGGGAATGGGCAGCGTGCGTGGCGAGCGTGCCCATAACCATGCAAGAGCGCCTTGCGTCAGCGTGCGGCCGCCCGTGGTCAAAAGGTCGCGGACGGCTTCCAGGCGGGCTGCGAATTGCGGCGCGATGCGTCCATCCTTGAAATAAACCATCCAGTCGAGGCTCGAGGCGCGGACATCCTTGACGCCGACCGTCGTCTCCGGCGTGAATTTGCCGCTCAAGAGCCCCATCGCCAGCGGCCCGCGGTTGATCGACAAAAGGCCGTTCATCTCTATCACATCGACCATGGCCGGCACCGGCTCGAAGACATTCATTGTGTGCTGTACGGATACGAATCCCTTGCGACCTGCATGACGGGCAGCGCGATCGGGGAAGTCCGTGCTCCAACCGAAGGCGTCAATCTTACCTTCGCCCTTCAAAGCCTCGAGTACATCAAAAACTTCGTCCGACGCTTCCAGCGGAAAATCGTTCAGGTGGAACTGCAGGAGATCGAGCCGCTCGCGCTTCAGCCGGCGCAGCGACGTTTCCGCCGATTGGCGGATGAAGGCCGGATCGGCAAAGGCGCCAGTTGCCTGCTTCGTCTTCTCGTCGGTGGCAAAGCCGAATTTCGTGGCAATAATGATATTGTCTCGATTGCCAATCGCGTGGCCAACGATTTCTTCCGAATGCCCGGCGCCATAGTTCGAAGCCGTGTCGAAAAAGCGGATTCCGAGATCGACGGCGCAATGTATGGCCTCGATCGACTCGTCGTCGTCGACCTCCCCCCAGCCGAGTGGCACATCACCTGAGAAGAACGGCCCGCCGATCGCCCAGCAGCCCATGCCGAGCCTCGGGATTTCGCGGCCATTCCAGAGCTTGATCATTGTCGCATTATCTGTCTTCGTCAGCATGAAAGTCCTCCAAAGCAACATGAGCAGACATAGGCAGGACGCCGGAACGGATAAACCTCCAATTCCGCAGCATGTTTTTCCGCAGTGAAAGACAACCCTTAGGCCGAGCGCTCGTCCGGCGCGGCAGGAACGGCCGCGGGAGACGAACTCGATTTGAGTGCCTTCAGGGCTGCCTGAATGAAGCCATCGCGGGCGGCCGTCGCCTCGATGCCGCGCGGCTCGTAGACGTGGCGATGCAAGAAAAAGCCCGTCAGGCGAAAGGCCGCGCTCAGACCGTCGAAGTCTGCGGCATCATTGCCGTCGGCGCGCAGAAAGGCCGGAAGCACGAACATCTTGTCCGCCCAGGGGATCCCGGCTGTCCGGCTCACCGCCCGGCCGGATTTCGGCGAGACAAAGGCAAGGTCGGTCCGCGCGCCGGTTGCAGCGCATTCGTCAAGGTCAAGGCCGAAGCCGAGGTCGTTGAGGACGGCAAGCTCGAAACGGACGAAAAGTTCACCGGCATCCGCCGGATTGTGGAGATTGTCGAGGATGACTTCGAGCGCATCGTAAAGATGGGGATGCGGGTCGCGCTCCGGCAAAAGCCGCAAAAGAGCGCCCATTGCCTGCACGCCATAGACGGCGGTGGCTGTTTCCATGAGCTGTGCTGCGCGCAACCGCAGCGGCTCGATGCGGAATTCGCCGAGATGCTCGTCGAGGCGCGCGCGCCAGATGACATCCACCTCGTTGCCCGGCTGCAGCACCGGCTGCATCGCGCGCGAACGGCCGGAACGCACCATGCCGAGATGCCGGCCGCGAGCACGCGTCATCACTTCGGCAATGACGCTGGTCTCGCCGTGGCGCTTGAGGCCAAGAATGATTGCATGATCCTGCCACTGCATGGCGAACGAACCTCGGGCTTGCCGAATTGATCCTAAAGCAAGCACGGCCTTATGTCATGGAGCCGGGTCCAATTCGGCAGTCGGAAAGAGCTTCTCGAGGAATTCGCGCATCGCACCTTCATCAAAGGGCTTTACGAGAAGCGGCACATCCTGGAGGTCCGGCGGGAAGTCTCGCGTATCGGAATAGCCGCTGACGAAGCCGAAAGGGATGCCCATATCATTCAGATGCCGCGCAAAACCGAAGCTCATCGCCTCGCCGAGATTGACGTCGAGCAGCGCGAAATCATAGCTTTTTGATTTCACGGCATCCATCGCCTGATCGAGGTCGCCTGCGATATCGATGGTCTCCACGCCGACGGCGCGGAGCATATCTTCCGCCTCCATCGCGATGATGAGACTGTCTTCAAGGATCAGAACACGGCTTGCGTTCATGATCTCCGCGCCCTTCGCTGAACGCCGTTTACGGCGCACACCGCCTGCTTAACCCGCATCTCTACCTCTGGTACCCCCTTATGCCCGGTTAGCGGGCTATAAGCCATGCGACCTGAGTGAGCCGCTTTTTCCGATTCTGTCGATAAGAGACAAAATCGGATGAAAAGTGGCATCACCGACCTTATTTTCTGTTTGAGCATTTTGCATTCAAAAAAGACGTGGCCGCATAAATTTTATGAGCGGCCGCCTGGTGTCGCCAAGCCCCATTCCAGCCGGTCTTTTTCAATCGGTCAGCGCGGAAAGTCGAGTCCCATTTCCCGGAACCGCTCCGGGTCATCGCCCCAGTTCTCGCGAACCTTGACGAAGAGGAAGAGGTGCACTGGCTGCTCGAGGATTTCGGCGAGCTCCTTGCGGGATGCCGAGGAGATCGCCTTGATTGTCTCGCCGCCCTTGCCAAGCGTGATCTTCTTCTGGCTGTCGCGTTCGACGTAGATCACCTGCTCGATACGGACCGAACCGTCATTGCGCTCTTCCCACTTTTCCGTTTCGACATGGGAGGAATAGGGAAGCTCCTGGTGCAGTCGCAGGAAGAGCTTTTCGCGGGTAATCTCGGCAGCGAGCTGGCGCATCGGCAGATCAGAGATCTGATCCTCCGGATAATACCAGGGGCCCTCGGGCAGCGTCTTGGCGAGATAATCCATGACGTCGTCGCAGCCCGAGCCGTTCTCTGCCGAGATCATGAAGGTCTGCTCGAAAGCGATCTTCTCGTTCGCCGCGGCGGCCAGCGCCAGCAAGTCTTCACGCTTGACGCGGTCGATCTTGTTGAGCAGCAGAATCTTCGGCTGCCGCACCTCCTTGAGGCCTTGAAGGATCGCCTCCGCGTCGCCGCGCAGGCCGCGCTCGCTGTCGATCAGCAGCATGATGAGATCGGCATCCTTGGCACCGCCCCAGGCCGACGTCACCATGGCCCGGTCCAGCCTGCGGCGCGGCTTGAAGATTCCGGGCGTGTCCATGAAGACGATCTGCGCATTGCCATGAATGGCGATGCCGCGGACAATGGCACGCGTCGTCTGCACCTTATGGCTGACAATCGACACCTTGGCACCGACAAGGCGGTTTACCAAGGTCGATTTCCCGGCATTGGTCGGGCCGATCAGGGCGACGAAGCCGGAATGCGTTTCGCCATTGGTTTCAGCGGCGACTTCATGCGCCATATCGTTTTCGTTCGTCATTGTCCCGTCAATTTCCGGCAGAGGTTTTCTGCCAAATGCCTTCGCGTTCCAGCATCTTTGCTGCGGCGATCTGTTCGGCTGCACGTTTCGAGCGCTCAACGCCCGTTTCCGGCTTCACGCCGACGACTTCAACCGTCACCGTGAAGCGCGGATCATGATCCGGCCCGGTGCGTTCTTCAACCCGATATTGCGGCGTGACGCCGAATTTCGCGTGCGCCCATTCCTGCAGTTCGGTCTTGGCGTCGCGCTTTGCGCCGTCGGCGCGGGTCGCCCGCTTTTCCCAGTAATTCAGGATGAAGCGGCGGGCGACTTCAAGACCGCCGTCGAGATAGAGTGCCGCGATCAGGCTTTCAACGACATCGGCGCGCACGTTCATCATGCGCTTGCCGGTGAGCTTCTTGACGTCAGCGCCTGTACGGACAAACAGGTGCAGGCCCAGTTCGTCGGCCACTTCCGCGCAGGTTTCGGCGCTGACCAACTGGTTCAGGCGCACCGACAGCTCGCCCTCCCCGGCCGTCCCGAAAGTGCGAAACAGAAGTTCGGCGATGCACAGGCCCAGCACACGGTCGCCCAGGAACTCCAGACGTTCGTAGTTGGCGCCTTTCTGCGTGCGGGCGCTCGCATGCGTCAAAGCCCGGTCCAGGCGCTCCTTGCCGGCGAACTCGTGGCCGATCAAGGCTTCAAGCCTCGTCCGGTCCGCCGCCGAAAGCGTCTGCACTTTGCTCATTCAACAACCTTGAAGAGGCGGTCCCACCGCATGTTGGTCGGCCATTTCCAGATTTCGCGGAACGACGTGTCGTTGCCGAGCGAGAAGAAGATGACGCTGGCGCGGCCGACGAGGTTTTCCGCCGGAACGAAGCCGACGTCAAAACGGCTGTCGAGAGAATTGTCGCGGTTATCGCCCATCATGAAGTAATGGCCCTCCGGCACGACGAAATCCTGGGTGTTGTCGCCGCGCGAGACGGGCGACTGGTCGAGCGTGTCGTAGGTCTTGCCATTGTCGAGCGTTTCGCGGAATACCGGCACGTCTTCGCCCGGATCGAGCTTGTAATCGGAGGTGAAGGCGCCGTCCGCCACCTTCGGAACCGGCTTGCCATTGATATGGAGCACGCCATCCGTGACCTGGACATGGTCGCCCGGCAGGCCGACGACGCGCTTGATGTAGTCGATATCCGGGTTCGGCGGGAAGCGGAAGACGACGATATCGCCGCGATTCGGCTCGGAGCCGAAGATGCGGCCGCTGAAGAGATCTGGCGAAAAAGGCAGCGAATATTTCGAATAGCCGTAAGCGAACTTGTTGACGAAGATGTAGTCGCCCACGAGCAGGGTCGGCATCATCGAGCCGGATGGAATCGTGAACGGCTGGAAGAAGACCGTCCGGATCACCATCGCCAGCAACAATGCCTGAATAATGACTTTAATATTTTCCCAAAGGGCGTTCGGCTTAGTATCGGCTTTTTCGGACACGCAGTCTTGTTCCTTAAAGGCGCCGCAGCGGCGCAATCTCTGTTTGCTTCTCTCTAGCGGCTTCGGCCGGTGGCGGCAATGCCGCGAACATGAAAAGCGACGACACGCCGCTCCTCACAGGCTTTCCGGCAGCGCTTCAATGATCACGAACGCCTGGGCAAGCGGGTAATCATCGGTGATCGTCAAATGTACCATCGCCTTGTGTCCGGCGGGCAGCATGGACTGAAGCACGACAGCGGCGCCCCCCGTCAATTGCATCGTCGGCTTGCCGCTCGGCAGGTTGACGACACCCAGATCCTTCCAAAAAACGCCCTGCGCCATGCCCGTGCCGAGCGCCTTCGAACAGGCTTCCTTGGCGGCGAAACGCTTGGCATAGGATTCGGCGCGGTTGGCGCGGCGGTCGGAGCGCGCCCGCTCGATCTCGGTGAAGCAACGGTGGGTGAAGCGCTCGCCGAAGCGCTCGAGCGACTTTTCGACACGGCGGATGTCGATCAGGTCGCTGCCAATGCCGATGATCATGCGATGCCTCTCTGTCGAAACGAAATCATACCGTCGGAGTATCCCGCGCGGGATGGGCAAGGTGAAGGCGCGCCCGCTCCATCAGCCTCTCGCGGCGGCGGACTTGAAAGCCCTTCACGGTGTAGAACGTCAGGATATAAAGCACAACGGAGGTAATGGCGGCCGGAGGAATGGCACCGACCAGCATTGGCTCGAGCACCGGTTTCCAGAGCTCGTTGAAACGGAGCTTGTGAAAAAGCTCCATCAGATCGACGGACTGCCCGGCCATTGCATTTTGGCGCCTGAGCAGCAGATGACCGATCTCCCAGGTTGCCGCCCAGATGAACGGATATGTGAGGGGATTGCCGAATGCCGCCGTGCCGAGCGCTGCCGCAACCATGTTTCCGGAGAGGAAATAGGCAAGCACGAAAGCCATGATGAAATGCACGCCGATGAACGGCGTCCAGGATACGAAAACGCCCGCTGCAACACCCATTGCCACGGCATGCGGTGAAGCCGTCAGGCGCAGGATGCGCATCTTCAGATAGCGCAGCGGACGCAGAAAGCCCTTGCGGGGCCAGAACAACTCCCGCGTCCTTTCACGAAATCCTGCAGGTTTTCTACGGCGAAACAGCATGGCGGCTATTTAGGACAGCGCATGTTGCCATGACAAGAGCAGGAAAGACTCTCGGGGCGCGCGCGCCAAAGCCGCCGTCAAAGTTCGTCACCGAAGGGCGCACCTCATGCTTGGCGCCCTTTCACATCCTTGGAAGTATCGAGCCGCAATCAACGGCCACGGAACAGGCCACGGTCAACCTGACGCTGACGATATTCAAGATCGATACGGTCATACGAACCGTTGAGGTATGCCATTTCACGTTCCTGTAGGCTCGGGACGCGAAGGGCGCGGGCGATTTTCTTGATCGGACTAAACATAGCGTTGGCTCTTTCTTTTGTTCATTCTCTGACGACCAGAAGATAGGTGCTGCAGTGCACAATTACCAACGCTCTAATATAGGCACAGCCATGCAAGCTGCGCATGCCTTGCCTCTTCGGCACGCGTATTCCGCAACAAAGAGGTTATAAAATGTGCAGACGCCTCAGTCGTAAAGGCGCCGCACCGTCGCGATACAATCCAGATCCTTCAGTTGCGCAAGCAGCTGGTTGAGCTGGCGGAGATCCCATACTTCGACATCGACCGCCATTTCGGTGAAGTCGGCGGCGACGCGAACCGTGTTCAAGGAACGGATATTTACGTCAAGGCCTGCAACCGATTGCGCAACCTTGGCCAGCGTGCCCGGCTCGTTCAATGCATTGATGAGCACGCGCGCCATGAAGCGCGACTTGTTGGCCTCGTCCAGGTCCCAGCGCACATCGATCCAGCGATCGGGCTGATCATCGAAACGTTGCAGCGCCGACGACTGGATCGGGTAGATGGTGATGCCCTTCCCCTTCTCCATGATGCCTACGATGCGATCGCCGGGCACGGCGCCTGCGGGCGCGAACTGCACGGCGATGTTGCCGGAAATGCCGCGGATCGGTCCCATATCGGCGTCCGTCTCCGCCTTGTTCTTGTCTGGGACCTTAAAGATCATCCCCGAGGCGCTGCGGACGTTGAACCAGCCGTCATCGCCGCTCGGCTTGACGGTGACGCGCTCATCCTGATGGTCAGGATAGACAGCGCGCAAAACATCAAGCGAGGACATCTCGCCCCGGCCGACGGCGGCAATTGCGTCTTCGACGTCCTTCTGGCCCAGGCGGTGCAGCGCCGGCTTCATCGCGTCCCGGGAGAATATCTTCCCCGCCCGCTCGAAGGTGCGCTCCAGAATGCGATGGCCGAGGCCTGCATATTGCTTGCGGATCGCCAGGCGCGTTGCGCGGCGGATTGCGGCACGCGCCTTGCCGGTGACGACGATCTCCTCCCACGCAGCTGGCGGAACCTGTACGCCTGAGCGGATGATCTCGACCTCGTCGCCGTTTGCAAGTCTTGTTACCAGCGGCATTATGCGGCCGTTGATCTTGGCACCAACCGTCGTGTCGCCGATATTGGTGTGAACGGCGTAAGCAAAATCGATCGGGGTTGCGCCACGCGGCAAGGCGATCAGCTTGCCCTTCGGCGTGAAGCAGAAGACCTGGTCCTGGAACAGCTCAAGCTTGGTGTGTTCGAGGAATTCCTCGGGGCTATCGCCTTCGGCCAGCGCCTCAATCGTATGGCGCAGCCATGAATAGGCATTGGATTCGCGCGAGAGAATATCGCCCTCGGTATTGGTCGCGCCGTCCTTGTAAAGGGCGTGCGCGGCAATGCCGTATTCGGCGATCTCATGCATGCGCTTGGTGCGGATCTGCAGCTCGATGCGCTGGCTGGAGGGGCCGACGATCGTCGTGTGCAGCGAGCGGTAGTCGTTCTGCTTTGGCGTTGAGATGTAGTCCTTGAAGCGGCCAGGCACGACGCGCCAGCGCATATGAACGATGCCGAGCGCGCGATAGCAGGCCGGAACGTCCTCGACGAGGATGCGAAAGCCATAGACATCCGAAAGCTGCTCGAAGGAAAGCGACTTCGACTGCATCTTGCGGAAAACCGAATACGGCTTCTTCTGGCGCCCCTTGACCTTGGCTGTCGTCAAGCCGTTGGCCACCAGGAGATCGCGAAGTTCCGTTTCGATCTTCTTGACCAAGCCTTCGTTACGCTGCGAGAGCTCCTGCAGACGCTTCGTGACGGTTTCGTAAGCCTCCGGGTTGATGTGGCGAAAGGAAAGCTCCTCCAGCTCATCGCGCATGTCCTGCATACCCATGCGCCCCGCAAGCGGCGCATAGATTTCCATCGTCTCCTCGGAGATGCGGGCACGCTTGTCCGCCGACATGTGGTCGAGCGTTCGCATATTGTGCAGGCGGTCGGCCAGCTTGACGAGCAGCACGCGCACATCGTCGGAGATCGCAAGCAGCAGCTTGCGCAGGTTCTCCGCCTGCTTGGCCTTCTTGGTGACGAGATCGAGCTTTTTGATCTTCGTCAGGCCCTCGACCAGCCGACCGATATCCTCGCCGAAGAGCTCGTCGATCTCGGCGCGTGTCGCCGTCGTATCCTCGATCGTATCATGCAGCAGAGCAACGGCAATCGTCGACTCGTCGAGATGCATGTCTGTCAGAATCGCGGCGACTTCGAGCGGATGGGAGATATAGGGATCACCGCTGGCACGCTTCTGCTGTCCGTGCTTCTGCATGGCATAGACATAGGCTTTGTTCAGCAGAGCTTCATTGGCGTCGGGCTTGTATTTTTGCACCCGCTCCACGAGCTCGTACTGCCGCATCATCCCGGGACTACTCCAATAAAAACAAAAGCGCGCCAATCACCGATTGGCGCACGCACTGGTAATAATATGCCTTAGCAATAAAGGCGCAAGATTGACGATTGGTAATCGTCTCGCGACGTATCAGTAGTCGTCGCTCTTTTCCGGAGGCACGAGACCTTCGATACCCGCCAAAAGCTCTTCTTCCGACATCTGGTCGAAAGTGATCGTCTCGGGCTGATCGTCCTGCTCCTCGCCTTCCGCAGCCGCAACGCCACCAGCGGCAATGAGGCTTGCCGGATCCGGTTCGGGCTCGTCGACTTCGACATGCTTCTGCAGCGAGTGGATGAGGTCTTCCTTCAGATCGTCGGGAGACAGCGTTTCATCGGCGATTTCGCGCAGCGCCACGACGGGGTTCTTGTCGTTGTCGCGATCGATGGTGATCGAGGCACCCTGGGAAATCAGCCGGGCGCGGTGGCTGGCAAGCAGAACCAGCTCGAAGCGGTTCTCAACTTTGTCGATGCAATCTTCAACTGTGACACGGGCCATTGCCTGTCCTTTACGGTCGTGATTTCGGGATTAGAACGCCCGATACAATTAAAAGCAGGCGAATTCAAGTTTTTCGTGCGCGGCCCCGCCGTTTATGGGCCGACCTGCTAAAATTTTCGAGCGAATGTGACAATTCCACCGTTAGTTGCTTGGAATATGCCGAATCGTGCCCTAAATCTCCTTTATATGAATAATTCATAAATTAAGAATTATTCTTTCTTCGCTAGTTAAGCCATTGTTTTTATGGAATTTTGACCGAAGAAGATTTGGATTACTCTAATTGGATTGGCAAGCGATGTTCGACCCACGCGAAAAGATTGCACTCTTCATAGACGGCGCCAACCTCTACGCTGCATCCAAGAGTCTCGGCTTTGATATCGATTATCGCAAACTATTGAAAGCGTTTCAGAAACGCGGATACTTGCTGCGCGCTTACTATTACACCGCGCTGATCGAGGATCAGGAATATTCCTCCATCCGCCCGCTGATCGACTGGCTCGACTACAACGGATACAAGGTCGTCACCAAGCCTGCCAAGGAATTCACCGACTCCATGGGCCGTCGGAAGATCAAGGGCAACATGGACATCGAACTGGCGATCGACGCCATGGAGCAATCCGAAACCGTCGACCACCTCGTCATCTTTTCCGGCGACGGAGATTTTACCACCCTGGTGGAAGCCCTTCAGCGCAAGGGCCGTAAGGTGTCGATCATCTCCACGATGGCGACGCAGCCGCCGATGATCGCCGACGACCTGCGCCGCCAAGCGGATCACTTCATCGATCTGCTGTCGCTGAAAAGCGAGATCGGCCGCGACCCGTCCGAACGCCCGCAGAAGCCCGTCGAGATCGCCCCGGCGAGCGACTTCGAGGAGTAATTCTCAATCCAAAGCCTCAAACAGTATCGGCTGGGCGCCTTTCCACAGTACCAGTTTGCCCATGTCATCGAGCTGTTCGCGGCCTTCGACGACCGTCAGGAAATGATTGCCGGCAAGAGCGCCCATCTTGCTCGCAAATGAGGAGCTGCCATAGGCAAAGAGCAGTTCTGTCTCGCTGTACCCGCCCGGATAAAGCAGGATATCGCCGCGCGACGGATGGCAGGTGTGATTTTCGAAATCCACTCCGAACTGATGATCGCCGAGCGGTACCCAGATCGCCTCTCCGCTCCATCGCGAATGGATGGTCTGATTTCGAAAGGGCAGCAGCGACGTGAACGCCGCGCAGGTTCTCGGAGCCTTTTCCACCTCCAGCTTCGCCACGAAGACTTGCGACGCTACGGAAATCTTCAGCCTTCGCATCGCTTAACCATTGTCCTTCAGCAGGCGGCTCTTCTGCCTGTTCCAATCGCGCTCCTTCTCAGACTCGCGCTTGTCGTGCAGCTTCTTGCCCTTGGCCAGCGCCAGTTCCATCTTCGCCCGGCCGCGGTCGTTGAAATAGATTTTCAACGGGATCAGCGTCATGCCTTCGCGATTGATGCCGGCACGCAGTCTGTTGATCTCGCGGCTCGACAAGAGCAGCTTGCGGCGGCGGCGCGGCTCGTGGTTGAAGCGGTTGGCCTGCAGATATTCTGGCAGGTAGGAATTAATGAGCCAAATCTCGCCGCCTTCATCCGAAGCATAGGATTCAGCGATATTGGCCTTGCCCTCGCGCAAGGACTTGACTTCGGTGCCCATCAGAACGAGCCCGGCCTCATATGTATCGATGATTTCGTAGTTGAAGCGGGCCTTGCGGTTTTCGGCCACGACCTTCTTCACGATACGCTGGCTGCCTTTGGGGGCCATGACTCAATCCAATCCTTGCGGGCGCGCAAAACCACGCGCCCTCATTACGCCCATATGTAGGAGAACAGCCGAAACTTGTGAAGACGGACGCAGCCCCGACTTCCAGCTCCGCTCAGTTCAGCAGCCCGGCATGACGCATCGCGGCATCGATTGCCGCTTCTGTCGGCGGCTCCAGTGTGGAGAGCAGCGGCGAGCGCACGTTGCGCCTCATGCGTTCGAGCCTGGAAAGGCCGTATTTCGCGCCGCAGAGGCCGGGCTCCAGGAAGATTGCCTTGTGCAGCGGCATCAGGCGGTCCTGATATTCGAGCGCCTTGTTGTAGTCACCGGCAAGCGTTGCCGCCTGGAATTCGGCACAGAGACGCGGCGCGACATTGGCCGTTACCGAAATGCAGCCAACGCCTCCATGGGCGTTGAAGCCGAGTGCCGTTGCGTCCTCGCCCGAGAGCTGGCGGAAATCCTTGCCGCAGGTGATACGCTGTTCGGAAACGCGCTCGATCTTGCCGGTTGCATCCTTGACGCCGACGATGTTGGAATGCGCCTTGGCAAGCGCGCCCATCGTTTCCGGCGTCATGTCGATCACCGAGCGGCCGGGAATGTTGTAGATGTAGATCGGTATCCTGACGGCCTCGGCGATGGCCGAAAAATGCGCGATCAGACCCTTCTGGGTCGGCTTGTTGTAATAGGGCGTTACGACGAGCACGGCATCTGCGCCCGCCTTTTCGGCATGCTGGGCAAGCTCGATCGCCTCGCGCGTATTGTTCGAGCCGGCGCCTGCCATGACCGGTACCCGCCCGGCCGCCGCTTCGATGCAGATTTCCACGACACGTTTGTGCTCGCCATGCGACAGCGTCGGTGACTCGCCCGTCGTGCCGACAGGGACGAGACCACTGCTGCCTTCCGTGATCTGCCAGTCCACATGGGAAGCGAAGGACGCTTCATCAACCAGTCCGGCATCAGTGAAGGGGGTGACGAGGGCGGGAATGGATCCCTTGAACATGCGCAACTCCTCACGGCCGATATCCACGCTTCAGCCGCATTCCTTGAATATAGGTTGCGCACCATAAAGCGGCGAAATCGCCGCGACAAGCGCGCATGGATCGGTTTAGGGCAAATTCCGACATCAAATGTGAACGAATTTTACTGGTTTCGGTAAGGTTTCATTAAGAGGCCTGTGGCGAAACTCGAGGCATATTTTCCTGGCGAGTATACCGGATGAAAAGAGCTGTGTTGATCTTCTCCACCTTCGGTCTTGCGGCCGCCGCGTGGAGCAGCGCCGCCTCGCCGCTGCCTGACGGGCGCGCTCCGGTAGCGGAGCTAAAGCCAATCGGCTTTGTGCCGCAAACCTCGGCACCTGAGTCGATCATGACCGGCGCCATCCCGCGCAGCACGACGGTCGCGCCCGTGAGCGCAAACCTGAAGGCTGGGCTAGACGCGCTTTCCAGCAAGAATCCACAGCAGGCCATCTCGATCCGCAACGGCATGGGCAATGGCACGCTCGACCGGCATGTCCTGACATGGGCGATCGCCGTTTCCGGCATCAAGGGCGTGCCTTCCTATGAAATTGCAGGCGCGGCTCAGGAACTCAAAGGCTGGCCGGGACTTTCCAAGCTGCGCGCTTATTCCGAGCGGGCGCTCTACGACGAAAATCCGGACCCGGCTGCGATTCTCGCGGCTTTCGGCGACACCGCACCGGAAACGACCCCCGGCGCAATGATCCTCTCTCGAGCGCTGGTCTCTGCCGGCAGACAGACACAGGCGGCAAAACATATCCGCAAGATCTGGCGCAGCGAAGCACTCGACACGGAGACCGAAGACAAGGTGCTCTCGGAGTTCTCAGCACTTCTCGGCGCCGCCGACCACAAGGCGCGCATGGAATATCTGATGTATCGGGGCCGGACGGCGCAGGCCAAGCGCTTTGGTGAGATGGGCCAGGCGCAGTCCCTCTACAAGGCGTGGTCGGCTGTTGCGAGCAAGGCGGCCAATGCCGGGGCACTCCTGAATGCAGTCGATGGCAAATGGTCGAATGATCCGGGCTATCTTTTTGCCCGCATCGAATATTTGCGCAAGCAGGACAAATATGCCGAAGCCGCCAAGCTTCTGGCGCAAGTACCTTCAGCGCGCGATGAACTGGTGAATTCCGGCGAATGGTGGAACGAGCAGCGCATCGTCAGCCGCGGTCTTGTCGACCAGGGCCAATTCAAGGCCGCCTACCGCGTGGTCGAAAATCACGTCGCGACGAACCCGGCAGATATTGTCGAAGCCGAATTCCATGCCGGCTGGTATGCGTTGCGCGGGCTGCAGGATCCGGCGACGGCCGAAGCGCATTTCCGCAAGATTCTTCAGGTTTCGAACGGTCCGATTTCCGTTTCGCGGGCCTGGTATTGGCTGGGCCGTGCCGCAGAAGCCGGTGGGGCGGGCAAGTCCGGCGAATTCTACGCAAAAGCAGCAAACTTCCCGAGTACTTTCTACGGTCAGCTCGCAGCAGAGCGGCTGGGGCGAAAGACACTCAATGTCTCCTATCCGTCGCCCACAAGCAAAGACCGCCAGAGCCTGCAGTCGCGCGAAGCCATTCAGGCGATTTCGCGCCTTGAGGCTGCGGGTCATGGCTGGCGTGCGGCAAGTCTTTACCTGGCGCTCGCCGAGCAGCTTCAAAGCGCCGGCGAACTTGCCATCCTGGCGGCGCAGGCGGAAGGCTCCGGCAACCATCACCTGTCGCTGCAGGTCGGCAAGATCGCCTATGCGCGCGGGATGGACGTCGCGGCGCTGGCCTTTCCTGTCGGCGTCATTCCCTCGAACGCGAATATCTCCGGCTCGGGCAAAGCGCTCGCCTATGCCATCGCAAGGCAGGAAAGCGCTTTCAACCCCGCCGCCGTCTCGTCCGCAAACGCCCGTGGCCTACTGCAACTCTTGCCCGGGACCGCCAAGGCAGTCGCCAAGCGCCACAACATCACCTATTCGGCCGACAAGCTGACAGGCGACGCCGGCTACAATGCCACGCTCGGCGCGCATTATCTCGGCGAACAGATCAACGCCTTCGGCGGCTCCTACATCTTGACCTTTATCGCTTACAATGCCGGGCCGAAGCGCGTGCCCGAATGGATCAGCCGCTACGGCGACCCGCGCGGCAAATCCATCAATGAAATCGTCGACTGGATCGAGCGCATCCCCTTTCCGGAAACACGCAACTATGTCCAGCGCGTGATGGAGAATTACGAGGTCTACAAGGCAAGGCTCGGGCAGACGCCGGATATCGAGCGCGACCTGACCGGCGGGCGATCGTCATCCTGAGCGATTTGCTTTGACGCTGAAGCAGGCTAGATTTCCTGACCGCAACTGGGAAATCGCAATGTTTTTGAACACCACTGAAGGCTTCGAGGACAAGACATACCAGTCGGTCGACGGGCTCAAGCTCTACGCCCGTGACTATGGGGCCGGAAATCCCTCCGCATCCGGCGCCGCGCCGGTGATCTGCCTGCCCGGCCTGACACGCAATTCCCGCGATTTTCATCAGCTTGCGCTGATCCTTTCGAAGGACCGGGAGCGCCCCAGACGCGTGATTGCGATCGACTATCGGGGACGAGGCCGCTCGGCGTGGGACCACAGCAAGCAGAATTACAATCTCGGCGTGGAAGCAAACGACGTTCTGACCGCCTGCGCCGCCTTCAACATCACGCAAGCCGCCTTCATCGGAACCTCACGTGGCGGGCTTCTCCTGCATCTCATCGCCGAAATGAAGCCGGAACTGCTGGCATCCGTCGTGCTCAACGATGTCGGCCCGGTGCTCGAACCGGAAGGGCTTCGCCATATTCAAGCCTATCTCGCGAATCCGCGAAAGCCGCGTGACTGGGACGATGCGGCCGGATTGCTTCGCGAACTGCACGAGGCGGAATTTCCTGCTCTTTCCGTCGACGATTGGCGCGCCATGGCCCATGCGATCTATCGCAAGACTGATGATGGATTGGTCGCGGATATCGATCCGGCCATCGCCGAGGCAGTGATCGCTGCCGATTTCAGCACGCTGCTGCCGGATCTTTGGAAGCAGTTCGACGCAATGGCGAAGATACCGCTGCTCGTCATCCGCGGCGAGAATTCAAAACTGCTGTCAAAGGCAACGGTCGAAGAGATGCTGCGGCGGCACCCGGCAGCACGGCAGTTCACGGCAAAACGTCAGGGAC
The DNA here is from genome assembly GCF_001908375.1 of Rhizobium etli 8C-3. Taxonomy (NCBI): domain Bacteria; kingdom Pseudomonadati; phylum Pseudomonadota; class Alphaproteobacteria; order Hyphomicrobiales; family Rhizobiaceae; genus Rhizobium; species Rhizobium etli. The sequence continues at coordinate 1,258,889 of NZ_CP017241.1, read as the reverse complement.
ATGCGCCACTGCTGCATCTCCAGGATGTGGCGCAGGTACTCCGTCGCTTTTTCCGCGACCTCTGAAGGTCCGTCCCGGTACCGCCGGAAGCAGACACCTGCAAAGCAAAAGCCCGGCTCGAAAGCCGGGCTTCACGATTTGACCGAAGTCAGATCAGACTAGATTAGAACGAACGCTGCAGGCGGAAGAAGCCCGTTACGCCGTCTTCGTCTTCATCGCCGTTGTCGTGGTCCTGGCTGATGTAGTTAACGGTCACCTTCGTCGTCAGGTTCTCGACGATTTCATAGTCGAGCGTAACGCCAGCGCGCCATTCGCTGCCACCGTCGAAATCTTCATCGGCGTCGATGTCGATGTTGTCGGTGTACTGAACAGCCGGGGTGATGGTGAACTTGTCAGTTGCCTTGACAGCGTACTGAGCAGCGATCGCCCATTCGCCGTTGTCGTAGTAGTCGCTCGGGCCGCTGGCATATACGCCGGCAAGACCGAAGGTGCCCGGGCCGATGTCTGCGTAGATGATGCCGCGGACAGCACCGTCGGCGCGGTCGAGGTCGTAGCCAGCGAGAAGTTCCCAGCTGATGGCGCCGAACTTGCCGCCGACAGCAGCGTCGATACCGACGTTGTTGCCACCGTTGTCGTTACCCAGACCGGTACGGGTCAGCTCTTCAACAGCGATACCGGCGTAGAAGTCGCCAGAGTCGTACTGGTAACGGATCGCGTTGAAGTTGGTGTTGTTGTTGATGACTTCCGTTTCACCGGAGAAGTCGTTATCCCACCAGTTGACGAACTTACCAACGCGGAAGCCTGCGATATCGATGTAGGCTTCGTCGATTACCGTGTCGTTCTGATCAGCCTGGCTGTTGGCAACACCGTTCGGGCGGAAGTTCGCCTGGTAAACGATAACGCCGGTGAGCGGACCGTATTCAGTGTCGCTCTTCGCCGTGAAGGCAACCTGACCGCGGGTACGGGCCGACCAGTCTTCGCCGCCGCCGTTGTCAGCGATGTCACCAGCAGACCAATCAACCTGGAAGCGGATGTAGCCTTCGATCTTCAGGCAGGTTTCCGTGCCCGGGATGTAGAAGTAGCCGGTGCCGTAAGCGTCGCAGACGCGAACGTATTCAACCGGTTCCGGCTCAGCAGCGACGATAGCGTCAGCGGCCTGAGCACCGGAAACTACTGCGAGAGCAGCAGCGGAGCCGAGAAGAAGGCTCTTGATGTTCATAGTGACCTCCAATTCAAAGTTTCGATCGGGTCTGGGATTTTTCGCCTTGAGCAGCGTTCCCTGCCCCATCCCCATGTTTCAAGAAGTCGGACGATCAACCGCCCTCGCTTCCGAGGTTGAAAATACAAGACCGCGCCTGTCACGCAATCACCAACTTACTCCTTTGTGGTATTTGCATCAGCCTTACCGGCGTCCTGTTGCTGAAAGGCCACAAGTTGGGCAGGCGCCGCCGCATTTCTTTATGGTTTGTTAAGAAACTGCCGCTTTTGCAGGGGTTTAGCATCGCCTCGCGCCTATTGCACGACCCATCCTGTGCCGCATTGATACCAATTTCCAGCCAGATTCGGCGGACTTTATGACGGCCCCGCAATGCGGCCGCGGATGAAGGAACACCCGAATTGACGATGCCCCTCTGCAGGAATCACTTTCGGATGAGGATTGATTCTCTTCAGGCGATTCTGGCCCGGAGAGATTCGATTACACGGGACGCGTTTTGGCCAAGAGCAGACCGAACCGATTTTCGAGATTTTTCTGCCCGACCTGAGATGGGTGACGTTTTCTACAGGACACGTGATAGGCCCCGTCCTTTGGTGAGACAGCAGTCAGTAACAGTTATCCCGGCTGTGAATTGCATTTGGTGTCTCTGGCCCTAGTTGATGAGACCGGTTCCGTAAGCTCCGGCGCGAGATAGTCGAGGGCCAGGCGCTGCCTGTTGCAGACCGCCTCGGAGAATTCGCCGATCCTGGTCCTTTCATCGTCCAGGCCGCGATACGCCTGACCATCCACCTCCTCCTGCTTCAGGGTCCTCATGGATTTTTTGGCCTCGCATCATCGTAGGATTATCGACGCGGCTCATGCTCGGCTGGATGCCCTGGTTTGCCGGCGGCGATCCGCAGCGACAACGGCTTGCCGTTCGCCAGCCCCAACGGGCTCTACAATCTGTCTAAAACTGTCGGTGTGGCGGCTGAGGCTCGGCAAATCACGCAGGAGCCCATCAGCGCATGCACCTGACGCTGAAGACGGAGGCGACCAGACCATTCGGCAACAACATCCTCCAGCAGCAGGCCCGCTTGGATGCATTCGTCAGCGAATGCTATCAGGAGCGGCCGCACGGGGGGCGCTTTCGATGACGTGCCGGCAGATCTCCGCCCCGCTTGGTCACGCATTTATCAGGGTCTGCCGGAGATCGATCACCCCTTCCACGATCGCGATGCGCTGGTGACCCATTGCGGTCGCATCTGCATCGATCGCAAGAAGATCAACATCTCGACCGTGCCAGCCAGCCAGAAACTGGGACTCAGGGAAGTCGGCGACGGCATTCGGCTCGTCAGCTTCATGCACTATGATCTGCCCTGGAACAGAGGACCTTGCAAACCATCGACAACCCGTTCGGCACGAGGTTGTCACCCATGTGTTAGGTACGTTCTGTTACCGATGTCTCCGGGTCGTGCCCGACCTGAGAGATAGGTGACGTTTTGTACCGGAGACATGGGTGACACTTTTCGCTTTTTGGCGGGAGGTGTTGATGCCGTGGAAAGAGACTTCGGTGATGGAGGAACGTCTACGATTTGTCGCCCGGCTATTAGAGGGCGAAGGCATGAGCGATGTGTGCCGTGCATTCGGCATCTCGCGCAAGACCGGCTACAAAATCTTCAATCGCTATAAGGACGACGGCCTGGAGGCACTGACGGATCGGTCTCGACGGCCGGTGCGTTATGCCAACCAGCTGCCTGAGCCGGTCGAGGCGATGATCGTCTCGTGCAAGAAGAGCAAGCCGCATTGGGGTGCCAGGAAGATCAGGGAGCTTTTGGTGAAGCGCCTGGCCGGCGATGTGCGCGTGCCGTCGAAGAGTACGGTGCATGCCGTTCTCGATCGACATGGTCTGGTCGCCCATGCCCGCAAGCGGCAACGACATCGAGCCGAAGGGACAGCCTTGTCACAGGCATTACTGCCGAACGATCTGTGGTGTGCCGACTTCAAGGGCGAGTTCAAGCTCGGCGATGGCCGATACTGTTACCCGCTGACGGTCACCGACCAGGCGTCACGTTATCTTCTCGCCTGCGAAGCCTTTGAATCGACACGAGAACGGGCTGTCTTCGACGCGTTCCGGCGGCTGTTTACGGAATGCGGCCTGCCGACGGCGATCCGCAGCGACAACGGCTTGCCGTTCGCCAGCCCCAACGGGCTCTACAATCTGTCGAAGCTGTCGGTGTGGTGGCTGAGGCTCGGGATCACGCTGGAGCGCATCAGGCCGGGCCGTCCCCAAGAAAACGGCCGGCATGAGCGCATGCACCTGACGCTGAAGAAAGAGGCGACCAGACCACCGGGCAAAAACATCCTCCAGCAGCAGGCCCGCTTCGACGCTTTCGTCAGCGAATTCAATCAGGAGCGGCCGCACGAGGCGCTCAACATGAAGGTGCCGGCAGATCTCTACGTCGCTTCGTCACGCCCCTATCAGGGCCTGCCGGAGATCGACTACCCCTTCCACGATCGCGATGCGCTGGTGACCAATTGCGGCCGCATCTGCATCTACCGCAAGAAGGTCAACATCTCGACCGTGCTGGCAGGACAGAAACTGGGACTCAAGGAAGTCGACGACGGTATTTGGCTCGTCAGCTTCATGCAGTATGATCTGGGATATATCGACCTGGAGCAGAGGACCTTGCAAACCATCGACAACCCGTTCGGCACGAGGTTGTCACCCATGTCTTAGGTACGATCTGTTACCGATGTCTCCGGGTCGGACATCGGACACCAATTGCTTGGTGGCGGAGAGGAAGGGATTCGAACCCTCGATACGCTTTTGACGTATACTCCCTTAGCAGGGGAGCGCCTTCGACCACTCGGCCACCTCTCCGGTGGGAGCCCTGATAGAGTCATTCCGCAGGTGAAGCAAGCGCTTTTTCAGCTTCCACCCGGGAGAAAACAATGCCGTGATCTCAAGCCAGCAACTGCTTGAGATCGGCCGCCGCGTCTGCCAGCACTGCCTTGTCGGGATTGATTCCTGTTTCCAGCAGCTTCTTGCCCGTCACATAGGCCTTTGCATCATTGATCGCGTCGACGGCGATGAACTGGCCGTTCCTGAAATACCAGATGGAATGCGCGCCTTCGCGGGTGCCGGGGCGCAGAAGGGTTTCGTCGTAGCCGAGGTTGAAGCCGGCGATCTGCAGCTTCACGTCATACTGATCGGACCAGAACCACGGCTTCGGGTCATAGGGTGAAAGACCGCCAGCGATGACCGCAGCGGCGGCTTCAGCCTGGTCGACGGCATTCTGCACAGACTCGAGCCTTATCTGCCCATCCTGCCAGGGTTGTACGGCGCAATCGCCGGCGGCAAAGATCGAGGGGTCGGAAGTGCGGGCGAATTCGTTGACGAGAATGCCGTTGGCAACGTCAAGACCGGCTTCCTTTGCCAGTTGGTCGTTCGGCACGACGCCGATGCCGACGACGGCGAAATCGATCTCGATCATCGAGCCGTCAGAGAGCTCAGCGCCGCAAACATGCCCATCCCTGCCGACGAGACGCTTAAGCCCGGTCCTTTCGCGGATCACGACATCATGGCTCTCGTGGATCGCGCGGATGATGTCGGCGGTTTCCTTGGCGGCAACGCGCTGGAGAATGCGGTCGGCCATTTCGATGACGGTCACTTCGAGACCGCGGTAGCGCGCAACGGCTGCCGCTTCGAGACCGATATAACCGCCGCCTATAATAAGGACGCGCCGGCCGGGCCGCATCTCATCGGCGAGAAGATCCGCATCGCGCTTGTCGCGGGCGACATAGACGCCGTCAAGGTCGCCGCCGACGGCTGCCGGCAGCCTGCGCGGCGTCGAACCCGTTGTCAGCGCCAGCGTGCCGTAGTCAAGGATCGAACCGTCCTGCAATGCGACCTGCTTCTTGTCGCGGTCGATCTGCTCGACCCAGGTCGCGAGGCGGATTTCGACATTATTGTCCGGGTACCAGTGCTCGGGGCGGAACAGCAGGCGGTCGAAGGTCATCTCGCCGAGCAGGTATTTCTTCGAAAGCGGCGGCCGCTGGTAAGGCAGAACGTCCTCGGCCCCGATAATGGTGATTGGGCGGGTGTCGTGCAGCGCGCGCAGCTTTGCGGCCATCGCAAAGCCCGCCTGCCCCGCACCGATGATTACCAGTCTGTCCGTCACGATCCCACTCCCAGAAGCAGTGTTGTTATGAAGGCGAGACGTAGCCCCCGCCCTTGGCGCCGTCAACAGGAAGCGATCTTGCCCGTCAGCCGATCTCGATCCAGCGGCGCTCGTGGAAGGACTGTGCCATGGCATGCACCGACCTCTCTATCCTGAGACCGTCTTCGAACGTGACCAAGGACGACGGCTGACCGGAAATGGCGCCGATCAGCTCGCGGCATTCGATGATCTTCAGGTCGTTGAAGCCAAGGCCATGGCCGGGGGCTGGAATGAAGCGGTCGTAAGGCTGGTGGGCGGGCGCTGCGAGGATCTTGCGGAAGCCCTGCTCCGTGCTGCGGCCCTCTGCCCGATAGAGCTCGAATTCGTTCATGCGTTCCTGATCGTAGGCGATCGATCCTTTCGATCCAAAAATCTGCATTGCGATGCGGCCCTTGCGCCCCCAGGCGGCACGGTTTGCCATCAGTACGGCGGAGATGCCGCCGCCAAGACGCATCAGCACGTTTGCGCCATCGTGATTTTCGACCGCACGGCGACCGCCTTCCTTGAGCGGGCGGTCGGCATAAGGTTTCACCATGTCGGCAATAACCGCTTCGACGTGACCGAAGAGATACCACAGCAGCGAGAGCGGATGTACGGCGAAGTCGTCAAGCGCACCGTAACCGGAAGACAATTCGCTCTTCCAATAGAAGAGGCCGTCCGGATCGGCCATGAAATCCTCATCCATCTCGACGCGGATGTGGTTGACGGCGCCGATCGCACCCTCGCCGATCAGCGTCTTGATGTGCCGCATGACCGGGTTCTGGATATAGTTGTATCCGAGAACGGCCACCTTGCCGGAAGCCCTCGCCGTTTTCACCATGTGCTCGGCATCGGCATAGGCGGGAGCCATTGGCTTTTCGCACCACACATGTTTTCCGGCCTCGAGCGCCGCAATCGCCATTTCGGCATGGAACTGGTTGGGTGTGGTAACCGAGACGACATCGATTTCCGGATCGGCGATCAGCACTTTCCAGTCGGCCGTCGCCTTTTCGAAACCGAATTCGGCGGCGCGCGAATTCGCCAGGTCTGCGTTGGCTTCGGCGAGATGCACGAGCCTTGGACGCTCGACGTCACCAAAGACGGTCTTCACCGCATTCCAGGCCAGCGCGTGGCACTTGCCCATATATCCGGTGCCGATCAAACCGATGCCGAGTGGCTTCATTTTCCGTCCTCTCCTCCATGTCCGTCATGATTTTTGGAATATCTGGACCGTTTTGACAAGACGATACGACCGCCTCATTTGCGTCAGTTGACGTCGAACATGTTCAAAAACCTTCGATTCCGGTGGATTAAAAACAGTTAGGATCGAAAAGCGAAATCATTTATGCTTTTCAAATATGGAATATTTGTTTCATCCGATGGACCGCCCGCATGGATAACGACACCAAGAGACTTGTGCGCGTGCCTCGCGATTTCGAAAGCCTGCGCAGCACGATCATCGAACGCAAGGCAAGCATGCCGAAGCGGCTGGCCCAGGTCGCCGCCTTTGCGCTCGGCCATCCCGACGAGATCGCCTTCGGCACGACGGCGAGCATCGCGGCGGCTTCGCACGTCCAGCCGTCGACGCTGGTGCGGCTCGCGCGCCACCTGGGCTATGAGGGCTTCTCCGATCTCCAAAGTATTTTCCGCGAGCGGCTGCGGGACCGGACGCTGAGCTACGAGGAGCGCCTCGTCACGCTGGAGCAATCCGAAGGTGACGAAGATGCCAACCTGCTTTCCGGTTTCATCGCCGCAGCTATCCAATCCATCAACCGCATGGCGGCGAGCGTCGAGACGGAAACCTTCACCAGGGCCGTCGACATCCTGGCGGCGGCCGACACCATATATCTTATAGCGAAACGCCGCTCCTATCCGCTCACGGCACACATGGCCTATGCCCTTTCGAAACTCGGGATCCGCCACCAGATCGTCGCTTCGCCGAATGGGGTCGATCCGGAGATGGTGCAATTCGCAACGCCGAAGGATGCGGCGATCGCCGCCAGCTTTTCGCCCTATGCTGCCGACAGCCTCAGCCAGGCCGAAGGGTTGGCCGACCGCGGCGTGCCGGTCGTGGCGATCACCGATTCGGCTTTCTCGCCGCTTGCGGCCCGCGCCGCCTGCTGGTTTGAGGTTGCCGAAGCTGACTTTGCCGGCTTCCGCTCGCTCTCGGCCTCCATGGCGCTGGTCATGGCGCTGCCGGTGGCGATCGCCGAGCGCCGGCGCAAACTTCACCATCCCAAAACCGCAAAAGAAAAAATGGAATAAACATTCCGAATTGACAAAAACTCGGAACCGATGTTTCATTATTCAAAATCAGCAGGCGGCAGGGTCCTGCAGTAATCTAGCGGGAGGACATCATGGCACAATTCAATCCGGGTCTGCAGCCCGAGCCGTATCTTGATGTAATCACCATCGGCCGCTCTTCCGTCGATCTTTACGGCCAGCAGATCGGTTCGCGGCTGGAAGACATCGGATCGTTCGCCAAATCCGTCGGCGGCTGCCCGGCCAATATCGCCATCGGCACGGCGCGCCTCGGCCTCAAGTCCGCCCTGATCACCCGCGTCGGCAACGAACAGATGGGCCGCTTCATCATCGAGCAGTCAGCGCGCGAAGGTGTGGAGACTAAGGGTATCCGGACAGACATCGAGCGGCTGACGGCACTCGTTTTGCTTGCGGTGGAGGCCGAGGGCGTTTCGCCGATGATCTTCTATCGCTCGGACTGCGCCGACATGGCGCTCGACGAAGGCGATATCGACGAGGATTTCATCCGGTCGTCACGCGCCGTTCTCGTTTCCGGCACACATTTCTCGCGACCGAACACCGAGGCTGCGCAGCGAAAGGCGATCCGGATCGCCAAGGCGAATGGCCGCAAGGTGATCTTCGACATCGACTACCGGCCGAATCTCTGGGGACTTGCCGGCCATGCCGAAGGCTTCGAGCGCTATGTGAAGTCCGACCGCGTCTCTTCCAAGATGAAGGAGACGCTGGCCGATTGCGACCTCATTGTCGGCACAGAGGAGGAAATCCTGATCGCCTCCGGCGCGGATGACGTGCTCGGCGCGCTCAAGGAAATCCGCCGCCTCTCGCCGGCAACGATCGTGCTGAAGCGTGGCGCGATGGGCTGCATCGTCTACGACGGACCGATTGCCGACGATCTGGAAACAGGCATCATCGGCCAGGGCTTCCCCATCGAGGTCTTCAACGTGCTCGGCGCCGGCGACGCCTTCATGTCCGGTTTCCTGCGCGGCTGGCTGAAGGACGAGCCGCTGAAGACCTGCGCCACCTGGGCCAACGCATGCGGTGCCTTCGCCGTCTCCCGCCTGCTCTGCTCGCCGGAATATCCAACCTGGGCAGAGCTCGATTTCTTCCTGAAGAACGGTAGCGAGCAGCGTGCGCTACGCAAGGACGAGGCGATCAACCACATTCACTGGGCTTCGACTCGAAAGGGCGATATTCCGCTGTTGATGGCACTTGCGATCGACCATCGGTCGCAACTCACCAGCGTTTGCGACGAGTTGGGCGTCGACTACAAGAAGATCGTCGCCTTCAAGCGGTTGGCCGTCGAAGCGGCAGCGCGCGTTGCCGGCGGCCGCGACGGCTACGGTATGCTGATCGACGAGCGGTTCGGCCGTGACGCCTTCTTCGATGCGGCGAGCAAGAATTTTTCCTGGATCGGCCGGCCGGTCGAATTGCCAGGTTCCAAGCCACTGCGCTTCGAGTTCAGCCAGGATATCGGCTCGCAGCTTGTCGAATGGCCGCTCGACCACTGCATCAAGTGCCTGTGCTTTTATCATCCAGACGATCCGGCTGATCTAAAGGGCGAGCAGCAGGAGAAGCTGCGCACACTCTTTGAGGCTGCGCGCAAGGTCGGCCGCGAACTGCTGGTGGAAATCATCGCCAGCAAGAATGGCCCGCTGGGCGACGACACGATCTCGACGGCGATGGAAGAGCTTTACGCGCTCGGTATCAAGCCGGACTGGTGGAAGCTGGAGCCGCAGGCTTCGACGTCTGCCTGGAGGAAGATCGACGCCGTGATCGCCAGGAACGATCCGTGGTGCCGCGGTATCGTGCTGCTCGGGCTGGAGGCGCCGGCCGAAGAGCTCGTGAAGGGCTTCGAGGCGACGCTTGCCGCCCCCTCGGTAAAAGGCTTTGCCGTCGGGCGCACCATATTTGCCGACGCAGCGCGCGCCTGGCTCTCCGGCAACATGGATGACGAGGAAGCGATCGCCGATATGGCCGGACGCTTCCGCCGACTGACCGAGGCCTGGTTGAAAACCCGCGGCCTGCATTAATTAAGAGCATTTGGGAGGTGCCCGATGGGCAAGACGATCCGATTGACGATGGCGCAGGCTGTTGCGCATTTCCTGAAGAAGCAGATGAGCGTCGTCGACGGCAAAAAGGTGCCGATCTTCGGTGGCGTCTGGGCGATCTTCGGCCATGGCAATGTCGCCGGCATCGGCGAAGCGCTCTATCAGGTGCGCGGCGAGCTGCCCACCTATCGCGCCCATAACGAACAGGGCATGGCGCATGCGGCGATCGCCTATGCAAAGGCAAGCTTCCGCCAGCGGTTCATGGCATGCACGACTTCGATCGGCCCCGGCGCACTGAATATGGTGACGGCGGCCGGTGTCGCACATGTCAACCGCATCCCGGTGCTCTTCCTGCCGGGCGATGTCTTCGCCAACCGCGCGCCAGATCCGGTGCTGCAGCAGATCGAGGACTGGGGCGACGGCACGGTATCGGCCAACGATGCCTTTCGCGCGGTCTCGCGCTATTTCGACCGCATTACCCGCCCCGAGCAGATCATCACAGCGCTGAAGCGCGCCATGCAGGTCTTGACCGATCCGCTGGATTGCGGCCCGGTTACGCTCTCGCTCTGCCAGGACGTCCAGGCGGAAGCCTTCGACTATCCGGAGAGCCTCTTCGAAGAAAAGGTCTGGACGATCCGCCGTCCGCAGCCGGACGCCGATGAACTTGCCTCTGCGATCACGCTCGTCAAATCAGCCGAAAAGCCGGTAATCATCTCCGGCGGGGGCGTTCTCTATTCCCAGGCGACGCAGGAACTTGAAGCCTTCGCCGAGGCCCACGGCATTCCTGTCGTCGTCAGCCAGGCCGGCAAATCCTCGATCGACGAGCGCCACCCTCTGGCGCTCGGCTCCGTCGGCGTCACGGGCACTTCGGCTGCCAACGCCATTGCCGAAGAAACCGACCTCATCATCGCCGTCGGCACGCGCTGCCAGGACTTCACGACCGGCTCCTGGGCGCTGTTCAAGAACGACAAGCTGAAGATGCTTGGCCTCAACATCGCCGCCTACGATGCCTACAAGCATGACGCTCAGCCGCTTGTCGCCGACGCCCGCGAAGGCCTGAAAGCGCTGTCGAAAGGGCTTGGCGGCTGGAAGGCACCGGCGGCACTCGCGCAAAGAGCAATGCAGGAAAAGAACGTCTGGATGGATGCCGCCAACAAGGCGATGGCTTCCAGCAACGTCGCCCTCCCCTCGGATGCGCAAGTGATCGGCGCGGTGACACGCTCGATCGAACTGGAAAAGGCGATCGGCCTTTGCGCCGCTGGCGGCCTGCCGGGCGAGATGCACAAGCTGTGGCCGGCAACAGCCCCTGGCAGCTACCACATGGAATACGGCTTCTCCTGCATGGGCTACGAAATCGCCGGCGGACTCGGCGCAAAGATGGCGAAGCCGGACAAGGAGGTTTTCGTCCTCGTCGGTGACGGCTCCTACATGATGCTGAACTCCGAGCTCGCAACCTCGGTGATGATGGGCGTCAAGGTGAACGTGGTCCTGCTCGACAATCGCGGCTACGGCTGCATCAACCGCCTACAGATGGAAACGGGCGGTGCGAACTTCAACAACCTGCTGAAGGACTCCTACCACCAGGTAACGCCGGAGATCGACTTTCGGGCGCATGCCGAGAGCATGGGCGCCATCGCGGTCAAGGTTTCTTCGATTGCCGAACTGGAGAGGGCGATTGCCGATTCGAAGAAGAACGACCGTACCTCGGTCTTCGTCATCGATACCGACCCGCTGATCACGACACAAGCCGGCGGTCACTGGTGGGATGTCGCCGTTCCCGAGGTGAGCCCGCGCGAACAGGTCAACAAGGCGCGCAAGAGCTATGTCGAAGCGCGCAAGCATCAACGCTAAATCACGATACCCGGAGACAATGATGATCCGCTACGGGACCAACCCCATCGCCTGGAGCAATGACGACGACCGCACGATCGGCGCCCATTTGACGCTCGAGGACTGCCTCAGCGATTGCGAGAAGATCGGATTCGATGGCATCGAGAAGGGCCACAAGATGCCGTCCGACGGCCACGAACTGAAAAGAGTGCTCGCCGCGCACAAACTCGTATTCGTATCCGGCTGGCACTCGCTGAACCTCCTCGACCACAGCGTTGAGGACGAAAGACAAGCGATCCAGCCGCATCTCGACATGCTCAAGGCCAATGATTGCAAAGTGTGCATCGTCTGCGAAACGTCGAACGCCATCCACGGCAACGACAGCAAGGCTCTTGTCGACAAGCCGGTTCTCGCCGACGATCAGTGGGAGAAGTTCGGCGCCGATATAGAGGCGATCGCCCAATATTGTGCTGCTCAGGGCATCGATCTCGTCTATCATCACCATATGGGCACGGTCGTGCAGACAGGTGCCGAGATCGACAAGCTGATGGAAAATACCGGCCCGGCAACGAAGCTGCTGCTCGACACGGGACACGCCTGGTTCGGCGGCACAGATCCGGTGGAAGTCGCCAAGAAGTACATGCATCGCGTGCGCCATATCCACGCGAAGAACGTTCGCCCGGTAATCCGCAACCAGGTCGAGGCTGACAAACTCTCCTTCCTCGAAGGCGTGCGCCGCGGCGTCTTTACGGTTCCCGGCGACAAGGAGGGCGGCGTCGATTTCCTACCGGTCCTCAAGGTCGCCGCCGAACACGGTTACGAGGGCTGGCTGGTTATCGAAGCCGAGCAGGACCCGCTCAAGCGCAATCCGTTCGAGTATCAGTCGATGGGGCTGAAGGCACTGAAGAGTCTTGCGAAGGAAGCTGGATTGGACAAGGGTTGATTGGATAGCCGGAGCCACGCTCCCGCTCATTTGCCCTTCTGGCACTCTTCCCACCGGGGAGAGAGAACAACGCTGCGGCGCGGCATATCGATTCAGCCCTTAGGCGAGAATGTGGCGACAGCCGGATGAGGGCCCCTGCCCTGAGCTTACAAGGAGAAACCACCATGCCCAATCTCAAGGTCAAGCCGAACGGCATGAACGGCTGCGTCACCCATGTCACGCCGGAGAATGCCGGCTGGACCTATGTGGGCTTCGACCTCCACCGGCTGAAGCCGGGCGAAACTGCATCCGGCGAGACCGCCGACCGCGAGGTCTGCCTCGTCTGGGTGAGTGGCAAGGGCAAGGCGAAGGCCGGCACAAAGGATTTCGGGACGCTCGGCGAACGCATGAGCCCGTTCGAGGGCAGCCCGCATGCGCTTTATATCCCGATGGAATCGACCTGGTCGGTGACGGCCGAGACCGATCTGGAACTCGCCGTCTGCTCGGCACCGGGCGGCGGCACCTACGAGGCGAAGGCCATTCCGCCGGGCACGCATCCCGCGCTCACGCGCGGCAAGGGCACGAATGTCCGCTACGTCAACAACATCATGCCGGAGAACGACAGTTCGGCGCATTCTTTGCTGGTCGTCGAAGTCATCACGCCGGGCGGTCATACCTCTTCCTATCCGCCGCACAAGCACGACCAGGACAACCTGCCGAACGAAAGCTTCCTCGAAGAGACCTATTACCACCGCCTGAACCCGCCGCAAGGCTTCGGCTTCCAGCGCGTCTATACCGACGACCGATCGCTGGACGAGGTGATGGTGCTGGAAGACGGCGACGTGACCCTGGTTCCGAAGGGCTACCACCCCTGTGCTGCCTGCCACGGCTACGACCTTTACTATCTCAACGTCATGGCTGGTCCGAAGCGCATCTGGAAGTTCCACAATGCGCCCGAGCACGAATGGCTGCTGAAGGCGTAGCGCTGCCTCGCTAAATGATCTGACTGTGCGAAAGAAGAGCCGGTGGTTTGCTGACTTCATCAGAAAGGATGGAGGACATGCGCCCGTCCGGGCGGCTCCGTTCCTCGCTGCAGCCATCGCGGCTTGCAACCCTCATCGCAGCAGCGGGCTGGATGGCGCACGCCGCGGCGCTGAAGGAGGCCGACGCCGCTGCAACCGCAGCGACGATCAAGAACCAAGGTCAGGACTTCTGCCGCGGATAGATGTCGAGTATCAGATGCGGCTGTCCGTTCGATGTCTTGCGGGGCGAGATGCCGTTCGTGTCGATCTGCGCATTGATGCGCTGCCTGAACGCAGAGAAGCTCTCGAAGGTCACGACATCCACCGGTTCATTGAAATGGATGGTGATCTTGTGAAACCCGCCGCCGGTCTCTGCAAGTGCCAGAACCTTGCCGACAAACGGCTGGTTCAGGTAGCGGCCGCGCACCTGCGAGCCGACACACAGCGCAGAAACGCGATCCGCGTTGGGCTTTGTTGCCAGAGCCGAAAGCGTATTCCAGTCGCGCACGCCAAGTTGCCGGGCAACGAGTTCGAGTGCGGCACTGTGCGAAATCGCAGTACCGCGCGTTTCGATCGCCTGGCGAAGCCGCTTTGCCTGCGCCTTCAGTTCATCGATGGTAAGATCGGTCGTCATGTGCTGAGCCTTTTCGGAAGGCATGCCATTTTGACTGCAAAGGGGAGCTCGCATTGCCGTCAGTCAGCATGCACCGATTTGGCTGCGACGAACTTCGAGGACTTCACCGTGGATTTTCACCCGCGAGCGGCCGGCGCCTCTAAACCGGCCCTGATATCCGCCAGGCGGCCCGCTTTGTCAAGATTGCCCCGGAATGGACCGCCCGGCTCGCGCGCCATTTGCCGATATCAGGGGCTTTTTGCGTCCAGCTACGCATAAGCCTCAAATGCAATTGATCCCGTTCAGTACCTGTCAGCATTCATGCGTTACCTTTCAATCGTGAAACGAGCGGAGGCTGATGATGGCCTTTCAGACGCACCTCAACGACGACACTAACGAGCGGGAGAAATCCTACCGGGATTTCTCGCTCGACCGACCCGGCAAGATCATTTTCGTCGGCCATCACCTCAGCACCGGCACACAGGTCCGCTGCCTGATCCGCACCATCAATCTCGCCGGCGCCGTCCTCGAAGTGAGCCGGATGGTCGAGGTTCCGAACCACTTCTTCCTAGAAATCCTCGGCATCCGCGACGAGATCGGCTCGACGGTGGTCAAGCGTGAAGGCGATCTGGTAACGATCAGCTTCAACATGCTGATCAATGCTGAATTCCTGCACCATGTGCTGCGCCTGAGCTTCGAAGCGGACGTCTGACGCGCCATGCCGTGCCGCCGGGCGCGCGGGCACTGTCGCGCGCGCCAAACCACACGATCAGCGGCAGGAGCCAACGCAGGCCCTCCCAGTCCGGCCCGTCGAGCGGGTCTGCCAGTGGATCGCGGCGGCGGCTCCTGTTTCTTGTCTCCAGCTCGTTGCAAAGAACTACCCAGTTGAGAAGCATTGTCGGGTTCTCCATCTATCTGTTGGAGCGCTTGAACTAGGCCTTCGCCGCAGCCGAATGTAGAGCCTGCGGAAGAAAGGGGGTTTTCAAAAATGAAAGACGCGAACTGGGACGATCTTCAACTCTTCTTCCATGTCGCGACCGCCGGCGGACTGTCGGCGGCTGCGTCAAAGACCGGCCTCAGCGCGCCCACGATCGGCCGTCGCATGCTGGCGCTCGAGCGCGCAACGGGCCGGGCGCTCTTCACACGCGGGCCAACCGGCTATCTGCTGGCAAAGGACGGCACGGCGCTTTTGGAGCGCGTGCGCCTGATGCAGGAGGCCGCGCAGTCGATCTCCGACTGGCGCGGCGAAGTGCTCACACTGCCGATCGTTTCGACGGCCGCCGACAGCTGGACGTCGCGTTTCATCGCCGATCACTTGGCAAGAATCTGGACGCCGAAAGACCCATTCCGCATGTGCTACAAGACCTGCGACGCGGGCGTCGATTTCACCTATCGGGAAGCGCACATTGCCATAAGGCGCAGCCGTCCCGAAAACGGCAATATCGCGATCCGGCGTTCGGTAACGGTGGCGCACGCGGCTTACCAGGCGGCAAGCTTCGACAATGACAACCGCAACTGGATATCCCTGGGCACCGACATCGCGATCACACCGGCGGACAAATGGACCTTCGAGCAGTTAGACCATTGGATCACCGGCTGGACGAACACGCCGCATATGCTCTTTCACCTGATTAGGGGCGGTGCCGGCCGCGGCGTGCTGCCATGTTTCATAGGCGATGCTGAGCCCGGCCTTACGCGCGCCGGACCGATCATCGAGCCGCTCACCTACGACATGTGGATCACGGCCCATGACGACGAGCGCCAGCGTGCGGAAGTTCGCACGGTCATCGACAGACTTGCCGCGCTTTTGGGTGAGAACGAAGATTTGTTTGCAGGACGAAAGAGCGGTGGATGAAAAAAGCGCGAGCCTTTGCCCGCGCTCCTCTTCCGGAAAATGATCAGGCAGCCAGGCGGCGCTCGATCTCATCGACCGGCATGTTGGTATAATCCTTGGGAACTTCCGCGGAAATGGCTGCCTGCGCTTCGGCGCTCAGGTTCGGTCTCAAGGTACCCAGCGCCTTGGGCGGTGCAACCAGAATGATGCGGCTACCGTTTCGTTCACGGACCAGCTTGTCCAACTTCGCGGCGATCCGCCTCAAAAAATCGGCCTCCGCCTGCTCCTGCCAATCTGTTTGCTCCATGGCGCTGCCGCTCGTGCCGTCGGGAGCATGGGCCCGTCCAGGCTTATCGGTGCCGAGTTCGCGGGTGGGCTCGCTGGGTTGGCTCAGCGTTTCATGCACCTGCAGGTTCATGAGAAGCGCATTGCCTGCGTTGCGCATGATCAAAGCCTTCGCACCATCACAGACCACGACCCATGATTCCCACGGCACTTTGATGTCAGCCATTTTCGTTTCCTCTTAATGAAATTCGAAGCGAAATGCTTCATCGACAGAGGCAAAACGTACAGTAATTGAAAGAGTTCGGAGGGTCCACGGATAAATCGATTCGCAAGGGTAATGCGATACCGGAACTGCCCTTTGCGCACAAAACAAAATCGGCCTTTGTTAAAATTGTCCCGATCCGTTTGACGAATGCGAAAAACATTCATGTGACGTTGTGCGACAACAGGGCCAGCACGAGCTTGGCCCAGGGAGGGCCGCGTCATGTCCATGCTCCGAGGAACCCACCTTGCGACGGTCAGATCGGAAGTTTATGACGTACGCTGGGAACAGTTCAACGTGCGGCGCCCGGCCCGCATCGTCGCCGTGCGCCCTTGCCTGACCGGCATCTCGCTTCGAAGCGCCGAGATCCTGGATATTTCCCGCGGCGGTGCCACTTTCGTCGTCTCCTCGGCGGCCGGGCTGCCGAAACACTACTATCTCAATATTCTGGGCCTTGCATATCGCATCGGCTGCGCGGAGGTTTATCGCAACAACGAGCGCATCGGTGTCCGCTTCATCAACACGCTGGACCCCGAAGTGCTTCGGCGCGTCGTGCGCGCCGACTTCATGGCTGGCAATCTCGAAGCGATCGAGGCATATCGCGCACCGCGCATCCAAAGCAGGCCGTAAGCCAGCAGGCGATAGAATAATCTTCCTTGCCTTGAGGATGGCAGTGCCTATTGTTGGCGCGATTTTTCATCATCCCGGGAACCTGCATTTCGATGTCCGCCTTCTCGCGCTTCACGCCGCTTGTCAGCGCCCTTCCTTCCACCGTTCCCTTTGTCGGTCCCGAAGCCA
Source organism: Rhizobium etli 8C-3 (assembly GCF_001908375.1). Classification (NCBI taxonomy): domain Bacteria; kingdom Pseudomonadati; phylum Pseudomonadota; class Alphaproteobacteria; order Hyphomicrobiales; family Rhizobiaceae; genus Rhizobium; species Rhizobium etli. The sequence goes on along the minus strand of NZ_CP017241.1, from coordinate 1,241,619 downwards.
TCGAGCGAAAGCGCGGTCTCAAGGTCGAGGCCCGCATCGGCGCCAATGAAAACGGCTTCGGCCCCGCGCCCTCCGTGCTTGCCGCCATGCGCGAGCAGGCGGGCGATATCTGGAAATATAACGATCCGGAAAACTTCGATCTCCGCGAGGCGCTGGCTGCCCATCTTGGCGTCACGGCAGCCAATATCGCGATCGGCGGCGGCATCGACGAACTCCTCGGCCAGATCGTTCGCATGGTGATCGAACCGGGAATGCCGGTCGTCACGTCGCTCGGTGGCTATCCGACCTTCAATTTCCATGTCGCGGGCTTCGGTGGACGGCTGGTGACAGTGCCCTACATCGACGATCGCGAGGATCTCTCCGGCCTGCTCGATGCGGTAAAGCGCGAAAACGCCCCGCTCGTTTACTTCGCCAATCCGGACAATCCGATGGGAAGCTGGTGGGATGCCGACAGCATCGTCGCCTTCGCCCGCGCCCTTCCGGAAACCTGCCTTCTGGTGCTCGACGAGGCCTATAGCGAAACCGGCCCTGGCGGTTCACTTCCCTCGATCGAGGCGCTGATCGGCCTTCCGAACGTCGTGCGCACCCGTACCTTCTCGAAGGCCTATGGTCTGGCCGGGGCTCGCGTCGGCTATGCCATCTCGACGCCCGGCACGGCGCTGGCCTTCGACAAGATCAGGAACCACTTCGGCATGAACCGGCTGGCGACGGTGGCGGCACTGGCCGCGCTCAAGGATCAGGCCTATCTTGCTCAGGTTGTCGGCAATATCCATGCTGCGCGCGAGCGCATCGCATCAATCGCCCGCGCCAACCAGCTTTCGCCGCTTCCATCAGCCACGAACTTCGTCGCAATCGACGCCGGACGCGACGGTGCCCATGCCCGCTCAATCGTCGATGGGCTTATGCAGCACGGCGTCTTCATCCGCATGCCGGGCGTGGCGCCGCTCGACCGCTGCATCCGCGTCAGCGTCGGGCCGGAGCGGGATATGGCACGCTTGGAGGAAGCCCTGCCCCGGATTCTCCGCTTGCTGGACTAAATGGAAAAACCGCGCCGGCCTTGTTCCTGCCGGTCGCGGTTTTCGTTCTCCCTGGCCCGAGCGCCGTCCAAAGCGCTCCGCCCGTCCCCTCTTTTGAGGTTGTTGTTTCTTTCCCTTGCGCCCTCGCGCCGAAGACGGTCTCAGTGGATCGTCATCCATTCACGGGCGGCGCGGAGTGCCGCGGCGAGCTGCATCTTGTCCATCGTGGCGGCGACATCGGCGCGAAGCTCGGCAGCGCGGTCGTTGCCCTTGATCGCGGCGATGTTCAACCACTTGTGCGCAGCGACGAGATCGATGTCGCAGCCGCGGCCTGTTGCATACATGAGGCCCATTTCGCAGAAGATATCGGCGTTGTTGTCGCCACCCATGGTGGCCATTTCAGCATTGTGCATTTCAAAGCGTGCCATCGGTTTAATCCCTGTTCAGTCTATTTTCGACTTGCCCTGTTTTACCTTCCAGGCCCTGCCGTCTATTGCAGCTTTGGGTCCCTTCGGTCCGGCGAGTTTGCCCCGCTCGTTTGATGGCTCCACTATGCCGCTCCGCTTTCAAAAAACGCCTAAAATGCATGATTAATTTGAGACAAACAAAGTCCAAACGCTTGGTAAAATTGGGTTTTCGTTAAACATCCGAGTCCCTGCGCATTAAGGACTTTCCGGACAATTTTACGAAAGATTCATTTTTGAAAATCAACCCTTCGTTCACCACGAAAACAGTCGGCAAGAAGCGAGCTGGAAACAATTCGGCGACGAAGGGTCTTGGAAATCGGCAAAATTTCACGATTGCCGGCTGTTTACCTTTACGTCCGCGTAAGTTATTTTCGCCGCGCTCAGGACATCAGGGAGGAAATGATGATCCGCATACTTGTTCTCGCCGGCGCCGCGACGCTTTCAGTCAGCCTTGCTTGCGCTCAGGAGCCGATCGTCGGCACCTGGAGGACCGCCTCGGGCGAAACCGCCCAGATCGCTCCTTGCGGCAGCGGCTATTGCGTGACGCTGAAAACCGGCAAATTCGCGGGCAAGAAGATCGGCACGCTTGCCGGCACCGGCGCCACCTATGACGGTGAGATCACCGACCCTAAAAGCGACAAGACCTACAGCGGCTCGGGAAGCCTCTCCGGCAATTCGCTGAAGATGAAGGGCTGCGTGCTTAAGGTGCTGTGCAAGTCGCAGACCTGGACGCGGCTTTGAAATCAAAAGCAGTTGGGCAATCGCTGCCCGGCCTCAGCGACCGAAAGCGTGCCTGAATGCAAAAACCGATGAACATGCCAGCAATGCGGCTGCAGCGTGTTGCGAGGCCCACGTGCTGCGCTCCATTAAGCGACCCCGACTGAACAATGCGCCCGCAACACGATGACCGCCATCTTACTGAAAGATGACCGTTCATCGGCAATTTCGGCAAGAGCAGTCGTCCTTCCTGTCGATCGGCGGCATCAATTGACTTCACGATGGCTTGCTGGGTCGTTCCGGCCTTCTGACCGGCTCTCAGCCACAAGCAAAATCTGCAAACTCACCGCTGAAGCTTCTCGAACAAGGAAGGACGCCCCAACAACGTGTTTCGGGCGTCCTCTTTTTTAATTCGACATTCCAGCCATGTTCCGAGGTGCCGCCTTCAGCGGGCGCGCTGGCCGAAGAGAACCTTCTGCGCTTCCTTGTCCTCGGCGAGATTCGTCTGGCGTTCGCGCTCTTGCTTGCCGACCTCGATGCCCCTTAGAACCGCCGGGCGCTGATGCATGCGCTCGAACCAAGCCTTGAGGTTCGGAAAATCATTAAGGTCCTGTCCCTGCCGCTCGTAGGGGATCACCCAGCCGATGCAGGCCATGTCGGCGATCGAATAGTCGCCGGCGAAGTAGCCGCGGCCTTCCAGCCGCCTGTTCATCACGCCGTAGAGGCGATTCACTTCGTTCGTGTAGCGGTTGATGCCGTATTCGATCTTTTCCGGCGCATAGCTGCGGAAATGGTGCGCCTGGCCTGCCATCGGACCGAGGCCGCCGACCTGCCAGAACAGCCATTCTTCCACCTGCACGCGCGTGCGCTCGTCCTGGGGATAGAACTTGCCGTATTTGCGGCCGAGGTATTGGAGAATGGCACCCGATTCGAAGACGGAGATCGGCGCGCCGCCGGGGCCGTCCGGATCGATGATCGCCGGCATGCGGTTGTTCGGCGCGATTTTCAGGAAGTCGGGCGCAAACTGCTCGCCCTTGCCGATATTGACGTACTTCACCTCGTAGGGAACGCCCAGCTCCTCGAGCATGATGCTGATCTTAAAGCCGTTCGGGGTCGGCCAATAATAAAGTTCAATCGGTGCGGTCATGAAATCTCCTTTGCGGGACTAGACACATAAGTTGCCAAGCGGCGCCTTCAAGTCGTCAACCATTGTGAACGCCAAATGAACCGGAACCTCAGCACCCGTTCAGCCGGCGTGTGGCAAGACTTGACTCAACGATAAGACGCATATCGGCCCCAAGGAACATGGACGTGCTTATTCTCGCAAGACGCTTCACCGTCATCACGCTGTTCGCGGCGGTTTTCGCGATCACATTCTCGGCCGCGGTCGTGCGCGGTGGCGGGGGCGGAGCACAATCGCATTTCGGTGCGAACTACACCTGCCTCAACGTGACCAGCCCCTTCTGTACGAGTGTCCGCTGAATTTCTGACGCGGGCCGAAGGTGCGTCGCTTGCTTGTTAAAAAGGGCAACCTATAATGCGCCATGAGCAAACGAATCTCTCCATTACCTCTTGATATTTCCTCGCCACCTGCCTTTGAACCGCAAAGCTTCGACGATCCAGCGCAGGCCGTCGATGCGCTGACTGCGCTTTACGAACGCAATACCGCCTTCCTGATCGACAGTTTTTCGAAGCTTGCCAAGGGCGCGCCGATTTCCTCGCGCTACCGCGCCTTCTACCCTCAGGTCAGCATCGAGACGACCAGCTTCGGCCATGTCGACTCCCGCCTCTCCTACGGGCATGTGACGGCGCCGGGTGTTTATACGACGACCGTCACCCGGCCGAAGCTTTTCCGTCACTACCTGAAGGAACAGCTGGCGCTCTTGATGAGAAGTCATAACGTTCCGATCGTCGTGTCCGAATCCTCGACGCCGATCCCGCTGCATTTCGCCTTCGGCGAAGGCGCCCATGTCGAGGCGTCGGCCTCGACCTTCATCGACATCCCGATGCGCGACCTCTTCGACACGCCGGACCTCAATACGACCGACGACGAGATCGCCAACGGCGAATATATCCCGGCGCCGGGCGAGCCTTCGCCGCTTGCGGCCTTTACGGCCCAGCGCATGGATTATTCGCTCGCCCGCCTTGCCCATTACACAGCAACGAGCGCGCAGCACTTCCAGAACTTCGTGCTTTTCACGAACTACCAGTTCTACATGGACGAATTCTGCTCCTGGGCGCGCGAGACGATAGCCAAAGGCGGCGGCGAAGACGGCTATACGGCCTTCGTCGAGCCAGGCAACATCATCACCCATGCCGGATCGTGCCAGCCCGAAACCGATGCCACGGCCCCCCGCTTGCCGCAGATGCCTGCCTATCACCTGAAGAAAAAGGGCCATGCCGGCATCACCATGATCAATATCGGCGTCGGCCCCTCCAACGCCAAGACGATCACCGACCACGTGGCCGTTCTGCGCCCACATGCCTGGCTGATGCTTGGTCACTGCGCCGGCTTGCGCAACAGCCAGCGCCTCGGTGACTATGTCCTGGCGCACGCCTATATGCGCGAGGATCATGTCCTCGACGACGACCTGCCGGTCTGGGTGCCGATCCCCGCGCTTGCCGAAGTGCAGGTGGCGCTGGAGGCAGCTGTCGCCGAAATCACCGGCTACGAAGGCTTTGAGCTCAAGCGCATCATGCGCACCGGCACCGTCGGCACGATCGACAACCGCAACTGGGAATTGCGCGACCAGCGCGGCCCTGTGAAGCGGCTCTCCCAGGCGCGAGCCATCGCGCTCGACATGGAATCGGCAACGATCGCGGCCAACGGCTTTCGCTTCCGCGTGCCCTACGGCACACTTCTTTGCGTTTCCGACAAGCCGCTGCATGGCGAGCTGAAACTGCCGGGCATGGCGACCGCCTTTTATCGAACACAGGTCAACCAGCACCTGCAGATCGGCATCCGCGCCATCCAGAAGCTTGCGGCCATGCCGCCGGAGGCACTGCATTCACGCAAGCTGCGCAGCTTCTTCGAGACTGCCTTCCAGTAATCCGCTTCACTTCACTTCTGCCACCGTGCGATCCGCAATCATTTGCGGGGCGCCAGGGCTTGCGGCCGCAATCTCCAGTCCTGCGATGACCACGGCAAACACCGCAAAGGCAACCATCATCCGCCCAAGAATCTGGCCAGTATCCGTCTCGTAAAGCTCATCGCGGGACTCCTGCCTGTGGCGCGCCCAGATGAGACTTGCAATGGCTATTTCCAGAACTCCCATGTCCTTCACTCCTTCATTTGTCGATGGAGCTTTGTCGAATGCACGCCGACGATTTCGACAGGCCGGGTGAAGGAAAGATTTTTTTCTTTGCTGTCGATTTCCGCCTAGTCTCTTCGTCAACATGCCGTGAGAGGCAGCCAGCAGGAGGCAAGCGATGAAATATCTGTGTCAGGGGTGGTTTGGGCCATCCGCGCTCGAGCGCATGAGGAAAGAGGAGAAGACGAGCCTCGACAGGGATTTGCCTGGTTATGAAGGGGACCTCGTCGCATGCGGCCACATGATCCGCGCCGAGCCTCTGCAATCGCAGATGAGTGCCGTGACCAGCCATGTGCGCAATGGAATGGTGTCGGTGACCGATGGCCCCTATGTTGAGACGAAGGAACAGATCGGCGGCCTCAGCCTGATCGAGGCCAATGACCTCAGCGACGCGATCCGTGTCCCAGCCGGTATTCGACTGGCAAAGTTCGGCAGCATTGAAATTCATCCTGTCCACACGTTCGACTGAGGAAGCACGCCATGAAGTTTCTTTGCCAGGTCTGGTTCGATACCGAAAAAAGCAAGCTGGTCCCGCAGGAAGAATGGGAGGCGCTGACTAAAGAATGCATCGTCAGTGACGATCTCTGGCACGATCGCGGTTTTCTTCAGGAAGCGCTTGCGCTGCGCGAGCCCGCCTCGGCAGTCACTCTGCGCATCCGCAAGGGCACGACGGTTGCGACCGATGGTCCTTTCGCAGAAATCAAGGAGCACCTCGGCGGTTTCGTATTGCTCGAAGCCAGGGACATGGAGGAAGCGAAATCGATCGTTTCGACTTTCCCGATCCTGAAATACGCCTCTGTCGAGATCCGTCCTGCCTATTCCATCAAGGATGAAGATTAGTCCATGCGGCATGTTTTCGAGAATTCTGCAGACGTTGGCGGCGCGATGACGCCGAAAGAGACCGGCGAACTCGCCAGAGCGCGCATTTCAGCTGCAGTTCCGCAACAACGACGGCAGGCGACCGATGGGGCTCATGTCGAACCAAGAAGCATCTTGGGGGTTTCCTACGTGTCAAGCAACGGACTCCGCAGCGTCCAGGAGATTGCCGCACGCGTCGGCGCCGTAAACTGCGGCCGGCGCGGATACTCACTTTACCGGAGTAGCATTTGGAGCAACTGATCGAGGACATCTACCGGGCCCAATCGAGACGGGTGCTGGCAACTCTCATCCGCCTGCTCGGCGATTTCGACCAGGCTGAGGAGGCCCTGCACGACGCTTTTGCGTCAGCCGCGCGCGCATGGCCGCGCGACGGTGTTCCCGGCAATCCTTTTTCATGGCTCGTTTCCACCGGGCGCCACAAGGCAATCGACCGTATCCGGCGGCGCTCGCGCTTCGATGCGTCCCTGAAGGACATCGAAGACAGCCTGTATGGCGAGGCCGACGCTGCGGAGATCGGCAACATGGAGCTTGTCGGCGACGACATGCTGCGACTGATCTTCACCTGCTGCCATCCGGCCATTCCATGTGAGGCCCAGATGGCATTGGCGCTGCGCGAAGTCTGTGGCCTGACGACCGAGGAAATCGCCCATGCATTCCTCGTTCCTACCCCGACCGTCGCACAGCGGATCGTGCGGGCGAAGAGCAAGATACGTTCAGATCGCATCCCTTACGAAGTTCCCGACCTCGACGAACTGCCGCAGCGCCTCGAGCGCGTGCTACACGTCATCTATCTCGTCTTCAACGAAGGCTATTCGGCCTCTTGGGGCACGGAAGTGGTCCGGGCCGACCTGACTGCCGAGGCGATCCGGCTGGCGCGGCTGGTGGCCGACTTGCTGCCACATCCCGATGTCGAGGGCCTGCTGGCGCTGATGCTGCTGCAGGATTCCCGCGGGCTGGCACGGCGCGCAGACGACCGCAGCCTCGTCCTCATTGCAGAACAGGATCGATCGACCTGGGACCGCGGGAAGATAGAAGAAGGTATGGACCTGCTGCGGCGGGCGATGGAACCTGGCGAGGTGGGCCTCTACACTGTCCAGGCCGCCATTGCCGCCGAACATGCCAGGGCCAGAACGCCGGAGGCAACGGATTGGCCGCGCATCGCTGCCTATTACGACCTGCTGATGACGGCCCAACCCTCGCCGATCGTCGAACTCAACCGCGCAGTGGCGATCGCAATGTCGGAAGGACCACAAAGGGGCCTCGAGATCATCGACTGCATTCTGGCATCGGGCAAGCTCGGCAGCTATCACCTTGCGCATGCCGCACGCGCCGATTTCCTGCGCCAGCTCGACCGCAAGGCAGAGGCGATCACCGCCTATGAACGCGCGCTGTCCCTTTGTCAGCAAGGGCCAGAGCTGGCTTTCCTGCGCAAGAGGATATCACAGCTGACGGCGCCGCCCGAAAGGCAGTGAGATTGCGGTTCCCGTCAAGGCAGAGACGATGATCAACAGATGTGCATTGACGCTCGCCTGCGCCAGGGCCGCAAGCGCCGCCTTTCCGCCCGGTGCACCCAATGCAACGGCGCCTGCGGTGATGCCCGCGGGATAGGTGCCGACCCCGCCTGGCGCATGGACCGGAAGAACCGACGAAAGCTCGCCTCCAAGCGCGCCGCCGAAACTGGCCGTGAGCGGCGAAACGCCCATGAGGCTGAGCGCCCAGACGAGCACGACGACCTTCACCAACCAGTTCACCGCCGTCATGGCCCAGGCTCGCCCGAAGGCTGTGGCATCTGCGGGCAGGCCGCTGTCGATTTCCGTCAGGAAGCCCTGCGCCTTGGCGGGAAAGATCCGCAAGCCGAAGCGAAGCAAAGGCTTGCGGACCAGGAAAGCGGTGATCGGCAAAAGCAGGAATGCGGTCCACAAAAGCCAGGCCAGAACGGCATCCGGAGCGGCTGCCGCAAATCCGATGCCGGCTGCGGCAAGCAGCGCATGCAGATCGAGGAGACGCATGACAAGGAGAGCGGAGGTTGCACGCGTCAGCGGAATGCCGAATTCCGCGCGCATGAGAACCGGAAAACTCGTCTCTCCGGTGCGCAACGGCAGCATGATGTTGAGCAGGTTATGAACCTGCGTCACGCGGAAAAGCGTGCCGAACCTGCCCGCCGTCTCGCGTGGGAAGTAATCGAGAATGCGCCATGTCCGCAGGAAATAGGTACTGGTCAACAATGCAAGAGCAACGAGGATCGGCATAACGCCGACGGCCGCCCATTGGGCGATGATGGCCGACCATCCCCAGAACCACTCGATGAAAAGCGCATAGGCTGCGACGATGACGATCGTCAGCAGTGTCATTCGATTGCGCCCGAACCAGGATTGTCGACTGGCGCCAGCCGGAGAGTTCATGTACTAGGCTTCCTGACTTCAGTGGCCAAAACGCCGCTCGACTGGCCGTCACGGCCTTTTAGGAGCAATAACAGTTGCAGACAACGTCAGAGTCGCTGCAAAGCGCAAATGATCTAACGCAGTCGCTCGAACTTTCGCTTGTGGTGCCGGTCTTCAACGAGGAAGAAAGCGTCGGCACGCTTGTCGAACGGATATGCGACGCGATGGTCGCCTATCCCTACCGGTGGGAGCTTATCCTGGTCGATGACGGCAGCACGGATGCCACCCTCGTCAATGCCCGCAAGTATCTAGGGCGTGAGGGCCTGGCGCTCAGGATCGTCGAGTTGCAGCGCAACTTCGGCCAAACCGCTGCGATGCAGGCAGGCATCGATACGGCAAAGGGCCGGCTGATTGCGACGATGGACGGCGACCTGCAGAATGATCCGAAGGACATTCCTTCGATGATTTCCGAACTCGAGCGCCGTGAACTCGATCTCCTGGTCGGCTGGCGCAAGAACCGCAAGGACGGCCTGCTGCTGCGCAAGATTCCCTCATGGTGCGCCAACTATCTGATCGGTCGTATCACCGGCGTCAAGCTCCACGACTATGGCTGCAGCCTGAAGATCTATCGCGCCTCGATCATCAAGCAGGTAAAGCTGATGGGCGAAATGCACCGCTTCATCCCCGCCTGGGTCGCCGGCGTCGTCCCGAGCTCACGTATCGGCGAAATGGCCGTCACGCACCATGCCCGCCAGCATGGCCAGTCGAAATACGGCATCTCGCGGACCTTCCGGGTTATCCTCGACCTGCTGTCGGTGATGTTCTTCATGCGCTACAAGGCCCGGCCCGGCCATTTCTTCGGATCGCTCGGCCTCGGACTGGGAGCACTCGCAACGCTGATCCTGCTTTACCTGTTCTTCGACAAGTTCATTCTCGGCAACGATATCGGCACCCGCCCGATGCTCATGGTCGGCGTCGTGCTGCTGCTGTCGTCCGTGCAGTTGATCACGACTGGCATTCTGGCGGAGATGATTGCCCGCACCTACTATCGCGACGACGCTTCTCCGAATTACATCGTGCGGCAGATCTTCGATGGAAGCGACACTTGAGAGGCGAAGGGGCAACTCGATGCGGCATCGAACCGGACGCCAACGGCTCGCTGACGCTCCCGCACCACTTTTGCAAGAGCGGTAACACCTTTGCGCTCGGCTATCTCTGGCCTAAACGGAAGTGAAATGAACGAGGACACGCAAAAGGCCCGCAACGTCGACATGCGGTGGATTTTCGCGGTGCTCGCCGCATATTTTCTCCTACAGATTGCCGTTCGCGTGGCGATGCCGCCGACGCTCGGGCTCGACGAAGCCGAGCAGGCCTTCCGCTCGCAATGGCTTGCCGCCGGTTATGGCCCGCAGCCGCCTTTCTACAACTGGCTGCAATATGCCGCCTTTTTAATCAGCGGTGTCTCGCTGCTTTCGCTTGCCGTCGTCAAGAATGCGCTTCTTTTCACATCCTACGTAATTTACGGCCTGACAGCACGGATGATCCTGAAGGACAGCGTACTGGCGATGATCGCAACGCTCGGGCTCCTGACGCTTCCGCAGGTCGCATTCGAAATGCAGCGCGACCTGACGCATACGGTCGCGGTGTTCTTCTCGGGCTGCGTCTTCCTCTATGGATTTGTCCGATCGCTCAAGAAGCCGGATGTGCTCTCATATCTCGTGACCGGCATCGGCATCGGCATCGGCCTGCTGTCCAAATACAATTTCGCCCTTCTGCCCGCTTCGGCGCTCTTGGCGGCACTGATGGATCCGCAGATGCGCAAACGCGTCTTCGACCGGCGCATGGCCCTGACCACAATCACCGCTCTCGTCATCGTACTGCCGCATCTCTTTTGGCTGAAGGACAATCTCGGCTTTGCAACGGCCCGGACACTGAAAAAGCTGACCGACGGCGGCAATGCGAGCTACGTTTCTCAGGTCGCCACGGGTTCAGGCATGCTCGTTCTTGCAGTGATCGGCTTTTGCGCGGTCACATTGCTCGTCTTTGCGATCGCCTTCGGCAAGCCGTTTGCCTCGGCCCTTTCCGGCAGGTCCCAGTGGACGCAGCTCCTTGAGCGCATCATGCTTTTTTCCACCCTTGGCATCCTGCTTCTCGTCATCTTCGGCGGAGCAGCCCATATCAAGGATCGGTGGCTGGTGCCGCTCTTCTTCATCTTCCCGCTTTATCTTTGTCTCAAGGTCGAGGCATCGAAAGTTGCGGTTTCAGATCCTTTGCGCCGCTTCATGCCGATCGTCGCGATCATCATGATCACCGTTCCAAGCGTTCTCTTCGGACGCATCGCGGCTTCCACTTTGAACGGCGATTACGAGCGATTGAACGTGCCCTACGCTCAACTCGCCGCAGCGCTCCGGCAACAGGGCGAGCCTGCCGCCATACTGGCGGAAGGCAGCCTGCTTGCGGGGAATTTGCGGAAGGACCTTCTTCCGGCGACCGTGATTTCTACCGACTATCCGGGGTTCAAGCCTGTGGTCTCGATCTCGAAGCAACGCCCGCTGCTCGTAGTCTGGCCGCTTACAACTTCCCAAGGCAATGCCCTGCCCGCCAAAGCCGCCGAGTGGCTGAAATCGATGCCGGAGCTCGGCAGCATCGCGCCTAAGGTTTCGACGATCGAGGTTCCGTATTACTACGCTCGCAATGGCGATTCCTATCGTTTTGGCTACGCGTGGGTCGCGCCTGCGGACTAGTTTTTCAGTTCCTTCCAGGCCGCATCCAGAGCGATCTTTGCGATCCGAGCCATTTCGTCCACCTCATCATGGCTGATGACAAGTGGCGGGGAAGCCAGCATCCGGTCGCCGGTGGCCCGCAGCACGAGGCCGTTTCCGAGCGCATGGTTGCGCACGAGTGCTCCGACCGCGTCGGGCTTTTCGAAGCGCGTGCGGGTCTTCTTTTCCGCAGTGAGCTGCAGCCCACCCATCAGGCCGATGCTCACTGCTTCGCCGACGAGATCATGGTCGCCGAGAGCGCCCCAGGCTTTGCCAAAATAAGGCCCGATGTCATTGCGGACGCGCTCGACCAGCTTTTCGTCCTCGATGATGCGCAAGTTCTCCAAAGCCGCCGCAGCGCAGACGGGATGGCCGGAATAGGTGAAGCCGTGGTTGAAGTCGCCGACCTCGTTGATCAGCACGTCGGCGATGCGGCCGCTGACCAACACGCCGCCGATCGGCAGGTAGCCCGATGAGAGGCCCTTGGCGATCGGCGCCAGATCTGGCTCAACGCCGAAATGCTGATGGCCGAACCATTCGCCGAGACGGCCAAAGCCGCAGATGACTTCGTCGGCAACGAGCAGGATGTTGCGCGCCTTGCAGATGCGGTCTATCTCCGGCCAATAGGTCTGGGGCGGGATGATAACGCCCGCTGCACCCTGCACCGGCTCTGCGACGAAAGCGGCGACATTTTCCTCGCCGAGCTCGTCGATCTTCGCCTCCAGTTCGAGCGCCACCTTAAGGCCGAATTCGCAAGGCGACAGGTTGCCGCCCTCGCCGTACCAGTAGGGCTGGCCGATATGGACGATTCCGGGGATCGGCAGGTCGCCCTGCTCGTGCATGTATTTCATGCCGCCGAGGCTGGCACCGGCAACCGTCGAACCGTGATAGCCGTTCTTGCGGGCGATCACGATCCTCTTCGAAGGCTTGCCGACTGCACTCCAATAGACGCGCGCCATGCGCAACCAGGTATCGTTGGCCTCTGAGCCGGAGCTGGTGAAGAAGACATGGTTGAAGCGCGGGCCGGCATGAGCAGTCACCTTTTCCGCAAGCAGCGTCGTCGGCGTGCTCGTGGTGCCGAAGAAGGTATTGTAGTAGGGCAGCTCGTTCATCTGCCGCGCGACGGCATCTGTGATTTCCCTGCGGGCGTAGCCGATATTGACGCACCAGAGCCCGGCAAAACCGTCCAGATACTTCTTGCCGTGCGTATCCCAGATGTAGACACCCTCGCCGCGCTGAATGATGCGCGTGCCGTCGGCATTCAGCTTCTTCATGTCGGAGAAGGGATGTAGATGATGGGCGGCATCGATGGCGGCGAGATTTGAGCGCTGGTAAGTATCGGACATGATTTGCAAAACACCTGCGAAGATTGAAAGGTCCGTCTCAATGAGCTACGACCTTGGCCCTGTCCGAGGGGATTTTCAAGATGACGGCTGACATCACAAACGGCAAAGCTGCGACAGGCGAACCGGGGATCGAGATCCTGCTGGTCGGCATGAATGGGGATTTGCGGGGCAAGCAGATCCCGCTGGATGCCCAGAAGAAAATCTGGGAAGGCGAGGTGCGTCTCCCCTCCTCGACGCAGTCGCTCGATATCTGGGGCAACGACAATGACGACATCACCGCCCTGTCGCTGACGATCGGCGATCCGGACGGAAAGTGCATCGCCGATATGCGCAGCCTGGCGCCGATGCCCTGGGTGGCGCCGGAAGGCTCCATGCAGGTGCTGGCGACGATGCACGAATTCGACGGCAGCCCGAGCTTCATGGATCCGCGAGCGATCCTGGCGGCGGTGCTGAGGCGCTACGAAATGCGCGGCCTCACGCCGGTCGTCGCCACGGAACTCGAATTTTACGTGATGGAACAGGACTGGCGCGATACCGGCCGTCCCTCGCCGCCCAAAAGCCTGACCTATCGCGGAGAGCCGAACGGTTTCCAGCTTTACGACATGAGCGCCGTCGATGCGCTAGGCGCTTACCTGCAGACGGTGCGCGCCTATGCCAAGGCGCAGAACCTGCCTCTTGAGGCGACGTCGGCCGAATTCGGTCCCGGCCAGTTCGAAATCAACCTGCTGCACCGGCCGGATGCCTTGGCCGCCGCCGACGACTGCATTTACCTGAAGCGCATCGCCGAGCAGGCCGCCCGCAAGCACGGCCTCAAATCGACCTGCATGGCCAAGCCCTATTCCGAACATGCCGGTTCCGGCCTGCATGTGCATGCGAGCGTCATCGACGGGCAGGGCCGCAACATTCTCGATGCCGGGGGCGGCGAGCCGAAGCGGCTGAAATCCGTGTGCGCCGGAATGCTGAACACGATGCGCGAGGCGCAGCTGATCTTTGCGCCTTTCGCCAATTCCTACCGCCGCTTCCAGCCTGGGTCCTTTGCCCCCATCGACCTCACCTGGGGCAGCGGCCATCGCGGCACGGCGATCCGCATCCCGGACAAGAACGGGCCGGCAGCGCGCATCGAGCATCGCGTCGCCGGTGCAGATGCCAATCCTTACCTGCTTCTGGCCGCCATCCTCGGCGGCATGCTGCTTGGCCTCGACGCCGATCTCGATCCCGGCGAGGAGACAACGCCGTCGCATGTGCCCAAAAACTCGGCGCGGCTGACGCATGATTTCCTTTCGGCCGTGGAAAACTTTCGCGCATCGTCCTTCATCGCCGATATCTTCGGCGAGCGCTATCAGAAGCTCTACGGCGACACCAAATACAAGGAAGCCATCACCTATCTGCGCACGGTCTCCGACTTCGACTATCGGACATATCTGCCGCGCGTCTAGGGCCTGCCGGCGGCCATGTCAAAGGTGGACCCGGCGGTATCCAAGTCGTAGAATGAAACTTCCAAGAAGCGGAGGTTTCCGAAAGGATCGCGCAAATGGCTATCTTCATGGACCGGCATGAACTTACAGGAACGACGGCCGCCGACGTTGCCGAGGCGCATCGCAGAGACCTGGAGATTCAGGACCGGTATGGCGTTAAGTTCCTCACCTACTGGTTCGACCAGCGGCGCGGGACAGCCTTTTGCCTCATGGACGCGCCCGACGCGGAAACAGCCCAATGCGTGCACCGCGAAGCGCATGGCTTCGTCGCTGGCGAGGTTGTCGAGGTCGCGTTGTCGGCGGTCGAGGCGTTTCTTGGCCGAATTCACGATCCCGAGCCGGCGCCTGGACAAGCCTCAGGCGAGATGGATTCCGGCCACCGGGCCATCCTGTTCACCGACATCGTCGGCTCGACCGCGATGACATCGCGGCTTGGCGACCGCATGGCGACCGAACTGGTCAGGGCACATGATTCGATCGTGCACAGATGTCTCAGCCACTGTTCAGGCCGCGAGGTGAAGCACACCGGCGACGGCATCATGGCGACATTCGCCTCGACAGCGGCAGCCGTCGATTGCGCAAGGACGATCCAGCAGGAATTCAAACGTTACAACCGCGGAAACCCTGAGCCGATCCATGTTCGCATCGGAGTGGACTGCGGCGAGCCCGTCGAGGACAGCGACGACCTGTTCGGCTCCACCGTGCAACTTGCAGCGCGCTTGTGCTCGGCCGCCTCCGCCGACCATATCCTCGTGTCGGAGAATATTTTCCGGGAGTACGGCACCGCTGATCTCTTTACTCACGCAACGCGCCGGCGTTTGAAAGGATTTGCAAAGCCCGTATTGGCATTCCGATGCGAATGGACCGATGCTGGCGTGAAGCGGCAGACTAAGCAGCAGGCTCCCGCCGCTCGGCCTCATTGACCTGCGCGGCAAGGCCCTGCTTGACCAGCACCTTCAGCTCTTCTGGATGCAGCTTGATGGCAATGTCGCGTTCGAGCGGCAGAAGCTCGCCGTCCATGACGCAATTGGCCTTTGCCCTCAGCTTCGGGAAATGCAGATGCACTTCGGCCGGATGCATGACCATCACATCGGCATTTTCGCGGACCTTGCCGCGCAGCATGTCGACGGCAAGACGGGCGACGCCGATCGGCTTCAGCGGTTTTGCAGTGTAGAAGCCAAGCTCGCCGCTGCGCAGGTCATCGGCATAAAGAAGCGCGTTCTCGCCGAAGGGATTGTTGGAAACCGAAACGGCCGATACGCGGCGCGTCTCGCGCACGCCGAGCGCCTGGAACTCGACCTCGAATTCCGGCGGGTTGAGCACGACGCCGAAGGCTGCGCGGAGGCTGGCGCGCATCTTGCCGAAACGGGAGCGATAGCTGAAGGAGTTGCGGTATCGCACCATGCGCGCATGAAGTCCTGCCGAGAACTGGTGGATAAAGGGCCGGCCGTTGGCGCTTGCAATGTCGACATGATCGACCTCGCCGGTAGCCAACACATCCAGCGCCTGCCAGATATCAAGCGGCACTTTCAGCGAGCGGGCAAACAGGTTCATGGTTCCGGCCGGTACGACACCGAGTGCGACCCCGTTCTTCCAGGCGATCGAGGCCGCTGCCGATATCGTGCCGTCACCGCCGCCCGCCACGATACCGTCGATATCGTCGCGCCGGGCGGCCCGCTCCATCGCCGGAACGATCTCCTTGCCGGAAAAGACGATGGCCTCGAAATCATGTCCCGCTTCCCGGAAGGTCGCTTCTGCCCGCTTTTCGTAGGCCTCCATATCGGTGGTACGGAAAATACCGCCGTCTCTGTTGAAAAAACCTACAAGCTTCATCAGGGGTGCCGTTCCTCGGGTCGTGGCGTCTCAGTCAGTGCTCCTTAAGATGGTTGGACCCACTTCGTTTTCAAGCGCGCCATGCAGGCGACCGTCCTGGCAGCGAGCCGGCCGGCCTGAATATTGCAATGCACGTATGCACATAGCAGGACGCTGCACTGCAAAAAACGCACTCGACGCTGATGGCACGATCCCCGATGATTTCAATGATGGAGACAACCTGTTCTCCGTCTCCCGCCAAAGAAACGGCCGACATCCTCAGCGCCCGCTCTCCGGATGGCCTCCCTCCAGACATGCCTCAGGAGCTCGCGTGAGCCAGATCGCCGTAGACCATTCCATCGATTCCAGTCCGGCTGGCGAAGCCCCCTCCCCGCTGGCGATCGCCCTGGTGCAGCTGGCGCTGGCCTGCGGCGGCTTCGGCATCGGCACCGGAGAATTCGCCATCATGGGCCTGCTGCCGAACGTGGCGGACACGTTTTCGGTTACCACCCCGCAGGCGGGTTACGTCATCAGCGCTTATGCGCTCGGCGTCGTCATCGGCGCACCCGTGATCGCAGTCCTCGCCGCCAAGACGACACGACGCTCACTGCTCCTGCTGTTGATGGGCATTTTTGCAGTCGGCAATATCTTGAGCGCACTGGCCCCGACCTTCGAGAGCTTCACCGTGATGCGCTTCATCACCGGCCTGCCGCACGGTGCCTATTTCGGCGTCGCCGCGATTGTCGCTGCTTCGATGGTGCCGGTGCACAAGCGGGCACGAGCTGTCGGCCGGGTGATGCTGGGTCTGACGATCGCAACCGTCCTTGGCACACCACTTGCGACGGTCTTCGGCCAGTCGCTCGACTGGCGCGTCGCCTTCACCTGCGTCGGCGTCATCGGCCTCGTGGCCGTGGCGCTCATCTGGTACTACGTGCCGCGCGACCAGGTCGCGGACGGTGCCGGCTTCCTGCGCGAGCTTGGCGCCTTCAAGCGTCCGCAGGTCCTCCTGACGCTCGCCATCGCAGCCGTCGGCTATGGCGGCATGTTCGCGATGTTCAGCTATATCGCCGGTACGACCATGAAGGTCGCAATGCTGCCGGAAAGCATGGTTGCCGTCATGATGGTCCTCTTCGGCGTCGGCATGAATGCCGGCAACATCGTCGGCTCACGGCTTGCCGACAAATCGATCATGGGGACGATCGGCGGCTCGCTGGTCTTCAACATCGTCGTGCTGACGCTGTTTTCGCTGACGGCATCAAGCCCCCTTATGCTGGCGATCTGCGTGTTCCTCGTTGGCTGCGGCTTTGCGGCCGGTCCTGCGCTGCAGACGCGGCTGATGGACGTCGCCGCCGATGCGCAAACGCTTGCCGCCGCCTCAAACCACTCTGCCTTCAACATCGCAAACGCACTCGGCGCCTGGCTCGGTGGCCTTGTGATCGCCTGGGGCTACGGCTTTGCGGCAACGGGCTATGTCGGCGCCGTGCTGTCCTTGTTCGGCCTGCTCGTCTACGCCGCCTCGCTACGCCTGGAGCGCAGCCGGCGCGCATGAAGGATCGCGCAGTTCGTGGCCTTGCGGACGGCAGAAGACATATTCTTCGCCCCAGGCCGCCAATGCGCGGATGATCGGCTTCAGCGTTTCGCCAAGCGGCGTCAGCGCATATTCCACACGCGGCGGCACGACTGGATAGACCGTGCGCGAAACCAGGCCGGATTGTTCCAGTTCCCGCAGCTGCTTGGTCAGCATGCGCTGCGTCACCGCTGGCAGCTTCCGGCGCAATTCGTTGAAGCGCAACGTTCCGTCCATGAGGTGGAACAGGATGACACCTTTCCATTTTCCATCAAGATGGCTCAGCGTCGCCTCGACCGGACAGCCGGGGAAATTCTTGGTCAGCTTCGCGCGGGGCAACGACATTTTACAGTATCCTTTTTGGTACTACGTACAGAATTGGTGCATTCTTGCAGTCGTTGGACATAAGGCGCATCTAGCCTCCGTGCAACGAACATGGGAGTTTTCCAATGCGCGCCGTCGCCTACAAGATCCCGCAGCCTATTTCCGCCGAAACCTCGCTGATCGATGTCGACCTGCCGGTTCCGGAGGCGATCGGGCATGACCTGCTCGTCGAGATCAAGGCCGTTTCCGTCAATCCGGTCGATGTGAAAGTGCGGGCACATTCGGCACCGCCGGCAGATGAAGTGAAGATTCTTGGCTGGGATGCAGCTGGCATCGTCAAGGCCGTGGGTCCGGACGTCACGCTCTTTAGGCCCGGAGACGAAGTGTATTACGCCGGTGCCATCAATCGCCCGGGCACGAACGCGGAATTCCATCTCGTCGACGAGCGCATCGTTGGCCGCAAGCCGAAAAGCCTAGGTTTCGCGGCCGCCGCCGCACTGCCGCTGACTTCGATCACAGCCTATGAAGCACTGTTCGATCGATTGAAGGTTCGCGACGCGGTCCCGGGTGCTGCTCGCGCGCTCCTCGTCATCGGCGGTGCCGGCGGCGTCGGCTCGATCGCCATCCAGATTGCCCGCGCGTTGACCGATCTGACGGTCATCGCAACCGCCTCCCGTCCCGAGACACAGGTCTGGGTGAAGGAACTTGGCGCGCACCACGTCGTCGATCACTCCAAGCCGATCGCCCCGCAGGTCGCAGCTCTCGGCATCGGAGCTCCGGGCTTCATCTTTTCGACAACCAACACCGACAGCCATATCGCCGGCATCGTCGAGGCAATCGCACCGCAGGGCCGTTTCGCGCTGATCGACGATCCGACGTTCCTCGACGTCGTGCCCTTCAAACGCAAGGCCGTTTCAGTGCATTGGGAGCTGATGTTCACACGGGCGCTCTTTTCGACGCCCGATATGATCGAGCAGCACAACCTCCTCAACAAGGTGGCGGAGCTTGTGGATGCCGGCAAAATCCGCACGACACTCAGCCAGACCGTCGGCGCGATCAATGCTGCCAATTTGAGAAAGGCGCATTCGATGATCGAGAGCGGCAGGATGAAGGGCAAGGCCGTGCTGGCCGGCTTCTGAGGGGCACCGATATTCCGCGCATATTGCCGCACTCGGGCGCGGTATTGTGCTCGCAAACCACCGCCGCTTGACTTTTGTCAATCGGAGGAGCAGGTCTTACGGCACGCGGATGACAGCGCTTTTTCCGCGGATATCAACGGAGCCATCAACCCGATGTCAAGCGACAGTAGCAGTCGATTGCCCTTGCCGTACGCGGCCGCCGTGCGCTGACCGACCCCTGTCGGGCTCGCCCGCCGGACGCTGCGGCGGATCGACGGAAAGGCGAGCCAGTGAACATCAATCGCTTCCCCCTGCGGACAGACCATGCTGCCCGCTTCTTTGCCAACGACCGTCTCGCAGTGGTCACCACGGCAGAGCGCGTCGAGCGTCTCAACATACTCGACATCCCGGAGGCAGCGGCCATCCTCGCCACGCTTCCGCAGCACAAGGCCGTCCGCATTCTCGGCAGGCCGGAGCTGCACAACGCTGCCGCAATCCTTGCCGAGATGCCGCTCGAGCATGCCGCTCGGCTGCTCAATGCCACGGCAAACGATCGCGTCGCCGATCTCTTCCATGAATTGGACGAGGATTCCCGCGCCACTCTTTTCGCAAAGCTCGATCGCGCGACGGCGCTCGCCGTCAAGCACCTGATGGGCTATCCGCCGCGCACGGCCGGCAGCATCATGACGACCGAGTTCGTGAGCGTTCCGGACGCCTGGACCGTTGCCGAGACGCTCGACCATGTTCGCCAGGTCGAACGCTCGCGCGAGACGGTCTATGCGATCTACATCCTCGACACGGCAACGCAACGGCTGAGCGATGTCGTGACACTGCGCCGCCTGATCACCGGCGAACCGCAGGCATCGGTTCTTTCCGTGGCCCAGAAGGGCGGCGTCGTTTGCTGCGATCCGCTGATGACGCAGGAGGACGTCGCCCGGCTGATCCGCAAGCACAATCTTTTGGCCCTGCCGATCGTCAGCGACGACGGCCACATGCTCGGCATCGTCACCGTCGATGACGTCATCGACACGATGATCGCAGATACGACCGAGGACGCCCAGAAGTTCGGCGGCATGGAAGCCCTCGGCAAGCCTTACATGAAGATCGGTTTTGCCGGCATGATCCGTAAACGGGCCGGTTGGCTTTCGGCCCTTTTCCTCGGCGAGATGCTGACGGCAAGCGCCATGCAGTATTTCGAAGGGGAGTTGGAGAAGGCGATCGTGCTGACGCTCTTCGTCCCTCTCATCATGAGCTCGGGCGGCAATTCGGGGTCGCAGGCGACGTCGCTCATCATCCGTGCCCTGGCGCTCGGCGAGCTCAAGCTTTCGCACTGGTGGCGCGTGCTCTTGCGCGAGCTGCCGACCGGTATCATGCTTGGCGCCATCCTCGGGCTCGTCGGCTTCGGCCGCATCGTGCTGTGGCAGAAAATCGGCCTTTACGACTACGGCGAACATTGGCTGCTCGTCGGCGCCACCGTCTTCGCCGCGCTGATCGGCATCGTCACGTTCGGCTCGCTCTGCGGCTCGATGCTGCCGTTCCTGCTGCAAAGGCTTCGCCTGGACCCCGCCAGCGCCTCGGCACCGTTCGTCGCGACACTGGTCGACGTGACCGGCCTGGTGATCTACTTCTCCGTCGCCCTGCTCATCCTCAGCGGAACGTTGCTCTAGCCAGGCCATCCCCTTCTTTTCTGGCGCAGAATGGCCGGTGGCTCGTCCTCAGAGCCGATGAGGGTCGAGCGCCGAAGGAAATCGACCAAGGCTACGGTCGGCATGCACAACCTTGTCCCGTGCTGTTGATCCCTCATCCCTGTGGTTGCCACAGGGATGAGGCAGTCGGACCCGCCATGGCTGGATTGTCCTGACAACGACAGGAAAAATCGAGGACGAGCCTTTCGCCAAAATCAAGGCTCGCTCGCATTTTGCCTCCATCTGCTTCACCGGCTGACCTGGCGGGCGTGCAGATCTACTTCCCCTTCGGCAGCTTCAAGGGCCCGTTGGTCTTCATGCTGCGGATGGCGAAGTTCGAGCGGATGTCGCTGACGTTCGGCAGCCTCAGAAACGTATCGGTGAGAAGCCGTTCGTAGGCAGCAAGGTCCTCCACCACGACTTCTGCCAGAAAATCCGCGCTTCCAGAAATCAGGAAACAGGATACGATCTCAGGGATCGCAAGAAGAGCCGCCTGCTGGGCTTCAGAATTCTCACGGCTGTGATGGGCCACCTTGAATTCGACCAGCACCGTCAGCCCCAGCCCTACCTCCTTCCGGTCGATATCGGCGCGGTAGCCTCGGATCACACCGGCCTTCTCGAGGTTGCGGATCCGCCGCAGGCAAGGCGATGGCGAGAGATTCACCCTTTCGGCGATTTCGACGTTGGTGGCGCGTGCATCCTCCTGCAGGCATTCGAGGATGGCCAGATCGAATTTATCGAGATTCGGCATAATTCCTAACTTGAGCCTTGATTGTTGGCAGATAATTGCTGGTAGCATGTTTTTGACGCTACAGATAGCAAGGACATGCCCTGACCATCGGGCCTATCCTTTTCTCGGTCGGACACCACCCCTGACAAGAAAGGACAGACCGATGACCAGCTTTGGCATCACCAACGAGAAGTCCCCATCCCTCTTCACCGGTTATGCGGGCGCAACCATCACCGTGCTCATCTGGGCGACGTGGCTTCTTGCGACCCGCCACAGCGCAGCAACGCCGCTTGGCGCGATCGATATCGGACTCATCCGCTACGGAATTCCTGCGCTTGCCCTTTCGCCCGTTTGGCTCAAGACCGGCCTGCTGCCGAAGGGCGTTCGGCTACATCTGCTGGCATTGATGGTGGCCGGCGCAGGTGCAGTCTTCTTTCTCGTCACCACGCTTGCCATCCATGCGACCCCGGCAGGTTCCTCGGGCATCCTGCTCGGCGGCTCCATGCCGCTTGCGACGGCACTCATCGGCATATTCGTCTTCGGGGAGCGGCCGGACATTACCCGCGCGATCGGCCTCACCGCGATCGTCGGCGGCGTGCTCGTCCTGCTTGTACAAAGCCTGGGGGATGCATCGCTGCCGTGGACGAGCTTCGTGCTTTTGCCGGCGGGCGCCGTTCTTTGGGCAAGCTATACGCACGCCTTCCGCCGCAGCGGGCTCACCGCCATTCAGGCGAGCGCCCTGATCGCCGTCTGGTCGTTCCTGATCATTGCAGGCCTTGCCGCCGGCTTCGGCACCTCGCTGGCCCGGGCAAGCGCCGAGGATCTGGGACTGCAGGTCCTGAGCCAGGGCATCCTGTCCGGGCTTGTCGCGATGCTTGCCTACGGCACTGCCGTCAGAACGCTGGGCAGCACGCAGGCAGCTGCCTTTACGGCGATCACGCCGGTGTTGGCAACGATTGGCGGGGCAATCTTGCTGGGCGAGGAAATCGGCCTGGCAGAAATCGCAGCCGCTGTCATCACGGGAACGGGCGTAGCGTTGTCGACGGGGATCGCCGCCCGGCGCTGAACAAGACCCAGACACACGGAGCCCGGCGGCCTTGCCGGGGCTCCCTGTGTTTTGAAAATCGAGCCTGCTCGACCTCACATATTCGGGTAGACCGGCCCCTCGCCGCCCTGCGGCGGCACCCAGTTGATGTTCTGGTTCGGGTCCTTGATGTCGCAGGTCTTGCAGTGGACGCAGTTCTGGGCGTTGATGACGAAGGTGTCCTTGCCGTCCTTCTCCACCCATTCATAGACCCCGGCCGGACAGTAGCGCGCCGACGGTCCGGCAAAGATATCGTGCTCGGACGACTTCTGCAGCGCCATGTCTTTCACCTGCAGATGCACCGGCTGGTCCTCCTCGTGATTGGTGTTCGACAAGAACACCGACGACAACCGGTCGAATGTCAGGACTCCATCGGGCTTCGGATAGGCGATCGGCTTATGCTTTGCGGCCGGCTCCAGCGACTGCGCATCCGTCTTGCCGTGGCCGAGCGTGCCGAAGACGGAAAAACCGAACAGCGTGTTCGTCCACATGTCGAGGCCGCCAAGCGCCACGCCGAGCGCCGTGCCGAACTTCGACCACAGCGGCTTGACGTTGCGGACGCGCTTCAGGTCCTTGCCGATATCGCTTCGGCGCCAGCCGTTTTCGATCTCGATCACTTCGTCGTTGGCGCGGCCCGCCGCGATCGCTTCGGCGATGCGCTCGGCCGCCAGCATGCCCGACAGCACGGCATTGTGGCTGCCCTTGATGCGCGGCACGTTGACGAAGCCGGCCGAACAGCCAATCAGCGCGCCGCCGGGGAAGGACAGCTTCGGCACCGACTGGTAGCCGCCCTCGGTGATGGCGCGCGCACCATAGGAGAGCCGCTTGGCCCCCTCGAAGGTGCCTTTGATCGCCGGATGCGTCTTGAAGCGCTGGAATTCCTCGAACGGATGGAGATAGGGGTTCTTGTAGTTGAGGTGGACGACGAAACCGACCGCCACCAGATTGTCTTCCAGATGATAGAGGAACGAGCCGCCGCCGGTCTTGAAGCCGAGCGGCCAGCCGAAGGAATGCTGCACCAGGCCCTGTCTGTGGTGCTCGGCCTTGACCTGCCAAAGCTCCTTGAGGCCGATGCCGAACTTCTGCGGCTCGCGATCCTTCGAAAGGTCGAACTTGGCGATCAGCTGCTTGGCGAGCGAGCCGCGCACGCCCTCGCCGATCAGCGTGTACTTGCCGATGAGTGCCATGCCGCGGGTATAGTTGGGGCCAGGCTCGCCGCTCTTGTCGATACCCATGTCGCCGGTGGCAACCCCGATGACCGCACCTCCGTTGTAGAGCACCTCGGTTGCCGCAAAGCCCGGGTAGATCTCGACGCCGAGTGCCTCGGCCTTCGTGGCGAGCCAGCGACAGACAAGCCCAAGTGAGACGATGTAGTTGCCGTGGTTGTTCATCAACGGCGGCATCAAGGCATTCGGCAGGCGGACGGAACCGGCCGGACCGAGCACCAGGAAATGATCGTCGGTCACTTCGGTCTTGAACGGATGATCGGCCTCATCGCGCCAATCAGGAAGCAAGCGGTCGATGCCAATCGGATCGACGACGGCGCCCGACAGGATATGCGCGCCGACTTCCGCACCCTTTTCGAGCACGACGACCGAAAGCTCCGGATTGACCTGCTTCAGACGGATGGCCGCCGAAAGACCGGCCGGACCCGCGCCGACGATCACAACGTCGAATTCCATCGACTCACGTTCCGGCAGCTCAGTCGTCTCGGTCATTAATCCGTCTCCACTTGCCGCCCGCGCGGCCATTATCCCCGTGTCGGGACATTGTCTTGTCAAAACCGGAAAGCATTGTCGAGCCGGGAAGCGACAGCCGATCCTCCAATTCGCACAATGATTATCTCCTCCACCGCAAGAGTATATAACGCTTACGTTAACGTCAATTGTTCCTCGATAATGAAAGCAACGCACCCTTCCCTTTTCCGTCGGCTGGGCCTTATACAGAAGCCGAAGCAGCTGGAGGACATCATGGATCTCGGAATCAACGGCAAACGCGCACTCGTTCTGGCTTCGTCGCGCGGGCTTGGCCATGGCATTGCGGTCGCACTCGCCCGTGAAGGCGCAAACGTGCTTCTTTGCGGCCGAAGCGGTGAGCAGCTGGAGGCGAACTGCAAGGCGATCAACGCCGAGGGCAACGGCAAGGCCGACTGGATCTGGGCTGATCTGTCTGACGAGAAATTCGTCGAGACGGTGACTGCCGCCGTCAAGGAAAAGTTCGGTGGCCTGGATATCCTGGTGAACAATACCGGCGGCCCGCCGCCCGGAACGACCGAGGACATGACGCCTGAGAAGCTGGAGACCTATTTCCTCTCGATGGTGCTGCGCGTCATTTCACTGACCAATGCGCTGCTACCTTGCATGAAGGCGCAAGGTTGGGGCCGCATCCTCACCATCGCATCGTCGGGCGTCATAGAGCCCATTGCCAATTTGGCGCTTTCCAACACGCTGCGCCCTGCCCTTGCCGGCTGGTCGAAAACGCTCGCCTCGGAAGTCGCAAGCCACGGCGTGACGGCCAATTTGCTCCTGCCGGGCAGTATCCTCACCGGGCGCCTCGACGAGCTTGATGGCGCGGCCGCCAAGCGCACCGGCAAAAGCATGCAAGACGTCCGCAGCGACAAGGAAGCACGCATTCCCGTTGGACGCTACGGCAAGGTGGAGGAATTCGCAGCAACCGCCGCTTTCCTCTGCAGCCAGCCGGCAAGCTACATCACCGGCTCGCTGTTGCGTTGCGACGGCGGTGCAGCGCGTTCGGTTTAACCGAAATCGCGCGATCGGCGCAACGCCGATCATTACAAAAATTTAAGCAGTTATAACCACTTAGTGATTGTGGCCGGCGGATTATGTCTTTTTTGCGCCGCAATGCGGGCGGCTCAATCGGGACCGGAAACTTCGCGCGACACGTCAAGACCGGTCTCACAATGAAGAAATTTTGGATTACCTTCAGCATTATTGCCGTGACTGCCGTCAGCATTTGGCAATTCCGAAGAATTCCCCTCCTCGACCCGCTCGCATATGCCTTTCAGCTGGTCGGGGCGCCGGCGCAACAAGGCGGCAAGGCGCAAGCGGACCAGCCAGGCGGGGGGCAGCATAACCGGCGGGGAGGCAGCGGCCCGACGCTCGTGAAAACGGTCGCCGCCATAAAGACGGTGCTGCCGCGAGACGTCACGGCCTCGGGTTGGGCAGAAGCCGAAAACACCACCACGATCGCCGCACAGGAACAGGGTCTTGTCACCGCGATCGTCGCGACCGACGGCGCAACGGTCAAGCAAGGCGAACTGATCGCCAGGCTCGACGACCGGCCGGCCCAAGCGGCGGTCGACAAGGACAAAGCGACGATCACGCGGGACGCAGCGACGCTCTGGGAAGCCGAAACCGCTCTCACACGCGCAGCCGATCTCCTGGCGCAAAAGGCCGGCACGCAGCAGAGCTACGACCAGGCCAAGGCCGCTCGCGACACGGCTGCCGCCACCGTCGAGGCCGACAGGGCCGCGCTCGCCTCCGATCAGATTCTGCTCGAACACACGCAGATCCGCGCGCCGTTCGACGGCCGCCTTGGCGACATCGCGATCAGCCCGGGGGCTTTCGTCGGCGCCGGAACGGCGATCGTGACGATTGCCCAATATGATCCGATCTATGTGAAATTCCATCTGCAGGAACGCGATCTGCGCCAGTTGAAGCAGTCCCTCGCCACGGGACCCGTCGAGGTGACGACCACACCGGATTCGACGAAGGGCAGCGTGCGCCACGGCGCGATCAGCTTCTACGACAATACCGTCGACACTGCTTCCGGCACGATCCTCGCAAAGGCGCGCTTCGAAAACGCAACCGGGGCGCTCTGGCCCGGGCAATCCGTCAATCTCGCCGTTCACTTCAACAATAAAGAACAGCAGGTCGTCGTACCGACCGTCGCCGTCAGCCCCGGCGCCGACGGGTTCTTTTCCTATGTCGTGAAGAATGGAAAGGCGCAGATGACGCCCGTCACCGTCGCTCGCGCAAGCGGCGGTTTCACGGCCGTTTCCGCCGGGCTCTCGCAAGGCGATCACGTGGTCATCGAGGGACAGGCGCAGCTTTTAGACCAGCAGCATGTCGAGGAGCAATTCGATGACAAGGCGCTGAACGTCGTCTCCGCCGACCAACCGGCTCACCAGACAAAGACCCTGGCGGCGGAGGCAGAACAATGATCGCGAATTTCTGCATCCGCCGGCCGGTTGCGACAACCCTTCTCGCCATCGGCGTAATCCTTGCAGGTCTTGCAGGTTACCGCCTCGTGCCGGTCGCTGCCTTGCCGCAGGTCGATTTCCCGACCATCAACGTCTCGGCCGCACTCACCGGCGCCTCGCCTCAGACCATGGCGACTTCGGTCGCAACGCCGCTGATCAAGCAGTTCCAGACCATCCCCGGCATCAGCGAAATCAGCGCGACCAATTCACTCGGCAATACCAGCATCATTTTGCAGTTCGACCTCAACCGCAACATCGATGCGGCCGCCGCAGACGTGCAGGCCGCCATCTCGCATGCGACACGGCAGTTGCCGGACAACATGACCACGCCGCCGAGCTATCGTAAGACGAACCCGGCCGACGCACCGGTGATGCTGCTTGCGGTGCAGAGCGACACGATGCCGCGCAGCAAGCTCGATGCCATTGCCGAAGACATCATCTCGCCGTCGCTGTCCACCCTGCCCGGCGTGGCCGAAGTGACCGTGTTCGGCGCACAGACATATGCCGTCCGCGTCGAGGTCGATCCCGACAAGCTGCTTGCCCGCAACATCGGCATCGATAAGGTCAACCAGGCAATCAGTGCGGCCAATAGCCAGGTGCCGGTCGGCACGCTGCAGAACGACGCGCAAGCCATGACGATCAACGCCGACACGCAGCGCACCAACGCCGCCGAATTCCGCTCGCTGGTGATCGCAAATCCGAACGGGGCGCCGATTCATCTCGGCGACATCGCCAAGGTGGAAGACAGTGTCGAGAATCTGAATACCGGCAGCTGGTACGACGGCAATCGCTCCATCATCCTCGCCGTCCAGCGCCAGCCGGATGCGAACACGGTCGAGGTCGTCGATGCGATCAACGCCAGACTGCCGACGCTGCATGCCGAGATCCCTTCGTCGGTCACCACCACGGTCATGAACGATTCCGCCAAGCCGATCCGCGACGCGATTTCCGATGTCAAGTTCACCTTGCTCTTGACGATCGGCCTCGTTGTGCTCGTGATCTACCTCTTCACCGGCCACCTGACCGCAACGATCATACCGGGCCTTGCCGTTCCGCTCTCGCTGATCTCGACCTTCGGCATGATGTACGTGCTCGGCTACAGCGTCGACAACATCTCGCTTCTCGGACTGACGCTTGCGGTCGGTCTGGTGGTGGACGATGCAATCGTGATGCTGGAGAATATTCTCAGGCATGTCGAAGAGGGGATGCCGGTTT
Source organism: Rhizobium etli 8C-3 (assembly GCF_001908375.1). Lineage (NCBI taxonomy): Bacteria > Pseudomonadati > Pseudomonadota > Alphaproteobacteria > Hyphomicrobiales > Rhizobiaceae > Rhizobium > Rhizobium etli. The sequence continues at coordinate 1,213,508 of NZ_CP017241.1, read as the reverse complement.
TCGATGCGGCGATCAAGGGCGCCGGCGAAGTCAGCTACACGATCATCTCGATGTCGGTGTCGCTGATTGCCGTCTTCATCCCGATCCTGTTGATGGGTGGGGTCGTCGGTCGCATCTTCAACGAATTCGGCATGGTCGTCGCAATGGCGATCGTCGCATCCGCCATCGTTTCGCTGACGGTAACGCCAATGCTCGGTTCGCGGCTTTCCAGCGGTAAGGGCACCCCGCCCCTCTTCGTCCGCTGGTTCGATGCGGGCTTTGAACGCACGCTCAGAGGTTACGATCGGGCGGTCGGCTGGTGCCTCGGCCACCGGCCTGCGATCCTTTGCCTGTTCCTCGCTTCGGTCGGCTTGAACGCATACCTGTTCATGACGTTGCCCTCGAGCTTCTTCCCGACCGAGGACATCGGCCGGCTGAACATCTCCACAAGGGCACGCCAGGACATCTCCTATCCGGCGATGGTCGCCTTGCAGAACCAGGCCGCAGCGATCGTGAAACAGAATCCGGCGGTCAATCACGTCATGTCGATCGTCGGCGGCAACGCCCGCAGCTCGCTCAACAATGGCACGATGTATGTCGAGCTGAAGGACAAGGAGCAGCGTCCGCCGCTTGACCAGACCCTGCGCGAATTACGGGCCAACATCGCCAAGGTGCCCGGCCTGCAAGCCTTCATCACGCCGCAGCAGAGCCTGCGCTTCGGCGGCCGTCAGACCGCAAGCCAGTATCAGCTGGTCGTTCAGGCACTCAGCGCCGACCAGACCAATCTCTGGGCCAATAATATCCAGCAGGCCATGCGCGGCGATCGGCGCTTCACCGACGTGACAACCGATGCGCAGAACGACGCGCTGCAGGCCAATATCGTCATCGATTCCGAAAAGGCAGCCGCCTTCGGCATCGACAACGACCAGCTGCGCACGACGCTGCAGGAGTCCTTCAGCGGTTATACGGCTGCCCAAATCCAATCCACCGGCGACAGCTACGACGTCATCGTCGAAGTAGATACCAGCAAGCCCTGGGACGATCAGAAGCTTCAGGATATCCGGGTCGCCTCAATCAACGGCACGCTGGTCCCGTTGTCGAATTTCGCAAGGGTCGAACGAAACACCGGGCCGGTGACGATCAACCAGACGGGTCAGCTCGTCTCGACGACCGTTTCGTTCAACCTGCCTGCCGGTGAGGCATTGGGTGATGCAACAGCCGCCATCGATCAGATCAAGAAGGACATCAACGTGCCGGCGGACGTCTTCACGTCCTATGGCGGTACGGCGCAGATCTTCGAGCAGTCGCAAGGCAACACACCGCTTCTGATCCTCGCCGCGGTGGCGACAATCTATGTGGTCCTTGGCGTTCTCTACGAGAGCTTCATCCACCCGCTCACCATTTTATCCGGCCTGCCGGCCGCCGCTCTGGGCGCATTGCTGGCTCTGAAGGTAATGGGCTTCGACCTCTCGATCATCGCGCTCATCGGCCTCCTGATGCTGATCGGCATCGCGAAGAAGAACGCGATCATGATGATCGACGTGGCACTGGAGAACCTGCGCTCCACATCGATGTCGCCTACGCAGGCCATTCACGAGGCCTGCGTGCGGCGCTTCCGGCCAATCATGATGACGACCTTCTGTGCGCTTCTCGGCGCCCTTCCGATCGCGCTCGGCACCGGTGCCAGCTCCGAGCTGCGTCAGCCTTTGGGGATAGCCGTCGTCGGCGGCCTCATTGTGTCCCAGGCTCTGACGCTCTTCATCTCGCCCGTCATCTTCGTCGAGATGGGCCGGCTGAACAGCTGGCTCCAAAGGCTGTTGCGGCGAAAGGAAGCGGTGCGGGACGAAGTGGAACCGACGGCGATCGCGGCGGAGTGATCTAGCCAACTCCGACATTGAAACATTGCCCTCACTTTCTCTTCGCGCTTGCAGGGAGAGACGACGCGTTCACTCGACGTCGGAAGATGGACAAGCGGCACACCCTTTTTTCGCGTTTACCGGGCGGCGGCAGCCAGACGAGGAGCCTTTACTGGTGACACTGGGCCCCTTACATTCCCTCTTGAATGTGTCGCCCCTCTATGGCATCACGCGCCTCCTAAATTCCGGGCGCGCGTGCGTCCTTCATGCGGAGCAAGGCTCCGGTCTCAATCACAATCGGCATGAAGAGGTGCGGGCATGGCTCAGGCGCTGGGTTTCGACTTCGGCACGACGAATACGGTTCTGGCCACGGCCCATGGCGGGAAGACCCGTTCCATGGCGTTCACCAGCGCCGAAGGCGCATCCGACAGCATGCGCACTGCGCTTTCCTTCATGAAGGATCCGCAGCTTGGCACATCGGCCCTGAAGGTCGAGGCCGGGCATGCGGCGATCCGCCAGTTCATCGACAATCCCGGCGATTGCCGCTTCCTCCAGTCGATCAAGACCTTTGCTGCAAGCGCCCTCTTCCAGGGCACGCTGATCTTTGCCAAACGCCACAGCTTCGAAGACCTGATGGAGGTCTTCATTCGGCGGCTGCGCGCCTATGCGGGCGAAAACTGGTCGACGGATGTGGCGCGTATCGTCACGGGGCGGCCAGTGCACTTCGCCGGCGCCAATCCCGATCCGGCGCTCGCAACGGAACGCTACAACAAAGCGCTCTTGCGCTTCGGCTTTCCGGAAATCCACTACGTCTACGAACCGGTTGCCGCCGCCTTCTACTTCGCGCAAAACCTGACGTCGGACGCCACCGTGCTCGTTGCCGATTTCGGCGGCGGCACGACGGACTATTCGCTGATCCGCTTCGAAACGGTTGCCGGCAATCTCATGGCAACGCCGGTCGGCCATTCAGGCGTCGGCGTCGCGGGCGATCATTTCGACTACCGGATGATCGATAACATCGTCGCGCCGCAGATCGGCAAGGGGAGTCATTTCAAGAGCTTCGACAAGATTCTTGAGGTGCCGTCGAACTACTATTCGAGCTTCGGCCGCTGGAACCAGCTTTCGATCTTCAAGACCTCGCGCGAATTCAAGGATCTGAAGAAATTGGTCCGCACGGCACTCGAACCGGAGAAGCTCGAGACGTTCATCGATCTCGTCGATCACGACGAGGGATATCCCCTCTATCAGGCGATCTCAGCCACCAAGATGGCACTGTCTTCGGCAGACGAAGCACCATTCGATTTCGGCCCGCTCGGCGGCGGCGGCCATCGCATCATTCGCCGGAAGGACTTCGAAAGCTGGATCGCCGAGGATCTGGCCCGTATCGAATGCACGCTGGACGAAGTGCTGGAAAAGACAAAAACCAAGCCCGGCGAAATCGACAAGGTCTTCCTGACCGGCGGCACATCCTTCGTACCTGCCGTCCGCCGCATCTTCACCGAACGCTTTGACGTTGGCAGGATCGAGACCGGGGGCGAGCTTCTCTCCGTTGCCCACGGACTTGCCCTGATCGGCGAACGCGACGACATCGGCCAATGGACTGTGCAATAGTCCCAGAGCGCGGCGCCCGCCCTATCTTTGCTGCTGCCACTTCGCTAAGGTCGCCCTATGGTCTGCGTCGACGAACTCTCCCCGGCCGAGCTTGCCGCGCTTCTGCACTTCCATGCAGAAGCCGGTGTCGAATGGCTGCTGGAGGAAGATGCAGTCGACCGCTTCGCCGAGTTCGAGGCGATGAAGGCGGCGCGGCGAAGCGCCGCCGCTCCAGCGCAAAGCCCGATCCGGTCCGAGCGGCCAGCGGCGAGGCAACGTCAAGGCGAAGCGCCGGCTGAGCGCCCAGCCCCTCGGCCGCAGCCTGCCATTCCTGATGGCGAAGCCGTGCAGCACGCCCGCTTTGCGGCCGAGAGTGCGCGATCGCTCGCCGAGCTCAAGACCGCGATCGAAGCCTTCAACGGCTGCAATCTCAAGCACAGTGCGCGTTCGACGATCTTTGCGACGGGCAACGCCGCAAGCGGCATTATGGTGATCGGCTCGGCACCTGGCGCCGACGACGACCGCGAAGGTAGGCCTTTTGCCGGGCGCGGTGGAGAGCTTCTCAACAGGATGCTGTCGGCCATCGGGCTCGATCGCGACAGCATTCTTCTGACGCAGGTCATTCCCTGGCGCCCGCCGGGCAACCGTGTCGCCTCTGTCGCCGAGATGGAAATCTGCCGTCCCTTCATCGAACGCCAGATCGCGCTTGCCGAACCGAAGGTCATCCTGCTGTTCGGCAATTTCGCCGCCCGCTTCTTCTTCGGAGAGAACGACACCATCCACGGCCTGCGTGGGCAGTGGAAGGAGATCGGTGCCGGGCCGCTGACGATACCGGCAATCGCGACGCTTCACCCGCAGGATCTCCTGACCGCGCCGATCAACAAGCGACTGGCTTGGAGTGATCTCCTGGCGTTTCAGGCACGGCTCAAGTCGCTCGGCCTGATTAGAAAATAGCCAATCATTAAGTTTTCATGAAACAACCCATGCATTTCCCGCATGGCTGTATCCTATTATGACGCATTGCAGAATCGATGCTGCACTGCAATATATGATCTTGTCTTGGGAGGAATCTGACAGGAACCAAGGCAATGAACGCAAGTTTTCGTCCTATTCATAGCGGGTTTGAAACCCTCCGCCTTGCAAGCGATCCGGCTCGCATCACGCAGGGCTACAGCCGCTTCGGCTTTGCGACCAACGAGCAAATGATCGCCCGCGGGACCGGTATCGGCGGCCGCACCACCCGGCCCTCGGCAATCTTCGTGGATTTCCAGGAATACTGATGAGCGCGCGGCCCTGCTTCGGGCGCGCGATCGGAGTTTTGTGATGTCTGCAGTTCTCGTTTCGCTTCTGCGCAATATCGACACGATCGAGCATATCCGCGCTGCCGTCTGCGCCGCCAAGGAATATCAGCGCGAACTTTCGACCGCCAGGCAGGATTCGCCGGTCGAAGAAATCTCGGCGATCGCGCTTTAGGCTTGCGCCAGCACTTTGACCGGCACGCCCTCCAGTTTTGCCCGGGCAATGTGAAATGCGTGCTCGACATAGGCAAACTTGATCGCCTGCCAGCCGCAATATTGCCAGACGAAATTGCGCGACACCCATAACCGCGTCTTCCTGGGCTCGTCATACCAGCCAAGGCAGCCTTGTTGCACCGCCTTGGCAAAGAGGCGCTGAAGGTGCGTTCGCGACATCATGAAATCGCCTGCCAGATTGCGCGTTTCGACGCGGCCGACGTCGAACCTTTCCGTGTCGGCACCGTCAAGGTCAATTCGAGCCATGAGTTGGTCGACGACCAGACCGCCCGCTTCCGTCCAAAGAAAGAGCGCAATTGGCTCCGGCGGCTCCCGCCAGGCCGCATCTTCGAGGCAGGCGCGGGCAACCAGCGGCTGGGCAATCCGAAGGAGTTGCGGATGCGCCTGCAGGCAGGCGGCGCGGTCGCCGTCGTCTAACATGTCGAGCGCGACGAGATTGGCGAGAAGCCAGCCGTACATTGCCTGGTTGCTGACTTCGGCCGGTTCGAAATGGCGCGGGCGGCGGCGCTCTTCTCCGGGCGCATGGGTGATGAAGCGATAGGTGAGGAGCTCTTCGATGAAGTTCAAAACCGTGTTGCGGCTCGCGACCTTGTGTTTCGTTATCAGCGTCGTCAGCGAAACTGCGGAGAAACCCGAAGAGGGGTCGCCAGGATCGTAGTGCATGGCGAGCGCATAGGCCGTCTGGGTGAGGAGCCAGCGCTGGTGCGATGTGAGCAGACGGGCAAGGCGCGGACCGGCTTGGAACATGCCGCGCAAAGTCCCGGCCAGGTGACGGATGCTGAGCAGAAAATCAGGGTGCCGCGCCAGCTCTTCTGCCGTAAATTTCATGGGCGTCCCGCTCGCAAGCCAGGGTTCAAAGCAGCCAAGCAGGGGGACCAGCGTCCGGGCATCAGCGGCCAATCAGACATGCAAGGCTTTGAATAAATGAAGTTTCGTCATATTCAGAAACCACATTTGGAAGCCGATTGGTATCCTTAAATTTCGCCAGTGCATTCCGGCCGGGGTCGGACAATAGTCAGGCGGATTTCCACCTGGATCCGATCAGGGCTGCGGCGTGCCGGCCTTGCGGGCTTTGCGGCGCTCCAACCCGAGTTGATGCTCCCGGTAGATGATGAATATGCCGGCGGCGATGACGATCGCCGTTCCCACCATCATATGGACGCCAGGAACATCGCCAAACAAGAAATAGGCGACAATGCCGCCAAGCAGGATCGACGTGTATTCGAACGGCGCCACTGTCGATACATCAGCGTGACGATAGCTCTCCGTCAGAAGGATTTGTCCCACGCCGCCGCAAAAGCCCGCGCAGACCAGCAGGAGCATCGTTTTGAGGTCGAGCGAGGCCCAGCCGAACGGCAGCGTCGCGAGAGAAAAGAGCGATGCGATCATCGAGAAATAGAGAACGATCGTCGCTGTCCTCTCCTCCTCGACGAGCTTGCGGACCTGGATCATCGCCATGCCGGCAAGCACGGCGGCAATCAGGACACATAACGCTCCGACCCCCTGCTCTGCCGCCATGCCGCCCTGCCTGAAAAGCGTAAGCTTGGGCCATGAGACGATGGCAACGCCTATGATACCGAAGAAAACCGCGCTCCAACGGTATATTCTGACCGTCTCCCCGAGAAAGACTGCCGCGAAAATGACCGCGACCAAGGGTGTCGCATAGCCAAGGGCAATCGCCTCCGGCAACGGCAGGTGCAGCAGGCCGTAAAAGCCGAAGCCCATGGAAAGGATGCCAATCGTGCCCCGCTTCAGATGGCCAATCGGATTTGCCGTGTGGAAGGCTACCCGCAACTGTCGGCGATAGGCAAGATAACCCATTATCGGGAAGAGCGCGAAGAAAGAGCGATAGAAGGTCACCTGCCCCGGCGCGACATCGGCACCGGCAAGCTTGATGAAGGTCTGCATACCGAGAAAGACCACCACCGATGAGACCTTCATCAGGATTCCTCTCATCGGATTTTCGAAAGCCGACTGCATGTCAGAAACTCGCGCGTCAGTAGCTTGGAGCGGGGAAACACGTCAGACTCGACGCGCCGTAACTGTGGCAGGCCCTGCGCACGAAGAACAGGCCAAAATCAGAAAAAAACACAGCGGATCCAACACCCCCGCATTTCGACGCAAAACTGCACAAAAAATCGGCACAAAAGAGACCTGCCCAAAAATGTTTGATTGGACATTTCAAGTCTTAATCTTTTGAGAACCATAAACTCGCATTGATTTCACCAAGACGCAGCGATCATTTTCATAACTGCCACTTCAACAGTTGCCAGGATCACCTCCATGATGCCGCTGAAGACAAGCGATCAGACACAGCAGACCGCAACACCGCGATCCATGCGCATCGTGACCGAGGGCATCGGTACCGATCTCGAGCACTTCAGTGCAGCCAACACGCATGTGGTCAAGCAGATCAAGCTGCTGGCGATCAACGCACTGATCGAGGCCGCCCGCGCAGGCGAGGCCGGCAAGGGCTTTGCCGTCGTTGCCAACGAAGTACAGCGCCTGGCGCAGGTCGCAAGCGACATCGCTGGAAAATTCGAGAACAACGTCCTTGGCCGCATCGGGCTGTCGCGCTCGATGGCCGAATCGCTGGTGAAGGAGATGGAAGGCGTCAGGTTGACCGACCTTGCGCAAACACTCGTCCAGCTTATCGTGCGCAACCTGTTCGAACGGACGGCTGACGTGAGATGGTGGGCAACCGATACCGCATTGTGGCAGGCCCTGCAGGAGCCGGGCAAGGACAAGGCGAGCTTTGCGGCCGAGCGGCTCGGCGTGATAAAGCGGTTCTACACGGTCTATCTTGACCTCGTGCTGACCGATCTTTCGGGGCGTATCGTCGCCTCGGCAAATCCCGAGTTCCAGCGCAAGGTCGCCAATCGTTCGCTTGCCGGCGACGCCTGGTTCCAAGCGGCGGCGCATTGCAGGTGCGGCGACGACTACATCGTCGGCGAGGTGGGCCCCAGCCCGCTGCACGACGGCCGGACTGCGCTCGTCTATGCCACCGGCGTCCGCGAAGGCGGCAAAGTCGACGGGCCGATCGTCGGGATGCTCGGCGTCTATTTCGATTGGCAGAACCAGGGGCAGGCGATCGTCGACAAGGAGGCCAACCTGCCGCCGCAGGTCGCGGACAAGACGACCGTCATGCTGCTCGACGGCGCAAGCAGGATCATCGCCGCAAGCAAACCGGAGCTCCTGTTTACCCACTTCGCACTGCAAAATCACACAGGCCGATCCCGCGGCAGCTACTATGACAACAACGGATCGATCGTCGCCTTTGCGAAGACCCTGGGATACGAGGATTATGACGGTCTCGGGTGGCACGGCGTCGTCGTCCAGCAGACGGAAGACGATGCTGCCATAAAGGCCGCGCTCAATTTCAGGTAGTGCACGCTCGTCCGCTTGTATCCAGGAGCCTCGGCCAATTGCGGCCATCAAAACTTGCACTGCCTCCATTTCGCTTTAAGTTTGGTTCAGACTTTGATGTGATGATGCTGCAAAACCTATGGCAGAGCACTCGCGTCTGTCCCAGCCCATATCGATGAAGGTCTTCAGGGAACACCATGCGTACAGACACGGGCCAGGTCATCAATCTGGCAGACTACCGCCCCACCGATTTCGTCCTGGAACGCGTGGACCTGACCTTCGAGCTCGATCCCACAGAAACAAAAGTCGAAGCGCGATTGATCTTCCATCGCCGCGAAGGTGCCGATCCGAAAGCGCCGCTTGTTCTGGACGGCGACGAGCTTTCCCTTTCCGGCCTGCTCTTCGACCAGATGGAAATGCCGGCAAAACAGTATACGGCGACAGCCGATAGCCTGACCGTCTACAACCTTCCCGCAGCCGATCCCTTCGAACTGACGATCACGACGATCATCAATCCGCAAGCCAATACCCAGCTTATGGGCCTCTACCGCACGGGCGGCATCTACTGCACCCAATGCGAGGCCGAAGGCTTCCGCCGCATCACCTATTTCCCGGACCGTCCGGATGTTCTGGCGCCCTATACTGTCAACATCATCGCCGATAAGGCCGCCAACCCGCTTCTGCTTTCCAACGGCAACTTCCTCGGCGGCGCCGGCTATGGCGACGGCAAGCATTTCGCCGCCTGGTTCGATCCGCATCCGAAGCCGAGCTATCTCTTTGCGCTCGTCGCCGGCGATCTCGGCGTCGTCGATGACACGTTCACGACGATGTCCGGCCGCGAGGTCGCGCTGAAGATCTACGTCGAGCACGGCAAGGAGCCGCGTGCAGCCTATGCCATGGATGCCCTGAAGCGCTCCATGAAGTGGGACGAGGAGGTCTTCGCACGCGAATACGATCTCGACATCTTCATGATCGTCGCCGTTTCCGACTTCAACATGGGGGCAATGGAGAACAAGGGCCTCAATATCTTCAACGACAAATACGTTCTCGCCGATCCGGAAACCGCAACCGATGCCGACTATGCCAATATCGAAGCGATCATCGCGCATGAATATTTCCACAACTGGACCGGCAACCGCATTACCTGCCGCGACTGGTTCCAGCTCTGCCTCAAGGAAGGCCTGACCGTCTATCGCGACCATGAGTTCTCCTCCGATCAGCGCTCGCGTCCGGTCAAGCGCATTGCCGAGGTCCGGCATCTGAAGTCGGAGCAGTTTCCGGAAGACGCCGGCCCTCTTGCCCACCCGGTTCGTCCGACGAAGTATCGTGAAATCAATAACTTCTATACGACAACGGTCTACGAGAAGGGCAGCGAGGTCACCCGCATGATCGCTACCCTGCTCGGCAGGGAGACCTTCAAGAAGGGCATGGACATCTATTTCGATCGCCATGACGGCCAGGCGGTCACGATCGAGGATTTCGTCAAGTGCTTCGAGGATGCAAGCGGCCGCGACCTTGCGCAGTTCTCCCTTTGGTACCACCAGGCCGGCACGCCGCTCGTCACCGCCTCCGGCAGCTACGATGCGACCGCCAGGACCTTCAGCCTGTCGCTGGAGCAGATGGTTCCTGCGACGCCGGGCCAAACCGACAAGAAGCCGATGCATATCCCGCTCAGCCTCGCCCTGTTCGGCGAGAACGGCGGCAAGATCGAACCGGCCATTGTCGAGGGAGCCGAATATACCGGCGAGGTGCTGCATCTCACCGGCAGAACGCAGACCGCTGTCTTCCACGGCATCGGCTCGCGGCCGGTCGTCTCGATCAACCGCAGCTTTTCGGCGCCGATCAACCTGCACCTCGACCAAAGCCCCGCCGACCTTGCGCTGCTCGCCCGCCACGAGACGGACCATTTCGCTCGATGGCAGGCGCTGACCGATCTGGCATTGCCGAACCTGCTGAAGGCTGCGCGCGATGCGCGTGAAGGCAAGGCGATTGACTGCGAACAGACCTCCGTCGATGCACTGCTGCATGCCGCCGCCGACGAGGGCCTTGAACCCGCCTTCCGCGCCCAGGCACTCGCCCTGCCGAGTGAATCCGATATCTCCCGCGAACTCGGCAGCAACAACGACCCGGACGCGATCCATGCCGGTCGCCAGGCCGTCATGAAGCAGATTGCAGATCGTGGCGTGGCAATCTTTACCGGTCTCTTCGAGAAAATGACAACGCCGGGAGACTTCAGCCCTGACGCAAAAAGTGCCGGGCGCCGGGCGCTACGCAATACTGCGCTGACCTATCTTTCCTATGCAGAGAACAGCCCGGCACGCGCCAAGGCCGCGTTCGACGCCGCCAACAACATGACCGAAAAGCTGCACGCGCTGACGGTCCTTGCCCACCGCTTTCCCGAAAGCGGTGAAGCGATCACCGCCCTTTCGACATTCCGGGACCACTTCGCGCAGAACGCCCTCGTCATCGACAAGTGGTTCTCAGTGCAGGCGACCATCCCTGGCGCCAGCGCGCTCGACCGGGTCCGCAAGCTGATGAAGAATCCGCTCTTCAATCGCACCAATCCGAACCGGGTTCGTGCCCTCGTCGGCACGTTTGCCTTCACCAATCCCACCGGCTTCGGCCGGGCTGATGGCGAAGGCTATCGCTTCCTGGCCCGCGAGATTCTCGATATCGACCAGCGCAATCCGCAGCTTGCCGCCCGCATTCTGACATCCATGCGTTCATGGCGGTCGCTTGAGCCGGTACGCGCCGGTTTGGCCCGCGCCGCCCTGATGCAGATCGAACAGGCACCCGCCCTTTCGACGGACGTGCGCGACATCGTCGAACGCACGCTCAAGGGGTGATTTGCTTGCCCAAGGCATCACGCGATCCAGCCAGCCCCCGAAACGGGTCGACAAAAAAACTAGCACGTATAGATAGTTAACAGATTTTTACCTTTCCCTCTGGACACGGCGAATCAGTAATGATTCAGTGAGTGAGGTTCGAGCGAGCGGCGCTGCGAATCGCACGAGGGATCAAGGCTAGTGATGATGAACGTGCGGCGGGCAACTGCGGCCGGAGGGCGGCTGCGTGTTGATTTTGAGGGGCTTCGTGCCTGGCACGGCAATGCCTCCAATCGTAGCGCGGCGATTTCCAAGCCGATAGCGAGCCGCCTTCCGCAAACCGAAGTCGTTTTAAAGCGCGCCATCCCGGCACTGATCGTGGCCTTCCTTGCCGTCGTCGCAGCCTCGCATCTTTTCGGTATGATGTCGGAATATGCCCGCATGGGCGCAGCCGCCCGGCATGCAACCGCACTTTCGGCGGCGACCGCCGCAGCCGTATTTGCCGATTCCAGCGATCTCTTCGACAACGGCAAAGCCGCCGAAGCCCAAGCAAAACTTGCAAAATTCCTGCCGCAGGACCGTCTCGGCAGCGGCTCCTTCATTCTGCTGGTGCAGACGAGTGGCAAAGTCTTCGCCGCATCTACTGCAGGCCTTGCCTATGTTGGATCGAATGCCGGCGATTTCTTTCCCGAGGTTTCCGCCATCCGCCGTTTCGGGGATCGGGCCGGCGTCATCGAAACGACGATCAGCGGCAATCCGCATTACGCTGAAATCACCCTTGTCGGAAGCACCGGCGGCTATATCATCGCTGCAACCTCGCTTGACGAGATCGGCAGGCTCTGGCGCGAGGAGCTGACGCTCAACGTGACGCTGTTTGCCGGCATTTCCTCGATCCTGCTGGTGATCCTTTATGCCTACTACATGCAGGTCAAGCGTGCCCGGGACGCCGACGAGATCTTCGTCGAATCGAACCAGCGCGTCGAGACGGCACTTTCGCGCGGCCGCTGCGGGCTTTGGGATTTCGATTTCGACAGCCGCGAATTCTTCTGGTCGCGTTCGATGTATGGCATGCTCGGCCTGCCGGCTTCCGACAAGACGATTTCCTTCGGCGACGCGGCACGGCTAATGCATCCGGAAGACGGTGGGCTGCACGAGATCGCACGCTCGATTGCCAAGGGCAGTTCCGGCCAGGTCGACCAGATCTTCCGCATGCGCCATGCCGGCGGCCACTATGTGTGGATGCGCGCCCGCGCCCAGATGATCCGCAGCAATTCGGGCCGCGTGCACATGATCGGCATCGCGATGGACGTGACCGAACAGCATCGCCTCGCGCAGCGCTACGCCGAGGCCGACCAGCGCCTTGCGGACGCGATCGAATGCACCTCGGAAGCCTTCGTTCTCTGGGACAAGAACGACCGCCTGGTGATGTGCAACGCCCACTTTCAGCAGGCCTACGGGCTTCCCGACAGCGTCCTCGTTCCAGGCACCGAGCGCAGCGTCGTCAACGCCGCAGCCGCCCGGCCAGTCATCGAGCGACGCATGGCTGACGCCGATGGCGCCGGCCATTCGCGCACGACGGAGGTCCAGCTTGCCGACGAGCGCTGGCTGCAGACCAACGAACGCCGCACCCGCGACGGCGGCATGGTTTCGGTCGGTACCGACATTACGCTTCTGAAGCGCAACCAGGAGCGCCTGCGCGAGTCCGAGCGGCGTCTCATCGCGACCATCGGCGACCTCAAGGCATCGCGTCAGACGCTGGAAAGTCAAAAAGCTGCTCTTTCGGTGGCAAACGCCAACTACCAGGCCGAGAAGGAACGCGCGGAAGCGGCGAACAAGGCGAAGTCGGAATTCCTTGCCAACATGTCGCATGAGCTGCGCACGCCGCTCAACGCCATCCTCGGCTTCTCCGAAATTCTGCAGAACCAGATGTTCGGTCCGCTCGGTTCACTGAAATACGACGAATATGCCCGCGACATCCATGACAGCGGCAAGCACCTGCTCAACGTCATCAACGATATCCTGGATATGTCGAAGATCGAGGCAGGACACATGAAACTGCACCGCGAGAAGATCGATCTTGCACCGCTGATCGAGGAAAGCCTGCGCTTCACCGCCATTCCCGCCGCCCAGAAGAACATCGTCATCGAGCAGCGCGTCTGTGATGGCATGACACTGACGGCAGACCGCCGCGCCATGAAGCAGATCCTCCTCAACCTTCTCTCCAATGCGGTGAAGTTCACCAACGACGGCGGCCGTATCGCGTTGCGCACCCGACGTGACGCAGCAGGCGTCATCGTCACGATCGCCGATACCGGGATCGGCATCCCGCAGCGAGCGCTCACGAAGATCGGCCAGCCTTTCGAGCAGGTTCAGAGTCAATATGCCAAGAGCAAGGGCGGTTCAGGTCTTGGCCTTGCCATTTCCCGCTCGCTGACGGCGCTTCACGACGGCAAGATGCGCATCCGTTCACGTGAGGCGGTCGGCACCGTCGTCTCGTTCCGAATTCCCGATAAAGCGCGCTAGGAATTCACCGTCGTCTGGAATATCTTCCGGACAGCCTTCGAAAGCCGTCTGACCTCACCTTCAAGCGTCTTGACGTCCGGGCAATCCCCTGCCCTGCACACCAGCTCGGTCAGACCCGACGGCGCCTCGGCGGGATCGAAGGGCCCGTCGATGCAAAGCCGAATCAGCTGCGACAGCTCGGTATAGAGCGTGAACGCCTCCAGGCAGAGGTCGAGGTCTGCCGCCGGCATGAGCTTGCCGCCGAGCGTCTTCAGCGCCTCGCCGGTATTCATCCCGCCGATCGTCGCAGGGACGTTTCTGGCCGGCGCGATCAGCGCCAGATATTGCGCGATGAATTCGATATCGATCACGCCGCCCGGAACAAGTTTCAGATCCCAGATCCCGTCCGGCGCTTTCTCCTTGTCGATCAGTTCACGCATCTCCGCGACGTCGCGGCTCACCTTTGCCGCATCGCGCTTCTTTGAGAGCACATCCAAGATGATCCGTTCCGCCTCGCTCATCAGGCTCTGATCACCACAGATCAAACGAGCGCGGCTGAGCGCCATATGCTCCCATGTCCAAGCCTCGTCGCGCTGGTATTTCTCGAAAGACCTGATGCGCGTGGCGACCGGGCCCTTGTTGCCCGACGGGCGAAGCCGCATGTCGACTTCGTAGAGAACGCCTTCGGCGGTCGGCGCCGAGAACGCCGCGATCAGCCGCTGCGTCAAGCGGGTAAAGTAACGCACGGCATCCAATGGCTTCACGCCGTCGGATTCTGAAGCGGCATCATCATAGTCGTAGAGCAGGATGAGATCGATGTCTGAGCCCGCCGTCAATTCGAAGCTGCCAAGCTTGCCCATGCCGGCAATGACGACCTTGCCGCCGGGAAAATCGCCGTGCACCGCCCGCATCTCCTGCCTGACCGCATCGAGGGCTGCTTCGATCGCAAGGTCGGCGAGATGGGTGAAGGCGCGGGCTGCCATCAGCCCGTTGATCGCGCCGGTCAACAGCCGGATGCCGATCAGGAAGCGCTGCTCGGCCGCAAAGATGCGCAGCCGGTCCAGCACTTCCTCGTAATGGCCCGCCTGCGCCAGCGATGCCCTTAAACGTTCGCCCAGATACTCACGCGTCGGCAGCTCCGCCATCAGTCCCGGATCGAGCATGCCGTCGAAGACATGCGGCTTGGCGGCGATCACCTCGGCAAGCTTCGGCGCCGAGGACATGATGTTGACGATCAGCGAAAGCAGCGCCGGATTGCTGCCGAGCAAGGAGAAAAGCTGAATGCCGGCAGGCAGGCCGGAAATGAAGCTGTCGAAGCGCAGCAGCGCCTCGTCGGCCCGCTTGCTTTCGCCGAAGACGCGAAGCAGTTCCGGCGCGAGCTCCGTCAGCCTCTCGCGCGCTTCGACCGATTGCGTCGCACGATAGCGGCCGTAATGCCAGGTGCGGATAATGCGGGAAATATCGGACGTACGCTTGAAGCCGAGCTTCTTCAGCGTCTCAAGCGTATCCGGATCGTCGGCCTGGCCCGTGAACACCAGATTTCCGGTATCGGCCGACAGTTTGTTCTCCTGCTCGAAGAGCCGCGCATAGCGCCGCTCGACGGTCCGCAGCACCTCCACCAACCGCTCAGCAAAACTTTGCGTATCGGTAAATCCCATCATGAAGGCGATGCGCTTCAGATCGGCCTCTGTCTCCGGCAGCAAATGCGTCTGCTCGTCGCGCACCATCTGGATGCGGTGTTCCACATCACGGAGAAACCAGTAGGCCTCCGTCAGTTCGTCGCGCGTTTCCGCATCGATCCATTTCGCCTTGGTGAGTTCGGCAAGCGTCTCTTCCGTGCCACGGCTGCGCAGCGCCGGCATGCGACCGCCGGCGATCAGCTGTTGTGTCTGCACGAAGAACTCGATCTCGCGGATGCCGCCGCGGCCGAGCTTGACATTGTGCCCCTTGACCGCAATTGCCCCGTGACCCCTGTGGGCGTGGATCTGCCGCTTGATCGAATGTATGTCGGCGATCGCCGCATAATCCAGGTATTTGCGGAAGACAAAGGGCGCAAGCCCGCGCGCGAACCCCTCTCCCGCCTTCATATCCCCGGCAACGGGCCGCGCCTTGATGAAGGCTGCCCTCTCCCAGTTCTGGCCGCGCCCCTCATAATAAATCATCGCCGCATCGACCGGGATCGCAAGCGGCGTCGAACCGGGGTCTGGGCGCAGGCGCAGGTCGGTGCGAAAGACATATCCGTCGGCCGTCCGCTCCTGAAGGATTCGCACCAGCCGGCGCATCAGCCGCGGAAAGACGTCGATCGCATCATCCGGATCAGGCACGATGCCGGCATGCTCGTCGAAGAAAACCACAAGATCGATATCGGACGAATAGTTCAGTTCCGATGCGCCGAGCTTTCCCATCCCCAGCACGACCAGACCGGAACCCTCGCTCGGATTGTGGGCGTCCTTCAATTGCAGTTTGCCGGCATCATGGGCAGACAAAAGCAGATGGTCGATCGCGGCTTTGACCGAGGCTTCGGCCAGGGCACTCAGCCAGGCCGTCGTCTGCCTGCCGTCGAAGAGCCCGGCGAGATCGGCGAGAGCCACCAGAAACGCCACTTTCCGCTTGATGATCCGCAACCGGCTCATGACGGCAGATTCTGCGGGCGAAATCCCCTCTTCGGGCTTCCAGCAGTCGCGCGCCTTTGCAATCAGCTCTTCGATCTGCGGCTCGATAGGCGATGAAATCGCAGCAGCGACAACCGCATTGTCGATATTGGCAATCTCTCGAAGATAGGGCGAAAGCGTCAGTACCGCTGCGATGAAGTCCGATAGCGGACCACCCGCCTTCAGCATCGCGGCGACCGACGGTTCGTGTCTGCCGATATCCTGAAGGTCGGCGAGCGCCAGCTTGAGCTCGGAATGGTTCAACGGGCGCAACAGACCGCCAGCCACATCCTTCAGGCTATGTGTCGATTTCGTCAGCATTTCACCTCCCGGTGGCCGCGCCCGCAATCAGCGCTGCCATACGACCCCCTAACCTAGGGTCACAACGCGGGGCGGCCAACCCTAAGCAGGCTTGAAGGGGAAAATCACGCTGACGGTAAGGCCACGACCGTCTCGTCTTCCTGGATCTGTGTCGGAAAGCTCCAGCGTGCCGCCATGCAGTTCCATCACTGCCTCGACCAGCGAAAGGCCAAGGCCCGTGCCGGGCTTCGACCGACTCTCGTCAAGCCGCACGAAGCGCTTGACGACATCCTCGCGCTTGTCGGCGGGAATGCCTGGGCCGTGGTCGGCCACCGAAAGGCAAATGCCGTCGGGCCGGCGCAGCAGCTTCAGGCTGATTTCACCGCCCTTGGCATCCCCGGAATATTTGATCGCGTTGTCGATCAGATTGAAGATCGCCTGGCCGATCAGTTCGCGGTTGCCCTGGATGGATATGCCGGGTTCGATACTGGATGTCAGCACCAGTCCGGCCTCTTCGGCAACCGGCTCGTAAAGTTCTGCGCTGTCGGCAACGATCGTCGAAAGCTCGATTGGCGACATCTCCGCTGCGACAGAACCCGCTTCCACGCGCGAGATCATAAGTAGCGCATCGAAAGTTCGGATCAATTGATCGGATTCCGAGATGATGCCGTCCAGGGCCAGGCGGCGCTGATCCTCATTGACCGTGTCAATCGCATCCGCGGCCTTGTTGCGAAGGCGAGTCAACGGCGTCTTGAGGTCGTGAGCAATATTGTCGGAAACCTGCCGCAGACCTTCATTCAGCTTTTCGATGCGCTCCAGCATCGTGTTCAGAGAAACCGACAGGCGGTCGAACTCGTCGCCCGAACCGCCGACCGGCAGGCGCTGCGAGAGATCGCCCGCCATGATCTTCTTGCTTGCGGCGGACATGCGATCGATCCGCCTCAGCGCGTTGCGTCCGATACCGAACCAGATGATGATGGCGCCGAGGCCCATGATCGCAAGCGCGATCATCAGCGCCTGGCGCACCAGCACGCGGAAGCGCTCTGGCTCGCCGAGATCGCGGCCCACGAGAATGCGCAGGCCGTTGTCGAGCACGAAGATATTGGCGATTGCCATGTGGCGGCGATCGACCCCGCTGTCGGCGTAGCGTTGATAGAAGAAGGGAACGGAGGTCCAGCCGGTTTCCTCAAAGACGCCCGGCTGCACCGAGGCGACGTTGCCGGCAAGGATATCGCCCGACGGGCCGGCAATGACATAGAGATTGGCGCTTGGCTGGCGCGTGCGCCGCTCCATGGCGCGCAGCAGCGCGTTCATGCCCCCAAGATCATACGCACGCCTGACGACATCGACTTCCTGCTGGACGGCCTCGCGGATCTGTCCGCTGAGCAGTCGCTGCGACATCGCCGTCACGTAGAAGACGAGCGTTGCGGCACAGATTGCGAAAAGCAGGATATAAAGGGCCGAAAGGCGGACTGCGGTGGACTTGAAGAGAACCCAGAAACGGCTCATCCCTCGTCCTTGATCATGTATCCCGCACCGCGGATCGTCTTCAGCAGCGGCCGGCTGAAGTCCTTCTCGATCTTCGAACGCAGGCGCGAGACATGCACGTCGATAACGTTCGTCTGCGGATCGAAGTGGTAATCCCAGACATGCTCGAGCAGCATCGTGCGCGTGACGACCTGACCGGCATTCTTCATCAGATATTCGAGAAGGCGGAATTCTCGCGGCTGCAGCGGGATTTCCTTGCCGCCGCGCCGGACTTCATGGGAAAGCCGGTCGAGTTCAAGGTCCCCCACGCGGTAGACCACGTCCTGCTCCGGCGTCCCCTTGCGGCGGCCGAGCACTTCGACCCGGGCGAGAAGCTCGCTGAACGCATAGGGCTTCGGCAGATAGTCGTCGCCGCCGGCGCGAAGTCCGGTCACGCGGTCATCGACCTGGCCCAGGGCGGAAAGAATGAGAAGCGGCGTATGAATGCCCTTGCGCCGCAACTCGCTGATGACGGATAACCCGTCGCGGCGCGGCAGCATGCGGTCGATGACGATCACGTCGTAGCTGTTTTCGGACCCCATGAAGAGCCCGCTTTCGCCGTCGCTTGCGTGATCGGCGACGATGCCCGCCTCGCGAAAGGCCTTGGTGAGGTAGGCCGCGGCTTCAAGATCGTCTTCGATGATGAGAATCTTCATGCGGCCGACATTACCTGCCGGTTGCGTTTGGGCAAAGCTCAAAGCGTCATCCTGTTGCAGTGGGGTCATCGCCGTCGTCCTTGAAAAGGATGGAGAAAGGGAGCCGCGCGCAGCTCGGATCGCGGCTCCCTTTTTAGGCCAAGGGGGAGGATCAGCCTTGGCCGTTGATCGGCAGCGCAACGAAGCGGCTGCCTTCCTGGGACTGGATCTGGAAGAGAGCCCGGGTTCGGCCGTCCTTCTTCGCCTGGTTCAGAACCCTGACGACATCATCGGCGCTCGAGACCTGCTGGTTGTTCACCGAGGTGATCTTTTCGCCTTGCTTGATGCCCTTGTCGGCAGCATCCGAATCCGCGTCGATGCCGGTGATCGTCAGACCCTTGCCGTCATCGGAGGGACCGACTGTCAGGCCAAGGTCGGCGAGCGCCTTTTCGGATGCCGGCGCCTCGGGCTGCGGTGCCGGATTGTCGTCGTTGGAAGCGTCCTTCTGGTCAACCGGCAAGGTGCCGAGCTCAACGGTAAGTGACTGAGCCTTGCCGTCGCGCCAGACCGACACTTCGACCTTGCTGCCAGGCTGCATGGCGCCGATTCGGCGGCTGAGATCGCGGGCATCCTTGACCGTTTCGCCGTTGACGGCAGTGACGACGTCGCCAGCCTTCATGCCCGCCTTCTGGCCCGGCGTTCCATCCTGAGCCGAGACGACCAGCGCGCCGTTGGCTTCCGACAGCCCGAGCGAATCGGCGATGTCCTTGGTAACCGGCTGGATCTGCACGCCGAGATAGCCGCGCGAAACCGTACCGTCCTTCATCAGGTCGGCAACGACGTCCCTGGCAGTCGAAGCCGGGATCGCAAAGGCGATGCCGACGCTGCCGCCCGACGGCGAGAAGATGGCGGTGTTGATGCCAACCACCTGGCCACTGAGGTTGAAGGTCGGACCACCCGAATTGCCGCGGTTCACGGCTGCGTCCACCTGAAGGTAGTCGTCATAAGGACCGGAACCGATATCGCGGCCACGGGCCGAGATGATGCCTGCCGTTACCGTGCCGCCGAGACCGAACGGATTGCCGACCGCCACGACCCAGTCACCGACGCGCACGTTGTTGTCGTCGGCCCAGTTGACATAGGTGAACTTGCGGCCCTTGCCGTCAACCTTGAGCACTGCGAGGTCCGTGCGCGGATCCCTGCCGATCAGCTTGGCGTCAAACTCGGTACCGTCGGTCATGACGGCAACGAAGGCCGAGCCGTCGGAAACGACGTGATTGTTGGTGACGACATAGCCGTCTTCGGAAATGAAGAAGCCGGAGCCTTGTGCGACTGGGCGCAGGCGACCCTTGCCATCGGGCGGGCCAAACCTTCTGTTCGGGCCGCCCTGCGGACCGTTCGGGCCTTGTTCGCCGAACTGCCTGAAGAAGCGCTTCAGCGGATGGTCGTCCGGAAGATCGTCGAAACCGCGGCCGTTGAAATCGAACGCGAAGCCATCGGTGCTGTCGGAGGCCGGATTGATCCGCGATTCGACGCGAACGGAAACGACGGCAGGGGAAACGGCGTCGACGACATTCGCAAAGCTCGGGACCGACGGAGCTTGAACATTGACGGCTTCGGCGTAGGAACGCGTGATCTCAAGCGGCACACCGGTTGCAAACACGGCGGCAGCGAGACCTGCGACTGTGGACGCCTTCAGCATCGTTTTGAGGGAGGGAGTCTTGAACATCTTAGGCACCTTCTTGTCTTCGTCCCGGCCAATGCCGGATAGGTCTATGGATGGACATATAGGATGCCGCACCTTACTGCGAACTGTCCGCTCAATGAAAAATTCGTAATGTAGGAACAAAGGCCGTACAGATCCCGGTGTCCGGGGCGCCTCGACGGGTTGCGCGCCGTACTCCTTGCTCCCTCAGATATATTCATGATACCTTAAATATTCTCCGCTTCTACGAGGTCGCCTTCGGGCAAGGGGCATGCGATGAGGGTCGTCGGCACATCTGCGTTGGGCATCCTGCTTGGAATATCGCTCGCTTGGGCTAGTCCTCTGCACGAAGCGGCAAGGGACGGCAATCTTGAACATGCCGGCAAGCTTGTCGGTCAGGGCGCGAACATCGCCGAGCCGGATGCGGCAGGAGAGCCGCCGCTACTGATCGCGGCACTTGCCGGCAACAAGGATATCGTCGCGCTTCTGCTCGAAGAAGGCGCCGATATCCAGATCAGAAACAAAGGCGGGCTGACGGCGTTGCACGCGGCCGCCTATGGCGGACATCTTGATGTCGTCGAACTGCTCGTATCGAAGGGTGCGTCGATCAATGATGAAAAGAACTTCTACCAAATGTCGCCGCTTCATGCGGCGGCCGAAGAAGGGCATGCCGATGTCGTCGCCTTTCTCGTCTCGCACAAGGCAAACATAGAGGCGAAGGAACGCAACGGCTACACGCCGTTGACGCAGGCCGGATGGCGATCCCATTGGGATGCCGCAGATCTGCTTTTGAAAGCGGGCGCTGTTTGCCAGCAGGCCGACCTGGTCGGCGACTGGCTATACGGCGAGTGCACGAAGCGGAAATAACGCTTGCTGCATCTCATTGCCCGAACTGGGAGAATGGACACATGTCATATCGCAAGCAGACAGGCGGCACCGTCGCCTATATTATCGCTGGCGCCGCGATGCTCTTGGCATTTGCGCAGCCGGCATTTGCGCAAGAGCCGGTGAACACCGGCTATTTCGGGGACGTGGCGATCAAGGGCTACGATCCGGTGGCCTATTTTACCGAGAACAGGGCCGTGGAAGGATCTCCGGCCCATTCGTATCGGTGGCTGGGTGCCGAATGGCATTTCACCAGTTCCGAAAACCGCGACCGCTTCATTGCCGAACCCGGCAGATATGCGCCTCAGTACGGCGGCTATTGCGCTGACGGCGTTTCCTTCGGAACCGTCACGACCAATATCGATCCGAAGGCATGGCGGATCATCGATGGCAAGCTCTATTTGAGTTACGATCCCGGTGCCGCGGAAGGGTTCGAGAAAAAGCCGACCAAGGTGGTCAATTCCCAAAAGCACTGGTCGCAGGTACAAAGCACCCTGATTTCCGACAAAGCGCGCAAGGACTGGCAGCATATGTCGGCCAAGTGATTCACGGGTTCAGCGAGAAGAACTTCAGCGCCTGCGGGGTTACGTGAACATACTGGGCGCCGCCTTGGGCGGCGTCCTTGTTTCTGTAGACCTGCCCGCACACCATGCGATCGAGAAAATAGCCGCCGAAGCGCTCGCAGAGCCGGTTTCCCTGCACCTCCACCGTGCCGGTGATGTTGGTATTGGCGCTGCGGTAGGCGGTATTGCCCGCCTTGTCGAAATACTGGACGAACACCGTCCCGTTCTTGTGTTTTCCGTTCCATGTCTTGTCGCCGATCAGGTTGCGCAGGGCTTCTGCATCAAGCTGATCGGCTTGCGAACCGGCAAAACCGAACGGCCATTCCGGAATCCGGGCCGCGCGCAATCCCGCCAGATGATGCTCCAGGTCGTCTTCGCGCCAATAGTCGTAGAGATAGTTGTAGTAGGTAAGGTTGGCGTCCGGAAACAGTTCCAGAAGCTTGGCCTTTTCCTGGGCGCCGCGAGCCAGGTCCCCTTCATGGGCATAGGCTGCCGTCAGGTACTCGCGTGCAGGCTCCGCGTTGGGCAGCGCATCCCGCGCCGCCTCGATGAGCGGAATTGCGCGCCTGTTTTCCCGCGCGGTGTAAAAGACGATTCCGGCCAGCAGCTGGAAGCTCGGCGGGGGAGCGGGATCGAGCCGCAAAGCCTTTTCCAGCTCAGCGACCGCTTCTTCGTGACTTCCCGTATGGACGAGGATCAAAGCCAGGTTGCCGAAGGCTTCCGCACTGTTGGGCTGCGCCTCCACCGCCCGCTTTGCCGAGTCGCGCGCCTCCGCGGCCCGACCGTCAACCAGCTGCAGCAGGGCAAGAACGGTGTGGGCGCGCGCGTTGTCGGGGTCGAGCTTGAGCGCTTGTCCGGCCGCATCATAGGCGATCTTGCGCGCCACCGCCGCCGACCATAAGAAGTTGTAGTCATTGCGCCAGACGTCGACGGCAACGCGCGCAATGCCGGCATGCGCATCGGCAAAGTCCGGATCGAGATCGATCGCCTTCTGATAATAGGATAGCGTGCGGCGATAGGTTTCCACGTCGCTATAGGCAAGGCCCTCCTGCTCGGCCCGCATGTAGTAATCATAGGCTTCAAGATTGTCGCTCGGTATCCGCTCCAGCTGCGTGCGCTCGCCATCGCTCAGTTCTACCGCGAGCGCGGAGATGATCTTGCCGGTGACGTCGTCCTGAATTGCGAACAGATCGGCATATTGGCGGTCGTAGCGCTCGGCCCAAACCGAAAGCCCGCTCAGCGCGTCTATCAACTTGACGTTGATGCGCAGACGCGGTCCCGCGCGCTGCAACGTGCCTTCGAGCACGTAGTGGACGCCCAGCTCCGCTGCAACATCCTGGATCTTGCCTGCACCGACTTGAACGGCAAATACCGAATGCCTGGCGATGACGAAGAGCCCCGAGACCTTGGACAGCTCCGTGATCAGGTCGTCGGTCAGTCCCTGCGCCAGATGATCCTGCTCGGTATCACCGCTGACATTGATGAACGGCAACACCGCCACGGAAGGTTTGTCCGGCAGGGGATAGGCGAAGCGCTCGACCGCCGTTGGCGTCGGGCCAAGGTCCCAAGGTTGCCACCAGTAGGCTGTGGGAGCGGCCGAAAGCAGGACGGCAATGGCAGCCGCAAAGCCGGAAGGCATCCTCAAGAGACGCCTGAAGCTCGTCTGCAATATCCGCGCTTTGTTCGGATCCAGCACGATGCGGTAGGCGCGGATAGGCTCGGCGATGCTTTTGACTTTCTGCCTTCCAAGCGAGATAAAGCCCACGTCGAGCTTGGTTTTTACCTGATCGAAAGTCGTGCCGGAGATGGCGATCCCGCCCGGCTCGGCCAGCGCCTGTATGCGGTCCGCGATATTGACGCCATCGCCGTGAATGTCGTCGCCCTCGACAATGATGTCTCCAAGGTTGACGCCGATGCGGAAATCGAGCCGCATCGGCGTCAACCTTGCTGCTTCTTGCAGAGCCTTTTCGCGCTGGACGTCGATTGCGCAATGCAAGGCATCGACAACGCTGTGAAATTCAACAAGCAGGCCGTCGCCCATGGTCTTCACCAGCCGGCCGTGATGTTCGGCAATCTTGGGCAGGATGATGTCGTCCATATCCGCCTGGAAACAGCGACGCGTGCCCTCTTCGTCGATCTGGCTCAAACGGCTGTAACCCGCGACGTCAGCGATCAGAATTGCTGCAAGACGGCGCTCCATGTCTTCCCCGCATGCTGCGATGGCTTCCGGGCGCGCATCTTACCGCAGGTTGATCGGCGAAGCCATTATGCTGTCAAAAGGATACGGGCGTAATCACTTGCCGAGCAGTTCGTCGAGCCTTGCCTTTTCCTCCGCCGTCAGCGGGCTACCGGTCGGCCTTCCGGCGCGCCGCCTGGCAAAGACCAGCAGCGAGATGCCGCCTACGACGATCAGGAGCACTGGCGCACCCCAAAGCAGGAGGGTGCGGATGCCAAGCCTTGGCTTCAGCAGCACGAATTCGCCGTAGCGCGAGACGATGTAGTTCAGCACCTGCTCGTCACTGTCACCATCGGTGATGCGCTCGCGCACCAGCAGCCTGAGGTCCTTGGCGAGATCGGCATTGGAATCGTCGATCGACTGGTTCTGGCAGACCATGCAGCGCAGTTCAGCCGACAGCGCCCGGGCGCGCGCCTCAAGCGCCGGATCGGCCAGCACCTCGTCGGGATTGACGGCAAAGGCTGGTGCTGCAGTAAGAAACAGCGCGATGGCAAGCAGGAGCGGCCGGATCATTCAGCCGCCTCCATGGCCGGTTTTGCCGGTTTTGCCTTTCGGCGCGGGGCGCCGACGCGCAGCCGCCGGTCGGAGAGCGACACGAAGCCGGCCACCGCCATCAGCAGCGTCCCGCCCCAGATCAGCAGGATGAACGGCTTCCACCAGATGCGCACGACGATGCCGCCGTCGCTGGTCGGATCACCGAGCGACACGTAGAGCTGGCTTGCCCCGAAGGTCAGGATGCCGGCTTCCGTCGTCGGCATCTGACGGGCGGCATAAAGGCGCTTTGCCGACCAGGTCTCGGCGACCTCGGCGCCGCCCCGCCGCACGGTGAAATGCCCGCGCTCCTCGGTATAATTCGGCCCTTTCGCCGGCTTCAGGCCGTCGAAGGAAAGCGTGTAGCCGCCCGCCTCGGTGGTCTCGCCCGGCTTCATCTCGAGCACATGCTCGGTTGCAAAGGCCGACACCGCAACGATGCCGATGACGCTGACGCCAAGCCCGGCATGCGCAAGTGCGGTGCCGAAGGCCGAGCGCGGCAGGCCCGAAAGCCGCTTCCAGGCGACATGCGCCTTCACCTTGCCGATGCCGGCGCGGTACCAGAGATCGGCGAGCGCGCCTGCGACCAGGAAGAGCCCGGCCGCCAGCCCGAGCACCGACAGCACCGGCCCGCCGTGCTCGATGTAGAAGACGGCGAGCGCCGCGGCCAAGGCAATCCCTGCCACGGCATAAAGGCGCTGCAGCACGCCCAGAAGGTCGCCGCGCTTCCAGGCAAGCAGCGGCCCGAACGGCACGGCGACGAGCAACGGTGCCATCAATAGCCCGAAGGTCATGTTGAAGAACGGCGCGCCGACGGAGATCTTGTCGCCGGTAAGCGTCTCCAGAAGCAGCGGATAGAGCGTCCCGGTCAAGACCGTGCCGCAGGCAACCGTCAGGATCAGATTGTTCAGCACCAATGCACCTTCGCGCGAGACCGGCGCAAACAGGCCGCCCGCACTCAAACGCGGTGCGCGAAACGCAAACAGCGACAGCGCCCCGCCGATGAAGAGCATGAGAATGCAAAGAATGAAGACGCCGCGGCTCGGATCGCTGGCAAAGGCATGCACCGAGGTCAAGACGCCGGAGCGCACCAGGAAGGTGCCGAGCAGCGACAGCGAGAAGGTGAGGATCGCCAGCAGCAAGGTCCAGATCTTCAGCGCCTCGCGCTTTTCCATCACCAGCGCCGAATGCAGCAGCGCGGTACCGGCAAGCCACGGCATGAAGGAGGCGTTTTCGACCGGATCCCAGAACCACCAGCCGCCCCAGCCGAGTTCGTAATAGGCCCAGTAGGAGCCCATGGCGATGCCCAGGGTCAGGAAGGTCCAGGCCGCCAGCGTCCAGGGCCTGACCCAACGCGCCCAGGCTGCATCGATCCTGCCTTCCATCAAGGCGGCGACGGCAAAGGAGAAGCATACCGAAAAGCCGACATAACCGAGATAAAGCAGCGGCGGATGGATGGCGAGCCCGATATCCTGCAGCACCGGATTGAGGTCGCGGCCTTCGGCCGGTGCCGGGTCGAGACGGACGAACGGGTTGGAGGTCAACAGGATGAAGAGGATGAAGGCGGAGGAGATCCAGGCCTGAACCGAAAGCACATTGGCCATCAGCCTGTCCGGCAGATTGCGGCCGAAGAGCGCCACCAGGGCGCTGAACAGCGTAAGGATCAGCAGCCACAGCATCATCGAGCCTTCGTGATTGCCCCAGACGCCGGAATACTTGTAGATCAGCGGCACCAGCGAATGCGAGTTCTCCCAGACGTTCCGGACGGTAAAGTCGGAGACCACATGGGCATAGGTCAAAACGCCGAAGGAGAAGCTCACCAGTCCAAAGAGCATGACGGAGCCGAGCGGGGCGACATCCATCATCGCCTGGTCGAGCCTGCGCGCGCCGATTGCCGGAACCAGCGAAACAACGATCGCTGCCGCCAGCGCCAGGACAAGTGCGTAGTGGCCGATCTCGATGATCATTGCGTATCCTCGCCTTCCTGCCACAGACCCTGCGCCTTCAGCCGGTCGGCAACGTCCTTCGGCATGTATTTCTCGTCGTGCTTGGCAAGCACCGTGTCGGCGATGAACTCCCGGCTGCCGGCTGCAAACGTGCCTTCCGTCACAACCCCCTGCCCCTCACGGAACAGGTCGGGAAGGATGCCGGTATATTTGACCTTCACCGCGTCGCCGCTGCCGTCGGTGACGGCAAATTCCACCGTCGAGCCTGCGCCGCGCACGACGCTGCCCTCGCCGACCAGCCCGCCGAGGCGGATGCGCGTCTGCGGCGCCACCGGTGTTTTGGCAAGGTCGGCCGGCATGTAGAAATAAGCGACCGACTGGCTGAAGGCGAACATCACGAGCAGTACCGCGGCGAGGATGAAGCCCATGCCGCCGCCAATCACCGCCAGGCGCTTCTGCTTGCGCGTCATTGCGTGCCTCCTTCCGCCGCAATGGCGAGTTCGCGGGCCAGCGCCATCAGCTGTCTGCCCTCTTGGCCGTCGGCCGGAAAGGTCGCCAGCGCGCGCTTCAGCGCGCTTGCGGCACGATCCTTGTCGTTCAAGACGGCATAGGAGCGGACAAGCCGCATCCAGCCCTCGAAATTGTTCGGGTCTGCGGCAAGCTTTGCATCGAGGCTCTCCACCATGGCGCGGATCATCTGCTGCTGTTGACTGCTGCTCATATCCTGCGCCGCTGCGACATCTTCCTCTGTCGGATTGCCCTTGCCATCCGCCACCACCGGAGCGCCGCCGTTCTTGGCGATATGCTCGTTGACGAGCGGCAGCCATGGCGCATCGGCAGGCGATCCTTTCGCCAGCGCCTCGAAGGCCGCCTTCGCCTGCCCCGTTTGCCCCGCCTGCTCCAGGCCGAGCGCCACGTAGAACCGCGCGCGCGGATTGTCAGGCTCGAGCGAAAGCGACTGCTCCAGCACCTTGCGGGCCTCCTCGGTCACCACGCCATTGGCACCAGCTATCAGCGTTTCGGCCAGCCCGTCGAGGCGGATCGGGCTCGCCCCGAGCAGCCGGATCGCATTTCGGTAGGCCTTCTCCGCTTCGGCAAGCCGCGCCGCATTGTAATAGATCGGCGCCAGCACGTCCCAGCCCCTGCCGTCTTCCGGATCCTCCGCCAGATGCCGCTCCGCCTTCACGATCAGCATCGCCATGTCGTTGCCGGGATCGGCCAGCCGATCCGCCAACGGCCGCGACGGAAGATCAGGGCGGCCGAGGGTGATGTAAAGACAGAGCCCGAGAACCGGCAGCATCAGGAGAACGAAAGCCTCGCTGAAACGGTGGGGGCGAACGGGCTTGCGTTCCGCCTTCGGCTCGGCAGCCGACACGGCAATCAGCCTGCGGCCGATTTCGGCCCGCGCATAATCCGCCTCGTCGGAGGAAATCAATCCGAAAGCCAAATCGCGATCGAGTTCTCGCAGCTGATCGTGGTAGACCGCCGCCTCGCCGGCACGGTCGTCGTCAGCCGCCTTTGCGCCGCGCAAGAGCGGATAAAGCAGACAGGCGGCAACAGCCGCGGTCATCACGGCCACCAGAATCCAGAACATCATATCGGCTCAAATACTTGAAGCGCGGGACCATTCCAACTGGCAAAGTCGGAATGACGAAGATTTGAGGCGTTTCGCCGCAATTTCAGCAGCACGTCACCGGCAGCACCGGCCGAAATCACCCGAGCGGCGACCAGCTTCCGTCACTGTTGCGGCAGGCCGCGCCACGCGTGACGGTGTCCCTGCCTTGCGCACTCAGAGTATGCGTGTATTGACGGCAGTTCTGCGACCCCACCTGATAGGGGGCGGCGGCCACAACCTTGCCGCTTACATTGCGCCCGCTCCAGACGACCGGCTGGCCGACACCGGCGCCTTCAAGCGCCCGGTATTCGGCTTCCAGAGCCCGCTGCTTGTCGCTGTCGCTCAGCTGCACGCCGCTGCGGCCGGCAATTCCGCCCTGCAGCGCCGTGATGAAAGCCGCCGATGCCGAAGGCTTGCGGGAAAACAGTCCGCCCGAGCCGCCGCTCTTGGAGGTCGTGCACGAAGACAGCGCAACGGCAACGAGAAGCGAAGAAACGATCAAAACACTCGGTCGTAACATCATTCGGTCAAACCAGCATCGGGGTGTGAATCAGTGCCGCCAGATGCGCATCGCCCCATGTCAGCATTAAGGCAAAGCATGCTATGCAATTGCCTATGTCTTTGTGGCATCAAGCAATTGCTCATGCAACATCCTTTGTGACGCCGGGCAGGATTAGCCGCGCCTTCAGGCCTCCCCACTCCCCGCGGGAGAGTTCGAGGCGGCCCTGATACTCGTGGGAAATCTCCGTGACGATCGAAAGCCCGAGGCCAGTTCCCGGCTTGCTCTCGTCCAGTCGCCGCCCGCGCTTCAGCGCCTCGCGAATCTGGTCGGGTTCCAGTCCAGGTCCGTCGTCCTCGACGACGAGCTCCACCCAGTGCCGCCGCGCGCTTGCCTCGGCACCCTTCACGTCCTCGGCTGCTTCGACTGCGCTGAGCCGCACCTTTGTCGTGGCAAAACGCGACGCATTCTCCAAAAGGTTGCCGACAGTCTCTTCCAGATCCTGCTGCTCCATGGCGACCGCGAGGTTCTGGGGCGTCACGTTGAGCTCGAACTCCTTGTCGCCATTGAGCCGCCGCATCACGCGCACCAGCCGCTCGAGTGCAGGTTCGGCATCGGTACGCGCCAGTACCGATTCGCGCTGTGCGGCGATACGTGCCCGGTTGAGGTAGGATTGCACCTGGCCCTGCATCGCTTCTGCCTGGCTGCGCACCAGCTCGCCGTGCGAGCGCTCCAGCACCCTCGCCTCGTTGAGCAGAACCGCAATCGGCGTCTTCAGCGAATGCGCCAGGTTGCCGACCTGCATCCGGGCGCGCTCGACGATGCGCCGGTTGCTGTCGATCAGCGCATTCACCTCGTTGGCAAGCGGCAGGATTTCCCGCGGGAAATCGCCCTTCAGCAGTTCGCTCTCTCCCGCCCGGATGCGTTCCAGCGCCGCGCGCGCCTTGTCGAGCGGCTTCAGGCCGTAGAGAATGGCAAGCGCATTGACGATCAGGCTTCCGACCCCGAAACCGGCAAGCGCCAGATAGAGACTGTGGGAGAAGTTGCTGACGTCGCTCTCGACCACCTCGACATTGCCCGACACCCTGAAGCGTGCAGCGCGTCCGTCGGTGTCGAGCACCACTTCGGTTTCCGCCACCTGCACGCGGTTTCCGGTCGCGTCCGTCACCTGGTAGTAGCGCTCGTAGTTCTTGTCGAAGGGCGCTTCCAGCACGGAGGGAACAGGGATCGTCGCCGATCCCAGCGACGGCGAAACCAGCGGCGCCGCCGTATAGGTCCCGAGCGGTTCCACCACCCAGTACCAGCCCGTCCTCGGCTGGGCGAAGCGCAGGTCGCCGAGTTGCGGGCTGCCGCTCAGCGCGCCCTGATCGCCGATGGTCACGGAGTTGATGACGTTATAGAGCTGGGCGCGCAGCAGATCCTGGAAACCGCGCTCGGCGCTGCGGCGATAAAGCGTGGAGATGAGCAGGCCGATCACCACAAGCGCCACGGTCGACCAGACGGTCGTCAGGAGCAGAACGCGGGCGGTGAGCGACTTAATGCGCATTGTTCGGCGCTTGGATGCGGTAGCCGAGACCGCGCACCGTTTCGATCAGATCCACGCCCATCTTCTTGCGCAGGCGGCCGACGAACACCTCGATCGTATTTGAATCGCGATCGAAATCCTGGTCGTACATGTGCTCGACCAGCTCCGAGCGCGAGACCACCTCGCCCATATGGTGCATCAGATAGGCAAGCAGCCGGTATTCGTGCGAGGTGAGCTTCAGCGTCACGCCGTTGACCATCGCCTTGGACGTCTTGGTGTCGAGCCGCACCGGCCCGCAGATGATCTCGGAGGAGGAATGCCCGGCCGCACGGCGGATCAGGGCGCGAATGCGCGCCAGCACTTCCTCGACATGGAAGGGCTTTGTCACGTAGTCGTCGGCTCCGGCATCGATGCCTGCGACCTTGTCGCTCCAGCGGTCGCGGGCCGTCAGGATCAGAACCGGCACGCCGCGGCCCGCACCGCGCCACTTTTCAAGGACGGTCACGCCATCCATCTCCGGCAGGCCGATGTCGAGGATGATCGCGTCATAAGGCTCGGTGTCGCCGAGGAAATGCCCTTCCTCGCCGTCGAAGGCCTGATCGACGACATAGCCCGCCTCCTTCAGCGTATCGGCGAGCTGACGGTTCAGATTGACATCGTCTTCGACTACCAGAATGCGCATCGGTCCGCTCTCACCTCAAGTGTATCACTGGTGCTTCATAGGCCGATTCCGCCTACATCGGAACCCTGACTGTCACCTTGCGTGGACGCTGGCCATTGCCTTGGACGAGAACCGTGATGATGCAGGTGTTGCCGGACGGCTGCACGGAAAGAAGCTGCCCGCCCGTCTGCTCGACGACCTGCTCGGCCGCGGCGCTGCAATCGCCTGCGACGCGCACGATCAGACCGCGCGGTTCGTCCGGTGAGGGCGCCGATACCGCCAGCCCGGCGGCCAAAACTACGACGCTCAAGGGAGAGGCCATGTGCATGCTTCCAACGTAATTCCAACTTGGTCCGACTATGTACTCACGTGACCTGAATGGCAAATGAATGCCCTGTAGCGCCGGATGTTTAGAACAATTCTGGACTGTATTTTCCAACAAGCTCCACCGCAGAAAAGACGAAAGCGCGCGATACCCTTGAAACACAGAAATCCCGCCCCGAGATTTCCTCAGTGAGCGACCTGCCCGATCGCCACGGCCGGTCGCGCACCCGCGCAACCAACAGGCTGCCTGGCCTGCGCCACCCAAAGGATCGGGCGGCGAACTGATGTCCGTCGACACGAAAGGGACAAAGATATCTCAACCCCCGCGCCCTCGCATCGGCAAGCGCCCCACGCTCGCAGCGTCAGATGGGCTTCGCCAACGAGCGTGTCCCAGCGCAGCCTCCAGGGACGAGGGCGGTGACGCGTGCCGTCATGTTTGTCCTTCACGAAACGTCTTGATTGAGAGCCGGAGATGAGCGGCCACCCCTCTTGCCAGTCAGGTGAGGCCGTTTTCCGCAAATGGCTTCCGCGGCTTTCGCCGCACATGCGAAACTGCTATGGCCCAGGTCCTCAGCCCTCGAATCCGTTCCAGCACGAATGTTCAAGTTTCCCTCGCGCTCGGCGCAGACGATCGCCGTGCTTGCCGTCAGCCAGCTCATCGGCTGGGGCACCACCTTCGACATGCTCGGCGTCATGGGCCGCGTCGTGGCGGCCGATCTCGACCTGCCCAACGAAGTGGTATTCGCCGGCCTCACCGTCATGATGGTCGTCAGCGCCTTCGCAGGCCCCGCGACCGGCCGCTGGCTCGCGCACTTTGGTGCTGCCCGCGTGCTCGCCGCATCCTCGGTCACCTTCGCGGCGGGCCTGCTCATGCTTGCCGCCACGCATGGGATCGTCCTTTATGCGGCTTCATGGATCGTCATCGGTCTCGGCGGCGCGCTTGGTCTTTCAGCGCCTGCCTATACCGCCGTCGTCGAGCGAGAGGGCCTGAACGGCAAGCGGATCATCGCCATCCTCATGCTCTTCACCGGCCTGTCGGCAACGCTCTTCTGGCCGGTCCTGGCGCTGATGACGGACGCCTATGGCTGGCGAGCCGCCTCCCTTTTTTCGGCAACACTTCACGTTTTCGTCTGCCTGCCGCTTCATCTTTTCGCGCTGCCGAAGCCCGCCGCAACGCACAGCCAAGGTACTGCCGCGGATACGCCACCGATTGCACTGTCGCCGCGTGAGCGCCGCAAGGCCTTCCTGCTTATCGCCACCTCGACGACGCTCGGCACCTTCATCAGCTTTGGCATTGCCCCGTCGCTGATCGAAATCTTTCGCCAGTCCGGGGCGTCGCCGGCGCTTGCCCTGCAGCTCGGGTCGGCCCGCGGCCTCATCGGCATTTCCGCCCGCGGGCTCGACATGCTGCTTGGCAAACGCGGCAATCCGATCCTCACCTCGTTCATGGGCATCAGCCTCATGCTGGCGAGCTTTCTCATGCTTCTGCTGTGCAGCGCCTCGACGCCGCTGCTTGTCGCCTTCATCGTAATGTATGGCTTCGGCTCCGGCGTGCTTGCCGTTGCCCGTGCGCTGCTGCCGCTCGCCTTCTTCTCGCCGCGCGAATACGGCCTGCAAGCCGCCCGCCTCTCGCTGCCGCAAAACCTCGCCAACGCCATCGCCCCCGTCATATTCACCGCCGCCCTCGACCGCGCCGGTACCGGGTTGACGCTTACCGTCTGCGCAGTGCTTGCCGCCCTCGCCCTGATCTTCGTTTTCATGCTGGCCGGAATGGTCAGGTCGGCAAAGCAGCTGGTTCCGTCACGACCCTGAAGGCGCATCTTTGCTCCGTCATTGGTCTTCGCCTGCGGCTACATGCGCGTCAGCCGCGCGCAACGATCCGCCGCCGTGGCCTTCAAGGAGCCTCCCGCGCACCGCAAGACGGGTGAGGGTGACGGGACCCAAAAATTCAAGTACG
This sequence comes from Rhizobium etli 8C-3, assembly GCF_001908375.1. Lineage (NCBI taxonomy): Bacteria > Pseudomonadati > Pseudomonadota > Alphaproteobacteria > Hyphomicrobiales > Rhizobiaceae > Rhizobium > Rhizobium etli. The sequence goes on along the minus strand of NZ_CP017241.1, from coordinate 1,180,298 downwards.
GAGCGAAACTTCAAATGGTCGCAATCAAGCTCAAGCGTCAGGAGCCACAGTCGCGGACCATGGTTTGCATCAGCCGAGCGGCTGCCTTACCGCTGTCTCAACATCATAATCGGCGGCGATCCGCATTTCCCGGACCGGCCGCACGAGTTCGATCGAGCGCTGGTAATCAGGATGCGCCTTGTATGCCGCAAGCGCCGCCTCGTCGTCGAATTCGCCGTAGACTACCAGGTCGACATCGGTGCCGAGCTGATCGGTCTTCACATTGGTGCCGATCTCCAGCAGCCGCGCATGCGGTATCGCCGTCAGCACCGAAAGCCCGGCGCGCACCGCCTCCAGGTTTTTTGCGCTTGCGGTGAAGAAAACGATATGGCGGATCACCGGGGCACTCCTCATCTTCAACAAAGTCTCGGCCTCAACAAAGCGGCGCGATAGCACGCGCAAGCCACCCCATCAACTGCTCGTGCCCGGGGCCTCTTGCGGGCGCATGGCCGCATGGAAGGTCCGGCCGTATCCGGCGAGCTTCTCGGCCCGGTCCGTGCCGTTGACGATGCGGCGTGCGTTCACCCAGTCGTCCTTTTCGGCGTTCAGGTGGTCTGCAAGCCTGTGCCCCGTGAAACTGCCGACCAGCATGCCCTCGACCAGGATCGTCACGGCGGCCGCCATCTCCATCGCCCGGTCCGGCTCGGCGACGAGGTCGATGCCGGTGATTGCACTCATCGCCTCGTAATTGCGCTTGTGGGTGAGCTGAACCAGCCCGCGCCCCAGCCAGCACTTTCCGGTCTCGTCCGGCTTCCAGTACACCGTCTTCACCCAGGAAAGCTTGCCCGCCGCATAGGCGTTATCGAGAATTTCGATCGCCTTTGCGTCGCTGTCGGCCAGCGTCTCGCGCACCGGCTGCATCGTGAAGGCCGTCTCGTGGAAAGCCGTCGCCAGGATGTAGGCCAGCCACCGCCAGTCCGCCTGCGGCATGCGTTCCTCGAAGACGTCCAGAATCGCCGTCATGCCCTCGACCTGACCCGCGCAAAGGGCACCATTGAACAGGCTTTGCCGCACACTATCGAAGAAGAACGTCCGATCGATGTGGATAACCATGAAATTTGACCCGGTCCTAATCGATTAAAATAAATTCAATCGTTTAAAGCGTTTAAACCCCTGATTTACACCGCATTTGGCCTATGTCATTCGTTTTCTGTCGAAGCTCGCCGAAGGACAGGAGACCGAATGCAAGCGCCCGCCAACAGCCAGCCCACTATTCCCCAGCACCTCGTCGACCAGATGGAAAACGAATGGCGCCAGATCCGCCCGACGCGCGAAATGCCGCGCCCGGCGCCGCAGCCGCCCAAGCAGCGATAACCCGATAAATCTCAAAAGGCGAGACGGCGGATCCTTCAAACCGCCGCACCATTGGCTCGCCGCGGCCGTCCAGTATCGGCGCCGTCAGCGACGAACGCATCGAGCCTGTGCGGCGAGCGGCCGCACCGGCAGCCGTCACCAACTCCGCCGTTTCCTCGATCGTCTCCGGCCTCCAGTCTCCCGATTGCCACCCTTTGTCGTGCGCCCGGTCGCCTAAGTGTCGCCCGCCGCGCCGAATTCCACGGTCATCCAGGGTCCGGCACTGCGCGTTCCGCCGGCAGCGAGTGCCGCCTTTCCCTTGAGTCGGCTGCCACTTCCCGCCCTGCGCCTTCGAAAGCGTCGCGCGGCCGCTTGAGCCGGGATCTATCTTTTCGCCCGCTCGCCGTCGCCCACCGTCAGCGGCCAGTCGACGATATAATCTTCCAGGTCGCCTGGATCTACCTCCGTCTCGCTGATCGTCCGCCCGCGAGCGGAAATGCCAGCCAGGTGCACTGTTTCCGGGTCGCCGGAAACCAGCCGATGCCACCAGTAAAGATCGCGCCCCTCGTTCACCAGACGGTAGCCACAGGTCGGTGGCAACCAGGCGATCTCCTGCACGTTCGCCTTCGTCAGCTGCACGCAGTCCGGCACGAAATCCCGCCGCTTCTCGTAGTTCGAACAACGGCAAGTTTGGCCGTCAAGGAGCCTGCAGGCAACGGAGGTGAAATAGACGTCCCCCGAATCCCACTCCTCCAGCTTGTTGAGGCAACAGAGCCCACAGCCGTCGCAGAGGCTTTCCCATTCCTCTTGGTTCATTTCGTTCAGCGTTTTCCGCTTCCAGAAGGGTCGTTCGTTCGTCATTCGTTTTCTTGCAACAGCGTCCGCAAATCCGCGTGAGCCGCCTTCAATTCTCTTGTTATCGGGCGCCAAATCAATCAATCATTGAGCATGCTTCGTTTATCGAAAAGCGCAATGCCGAAGGATGGCTGTGCTCTGACGCCTGGCTGGCCAGCCGTCAAGCGCGATCAGGCGGGAATATAGAACGTGCAGGATCCGGACAATCCAGAAGAGCGCCCGCGCAGAAGCCGGCACATCCTGCTGAAGATCGATTCATGGATCGATTCCACCCTCTGGAACGCCGGGTTCCGCTCCGCCGAAATCTGGGAAGACGCCACCATTTTTTTCCGCCGTTTCCGCGTGCGCGGCTGGAAGCGCTTTGTCTTCGAACTGAGCGGCGAAGCGCTGACGCTCGGCGCTGCCGGATCCGTTCTGATGCTCCTCCTTGCCCAGCCTGCCTTCGAGGCTACCAAGGAAGATTGGCGCAATCGCGGCGATTTCGCCGTCACCTTCACCGACCGCTACGGCAATGTCATCGGCCACCGCGGTGTCATCCATCAGAATTCAGTGCCCATCGACGAATTGCCGGATTCGCTGATCAAGGCGGTGCTCGCCACCGAGGACCGCCGCTTCTTCGACCATTTCGGCATTGATTTCATCGGCCTGTTCCGCGCCATGAGCGAAAATGCCCGCGCCGGCGAAGTCGTCCAGGGCGGCTCGACCCTGACGCAGCAGCTTGCCAAGAACCTTTTCTTGTCGAACGAGCGCTCGATCGATCGCAAGATCACCGAAGCCTTCCTGGCGCTCTGGCTCGAAGCCAACCTGTCGAAGAAGGAGATCCTGTCCACCTATCTCGACCGCGCCTATATGGGCGGCGGCACCTTCGGTGCGGCGGCAGCCTCGCAGTTCTACTTCGGCAAGAACATCACCGATGTGAACCTCGCAGAATCGGCAATGCTTGCCGGCCTTTTCAAGGCGCCGGCAAAGTATGCGCCCCACGTCAATTTGCCCGCGGCGCGCGCCCGCGCCAACGAAGTGCTTACCAATATCGTGCAGAGCGGATTGATGACCGAGGGCCAGGTGATTGCCGCCCGTCGCAGTCCGGCCACGATCGTCGACCGCAACGAGCAGGAATCGCCCGATTTCTTCCTCGACTGGGCCTTCGAGGAGGTCCAACGTCTTGCCGCCCGCTTCCACCAGCATTCACTGATCGTGCGCACCACGATCGACATGGGTATCCAGAAGGCGGCGGAAGATGCCGTCGAAACGTCGCTGCGAGAATATGGCGAGTCCTTTAACGCCAAGCAGGGTGCGATGGTGATGCTTGAAAACGGCGGTGCGGTGCGCGCCATGGTCGGAGGGCGGGACTATGGCGAAAGCCAGTTCAACCGCGCGACGCGGGCGCTGCGCCAGCCGGGCTCTTCCTTCAAGGTCTATACCTATGCAGTGGCGATGGAAAGCGGCATGACCCCGCAGACGACCATCGTCGATGCGCCGATCTATTGGGGCAACTGGAGCCCGCACAACTATGCGAACCGCTATGCCGGGCGCGTCACGCTCGAAACAGCGATCGCCCAATCGATCAACACGATCCCGGTGCGGCTCGCCAAGGACAAGCTCGGCATCCAGCCGATCCGCGCAATGGCCAAGGCGATGGGCATCGAATCGCCGGTGCGCGACGACGTGACGATCCCGATTGGAACCTCGGAAGTCACCGTTCTCGATCAGGCGACGGCTTATGCGGTGTTTCCGGCAGGCGGCTATCAGTCACGTCGCCATGGAATCGCGCAGATCCTCGATTACGGCGGCGACGTGCTTTACGATTTCGATCGCGACGAGCCGCCGGCAAAGCGCGTGCTGTCGGAAAAGGCCGATTTTTACATGAACCAGATGCTGACCCGCATCCCCTATTTCGGCACCGCCCGCAAGGCAGCACTCGACAACGGCATCCTGACCGGCGGCAAGACCGGCACGACACAGGCCTATCGCGACGCCTGGTTCGTCGGCTTCACCGGCAACTACACCTGCGCCGTCTGGTTCGGCAATGACGACTACACCTCGACGAACAACATGACCGGCGGCTCGCTTCCCGCCATGACCTTCAAGCGCGCCATGGATTACGCCCACCAGGGCATCGTGCTGCGCCCCATTCCCGGCGTCGAAAACCCAGCGCCGCCGGCCAAGGACACCGCCAAGACCGCCGCCGCCAAACCCGAAGACAGCATCCCGCAGCTCATCCGTCCCCGCATGCTCTCGGTGGAATCGACCAGGATCCTCAAGGACCTCGGCGAAAAGCTGAAATCCGCCCCGCCGCTCGAAGCGCAGAAGGTGGCGAGCGCAGGTTAGGTCTTCTGCAAGGCTGTGGGTCGATGCGTGTTTCACCCCACCCACCTCCTGCGCTCGCAACAGTTCGCCTGCACCAAATTGAGCTTCCATCGCCGGGGTCATTCGTTGGCTTCCCCTGGATGCGGATCGGGCAGCAACTCCCTATCCTCCACCGCGTTTTCAGCCGCGGCCGCGCCCGCGCCATTCCACACCGCCGCAATCAATGCTAACCCTTTCACCTGATTTGTTTCCAAGGGCATGCAGTGTTTCGATTCCCGCTTTTTATCGCGATCACGCTGATTGTCGCTTTCGGCGGCGGGATCGTTGTTTCGCTCTATGCGCTGGACGCAACGCAAGGGTTTGGCGCCATCAAGCTCGGCGCCTGGGAGGCCTTTCCCGAATTGCAGACGGCAAATGCCGATCCTTACGCGAAGTCCCACCGCGCCCGCGCCGGCAAGCTGCTTTATGGCAGCGCCGAGGGGCTGGCATTCACGGCAAGCGTCGACGACAGCGGCGAGCGATTGAACGCGGCCTGCAGCTACCGCATCAGCGGCCAGACGCCGCCTGCCCGCCTGTGGACGCTGTTTACCTCCGACAACAGCGGCAATCCCGCCTCCATCCGTCCCGGGCTGCCCGCGGCGCTGAACTCCTGGACAATCCTGCGCCGAGCCGACAGCAGCTTCACGATCGACATCTCCGCCAATGCACGAGCGGGCAACTGGCTGGCACTTCCCGCCGCCGGCACGTTCCGGCTGGTGCTGACGCTGTTCGACACGCCGACTGCCGGCAGTTCGGGGGTGATCGATCTCGCGATGCCGAGGCTTTCGAAAATCGGATGCGGCAATGCTTAGGCTGATTTTCTCAGTCCTGACCGGCCTCTTCGGCGCCGCATTGCTCCATCTCGTCATCATTCTCGCGCTGCCGCACTACACCGGCAAAGACGCCCAGACGCGGGTGCTTGCTGAGGGTGATCCGAACCGTTTCTATCTGCTGTCGGCACACAACGACGATGCGGGGCTGGCAAACAGCGATCCTTTCCTTCGTACCGCCGTCTGCGCCTTCGATCTGGAAGACAACCCCGTCCGCTTCACGGCAAAAGGCAACGTGCCGTTCTGGTCGATCGCCGTCTATGACGGCGCCTCCAACGAAGTCTTCAGCATGAATGACAGGACATCTGTGGGGGGAGCGCTGGATGTACTCGTCGCCACGCCGATCCAGCTTACCGGCTTGCGAAAATCCCTGCCGGCGGAATTGCAGCCGACGATTCTTGTCGAGATGAGCCACCCGCAAGGCTATGCTGTGCTAAGAACGCTTGCCCCACAGGCAAGCTTCGACGAGGCAGCCAGAAGCTTCCTCGCGGGCGCCGGCTGTGAGGCCTATGCACCCGCCGACTGAGGCTTGGCCTCATTCGTTCTCCACGCGGCTCTCCACACGCGATGCGTGCTGCGCCGGGCGCTTCGGCATCTCTGGGAGGCGCTCGTAACGCACTCCCGTAAACAGCAGAATCTGAGCCTTGACAGGCTCCTTTTCCTTGCGGCGTGGCGCCTGTGGCCGCCGGTCCGCCAATGCGACTACTATGGCCATTCTCGTCTCCATGCACTGCCCGAGACGGATGAACGTAAGCGGATTTCACCCTGCCCGCCTGCACGGGCCAGCGCGTCCTGCGGCACCGGATATCCCGGACCGAGGGCATTCGCGCCTTTCTCACGGCACCTATTCGAAATACCGTGAAGCGGAATCTTGACGACCGAAGCACTCAATCGCGCCGTTCCTATCCGAATTGAGACACACGATAGTTAACAGTTTACTAATATTGCACGCTCGCGGCGTCTGCACGACACCGGTTACTAAACGCGGTTAGCAGCCGTTTGGTTTCAATCGAACGGAATCAAAACGACAAATAAAATTTCCCAATCATTTCATATGCTTACTTTCACCACTCGACGAAGCCACGCGAAAGCACGACTGTTGCATATTTGCGCCACGAGAAATATTAATTGCAGCCGCGCCATTTGCGCGTATCGTGTTTTTGCCGGTCGAGGTTTCAGGGCAACGGCCGGGTGGAAGACCAGATATGCTCTTGCCGCAACAACGGAGGGCAGATGATGTCTTTGATGTTGAACTCGTCATATTCTCCGGAAGATATCGATGTGCTGAGATTCGCATTGGACGCTTGGTGCGCGGAAAAGCGGATCGATATCAAAAGCCCCGAAGCGCAATTTGCCGCCTCTACTGCGCTCGATCTTTACCAGGCTGGCCATAGCGATAGCGAAAAGCTCTTGACGGCCATGCGTTCGCACAAGCGCCTTTGAGCTGCAATCCAAGCAATGCCTTGAGCGCCCTGCCTCTGCAAGGGCGCTTGTTCATCGCGCCGGCAGTCCCTTCGCATTGCACGTCCTGCGTGTATCATCAGATCGCATTTGATTAAATTCTTCAGCAACCGTTAACCGTGCCGCTGTAGGATTTGTTCATCTTCGCATGGGTTGATGTGCGTTCCGCCAGCGCATGAGGACCCGAGTTCCGCGTTTCCCAGGGTGTTCGTGTGCGTGACCGGTTTCGAGACCTAGAGCGGCCTTTGGCCATCCGGAAAAAGGATGTGGTATTGATGGCGACAGTCAGCAGCTTCGAAGGATTGGCGCACCCAACCCGATCCGAGCTGCGACAGTTCGCCGAACTGTTCATGCCGCTTTTTCAGGCCTCTTCCGAAGAAGCGCGCCGCCAGGCGGTTGCCGCACTTTCCCAGTGCAAGACGATACCGCCGGCCGTTGCCCTCTTCATCGGCAGCCAGCCGATTGCAATCGCCGCGCCGTTCCTGACGGCCTCGCGGGCGATCGACGATGACACCTTGGTCATCATCGCCCGATCGCAGGGAACCGCCCACGCCCGGGCGATCGTCAGCCGCGACAGCCTTTCGCCGAAGGTCATCGATGCGCTCGTGGCGCTTCGTCAGGCCGAGCCGCGCCAGACTGCGCCTGCCGCCGTCGCCGACATACCGGCAGAAACGCTTGCCCTCCCGCCGAGCGCTGCCGCAATGGACGCGACCGATTTCAGCGAGCGCCTCGCCAAAGAAGAGGCGATGCGCGAAAGGATCAAGGGGCTGGCACGACATCTCGGACGCAATGACGCCAACCGCCTCGGTCTGCGCACGCTGTCCAAGATCCAAGAGGCGCTGCTCGTGCGCTTTGCCCGCGAACGGCAGGCCGGGTCCTTCGCAACGGCGCTTGCCGATGCGCTTTCGGCCAGCCGCTGGCTTGCCGAGCGCATCATGCTCGATATCTCCGGCCAGCAGCTCGCAACGACACTGACCAGCCTCGGCATGGGCTTTCTCGATGCCGTCTTCGTACTGGAGAGATTGTACCCGCACCTTGCCGAGGCCCAGCATAACGTCACCCGCGCCTGGATGGTGCTGGATGCGCTCGATCCGGAGGAATGCCATCACCGGGTCGAAGCCTGGCGTCGCGCCGACAGCTACACCTACGGTCCGCAAGACCAGGCGCCGGCGGAGCAGGCCGCCGCTCCCGTCCCGCCGGCCGTGCGCCAGGTGCCGCCGGCACGCCACATCCGCATCGTCGGCCGCCGGTAAACTCTTAGAGAGGGTTCTTCCGCTCGTCGACAAGCGGCACGATCTCCGCGACGTCGTCGGCTTCGAGCTCGACAATCCAGAGATCCGGATCGAATTTCCGCTCGCGGTCGAGCAGTTCGCGCACCGTCTCGGCCTCCACCTTGTCAAGCCTGATCTCGAAAAGACGCATGCCGCTCTCCTCCTCGTCGAAGAAGCTCTGCGGGGCAGGCGCGTAGAGCGTTTCGCGCCCGTCGCGGAAAAGCTGGCGGATGAAGACGGCACCCGCTTCCTGCGCCCCCTTCTTCTCGACAGCGGCGAAATTTCCCCTGGCGAAAACGCGGCGCACGAGGGCGGAAACGAAGATGTCGGTGCGCAATCTCATGGGCGCGGTATAGACCGGCGGAGTGCGGGCGGCAACGCTAGACCTTTACCGCCAGCCTCAGTCCGCCCCAATGCCGCCCGCAGACGGTGATCGGCGCGGAAATGTCCTTCATCATCACGAAATTGCCGCCGCCCATGTCGCGGCGATAGGTCTGCACGAGGAAAGGTGCCGTGCTTTTTCCCGCTGCAAGGCCGACGCGGTCGTTGAAGATGCGCCGGTTGCGGCAGTTGGCGGTGTTCCACACCGTATCGCCGGGCCGTTGGGGTTCGGAGAATCTCCGGTTGTGCGTCGGCAGGTAGCCGTTCTCGTCGACCGCCGCGCAAAAGGCAATGCGCTCGTCGCAGGCTGCGACGGGCTCTTGAATCGGCGGCAGCAGGCGGTCGGTGAGCTCCGTGAATGCCGCCATGAGCTGCACCGGATCGGTTCCCGGGATCGGCCGGTACTGCCGGTTGAACAACGCCTCGAGGCCGATGCGCCCTTCGGCGAGGGCATGTTCGAAAACATCGGAAATCGCGGCGGCCACCCCTTGCGCCTTGGCGATCCAGAGGCTGTCTGCCGTTTGCACACCGGCGCTCGCGGTCAACTGCACCAGTTTCTCGGAAAGGCCGACGACGCTGTCGACGCGCTTTGCGGCATGCTGGAGCTTCACGTTGGAATTCAGCACTTCGGCCGACATCTCGCCGAGCTTGGCGACAAAACCGGCGCATTGCTGGTCGACGGCCTCGGTCGTCCTTGCCATGACCGTCGAGCTGTCGAGGATGCGGGTGATCACATGCTCCATCTTGCCGAATGCGCCGCGCATTGCCTCGGACTTGTCCTTGGCGCCGGCAGCACTTTCGCGCGCACCGCTGCCTGCCGCCGACAGACGGTCGATCCTGATGCGCAGCTCGTCCAGCGTTTCCTGGATCGAGCCAGTGGCCTTGGAGGTCTGCAGCGATAGTGCCCGGATTTCCGAGGCGACGACGGCAAAGCCCTTGCCCGCCTCGCCGGCGCGCGCCGCCTCGATTGCGGCGTTGAGTGCCAGAAGGTTCGTCTGCCGCGCGATCGTGCTGATTTCTGCGGCAACCTTGTCGACATCGGCAAGCGATTTGGAGAAGGTATTGATCTCGGCGCTGATCTCCTCGGAGGACTCCACCATATGGCCGATCTCTTCGACCGAGCCCGACAGACGGCCGGCCGATTCCTTCAGCATGTGCCGGGCCTCCGCTGCCGTCCGGTCCGTCTCGTTGAGCGACACGGCAACTGCCCGGTTCGTCTCGGCGATCGAAAGGGCTGTCCGCGTCACATGGTCGAACGCCGTCGCATGGCGCGCCGACATCGCCGCCATATCCTGGATGGCGCCGGCGATATCGACGAGATCGATGCCGAGCGTGGATGCCTCTTCGGCGAGTTTGGAAAGGACATGCCGCAATGCCACCGCGCTGTGTCCAGCCGGCTCATCGGCAACCCCCTCCACCGTCTTCAGCGCATACATGACCCCGGCTCCCCCAAGCAAATTGGGAAAGCTTCGGGTAATATGGTTAATAAGTTGCAAACACAGGCGACGGCTTAGACTTGGGTTGTAGGGCAATGCCCGATTCGGGTCAAAGTGTCCTGGTTCTTGCGCTCAGCATGCGCCTTTCTGGTGGTTGCCAGAAGCTCGGACCTCAGCTTCTCTGGATCGGTGATCCTGATCTTATAGAGATGGGCGAGCCAGATGCCGTCGGCAGCAAGGCGCGCGATCCTCAAATGCGTATCGCCATCCGTCTCGTTGTGGCGCCGCGCCCTTTCCTCGGTCCAGCTTGCCATGAGGTCGCGCAGATACGGATCCGTCAGCGCCGAAATCGTCAGCGGCGCCCACTGGCCGCCCTTGGTGCAGAGATTGTTTTGGAAGACCGAGTCGATGTAGGCGCGCGTGAACGAGCCATAGGGCTCGGGGTCATTGGCCATGCGGGCATCGATATCGTCATCGATCGCTTCGAGAAGTTCAGCGAAGACGGCGTCGATCAGGTCCTTCTTGCTCGGAAAATGATGGATGAAGCCGCCCTTGGTCACGCCCGCTGCGTCGGACACGGCCTGAACGGTCACAGAGGCAAGCCCTTCCCGCACGGCAAGTTTTGCCGCTTCATCGATCAGGGTCCGCTTGACCAGCTCCGGCTGTTTCCTGCGCCTGTATGAACTTTCCATCGTCTTGTCTCTTGCCCCCCGGCACGCAATCAGCGCACGCAATCAGAGCGTGCGGCGCGATGGCTGTTGTGTGTGTCGCACAAAATAACATCTGTATTGCTTCGGGCAAATTCTTTTGAGAAGTTCGAGATCGTAACGCAGCGGTGACAATGCGTGAGCTGGGCGTGAGGGCGGCGCCTGCGAGGTCCGGACGACCTGTACCCGCCAGCCCGGTTCATGTATCAGTCGAGAGCCGGGCGGAAAGAAATCATAAGCGATGAGGGATCGTGCGTTCAAAAACTGGGGAAAATGTAAAGAGGCCGCGCGGGCGTCCTAAAAGCGTGGACACCGATCAGCGACGGGATGAGATAATCGCCGTGGGATGCGATGTCTTTATCGAATACGGATACATCAACACGACGGTTGATTTGCTAGCGGCCCGATGCGGCATTTCCAAAAGAACCTTCTACGAGTTCTTCAATGGAAAAGCTGACCTTCTGGGCGATGTACTGAAATCCCGAAGCCAATCCATTTTCCTCGTCCCGGAAACCGAAGACCTTCCGCTGGTGGAACAGCTCGCCGGCATCTTCTTTATCGGTGAAGACGATTCGGCAGACGCGGCCGCCATGAAGCACTACTTCATGCTCGAGGTCGGCTGGGAAGCGGCGGAGCAGGTTGCGCAATTGCGGGACGATTTCAGCCTCGCACGTGCAGACCTCGCCGAATGGCTCAGGCAGATGAAGCAGAAGGGCCGCATAACGGTTGATGACGCAGACGCTGCAGCCACCATGCTGGTCGGCATCGTCTTCGGAAGCCTGAGCATCGGCCGGGCGGAAATGGACCTGGAAGAACGCGCGAAACGGACTCGGGCCTATCTTCGTTCGAGCCTCAGGATTTTCGCCAATGGACTGACTGCCTGAAAGTGAAGAAGAGCCCGGCTGGGATACCGGGCTCTTCCCTCGAAACTGATCAGAGGTCTATTCGGATCAGTTTTATAGCGTTTGACTAGAAGTCGCGCTGAAGGCGGAAGAAGCCTTCGACCCAGTCCTGATCGGCCGCATTGTCGTGATCGTCCGAAACATAGGTTGCAGTGAGCTTTGTGGAAAGATTTTCCACGACCTCGTAATCGAGCGTAACGCCGGCGCGCAACTCGCTGCCGCTGTCCCAGCTGCCACTTGCGTCGGCATCGATGTTGTCGATGTACTGGACAGCCGGTGTGACCGTGAACTTGTCGGTGGCCTTGAGCGCGTACTGGGCAGCCACGGACCATTCGCCGGCATCGTAATAGCCGTTGAAGCCCTGATCGCCGAGACCGGTCGAATAGATACCGGCAACAGAGAGCGTTCCCGGGCCAACGTCAACACCGACCTTTGCAAGTACCGCACCTTCCTGGGCGTCGGTATCGTAAGCGCCGATGATCGCATAGGTGAAGCCGCCGAGCTTGCCACCGATGGAACCGTCGATGCCGAGGTTGTTGGCATTGCCGCCCTCTGTCTGGACCAGTTCTTCGAGAGCAATACCGGCATAGAAGTCGCCAGCGTCGTACTGATAGCGGATGGAATTCTGCTTTGTCGAACCATCGAGAGTCGTCATGACATCGGTTTCACCCGAAAAGTCATCATCCCACCAGTTGGCGAACTTACCAACACGGAAGCCGGCGAGATCGATGTAAGCTTCGTCGATGCCGGTGCTGTCTTGAGAACTGCCGAACGTCGACGATGCCCCAGCCGAACGAGCGTCGCTGTCAACTTCGTTCGGGCGGAAATTGGATTCAAGAATGATCGCACTCGTAAGAACGCCATATTCCGTATCGCTCTTTGCGATGACGTTGATGTGCGCACGCGTGCGGGCATCCCAGTCCTCAGAACCGTTGTTCTTCAATGCGTCGCCAGCACCGAAGCCAACGTCGAAACGGATGTACCCGCCGATCTGGAGGCAGGTTTCGGTGCCCGGGATGTAGAAGTAGCCGGTGCCGTAGGCGTCGCAGACCCGGACGTACTCGACCGGTTCCGGTTCGGCAGCGACGATGGCGTCGGCGGCCTGAGCACCGGAAACTACTGCGAGGGCAGCAGCGGAGCCGAGAAGAAGGCTCTTAATGTTCATTTTTGTCTCCGTTCCAGAGGCCAACCGCCAAGGTTGGCTCTTGCTAGCGCGATGGATGCGGTCCCCTGAAATTTCAGTCCGCCAGGAGTTGCCGGGGCAATTTGCTGCGGCAACGCAACCTTTAGAACAGGCGATGCGCCAGCCCGTCAATTATTTAATAAACGCCTTCGTACCCAAATTAATTTCCAACCAATTCACGTTGTATTTTTGCCACAATCGCGCGGAACGAACAGGATTTAGACGTCAATATCGCCCTGCCCCGCACAAGCTGACGAGGCCTCTGCACGGGTCGTGAACAGCAGCCAGTCGGGCGCCGTGCAGGCCCATCCGGTCAGGCGGCCTCTTTGCAGCGGCAACCTCTCACGAAGAGGTGGATGCACCCTTTGAGATAGCCAATAAGGCTCGATCTGTCCGGCAAGCCGCCACCTGCGGTCAACCGGGATGCCATTCCTCCAAACATCATCGAGATGAGCATCATTGCCGCATGGTCCGGGTCTTCGATGTCAAGCACGCGCTTTGCATCCTGAAACGACAGCCAGTCGGCCAGCTGCGCTATCGCTCTTTGCCCGTTGCAGTCCTGCGCTTCTCGCTGCAATTTCGACCCGGGGGGATAGAGCGCGCTGATGCATCCCTTGATCTTTCGCTCGACTTCGGCCGGGTCGGCTTGGTCAAGATGGAAGATCACCATCAGGACATCTTCAGGAACCCGCGTTTCATCAAGCGGACGAGGAAGCTGAAGGAGTCTTCGTGGCGGTGCCACGCGAGAAGTGCTCCACTGAAGAGCGAAGCCCGTGATGTAATTTCGTGCTCGTGAGTTCAACGATCGGGTGATCGAGGCGAACCGGGAAATGTCGGAGTAGACAACCTCGAAAGTGAGGTCCTTTGCCCCTCGAAGGAGCCGAAAAGTCTGATCGCCCCCCAGGTGAAACTCAGCCACGCTCGATTTGGCTATTGCCGGATAGAGCGAGGAGAAATGGTCGAAAAGAACCTTGTAAAGCCGCGGGTTGTCCGCGCTGCTCAGGGAGGCGATTGATTTATACATGACGCGATCAGAAATGTTTGTTTCGGATAGGGCGCTGCCGGAATCTTGAAACAACATTCGGGCCATCCCGGCAGGCAAAAATCTTTGACCTGGCCGACCATGGGCCGTCGGCCAACAGTATCGAATAAAGATACCATACGGCTGGTATCTTTCAAGCGTAGCCGACCACGGTCTCGAAACGCAACTCTTCGCCAACCAGCGGCCGATGACAATCAGGATTACATTTCGATATTGCCCTAACGAATTTCAAGGCCCCTGCAGGCATTGTCGTTGCAAATTTCCACGGTGCGAACACCGGTACGTCACCGCCAGATCGTTGGTTCCTTTCAGGCTTCGAAGCTCCCCTCACCTGGCTTCACACGGAAGACGGAAGGAGACGCGACAACGCGCCGCAACACCTCGATCGATGGGACGGCGATGGCAGAGCCGGCCGTGCCGGCGTTTCGGATCGATCAGGCAAATGGTCGCGCGCCAGCGACCTTCTCGAAAGTGCAGAACTGGAATTGCTGCACCGATCCCCATGGCGTCGTGTGTTCATGCCGGCACGTTGCGGCAAGCTTGAAGCCGCTGCCGAGAACCGCCTGCAGACCTTGCGCATCGTAGCGGGCGACCGGCAGGCCGCTGCATCTTTCCGGTCCGTCGGGCGCAAAGGTGCCGATCACGGCTTTGCCGCCATTCTTGAGAGCCTGCCACAACACCCGGACATAGGCCTCTTGGTCGGCCGCCTCCGTCAGGAAGTGAAAGGCGGCGCGATCGTGCCAGAGATCATACTGGCGACCCGGCGTCCAGGCGGTGATGTCCGATATGATCCACTCGACACGCGTTGCATCCATCAGTCGCGACTTAGCCGTCTCGATGGCCGCGGCAGACAGATCGAGGACGCTGATATGGGCCTGGCCCGATGCCACAAGTGCATCGACCAGCCGCGAGGTTCCGCCGCCGATGTCGATCACGGACATTTCCGGCGTCAGCCCGGCTTGACGCAGAAGGACCATCGAGAGCTCCGGCGTCTCCTCGTACCAACTGACTTCGCTGTCCGCCTTGGTCGTGTAGACAGTCTGCCAGTGGGCTTGCCGGTCACTTGTGGACATAACCCACTCCTTGTTGAGGAAGAAAGTTTACCAGATTTCCAGCAAGCGTGCCGAAGGAAGCGCCAAACCCATTACGAAGCTTGATCGGCCCGCATCCCAGCCTATCCTTGCCTGTCCGTGAAGGTGTCCGCAGTGCCGTTTCCCTGCAACGAAGGAAAACACGATGCCCACTTTGAGCAATGGCAGTGAGCTTGCCGTATGGGAAGACATCAACAACGAGAGCCCCGATGCGATACTTTTCAGCATAACGGAAACGGACGGCGACGTCCTCGGACCGGGGGGCGCACATACGGATTATCCGTTTGGCTGGGTCGATCTTGCCTCGGTCGACGTGTTCGACGGCTTCTTTACCGTCACCACCTTTACCAATGACGGCAGGACTGAGATCTTCACGACTGTGGAAACTATCGTCTTCGACAATGAAGGCCGCTATATCCGCACGCTTTCGGACCAGGCAGCCTATCTTTCGACCGAGATTGTCTCCGTCGCTGCCGAAAGCCCCGACGACATAGTGGTGACATGGCAGGGCGCCAACGAATATTTCGGCGGCGAAAACACCCAGTACGGTCCGCATCAGATCATCCTGGAAGGCGGCGCGCTGCAGTCCGACACCTTCGTCAACCATCAGCCCAGCGCCGCCGACATGAGCTTCACGCTTTCGCCGGGCCAATCGCTAGACGACATCGAGTTCAGCGCGACGGATGCCGATTTCGACCTGTTGAGCTTCGTCGTCGTGGACGGACCGGACCACGGCACGCTGCAGCAGGAGACGCGATATGAAGCAGGCTATTACCCGTTCCACCAGGGCCAGTATGCGGGCAGCCTGCACTATCACCAGGACTACCTTAACGGCAACCTCTTCGACTATTCTCCATCGGCCGGCTTCACCGGCACCGACAGTTTCACGGTTTATGCCACAGACGGCCAGGGCAACAGCAGTCTGGCGACGATCACCATCATGATCGGGCCGCCGGCCGAAGAGGTCGCGCTCACCGATGCGAAAGACGTCGCCAGCTATGAGGCCTACGATCACCCGGTTCTCGTTGCCGCGATGGGCGGCAATGACCAGATCACCGGCAGCGCGTTCGACGATACCGTTGATGGCGGCGCTGGCAAGGACCGCCTGCGCGGCGGCAGCGGCAACGACACTCTCAACGGCGGAACCGGCCACGACAGGATCTATGGCGGGGCGGGCGGCGACATATTCGTTTTCGACAGCGAACCCGGCCCGGCGAACTGCGACAAAATCCTCGACTTCAGCTCCGCTGACGACGTCTTCAGGCTGGACAGCTCCGTTTTCGTCGGAGTTGCGGCGGGCGCGCTCGACACCGATGCCTTCGCCAAGGGCAGAGCCGCGCTGGATGAGGACGACCACATCATCTACGATACATGCTCCGGCCGCCTGTTCTTCGATGCAGACGGGAGCGGCGATGCGGCAGCGGTGGCCTTTGCGGCCGTGAGCCGTGGCACATCACTTGTAGCCGACGACTTCCACTTCTTCTAGGCGAGAATTTTTGCCCACTTACACATGGGTGTAGCTTCCTGTCCGGGATGGCTCGACCAATGTTTGAGATTAACTCAATTGATTCAATTTGTTATAAAAATTTTTAGCGGGCGGCAGTTCCCATGTTGCATTGCATCATGATCCAAAACCTTCTACCATGTGGCGAGGCCGCGGGCAACGCCATGGAAACCATGTTCGAATAAGGATGTCAGATGTTTGATACTCCCAAATCTCGGCCGAAAGACCTCGAAGCCATTGCCCGCACAGGCGGGGCCTTTCGCCGCATGGCAGCGCGCGTACCAACCTATTTGACCGACTTCAAGGAAAATCCCGCCTGGCTGCCGATGTTCCTGCTGGCGCGCACGATGCCTTTCCGCCGCGCCCATTGGCTGACCGCCAGACCAGCTCCGTCTTCGCCAACGGCAGCACCGTCAATGTTTGGCGGGATCAAGGCGGACAAAGCAGCCGCGGAACTGCGAAGAAATGGCATCTTCACCGGCCTCACTTTGCCGCCAGCCGTCCATGAGGAAATCGCCCGTTTTGCACGCGAGACCCCGTGTTTCGGTAATTTCGAGCGCAAGATCGAGTTTCTTGCCGCAGAGCATGCCGAAGCCGAACGCCGCTTCGGGCGCACGATATTGAGCGGCCATCATTTCGAGCGGGTTTTGCAATGCAAGGCAGCGGTCGCCGTGCAGCAAGACCCGTTGCTTCTCGATATCGCCCGGCATTATCTCGGCGGCGAGGCAAAGTTGATCACCACGCGAACATGGTGGAGTTTCCCGACGACGTCTGCCTCGGAAGCCGATCTCAGCCGCGCCTCGTTCAAGTTCCACTTCGATCTCGACGACTGGCGGATGCTGAAATTCTTCTTCTATCTTTCCGACGTCGACGCAGATGCCGGTCCGCATGTCTATGTCCAAGGCAGCCACAACCGTCGCCGGATGAAGCATCAGTTGACGCTGCTTGTCGGGCATCCGGCCGAAGACGTGCTTGGCTTCTACGGCAAGGAGAGCGCGCTCACGCTGATGGGAAAGGCAGGCACCGGCTTTGTCGAGGATCCATTCGGATTCCATATGGGAACGCTCGCCAAGCATACGCCGCGCCTGATGATGGAAGTCGGATTCGGCGTGTCGAAGCCGTCAAAGCGCCGTTATCACGGCGAGCCGGTGATCAGATAACGGTCCCCGGATGTTCTGTACCCGGCACGCCTGGACCGGCCTCGGCTGATTGGATGCGCTTTCAAGTGCGGCCGCCGCTGCGGTCAGGCCTCCGGACAACCGTCCCGCAATTTACGCCATGTGGTGACGTTCAGCTCCATCTCGCAGCGCGCGAGATAAGACGCCCCGCCCACCCTGATGCAGACAGTCTGGCCAAGCTCGTACTTCGTGCCATCCCGATTGCGGCAGGTGCAGCGAGATTCAGGGTGCGCCGCAGCGACGCTCGCTGCGGCCACGGCCAATGATAGCGTTGCAATCAATCTGGCGTGCTGGCGTTCCATAGACCGAGCATAGCGCAAATGTTCTCGCTTGGCACGAAGCAAGGTGGCTCATTGCCTGAACGGCAGCTTCAGCAACCATCGAACCTTGCCGGGCATGACCTCGGCCCCCAGGCGGCTCAGGGCGCCGGACGGATTTTATCGCTTCAAGTTGCGCTTCCGGCGCGAAAGATGCCTCGCCTTAGATCGCCCCGATTTCCTTCAACTTCTTCAACACCGCCTCGTTGGGCTCACCGGTTTCGGGCAGGTTGTAATGCTTCTGGAAGCGGCGGATGGCGGTTCGGGTCTGTTCGCCGGCGACACCGTCGACGCCGACATTTGCATAGGCCATGTTGGAAAGGCCCTTCTGGATTTTCAGTACCAGATCGACATTGGTGAGCTCGGATGATGGAACCTGCTTCGGGGCGGAAGGCGCGGTCTTGATCTGCTTTTCGGCGCTGCGGATGGCGGCAGCCACCGGATCCTCGGTCGAGGCTTTCGAAGTCACGTCCTCGCGCGGTTTCTCGGCGGGGACGGCCGAAGTGCCGATGGAATCGGTCTTCAGCGCGGCAAGCACGTCCACCGTCGCATCGCCGCTCTGCGGCATGCCGACGGTTTCCTGGAAAAAGAGGATGGCCGCGCTGGTGCGCGGGCCGATGATGCCGTCGGCCGCGCCGTTATAGAGGCCGCGGCGGATGAGCTCCTTCTGGATGTCCATGACGAGCTGGCTAGGCTCTTGGCCGGGTGCTGCGGCCGGCGGCGTCGCGTTGGTGGTCGTTGCAGCGCCATCATCGCCCGGACGTTCGATCTTGAAAGTCGTGACATCGCCTGGATGCGGCTCTTCTACGGCCGGACGGCCGATCGAGAAGGGCGCTAGCACGTCGCGGGTGCGGAAGAAGGGATGCGGATGCGTGCCCGGCTGATACCAGAGCGCATTGGCGGCGACGAAGCTGAAGATGACGATAAAGGCTGTGGTGCCGCCTGCGACCGAGGGATTGCGCGCAATGACGCCGCCCAGCGCGGATGCGCCGGTCATGCCCAAGCCGCCGAGCGCGGCAGCTCCTGTAAGAAGCAGGCTCGGCTGCTGCCGGCCTCTCCTTCCCTTAGGCAATTTTCGCTTGCGCGCGGCCATCGAAAAGCCCCTCTTTTAGTCCGGCGACATTCGTCGTCGCAATTTTCAGGCGCGGCGGGAAATCGAGTGCCCCGGCCTTTTCCGCATGCGCGCCACCGGCGCCGGAACCATCCGCCGCGATCGAAATGGTGATGACCGTGCCTTCGCCGGGAATGCTGGCAATCGCGAAATGTCCGCCATGCAGCGCCACGAGGCCCTTCACCAGCGACAGGCCAAGGCCTGTGCCCTCGTAATGACGTGTATAATCGTTCTGCACCTGCATGAAGGGCTGGCCGAGCGATTCAAGCCTGTCGGCGGGAATGCCGATGCCGGTGTCGGCGACGCTGATCTGCAGGATGCCGTCGCGCACCGCCGCATCGACGGTGATGGCACCGCCGGCATCGGTGAACTTCACGGCATTGCCGACGAGATTGATGAGGATCTGCTGGATGGCGCGCTGGTCGGCGACGACCTCGTCGAGGCCGCGCTGGATGCGGCTCGTCAACGTCACGCCCTTGCCCTTGGCCTGTAGCGCAAGCATCGCCTCGCAGGAACGGACCGAGGCGGCGATATCGAACGGTTCGAGCACAAGCTCATAGCGGCCGGCCTCGATCTTGCTCATGTCGAGCATGGTATTGACGACGGAAAGCAGGTGCGCGCCGGACTCGCGTACCAGCGTCACGTATTCGCGCTGGCGCTCATTGTCGAACTTGCCGAAATATTCGCCGAGCAGGATATCGGAGAAGCCGAGGATGGCGTTCAGCGGCGTGCGCAGCTCGTGGCTGACGGCGGCGAGGAAGCGCGACTTGGCATCGTTGGCGGATTCGGCATCGGCCGCCCGGCTTTGGGCTTCCATGCGCAGCTCCTGTTCGACCGAGACGTCGCGGAGCTGGGCGACGACGGCCACGAGCTCGCCGTCCTCATCGCGCCGCGCCGTCATGTCCATCCTGAGATGGGCGAACTGGCGAAGATCACGGGAAACGCAGGGGCGGTCGATGCGAAGGTCGACGCTGGCACGCTCATCGCCCTGGCGCAGCCGGTCGAGCGCCTGCAGGACGAAGATGCGGTCGGAGACATGCACCTGCTCTATGAAGCCCCTGCCCTTCGGATCGCGCATCCAGGCGAGGAACTCGAAGCAGTCGCGGCCACCGGCCGTGGTAACGTTGCCTTGCGGATCGAGGAAGAGGACGAGGCCGGCGCTGTTTTGCATGAAGAAGTCTTCCGCCGGTGCCGCAGCGGCGGCCGAAACGACAGCGCTCTGGCGGGCAAGCGCTATGCTGCCGACGGCTGAAAAGAGAAAGGCAGCGCAGACGGTCGCGACACCTGCGGGCAGAGCCACGGCCGGGCTGGTGACGAAGGAGAGGCCGGCAGGCGCTGCAATCAAGGCCGCGGAAGAGAGGAAAACCAGGCGGCGCAGGATCGCAAGCTCGCGCTCGGCAACAGCTTCACCGCTTCCTGCGCGGGAAAGCCAGCCTGCCGCTGCCCGGTCCACCAGGGCTGCCGCCCGTCCGCCAATGTTACTCAATACGCGCACACGATACCCGCCGAAAGGCTCTTTACACAGTGCGGACAATAGGCCCCGGCCGCTTAAGGAAAGGATAAGGCAAAGCGGCTCTCCACAGCCCAAAAGCTGTAAAAATCCCATTTTGAGCCATCCGCAGGACCCTTTGGTCTTTGTGGTTAATAGCGGGTAAGCGATGGATTTCGCTCACATTTCGGACTTGCGTTAACCTTTGTGGCACGCAGCACTCAGCAAATAGCCGCTTTTCCAGGCAGCCGTCTGCGCTATGCTTAACCCCGATGGCTGCAATTTGACTGAAATGCGGTCGGAATGCCTTTATTTAAAATTCGAACTAAATTTGCCGCAAATGCCGTCAAGTTTCGAAAAGTGGCATTCGCATTTCCCCGCTAGGGTGGAAGCACACCGGAAGACCGGGCCTGATTCGGCGAAAAGACCGGACGGGAAAAACAGGATGGGCAACGACAATGTGGTTTCTGATCAAAGGATCGTTCTGGTTCGGCCTCGTACTGGTCCTCTTGCCGCTCTTCAGCTCGGAAAGCTCGACGCGGCTTGCCAACGACCCGCAAATCCAGTTTTTCGACGCCTTCACCGCCGCAAGCGGCGCCTATGATTATCTCACCGGCATGTGCAACGAGAAGCCGGAGGTCTGCGCCAAGGGCGCAGAAACACTCACCGCCCTCGGCTACCGGGCCCGCGAAGGCGCCCGCGTCGCTTACGAGCTGCTGGACGGCCAGTTCTCGGACGACAAGGCACCGGCTCCAAAGCTTGCCGAGGCGACACCGGCCGCACCGCTTGCCGAGGCTCCCGTTGCAGCCTCTGCTCCTCTTGCAAAGGAGCAGAGGGCTGCCGCACTGAACCAGCCGATGCCCTACCGCCCCCCGGTGGAGGACGAATCGGTTTCCGACAAGGTCGTAACGGGCGCCATTCCGTTGCCGACACCGAAGCCGGTCCTATAAAAAATCCGCGGAGTTCTTTCGCCCAAGCTTGCACAGGCGATCCCCGTCGATACGGAGATCCCCCGTGCCTGACGTGCCTGCCCTGTTTGATTTCAGCATTTTTTGCTGCGCCGTGAGGATGCCCATCCTTCACGGCGTTTTTTTCTGCATTCCAGGGATAGGCATACTGGCCACGGAGGCCGCCCTTGATCTTGAGGCGGTCGCCGTTTCGGATCGGTGGGCGACGCCAACGGCTTGTCTCCAAGGTCGGGGGTTTGTGTTTAGCGACCTCGCTTTGCCACAGCGCTGATCGCTATCCACCCTCCTCATTGGATCTGCCTAATATCGGGTTTTTCTTTTTAATGGTTCAAAAGCAGCGGCAGTTCACCTATATCACTCACAATAGTGAAAGGGCCGCTTATGGCATCTCTCGAAGAGATCATCGACGACTTCTCCTTCCTCGACGACTGGGAGGATCGCTACCGCTATGTCATCGAGCTCGGCAAGGGGCTGCCGGACCTGCCGGACGACAAGAAGACGTCTGCCAACAAGGTGATGGGCTGCGCCAGCCAGGTCTGGCTCGTGACGCATCCCCAGGGCAATCCTGAAAATCCGGTGCTGATCTTCGAGGGCGATTCGGACGCGCATATCGTGCGTGGCCTCGTCGCCATCGTGCTCGCCACCTATTCCGGCAAGAAGGCCTCGGAAATTGCAGGCCTCGATGCCTTCGATATCTTCTCCAAGATTGGCCTGGTCGAGAACCTGTCGTCGCAGCGCTCCAACGGGCTGAGGTCCATGGTGAACCGCATCCGGGAAGAAGCGCGGGTGAGAGTGGCGGCTTAAGCGCCTCTCATTCGTTCGGCAACAGGCTCGTCTCGCGTGGAAACAGCCTGATCAAGTGCGTCCGCTCCATCTGCAGGCGTGAACGGCCGGACATGATGTTCTCTTCGAGACACAAGGTGATGTCGCTCGCCAGAGCCTCAGGGATCTCGATGCCTCCGGCCTTGAGGAGCCGATGCTCCATGGCCGAAAGGGAGCCAACGGCACCGTTGCAGCCGTCCGCGGAAAGTTTCGCCAGCCGTGTTCGGCGCTCGGCGGCATCGGCGGTTCGAACGCGCTCCCGCTCCTGATAGGCAGCGACCTGTCCCCATCCCAGATAAAGCGCCGCGGCAGTGCAAAAGAATGTGATGAGAAGACCGCTGCGCATGCGTCAGGCCTCCCGAGCGGCGTTGCTGTTGGCCGCAACCGGCGTCTCGTGGGTGCAGGCTGCGACATGCATGACGTAGCGCTCGGCGGCGTCAGCAAGAGCCAGCGCAACCTCGCTCTGCAGCCACCCCGCGTTTTCGGCTTCGATCGCAATCTGCATCGCCAGACGGTCGAAGACGCAGGCGCACTCGTTCGTCCGCCGGGCATCGTCGATGTCGAAGTTGGGGGGCCTTATGTCCATGTTCAGTGAACGATCCCGGAAACGGATGACGGAAGGCCTTGAATGGCAAAACGGTGAAACGGCGCAACAGTGGGAGGCATGGCGACCGTACGCTTTGCCTTGCCGAAGTGGCGGTCAAGTCCACTTGCAAGTTCGGCTGGCAACGTCGTGCCCTCCTGGAACAACTGGATGAGCAGCAGTGCCGCGGCATTGAAAGTCCGAGGCTGATCGAAAAGCATATCGCCGGTATAGCCTGCATCGCTCAGCACCTGCTGCAGCATGCCAAGTTCATCGCTTGTCAGGTTTTTCATGGTGACGTCGGAAGACATGCAGTCCTCCTTTCGGTCGGGGCTAGGGCATGGTCGCCCTCAAACAGCAGCGCCCGTAAAAATGGCTGCTGGAGGCCGGAGAGTGCGCTTTCAGAAAATACAAAGCAAACGATATCTTTTGCATTCCCCCATATCGTCACGCGGTTCGCAGGCTCGTGCGGCCGATTTCGATGGCCGCACTCGCTTCGGTCTTTTGCCCACCTTGTATCTGCACTGGCGCTGAAAGGAGCCGGGAGGTCGGGGCGGTTTCGCCACAGCCCTTCTTCATTGCCTGCATTCTTCGGCATGGCTGTCCTGCCGGCCTTCGAGCGCGCCCTTGAGGGCGGCAGCACCTTTGGTCAAGACAATCACCTTAAGGCGGCAGTCTATGAATGCTCCATTGCCAAGGCACAGTGTGCAGGCTTCGCCCATTGCTTGGAGGAAGCTTCGGCAAGCGCGGCCAATGTCACCTGAGCGAATTTCGAAAGCAAGATCGCCTCCGCCTCATGCATCGCCCCGGCAAGCGAAGCGTTGACGGCCTGTTCGATGACGCAGTTCGGATTGTCGCCCGCCAGTCCGATCGAGAAGAGTTGCGGCGCGCCCAATGCATTGTGGATGTCGAGCAAGGTGATCTCCCGCAAGGGGCGGGCCAGGACCCAGCCGCCGCCGTGCCCCTTTTCGGACCGGACATATCCCTGATCCCGCAGGCCGGCCATGGTTCGGCGCACGACAACGGCATTGGTGCCCAGCATCGCTGCAATGGTCTCGGAGGTTGCGGCGCCTTCGTGGCGATCCATGTGAACAAGCACATGCAGCATGCGGGATAGGCGGGTGTCGTGTCTCATGGCCTGGCCGAGTTCGTTTGCGGATCTCAGATGTAGCAGAGAGACCTGATCACGCAACAATAATAGTTGCATGATCCATTGACAGATCGATTTCACGTAACTTAAAAAGTTTCATGACTTGACGTTCGGCCGTCCCGCCGGGCGATGAAACGGAACGAAAGTGAGAGGATCATTCATGCATTTTGACGTCATCATTATCGGCGGCAGCTTTGCCGGCATTTCAGCAGCCCTGCCGCTCGCCCGTGCCAGACAAGAGATCCTGGTGATCGACGCCGGTGAGCGCCGCAATCGCTTTGCCGCTGTCTCGCACGGTTTTCTGGGCCAGGACGGCCGTGAACCCGGCCAGATCGTGTCCGAGGCCCGCAAACAGCTCGAACGCTATCCGACAGTCCAATGGATGAATGCCAAGGCGCAAACTGCAAAGAGGACCAGCAATGGATTTGCTATCGAAATCGATGGCAAGTCTGTGAAGCAAGCCAGGCGTCTGATCCTGGCAGCAGGGGTTGCCGATCGACTGCCCGCCATTCCAGGCCTGCAGGAACGCTGGGGAAAATCTGTCTTCCATTGCCCCTATTGCCACGGATACGAACTGAACCGAGGGCGGATCGGCGTCATCGCATCCGGGGAACATTCCATGCATCAGGCCCTCATGCTTCCTGACTGGGGCGAAACGACTTTTTTTACCAACGGCCTTTTCGTCCCGAATGCCGACCAGGCAGCGCAATTGCGTGCGCGCGCAGTCAAGGTCGAGACGACACCAGTGCGCGAGATCGCAGGCAAGCGTGCGGATGTTTGTCTGGAAGACGGCAGGATTGTCACAATGGACGGCCTGTTCGCCATGACGCAGACTTCAGTGCAAATCCCCTGGGCCGAGCAGCTGGGCTGCGCGCTCGAAGAGGGGCCACTCGGCCAGTTCATCAGGACGGATGGCGTAAAGCAGACGACAGCGAAGGGCATCTTCGCCTGCGGCGATGTGGCAAGGGCCGCTGGTTCCGTGGCTCTTGCCGTTGGTGACGGGATGCTGGCCGGAACGGCGGCGCATCGGTCGCTGATGTTCGGGATTGATTGACGGCCTCTCATGCCCCGGCAGAACGAGAAACGTTCCACACGGGCATGCTACCCGGCGTCACAACAGTGCAATCGTTTTTGAGGTCCATCGACCGCATCGATGACGACTTCGAGCTGGAGCGCAGACAAGCTATTCGGCTGATCGGCAAAACCGACAAGCCGGCTGTGTCCTCAGCGAGGCGATCTTCCCCATGGTCCTGGCGAAGCCATGCATCGTTACCTATGATGCCGGGTATAAAAGGGTCTCGGTTGACTGCATGAGTGCCAAGGTTGCCAGGGTGGCGACCGTCGCCCGTGATAATCAGCTCTCGGCCCGCCTCAGCCCGCAGGAGCCTTACCGCCGGTAGCCGCAAGCAGCTTCGATGCCACCAGGACTTCGGTACCTGCAAGGCCCACCGAGCAGAACAACGTCGTTTGATCGCGCGCTTGGCGAGCAGGCAACCTGCCGCCGACGATCGCTGCCAAATCAACCATACGGGCGGCATCGGACGATTCACTCAGAAAGAATGGAGCCTTATAGGCTTGCGTCTGCTCAAGGGAATCGGTGGCGATGAGATGAGCGGCGGCGGCGACATCCAGGCCCAACTCGTGTTCATCCACGGTCTTCGGGCCGACGGTGTTGATGTGAACTCCGGGCTTCAGCCAGGCTGCCTCCATCACCGGCGTTCGGCTTGTCGTTGCACAAATGACGATATCGGCCTCGCTCACGGCGCGCCGAGGTGAAGCCACGGGCTCTACGGGGATACCTAGGCGCTGCTCCATCTCCGCTGAAAACGTGCGGCGGTTCTGTTCGTGGCGGCTATAGACGCGCACACGATCCAGCCTGCGGACCAGCGCTGCGGCCTCCAACTGTGTTCGCGCCTGTTGCCCGCTTCCAATGACGCCTGCCGTGCGGGCGTCAGGCGACGACATATGACGGATGGCGATGGCGCCAATCGCGCCGGTCCGGATATCTCCCAACCGGCTGCCGATGACGAGCCCTTGAAGTTCTGCCGTTTCAGTCGACCAGACCGCGACGATCTGCTCGCGGCGCAGCCCTTTGAATGTCCCATAAACCCTGAAGCCCGCAATCGGATCCTCGCCGATCGTGCCGCCGACGGTGAAGACAAGGTCGCCCTTGCAGCCAAAGGACACGTTATGCCTGGGCGGCGAAACCAATGCCCCTGCCGATCGCGCCGCCATTGCTTCCTCGATCGCCTCGATGGCGATCTGCATGGTCGTGCCGCAGTCCAGGTCGCTGTCGCTTAAAATGATGGCCATCGGCGCCTCCTCGGTTGACGGACTGCATCAAGTTCGGATCTCAACCTAGATCGAGGTCAACAGGGATTTTCAGCGGTTCCGGCAAAAGGCAGGTCAAATTGGGCTTCGCTCGCCCAGGCACACTTGCTCGTGTCGTCGCTCATCCCGCCCTGTGGGCACACCCGCCGAAGCACCATGCCCGGCAGAGCTGCAGCGCCAGTCGCGGCCCGAGCGCATTTTCGAGGTAACCTCCAGGGCGATGGGCGAACGGGTTGGTGCATTGGCCGAAGAGCAAGACTGGCGCCGCCCGGATCATTTCCTCCATTTTCGCGCTGGAGGCACAAAAAAGCCGGGCTCGAGGCCCGGCTTCTGCGCTTAGGAACGTGCTTGGCTCAGCCGCGGCCGCGTTTGCGGCGCTGGCCGAGGCCCATTTCCTTGGCGAGGCGCGAACGCGCCTCGGCATAGGCGGGAGCGACCATCGGATAATCGGCGGGAAGATCCCATTTCTCGCGGTACTCTTCCGGCGAGAGACTGTGATGGGTCATCAGATGGCGCTTGAGCGATTTGAAGTTGCCGCCGCATTCCAGGCAGGTGATCTGATCATCCTGTACTGACTTGCGTACCGAAACGGCGGGCTTCTGCTTTTCGATGGTGGCTGCGGCGGGTTGCGGTGCAGACGTGTTGCTCAGTGCGGAATGTACGTCGGAAATCAAATTGGCCAGGTCACTGACCGGGACCACATGATTGCTGACATAAGCCGCTACGATATCGGCCGTCAGTTCTACCAGCAATTCCGGCCCGTTGCCGGTCGCGGTATCCGTCATATTCTGTTTCTCCTGTTCGCATGCGTGGATGACCCTCTTTCGGAGGATCGCCTTCGTAGAGGCAAACAGTAAAAGGCCCAGACAGCGGCATCATGTCCTAAAACGCGAATCCACCCCTAGATTCTTGAGACCGAAATCTGCTCTAATACTGCCCGAATACGAATCACAATCGCTGCACTCTTCGACCACAGCCTTCATTAGACATTCGAAATCAAAGCTACAGATGGAATAGGCGAAACGATTCTAATTCGAAATCAGAACTCTACTTACACTTCAATTATCACTGTTTTACCGAAAGTCCAATTCTTATTTGCGGTTTTTCTACTTAAAAAGTTCAAAACACTAAGATTTTGCAAGCAAGGCTGCAGCTTTAGTTCACGATCGCGTGCATAACTTGCGTAGAACGAGCTAAATCGCTGACCGTTATACTCTCATCGGCCTTCCATGTCGTCGCCGACCGAGAGTTCCCACAATTTATGCCCCGTGTCATGCGCCGCCTTGGCCAAGAGGTGTGCCGCGACCGGGGCGGTCAGCAGCAGAAAGACGACGCCGGCAGCAGCGCGCGCAAAAATTGCAAGCTCGCCGGAATAAAGGCCGGCAGCAAGCAGCAGCAGGCCGGAGCCGACCGAACCCGCCTTGGAGGCTGCATGCATGCGCGAGTAAACGTCCGGCAATCGGACGACGCCGATCGCCGCCGAGAGCGCAAAAAAGGCACCGCCAAGCATCGTGAGGGCAGTTGCCGTGGCGATAACGTATTCCATCATCGTGCCTTTCCTGCCGTGTCGCCCGGCACCGGCGTCACTGCCTGTTCATCCCCGGCCGGCAACGGCCTGGTTTCTGGCCTGCCCCGCGACAGAACGAAGCGGGCGAAGGCAACCGTTGCGAGAAAACCGACCAGGCCGAGTGCGATCGCAATGTCGATGTAAAGCGTAAAGCGCGTCTTGACGGCGATTACTGCGATGAAGCCTATGGCAATGCCGGTCAGCGTATCGAGGGCAAGGATGCGGTCCGGCAGCGTCGGTCCGGTGATCACCCGATAGGCGGTGAGCACAAAAGCGATCCCGAGGATCGCAAGCGTGACCGCGGCGGCGGCCGAAACAAGCACAAACGGCGCAATCATCGGAAAGCCTCCATGATCTTGCGTTCGAAGCCGCTCGCAATGGCGCGCTTCGTCGCCTCCGGGTCGGAGCAGTCGAGGGCGTGGACATAAAGCGTCCTGTGGTCTTGCGAAACATCGACAGACAGCGTGCCGGGCGTCAGCGTGATGAGATTGGCAAGCAGCGTTATCTCGAGATCGCGATCGACGGTCAGCGGAAAGGCAAAGATTCCGGGCCGGATCTCCATGCGCGGCCGCAGCACCGTGCGTGCGACGGTCCAAGCCGAAAGCGCCAGTTCCTTCAGGAAAAGCAGCGTCAGTGACAGGACGAGGCGCGTGCGGCGAAGATAGCCCTTGCTGCCCAGAGGCTCGCGCACGATCGCCAAAGCGATGGTGCCGAGAACGAAGCCTAAGACGAGATTGTGCAGCGAGGCGCTGCCTGAAACGGCGACCCAGGCAATGGCGAGCAGCAGATTGAAGAGGAATGCGATCAATTCGGCGCTCCTTCCGGGAAAACAGAATGGATATAGGCTGCCGGATCGGCGAGGCTTCCGGCGGCTGCCTGCGCCAGCGACAGCAACGGCTCCGGCAAGATGCCGAAACCGGTAACGAGCCCGGTCAGCGCCAGAAGCGGCAGCGCCGATTGCCAGCCGATCGCAACCGCCTTGACAGGCGCCTGCGCCGGGCGCCAGTAGGCAAGCAGGAAGACACGGCCGAAACAGATGGTCGTCAGGAACCCGCCGGTCAAAAGGGCGGCGGCAAGCCACCATGCGCCGATATCGAGCGAGGCCTTGACGAGGATGACCTTCGGCCAGAAGCCGGAAAACGGCGGCAGGCCGCAGGCGGCAAGGAAGAGAATGAGCGACACGGCGGCAAACCAGCCACGCTCGCGATAGAGCCCGCCGAGCGCGCCGATCTGGAAGCTGCCGCCGAGACAGGCCGCCTGCCCCGCCAGGAGATAGAGCGCCATCATCAGCACGACGGAATGCAGCGCGTAGAAAACCGAGCCGCTGACGCCATCGGGCGTGCCGACCGCAATACCGGCAAGCATGTTGCCGATGCCCGAGATGATCACATAGCCGAGCATGCGGCGGATATCGGTCTGCGCCAGCGCGCCGAGTGCGCCTATGATGACGGTTGCCGCACCCACGAGCGCGATCATCAGGCTCAGCGCCTCGCGCTCCACCGGCAGCAGCATCACCATCACCCGGATCAGCGCGTAGATTCCGACCTTGGTGAGCAGACCGGCAAAGAGCGCCGAGACGACGATGCGCGGCGTATGATAGGAGGCCGGCAGCCAGAAGTTTACCGGGAAAACCGCGGCCTTCATGGCGAAGGCAAGCAGGAAGAGGGCCGCCAGCGTCACGAGCGGCGCGGCATCGCGCAGGCCAGCGGCCTTGAGGGCGATATCAGCCATATTGAGCGTGCCGAAGATCGCATAGAGGTAGCCGACGGCGATCAAAAAGAGCGTCGTGCCGATCAGGTTCAGCACCGCATATTTCATCGCACCGTCGATCTGCTCGCGCTCGGATCCGAGGATCAGCAGGCCGAAGGACGAGATCAGCAGCACCTCGAACCAGACATAGAGATTAAAAATGTCGCCGGTGAGAAACGCTCCCGACACGCCTGCCATCAGGAGCATCAGGAAAGGAAAGAAACCAAAGCGCCGCCCGCCCGCATCGATGTCGGTAAGCGCATAGAGGCTGCCCGCGAGCGCTGCGATCGCGGCCGCAAGCGCCATCAGCGCCCCGAAAAGGTCGACGGTGAAGGCAATGCCGAAAGGCGGCAGCCAGCGCCCCATCACCATCGTGACCGGGCCGTCGTCCATCACCCGTTTCAACAGCACCGCGTCGATCACTACCAAGGCCGCAAGGCCGAGAACCGCGATCACGGCGTGTAGGCGGACATGGGCGCGCAGCATCAGCATGAGCGCGCCGAGCATGATGCAATGCACAACCGGCAGGATTACCAGCCAATCGCTGGCCGGGACGGGTGCGGTGAGGAGCGCAGCGGAAAGATCCGTGCCGATGGGCGCGGCCATTTAATGCCTCCTCCTCTTCTTCCAAGCGGGCAGACCAGCTGCGCGGATGAAGGCGATGAGGGGGGCGAGCGGCGCAGGCCGCAACCATCCGGCGCGCAAGCCACGCACACCAAATGCCGAACCTCGCCCCTTGTCCAACCCTTGCGGCCACCTTCTCGCTGCCGGCAGCAAGCTACTGGAAGAAGCCAGCGCCATCAGTCGATCCGTCCCGCTGTGGGGGAGCTGTCCGGCAGAACGGAGGGGGGTTATCATTTGCACCATCCTCATCTCAATACCCCACTGGCGGAAGCGGCGGATCGTCGGGCTCGGCGACGCGCATCTCGTCGGTGTTGTCCGTGCCGATGTCCTGATAGGCGCGGTAGGTCAGCACCAGCAGGAAGGCGAGGAACGAGAAGGAAATCACGATCGCCGTCAGGATGAGGGCCTGCGGAAGTGGATTGGCGGCACCGGCGGGCAGCGCGTCGAGGTCCGCCGGAATGATCGGCGGTACCTCGCGCGTCAGGCGGCCGGCGGTAAAAAGCAGCAGGTTCACGGCATTTCCGAGGATCGCGATACCGAGCATGATGCGGATCGAGAATTTCGACAGCAGCAGGTACACTGCGGCGAAAAAGAACAGGCCGACAAGGATCGCAAAAAGCGGCTCCATCACTTTGCCTCCCTTTCCTCAAGGGCCAGCGCAATGGCGGTGATCGCCCCGACGACGACGAAATAGACGCCGATATCGAAGAGCATGACCGTCGACAGCGGCACCTCGACGCCGAAGATCGAGGGATAAACCCAAAGACCGGTCATGAAGGGCACGGCAGCGACGATCGAGATCAGGCCGGCGACCGCCGACATCATCAGCCCGGCGCCGGCAATCGACAGCGGATGAAAGAGGATCGCCCGGCGCACAGCCGGCACCCCGCCCGCGATGCCGTAGATCGCCAGTGCCGAAGCGGCGATAAGCCCGCCGATGAAGCCGCCGCCCGGCTCGTTGTGGCCGCGCAGCAGGATGAAGACCGAAAAGAGCAGCATGAGCGCGACGAGGAAGGGGGCGATGGTGCGGAAGATGAGGGTGTTCATCGGGTGGGTGCTCCCCTTGGCGGCGACCGGCGGGAGAGGTTAACTGCATCGCTCATCAAGCCGGACGATGCGACGCGCAAGGCAAACCGCACCTCCTCACCGTCCCTCATCCTAAAGTGCCGGAAGGCGAAGCCGCAGGGTCCGTAAGGATGACCCCCGCGTGCGCCGCCTCGGCGATCTGAACCCCGCTCGAGGCGCCGCCTTTGCCTCCAGCGCTCATGCCATGCTCCCCGCATCCCTGTGCTCGCCGCAGGAATGTGGCTACGGCGCGCGAGCGCCGTGAATGGACCGCCTTTTGAATGAGCAACCCGCGCCCAAGTCCTTGGGCGCGCTGGATTCCATCGACAGGCATGGGAACGGGGGCGGTTGAGAAAATGCCGTATCCAGACCGCGGCAGCTGGCATTTCAAGCCTGCCGGAATGGAAACCCAGGAGGTGGAAACAAACGCCTTTCACTCCGCCACCTCCACTCGGTCAGGATCATGCGCGACCAGCTTGCGCTCTCCCCCCGCCCGCATGCGGATCAGTGCAATGATGGCGAGGCCGGTGATGGCGACGACTGCGATCTCGCCGAGGGTGTCGGTTCCGCGGAAATCGACGATGATGACGTTCACGACATTGGCGCCGTGGGCGATAGTCTTCGAATAGGTGTTGAAGAAATCCGTCAGCGCCGCATTGAACGGCCCCTCCGTCGCTCGCATCAGGAGCAGCGAAAAGCCGAGGCCGCAGGCAAGCGCGATCGAGCCGTCGCCAAGCCGCTGGAGCAGCGGACGCGGGTCGGTCGGCGAGAGGCGGAGCCTCGTCATGACGAGCGCCAGGATGACGACGGACAGCGTCTCGACCATGAACTGGGTGAAGGAAAGGTCCGGCGCTCCGAAGAGCAGAAAGATCAACGCCACGGAAAAACCCTGGATGCCAAGCGAGATGATTGCCGTCAGCCGGTCGCGGGCCGAAAGCACTGCCGCAAGGCCGATCACGGCGAGCAGGAAGACCGCCCATTCGTGGAGCTGGACGTCGCGCGGCCAGACGAAAACCGACGGCAGTTCGCCGTAAATCAGCGGCGGCACGAGGAGAACAAGGGCGAGGCAGACAAGGGTGCAGGTTACGTAGATTTCCAGCCGCCCCGGCTGGACGATGCGGGTGAGGCGCCAGGCAAGGCGGACGAGCCCGGCAATGAAGCTGTCGAAGCCTCGGTCCGGCCCCGGCCCTGCCGCCTGCAGGAAAGACACCATCAGCGCCCGGGCCTGCCCCATCTTCCAGTAGACCCCAACGCCGAGGATCACGGTCAATGCAGAAAGCGCAAGCGGGAGGCCGAGATGCGGCATCGGTGAGATCGCAACGTCGATTGCACCCCCCTGAACGGCCGAAGCCATGGGCGACGAGACGTAGTGATGCGTGACACCGGAAAAGATCGCGCCAGCAAGCCCAAGCACCGCAAGAATTCCAGGCCCGAGCCACAGCAGGACAGGTGCCTCGTGCGGGTGTTTCGGCGTTTCGGCCGGCTGACCGACAAAGGGCTTCAAGCCGACCGAAAAGGCAATTGCAAACATCAGCCCATTGCCGAAGATGGCGACTGCGGTAAACACCAGCGAGCGCAGGTTGCCACCTGCGAGCGCTGCGTAGATCTCCTCCTTGGCAAGGAAGCCGAAGAAGGGCGGAAGGCCGCCCATCGAGATCGCGGCGAGTATGGCGATCGCGAAGGTCAGCGGCATGGCGCTCAGCAAACCACCAAGCTTCGTGATGTCGCGGGTGCCTGTCTCATGGTCGAGGACGCCTGCGATCATGAAAAGTGCGCCCTTAAAGAGCGAGTGCGCCACCAGGTAAAGCACCGCGGCCTTTATGGCGTATTGCGAACCGAAACCGGTAAGCAGGACGAGAAGGCCGAGCGAAGAAACCGTCGTATAGGCGAGCTTCAGCTTCAGGTCGGCATGTGCAATGGCGAGTGCCGAACCGGCAACCAGGGTCATGCCGCCGAATAACGGCAGCAGGAATTCCCAGGCCGGGGTGTCGCCCATCACCGGGTTAAGCCGCATCAGGAGGTAGACGCCAGCCTTCACCATGGTTGCGGAATGCAGGTAGGCCGATACCGGCGTCGGCGCTTCCATGGCGTTCGGCAGCCAGAAGTGAAATGGAAACTGCGCGGATTTGGTAAAGGCGCCGCACAGCACGAGACCGAGCGCTGCCAGATAATATGGACTGCCGCGCACCACATCGGCGAACGGAAAAAGCAGCGACATCTGTGCGACGCCGGTGATGTTCCACAAGAAGATGAGGCCGGCCAGCAGGCAAAGCCCGCCACCACCGGTCACCACCAGCGCTTGAAGTGCCGCCCGCCGTGCCGCCTCCCGCTCATGGTCGAAGCCGATCAGCAGGAAGGAGGTGATCGAGGTAAGCTCCCAGAAGACGAAGAACATCAGGAAACTGTCCGAGACGACGACGCCGAGCATCGCACTCATGAACAGAAAGATGAAGGAGAAGAAGCGCCCCTGCTGCGGATGTCCCTTCAGGTAACCGCCGGCATAAAGGACGATCAACGTGCCGATGCCGGTAATCAACAGCGCAAATGTAAGCGAGAGGCCGTCCAGAAGCCAGGAGAAGTTCACATTGTAGCTCGGAACCCAGGAATATCCGCCGGTCACCACCTCGCCGCGGGCCACGCCAGGTATGAAGCGGAGCAAGTGCAGGAACGACAGGAACGGCACGGCCGCCAGCAGCCAGGCGCCGTTTGCGCCGAGGCGGCGGATGACGAAAGGGGAAAGCAAGGCGCCGAGAAGCGGCAGGCACAAGGCCAAAAATGTCAGACCAGTGACACCGGCCATGTCCCCTCCTCATTGCCAGAAAGTGATGCGTTGGCGCGAACTTAGGGTAATCGGCAAGCGCCCTCAAGCAATTTCGCAGGAGGTTTTGATGAATGATCGGAGGCGGACCGATCAGGCCTGGCGGAGCGCTGCGGCAGAAGCAAGTATGTGAACCAGCAGGACAACCGCCGTCAGCGGCCAGAAAATGCATGCCACGGCGCCTGAAAGGCGGGCCAACGTCCAACCGTCGTGATGGGCCCAGCCTTCCAGCAAAGTCATCGTCAGAAAAATCACAGCCACAAGCAAATAGGCCGCCCATGGCAGAACAACGATGAACACGTCCATATCCCCCGCCTGGCATCAGTCGCCGTCGTTGAGAGTACGTTAACGGCGCCGTCTGGATCAAACCATCAATTCGGATTAGCGGAATTCCTAATCCCGCGGATTAGCCCCCAGCCCAGGCATTCCCCCGCTCCGCGAGGAACGAGGGACCTTCTGCAACGAAGCAGCCTTTGCGCGAAATCGCGATTGCACACTGGATAGGCCTTTGGAGAAATTTCAGGGGCCGCATTAGAAGATGAGCGCCGGGCCAATCCGCCCTGTCTTGATTCCGCTTGCCTTGATCCCGCCTGTCTTGCGCCCCACATTCTGGCCAAGACGGAATCGCCCCTCCGGCGCGAAAGGAGCATGCCTGATGTCCGACACCACGACCGCCAAGGTCCGCAAGACCGATGCAGAATGGAAAGAGCACCTGACGCCGGAGCAATACCGCATCACGCGACAGCACGGCACGGAACGCGCCTTTACCGGCCCCTACTGGGACAGCTTCGAGACCGGCCTCTATCGCTGCGTCGGCTGTAACGCGCCGCTCTTCCGCTCCGATACCAAATTCGATGCCGGTTGCGGCTGGCCGAGCTATTTCGAACCGGTCTCGCCGGATGCCGTGACGGAGCATCGCGACAGCTCCTACGGCATGGTCCGTACGGAAATTCGCTGCAGCAGGTGCGATGCACATCTCGGCCACGTCTTCCCCGACGGCCCGCCACCGACGGGCCTGCGCTACTGCATCAACGGACATTCCATGGTGTTCGAGCCGGTGAAATAGGTCCTGCACGGCGCCTCATCACCACGGCCGGCAATTCGCGATGCGATCGACCGCCCGGCCGAGACGATCGGACCACCTGGTTTCATTGTCTCGCCCGCATCCAACATCGGGCATTGCCGCAAGTTAGGCGCCGTGACGAGGCTCACTTCGAAACCCTGAGTTCCATGCAGGTGAGATCGAGCCAGCGGCCGAACTTGGTGCCGACTTCGGAGAAGGTGCCGGCGACGCGGAAGCCGAGCTTCTCGTGCAGGCGGATCGAAGCGACGTTTTCCGACTCGATACCGGCGATCATGACGTGGACGCCGTCCACTTTTGCCTTCTCGACCAGCGCCTGCATTAAAAGCTTTCCAATGCCCCTGCCGCGGCAGTCCTTGTCGACATAGACGGAGTGCTCGACCGTATGGCGATAGCCTTCGAAGGCCCGCCAGTCGCCGTAGGTGGCATAGCCTGCCACCTGCCCGGCCTTGTCCGCGACCAGAACCGGAAAGCCCCTCGCCTTGCGCGCCCGGAACCATTCAGCCCGGTTTTCGAGATCAACGAGGGTTTCGTTCCAGATCGCCGTCGTATGTTGGACAGCGTGGTTGTAGATGTCGAGGATCGCCGCAAGATCGGCTTCGGTGGCGTCGCGCAAGAGGACTGCGTCGGTCATGTCATGTCCATTCCGTTCGTTCGGCAAAAGCGCATACGCCCGCCCTTCGGCGATGTAAACGGCGAATTGGCGCGAAGAAAGAACGATCAGAGCCTGGCCGCGCCCATGCTGAAGCAGGTGAGTACGGCCGAATAATGTACCGCTGCGGCGGCAACCACGAAGCCGTGCCAGATGGCGTTCTGGAAGCGCAGCTTTTCCCAGACGTGAAAAATTACGCCGGCCGAATAGATGATGCCGCCGATGACGATCAAAAGCATCGAAGCAAAGGGTATGCGCGAGGCGACCGGCCCGGCAACCAGAATGCCGCTCCAGCCCATCGCGAGATAGAGCAGGATCGTAAGTTTGTCGTAGCGGCCCGGAAAGGCGCATTTCAGGAAGATGCCGGCCGCCGCCATCGCCCAGATGCCAATCAGCATGGCAAACAGCAGCGGGTCGTCGGCACCACGTTCAAGGAACGGCGTATAGGTCGCGGCGATCAGGATGAAGATCGCCGAATGATCGAGCCTGCGCAGGTACCATTTGGTGGGAGAGACTGGCCAGGCATTGTAGGAAAAGGAAATGCCGAGTGTCAGCACGAGGCCGACGCCGTAAATCCAGGCGGCCGCGATCTCGCCGTAGGAGCTCCAGACCGTCGCATAGAAGATCAGCACGGTTGCACCGACGAGCGCGAGAGCCAGGCCGACGCCGTGCACGATGCCATCAGCGATCAGCTCATACCTGTCGTAAGCCCAGCGAATGCCGTTGAACTCGCCCATTCATGCACACCCATTCCTCGACCTGCCGATGCTCTCACTGAACGGCCGGTGGCGCAACAGGCGGCAGCACCGTGCGCGGTAAAACTTCATGAAACGCTTTAATCC
Organism: Rhizobium etli 8C-3; assembly: GCF_001908375.1. Lineage (NCBI taxonomy): Bacteria > Pseudomonadati > Pseudomonadota > Alphaproteobacteria > Hyphomicrobiales > Rhizobiaceae > Rhizobium > Rhizobium etli. The sequence continues at coordinate 1,143,610 of NZ_CP017241.1, read as the reverse complement.
TTACCGATCCACCAGCACCGAGCACTTGGCGTGTCGTACCACCCGGTCGGCTGTCGCACCGATGAAATAGTTCGAGAAATCCGGAACATGCGAGGCGATGATGATGAGGTCGGCCTGATGCGCCTCGGCGGCGGCGAGGATGCCGTGTGCCGGCGGGCCGCGGCCAATTTCCACCTTCGCCGGGATAGCGGTCTTCAGCCGCAGCTGCTCAAGCTGCGCACGTCCATCATCGATCGCATTGTCGATCAGTTCAGGGGGGAGGTCGACGGCAATATAGGTCGGCACGTCCTGCACGACATTGAGCAGGATGATCTGGCCGCCGGCATCGAGCAGCGTCGCGGCTTTGCGGAATGCCCTTTCCCCCCTCTCGATCGTGCCCATTTCGATAGGGACGATGATCTTCTTGTACATGATTTCCTCCACAGCGGGCTTGCCTACAAAGGAAGATAACGCGCGGTAAACAGGTTCAAGTGGGCACAAGCGATCGTCAACAAGGGTTCAACGCTTTATCCTCAAAAACAGATCTTCTGTGAACAATCGGAATCCGCCATATAAAGGACAAGTACGGTGGCTCGAGGGACTTAGAGGCGAAATGGACCGGCGAACATTTCTCGAGCTTGCCACGGGCAGCGCTCTCGCTGCCGCCGCCGGTGCGCCTTTTTCTACCATGGCAGGAGATAGATCTATGACGACCGAAACCTCTTATGCGCTGAGCCGCCCTGCCTATGTCGGCCAGGCGCATCTGGTCGTGACCGACCTGGCGCTGGTCTCGAGCTTTTATCAGTCGATGCTCGGCCTCAAGGTGATCGAAAAGGCGCCAAGCGGCGAGGTGCTGGGCGTCAACGGTCTGCCGCTCCTGACGCTGGCGACGGACGGCAAGGCGAAGGTCGCTCCGCGCAATGCGGCCGGCCTCTTCCACACCGCCTTCCTGATGCCGAACCGCACGGAACTTGCCCGCTGGCTGCGCCATGCGGCGCATATGGACGTCGTTCTCGACGGCGCTTCCGATCATCTCGTCAGCGAAGCCATCTATCTCTCCGATCCCGAAGGCAATGGCATCGAGATTTACGCCGACCGGCCGCACGAGGTCTGGAAATTCCACCAGGACGGCCAGGTCGAGATGGCAACGATCCGCCTCGATCTGCAGGCGCTTTACGACAGTGCGCCGGACGATGCCTGGGGTGGCATGGCCGACGGCACCGCGATCGGGCATATCCATCTGCAGGTTGGCGATATTCCTTTGGCCGATGCCTTCTATCGCGACGTCCTCGGCCTGAAGCTGATGGCGCGCTATCCCGGCGCGAGCTTCTTTGCGACCGGCGGCTACCACCATCACATCGCCGCCAACATCTGGAACAGCCGCGGCGCCGGAACCCGCGCCGATGGCATGACCGGCCTTTCCGAATACACCCTGCGCTTCAACGATAAGGTGGCGCTCGACAATGCGGTGGCGGCACTCGACCGGCTGGAAATCGAAAGCGCAAAGCGCGACGGCGGCGTGTTCCTCAAGGATCCGTGGGGCATCGGGCTGACGCTTTCGGCCTGAAGCGGTCCTCCTTTCCTCGAGGCGCTAAGCCCGCGCCTCGAAGACCATGTTGAACGGCGTTTCCGTCGCCCGGCGGAAATGCGAGAAGCCGGCGTCGAGCGCTACTTTCCTGAGCCTCATCTCGCCCGCCTGGGCGCCAAGGCCGAGGCCGACCTCCTGCGAGAGCGATGCCGGCGTGCAGATCATCGTCGAAGCGCCGTAATAGACGCGTCCAACCGGATTGAGATTGTCCTTCAGATTGTCGTGGGCAAATGGCTCGACGATCAACCAGGTGCCGTCGGGCGCCAGCGTTTCCTTGACATGACGGCCGGCACCGACCGGGTCCCCCATGTCGTGCAGGCAATCGAACATTGCGACCATGTCATATCCGTGCGCGCCGAATTCGGCCGCGGTGCTCTGCTGGAAGGTGACGCGGTCACCGACGCCTGCCGCCTCGGCCGCGGCTCTGGCTTTCTCGATCGAGGGAGCATGGTAATCGAAACCAAAGAAACGCGAGGAGGGATAGGCCTGCGCCATCAGGATCGTCGACGCACCATGGCCACAGCCGACATCGGCGACCTTGGCGCCAGCCTTGAGCTTCGCCTCGACGCCGTTCAGGGCCGGTATCCAGCTTGAAATCAGGTGCGTGTTGTAGCCGGGCCGGAAGAAGCGTTCGGTGCCGCGAAAGAGGCAGACACTATGTTCATGCCAGCCGAGGCCCTGTCCGCTGCGGAAAGCTTCGGCGATCTTCGGCTCGTCCATCCACATGGACTGCGTCACCTGGAATGCGCCGGCGAAAAAGGCGGGGCTGTCTTCTTGCGCAAACACCATCGCCTGCTCGGGCGTGAGATAAAAACGCTCGGTCCCGTCGTCATAGGTGATGTAGTCGGCCGCGGCCATAGCAGAAAGCCATTCGCGGAGATAGCGCTCGTTGAGCCCGGTCTCCTTCGCCAGGCGCGCCACATCGCGGGGCTCGCCGTCCGCCATGGCCTTGAACAGACCGAGATCATCGCCAAGGACGACGAGCGCGCCGGAGACGGCGGCTCCGACATCACCGACCAGCCGTTCGACGAGTCCATCAAGTTTCTGCATATCGGCCTTGCGCATGGCACCCTCCAATCCACCAAGGAAAGACCAGCCTGGCAAACTATTCCGAGTAGGCGGCGCGATTGTCAATTTGCCCAAACTGGGTATCCGACACGCCCGGGCCCTGGCGGGAACCTCCACGCATTCCGTGCGTTTCCGGTCCGGGCCAATGAGGCTTTCGGGGACATTCCATAAATGGGCTTTGCCAACGGCATCCGCAAACAAGCAAAGAAGATCGCAATGGGCGAGCGGCGGACGAGCGCACTGGAAGACACCCTCACCACCGCGACGGAAGAGATGCCGCAGGCGCCGGCGCACCGCGTCCAGAAGGATGCGCTCGATGTCAGCATGGCCTGGGCGATCATCGGGATTTTCGCGATCCTTGGCCTTGCCGTCCTTTACCAGATGTCGCTGATCCTGATCCCTATCACGCTCGCCGTTGTGGTGGGCATGATCCTCGGCATGGCGGCGGAAAATTTGAGCAAGCTCGGCGTGCCGCGCGTCACCGTTGCCATCATCCTTTCAAGCGCCGTGGCACTGGTCATCTTCTTCGTCATCAGCTCGCTTTCGGGACCCTTGACGACGCTGACCAACGAAGCTCCTGCGTTCATCGAGAAAACGATCAATCGGATCATGCCCTATCTGGAGCAGATACGCTGGTTGCGCATTACCCCGGCAAGCTTCCAAAGTGGGCCGGTCTCGATCAATGCGCTGCTTGAAAACACCGGCAACGTACTGCATGTGGTGACGACGAACCTCACGCCGGCGCTCGTGCAGGCGCTGATTTTCTTTGCGGCCCTGCTGCTTTTTCTCTCCGGGCGCGTCAGCCTGCGCAAGGCGATCATCCTCACCTTCCGCACCCGCCAGCAGCGGCTCACGGCCATCCGCGTCATCGGCTCCGTCGAGCAGGTGCTGGGCTTTTATTTTGCAACCGCCTCGGTCATCTATGCGGCGCTCGGCGTAATCATGGCGATGATTGCCTGGGCAGGCGGGCTCTCGGCGCCGGCACTCTGGGGCTTCTTCGCCTTCCTATCGAGCTTCATTCCCTATCTCGGCATCACCATGATGACGTTTTCCATCGCGGTCGCGGGCATCCTCATCCATGACGGCATCATCATCGGCCTCATACCGGCGGCCGCCTTCTTCATCGTGCACCTCGTCATGGAGAATCTGGTATTTCCCGCCGTCATGGGCCGTCGGCTGGAAATCAATCCCTTCATCGTCTTCGTCGCCATCATCTTCTGGACATGGATGTGGGGTGCCGTCGGCGCCATGCTCGCCCTGCCGCTTTCGCTGATCGTCATGACCATCGTCGATGAACTGTTCATCGAGGAGAAAGTGCTGCCGCAATTGCCGAAGTGACGGGGTGGGGCGATGGCCGTTTATGCCCATTACCCTACCCCTCTATCGTTTTGGCGGAGCAGCGGATTTGCTTGCGAGATGAGCGCGCTCGTGGAAGCGTGGCGGCATACTTCTTACCGGGACCGGGCTTGAGACCGTCGTTCCAACCTATGAGCCCGATTCAGTCGCCGTGAGGATCAAATCCAAGCGAAAACGAAAATCAAAAGACGGCTCCAGTTGCTGCCGTCATCGAGCTTTTTCGGAAGAACCGCCACCTAGTGCCCGTCCTGCCAATATCCTTTCGATATCGGCAGCAAGGGGCCAACACGGCAGCCGCTCAATCATACAAGTAATACGTGCTCCACTTTTCCCGCGGCACTTTCTCGCCGATTTCGTATTGCAGTTCGCGCACGTTGATGTGCTGGGGGCCTGTGATGCAGGTGTAGGAGAGGTGATACCAGTCTCCCTGGCTGCGGAAGACGGCGCCGGGGGCTTCGAGCTTGTCGTCGCTGGGAATCGGGTCCTTGAAGGTGTAGGCGATCACCTTGTCCGGTCTGAAGCCGGTCTTGTCCTTGTTGATGCGGCTCATTGCTTCGGTATCGCAGCTCTGTTCGAGGCGGGTGGCGGGATCGAGTTTTTCCAGCTGCTTCTTGATGGCGGGATCGACGGCGAAGGCGCAAGAGGCAAAGCTGACGAGGGACACTGACAGGACCAGACATTTCGGCATTACGGGCAAATTCCTCTTTGTGCTCATGGCAGAATCCGCCCGGTCGTGGCCCTCAGCCCAAGCCGAAACGAGGCGTAAATTCCGCGCGACGGTAGCGGACTTTGTTAAACAATGTGGTGACATCAAGGCAACGTGAGGAAGGCTCCGATTTGCCGCAGGGGTCATCGGCGATCCTTGACGCTTGATCCAGCCCGCCTCCAACTCTATCTCTTCTCCACCCCGCAATTCCGATCCGGAGCCTTTCCTTGCCTGTTTTCAAGAACCTGCCGACCCCGCCCTCAGCCACCAAGAAGCCCGTTTCCGATACCCGCCACGGCATCACCCGATCGGACGATTATGCCTGGCTGCGCGCCGATAACTGGCAGGCGATGTTCAAGGACCCCTCACTCCTCGACCCCGAGATCCGCAGGCACCTGGAGGCGGAAAACGCCTATATGAACGCGGCGATGGAAGATACAAAGCCACTGCAGAAGACGCTTTTTGCCGAGATGCGCGGCCGCATCAAGGAGGACGACAGCTCAGTGCCCATGAAGGACGGCGCTCACGCCTACGGCACATTCTTCGTTACCGGCGGCGAACAGCCGCGCTACTTCCGGATCCCGCGCGATGGCGACTTCAAGGACGAGACGATCCGCACCGTTTTGCTCAATGGCGACAAGGAGGCGGTCGGCAAATCCTACTTCCGGCTCGCCGGCCTCGATCACTCGACTGATCACAGCCGCGCCATCTGGGGCTATGACGACAAGGGATCGGAATTCTTCACCCTTAAGGTGCGCGACCTTGCAACCGGGGCAGACATGCCCGACGTGATCGAGAACACCGGCGGCGGCGGAGTCTGGGCGCCGGACGGCAGGAGCTTCTTCTACTCTGCGCTCGACGAGAACCACCGCCCCTCCAAGGTGTTTCACCACATCATCGGCACGCCGCAGAGCCAGGACCGGCTCGTCTACGAGGAAAAGGATGCCGGCTTCTTCATGAGCGTCGGCGGCTCGCTGCTTGACGATTTCATTTTCATCGACATTCACGACCACGAAACCAGCGAATACCGGCTGCTCTCGACCAAGGATCTGGCGGCGGAGCCGAAGCTTGTCGCCAGGCGCCAGGAAGGCATCGAATATACGCTGACGGAAGGCGGCGATGTCTTCTACATCCTCACCAATGACGGCGGCGCCAAGGATTTCAAGATCATGGAGGCGCCGGTCGACAATCCCGGCAAGGAGAACTGGCGCGAGGTCGTACCGCACAAGCCGGGAACGCTGATCATCAACCACATGGCCTATGCCCGCCACCTGCTATGGCTGGAGCGCAAGGACGGCCTGCCGCAAATCATCATCCGCGATCGCAAGACCGGCGAGGAACACGCGATCGCCTTTGCCGAGGAAGCCTATTCGCTCGGGCTGCAGGGCGCTGCCGAATACGACACCGACGTCATCCGCTTCTCCTATTCGTCGATGACGACGCCCTCGCAGCTCTACGACTACAACATGATGACGCGCGAGCGGACGCTGTTGAAGACACAGGAGGTGCCTTCGGGCCACAATCCGGACGACTACGTCACGCGGCGCGTCTTTGCGCCGGCATGGGACGGCGAGCAGGTGCGGGTCACTCTCCTTTACCGCAAGGATACGCCGCTCGACGGCTCGGCGCCCTGCCTGCTCTATGGCTACGGCGCCTACGGCATCAGCATTCCGGCCGGTTTCAACACCAACTGCCTGTCGCTCGCCGACCGCGGCTTCGTCTATGCCATTGCCCATATCCGCGGCGGCAAGGACAAGGGCTTTGCCTGGTACGAGAACGGCAAGATGGCCTTCAAGACCAATACGTTCAAGGACTTCATCGCCGCCGCTGACTATCTGAATCAACAGAAGTTCACGTCCTACGCGAAGATCGTCGCCGAGGGCGGATCGGCAGGCGGCATGCTGATGGGCGCCATTGCCAACATGGCGCCGGAAAAGTTCGCAGGCATTATCGCCGCCGTTCCTTTCGTCGATGTGCTGAACACCATGCTGGACGACAGCCTGCCGCTGACGCCGCCCGAATGGCCGGAATGGGGCAACCCGATCGAAAGGCGCGAGGATTACGAGCAGATCGCGTCCTATTCGCCCTACGACAACATCAGCGAGAGGGCCTATCCGCCGATCCTCGCACTCGGTGGCCTGACAGACCCCCGCGTCACCTATTGGGAGCCGGCAAAGTGGGTCGCCAAGCTCCGCGACAAGTCTACAAGCGCAGCGCCGGTCCTGCTCAAGACCAACATGGATGCCGGCCACGGCGGCGCCGCCGGCCGCTTCCAGCGGCTGGAGGAGATCGCCTTTGAGTATGCGTTTGCACTCAAGGTAGCGGGGAAGGTGTAGGCGGCGGAAGACGGCACGCACGTTGCCTTCCTTCATTCCTCTCCATTTGACGGCAACCTGACCACGGCGCGCCGGTGCAGTGAATGGCCCTCGTCCTGCGCCTCAGGAACCTGGGCGCGCTGGCGCCTCTGACGAGCACGGATATGAGGGGCGCCGGGCGGGCGCCTGTCCCGATACCGAATCATGAAAGGGAGCAGTCCCATGCCGGTCTATGTAGCGCTGCTTTGCGCCGTGAACGTCGGCGCCACGGGCCGTCTGCCGATGGCGGAGCTCAAGGCGATCTGCGAGGGGCTGAACTTTTCCAACGTCGAGACCTATATCCAGAGCGGCAATGTGGTTTTCAGCTCGGCCGAGACCGAGGCGACGGTCGAAAGGCGGCTGGACGAGGCCTTGGCGAAGAAATTCGGCAAGAAGCCAGGCGTGATGATCCGCAGCCGAAAGGAACTGCAGAAGATCGTCGAGGAGGCGCCCTTTCCCCATGCCAAGCCGAATTTCCTGCTGGTGACCTTCCTGCCCGAGGCTGCCCCCAAGAATGCCCTTGACAATATGGCGGCGCCGGACGGCGAGGAGGCGAAGGTCGCCGGGCGCGAGATCTACGTGCACTATCCGATCGGCTCCGGAAAATCGAAGCTCAAGCTTAAAGCGCTGAACGCGGGAACGTCGCGGAACCTCAAACCGTGCGCAAGCTGGCCGAGATGGCGGCGGCGATGGAAGATGGTGGGTGAGACGTTCCGCAATGTATCTCGAGGCTGCGCCGTGCGCACGCTTCGGTGATATTGTTCCCGCTGGATACGCGAGAGACACCTTCAAACAAGACGTCACTGGCAAAGACGCGCCGTGGCTGGATCACCGTAACAAGCCCGGAGATCAGCGAGAATGTGGAAGGCCCGAGAGCTTCTCTACCGCAAAGCCCCACGCTATGGCCACATCCGCCGCCTCTCGCTAATCCTACGCCCTCGACACCTCCAAGGCGGGCTGGAACAGCAGCTTGACGAACATCCTGAGCATCAGGATCTGCTCGGCAAGCATGTTCGGTTCCTTGAGGGTCTTCGACAGTACGATGCCGCCTTCCAGGACGGAGGAGACCGTGTCGGCGAGCTGGTCGATTTGCACCGGCTCGCGCGGCGTGTAGACGGCTATGATCTCTTCGAACATGCCGCGGAAGCGGCGGCGCCAGGCGAGAACCGCGTTCCTGTTCGTCTCCCGTATCTCACGGTCGAAAAGCCGTTCGTAGTAGCAGACGGTGGCGACGAGGCAGCCGGGATGGCCGTTCGGCAGATCTGAGAGCAGTTCGGACAGAAGCTTGAGGCCTAGCAGGAAGGATTGGAGCGGATCGTCGATCAAGTCGCGGGCGCGGCCGAAGATCTCGTCGTAGATCCGCTCGTCGTTTTCGATGTAGCGTTTGAGCAGTGCTTTCGCGAGCTCGTTCTTATCCTTGAAATGATAGAAAAATCCGCTCTTGGTAATGCCGGTCTCGGCAATCAGCTCCTCGATGGAGGTGCCGCCGAAGCCCTTCAGGAGTACGGCTGCCTCCGCCACATCGAGAATGCGGGTTCTCGTTTCCTCGCCCTTGCGCATCAGCCCCTCCTGTACCGCCGGTACAGTTTTCATCGCGGCTCAACGCATCACCCATGCCGCCTCATCTTCCCAACCGATTGGTTTCAAACGTCAACTCGGGAAATCGCAACCAGTATACCGCAAGCCGGCTAGTTTAGCAGGCTCTAAAAGAGGAGAAATCGCACCTGATCGATCGCGCTGACCGGTCAAACGAGGGCGGACCCACCGATGAGCAAATACAGAGACCGACTGCCGCAGTTAAACGGTGGCACGTTCATCACCGACGGCGGCATGGAAACCACGCTGATCTTCCACGAGGGCATGGAGCTTCCGCATTTCGCTTCCTTTGTCCTTCTCGCCTCGCCGGAAGGACGAAGGAAGCTGAAGGAATACTACGGGCGCTATCTCGATATCGCACGGCAGCACGGCATCGGCTTCGTGCTCGACACGGCGACCTGGCGCGCCAACGCCGACTGGGGCAACAGGCTCGGCTATTCACCGCAAGCGCTGAAGGCTGCAAACGAGGACGCCGTCGAATTGCTCGCCGGACTTAGAGGCGAATACGAGCGGCCGCAAATGCCAATCGTCCTCAGCGGCGCGATCGGCCCGCGCGGCGACGGCTACAAAGCAGGCGCGATGAACGCTTCAGAAGCCGAAGACTATCACGGCGCCCAGATCGCGGCTTTCGCCGGGACGGAGGCGGACATGGTAACGGCCTTCACGCTCACCAATATCGACGAGGCGATCGGCGTTGCCCGCGCCGCCAAGGCCCATGGCATGCCGTCGGCGATCTCCTTTACCGTGGAAACGGATGGTAGGCTCGTGACCGGGCGCAGCATCCAGGATGCGATCGAAACGACGGATTGGGCGACCGGCGGCGCCCCAGTCTATTATATGATCAACTGTGCGCATCCGACGCATTTCGAGGCCGCACTTGATCATGACAGCGGCTGGGTGAAGCGCATCTACGGCATCCGCGCCAATGCCTCGATGATGAGCCATACCGAGCTCGACGACAGCGAGATGCTGGACGCGGGCGACCCGATCGATCTCGGCAACCGCTACCGGAGGCTATTGTCGCGCATGCCGCATCTGCGCGTGCTGGGCGGCTGCTGCGGCACCGATCACCGGCATGTTACGGCAATCTGCGAAGCCTGCCTACCGCCGCAAGCAGTGAGCGCATGAGGTATAATAATGGTTTTGATCCAACAATGGCGGCCGAGCCACCTGCTCCAGGAAGCAGTGCGTTATGCTTTCAGCCACAAGCACAAGCATCAGCACGAAGCCTTCGAGCTTTTCGATGCTGGGCTGATACCCTTTGAGGGCCTCGACGGTCACCTGTTGCAGGACATCGGCATCGGTCCGAATGGGTATCATGCGCATGTTGCCGATCAGCCAGCCGTTCCCGACAAACCAGGGCCGGTTCATGCTTCTTGACCGCCGGCAGATGTGCAGGCTGCCGTGCGGCTTGCATGCTCGGCTGCACGGCCCTACCTATGGCCTATGACCTCTGTTCTTGAAAAAGCTGCGCCCGTGTGCGCCTTTCCATTCGACAACAGCTATGCGCGGTTGCCGCAGCATTTCTTCGCGCGGCAGGAACCGTCCCAGGCGGCCGAGCCGTGGCTGATCAAGCTGAACGAGGAACTCGCCGCCGAACTGGGCCTCGATGTGGATTTGCTGAGGCGCGAGGGTGCGGCGATTTTTTCCGGCAATCTCTTGCCGGAAGGCGCCGAACCGCTGGCCATGGCCTATGCCGGGCACCAGTTCGGCGGCTTCGTGCCGTTGCTCGGCGACGGCCGCGCCATCCTGCTTGGCGAGGTGATCGACCGCAACGGCAAGCGACGGGACATCCAGCTGAAGGGCGCCGGACAGACACCGTTCTCACGCCGCGGCGACGGGCGTGCAGCACTCGGGCCGGTGCTTCGCGAATATATCGTCAGCGAGGCGATGTATGCGCTCGGTATTCCGGCCACACGGGCCCTTGCCGCAGTTTCGACCGGTCAGCCCGTTTATCGCGAAGAGGTGCTGCCGGGTGCGGTCTTGACCCGTGTTGCGGGTAGCCACATCCGCGTCGGCACCTTCCAGTTCTTCGCGGCCCGCGGCGATGCCGACGGCATCAAGGCTCTCGCCGACTATGTGATCGAGCGGCACTACCCGGAGCTGAAGGCTGCCGAAAATCGATATCTTGCGCTCTACCAAGCGATCTGCGAGCGGCAGGCGGCGCTGATTGCCCGCTGGCTGCATGTCGGATTCATCCACGGCGTGATGAATACCGACAACATGTCAGTCTCCGGCGAGACGATCGACTTCGGGCCGTGCGCCTTTATGGATACATATGATCCTGCAACCGTCTTCTCCTCGATCGACCATCACGGTCGCTATGCCTATGCAAACCAGCCTGGCATCGGCCAGTGGAATCTTGCGCGCCTTGGCGAGACGCTGCTGCCGCTGATCGATGTGAATCAGGACACGGCTGTCGAACGCGCCAACGACGTCATTACGGATTATGGCAAGCGGTTCCAGGCGCATTGGCTTTCCGGCATGCGCCGCAAGATTGGGCTCGTCTCGGAAGAGGACGGCGATCTGGACCTGATTCAGTCGCTGCTGGCGCTGATGCAGGAGGGTAAGGCGGATTTCACGCTGGCCTTCCGGCGGCTTTCTGCGCTTGGCGGCGACGATGCGGTCGAGACCGCCTTTACCGCGAGCTTCCGCGAGCCGGAGGCCTGCGGCGAATGGCTGGCACGCTGGCGCGAGCGGCTGCGGCGCGATCTGCAATCACCTTCCGAACGCGCAGAGGCGATGCGCAAGGTCAACCCGGCGTTCATCCCGCGCAATCACCGCATCGAGCAGGCGATCGTTGCCGCAACCGACGATGGCGACTTCACGCTCTTCGAGACGCTGCTGACGGTTCTTTCCAAGCCTTACGACGACCAGCCGATGTTTGCAGCCTATATGGAGCCGCCGAAGCCGCAAGAGCGGGTGCTGCAGACGTTTTGCGGGACGTGATATTTCTCCGCGCAGCGCCTGGTCAGACCGGCCGCGACATGAGATGCGCGAATGCTGCCTGGCATCTGGCGGAAGGCCGAAGCGACGCATAGTTAGGGCCTCCACCCCAGCCGCATCCCATGCCGGAGCGGCATCGCAGTTCCCGTCTCGGATGATGCAAACGCATACGACGCCTGCGCGTGTCTTGAAAACGAGAAGCCGGGTTTGTTGTAGCTTCCCGCTTCGGTAGCCAAGAAGCAGAAAGGACAGGCGCCTTGAGAAGGTGAGCAATCCTCACCTTTTTCATTCCTGTGCTTGCCAGTAGAATCCAGCCATAGCGCGTTTCATCGTGAAATGACTGGCGCTCAAGGAGGTGCCTGTTGCACCATGGCGCCTGTCGGCCACCTCCGGCAAGATGGAGAGGGGATGGCCGCCACGAGAAGCGTTGCATGCGAGCCGATACCGCCGGCCATCCATGCCTTCCTGCGTCAAATGTGGCCATTGAAGGACAGTCCCTTCGCCCTAAGTCGCTGATTCGGCGGAATTGTCCCCATCCCACCATGCCCAGCTCACCTTAGCGGGAGACCGGCTTTTATGGCGATCGTTATAACTTCCATCCTCTTTCTTATCATCGGACTGGCTCTCAGCGGCGGGGGGCTTTGGCTCGTGATGCTCGGCGGCAGCGTCTTCTATTTGTTTGCAGGATTGATGTTCCTCATCACCGCAGCGCTACTTTTCATGCGCAACGCCGTGGCGCTCTGGGTCTATGCGGCGCTGGTTGCCGTAGCGCTTGTCTGGGCGGTGTGGGAAGCCGGGTTCGACTGGTGGCAGCTCGGGCCGCGCGGCGGAATGATCATTCTGCTCGGGCTTTGGCTGCTGACGCCGCAGATCCGGAGGCCGCTCGGCTTTTCGAGCCCGAGCGGCCTTCCCTACCCTGCCAATCCTTGGCCACTCGCCGTGCCGGTGATCATCGCCATTCTCGTTGCCGGTTATTCGATGACGACCGATCCGCATGATCTTGCCGGCGATCTTCCCGACGAGGTCGTGGCGGCCGCGCCGCGCTTCGGCGGCAATGTGCCTGACGGCGAGTGGCACCAATATGGCCGCACGCCTTTCGGTCAGCGCTATTCGCCGCTCGACCAGATCAACAAGGATAATGTGAAGGATTTGAAGGTCACCTGGCAGTACCAGTCCGGCGACGTGAAGCGGCCGGACGACGTCGGCGAGACGACCTATCAGGTGACGCCACTCAAAGTCGGCGAAACGCTCTATCTGTGCACACCGCACAACTGGGCGATCGCGCTCGACGCCAAGACCGGGAAGGAGAAATGGAAATATGACGCCAACTCCGGCATGAACCCGGACCGGCAGCACCAGACCTGCCGCGGCGTGACCTACTATGCCGATCCGGCCGTCGCCGCCGGCCAGCCCTGCGCCGCGCGGGTGTATCTACCGACCTCCGATGCGCGGCTTATCGCGCTTGATGCATCCGACGGCAAAATCTGCGAAAGCTTTGCCGACAACGGCGTGCTCCAGCTGGAGACCGGCATGAAATACAACCCGGCCGGCTATTATTACTCCACCTCGCCGCCGGTCGCGGTCGCCGGCAAGCTCATCATTGGCGGGGCGGTCAACGACAATTATTCTACCCAGGAGCAATCCGGCGTCATCCGCGCCTTCGACATCAACACCGGCGCACTCGTCTGGAACTGGGATTCAGGCAACCCGGATCAGACCGCACCACTTCCCGAGGGCCAGACCTACGTCACCAACTCGCCGAACAGCTGGTCCGTCTTCAGTGTCGACGAAGGGCTTGGCTCCGTCTATATCCCGCTCGGCAACCAGGTGCCGGACCAGCTCGGCATGAACCGCAGCGCCAATGTCGAAAAATTCTCCTCCTCCGTCGTGGCACTCGACATCAATACGGGCCAGCTGAAATGGGTGCAGCAGTTCGTCCATCACGACCTCTGGGATATGGACGTACCGGCCCAGCCCGTTCTCGTCGACATCACGAAGCCGGACGGCAGCGTCGTTCCCGCTCTCGTCGCCCCCACGAAGCAGGGGGACATCTACGTCCTCGACCGGCGCACCGGCGAGGCGATCATTCCCTTCAAGGAAATCCCGGCACCGGGCGGTGCGATCCCCGAGGACCACACAGCGCCGACGCAGCCGATCTCCGACCTCACCTTCTCACCCGATCCGCTGAAGGAAAAGGACATGTGGGGGATCACGCTCCTCGACCAGCTCGCCTGCCGCATCGCCTTTCACCGTTACAAATACGAGGGCCGCTATACGCCGCCTTCGATAGGGGGAACGATCGTCTATCCGGGCAATTTCGGCACCTTCAACTGGGGCAGCGTCGCGGTCGATCCGGAGCGGCAGATCATGTTCGGCATGCCGACTTATCTCGCCTTCACCTCAAGGCTCGTTCCGGCCGCCGAGGTTCCCCCGCGCGGGCAGGACGAAAAGGGCAGCGAGCAGGGACTGAACCGCAATGACGGGTCGCCCTACGGCGTGTTCATGGGACCGCTCCTCGGCCCGCTGCAAATCCCCTGCCAGGCGCCGCCATGGGGCTATGTCGCGGGCGTCGATCTGCGGACCGGCAAGATCGCCTATATGCACAAGAACGGCACCGTGCACGACATGACGCCGCTGCCGCTACCCTTCAAGGTCGGCGTGCCGGGTATCGGCGGGCCGATACTCACCAAGGGCGGCATCGCCTTTCTCGGCGCTGCCGTCGACAACTACCTTCGCGCCTACGACGCCACCAACGGCAACCAGCTCTGGCAAGCGCGTCTGCCCGCCGGCGGCCAGGCAACGCCGATGACCTATACGACCAGCGACAACAAGCAATATGTCGTCATGGTTGCCGGCGGGCATGGGTCGGTGGGAACAAAGCCCGGCGATTACGTGATCGCTTATACGCTGCCGTAGGCAAAAGCTTTGGCGCCTGTGGTCTGCCTGCAATCTTTAAGGAGAGTCTTTCGATGGAAATCAGAAGTAGCCTGAGGAACGCGATCGAAAAGCAGATTGCCCGGCCAATCAAACACGAGTTATCCGGCATCAACGGGGCGGACTATACGGGAGCCCCGCTTATCGAGCCCAGTCCACGATCCGAACGAAAAACCGCATTGAGTTCGCAAAATGATTCAAGACGATGCGTCTTAGATTCATATCTCCGCCGCATCGTCTTGAATTCGCTGATTATCCCGCCATGCCCGCGACGATCTTCGCGACTTCGACAAAGACGAGGTTCAATTCCTTCACCGGCGCCCTCGCCTCGGCGATATAGGCCGTCACGAGGACCGGGCCGCGGCCCTTCGGCCAGATGATGGCGATGTCTGCAGCGCTACCATTGTCGCCAGTGCCGGTCTTGTCGCCTACCTTCCAGTCTCCCGGCAGACCGGCGCGAAGACGCGCATTGCCGGTGGTGTTCGCCAGCATCCATGCGATGAGCTTTTCGCGTGAAGGCTCGGATAGCACTGAGCCAAGCGCGACGTTGCCGAGCGTGTCGAGCATCGCGTCCGGTGTCGTCGTGTCGCGCGGATCGCCTTTCTTGCCCTCGTTCAGCGCAGTCTCCCAGCGATCGAGGCGGGTCGCGCGGTCGCCGATCGAGCGCAACCATTTGGTGAGCGCCTTCGGACCGCCGACGCTTTCAAGCAACAGGTTGCCGGCGGTATTGTCGCTCAGCGTAATCGCCGCCTTGCAAAGATCGCCCACACTCATCCCCTCCCCGCCGACGTGTTTTTCCGTTTCCGGCGAGTAGGAGACGAGCTTGTCCCGGTCATAGATCACGCGGCGCTCGAGATTCTCCTCGCCCTTGTCGACGCGCGAAAGCACCATGGCCGAGGCGAGTACCTTGAAGGTGCTGCACATCGGGAAACGCTCGGTTTCGCGATAGCCAAGCGTGACCTTTGTTTCGGTGTCGATGACGGAAACGCCAAGCCTGCCGCCGGTGCGCTTTTCGAGCTCCCCCAACCGGCGCTCAATGTCGTCGTCGGTTTCGGAGGCGCGGGCGAATGAGGCAAGGGAAAATGCGGGAAAGAGCATCGCCGCCTGCAAGATGGTGCGGCGATGGATCGAAAAGTCAGTCATTAAGTCACTCCGGCTCAATCAACGACAAAGAGCTAGGCTGCGATTGTGGCACCTTGTCGTCGCCTTTGCGGCCTCATCAGGCCGCCTGCAATTGCGTGACCTCGACGGTCACATGCGAGAGCTCGTCCAGGCTTTCGAGCTTCGCCCTGTAGAAAGCAGGCTCGCGAGGCTCGGACGTCGCGACGGCGACGATCGCGGCGTGATGGCCGGGGCCGACCTGCCAGACATGCAGGTCCGTGATGCGGTCGCCGCCGGTTTCGATCACCTTGCGGATTTCGCCGGGCAGTTCCTCGCCTTCCGCGATCGCATCGAGCAGAACGCGGCCGGAGGACTTCATCAGGCCCCAGGCCCATTGCGCGACGATGAAACCGCCGACGATGCCCATCAGCGGATCGAGCCAGATCCAGCCGTAAAGGCTGCCGAAGGAAAGTGCGGCAATCGCAAGCACCGAGGTCAGCGCATCGGCGAGGACATGGGTGTAGGCGGCGCGCATGTTGTTGTCGATGCCCCCGCCGTGGTGGGAATGGTCCCGGTGATCATGATGCGTGTGATGGCCGTGATGATGATGATGATGGTAGCTGTGCCCATGATGAGGGCCGCTATCCTTCAACAGCAAGGCGCTGACGAGATTGACTGCAAGGCCGATGACGGCGACGCCGATCGCCTGGGCGACGCTGATGGGGACCGGGTTGGCGAGGCGCAAGGCGCTCTCCCAGGCCATCAGCAGCGCGATCATCGCGAGAATGATGGCGCTTGCGAAACCCGCCAGATCGCCTAGCTTGCCGGTGCCGAAGGTAAAGCGCGGATTGCGAGCCTGCTTGCGGGCATAGAAATAGGCAACGGCTGAGATCAGAAGGGCACTGGCATGCGTCGACATGTGCCAGCCGTCGGCGACGAGCGCCATGGAGCCGAATAGGGTGCCCGCGCCGATTTCAACGACCATCATCACCGCCGTTAGCGCGATCACGAACCAGACGCGGCGCTCGTTGCGCTCGTGGCCAGCCCCGAGGAAGACATGGTCGTGTTCCAGCGTTTGTGTGCTCATCGCGGTCTCCTTCGATCTCTTCAGCGGATATAGGTTCGCAGCACTTGCGAAATTTCCTCGACCGCCTCTGCGCGGGCCTTCTCGTCGGCCGCATGCAGCACGTGCTCGTGCAGGTGATCCTCCAGCACCTCGCCGGTCAGCCCGTTCAGTGCGCCCCGGATCGAGGCCAGCAGCTGCAGGATGTCGCCACAGGGGCGCTCGGCCTCCAGCGCGCGCTCAACCGCTTCCAGCTGACCCTTGAGGCGGCTGACACGGGCGATGAGTTTTTTCTTCTGACGAGTCGTGTGCGACAAGGAGTGCATTCCTTTTAATATAGGGGGGTATAGTATGGGTAGCTACGAAAGGGAAGCATGTCTTTGGCATGTGACATTCGACGGACAACAGGAAAGACCATGTTGCTGACTGGCGCGGATACGAGGTGTGCGTTTAGCCGATCCATTTCGACACGTCGGCATACAAGCTGGTGATCCTTCGGGGGCCCCTGCGACTTCGCTTCGCCCTCAGGATGAGGGCAGTGCCGCTGGCGCCGTCGATCAGCCTTCATCGTGAAGTGCGGAAAGACCCCAGGGCGCAGCCTCGAAGAACGAGGCGGGCGATGGGTATGGTTTCCTTGCACATCAACCGGATTGATGAGCCCGCACCTTGGGCGGCACAGCATCCTGGGATATTCTATCCGTTTCCAAAACGTTACAACGTCTTCGCACCAGCCATCTTGGTGAACACCTGCACGCGCTTCCAGCGCAGCGTGCCGGGTCTGTATTTCTTCAACCACTCCTGGGTCTCGCTCTCGTCCAGGAAGAGGCTTGCACTGGTGTCGGCCGAGGCATTCGCTTGCCCGTCGCTCCGCCCGGCCATGACCTCCTGGATCGAGCGGAAATAATAGTGGTTGAAGAGCCGGTTGAACTCGGTGAAGTAGATGTCGGCCACGCGTTCGCTGCCGCGGATCAGCAGCATATTCTCGTCGTTGTCGTTGGTGGACGCTTCTGAAAAATTCGCCGAACCGGACACGACGATCGGGTCGGCCCCGAGCGGGTCCTTCAGCAGAAATTTCGAGTGGACGTAAGCCACATGCTGGTTGAGCCCGAGCGCCCGGGCATTGGTTTCGCGCGTCCACTGGTAGAGCGGATCGCGCAGGAACGATCCCCATGCCTGATAGACGTTATGTTTTGCATTCAGCGGCACGAATGGCTCGCTGGCTCGCGGATTGGGCTTGTCCTGCTTTTCCAAGAGCAGGAAGATCACGGGCCGCTGCGGCATTTCGGCTTCGGTGTTGTTGACCAGCGCCGTCTTGAATTTCTTGCCGATTCCAAAGGCAAGCGTGATGCCGCCGTAATCAGTGGCAGAATCGAGTGCGTCGACATACATGTCGAGCACCTTGCTTCCCGACCGCGGACTGAAGACGCTCGTTACACCTTTGGCAATATCCTCCCAGTCTGCCGGTATCGGCGCCAGCGCCATCACGGCGTCGCGATGGGCCTTGCGCTTGGCATCGGATACGGCTCTCGTTTCGCCCTCGACTGCGCCCGGATCGCTTTCAAGTGTCCTCCAGTAAGCCTCAAAGGCCGCAGCAACGTCCGCATTGCGCACCCAATGGCCGACATTCGTCTGCCCGTGAATGCCGCCCGGCGACATGTTGGTCGAGCCGGTCCAGACTTCCGCCGGCTTCTGAGCAGCACCTCTCACCAGGACCATGAACTTGTTGTGCTGGATGTTGTTCGGATTGTTTTCCCGCCATCGGGCTATCGCCGTCGCCGGAAGCCCGGCCTCTTCGACCATGGCCCTGTTGTCCTCGCGCGGAAAACTCGGATGGAACTTGCCCTTGCTGTCGGTGTGTTCATTGATCTTCCCGTCGAGAATGAGCTTTACCACCACGCCGCGGTCGATGGCGGCCTTAAGGCGCTTGGCGACCGGCAGATAGCGGAATTCGTAGAAACATCCGAGGAGCCTGTCGCCGGCCTGCGCTTGATCGATGAACCTGAACAGCGCCTCGTCGAGATCGCGGCTCAGCCATTGCAACGCTTCAAGACGCTTCTGCGCCGGCTGCAGATCGTCAGGGCTTTCGTTGCCGAAGCGGCGTTGATAGGCCTGGCTACTGGCAACGCCGCGGTTGAAGAAGATATCGTGTTCAAGCTCCGTGAAGAGCGGCTCGGTCCTGACCACGATCTTCACTGGCGGCGCGCTGCGGTCGATGTTCTTCGGCTTGCCTTTCAGCGGATAGAATAAATACTCATACCGCCGGTCCGGCTTTGCCGTGAAGTCGTCCCAGACGAAACTCTGTACCGGGTGATCGTAGGTCGTGACGACCGTTTTTTCGTCCGGCTGCGGGATGACGCTTGCGAAGACCTTCATGCCATAGACGAAATACCGCTGGTTTTCGGTGGGGTCGTGACGCTCGACTGCGAAGCCCAGCAGGCCTTTCGTATCGGCGTTCTGGTAGTCGACGGCGAATGAGATGGTGTTGACACCGGTGACCGCGAAAATGCGATATCCTTCAACCTCATTGGAAACGAAACGCATCATGCCCTCCGTAAAAGCGTTCGTCTGGAATTATCGATTTTCTACATAAAGCTGCAGAGATACTCTACACAACTTATCAGTAGCGGATGACGCCCCATTGACAAATTGCGCGTTCTGGAGAATCTATCGCGCATGATCAACAACGCGCACATCACTCGCACGTATTTTTGGCTGTACCTGTAAAGGCGGCCGGACAGATCATATTGTCAACGAGCCGCCGTCAGGCGGCTTTGTTGTATTCAGCGGCGTCCTGACGGCAGAATTACCAAACAAGGACGCAAAGACCATGATTGCAATCGAAGACAGCGAAATTTCATTGATCCGCCCGCCGGTGGTGACGATCCGCACGGCAAAACCGCGGGACCTGCCAGCACTCAACGAGATGATCGCGCTGCTTGCCGCCCATCACGGAGATGCAGCGATCACCACTCCCGAGCAGCTGGAACGCGACCTTTTCGGCCCGGTTCCGTGGATCACCGCACTGGTTGCCGAAACCGGCGACGGGCTGATCGGTTACGCCATCCTGGTGCCGCTCTACAGGGCGCAGGAAGGCAAGCGTGGCATGGACCTGCACCACCTTTTCGTGCGCGACGGCCATCGCGGCCACGGCATCGGCCAGCACCTCGTCAACCGCGCCCGCCAAACCGCCAGGAGTGCCGGCTGCGATTACCTTTCCGTAAGTGCGGCGACCGGAAACATCCAGGCACACCGTTTCTACCAGCATATGGACTTCACCCCTCGCCCGGTTACCGGCATGCGCTATATGCAGGCGCTGGCTTGAGCGTCTGCCGCTCCAACGGACAAGGGAGATACACATGACACGGCTTGCTGTGGTTCTGACGGAGGCTTTCGCGGACTGGGAGGTCGGGCAACTGACGGCTTCAGCCCGCACCGAGTTCGGCTTCGACGTGGTGACGGCGACACCCGGTGGCGCCGAAGTGCGTTCCATGGGCGGCCTGCGCGTGACGCCCGATACGGCGGCCGAAGCGCTTCGGGCCGAGGCTTTCGACGGCCTGGTGCTTTGCGGCGGCATGATCTGGGAGACCGAGAAGGCCCCGGATCTAAAGCCGGTCATCGACGAATTCATGGCCCGCGGCAAACTGGTTGCGGGGATCTGTGGCGCAACACTGGCGCTTGCCAAGGCAGGCGCGCTGAACAATGCGGCGCATACGAGCAATGCATTGCGTTTCATCGCCGACCTGCCCGGCTATTGCGGACATGCCCATTACAAGGACGCGTCGGCGGCTGTGCGCGACGGCATGCTGGTCACCGCCCCCGGTTCGGCCCCGACCACCTTTGCCGCCGAAATCTACCGGGCCCTCAATTTCCGCAATGAGGATCTCGACCAGTATCTTTTGATGTTTGGCGCGGAGCACCAGCCCAAGGCGGCGTGAGTCTCCCGACAGCATTTCCTCCTCCCATTGTCGCAGCCCTTGCCGGCAAGCCCCCCGGCCTTGGCTGCG
This sequence comes from Rhizobium etli 8C-3, assembly GCF_001908375.1. Taxonomy (NCBI): domain Bacteria; kingdom Pseudomonadati; phylum Pseudomonadota; class Alphaproteobacteria; order Hyphomicrobiales; family Rhizobiaceae; genus Rhizobium; species Rhizobium etli. The sequence continues at coordinate 1,122,915 of NZ_CP017241.1, read as the reverse complement.
CGTGCATGGATCTGAGGGTCAAAGCAAAAAATCACTTTGGCCGAATGAGATGCTGTCGCTTATTGCAAGCGTCATCGGCTCGGCACTGCCTTCAAATACGCGGCGATCGCTTCGAGATCGCTTTTGGGAAGATGCGCGAGACTCCGCTGTACCTCGGCCATCGAGCCGCCGGCGGTATCGAAGTCCGGAGTGAAGCCGGTTTCGAGGTAGTTGGCAATATCGGCCTCGCTCCAGGAACCGATCTCCTTGGAGCCCGGGGTGATGTTGGGGATACGGCCACGGCCTTCCGGATTTGGAGCGCCTGCAAGCCACATATCCGGCTCAAAGCCGCCGAGCGCGTCACGCGGCGTATGGCATTCTCCGCAATGGCCTGGGCCCTCGACGAGATACCGGCCGCGCTTCAGCTTGTCGTCGTTGGCGAGCACGATGTGCGGCGCGTCGTTGAAATAGAGGAGCTTCCAGCCTCCAAGTGCGAGCCGGATATCATAGGGGAACGACAATTGGTGCGGCGGCGCGACATTGCCGCTTTTGGGTAGCGTCTTGAGATAGCCGAAAAGATCGTTGACGTCCTTGTCGCTCATGCGGGCATAGGAGCCATAGGGGAAGGACGGATAAAGGTGCTGGCCCCCGGGGGCGATGCCGCGCTTCATCGCATTGCCGAACTCGGCGAGTGACCAGGCGCCAATGCCGGCCTTCTCGTCCGGCGATATGTTCGGAACATGGAAAGTGCCGAAGGGGCTCTTCAGCGCAAGCCCGCCGGACAGCGTGAGCTTGGCATCGCCTTCGGAACCGGGCGCGGCATGACAGCCGACGCAGCCGCCCGCCCAGAACACCGTCTCGCCGTTCTTCACGTCGGGCGCGCCGAGATTGGCCCAATGGCTTTCTGGCAGCGGGTTCGGCGCGGTGACGAAATAGAACACCGCACCGCCGAGGGCGATGACGCCGACGAGACAGAGCACAAACCGGATGAACCTGCGGACCATGCCGCTCCCCTTTTCAGCGACTGCAAGGGTCTAAGATAAGCCGGTCCACACCCGCAGCAAGGCAGGCGCGGACCAATGGATTCGAACGGGGACGGCTGCCGCTTAGTCCGTCTTTATACGGTAGTTCTCATGACAGCCGCCGCAGTTGGCGCCGAGCGTTTTCAAAGCGCCGCCAACGCCGGCAGCGTCAGCTGGAAGCTGTGCGAGGATCTTTTCGGCGTCGGTACTAAGCTTTGCGGCGCGCGCCTTGAAGTCCTCCATGTTTTCCCAGATCTTCGGGCTCGCCGCCTTGTCGCCGGTTTCCGTACCCGGCTTGAATTGGTCGGGGAAGACCTTGGCGGTTTCAGAGATCGTCGTCAGCGCTGCCTTCACCACCTCGGCATCATAGGGCTTTTCGCCCTTGGCGATTGCCGTCATGACGCCGGCCGAGCCGCCGACCTTCTTCATCAGAGCCTCGCGCGCTTCATGCGTGCCCTCCTGTTGCGCGAAGACCGCCGTCACCCCCATGCCGGCAACCAGCACAGCCGCCGTAATTGTTTTGAATTTCATGTATCCACTCCTCTTCGATACCGAGGTCTCTCCGAGACCGGCGCCTGATATTCGCGGCCGCATGATGGCAAATTTATAATGAGCGCGAAGTAACAAATGGGTGATATGACAAGGAATTCAAAATGGTAATGCACCCCCTGACCCACTTGCCTGTTCCTGTCGCAAGGTACAAAGCGCGCCATGTCCATGGCGCGGGAGATATCCTCCTTACATTATGCGACCGCCTTCCAGCCATGCCAGGCAGTCACCAGCGCGACGGCGATCAGCAGTGCTCCGGCAGCGCGGCCAACCATGATTGTGGCACGGGGATTGGAGACCAGCAGCGTTCGGCTTCGCGCGGCGGTGAGCGCCACCGCGCCGTAGATCGCCAACTGGGTCACGAGTGTCATAGCGCCCATGACAAGGCCTTGCAGCCAGATCGGCCCGTAGACGGGTTTAAGGAATTGCGGATAGACGGCAAGCATGAAGAGGTACGCCTTCGGATTGATGAGGCAGGTGATCGCGCCCTGCCGGAAGGCGCGCCATCCGGAGCGCAGGCTTCCCTCGCCGACCATATCCACCGTTATCGAGCTGCGGATCAGTGTGAAGCCGATCCAGATCATGTAGGCGGCGCCCAGGAAAAGCAGCGGGTTGAAGAGCGAAGGCAGCAGGCTCGCAAGAATGCCAACGCCGATTGCGCCGTAAAGCGAATGAACCGCGCCGCCCGCCATGATGCCTGCCGTTGCCGCCATACCGCGGCTCCTGCCGCCGGTCAGGGAATTGGCGAGCACAAAGAGCATGTCCATGCCCGGCACGATGATGATGCCGAAGAGGAGGGTGAAGTAGAGCCAGAGGTTTTCCGTGTAAGTCATGTCAGTTGCCTGCCTTCGAAGCGGCGGCCATTTTCCCGGACCGCTTTTGATTTCAATTCGATAGGCTGTGCTATATCAAAGCCCAACTGACAGTGTATTGTCAGGAGCCTTGGAGGAGAGAATGCGAAAGGCCTCTCGCCTGTTCGAGATCATCCAGATCCTGCGGTTGGCAAAACGACCGGTGACGGCCCAGGCGATGGCGGACGCGCTGGAAGTGACGGTGCGCTCCATCTATCGCGACATCGCCGCACTGCAGTCGATGCACGTGCCGATCGAAGGCGGGCGCGGCATCGGCTATATCATGCGCCCCGGCTTCGACCTGCCGCCGCTGATGTTTTCTATCGAGGAACTGGAGGCGATCGTGTTGTCGCTGGCGCTCTTGGAACGGACCGGCGACGCAGAGCTAAAGCAGGCGGCAAAGCGGGTGAACCAGAAGATCGCAGGCGCAGTGCCGATACCTCTGCGCCAGGCGATGGAGAACAAGGCGCTCTTTGCCTGGGGCACTGTCGCACAGCCGCCTGCCGGCTTGGATCTCGCCATGGTGCGCCGGGCCATCCGCGACGAGCAGAAGCTGGCGCTCAACTACCGCGACGAACTGGGACGCGCCACCGAGCGCACCATCCGCCCGATCGCGTTGATCTACTATTCACACTACTCCAATATCGTCGGCTGGTGCGAACTGCGTCAGGCGATCCGCAATTTCCGCAGCGACCGCGTCGAGGATTGCGAAGCGGCTGGGGCCTTCTTCCGGGGCGAAGGCGACGGGTTGCGCGAAGATTGGATGAACGGCTGGGCCGAAAGACCGCCTGGCGTCTCATCCTAACGCTGAGACGTGACCAGGCGCTGCCCAGATTTGTCAGGCGGCGACGGCGGCGACGAGCAAGATCAGGCTGACCAGGCCGAAGATGGCCCGCAGAAGATGCGAGCGCTCCCACCGGTCGCGCAGGACGGTCCAGTCCGGCTCATTGGCGTCACGATGGGACCTGAAGCTGAAAAAGCGTTTCCCGGCTCCTTCCGGCTGTTGTTCCTTGAGCCAATAATTGTTTACCGGATGCGTCACCATCCAATAGATCGCGTGCATGGCGAGCAGCGACACGAATGCGCCGGCGGTCAGCCAGTAGGTGCCGCTGAAAGGCGGGGTCAGTACGATCAATGCCAGGGTCATGATCAGGCCGAGCGGCTCGGCGATGCCGCCGAAGGTAAAGCCGGGATAGTAAATGGGCTGCACGGCAAGATACTGCTCCTTCGACAGCCGCATCTTGCCCGGCAGCTCGAGCGCATGGGCAAGGGCCAGTGCCATCGCGACGGCGACGACGAGAACAGTCAGTATTTCAAGAGCCTGGAACATCGGTTTGGCCTCCTGAAGGGTCTTATCCTAACTTTTCAGGAGTGGCATCGGTTCCATCCGGCGGATAACGGCGCGGCTCTACAAGGCAAGCGAGAGGCTTTCTTCGCGGCCGAAACCGCGGATTTCGAGGCGTCCTTCGCAAACCTCGACGATGGCGAAGGCGTTTTCCGTTTCGGTTTCGACCATTCCCTTGAAATTGACAAAGTGGCAGCCGCCGGTCTTGCCGTAGTTGCCCGCGTGGTTATGGCCGCAGAAATAGGCAACGGCGTTGTCATGGCCGCAGAGCAGATCGATGATGCGTTCCCGGTCCCACATGTCGTGCTCGTTCGGCGGGTAGACGGGATAGTGGTTCATCACGATCACGCGCTCGCGGACGGCTTCTGCAGCATCGAGTTGGGCAGCAAGCCATGCGAATTGCTCGTCGCTCAGTGATGCGTTCCAGGGATGGGCGTTTACCGCACCCCGTGCCGTCAGCGCCGCCAGACGCTCGGCCGCCATTTGGCGGTATGGATGGTCTGCCGGCGGCGCGCAGGTGCTGACTTCGTTGCCGTCCAAAACGACGAAACGCCAGCCACGGTGCGAGAAGGCGTAATAGGGCGAGGGCAGGCCAAGGCGTGTGGAAACAGCGGCAAGATGCTCCGCCGGGACCGCGAAATCGTGATTGCCGAGAAGGAAAAGGTTCTCGTGGCGGAGCTTTTCGTAGACCGGCAGGACGTCGTCGAAGCTCTCCCAAATCCCGTCGATGATATCGCCGAGCGTCATCACGAAGCTGAGCTCCTGGGCGTTGAAAACCTCGATCGCTTCGGCGAGCTTTGCGAGACTGTTGGCATAGTAGCGATCCATCGCGGCATTCGGAGCGATCGCTGCATATTGCGGGTCGGCAATGATGCCGAAGCGAAAAAGGAAAGTGTCCGAACAAGGCATGGCGGTTGCCTTAGGAGCGTCGCATGACAGGCCAGTGACGGTGAGCAAAAATAAGAACACCCGGCGTTTCAAGGCGCCGGGTGCTGGAATCGACGCTATGAAACCGTTACTTGGTGGCCGCTTCGTAGCGCTCCAGGACGTAGTCCCAGTTGATCAGGCTGTCGATGAAGGCTTCAAGGTACTTCGGCCGGGCGTTTCGGTAGTCGATGTAGTAGGAATGCTCCCAGACATCGACGCCGAGGATCGGGGTGGCACCGTGCACGAGCGGGTTTTCACCGTTCGGGGTCTTGGAGATTTCAAGCTTGCCGTTCTTGACGGAAACCCAGGCCCAGCCCGAACCGAACTGCGTGGCGCCGGCATTGGCGAAATCAGTCTTGAACTTGTCATAGCCGCCGAGATCGGAGTTAAAGGCCGCTTCAAGTTTGCCCGGCAGCTTGTTGCCGCCGCCGCCCTTCTTCATCCACTTCCAGAAATGGACGTGGTTGTAGTGCTGAGCCGCGTTGTTGAAGAGGCCGGCATTGCTACCGAAGGACTTCTTCACGACCTCTTCGAGCGAAAGATCGGCCAGGCCTGCTTCAGCCGCCAGTTTGTTGCCGTTGTCGACGTAAGCCTTGTGGTGCTTGTCGTGGTGGAACTCCAGCGTCTCCTTCGACATGAAAGGTGCGAGAGCTTCGTAGTCGTACGGGAGTGCGGGCAATTCGAAAGCCATTGTAGATCTCCTCTTGGCAATAGATTGCGGGATCGGCAGGTGAGGCGGAACATAGGAGCGGAAACGTAGGGAGGCAACGGTGGAAACATCAAAAAACGGCCGCCTCCGAGGAAAATTTGCCTCGCCTGCAGGCCTGGCTTCGGTGACAAAAATCGCTCATCATCGGCATATAACCGCGCTTCCGGCACACACTACGCCCAAGGGAATTACGATGCAGAGGAATAATATCCGCCATTCCGCGACGATCCTCCTTTTCATGACCGCAGGCAGTGCGCTCGCCTCCTCTGACGAGGCATGGAGCGAATTTGCCGCGGAAGTGGAGGCAAAATGCCGCCAAGCGGCGGCCGCATCCATCGCGGACGCAAGGGCGGTCGTCGATCCCGTCGGCAGCGCGCATTATGGGCTGGCGCTGTTAACCGGCAGGCCGAAGGGCGCCAATGGGTTTGTCACCCATATCTGTGTCTACGACAAGCAATCGAAAATCGCGGAAATCGGCAGCGAACTGGACACGCAGAGGCTCGACCTGCTGCCGGAAGAGTAAGGTGCGGCGCCTCTCAGGCGTACCTCCTGCGGTGTAAGCCATCCGCTGCTTTTGCGGGCCTTGTTTTCGCCGGGATTTTAATGGTTTCTTAAGAGGATACCAGCGGGAGGAAACCCATGGCCCTCGGCGCATCCCATCGCCTGCAGGACGGCATCGACGCCGTCGAAACAATGACGCGTTTCGCGCTCGCCGTCCTGGCGCTTGCGTCGGGTGTCTACACCTATCTAGGCGTGCGCAGCATCCTCGACGGTTCGGCAACGGCCGTGTTCTTCGCCGCCCTCATCTATTCCAGCGCGGTCTCGGTGGCGATCTATGCCTTCTGGACCTATATGGCGCGCTTTTATCCGCATGTGACGGGTGCGGCAGGACGCGGCGCGATGCTTGGCGTCATGGCGCTCGGCTGCGCGATGATCATCGCCATGTCGAGCTGGCTGAATGCGGCTGCGCTTGCAGGATCGGCCGCACTCGAACAGCATCTTGCCGAGACGCTGGAGGATTATACCGCCGACCTCGACAAGGCCCATCAGAACGCTCTTGCGGCCCAGAGCCTGTTGCCGGACATCCAGCGCACGCAGGAGCGCTTCGAGCGGCTGGCGGACCAGGAGCGGGAAACCGGCGCGCTGACGGGCACGACCGGCGCAGGTAGCGTCGTGCAGCTCCTCTCGCAGATGGCCTCGCAGCTAACGGAGCTCGAAAACGGCATCGATGCCTCGCGCGAACGTGTCACCTCGCTCTTCGACGAGGGCCGCAAGCACCTGGAAACGATGCGTACTCTGGTTTCGGCCCCCGGCGCTATCGATCCGCGCGCCGACCAGTTTGCCGCCGAGGTTGTCGGGCTATCCGGCGTCATCACCTCGCTGGAGCAGACCTCCATCGCCCCTTCGGTGAAGCGTGCGGCGGAAGACCTTTCGCTCGGCTTCATCGCCCCAGTCGCCGACGGCCGCGAGGCCGATCTCGCCAACCGGCAGGATCAGGTTATGGAGACGATCCGCTCCTCGGTTGCGGCGCAATCCAAGGTGCTGTCGCAGGCAGCCGACCAGATCCTTTCGCGCGAACCGGTCGCCGAGCGGCGGTTCGTGCCCCTCTCTTCGGCCGAAGCGGTGCTGCGCTATGCTTCGGACTTCATCCCGAGCTGGGCCGGCGCAATCTCGATCGATATCCTGCCGGCGGTGCTGATCTTCATGCTGTCGATCGTCCACTCGACGCTGCGGCGCCAGGAACAGCGCCTGCCATTTGCCGAGCGGATCACCGCGGCAGAGCTTCTGCAGGCGCTGGAGGTCCAACGAGCCGTTCAGCAGCGCGGCGTCGATCTCGAAACCGCACTCACCGAGGCAGAGAAAACGGAACCGCCGGACCAATCGAATATTGCGAGCTTCGATCTTTCGGGCAAGGGACCGAGGAAGGGACCGCCGGTATGATGCTGCAAACGGCAGGGCAGCGGCTGAAAGATTACGTGCTTTCCACAGATGACGGCACGCTGATACGCCACGCCTTCCACGCCCTGCTTGCCGCGGCGATCGTGCTTGCGGTCATCGATTGGCGCGAGATCAGCGCCGCCAACGCCGAACTGCCGGGCTTCGATCCGGCACAGCCGCAGACCATGCCGGTGCTGCCGCCGGCGCTGACGGAGGGTGGACCGCAGGCGCCACCTTCCGAGATCACGACGAGTGTCGAACAGCTCAAGCAGCCGATCCGTTTCGAGCTACAGCCGGGCGGTGTCCTTCTGGCGCAGGGGGCAATCGAGCTCGGCGCAGCCGCCCGCTTCGAACAGGAGATTGCGGCGCGCGGCGAATATGTGAAGACCGTTTCCTTGGATTCGCCGGGCGGCGCCGTCGGGGATGCGCTGGCGATGTCGAAGCTCATTCGCGAACGGAAGATCGGTACCAGGGTGGCAAGCGGCGCGCTCTGCGCCTCCTCCTGCCCGATCATCATGGCCGGTGGCGTGACCCGCGAGGCCGAGGACGGCGCCGTCATCGGCGTGCATCAAGTCTTCAACGGCTCGAAGGAGAAGCTTTCGCCGGAGCGCGCCATGTCGGAGGCGCAACGCACGACCGCCAGCGTCACTCGCCACCTCGGCGACATGGGCATCAAGCCCGGCCTTTGGCTGCATGCGATGGAGACGCCACCCGACCGGCTCTACTATCTGACGCCGGAGGAAATCAAGAAATTCGCGCTAGCGGCGACGCCGCAGAAGGTGGCGACCGGTAAAGCAAAATAAAGCCGGGGCGACATTCGTCCCGGCTTCCTCAATCTCAGCGCTTACCGATCGCTGCACCGCTCAAAAGCTGCTGCGCTCGTAGCGGTCATAGCGGTCGTAGCGGCCCCAGTCGCGGTCGCGGCGATGGTGCGGGCGCTCCCAGCCCCAGCCCCAGCGTGGCGGCGGCGGGCGATGCCAGTAGCGCGGCGGCGGCGGACGATAGAAGCGCGGGCGGCATTCGCCCCAGCGGTTCAGGCGCCATCCGGGCCCGCAGGCATAATCGACCTTCGTGATCGCAGACGGAGCGGGGGTTTCGGCACGCGCCGGCGCCATCGGCATCGCTTCGGCGGAAACTGCCGAAAGGCCTCCGATAACGAGCGCTGCTGCCAGCGAGATAATCTTCATTGCGAGTCTCCATAAATCCAGCCGAAGCGAGATTTAGCCCTGCCGTCCTGAACCGGTAATGAATTGCCCGTTCATCAATGCCCAGGCGCGGGCAGAACGCGCGAGGTCTTCGCCAGATGAATTTCCGGCCATTTCGGATTGTTTGGCGCCGGCTGACTTCCGATCGCCGATATCGATACGACGATCGCGGTTACGGCCGAGAAAAGCACCAGTGCATGGGTCATAGCTTCCGATCCTCAATGGTTGGTTCCCAGCCACCCGGGCGAAACTGATGCGGGAGGATGAACGAAAGCCTAAGCGATATGGTTAAGCGCAAAATATTGTCGCAAATTGCCACAACGTCGATTCCGAATGCCACGGCTGCACATCTTGCGGCCTGAATGGGCCTTTTCTTCCATTTCGGCAACTATTGCAGCAGAGCGGCGGGCCTCCATGCCGAGCAGCTTCTTGCCGTTCCCGTTTCGCTTTCCCGGAGAAGTCATTTGGAACGTTGATCAGCTTCATCTTCTCCAAGTCGGGCTCTGCGCACGTGCTTGATGAAGCCCTCTTCGCTCATCACACCGCCCTTATAAGTGTCTGCCACCTTATAGCTCCCCTCGCTGCTGCCAACGGTTATAAGGTTTTGCCAAAACCTTATAACCCAGCCCCCACCCCCTTGGAACGCAGGGGTCTTTGCGGTTGTTTCACTTTGCCAGCGCTGGATGAACCGTTCGACCGCTTCAGCCACGCATGATTCTTCCATTGCTCCAAAGCCGTTATCGAGCGAAACTCGGAGCCGCCGGAGATTGCGAAAGTTACTTCGCCTTTTTGTTTTTGCCTTGCGAAGCCGCCGGTCGGGGAGTTTGATGGCGCTCGATTTGTTCTTTTTCGTGCTGGTCGGCTTCTGCGCGCAAATCGTCGATGGCGCGCTCGGCATGGCGTTCGGGGTGCTTTCGACGACGAGCCTGTTGGCGCTTGGCGTGCCGGTTGCCAATGCCAGCGCGATGACACATGTGGCGGAGATCTTCACGACTGCAGCCTCAGGCGCATCGCATGTCTACCACCGCAATGTCGACTGGAAACTCGTGGCGCGCCTGGCACCTGCAGGGATGGTCGGAGGGGCGGTTGGAGCCTATATCCTCGCCAATGTAGACGGCAAGGCGATCGCGCCTTTCGTTTCGGCCTATCTGATCGCCATCGGCCTCGTCATCCTCTTCAAGGCGTTCCAACCGCGCTGGCCGCGCGATGTCAAGGACTGGATCGTGCCACCGGCCGGGCTTTGCGGCGGCATGCTCGATGCGATCGGCGGCGGTGGTTGGGGGCCGATCGTCACCAGCACGCTGGTCAGCCGCGGGCACGATCCGAAGAAAGTGATCGGCTCTACCAGCCTTACGGAATTCGCGGTGACGCTCACCATCTCGCTGACCTTCGTTCTGACCCTCGGCTGGTCGGAACTGCGTTCGGCTGTCGGCCTCATCGTTGGTGGCGTGATCGCCGCGCCCTTCGGCGCCATGCTCGTCAAGCGCCTACCGGTGAGGCCCTTGATGATCGCCGTCTCGCTCGTCATCATCTCGACGTCGGCGATCCGGTTTTTCTAGGCATGAATGAAGCATGATGAGCTTCACGACGGTCGATTTCCGAATCTGGCGCGAGCTCCCAGATCCCATGGATCGCTGTTTGCCGAGATACGGCTCGATCAATGCTTCAAATCGTCCGCATTTCGCGCTCGGCTACCGATCAGGCGGCCAGGGCGATGCGGCTGGACAACCTCCCGATACTAGACCTCCACCGAAGCAAGCTTGCCATCCTTGAAGCGCAGCGCCCCAGTCTATCAAAATGGGGGAATGCAAATTGCGACGAATCAAGCTCGATTCGTCCTTGGCGCCGGAGCCGGCGGGGCGTAAGTTCCCGCTTCTTCCAAACCGGTACCCACAGAGATCCCCACATGACAGAGACGCAGATCGACGCGGCAGAAGCGGCGGCCGGGTCGGCCTACTGGAAACGAAACCTCGTGATTTCGCTGGCCGGCTCTTTCACCACGATCGTGGCAATGACGCTGCTGCTCCCCTTCCTGCCGCTTTATGTCGCGGAACTCGGCGTCAGCGAGCATGCCGCGATCGTGCAGTGGTCGGGCATCGCCTATGGCGCGACCTTTTTTGCCGCCGCGATCGTCGCGCCTCTCTGGGGCCGGCTCGGTGATATCTACGGGCGAAAGCTGATGCTGGTGCGCGCCAGCTTCGGCATGACGATCGCAATCTCGCTCATGGGCATGGCCGAGAACGTCTGGCAGCTGGTGGCGCTCCGGCTCTTCGTCGGACTTGCAGGCGGCTACGCCTCGGGCTCCATGGTGCTGGTCGCGACGCAGACGCCAAAAGACCGCTCGGCCTGGGCCCTCGGCGTGCTGTCGTCGGGCATCATGGCGGGCAATCTCGTCGGACCGCTGATCGGTGGGGCGCTGCCGCCCATCATCGGCATCCGCGGCACGTTCCTGGCGGCGGGAGGCGTCATCTTCTTCGCCTTCCTGGCGACCGCCTTAATGATCAAGGAGGAAAAGTCCCCCGCCCGCAGACAAGCGACGAAGACAAGCGGCGGCTGGCGCGCGATCCCTGACAAGGGCCCGGTGGTCGCGATGCTCGCGACCGGCCTGCTTCTGATGCTCGCCAACATGTCGATCGAACCGATCATAGCCGTCTACGTGGCGCAACTGGTCGAAGACCAGGGACGCGTGACGATGACTGCCGGCATCGTCATGTCGGCGACAGCACTCGGCAGCATCCTTTCGGCCTCGCGCCTCGGCAAGCTCGCCGACAGGATCGGGCATTGGCCAGTGATTGCAGGCGCGCTTGCTGTTGCGGCGCTGCTCCTGATCCCGCAGGCGTTCGTCACCAATTCGTTGCAGTTGATTGCGCTGCGCTTCGTGATGGGCATTGCGCTCGGCGGGCTGTTGCCCTGCATCGCCGCCGTCATCCGACATAGCGTGCCGGACCGTGCCGCAGGCAGCATACTAGGCTATTCCATTTCGACGCAATATGTCGGCCAGGTCGCAGGCCCCGTGCTCGGCGGCTTCGTGGGCGGGCATATCGGCATGCGGGCTGTTTTTCTCGCCACCTGCGCGCTGCTGTTGGCGGGTGCTGCTTATGCGTGGATGGCGAGACCGAGGGCGAGCTAACTTCAGTGGCTGCTTGTGCATCGCAACCCGCAAGGCTCGAGGAAGCAGCCCCTCCGGGCACCTTCTCACCGCAGGGAGAAGGTGATTTGACGTGACGTCCAGTCACTTGTCTCGGCCAGAAAGCGCCCCGGCGGCGAGACCTCTATGCCAGCATGCGGACATTCGGCTCGCGGTACCAGTAGCGCTTGGCGGCGGCCTCGAAAAAAGCGCCGTCCAGCGCGAGGACACCTTCGTCGAGTTCGACGCCCGCCCTTTGGAGCAGAGGCAAGGCTTCCGGCGTGTAGCCGATCGCCTTCAGGTGCACGAAGGCATTCATCACCCATTGCACGGCGGCACCTTCCTTCATGAGTATTCCGGTGCCCTCCCCGGACAAGAGGACTGCGACCGCATCGAATAACTGTGACGGAGAACCGGCGAGCTGGCCGTCGGCCTTGATCGTGCTGCCGTCAGACAGCCTCGCCTTCCCGACCTTCGGGGCAACGACGAAAGCCGTGGCTTTCGCATCCTCAATCGAATTCACCAGGGATTGCAGGGCATGAGCGTCGCTGCCGTCGGCGATCAGAATGCCGATCTTGCGGCCCTCGATCGTCTGCCTCATGTTTTTCTGAATCGAGAGCGCCGGCGACGGAGCCATGTCGACCGGCTCGCGAGCGGCCGGGTTCTTCTGCGGCAGTTCGATGCCCAGGCCTTCGGCGACACGTTTGGCGAGCTCCGCATCGACGTTCAGCAGGTTGCCGACCATGCGTGGTGGCACCTGCTTCAGGCCGACCTTGGACAGCTCAAAGACGAAGGAAGAGGCGATATGGGCCTGTTCCGAATGAGTCTGCGATTTCCAGAACAGCCGAGCCTGGCTGTAGTGGTCGGCAAAGAGCTCGGCGCGGATGCGCAGCTTGTCACCCTGCTCCTGTTTCCCGGACGCGGAGCTGAATGTCGGGAAGCCGGTGATGGGGCATTCGCGCGGCCCGCCTCCCTCGCCATGCGCACCAAGGCTGTTCGGCTCGTAATTGGCTCGCCCCGTCGGCACGTTCATCTGCATCTGCCCGTCACGCTGGAAGTTCATGACAGGGCATTTCGGCGCGTTGATCGGCAGCTGGTGGAAGTTGGCGGTGCCGAGACGCGATTTCTGAGTATCGAGATAGCTGAAGAGGCGTCCCTGAAGCAGCGGGTCATTGGTGAAATCGATGCCGGGCACGATATTGGCGGGGCAATAGGCGACCTGCTCGGTTTCGGCAAAGAAATTCTCCGGGTTGCGGTCCAGCACAAGGCGGCCGACGATTTTCAGCGGCAGCACTTCTTCCGGAATGATTTTGGTCGCATCGAGCACGTCGTAAGGCTGCTTGCTGGCAAAATCCTCGTCGAAAAGCTGCAGGCCGAGTTCCCATTCCGGGAAGTTCCCGGCTTCGATCGCCTCGTGAAGATCACGGCGATGGAAATCGTTGTCGGCCGCCTGCAGCTTCAGCGCCTCGTCCCAGACGGTCGATTGGAGACCGAGCTTAGGCTTCCAGTGAAACTTCACGAAGGTCGATTTGCCCTCGGCGTTGACGAAGCGGAACGTGTGCACGCCGAAGCCCTGCATCATCCGGAAAGAGCGCGGGATAGCGCGATCTGACATCGCCCACATCAGCATGTGGGTGCTTTCGGGCATCAGCGACGCCCAGTCCCAAAAAGTGTCATGGGCGCTGGCGGCCTGCGGATAGGCGCGGTCAGCCTCCATCTTCACCGCGTGGACCAGATCGGGAAACTTGATGGCGTCCTGAATGAAGAAGACCGGGATGTTGTTGCCGACCAGATCCCAATTGCCTTCCTTCGTATAAAACTTGACAGCAAAGCCTCGCACGTCGCGCGGCGTGTCGACAGAACCGGCGCCGCCGGCGACCGTCGAGAAGCGCACGAAGACCGGCGTCTTCTCGCCCTTGCGCTGGAAGAGATCGGCCTTGGTGATACCGGAAAGACTTTCGGTCAACTCGAAATAGCCGTGTGCCGCCGAACCACGGGCATGCACGATCCGCTCCGGAATGCGCTCGTGATCGAAATGGAAGATCTTCTCGCGCAGCACGAAGTCCTCGAGCAGCGTCGGGCCACGCGCACCGGAGCGCAGGCTGTTCTGGTTGTCGGAAATACGGATGCCCTGATTGGTGGTCAGATGGTCGACATCCGGGTGCGGACCGTTTTCCGGAATATGCTGATGCGTCTCGCCGCCATTGCCGCGGCTGGTGTCGAACGGGTTGTCGGACATGATACGTCCCTCATTTAGGGTGATAGACGCCAAACGAGGACACTGGGCTAATGTTCCTGAGATGACGGTCGGGCAAGGCGAAAGGCAATCGGACGAGCCTTCCATCTCCGCTATTCGGTAGCCACCAATCGAGCTCGGCTAGCGCAAAACAGCGGTGAGTGGCACGTTTGCGCATCGAAAGCTTCCCCGTTGCATCGTTCCCGTCAAACGGTCGGGGGTCGGCCCATGGGTGACGGTGGCGCACCGTCCGCCAACACGCCGAAGCGGACACTTGCAAGATGTGGGTCGAGCTCTCATTGCTTGCAACCAAGCAGCGAGGCGCGGCTGGTTGCCCCGATCGAACGGATCGCAATCGAAGGACAAGCAGCTTCTCCAGATAGCGGCCCCCATCATTGATTAAGTGAGATCGCGAGAGTAAGTTTTTGGCTGGCAGTCGGCGTCGGACGGGCGGCGTAAGCTGCTTTGTCAGGCAGCCCGGAAACAACAGCAGATAAATCGTCAAAGTGGAGCCCTGCCCGATCTGAACGGGCGCGCCCATTTTGGCTTCGCACAATGGAGGGCGCCGGCATGGACTTCCCTCTACCTGACAACGAGGCTGAACGCTTGGCCGCGGTAAGGGAGTATGACGTTTACGGCACCGATCCGGAAGCCGGATTCGACGATCTCACCGATCTCGCCGCCTTGATCGCCAGTGCCCCGATCGCCATGGTCAACATCGTCGGCGACACCAAGATTTGGCTCAAATCCCGTCACGGCGTTCCTCCCGGCATCGAGGAAGTGTCCCGCGGCGACGTCTGCTGCGCCCATGCGCTCTGCCGTAGTGACATTCTTGTGGTTCCCGACACCCACGCCGACGATCGCTTCAAGGAGCTGCCGTTCATCGCGACTGAACCCTTTTTCGGCTTTTACGCAGGCATGCCGCTGATCGATTCAGGCGGCCATGCGCTGGGCACGCTCTGCATCTTGGACGTCGCTCCGCGCGAGCTCGCCTTCGAGGCCGCCGAAGGCATCCGTCGCCTCGCGCGCCAGACCATCGCCCAGCTCGAACTGCGCCTGAGGATGGCCGAAGTGCTGCGCTCGCAGCAGGAACTCGCCGCTGAGAAGCAGCGCTCGGACGACCTGCTCCTCAATATCCTCCCGCTCAAGATAGCCGCCGAATTGACGGCGAAGGGCTCGGTCGAGCCCCGCCACCACCCTTCCACGACGATCCTCTTTACGGACTTCGTCGACTTCACCAAATCAGCCGTGGAACTGTCACCCCGGGAGTTGGTCGATGACCTCGACATGTATTTCTCCGAGTTCGATACCATCGTCGCACGGCATGGGCTGGAGAAACTCAAGACCATCGGTGACGCCTACATGTGCGCCGGCGGTCTGATGCAGGGCCGCAAGGATCATGCGATCCGCAGCTGCCTTGCTGCTCTCGAGATTCGACGCTTTGTCGTGGCGTCGAACAAGCGCTGGACCGCGATCGGGCAGCGGCCCTGGCACCTCCGCGTCGGCCTGCATACAGGCAGCGTGATGTCCGGCGTCGTCGGCCGGAAGAAATTCACCTACGACGTCTGGGGCGACGCGGTGAATATCGCGGCTCGTATGGAGAGCACGGACGAAGCAGACCGGGTGAACATCTCCGAGAACACCTATCAACACATAAAATCTTATTTCGACTGCACCCCGCGAGGCGCCCTTGAGGTGAAAAACAAGGGTAAGATGACGATGTACTTCCTCGACCGGCTGAAACCGGAATATGCCGCGGATGCCGCGGGTGTGGAGGCGAACGAGCATCTGAGGAAGGCTCTCGCCGGCACTTCGCTCACTTGGTCGCTGCACGGATAGACTGCGCTCCCAGAGGTACTAACGATGAAGCGTCACTTGCGAATCCTGGCAGCGTTGCTCGCACTGGCACTCATCAGTGCCGGACCGGCCGACGACGGACGTTGGTATGCTGGGGATTATTCCTTCTCAGACGAGCTTGGCGGCTTCCACATCCTTTCAGTTACAGGCACAGGTACAAAAGTCGATCCGATCGTCATCAACGAAGTACTGAACTCGGAAAGCCCCGTCACTCTGGTGATTAGGGCCGCAAAGCCAATTCAACATCACGGGTTTCCCGAGGGCGCCTTCCACCTGCGCGTTGTCACTGAGAACAACAGCGGATTGGCCTGGATCGAGTTCGAATTCGAACTTCAAGAGATACTCGGCAAACCGAGCGACTTTTACGACGGTCTGTCATTTGATCAGACCAATCCCAATCCGGACCTCATTTCGTCCAACCGTTTTGCCCGGTTCGAGAGCCACTTCGAGAAATTCGACCGGCTGCGCTTCGCCAACGGCCACGTTGATCCCCTCGACCGACCGGCGTTTGGCTTCTTCATCACCGACGTCACGCCGGTTACCGAGTTCTACCTGGTGCAGGATCCGCGCGTACCTTTCTCGTGAGACTGCAACCGGTTCGCACTTTCTGCGCGGATCGCTACTCGCTGCTGTGGCTGTGGCTTCGCCCGTTGGCCCAATCCATGTAGAGATCAAGCGCCTTGCGGGTGACCGGGCCATCTTGGAAATCGCGGCCGTCGAGCCGGTTGACGCCGACGATCTTGGAATAGTTGCCGCTGGTGAATATCTCGTCGGCATTCATGAAGTCTTCGACCGAGAGCGTTTTCTCGCGCACGTCGAATCCTGCCTGGCCCAGCAACCCCATGACGCGGGCGCGGGTTATGCCGGCTAGGAAAGTGCCGTTGGCAACCGGCGTCAAGACGACGCCCTCCTTCACCATGAAGATGTTGGAGGATGCCGTTTCGGCGACATTGCCGTTCAGGTCGCGCATCAGGGCATTGTCGAAGCCGCGGCTTCGCGCCTCTGCGATCGCGCGGCCGCTGTTCGGGTAGAGCCCGCCCGCCTTGGCATCCGTCGTCGCAGTTTCCGGCGAGGGGCGGCGGAAGGGCGAAACGGTCAGCGACGAACCGCTATGAACGCCCAAGGGAGCTTCGAAAAGGCAGAGCGCAAAGCGGGTCGATTCCGCATCGACGCAGACGACGCTGCCCGGCGAACCGTGCTCTCCCCAATACATCGGCTTGATATAGATCGGCGTCTTGCCGTCGAATTTCCTGATGCCGTCCCAGGCGAGCGCTTCGATCTCCTCGGCCGTCTTGATGGGCTTCAGCCCCATATTGACGGCTGAGCGGTTGACACGCTGGCAGTGCAGGTCGAGGTCCGGCGCGATGCCATCAAACCAACGGGCACCGTCGAAGACCACCGACGCGAGCCACATGGCATGCGAGGTCGGGCCGATCAACGGCGGGTTGCCAGGAAGCCACTCGCCCTCGACATGGGTCCAGGTGGTCGTTCGAGGCGATGTGTCGACGGGCATGATCTTCTCCTTCCAAAGCCCGACAAGCAAAATCCTTCCCTGCAATCAGGGTCAAGCGGAAATTCGGCCGCTCAAGAGGGACGCAAGAAAAATGCCGCAACCGCCCATGCTGCCGCAACAATCATGCGTGTTCCCCGCATGGAAGCGATGGTTCCATCAGCGAAAATGATCGAACAGAGGGTTGGAGCGGCAGGCTCCCGCGTGGCATCATGGCGCAATCTCGAACAAAAGAGCTGGAGGCCGTCCGATGAAAGCCATGTACTACGAAGCCTTCGAGCAGACACCAGACATCCGCATGGTGCCCGACCCGACGCCGACCGAGGATGGTGTCGTCATTGCAATCGGCGCAACCGGTCTTTGCCGCAGCGACTGGCACGGTTGGATGGGGCACGATCCGGATATCCGCCTGCCGCATGTGCCCGGACACGAGCTTGCAGGCAAGATCGTCGCCACGGGCAAGGGCGTAGTGCGCTTCAAGGCAGGCGATCGGGTGACGGTGCCGTTCGTTTCCGGCTGCGGCCATTGCAGCGAATGCCACTCCGGCAATCAGCAGGTCTGCCCCAACCAGTTCCAGCCCGGCTTCACGCATTGGGGCTCGTTCGCCGAATATGTCGCTATCGACTATGCCGACACCAATCTCGTGCATCTGCCCGACAGCGTCGATGATGCGACGGCGGCGAGCCTCGGCTGCCGCTTCGCCACCTCCTTCCGCGCCGTTGCCGACCAGGCACGCACCGGCCCCGGCGAGTGGATCGCCATTCATGGCGCGGGTGGCGTCGGCCTCTCGGCGATCATGATCGCCAGCGCACTCGGCGCCAATCCGATCGCCATCGACATTTCGGAGGAGAAGCTTGCGTTTGCGCGCGAATGCGGGGCGGTGGCGACCATCAATGCGGCGGCTGTTGCCGATGTCGCCGAAGCCGTGCGCGAGATCACCAAGGGCGGCGCGCATGTCTCGATCGACGCGCTTGGCCATCCCGTAACCTGCTTCAATTCGATCAAGAACCTGCGCCGCCGCGGCCGCCATGTGCAGATCGGCCTGATGCTCGGCGAATATGCCACGCCGCAGATCCCGATGGCGCAGGTGATCGGCCAGGAGCTGGAAATCTACGGCAGCCACGGCATGCAGGCCTGGCGCTACGACGCCATGCTCGCCATGCTTGCAGCCGGCAAGATCGCGCCTCAGAAACTGATCGGCCGGACTATCACCCTGGAAGAGGCCGTGCCAGCGCTGATGGGGATGGACCGGGCAGACGGAACCGGCATCAGCGTGATTACGCGGTTTTGAATGAGGTGGTGCCATGCTCATCGCCCAGATAAGCGATATCCACGCCAGCCCCGGCAATGACGGCCTTGCCCGGCTTAAAAGGGCTATTTCCTGGCTAGCCACTATGCAGCCGGATATCGTCGTGGTGTCCGGGGACCTTGTCAACGGCGGCTGGAGGGAGGGCTACCGGCAGATCCTTGCCGCGTTGCAAAGCCTCGCGTGCCGCACTTTGATGCTCCCCGGCAACGCGGACGACCGCACCGTCATGCGCGAGGAAATGCCCGTGGCCGACTATTGGGGAGGCGACGGGAAAACGCACTTTGCTGAACCCCATGGAGATGCTTTGATCGTCGGCCTAGACACATGCGTCGACGGATATGCCCATGGTGACGTTGCGGAGCATCTTGCCTGGTTGCGGCAGACGCTGGCGAGCGGTCGACCCGGTATACCCCTGCTCTTCACGCATCATCACGTTTTCCCCACCGGAATATCGCCTCTGGATGGCGTCATGTGCAGGGGTGCAGATGCCTTGGGCGACCTGCTATCGACTGGCATAAGGCGCCCCATCGCAGTCTGCAGCGGCCACGTCCATCGGCAGATGTCGAGCCTGATCGCAGGCATTCCGGCCCACATATGCGGCTCGATCTGTCCCGCCAATCCCTTGCTGCTCGATCCCGCACGTGAACCACCTGTCACCGATCCTCCAGCCCTCATGATCCATGATCTCCGCAATGGCCGGCTGATCAGCAGTCACGTCTCCACCTGATCGAACGATCTGGAGCGCCAATCTTGGGCCTGTAAGACCAAGGCATCCGCCAGCGATATCGTCGGCCTCCGCGCCAAAGATCGGCTCGGAACCGCGCGCATTGCCATGTCTTTCAGCGACCGATCGGCAGACTGCGCTAAGACGAAACCGGGTCTCGTGAATCTCCCAAACCCGAAGCGACATCAATTACGCAACCCATTCGTGCAAGTGATTTGAAGACAGCCGCAACACGCCGCATACAAGCGGCCGAGAATTGCTGCTAGCATGACGCACTTGAAACATTGCCGCATCGGAACTGGGAAAACAGGAGGTGCCCATGGCCTGGTCTGCGAGCCAGTATGTGAAGTTCGAGGATGAGCGGACGCGCCCGGCGCGCGATCTCCTGGCGCAGGTGCCGCTGGAAAGGATCAGCAAGGCGATCGATCTCGGTTGCGGACCGGGAAATTCGACCGAACTCATCATCGACCGCTACGGCAAGGAAGCCGTGTCCGGCCTCGACAGCGATCTGAACATGCTGGAAGCGGCGCGCAAGCGCCTTGCGGGCACCACCTTCACCGAGGCTGACCTTGCCACCTGGCAGCCGGATGAGCCCGCCGACCTTTTCTTCGCCAATGCCGTCTTCCAGTGGCTGCCCAATCATCTCGACATCTTCGACCGGCTGATGGACGGGCTTGCCAGGGGCGGCGTGCTCGCCGTGCAGATGCCCGACAATCTCGGCGAGCCGACGCATCTGCTGATGGAGGAAAGCGCTCATGCCGGACCATGGAAGACGGCCTTTGAAATCAAGACCCCGCGCCGCAATCCCCTTCCTCCGCCGTCGGCCTACTACAGCCGCCTGATCGGCAAATCGGCGCGCGTGGATATCTGGCACACGATCTACAACCATCCGATGGCGGATGCCGAGGCCATCGTCGAATGGGTGAAGGGAACGGGCCTGATGCCCTACCTCGCAGCTGCCGGCCAAGAGCATCGCGAGGCGTTTCTCGCGGATTATCTTGCGCGTGTCGAGAAGGCCTATCGGAAGATGCCGGACGGGCGTGTGCTGCTCCGCTTCCCGCGGGTTTTCATGGTGGCGGTGAAGTCTTAGGCGCACACATGCTGGTGGGGACAGCCTGCGCTTGCTGTAGCGCCCGGCGTTCTTATATTCCGGCGCTGACAATCACGGAAAGCGATCCCTATGGCAGACGCCAAGCCTACGCCGCCCACCACTCTGGTCATCTTCGGGGCGACCGGCGACCTTACCCGCCGGCTTCTCGTTCCGGCGATCATCAATCTCACCCGCGGCGCCATGGTCGGCGACGATCTCGACATTTTAGGCATCGGCATCGAGCCCGGCGGCGACGAGATGCTGCGCAAACGGCTGGACGATTTCCTGGCCGGTCTCGGGGACGGCGAACCGCTCGTCAACGATCCGGCCTGGGCGCGGCTGCGGCAGCGGATCAGCTATATTTCCGGCGATTTCACCGGCGACGATATCTATCTTAAGATTTCCAAACGCCTCACTTCCGCACCGGGCGGCAATGCCGCCTTCTATCTCGCCGTGCCGCCCCGGTTCTTCGGCGGTATCGTGGAAAAGATCGCCGCTCACGGACTTGCTGCCGAGAGCCAAGATAGCTTCCGCCGCATCGCCATCGAAAAGCCGTTTGGAACGGACCTCGCTTCTGCCCGTGCGCTGAACGCGCAGATCCTCAGCAAGGTCGACGAAAGCCAGATCTACCGGCTCGACCATTTCCTCGGCAAGGAGACCGTCCAGAATCTGCTGACGGCGCGCTTTGCCAACATGATGATCGAATCGCTGTGGAACAGCCGCTATATCGACCATGTCCAGATTACCGCGTCCGAAACCGTCGATGTCGGCAGCCGCGGCGCCTTCTACGACGCGACGGGCGCGCTGCGCGACATGGTGCCGAACCATCTGTTCCAGTTGCTCGCCATGATCGCCATGGAGCCGCCGAACAGCTTCGACGCAGAGGCGATCCGCAACGAGAAGAGCAAGGTGCTGAAGGCGCTGCGCGTCTTTACGCCCGAGGAGGCGGCAACACACGGCGTTCGCGGCGTCTATTCCGGCGGGACTCTGAACGGGGCTGAAATCCCCGCCTATCGGCAGACGCCGCAAGTAGCGCCCGACAGCAGGACCGAGACCTTCGTGGCGCTGAAGCTCTATGCCGATACTTGGCGCTGGGCGGGCGTGCCATTTTATCTGCGGACCGGCAAGGCAATGACGGCGCGCGACACGGAAATCGTCGTCGAGTTCCAGCCCGTGCCGTTCGCCCAGTTCCGCGAGACCGAGGTCACGCGCCGGCTTCCGCCGAACAGGCTGGTCATACAAGTGCAGCCGGACGAAGGCATGAGCCTGGAAATTTCCATCAAATCACCAGGACTTTCGGTCGATACCGTCCCGGTTTCGCTCGACTTCCGCTATGCCGACCAGTTCGACATCGGTAAGATGACCGGCTACGAATCCCTCATCTACGACCTCTTGATCGGCGACCAGACGCTGTTCCAGCGGGCCGACGGCATCGAAGCCGGCTGGGCGGCGGTGCAGCCTTTCCTCGACCTATGGGCAAAGGGCGGCGAGCCGGAAGCCTATGCCCCCGGCAGCATGGGGCCGGCCTGCGCCGACGGCCTCATCGAACGCGACGGGCGGCAATGGCATGCGCTGAACCTGGTGCATGCGAAGCATAAATAAAAACCCCGCTTCGCCTGTGGAAGCGGGGTTTCGTTCGAAATGACCCGATCAAACGAACTGGCTCAATCCCGGCACCGAGGCGACGACCTCGTCGACGACTTCTTCGCCGGCATGTTGCTTGGCAATGGCGATAGTTTCCTTGGCAAGCGAAGTGATTTCGCCCATGCCGAGGCCCTGGCTCATCAGCTGCTGGCCAAGGCCCATGATTCCGCCCCCGCCGAGCGCACCCATCAAACCGCCGAGCAGACCGCCGCCGGCACCTTCGCCGTTATACTGGGCGACGAGATCGGCGCCGCCGGGGATGGCTTCGATCATCTTGGCGACTGCTGCATCATCCCCTTCACGCTGCAGGAAGCCGAGCATCATGCCGAGCGCCTTCTCCGCCAGATCGGGCGCGATGCCCACGCGATCGGCAATCTGGGTCACAACTTCATTCATCATCAGTCTCCCGTTATTTTGACGTTGACGTCAACGTTATTAGAGTTTCGTCCGCAACTCAAGCCGCGCCGCGAGAGCCGGCATTTTCCCCGGATTTGCTTTCAATGCAAACAGTTGTCGGCATCCTGGTCCCTGCTTATAACAGGAGGACGATAGTAAGATGAATGCGGGTTGTTGCTATCTCCGCATTTCACGCAAGCGGCGGATCGGCCGAAGGGAGAACTGCTTCATGCTCGAGGAAGGCAAGATTTTCATCGGCGCCAGCCGCAATCCGGACGACAGTATCAACAAGCCGGAATATCTCGACCTGAAATTCGGCAACCGCCACGGCCTGGTGACGGGCGCGACCGGCACCGGCAAGACCGTGACGCTGCAGGTGCTGGCGGAAGGCTTTTCCAAGGCCGGCGTCCCGGTCTTTGCCGCCGACATCAAGGGCGACCTTTCCGGCATTGGCGCCAAGGGCGAGGCAAAGGATTTCCTCACCAAGCGGGCTGAGCAGATCGGCTTTGCCGATTACGGATTCGACCAGTTCCCGGTGATCTTCTGGGATCTCTTCGGCGAGAAAGGCCACCGTGTCCGCACCACGATCGCCGAAATGGGGCCGCTTCTTCTGGCCCGCCTCATGGATGCCTCCGAGCCACAGGAGGGCGTCATCAATATCGCCTTCAAGATTGCCGACCAGGCGGGCCTGCCGCTGCTCGACCTCAAGGATTTCTCCTCGCTGCTGAACTACATGGGCGAGAATGCGAGCGAGCTTTCCAGCCAGTTCGGCTTGATCTCCAAGGCGTCCATCGGATCGATCCAGCGTGCGCTGCTCGTCCTCGAACAGCAGGGGGCCGAGCATTTCTTCGGTGAACCGGCGTTGAAAATCACCGATATCATGCGCACCAGCACTAACGGCTATGGCCAGATTTCGGTGCTTGCCGCCGACAAGCTGATGATGAACCCCAGGCTCTACGCCACCTTTCTGCTCTGGTTGCTTTCCGAGCTTTTCGAAGAGTTGCCGGAAGTCGGCGATCCGGACAAGCCGAAGCTCGTCTTCTTCTTCGACGAGGCGCATCTGCTCTTCAACGACGCCCCGCGTGTCTTGACCGAGCGCGTCGAGCAGGTCGTGCGGCTGATCCGTTCGAAGGGCGTCGGCGTCTATTTCGTCACGCAGAACCCGCTCGACGTGCCCGAAACAGTCCTCGCCCAGCTCGGCAACCGCGTGCAGCATGCTCTTCGCGCCTACTCACCGCGAGAGCAGAAGGCGGTAAGGACAGCCGCCGACACCTTCCGCCCCAATCCGGCCTTCGATTGCGCCACCGTGATCACCAATCTCGGCACCGGCGAGGCGCTGGTTTCGACGCTGGAGACCAAGGGCGCGCCATCGATCGTCGAGCGCACACTGATCCGCCCGCCATCGGGCCGCGTCGGCCCGGTAACGGAAGCGGAACGCCGTCAGATCATGGACCGGAGCCCGGTACTTGGCATCTATGACGAGGATGTCGACCGCGACTCCGCTTTCGAAATGCTCGCCGCCCGCGCGAGGAAGGCTGCCGAAGCGGAAGCCGCCAAGCGGGCGCAGGAGGAGGCCGAAGCGCAGCAGACGAGTGCCGGCACGGCCTCTGGCTGGACGCTGCCCGGCTTCGGCAGCGATGACGAACAGCCGAGCCGCAGTCAATCGCGCGGACGTTCGTCCGGCTATCAGCGAGAGACAGTCGTCGAGGCGGCGATGAAAAGCGTGGCGCGGACGGTTGCGACGCAGGTCGGCCGGGCGCTGGTGCGGGGCATTCTGGGGAGTTTGAAGCGGTAGGTCGCGGAGGCAGATGCCAAATGGTGGGCATTCGGCAGCTTAGCCTGCTCTTTGCTGCCGGGCAGAGGAGCTGCTATGAGGTTATATCATGCCTGGCTCGCCGAGTGATCCTCAACGCTTGCGAACGAATTCCGTGCGCAGAACAAGGCCCTTGATGGTATCGTGGCGACAGTCGATCTCTTCCGGGTCGTCCGTCAGCCGGATCGACCTTATGACGGTGCCCTGCTTCAGCGTCTGATTGGCGCCCTTGACCTTCAGATCCTTGATGAGCGTGACGGAATCGCCGTCCTTGAGGACGTTTCCGGCAGAGTCGCGGACCTCGGCGGCCACCTGCGCGGCGGCAGTCAATTCCGAAGCCGGGCGCCATTCACCCGTTACTTCGTCATAGACGTACTCGTCGTCATTGCCCGCCATGGTCGTTGCTCCTACTTCAAGACTTAACCGGTCGGGCCGCTTATAGCAGCAAGCCCGTCCTGCGCAAGTTCGGCCGCGAAGAGCAACGTGTCGCACTCGGTGCGGCGCTATTAGTAACAGGCCCGATGGCGGCCGCCATGGTTGCATTCAGGCAAGGGCGATGATATTTCAACGCCTGCACTCTAAGAGGAAGGAGGGTCGCGTGCATAATTACTATTTCCGGTTCAACCGGCAGCGCGGCCCCGTCGACGCCCTGCAAATGCGTTTGCAGGGCTGACCAGGGACCGTTTCTCGCAAAACCTCTCTTCTGGTCGGCCCATGTGGCCCGCGGCGCCAAGCTTTGTCGCTTGAGCGTCTGAGACTATCCATTCACCGCTGACACATCGCATCGAAGATGGCCCGGGAGCCCTCGATGGATGATCGCGCGGTCGAGACCAGAGAACGATCATGACCCTCCTCAATATTCGCAATCTCGGCATGACCTTGTCGAGCCCGCTGTTTTCCAAGCTCAATCTCGTCGTCAATGCCGGCGACCGCATTGGCATCGTGGCCGCCAACGGCCGCGGAAAATCCACGCTATTGCGCTGCGTGGCCGGCACGCTGGAGCCGAGCGAAGGCGAAATCACTCGGGCGCGCGGGCTGACGATCGGTCATGTCGAGCAGAATGTGCCTCCTGCCCTGTTGGCCAAGCCATTCTACGAGGCCGTTCTCGATGCGCTCGCTCCGGAGCAGGCGGAAACGGAGAGCTGGCGCGTCGATGTCGTGCTGGGATCTCTGCAGGTACCGGAGGAATTGCGCTGGCGTTGGCTCTCGGCGCTCAGCGGCGGATGGCAGCGCCTGGCGATGCTTGCCCGCGTATGGGTGACCGAACCCGACCTCCTGTTGCTCGACGAGCCGACCAACCATCTTGATCTCGGCAAGATCGCACGGCTGGAGGAATGGCTGAATGGCCTCCCCCGCGACGTGGTGGTGATTCTGGCCAGCCATGACCGCGCCTTCCTCGACGCCGTGACGAACCGCACGCTCTTCCTGCGTCCGGAGCAATCGCACATCTTCGCCCTGCCCTATTCCCGGGCGCGGACTTCAATCGACGAGCTCGATGCGGCGGATGCGCGCCGCTACGATCGCGACATGAAGACGTCCGAGCAACTGCGCAAGCAGGCCGCCAAGCTCAACAATATCGGCATCAATTCCGGCAGCGACCTTCTCGTCGTCAAGACCAAGCACTTGAAGCAGCGCGCCGAGAAACTCGAGGATGCGGCGAAACCCGCGCATATGGAGCGTTCAGCCGGTGCGATCCGGCTTGCCAATCGCGGCACGCATGCCAAGGTGCTGGTGACGCTCTTGGATGCGGCGGTAGAGGCGCCAGACGGCACGCTGCTCTTCAAGACCGGCAGGCAGTTCATCTGCCAGGGAGACCGGATCGTGCTGCTCGGCGAAAACGGCACCGGCAAGACGCGGCTGATCGCCATGTTGCGCCAAGCGATTGCGAACCCGGAGACGGCCCGGAACGGCATCAAGGCCACGCCTTCGCTGGCGCTCGGCTACGGCGACCAGGCGCTTGCCGACCTGCGCGATGTCGATACGCCGATGGGCATCATCATCCGCCGCTTCGATGTCGGTGACGTGCGGGCGCGCGCACTGTTGGCGGGCGCCGGCATGTCAATCGAAATGCAAGGCCGCCCCATCGGCCAACTTTCCGGCGGGCAGAAGGCAAGGCTCGGCATGCTGGTGCTCCGGCTGTCCAACCCGAACTTCTATCTGCTTGACGAACCCACCAACCATCTCGACATCGACGGGCAGGAAGCGCTGGAAAACGAGCTGATCGCGCATAGGGCAAGCAGCCTGCTCGTTTCCCACGACCGCAGCTTCGTGCGCGCGGTTGGCAACCGGTTCTGGCTCATCGAAAAGCGACGGCTGGTGGAAGTGGAAGACCCCGAGGGGTTCTTTGCGTCGGCAGGAGGTGGGGAAGATTTGCCGAAGGGCTGATCGCCGGAGCAAAAGGAGCGGTTGCTGCAGACGTCAGCGGGTCGTCGTTGACCGCCCAGCCTCCGTGGCCAAGCGAGCAAAAGGCCTCAAAACACCTTCGGCGCAACACCCAGCAGGTTCAGGTTGCCGCTGCCGGCGATCGCGAACAGATAAGAGCCCGGTGCGATCCTGAAGATGGCAGCACTGCGCGCCGAGGGCGTCGACATGAAGGACATGTGTCGTCGTGCTCTTCGACCAGAAGCGTCACTTCTATCATGCGGTGCTTTCGGTTGCCGTCGATGGCAACTAGTTCATCCTCGACAACAAGCGCGACCCGGTGCTACCCGACAGCCGCCTGCCCGACTACCAGCCGCCCTTTTCAATCGCCGACGGCAAGGGATATCTGCACGAGCTGCGGGCCGGCAACAAGCAGGTTGCCTCGCGCATGCCGCTGGAAAAGGTCGCACCGGGCGAAGGCGCGGCACACTGAGACCAGAACGCAGGATGTCCGAAGCGACCGCACGACGCGGCCGCTTTTTTCGTTTCCTGGGGCGCTCAGTAGCGGGAAATATTGCCCAGCCGTCTCCCTGCGAAGACAGTTAATCCATGAGGCCTCTAAAATAACAATTTTACAGGATTTTTTAACCGGTACTTGTTGCGCTCACGGTTAGCTTGACACTCATCCCTAATGAGTATGCCACCCCATGATTTTTATTAACCGTTACTCCCCAGCCACAATAAAACCCGCCTTGCTGCTCGCCGCATTTGGCGCATCGTTCTGCATGGCAGGATCGCTCGGTGTTTTACTTATCTTAAACCTTCTAGTCCCGGATAAACCATTTTTGGTAGGATTTGTGAGCATCCCTCCAATTTCGTTCCTTGTTGCATTTCCGCTGCTTCTGGCGCTTCAGCTGCAAAAGTCGGAGCTTGCGGCGCTGCGCACCAAGATGAACCATGTAACTCGCCATGATCCGGTGACGAATGCGCTCAACGGCACCGCCTTTGCCGCCGCGATGCAGAACTATTCCGAGCGCCGCCGGAAGATCGCCACGGATACCGGCGGCATCATGATCGCCGTCGTCATCGAGACGCTCGACGCAATCAGCCGCCGCTACGGCCCGCAATGGGCCGACACGGTGATGCTATCGCTGGCCGACATCATCAAGAGTTCGGTCAGAAGCGGCGACCTCGTCGCCCGCCTCGCCTCGAACGAGCTCGGCATCTTCTTGCCCGGCGCCACTCCCGAAAACGCCCAGGACATCGGCGCCCGCATCCGCAGGCGGGTCTCGCAGGCCGCCTTCGAGACCGAGGAAGCACCGCTTGACCTCAAGATCAAGCTCGGCGGCGCCCTCTTTGAGGGGCCGGAGGATTTCAACAGGATCCGACAGCTTGCAGATGAGATGGCGTTCGACAGCGAGACGGAGGATGGCGAGCCGATCGCGATTGCAAGGCTTCCCGCGGCGTGAAGCAGAACGCAGAAAAGGCGCCGAAGCGCCTTTTCCAGGTTCAACCCTACCAAGACCGAAACGGGGCGCCCGTCAAGCGACCGGCGTCGTGGTCGAGTGATGATCGTCATCGTAGATGATCTTCACAGTCGACGTATAGTTTTGAAGCACCGCGACATCGTGCCATTTCCGTCTCCACCGTCAATGAAGTCTGTGGAACCGCCGCCATAAAGCATGTCGCCTCCGCCGATGCCATAAAGCGCATCATGATCGGAGCCGCCGTTTACCGTCTCGGGATTGCCGGAGCCGATCACCACATCGTCCCCTCCACCTGCATTCAAGGCGCCGTTCAGATTGCTGTTGATGAAGGTCAGATCGCCGCCCGAGCTAGATGCGTTGACCCAGGCCAAGCCGTTCTCATTTCCGTTGCCGTTGTTGGTGATGGAATAGGTCGTGCCCCCATCCTCGATCGCGCTGAAAGCAACATAGGTCGACTGCTGGCTGCGCTGGGAATCGGCGGCAGTCACCCGGAAGATGTAAAGGCCGACATCGCCGGCACTTGGATTGCCTGTGACAGCGCTGCGCTGTTGGAGAGCCAATCATCGAAGTTCGTGGAATGGACACTTTCCAAGCTGTGGCTGACCGACAGGCTCGCAACAAATTGATGCTGTTCGGCGAGCCGGTGTTGTCAGCGAACGCATATCGCCCGGTCAGGCTGGCCGCCTCGTTGACGGATAGCGGAGAAGCCTCCGCAAGGTTCGTGACCGTGATCGCGACCGCCTTTGTCGTATCGGCGATCCCATCGGTGGCGTGCACGATGATGTCGTAGACATTGTTGCCGGCGGCATCGGTCGGAGCCTCGAAATTCGGTGAAGTCTTGAAGGTCACCGCACCGGTTGGCGAAACATTGAACTTGTCTGCGTCGGCTCCCGTAACCACGCAGATATAGCTGATTATGCATCCACCCAAATGTTCAGGAAGGTTTAACCTTGCCGGGCGCTCTTCGGGTTTGAATGGTAAAATTTGAATAAAATCAAGATATTAGCGGGACGGATTTTGACGCTCAAACGGAAGGGCAGCCCCGCTTCCAGGGCCGCCGCCGATCAATTTCCGTATCTCGATTCGCCATTTCCGGGAATTGCTGCGAGGTCAGCGGCCCGGCGCGACGAGACAGAAGAAAGCGCCCTGCGGGTCCGTCGCATTGATGATCCAGCTGCCGCCGGGCACTTCCATCGGACCGACGATTACCTTGCCGCCGCCCGCATTGACGCGTTCGATAGCGCTGTCGATCCCGGGCACATTGAAGTAATAGCCCCAATAGCACATCGGCACATTGGCGGGTTTGGTCATCATGCCGCCGATCTGTTTTCCATGTTCGGCGAAGATGCGGTAGGCGCCCATCTCGCCCATGTCGAAATCGTGGTCCTTGGTCCAGCCGAAGACCTTCGAGTAGAAAGTGAACGCTTCCTCCATATTACCGGCCATCAGTTCGTGCCAGCCGACGTGGCCGGGCGTATTCATTTCCGGCTCCCAGCCGCTATCGCCCTCCATCGGCAAAGGAGTCATGATGCATAGGACGGCGCCGTGTGGATCAGCGACGACGGCGAAGCGGCCGATGGTCGGGATGTCTTGCGGGGGGCGGCGGATCTGGCCGCCGTTCGCCTCGAAATCCTTCGCGGTTTGGTCGACATCGTCGACACAGACATAGCCTGTCCAGTTCGGCGGAATGCCCTGCCCTTCCAGCTCGGCCGGAAAGGTCATCATGCCGGCGACGCCGCGACCTGACGCCTCGAAGATGGTGTAGGGAGAAGGAAGATCCTCCATCGGCATCTCTTTCGTCGTCCAGCCGACGACAGAGCTGTAGAAGCGGGCGGCAGCCTCGGTGTCCGCCGTCATCAGTTCGCACCAGATGAATTTTCCATGGGTATCGGAAGCCATGATCTTTTTCCTTTTCGTGCGTATATGGGATCGGGTTCGATTCTCGATCACGGCTTGCGCGTGTAATGCGCCTCCATAAACTGCTTCCAGCTGCCGTCCGGCTGCTTGGCTGCCGAGTTGAAGGTTCGGTGATCGTCATCGGTGAAGATAATCTGCTCACGGTAGTCCTGCTCGGCCCCTTGGTTCTGGAAATCAGGGCCACGGGTATAGAGGCTGAGCACCTTGCCGTCCGGCGATACATCACCCTCGTAGACCCACATGTAGTCCATCATCGAGCCGATCCAGCTGCCGACATATTTGCCCTTGGCCGCATTGTAGCCGAGGGTGAGCATGGTGGTGGCAGCCCCGCCGCCCGGCATTTCGCCATTGCCTTCGGCAACGAACCAGATGCCGTGCAGCGAGCGCACGATCTCGGTCCATTGCTGGTCGGCCGTCATTTCGGATGCCGTGACATCCCAGACGCCCACCAGCCTTTCGAGGAAGCGATGCTCCTCCAACGCTCTTGCGGTTTCCATCATCCTTCTCCCTTGGGGATGTTCGCAGATTTCAGTGACAGGATTGCGTCTTTTGAGCGCCCTCGTATTCGTCGTGGCGCTTGACGAAATCCATCGTGTCTTGCTCATTGCGGCCCTTCGGCGCACGGTCGAGGATCATCAGCGTGCCGATCAGTTCCTCCGGCCCACGGGCATAGCTGGAGTAGGTGTGGAAGATTTCACCCTGCTCGTTCTTGTAAAAGGAGCTCAGCCCCGGCAGTTCGTCATGGGCCTCGGCGGGTTCGATCGCGGTGAAATTGTAGAAGACCTTATCCTTGGCGAGATCTTCCGGGCTGAAGGAAACGTGGTAGTCGAAATTGAAATCGCTGCCGAAGGACGAAACCCAGGGGAATTTCCAGCCCATGCGCTTCTTGTAGGCCTCGATCTTGGCGAGGGGCGCGCGCGAAACCGCGACCCAGGTGACATCGTGATGGTTGAGATGCGGCAGCGCGCCGTCCACGTGATCGGAAAGGAACGAGCAGCCCGGGCAACCGGCATCCCAATCCGGACCCAGCATGAAATGGTAGATCATCAGCTGGCTGCGGCCGTCGAAGAGATCGGATAGACTTCTCTTTCCCTGGGGCGTGTCGAAGACGTAGTCCTTGTCGACCTTGACCCAGGGCATGGCCAGGCGCTCGGCATTGATCCTATCTCTGAGATGCGTTGCTTCCTTCTCCTTCAGGAGCAGCGCCCGGCGGGCCTCGAGCCATTGTTCACGGGAAACGACTTGATTCTGCATCGCGAGCGCCCTCCTCCGGCGCCGCCGGCAAGACCGGCATTCGTCCTCATTCGCTTGACTAAATAGATTGATATCAATAGAAATAGAGCATGTCAAACGCGATTGAAATTCCCTTTTCGACGACGCTGCTGGTACGGGACACCTGCCTGTGCCTGCATGTTCAGCGGGCCGCTCGAGCACTCGCACGGCTTTTCGACGATGCGCTTCGTCCAGTGGGGCTCACCAACGGGCAGTTCTCGCTGATGATGTCCCTCAACCGGCCGGAGCCGCCGCCGATGGGGCCCGTGGCCAATCTTCTCGCCATGGACCAGACGACGCTGACGGCAGCGCTGAAACCGCTGCAACGTCGTGGCTGGGTAAATGTAACTCAAAATCCGAAAGACAAGCGGGGCCGGCTGCTCAGCCTGACCCCGGAGGGCAAGGCGGTACTCGCCGCAGCGCTGCCGATCTGGCGAAAGACGCATGCAGCGCTGGATGAGAAGCTGCCTGGTGGCGGCAGCGAGCGGCTGCGAAGCGAGCTGCAGGCGCTCGCCTGACCAACAGGCGACGCGCGGATCGTTGCCGAAATCGCTCCTGGAAAAGCCGATCGGCATCTTCGAAAATTCCACCCGGAGCGATGGGGTGGGCGACGTAACAAGCGAGCGTTTGAGTGAAAATCGAGGACAAGTTTGCCATGTCGCTCCCTCGTTCGGCCCCTTGGACCACCTTCTCCCCGCCGGGAAGAAGGTGGTTCTGCTTCAGGCCACTGTGACTGGAACTTCGGTCGAGGTGCGCATGGCGTGGCTGTAGGGGCAGACGATGTGGGCGGCGGCGGCAAGCTTTTCAGCCTCGGCCTTATCCAGGCCGGGAATGTTGACGGTGAGCGCCACGTCGATGCCGAAGCCCGTGCCGTCTTCGCGCGGGCCGATTCCCACCTTGGCGGAAACCGTTGTGTCTTCCGGAATCTTGACCTTCTGCTGGCCCGCGACAAATTTCAGGGCACCGAGGAAGCACGCGGAATAGCCGGCCGCAAAGAGCTGTTCGGGATTGGTGCCGGTGGCGCCATCGCCGCCGAGTTCCTTGGGAACAGTCAACGTCACGTCGAGAACGCCGTTTTCGGAAACGGCGCGGCCTGCGCGGCCACCGGTGGCGGAAGCTTGGGTCGTATAGAGGATAGGCATGTCAGTCTCCTTTGCGTTGGGGCTGGATTTCGTATATTGCACAATTAAATTGTACGCAAGTGAATTTCGCAAATTGCATTCGGAATCTGAAAAGAGGAGAATTGCCCTCAAAGGAACAGGATCATGAAAGCGCAGATGGCAAAGACGATGGATATCCCGCAAGAGGAGAGGCGGCTGGAGAAACAGCTCTGTTTCGCGGTCTACGCGACGGCGCATGCCTTCACGCGCGCCTATAAGCCGATCCTTGACAAGGTCGGCCTCACCTATCCGCAATATCTGGTGATGCTCGTGCTCTGGGAAAAAGCCGAACTTCCGGTAAAGACGATCGGCGAGCAGCTCGACCTCGATTCGGGCACGCTCTCACCGTTGCTCAAGCGGCT
The DNA here is from genome assembly GCF_001908375.1 of Rhizobium etli 8C-3. NCBI lineage: Bacteria > Pseudomonadati > Pseudomonadota > Alphaproteobacteria > Hyphomicrobiales > Rhizobiaceae > Rhizobium > Rhizobium etli. The sequence goes on along the minus strand of NZ_CP017241.1, from coordinate 1,090,125 downwards.
GGAGCAGACCGGGCTCATCAAGCGTACGCGGGATGCACGGGACGAGCGTCAGGTGATCGTTTCGCTGACGCCGAAGGGCCGGTCGATGAAGAGCGAGGCGGCAATGATCATGGCGGCCATCGGCCAGGCGGCCGGCTGCACGCTCGAGGAAATGGCGCAGATCCGCGGATCTTTACAAAAGTTGCGCGCGAACCTGAACGCAGCCGTGTGAGAAATCGCCCGCGCCTTTTACAAGCGCGGGCTTTTGCCGATTACTCGGCCGCCTGATAGGCTGCTGCGGCGCGCAGCGGCGACGTCCTTGGACCGAGGGCAGCGAGAAGCACGACCGCGACGGCAAGCAGCGCCGTGAAGGCGACGCCTGCCACATAGGGATCAAGGCCGAAGGACGGCGCCGCGCCGAAGACGGCGGAGGCGGCAGCGAGCACGATGCCGCCGCCGATCTGGAAGGCGGCAAAGAGCATGCCGGAAGCCAGGCCGGATTTGTCTTCCTCGACATCAGCGAGTGCCGCGACCTGAACGGAGGGATAGGTCAGTGCGTAACCGAGGCCGAGCGGGACCTGCGACAGGACGACGAGCAGGACCGGATTGATGTCGCCGACAGCCGCCACCCAGAAGATGTAGCTTGCTGCCTGCAGTGCCACGCCGACCGCCATGAGGCCTGTAGTGCCGCGATTTTGCGCGATCGCGGCAAAGCGTGGCGCCAGGAACATGACGAAGACGCCGCCTAAAGCGAAGCAGAAGCCGGTGCCGAAGGCCGACCAGCCGAGCTCGTTTTGATAGTAGAGCGTCGCGATGAACTGGAAGCCGACATAGACGCCTTGAAAGAGGGCGGCAACGGCATTGGCATGGCTGAGTCTTGCCCGGCCGAACATCGCAAGCGGCACCATCGGATCAGCATGCCGGGCCTCAACGGCAAGGAAGATCAGGATCAGGGCGGCCGCCGCAGTCAGTGCACCCCAGGTGGGAAAGGCGCTCCAGCCGTCGGCTGCGGCGTTGGTGATGCCGAAGACGAAGAGCAGCAGGCCGGGGGTGATGGTCAAGGCGCCTGCCCAGTCGAAACGCGGACGGTCAGCTCCCCGGCGCTCGTCTGCGGGCAGGACGAATGGCGCGATCGCCAGCGTGAGAATCGCCACAGGAGCGCCCATGACGAGCGTCGCCCGCCAGCTGAAAATCGTGGCCGCACCGCCGAGCACCATGCCAAGCACGAACCCGGCCGCGCCAGTGGAGGAGAAGATCCCAAGCGCCTTTGCGCGGGCGCTGCCCTCCCCGAAGACGGAAAGCAGTAGCGCCAAAGCGGCCGGTGCAGTAAAGGCCGCGGCGATGCCCTTGATCAGGCGGGCGGCAATCAGCGTCGGCCCGCTGTCGACGAAGCCGCCCGCGATACTCGCAGCCGCAAAGACGGCAAGCGACCAGAGAAAGACGCGGCGGTGACCGAAAACATCGGCAACACGGCCGCCGAGCAGCAGGAAGCCGCCATAGCCGAGGACATAGGCGCTGACGGCCCATTGCAGCGAGGTTGCCTGCATGCCGAGTTCGATCTGAATGGCAGGAAGCGCAACGCCGATGGTCGAAACGTCCATGGCGTCCAGGAAATTGGCGGCGCAGAGCAATAGCAATGCCAGCCTCGGCCCACTTCGAGATTTTGTGAAAGTCATCGAGATCGTTCCTTGTTGGTGCCGCGCAGTTGGAAGGAAGCGGCAGAGGAACGAGAAAATGATCATCTCCAATCCTATTGCAAATTGATAGTAACCATGCCAGGTATTACTGGAAATGATAAATGACGCGATCCTTCGGAAAATCGACCTGAACCTCCTGCTGGCCTTTTCGGTGCTGATGCAGGAACGCAATGTCAGCCGCGCGGCCGAGCGGCTACTGCTTGGCCAGCCGGGGCTTTCGGCAGCGCTGCGGCGGCTGCGAGAAGCGCTGGACGACGAATTGTTCGTCCGCGTAGGACGCGGCCTGCAGCCGACGCCGCGCGCGCTTGCCATCGCACCGGCAATCGAGGATGCGCTTTCCGGCATCGAGCGGGCCATCCGCCCGCCCGCTGCCTTTGACCCCGCCAGCTGGAAAGGCGAATTCCGCATCGGCCTGTGCGACAATCTCGAATCAGCCTTCTTCGGCCCGCTTGCGGCGCGCCTGCGGGAACTGGCGCCGGGCGCCCGGCTGGTCGGTGTGGCTTTCCACAAACGCGACGCCGCACGCCTGCTCGACGAGGGCGCCTATGATTTCAGCGTCTCGATCCACGACGAGCCCGCCTCCTGGCATGTCCGCCATCCGCTCTTCGACCAGTGTTCGATCTCGATCTTCGATCCGAAGCAGCTCAGGCTGAAGACCCCGCTGACCCTCGAGGACTTCACCAGGGCAGACCATGTCGGCGTCTCGTTCGAAGGCAGCAACGGCTCGACCAATGTCGATATCGCCCTTGCCCGATTGGGGCACAGCAGGCAGGTGGTGGCCACGGTGCCCCGCTTTTCCGCCCTGCCGACGGCGCTGCGGGCCATGCCGGTGATCGCGACGATCCCGGAATCGATCGCCCGCTGCATGGCGCAATTGCATGGACTGACGGTTTCAGTGCCGCCGATCCCGCTGCCTGCCGAACCGGTCACGATGCTCTACCGCCGCGTCGACCGGGCGGACGGACGTTCCGTCTGGTTGCGCCGGCTCTTCATCGATGTTGCCAGCGCCGCACTTCAAGCATCGGGCTGCCGGATGGGCATTTCCAGCGCGGCCGCCTAGCGAAATATCCGCTTTCGCGCGCCTCTTCCCTTTGAATCATAATGGTTTTCCGGTGAATCACGAAATGTGTTTGGATTATTTACGAACGTGAGTTAAAACGTTTCCGCGACGTGATTTGGGCTGGACTATAACAAATAGGAGGCACCGGCCGTTGAGGGCGCGATACGAATTGGGCAAAACCATCTCCGGGATTCTCTTCGCCGGACTGGCTGCAACAGGGTGCACGACGGCCGCCAAGGCGCCACCGCCGACTGCACGTCCTTCTTCCACCGCCAAACCAGCATCAGCCAAAGTGACTTATAATTACACGGCACGGGACCGCGATTGTCTGAAGCGCGCCATGTATTTCGAATCCGAACACGCCGATCGCGATGGCTATGTCGCGGTCGGAACAGTCGTGATGAACCGGCTCACCTCGCCCGCCTATCCCGACACGATTTGCGAGGTCGTAGCGCAGGAAAAGCAGTTCGCGCCCGGCGTCATGACCAGGGTCGTCGATCCGATGGCCGGACCGGAACTCGATTCTGCCGTGGACGGGATCTTGCGCGGGGAACGGCATCCCGGCGTGCAGAACGCCATGTTCTTCCACACCGACGGCCTGAAATTCCCCTATCGCAACATGCATTATGTCGTCGAAGCCGGCGGCAACGTCTTTTATGAAAAGCGCGGCAGGGACGGAACACTGCAAACGCCGGCACCGCTGCCGGCCTATGAAGTGGCAATGAACTACGTTTCCGACCCGCGGCTGTCAGGCCCGGTCCAGTTCGCAGGCGTGCAGCCGTTCGCGACCTCCGCGCAAATCGAAGTGTTGCTGCCGGAGAAGGGGCCAATCCCGAGGGCCATGCCCGACCTGGCCTCGATACCGGATGCCACCACGACTTCCGCCATTCCGGCCGTTCCACCGGCATCGACGGCTCCAGGCACGGTCATGCCGCCGGAAGGTTCACCAATCGCACTGCCGACACCCCGCCCCTCCTACAACAGTGCAGGACTGGCTGCCGGCCATCTGCCGGCGGGCGGCTGAGACCGGTCAAAAGACTTCCTTCCGGAGCGGAAGGAAGTCATGTCCATTCATCACTGCCAGACGACGATCGGCGTCTTGTTCGGTACGCGGTCGTAAAGATCGATGATATCCTGGTTGAGCAGGCGCACGCAGCCGGACGAGACAGCCTTGCCGATCGAGCGCCATTCGGGATTGCCGTGCAGGCGGTAGAGCGTATCTTCGCCATTCGAGAAGATATAGAGCGCGCGGGCGCCGAGCGGGTTCAGGAGGCCAGGCTCCATGCCGCCGCGTTCGATCGAGTATTTTGCAAGTTCTGGCTGCCGGGCAACCATCTCATTCGGCGGCTTCCAGCGCGGCCACTTCTGCTTCCATTGAATGACGCCGTTGCCGGACCAGGCAAAGCCTTCGCGTCCGATGCCGACGCCGTAGCGCATGGCTGTCCCGCCCGGCTGGACGAGATAGAGGAAGCGCGACGGCGTATCGACGACGATCGTGCCTGGACGCTCGCCTGTCGGATCGATGACCTGCTGGCGATAGTAGCGCGGATCGATCTGCTGGTAAGGGACGGCGGGGATCAGGAAGCCTCCGTCCTCGATGGGGCCGTAAATCACGTCAAGCTCGGCATCCGTAGGAGCGGGCGTCGTCTCGAAAGGGCGTGGGAAACGGAAACCGACGGGTTGTACGCTCGGTGCCGAAGTGGAAGCGCAGCCGGCGAGCGCGGAGGCCGCCGTCAAAGCCGAAAAGGAGAGAAAGTTGCGGCGGGAGAGAGATTTTTCGAGACTCATGCGCGGGACGGATTTCCTTCTGTCGCGGGGAGAGCCGGGATGCGGCACCCACCCCGGTTGGTTCATTCAATGCCAGGTGACGACTCGGAAATCTATCTGCCGCCGCCAAATAAACCATACCCTCACGAAGTCGTGTCCCCGTGCGGGCAGACGATATCGTTCGCCCTGTTGCGCCGCTACATCACAACGATCTCGGCCTTGGATGGAACGCGCTCGTAAAGGTCGACGACGTCCTGGTTGAGCATGCGCACGCAGCCCGACGAGGTCGCCTTGCCGATCGATTGCCAATCCGGCGTGCCGTGCACGCGATAGAGCGTATCCTTGCCATCGTTGAAGATGTACATGGCGCGGGCGCCGAGCGGGTTTCCGAGACCCGGATTCATACCGCCGTTTTCGGCCGAGAAGGGGCGGATATCCGGTTGGCGCGAGACCATCTCGGCAGGCGGCGTCCAGCGCGGCCATTTCTGCTTCCACTGGATGACGCCGCGGCCCGACCAGGCAAAGCCCTCGCGGCCGATGCCGACGCCATAGCGGATCGCCTTGCCGTTCGGCTCGACGAGATAGAGGTGGCGCGCGCGCGTATCGACGATGACGGTGCCGGGCTTTTCCTGCGTCGGGTAGTCGACCTCCTGCCGGAGATGCTCGGGACTAAGGCGGCTCACCGGAATGGCCGGCAAAAGGAAATCGCCATCGCGAAGCTCGCCGTAAAGGGCAGCGTTCACCGGACTGGTGACCGGCAGGCCGTAGGTCTGGTTGAATTGCGTCGAGTAGAGATCGCGCACCTGCGGCACCGGCGGATCGGAAATCGCCCTCACCTTGCGCGGGTCAACACCCGGCGGCTCATAGAAAACCGGCGAAGTCTCCTGCACGAAGCGGGCCGGATCGGTCGCAGCCGTATCCGGAACAAGGATGTTGCAGCCGCCGAGACCCAGAGCCGCCACGGCAAGGCCGGCAAAGACAAACACCCGGCGCGAAGAATCCATAAACCCACCCTTCATCCATTGTCAGCAGAGCGATATCTGGCGGAAGAATGGCATTTGCGGCTGGCGTGAAGCTGGCGTCAGCACCAAAGACTGCCAGGCTTCGCGCGACTCTACATCAGACGAGCACAACGCCGTGGCCGTAGACGGTCGCCAATTCACGCACAAGCTGCGCTTCATGTTCGGTGAGCTTGCGAACATCGACAAAGCGCCAGTTGCGCTCATAAAGGGCGAAGGCTTCCTTTGCGGAAATTGCGCATAGAGGATCGCGATCCATCAGGAGCGATTTCAGCACCGGGAAGTCGTTCGGAATGATCTCGTCTGTCATTTGCGCCATCATCCGTCCAATATAGACCGTCGCGGCGAAAATTGAAGACGCGTTCAAGCGGCCACACTGCGGAAAAAGCGGATGCTTTGATCGATTTCGGCCGGCAGCGCGGATGTGTGGTTGCCGGCCACCCTGTCGGTTTCGATGCGGATACCGGCCGCACGGGCGCGGGCAGCGAGCAGGACGGCACGGTCGTTGAATTGATCCTCTTGCGTGCCGTGCACGAGGTGGACGGGGCACTTGAAGCTTTGTGCGTAGCAAAGTGCCGAGCGAACCTCGAATTCGTGCTTGTTGCCGTCGTCGAAGCGGATGTCCTGCGGGTAGCGATTGAAGAATCGGAAGGCGTCCGGATTGCCGGAAATCGGGGCGGCGGCGCGGAAACGGTGCGTGCTCATGGCGGCAAGCATGGTCAGCGTGCCGCCGATGCTGTGGCCTGCCACAAACAGCCGGTTCGCATCGACACCCGGCAGATGCGCCAGTCGCTCGGCTGCGGCAAGAACATCGTCCACCTCGTCGTAGAAGCCGGAAAAATTGCCCATCTGGCCATTTTCACCGCGCACAGACGGCATCAGCACGACGAAACCGGCCTCGCAATAGGGTTTCAGGAGCTGCCACTGGCCAACGCCCATGGCATTGCCGCCGTGAAGGAAAAGCACACCGGGCCTTGCATGGTGCCCGCGCTTGTATTTGCTGACCCAGGCCGCCAGTTCGAGCTCGCCGCCGGCGCCTGAGCGGTAGAATATCTGTTCGCCATCCGGCGGCGCGCCCAATGCCTCGTACTTGTCCGGCGCAGGACCCTTCTGCAGCAGCTTCGTGCGGAAACGGCGGCGGACCTTGGCATAGTCGTGGGTGATCAGGCGTGGCTGATCCGGAACATTGAAGGCAGAGGCGGCGCGGGGAAGCATGAGGGCACCCGCCATACCGGCGATGATCGCGCGGCGTTGGCGGAAAGAGGCATTTCGATCGTCGTCAAAGGACATGACACAGCACCCGATAGCCCCCGGGCACCCAAATATCTGCACCAGAACCGCATTCGGGCCAATACACATTGCGTTGAAATCCGCCCCTGCGTCATTGTCGCGCAGGCGGGCCAGTACCACGGCTTTCGTCGATCATCGCGACCAGCGTTTCAAGGCGGTCTGCCTCGTAGGAAGGCTTGTCCGGCCGCAGCCTCGAGATGCGCGGAAAGCGCATCGCCACACCGGACTTGTGCCGCGTCGAGCGGTTGATGCCTTCGAAGGCGACCTCGACGACGAAGCCGAACTCCCGATCTGCGCGCACGGCCCGAACCGGACCGAAACGCTCGACGGTGTTGTTGCGGACGAATTTATCGAGCAGTTCCAGCTCCTGATCGGTGAAGCCGAAATAGGCCTTGCCGACTGGCACCAGCTGTTCGCCGTCCGGCGTCTCGGTCCAGACACCGAAGGTGAAGTCGGAATAGTAGCTCGAGCGCTTGCCATGGCCACGCTGGGCATACATCAAGACGGCGTCGACGTTGTAAGGATTGCGCTTCCACTTGAACCACGGGCCCTTCATGCGGCCCGCCTGATAGATGCTGTCCCGGCGTTTGATCATCACGCCCTCGATCACGGGATCCGGCGGCGAAGTACGCAGCTTGTCCAATTCATCCCATGTCGAAAAGGCGACGAGCGGCGAAAGGTCGAACCGATCGTGCGGCGCCTGCTCGATGATCTCCGAGAGCCGGTCGCGCCGGTCGATGAAGCTGTTGCCGCGCACATCCTCTTGGCCGTCGAACAGCAAGTCGTAGGCCCGGATGAAGGCCGGGTATTCGTCGAGCATCTTCGCCGTCACCGTCTTGCGGTTCAAGCGCTGCTGAAGGTCGGAAAAGGTTCTCGTCGGGCTGTTCGAGCGTGCGGTCCCGCCGACGAGCAGTTCGCCGTCGAGTACGCCGTTGAAGCTGATGGAGTCCACAATATCCGGGAAGGCACCGGAGATGTCGTCGCCGGAGCGCGAATAGATCTTGCGCGTTTCGCCGGAGCGCGAAAGCTGGACACGGATACCGTCCCACTTCCATTCCGCCGCATAATCGGCCGGGTCGAGGCCGCTGAGATCGTTGTCCTCCACCGGATGGGCGAGCATGACGGAATGGAAGATCGCGGGCGTCGCGAGCACCGGCTTGCCGCCCCTGCCCTCCAGCCATTCGAAGAGCGATTCATAGGGCGGCTCCAGACCGTGCCATAGCGTTTCGATCTCGATTATGTCCTTACCGCCGAGATCGGCCAGTGCCTGTTTGGCAAGCCGCGCCGAGACGCCGATGCGCATGGCGCCGGTGGCGAGCTTGATGAAGGCGAAGCGGCCAGACGGATCCAGCCGGTTGAGCGTATCGCGGACGAAACTGCGGACTTCGGTGCGGCCGAGCGAATTCATGCGGGTGAGGACCTCGCCGAGGCGCGGCTGGACAAAGGCGGAGCGATCGACGTCCTTTTCGTTGTCCCAGACGAGTGAGATCGTTTCGGCAAGGTCTCCGACATAGTCGTAGGAGTAGCGGAACAACACCTCGTCCATCCGCTCAAGCGTCAGATCGCGCAGCATGGCAGGCTTGACGTTGCGCACTTCGAGCGTCCCGGCGATCGCTGCAAGCCCATAACCGCGGTCCGGGTCGGGTGTGTCGCGGAAATAGTCGGTCAGGAGCTTCAGCTTGCCCTTGCGGCTGGGCGTCAGGACAAGACGGTCGAGGAGATCGGCAAAGGGTTTCATGCGACCGCTCCAACCGGTGGAAAAGCCATTTCTTCTGAAGGTCCCTTCCCAACCGCTCCCCGCACGCACGAGGGTCTCACACGCCGTGCCCACCGCGTCCATCTCGCATCGACGCAGCATGAAGCAACGCTGTATTGGGGCGAAAGGGAGCCGGTCCCACACATCTGCGTCAATCTCCCTCGTCCTCATAGCCTACCAGATGCAGCGGCCTCGCCTTGATGCCGTGCAGCTCGCACCAGCGGACCAGCGCTTCCTCGCGGCCGTGGGTGACCCAGACTTCGGCGGGGCTGAGTTCGTTAATCGTGTCGGCAAGTTCCGGCCAGTCGCAATGGTCGGAGATGACGAGCGGCAGTTCGACACCCTGCTGCTTGGCGCGCTGGCGCACCATCATCCAGCCGGATGCGAAGGCGGGAAGCGGCTCGTTGAAGCGGCGCGCCCAGCGATCGGCGAAGGCCGAGGACGGACCGACGACAACGGCGCCCCTGAAGGCGGATTTGTCGCGGCCTTCAACGGTCGCCGGCCGCAGGTCGCCGAGGTCGATGCCCTGCCCGGCATAATATTCGCAAAGCCGCTCCATGGCACCGTGGATATAGATCGGCTCGTCGAAACCGGCATCGCGCAGCAGACGGATGACGCGCTGGGCCTTGCCGAGCGCATAGGCGCCGATCAGATGCGTGCGCTCCGGAAACTGCCGGAGCGAGCCAAGCACCTTGCCGATCTCCTCCATCGGATCGGGATGATGGAACACCGGCAGCCCGAAGGTCGCTTCGGTGATGAAGACGTCGCACGGCACCGGCACATAGGCCGCACAGGTCGGGTCCGCACGGCGCTTGTAGTCGCCGGAAACGACGATGCGGGTGCCGTTCTTCTCAATCGCGATCTGAGCAGAGCCGAGGACGTGGCCTGCCGGATAAAAGCTTACCTTGACGCCGTTCAATTCCAGCTTTTCGCCGTATTCGACGGCCTGCTCGCTGGCACAGAACCCCTCACCGCAGCGCAGGCGCATGATGTCAAGCGTCTGGCGCGTCGCAAGAACATGCCGGTGGCCAGGGCGGGCATGATCGGAATGGCCATGCGTAACGAGCGCCTGCTCCACCGGCCGCACCGGATCGACATAGAATCCGCCCTGCGGGCAATATAGCCCTTCAGGAGCCGGAAAAAGAAGAGCATCGGGTCGCATCATCAGCGAGAAGATAGCGGGAAATGGGCCGAGAGCCAGTAGCTTCCTGCAATTCCGTCTGCCTGCTGCCTGCTGCCGCAGATCGACCCATATCTCGCCTTTGCGATTGGCCAGATTCGTTTGGAGGCAACCGATTTGAGAAGGAAAATTCGTTATAGCATTATGGCAATCGCCGTCTTCGCCGCAGCCGTATATCTGAACAATACCAGTCTTTTGGCATCGCACCGGCAAGGCATGCCCGTGCTTTTGGCACATCGCGGGATCGCCCAGCGTTTCGACGAGCGGGATTTGACGAACGACACTTGCACGGCAGCGCGCATGCTGCCGCCGAAGCACGACTATCTGGAAAACACCATTCGCTCGATTCGCGCGGGCTTCGATGCGGGTGCGGATATCGTCGAGGTCGATGTCCATCCGACGACGGATGGGCAGTTCGCGATCTTCCACGACTGGACGCTCGACTGCCGCACGAACGGGCACGGCCTCACCCGCGCGCACTCGATGGCGCAAATGAAGGCGCTCGATATCGGCTATGGCTACACGGCCGACGGCGGCAAGACCTTTCCTTTCCGAGGGACCGGCATTGGCCAGATGCCGACGCTTGACGAGGTGCTTCAGACGTTTCCGGACAGGCGGCTGCTGATCAATGTCAAAAGCCGGGATCCCTCCGAAGGCGAGAAACTGGCTGCCGTCCTCAACGCTCTTTCTGCCGCGCGCCTTGAACTGATCATGGTCTATGGCGGCAACGAGCCCGTCCAAACCATTCAGCGCCTGGCGCCAGACGTCAAGACGGCATCGCGCGCGAGCCTCAAAGCCTGCCTGCTCGGATATATCGGCTACGGCTGGACGGGCATCCTGCCGCAAGCCTGCAAGAACACGATGGTTCTTGTTCCGGTCAATATCGCCCCGTGGCTCTGGGGCTGGCCGGACCGTTTCCTCAACCGCATGGAGGCTGGAAACAGCGTGGTCTTTGCGCTCGGCCCCTATCGCGGCGGCGATTTTTCGACGGGGATCGATACGCCCGAACTGCTGGCAAAGCTGCCCGTCGACTATTCCGGTGGCATCTGGACGAACGAAATCGAGGCGATCGGCAAGCTCAGCGGAAATTAGGCTCCCCAAGATACTTCGCGGCAAGGATTCTGTGTCAGAACGGATATATGTCTGGCACGGATGATGAACGGCGAAAGGGTCCTTGATGTATCTGCGGCGCAATATGCTCGGCCTTGCCGGTGCAGCTTTGGTCCTGCCGATGGCCGGTCTTGCCTTCGCTAGCTCAAAACGGTCCGCATCCGGCTGGGCGCTGGATGCATCGGGCGCGGCAAACAGCAACCTGCAGGCTCTGATCGACGAGGCGGCACGCAACGACATGCCGCTTTATCTTCCGGCCGGGACCTATGAAGCTTCAAACCTCGTGCTTCCGGACAATGCCCGCATTTTCGGCGTTTCGGGTGCATCGCGCATTCTTCATCGAGGCAGCGTCAATTCAGCGAAAGGCGCCCGGCGGATCGAGCTTTCCGGTATCGTCATCGAGGGTAGCGGCGGGATGAGCGGCGAGGTCAACAGCGGCCTGTTACAGTTGACCGGCATTGCCAACGTGCAGATCGACAACTGCGAAATCAGGCAATCCGGCAAGCATGGACTGCGCCTTGAGCGCTGCGGCGGCCGGATCGAACGCAGCCGTATTTCGGGGGCGGCGCAGGCCGGCATCTTCGCAGTCGATTCCACCGGCATTGCGATCACCGGAAATACGGTTGCCGATTGCGGCAACGGCGGCATTCTCGTGCACCGCTGGGAAAAGGGCGAGGATGGCACCGCCATTACCGGCAACCGCGTAAGACGCATCAGGGCCAATGACGGCGGTACGGGGCAGAACGGCAACGGCATCAATGTCTTTCGCGCCGGCGGCGTGATGGTGGCAGATAACCAGATCGCCGATTGCGCGTTTAGCGCCGTGCGAGCCAATTCCGGCGACAACGTCCAGATCACCGGCAATCAATGCCTGCGCTCCGGCGAGACGGCGATCTATGCCGAATTCGATTTTCAAGGTGCCGTCTTGTCCGGCAATCTCGTCGATGGTGCTGCAAACGGCATATCGATCGCCAATTTCAACGAAGGCGGAAGGCTGGCCACCATCATCGGCAACATCGTGCGGAACCTGAGGCGCGACGGCCCCTACGAACCCGAGGTCGGCTTCGGCATCGGAATTGCCGCCGAAGCCGACACGACCATCTCGGGCAATGTCGTCGAAGACGCCCCGCTCTTTGCGATGCAGCTCGGCTGGGGGCCTTATCTGCGCAATCTCGTTGTTACCGGAAATGTCCTGCGCAAGGCCCCCGTCGGCTGTGCGGTTTCGGTGGCACAAGGCTCAGGCACGGCGGTGATCACCGACAACGTCTTCCAGGAAATCACCGAGGGGGCAGTCTTGGGCTTCGAATGGGAGAAAAAGGTCTCCGGCGACCTTACGCAAGCAGGCAGCGAACAATACCCGCATCTGACCATCGAGCGGAACCGCAGCAGCTGAGACACATCAAAAGCTTTCATTGATCCATCAGGACCAGACGCTTTCGCTTCGCACGGCCGCGCTCTACTTTGCGCGCAACGTTCAAGGGGGACAAAAGCATGCTGACAATCTACGGCGTTTACCGTTCGCGCGCCGCGCGCGTCTACTGGACGGCCGAGGAACTCAACATCGCCTTCACCTCGGTTCCGGTGATCCAGGCGAAGCGGCTTGACAATCCGCTGGCGCCAGATGCACCGATCAATACGCTCTCGCCCGAGTTCATCGCCATCAATCCGATGGCGCAGATTCCTTCGATCAAGGACGGCGAGCTGGTGATGCACGAGTCGCTGGCGATCAATCTCTATCTTGTGCGCAAGCACGGCGGGCCGATTTCCGGCAAAACCGTCGAGGAAGACGGTTTGCTGACGATGTGGACCGTCTGGGCGCTGGCAGAACTCGAGCCGCATACGGTAAGGATCGTCGTGACCTATGACAACGAGCACGAAAACACCGAGGCCGGAAAGGCAGCAATCGACGTCGCCTGCCGCTCGATGAAGCGTCCGCTCGCCGTGCTGGAAAAACACCTCACCAACAATCAATGGATCGTCGGCGACCGCTTCACCGTTGCCGATCTCAACGTTGCGGAAGTGCTGCGCTATGGCCAAACGGAACAGGCGCTGTTCGACGCTCATCCGAAGGTCAGCGCCTGGCTGAAGCGCTGCCAATCCCGCCCCGCCTATCTCGCCATGCAGGCGACACGCTCGAAAGAGCCGGTCTGACCCAAAGCCGTTATCGTCCTGCCGATTGGCTGGATTTCCAGTCGAGCCCGATGTCCAGCGTCGGGGCGCTGTGCGTCAGCCAGCCGACCGAGATCAGATCGACGCCGGAAGCGGCAATCGCACCTGCGGTCTGCGGCGTCACCCGCCCGGAAGCTTCGGTGATCGCGCGTCCGGCGACGATTTTGACTGCCCGGCGAAGCTGGTCCGGGGTCATGTTGTCGAGCAGGACGGCATCGACGCCGGTCTCCATCGCTTCGCGCAACTGATCGAGCGTATCGACCTCCACTTCGATCTTCACCATATGGCCGGCACCGGCCTTGGCCCGGCAAATGGCTTCGGCGACGCCGCCGGCAATGGCGACATGATTGTCCTTGATCAGCACGGCATCGCAAAGCGCAAAGCGATGGTTGACGCCGCCGCCGGCGCGCACGGCATATTTCTCCAGCGCGCGCAGTCCCGGCGTCGTCTTGCGGGTGCAGGCGACCGAGGCGTTCGTACCGGCGATCGCGGCCACGATCCCGGCCGTCACCGTGGCGATGCCCGAAAGATGGCCAAGAAAGTTCAGCGCCGTCCGCTCTCCCGTCAAAATGGCGCGAGAGGGACCTTCGACCGTGACGATGACGTCTCCGGGTTTCACCGCCGCGCCGTCCGCGACATGAAAGGTCATGATGATCGCGGGATCGACAAGCTCAAACGCCAGCGCAGCGGCGCAAAGCCCGGCGATCACCCCAGGCTGGCGGGCCACCATGACGACCGTGGAGCGGTGATCTTGCGGAACGACGGCCGCCGAGGTGATGTCGCCAGCAAGGCCGAGATCTTCCAGCAGCGCATTGCGCACGAGCGGCTCGATCAGCAGCCGCGGCAGGCCAACAAGCGTCATGTCAAGCACTCCTTTCAAGGGGGTCGGATGCGACGGCGCGCGCAAAATTCAAAACCTGAGATAAGTTCATCCTTTGGCGCCTGGCATGTACGTGCTTCAGCGGAAAATCGGTTCGGGCGTGGGCGCCGCGCGATTCCGTCCGCAGCGCCGCAAAGACGGCAATCAACAGCCCGACGGTGGCCGGATCCGTTGCCGGCCCCTCCTTCTCGACGAAGGGAAGGAGCGCGCCGATCGCGCCGTGGATCGACCTGCCATTGCGCAGCACGCTAAGATGCGCAGAGACAATCGGCCGGACAGGCGATGCGTCGGGTTGCAGCGGCAGCGGTTCGATCACTGTGGGCCGCAGGCATGCGGTCGTGCCGGCGATATCCCGGGCAGAGCGCATGCCCATGACTGCGGCTTCGAGCAGCGAATTGCTGGCAAGGCGGTTGGCGCCGTGCAGGCCAGTCGAAGCCGCTTCGCCGGCGACCCAGAGGCCGGGGACGCAACTGCGGCCGTTCTTGTCTGTGGCGACACCGCCCATGTGGTAATGCACGGCCGGTTCAACCGGGATCAGATGCCGCGCCGGATCGACCCCGGCCCCGCGGCACAAGGTATCGATCACCGGAAAGCGGCTTGAAAAGCGAGCGCCGAGGGCCTCGCGGGCATCGAGATAGACCTTGCCGCCGCGGGCGATCTCGGCGCTGATTGCGCGCGCCACCACGTCGCGCGGTGCAAGTTCCCGAGCAGGCTGATCCGCCATGAAGCGCTCGCCGCGCTCGTTGATCAGAAACGCGCCCTCGCCGCGCACCGCTTCGCTGACGAGCGCCAGCGGCCGCCGCTTCGAACGCAGTGCGGTCGGGTGGAATTGCACGAATTCCATATCCGCAAGCTCGGCACCTGCCCTTGCAGCAAGGACAATGCCCTGGCCGAAATTGATGACCGGATTGGTCGTCGCCTCGTAAAGGCCGCCGAGGCCGCCGGTTGCCAGGAGGACATGCGGCGTCGGCACGATGAAGGCCCTTCCGCCGGACGCGCAAAGGACGCCGCCGATCGCACCGTCTGCGAGCGCCAGACGCCGGACCTCGAAATTGGCAAGCACGGTGATCGACGGCGTGGCCGAGACGGCTTGTACCAGAGCGCGAATGATGGCGGCACCGGTGCCGTCACCTTTGGCATGGACAATGCGCGGGCGGGAATGGGCGGCCTCCAGCCCGAGCGCAAGCCGACCTTCGCCGCTCCTGTCGAAGCAGACGCCCAGTTTCTCCAGCAACCCGATCATCGCTGGCGCTTCGCGCAGGATATCTGCGGCGATCTCACGATCACAAAGGCCGTCACCGGCAGCAAGCGTGTCGGCAAGGTGGAGGTTTGCGCTGTCATCCGCGCCGATGCTTGCGGCAATGCCGCCCTGGGCCCAGGCGCTCGAGGTCCCGGCACCCAGGGCGGCTTGCGTGACCAGGACGACCGGCTTCGGCGCCAGTGTGAGCGCCGCCATCAGCCCGGCAATGCCACTGCCGACAATGACCGGGCGGCCGGCAAGATCGGTGAGGATTTCGGTCATATCGCCAGCATCCTTTCGACGGCACGCCGCGCCGCGTCCGCAATGGCGGGCTCGACGGTGACTTCGTGGCGGTTTTCCTGAAGCGCCGTGCGAATGTTCGAAAGCGTGATCCGCTTCATGTGTGGGCACAGATTGCAGGGCCGGATGAATTCTACATCCGGATGGTGCACGGCGACGTTGTCGCTCATCGAACATTCGGTGAGCAGCACGACGCGGGCCGGTCGCTTCTTGCCGACATAGTCCGACATGATGGCGGTGGAGCCGGCGAAATCCGCTTCGGCGACCACATCGGGCGGACATTCCGGATGGGCGAGCACGGTGACGCCCGGATAGTTTTCCCGAAGCTTACGGACGTCATCGGCGTTGAAGAGCTCATGCACCTCGCAGTGGCCATGCCAGGCGATGATCTCGACATCGGTGTCCTTTGCGACGTTGCGGGCAAGATATTCGTCCGGGATCATCAGCACGCGCGGCACACCAAGCGATTCGACCACCTCCTTGGCATTGCCCGAGGTGCAGCAGATATCCGAAGCGGCTTTCACCGCCGCCGAGGTATTGACATAGGTGATGACCGGCACGCCGGGATGGGCCTGGCGCAAAAGCGCGACATCCTTTGGCGTGATCGAATCGGCCAGCGAGCAACCGGCGCCCATATCGGGAATGAGCACCGTCTTTCCAGGATTAAGCAGCTTGGCTGTTTCGGCCATGAAGTGGACGCCGGCAAGCACGATCACCTCGGCATCCACCTCAATCGCCCTGCGCGCCAGCGCCAGGCTGTCGCCGACGATATCGGCAACGCCGTGGAAGATCTCCGGCGTCTGGTAATTGTGGGCGAGGATGACGGCGTTGCGGCGGCGCTTCAGATCGAGGATCGCCTCGACATCGTCCTGGAAGGTCAGCCATTCCGCCTTGGGAATGACGCGGCTAACGCGATCATAGAGAGAGGACGCGGACACGGGAGGATTCACGGCGAGCTCCTTTATACTCGAAATGAGTATTTCGTGGACGAGCTGATTATTCTCAATTTGAGTTTATGTCAAGCGCGGGAGAGCGGAAGTTTCGAGCCGGACAGCGCCCGCTCTTCGACAACGGCATGCCGGTAGCGGAAGAGCTTCGCGGGCCGGCCGCCGGTTTCGCTGGTCGTTTCGCCGGTTTCCTCGATCAGCTGCTGCTGATCGATCAGCCGGCGGAAATTCGGTTTATGAAGAGTAAGGCCCGACAGTGCTTCGACGCTGCGCTGAAGCTGCAGCAGCGTGAAGCTCTCCGCCATGAGCTCGAAGACGACCGGACGATACTTGATCTTCGCCCGAAGCCTGGCTATTCCCGTCGCAAGGATCCGCCGGTGATCGGCAAACATCCGCCGGCCCGGGTTTTCCGCCACGGTTGCGCCGGCCTCTGCCACCAGACCCGCCTCGTACAGCAGCTCGTAGCGTTGCAGGGCGAGATCTTCGTTCCACGCGGCGCCATCCAGGCCAAAGGTAAAGGCGATCCGGCGCTTGCGGTTCTGCTGGCGAGCCGCATCCGTCGTTTCCCAGCGCCGCAGCCCGTCGACAAGCGCGTCGAAGACCGGCGGCTTGCCTTTGCGGTGATCCTCCCATGGAAAATATTCATACCAGCTGTGCCAGCCCGGCGCCGGGTGCTCCCGCACCAGCCCCAGATAGCTGATCGAGATCGTCCGTCCACCGAGGATCTCATTCTGCCGGTCGCGGTCGGCGAAGGTATAAAGCTGCTCAAGATAGCCCACCGGATGCGCCGTCTGCTCCTGAATCCACTCCCGCAGCCCGCTCTGCAGCGTGCGGTGCCCCATCTCGAAGGATCCGGATGGCAACGCTTCGCCGCTCCTGACCGTCATGACGCGCGGGTCGTCGTCGGTTACGGCGGCAAGGACGGCGATCAGTTCTGCGTGTGCAACGCCGATGGGCACTGTGAAGGATCACTCCTCTGCAAATGGGGTTCTCACCAACAGCTTTGCCACACGAGCTATACAAAGCCAATGCAGCGTGAAGCACAGCGCACTGCCAGCCACGCCGTCAAGCAAACAGCTTCACCGTTCCGGCCATCTCCTCGCGGATCCAGGCCTTGAAGTCGCGCACCTTCTTCGGCTCGCGCGCGCCTTCGGCGGTCACGAAATAGTGGCCGAAGCCGGTTTTGGCACGGATGGTGAAGGGGACGGCGAGCTGGCCGGCCTGCAGCGAATAGTCTGCCAGCGTCTGCCAGGCGAGCATGACGCCCTGCCCGGCGATGGCCGCATCGAGACAGAGCGATGCGTCGTTGAAGACGTGGCGCGTCGCCGGCGCCGAACCCGACAGGCCCGCCTCCTGCATCCAGACCTCCCAGCCGAACATGGCGCGGCCATCGATGACGGCCGGCAGCTTCCGGATATCTGCAGGCTCCTTCAGATCGCGCGCCATCTGCGGTGCGCAGACCGGGAATACTTCCTGCTCCACAATCAGTTCGGCCTTGACACCCGGCCACTGCCCGGCACCGACGCGGATGCCGATATCGACGTCGGATGTCGAAAGATTGACCAGGCAAGTCGTTGCATCGATGCGCAGCTTGATATCCGGAAAACGCGCGGCGAAACGATCGAGCCGCCACACCAACCAGCGGGCAGCGAAGACGGGTGCTACGGAGATCGTCAGCGTGGCGTCGTCCCGGCGCTGCGCAATCGAGACGGCCTGCGACATGCGGTTGAAGCCCTCCGTCAGGGCCGCAAGCACCGGCGCGCCCGCTTGCGTCACCACCATGCCTTTCGACGTGCGCTCGAATATCAGCTGATCGAGCTGCGCTTCAGTCTTGATGACCTGCTGGCTGACGGCACCGATCGAGACCCCGAGTTCCTCCGCAGCAAGCTGCAGCGAACCGAGACGCCCGACCGCCTCCAGCGCGCGCAGCCCATTCAAATGCACCGAGTTGAGATTGCGCATATATATTTTCTATAGCGGGTCGTTGATAATCTCAATTGAAAAGGTTTCTCGTGGCTCCGATATTGAGGCGCAGCACCTGAAACGGCGAGGAATTTCGCCGTACACTGTGCATTTTTGAGCCAGAGAAAGCGAGGCATGCAATGTCATTGCTGAAGTTTTTCTTGAATAGGTCATCCGAGGCGGCATCTCCTCAGGGCGATGATCCGCTGTCGCATCCGCAGATCGCCACAATGTCGCTGCGGCAAATGGCCGATCTGCCTTCAAACTATGCAGCGCCGAAGCCAACGCGATACGAGACGCGGCCGCTTACGAAATGTGCCTGATTGCAACCTGGATCTTTCGCGCAGACAACGGCAATGGACCGGATGCCACCAGCCCTCCCATCTCCTGTGCCGACGAGATGAGGAGGGCACAGGGGCGCCCTCAGCCCTTTTCGATCGTCAGCGCCCGCTGCACTGCAGGGCGGTCCATCATGCGGGCGTAGTGGGCGCTCGCCTTGGCAAATCGCATCGGATCGACGCCATCGCCGCGCAGCCAGCCGGTCATCGTGAAAAGGTATGGATCGGCGACTGAATACTGCTCGCCCATGACCCAAGGGGCGGCGAGCATCGTCTCCTCGATGAGTTCGAAGCTTTCCGTCATGGTCTGGGGAACCTTGGCCTGCATGGCTTCGTGCGCGGCGGGATCGTCTGCCCAGCGGGAACCGCGGCGCTTGTGTGCATGGTTCACATGCACGCTCGAGCAGAGGTAGCTGTTGAAGGACTGCAGGCGGGCGAACTCGAACGGGTCGTCGAGCGGCGCGAGCCTGGCTGCCGGGACGGTCTGCGCGATATAGGCGAGGATCGCCGGCGTTTCGGTGACTACGCCGCGATCGGTGACGAGGGCGGGGACGCGGCCCTTCGGGTTGATCTTCAGATATTCCGGCGAACGCTGCTCGTTGTCCTTGAAGCTGATCATCCTTGCTTCATAGGCAAGGCCGGATTCCTCCAGCGCGATGAGACTTGCTAGCGCACAGGTGCTTGGCGCGAAATAAAATGTCAGCATGGTCGAGACTCCCTTTCGGCAGGTTTATATAGCGTAGCCGTCGCGCCGTGCCCATGGGCGAATTCGGGGCCGTTGCCGGCCCCGGCCAATCATGCGGCCCTCGCGCAGCCGGGCACATCTTCCAGCTTGTACCAGACCGGAATGCCGCGCTCGCGCGCGATGCGGACGTCGTTGTCAGCTCCCTTGGAGTTCCCCGGCAGCCGCAGCACGCCCTGGCAAAGCTCCAAAAGCCGGTGGGCGACGGGGTGGAAGATCTCCTCGTAGAGATCATCGCCGGTCGACTTGCCGCCGGCTGCATTCCAGACCGGCAAGGCCACCCATTCGCCGATCATCGGCACATGGCCCGCCCTGAAGAGCGCGTAGGAAGGTTCCTCCAGCCGCTTCAGGTTGGCCGCCATCTTTCCCGGATCATCGCCGGTTCCGGACCTGTATGGCCCTGCAATCAGGATCAACATCGTCAACTCCATCACTCCCGGCCTCATGCACGGGATCTCACGATAATGCGCAAATATGCTTGCATGTCGAGTCATTTCAGGCATTATCGTGATGTTTCGTGGATTTTCGTGTGGAGAAATGCTGACCACCCAACGCAAATCACTGATACTCGACATCCTGCGTCGTGACGGCCAGGTCATCGCCAAGCGCGTCGCCCAAGATTTGGCGCTGTCGGAAGATACGATCCGGCGCGACCTGCGGGAGATGGCGGCCGACGGGCTCTTGAAACGGGTGCATGGCGGCGCGATGCCGATCGCACCCGACCTGCCGGATTTCTCGGCGCGGAGGAGCGTGTCGTCCGATGCCAAGCAGCGGCTCGGCGCCAGGGCGGTGCAAATGGTCAAAGCGGGGCAGATGATCTTTCTCGACGGCGGGACGACGACGGCGCAGATCGCCCGGTGTCTGCCACGCGACATCGCCTTTACCATCGCAACGCACAGCCCGACGATCGCAGCGGAACTGGAACATCACCCGACCGCCGACATCATTCTCACAGGCGGGCGGCTCTACAAGCACTCGATGGTGGCAACCGGCGCTGCGGCCATGGCCGCGATTTCGCAGCTTCGGCCCGATATTTTCTTTCTCGGCGTCACCGCGGCCCATCCCGTGCACGGGCTGTCGACGGGCGACTACGAGGAGGCGGCGATCAAGCGCCATATCGCTCGTTGCGCGGCCGAAACATATGCCCTGCTGACCGAGGAGAAATTCGATCGCGTTTCGCCTTGCCCTGTGCTCGCCATTTCAGACGTTGCGGGACTGATCGTTTCGGCCGGAGTGCCAAAAGAGCGGCTTGCGCCCTATCGGGCGCTCAATGCCGCGATCTTCGAAGCATGAAGGGCGCAGCGAGCCGCGCGATGTCCTGCGGCAGTAGGCTTGCCGAAAGTGCCGCCACGAAGACGGCCAGCATAGCATAGGCCGGCATCATGCTGCCGGTTCCGAGATCGCAGATCGCCGCCAAATGCGGCTGGAATGCCGCGATCGTTAAGGCGATCCACGGCATGCCGAACATGCGGGCCGCAAACGCACCGAAGCCTGGCGTTTCCGCGATCGCCGCAAGCACGCCGTAGCCTGCGGCAATCCAGATGGCGGCCCGCAGCCAGGCCCGTTGGCCAAAGGGAGTTATCCTCCCCTCTTCGAAGGCGATGAAGAGATAACCGCAGAACACCGTGACGAAGAGGAACGCCACCGGCAGGCTTTCGACCACCATTTCCGGCCGTAACTGGCCCGTCCAGCCACCCGCGAGAATCCCCGGAAAGGCCGCCGACGTCGAAAACCAGACAAGCGCGACAGGCGCCCAAAGCCAGTGGACCGACAGGTAGCGCAAACGGGCGAATGTGCAGATCACCATGATGGCCCCCGCAAGCCCAATACCCGAAGGCTTCATCGTGCCGGACATGGCAAGCACGATTGGTCCGCACGAACCGGCAATCTCGGCGCAGCCGGACATGGCGATGATCGCCCAGGTCACGTAATCGAAGCACATGGAAAAGAACAGGAAGATCGCGACGGCGATCAGCATCCACCAGAGATAGCGGCCTGCAAACATGTCCTGCCCTCGTGGCACGGGTTGAACGCCGCACCATAGTAGGACAATTGCGCCGCCGCGCATCTCCTCCCGCAGGATTTGGTTTAATGTATATTAGGAATTACTGATTATCAGAGGCGCTCTGTGCCGTAACGGCACGACTATGCAACGAGCGCAGCCGTGACGCGAACGTCGCCGACATGGATGCCGTTCCAATTGTACATCGGCTTGACTGCCATCGAAATCAGCTTCGCGTGAACCTCGCTGCCCCTCTCGAAGAACCGGGCGAGTGCTGCCGCCACCATGGCCTCGGCAGCGCGGGTTGTCCCGTCCTCGCACTTCACGGCAATCGAGATCCCTTCTTCGGGAATTGCAGCGCAGAAGACGCCTTCGGCGCCGGTCTTGGCGAAAATCCTGCCCGGCGCGATCTGCATCAGCTCCGTGCAGGCGCGTCCCGTACCTGCGACATAGAAGGGCTCCGCCATGCAGGCGTCGAACAGGCGTCGCGCGGCTTTGGCGCGCAACGGCTCGAGGCCATTTCCGGTCGCCATCTTGGCAAAGCCATGCGCAAGGCCGCGGAGCGGGACTGCATAGGTCGGGATCGAGCAGCCGTCGGTGCCGCAATTGTCGCGGCCAAGCACGGCGCCGCTGAGGCTCTCCATCGTACCGCGTATCTCTTGCTGCAGCGGATGGTCGTAGCCGGCATAACCCTTCGGATCGATATCCCGATGGCAGCAGGCGCAGACGAAGCCCGCATGCTTGCCGGAACAATTGTTGTGCAGCGCCGTCGGTGCTGTGACCGTGCGCGCCTGGTGGATGAGAGTCTTGCGGTCCGACGACCAGTGGGCACCGCATTCGAGCGCTTCAGCGCTGCGTCCAGCGCGCGCCAGCATTGAGGCGGCAAGCCCTACATGCTCGTCTTCGCCGTTATGTGAAGAACAGGCGAGCGCCAGTTCCTTGCTTCCGAAGCCATAGGCATCGGCCGCGCCACTTTCGACCAGCGGCAGCGCCTGCATTGCCTTGCAGGAGGACCGCGGGAAAACGCCGGCATCGATATCGCCAAGCCCGAAGACCACCTTGCCGTCGCCGTCGACGGCAACGACCGTGCCGCGATGACAGCTTTCGACGAGCGAGCCGCGCGTGACTTCGACAGTGACGGGATTGGACATGGGCAGGAATCCGGATCGGTTTTGGCAGAGCAAACCCATAGCGCGTTGCGCCGATAAAGCAACGCCTTTCGGCCAGGCTGCGGCGCACCGAAGGCCTAAAGCGGACTGATCCTGTAGGCGCAGCGGCGGGCGCCGAGGAGAATGTGCTCGCACCGCTCGACTTTGGCGCCGAGCACATTGCCAAAGGTCTCGAGCTCGGATCGGCAGAAGCCGGCGCAGGCCCGGGCCGCCGCACAGATGGGGCAGTGGTTTTCGACAAGCATGAACGAGCCGTCATCTTCCATCCAGCTATCGGCCATGTAACCTTCGCGCGTCCGGATCGCCGACAGCTGTCGGACGCGCAGAGCGAGCTCGGACGAAGAGACCTCCTTGCGGTAGCGCTTCACGGTTTCTGCCTCGCGTGCCGAGATGATGGTATCCAGCGCATCCCTGCCGAGCGTCTCGACCATCGTGCTCAGAAGATTCGCGGTCAATTCCGCATGCCCGTCCGGAAAGGTCTGGTTGCCGGCGGGGGTCAGATGCCAGAGCTGGCCTGGCCGCCCCCTGCCCGAGCCCGGCTCGGTAAGCGGCTCGACAAGACCGTCTGTGGCAAGCTTCGTCAGCTGCTGGCGTGCCGCTTCACAGGTGATGCCCAGCACATCGGCGATCGACGCTGCGCGTTGCGGCCCATCGGTCTTTATCAGAAGCAGGATGCGGCTGGCAGGCGAGTGACGCATTTATTTTTCCAAGGTGATTCTTGCTTTAAAAAAGCAGGCATGCAATTTTCCTATTTATAACTTGGAAAATAATGATCCGCTAGGGAAAACATCAAGGTATTGTCATGACCAGTGTCGATCGGGCCGCTGCACCCAAGTCATCCGTCTTCAGGCTTTTCACGCCGTCCCTGCTGCCCGCCACGCTGATGCTCGGCGGCGGCGTGACGCTCTATGCCATCGAGAGCTACATCACCGCCACGGTCGCCCCCTCTATCGTACGCGATATCGGCGGCTTGCCGCTACTTGCCTGGGTAACGACGCTTTTCGTTGCCGCCGCCGTGCTCGGCTCGATCTTCGTCGCCATGCGGCCGCGATCCATGGGCTTGCGCGGCGCCTATGTCTGCGGCGCCCTGATTTTCGCCATAGGCAGCCTCATCTGCGCGGCCGCACATGTCATGGAAATGGTTCTCGCCGGGCGCGCCGTTCAGGGTTTCGGGGCCGGCATCCTTGCAGCGCTTGCCTATGCTTTCGTTCGTTTCGCTTATCCGGAGCCGCTCTGGCCGAAAGCCTCCACGCTTTATGCCGCGATCTGGGGCGTTGCGACCCTACTCGGGCCGACTGCAGGGGGCGTGTTTTCGCAAGGCAGTGCATGGCGATACGCCTTCATCATCCTCGTGCCGCTCGGCCTGCTGATGGCCGTTCTTGCGCCATGGCTGCTACCGAAAGCGACGGACGACCGCGCGCACGCCAAGACGCCGGTCTTGCAGATCTGCCTGCTGCTTGTCGCCGTGCTGTTCGTCAGCATCGCAGGCACCGTCGAGCCTATCCCCGCCAAGACTGCACTGATTGCCCTTTCCGTCATCTCGATTTCGCTGATGCTGGTGACGGAGCGGCGAGGCAACAACCGGCTTCTGCCGACCGGCGCCGTCATGCTGGCAAAGCCGGTTGCGCGCGTCTACCTCATCATGTTCGTGCTGCTGTTCATCCTCGTCAGCGACATCTATATTCCCTATTTCCTGCAGGCCCTACATGGCGTGACGCCGCTGATTTCCGGCTATCTGACCGCCCTTGTCGCGCTCGGCTGGACGATCGCCGCCTTTTTCAGCGGCTCCCTGACCGGCAGGCACGCAAGCAACGCGATCGTCGCCGGCTGTATCATCGAAGCGCTGGCGACCGTTTTCCTGGCGATCTTTCTCGCTCGGGACAACCATATTGCGAGCCTTGCAATTCTCGGACCGGCGGCTGTCGCAATGCTGATGATGGGTTTCGGCGTCGGCCTCGGATGGGCACATCTGGTGACAAAGGTGCTGCGCCTTGTCGGCAGCGCCGAGCAGGACAAGGCATCGGCCGCGATCTCGACCGTGCAGTCGCTCGGCGGCGCTTTCGGCGCTGCGGTCGCAGGCGTCATTGCCAACAGCACAGGGCTCGTTACACCGGGCGGCATTTCCGGCAGCATATCGGCCGCCCACTGGCTCTACGCCGCCATGGCGCTTCCCGGCATCGTTACGATCGCAGCGGCGCTGACGCTGAGAGAAGGCCGAGATTGAAAAGAAGCGCCTAAGGGCGAGTGCCCGGGGCGCCTCTTCCATCACTGAGAGCGACCTCAGGCGACGCTGCGCTCCGGCTCTTGCTGGACAGCCTGCTGCTTCACGCCGAGATAAAGAACGGAGCGGAGGCCGATCCCGTAGGTGTCGCAGACCTCGGGCGTCAGGAATTCGTTGACCGGAACCTCCTGCACCGCAAGGCCCGACTGCCGGATCAC
The DNA here is from genome assembly GCF_001908375.1 of Rhizobium etli 8C-3. Lineage (NCBI taxonomy): Bacteria > Pseudomonadati > Pseudomonadota > Alphaproteobacteria > Hyphomicrobiales > Rhizobiaceae > Rhizobium > Rhizobium etli. The sequence goes on along the minus strand of NZ_CP017241.1, from coordinate 1,065,079 downwards.
ATCGACGAATCCCGGCTTCGAGAAGATGCGCACATGGTCATCCTGGCCGAAATGCTGCCAGCGCCCCTCAGGCGTCGTCACTTCGGGATTTTCATAATTGTCCTGGATCGAAAGGCAGATCGGCGCCATCAGGATGGCAATGCTGTCCTGCTTGAGTACGCGGCGAATTTCGGAGGCGGCTCGCACCGGATCGTCGACGTGTTCGAGCACGTGCGAGCACAGAACGAAATCGAAAGTCTCGTCCGCATAAGGTAGATTGTGAATGTCTGCCTTGTCGTCCGCCTCCGGCATATACATGTCGCAGCTGCGGTAAAAGATGTGTGGGTGGCTTTTCAGCCAGAAGCTCAAAGAGCGGCCGGGGGCAATATCCAGAAACCGGAACGGCTGCGCCTGGTTGAGGCGCTGAAACACAGGCGTCAGGAACAGGGCATAGAGCCTGTCCCGGTCGCTCGAGTGACAGTTGGGGCAGCTATAGGCCTGATGATTGATCGTTTCGAATTCATCGACCCGATAGGGAAAGCCGTGTTCGGTCGCCTTGTCGATGTAATACCGCGGAAGCGGCACGAAATGCGGTATCCTGCTGCGGCAGACGGGGCAAGAGTGGAATAGAGCCATTGCATTCCTCGTGGGGGGCCCTGCCACGCGCAATCAACGCCACATCAAGATGCGCAGTTCAGACCCGGGTTTCGCTCAGACGACAGTTCAGCGACCCCGGAGACTCACATACGGCCAGGATCAGTTTTACTTGTGCGCACCGATGCTGGTCCGAAGCTGACCTTAAACGGTCAGGGTGATCTTGCCGATATGGCTGCTCGTTTCCATCAGCTTGTGTGCTTCGACGACATCTTCGAAGGCAAAGGTCCTGTGGATGACGGGGGCGGCTTTGCCGGCTTCGAGGAGCGGAAAGACCTGGGAGAGAAGGTCGTCGCGAATGGCGCGCTTTTCTTCTAGAGTGCGCGGGCGCATTGTCGAGCCGGTGACGGTGAGGCGCTTGGCCATGATCGGCGCGAGGTTGGCCCTGTCAGCGACGGCCCCACCCAGCAAGGCGATGATCGACAGGCAGCCGTCCCTGGCAAGCGATGCGATATTCTTTTCGAAATAGGCAGCGCCGACCATGTCGAGTACGACATCGACGCCATGGCCACCGGTCTGGGCCCTGATGACTTCGGCGAAATCTTCGCTCTTGTAGTTGATCGCCCGCTTCGCGCCAAGCTTTTCGCAGGCCTTGCATTTGTCCGCCGAACCTGCGGTCGCATAGACCTCGGCGCCGAAGGCGCGGGCGAGCTGGATCGCCGTGGTGCCGATGCCGCTGGAGCCGCCGTGGATGAGAACGCTTTCGCCCTCCGTCAGGCCGGCCATCTGGAAAAGGTTCGCCCAGACGGTGAACAAGGCCTCCGGCAGGGCTGCGGCCTGCACCGCATCATAGCCTTTCGGAAACGGCAAGACCTGGCCAATGGGCAGCAGGCAAAATTCGGCATAGGCACCGCCGTTGGCGAGGCCGCAGACCTTGTCGCCGACCGAGTATCCGGAAACGCCCGGACCGATTGCGGCCACTTCGCCGGAAAGTTCAAGCCCGAGGATGGGGCTCGCATCCTTGGGCGGCGGGTATGTTCCCTGACGCTGGGCCACATCCGGGCGATTGATGCCGATAGCCTGCACGCGTACGAGGACCTGCCCCTCGCCGGGCACTGGAACAGGTCCGGTCCCGATCCTCATGACTTCCGGCCCGCCAAAGCTCGGCAGGTCGACGAAACGCATGTTCGTTGGCAAAGGCATGACGGTCTCCTCTTTCCGAAAGCCCAGGAGATAATTCAGCGCCCCGTGATTGGGAAGGAGAGAAGTGGCAAAGGCGTCAATTCGCCTCGCCCAGTGGATGGAAGATCAGCCCGTCGGCGCTTTCCTTCGCTTCGGCCTTGATGTGTGCGATCTCGGCGCTGACACGATTGATGTCCTCAATCACCAAGCCTTCCGACAGTTCAAGGACACCAATCGAGCAGCGCATCAGCGCAAAACGCGCTTCTGCACCTGCGCGGTCATGACCGGCAATGCCTCCGGCCGCGCGGTCCTCGTCGCAGTAGAGATCGCGGACGTCTTCGCGAAAATCAGTGATGAGCCGATCAAGAATCTCGGTCAGTTCCTCCTTCGTCCATCCGATGACGCCGATGAAGAAGTCGTCGCCCCCGACATGGCCGAGGAAATGGCGCTCGGCGAAGAAGTAGCGGCGCATCAGAGCGGCGAAGAGCGAGATCGCGTGGTCGCCGAGATGGAAACCATAAGTATCGTTGAAAGGCTTGAAGTTGTCGAAGTCGCAATAGCAGAAATGCCGCACCTCGTCGCCGTCGCGACCGGCCTGGCGCATGAAATCGCGGATGGCGCGGTTGCCCGGCAGGCCGGTCAGCGGGTTCTGGTCCTGTGCGGTCTTCAACTGTTTTTCGTTGATGACCTTGATGAGGGAGGCAGCGGAGACGACGCCGGCATAACGCATGTTGTCAGTAAGGATCAGGCAGTTGCTGCCTTCCATATTGGCGAAGATCGTCATCAACCGCTCGGCGTCGGAATTGAGACCGACGATCGGTGCCATTTCGACGAAGTGCGAAATCGTGCGGCCATAGATCTTGTTCTTCAGGAGATCGCGGCCGAAAGGCTGGTAGATATATTCCTTGAGATGATGCTCATGGATGATGCCGCGCGGCTCGCCATTGGCATTCAAAACGGGGAAAAATGCCTGGCGCGGATTGCGGCGAAAGAGCTCGAAGACCGTGTCGATGCTGTCGTTCTCATAGACCGTCGGCAGCACTTCAATCTGCTTGCGGATAAGGATTTCATCGAGCGATTGCGTGTTGTGCTTGCTTTTGCCGAGATCCTGAAGATGCGGAAACGACGACACGAGTTCCGACGTATGCTGCGTCGGCCGGGCAATGAACCAGCCTTGGACGAGATCGACGCCATATTCGCGGCAAGCCAGGAACTCCGCTTCGGTTTCAACGCCTTCCGCGATGACCCGGGTTCCGAGCACATGGGCGATGTTGACGATGTTCTTCAACAGGTGGCGCTTGCGCGGCTTGCAGTCGATGTCGGCGACGAAGTGACGGTCGATCTTGAGGTAATCGACGGCATAGTCGCAGAGCAGCTTCATCTCACCGTGACCGACGCCGAAGTCGTCGATTGCCAGCTTGAAGCCGGTCTTGCGAAGATTGGAAACCAGCGCCTCGAATTCCGGCACGCTGGTATTGTCGAAACGCTCGGAGAATTCGAAGCAGACCGAGGAGGGTGGGATGTTGGCGGCTTTCAGGTGCTGGAGAAGGGTCTCAACCAGACGGTCGCCGTGCGGGATCAGCCGGACGTCGAGATTGAGGAAAAGCGTCGAGGTCGAACAATTGCCGAGCGTCGCGAACTTTGCGAGCGCGCGGCTGGCGACCATCTGCTACAGCTGCAGCAGCTGGCCGGCGCGATGGGCCTCATCGAGGATTTCAACGGGGGAATCGAAGCCCATGCGCTCCTGCCCGCGCATCAGGGACTCGTAACCGAAGACTGTGCCTGTCCCTGCCTCGACGATCGGCTGGAAAGCATTTTCGATGACGAGTTTCGCAAGCGTCACGATCTGATCGCTGGCATAACGGCGCAATACGTCCGGTTCGACGGCGGCAGCCAAAGACATGCCAAATTCTCCACTGCGAAGTCTTCTTTTTCGCAGCGAAGATGGTGAAAAAGCATCAATGAACCCTTTCGCCAATGTGAAGCTTTTGTGAAAGTTGCGGACCGGAATGTTTCAGCATTCCGATCAATGGCATAGGTCCCGATCCTCATCAGGCGGATCGGCGACGCTCCGCTTCGTGATCGGCAAACATGTCTGCAACGCAGCGGCCTCCACTCGCGCGATCTTCGTCATTTAGGACCTCATTGCGATATTCTGCGAGCTTGCGGGCGGCATCCCAGAGGCGCAGCGCCTCACGGACAACTTCGCTGCTCGATGCATAGCCGCCATGATCGACGGCATCGCGAATGCCGGCTGCCTGGACCGGTGATATGGAAACTGTGACCATCGGCATGAACTTCCTCCCTTCGTTTTCTATGGGGCAGAACCTGCCCTACGCGGGACGCATGACCACTCATGACATCTGATCCGGCAATGATTGTCTGCCGGCGTCTCGGGTAATCTGTTTGAATTTTAGTCCCGCCTCACATGCTTGTCAAAAAAGAAACATTCCGTGAGCAGGGCCTGTGGACAGGGTCATTGCACGCTTCGCAGGCCGATGCCGAACGCAATCATCGTCCATCCCTGCAAGATCAGATCCACCGCCAGGAAAAGACCGAGCACCCAGAGACTGTTCACTGGCCAGCCGAGTGCGATGATAAAGCCTGCAAGCGCGGTAACTACACCGCTTACGACGATCCAGCCCCAACCCTTGAGCGGCTTCATGCGGCGGCCGATAAAGACGCGGAAGACGCCGGCGACAAGCAAAGCGATAGCGAGAAAGAGCGTCAGAGCAGCCGAGGTCAGGATCGGATTGATGAAGGCGAATATGCCTGCGAGCACGTAAAGCATGCCGCTCAGCGCCCAGAAAAGGATGTGCTCCCAGCCGCGCACTTGAAAGGCGTGGATGAGATAAACGATCCCGCCAAACACCATCAGCATTCCCACGGAGTAGACCGACACCACTGTGGCCAGAAGCAGATTTCCGACCGCGATCAGGCCGCAGATCAACAGCAGCACGCCGAGACCCACGAACCATATCCATTTCGACTGCAGGGACGAGGACGGCGCTCCATCGAAGACGTTAGCCATGACACACCTCCTGATAGGCCTGATATGCTGCAGAATTGCGCGTCGGAAAGGGTTGGGGTTTCGCAAACTCCGCCAAAAAAGATTTTTGTTGATTGATTAGTCAATCAAAAATAATATGCGCTGAACTTTCGGAGCCGGCCTTCATGCCCAAAATCGGAATGGAACCTCTACGCCGAAAGGCGCTCGTCGACGCTGCGCTGCGCGTCATCGCGGATCAAGGCTCGCTGAGCGTCACCATGTCCGATATCGCCCGCCAGGCCGGCGTGTCTCCAGCCCTTGCGCACCACTATTTCGGCAGCAAGGAGCAACTATTGATCGAGACGGTCCGTTCGCTGCTCAAGCAGTTGCGTGACGATACGGTGACGGCGCTGAAGGCTGCCCGGACCCCACGCGAAAAGCTCTCTGCCGTCATCCGCATCAGCTTCCAGGCCGATCAGTTCGCGCCGGAAACGATTGCCGCATGGCTTGCCTTTTATGCCGAGGCGCAGCGCTCGGAGGAAACGCGCCGTTTCCTCGTCATCTATTCCCGCCGGCTGCGTTCGAACCTGCTGGCCAACCTCAAGAAGCTTTGTTCGCCGGATGCCGCAGGGCGCATCGCCGAAGGCGCTGCTGCGATGATCGACGGACTCTATATCCGCCAAAGTCTGAAATCGGCGCCGATCAACATCGAGGCTTCGATCGGGCTGACAGAGGATTACGTGACGATGCAATTAAGGAGGATCGAATGAGGCTAACCGCGCAGGAATGAGGAGCTTTTTTTGCCCTGTCGGACAAAGCAAAGGATTGAATTATGAAAGCCCAGCCGAAAGCGTCGCACTTCATCGACGGCGAATATGTCGAGGACGAAGCGGGAAGCGTTATCGAAAGCATCTATCCGGCAACCGGCGAAGTGATCGCGCGGCTGCATGCGGCAACGCCTGCCATCGTCGAGAAGGCGATCGCGGCCGCCAAGCGCGCGCAGCCGGAGTGGGCGGCGATGAGCCCGACGGCCCGCGGCCGCATCTTAAGGCGCGCCGCCGAGATCATGCGCGAGCGCAATCGCGAGCTTTCCGAGCTCGAAACGCTCGATACCGGCAAGCCGATCCAGGAAACGATCGTCGCCGATCCGACGTCCGGCGCCGACAGCTTCGAATTCTTCGGCGGCATCGCGGCAGCCGGACTCAACGGTTCCTATATCCCGCTCGGCGGCGATTTCGCCTATACGAAGCGAGTGCCGCTCGGCGTTTGCGTCGGCATCGGCGCCTGGAACTATCCGCAGCAGATCGCCTGCTGGAAAGGGGCGCCGGCGCTGATCGCCGGCAATGCGATGGTCTTCAAGCCTTCGGAAAACACGCCGCTTGGGGCCTTGAAGATTGCCGAAATCCTTTTCGAAGCAGGCCTGCCGAAGGGTCTTTACAATGTGATCCAGGGAGACCGCGACACCGGCCCGCTGCTCGTCAACCATAAGGACGTGGCAAAAGTCTCGCTCACCGGCTCCGTGCCGACCGGCCGTAAGGTCGCCGCCTCCGCCGCCAGCCACCTCAAACATGTGACGATGGAGCTCGGCGGCAAGTCGCCGCTGATCGTCTTCGACGATGCCGATATCGACAGCGCAATCGGCGGCGCCATGCTCGGCAACTTCTATTCAACGGGCCAGGTGTGCTCGAACGGCACCCGTGTTTTTGTGCAAAGGAACATCAAGGGCGAGTTCCTGAAGCGGCTGAAGGCTCGCACCGAGGCGATCCTGATCGGCGACCCGATGGACGAGTCGACGCAGCTCGGCCCGATGGTTTCCTTCGACCAGCGACAGAAGGTCTTGAGTTACATCGACAAGGGCAACTCCGAGGGTGCGACGCTCATCACCGGCGGTGGCATTCCGAACAATGTTTCCGGCGAGGGCTATTACGTCCAGCCGACCGTGTTTGCCGACGTGACCGACGGCATGACCATTGCCCGCGAGGAAATCTTCGGACCGGTGATGTGCGTGCTCGACTTCGATGACGAAGGCGAAGTCATCGGACGTGCGAACGCCACCGAATTCGGCCTCTCGGGTGGCGTCTTCACCGCCGATCTGACGCGCGCCCACCGCGTCGCCGACCAGCTCGAGGCCGGCACGCTCTGGATCAACACCTACAATCTCTGCCCGGTCGAAATTCCCTTCGGCGGCTCGAAGCAATCCGGTTTCGGGCGGGAGAACTCGCTGGCGGCGCTGGAGCATTATTCGGAGTTGAAAACGGTCTACGTGGGCATGGGGCCGGTGGCGGCGCCTTACTGAGAAGAGGTTACGCCCTCCCGCTTGTGGTGAGGCGAAGATCAACACATACCGAGTGCACAATCATGCAGGCAGACTTCGTCATCATAGGCTCCGGCTCGGCAGGGTCGGCCCTTGCCTATCGTCTCTCCGAAGACGGCAGAAACAGCGTGATCGTCATCGAGGCGGGCGGCAGCGACTTCGGGCCGTTCATCCAGATGCCGGCAGCCCTTGCTTGGCCGATGAGCATGAGGCGCTACAACTGGGGCTACCTCTCCGAACCCGAACCCAACCTCAACGGCCGGCGCATCACCGCGCCGCGCGGCAAGGTGATCGGCGGCTCCTCCTCGATCAACGGGATGGTCTATGTGCGCGGCCATGCCGAGGACTACAACCGTTGGGAAGAGCTCGGCGCCAACGGCTGGGCCTATGCCGACGTGCTGCCCTACTTCAAGCGCATGGAGCATTCGCACGGCGGCGAGGAAGGCTGGCGCGGCACCGACGGCCCGCTGCATGTGCAACGCGGCGGCTTTCGCAATCCGCTGTTCCATGCATTCATCGAAGCCGGCAAACAGGCGGGCTTCGAGGCGACGGACGACTACAACGGCTCGAAGCAGGAAGGCTTCGGGCTGATGGAGCAGACCATTTTCCGCGGCCGTCGCTGGTCTGCGGCGAGCGCCTATCTCAAGCCGGCGCTGAAGCGGCCGAATGTCGACATCGCCTACGGCCTGGCATGCAGGGTCATTATCGAGAACGGCCGTGCGACCGGCGTCGAGATCGAGCGCCGCGGCAAGGTCGAAATCATCAAGGCGAACCGCGAGGTGATCGTTTCCGCCTCATCCTTCAACTCGCCGAAGCTGTTGATGCTTTCCGGCATCGGCCCGGGCGCTCATTTGCAGGAGCACGGCATCGAGGTGAAGGCCGACAGGCCAGGTGTCGGCGCCAACCTGCAGGACCATATGGAATTCTATTTCCAGCAGGTCAGCACCAAGCCGGTTTCGCTCTATTCCTGGCTGCCATGGTTCTGGCAAGGTGTCGCGGGTGCGCAATGGATGTTCACGAGATCCGGCCTCGGCACCTCCAACCAGTTCGAAGCATGCGCCTTCCTGCGCTCGGCAGCCGGCATCAAGCAGCCGGACATCCAGTATCACTTCCTGCCTGTGGCGATCAGCTATGATGGCAAGGCGGCGGCAAAGAGCCACGGCTTCCAGGTACATGTCGGCTACAATCTCTCGAAGTCGCGCGGGTCCGTTACCCTGCGCTCGCCCGATCCGAAGTCCGACCCCGTCATCCGCTTCAACTATATGAGCCATCCGGATGACTGGGAGAAATTCCGCCACTGTGTGCGCCTCACACGCGAGATCTTCGCCCAGCAAGCTTTCGACCCATATCGCGGGCCGGAGATCCAACCGGGCGAGAAGGTGCAGACGGACGCAGAGATCGATGGCTTCCTGCGCGAGCATCTGGAAAGCGCCTACCACCCTTGCGGCACCTGCAAGCTGGGCGATAAGAACGACCCAATGGCCGTGACCGACCCCGAGACGCGTGTTATCGGGGTGGACGGCCTGCGCGTTGCCGACTCGTCCATCTTCCCGCACATCACCTACGGCAACCTCAATGGCCCCTCGATCATGACCGGCGAGAAGGCGGCGGACCATATTCTCGGCAAACAGCCGCTGCCGCGCTCGAACCAGGAGCCTTGGGTCAATCCACGCTGGAAACTGAGCGACCGGTAATCACCGCCGACAAGACACGGGAATGCCCAATCCTCGCGTGGGATCTTTCCGCAGCTGACCCGACCGGCCTCCGGCAGGCCTTGTGATGACGCTGCCAGATGGACCGCTTGGCCGCCTTCTTGTCCAGGCTCCTTCAATTCGGTTTCGCCGATACCGATCCGGATTCGAACAATGCGCCGTTTATAGACGCACGCAACCAGGACTATATGAAACCAATCCACCGTCCGGCGATGAGAGCGCTAATCCATACCGACGCCGAAACCATGGCTGCAATGCGCAAGCTCGCTGCAACAGCCATACCGGCAATCGCCTTTCGCCAGCTATCCCTGGCATGCACGATGGCGGCGTTGGCAACGCCCACTGCCAGCAATCCGATCTTTGCCAAAAATGCCGGATTCCCGGCATATTCGATCGGCCTGACGCTGAAGAGGCAGAAGCCTGTGACGATCGCTCCCGTCAAACCGACGGCGGCTGCGCGAGACAGGAATGGCCCGACCACCGAAAGCGGGACCAACGGAAAGAAGCCCGTCAACCTGAGATCGAGCGGCAGGATGGCGCCGAGCAGCAAGCCGATGGACAAAATATGCGAAGCGTTAACGAACATGTAAAGCAGCGCTGACCGCCGCAACCCGGCGGCGATCGGAGTTGCGGCAATGCATTCCAGAAGCTCGATCGCCATGCGGTCAGTTCGTCTGGATTCGATCAGGATAGATATCGTAGCGCTTCTCGCCGACTGTGATTCTCACGGCCTTCATGCGCTTTTCATTCCGATCCAGCGAACGGTTTCCGATCGCAATGATCGGATCGCCGGTCTTCGCCGAGCCCTCGACGAAGCCGGACCGCTCCGTCTGGCGCGGATTGCCGAGTTCGACGCGCCACACGCCGTCATCGACGGTCGCAACGTCTAGCGCGGGATGCGGGCCGCCCATGGAAATCTTCTGTATCGTCCCCCTCAACTCCATCTGCTCGGCCTCGGCCCATGACCAGCCGTGATGGGCCGCAGCGCCAGTCGCGAAACTTGCCGCAAGGGCCGCGCACAAGACGATCTGCTTTCTGGATAAGACACGCATTTCTATTCTCCCTGCCCTTTTTCGAACAGGTCCGAATTGGCGCTTGCCAGCGGCTTTGAAAGGCTACTCACCAAATCTTGAAGCAGGTCCATGACTTCGCGACCTGCGGCTGCCTATGACTGGTCAGGCGAGGAGCCGGGTGACCTCTGCGCCTTTTGCCGGCGCGACCGCGTCGGCAATCGTCGTCGAGAACAGAACCTTGCGCGTTGCATCCGCCACTTTGGCAAAGACGCTGCGAATTTCGCAGGTCTGCTCGCCGTCGCAATCGTCGCACTTGCGATAAGCCGTGATCGATAGGCATGGGAGCGGCGCGATCGGGCCGTCGACGATGCGCAGGATTTCGCCAAAGGTGATCATGTCGGCGGGCTTCAACAGCAGATAGCCGCCCGCCTTGCCGCGTCGGCTCGCAACAATGCCCTGATGCTTGAGATCGAGCAGGATCTGCTCGAGAAACTTCTTTGGAATTTTCTGTTGCGCTGCGATGTCGGAAATCATGACGGGCTCGCCGGCATCGGCTTCCGCCAGTACCGTCAGCGCCCGGAGCGCGTATTTTGCCTTCTGCGTAATCATTTTGGACCGTCACACACACGAGCGATGCAACTTGAAGCATCACCTCACAAGCTTACCTATCTCCTATTGCACAGCCAGCATGAACGGAATTTGAACGCGCCAGTGAAAGCCTTGGAAGACAAGCATTTTGGCCTTGTTTTTCTTGCTCGGCCAACGGAGTGAATTCTACTCTGGAATCGGGGTTCCTGCATCTTTTCCGACATCACTTCAGATTTCCAATTGACAGGCAGCGTGTTACTCTACTAATTTTATGGAGATTAATCCAGCCTCGACGGATCATTTGCCTGACGCGGCTGCTTTTCTGCATTGCAGCGGCTACGGAGAGATATTTGCTCCAGCATGCGCTGCTTTCGAAATCCGTTTTTCTGTGCGATCTGCCCTCAAGCTGCGATACTCCGGCCACATCGAGGACAGGATTCCCATGACTGTTGTCAATCTCATCGAAGAAGCGGAAACGCTGAATACGAAACTTGCGACCTTGAGCCTGGCCGAACGTCTGTCGTTTGTCGCCGGTCTTGACGTAAGAGTGGTCTTCACGACATCGCTTGGTATCGAAGACCAGGTGATCACCGCCGAAATCGGCAATCATCGCCTGCCGATCGACGTCGTCACGCTGCAGACAGGCCGCCTCTTCCCCGAGACGCTGGCGCTGATTGCGGAAACCGAAAACCAGTACGGGATCCACATCATCCGCTACGAGCCGGAGCAGGCCGATATCGACGCTTACGCGACGAAATACGGCATGAACGGCTTTTACGACAGCGTCGAGGCCAGGCATGCCTGTTGTGGCGTGCGCAAGCTGAAGCCGCTTGCGCGGGCGCTGGCAGGCGCAACGATCTGGATCACCGGTCTGCGCCGCGGTCAGTCCGCCAATCGCGCGGAAACGCCTTTTGCGGAATATGACGCCGAACGGCACCTCCTGAAGATCAATCCGCTTGCCGACTGGGATATCGACACAATCAAGTCCTACGTCGCCGACAACAGCGTGCCGGTTAATCCGCTGCATGCCCGCGGCTACCCTTCTATCGGCTGCGAGCCGTGCACGCGCGCCATCAAGCCCGGCGAGCCGGAGCGCGCCGGCCGGTGGTGGTGGGAACAGGATGAAAAGCGCGAATGCGGCTTGCATGTCGGCGAAGAGGCGACAGCGGTTGCCGCACGATAGTCGAGCCGCCAAGCGCGGCATTTAAACTCCCTCTCCCCGAGAGGGTTGGTGTGAGGGGCAAATGCCTCCTTGCCAATGATCGAAAGTCTGGAGTAGGAAATGCCCGATAGCCGTCCGGATACGGAACTCAACAATCCCCAGAGCGCCAAGCCGCCGCTCGATCCGCACCTCAAGGCTTTGGAAAACGAGTCCATCCATATCTTCCGCGAGGTTGCAGCCGAATTCGAGCGTCCGGTGATGCTCTATTCGATCGGTAAGGACTCCTCGGTGCTGCTGCACCTGGCACGTAAGGCCTTTTATCCGGGCCGCGTCCCCTTCCCGCTTCTTCATGTGAACACCGGCTGGAAATTCCAGGAGATGATCGCGTTTCGCAACGAGACCGCGAAGAAGTACGACCTGGACCTGATCGAGCACATCAATCCGCGCGGAGCAGCCGAAGGCATCACACCCTTCACCCATGGCTCGGCGACCTTCACCGACATCATGAAGACCGAGGGGCTGCGCCAGGCGCTCGACGCTGGACAGTTCGATGCAGCCTTCGGCGGCGCGCGCCGCGACGAGGAGGCAAGCCGGGCCAAGGAACGCATCTACTCCTTCCGCACGCCCGATCACCGCTGGGATCCGCGCAACCAGCGGCCAGAGCTCTGGAACATCTACAACGGCCAGATCCGCAAGGGTGAGAGCGTACGCGCCTTCCCGCTTTCGAACTGGACCGAAGTTGATATCTGGCGCTACATCCAGGCCGAAGAAATTCCGCTGGTGCCGCTCTACTATGCGAAGAAGCGCCCCTACGTTGAGCGCGACGGCATGATGATCCTTGCGGAGGACCCGCGGCTGGAACTGCTTCCCGGCGAAGTCCGCCAGGAAGGCATGATACGTTTCCGCACCCTCGGCGATTTCCCGCTGACGGGTGCCATCCGCTCCACCGCCACCACTCTTGAAGACGTCATAGCGGAGCTGGAAATCGCAACCGTTTCCGAGCGCCAGGGCCGCGCCATCGACCGCGACCAGTCCGGCTCCATGGAAAAGAAGAAGCGTGAAGGATATTTCTGAGATGACTGCAGCAGCACCTGCAACCGCCATCGCCCTGCCTGCCGCCGAGCCGTTGAAGGCCACGCGCGACACGCGGCCGTTGCGCCTTATCACCTGCGGCAGCGTCGATGACGGAAAATCCACGCTGATCGGCCGGTTGCTCTGGGACACCAAGGCGGTCAAGGAAGACCAGGCGGCGACGCTCCAGCGCGATTCCACCGGCAAGCAAAACGATCTCGGCCTGCCCGACTTTGCGCTGCTTCTGGACGGCCTGCAGGCGGAGCGCGAACAGGGCATCACCATCGATGTCGCCTATCGCTATTTCCAAACCGACAGGCGCGCCTTCATCGTCGCCGACACGCCCGGCCATGAACAGTACACCCGCAACATGGCAACCGGCGCCTCGACCGCCGATCTTGCCGTGCTGCTCGTCGATGCCCGCGCCGGCATCCTGGAGCAGACGCGCCGCCACGCGACGATCGCCTCGCTCCTCGGCATCAAGCAGTTCGTGCTTGCCGTCAACAAGATCGACCTGACGGGTTATGACCGCGCTGGATTTGAGAAGATCACGCACGAGTTCAAGGAATTTGCCCTGTCGCTCGGCATCAAGCAGATCACTGCGATCCCGATGTCGGCGCTGAAGGGTGAAAACGTCGTTTATTCCGGCCAGGCCTCCATGCCCTGGTACACGGGTCCGACGCTGGTCGAGACGCTGGAGCTTGCCACGGTGCGCTCGTCGCAGACCGTCGGCTTCCGTCTCTCGGTGCAGCGCGTTTCGCGTCCCGGCGAAAGCTTCCGCGGCTATCAGGGCACGGTTGCCGGCGGGTCGGTGAAGCCCGGCGACAGCGTCATGATCCTGCCATCGGGCATGGTTGCCAATGTTTCCAAGATCGTCACCTTCGACCTCGTGCGCAACGCAGCCGTCGCGGGCGACGCAATCACTCTCGTGCTCGACCGACAGGTGGACGTCGCGCGCGGCGACATGATCGTTTCGATCGACAGCCAGCCGCAGGTCGGCCTTGCCTTCGACGCGCAAATCGTGGCGCTGCAGCCGGAAGGCATCGAGGCCGGCAAGCGCTACTGGCTGAAGAGCGGCAGCCGTCGCCAGCGCGTCCAGGTGCAGCCCATCAGCCAGCTGGAACTGAAGACCGGCGCCTGGCATGTGGCCGAGCGGCTTTACATGAATGCCATCGGCAAAGTGCGCCTCGCCTTCGAGGAGGCGGCGATCTTCGATCCTTATGAGCAGAACCGCTCCTCCGGCTCCTTCATCCTCATCGACCCGGACACCAACAATACGGTCGCCGGCGGCATGGTGACCGGCAAGCGCTCGGAACTCGGCGGACTTCACGCCGGAGACGCGCGCGTCATCCTCTCGCTGCCCGCCGACCTCGCCGAGCAGATTATGGCGAGCGAAATCTTCGCAAACCGCCGCGACGAGGCGCATGTGCACCGGATGACCGCGGCAGAAGCGGCGGAACTCTGGAAGAACGCCGCAAGCGATATCTGAGATTGAAGATGGGGCCGGGAGGCTGGCCGGGAGGCCCCTTTTTTCTTGCTGTGCCGAGGCGGGCTGGCGAAAACGAATAGCTACACGTAGTATGCGTCGCAAATACTGCCGGGCATCAGGAAAATCGGGAAAAATCGGCTGGTCGGAGTGGAGTGATTCGAACACTCGACCCCCACGTCCCGAACGTGGTGCGCTACCAGACTGCGCTACACTCCGTGACCAGCGGCGCCTCTATAGACCGGCCCATCTTATTGCGCAAGCACCAATTTTCAAAACCCGGCGCATTTTTGACAGAGGGGTGACAGGCCCCGCCTCAGCCTGAAACTGCAACAAAAAGCCACACTCACGGCAAATTTCGCAATCGCGAAGACAGGGCAATTTTCTTTTGCCGGGTTCCGCGCTAAAGCGCTCCACGGGACAAGCGGAAACCGTTGGCTGACAGCGATTCCCGCCGTCGAATGCGCGACAAATTCAGGGACGACACTAGATGAAACTCCGCACCACTGCCGCGGTCGGGCTTGCCGCTGCGCTTGCCGGCTGCACGACCATTCCTTCTGCAGCCGATCCGATCTCCGCACGCTGGACAGGCCAGTCGGCCGGCAAGTTCTTCGCAGCCTACGGTCCGCCGATAGCCGATACCGAAAACGGCTCGGCGACCGTCTACACTTGGAAGGGCGGCTACAAAAGGATCCGCGTCCCGGCGAAATATGCCGAAGGCGAAAACGGCAAGCGCGGCAAGCAGATCGCTGCCGCCCGAACGCTCTATCTCCGCTGCCAGGCCGAAGTCACCGCCGATTCCAGCTACACCATTCGAAGCATCCGGACCGTCGGCGACATTCCGGGCGAAAACAGCAAATCCTATTGTGCGGAGTTTCTGGCACCGGAAACGGCTCAGTAGCTGAATTTCTGGGGCCGGCATCAGTCCGGGAAAGACAGCCTCAGGCCGCCGTGACACCGCTGACGAACCCGCCGATTTTTTCGGCGGGTTGTTTTGTGGATTGGGTTGTCTTTGACGCCGTGGTTCATCGGAGGTGAAGAAGGACGCGCCGGCTCATGCCATGGCCCGACATGGCGTGCCCAGGAGACTACCACGCTTCACCATGATCCTATCGCAGCCTGGACGATTGAAGGACTAGAATCGGCGAATTCGTCCAGGTGGTCTACAACACGCAGCGCCTGGACTCGGCCCTCGACTATCTCGCGCCAGACACTTACGAAGCCAATCGCTCGCGCAATTCACAGCCGGGAGAACTGTTACTGATTGCTGTCTCACGGAGGTCTCCGAGGGATGTTTCATCCCGAAGGTTTTAATGTCGGGCTATAGCGAGGAGGCAGGGCGGTACAACTCTGAAAACAACATAGGCCCCGCAAAGATGGCGGTGATTATCAACCTCGATCACATTGAAAAGCAGGTTAAGGAAGGCTGGCCGTCCAGTTCGCAAGCTGCTTAGAGCCATGAAAACCATCGAGGGGACCACCAGCAGTCCCCTCGGAAACTCGACAACTCTTCGAACATACGTTCTATCCGCTATACCAGCCGGATCACTAACGTGACGATGGGAGCGCTTCCCAGTCGATCAGCGCACCTCTCATAGCAATCAGACGCCATCGGCGTCGTTCCGTCAAGGCGATCAGAACTTGGGCCTAAGCTCGAGGCCTGGATCGAAAGACGGATCAGGAACCAGCTTCTCCTTCAAATCCAATGCTCGCTCCTTGATGGTTTTTCCTGGTCGAGGAACACTCGGATATTCCTCGACACTGACTAAAGTCTCATCAACAGCACGCTTTACTCGCTGTTGGAGTTCAAAGATCGTTTTCTCAACATCCTCGAACGAATAGGTCTTCATCGACTCCAGCACCCGACGTTCCTCAAGCGGCTCTTCGGAAACTGCCCGCATTACAGATGGAAGCAGATTCATCTCTTGCCTTTCAACCGACCCAAGGCGATCCAGTTGCTTTTGGGCAGCGAGCATAAGCAGATGATTTCCTCGCAGGTAACGGTCGTCTAGCTCTGCCGCAAGTTTCTCGAACACTACTCGGTGAGCCTGCCACTTTTCACCACCGCCGCCGCCATCTCGGGGGAATACCCGAATTTCAGCGAGATGCTGGTCGAGAACGGGAGCAATGATTTCTTCCACCGCTTGCACGAGGCGTTCAGGACCGGAAACCTGGGAAGCAGCTATGGCGACCGCGCCGCTGTCACCCCCCACCCATCAACCCCGACCAGAGCGATGTCCCCAATCGCCGTAGCTGACCTGCGAAGCCAACTCCCTGGTTCACCTGATCCATGGATTCAACGCCCTGCCGCTCGCTGGAGGAAGCGCTCTTCTTAGACGATGCCCGCGCACCTCGTTGCGTACGGCTGACGCCACCAGAAGCTCCGCCGCCGGAGCCGTCGCCGCCATCGTTTTCATCATTGTCCGGAGCAAAATCGACTGCCCTCGGCAAACGCAGACGGATACCGTCGCGGTCTCCCTCTTCGGGACGCATGAAAGCATTGGTTTTCTTAAGGACATTGAGCGACTGATCAAAGTTGGACCAATCGAAGCTGTGAACATATCGCTGACCGAATTCCAACGTTTTAATGAGCGTGTCCGGATTTCCATGATTGGACATCAGGCTCAGGCCTTCCAGGTAGTTCGAGCGATATATGGTCGGGATAATAATTCGCGACTCGTTCGCTGCCGCAAGCTCAGCATTCATCATGATATGCGCGGATCGGCCATTTCCGTCTGAGAAGGGATGAACCTCCGCAACCATGAACATCATGAAAACCGCTCGATCAAATGGGACGTCGAGGCGGCTGTAGATTTCAAACCCCTTATCGAAGGTGCCGAGAACCTCGTCCGGTGGTCTGACAAACGTGGTCCCGCCAGCGCGGTTCGAAGTCGACTTGAACTGACCAGGCATCGTTTCTGGCCTGCCACCCATCATCAATGCATGCCTGTGCTTCAAGAGTTCGATAAGTTCATCGACAGTCTTCGGCGTCTTTACCATTTCCTCAGGGCTGGAAACGATATCGAAGGTTCCACGTATTTCGTGCGCATCCGCAGGTCGGTCATTGGGAATGCGACCCCCGAAGATGATGTCCTCCGCTTCGGCAACCTCGAATTCAGTGGACCAGTCCGCATCGGCCGGTCATCTTCTGGCAAGGGTGTGCCTTTACGCACTTTCAACGTGACGCCTGGTAGTTCTATTTCCCGGTTTGTAGGGCCAAGCAAGAAGACCGAACCATTGTCTGCAGGTTTTCGCTCGAAAGCCGTCCTGTCGACGATGACCGCATTCGGCACCCATAACGGCTACAATGTCCCATAGCTTTCGCTTCACAAGCTGCTCAGGATCATCGCGCATATTGGTCGTGTACAAGCGACTGCCGAGCGCACGGAGCTGCTTTGCTTCCACAGCTCTCGCAATTGCCTTGGAAGTTTCCGTTGTCGAGAGAACGAACTCAGCGAATTCAGCCATTTTAGTACCTTAAGACCGCTTCGGAAATCGATTTCTGGTAACTTTTGCGACTTAAGGCGCAACAAGCGTCAAGATTCACGACTTAAGGGTTGCCATGCTTAACGCCGACGGATTTGACAACTTTTGCCACTTAAGAGGACTGAATTGTCAAGATTTGCTGTTTAAGCTCAGAATCCGGCCGTCCCAAGAGCGTCTGATGTCAATTTTCCCGACGCGCCATCAGCCCGCTCATCCAGATGGGCATCCTCGATAAGCCGTGAAAGCGTCTCGCGCGTGACGTACGATGAAACCGATATAGCGCTTGGCCTTTGCCTCGCCTGCTTCCGAAAGCTTGAAGGCGGTCCCGATACCGTTGTCGCGCTGCTTGCCATTGTCGGCGGCTGCCATTTGCATGATCGCCGTGAAGACGCGGTCTACATCGTCCAGATTGCCGTGATACACGCCGGTATCGCCCGGGAGAGCGGACCCTTCGAAACGGACGGCCCGAAGCTGTGGTTAACAGACCGGCACGCATGAAGAGGGGCATCTCAGTGGCCCTCTGGCCGGACAGACCGATTCGCGAATCGATAACATTGGAAGCGGTCTGTGAGGAACTCTCCAACACAGGTAGAAACGCCTCCGGCATTAACCCTCACATTAATGAGCTGTTTACTGCAAAGAGCCTTCTCGGTTAGATCGTCATCAGCCACCAACGACGCGAGTCTTGACGCGAAAAAGCGCAAAAAAAGTCTGCCGAGCAGCCTTTAACGGCCATTTTGCTCAAATCTAGTGGCGAAAGTTCAAACGTATGTGGCGAGCTACACATACGTGGCTGGGGCGCCAGGATTCGAACCTGGGAATGCCGGTACCAAAAACCGGTGCCTTACCGCTTGGCGACGCCCCACCAGAGCTTGAAAGCGGAAGCCCGCTTTGCCGGAAGCGAGGCCTGATTAGCAAAGGTCCGGCTGCCTCACAATCACTAACTTGCGC
The DNA here is from genome assembly GCF_001908375.1 of Rhizobium etli 8C-3. Lineage (NCBI taxonomy): Bacteria > Pseudomonadati > Pseudomonadota > Alphaproteobacteria > Hyphomicrobiales > Rhizobiaceae > Rhizobium > Rhizobium etli. The sequence continues at coordinate 1,046,552 of NZ_CP017241.1, read as the reverse complement.
TACCGGCGTATTTCTGTGTGCTTTTTCCTGTGTCGTGCTACGTCTTGGTTCGCCCGATCAAAGTCTCAGGAGAGATCATGAGCAACTACCGTGCCCGCCCGCCTGCCCTTGCGACGCTTCTTCTCGATGATGCCGTCGTGCGCATCACGCGCTGGGACTTCGAGCCGGGTGCAGATACCGGCGTGCATACTCACGGACTCGGCTATGTCGTCGTGCCGATGACTGATTGCAAATTCCTGCTCGAGGACCGGGACGGCAGTCGGCGCGTCGACGTGGCCATGGGTGCTGCCTACCGGCGCGAGGCGGGAGCGGAGCACAATGTCGTCAATGCCGGAAGCGAGCCGATGTCCTTTATCGAGATAGAATACAAATAAACGATGCCCAGCCCGACATTCGACCTTGCCTTCGACCCTCACTATGGACGCGCGGTGAACGTTGCGCCGGGGGTCCAGCGCATCACGGCCAACAATCCGAGCCCTTTCACCTTCCACGGCACCAACAGCTACATCGTCGGTACCTCGGCCGTCGCAGTCATCGATCCGGGACCTGAGAACGAGGCGCATTTTGAGGCACTGATCAAGGCCTTGATGGGCCGGACTGTCACGCATATCGTCATCACCCATACGCATCGCGACCACTCACCGCTTGCCGCGAAGTTGCAGAAAGAGACAGGCGCCGTTACCGTCGGCGAAGGTAGTCACCGGGTAGCAAGGCCGCTTTACGATGGCGAGGTCAATCCCTTTGCCGAAAGCGCCGATATGCATTTCGTGCCGGATATCGCGCTTGGCGACGGCGAGACCATCAAGGGGTACGGATGGGCGCTGACGGCGGTGCTGACCCCGGGACACGCCGCAAACCACGCGGCTTTCGCGCTTGAAGGAACCGGCATCCTTTTTTCCGGCGACCATGTCATGGCCTGGTCGACCTCCATCGTAGCGCCGCCGGATGGCTCGATGGCCGACTACATGGCCTCGCTCGACAAGCTGATCGCGCGCCGCGATCACCTGCTTTTCCCCGGCCATGGCGGACCGGTGAAACGTCCCGCCTCCTTCGTGCGGGCGCTAAAGACGCACCGGCGCATGCGTGAGCGCGCCATCGTGGAGCGGATCAAGGCGGGCGACCAGCTGATCCCCGACATGGTGAAGGTGATCTACCGCGACACAGACCCCAGGCTGCACGGCGCCGCCGCACTCTCCGTCTTCGCGCATATCGAGGATTTGGTGGAACGCGGGATCGTGCAGGCCAACGGACCCCCTTCGCTCTTCGGGGCCTATCGACTGTCAGCTGGAGCGGGGCGATGAGACGCAATGACTATAGCTATCGGAGCGATGCTGCTGTTCCGACCTTTCCGGATGACAAGCCGGTCATCATCTTCGACGGCGAATGCGTCTTCTGCTCCGGCTGGGTGAAATTCGCGCTGAGGCACGACAAGGCCGGGCGGTACCGCTTCCTTGCCGCGCAATCGCCGCTCGGCGCGGCACTCTACCGGCACTACGGCCTGGATGAGCGGGACTACGAGACGAATATCCTGATCGAAGACGGCCGTGCGCATTTCAAATCCGAGGGTTCGATCCGCATGATTGCGCGGCTCGGCTTTCCCTGGTCGCTCGTCAGTATCTTTTATATCCTGCCGCGCCCGCTTGCCGACCGGCTCTATGAGTTCGTCGCCAGGAACCGCCTGAAAATCGCCGGGCGCCGGACAACCTGCTACGTGCCTTCGCCCGAGGAGCGGAGCCGCTTCCTGGCATGAGCGATGCAGCACTTCGCATTCTCATCATAGGCGGCTATGGAACGTTCGGCGCCAGGCTGGCGCAGCTTCTTTGCGACGACGAGCGTTTCTGCCTGCTGATCGCAGGACGTTCGCTTGCCAAGGCGGTTGCTTTCGTGACCAGTCTGGGCGGCAAAGCCGGCAAGGAGCCAGTGGAGTTCGACCGCAACGGCGATGTTTACAAGCAGCTGTCTGCGCTCCGGCCCGCCGTGACCGTAGACGCTTCCGGACCGTTCCAGACGATGGGCGATAGCTTTCGCGTGCCGAGGGCCTGCATATCGCTCGGCATCGATTACGCCGATCTGGCAGACAGCCGCGAATTCGTCCGCAAGATCGCAGCGCTTGATGCGGAAGCGCGGGCGGCGCGCGTATTCGTGCTGTCGGGGCTGAGCAGCTTTCCTGCTCTCTCCTTTGCCGCGCTCGACCGTCTGGCACAGGATTTTTCGCGGATCGACCACGTTTCATCGGGTATTGCGCCCTCGCCGCATGCCGACGTCGGTCCCAACGTCGTCCAGGCGATTGCGAGCTATGCAGGAAAGCCCGTGCCGATCCTGCGCAACGGCCGTTCAGCGACTGGCCATGGGCTGATCGACTGGCATCGAGTGACGGTCGCACCGCCCGGATGCATCCCGCTCAAAAGCAGATGTTTCAGACTGGTTGACGCGCCGGATCTCGATCTCTTGCCTCAACGGTTCGAAGGCCTTTGCTCTGTATTCACCGGTGCGGCAACAACTCCACAGATCCTGCAACGGCTGCTGGCCGCAACGGCGCAACTGGTGCGGATCAAGCTTCTTTCCTCGCTGCTGGCGATTGCCCCGTTGATGCATCGGGCAAGCAAGCTCCTCGCCACCGGCGAACACCGGGGCGGCATGTTCGTCCACGTCTCGGGAGCGGATCGGGGCGGCAAGCCGCTTGAAGCGAGCTGGCATCTGGTCGCGGAAGGCGATGACGGGCCGTTCATTCCTGTCGCCGGGCTGGAGGCCCTGATCCGAAAGCTTGCGAATGGCAATCGACCGGCCGATGGTGCGCGTTCGGCGGACGGCGAGTTTCCTCTCCAGGCGTTCGAAAGATGTTTCAAGCGTTTCGCCATCCAAAGCGGCACACGCCAGGTTGGGCCGGCAGATGTGGACCTGCCCCTCTATCGGCGCCTGCTCGGCTCGGCCTGGGAACGGCTACCCCGTGCGATTGCCGCGACGCATGACACAAGCGAAGGCGGACACAAGCTCTCGGGCCGTGCAAGCGTGGAGCGTGGTACCGGTTTGCTTGCCTCGATCATCGCTGCCGCCGTGGGCTTTCCGAAAGCGCAGGATGATGTTGCGGTCAGCGTATGTTTCACCACCAAAGGCAGAACAGAGCTGTGGACACGCGATTTCGGCGGTGCTGGGTTTGGCAGCGTGCAACTGGAGGGAAATGGGCGCGATGCGCATCTGCTCGCTGAAGATTTCGGGCCTTTCCGGATTCTGATGGCTGTGGTGCCGGATGGCGCAAAGCTACGTTTCATCGTTCGCGGCTGGCGATTTTTCGGGATCCCCCTGCCTTTGGTGCTGGCGCCTCGCGGGGATACCTACGAGGAGGAGCGCGAAGGCCGGTTCCATTTCCATGTGGAGGTGGGCGGTCCTCTGACCGGGCTGATCGTGAGCTATGCCGGATGGCTGGAAAAAGACGGCGTTTGAGCTTTCTTCTTACCCCGCAATGCCCAGAAGTTCCATGTCGAGGGCTTCGAGATAATGGTCGGCGATTTCGGCGCTGAGGCCAAGGTCGTGCTGGCCGTAGCGGGAGGCGACGCGGAGGTCGACGAAAGTGGTTTCGGCTTCTTCCCGCAGCCGGATGACGACGTCGAAGTGCAGGCCGATGATGAGCGTGCGCGTTTCGCCCTGAAGCGTCACGCCGTTTGCGTCGCGAATGAGCTTTGCGACATCGTCCTCATAGGGCCTCGGCGTGGGAACGGGAACCTGATCGGGCGCTTCGGCGACGGCATCGCCATCCGGCTGCGGCCTTGCCGGCGCATCCTCGAGATCGCGGACCGGTTCGCCTTCGCCAGCACTTGCGGTGATCGTGATGCCATCCAGCTTCGCCACTTTCCTGACCGCTTCGAGGACGCGGTCGATCGCGCCTTCATAACGCCGACCGGTCAGTTCCGGATAGGCGAGGAGCTGCTGGTCGCGCGCCTGCGGCGACCCGTCGGGATTGCGTTTCATCCAGATCTGATCTGCATGTGGCGGCGAAAGCCAGTCTGGCGCTGAAACGACATCCGTCGACACGTCGTAGATGGCCGGCAGCGTGAAATAGCGCTCTGCGATGAATCCGCCGAAACCCAGGGGAAGGATCGCAAAGATCAGCGCTTTCAACGCATCGAGGCCGCCTTCGGCTCCGGACACCCAGAGGCTTCTAAGACCGATGGCCGCAAGCAAGGCGGCAAGCAGCGCAAAGCCGATGGAGACAAGCAAGAGCAGCACGAGATAGGGCGTGGCAAGCCCGCCGAAGCGGTGCGCGACCAGCACCGCGACCCAGAGGACCAGTGCAAACGCCCCGAAGCGCCGCGCGAAGCGGGCCGAACTGGAAACGGGGCGGTCAAAGCGGATGGCCATCAAACTTACCGGTTATTCGCAGGCGCAAACCGCCTGCGAAGGCGCAAGAAGCACCCACACTTGTTTATGGCAAGATTCGCCTAAATTGAAACTGTTGTCTCCGCGCAAGGGCTGCAATCCACCAAAAGGCGACGGTGGCTTTAATAAGCAACATCTGATATGTGACATGTGACTTAGAAACACAGCTCCGGCGGATTGCCGCCAACGGGAAGGATCAGGAGAAAATCGATGCTTTCATCGGAAACAACAGAAAGACCACAGGTACCATCGCTTGGGGCAAGCGATCCATCCGAGTCCTTCCTGCCGATGGAGCTTCTCGAGCTCGAGCTTTCGCTCGAAGGCTATAACGGCGGCGAAGAGGGCTTTTGCGAGGCCGTGCGCGCAGCTGCCGCCAATGCAGACGGCGAATTCCTGTTCGATCTTCCGGCAGCCGGGCTGATCGAGAATTGCCGGCGCATCGCCGTTCTGCGCATCCCGTCGGCGAGCACCAAAATGCGCGTCGTGCTTGCCGTTCTCGATGGCAATGGCTCGGAAATCCGCGTGCAGGCGCCGGATGAGGAAACCGCACATCTCGTGCAGTTCGCCGATGCCTTCATCGAGGTGCTGGAACGAATCTGATCTCAGCCGCGTTTTCCGATGTTTGTTGACGTGAGCCGGCAAATCGCCTTTTGTCTGGCGACCGGTTCATGCATCGGAGAATGTGAATGCGTATTTCCGCTCTTTCCCTGTCCCTCGCCGCCATCGCGATCAGCCTGTCGGCCTGCCAGACTCTCACGCCGGAAGAACGGCGGGCTGCCGACGAGCGGCGATGCCTCGGCTACGGCTTCAGGCGCGGCACCGACGCTTTTGCCACCTGCCTGCAGCGCATCGATCTCGACAGGCGCGCTGACGCGCGCGCGTTTCGCGCCCAGGCAGACGAAAACTTCGACGACTTCACCCGCCCGATCTACTATCCTCGCTATTACCGCCGCTGACCGTTACTGATGACGGCCTGAGCCGCCGCGAGCCGCGCAATCGGCACGCGGAACGGCGAACAGGAGACATAATCGAGGCCGATCGTCTCACAGAAATGGATCGAGGCAGGATCGCCGCCGTGCTCGCCGCAAATGCCGAGCTTCATGTCATTGCGTGTGCGCCTGCCGCGTTCTGCAGCGATGCTGATCAGCTCGCCGACACCGTCGAAATCCAGGGAGATGAAAGGATCGTGCTCGATGATCCCCTTGCGCTGGTAAGTCGGGATAAAGGCGGAGGCATCGTCACGCGAAATGCCGAAGGTCGTCTGCGTCAGGTCATTGGTGCCGAAGGAGAAGAACTCGGCTGCCTCGGCGATCTTGTGTGCGCGCAGGGCTGCCCGCGGCAACTCGATCATGGTTCCGACGAGATAGTCGATCTTCATGCCAGCCTCGGCCATCACCTCCCCGGCAACCGCGTCGATCCGTTCCTTCACGTAATCCAACTCTGAACGCAGGCCGACGAGCGGCACCATGATTTCCGGGACGACGGCCGACCCCGTTTCCTGCGCGGCGGCAACGGCCGCCTCGAAAATGGCGCGCGCCTGCATTTCGACGATCTCGGGATAGGAAATGGCAAGCCGGCAGCCGCGGTGGCCGAGCATCGGGTTGAATTCGTGCAGCGCCTCCACACGCTGGCGGAGTGCGGCCGCCTCCATGCCCATGGCAGCGGCGACATCCACGATCTCTTCCTCAATCTTCGGCAGGAATTCGTGGAGCGGCGGATCGAGCAAGCGGATCGTCACCGGCAGGCCGTGCATGACGGTGAAGAGGCCCGTGAAATCCAACCGCTGCATTGGCAGCAGCTTGTCGAGCGCAGCACGTCTGCCCTTCTCGTCTTCGGCGAGGATCATCTCACGCATGACATGGATGCGCTCGCCTTCGAAGAACATATGTTCGGTGCGGCAAAGGCCGATGCCTTCCGCGCCGAAGGCACGCGCAGCGCGCGCGTCGGCGGGCGTATCGGCATTGGTGCGCACCGTCATGCGGCGGAGCCTGTCGGCCCAGCCCATGATGCGGCCGAAATCCCCGGAAAGCTCCGGCTGGATCATCGGAACCTCGCCCTTCAATACCTGCCCGGCCGAGCCGTCGATGGTGATGATGTCGCCCTTTTTCAGCGTCACGCCAACACCAATAAGGCGCTCGTTGCGGAGATCGATGCGCATCGTTCCCGCACCGACCACGCAGGGGACGCCCATGCCGCGGGCAACCACCGCTGCGTGGCTGGTCATACCGCCGCGCGTGGTGAGGATACCTTCTGCGGCATGCATGCCGTGGATGTCCTCCGGGCTCGTTTCGACGCGAAGCAGGATGACCTTGCGGCCCTCCTCTTCCGCCGCGACTGCCTCTTCCGCGGTGAAGACGATCGCACCGGTCGCAGCCCCCGGCGAAGCCGGCAATCCGGTACCGATCACCTGGCGGTCCACGCGAGGATCGATCGTCGGGTGCAGAAGCTGGTCGAGCGTTGACGGCTCGATGCGCAGCACCGCCTGCTCTTCGGTTATAAGCTTCTCATCCACCATATCGACGGCGATCTTCATCGCTGCCTTTGTCGAGCGCTTGCCGGAGCGCGTCTGCAGCATCCATAGCTTGCCGCGCTCGATCGTGAATTCGATGTCCTGCATGTCGCGGTAGTGCGCTTCGAGCTCGGCGCAGATACCGGTGAGTTCCTCGAAAGCCTCCGGCATCAGCTTTTCCAGCGACGGGCGGTCGGAACCGGAGTTGATGCGGCCCTCCTCCGTAATGCTTTGGGGCGTGCGGATGCCGGCGACGACGTCTTCGCCTTGCGCATTCACAAGGAATTCGCCGTAGAGCGACCTTTCGCCGGTCGAGGGATTGCGCGTGAAGGCGACACCGGTTGCCGACGCATTGCCGAGATTGCCGAAGACCATGGCCTGGACGTTGACGGCCGTGCCCCAGCCTCCCGGAATGTTATGGAGCTGGCGATAGGTGACGGCGCGCGCGCTCATCCAGCTTGCGAATACGGCACCGATGGCACCCCACAGTTGCTCTTCGGGATCCTGCGGGAATTCCTCACCGAGTTCCTCCTCGATCAGCTCCTTATAAAGGGAAACGACATGCTGCCAATCGCCGGCTGTCAACTCGGTTTCGAGCTCATGGCCGAGACGCGCCTTCTGGTCTTCCAGGATCTCCTCAAAAATTTCGTGATCGAGGCCCATGACGACATCAGCATACATCTGGATGAAGCGGCGGTAGCTATCCCAGGCAAAACGGGCGTCGCCCGCATCATGTCCCAACGCCTGCACGGTTTCGTCGTTGAGGCCGAGATTGAGAACCGTGTCCATCATGCCCGGCATGGAAATGCGGGCGCCTGAGCGGACGGACAAGAGCAGCGGCCGATCCTTTGCGCCGAACTGCCGACCAGTCGCCCTCTCGATCGTCTCCAGTCCCCGGCGGACTTCATTTTTCAGGCCCGCATCGATCCGTCTGCCGAGCGTGTAATAAGCGCTGCAGGCATCGGCGACAATGGTAAAGCCTGGCGGCACCGGCAGGCCAAGGCTGCACATCTCGGCCAGATTGGCGCCCTTACCGCCGAGAACGTCATGGTCGCGCGCGCGACCTTCCGCCTGACCGCTGCCGAACGTATAGACCAGTTTGGTCATCTTCCCCCCGATCAAAATCAGGACCAGCTTATTCCCTTGGTCCTGAAATGAAAATCGACAAATACGGCGAAATATTGCACCGCACAACGGATGCTCGCCGTTTCGAACCGATTGATTGGAATGGGGAAGAAAAAAGCTTTGCGGGACTGCAACAACCTTCCCGCAAAGCCTTGTTTCCGTCCAGCCAGGAAACTGGACGGGGGGTACACTAAACCGGATAAATCCGACTGCCCTTAGTCGGTATGCCACCCGGTCGATCCAACATGCGCATAGACCCGCATCTCAGGTCCGCCATTTAGAAACAACTTCTAATTCAATTCTAAAAAAAGAGCATCACCCAATTGGGTTAAGGTGTCCTTTCAGACGTGACCTTTTTTGGGTATTTATAAAAACGCTTGTTTTTCAGGCCGTTTCGCGAAGGCGTTCGGCGGTTTGCAAGTCGACGGAAACAAGCTGCGATACACCTTGCTCGGCCATCGTTACACCAAAGAGTCGATTCATGCGCGCCATGGTGATCGGATTGTGAGTAATGATCACGAATCGAGTCTCCGTCGAGGCAGCCATTTCGTCCATCAGATTGCAATAGCGCTCGACGTTGTGATCGTCCAGCGGCGCATCCACCTCGTCCAGCACGCAGATCGGCGCAGGATTTGTGAGGAAGACGGCAAAAATCAGGGCCATGGCCGTAAGCGCCTGCTCGCCGCCCGAAAGCAGTGTCATCGTCTGCGGCTTCTTGCCGGGCGGGCGGGCGAGGATTTCCAGGCCCGCCTCCAGAGGATCATCGGATTCGATCAGCTGAAGCTCCGCCGTGCCGCCACCGAAAAGATGGGTGAAGAGGCGCTGGAACTGACCGTTGACGACATCGAAGGCAGCGATCAGACGTTCGCGGCCCTCGCGGTTGAGGCTCTGGATCGCACCGCGGAGCTTGCGAATGGCGTCGATGACGTCGTCACGCTCCTTGATCAGCGCCTCGAGCTTCTCGGTGAGCTCCTTCTGCTCCTCCTCGGCGCGAAGATTCACGGCACCGAGGCGCTCGCGCTCCATCTTCAGCCGCTCCAGCTCGCGCTCGACATCGCGCAAGTCGGGAACGGACTGCATGGCCTGCAGGCCTGTCAGGCGGTAGGCTTCATGCGGCGCAACATTGAGCATTTCCCGAATTCGGCTTTCGCTCTCCTGCCGCTTCTCGCGCGCAGAGACGAGGCGTTCTTCGGCGCGGGCGCGGCGCTCGCGGCTTTCGGCAAGCTCGGAAAGCGCGGTGGCGGCCTTATGATCGGCTTCGCGCTGCACGAGTTCGGCCGCAGCGAGAAGATCGGCGGCCCCACGGCGGGCGGCTTCTGCTCTTTGCAGTTCGTTCAGCAGCGCCTGGCGCTTGTCTTCGAACTCATCCGGCGCCATTTCGAGTTCGGCCGCTTCCTCGCGGGCCTCCTCCTCGCGATCGCGCAGGGTCGCGATGTGATCCTCGGCGCTTGCGGCGCGCTGGCGCCAGGTCTCGCGCTCCTGGCCGATCGCAATGATGCGGCGCTTTCGGGCTTCGTTCTCGCGGTTCAGGCTTTCGTGGCGGGCGCGCGCTTCGGCCGCAAGACCGCGATCAGTCGCGACTTCTGCCTGTTGAATGCGCAGCCTGCCGTCGAGTGTGGTGAGATCCGGCGCGTCCTCGAGCTCGATGCGCGCGGTCTCTTCCTGAACGGCGAGGTCTTCCTGCTGCGACTGGAGCTGGCTGACGGCTTCTGCAACCACGTCGCGACGGCGGATGAGATCGCCGGAGGCTCGTTCGGCGGCAGCCAGCGCGTCGCGCGCTTCAGCAAGGTGACGGACCGATAGGCGGTTCATGTCACGCGCTTCGCCAAGCCTGCGTTCCTCGCCGCGAATGGCTTCGCCCGCCATGGCAAGCCGTTCCTCCGATTGAGCCAAAACATCGCGAGCAAGCGACACTTCTCTTTCCAGCTCGCCGAGGCGGTTCTTCTGGGCGAGGCGCAAGGCGGCGCCACTCGGGGCATCGGCACCGGTCACATGGCCATCCCAGCGGAAGACGGCGCCATCTTTGGTCACCAGGCGCTGACCGGGCTTCAAGTCGTTCATCAACCGCATCGCGTCGCCGTCGGCGACCAGGCCAATCTGCTTCAAGCGGCGCGTCAATGCAGCCGGGGCGCCGACATGGTTCAGCAAGGGCACGGCCCCGGTCGGCAGTGCGGGATCGGAAGTGCCATCACCATTTCCCGACCAGTGGGCGGGCGCCTTCGGATCAAGTGGCGATTCCAGATCGTCGCCGAGGGCAGCGCCCAAGGCCGTTTCGAAGCCGCGATCGACGCGGAGCTCATCGGCAACCGGCGAAAATTCCCCTGCCGCCGCACCTGCAGCAAGCATGCGCGAGATCGTCCGGCCCTCGGTTTCCAGCGCATTCAACTTCGAGCGCGCCTGATCGACCGGCGCGCGTGAAAGCGCTTCTTTCTCGCGCGCTGCGGAGAGCGCTTGTTCGACCGCCTGGATGACCGCTTCGGCTTCGGCGACAGCCGTCTCCGCAGCTTCGACAACGGCCCGCTTCTCATCGGGATCGGGCAGCGCAGCAATCTTTTCAGCCACACTGGAGAACTCGCGGTTGGCTTCGTTCATCTGCCGTTCGAGGCGCGTCTTGCGGTCTGCAAGATCGCGGATCGCCCGTTCCAACTGATGGCGTCCAGCGGCAGCTTCGGCGCGCTCGGCGGTCAGCGCTGCGAAAACGCGCTCGCTGTCGGCAAGCTTTGCCGCAGCCCCTTCGAACGCCTCGCGCAATTCGTCGGCATGGCGGCCAGAATCTGCCAATATCTCCGCAATATCCGTCTCCTCGGCATCGAGCCGCGAAAGGATCGCAGCATTGTCCGACACCAGCCGCTGCTCGCGCTGAATGTCCTCGGCGAGTTGCGCCAGGCGACGCGTCAGTTCGTCGCGACGGCGCAGGATGCGGTTCGCATCGTCCTCGAGCTGGGATTTTGCGATCTGCAGCCGCTGGAGGGCAGCGGCGGCACGCGCCTCGCTCTCGCGAAGCTCCGGAAGCTTCAGGCTGGCCACCCCTTGAGCCTTTGCGGCCTCCATCTGGATCTGGGCCTTTTCGGCAACGACGACGGTCGCCTGATTGAGGGCGCTGTCTGCATCGGCTTCCGCCTCCTTCGCCTGTACCCAGCGGATATGCAGCAGTGTGGCTTCGCGCGCGCGGATTTCGGCAGACAACGTCTTGAAGCGGTTTGCCTGACGCGCCTGGCGCTTCAGGCTCTCGATCTGGCCTTCAAGCTGCGAGGTCACGTCATCAAGGCGTTCGAGGTTGCCTTCAGCGGCGCGCAGCCGCAGTTCGGCCTCATGGCGGCGCGAATGCAGGCCAGAAATGCCGGCGGCCTCTTCCAGCAACTGGCGGCGGGCCTGGGGCTTTGCCGAAATCAGCTCGCCGATGCGCCCCTGCCCGACCATCGAAGGCGAGCGGGCGCCCGTAGACGCATCGGCGAAGAGAAGCTGCACGTCCTTGGCACGGCTTTCCTTGCCATTGATTCGATAGATCGAACCCTGTTCGCGCTCGATGCGACGGGTCACCTGAATCTCGTCGCTATCGTTGAAGGCGGCAGGCGCCGTACGCTCGCTGTTGTCGAGATAGAGCCCGACTTCGGCCGTGTTGCGCGCCGGGCGGTTTCCCGAACCGGAGAAGATCACGTCGTCCATGCCGGAGGCGCGCATGTTCTTGTACGAGTTCTCGCCCATCACCCAGCGCAGCGCCTCGACAAGATTGGACTTGCCGCAGCCGTTCGGCCCGACAACGCCGGTCAGACCCCGCTCGATGATGAATTCGGTCGGCTCGACGAAGGATTTGAAGCCGATGAGGCGGAGCTTGTTGAACTTCATGCGGCGCCCTCACGGCGCGCAGAACAAAAAACGGGCGCACGGCTTTCGCCGTCGCCCGTCATCTTGAAACGGTGCGGATCAAAGCAGGCTGTCGATGAGGGCCGACATGGTGTCAACCGGCATGTCTCCAGAATAACGCTTCCCGTTGATGAGGAAAGTCGGCGTGGCATCGATGCCGAACTCCTTGGAGCCCCTTTCCCGCGTGGCGTTCACTTCATCCAGAAGCTTCTGGTTCGTCAAGCACTTCGTAAAACTATCCTCACTAAATCCGGCGAGTTTGGCCATCTGGAGAAGTGCAGCACGGCGATCTTCAGCGGCGGCCCAGGTTTCCTGCTGCTTGAAAAGCATGGAAACCATCGGGAAATACTGTTCCGGCGCGCTCAATTCTTCCGGCTTGGAGGCGTTGCAGCGAGCCAGCATGAAGGCTGCTGCTGCCGCCGGATCAAATGGGAATTCGCGGATGATGAAACGCGCCTTGCCGGTGTCCACGTACTTCTTCTTGATCTCGTCGAAGGTCGTGTTGTGGAAGTTGGCGCAATGCGGGCAGGTCATCGACATATATTCGACGATGGTCACGGGCGCATCTTGCTTGCCGAGCGCCATTTCTGGCAGCGGGCCGGGCTTCAGCACCTCCGTCATGTCGACATCGCCAGCCGGCTGCGGAAGTTCGGCTGCTGCATTTGCCGTGCCGGTAATCGCAAGCGTCGCGGTCGCGGCGGCCATGCCGCTCAGAAGCTGGCGTTTCGTCAGTTGCATTTCAGAGATCAGCATGGGTTCCCCTAATCGAGAGTGGCGGCTCAATGTGCGATATAACGGCACGCGGCCGCGAACAAGGCACGCTTCGGCAACTTACTTCAAAGAATTGTGACCTTGGTGGGACGAAAGCTTGCGTTGTGCGTCGCATCTGCATTCAGCTTGGACAAAAAGCGGCAGGCGTATTTCTGCAGGTATCGAACAGCCTCAGTCTTTGAACGCTGCTTTTGTAAAGTCGACGACGGTTCTTCAAAGTCCGCTATCTGCGCCCCTTCCCCAGCACCGCAGTTCCCAGCCGCTTCACCGCCTGGCGCAGCTTGTCGTCCTCGATGCCTTCCATCATGTCTTCAAGCTTGCGGGCAGCCTCGCCCTTCAGTGGCGGCGGAGTGCGGGAGCGCTTTGGAGCTTGCGAAACGTGCTTCTGGACGATACGGATCTGGTGGACGGCAGCAAAGCCGAAGAAGCTGTTGATGCGCTGGATGAGCTCGCCCTGCGCGTGCGTCAAAAACAGAGCGCGGGCGCCTTCGCAGGCGATCGTCAGGACACCGGGCTTATAGGTGCCGCCTTCGCTGCTGCGCGCCCAGGCGATCTTTTCCGGACGTGTGCAGTCGGCGAAATCCGCGCCGGCAATTTCATCCCAGCAACCGAGCAGCGCGGTGTTGATGCCCGCCCGTTTTGCAAGCACCGGGTCGATCAGGCCGTTCGCCAGTTCGGATATCTGCTTTTCAGCTTTACGTGGATAACTCATCGAAACCTTCCGATGCCGCCGCCATTCGGCGCTGCCGCCTTGATCGCGCAGCATTGCTCCGGCAAGTATAGGTCACTTCCCCGTGCCGCGGCAAATGATGACATCAACGACACTCGACGCCCCTTGCGCAACGCACCTTCTCGACTGGTACGACCGGCATCACCGCGACCTGCCCTGGCGCGTGTGCCCGGCGATGGCAGCGCGCGGCGTAAGGGCCGATCCCTATCGCGTCTGGCTTTCGGAAGTCATGCTGCAGCAGACGACCGTGCGGGCCGTGAAGCCCTATTTCGCCAATTTTCTGGCGCGCTGGCCAACGGTTCGCGACCTCGCCGAGGCGCCGAACGACGATGTCATGGCAGCCTGGGCAGGGCTCGGCTACTACGCCCGCGCCCGCAATCTCAAGAAATGCGCTGAAGCGGTCGCCACGCAATATGACGGCATCTTTCCAGATACGGAGGACGGTCTGAAATCACTGCCGGGCATCGGCGACTATACGGCTGCGGCGGTCGCGGCCATTGCCTTCAATCGGCAGGCTGCCGTCATGGACGGCAATGTCGAGCGTGTGATCTCCCGGCTGTATGCGATCGCGACACCGCTTCCGGCCGGCAAGCCGCTGATGAAGCAGAAGGTGGCGCACCTGACGCCGGCCGACAGACCCGGGGATTTCGCGCAGGCGATGATGGATCTCGGCGCGACGATCTGTACGCCGAAACGGCCGGCCTGTTCGCTCTGTCCGTTCAGGGGATCGTGCGAGGCGCTTCGCCTGCATGATCCCGAGCAGTTTCCGGTGAAGGCGGCAAAGAAGCAAAAGCCGGTCCGGCGCGGTGCCGCTTTCGTCGCCGTGACCGCTGACGGCGAAATCCTCCTGGGGCGGCGGATCGCAAGCGGACTGCTCGGCGGCATGACGGAGGTGCCGACGACCGCTTGGACATCGCGCGCGGATGGGGAAACTTCCGCGGATGCAGCGCCCTTTCCGGCACAATGGGAACCATGCGGCAGCGTCATCCATGTCTTCACACATTTCGAACTCCGGCTTTCGATCTACCGCGCCGCGATCCCATCGCAAATTCCGACTGATGACAAATGGTGGGAGCCGGTTACAAATCTTGAAGCGCAGGCGCTGCCGACCATCATGAAAAAAGCGATCGCCACGGCTATTCCTCTTGTGTTTGCAATGCCCAAGGGATGACCCATGACTGCATCAATCCGCCATATCGTTTTTGATATTGGCAAAGTTCTTATCCACTACGATCCGAATATTCCCTACAGCCGCCTCATTCCAGACGCGGCCGAACGCAAGTGGTTTTTCGACAACGTCTGCACGCATGACTGGAACATCGAGCAGGACCGCGGACGCACCTGGCCGGATGCCGAAGCGCTGCTGATTGAAACCCATCCAACGCGTGAAGAGCATATCCGCGCCTTCCGCAAGTACTGGCACGAAATGGTGCCCCATGCCTACGAGGACAGTGTCGCAATCATGGAAGCGCTGATTGCGGAGGGCCGCGATGTGACAATGCTGACGAATTTCGCATCCGATACGTTCCGCGAGGCGCAGAAGCGCTTTGCCTTCCTGAGGAAACCGCGCGGCGTTACCGTTTCTGGCGATGTCGGACTCATCAAGCCGGATATCGCGATCTATGAAACGCATATGAGGAGCTTCAACCTGGAACCGGCGGCGACGATCTTCATCGACGACGCGCCTGCCAATGTCGAGGGCGCAAGGGCGGCAGGGTGGAACGCGGTGCTATTCACCGGTGCCGACAAGCTGCGCAGCGATCTTGCCGACTATGGCGTAAGAACAAGGTGACGAACTGGCGCTGAAAAGAAAAGGCGCCCGGGGTGTTGATCCCGGGCGCCGTAGGCCTTCTTCCGCGACTGGAGGTACTAAAACCGGAAGAAGGTAGTCTCGATCAGGTCAGGCCGCTGCTCATTCCGCCTTCGCCAGATCACTGCGGATCACAGACCGCAAATCGTCGATGGGGCGTAGCGACTGTCCGTCGTCGAAGTGCCAAAATGTCCACCCGTTGCATGCATCAAGCCCCTGCACTTTCGCGCCGAGACGATGAATCGAACCAGCCTCTCCGCCCGAGGCAACCGTGCCGTCGGCGCGGACGATCGCGCTGTAGCGGCGGCGGTTATCGGTCAGCACCTGGCCGGGTTTGATGAGGCCGCTTTCCAACAGCGCATTGAAGGCGACGCGGACCTCCTGCTTCTTGCCGGTCATCACGGTCAGCTCTGCCTTGCCGAGCGGCTCGACGGCGGCAATGCGGGCAGAGGCCGCATCGATATAGTCCTGTTCGCGCTCGATGCCGACGAAGTGGCGGCCGAGGCGCTTGGCGACAGCGCCAGTGGTGCCGGAGCCGAAGAACGGGTCGAGTATGACGTCGCCGGGTTTCGAAGACGCCATGATGACGCGGGCAAGCAGCGCCTCCGGCTTCTGGGTCGGATGAACTTTCTTGCCATCGTCGCCCTTCAGCCGTTCCCCACCGCTGCAGATCGGGAACAACCAGTCGGAGCGCATCTGCACGTCGTCGTTGGCAGCCTTCATCGCGTCGTAGTTGAAGGTATAGCCCTTGGCCTTCGCGTCCGGACTCGCCCAGATCATCGTCTCATGCGCATTCTGGAAGCGCCGGCCCTTGAAATTCGGCATCGGATTGGTCTTGCGCCAGATGATGTCGTTGAGAATCCAGAAGTTCAGATCCTGCAGGGTCGCGCCGACGCGGAAGATGTTGTGATAGGAGCCGATGACCCAGATCGTGCCGGTCGGCTTCAGCACGCGGCGGCAGGCAAGCAGCCAAGCGCGGGTAAAGGCATCATAGGCGTCGAATGATGCGAACTGATCCCACGCGTCATCGACGGCGTCGACAAGAGACTGATCCGGACGGTGAAGCGTGCCGCCCAGCTGGAGATTGTAGGGCGGGTCGGCGAATACGACATCGACGGAATTGGTCGGCAAAGCTTCGAGGGCTGCAACACAATCACCCTTGATGATCGTGTCGATCCAAGAACCCGGGGTCGCAGAGGTCTTGAGATCGGCAAGCGGAAAAACTGACGCCATATGGATACTCGCTTATACACGTTACGCTTTTACTCGCCGTTATGGTTACTCAAGTTGGTTACCAAAGCCTGAACCGGTGGATGATTTCGAGAAACAAAATGCAGAACGCAGAAGTAAACGCTGCATCTTTCATGAATGAACCTGGCTAAGCCGCATGCTCCTGCCGGCTATCGACCGGCGTTTCCTCCCGCTCGAACATGCCGTAGTCTCGAACGACATTGCCGATGCGCAGGCGATAGTCGGCGAAGATGCCCTTGCGGCCTGCCTTTTGCGCGGCGCGGTGGGCGTCGAGATTGCGCCACTGTCTGACCGCCTCCTCGTCACGCCAGAAGGACAAGGACAGCAGCTTGCCGCGCATCGTCAGGCTTTCGAAGCGCTCAACCGAAATGAAGCCGTCGATCTTTTCCAGTTCGGCGCGCAACTCGCCGGCAAGGTCGAGGTATTTGTGGCGTTCGCCCATAACGGGCACGACTTCGAAGATGACGGCGATCATGGCAGCACCGGCGCAGAATGAGGAACGGACACGTTCTTCAGGAAGATGCGGTCTTCCTTCAGGATGAAGCGCTCGCGTTTGGCGAATTCGTAGTTCGCCTTGCCGAGCGGATCGGCTGCAAGGCGGGCGCGATAGGCCTCATAGGCAGCGAGGGTCTCGACATTGTAGACGCCGTAGGCAGTCGTTGCGGACCCCTCGTGCGGGCCGAAATAGCCGATGAGATCGGCACCGTTGCGTGGAATTGCCTGCCCCCAGGCACGCGCATACTCGGTAAAGGCATCCTTTTTGAAGGGGTCGATTTCGTAGCGGATGAAGCAAGTCAGCATCACTTTTCTCCTTTGCTTGTGAAGAAGTTTTCGCACATTGCGCGACCACAATGCTTCGGTTACGATCGAAGTATGAAAGAAGGACCGGATATTGCCCAGATCGGAGCGCTGATCGGCGATCCAGCACGCGCCAACATGCTGGCTGCGCTGTCAAGCGGACGGGCCTTGACGGCAACCGAGCTTGCGGCAGTCGGCGGCATCACCTTGCAGACGGCAAGCACGCATCTCGCCAAGCTCGAAACCGGCGGCCTGCTTACCCAGCGAAAGCAGGGTCGTCACCGCTATTTCAAACTTGCAGACGAAGCAACTGCCCTTTTGATCGAGACCATGATGGGTTTTGCTGCAAGCCGCGGACATCTGCGCCACCAGCCGGGTCCGAAGGAACCGGCGCTGCGCAAGGCACGCATCTGCTACGACCATCTGGCCGGCGATTACGGCGTGCGCATGCTCGACAGTCTCGTGGCTTCGGGTGCGATCGAGGCAATCGGCGAAGGATTGGCGGTCACCCCGAAAGGCGAGAGCCGGCTCCAATGCATCGGCATAGATGTCTCCGGCCTCAGAGCGTCCCGCCGGCCGCTCTGCCGCTCATGTCTCGACTGGAGCGAACGCCGCGCGCATCTGGCCGGCAGTCTCGGCAAGGCGCTGCTTTCGACTTTCTTCGACAGGGGTTGGGCGCGGCGGACGGCGGAAAGCCGCACCGTGAACTTTTCGCCCCAAGGCGAGCAGCAGTTCCTGTCACTCTTTCCGCTGGAAGCCTGAGCTGCCAAAACGTCAGCCGCGAGCTGCCCGCGCGGCGCATTCCAGACATGCCGGCGTACCGGTTGAGCTTTCGACGGCCATCGTGTAAGTCCGCATCATCCCCAACAAGGCTTGAGAGTACATGGACGGCTTCGACCTCATTATCTTCGACTGCGACGGCGTTCTGGTCGATTCCGAAATCATTGCGGCGGATGTGGAGTCCAAGCTTCTGACTGACGCAGGCTATCCGATCAGTGGCGAAGAGATGGCGGAGCGCTTCGCAGGCATGACCTGGAAGAACATTCTTCTGCAGGTGGAACGCGAAGCGAGCATTCCACTTTCCGCCTCGCTGCTCGACAAATCCGAAAAGCTGCTCGACCTGCGCCTCGAACAGGACGTCCAGGCGATTCCAGGTGTCGAGTTCGCCATCTCGCGCCTTGCCTTGAAGCGTTGCGTCTGCTCGAATTCCAGCACGCACCGGCTCGACATGATGCTCGGAAAGGTGGGGCTGAAAAAGCTGTTTGATCCCAACGTCTTTTCCGCAAAAGATCTCGGGCCGGATCGCGTCAAGCCGAAGCCGGACATCTTCTTGCATGGCGCCGAAAAGATGGGCGTCTCGCCGTCGAAGACCGTCGTCGTCGAAGATTCAGTCCATGGCGTCCATGCGGCACGCGATGCCGGTATGCGCGTCATCGGCTTCACCGGCGCATCGCATACCTATTCCTCGCACGCCGACCGCCTGACGGATGCCGGAGCGGAGACGGTCATCTCGCGGATGAAGGACCTGCCGGAAGTCGTTGCCGCTCTTTCGGAATGGGCTGGCGTCTTCTGAAAAAGGGGGCCGGCGCCGGCTCTTAGCTGCTCTTCTTGGTCTTTGCAGCCGGGCCCTGATCGAAACCGACATTGACGCGGACCAGCGCGCCGGAGCCGACGGGCAGCTTGAAGCCGTCCTTGCGGAAGAGGACCTGGGCGGCCGTCTGCCCCGCCGGAATTTCGGCAGTAAACGGAACCACTTCCGTCGTAACCACATCCTGGCCGTCGAAGGCGGTAATCCGGACCGGCAGCGTAATGCGGCCGGGGCCGCCGGCCGGGCCGGCGATCAGGCGGATCTGCGCCACGATCGTCATCGTCAGGTTCTGTTCGTTCAGCGTGCACTGACGCGTGTAGTCGCCGATTGCCGCCTGATGGACGATCTGGCTGTTGTCACCCGTCTTGCCTTTGGCATAGGTGCGGAAGATCGCGTCCTGATCCTTCATGTAGATCTGCGGGCAGGAGCCCTGGACGACCGGCTGCGCAGTACCTTGGACGTTGGTCGCTGTGCCGATCGGCTTGTCGCTGGAAGATGGATTGGCGGGAGCAAGCGGCATGATCTGGGCATTGCCGTTTGGCTGCGCAGGCGCTTCGGCAGACTTGCCTTCACCGCCGACGCCCAGGGAATTGCAGCTGGCAAGAAGAGCGGCGACTGATACGGAAACGATGAGACGCGAGACTTTGCCGAACACGATTATTCCACCCTCTTACAAAGTTTCTGGCAGGCCCGAAGTCTTGCTTGCAGGGCCTTTCGTGACAGTTTGCGATGGTCTATATCAGCGGCGCAAAGAAAAATCGATTGGGTAGAACCGTTTTGACGCACATTTCGATCTGCTGCAATTCAGCCGCCGGGCTCCTCTATCCGGATTTCCTCCGGCCATAACCTCAAGGATGAAGAACGTGGACTATATCTCGACCCGCGGCGAGGCCCCATCTCTCGGCTTTTGCGATGCGTTGCTGACGGGTCTTGCGCGCGATGGCGGCCTTTATGTCCCGCGGCAATGGCCGCATTTCTCCAAGAAGGAGATCCGAGCGCTGCGCGGCAAGAGCTACCAGGAGATCGCCTTTACGATCCTGTCGCCCTTTACGAACGACGAAATTCCCGCCTCCACGTTCCGGGCGATGATCGACGAAGCTTATGGCACTTTCCGCCATCCGGCGATCGCTCCGCTCGTGCAGACGGGACAAAACAGCTTCGTCATGGAGCTTTTCCACGGCACCACGCTCGCCTTCAAGGACGTGGCAATGCAGCTTCTGGCACGCCTGATGGACTATGCGCTGGAAAAGCGCGGCGAGCGGGCTACGATCATCGGCGCAACCTCGGGAGATACGGGTGGTGCGGCCATCGACGCCTTCGCCGGCCGCGAGCGCACCGATATATTCATACTCTTCCCGCACGGCAAGGTCTCGCCGGTGCAGCAGCGGCAGATGACGACATCAACGGCTCCCAATGTTCACGCGCTGGCGGTCAAGGGCAATTTCGACGACTGCCAGAACCTCGTCAAGGCGATGTTCAACGACGCCGCCTTCCGGCAAAAGGTTCGCCTTTCCGGTGTCAACTCGATCAACTGGGCACGCATCATGGCCCAGATCGTCTATTACTTCACGACGGCGATCGCACTCGGTGGACCGGATCGTAAGGTTTCGTTTACCGTACCGACCGGCAATTTTGGCGACATCTTCGCTGGCTACGCGGCCAAACGCATGGGCCTGCCGATCGGCAAGCTGGTGATCGCGACCAACGAGAACGACATCCTCGCCCGCACGATGAAGACCGGCCGCTACGACATGAAGGAGGTCAAGGCCACGACTTCGCCGTCGATGGACATCCAGATTTCCTCGAATTTCGAGCGCCTGCTTTTCGAAGCCTATGATCGGGACGCTTCCAAGGTGCGCCACGCAATGGACAGCCTGAAGCAGTCGAATGGATTCGAGATCGCGCCGGAGGCGCTTGCCGCCATCAAGAAGGACTTCCGCGCCGGTCGCGCCAGCGAGAAGCAGGTGGCGCAGACGATCAAGAATACCTACGCCGCCACCGGCTATCTTCTCGATCCGCATTCGGCAATCGGCGCCTTCGTTGCCGCCAAGCACGACAAGCCGAACACGCCGATGGTGACGCTTGCGACCGCGCACCCGGCAAAATTCCCCGCCGCGGTAAAATCCGCCTCCGGTATTGACCCGACGCTTCCGACGTGGCTTGCTGGTCTGATGCTTAAGGAGGAGCGCTTCCAAGTCGTCGATCCGGAACTTAAGGCCGTTGAAGGTTTCATCAGCAAGCACACCCGGACGTGATGCGGCAGGCGCAGAAAGATAGCCAATGACAGTTGAGTGCACCCGGCTCAAATCCGGGCTGACAGTAGTAACCCAGACCATGCCGCATCTTGAAAGCGTCGCTCTGGGTGTCTGGATAAAATCGGGTTCGCGCAACGAAACGGAAGACGAGCATGGTATAGCCCACCTGCTCGAACACATGGCGTTCAAGGGTACCGCTCGTCGCTCGGCCCGCGACATCGCCGAGGAAATCGAGGATGTAGGCGGCGAAGTGAACGCTGCCACCTCGACTGAAACGACGTCCTACTACGCCCGCGTGCTGAAGGATTACGTACCGCTTGCCGTCGATATCCTCGCCGACATTCTGACCGAATCGGCCTTCGAGGAAGACGAGCTCGAACGCGAGAAGCAGGTGATCCTGCAGGAGATCAATGCGGCAAACGATACGCCCGACGACGTGGTCTTCGACAAGTTTTCCGAGATCGCCTATCGCAACCAGACGCTTGGCCGCGCCATCCTCGGCACGCCCGAGACCGTCGTCTCCTTCTCGCCGCAACAGATTCGCAACTATCTCGGCCGCAACTATACGACCGATCGGATGTTCGTCGTTGCCGCCGGCGCAGTCGATCACGACGAATTCGTGCGCATGGTGGAAGAACGCTTCGCGAGCCTGCCGACCGCGCCAAGCGCTCCACCGGTTATCGAGACCGCCCGCTATATCGGAGGCAGCGTGCGCGAGACGCGCGACCTGATGGACGCGCAGATCCTGCTCGGTTTCGAGGGCAAGGCCTATCATGCCCGCGACTTCTACTGTTCGCAGATCCTTGCCAACATCCTCGGCGGCGGCATGTCTTCCCGCCTCTTCCAGGAGGTGCGCGAAATTCGCGGCCTCTGCTATTCGATCTATGCCTTCCACTGGGGCTTTTCCGACACCGGCATCTTCGGCATCCATGCCGCAACCGGCGGCGAAAACCTTCCCGAACTCGTACCGGTGATCATTGACGAGTTGCATAAGTCTGCCGGCTTCATCGAGCAGAAGGAGATCGAGCGCGCCCGCGCGCAGATTCGCGCCCAGCTTCTGATGGGACAGGAAAGCCCTGCGGCCCGCGCCGGCCAGATCGCCCGCCAGATGATGCTCTACGGCGGCCCGATCTCCAATCAGGAAATGATGGAACGGCTCGAGGGCATCACGGTCGAGCGTCTCACCGACCTCGCCGGCCGCCTGTTCTTCGACACTGTGCCGACGCTTTCGGCAATCGGCCCGCTGGAGCAACTGGCACCGACGGAGGCTATCGTCGCCTCGCTGTCCGCTCCCCAGCCGCAGTCGAAAACTGCAAGCCGCTGAGCCCTCGTTCCATCTGCCGGGAGTGATCGATGCCAAAATCGGTTTTTCGATTCCTGTCGCGGCAGCCGGAGGCGGTGGAACTCGAGAACGACCGCTATGCGCTGAGGCTTCCGCGCTATCAGGATTTCAACCAGTGGCACAAGCTGCGCTCGGCCAGCCGCAAGTTCCTGGAGCCCTGGGAACCGACATGGCGTCGCGACGAGCTGACAGAGGGCGCCTATCGCGCCCGCGTCATCCGCGGCAAGCAGGAATACGCGTCGGGCCAGGCGATCCCGCTGTTCCTGTTCCTGAAACCGGACATGGAACTGCTTGGCGGGATCACCATCGGCTATATCCGCCGCGGCGCGGCGCAGAGCTGCATGATCGGCTACTGGATGGGCGAGAAACACGCCGGTCAAGGCCATATGTTCGCCGCACTTCAGTTGGTTATACCCTATATCTTCGCAGGGCTTGAGTTGCACCGTATCGAGGCAGCCTGTATTCCGGAGAACGCACGAAGCATTCGCCTGCTCGAGAAAGCCGGGTTTCACCGGGAAGGCTATCTGCGCGGATACTTGAAAATAAACGGTCAGTGGCATGATCACGTGATGTATTCACTGCTTGCCACCGATACGGATAGAGGCAGGAAAACCGACAGCCGATGACCACGAACCGCATGCTGCCAAAATCACCGTCCGGCCGATTGATCGCGGTGATCGCAGCTCTTTTCCTGTCGATGCTTGCGTTGGCTGCAGGCGTTGCGCAGGCGGCGGAACCCGTGAAGATTTCCCGCGACGACACCGCGCTCGATTTGACCGCGACGACGGAAATCTATGCCAATCAGGGCGAGGCATTCCAGGTCTCGACGGCCGCAGGCGCAGATGGCATCCGCCGGCGCATCGAGGTGCGTGCCAGCTCCGAAAACCACCAGGGCGACTGGGCCGTCTTTGCGCTCGCCAATGTCTCGGAAGAGCAGCTCGAGCGCGTCATCGTCGCTCCGCATTTCCGCCTCGTGAATTCCAAGCTTTTCTGGCCGGACCTCGGCTCGCAGCGGATCATGGCGATTACCCCCAGCGAGGGCTTTGCGCTCGACCGTCAGCCGAGCGACGAAGCCGATGTCTTCCGCATCACTCTGAACCCCGGCGCTGTCATCACCTTCGTCGCCGAGCTTGCGACGCCCGACCTGCCGCAGATCTACCTGTGGGAGCCGGACGCCTACAAGGACACCATCAACGCCTTCACGCTCTACCGCGGCATCGTGCTCGGGATCGCCGGCCTTCTGGCCGTGTTCCTGACGATCCTCTTCGTGGTCAAGGGAACCTCGATGCTGCCGGCAACGGCCGCACTTGCCTGGGCAGTGCTCGGCTACATCTGCGTCGACTTCGGTTTCCTCGGCAAACTCGTCAGCGTCGCCTCGGCGGACCAGCGGATATGGCGCGCCTGCGCGGAAGTGGCGCTGGCGTCGAGTTTCGTGATCTTCCTGTTCACCTATCTGAACCTCAACCGCTGGCACACCCATCTCGGCTATGCGACGCTTGCCTGGGTGCTCGGCCTCGCTTTGCTCTTCGGCGTCGCGATCTATGATCCGTCGATCGCCTCCGGTATTGCTCGGCTTTCCTTCGCGCTGACGGCGACGATGGGCATCGTGCTCATCATCTATCTCGGCTTGAACCGCTACGACCGCGCCATCTTGCTGGTGCCTGCCTGGGCGCTGATCCTGGTGTGGATATTCGGAGCCTGGCTGACCGTGACCGGCCGGCTCGACAACGACATCATTCAGCCGGCGCTCGGCGGCGGCCTCGTCCTCATCGTTCTGCTGATGGGTTTTACGGTGATGCAGCACGCCTTTGCGGGCGGTGCCTTTCAGCAGGGTCTGTTTTCCGATCTCGAACGCCAGTCGCTGGCGCTGACCGGCTCCGGCGACATGGTGTGGGACTGGGACGTGGCGCGCGACCGCGTCGTCACCATTCCGGATGTCTCCATCAAGCTTGGCTTGTCGCCGGGGACCATGCATGGCGCCGCCCGCAACTGGCTGCCGCGGCTTCACCCGGACGACCGCGATCGATTCCGCGCGACGCTGGACGTGCTGCTCGAACATCGTCGCGGACGGTTGAACCACGAGTTCCGCATCCGCGCCGAGGACGGGCATTTCCACTGGCTGCTGATCCGCGCGCGGCCGGTGCTCGGCTCGAACGGCGAAATCATCCGCTGCGTCGGCACGATCGTTGACGTCACCGAGCAGAAGAATTCCGTCGAGCGACTGCTGCACGACGCATTGCACGACAATCTTACTGGCCTGCCGAACCGTCAGCTCTTCATCGACCGCCTGCAATCGGTGCTGGCGCTGGCGCCCGGCGGCGAAACGCTCCGGCCGACGGTGATGGTGATCGATATCGACCGCTACAAGCTGGTGAACGATTCGCTTGGCGTTGCAGCCGGCGATAACATTCTGATTGCGCTGACCCGCCGCCTGCGTCGTCTGCTGAAGCCGCAGGATACGCTGGCGCGCCTTGCGGGCGACCAGTTCGGTCTCATTCTCGTTTCCGAGCGCGATCCGGCGAAGGTCGCCGATTTTGCCGATGCCGTCAGCAAGGCGATCATGGTGCCGATCAACTTCGGCAATCGAGAAATCATCCTGACGGCCTCGATCGGTCTCACCTCCTGGGTAGACCAGCAGGAAAACGCAGCCGGAATGCTGAGCGATGCCGAACTTGCCATGTATCGCGCCAAGCGCGCCGGCGGCAACCGTGTCGAACCCTTCCGCCCCGCCTTCCGCGACTTCGGTGCCGACCGCCTCCAGCTCGAATCCGATCTCCGCCGAGCCATCGAGCGCAAGGAGCTCTCGATGGTCTATCAGCCGATCGCGCGGCTGGAGGATGTCGAGATTGCCGGGTTCGAGGCGCTGATGCGCTGGGAGCATCCGAAGCGCGGCAACATCCCGCCGTCTGAGTTCATCCCGATCGCCGAGGCGTCGGACATCATCGGCCCGCTCGGCATGTTCGCGCTCGAACAGGCGACCAGCGACCTGATGGCCTGGCAGAACCAGACCGGCGAGCTGCCTATCTTCGTCTCGATCAATCTGTCGAGCGTTCAGCTCCTCAACAACGAACTCTATGACGACGTGCGTTCGGTTCTTTCGAAAACCCATTGCCAGCCGTCGCGCCTGAAGCTGGAGCTGACGGAATCGATGGTCATGGAAAATCCGGAACAGGCGCGGCTCGTGCTGCAGAAGCTCAAGGAAGCTGGCCTCGGACTGGCGCTCGACGATTTCGGCACCGGATACTCGTCGCTTGCCTATCTGACCCGCTTCCCCTTCGACACGATCAAGATCGACAAAGCGCTCGTTCGCGATGACAGCGACAAGAAGGCAACCATCCTGAGGTCGGTCATCTCCATGGCGCGCGAGCTGGGGATGCAGGTGGTCGCCGAAGGAATCGAGTCCAATGAGGATGCCATCGAGCTCGCCAAGATGGGCTGCAGCTACGGGCAAAGCTACCTCTTCGGCCCGCCCATGGGCTCCGATTCGGTGCTGCGCCTGCTGAAGGAACGCTTTCCACTGACGAAACGGGCTTAGGCTTACAATCAGGCGCGGCAACGACCCTACCCCGTCATCTCCCGAGGGGGCGGGGAAACCGGGATGCCCGCTGCCTTTTCGATGGTCCGAGAGCTTTGCAAGCGTCAACCCCATGCACCTTCTGCCTCGGGGAAGGATGCCGGCAGGCGGATGAGGGCTATGCCGCAGCCTTTCGCGACATCGCACTGGCGAGCTGAATGAGCTTGTGCAGATATTCCAGCTTCGCGACGACAGCCTGCGACAGCACGAAAGGATAGGAATCCGGCTGGCCCATGCTGCGCTGAATAGCGTTGATTGCCACACTGAGCGGAACCCAGGCGCTGATGAGCTGTTCGGCGCTTTGCGCCCTGTAGGGATCGAAATCCACTTCCGAGGCCATTTCCTCATGGCCGCGGGGATCGATGGCGATGCCGAAGGCGCGTGCCGTTTCCAGCGTATCAACGATATGGAGGTAGTGCGCGAAGCACTCGGCAAAATCTTCCCACGGATGCGAGGATGCATAAGCGCTGATGAAGCTCTCCTGCCAGCCGAAGGGTGGACCGCTGGCATAATGGTTCTGAAGGGCTGCACCGTAATCCTGTCGTTCGTCGCCGAAGACGGCGCGGAAGGCATCCAAGCCGTTCCTGTCCCGCACCAGCTTGTTCCAGACGAAGTGGCCAGCCTCATGGCGGAAGTGGCCGAGCAGCGTGCGGTAAGGCTCGTTCATCATGGTGCGCGCTTGTTCGCGGGTGGCGTCGTCGGCTTCCGCCGCACGGATGGCGATCAGGCCCTCCTCATGCCCGGTCATCGCGGGAAGGATATTGCCGTCGGTCTGAACCGTATCTTCGAGGAAATCGAAAACGAGGCCGCCGACGGGATCCTCCTGGCGATCCGGATGGGGCAGGTTCCAGCGCAGCAGCGAATAGAACAGATGGCGCTGCGCCTGGCTGATGCGGCGCCAGCGGGCGATGCCGTCCTGTGTTCCGGTATTCGGCACCAGCCTGTTGTGGCGGCAGGCGATGCAGAAATCATGCGCGTCCTCATCGGACAGCAGCCAGTTGCAGATATCGAGACCGGCATTGGCGCAGAAGCGGATCTGGCGCTCCGGACGTGCGACGAGCTGCCACTGCATTTCGTCGCGCGGCTCGAGCGCGTGCACGGAGAGATCGCCAGGCAGGAAGCCGAGGCGATGATTGCAGCGGACGCAATGGCGGTTGTCGAAGTGGACGACCTGGTCGCAATTATCGCAGGCAAAGAGCCTCATGATTTACCTCGACGAATGGTGACGAACCAAAATGCCTGCTGCGCAGCGCGCAACAGGCATTTCGGCCGCGCGCCGTCTGGCACGCTTGCCGGAAGAAAACGTCACGTCAACGAAATCGTTCCTGGATTAAGATATCACGCATGCCCGGCTTCGGCGGAGAGCATGGCGGCCGTGATGCCCATGCCCGCGAGAGCGCGCTCGTACTTGTCATCGAGATTGCGGTCGAAGATCAGCGCCTCGTTGGCAGCGCAGGTCAACCAGCCGTTGCTGGCGACTTCCATTTCCAGCTGGCCCGCACCCCAGGAGGAATATCCGAGCATCATCATGGCCCTCTTCGGCCCGCCGCCCTTGGAAATCGCACGGACGATGTCGAGCGTCGCCGTCAGGCAGATATCGTCGCTGATCGGAATGCTGGATTCGCTTATATAATCATCGGAATGCAGCACGAAGCCGCGGCCGCTTTCCACGGGTCCGCCTGTCTGGATCGGGAAATCCCGCGCATGCTCCGGCAGAACAATCGGCTCCTGGTCGTTGACCATTTCGAGATGCAGCAGCACGTCCGTGAAGGTGAGGCTTTGGGGGCGGTTGATGATGAAGCCCATGGCACCAGCATCGGAATGGGCGCAGATATAGATGACCGTGCGAAAGAAGTTGCTATCTTCCATGCCCGGCATCGCAATCAGGAACTGCCCGTCGAAAAAGCCGCGTTCCCGTCTGTTTTTCAGCGTGGATAAGGACATACTTCCTCCTGCTGCCAGACCGCTACCAACAGCCTTATAAGAGGAACATGGGGCAATGCCGCAGATCAATCAACTGAAAATGAAGAATTAGATGGCCGAACTTCTGGCAGCGAAAGGCGTTTTTCGTTAAACCGTTGTTCCATGACGATTATTTTTCGCAGGTTTCGCCAGTTTCTGAACGCCGCCATCTGCGCCGCCGCGCTGGCCAGTTCGCTCGGGCCGGCGCGCGCCGAGATGAGCGGCTGGATCGACAATGTGGGCGGCCGGATGCGGCTGGTCGCGCTGCCGCCCGGCCACGACGGCACGATACACGGTGCGCTGCAGATCGAGCCGAAGCCCGGCTGGATCACCTATTGGCGCGAGCCGGGCAACAGCGGCATACCACCCCAGATCACGGTCGCCCCGGAAAGCGGCATCACGCTGACGGCAATACGCTATCCCGTGCCAAAACATCTCGTCGACGGCACGATAGACGACATCGCCTATGACGGGCCCGTTTCGCTGCCGTTGACCTTCTCGGCAAAAGGCGCCTCCCGGCCGCTCGAACTGAAGGCGAGCGCGTTCATCGGCATCTGCAAGGATATCTGCATTCCGTTTCAGGCCGAATTCACACTTCCCATCGGGCCCGCCAATCAGTCGCGGCCCGAAGAGGAGGCAATCTTGAAGAATGCCGAGGCCTCCCTGCCGGAAAAGCCGTCGTCGCAGTTCAAGGTGATTTCTCACAAGTTCTCCGAGGATATGAAAGAGCTCTGGCTGCAGGTTGCCTTGCCTGATGGCGGCGACACCGCGCCGGAGGTGATCCTTACGGGGCCAAACGGATATGCCTTCACCAGGAAGCTGATGAGCAAGCGCGACGGAAGGATTTTTTCAACGTCGATCGCCGTCGACAAGCTGCCGAAGAACCACGAGATCGCCCGCAAAAGCTGGAGCGTTCTGATCATCGACGGCGGCCGCGCCATGGAGACGCTGCTTGCCTTTGACTGACCGGCTCTTATAGTCGGCTGCAACCCCGCGGCTGCCCCCGCCGCAATCATAAACACCGAGGAGAATCTCATGACCATCGCGATCGGCGATAAGCTTCCTGCCGCCACGTTCAAGGAAAAGACGGCCGACGGACCGGTCGAAGTTTCGACGGATCAGCTCTTCAAGGGCAAGCGTGTCGTGCTTTTTGCCGTACCCGGCGCCTTCACGCCGACTTGCTCGCTGAACCACCTGCCGGGCTATCTCGAAAACCGCGATTCCATTCTTGCCAAGGGCGTGGACGATATCGCCGTTCTCTCCGTCAACGACTGGCACGTCATGGGCGCCTGGGCCGAACAGTCCGGTGGCATGGGCAAGATCCACTTCCTCGCCGACTGGGACGCCGGCTTCACCAAGGCGCTCGGCCTGGACGCTGACCTTTCCGCCGGCGGCCTCGGCGTCCGCTCCAAGCGCTATTCGATGCTCGTCGAAGACGGTGTCGTCAAATCCCTGAACGTCGAAGAGAGCCCCGGCCAAGCCACGATCTCAGGGGCGGCCACGATGATAGAGCAGCTCTGAGGCAGCGGCCAGAAGGCGTGGAGAGGCGACCGGACCCGGCCGCTTCAAAGCGGTAAGCGTTCTATTGGCGCAGGTGCTTGCCGCCCTGCCGGTATTCCCGGTGGCGAACACGCGATAGCCAGGCGCTTTGGCCGTTGCCGGTCCAATTGCCTGATGATGCGCCTGTGACCGGGGCTCCGCCACGTTGCGTCTTGCACGTACTTCAATTTCCCTGCTACGGGGTGGACTGTCTGTCACCATGATGTTACTATCATTCCGAAAGTAACTCGCTATCGAATTGCTATGAACAATCAGAATCTTCTAGACGAGCCGTGCCCCATCGCGCGCAGCCTGGCATTTATCGGCGACGCGTGGAGCATGTTGATTCTCAGGGATGCGAATGCGGGCCTCACTCGTTTTGACGAGTTCCGCAAAAGTCTCGGCATTGCACCCACGATCCTGACACGTCGTCTCGCGATGCTGACGGAGGAGGGCTTGCTGGAAAAGCGGCGCTACTTGGATCGGCCCCCGCGAGAAGAATACGTGCTGACGGCTGCCGGACGCGACTTTCTACCGGTGCTCTTCATGATCGGCGCATGGGGATGCAAGTACCGCGGCGGCGGCAAGCTGACACGGTTTGTGGACGCTGAAGCTGGAACGGAGATTGATCCCATCGCCGTGGATGGCGTTACCGGCGCACGGATCGGGTCTCGGGCGATACGCGTTGTCAAGCCGGAATGATTTCAGGCATGGCTTATCCCGTTCGCACAGGTAAGCCCTTCTAATAGTATATTACGTGCGAGTCCGGAACGGTGATGCTGAAAATCCGACTTCGGGCGAGCATGAAAGTTTTGATCGAACTCGAACCCGAGCCAAGTCGTCAGCCGGGTAGTTGTGTCCACTGGACAATTTCTCGATAATCGGCAGTAACTCCGGCCTTTTCCGGCCCTTGGCGGAATAGGTCAGCTCTGATCCAAGCCTGCCAATCCGAGAGCCAGCGTCATATCATTGATGATCCCTAGACGCGCTTCGATCACTGCGATTTTCTCGGGGGTGTCGGCACAAGAAGCCTCGATGTCGATAAACAATTGCTCGCAACCACCAGGGGTGACGGTGCCGAACATCTGGCCGGGTTCGTCGCTTATATTTCGCCAACCGTGTCGCACATGTGGTGGCAGAACGACGACAGTTCCTGGAGGTGCGTCGAACTCCTCGTCACCGCATTGGAAACGATATAGTCCACGGACCACGCGAAAGACTTCAGTCTCTCGCGTGTGAGTGTGGGGAGCCGGGCCTTGACCCGGCGGAGTGAAGGTTTCCCACATTCCGACAGTGCCTCCAGTCTCTGCGGCCGTGGCATGAATTACAATCTTTGCACCAAAAGGCGTCTTTGCTATGCGCTCCTTGCCAGGCAAAGAGACAACTGCATTCCGGAAAGGTGACATGGCCAGCTCCTCGTCGGTTGCAATCCATATAGCATAGCACTGGAAGGTGGTTAATCCGGTGAGAGCCGCTTCGTTCGTGGCAAGTGCCCCCGAATTTTGACGTCGCTGCTGATGGCTCGTCATAGGTCGGAGGGGCGAAGCTCTCGGCGCCCAGGCCCTCGAAGCGCTCCATCCATTGGCCCCTCCTCCCGCGCATTCTGGGAAATATCGAAATCGTCTAGGTGTGGCTTTTGCAGCATGACAGGGCGAGCCCTTTTTCGCGGTGCGTATTTTTCGGCCGGCTCGCCAATGCCGTCAATTTGCCATATTCGTTATAACATAACTGTAACGTTATTACATTCATGAACTATCCTCTATGAAGAGATTGCCTTTCGTGTCCGGTCTGCTCCTGCCCTCCGCCGTTTCGCGTGTCGCCTGCGTGCTCATCCTCGTCGGTGTGCTCTGGACGGCGATCCATTGGGCTATTGTCCTGCCATGAGCGGCGCGTTGATCACGCTCGACAACCTGACCGTCGCCTATGATCGCCACCCGGCAGTGCATCATGTTTCCGGCTCCATTCTCGCCGGCAGCCTGACGGCGATCGCGGGACCAAACGGCGCAGGTAAATCGACGCTTCTGAAAGCCATCATGGGCGAGCTGCGGCCGGCCGAGGGGCGGATTTCTCATAAGCTGCAGCGCACCGATTTCGGCTACCTGCCGCAAGCGGCTGAAATTAACCGGCGCTTTCCGATCTCGGTCTTCGACGCCGTGCTTTTCGGTGCGTGGCGAAGCAGCGGCGCCTTCGGACGCGTGTTGGCCCATGAGGCCGACAAGGCCCGCGAAGCGCTTTGCGCAGTCGGCCTCGAGGGTTTCGAGAAACGCCATATCGGCTCTTTGTCGGCCGGGCAGTTCCAACGCGTGCTCTTTGCCCGGCTGCTGCTGCAGGATGCCAAGCTCATGCTGCTCGACGAGCCGTTCACGGCCATCGACGCCCGCACGACAAAGGACCTGCTCGATATCGTCGCGCGCTGGCACGGCTGCGGGCGGACCGTCGTTGCGGTGCTGCACGATTTCGACCAGGTGCGGGCGCATTTCCCGCAGACGCTGCTGATCGCGCGGACTCTGATCGGCTGGGGGCCGACCGGCCACGTGATGTCGCCCGCCAATCTCCTCAAGGCGCGTGCCATGGCCGAGCGCTGGGACGAGGATGCAAGACCCTGCGAGCCTGCGGCATGACGGCCTACGACATCTTCCTCGCGCCGTTTGCCGATTACGGTTTCATGCGCCGCGCACTCGTCGCCTGCCTCTGCCTTGGTCTCGGCGCCGGCCCGATCGGCGTCTTCCTCATGCTGCGGCGCATGAGCCTGATGGGCGATGCGATGAGTCATGCCGTGCTGCCGGGTGCGGCGATCGGCTACCTGGTTGCGGGATCGCTGTCGCTGACTGCCATGGGCATCGGCGGCCTCATCGCCGGGCTCTCCGTCGCGCTGCTTTCCGGCATCGTCAGCCGAACGACGGCGCTGCAGGAGGATGCCAGCTTCGCAAGCTTCTATCTCGCCTCGCTGGCGCTCGGCGTGCTGATCGTTTCGCTGCGCGGATCGAATATCGACCTGCTGCATGTGCTCTTCGGCACCGTTCTGGCGATCGACGCTCCTTCTCTCCTCCAGATCGGGGCGATCACCTCGGTCACGCTCGTCGTTCTCGCCGCCATATACCGGCCGCTGGTGGCCGAATGCTTCGACCCAGGGTTCCTCAAAGCCGTCGGCGGCCGCGGACCTGTCTATCATGTGCTTTTCCTGCTGCTCGTCGTGCTCAACCTCGTCGCCAGCTTCCAGGCCCTCGGCACGCTGATGGCCGTTGGGCTGATGATGCTGCCAGCGGTAATCGCACAGCTCTGGTCACGCCGCCTGCCATCGATGATGGCGATCGCGGTGATCAGCGCCACCTTCTCCGGCTATCTCGGCCTTGTCGCCTCCTACCATCTCGAGCTCGCCTCCGGTCCGACCATCATCATGACGGCGGCGGCAATCTACGTGCTTTCCATCCTCCTCGCGCCGGCGGGCCTTGCCCGGCGCCTCTTTCCCCGCCCGCGTCTTTCGGGCTGAACCCAAGGAGACTTCGATGATTCCCCGCAGACTGCTTCCTTGCGCGGCCCTTCCCGCGCTGATCGCCTTTTCGTCGGCGCCAGCCTGTGCCGAAACGCTGAAGGTGGTTGCCTCCTTCACCGTGCTTGCCGACGTCGTCAGCCAGATCGGCGGCGAGAATGTGAAAGTCACGAGCCTCGTCGGCCCGAATGGCGACCCCCATGAGTTCGAGCCGTCGCCTGCCGATGCGAAGCATCTGAAGGCCGCGCAGGTGACCTTCGTCAGCGGCGAAGGCCTGGAGGGCTGGATGGACCGGTTGATTTCCGCTTCCGGCTACAAGAAAGCGCCGGTCAACGTTTCCGAGGGCATCAAGACCCGCACCATGGAGGAGGACGGCAGGACCGTCACCGATCCCCACGTCTGGAACAGCCCAGTCAACGTGAAGGTCTGGGTCGCCAGTATTGAGAAGGCGCTGTCGGCCGCCGATCCGGCGGATGCCGGCACATTCAGGGCCAATGCCGAGCGCTACACGAAGACGCTCGACGCGCTTGACGCTTATGCCCATTCCAAGTTCGACACGCTTCCGCACGACCGGCGCAAGGTACTGACGAGCCACGACGCCTTCGGCTATTTCGGCCGCGAGTACAATGTCAGCTTCCTCGCGCCGCTGGGCATGTCAACCGAAACGGAGGCGTCTGCCGCAGAAGTCGCCAAGCTGATCGAGCAGATCAAGGCCGAACACGTGAAGAGCTACTTCTTCGAAAACTCGAACGATCCCCGCCTCGTCAGGCAGGTCGCCACGGCAACGGGTGCGGAACCTGGCGGCGAGCTTTATGTCGAATCGCTTTCGGATCAGAAGGGGCCGGCGCCGACCTACGAGAAGATGTTCCGCTACAATGTCGACCAGCTGGCCGCGGCGATGGCAAAATCGAGCTGATTGGTGCCGCAGCCTGACTCAGAGATTGAAATCAAAGACCAGGAGGCCGGCAAGGCCTCCGTCCGTCGAGGAGACGATGCGCTCGCCGACGGCCACATGCTCGGGATGCACGAGATAGGCATCTCGCGCCTCGGCATTTTCGAAGGTCACCACGAAGCCGTCGACGAAGCCGCCATGCAGCCCTTCCGGCGAGACGTTTGGACCATATCTGACATCGAGAATGCCCGGGATCACCTCCTTCAGCGCCACGACCGAAGCGAGCAATGCCTGCTTCTCCTCGCCGGTCATCGCAGCCTTCAGCCGCAGCAATACGCAATGCAGGATCATATGGTGGTCTCCAATGGCGTTGCCGGCACAATAGAGGGAACGGACCAGAGGGCAAGGGGATTGCAGCGACTTCCCGCTGCTCTACTTGAAACCGCGTCCGGCTCCTCCACCTTTCCAAATGGTGCCAATCACGAACGCGGGAGCGCTGCGAGCGAACCTGCTGGCCACAACAGATCATTCAACAGAGCACATTGCCCTGCTGTTCGTTTGCATTGACCGGCAGCTTTAAAGAATTCGAGGCCCTCCCTCTTCGTTCTCAAATGAAGGGAGATGGAAATGGCAAAGGTCGTTTGCGTCCTCTATGACGATCCGGTCGATGGATATCCGAGCGCCTATGCGCGGGATGGCCTGCCGAAACTCGAACACTATCCCGGCGGCCAGACGCTTCCTACCCCAAAAGCCGTCGATTTTCAGCCGGGCGCCCTGTTGGGCAGCGTTTCCGGCGAACTTGGCTTGAGGACGTTTCTCGAAAGCCAGGGGCACGATCTGGTCGTGACCTCGGACAAGGACGG
Source organism: Rhizobium etli 8C-3 (assembly GCF_001908375.1). Taxonomy (NCBI): domain Bacteria; kingdom Pseudomonadati; phylum Pseudomonadota; class Alphaproteobacteria; order Hyphomicrobiales; family Rhizobiaceae; genus Rhizobium; species Rhizobium etli. The sequence goes on along the minus strand of NZ_CP017241.1, from coordinate 1,011,815 downwards.
TGCCGGCAGCGTCTTCGAACGCGAGCTTGCCGACGCCGAGATCGTCATCTCTCAGCCTTTCTGGCCCGCCTACCTGACCGCCGAGCGGATCGCCAAGGCGACCAAGCTGAAGCTCGCGATCACGGCCGGCATCGGCTCCGACCACGTCGATCTTCAGGCCGCTATGGACCGCGGCATCACCGTGGCGGAGGTGACCTACTGCAACTCAATCAGCGTATCCGAGCATGTGGTCATGATGATCCTCAGTCTCGCGCGAAACTACATCCCCTCCTACCAGTGGGTCGTGAAGGGCGGCTGGAACATAGCCGACTGCGTCGCGCGCTCGTACGATATCGAGGGCATGGAGATCGGCACGGTCGGTGCCGGTCGGATCGGCAGTGCTGTGCTTCGCCGGCTGAAGCCGTTCGATGTCAAGCTGCACTATACCGACCGCCACCGGCTTGCCGATGCAGCCGAAAAAGAACTCGGCGTCACCTTCCACAAGACGCCAGCCGAGATGGTGCCTGTCTGTGATGTCGTCACGATCAACGCGCCACTGCATCCGGAGACGGAAAACCTCTTCGACGAAGCGATGATCGCCAAGATGAAACGCGGCGCCTATCTGGTGAATACGGCGCGCGGCAAGATCTGCAATCGCGATGCCGTCGCGCGGGCGCTCGAGAGCGGCCAGCTTGCCGGTTATGCCGGCGACGTGTGGTTCCCGCAGCCCGCACCGAAGGACCATCCATGGCGGTCGATGCCGCATCACGGCATGACGCCGCATATTTCGGGTTCGTCGCTCTCCGCTCAGGCGCGCTACGCCGCCGGCACGCGGGAAATTCTCGAATGCTGGTTCGAAGGCAAGCCTATTCGCGAGGAATATCTGATCGTCGACGGCGGCAAACTCGCCGGCGCCGGTGCTCATTCCTACAGCGCCGGAGACGCGACGGGCGGATCCGAAGAGGCCGCGCGGTTCAAGAGCTGAAGGCACTGTTGCTCAAAAGCCCCGACCGGCTCTCGTTGCTTGCCGAGAGCCGGATCGGTTGCAGGCATGCGTGATGGTCAGGATTGTTATGCCGACTTGTTCGCTTCGATGAAACGACCGAGCGCTGTGGCAGCGTTCAGCATATGTGCTCGCATGCGCCGAGATGCCATTTCACCGTCGCCTTCCGCGATCGCCTGCATGATGGCATCGTGCTCGTCACGGGATTTACGCATCCGATCGCCTTGCCGAAGTTGCGTGCGCCGAAAGGCATTCAGCCGGGTGCGCACCGCAATCGCTTGTTCGGCAAGAAAACCGTTGTGGGTCGCGCGATAGATCGTCTCATGGAATTCGCGGTTGAACGCATCATAGGCGTCAAAATCACCCTTCTCGACAACCTCCCGGGACAGGTCGTGCAAGCCGATCAGGTGGCTTCGCTCGAGCGGAGTCATGCGGTAGGTCGCAAGCCGCACGCACATGGCCTCGATCTCGGCCGACGTCTCGAACATGTCCATGATGCGTTCGGGGGTCATGCGAGCCACGACGACGCCACGCCGTGCGCGAACTTCGACGAGCCCGCTGACCGCCAATTGACGCAGCGCTTCTCGAACCGGAGTGCGGGAGGCGCCGAAACGGTCGGCAAGCTGCTGTTCGTCCAGCGAAGCACCCGCTGTCAGCATGCCCGCAGCGATCTCATCCGTCAGTGCGTTGCGAATGCGATCAGACAGGAGCTCCCGATCAGCGACATCATCTGCAGCGTCTGATCCCTTGACCATGCATCGTCCTGACTGTTCGGGTTGCTTTGTGGCGCGATGATGCAACACCGGGTAATCGCATACAAGATCGTTATCACGGAACTGTTACGCACTCAATTCTTGAGAACGATCCACTTATGAAATACACAATACTAGTGCATCAGCCATAATGCATACGCAAGCTCAAAATTTTAATGCGGAGTTGAGGCGCTCTCGCAGCCACACTTGGGACCCTTTTGAAGCAAGCTTGAAACTGTTCGACTGAGAAGGAAGCCAGATGATGATGACAAGACGTGCTTTCTCCACCGCAATGGTTGCCGGCGCGGCCAGCTCCCTTCTCTCAAATCGAAGCATTGCCGCGCCCGCTGGCGCGGCAAAGGCCCGCAACGTCGTTTTGGCGCATGGGCTTTTTGCTGATGGATCGTGCTGGTCCGAGGTGATTGCCCGACTGCAAGCAGCCGGGTTCCATGCCACGGCCGTGCAAAATCCGCTAACGACGCTGCCAGAGGCGGTATCCGCCGTTGAGCGGGTGCTGGCACGGCAGGATGGTCCGACGGTTCTGGTGGGGCATTCCTTCGCGGGGATGATCATAACTGAAGCTGGTATGCATCCGAACGTGTCGGCACTCGTCTATGTCGCAGCCCGGGCACCGGATGCGGACGAGGATTACACCGCACTGGCCAAGACATTTCCCGCGCCGCCGGCCGCCGCAGGCATCGTCTTCGATGATGACGAAGGACAGCTCAGCGAGGCGGCATTCCTGCGTGATTTCGCGGGCGATCTCCCGGAAGCAAGGGCGAAGGTGCTTTATGCAGTCCAGGCGCCCTTCAAAAAGAACCTCCTTACGGGCAAGACCTCCCAGGCGGCCTGGCGTTCAAAGCCAAGCTGGTATGCCGTTTCGACGGAAGATCGCACGATCAATCCTGATCTCGAACGCTTCATGGCCAAGCGCATGGGAGCAAGGACCATCGAACTGAAGGCAAGCCACCTCTCGCTGATTTCCCACCCGGACGAGATCACCCAACTGATCATCGAGGCCGCGGGACGGCGCACGTGATCTGGCCGCAGTCCCTTCAATGCACGCCGAGGAACTGCTTGAGCTCGGCGGTCTTCGGGCTGGCGAAGACATCTTCCGGCCGACCGATTTCGTGGACCCGGCCCTGGTGCATGAAGACGACGCGGCTGCAGACGTCGCGGGCGAATTTCATCTCGTGCGTCACCATCAGCAAGGTCATGCCCTCGGCGGCAAGCTCTCGCACGACGGCGAGAACCTCGGCGACGAGTTCCGGGTCGAGCGCGGACGTGATCTCGTCGCACAGCAGCGCGATCGGCTGCATGGCAAGCGCCCGGGCAATCGCGACACGCTGCTGCTGGCCGCCGGACAGCTCGTCGGGATAGGCATCGAACTTGTGGCCCAGACCGACGCGGTCGAGCATCTTGCGGGCGACCGCTTCCGCCTCTGCCTTCGGCGTCTTTTTGACCACCGACTGCGACAGCATGACATTGCCGCCAGCCGTCAGGTGCGGAAAGAGATTGAACTGCTGGAAGATCATGCCGACCTTCAGCCTGAGCGCCTTCAGATGCAACTCGTCGTCCAGAAGCTGGGCGCCGGCCACCGAGATGGAGCCTTTGGTGATCGTCTCAAGGCCGTTGATACAGCGCAGCAGCGTTGATTTTCCCGAGCCGCTCTTGCCGATGATGGCAATGACCTCGCCCGGCTCCACATCCAGGTTGATGCCCTTCAGCACCTCGTTCGTGCCGTAGCTCTTGCGGACTTCAGTGATTTCGATGAGCGACATTGAGCTTCCTTTCGAGGATCTGGCTGCTCTTCGACAGAGGCCAGCAAAGCGCAAAATAGATAAGGGCGACGAGCCCGTAGACGGTGAAGGGCTGGAAGGTGGCGTTGGTGACGACGGTGCCTGCCTTCGACAGTTCGACGAAGCCGATGATCGATGTGAGCGCCGTCCCCTTGACCACCTGGACGGAGAAGCCGACCGTCGGCGGCACGGCGACCTTCAGCGCCTGCGGCAGGATGACATAGCGCATCTGCTGCAGCCGTCCCATGCCGAGGCTGGCGGAGGCTTCCCATTGACCCTTCCCGACCGCTTCGACGCAGCCGCGCCAGATTTCGGCGAGGAAGGCGGCAGTCCAGAGGATCAACGCCAGGCCGGCGGCAAGCCAGGCCGGCACGTCGATGCCGAAAAGGCCGAGACCGAAAAAGGCAATGAAGAGCTGCATCAGGAGCGGCGTGCCTTGAAAAAGCTCGATGTAATATTTTGCAAGCGCCCGCAGCGACCTGCGCTTGCTGATACGCAGAAAGAGCAGGCCGAGCCCGACAGCGCCGCCCCCGATGAAGGAAACGAGCGAGAGCAGAACCGTCCAGCGCGCGGCGAGCAGCAGGTTACGCAGGATATCCCAGAGTGTGAACTCGATCATCAGACAAGCCTCCTCGGAAAGATGAACCCACCGGCGACCGCCAAAAGCTGCCGCAGCAGGATCGCCAGCGCCAGATAGATGGCCGTCGAGACGATGTAGGCTTCGAAGGCACGGAATGTTCGCGACTGGATGAAGTTGGCGGCGAAGGTCAGATCTTCGGCGGCGATCTGCGACACGACGGAGGAGCCGAGCATGACGATCACCACCTGCGAGGAGAGTGCCGGCCAGATGCGCTGGAGCGACGGCACCAGAACGACGTGTCTGAAGGTTTCGAAGGGCGTCATGGCGAGGCTTGCGCCCGCCTCGAACTGCCCCTTCGGCGTCGCCTGGATGCCGGCGCGAATGATCTCGCAGCTATAGGCCCCGAGGTTGACGATCATGGCGAGATTGGCGGCCGTCAGCTCAGATAGCTGCAGACCGAGTGACGGCAGGCCGAAGAAGATGAAGAAGAGCTGGATCAGGAACGGGGTATTGCGGATCAGCTCGACATAGGCCGCAACGACCGGCTTCAGCCACGCCGGGCCCAGCGCGCGCACCCAGGCACAGAAGGTACCGAGTAAAATGCCGAGCACGCCACCGATCGAGATGAGCTCGATGGTGATCACGATGCCCTTGACGATCTGCGGGTAATATTGAAGCAGCCAACTGAATTCGAAATGGTAGCTCAAGACACTGTCCCCTCTTTGAATACCGACGGCGGGTAGTCACCCCGCAGCGGCGGGATGACCATGCTCGACCGGTTTTTTTAGAGGTCTTTCGGAAGGTCTGCGCCGAGCCACTTCTGGGCAATGGCATTCAGCGAACCATCGGTCTTGGCGGCGGCAATGATGCCGTTCACCTTTTCGAGAAGCGCAGGCTGCTCCTTGCTGAGGCCGATGTAGCAGGGCGAGTTCTTGATCAGGAACTTCAGTTCGGGCCGCTTCGGGGGGTTCTTGGCCAGGATGGCGGCGGCAACGACATTGCCGGTTGCAACAGCCTCGACCTGACCGGAGAGGAAAGCGGAAATCGTGCCGTTGTTATCCTCGTAGCGCTTGATCGTGACATCGGCAGACGCGATCTTCGTCAGTTCGAGGTCTTCGACGGCGCCGCGGGTGACGCCGATCGTCTTGCCGGCAAGATCTTCGACCTTGGCCACGGAAAGATCGCCTGGTGCGAACACGCCGTTATAGAAGGGAGCATAGGCCGCCGAGAAATCGATGACCTTTTCACGGTCCGGATTCTTGCCGAGGCTTGAAATAACCAGATCGACCTTGTTCGTCTGCAGATAGGGAATGCGGTTGGCGCTGGTCACCGGCACGAGTTCGGTCTTGACGCCGATTTTTTCGGCAATCAGATTGGCCATGTCGATGTCATAGCCCATCGGCGCCATGTCGGTTCCGACGCTGCCGAAGGGCGGAAAATCCTGCGGGACGGCAACGCGCAACGTGCCGCGCGCGGTGATGTCGGCAAGCGCATCGGCATGGCAGACGGAGCCAAAGCTGGCGGCGGCTGCAAGGGTTGCGATTGCAAAGAATGTTCTTCTTGTCAGCATATGTTCATTTCTCCTTTGAAGTTGCGGTTTTTCGTGTTTCTGCCGGTTGGGAAGACACGGTCCTGGGAGGGAGCGACAGGGAACTGCGCAATTCCGAGAGCGGGTCCGGGCGGGTCGTGAGGTCCAGGCCCGTTTCCACCTCGTCCAGGTGTTCGACCGAGAGCTCGGCGGCCTTGACGAAATTGCCTGCGGCCATCGCCTCGAAGATGCGGCAGTGCCCGTCATGAGACTGCACTGCGTGAAATTCCGACTGATAGAGCATCGAAATCAGGATCGTCCTGGCGGTAAGATCGCGCAGGATGTCGACAAGGATCGGGTTTTCGCCGAGTTCGGCAATGCGGATATGAAAGTCACCCATGAGGCAGGTGAGGCGCTGGCGGTCGCCTGCAGCCATCGCAGCCTTTTCCTCCTCGAGGTGGCAGACGAGAACCTTACGGCCCTCGTCCGTCAGGGCGCGCATGCCGCGCAGCAGGCCTGATTCGATGGCGCGCCTTGCCGCATAGACGGTCATCGCCTCTTCGGCTGACGGCTCGACTACAAACCAGCCTCGCCGCGGGCTCACGGTGACGATGCCGCGCGTTTCGAGCCTCATCATCGCCTCACGCACACGGGTGCGCGAAACGCCGAAGACCGACGCAAGCTGGTTTTCGCTCAGCCGTGTGCCGGGCCGGATCCGGGCGGAAAGAATGCCCGAAATGATCGCCTCTTCGATGTTGCTCTGCGTGCTCTCGGATGTATGGCTATCTTGCATACAAGACGGAAAAGCAAGCCATATGCCAATTTTCGCAAATGCTTCATTTACAACGGCTTTCCCGCCTGGGCTGGGAAACAGTCCGTTGCAATGCCCACGCTTTAGGCAGTTTCGTATTCCGGCTAACGACGAGCGTCGATATCTAAGGCAACCTGCTGACCGCTACCCAATCTCCAGCAAGAGCGGCCGATGGTCGGATACTTCCGGTTCCCGGACGACGTCGAAGCTCACGACGCCGACTTCAGGCGTCACCAGCATATAGTCGGCAAAGCGCCCGTCCTTGGCATAATGCGTTGTTCTCGTATCTGTGAAGCCGCAGGAAGTGACGAGATCGGTGAGGCCTTGTGCGCCGAGCACATCGAACATCACGCTTGCGGGCAGCACGTTGAAGTCGCCGCAGACGACGAGACGCTCGCCCTTGCGCCAGATTTGCCCGATCAGGGCGACCAGCGCATCGGCTTGACCCCGGCGTGCGGGGGTATCACCCTTGCCGGCCATGTCGCGCAGGCCATGCAGATGGGCGATCGTGATGACGTGCCCGGCCTCGTAGTCGAAAAGGCGCATGGCATGGGCGTTGCGGGCGCGCGGATGTTCTCCGTAGCCATCTGCTGAAAATTCGCCATGGACGAAATCCATGGCGTGGCCGATGACGGCAATCGTCCGTCGCACGAAGGTTGCAAGACCGAACTCCGAAGGCACGCTGTTTTCGTCATCAAAAAGCTCGCCTCTCGCCGTCGGCGCAAAGAAGGCGTCATGCTCCGGAAGGACCGTCTTGATCTCGTCGAAGAGGTTGGCGCGCTGCGGCAGGATGTGGCTGCCGTCGCGATATTCAAGCCAGTCGCTCTTGACGGTGACGGAACGGGTGACCTCCTGGAGGCAGAGCACGTCCGCCTCGGCAGCCCTCAGATAGTCCATCAGCGGCAGATGCAGCTTGCCGCCCCAGACATTCAGCGAGATGATGCGCAATATCGCCTCCCCCGGATTTGCCGCCCTACCGCTTCTTGAAGGGCGCCATTCCCATGCGTGCCAGTTCGTCGGCGCGCTCGTTCTGCGGATGGCCGGCATGGCCCTTGATCCAGTGGAGCGTCACTTTGTGCTTGTTGCGAGCCTCCTCGAGCGCCTGCCAGAGCTCGGCATTCTTCACCGGTTTCTTGTCCGAAGTCTTCCAGCCGTTCTTCTTCCAGCCGAAGATCCACTTGGAAATCCCGTCCTTGACGTAGGCGCTGTCGGTATAAAGGTCGACCTCGCAGGGCGTCTTCAGCGCCGAGAGCGCCGAAATCGCCGCCATCAACTCCATGCGGTTATTGGTCGTCTCCGCCTCGCCGCCGGAGAGTTCCTTTTCGATGTCGCCATAGCGCAGGATCGCGCCCCAACCACCAGGACCGGGATTGCCCGAGCACGCACCGTCGGTGAAAATGTCGACGTGCTTCATGCCGAAAGCCCGTATTCGGCCGCCGATGCGACCTGCCGGTGGAAGCGAAGCTTGCGCAGGTATTCGAGCGGGTCCTTCTTGGTGACCATTGCACCTTCCGGCGTCGTCAGCCAGTCGTAGAGCCGGGTCAGGAAGAAACGCAGCGCAGAACCACGCGCGAGCACAGGAAGCGCGGCGAGTTCGGCACTGTCGAGCGGTCGCACACTCCGGTAGCCTTCCAGCATGGCAGTGCCCTTCGTGATGTTGTAGGCGCCGTCCTTTTCAAAGCACCAGGCATTGAGAATGATCGAGACGTCGTAAAAAAGCAGATCGTTGCAGGCGAAATAGAAGTCGATCAGGCCAGACAGCTCATCGCCGAGGAAGAAGACGTTGTCGGGAAAGAGATCGGCATGAATGATGCCGGCCGGAAGGTCCTTCGGCCAGTGGGCAGTGAGGAAATCGATCTCGCCTCGGATTTCGGCGGACAAGCCCGTCTCGACTTCGTCGGCGCGCGCCTCGGACTTATCCCAAAGCAACTTCCAGCCCTCCAGCGACAGCGCGTTCGGCCTCTTCAGTTCGAAACCTTCGCCGGCGATATGCATCTGAGCCAGAGCCCTGCCGACTTCGCGGCAGTGTCTGGCTTCGGGCTTGCGAAGCCACATGCCTTCGAGGAAGGAAATGAGCGCCGCCGGACGATCCGAAAGCGTGCCGAGCAGCGCACCGTCCTTGCGCGGCAGCGGCAGAGGGCAGGATACGCCGCGCGCGGCGAGATGCTGCATCAGGCCGAGGAAGAACGGCAGGTCGGCTTTTTCGACGCGCTTTTCATAAAGCGTAAGGATCAGCGGCTTTTTAGTGGTGTGCAACAGGAAGTTGGAATTTTCGACGCCTTCTGCAATCCCCTTGTAGGAAAGCAGCGTGCCGGCGTCGTACTCCGTCAAAAACCACTTCAAATCGTCTTCTGAAATATCGGTATAGACTGCCAAGGCGGGCTCTCACATTCAATACGCTAGAAGGAAGCGATGAAGCGCATGGGGAAACCCCCTCTGTACTTCGCGACATCTCCCGCACAAGGGAAAGATCGGCACAGGCAGTCTTTTCCCTGGTGAGCGAAGATGCCCGGCACGGCGAGGGAGAATAAGCGGCACGCTCCAAGCCTCTAATCCCCGTTCACAAAAGCCATGTCGGCTGTCGTCAGCTCGATGTTGCGCAGCTCCCGGTTGACCAAGAAATGCTCGTTTTCCTGCACGGTCTCTGCAAGCTCCACCCGGGCGTCGAAACGCGCCCGGAAGGCCTCGATGATCTCGTTGACGATCACTTCCGGCGCGGAGGCACCGGCCGAAAGGCCAAGCGTCGAAATCGGACCGATCTCGTTCCAGTCCAGCTCGGCGGCGCGCTGCACAAGGATCGACTTCTTCGCCCCTGCCCTCAACGCGACTTCGACAAGGCGCTTGGAGTTGGAGGAATTCGGCGCACCGACGATGATGAAGAGGTCGCAGCCGGGTGCGGCCTGCTTGACCACTTCCTGGCGGTTGGTCGTGGCATAGCAGATTGAATCGGCAGCGGGTGCCGTCAGCTTGGGGAAACGTTGCTCAAGACGCGCAATCACCCCGGCCGTGTCGTCGACCGAAAGCGTCGTCTGCGTAACGTAGCCCAGATTGTCGGGATCGGCAGGCTGATAGGCATCGGCGTCTTCAACCGTCTCGATCAGCGAGACCGAGCCCTCGGGAAGCTGACCCATCGTGCCGATGACTTCCGGATGACCGGCATGGCCGATCAGCACGACATGGCGGCCGAGGCGATTATGTCGCATCGCCTGCTTGTGAACCTTCGAAACCAGCGGACAGGTGGCATCGAGATAGAAGAGATTGCGGGCGTTCGCATCAGCCGGAACGGACTTCGGGACGCCGTGCGCGGAAAAGACGACGGGCTGGGCGCGGTGTTCGGCCGGAATTTCATCGAGTTCTTCGACGAAGACCGCACCCTTGGCCTCCAGCCCCTCAACGACGTAGCGGTTATGCACGATTTCGTGGCGGACATAGACGGGGGCGCCGTAGGACTTCAGCGCCAGCACGACGATCTGGATGGCGCGGTCGACGCCGGCGCAGAAGCCCCGCGGTCCGCAAAGCCTGATCGTCAATGGAGGTTTCGCCGCTATGTTCATGTCATGTCCGGTAATCTGGTAGGGGCTGTCTAGCCCAATATGAGAATAAATTGAAGCGATTCTATTGCGAAGCCGGCTTGCCTCGCCCGCGGAACCAGGAGATCGCAACGATCACGACCAGCACCGCCGCCAGGCCATACCAGGTAAGGGCATATTGCAGGTGGTTGTTCGGCAGGTCGACGTCGGTGACGCCGCCGATCGGCAGCCCCTTGGGGTTGGGGGTCGAATCGGCATCGACGAAGAAGGGCAAGACGCTCGCCTTGTCGAGGCCAGTGCTTGCGGCCATCACATCGAGGTCTTTCCAGTAGAAGATGTTGTTGGCGACATCGTTGTCCGGTACGAGCCAGGAAGGCTTTCCGGGCAGCTTGTTGCGCGTCAGGCCGGTGACCGTCTGCTCGCCGGTCAGTTGGCCCTGAATGCGCATTTTTGGCTCCTTGTTCTCAAAAGGAACGAAGCCGCGATTGACGAAGAGATGGCGCCCGCCGGCAAGCTCAAGCGGGGTGTAGATGTAATAGCCCGTCTGGCCGCGCCAGGTGGCGAAGAAGTGTCGCTCCTTGTCGTTCACATAGCGTCCGGTTGTCGTGACGGGCCGGTACTCGATGTCGCCGCCCGAAGCGAGCAGCCGCTCGATATCGGCAAGCCGCACCGGCCTCGAGGCGCGGCGCTCCGCAATATCGGCGATCAGCCCTTGCTTCCAATGCAGGCGCTCCACCTGCCAGGTGCCGAGCGAGACGAGGATGGAAAGGGCAATCAGCACGGCAATGCCGGTCAAGACCGGCAGCCTTCGCCGGGCAGCCACGGCCTGGATATCAGTCACTGGAAATGCGTCCTTCGCGGGCATTGTGGCGGTATTGCATGGCGATCAGGATGCCCTTGCACCAGCGCAATGCCGCCAGCGAAAGTGCGATCGTCAGCGGAGCGAACAGCAAAATGTGCAGCCAGATCGGCGGCGAGTAGTTCACCTCCAGCCAGAGCACGGAACCGATGACGATGAAGCCGACGATGAGAATGACGAAGACGGCGGGACCATCACCCGAATCGGCAAAGGAATAATCGAGGCCGCAGGCGGCACAGCGTGGCTTCACCGAGAGCAGGCCATCGAACAATTTGCCCTGTCCGCAGCGCGGGCAGCAGCCCCTTATCCCGGTCTTTAACGGATCCACAGGGGGAAAATGCGCACGGTCTTCGCTCATCGTCTTCCTTTCGGCCGGAGTTCGTTTTCAGCCGCGCCTTAACTCTCCCATAAAGTATCTGCAGGACGAAAGGAAATAGCTGCGCGATCTCGCCCAGGCGATTCGCGCCAAACAGAAGAAGATGCTGATGAGCAAAGAAAATCCTGCAGGCCAGATCGTGATCCTGAACGGGGCGCCGCGAAGCGGCAAGACGACGCTCGCAAGAGCCATTCAGCAGCAGTTCGAAGGACCGTGGATGAACCTCGGCGTCGACACCTACAATGCCGCGACGCCAGCGCGCTACCTGCCGGGCATCGGCCTTCGCCCGGGCGGCGAACGCCCCGATCTTGAGGAACTGGTGCCGTTCTTCTATGCGGCACTTTACGAATCCATCGCAATCCATGCCGGGCTCGGGCTGAATGTCGTCGCCGACCTCGGTCATCACGACGCCTATTCGCGGCCGCTCGGGATTCTCACCGATTGCGCTCGGCGGCTTGAAGGTTTCCCGGTTCTCTTCGTCGGCGTGCTCTGCCCGCTCGACGTCATCATGAAGCGCCGCGACATCGACGAGCCCGGCCGCGAGAACCTTTACGAAAGAGCGACTGGCGAGGTCCCTGTACCAGAGGCCGTGCGGCGCTGGCAGGAGGAGGTGCACCGGCCGGGAATCTACGATCTCGAGCTCGATACCTCGGTGCTGACGCCAGATGAATGCGCCCAGGCGATCCGCCGCCAACTCGATCTCGGGATTGCCGAACCATCCGCCTTCGAGCGAATCGCCGCTTCAAGATAGCGATAAAAAAGGCGGGCGCCGATGGTCCCGCCTTCTTGGTTTTCTTTCGGCCGATCAGCCCGCCGCGACAGGAGCACCCCAGCCGCCCCAGACGTAGATGCAGAAGAACAGGAAGAGCCAGACGACGTCGACGAAATGCCAGTACCAGGCGGCGGCTTCGAAACCGAAGTGCTGCTTTGGCGTGAAGTCGCCGCGCAGTGCGCGCAGCAGGCAGACCAGCAGGAAGATCGTTCCGATCTGCACGTGGAAACCGTGGAAGCCGGTCGCCATGAAGAAGGTGGCGCCGTAGATCGAGTTCTTGAACGCGAAGGGCGCATGCATGTATTCGTAAGCCTGGACGCCGGAGAACAGGATGCCGAGCAGGACGGTGAGCGTCAGGCCCTGAATGAGGCCCCTGCGGTCATTGTGCAGCAGCGCGTGATGCGCCCAGGTGACCGTCGTGCCGGACAAGAGCAGGATCACGGTATTGTAGATCGGCAGGTGCCAGGGATCGAGAACCTCGATGCCCTTCGGCGGCCACTGGCCGCCGGTATATGCCAGGCGCGACGCCTGGATCGCTTCGTTCGCAAAGAGGCTGGCGTCGAAATAGGCCCAGAACCAGGCGACGAAGAACATCACTTCCGAGGCGATGAACATGATCATGCCGTAGCGCAGATGCAGCGAGACGACGCGGGTATGGGCACCCTCATGGGCCTCCTTCACCGTATCTGCCCACCAGCCGTACATGACATAGAGGATCAGTACGAGGCCGATGTAAAACAGCCAGGGCTGGGCCCATTCGACACCGAAGAGGTGCAGAGATCCGCCGTTGAGGTAGCGCATATAGCCGACGCCGCCGAACGTTACGATGAAGGCGCCAAGCGACGCCAGAATCGGCCACGGACTCGGGTCGATGATGTGGTAGTCGTGATTTTTCTGATGCGCATCGGCCATGTCAGATCCCCGGATGTCTTCCTTCGCTTCGCCTCCGGCATAGCCGGAAACGATCCTCAATCAAAGTTTGTTTTCAATCTTTTGCGCTCCACCTTCGTTCGAAGCCACCGGCTTCGGTCCCTCTTTCGGGTAGAACGTATACGACAGCGTAATCGTGTGGATGTCTTTCGACTCGACGGCCTTGGTAATATCCGGATCGATATAGAAGACCACCGGCATTTCAAGCTTCTCGCCCGGCTTCAGATCCGTCTCGGTGAAGCAGAAGCACTGGATCTTGTTGAAATAGACGCCCGCCTCGCCCGGCGTCACGTTGAAGACTGCCCGGCCGCGTTGCGTCTCGTTCGACTTGTTCTCCGCCACGAAATTGACCTGGATGGTCTCGCCGATCAGCGGATTGACCTCGCGCTGCACCGGCTTGAAGTCCCAGTAAAGCCCCGGCGCCACATTGGCGTCGAAGGTCACGCGCATCTTGCGGTCGAGGATGACGCTCGAGGCCTGATCGACGCGCTGGGTCGTGCCGTTGTAACCCGTCATCTGGCAGAAGATGCGGTAGAGCGGAACCGCGGCATAACTCATCGCCGTCATACCGACGACGAAGCTCAGGCACATGAAGACGACGGCACCATTGCTGCGGCCCTGCTTCTTCCGTGCGCTTGCGGTATTGCTCATCGCTTCAGCCTCCGTGCCCGGTGAACTTCACGATGGTGATGGCGTAGAAAAGAACGCAAAGGCCAGCAAGCGCAAGGCCGAGAGCGATGTTCCGGTTGCGTCGCGACTTGCGCTGGGCTTGCGTGAGCTTGACCGTTTCCATCACAGCACACCTCCTGCATGGGAAACCAACATGGAAGCGAGCCGGTCGATCATCAGGGCAGAAAAGATGGCGAACAGATAAAAGATCGAGAAAGCAAAAAGCTTCTTCGCCGGGATCATCTTCGGATCGCCATCGGGCATGCGCCAGACGGCGATGGAACAGTATATGAAGACCGCACCGAGCGATGCAGCAGCAAGACCGTATCCGGCGCTCGCAAAGCCGAGGAAGGTCGGAACTACGCCGCACACGGCCGTCGACACGGCATAGGCGACGATCTGGTGTTTGGTGGCGCGCTCGCCAGATACGTTCGGCAGCATCGGCACGCCGACAGCCTCGTAATCGCGCATCTTGAACAAAGCGAGCGCCCAGAAATGGGCCGGCGTCCAGAGGAAGATGATGAGAAACAGGACGGTGCTTTCGATCGTCACCGAATTCGTCACGCAGGCCCAGCCGATCATCGGCGGGAAGGCGCCGGCGGCACCGCCGATGACGATGTTTTGCGGCGTCGAACGCTTCAGCCACATCGTGTAGACGACGACGTAGAAGAAGATCGTGAAGGCAAGGATCGATGCCGAGAGCCAATTGACGGCCAGGCCGAGGATCACGACCGAAAAACAGGAAAGAATCAGGCCGAAGGCCAGTGCTTCCTTCGGCGTGATGCGACCTGCCGGAATCGGCCGACGTGCAGTGCGGGTCATGATGGCGTCAATATCGGCATCGTACCACATGTTGAGCGCACCCGAGGCGCCTGCGCCGATGGCAATGCAGAGAATAGAAATCAGGCCAAGCACGGCATTGATGTGGCCGGGCGCGAGCATGAGGCCGGCAAAGGCCGTGAAGACCACGAGCGACATGACGCGCGGCTTTAAAAGCTCGAAGTAATCGCGCGCACTGGCTTCCGACAGGAGATGTTCGCCGTCGTTCACAAGTACCTCGTGATTGTTTATGACCCTCATTCTCTCGTCCTGCATTCTTCAAGGCCGGACGCCGCATTTGCATGCGGCGCCCACAAAGTCGGCATCCTTACTTGATGCGCGGGAGCTGCTCCCACTGGTGATACGGCGGCGGCGAAGGCAGCTGCCATTCGAGCGTCGTGGCACCCTCGCCCCATGGATTGTCGCCGGCGACACGCTTCCTGGCGAAGGCCTCGAAAACGCCGAAGAGGAAGATCAGCACGCCGAAGGCCGAGATGTAGGAGCCGATCGAGGATACGTAGTTCCAGCCGGCAAATGCATCCGGATAGTCGATGTAACGGCGCGGCATTCCGGCAAGGCCGAGGAAATGCTGCGGGAAGAACACCAGGTTGACGCCGACGAACATGACCCAGAAGTGCAGCTTGCCGACGAACTCGTTGTACATGTAGCCGGTCATCTTCGGGAACCAGTAGTACCATCCTGCGAAGATGGCGAAGACGGCGCCGAGCGACAGAACGTAGTGGAAATGAGCCACGACGTAATAAGTGTCATGCAGCGAGCGGTCGAGACCGGCGTTAGCGAGCTGAACGCCCGTCACGCCGCCGACCGTGAACAGGAAGATGAAGCCGATCGCCCAGATCATCGGCGTGCGGAAAGTGATCGAGCCGCCCCACATCGTTGCGATCCACGAAAAGATCTTCACGCCCGTTGGGACGGCGATGACCATCGTTGCGAAGACGAAGTAGCGCTGCGCATCGAGCGACAGGCCGACCGTATACATGTGGTGGGCCCAGACGACGAAGCCGACGGCACCGATCGCAACCATCGCATATGCCATGCCAAGGTAGCCGAACACCGGCTTGCGCGAGAAGGTCGAGATGATGTGGCTGACCATGCCGAAGCCCGGCAGGATCAGGATGTAGACTTCCGGATGACCGAAGAACCAGAACAAGTGCTGGTAAAGAATAGGATCGCCGCCGCCTTCCGGCGCGAAGAACGACGTACCGAAGTTGCGATCGGTGAGCAGCATGGTGATGCCGCCTGCCAGAACCGGCAGCGAGAGCAAAAGCAGGAAGGCGGTGATCAGGACGGCCCAGGCGAAAAGCGGCATCTTGTGCAGCGTCATGCCCGGAGCGCGCATGTTCAGGATCGTGGTGATGAAGTTGATCGCACCCAGGATCGAGGAGGCTCCCGCGACATGCAGCGCAAAGATCGCAAGATCGACCGCCGGACCCGGCATACCGGATGTGGCAAGCGGCGGGTAGAGCGTCCAGCCGCCGCCGGCACCATAAGCCCCCGCCGGACCTTCGACGAACATCGAAAGCACGAGCAAAAGGAAGGCGGGAACGATCAGCCAGAAGGAGATGTTGTTCAAACGCGGGAATGCCATGTCCGGCGCACCGATCATGATCGGCACCATCCAGTTGGCAAAACCGCCGATCATCGCGGGCATGACCATGAAGAAGATCATGATCAGCGCGTGCGCAGTCGTGAACATGTTGAACATCTGCTTGGCGCCGTCGATGGCAGCGTCGCCTTCGTAGCCATAGACCATCGAGGCCAGGCCGTGGAAGATCTGGATGCCGGGCTCCTGGAGCTCCATGCGCATGGCAACAGACAGAGCACCGCCGACGATGCCGGCAATGATGGCGAAGATCAGGTAGAGCGTGCCGATGTCCTTGTGGTTCGTCGAAAAGAACCAGCGGTTGACGAAGCTCGGCTTGTGCGAGTGGTCGTGATGATCGTCATGCGCATGGGCGCCATGCGAGTGATCATGAGAATGATCGTGAGCGGAAGGTCCAGCCATTGTCCCGAGCCCCTTCTATTACTGAACGTTGTCGGCGACGTCGACGGTCTTTGCAGGACCGTCGGTGGCAGCCATGAGAGCCTTGTAGGCTCCGGGAAGATCAGAAGCGGCAGCCGTCAGCCACTGCTGGTACTTGTCTTCGGAGACGACGCGGATCGCGATCGGCATGTATGCGTGGTCCTTGCCGCAGAGCTCGGAACACTGGCCGTAGAACAGGCCTTCGCGCTCCGTCTTGAACCAGGTTTCATTCAACCGGCCGGGAACGGCGTCGATCTTGATGCCGAAGGACGGCATGGCGAAGGCGTGAATGACGTCGGTCGGAGCGGCAGTCACCAGAACGCGGACCGTCTTGTTGACCGGCAGAACGACTTCGTTGTCGACGGCGAGCAGACGCGGATAGGTGGCAAGGTCGGACTTGCCGGCAGCTGCGCGATCCGGATCCTTGAGCAGGTAGGAATCAAAGGTGAGCGGCGTCTCGCCGGTCCCTGAGTATTCGTAATTCCACTGCCACTGGGTGGCCGTCGCTTTCAGCGTGACATCCGGGTTTTCCGGCAAGGTGAGCTGCGCCGTCAAAAGGTTGAACGACGGAACGGCAAGGAGAAGAAGAACAAGAACCGGCCCAACGGTCCAGATGACTTCGATCAGCGTGTTGTGGCTCGTCTTCGAAGGCACCGGATTGGCGCTGGCGCGGAACTTGAAACAGACGACGACCAGCAGCACGAGAACGAAAAGCGTGATCGGAACGATGAACCACAGCGTATATTGTTCGAACCAGCGGATTTCCCGCATGATCGGCGTTGCCGCCGGCTGAAGCGTTGCCTGCCACGGCAGCGGCTGATCGGCAAAACTGCCGGAAGCAAAAAGCAGACAGACCAGCGCGGCCAGGGCTGCATAAGCCTTCTTAATCACCTTAGTATCTCCCTCGAGCGCTTGATCTGCCACAAATCGAACGCAGAATCCTTGCCATCTTCAGCGCTTCAAACCACAGTTTGCCATCTACCGCAACAGGCCAGAGCGATTGTCTATGCGGCATTTTTGCCTAAAGTCAAATTCCGCAGCCAGGGCAAAACATTGCTGAAGATTTTCATGGTCATATGAAAAAGACCGCTGCAACCGATCCGCCCTCCCGACAATATCGGCGAAAAGTCCTATTTCTGCCGTAGTCCCCCGGTTTTGACGGGGCGGGGCTTTTCATTTCCGATGGCGGCCTTCAACAATAGCGGCACTGATTCGAATTCCAGAGGTTTCCATGGGTTTCCGTTCCCTCGCGCGGTCGCTTATTCTGACCACCAGCATCGCAGCCGCGGCGACAACCCCCGTACTTGCCCAGCAGCAGCCTGCGCCGAAGCCGCCTGCCCAGCAACCGGCGCCGACACAGCCGGCACCAGCCCAACCGGATCGCCCGCAGCAGGCAACACCCGGGCAAAGCCAGCCGCAGGCCCCCGGAACCGTGAAGTCCAATCACGGCGCCTGGTCCGTCGTCTGCGACAAGCCGGCCGGCGCTTCGGCCGAGCAATGCGCGCTGATGCAGAACGTCATCGCCGAAGATCGGCCGGAGGTCGGCCTCTCGGTCGTCGTGCTGAAGACCGCCGACCGCAAGTCGAAGATCCTCCGTGTTCTGGCACCGCTCGGTGTCCTGCTGCCGAACGGCCTCGGCCTCAATGTCGACGGCAAGGATATCGGCCGCGCCTATTTCGTGCGCTGCTTTGCCGACGGCTGCTACGCCGAAGTCGTGCTCGAGGACGAGCTGCTGAAGACGTTCCGCAGCGGCACCAGCGCCACTTTCATCGTCTTCCAGACGCCCGAAGAAGGCATCGGCATTCCGGTCGATCTCAAGGGCTTTGCAGAAGGCTACGACGCCCTGCCCTGATAGGGCTTGCTCGAACAGCTCTGCGGACCTACATCGGCCTGGAAGCGTTTCTGCTTCGAAGCGGAGAATACGACCATGAATACCGACCTGCTGACGCTGTTCGACGCCGACGAAACGACGATGCGCAAACACGTTGCCGACGCACTTTCCGGCTCCGATGACGGCGAGCTCTTCATCGAGCATGCGCAGGCGGAATCGCTGATGTTCGACAATGGCCGCCTCAAGGGCGGAAGCTTCAATACCGAGCAGGGTTTCGGCCTTCGCGCCGTCGCCGGCGAAGCGGTCGGCTACGCGCATGCGGGTGATCTTTCGGTTGCAGCGCTGAAGCGCGCAGCAGAGGCCGTCGGAGTGGTCACGAAGGGCTATAGCGGCAGCTACGCCGCAGCGCCCCAGCGCACCAACAAGAAATTCTACGGAGACGAGAACCCCATCGGCTCGCCGACCTTCGAAGAGAAGGTTAAAGTCCTGACCGATATCGATGCATATCTGCGCGGCAAGGACGACAAGGTGCGCCAGGTGACGGCGTCGGTCGCCGCAAGCTGGCAGGTTGTCGATATCTTGCGCGCCGATGGTCATCGCGTTCGCGATATCCGCCCGATGACACGCATCAACATCTCCGTCATCGTGGGCGAAGGCGATCGGCAGGAAAGCGGCTCCTATGGCAGCGGCGGGCGCATCGGCTTCGGCGATTTTATTGCTGAGGGAAATTGGCAGTACGGTGCCGACGAGGCGCTTCGTCAGGCACTCGTCAATCTCGAAGCGATCGAAGCACCGGCCGGCACGATGGATGTCGTCCTCGGCTCCGGCTGGCCGGGCGTCATGCTGCACGAAGCGGTCGGCCATGGCCTCGAAGGCGATTTCAATCGCAAGAAGACCTCGGCCTTCGCCGGCCTGCTTGGCCAGATGGTGGCTGCACCGGGCGTCACCGTGGTCGATGACGGCACGATCGACAGCCGGCGCGGCTCGATCACCATCGACGACGAGGGTACGCCCTCAGGCTACAACGTGCTCATCGAAAACGGGAAGCTCGTCGGCTACATGCAGGACCGGCAGAACGCCCGGCTGATGGGCATGCAGCCGACCGGCAACGGCCGTCGCCAGGGGTATGCCCATGTGCCGATGCCGCGAATGACCAACACCTATATGCTTGGCGGCGACAAGACGCCGGAAGAGATCATCGCTTCCGTGAGGAAGGGCGTCTATGCCGTCTCCTTCGGCGGCGGCCAGGTGGATATTACCTCCGGCAAGTTCGTCTTCGGCTGCACCGAGGCCTATCTCATCGACAACGGCAAGATCGGCGCTCCGATCAAGGGCGCGATGCTGATCGGCAACGGCCCGGATGCGATGAAGCGCGTCTCGATGATCGGCAACGACATGAAGCTCGACACCGGAATCGGCAATTGCGGCAAGGCCGGGCAGTGGGTTCCCGTCGGCGTCGGACAGCCGCATCTGCGCATGGACCAGGTGACCGTCGGCGGTACGAAAGCCTGAGGATTTTGGAGGCGGCGATGAGCGAGATTGCGATCAGACCCTTCGCCGCCCCTGACATCGATGGCGTCTTTTCGGTCATCCTGCCGATCCAGCGCGACGAATTCGGCTTCGCGATCACAGCCGACGACCAACCGGATCTGCAGGTCATCCCGGATTTCTACCAGTCCGGCAAAGGCCAGTTCTGGATCGCGGAGCTTGAGGGCGTCATCGTCGGCACGATCGGCCTCAAGGATATCGGCAACAACCGGGCAGCGCTGCGCAAGATGTTCGTCGCCGCACCCGTGCGCGGCCCCCGGCACGGCGTTGCCGCCAAGCTGCTCGACACGCTCATTACCCATGCCAAAGCAAATGGCATTCAGGAGATCTTCCTCGGCACGACCGACAGATTCCTCGCCGCCCATCGCTTTTACGAGAAGAACGGCTTTACCGAGATCAAGCGCAGCGACCTCCCCCGCTCCTTCCCGTTGATGGCCGTGGACAACAAGTTCTACCGGCGGACGGTCTAGCGATCCTCAACCGAATTCTTATGCCTTCCTCTTTTCCTTGCCGGGCGAGGAATGACGGTTTTATGCCCACACCGCGCTGATGAACGAGCCGGGCCGCGGGACCGATCACCGTCCAGGCTGTTGCTCGGATACACTAAAATCGGCGCGAGTGGCGGATCGCAAAGAGTTGCGGCTGGAAGGCGACTTTTTTGAAGCGCACCTGGCTTAGGGCCTAAACAGCCACTTGCGCTCGATGGCCAGTGCGAGGTCGATGCCGTTTTGGCGGGCAAAGAGCAGGATGTGGCCGAGCATGTCGGCCGTCTCGTCGGCGAGGTCCTGCTTCAGTTCGTCCGGCGTCTTGCCTTTCGGGCGCCCTCTGCCGC
Source organism: Rhizobium etli 8C-3 (assembly GCF_001908375.1). Taxonomy (NCBI): domain Bacteria; kingdom Pseudomonadati; phylum Pseudomonadota; class Alphaproteobacteria; order Hyphomicrobiales; family Rhizobiaceae; genus Rhizobium; species Rhizobium etli. The sequence goes on along the minus strand of NZ_CP017241.1, from coordinate 991,153 downwards.
TCACGCGGTTCCAGGCCTGGGTGAGTTCGCCCATTTCCTCCTGCAGCTTCAGGAGATACCAGTCCGGATCCCGCTCGATGCCATTCACCTCAGCATAACGGCGGGAAGAGGATTCGAACCGTTCTGCGAGATCGGCCAGCATCGGCGCCCTCCTTCGGATCCAAAACAGGAGAATGTCGATTCGTCCGGATTGTCCAGCAAAGGATGTCCGCAGCTTAGCCTTGATTGGCCAGCAGAACGCAGTCGTAGGAGCGCTTCTTGAGGGCTTCGCAGGCGGCGGTGGCGGCCTGCTCACTGTCGAAGCCGACGAAGCTGGCGCGGTAGATGGCGTTGGCGCCGGTGCCGAAGGCTTCCGTATAGGGCGTTGCGGATTTCAATGCCGTGCCGCCTTCCGACTTCGCCTGGGCAAGTAGTGCACGGGCGGCATCGGCGCTTGGAGCGGCGGAAATCTGGATCTGCCAGCCGCGGGTCGACGGCTGCGGCCTGCCAGCATTGGCCATCTCCTCAAGTGCTGCCGGACGCTCCAGGGGAACGGCTGCCGTGTCGGAGTAACCGAGTGCGAAAGGAACCTTGCCGCTTTCGCCTTCGCCTCGTGGCGCGGCGGCTGCAAGAGGCGCATCCCCATCAGCGGCGGAGGCGACTTCGACCGGCAGCTTGGCGCCGACGCTTGCAATCAGCTTGCCGCCGCTGGAAGCGCGGCCGAGATACTTGTCGAGCAGTGCGGCCATCTGGGCATCGCGGCTGCGGGCCGTGCGGCCGCCGAGAACAACGCCGACGACGCGGCGGTTGCCGTCGCGCACGGCGCTCACGAGATTGAAACCGGAGGCGTTCGTGTAACCCGTTTTGATGCCGTCCATACCCTGGTAGCGAACCATCAGGTTGTTATGGCCGCGGATGGTCTTGCCGCGGAAGGTGAACGCCGTCATCGAGAAGAGGCGGTATTCTCTCGGATAGTGCTTGAGCAGCGCGACGCCGAGGGTGGACATGTCGCGGGCCGTCGTCACCTGCCGCTTATCGGGCAGGCCGGACGCGTTGTAAAAGGCGGTACGGCTCATGCCGAGCTGCCGGGCCTTCTGCGTCATTACGCGTGCGAAGTTGCTTTCGGAGCCCGCGAGCATCTCGCCCATAGCGGCCGCGGCATCATTGGCAGATTTAACGATCATCCCATAGACGGCCTCGCGCACGGTGATCGTCCCGCCCGCCTTCACGCCGAGCTTTGTCGGAGGGCGGCTGGCGGCGTATTTCGACATGACGATCTGCGTGTCCCAGGTGATCCTGCCGCGGTTCAGCGCCTCGAAGGTGAGGTAGAGCGTCATCATCTTGGTGAGCGACGCCGGGTGGTTCAGCACATCGCCGTTCTCGGACGCGAGAACCTTGCCGGTCCGGGCGTCGAGGATGAGGGAGGCGCTGCCGGCCATGGCCGCGATCGGTGCCGAAACGGCAAGCGTCACAGCTAGAAATGCGGCCAACAACCTTTTCATGAAGTCCCCTCAATATAAGTGCCGTCTGCGGCGAAGCCTAAACATGTCCCGTTCTGCGACAGACGCCGCTAATCTGGCGCGACTTTGACGCAACGGACACCGATTTTTTGAGTTTTCTTTGCTCTTGGTGAACGGAACGTAAAGATTTCACCCGAAAATGCAACGTTCAACAACGCTTAACACCATAATTGATAGGCTCGCCCGTCTTCAGGGAGGCGTAATGCACAGGCTGTGGAAAAGTCGCGCGAAACGGATCGCCATTACCGCCGGGCTCGAAGCTGCCCATCTCGTTGCCGCTCTCGGGCTCATGCGCCACGCGCGCGGGCGCGGTGCGATCTTCACCCTGCATCATGTCAGGCCGCACGAGCCGCATGCTTTCGAGCCGAATGCACACCTCGAAATCACTCCGGCATTTCTCGATGCGGCACTGACGCGGCTTGCCCATGACGGGTACCGTTTCGTCGCGCTGGACGAGATTCCGGCATTGCTTTGCGCACCGGCAAGCGACCAGCCTTTTGCAGCCTTTACCCTGGACGACGGCTACCGCAACAATCTCGTTCACGCCTATCCGGTCTTCGAGAAGCACGGGGCACCCTTTACCGTGTTCGTGGCAAAGGGCCTGACGGAGCGCACGCACACGATCTGGTGGGAGACTCTAGCCGCTGTCCTGCGCAAGGCCGAAAAGGTCCACTTCGATTTCGGCGGCGGCGAAGAGAGCATTGCGCTTTTCACATTGGCCGATCAGCATGCGGCATTTTCGCGGTTCGCAGCCCATGTCCACGGCACCGACGAAGCCTCGGCGGTTGCGAAGATCGATGCGCTGGCCCGTCACCATGAGATCGATCCTGCCGAACTCGTCGACGATCTCGTGATGGGCGCGGCGGAACTCAACCTTCTCGACGCTAGCCCCCTGGCCTCCATCGGCGCCCACACGGTCAGCCACCGCGCGCTCGCTCGGCTTGCGGAGGCAGAAGTACGCAAGGAAATGACGCTTTCTGCCGACCACGTAGAGATGATTACCGGCAAACGACCGGAAACCTTCGCATTCCCATATGGCACGCCCGAAGCGGCAACCCGTCGCGAGGCGGCAATCGCAGCCGAGCTCAGGTTCAAGGTCACGGTGACGACCCGGCCCGGCGTCATGCGGCCGGACCTTTTCGGCAGCACCACCTATCTGCCGCGGCTCTCTCTCAATGGCTATTACCAGAAACCGCGCTATGTCTCGGCGCTCGTCTCAGGCATCCCCCTGAAGCTGATGGGCCGTTAGCCGATCAGGGATACATCCTGACCTTTTCCCAATCGCCTTCCGGGGCCCGGCGGCGGAATTCGACCCGGTCATGGAGGCGGAAGTTCTGGTCCTTCCAGAATTCGATCGAAACCGGCTTTATGCGGAAACCAGACCAGTAGGGCGGTCGCGGGATTTCACCGATGGCATAGCGCGCCGTATATTCGGCTACGGCTTTTTCCAGCGCAAAGCGACTTTCCAGCGGTCGGGACTGCTTGGATGCCCAGGCGCCGATGCGGCTGCCGCGGGCGCGCGTCTGGAAATAAGCGTCGGCTTCCTCGTCGGTCACGATTTCCACAGGACCGCGCAGGCGCACTTGCCGTCGCAGCGCTTTCCAGTGAAAACACATGGCCGCTTTTTTCTGTCCCAGGATTTCACGGCCTTTCTGACTCTCGAAATTGGTGTAGAAGACGAATCCGTCGCTATCGAATCCCTTCAGGAGAACCATGCGGACATTGGGAAGGCCATCTTCATCGACCGTCGCAAGCGCTACCGCATTCGGATCGTTTATCTCGGAACCCTCGGCATCTTTCAGCCATTCCGCGAAAAGCTTGAAGGGCTCGTCGCGCTCGGTGAAGTCACCGCTTATTAACTCATTTGCCGACATATTAGCTCAAATGCCCCGGGTTTATCGGTTTAATGCCCAGCTACTCACGACTGGACAGGACGCAGGGTGGAAGTCATAGCAAAGTCGAATCGTCATACAAAGGGCCTGCTGTGCCGTTGTGCCACGTTGTTCGTCATCGGTGCGACGATGCTGCCGCTTTCCGGCTGCATGACGGGCGGTTTTGACTTTTTGAGCGATTCGAAAGTGGACCGTTCGGTCGCCACCGGAACCGTGCCGCAGACACCGCCGAGCACCGATACGCTTTCCGACGAAATGACGGTTCGCAACGCGGTCACATCTGCCGACATCCAGAGGATGGCCGGCCAGCCGCTGCCCTGGGCGAATTCCTCGACCGGCAGCGCCGGCGTCATCGACACGATCGTCGAAAACAACGACCAGGGCCAGGTCTGCCGCCAGTTCCGCACCACGCGGCACTCCTATGCGGGCATTGCCAAATTCTACGGCAAGACCTGCCTCGTGGGCGGCGGCAATTGGCAACTGCTGAGCTTCCAGCCGGAAGGCTGACCCGCTTGAAGACATGATTAATCACAGCCCGACCGCAGCCGCAATGCTTAGCAAAAAGCTAACCATTTGCGGCGAAAGCCGCATTCCTCTCCCCAAAAATAAGGACTGATTAGTAACTCTGACGCACGATTGGCTCATGGAGGCGTGTTCCGGTTGCATGAAAAGGACCGGAACAGGCGGAGAGTTGTCATGGGCTTCGGGGTGCTGGGCAAGGACAGGCACGCCGCATCGGAACACCGGCGGTTTAACAAATGCGCGATCCTTACAAGATTTTGGGCGTTCCTCAGGACGCAGGGACTGACGAGATCAAGGCTGCCTGGCGCAACATGGCCAAGGCCGTTCATCCAGACCACAACCAGGGCGATCCGACGGCAACGGCTCGTTTCGCCGAGATCGGTCGTGCCTATGAGACATTGAGGGATCCCAAGAAGCGCAGCCTGTTCGATACCGCCGCACGGATGGCGGAGGCGCGAACGAACGGCGAGACGATCATGCAGCAGCGCCAGGCAGCCCGAGAGGCGGCATTCCGGGCGCAGGCTGCACAGGCGAATGCAGAACGCGTGATGGAAGAACTCGCCCGCGCCAACGCGCAGAAGGCGGCAAAGGCCGCCTCCGAGGCGGCAAGACAGCAGCACGCCAGCCCCGAATCCGCAGAAGACATGGTCGAGCGCATTTTCGGCGCGCAAGCCAAGACGGCAAGCACCGGGGCGACCGCACATCCACAGGCAAATGCCGGCAAGCGGGCAGAGGCGGAGGCCGGCAAGCTCGAAGCGGAAGCAGTAAAGCCCGAGGAAGAAAGCACGGAGGCGGTTGCGGCCGCTGGCGGCATACTTCAACCCTTGAGCATCCTGACATCGCTCGTGCGCCGCTTTACCGGCAGCACGCCCGCACCGGAAAAGGCCCCGGATCAATTCGCGCAGGTAACGGTCACGTTCGAGGACATATTGAAGGGCAGCTGGACCACGGTAGAGCTGGGCGAGGGCCGCGAGGCAAGCTTTGCATTGTCGGCCGGGACACGGGAGGGCCATCAGGTCCGGCTAAAGGGCCAAGGCTACAGGCTGCCGAACATGCAGCGAGGCGACGCGGTCGTCAGCATCCACATCGCACCCGATGCGCGTTTCAGCGTCGATGGATTCGATCTGCGTACCGTGCTGCCGGTGACGATCGAAAATGCCGTCCTTGGCACCGAAGCGCGCATCGAAGGACCGAACGGGCCGGTCAACCTCACCGTTCCCCCCTGGTCAGGATCCGACAAGACGATCCGAATCTCCGGCCAGGGCCTGCCCGATGATACAGGCGGAAAGGGCGACCTGATCGTCGAGCTGCGCATTATGTTGTGGGAAAAGCCGGACGATAAGGTCACCGATCTCATGAGAAGCATGCGCGAAGGGCTGTTTTTATGAAATTTTCGTGACAAGCGCACCCTTTGTTACGATCCCTAACAGTTGATGATGGCTCGCAATCTTGAACCGATTAACGGCCTATGCCATAGGCAATTTCCAATTGGTTCATTAGGGGGCAAAATATGGCTCAAGCAACAGGCCTCATGTCAGGCAAGCGTGGCCTCATCATGGGCGTCGCCAACAATCGTTCGATTGCGTGGGGTATTGCCAAAGCCATTCATGCGCAGGGCGCCGAAATTGCCTTTACATATCAGGGTGATGCCCTGAGAAAACGCGTCGAGCCTCTGGCTGGCGAGCTTGGGGGCGTACTCGCCGGCCACTGTGACGTCAGTGATGAAGCGAGCATCGATGCGGTTTTCGAGAACCTCGAAAAGATGTGGGGCAAGATCGATTTCCTCGTTCACGCGATCGGTTTTTCGGACAAGGATGAGCTGACTGGCCGATACATCGATACTTCGCCCGACAACTTTTGCAAGACGATGCAGATTTCCGTCTACTCGTTCACTTCCGTCGCACGCCGCGCCGAGAAGCTGATGACGGAGGGCGGCTCGCTGCTGACCCTCACCTATTACGGTGCCGAGAAAGTCATGCCGAACTATAATGTCATGGGCGTCGCAAAGGCTGCGCTCGAGGCGAGCGTCAAATACCTCGCCGTCGATCTCGGACCGAAAAACATCCGCGTCAATGCGATTTCGGCGGGTCCGATCAAGACACTGGCAGCGTCCGGCATCGGCGATTTCCGCTATATCCTGAAGTGGAACGAGTATAATGCACCGCTACGGCGCACCGTCACCATCGAAGACGTCGGCGATGTCGGTCTTTACATGCTCTCTGACCTCTCGCGTTCGGTCACCGGTGAAGTACACCACGCCGACAGCGGTTATCATGTGATCGGCATGAAGGCGGTAGACGCGCCGGATATTTCAGTTATCAAGGACTGATCGAAATCCAATCAAAACGGAACCTGCCTTGCTCATCTATGTGGTCCGACATGGTCAGACCGACTGGAACGCCGAACGTCGTCTGCAAGGCCAGAAGGATATTCCGCTGAATGTCGTCGGCCGCGAACAGGCGCGGCTGAACGGCATCGATATGGAGGAGATCCTCAGGGTCGAAGGCATTGTTTTCGATTTCGTCGCAAGCCCGCTCCGGCGCACGCGCGAGACGATGGAGATCATGCGCACGGCAATGGGCCTGCCGCCCAAGGACTACCGCAGCGACGACCGGCTGGTCGAAGTTTCCTTCGGCGACTGGGAAGGCTTCACCATTCGGGAATTGAAGGCGACCCAGCGCGATCGCATCATCGAGCGCAATATCAACAAATGGGATTTCATCCCGCCGGGCGACCATGCCGAAAGCTACGAAATCATGTCGTGGCGCATTCGTTCATGGCTGAACTCCATCGAGCGCCCGACCGTTTGCGTCACGCATGGCGGCGTCATCCGCAGCCTTTTCAAGATGATCGCCGATCTGCCGAAGCATGAGGCTGCCGAGGGAGAAATTCCGCAGGACCGAATCTTGAAAATCGACACCGCGAAAAGACTGATCGGCTGGATATAGCCTCCACTTACTGCACGATATCGAGGTCGTTGATCACCCGCTTGCCGTCGACTTCCGTGTAGAAGATCACCACTTTCACACCGGCCTTCAGCCCATCGAAGTTGAACTCCTCGGGCGCCTGATAGGTCTTGCCGTCGTCGAGCGTCAGGCTGAGGCTGCTCATGTCGACTTTCTTGATGGTCGCTTCGACGTCGGCGCTTTCGGCAAAGCTGCTGATGGGCGACAGGAAACTTGCTGTGGCCAGCAGCGTGGCAACAAAAAAACGCATCGCGGCAACCCTCTTGAAACTCGACGCAGAAAATCCGGTGAGACACAGATAAGCTTCCGAATATGGCGAAAATTGCCCGGAAGAATGGCTTTCCGCGCCTCATTGATGAATGGCATTTTAACAACAATCCTGAGCAGCCGCTAACCATTTGAGTGCTCTTGATTGCAAGCCGCAAAGATGAACCATCAGGAAATCGTAAATTAACCGGTTCCTCCTAGAGTTCCGCCGAACAGGGGGACATTTTTTTGCTTTTCCGGCTGGGCGCCAATATTCGATTGCGGCGTGTACTCAAGAACACCTGGGTTTCACTGCTGGTTTCGACCCTCGTCGCATTTATGGTCGTTGCGGTCGGCTTCACGCTCGACCGTGCAAATACTGCGGCCTATCTGCGAGAGTTGCAGATCCGCACAGAAAACGAAACGAACCTCATTCGCGCCCGCATGGCGGCACAGATCAATATGGACGTCACCGTCGTTCGCGATCTGTCCAACATGATTTCCGTGAGCGCGAACGAAAGCGTTGAAGAAATGGAGCGCCAGATCAATTGGCTGCTCATCCAGAACCCCCACTTCGTCAACATCGCCGTCGCACCGGATTTCGTAGTCGACAATGTCTTCCCGCCCCAGTCCGGCAGGAACCGCATCGGCAGGGACGTGCGTGAAATGCTGATGCTGCGCCAGTCTGTCGGGCGCAATACGGGAGACCAACAGGCCCGTTTCTACGGCCCGGTCGAGATCGGCAGCGGAAGGAATGCCTTCGCGATCTTCTTCCCGATCTTCATCAAGGAGAACGGGCAGCGCAAGATCTGGGGCGCGGTCGAAGTCACGATCGACCAGGACATGTTCTATGAGAACACTGGCCTCAAACCCGCGCGAAATAGCGAAAACCAGGAGCGTTACCCGCATCTCGACCATCTTTCGATCGCGGTGCGCGACCTGGGAACTGTGTCCGAGCAACGCGCCCTTCCCTTCTTCGGCAGCGCCGATGTGCTCGACAAGCAGCCGCTCCGCCGCAAGATCAACTTTGCAGGCGGGCGCTGGGAACTTTCGGCCGTTCCGACGACGGGATGGGACGAAGCTCCGCCGAACCAGCTTCAGCTTCGCTTGATCATCATCGCCGCCGGTTGCGTCATCATCGTGCCGATCTTCCTCGCGACCCTGCTTCTTGGCGAGCGCACGCGCAATGTCAACGAACTCGTAGCACGCGAAAAGAAGCTGCTCGAACTTTCGCAGCGGCTGAACCTGGCGCTTGATTCTTCCAACATCGGCATCTGGGAACTGCAGGATCACGGGCACAGTCTCTACTGGGACACACGCGCCTCGGGCCTTCACGGCCAGCCTTCCGGCGAGGGCAGCCATCCGCTTGAAAACTGGCTCGAGGCAATCGTGGCGGCAGACCGGCCAATCGCCGAAACGCACTTTTTCAACTGCAGCCTGGCAGGCACATCCTGCACGGCGCAGTACCGTATCAGGCTTTCGGACGGTCGCATCCGCTATCTGCGCTCGGTTGGTTCCTTCTACACGGATGCGGGCGGAACTGGCAGGACGATCGGTATCGTCGCGGACGTGACTGCAGACGCGGAGGCAGCTGACATGCTGCGCAAAGCAAAAGAAAACAGCGATATCAAGAATGCCGAGCTCGAACTGGCACTGGAGGAGCTCTCGCGCCGCGAGACTGAGCTTGCCGAGCTTTCAACCCGCCTCGATCTGGCGCTCGATTCCTACCAGTGCGGCATCTGGGAAACGACGCTCGGCACTGCAGGCTCAGTCTGGGACGAACGCATGCACGAGCTCTACGGGCTGGAACCACGGCAGGGCTTCATGTCCCAGGATATGTGGATTTCCTGCATTCACCCGGAAGACCGCGCTCTGGCGCTGGAAAGCGCACGGCATTTCAAGCAGCTCGGCGACAAGCACACGCTCATTTGCCGCGTGCCAGCCGAAGACGGCAGCATTCGCTACGTCCGCTCGACCGGCAAGGTGCACCTTACGCCAAAAGGTCAGATGAAGCTCATTGGCGTAGCCCTCGACGTCACTGAAGATGCGCTTCTGACGGCCGAGCTGAAGGCGGCAAAGGACGAAGCGGATGCCAAGAATATCGAGCTCGAACTTGCCAAAAATCGCATCGAGCACAACTCGCTGCACGATCCGCTGACGGCGCTGGCCAACCGCCGCAAGCTCGACATCGCGCTCGAAAATTTGACGTCCGGCAGCCGGTCGCAGCGGCAGAAATTCGCAATCCTCCACATCGACCTCGACCGCTTCAAGCAGATCAACGACACGCTTGGCCACGCAGCCGGGGACGCGATGCTGGTGCATGCGTCGAAGGTTCTTTCGAAGAATGTCGGCGGCAGCGATGTCGTTGCGCGCATCGGCGGTGACGAGTTCGTCATCCTCGCACTCGATGTGAGCGACGAGGATATGGCCGCGCTGGCCGGCCGGATCATCGAAGAAATGCGCCAGCCCGTCAATTTCCAGGGCTTTCCTTGCCGTTGCGGCGTTTCGATCGGCATCGCGCTTGCCAACGGTGTTCATGTCGACGCGCGCAAGGTGCTGATCAACGCCGATATCGCCCTCTACCGGGCAAAGAGCCTTGGCCGAAACCGCTTTGAATTCTTCAACCAGAACCTCCAGGCCGACATCATCAACAGCAAGCGCATCGCCGACGAGATCCTAGCCGGCATCGAGAATGGCGAATTCACCGCCTGGTACCAGCCGCAATTTTGCGCCCGGACGATGCGGCTCACCGGTGTCGAAGCGCTGGTGCGCTGGAACCACCCCACCCGCGGACTGCTGACGCCAGACAAGTTCCTGCGCATCGCCGACGAGATCAACGTGGTCCAGGCGCTGGACCGTATCGTTCTTGAAACCGCACTGAAGGACAAGATGCGCTGGGCAGCGCTCGGCGTTTCAGTTCCGCAGGTCTCCGTCAATGTTTCAGCCCGGCGCCTGCATGACGGTAGCCTCTTTGAATCGCTGAGCGACCTTCAGATACGCCCGGGCGAGCTTTCGTTCGAACTGGTGGAATCGATCTTTCTTGACGAGAGCGAGGATGTGGCGGCGCACAACCTCGACCGCATCAAGGCGCTCGGCATCGACATCGAAATCGACGATTTCGGCACCGGCCATACATCGATCGTCAGCCTGCTCAAGCTGAAACCCAAACGGCTCAAGATCGACCGCCAGCTTGTGCAGCCGATCCTCAATTCTCCGCAGGAGCGCGCGCTGGTAAGCTCGATCATCGACATCGCCCGCTCTCTCGGCGTCGAAACGGTGGCGGAAGGGATCGAGACCATCGCGCATGCCGATATGCTGCGCGATCTTGGCTGCGACCTGCTGCAGGGCTACGCTTTCTCCCGTCCCCTGTCTTTCGACGACTTCACGGCTGCCGCAGCAGATGGTGCGGCATGGCGGCTGGCTTCATGAGCGGCTTTAAATAGCTGTTTGCGATTCTGCTGCCGCTCTCTTTGGTTTACCCCTCCTTGAACGGGTGAGGGAACCTGCCATCCCCACCGCCGAGATTTCAGCAGAATACGGCATGTCCCCTTCTACCCGCAGAACGGGCAAAGGTGCTGGCAGGCGGATGAAGCGCTGCGGCATTTCCCAATGCCGATGGCGTCCAAAAGCCGCATCTGGCACAAATTGCGCAAACAGCATTTCTTCCTCACATGCATTTTCACGCAAAGAAAGGCTTTTGCCCCAACCTCATTTTGGCCTATGAGTGTCGCGCATTTTGGAGAATGGCGCGGGTTGCCGCGCGCGGTCGGAACACATGTCGCACAATACATTCGGTCATCTCTTTCGCGTAACAACCTGGGGCGAGAGCCACGGCCCGGCCCTCGGCTGCGTCGTCGACGGCTGCCCTCCCGGCCTGCGCTTCAAGCTCGAAGACATTCAGGGCTGGCTCGACAGGCGAAAGCCCGGCCAGTCGCGTTTCGTCACGCAGCGCCGCGAGGCGGACCTCGTGAAGGTGCTGTCCGGCGTGATGCTGGATGCCGACGGCGAGACCATGACCACGACCGGAACGCCGATCGCGATGATGATCGAGAATACGGACCAGCGCTCCAAGGATTACGGCGAGATTGCCCGACAATACCGTCCCGGCCATGCCGACTATACCTATGACGTCAAATACGGCATCCGCGACTATCGCGGCGGCGGCCGCTCCTCCGCCCGTGAAACCGCGGCACGTGTGGCGGCCGGCGGGATTGCCCGTCTCGTCGTGCCGAACATGAAAGTTCACGGAGCTCTCGTGCAGATCGGCAAGCACAAGATCAACCGCCATAACTGGGATTGGGATCAGGTCAACCAAAATCCCTTCTTCTCGCCCGATGCTGAAATCGTGCCCGTATGGGAGGAGTATCTTGACGGCATCCGCAAGAACGGCTCCTCGATCGGCGCCGTCGTCGAAGTCGTGGCTGAAAATGTTCCGGCCGGGCTCGGTGCGCCCATCTATGCCAAGCTCGACCAGGACATCGCCTCGCTGCTGATGTCGATCAATGCCGTGAAGGGCGTCGAGATCGGCAATGGGTTCGGCGCTGCAGAGATCACCGGCGAAGAAAACGCCGACGAGATGCGCATGGGCAATGACGGCAAGCCGCTGTTTCTTTCCAACCACGCCGGCGGGATCTTAGGCGGCATATCGACCGGCCAGCCGGTGATCGCGCGCTTTGCGATCAAGCCGACTTCCTCCATTCTCACCGAGCGGCGCTCGATTGATGCCGATGGCAATAATGTCGATATCCGCACCAAGGGCCGGCACGACCCCTGCGTCGGCATCAGGGCCGTGCCGATCGGCGAAGCCATGGTCGCCTGCGCCATTGCCGACCACTACCTCCGCGACCGCGGCCAGACCGGCCGTCTGAAATAGGAACCGTCTCATGCCTTATGACCAGAAGCGTGTCGTCGATGCCATCCGAGCCTTCGAAGCCGGCGAAATCGTCGTCGTCATGGATGACGACGACCGGGAGAACGAAGGCGACCTGATTGTTGCCGCGGTCCATTGCACACCGGAAAAGATGGCCTTCATCGTTCGCCATACATCCGGCATCGTCTGCACGCCCATGCCGAAAGAAGAGGCGAAGCGCCTGAACCTCAACGCCATGGTGGCGGAAAACGACTCCGCCCACACCACGGCCTTCACCGTCTCCGTCGATTTCAAGCACGGCACGACGACCGGCATTTCCGCCGACGACCGGACGCTCACGGTGCGCAATCTCGCCAATCCGAATGTCGGTGCGAGCGATTTCGTCCGGCCCGGCCACATTTTTCCACTTGTTGCCCGCGAAGGCGGCGTTTTGATGCGTTCTGGCCATACGGAAGCGGCCGTCGATCTGTGCAGGCTCGCTGGACTGCCGCTGATCGGCGTCATCAGCGAGCTCGTCAACGACGACGGAACGGTGACGCGGGGACCGCAGGTCATCGACTTTGCACAAAAGCATAGCCTGAAGCTCGTCTCGGTCGCAGACCTGATCGCCTATCGGCAGCGCAAGGAAACACTGATCGAACTCGGCGCCAGCTTCGAAATCGAAACCCCGTTCGGCAAGGCCAAGGCGCACACCTATTCGCTCCCTTGGGATCCGATGCAGCACCTCGCCGTCGTCTTCGGCGATATACGCGACGGCATCGACATCCCGGTGCGCCTTCACCCGGAAAATGTCGCCGAGGACCTCTTCGGAAAGAAGAGCCCGGTCGACCACTACATGCAGAAGATCGCCGAGGAAGGCCGCGGAATCATCGTCTACCTCCGTGAAGGCTCCGTGGGCGTCGGCCACTACGACAACGGCCGCAAGGCCCGCAGCCAGGGCCGCGAAGCCCACGCGCAGGCCAAGAGCCGCGAAAGCGAATGGCTGGAAATCGGATTGGGCGCACAGATCCTGAAAGACCTCGGCGTCAGTTCGATCAGGCTGCTCACCAGCCGCGAGCGACACTATGTCGGCCTGGAGGGGTTTGGAATCAAGATTTCAAAGACGGAGATTTGGTGAGAGGTTTCCGTTTGGCCAGGGGAAAGGCCGCTTGCGGGGCCGGATGCGTGGCTGGGTGAGCTCAGGCACTTGCGGGCAGAATAGCCACGCGGCTAACCCCTCCATGCCTCGACAAACACAACCTTCTCCACCCCCGCAAACTTCGCCACGCGCTCCAGTTCTGCCCGCAGTCTCTCCATCCGTCCGGCAGAAGCCTTCACGCCGGGCTCCAGCCATAGCCGCTTCACATCCAGCGTGCCCTTCTTGCGGTCGGCCTTCATGTCGATGCGGCCGATGAGCTTGTCACCTTCGAGCAGTGGAAAGACGTAATAGCCGTATTCGCGCTTCGGCTCGGGTACGAAAACTTCGATGCGGTAGAAGAAGCCGAACAGGCGTTCGGTGCGGTTGCGGTCGCGGATCGCCGGATCGAAGGGGCTCAAGACGCGAACGCGCGCTGGAGCCTCGCAATAGTCATCCACTGTCGAAAGGAAATCCGCGAAGGCCCAGGACGGGCGCGGCTTGCCACTAAGCGCCGGCTCGATCAGGATTTCGGTCAATTCGTCACGATGGGTTGTAACCCAGGTCTTCGCCTCGTCCGGCGACAGCAGATCCCAAAAGGCGGCGATTTCGCCGTGTGTCGCAAAACCGAGCCGTTCCAACGCGCTTCGGCACGCCCAATCGACAAACTCCTCGCGGCTTACTTCCGGATCGCGGAAGTGGGCGGGAATGACACGCTCGACCAGATCGTAGATCTTCTGGAAATTGGAGCGGCCGGCGATGGCGAACTTGCCGGTGTGCCAGAAATATTCGAGCGCGGTCTTGTTGGGATGCCAGTTCCACCAGCCGCCGGAGGTGTGTCCGTCGGCCTTGATCTCGCGGGCCATGATCGCGCCGTCGCGAACGACGCGCTCGTAGGTCTCGTCGAAGGCATGCTCGAAGCCCTCGCCGCGCCATTTGCGCCAGCGTTCGACGAGCACCTCTTCCTGATGCCTGAATTTGTGCTTCCAGTATTTGAAGAAGGTGCTCGGCAGGATCGAGGCGTCGTGCGTCCAATGCTCGAACAGCGCGCCGTCCTTTTCCAGGAGCGCGGTCAGGTGTTCGCGTCTATATGTCTGGTTGCGGGAAAAGAGGATCTGGTGATGCGCCCGCTCCACGGTCTGGATGCTGTCCACCTGCACGAAACCGATGTCATGGATCAGCTGCAGCAGCCCGGCCTTCGTCAGGGCGCGGTTCGGCGCAGAGCTGAGGCCCTGTTTGGCGAGGAAAACCCGGCGGGCATCGCTGTTCGAAAAGAGATTCGTCATCGGTCCATCATATTCGGGAAGATGTTCCTAGCCACCCGGTTTTGCACTTTTGACGCTGCGGCTATAGAAGCAGCATCGGATTGTGACGGGGGAATGATTTGGAAATCCGCTTCGAAGGGGCTGCAGTCACGTATGGCGCGCGGGAAGCGCTTTTGCCGCTGACCCTTACTCTCACGGAAAACCGCATCGGCGTGATCGGCCTCAACGGCTCGGGAAAGACCACTTTCGCGCGGCTGATCAACGGTCTGACGAAGCCGACGGCCGGACGCGTGATCGTCAATGGCCAGGACACGGCCGCCTCCCATTCGGCCCTTCCTGATGTCGGCTTCATCTTCCAGCAGCCGCAGAACCAGATCATCCTGCCGATCGTGCGCGACGACATTGCCTTCGGATTGAAGGGTCGCGGCTTTTCGAAAGCCGAGATCGAAGCGAAGGTTGAAGCGGCACTTGCCCGCTTCGGTGCCACCCATCTAGCAGCGCGCCGGGCGCACGAGCTTTCTGGCGGCGAGTTGCAGATCGCCGCCCTCGCTGCGGTTTTGGTGACGGGCCCCGATATCCTGATCCTCGACGAGCCGACGAACCAGCTCGATCTCAAGAATCGCGCACTGGTGCAGAAGATCATCGAGGGCCTGCCCGAAAATGCCATCGTGATCAGCCATGATCTGGAACTGGTCGCCGATTTCGGCCGTGTCCTGCTCTTCCACGAGGGCAGGCTTGCCGCCGATGCGCCGGCGGCCGAGGCAATCGCGCGCTACCGGGAGATTACCGCCTGATGCAATCGCTTTATGTCGAGGGAACCAGCATCATGCACCGGCTTCCGGCGCGCTCGAAGCTGCTTGTTCTCGCAATCCTCGGCGTCATTCTCTTCACGACCCGCAACATTGCGCTGCTTTCGCTCGGCGTGCTGATCACAGGGGCGGTCTATTCCAGCGTCGGCCTGTCTTCCGGGCAGGCGATTGCGCGGCTGAAGCCAGTGCTGCTGACGATCCTCGTCGTGGCACTTTTCAGCCTCGCCTTCAATCCCTGGCATGGTGCGGTCGTGGCGCTGCTGCGGCTGACGGCGCTGATGCTCTTTGCGGCGGCGGTGACGGCAACAACGACGATCAGCGAATTCATCGACGAGGTCACGCTGCTTGCCCGCCCATTGGAGCGGGCCGGCCTGGTGGCTGCCAACGATGTGGGACTTGCAGTCGGCCTCGTCGTCCGTTTCGTGCCCGAAATCCTTGGCCGCTACCAGGCGATCAAGGAGGCGCATACAGCCCGCGGCATCAAGGTGCGGCCCGTCACGGTGCTTGCGCCGTTGATCATCCTCACGCTCAGAGATGCGGATAATATTGCCGCAGCGATTGACGCGCGCGGCGTTCGGCGGCATGTCAGTTAACATTCTGTAAACACGGAGCCCATGATGAGCACCCGCGACCTCGTTCTCTCAGCCCTCTTTGCTGCAATCATCGTGGCGCTCGGCATTCTACCGCCGATCACCCTCGGCTTCATTCCGGTGCCGATCACCGCCCAGTCGCTCGGCGTCATGATGGCAGGCGTCGTGCTCGGCGCGCGCCGCGGTGCAATCGCCGTGCTGATCGTGCTGGTTCTTGTTGCAATCGGCCTTCCGGTGCTTTCAGGCGGCCGCGGCGGCCTTGCGGCATTTGCCGCACCGACGACCGGCTTCCTCATCGGCTGGCTCTTTGCCGCTTTCGTCACCGGCTATGTCGCCGAGCGCCTGGTGAAGTCCGAGCAGTCCGGCCTCGTGCAGACGGTCGGCTTCTTCCTCGCATCCGCGATTGGCGGCATCGTCGTCCTCTATGCTTTGGGGATCGCCTATCTCTGGGTTGCTGCCGGCGTCGGCCTGCAACAGGCGTTCGTCGGTTCGATGGCCTTCGTGCCCGGCGATGTCATCAAGGCCTTCGTCGCAGCACTCGCCGGCCGCGCCGTTATGGTCGGCTATCCGCTTCTGCCTGCGCGTGCCTAGGATCGGAGCCTAATCGACGAAGGTGTAAAGCCAGTCGCGCGT
The DNA here is from genome assembly GCF_001908375.1 of Rhizobium etli 8C-3. Classification (NCBI taxonomy): domain Bacteria; kingdom Pseudomonadati; phylum Pseudomonadota; class Alphaproteobacteria; order Hyphomicrobiales; family Rhizobiaceae; genus Rhizobium; species Rhizobium etli. The sequence continues at coordinate 974,747 of NZ_CP017241.1, read as the reverse complement.
TTCCTCAGGGAGCGCGGCCGGCGACAGGTCTTCGCGATTGCGCGCTTGCCAGATGATCTCCACCTCGGCGGCGCGTTCGCCTTCCGCCTCAACGGCAATCAGAAAGCCGACGGAGCGAACGCCGATCTTGTCGACCGCGGTGGTGAACTCCACCAGTTCGTCGTAGTGCAAGGGCCGGTGCAGGATGCAGGAAATCTTGCTTGCAGTATAAATTGGCTCGCCTTCCACTTCCGGACGCGTCAGCCAGAAATTTGCAAGTACGGATTCCGCATAGGAAATATAGGACGAGATGAACATCTCACCATGCATGTCGACGTCCCGGAACGGCACACGTATTTCCGCTACGTTCGAGCGCGCCGATTTTGTCATCGCCTGCCTATCCTCACATCCCTGCTTGAAGACTAATGGCGACACAGGCCGAAGTAAACGGTGGAGGTGACATGCGCACGAAGGAGCGCCTATGTTGAAATTGCCGACATTTGCGCCATCTGGTGTGGATCATGACTGGGGCAAGCGATAAGAGTATGCGCATGAGCACCCGCCTTTACGAACACCCGATCTTTCTCGAACATGTCACCCCCGCGGGCCATCCCGAGCGGCCGGACCGGATGCGGGCAATCAACGTCGCACTTGGCCATCCAAATTTTGAAAGGCTGGAGCGCAAGGAAGCGCCGCTGGCCAATGAGGAGGCCGTGCTGCTTGCCCATCCCGAGGAACATCTGCGCTCCGTCATGCGCCAGATTCCGGAAGGAGACGGTGAGATCAACCAGATCGAGGCTGACACCTATGCGAGCCCGAAGAGCCTGCAGGCGGCGCTGACGGGCGTCGGTGCGGCGATGGCTGCGGTGGATGACGTCTTCACCGGCAAGGCCGACAATGTCTTCGTCGCCGCCCGCCCGCCGGGCCATCACGCGGAGAAGACGACGGCAATGGGCTTTTGCTTCTTCAACAACGCGGCGATCGCCGCGCGCCATGCCCAGAAACGCTATGGTGCCGAGCGAGTGGCGATCGTCGACTGGGACGTGCACCACGGCAACGGCACTCAGGACATCTTCTGGGACGACGCCTCCGTGCTTTTCTGCTCGACGCATCAGATGCCGCTTTATCCGGGATCGGGAGCGAAGGAGGAAAGCGGCAAGCACGGCACGATCATCAATGCGCCGCTTTCGCCAAATGTCGGCAGCGATCATTTCCGCGAGGCTTTCAAATCGCGCGTGCTGCCAGCCCTTGTCGGTTTCCGGCCGGACCTCATCATCATCTCTGCCGGCTTCGACGCGCATCATCGAGATCCCCTGGCGCAGATCAATCTCGTCGGCGAGGATTTCGACTGGGCGACCGGAAGATTGCTGGAGATAGCCGACAAAAGCGCCTCCAACCGGGTCGTCAGCTTGTTGGAAGGCGGCTATGATCTGGAAGGGCTTGCCGAATCGGCAGGCCTGCATGTGCTTCGATTGATGAAGGGTTGAGCATGACTGACAGCGCCAAGCCGGAGGTTTCCGGTCTTTCCTTCGAAAAGGCAGTTGCCGAACTCGAAAGCATCGTTGCCCGTCTGGAACGCGGCGACGTGGCGCTCGATGAATCCATCGAGATCTACGAGCGCGGTGAAGCGCTGAAGAAGCATTGCGAGACGCTGCTTTCGGCTGCAGAAAACCGCATCGAGAAGATCCGGCTCGACCGCGCCGGCAAACCGCAGGGCACGGAGCCACTGGACGGGGCCTGATATCTCCCAAGACTTCTGGCCGGAAGAAATTCGTCAGTCTAACATCCCCACCAACAGCACAGGGAAGAGTTCAGAATGACGGACAGGCTGAAGAGCAAGGTTGCCATCGTCTCGGGCGGTGCGACCGGCATGGGCGGCGCAGCGTCGAAGCTGTTTGCGGCCGAAGGCGCTCGTGTCGCGATCATAGACCGCAATGGCGAGGCGGCGGCGCAGACCGTCATGGCCATTAGGAATTCAGGCGGTGAAGCGGATTACTGGATTGCCGACGTTTCCGACGAGAAAGCGGTGAACACGGCCGTTGCCGGTGTCGAGGAGCGCTTTGGCGCCGTTACGGTGCTCTTCAATCATGCCGGCACCATCGTCATCAAGCCATTTCTGGAAACGACGACTGAGGAATGGGATTGGCTGCATGCCGTCAACGTGCGCTCGATGTTCCTGATGACAAAGGCCGTATTGCCGAAGATGATCGCGGCAGGCGGAGGATCGATCGTCTGTACCTCCTCCATCTCCGCCGTTGCCGCGACGCCGATGGAAGTGCTCTATGACACGACCAAGGGTGCAGTGCATATGTTTGCTCGAGCGATTGCGGTGGAATTCCGCGACCGCAACATCCGCTGCAATGCTGTCTGCCCCGGCTTCATCCGTACGCCGCACGGGCTTCGTGAGGTTGCCGACTTACAAGCGCTTGGCGTCGATGTTTCCGACGCCGCCATTGCTGCTCAGCAGGGCAGGATCGGTGAACCGGAAGATGTGGCCAGGGCGGCGCTCTACTTGGCGAGCGACGAATCCAGCTTCGTCAACGGAGCCCATCTTTTTGTCGATAACGGCTTCACAGCCATCTGACGAACATGAACCCTTTCGCGGCGGCCCGCCAGGCGCTATTGCTGGTCGCGCCCTCTTGCTCGGAGAACCGCCATGTCCTTCTTCCCCGGTAAAGACCCGCTGCCCGGTGATGCCTTCGCCTGCGACGCCATCGAGAATCTGATCATTCCGCGCACCAGCGATATCGGCGGTTTTCAGGTGCGGCGGGCGCTTCCGACGCGGCAGCGGCGGCTGGTGGGACCGTTCATCTTCTTCGACCGGATGGGACCTGCGATTCTGAAGCCTGGCGAGGCGCTGGACGTGAAACCGCATCCGCATATCGGCTTGTCGACCGTCACCTACCTTTTCGATGGCGAAATCCGGCATATGGACAGTCTTGGCACCGAAAAGGTGATACGGCCTGGCGACATCAACCTGATGACGGCCGGGCGCGGCATCGTGCATTCGGAGCGCACGCCCGACAATCTGCGTGGTCACCCGCTGCTGATGTCGGGCCTGCAGACCTGGCTCGCGCTACCGGACGACAAGGAAGAAATCGACCCCTCCTTTGCCCATACGGAAAAAAGCGAGATGCCGCTGATCGATGAACGTGGCGTGAGAGGGCGCGTCGTCATCGGCTCCTTCGAAGGCATGACATCGCCGGTCAGCGTATTTTCGGACACGCTCTATGCCGACGTCGATATCGAACCCGGTGCCAGGTTCCCCTTCGGCGCGGCCCATGAAGAGCGCGCCGCCTATGTGCTTTCGGGCGAAGTCATCATCGCCGGCGACCGCTTTGCCGCCGATCAGCTGCTCGTCTTCCGGCAAGGCGATGCGATCACCCTTGAGGCAGGTCCTGCGGGCTGTCATCTGATGCTCTTTGGGGGCGCGGCGCTGAATTCGAAGCGGTACATCTGGTGGAACTTCGTTTCCTCCTCCAAGGAGCGGATCGAGAAGGCGAAGGAGGAGTGGCGCACCGGCCGCTTCGACATCGTTCCGGGGGACGAAGAGGAATTCGTGCCTTTGCCCGAAGGATGAACTCCTTTAGGATTATGGGGTTGCGGTTCTTGAAAAGCACTTGTTTTGCCGCAATCTAATCGAATAAGCAAAGCAAGAACCATAAGAAAGAGCTCCTGCCCGTGACACATCAGCCGAAAACCCCGCTGCTCGACCAGGTCAAATATCCCGCCGACCTGCGCAAGCTCGAGGATCGCGACCTGCCGCAACTTGCGCGCGAAGTCCGAGACGAGATGATCGATGCGGTCTCGCGCACCGGTGGACATCTGGGCGCGGGTCTTGGCGTCGTCGAACTGACGATCGCCATCCACAGTGTCTTCGACACGCCCGAGGACCGGTTGATCTTCGACGTCGGCCACCAGTGTTACCCGCACAAGATCCTTACCGGGCGCCGCGAGCGGATCCGCACGCTGCGTCAAGAAGGCGGCCTTTCCGGGTTCACGCGGCGCGCCGAGAGCGAATATGATCCCTTTGGGGCGGCGCACTCATCGACTTCGATTTCCGCCGGTCTCGGCATGGCGGTCGCCGCGGAACTCAGCAAGACAGACCGGCGCGTGATTGCCGTCATCGGCGACGGCGCCATGTCGGCCGGCATGGCTTACGAGGCTCTGAACAACGCCGGCGCGCTCGACGCACGGCTCATCGTCATCCTCAACGACAACGACATGTCTATTGCCCCGCCGACGGGTGCCATGAGCGCCTATCTCGCCCGCCTCGCCTCCGGCCGAACCTATATGGGTTTTCGCGATTTCGGCAAAAAGCTGACAGCCTATCTCGGCAAGAAAGTCGACCGGGCGCTGACCCGCGCTGTCGAGCATGCGCGAGGCTACGTGACCGGTGGCACCATGTTCGAGGAAATGGGCTTTTATCATATCGGTCCGATCGATGGTCATTCCTTCGAACATCTGCTCCCGGTACTGCGCAATGTGCGCGACAACGCCGAAGGCCCGGTGCTGATCCACGTCGTCACGCAGAAGGGCAAGGGTTATCCGCCTGCCGAAGCCGCCGCCGACAAGTACCACGGCGTCAACAAATTCGACGTCATCACCGGCGCGCAGGCCAAGGTGAAGCCGAATGCGCCGAGCTATACGAGCGTCTTCGCCGAGGCGCTGGTGCAGGAGGCAACGCTTGACGACAAGATCGTCGGCATCACGGCGGCCATGCCGAATGGCACCGGCCTGGACAAGCTTGCCGAAATCTTCCCTGCCCGCTGTTTCGATGTCGGCATCGCCGAACAGCATGCCGTAACCTTCGCGGCAGGTCTCGCCACCGAGGGTTACAAGCCGTTTGCGGCGCTCTATTCCACCTTCTTGCAGCGCGCCTACGACCAGGTGGTCCACGATGTCGCAATCCAGGGCCTGCCGGTCCGTTTCCCGATCGACCGCGCTGGTTTCGTCGGCGCCGACGGCCCCACGCATGCAGGTTCGTTCGACACGACATTTCTTGCGACGCTTCCCGGCTTTGTCGTCATGGCTGCGGCCGACGAGGCGGAACTGAAGCATATGGTGCGCACGGCGGCGGCTTATGACACCGGCCCGATTTCATTCCGCTATCCGCGCGGCGAAGGTGTCGGTGTCGAAATGCCAACGCGCGGCGAAATCCTGCAGATCGGCAAGGGCCGCATCGTCAAGGAAGGCACCAAGGTCGCGCTGCTCTCCTTCGGGTCGCGGCTTTCCGACTGCCTGCTTGCGGCCGAAGATCTTGAGGCTGCCGGCCTTTCGACCACAGTTGCCGATGCGCGCTTCGCCAAGCCGCTGGACCACGGCCTGATCCGCCAGCTCGCCCGCCACCACGAAATGCTGATCACCGTCGAAGAAGGCGCCATCGGCGGCTTCGGCAGTCATGTGCTGCATTTCCTCGCGATGGAAGGCCTGCTCGAAAGTGGCCTCAAGGTCCGCTCGCTCACGATGCCCGATATCTGGATGGAGCAGGCAAAACCAGAGGTGATGAACGCCCATGCGGGCCTCGACCGCGCAGGGATCGTTTCCACCGTCTTCCGGACACTCGGTCACGGCGCGGCCGTGGGAGTTGCGGGCTGACGCCATCCGGTAGGGGCCTCACCGAGGCGGCAGGGTCAGCTGCAGGTGATAACGCGGCGCGACCTGATGACGCAGGCGTGCGATTGCTGCGTCTGCTCGATGCGCACAATGCGCAGGTCCAGGCAACCCTCTTCCTGAACCGGCTGCTTGTGGATGCGTTCTGCTGCAGCAGATTGCCGCCAATGGTGAAAGCCGGCTGAAGCAGATCGGCGGCGCAATCGATTGTCACGCAGGAGGCGAAACGCCTCACAGTCGTCGAAGGCATGGCGGCGGGGAAACGGATGGCGCCGTCCCAGTCGGCCGTGACCATACCCGGTTCGACCATGTTTCACCAAAACGCAACGGCAAGCGGATGGGCGGCTTCAATCGCATCTCGCAGGTACAAACGAGAAGGGCGGCAAAACCGGCCGCCCTTTTCTATTTCAGATCGATCAGCGATCTCAAAATTCCGTCCAATCGTCTTGGACGGCTGCGGCGGTTGCCGCCTTGCCGCCGAAGGCGCTGGCGAGCTTGTTCGTCAGCGCTCGGGCGGGCGATGCAACAGGGCGGGCGCCGGACTGCGCGGCCTTCGCACGGGGCACGGCCGCCGGTGCGGCCTGGCCGAGCTTGAACTGTTGCAGCAGGGCGTCCAGCGCGTTGGCTTCCTGGGCCAGCGCGTGGCTTGCCGCCGTTTGCTCTTCGACCATGGCCGCATTCTGCTGCGTTCCCTGGTCCATATTGTTGACCGCGGTGTTGATCTCCTGCAGGCCGATCGACTGTTCGCGCGTCGCGGTGACGATCGCACCGATATGGCGGTTGATCTCCTGGACCTCGCTGACGATCTCGGCAAGCGCCTCGCCGGTTTCACCGACAAGCGAGACGCCGGTGTTGACATGGTCGCCGGAGGTCGTGATCAGCGCCTTGATCTCCTTGGCGGCATTGGCGGAGCGCTGAGCCAGTTCACGCACCTCCTGGGCGACGACGGCAAATCCCTTGCCTGCATCACCTGCGCGGGCAGCCTCGACGCCCGCGTTCAAGGCAAGCAGATTCGTCTGGAAGGCGATGTCGTCGATAACGCCGATGATGTTGCTGATCTCGCCCGAGGATTTTTCGATCTGCTGCATGGCGGTAACGGCCTTGCGGACAACATCGCCGGAGCGCTCGGCACCGAGACGCGCACGCTCGACCAGATGACCGACATCTTCGGCGCGCTTGGCGCTGTCGCGGACGGTAGTCGTGACCTCTTCGAGAGCTGCGGCGGTTTGCTCGACGGCGGCGGCCTGCTGTTCGGTGCGACGTGCGAGGTCGTCGGCGGCGGAGCGGATTTCGCCGGCGCCGGCATTGATCGCCGAGGCATTGCGGCCAACCGCCTGGAGTGCCGACTGAAGCTTTTCAGCGGCATGGTTGAAGTCGTTCCGCAGGCTGTCGAAGTGAGCGGAAAAGGGCGTTGCGATCCGGCTTGCGACATCGCCGTTGGCGAGGTTCGAAAGACCGCCCGCCAGACTGTCGATCGCAAAGCGGATCTCGGCTGCCTCGCGGGCCTTTTCCTCGTCGGAGAGCCGGCGCTGGCGCTCGGCCTCGTCGCGCATTCGGTCAGTCTCGCCGGAAAGGCGCTGCTTTTCGATTGCGGCCTCCTTGAAGACCAGCACCGATTTCGCCATCAGGCCGACTTCGTCGCCGCGCTCGAGCGCCGGCACGTCGATATCGTTGTGGCCAGCTGCCAAGCGGCCCATGGCGAGGGTCATGCCGACGATCGGCTGCGCGATAGTGCGCGATAGAAGCCAGGCGAGCACGGCTGCGGCAAGCGATGCCGCAATGCCACCGGCGATCAGCGTGAAGGTCAGATCTTCGTTGGCGTCGAGCTGGGTTGCGGCAAATGTCGCCGACTTTTCGCGGGCGACGGCCTTGATCTTGGCGGACGCCTGACGGAAGCCGTCGAGTTGTCCTTTGGTGGCGTTCACACCGATCTTGACGACGTCTGCAATCGGCGTCTCGCTTTCCTTGCGCGCCTTGGCCTGCGGTTCGGCAAGCTCGTGGAAATAAAGATCGGCCGCCTTCTGCATGCCGTCGATCATCCCGATCAGCTCCGCCTCGCCTGCAGCTGTCTGCTTGGCGGCAGCAATCGCCTTCAGCATGCGTTCGCGATTGGCGAAGATATCGCCATAGGTGCTGTCGCTGCGGAAAAGGATGAAGCCGCGCAGGTTGACGGCCTGCTCCAGCATTGCCTGCAGCGCGTCATCGATGTGATTGACCAGGAGCTCCGATTTCTCCTGTTCGGCGGCAGCAGCAGCCGAGGCGTTCGCCTTGCTGTGCACATAGGCTGAGACGGAAATGAAGATGAGAATCAGCGCGGCAAAAGTTGCGGCAAGCTTTCCCTTCAACGACATGTTGGCGAACACCGGTCAACTCTCCTGACAAAAACGGCGAAACAAGCCGCGCGAGACGCAGCGGCAGAGCGAATGAAACTGAAACATGATCTGCAGGTGGAGGTTATGATGCCATCATGGCAGTGAACGGCCCGGGCGGACCGCTGCAATCACCGCGAAGCTACGGGCGCCGGCTTTAAATTTGCTTAATCTGTCCTGCTCAAAATTGGGGAGGAACCGTTTCCACGGGCTCTGCACTTCCTCCAAAGACCTCACTCATCTGCAGCGACCGCAACAAAAGGCTTGCAAGCAGCGGCTTTGCCGGTCATGGACTGCCGATGTCCAATCAGAATACCCAGCGCCTCGACCTGCTTCTCGTGAGCCTCGGCCTTTTTTCCAGCCGCTCGCGGGCACGAGATGCGGTAAGCCGTGGCACAGTCAAGGTCGGCGGAGCTGTCGTGACAAAGCCGGGGGCCCTCTTTTGCGAGGACGCCCTGATCGAGGTCGATGATCCGGCGCAGGATTACGTCTCCCGTGCGGCGCTCAAGCTCATTGCGGCGCTCGATCATTTCCATCTCGATCCCTCGGGCCACCACTGTCTCGACGTCGGCGCTTCGACGGGCGGCTTCACGGAAGTGCTGCTGGAGCGCGGCGCGGCACATGTGACCGCCATCGATGTCGGTCACGGGCAGATGCATCCGCGCATCGCAGACGATGCGAGAGTCACCAGTATCGAGGGGCTGAACGCTCGCCACTTGACGGCAGACGATATCGGCCGGCCAACCACCTTCGTCGTGTCGGATGTTTCGTTCATTTCACTGAAACTGGCGTTGGCGCCTGCGTTGCAAATCGCCGAGCCTGGCGCCATTGCAGCACTTTTGGTAAAGCCGCAATTCGAAGCCGGGCGCGAAGCAATCGGCAAGGGCGGACTGTTGAAGGATCCCTCCTCCGCACCTGCGGTCGCGGCCGAGCTTGAGCGCTGGTTCGTCGAAGACATGGGCTGGAAGAGCCTCGGGCTCATCGCTTCGCCGATCGCCGGCGGCGACGGCAATGAGGAATTTCTACTCGCAGGAACGAAGCCGTGAGCACCGAAACAGTCACGATCCAGAAACTCGGCGGTCAGGGCGACGGCATCGCCGAGGGCGCCGATGGCCCGATTTACGTGCCTTTTTCGCTGCCCGGCGAAAGCGTGGCGATCGCGCGCGTCAAGAACCACGGCACGATCATGTCGATTGCCAAGCCTTCGGCCGATCGGCAGGAGCCGCCCTGCCGCCATTTCGGCCCGGACGGCGTCAACGGAACTTGCGGCGGCTGCACGCTGCAGCACATGGCTGATCAGCCCTACCGGGCCTTCAAGCGGCGGCTGGTGATCGACGCACTGAAATCGAAGGGCATATCGGCTGAGGTCGGCCCACTCGTCCCCGCACATCCCGGCGAGCGGCGGCGCGTCGTCTTCGCGGCGCGCAAGACAGAGAAGGATATGCTGATCGGCTTCAACCAGGCCGAAAGCCACCATATCGTTGCGATCGACGAGTGTCCCATCTCGTCGGCAGCGATCCTTGCACGACTGCCGGCGATCAAGGCCATTGGCGCAGCGCTTGCGACCAGCGCCGAGGCCTTTCGCATATCGGTTCTCGAAACACTTTCCGGGCTCGATCTCGCCGTCGACGGGATCAAGAAAATGCCAGACCCGCAGCGGCGCAAGGCGATTGAAACCGTGCTTGGCCTTCGCGGCATCGCGCGCGTTTCGCTGAATGGCGAAATCCTGGTAGAGCCATCAAAGCCGATCATCGATTTCGGCGGTGTGCAGGTCTCGCCGCCGGCCGGCAGCTTCACGCAGGCGACGAAGCCAGCCGAAGAGGCGATGGCCGAGCTGGTACTTGCTCATGTCGGCAATTCAAAGCGCATTGCCGATCTCTTTGCGGGCGCCGGCACTTTCTCTCTTCGACTTGCCCGGATCGGACGCGTGCATGCCGTCGAAGGCGAGGAAAAGGCGCTCGCCGCGCTCGACCAGGCGGCGCGCAAGACACAGGGCCTGAAGCCAGTCAGCGTCGAGAAGCGCGATCTTTTCCGCCGCCCGCTGATGACGTCCGAACTGAAAGTCTACGACGCGGTGGTCTTTGATCCGCCTCGGGCCGGAGCGGAGTTCCAGTGCCGCGAGCTCGCCCGTTCGACGGTTAGGAAAATCGCCGCTGTCAGCTGCAATCCGCTGACACTGGCGCGCGATCTCACCATTCTCATCGAGGGCGGCTACCGAATCACCGGCGTCACGCCGATCGACCAGTTTCTCTGGACCTCGCATGTCGAGGTGGTGGCGACGCTGGCAAAATAGGCGCGCGGCTCACGCTGAGCAGCCATTGCGCTCCAGCAAGAACGTCGCGCTTGACCGGAACGGCAGCGCTGATGATGCCACTCGAGGCGTCGGTGTAGGGCTCGGTGAGGACGGGCGCTCCTGCCTTGGCTGCGTCCCGATACCAGGGGCGCTTGGGCGGATCGTAGTCTGCCGAAAGCGGCAATGACGAACTGCTTCGTCAGGACATCTGAAGAAGGTGATCACGCCGGCTGCGCAAGGCGCCTCATGCACCTGGACGACCGACCGAAAGAATCAGCTCGGCAGCCGCTGATTATTAGGGGTTTGCTTGAGACAGGCTTAAAATCCGGCAAGAAGCCCTTGTCCGACATCAGCGGCGCATGAAGGCCTCGAAAGCCGCGCGGGCTTCTGCGCTCTTCAACTGTGCGGCAAAATGCCGGGCCTCGTCATCGATGCGCGCAGTAATCTCGGCACGGTCGCCGCGGATGAGATCACGAGCAATCTTCAGGGCCTCCGGCGGCTTGAGGGCGAGTTCTGCGGCGGCCGCAAGGGTTAGCGATTCAACGTACGGCGCGGAGCAAACCTTCCAGACCAGCCCGGCATCCTTTGCCTCCTTCGCGGAGAATGCTTCACCTGCAGCGAGCAGGGCGAAGGCGCGCTGATGACCCATGATGCGCGGCGCAAGCAAGCTGGAGGCAGCTTCGGGCACCAGCGCCAGATCGACGAAGGGTGTGCGAAACTGGCTGCGGTCGGAGGCGACTGTCAAATCGCAATGCATGTGCATCGTCGTGCCGATGCCGATCGCCAGCCCATCGACGCCGGAAACCAAAGGCTTTTCGGCATTGACGAGCGCATTGAGGAAATCGAGAAGCTCCCGGCCAAGGGACCCTCCCGTTGCAGCCGCAAGGAAGTCACCAATGTCGTTACCCGCGCAAAAAGCGCCTTCCGTTCCGAGGAATACCGTCGCCCGGATGGTGATGTCCTCGTTCGCGTTCTTCAGCGCTTCGGTCATCCGCACGTACATGGCACGGGTGATCGCATTTTTCTTTTCCGGGCGGTTGAAGCGAATGATCTGCACGCCGGGATGGGCAGTGGATTGTTCAACGATGATGTGGTCGGACATGATGATCCTCAGGCAAGAGCGACGCGGGCAGCCGCGAGACTGTCTGCGCCGTTGATGACGCGATCCTTCAAGGCTGCGGTTTCCGACAGCAGATTTTCGGCGGCAAAACGGCAAAGCGCAATGCGGCTTTCGTCCGCACCGTCAGATACCCTGGCAAGCCCGCCTTTGGCGAGGTAGGAGCCGGTCAGGACGAGCCCGAAGAGGCGCTGATAGGGCGTCGCCCCCGAAAGCGCCTCGGCCATCCTGCCATCTGCCTGCACCTTCAAAAGCCAGCCGGTTGCCTGTTCCAGATCGGCGATGGCCGAGCCGAGCCGCGCTGCCGTTTTGCCGAAGCCATCGAGATTGGAGCTACCCACCTGATCGGCGATATCGCGAAGTTCGGCCAGCAAGCCCTTCACGTGATCGCCGTTCGAAAGCTGTAGCTTGCGGGTGACGAGATCGATCGCCTGGATACCGTTGGTGCCTTCGTAGATCGGCGCGATCCGAGCGTCGCGCAGCAAGCGGGCAGCGCCCGTCTCCTCGATGAAGCCCATGCCACCATGGACCTGAACGCCGAGCGAGGCGACGTCGACGCCGGCATCGGTGGCGAACGACTTGGCGATCGGCGTCAGAAGCGCAGCGCGTTCCTGCCAATGCTGCCGGTCTTTGCCCACGCGATGCGACATGTCGATCGCGTGGGCGCAGGCATAGGAGATGGCGCGGGAGCCCTGCGTCAGCGCCTTCATCGTCAGCAGCATTCGGGCAACGTCGGGATGTTCGATGATCGGGCTCATGCCGTTGCCGCTCCAGCCGGGCGCCCTGCCCTGCTTGCGCTCCATGGCATAGGCGATCGCCTTTTGCGTCGCGGCTTCAGCGATCGCCACCCCCTGCATGCCGACCGTCAGGCGGGCATTGTTCATCATCGTGAACATGCAGTTGAGACCCTTGTTCTCTTCGCCCACGAGCCAGCCGACCGCCCCCCTCTCGCCGCCGAACCTGCCGTCTCCATAGATCATCGTGCAGGTGGGCGATCCGTGGATGCCCATCTTGTGTTCCAGCGAATGGCAGAAGACGTCGTTGCGGCGAGCGAGCGAGCCATCGTCGTTGACAAGGAACTTCGGCACGAGGAACAGCGAAATGCCGCGCGTGCCGGCCGGTGCATCAGGCAGACGGGCGAGGACGAGATGGATGATGTTGTCCGTAGCGTCGTGCTCGCCCCAGGTGATGAATATCTTCTGGCCGAACAGGCGATAGGTGCCGTCCTCGCGCCGATCGGCCCGGCTCGTCAGCGCACCAACGTCCGACCCGGCATGCGGCTCGGTGAGGTTCATGGTGGCAGTCCACTCGCCGGAGATGAGCTTCGCCAGGTATTTTTGCCGAAGTTCCGGGCTACCGTGGGTGCTCAGTGCCTCGACCGCGCCCATCGTCAGCGTCGGGCAGAGCGCGAAGGCGGTAGCGCCGGAATTCCACATTTCAAGAGCGGCGACGTTCAGCATGTTGGGTAGCCCCTGGCCACCATATTCTTCGGGGCCCGTCAGTCCGTTCCAGCCGCCTGCGGTCCAATCCTTATAGAGTTTCGTCCATCCATCCGGGGTCTTCACTTCGCCGTCGACCAGACGAGCACCCTGCCTGTCGCCGATCTCGGCCCGCGGGGCGATTTCTTCGGTCGCGAAACGACCGGCTTCGCCCAAAATTGCATCGACGAGATCCTCGCTGAGGTCACCGAGCAGGCCTTTTTCGATCGCCTCGCTCAACCCTGCGACGTGTCTCAGAGTAAACGCGATGTCCTCGACGGGCGCCTTGTACATGTCATCTCCTCGCATTTCGAATGGAACCGTGATTCCGAGCCTCCGGTGGAAGAGCTAATTGATTTTTACGTAAACGTCAATTTCGAATTCGACCTGTCAGAATTGACGACATCTTGCCGCTCGCAGATCTTCACACTTGCACAAACAACGGTCATGGAGAATCTCTAAACAGACTGATCGCATCGAAAGGATCGCGACCGATGGATACGTTGCCTGCCAATATACCCGGCCTCGTCTGGGCCTACAGTTTCCCGGCAGCAGGCGGCAAGGCACTTCGCCTGCACAACAGCGCGTTTCCGGCAGAACTGGTGTCCGTCAACGGCTTTTACTGGCTGCATCTCAACCTCGCCGATGCGCGGGTCCCTGCCCTGCTCGAAACGCTGGAGGGCCTTTCCGAAGATGCCAGAACAGCTCTCACAACGCGCGATACGCATGCAGCGCTCACCGTGGACGAACAGATGCTCTTCGGTACGCTCATCGATTGCCAGCGTGAATTCGATCAGGACACCAACGATCTCGGCTGGCTGCATTTCGCCATCTCCGACCGCTTCATCATCACCACACGCCTGCAGCCGCTGCGCAGTGTCGAGCGGGCGCGTGCGATGATCGAGAAGAATCCGGCCAAATTCTCCCGGCCGGTGGACCTCTTCGAACTGCTGGTGATCGAGTTTCAGCGCACGCTGATATCCGTTGTCATGGAGCTTACCGAAGAGCTGAACCTCATCGAAGACTTCGTCTACGACAATGTTTCGCGCGATGAGCGGCGGCGGCTGGCGCCGGTACGGCGCACCATCGTGCGCCTCCACCGGCACCTCAGAAACCTGTTGACGCTCATGCGGCGTGCCTCGGCCTCCGACGAGGACGAGATGCCCTTCGGCTTCGAGGATATCGCCGGCCGGCTAACGAACAGGCTGGAATCAGTCGACCACGATATCTATGCATTGCAGGAACGCGCCCGCTTGCTGCACGAGGAAATCGATTCCAAGCAGTCCTCCGAGACCAACCGTCACCTCTACATCCTTTCGATCATGACCGCCTTCCTTCTGCCGCCAACTCTGGTGACTGGCTTCTTCGGCATGAATACGGCAAATCTACCCTTCGCCGAAGGACCTGGCGGGACGGAGTACGCGGTGGCGCTCCTTGTCGCTTCAGTGCTGCTTGCCTGGTGGCTGCTGAAGCGGGTCAATATACTTTGACAAGAAAATTTGCTGTGTGCGAACTGCTGTCATGGCCGCATATCGAAATAGTGCAAAGTGACTGCTGTGGATGGGCGCTTTGCGTGCCGGATCGCACTTCGTCGGACAAGGTCACAAAGCTACGTGCACTCGATCGTCTTGACGCGCGCTAAAAGCCCGGCGGTTCTGCCGCCGGGCCGCTGGGTTTAAAAATCGGATCACGCCTTAGCTATAAGGCGAATAGCATTGCTGACGCGGACCGTTGTAGGGCTGGAACGTATTGTCGTAAGCACGGTATGAACGGTAGCGGTTTGCACACCAGGCGACGTGTCCGCCGCCGCCACTATAGGCCGGCGGGGCTACGTAGCGCGGCTGCGAGGCGATCGCCCCGCCGATGATGGCGCCGGCACCGAAAGCAGCCAGCGGATACCAGTAGCCGTTATAGTGACGATAGCCAGGGCGCGAATAGCGATAGCCGCGATAGCCGCCGTAGTAACCATCGCGATATGCGGGCCGGTAACCGGGATAGTAGCCGGGACGATAGCCCGGGCGATAGTAACGGCGGTACTGAACGTTGTGTACGTCCGAGGATTTTTCCACCTGCGGTGCTGCCGGCATCTGAATGGCCTGCGACGGCACGAAGCTCGTCAGGACAACAGCGGCGGAAAAGACGGCACTCGCAATTCTCTTACTGAACACGTTCATTGTATTCTCCAATCCCCAAGGCGCGAATCTGGCTTCGCCGGTAACGTATGGGTTTCTTCCCCACACGAGCGGTTCGGCACGGGCTGACCTTCTACCGCAAGGCAAATGAACCGGGGATTAACCGATTCATTTTCCGCAATTGGAACGGGAAACATCAGGCGACGTCGGAAAGCTTCGACCGGTCACCCTGGAGGCGGTTCACCATGAAGGTCGAATACCACTCGAGGAACTGCATCACGCCCCCTTCATGAAGCATCGAGTACGGACCGGGCTCATAGGCCGGCGAGTGGATGCCGAAGGCATTCTCTTCGACGATGCGGCGGTCCTGATCGTTGGTTTCCGTCCAGACGTGCGTGAGTTCCTCGATATTGTAGTCCACGCCTTCGACGGCGTCCTTGTGCACGATCCACTTCGTCGTGACGGCTGTCTCGTTGGCACTGAGCGGCAAGACGCGGAACGAGATCGCGTGGTCGCCGAGCAAATGATTCCAGGTCGTCGGATAGTGGAAAAGCAGCATGGTACCGATGCGGTCGATCTTCACATCCTCCGAAAGCGGACGCTTGACGGCACTCTTGCCGGACATGGTGTAGCTTTCGGCATCTTCGATCAGCGGCATGCGGGCGGCGCGGAACTGGCCGTCCGGCGAGATCTGGAACCTGCTCGGAAGGCCGGCCGCCTCGCAGCGCGCCCAGTGACCGGCGATCTCCGGGTCGTCGGCGCCACCGTCCGTGCCGGTGACGCTCGGGGCTTCCGGATAGGTGCGGCAGAGTTCCGGATGGTTGGCGGCACAATGGTAGCACTCGCGGTTGTTTTCCCAAACGAGCTTCCAGTTGCCCTTCTCGATAATGGTGCTCTGGAAGGCGATCTTGCCTTCGCTCAGTCGGTGGGGGAGCAGATAGGGGCTGACCACGTCGCGAATCGGCTGGAAGTCCGGTGCCTTTTCTGCCAGGCAGATGAAGATGTAGCCCGCAAAGCTCTCGCAGTGCACGGGCTTCAGGCTGTAGCCGCTCTTGTCGAAATCGTCGCCCATGTGGCGGGCGAAGGCAAGCTTGCCGTCGAGGTCGTAAGCCCATTGGTGATAGGGACAGACAAGGCGCACCGACGAGCCGTGCTCCTTCGTGCAGACACGCGAGCCGCGGTGGCGGCAACTGTTGTGGAAGGCGCGGATGACGTTGTCGCGGCCGCGTACGATCACTACGGGATACTGGCCGATCTGAACCGTGAAATAGGCGCCGGGCTTGGGCAATTCGCAATCATGGCCCATGAACAGCCAGTCCCGATAATAGATCATCTCCATATCGAGCTTGAAATAATCTTCGTCGATATAAAAGGGCTGCTCAAGGCTGAAGCCTGCGCGCCGGTTCTTGAGTTGCCGCAAAACGTTGTTGCGAATATCCATCTGTTTATCCTCGTGCCATAGGCTGCCGCCGCGAAGGCGGGATGGAAGCGCCCGCTTCTTCTCCATGCGGGAGAACTATCATGGCGTCATTTAAACACCGGCCATGACTGCCGCTTGGTTGTAATGCGACATCGGCTTCGAAATTGACGACAGCGTGGCGAGGCAACGCGATTTTCCCCTTTCGCCACAGAACCTTCAAATGCGACATCCGACAAACTCAAACCTGACCCGCACAATCCACCCGCATTCCCCGTCATTGTCGCATCTGCGACTCCCTTTCGCCACATGCTCCCGACATCATGCACAAGACGCGCGCTTTAACAGGCCATTAAGCATAAACTTCTATGTTTCCCTTATTGAACAAGCAGATGGAATGCGAACCATGGCGAAACTTCGCTATTTCGACGCCAAGGGAGATGCCAGGCCGCAGGACAAGAAACCTGCAGCGCCGCATTCCGAATTTCTCCGCACCGGCAAGATCACCCGCGATCGTGCCCATTGGCTCGCCGAAGAACGCCGCTACCTGAGCTACCATGAAGTAAGCGAGAAAACCGGCCGGAAACTGCAAACGGCAGGCATCAGGGCGCATCAGCAGATCAATGGCTTCCACCGCACGATCCAGTTCCCCAAGATGGTGTTCCACCGGACGCTCGCCGACAGCCCGCATCTCGGCTATTGCCATGTCACGGCAGCCCGGACGAAATTCGCGCGCTACGAAGAGGTCAGCTGGGCCTTCTATATCGCCAATTTCTACGCGGACATCGGCGACAACGACAATTTCTTCCATCATATCGATATCAAATATTCACGCATGTATTTCGCCGTCGCAATCAAGCCCGGCGAGCATACGCCGGAGAAGATGACGATCGACCGCTCCGTTCGCGGCAACGGCGTGCTCTTCAGAACCGACGATCCGCAGGTAGCCATCCGGAATGTGCTTCTGCTTGGCGCCCGCAACGAACAGCTTCGCGAAATCATCCGCCAGCTCTGATATTGATCGCAGGCTTTCAAAGGCCTATGGGACTGCCTGGAACAACGGGCGGTACATGGCACGCATAATCGACATCGCACAACATCGACACGAGGCGCTGCAAACGGCGTCGAGCGTGCTCTCGGAAGGCTTTCCGGTCGCCATCCCGACTGAGACCGTCTACGGCCTTGCTGCCGACGCCACCAATGCGGCGGCGATAACCCGTATCTACGAGACCAAGGGCCGCCCCCGCTTCAATCCGCTGATCTGCCATATGAGCGACCTGGCGATGGCGGAAGACTATGCGCAGTTCGATCCGCTCTCGCGCGCACTGGCCGAAGCCTTCTGGCCGGGCCCGCTGACGCTCGTCCTGCCCCTGAAGGCCAAGAGCCGGATCCATCCGCTTGCAACGGCCGGCCTGGACACGGTCGGGATCCGCGTGCCCAAGGGGTTTGCAGGCGATCTGATCCGCGCCTTCGGCAAACCGCTCGCCGCACCGAGCGCCAACACATCGGGCAGGATCAGCGCCACCAGCGCAGACCATGTCGACGCCGATCTCGGCGAAAAGATCCGGCTCATCGTCGATGCAGGCGCCAGCACGGTCGGTGTCGAATCCACCATCGTCAAGGTCGAGGACGGCGAGCTGAAACTGCTGCGGCCGGGTGGGCTGCCGGCTTCCGAGATCGAGCGCGTTGCCGGCAAGCGGCTGCAGCGTGCCGGCAAGGCATCGGCGGCAATCGAGGCTCCCGGCATGCTCGCCTCGCATTATGCGCCCGGTGCCAATGTCCGTCTCGATGCCGCGGCTGTCAAAACCGACGAGGCCCTGATTGCCTTCGGCGCGGTCGATGTCGCGGGCGCAAGCGATGCGGCCCTCGTGCTCAACCTCAGCCCCTGTGGCGATCTGGCGGAGGCGGCTGCCAATCTTTTCGACTACATGAAGAAAGCCGATGCCAGCGGCGCAGCGACGATCGCCTTTTCGCCAATACCGGACGAGGGTCTTGGCGAAGCGATCAACGACCGCTTGCGGCGTGCTGCCGCGCCGCGCGAATAACAAGGAAGGAATGAGCTCGATGAGCGCCAGCGTCTCCCCCGAAGTTCTCGACCGTTTTGCTGCAATCGTCGGCGAGAAATACGCGCTGCGCAGCGAGGCCGAGCTTGCCCCGCACCTGATTGAGAACCGAGGCCTCTATCACGGTTCCTCTCCTCTCCTGCTCAGGCCCGCGAATGTCGAGGAGGTTTCGGCCATCCTGAAGCTTGCGACGCAAACCGGAACTGCGGTCGTGCCGCAGACGGGCAATACCGGCCTGGTCGGCGGCCAGACGCCGCGCGAGGGCAAATCGGACATCATTGTCTCGCTCGAGCGGATGAACAGGATCCGCGACGTCGATCCGGTGGCGAACGTGCTGGTTGCCGACGGCGGCGCAATCCTCGCCGAGGTGCAGAAGGCAGCCGAGGCGCATGGCAGACTTTTCCCGCTCTCGCTCGGCGCCGAAGGCTCCTGCCGCATCGGCGGCAACCTGTCGACGAACGCCGGCGGAACTGCGGTGCTGGCCTATGGAAACGTGCGCCAGCTTTGCCTTGGCCTCGAAGTCGTGCTGCCGACCGGCGAAATCTGGGATGGCCTTCGTCGCCTGAAGAAGGACAATACGGGCTACGACCTTCGCGATCTCTTCATCGGGGCCGAAGGCACGCTCGGCATCATTACCGGCGCCGTCCTCAAGCTTTACCCGCAGCCGCTCGGCCATCAGGTCGCCTTTGCAGGACTGAACTCCGTGGAGGAGGCGCTTGCCCTTTTCAATCTGGCGGGCAGCCTTTGCGGCACCTCGCTGACCGGCTTCGAGCTGATGCCGCGGTTCGGTGTCGAGATCACCGCCAAACATATCGAGGGCGTGCGCGATCCGCTGGAAGCGGCGTACCCGTGGTATGTGCTGATCGACATCTCGACCTCGGATTCGGCCGAAACCGCCGAGCGGATGATGAATGCGCTACTCGAACAAGGGTTTGAGGCGGGGCTGGTGCAGGACGCGGCGATTGCCTCGTCCGTCGCGCAGCAGAAGGCGCTGTGGCATATGCGCGAGAGCATGTCGGAAGCTCAAAAGCCCGAAGGCGGTTCGATCAAGCACGACGTGTCCGTTCCGGTTTCGAAGATCCCGCATTTCATGCACGAGGCCGGCGACGCCGTCATGGCAGCCATGCCCGGCGCCCGCATATGCGCCTTCGGCCACATGGGCGACGGCAATATCCATTATAACATCTCCCAACCGGTCGGCGCCGACAAGGACGCCTTCATCGGCCGGTGGCATGAGATGAACAAGATTGTGCACGGCATCGTTCTGGCACACAGCGGCTCGATCTCGGCAGAGCACGGCATTGGCCAGCTCAAGCGCGACGAGCTCGCCGCGATCCGCCCTGCCATCGAGATCGACCTGATGCGTCGCATCAAGCGTGCCTTTGATCCGGCAAACATCATGAACCCAGGGAAAGTGGTCAGCGTTGAGTAAGAACGTGGCGGTTTAACCGCCACCCGTCAGAATCTGAAGCGCCGGCGATTGGGTCGTCACGTTCTGGATGTCGTACATCGCCGTGAACCGCTTCACCAGCTTGTCGACTTTCTTCGAGTCGCCGAGATCCTTGAGGTCAACGAACTTTTCGAGAAGCGCAACCTGCTTGTCGACATCCATGCTGGAGATCTGGCTCGGCAGGTTGTAGGCGGTGGTGACGACCTGGAAGAGCGCCTTGTCGCCTAGGATGGAATAGAGCGAGGTGATATCGGGTGCCTTGCGGGCGAAGTAAAGCGCCAAGCGGGTGCCATCGTTCGTCTCGCCTTCCTGCGTCTCGAGCGTCTGCTGCAGATAGGCATCCTGCGTGCGATCGAGCGCACCCCGATCCTGGACGATGCCCAGCTTGGCGCGCGTGAGATTGCCGGCCGTGTCGAAGTTAAAGTCGGCGACGATATTCTTGAATTTCGAGTCCGCCTTGGTGTTCAGATAGCTGTTTGCATCGTCGGGATCGGATGTGAAAATCTTCCGCAGCGTCTCTTCGTCGTAGTCCTTCGGATCGAGACCGACAGACTTGAGAATGAGACCGGTCAAGCGGTCGTCCTCCAGGAAATCATCGAGAGACTGCACCGATTCCATGGTCTTTGCGAAATAGTCGACTTCCTCGGTCGCATCTTTGGATGCCTTGTCCTTCAGGGGACCGTCCTTCATCAGCATGGTGACATGTGACTTGTAGTTCGTCGCATATTTGGCCATCGCGGCGGGCGATAATGCCTGCAGCTGGATCGATGCGTTACCTTCGCCATCGAAATTGAAGGCTCTCGCCAATTGCGTGACCCGATCGTCCTTGAAGGATGCGACATAGCCCGCAGGGTCGTAAGGATCGCTTGCCAGCAGCTTGCGCATCACCGATTTCGACACTTCTTCCTGCGTCAAGCCGTAAGCCTGAAGCGCAACCTGATAGAGATCGGGCAGATCGTCGTTCGTCTTGTCCAGATCGCCGGTCTTGTTGGTCTTCAGAAAATCGTTGATGCTGTCGATGTCGGAGAAATTGTCCATTGTCCTGGTATCGGACATGCGCGTCTTGTAATTGGCGACGATCTCCTCGATGGCGGCTTTCGCCTCGTCATCGTAACGGGCCATGTAGTTTACCGACGTTGCCTGGATCAGCGAATCCGACTGGGGGCCGTCAGGCCCGAGGACGCTTCCATCAGCCTCAAAGCTGAAGGCCTGATGGACAGCCGTGGCGTCCATCATATTGGCATAGGCCGGATCGACAAGGATTTGCTTCAAGGCCGTGTCGCTCAAGTCGGTGCCGAAGCTGCTCGGCCCAAGACTGTAAGCAGCCTTGATGTAGTCCGTCAGGCGCTCGTCGGCGATGAGGCTGTCAACGTTGGTGATCGTCTTGATCTTGGATTCGTAATAGGTCTTGTTGTAGTCGGCAGCGGCCTTCGTCGTATAGACGATATCGGGAAATATCTCGTTGTCGATGATGACGGTCGATGAATTCAGATTGTACTGCTCCATGACCGTGTTTTTCTGTGTCGCGGTCTGGGCCGAGCCATTCACCGTCCCGTCTGCATTGAAACTGAACTGCAAAGCGAGCGCCTGGTACTTCTCACCGCCCTGAAGGTTCACCACGCTGTTCGGATCGTTGAGATCGCTGGTCAGCACATCGCGCAGAAACTCTTTGGACGCGTAGGTCGCATCGATGCCGAATGTCTTCAGCACATAGGTGCGCAGCCGCGTATCATTGACGAGATCATCGACTGTCTGGACCTCAGCGATCGTCGCGCTGTAGTAGTCGGTGTCCTTGATCGCCTGCTTTTCCTGATCGGTGAAGGATGCGTTATACCTGTCGATCAGGTCGTCTTCCTGCGCATCCGTCTGTGCATCGGGCTTCGGCGCATTGAAATTGAAAGCCGCCGCGAACTGCTTGTAGCGCTGGTCCGAAAGCTTGTTGGCGAAACTGTCGGGGTCGGTAAGGTCGCTTTCCAGCACCTTTTTCATGAAGGCCCTGGCATAGGTCATGTCGTCGAGGCCATAGGCCTTCATCGCGTAGCTGTAGAGCTTGTAGTTGCCGAGGAAGTCGTCGACGTCCTTCACCTTGTTGATATTCTCGGCGTAGTAGTCGGCGTCCCGTTTGACCGTCGCCTGCGAGGCAATGCGATCGAGACTCGTCTTCGGGTCACGACTTATGATCGCGTAGGCAACGGAGGCGGAAATCATGAATGCGCCCTTAAACAGCAAAACCTAAAAGAATAATGCAGGATCCTGCGTGCATTCTGCCATGCAAAGCTTACTCGAGACTTACCCGACGCTGTTCCGCTTTGGCGCAGCCATCCTTTCCGGTCCGTTCATGGTCCGGAAACCCTGCCACATTGGTTTTTGATAACCATCGGGGAAGGCAAAGTTTTCTTAACCGCAAATTTTAAGTGGTCCGGAAGGGGGCCCGCCTATTGTCGGGGCGTAGAGGGCGAAAAAGCCCCGAGGAGAAGACCGGAAACCGGCTCTCAGGTAAGACAAGGGTAGAAATGAAAATGAACAACACCGTTATGAAGCCCGCTTGGGCTGGAACGACACTGCGTCTCGATCCGTCGCGCTTTCCCCAGCAGGTCAGCTACGCCATCCACGACTCCACAAGTGACGTCAGCATAACGATCGATGAACGCGGCGCCGTCCTCCGCAAGACCCTTCCCTCCAGCGGCCTGCCGCTTTCCGTTGCCCTGCCGAAGCGTGCCTTCAAAGGCGTTGCAGCCCGGGCGATCGACCACGGCAACGGGGAAGTGACCGTAACGCTTGAATTGCACCACGAAGATCCTGATCTCTGCGTTCCGCTGCTTGTCGCCCACGATCTCTGCGATATCGCGGCCGACTGGCGGGGCTGGTCGGAGGCATTCCGCATTCCGATGCTGATGGTGGAGGCCGACGGCATTGCACGCCCGCTCGAGGAGCACCTCGGTGATTTGCGTACCAGTCACATGAAACCGCGCCGGCGCCATTCCTATTTCGCCAACCGCCGTCCGCGCTTCCTCGTGCGCCGCACGACCGGCAAGCTCGGCGTGACAATGAAGATCGAAGGCAAGGAAATTATCGCCCGCAATTAAGAATTCGGCGAATGACCCAATCTGAAACCCGGCCCAATGCCGGGTTTTTTCGTTTCAATCAGGCAAGGCGGAAGAAAAGCGAGACGATCAGTCCCGTAAAGATAATCAGCCCGACACGGTTGTTCGACTTGAAAAGCGCCAGGCATTGCGTCGCATCGGTGATGTCGAGCCTGGCGATCTGCCAGGCGAACATGCCGGTGGCAGTCAACAGCCCGAGATAGGCCGCGAAACCGACGCCGGCCAAAACAAAGGCGAGCATCATCAGGACCAGTGTTGCGCCATAAAGGCCGATCAGCCACTGTCGCGTCCGATCGCCGAAAAGCCGCGCAGTGGAACGCACGCCAATCAATTCGTCGTCTTCCTTGTCCTGATGCGCATAAATCGTGTCGTAGCCGATCGTCCAGGCAACGGAAGAAAGGTAGAGCGCAATCGCAGCGAAAGACAGGCCGGCGAATATGCCAGCCCAGCCCATCAGCGCACCCCAGGAAAAGGCAAGCCCCAGAAAAAATTGCGGCCAGTCCGTGAAGCGCTTGGCAAATGGATAGAGCGCGACGATGGCGATCGACAGCACGCCAAGAATGACTGCAAACCAGTTGAACTGCAGAAGCACCAGAAGACCGGCAAGCGCCTGAAGCACCATGAAGATCTTTGCCTGGGTGCGCGTGACGCGTCCCGAAGGCAGGGGCCGCGAGCGGGTGCGTGCGACCTCCATGTCGATCCTGTGATCGACAAGATCGTTGTAGGTACAGCCGGCCCCGCGCATGGCGACGGCGCCGATGAAGTAGAGAAACAGGTGAACCAGCGTCTGCGAGCCGGAAAACAGGCCTTGTTTTGCGGCCACATTTGCGGCAAGCGCCACCGACCAGAAGCAGGGCCACATCAGGAGCTGCCAGCCGATCGGCCTGTCCCAGCGCGCAAGCTGCGCATACGGCCAGACCCACGGAGGCAAAATCCGGTAAACCCAATTGTCCGAGGGCGCATCGGCAACGCGCCCGTTAAAGCCAATCTGTTGCATGGGGCCATCTAGCGACCGGCAAAGGCGCGGGTCAATAGCGTCATGGCCTGTTCACCTTCGCCGATAGAGAAAATAGCGGCCGCTCTCCACGGACGCCGGCAGCGGCATTTCCTCCAGTTCGGGATGCTTCAGTTCCAGGCCGCTTGCTGCAAACCCGTCATGGGCCAGCACCGCGACCACGCGCGACGGCAGCCACTCGCGGATGATTGCATCCTGCTCTCGATAGCCGGTTCCGATATCGGCATGAACGACGGCTGCCCTGGTGCCAGTATAACTCAGGCAAGTCTCGGCGATGTCGCCGATGACGACATCGTCGTCGTCGGGCCGGCAGCTTCCATGCGCGCCGTTTTCGCGATCGAACGCGATGATGTGCCGACCCGGGAAGCGCACCCGCAAATGGCTGTAAGTCCTGCCATTGCCAAGGCCGATTTCCAGTATTGGTCCATCGGGCAGGCTCGCCTGCCCTGCCGCGATGTGATCGAGAATATCCCTCTGTGCGGAAATCCTGCTGATGAAATCGTCGAGACGTGTTCGCATAGGCAGCTCCGGAGCTTGAACTCGAAACAAGCGTTAAATCCAACGTCACACCGCTCCAGAACGCAACAGTCCCTTACTGCTGGTTCCAGCGCCGGATCACCGGCTCCGTCAGATCGTGCTCGTAGCCTAAGATGCTGATGCTCGCAGTATCGAACACGAAAAGCGAGCCGTCTTGCGGTGGCAGGCCGAGCCAGCGGGCGGCGAGAACGCGCAGAAAGTGGGAGCTGGAGAAAATCAGGACCGGCGCGCCGGCTTGGCGAAGCTCGCGGATGATCCGGTCGGCCCTTGCTCCGACATCTGCGGCCATTTCTCCGTCCGGGCAGCCGTCGCGGAAGAGCTGCCAGCCGGGGCGGGCCGCGAGGATTTCCTTCGTCGTGACGCCCTCATAGGCACCATAATCCCATTCGGCAAGATCGGGCTTGATCACGGCATCTACGCCGAAACCGGCAAGGGCGCAGGTGTTCGCCGCCCTTCGAGAAGGGCTCGACCAGACGGCAGAGACAATCAGTCCCTTCAGGCGATCGGCGAGTTTGCGGGCGGCCGTCTCGCCGTTCAGGGTCAGCGGGATGTCAGTTCTGCCGGTATGTTTGCCGGAGAGGCTCCATTCTGTTTCGCCGTGGCGGACAAGATGGATTTGGGGAAATGCACTGCTCATCTGCACGCCTCTTTTCGTCGACAAAGCGCAGCCGAAGCCGCGCCGCGATATCAGAAGACAACCTTTTCCAGGGCAGGCCGCGTGGCCTCGAATTCCTTCAGCTTCGCCTCGTTCTCGGCAATGTAATTGCGGTTGTCGGGTGTCGAATACTGGTTCTTGGAAACCTGGATCTGCATGACGAAGAGTTCGTCCCAGCGGAAGCCTATTTCGGAGCCGGCAAGATAGAACTCCCACATCCGGAAGAAGCGCTCGTCGTAAAGGGCGACGGCCTCGGCCTTGCGCGCCATGAAGCGCTCGCGCCAATGGCGGAGCGTATAGGCATAGTGCAGCGGCAGGACCTCGATATCGCGAATTAACAACCCGGCCTTCTCGATTGCAGGAACCGTCTCGCCGATCGACGGGATGTAGCCTTGCGGGAAGATGTATTTCTCGATGAACGCATTTGTCGCAAAGCTCGGCTTCGGCCGCGCGATGGAGTGAAGGAGCATGACGCCGTCGTCGGAGAGAAGTTCATGCACCTTGCGGAAGTACTTGTTGAAATTGCCGATGCCGACATGCTCGAACATGCCAACCGAGACGATGCGGTCGAACTTCATGCCCGTCATCGTGCGGTAATCTTGCAATTCGAAGCGGACGCGATCGGCGAGACCGCGCTTTTGGGCGCGCTCGCGCGAGATCTTCAGCTGCTCTTCGCTGAGCGTGATGCCGGTTACGTCGACGCCCTGCGTCGATTCCGCCAGATACATCCCCATGCCGCCCCAGCCGGAGCCGATTTCCAGGATGCGCTGGTTGGGCTGCAGCAGGAGCTTGGCTGCGATATGCCGCTTCTTGGCGACTTGTGCTTCCTCCAGGCTGATGCCCGGCGGATCGAAATAGGCGCAGGAATATTGCCAATCCTCATCAAGAAAGAGCTCGAAAAGCTTTTCCGAGAGGTCGTAATGATGCGCGACATTGCGCTTGTTGTGATTGACCGGCAGCCGGCTCTTCAGCTGCTGCAGTGCGATGCGTCCGACCAGCAGTGCAGCCATCGGAATATCGAAGATTTCGTTGGTGGTGTTCTGCTTCACCATCGAAAGGAAGTCGTAGATGTTGCCCTGTTCAAGAATGAACCGGCCGTCCATGTACATTTCGCCGAGCTTGAGGGTGGGGTCGCGGCGGATAAGCTTCTCCGCCTCCTCGTCGGCAACGCGCACGACGACCAGATCCCCGCTGCCATCGCCAATCGCATATGTCTCGCCATTGGCCAGCGTGAGCTTCAGATTACCCTTGCGGATGATTTTTTTGACAATTGATAAAAATCCCGACGCCATGAAAGGCCTCGCATATGTGACAGGATGATACGCGTTAAACTTAGTCGCTCTCTTCCGCCACACAAGCGCCGTATTTGGCAGTTCGGCAACAAGGTCGCCAAACTGTGACATTTTTGCAATGCCTGCCGTTAAGCCGTTATTTTCGCTTCATGGCCTCTGCAAGAGCAGCACCGAAGGCGCCCTGGTTTTCCTGTTTCGGGACAGCCGGACGCCGGTCGTTTTGCGGCCGCGCGCCCTGATTTCCACGGTACTCGCCGCGTGGGGCTGCAGCCGAGGAGCCATCGTCCTTGCGCATTGAAAGACCGATGCGCTTGCGTTTTGCATCGACCTCGACGACCCGCACCTTGACGACATCGCCGGCCTTCACAACTTCGTGAGGATCTTTGACGAAGCGGTCGGCAAGCTGCGAGACATGCACAAGGCCGTCCTGGTGCACGCCGATATCGACGAAGGCGCCGAAGGCCGCAACGTTGGTCACCGTGCCTTCCAGCACCATGCCGGGCTTGAGATCGGCGATTTCGTTGACGCCTTCGGCGAAGGTTGCCGTCTTGAAGCTCGGGCGCGGATCGCGGCCGGGCTTTTCCAGTTCGGCGAGGATATCCTTGACCGTCGGCAGGCCGAATTTCTCGTCGATGAACTGGCGCGGATCGATCGATTTCAGCGCCGCACTGTCGCCCATCAGCGACCGCAGGTCGCGGCCGCAGGCGGCAACGATCTTCTTTGCTACGCCATAGGCTTCCGGGTGAACCGATGATGCATCGAGAGGCTCCTTGCCGTTCGGGATGCGCAGGAAGCCAGCCGCCTGCTCGAAGGTGCGGTTTCCCAGACGCGCAACCTTGAGCAGGTCGCGGCGGCTTTCAAACGGACCGTTCTGGTCGCGGTGGACGACGATGGCTTCGGCAATCGACGGGCCGAGTCCGGAAACGCGTGACAGCAGCGGTGCCGAAGCCGTGTTGAGATCGACGCCGACGGCATTCACCGCGTCTTCGACGACTGCGTCAAGCGAGCGCGACAGCTTCTGTTGGTCGACGTCATGCTGGTACTGGCCGACGCCGATCGATTTCGGCTCGATCTTGACAAGCTCGGCCAGCGGATCCTGCAGGCGGCGGGCGATGGAAACGGCGCCACGCAGCGACACGTCGAGATCCGGAAACTCAGCCGCGGCGGTCGCGGAGGCGGAATAGACCGACGCGCCGGCTTCCGAAACGATGACCTTGGTGGGCTTTGCACCCGCAAGACCGGCCAGCATTTCGGCTACCAGTTTTTCCGTTTCGCGGCTTCCCGTACCGTTACCGATCGAGATCAGTTCGACATTGTGCTTGAGGATCAGGGCGGTGAGTTCTGCCTGAGAGCCACGCACGTCGTTGCGCGGCTGGAAGGGATAGACCGTGGAGGTCGCAACGACCTTGCCGGTACCGTCGACCACAGCGACCTTGACGCCAGTGCGAATACCCGGATCGAGGCCCATCGTGGCGCGCGATCCGGCCGGCGCCGCCAGCAGCAGATCCTTCAGGTTTCGCGCAAAGACATGGATCGCCTCCTCTTCGGCGCGTTCACGCAGTTCGCGCATCAGGTCGAGAGACAGCGACATGGAAAGTTTGACGCGCCAGGTCCAGCTTGCGACATCCATCAGCCAGCGGTCGCCGGGGCGGCTCGCGCCGATTTCATAGGCAGCAGCGATCATCCGCTCGACAGGTTTGTTGGGAGAGGCGGTCTCGGCGTCAGCCTCGATCGTCAGCGTCAGCATTTCCTCGTTCCAGCCGCGCAGCATGGCGAGTGCGCGATGGCCGGGTGCGGTCGCCCAGCGCTCCGAATGGTCAAAATAGTCGGCGAACTTCTCGCCGGCCGCCTGCTTGCCATCCACGACCTTGGCCTTCAAAAACGCGGCGCTGCGCATATGGGCACGCAGCTTGCCAAGCAAATCGGCATTTTCCGCAATGCCTTCGGCGATGATATCGCGTGCGCCTTCGAGTGCCGTCTTCGCATCCGGCACATCGGCAGTGATATAGCTCTCCGCCAGCACCGCCGGTCCCTTCGAGCGATCGGCGAGAATCGCCTCGGCCAGCGGTCCAAGGCCGCGCTCGCGGGCGATCTCGGCACGGGTACGGCGCTTCGGCTTGTAGGGCAGGTAGAGATCTTCGAGCTCCGCCTTCGTGGCGGCGCGGGCGATCTTCTCCATCAATTCGTCGGTCATCTTGCCCTGACCGGCGATCGATTCGACGATCGTGTCGCGGCGGGCTTCCAGTTCGCGCAGATAGACGAGGCGTTCGGCCAGATTGCGCAGTTGCGTATCGTCCAGGCCGCCCGTCACTTCCTTGCGGTAGCGTGCGATGAAGGGAACGGTCGCGCCCTCGTCGAGCAGCTCGATCGCAGCTTTGGCCTGGTCCGGCCGGGCATTGATTTCGGAGGCGATGACTGCGGCAAGCGAGCGGAGGTCTGCGGCCATGGGATTCCCTGAATTGACGAAGGTAGCGGGACCATAGCGGCGAAAAGCGGCAAGGCAATGCCCCGCAGAGCTTTCCACAGCAGACTGACGCGCATCATTGAGGGTTCGTGCTCGATCCGGTCCTTCGGGCCGACCTTTCCCCGCCGGAAAGAAGGGACGGCAAAGCGCAGCCGCGAGGTGGATGCGCGGCGCGTTGCCACCGCAAGGGTGATTGCCTCCTCGCGTGGCTCGCGCGTCCGCATTTCCCGTTTTTGCGGTTGTGCAGATGCGGCATTCTTTGGTAGCAGAGGCGACCGTTTTGGACCGTCCTCCCTTAAGGAGGCAAGGAAAAGTGACATGCCCGATCTGCTTATAGAACTTCGATCCGAGGAAATTCCGGCCCGCATGCAGCGCAAGGCTGCCGGCGACCTGAAGAAGCTCGTCACCGATGCGCTGGTGGAGGCAGGACTTTCCTATGAGGGCGCCCGCGAATACTGGACGCCGCGCCGCCTAACACTTGATATCCGCGGACTGACCGGGCGGTCCGCCGATGTGCGCGAAGAGCGCAAGGGCCCGCGCACCGATGCCAACGAAAAGGCGATCGAGGGCTTTTTGCGCGGCTCCGGCCTTTCCTCGGTTTCCGAGGCGCAGGTAAGCAGCGACCCGAAAAAGGGCGATTTCTACATTGCCGTGATTTCCAAGCCCGGGCGCGCTGCCGAAGAAATCATCGGCGACGTGATGCCCGGCATCATCCGCGATTTCCCCTGGCCGAAATCCATGCGCTGGGGAAAGGCCTCCTCCAAACCTGGCTCGCTGCGCTGGGTGCGCCCGCTGCAATCGATCGTCTGCACTTTCGGCACCGAGCATGAAGAAACATCCGTCATCCCCTTCGAGATCGACGGCATCGTCGCCTCCAACGTGACCTACGGCCACCGCTTCCATGCGCCAGGCGCCATCGCCGTCAAGCGTTTCGACGACTATGCCGCGAGCCTCGAAAAAGCGAAGGTCATCCTCGATGCCGAGCGGCGCAAGAACATCATCCTGCATGACGCCCGCGACATCGCCTTTGCGGGCGGACTGGAACTGGTCGAGGACGAAGGTCTGCTGGAGGAAGTCTCCGGGCTCGTCGAATGGCCGCAAGTGCTGATGGGCAGCTTCGAGGAGGACTACCTCTCAATCCCCTCCGAAATCATCAGGCTGACGATCAAGACGAACCAGAAATGTTTCGTAACGCGTAAACAGGGCGAAGAGACGCTTTCGAACCAGTTCATCCTCGTCTCCAACATTGAGGCCAACGACGGCGGCAAGGAAATCGTCCACGGCAATGGCAAGGTCGTCCGCGCCCGCCTTTCCGACGCGCTGCATTTCTGGAAGCGCGACCAGGGGAACTTGCCCGACCTCGAAACCCTGGAAGCGTCGGCGAAGAAATTCGGGCTTGATCTGAGGAAACCGCTCGATCAGCGGATGGCGAAGCTCGATGCGCTGCATGTGACGTTCCACGCGAAGATTGGAACGCAGGGCGAGCGAGTAACACGCATTCGCACCCTGGCCGGCGAAATCGGTAAAATCGTCGATGCAGACCCTCTGAAGGTTAGCCGAGCCGCAGCCTTGGCAAAGGCGGACCTTCGAACTGAGGTGGTGGGCGAATTCCCCGAACTGCAAGGTGCAATGGGAAAGAAATATGCGCTGCTGCAAGGTGAAGATGAACCAGTGGCGGCGGCACTGGAGGACCATTATAAGCCTCAAGGTCCTACCGACCGAGTGCCTACCGACAACGTTGCCATAACCATAGCGCTTGCTGACAAGATCGATACACTTGTGTGGTTTTGGCGAATAAACGAAAGGCCTACCGGTTCAAAGGATCCGTTCGCGCTGAGAAGAGCAGCGCTGGGATCGATACGGCTGCTGTTGGAACGGGAAATCAGAGCACCTCTCATCCCGCTGTTTCGCTCTGCATTTCGGAGCGAATGGGCTGTGGCGATCGCTAGCCACGAAGCTTCGATCAGACTCTTCGAGCTTAAAATCCTCGAGGACAACGAAAGGTTCGACCACGAGAGGCTCGTGCAAGAACAGCGCGCAGCAATCAAATATTGCAAGAATTATCTTGCTGAAGGCCATCCAAAGACAATCGAAGAAGAATATGAACTGGCAATCAACCTCCTTGCCTTCTTCCACGACCGCCTCAAGGTCTATCTCCGCGACCAGGGTGCGCGCTACGACCTGATCGATGCCGTCGTCACACCCGAGGCCGACGACCTCGTCATGATCGCCCGCCGTGTCGAGGCGCTGACGGCTTTCATTACCTCGGAAGACGGCAAGAACCTGTTGGTCGGCACCAAGCGCGCCACGCAGATTCTGGCCGCCGAGGAGAAGAAGGGCACCGTCATCGCCGACGGCGTTTCGGAAAAACTCTTCCGGCTCGATGCCGAAAGGGAGCTTTTTGCCGCCATCGCCAAAGCCTCGGCCGAGGCTTCCGCCGCAATCGCCAGGGAAGACTTCCGCTCGGCGATGGAGGCGCTTTCGAAGCTCCGCACCCCGGTCGACCGCTTCTTCGACGACGTGCTCGTCAATGACGAGGACGCGGCAATTCGCGCCAACCGCCTGGCCCTGCTGCGGCTGATCCGCGAGGCTACGGGCACGGTTGCGGACTTTTCGAAGATCGCAGGGTAACGGTTTCCGACTGGCAGCGGCCTGGCGCCAACCTCTTCGCCTCGTTCCTGTCCTTGTGACAGGGACGCATTGCGCCGAATGAATGGTTCCAGGTCCCCGCCCGGTGGACATGGCGCTGATTGATCCCTCTGACAGGTACAGGCAGGAGGTGGAGGAAAGCGCACCGCACTGGTCATTCACCAGAACTCGCGCTATCAGACAATCATGACCTACAAAATCCTCGTCAGCGCCTGCCTCATGGGCCATGCCGTCCGTTATGACGCCCGGGCGAAGCCGCTCGCGCATCCGGCGCTCGAGCGGTGGCGGGCAGAGGGAAGGCTCGTGACGATCTGTCCGGAGATCTCGGCAGGCATGCCGGTGCCGCGGCCGCCGGCGGAAATCGAGCGCGGCGCGAGCGGCGAGGACGTCCTGTCGGCAACTGCACGGGTGTTGGAGATCACCGGAGGCGATGTGACGGCTGCATTCCGAAAGGCAGCGCAGAATGCGCTCAGGCTGGCTCAGGAGACGGGCTGCACCCACGCGCTGCTCATCGACGGCAGCCCCTCCTGCGGTTCTGGTTTCATCTATGATGGATCTTTCAGAAGAGCGCGGCGCCACGGCAATGGTGTTACAGCTGCCCTGCTGAAGCGCGCGGGAATCCAGGTCTTCTCGGACCGGGAGATCGACCGGCTTGAGGAAAGCCTCGCGACGCCCCTCTGATCCGAAGGCACGTGCTTGGGGCCAGCGCCTTCACCACCTTTGCCAACCATTTTTCGAGCCGCACGCCGGCCCGGGTGGGATCCACCTCGCCCGTGTCTTGCTCAAAATCGCTTTCTGCGATCTTGCCGACGATTGCGTTTTAAGCCTTGCCTAATCCGAAATTCGCATAAGCGTTTCGCCGGCCGTCGCCCATTGCGGCCGCCGTAATCCATCTATGGAGTAGCTCAAAGCCAAATAAAAAAATAAAGAATGCGCTCCTGCTTCTCTTCAGGAGCGCATTCAATCCGCCATGCGGCGGACCCCGTACGACCAAAACTTTGGCCGGGTCAGGGGCAGGGAACTAAAAATCACATTCTAAGCTCAAAGTCGGAAACGTCGAGCGGCACCGTTTGTTCCGCAGGGGCGGACATGCCTGCAACAACTGGCTTGGCATCACCGCCGATGAGGGAGGTCGTCGCCGTCGGGTCGATGCCTTCGTCGGGGACCGTCACCTTGAAGTCGGCCAGGACTTCGGGGGTCGCCTTGGTCACGAAAACCACGGGCGATCCGCCCATCCAGCCTTCGGTGCGGTAGAGCTTCTGCTCACCGGCCACATTACGCAGCGCGCTGGCCTGGATGGCGCCGGGCGGCAAAGCCGGCACCGTGTAGTCCTTCTTGCGCTCGGTCGATTGCAACGGTGGGCAGGTCGTGCAGGTCTCGGTCACAATGCTGCCGCCGCCGGCGCGCGACGAGCCGATCACCTCGATCGAGGAGGCCATCGCCGAACCAGATGCCAGAAGAATTGACGCACCGAGAATGAATTGACGCATGGAACCTGCTCCGACCTCTATGGGAACAAGATAGCGAGCCTTTATTTCCATCCCGTCAGGGGAATGGTTAGAAATTTACGGATCTGACCCGATTTCGGGCCAGGCTCAAGCTTTTTCGCGCTCGATCGCCCGCCAGCCGATATCGCGGCGGCAGAAACCATTTTCCCATTCCACCTTGTCCAGCAGCGCATAGGCGCGGCTTTGAGCCTCGCCGACTGTTCTGCCGGTGGCGGTCACGTTCAGCACTCGGCCGCCGGTCGCGACCAGCTCGCCGTCCTTCAAAGACGTGCCAGCATGGAACACTTTCGCGCCCTCGCCTGCCTCCGGCAGCGAGAGGATCGGCGTGTTCTTCTCATAAGGGCCCGGATAACCCTTGGAGGCCATCACGACGGTCAGCGCCGGATCGTCGCTCCATTCGGCTGTGGCCTTGTCGAGCGTGCCTTCGGCCGCTGCCAGCAGAAGCGGCAGCAGATCGCTCTTCAGGCGCATCATCAGTACCTGGCATTCGGGATCGCCGAAGCGCACATTGTATTCAATGAGTTCGGGGCCCTTTGCCGTAATCATCAAGCCGGCGAAGAAAACACCGCAGAAAGGATAGCCGCTTTCGGCCATGCCGCAGATCGTCGGCTCGATAATTTCCTTCATCGTCCGCTCGATCATCTCGGGCGTCATTACCGGAGCCGGCGAATAGGCGCCCATGCCGCCGGTATTGACGCCGGTATCACCCTCGCCGACACGCTTGTGATCCTGTGCGGTCGCCAGCGGCAGGGCGTTCTTGCCGTCGCAGAGGCAGAAGAAGCTTGCCTCTTCGCCATCGAGATAAGCCTCGATGACGACCTCGGCGCCGGCTGCGCCGAACGCACCCTCGAAGCAATCGTCGACTGCGCCAAGCGCCTCCCCCACGCTCATCGCCACCGTCACGCCCTTGCCGGCGGCAAGGCCATCCGCCTTGACGACGATGGGGGCGCCTTGTTCGCGGATATAGGCCTTTGCCTTCGGGGCGTTGTTGAAGCGCTGGTAGGCGCCGGTCGGGATGTTGTAGCGGGCGCAGATATCCTTGGTAAAACCCTTGGAACCTTCGAGCTGGGCTGCTGCAGCGGACGGACCGAAGACCTTCAGCCCATCGGCTCGCAGGCGGTCGGCAAGGCCGGCGACCAGAGGCGCCTCGGGACCGACAACGACAAAATCGATGGCCTTTTGCACGCAGAAGGCCGCGACTGCCTCGTGATCTTCAACGTTCAGGCTGACGAGCCTTGCATGCTCCGCAATGCCCGGATTGCCCGGCGCGGCATAGAATTCGGTCATCAGCGGCGATTTTGCCAGCTTCCAGGCAAGCGCATGCTCGCGTCCGCCCGAGCCGATCAACAGAACCTTCATGCCTGATCCTTTCCGTTTTCTGTCTGGCGGTTAAGGGGCGTGAAGCCAAAGGTCAAGCGGGAAAGCTCACCAGCCGCCACCGCCGCCGCCGCCACCGCCACCGCCCGAAGAACCTCCGCCGCCGGAAAAACCGGAAGACGAACTTGAGGGCGGGGGCGAGGGAATGGTCGAGGCAATGGTGGACGCCATCGACGACGAGAAGCCGCCGATGCGATCGGAAAAGCTGCCGCTTTTGAAGTTGCCGGAATACCAGGACGGTGCATAAGCCGCAGCCGCCGAGGCAGAGGCCGCCGCAAGCCAGGTTTCGAAGGTGCGCGTCCAGGGCTTCTCGACACCAAGCGCAACCGCATAGGGCAGCAGCTTCTCGAAATGTTGGGGCGACATTTCCGGCGCACCGGCCATGTTCATCCGGTCCTTCTCGGCAAGCGTCAGATACTGACGAAGGCCGTCGATGCCATCCATGATCTTCGAGCCAAGCGGCGTTGGCGCACCCATGATGAAAACATAGAGCAGGTTGAGCAGCACGATGCCGCCGACGGCAAAGAGCATCGGCGTCTCGTGGAATTCCAAAAGCGTGGAGAAAAGTGCCAGAGCCAGCGATGAAATGATGCTGAAGCCGACAAAAACGATGACGGCGATCGCGATCACGGCGGCGATCTTGCCTCCAAGGGACTGGCCGGGGCGGAAGGACCGTGCAAAGCCGGCCACGAAGACGGCGACGAAGACAGAAACGACGATCGGAATGATCATCAGGACGATCGCATCGGTTTCCAGCGTGCCGAAAACGAAGAGCGCGACAAGTGCGGCAGCGCTGAGCGCGATGCCACCAGCCGTATAGCCGCTATTGGAATTGTAGTATTTGCCGCGATGTTCCCGCTCGATCGCCGACCGAAAGCTTTGTCCGACCGACTTCACGCGTTCGCCGTTTGCCTTGTCGATCGTCAGCGATCCCTTGTTGCCGACGGCGCTCAGGAGGCTGGTTTCGGCGGCTTCCAGCTTCTCCTTACCCACCGGCTTTTCCGTTCGCCTGACGATGATCGATTGCTTGAGGTCTTCAAGAACGACATAGCCGCGAACCGCCAGGTCCAGCGCCGTTGCCGAAAGCGCCGTCCAGCCCCCGCCTGAAATGCCCTTGTTGTCGATATAGTTGACGAGCGCTGGAGAGATGCCGTCGGGAGGATCCCAGCGCGGCACGAGGACGCCGCGGGAAGGGTCTCGCCCGACCTTGAGCCAGGAGCGGGTGTAGTAGAGGAACACAAGCAGGAGGCCGCCGAAACCGATGAAATAGTCGCGGTTGTCCTTCAGCCACCAGATGTTCTGATCCGATCTGCTCGGCGGATCGATCGCGCCTTTGGCAAGCTTGACGGCAATCGTCAGACCTTCGTTGGCATCGAGCGGTATGGTCGTCGAGAAGACCGGCCGGGCATTGCTGCCTGACACGCGGGCATTCTTGTCCTTTGCGCCAAGCGCACCGGTGAACACATTCGTATCGGTTGCGGTGACGCCATCTGGCAGGTTCACCGTCGCGGTCGCGGCCATGATCGGGAAGATCCAGCCGTTACCGGTCACATTCCAATAGAGTTCGTCGTAATCGGCGAAATAGCGGATCTGGCGATCGGTGGTGTAGGTGAAGGCATATTCATGGCGGCCCGGCGCAAGCATGACGTCTTCTGACCCAGCATAGATACGGATGCCGCCCGAGACGGATTCCGTCTTCCAAGGCTCGTCCTTGCCGTCGCGTCTGACCGATATAACGTCGAAGTCGACGCTGCGGCGGCGACCCCCTTCATCGACGAAAGTCAGCGGAAAATCGCGGAAGATGCCTCGCCGGATCCGGTTGCCCTCGGCATTGACGGTGATTGTCTCCGTCACCGTCATGGCGCCGCTCTTTTCGAGCCTTATATCCGATGCGAAGGAGTTGATCACCTCCGCAGCACTTGCCGCATATGCTGCAAGCGCCATAAACAGAATGACGCAAAGGCCGAAAAGCCGCCGGATCATATACCTCTCCCCGCCGGCGGCGCGCTGCCGCCTCAGATAATGTCAGCCCTCGTTCCCATATTCGACGCCCAGTCCTGCCAGCGTCCGCCAGTAGGCAGGGAACGTCTTGCCGACGCAATCCGGATCGAGGATCGTGATGCCGTCTATCTTCAGTCCGGCGAGCGCGAAGCTCATGGCGATGCGGTGGTCGGCGAAAGTGTCAATCTCGGCAGGCAGACGTTTTCCGGCAAGCGACGGATCGGACTGGACGATGAGATCGTCGCCTTCCTCGCGTGCCAGATCCGGGCGAATCTGCGTCAGGCCGGTCGACAGCGCGCGGATGCGATCGCATTCCTTGACGCGCAGATTGGCAATGCCGACGAAATGGACGGGCGTTTCGTTGAAAGCGGCAAGGACTGCGAGCGTCGGAACCGCGTCCTGCATCTGCGAACCGTCGATTTCAGCCGGCAGGTGCGGGAACTTGGCGATGATGTCGTAGGCGCGCGCATCCGGCTGCGTGAACGCGCCGTTGGGCACGCCGAGATCGATGGAGCCACCGGTGAGGACTTCGGCCGCCCAGAGGTAAGTTGCCGCCGATGCATCAGGCTCGATGACGAAATCGGCTGCCGTGTAGCCGGTCGGCTCGACGCGCCAGGTGAGCGCGCTCGTCTTATTAACCTTGGCGCCGAAGGCTTGCATCGCCGCGGTCGTGAGATCGATGTAGCCGAGGGCACCGATGTCCTGGCCGAGGAGTTCAATATCCACCGGGCGGTCGCCTCCGGCCGCCATCATCAGCAGCGCGGACACATACTGGCTGGAGAGACCGCCATCGATGCCGATACGGCTCGCTTCGAAGCGGCCCGCGCCCTTCACGGTTACAGGCGGGCAGCCGGTCTGGGCCGTCGCATCGATTCCGAGAGAGCGCAACGCATCAACGAGCGGACCGATCGGGCGCTTGCGCATGTGCTGATCGCCGTCGACGACGACGGTGCCATCAACGAGTGCGGCAGCGGCAGTCAGAAACCGTGTTGCGGTGCCGGCATTGCCGAGGAAGAGCGGCGCTTTCGGCGGCAGCAGCTTGCCGCTTCCGGTGACGACGAAGCTTGTATCGTCCGGTTCGTCGATGACGACGCCCATAGCGCGAAGCGCTTCGGCCATGTAGAGCGTGTCGTCGCTCTTCAGCGCGCCGGTCAGGCGGCTGACCCCCTTGGCAAGGCCAGCCAGGAGGAGTGCGCGGTTGGTGATCGACTTCGAGCCCGGCGGCACGGCGCGCCCCACGAGCGGAGCCTTAGCGGGAATGATGGTGAGTTTCTTGTCCTTGCTCATGACGCTTGTCTGTTCCGTCCATTGCGCTGGCCGCCCTGCGGCCACTGACCGGCCCTGCTCATAGCAGCTTTTGCGCAAAGGCAAACGCCCATGTCAGAATTTGACGGCCGGGACGGCGCGGTCGGCCTCGTTGGTGATCTCGAAATA
The DNA here is from genome assembly GCF_001908375.1 of Rhizobium etli 8C-3. Taxonomy (NCBI): domain Bacteria; kingdom Pseudomonadati; phylum Pseudomonadota; class Alphaproteobacteria; order Hyphomicrobiales; family Rhizobiaceae; genus Rhizobium; species Rhizobium etli. The sequence goes on along the minus strand of NZ_CP017241.1, from coordinate 936,800 downwards.
TTCCCGCTTCTGGAAGCCGAACTGCCCAGCGACCAGATTGGAGGGGAAGCTTTCCACCTTGACGTTGAGATCACGGGCAGCGCCGTTGTAGTACCGGCGCGCCATCTGGATTTCACTCTCCATCGTTTCGAGCGAGGCCTGAAGCTCTGAGAAGTTCTCGTTCGCCTTCAGGTCCGGATAGGCTTCGGCCAGCGCCAGCACACGGCCGAGCGCCTGGCCAAGAAGGCCCTCCGCCTGCGCCCTGCCCGCAACATCGCCGGAAGGCACCGCCTGCGCCTTGTTGCGCAGCTCCACGACCTCTTCCAACGTGCTCTTTTCGTGAGTGGCGTAGCCCTTGACGGTCTCGATGAGGTTTGGGATCAGATCGGCGCGACGCTTCAGCTGCACGTCGATGCCGGACCAGGCCTCTTCGGCCATCTGTCGGGCGCGGACGAGACCGTTATAGATAAAGACAAGATAAAGCGCGATCAGAACGATCACACCGAGAAGGATATACATCGCGAATCCCCCGCAACGACGCAAAGTTTGGACGGAGACTATGCGGCTTGCGCTGGATTGTCATCCCGCATTTCCAGGCCGCGATTCCCGTCAACGACTAGCGAAATATCACGATACCGCACCTATGAAGGCGGCTGTATCTTGCTAACTGTGCCGGCTGGTTACGGTGCACTCGCAACTCATGACGAGGAAATGATCAGACCATGAGCGCAGCATTCTTTCTATTGAGCCTGGCGGCGATCGCATCTCTCGTCGATTTCCGAAAGGGCGCAGGCCCGGCACCCCGGCGCGTCGTCGTACGGTCCGACCACCGCCGCTAAGCATTCTCAGGCGGCGGCCCTGGCGACATTCATGCCGCCGGCATCCGTCAACAGGAACGCTTCGCCGCAAGCCTTGGCGAGCGTGCGCACCCGCAGGATATAGCTCTGACGCTCGGTGACCGAGATCACCCCGCGTGCATCCAACAGGTTGAAGACGTGGCTTGCCTTGATGCACTGGTCATAGGCCGGAAAGACGCATTTGTGCAGCAGCTGATTGGCATTGTCGCTCGGCGCACCGGCGGCGAGGAGCGCCTGGCACTCCTTCTCCGCATCGATGAAATGGCGATGCAGCATCTCGGTATTTGCGAATTCGAAGTTGTGGCGTGAGTATTCCTGTTCGGCCTGCAGGAAGACTTCGCCGTAGCTGATCTTTTCGTCGCCTTCGCGGCCGTTGAAGTTCAGGTCGTAGACGTTGTCGACGCCCTGCACATACATCGCCAGACGCTCCAGGCCATAGGTCAGTTCGCCGGCAACCGGCGCGCATTCGATGCCGCAGACCTGCTGAAAGTAAGTGAACTGCGAGACTTCCATGCCGTCGCACCAACACTCCCAGCCAAGGCCCCAGGCGCCGAGGGTCGGGCTTTCCCAGTCGTCCTCGACGAACCGGATGTCGTGCAGCAGCGGATCGAGGCCAATCGCCGCCAGCGAGCCGAGGTAAAGCTCCTGCAGGTTCGGCGGGTTCGGCTTCAGGATGACCTGGTACTGGTAATAATGCTGCAGACGGTTCGGGTTTTCACCGTAGCGACCGTCCGACGGACGGCGCGACGGCTGGACATAGGCAGCCTTCCACGGCTTCGGGCCGAGCGCGCGCAGCGTGGTGGCCGGATGGAACGTACCGGCGCCGACCTCCATGTCATAGGGCTGCAGAACCGCACAACCCTTGTCCGCCCAGTAGTTATGAAGGGTCAGGATCAGCGCCTGGAACGAACGCTTCGGGTTCATATGGTCGGGGATCGATGCAGACATAAGGACAAGCCACCGGTTGCGTATTTTGCCGGACAGGTGCCATGGGAGAGGGCAAGGGTCAATACATAACCTATGATGGGACCATGTTTTGGAAGGAGTTCGGTGACGACCGTCAAGACGGCCGCCACCCCGAGACGAGCTTTTAGGCTTTCGCAAGAGCTCGTCGACATCTGGCCTTAGCCGAACACACACGATGCAATCGAAGCGGGAAAAAGCGTTCCTCAGCGGTCACCGTCATTCATCCTCCCGCTTCACGCGGTATTCGCCGGTCGCCGGATCCTTGACAAGCGTGCCGACGGCGCCGGTCTGGCGCTCCTTCTCGGCGCGGCGGGATTTTTCCTGCAGGCGCTTGGCATCGGAGATGAAGCGGCGGTAGAGCCACCAGGCGGCGCCGACCAGGATTATGATTGTGATAAGCTGCGCCATCTCCCTTTTTCTTCTCCTCTCACAGTCCGTAGCGGCTCCACAATGCCTTTTCTTCCGCCGCTTCGACAAGTCCCGTCGCGAGACCTGATGCAAAACCATCCATCGAGACGGGCGAGACACCGGGAATTCGCCGGCCGAAGAGGCTGCGCGCAGCGGTGACGAGCTGCAGCCTGGTCTTCGGCCCGTAGCGCCTTTTCAGTTCCTGGCGCATGTCGCCAAGGCTGTCGACGAGGCCGAGTTCGAGCCCGCGCGTGCCGCTCCAGAATAGCCCGGAAAAGACGGTTTCGTCATCCTTCAGCCTGCCGGCGCGGCGTTCGCGCACCATGGTGATGAAGATCTCGTGGATCTCGAGCTGAAGGGTCTTCAGATATTCAATGTCCTTTTCCTTTTCAGGCTGGAAGGGATCGAGGATGACCTTGTTTTCACCGGCCGTATAGACGCGACGCTCGACGCCGATCTTCTTGAGGAGTTCGGGGAAGCCGAAGCCGCCGGAAACGACTCCGATCGAACCGACGATAGACGTCGGGTCGGCAATGATTTCATCGCCGGCAAGCGCGATCATGTAGCCGCCGGAGGCCGCCACATCCTCGACGAAGACCAGCACTTTCTTCTGCTTCTCACGGGCAAGCTCGCGGATTCGCGTGAAGATGAGCCGCGACTGAACGGGCGAACCGCCCGGCGAATTGACGACAATGGCGACAGCGGGAGCTTCCTTGTCAGAGAAGGCCTTTTCCAGCACCGGTGCGACATTGGCGAGATTGAGTATCGGGCGGAACTGACCGCCGCCGCTCATGATCGCGCCCTGAAGCCTGACGACCGGGATGATCACCCCTTCCTTTCGGAAGCGCTTCGGTACCAGTTTTCTCAAAAATCCGGCCATTTCAAATCCTTCTCGCTCTCGGCAACGCAATCCATGTATGCAATGGAGCAGCAAACGCAATGGCCACCTTTCCAACATGCATCCGATTTTTCCTTTTGCGAATGACTTGCATTATCATTCTGATCGGGCATAGTGCGGGCATTGGTCCCAAAAGCGGTAATGATATGGATGTCTTAAATCGTACTCCAAAAAGCGGCTGGCGACACGATCGCCAGGAAGCCTCGCTTTCAGACGTTTATCGCACGATCGGCACGGGCCGCCCTGGGTCGAAACTCCGGCGGATTGCCGCCTTTGCCGGCCCTGGCTACATGGTCGCGGTCGGCTATATGGATCCCGGAAACTGGGCGACCTCGCTCGCCGGCGGCTCGAAATTCGGCTACGCGCTGTTGACCGTGGCGCTGCTTTCCAACCTCATGGCGATCGTGCTGCAATCGCTTTGCGCCCGGCTTGCCATTGCTTCTGGCCGCGATCTGGCGCAGGCCTGCCGGGACGCCTTCCCGAAATTCGTCTCCGTACCGCTCTGGGCCTTTGCGGAAATCGCCATCATCGCGACGGATATTGCCGAGGTGATCGGCACGGCAATCGGCCTCAACCTGGTCTTCGGCGTTCCGCTGGAACTCGGCGTGCTGATTACGGCGCTCGACGTTTTCCTCATCTTGTATCTGCAAAAGCTCGGCTTCCGCTGGATCGAAGCGTTCATCATCACGTTGCTCGGCGTCATTGCGTTGTGCTTCGGCATACAGATCTTCCTTGCCGACCCGCAGTGGGGCGCCGTCATCACCGGCTTCTTCCCGACAACGGAAATCGTCAGCAACCCGGAAATGCTCTATCTGGCGCTCGGCATCCTCGGAGCGACCGTCATGCCACATAATCTCTATCTGCATTCCGGCATCGTCCAGACCCGCGCCTTTGGCCACACAGTACCGGAAAAGCGGGAAGCGCTGGCCTATGCGACGCTCGACTCGACCTTTGCGCTCTGCTTTGCGCTGCTGATCAACGCCTCGATCCTGATCCTGGCCGCAGCCGCATTCAACGCCAACGGACGCACCGACGTCGTCGAACTCGGCGAGGCACACTCACTGCTGTCACCGCTGCTCGGGCTTGCAATCGCACCAACGCTTTTCGGCATCGCCCTGCTCTGTTGCGGCCTGAATTCGACCGTGACGGCGACGCTTGCCGGCCAGATCGTCATGGAAGGCTTTCTGAAGATCAGGCTTCAACCATGGGTGCGCCGTCTGATCACACGCGCCATCGCAATCGTGCCGGCAGCGATCGTAACGATCTGGTACGGCAACCAGGGCACGGCACAATTGCTGATCCTGACTCAGGTCGTGCTCAGCCTGCAGCTTTCCTTCGCCGTCTTCCCGCTGGTGATGTTCACCGCCAGCAAGGCGAAGATGGGCGAGCTCGTCGCACCGCGCTGGCTGAGCACCGTTGCCTATGTGATCGCAATCGTGATCGCCGGATTGAATATCAAGCTGCTTATCGATTTCGTGACCGGCTAAGCCTCGAATAGGCCGCGCGGCCATTGTTCAGATCATCGACGAAGGGGGAGAATTTATGCGTTCCGTCTTCGTGCATGATAAGGGGTGCGCGCAATGAAATCCGCGCCCGCGACCCCTTGATCGCCGTCACCAGGATGCGGACGGCATTCTCGCCTTTGCGCGGATGGATGGCAGTTATCTCGATGCCGCCGAAGCGCCTGCCGCAACCGGTGATGATGTCGGCGATCGATTCGGGCCGCGCAATCAGCGACAATTGTCCGCCGGGGACCATGATCGCGCCGGCGGTACGAATCCACCTGTCGAAAAGACCATCGGTCATTGCATGGGCTTCAGCCTTCAGCGCATCCGGCGTTCGCCGGTCAGCGGCGTCGTTGAAAGGCGGGTTCATGATGACATGATGGAAGACCTCGTCGGCAAGGCCCGCGTCGTTGCGGGCCTTTGCCGTGAGCGTCACATCCGCCTCCACGACCGTAACGCGGCCCGCCACATGGGCATTTTCCGGCAAGGCAATGCTGCGGCGGGCATAATCGGCCATCTCCGCGGAGCGTTCGAAAAGCACGGCCTGCGCCTTCTGTAGCCGGGAGACCACGGCCAGTCCGGCTGCACCGGCACCGGCGCCAAGATCGGCAACCTTGATAGCACGGTCATCGGCAACGAGTGCCGCAAGCAGCATGGCATCCATGCCCGAACGGTGCCCCCTGCCCTTCGGCTGGACGATGTGGAAGCGGCCGCGATGGAAGGCATCGATCGTGTCGGAAGCGTCCGCCATGGCTACGTCATTTCGCGATGCGCAATTCGCCGGCGAGACCGGCATCCGTCAGGATGCGGCGGGCCTGATCGGCTCGCTCCTCCTCGACGAGCAGACGGCGCGGCAGCATGCCGAGCGAGCCCTCGAGAATGCTCATATCCTGATCTGCGACAAAGCAGTGAATCCCCGCATCCTTCAGAAGACTCTGCGCATAGGACAATAGAACAGGGTCATTGGCGCGGATAAGTTCATGCATTTGCGATCAATTCCCTTTCAATTCTGTGTTGCGCGACAATTCACCCCTTGCCGCGTCAATCTGCCCTTTCTATTGTCAATCCCAAAGAATGAACAGGAGTCCGGGTCGTTGGGCGTGGTCATACCGCTTGAAGAAAGCAAAAACAAACTGGCATCCGTCAAGCCGCTGGTCGATCTGACACGGGCGGACATGGAGCGGGTCAACCAGCTTATCCTTTCGAAGGCCGGTTCCGACGTGCAGATGATTCCGGAGGTCGCAAACCACCTGATCTCTTCCGGCGGCAAGCGCCTGCGCCCGATGCTCACGCTGGCATCTGCCTGTCTCTTCGACTATAGAGGCGAAAACCATGTCAAGCTCGCGACCAGCGTCGAGTTCATGCACACGGCAACGCTGCTGCATGACGACGTCGTCGACGAAAGCAATCTGCGCCGAGGCAAATCAACGGCGCGCACGATCTGGGGCAACCAGGCGAGTGTTCTTGTTGGCGACTTCCTGCTCGGCCAGGCCTTCCGCATGATGGTGGATGTCGGCTCACTCGATGCGCTCGATGTCCTTTCGTCCGCCGCCTGCGTCATTGCCGAAGGGGAAGTGCTGCAGCTTTCGGTCGCCAAGAACATGGAGACGACGGAGGACGACTATCTTTCCGTCATCCGGGCCAAGACGGCAGCGCTCTTTGCCGCTGCTTGCGAAGTCGGCCCGATCGTCGCAGACGCCGGAAAATCAGGCCGAAATGCGCTGAAATCCTACGGTATGAATCTCGGTCTCGCCTTCCAGCTTGTCGATGACGCGCTGGATTACGGCGGCAAGGCTGCCGATCTCGGCAAGAATGTCGGCGACGACTTCCGCGAAGGCAAGATCACGCTTCCCGTCATCCTGGCCTATCGCCGCGGAACACAGGCCGAGCGCGCCTTCTGGCGCGATGCCATCGAAGGCGGCAACAGCACCGATGCGAACCTGGAAAAAGCCCTCGGCCTGATCACCAAATACGGCACGCTGAACGACACGATCTCGCGGGCCGTTCATTACGGCACGATCGCCCGCGACGCACTGGCGCCGCTGCCCGAAACGGCCTGGAAATCGGCGCTTATGGAAGTGATCGATTTCTGCATCGAGCGGGTCAACTGATCAAAGCTCCTTGATCGTGGGCTGATTTTCTTGCAGGGCCGCTTCAAAAAAGCCATCCTATTGTGAATCAGTCTTTTCAACTGATCTCGCAGCCGGCCGGATGAACCGGCTGCCCTGATGAAAGGTTTTCTAATGCGGCAGAGAAATGCCATCCGTCTTCTTTCAAGCGCAGCCCTTGCAGCGGTCCTTTCGCTCGGCGCGCTTGGCGGCGTGAATGCCGAAGAAGCGGCCAAGTCGGACGATGGCAGCAAGAACGTGATCTTCGACCCGGATACGGTCAGTACTTTTGCAGGCGCATTTCTCGCTGCCCGCACGGCCGATGTCGATCATGACTACAAGACCGCAATCGAGCTCTACAAGAAAGCCCTCCAGATCGAGCCGGGTAACCCGGAGATCCGCCAGCGCCTGATGATCTCGCTGCTTTTGAACGGCAATATCGAAGATGGCGTGAAATATGCCAACGACCTGAAGAAGGATCCTTCCGTCGAGCGCATCACCACCGTCGTGCGCAGCATGGACGCGATGCGCCGCGGCGAGTTCAAGACCGCCGAAGCTATTTTGAAATATGACGGCCCGAACGACCTCGACCGCATGATGAACGACCTTTTGCTTGCCTGGGCGCGCGCTGGCGCCGGCCGCAACAAGGAAGCTCTTTCGATGGTCGAGAAGATGAAAGGCCCCGAATGGTTCGGGATTTTCCAGAACTATCATGCAGGCGCAATTGCGATCGTAACCGGCAACGTGGCGGCCGCGCGCAAGCATCTGAACGATGCGGTTCTGGACAAGGATGGCGGCGCCACGGCACCCGACACCTTCATGCGCTCTGTCATGGCGCTTGCCCGCCTGGAAGCATCCCAGGGCAACAGGCAGAAGGCGCTCGACGCAATCTCGGTCGGTGACAACATGCTGCCCAACTATGCGCCGCTGAATGCGCTGCGTCAGAGCATAGAGAAGGGCGAAAAGCCGGAACAGCAGGTGCGTAACGCAGCCCAGGGCGCTGCCGCCGTGCTTTTCTCCATCGGCAGCGCGTTGAACCGCGACGGGGCCGAAGACATCGTCTCGCTCTATCTGCAGACGGCAAATGCGCTTGACCCGAACAGCGCCGATACGCTGGTCCTTCTCGGCGGCATTGCTGAAAAACAGGAACAGACGGACCGTGCCATCGAATTCTACAGGCGCGTGCCGGAAAACTCGCCGATGCGACGCATTTCGGAGCTTCAGCTCGGTCTTGCCCTGGCACAGGGCGGCAAGACCGACGAGGCACGCAAACACCTCAAGGCGCTGATCGTTTCCGACCCGAAGGACATCCGCTCTTATCTTGCCTATGGCAGCGTGCTTTCCGACGCCAAGGACTATGCGGAAATGGCGGAGAACTACGACAAGGCGGTGGAGGTGATTGGCCCGCTGCCGCGCCGCGCCGACTGGACGGTCTTCTTCCAGCGCGGTATCGCCTATGAGCGCCTGAAGAAGTGGGACAAGGCCGAGCCGAACTTCCGCAAGGCGCTCGATCTCAATCCGGATCAGCCGCAGGTTCTGAACTATCTCGGCTATTCGTGGATCGACATGAACCGCAACCTCGACGAAGGCCTGACGATGATCAAGAAGGCCGTCGACCTGCGTCCGGACGACGGCTACATCATCGATTCGCTCGGCTGGGCCTATTACCGCCTGAACCGTTACGACGACGCCGTTGCCGAACTGGAAAAGGCCGCCGAGATCAAGGCCGGTGATGCGACGATCAATGACCACCTGGGCGACGCCTACTGGCGCGTCGGACGCAAGCTCGAGGCTGTTTATCAGTGGAACCGGGCGCTGAGTTCGGCACCGGAAGAGACCGAAATTCCGAGAATCAAGGACAAGATTGCCAACGGCCTGACGACGGACAACGACGACGCCAAGGCGGCCGACAAGAAGCAGCCGGATCCGGTGCCTGTTACGCCGCCGCCGGCCGACAAGAAGTCCTGACAATCCATGCCGGATGCGGGCATGAGCGGCAGCTTTGCGGTTACCGAGAATGCTCCTGCTAAGATCAATCTGGCCCTGCACGTGACGGGCCAGAAAGCCGACGGCTATCATCTGCTGGACATGCTGGTGACCTTTGCCGGCCACGGCGACAGGCTGGGCTTTGAAGCTTCGCCATCGGATCAATTCACGATCAGCGGACGATTCGGCGCCGCTCTCGACATCGATTCCCGCGGCAATCTGGTGCTCAAGGCGCGCGACATGCTTCGGCAGGCGGCGGTGGCGCAGGGCCACCATGCACCGCCGGTCCATATTCATCTCGAAAAGAACCTTCCGATCGCCTCCGGTATCGGCGGCGGTTCGGCGGATGCGGCAGCCGCCCTGCGCGGTCTCATTCGGCTTTGGAGCCTCCGCCTGCCCGGCGGCAGGCTGTCAACGATCGCTCTCAGGCTTGGCGCCGACGTACCCATGTGCCTTGCGAACCGGCCGCTGATTGCGCGCGGGATTGGCGAACAGATCGAGCCCGTTGCCTTGCCCTCTTTTGCAATCGTGCTCGCCAATCCGCTGAAGGCGGTCTCGACGCCCGAGATCTTCCGGCTGCTGACGGCCAAGAACAACCCGCCGCTTGCCTTGCGGGGCAGCGATTGGCTGGCGGCGATCAGGGCCAACCGGAACGATCTCGAGCCGCCTGCCCGCAGGCTTGTTCCCGAGATCGAAGATGTGTCGGCTGCGTTGAAGAACGCAGGCGCAAGCCTTGTCCGCATGTCCGGCTCCGGCGCAACCTGTTTCGGCATCTTCGATTCGATCGAAACAGCCCGAGCGGCCGCGGCAAAGCTTCACAGCGACCGGCCCGACTGGTATTTCCAGGCAACGGAAACGCTCTGTGGAGGCAGGTAATGGCAGGTATCGATGAACGGCGGCCGTTCATTCCCGTCGGCATCGCCGTGCTGACGGTTTCGGACACGCGCACGCTGGAGAACGACAAGTCCGGCGACACGCTCGTGGCGCGGATCGCCGAGGCCGGCCACAAGCTGATGGACCGCGCGATCGTGCGCGACGACAAGGCGGCCATCGCAGCAAAGGTCAACGCCTGGACGGAGGCCGACGGCATCGACGTCGTGATCACCACCGGCGGCACCGGCCTGACCGGCCGCGACGTCACGCCCGAGGCGCTGGAGCCGCTTTTCGAAAAGCGCATGGATGGCTTTTCGGCTGTCTTCCACCGCCTCTCCTACGACAAGATCGGCACATCCACGATCCAATCACGGGCAACGGCAGGGGTTGCCAAGGCTACCTTCGTCTTTGTGCTCCCAGGCTCGCCCGGTGCCTGCAAGGACGCCTGGGACGGCATCTTGAAGGCGCAGCTCGACTACCGCCACATGCCCTGCAATTTCGTGGAGATCATGCCGCGGCTCGACGAGCACATGAAGCGCGGCCTGGGCAAGTAGACTGCTGCCCCGGCGCGAGATGGCGGCGGCCGCCTGATTGCGCTATGTATCGAGGCCCGGCGGAACGGGTATCGTTTCCCAGCTGTCACCCGACAGAAGAAAGCAGCTGACGCCGTGCACATCCGTGACGATGAGTGTCCAGGTGCCGCTCTTGGCGGCATAGACCTCAAGAATGGCATTCTGGTTGATCAGACCGACCGCGGTGAGCTTTTCGGCAAAGTTCTTGTCCAGAAACTTGACGATCTCGGATCGGTCTGCGCAACTGCGCATCATCTGCGATGCTGCCGAGTGCGGATGCGCGAACACCAATGTCGCCAATATGACGGCCAAAAGGCCGCGGATCATATTGCGTTTCATGACGCACCTCCTTCGCCGGAAACCCGGCAGAAGAGGAGACTTCCGCTGTGACCTGTTCTGCCGTCTATCGGCATTCCATGGACCGCCAGGAGGCGAGGCGCGCTCGGGCGGGGCCATGACTGAATTATAGCGCGAAATCGTATCGGGCGCCATCTTTAGAACGAATGCCGAACAATTTGTGCGCTATCGTGCGGAGCGGGCGACCCAGGAGGGAATCAGTTCGCTGGAAAGCTTGCGCAGTTTCTGCCCCTTGGCAAATTCCGAGAGGCGCATTCCGCTTCTTGCGGCGGCAATCGCGTGTTTTTTCGGCAGGAGAAGGCCGAGCTCCAACGGCGGCAGCGACCGTCCTACCCGCTGGAAAAACGGGCGCCTGTATCCGCGCGAGGCGGTGAAACGCGCCGGAACTTTGTTAAGGGCGACATATTCGGCGATTTCGTCTATCCAACCAGCCTGCGGCCGGGCGCCGGGTTCGACGAAAAGCAGCCACTCGCCCCGGGCCGAGCGCAATACATCCTTGATGTCCCATTGTGAATGGAAGCGGCACCCGGCCGCATCGGCCACCTTCGATGTACCATCGCGCGAGCCGTGATCGAGCACGACTACATCGCTCACAAGCCCTTCGACTGCACCCGCCACCAGCACCGACAAAGTCTGCGCCAGTTCAGGCTCCTGATCCTGGCACTCCAAAACAACCGTCAACATTGTTTATTTATAAAGCGCCGCACAGAAATTGCCAGTGTGACTTTCCTCATTTTGTTCTTGCATTGTTCTCTTTTTGCCGATAGGAATTTAATCATCAAGACGGGCGAATGCAAACGCGTCGTCGCGGGAGAATCCGATGAACAAACAGTCCCTTGCGGGGCAGGCTGCGTTTGCGCCTGCCAATACGGCGGATATTGCCGAAGCGATGATCGCCTCTTCCGGCCTTCGCATCGAGGCCGACCGGCGCCGCGGCCGCGCTGCCGGACTGAATCCTGGAGGGCGCTTCGAGCCGATACACCGCGAGGCCTTCGACGACGGCTGGCAGACGCTGGAAGAACTGCCGCCCTTCAAGACCGAAGTGCAGATCGAAAAGCCGCGCACGGCGATCACTCGCAACGAATCGCCCGACGTTCCATTCGACCGTTCGATCAATCCCTATCGCGGCTGCGAACACGGCTGCATCTACTGCTTCGCCCGGCCGACGCACGCCTATATGGGGCTTTCGGCAGGCCTCGATTTCGAAGCCAGGCTGTTTGCCAAGCCGGATGCAGCCAAACTTTTGGAGCGCGAGCTTGCCAGGCCCGGCTACAAGCCGCGGGTCATCGCCATCGGAACCAATACCGATCCCTACCAGCCGATCGAGAAGGAATGGCGCATCATGCGGCAGATCCTCGAAGTGCTGAACAAGGCAAACCATCCGGTCTCGATCGTCACCAAGTCGGCACTGATTCTGCGCGATATCGATATCCTGCAGGAGATGGCCGCCAAGGGCCTTGTGCGTACCGCGCTTTCGGTAACCACGCTCGACCGCAAGCTTGCCCGTGTGATGGAACCGCGCGCCGCCACGCCGCCACGCCGGCTGGAGGCGATCCAGGCCCTGGCAGAGGCAGGCATTCCAACTTCGGTAATGGCTGCCCCGATGATCCCCGCGCTGAACGACCACGAGCTGGAACGCATACTCGAGGCGGCAAAGGTTGCCGGTGCGCTGGAGGCGGGCTACGTGATCCTGCGCCTGCCGCTGGAAGTCTCTCCGCTCTTCCGCGACTGGCTGCTTCAGAACTATCCGGATCGCTACCGGCACGTCATGTCGCTGGTGCGCTCGATGCGTGGCGGCAAGGATTACGATGCCGAATTCGGCAAGCGCATGAAAGGCGCCGGCCCATATGCATGGCAGCTCGCCCGCCGATTCGAGATGGCGACGAAACGACTCGGCATGACGAGGCGCAGCATACCGCTTCGTGACGATATTTTCGTGCCGCCGGATGGCAGCGGCGTGCAGCTTAAGCTGCTTTAGGCCGAACACAGGCATTCCCTGGGGGCCGCCCCAGGATGCCACAACGAGTTATCCCGCAGGAGGCCGCCGCCCTGGCCTCTTGCGCCGCGGACGGCTCCCCTATCCGTTCCGCGGCCTGAGCCCCCGGTGCGCCGCCCTGATCCGGGGGCTTGCAGGAAATCGGGTTGGCGTGCGAGGTTCAGCCGCATGAAACCTCGCACGTCACCCGATTCTCCTCTGCTTTTTGAAGAGGTGCCGCTCGTTCCGGACTTCAAGCTGGAACTGAAAGCACGCAAGGCCGGTCACTGGCCGGTCGCTGGCGCCGATGAGGCAGGGCGCGGCCCTCTGGCCGGGCCTGTCGTCGCCGCAGCCGTCATTCTCGATCCCAGGCGTATCCCGGACGGGCTGAACGATTCCAAGCAGCTCTCGGCGCAACGGCGCGAACAACTATTCGACCAAATCCTCGCAACAGCGACGGTTTCCATCGCATCGTCGAGTTCCACACACATCGACCTCACGGATATCCGCAAGGCAAGCCTTGATGCCATGCGCCGGGCAATCTGCGGCCTTGCTATCCCTGCACGTTACGTGCTGACCGACGGCCTCGACGTACCGCCGGGGCTGGAGTGCCCGGGCCAAGCGGTGGTCAAGGGCGACGCGCGCTCGGTCTCAATCGCCGCCGCTTCCATCGTTGCCAAGGTGACTCGCGACCGGATGATGGCGCGTGCAGATGCCGTCTTCCCCGATTACGGATTTGCCGCGCATGTGGGTTACGGCACGGCGCAGCACCGCGCCGGCATCGAGCAGCATGGCCCCTGCTCGCTTCACCGCATGAGCTTCCGGCCGTTGAAGAAGAACGGCACCGAAGGCGACGCAATGGACGAAATTCTGGAGGAACAGCTTATGCTGCTGCAAAGGCGTCCGTGAGCAGAAGCAGCATTTCCGTTCGCAGGTGATGATTGAAGCGGTCATTCAAACCGCTTCAACGGAACCAGAACACCACCACAGTGCAGTCCCGGCGCACAGCTTACTGCTCAGTGGCGGGCGGGCGCTGGGCGGGGGCAGATTCCTGGAGCTTTTCCTGAACTCTCTTGACGAGCGCCGGATCGTTCTGCGCGGCGGTCAGGATTGAGTTATACTCATCGAGCGAGATTCCTGGAGAGGCTTCCACGGCCTGAACCATTTGCTTACTGGCTTCGGTCTGCAGCTGTTGCTTCGCTGCCGTGTCCTTTGTTGCTCCGATCTTGGCCGAGTATTCCTGCCTGAGCTGGTCAACCTGGAGATAGGCGACCGCAAAGGCCTCGATTTTCTGATCGCTGACGGTTGCGGCCGCGCCTTTGCTTTCTGGTTACCCTTGAACCGGTTGCTGCGCTGGAGCTGACTGCTGAGCAGAGGCAGCGTTGGTGAGAAACATCAAGCTGAGAGCTGCAGCGGTCAACGATGCAACAGGGGTGTAACGAGTGATCATATTCATTCCTCTGTGATGGCGTGGACGGCGACATACTGCCTTGGCCGTCGGCTAGGGTTGAGGAACGATCCGGCGACAATGTGACTCTCAGACGATTTCGCTGCGGCAATAGGAAGGCGATCTGCCGACCATCGGGCGGCGGCTTTGTGGCAGGATCGACCTTTCGGCTTGCAACCGGTTGACCAAGTGGCCATGACCCCGGCCGCGATTCGGCGCCGATGAACACGGATGTAGCCGATGTCAGCGGCAAAAAGCCGATGATGTCCCTCGTCGATATCCTTGAGGTACCTTTCCGATCCCTGCGCCGCTTCCTTCTCCATGAAGGCGACGAGCGCCTTCAAGCGCTCGAGGACAAGATCGGGAAAAGCGGCGCGTTGATCGGCCGACACGCCGTAAGCGTCGAGGAAGTCCCTCGCACGGACGATTTGATCTTCCTGTCGCGACAATGCTGCCTCCCGCGATATGTCTCGACAGCGGCGCCCATCGATAGACAGCATAGGCAATATCCCAGTCTCGGCCGGGATGAGCCGCTTCGAAATCGATGATGCCTATCGCCTTGCCGTTGCAGGTGACGACGTTGTACGGCGCAAAATCGCCATGAAGGCTTCAAGCGGCGGTCTCGGGTTGAGCTGCCAGGCGCCTTCAGCGGACTTCGGAAAGGATGCCGAGCAATCGTGGTAGATGCGCAGCAATCGCGCCGCAGAAGTCAGTACCGTGTCGTAGTGCGTTTGGACATTATCGAGGTCGCCGCAATCGCCCTCGATAAATGTCACACGCTCGAAATACACATCATAGCCTGCCGATCGTGGTGCTGAAGCAAAGCCGCACCCCACGAGGTGCCCAAGAAGAGAATGCACATCCGCACTCCACGGGCGCGTGGCGCGCCATAAAAGCCCGTCACGCAAGATCGGTCCGGAACCTGCTATCCTTCAACACCAGGACTACCGGCAAGTCGCATTGCCGCCAATAGAAAAAGCCCCGTTGCCGGGGCCTTTCCAGATCCGCATGAAAGGAACGTCAGTTCAAGCGCGTCTTCACTTCGCCGACGGCGCCCTTGAAGAGGTCGGCCTGTATCTTGCCGTCGGCCTTCTTGGCGAGAACCGTTTCAGCCGCGGCGATCGCCAGATCGACGGCAGCCGAGCGGACGGCTTTCATCGCATCTGCTTCCGCCTGCTTGATCTTCTGTTCCGAAAGGGCCGTCCGGTTGGCGACGAACTCTTCCGTCTTCTTCTTCGCGTCGGCAGTCAGCATCTCGGCTTCCCGCTCGGCGGCAGCGACGATATGCGCAGCCTCCGCTTCCGCTTCCTTGCGCTTGCGCTGGTATTCGGCCAGCAGATGCTGAGCCTCTTCGCGCAGGCGCTTGGCTTCGGCCAGCTCGTTGCGGATCTGATCGGCGCGGTCGTCGAGCGACTTTGCCATCATGCCCGGAACCTTCAGATAGACGACGAGGGCCAGGAACAGGACGAGGCCGACAAGGGCGAAGAAAGTTGCATCAAGTACCATCGATCAAGCCTCCTTCTTGGCGGCTGCGACAGCAGCGGCAACGTCTGTCTTGACGGCCGTGCCGCCGATCAGCTGTTCGATGACGGCAGAGGCCGTCTCCTCGGCGATCGTTCCGACGTCTGCAAATGCCTTCGCCTTGATGTCGGCGATGCGGCCCTCGGCAGCTTTCAGCTTCTCCGAGAGGCTGGCTTCGACGGCGCGGCGCTCCTCTTCAGCCCTGGCCTTGGCGGCGTCGCGCGCGGCAGAGCCGATCGAGTTCGACTTGGCGCGGGCCGCAGCGAGTTCAGCTTCATAGGCTGCAACGTCGGCATCGGCTTCCGCCTTCAGACGGCTTGCCTCGTCGAGATCCTGCGAGATGCGCTTATGGCGCTGCTCGAGGATTCCGCCGATGCGCGGCGTAATGACCTTTTGCATGAGCAAGAAGAAAATGGCGAAGGTGATCGCCAGCCAAAGTAGCTGGGATGCGTAAGTCGACGAATCGAAAGGCGGGAAAACACCGCCGCCATGCTCGCCACCGGGAACGCCGGTCTCGGTATGGACCTCGCCCGGCGCCGGGGCGGCATGCGGGTCCGTGGCGGGCGCTGCACCCGGTTCTGCCGTTCCCGCCGGAGCTTCTTGAGCATAGGCCGGGGTCACAAAAAACATGCTCACCTCCAGGTGTACTGCAAATACAAAGGATCACGGCTTGCTGGTCGCAGGCCGTGATCCTTCAATTCACCGATATTAGACGGCGAAAAGCAGAAGGAGAGCGACGAGCAGCGAGAAGATGCCCAGAGCTTCCGTAACGGCGAAGCCGAAGACCAGACGGCCGAACTGGCTGTCGGCAGCAGACGGGTTGCGCAGCGCGCCGGCGAGGTAGTTGCCGAAGATGTTGCCGAGGCCGAGAGCCGTACCGGCCATACCAAAGCAAGCCAGACCTGCACCGATGAACTTTGCTGCTTCCGCTTCCATGTTGAACTCCTTTGAAATGGTTGTTGCGGCGAATTGACTGACGCCCGTTGACGTCAATGTCGGTATCCTTAGTGGCCACCCGGATGAACTGCGTCGTTGAGGTACATGCATGTCAGCACCGCAAAGACGTAAGCCTGGAGGAAGGCGACGAGGAACTCGAGACCGGTCAGGGCGACCGTCATGATGAGGGGAAGAACGGCACCGCCGACACCGAGTGCACCGAGGGCTCCAAGCGAGGCGACGAAGCCTGCGAACACCTTCAGCGTGATGTGACCGGCGAGCATGTTGGCGAAAAGACGAACGGAAAGTGAAATGGGGCGGGACAGGAAGGAGATGATTTCGATCGTCACCACCAGCGGCAGAAGAATGCCCGGCACGCCCGAGGGCACGAAGACATTCAGGAAATGGAAGCCGTGCTTATAGAAGCCGTAGACGAGAACCGTGCCGATGACGAGCAGCGCCAAGGCGAAGGTGACGATGATCTGGCTCGTCACCGTGAAGAAATACGGGAACATGCCAAGCAGGTTTGCCGTCAGTACGAACATGAAGAGCGAAAAGACCAGCGGGAAGAACTTCATCCCCTTGGTTCCTGCGCCTTCCTTCAGCATTCCTGCGATGAATTCGTAAGACATTTCCGCGACCGACTGCGAGCGGCCAGGAACAATCGCGCGATTCGACGTCGAGAAATAAAGGAAGCCTGCAGCAACGGCAGCAGATGCCGCCATGAAGAGAGAAGCGTTGGTAAACGAGAAATCAATCCCGCCGATTTCGATCGGCACAATCTTCTGGATCAGGAACTGATGGGTCGGATCGTTAGACACCGCTTGTTCTCTCTTCTTTGGCCCGCGACTGCGGGATCATCACACTGGACAAAGCGCCTGGCACCCTGCCCTATTTCTTGCCGTTTTCGGCCTCTCCAGGCTCTGGTTTTGCAACCTTGCCTGCAGCACGAAGAACGTTCAAAACACCGGCACAGAATCCGAGAAGCAGAAGAACAATCAACCCCCAAGGCGCCGTGCCGACAAAACGGTCCAAAAGATAGCCAAGAAGGGCACCGACGATGATGGCGGAAATGAACTCGCTCGAAAGCTTCATCGCCTCAGCATAACCTTTGCGGCTTACCTCGGCGCGGGCTTCGTTCGCCTCGTCCTCTCCCGCATCTATGCGCTTGGCTTTGAGCTTGGCTCCCAGCTGCGCACGGCGCTTTTCTAGACTTTCCTCGCGGTCATCCGCCATGGCTTCCTCCTCGTCTTCCGCTGTCCGCGATCCCCGCTACCCCGGTTTTCAGGACAACGGACACAAGGTCTGAAAAACCTTTCGGCCCGTTCTGAAGTCGCGCGCAACATAGTTTTAGGGGAAACCATAGTCAAGGCGTAGGAAGCTTATGTCCAGCCATAAAATTAGCGTTCCGAATCAATAGCTTGATCCGGATTTCAAACCGCCTTCAAAATTCGAGCGAAAGAATCCGCTTTCGAAGCCGATCATCGGCGGGGAAATCCGCTGCCGGATCGCCTTTTCCTCAGCTCCAGCCGCCGCCATAGGTGCGATAGAAGACGTGCAGGCCGATACGGCCGACCTTTTCCATGGTCCTTGCCCATTTCGGCCGGACATAGACGGCATGATAATGCGTAGCGGAGCCGACTTGCGGAAGCCAGATCTTGCCGGCCGTGACTGCCATGGCGACGTCGCGGGCAACGTGCCAGTGATTTTCGGAGTTGACGCGATCGCGGATGTTGTCGCAGGCAAAGGAAAACTGGCAGCGGTTGCGCCAGTCTTCGTTCTGGTAGACGACGCCGCAGATGGTTTTCGGATAGGCCGGGTTCCTGACGCGGTTGAGAATGACCTGAGCGACTGCGGCCTGCCCCTTTACCGATTCGCCGCGAGCTTCGAAATAGATGCCGGATGCAAGGCACTGCTGCTCGCGCGCCGAAAAAACGCTGGCAGGCAGGATGCTCGCCGCCCATGGGTGATCGCCCGCGCCGATCTGCGGCACGAAGCGGCCGTCATCAGCTCGATCGCCGAGGATCGAATCGAAGGGCGATTGCCGGGCATAGTCCGGGGCCGGCGGCGCATAGGCGGTCGCCAGCACATCGGCCTTGTTGCTTGTGACAAGGCCTGCAAGCATTGCCGGGACGCCGGGCTCCGGCATGACCGGCTGCTTCCTGTAGAAATTGGTGGCGATCTCGATCTCCTTGCCCATGATCTTCGGTTTTGCGAAGGCGGATTTGTCCTTGATGTCGAAGCTCGGCTGGAAAAGCAGTTGCGTGCGCTGGAGAATGGAGCCGGCGGAGAAATCCTTCGGCGGCTGCATCTTCTCGACGGCAACGATGCGGCCCTTCTTGGTTGCCCGGTTGACGCGTTCTTCGTCGGGCGTCTCCTCGTGACCCTTGGCCTTCGCGACAAAGGCAAGCTTGCGGCCATCCGCAAGAACCATGCCCGCGCCGGCCGCAATCGTTCCCGTCACGATCGGATCCGCGAACGCGAGTTCGGCCTGATGAATGGAGCCAGCCGGAGAATTCGTCATGACCATGCGCCAGTTGTCGCGGCTTTGATCAAGCCCGGCGAGCATGGCGGCGAGATCGGCATGCGATGCGATGGTGGGGAATGCGAGCCACCCGCAAATGCCGAAGATGGCGGGTGAAATCCAGCGGTGAGGAAGGGAACGCAGCTTGCTGCGGACAACGCGATATCGACGCAACGCCTGACTCCGGACACGGGACGCTTCAACAGTCAGACGAAAATCGCCCATTAACCTTGATGCTTGGTTAATGAAGTGTCCCAGAATTCATCCGCGCGCGGTTTTGCGTCTCCTCCCCGGCGGAAAGGAGAATGGTTGGGAAGCGTGTCAGATGATGACGTGCGAGCCGAGTTCGACTACGCGGTTGGCCGGAAGGCGGAAGTAGTCGGAAGGGTTCGCTGCTGCGTTGGCGAGCGCGATATAGAGTCGATCCTGCCAGTAAGGCATTCCAGATTTCGCGTCCGGCACCAGCTTGCGCCGGCCGAGATAGAAGGAAGTCGTCATGATGTCGAACTTCAACCCGGTCTTTCTGAGTGCCGCGAGCGCCTGGGAGACGTTCTGCGTTTCCATGAAGCCGAAGAGCAGTTCGACACGCGAGAAGCGCTCGGAAACCTGCTCGACCTTGTAGCGTTCTGAGTTTGCAACGCGCGGCTTGTTGACCGTGCGGATCGTCAAAATGACGTTGCGGTCATGCAGGACATGGTTGTGCTTCAGATTGTGGAGCAGGGCTGCAGGCGCCGATTCCGGATCGCTGGTGAGGAAAATCGCTGTGCCCGGCACTTGTGCAGGCGAGTGATCGCTCTTGCGCTCGATCGAACTGACAAAGGAAGGCAGCGGGATGTCCGTATGGCGGGTCTTTTCCATGAGGAGCGCCGTGCCGCGGCGCCAGGTCCACATGACCACGATGAAGGCGGTGGCGATCAGGATCGGGATATAGCCGCCGTCGTGGATCTTGAGCAGGTTGGCACCGAGGAAGATCAGTTCCAGCAAGAGCAGCGGCAACAGAACGACCGTTGCCGTCGGAATCGACCAGTTCCAGCGCGTGCGCACGAATTCGAAGGCCATGATTGTGGTGACGACCATCGCGCCGGTGACCGAGATACCGTAAGCCGTTGCAAGAGCCTCGGACGTCTGGAAGGTGATGACCAGGAACATGACGCCCAGGAAGAGCACGGTATTGACGGTGGGCAGGAAAATCTGCCCGGTATTGGTCTCCGATGTGAACAGGATCTCCATGCGCGGCAGGAAGCCGAGGTTGATCCCCTGGCGTACGAGCGAAAAGGCGCCGGTGATGACAGCCTGGCTGGCGATGATCGTTGCAGCCATCGCAAGAATGACGGCGAAAGGCAGCGCCCACTTGGGGAACATGAGATAGAAGGGGTCGGACATCGCCTCCGGATTGCCGAGCACGAGTGCGCCCTGGCCGAGATAGTTCAGCGCGAGCGCAGGATAGACCAGCGCGAACCAGGCCCATTGGATCGGGCGGCGGCCAAAATGCCCAAGGTCGGCGTAAAGCGCTTCGGCGCCGGTGACCGTCAGGAAGACCGCACCCAGAACAACGATACCGAAGAATCCCTCTTCGAACAGGAAACTGACGGCATAATACGGATTGAAGGCTGCCAGGATGCCGTAGTCGTCGGAGATATGCGAAATGCCGGCAATGGCCATGACGATGAACCAGAGCGCGGTGATCGGTCCGAAAAAACGGGCCATGGCGCCGGTGCCGTGCGACTGGAAAACGAACAGCATGACAAGAATGCCCGCCGAAATCGGCACGATGTAGGCCGACAGGCTCGGGGCCATCAGCTTAACGCCTTCCACGGCAGACAGAACTGACAGCGCCGGCGTGATCATCGCGTCGCCCAGAAACAGAGCCGCACCTGCCATGCCGAGTGTAAGCAGCAATGCGGAGTGCCCGTTCGCCGTCTTCATCAACAGGGCAAGCAGGGAGAGTGTGCCGCCTTCGCCTTCGTTATCGGCGCGCAGCAGCAGCAGGACGTACTTGACGGTGACGATGATCGTCAGTGCCCAGAGCATCAGCGAGATGAGGCTGATGATCTCGAAACGGGTGATGCCATCGTGCGCGACCGGCTTCAGCGCTTCGCGGAACGCATAAAGCGGGCTGGTACCGATATCTCCATAGACGACGCCGACGGAGCCGAGCGTAAGATAGAAGAGCTTGCGCGGCGTCATGTGGCGATCGTGTGAATGGCTTTCGTCGGACATGAAGTGACAACAGGCTCCTTAGAGCCAGCCTTTCCATCGGAAAAAGAAAAACGGAATGATGGCGGACATCACCATCAGGCCCAGCGAGGAGGGATAGCCTGCGACCCAGTGCAGTTCCGGCATGAATTCGAAATTCATGCCGTAAATGGACGCGACAAGGGTGGGCGGCAAGAAGACGACGGATGCGATCGAGAAGATCTTGATGATCGAGTTCTGCTCGATGTTGATGAGGCCGAGCGAAGCGTCGAGGAGGAAGGTGATGTTTCCGGCGATGTAGGAAGCATGCTCCGTCAGCGACTGGATATCTCGCGAGACGGTGCGCGACAGTTCCTTCGTCGCCTGGTCCTTCTGAACTGCGGGGATGGTGTAGAAGAAGGTCATCAGACGTGAGAGCGAGGCCAGGCTATCACGCACCTTGCTGACAAGGCGGTGGTGGCCGGCAATATCGCGAAGCTTTTCTTCGAGATAGTTCGAGGGCTTGCGAACCTTTCTGGCGCGGTCGCCGAAAACGTGCGTCGAAAGGATGTCGATGCGGGCGACCGAGAGTTCTAAAATTTCTGCAGTCCTGTCGGCGATCGTCTCGAGCAGCTTGGCAAGGAGCGCGGCACCGCTCCGCCACTCTTCCGGCACGCGATGGAGGGCGGCGATGAACAGGGCAAAGGATTTCGGATGAGCGTAGCGGATGGTGATCAACCGGTTTCCAACGAGGATGAAGGCGACATCCGTCAGCGTCGGCGCCTCTGTCTCAGCTTTCCAGACGAGCGAAGCCGTCATGTAGACCGCATCATTCTCGGTATACAGGCGTGCGGACGGCTCGATATCCTTCAAATCGTCGCGGGTCGGAACCTCGATGCCAATGATCTTTTCGACATAGAGTTCCTCCTCACGGGATGGCTCCAGCATGTCGATCCATACCACATCGTCCGGAAACTCGGCGGCGTGCGACAGGTCACGTATTTCGACCGATTTGCAATTTGAACAATAGGCAGTGATCACCGGTCGTTGCTCCAGCCGCCGGCAGGTCCCGCAATGCCTGCGCTTGTCATCGAGAGCCTTTCATTGGAATGGCGCTCGTCACGGCGCCGCCAAGGCCAATAGTCTTCGATCTTGCCGAAGGCGAAAGAAGGTTCATGAAACTCCAGCTGCATCCGGTCATAACCCGGCCATGCATTCTGCTCAACCGCATCGCAGTCACCAATCCTTCGATCGACAAGACAACTCCGAACATGCAGGCTGACCGAAACTTTTCAAGCAAGGGCGGCCATCATCGAGCATCCGCAGAAGCCGCCATCATGGCGACGGCGGGCCATATGACGGAAAGCTGTGAAATAATCAAGTCATCTTAGGTGAACTGGGCGATATCACCACATTTCCCCCACAATTCGGGATATGCGGCGCACCGAACAGCTATTCGAAAATGATCGCCGGCGCGGGGCGCTGCGGCTGGCCGTGGAGTTGTTCCCAGACCTTCGCAGCAATATCGCGAAAGATGCCCGCAACGATGCCGTTCGGTTCGGACGCGACGAGCGGCGTGCCGGCATCCGAGGTTTCACGGATACTCACCGTGAGCGGAACCTCGCCGAGGAAGCTCACGCCAATGCGCTCGGCCTCCCTGCGCGCGCCGCCATGGCCGAAGATGTCGTAGCGGGTGCCAGTATCGGGGGCGATGAAATAGCTCATGTTCTCGACGATGCCGAGAACCGGTACCTCCACCTTGCGGAACATGTTGAGCCCCTTGCGGGCATCGATCAATGCCAGGTCCTGCGGCGTGGAAACGATGACGGCGCCGGCCAGCGGCACCTGCTGGGCCATCGTCAGCTGCGCATCGCCGGTACCGGGAGGCATGTCGACGACAAGCACGTCCAGCTCGCCCCAGGCGACTTCGCGCAGCATTTGCAGCAGCGCCGATTGCACCATCGGGCCGCGCCAGATCATCGCAGTTTCCTCGTCGACGAGGAAGCCCATCGACATGACCTTGAGGCCGTAGTTCTCCATCGGATTGATGATGCGGCCGTCGATCTGCGTCGGCCGGCCAGAAATCTTCAAAAGGCGCGGCATGGAGGGACCGTAGATGTCGGCGTCGAGAATGCCGACACGCAGACCATTGGCCTGCAGGCCGAGCGCGAGATTGACCGCCGTGGTCGACTTGCCGACGCCGCCCTTGCCGGAGGCAACCGCGATAATCGACTTGATGCCGGGAACGCCGATCTTGCCTGCGCGTGGCGGCTGTTGCTGTGGCGCGTGCGCATGGCCTTCGTGGCCGTGCCCGGCATGGGCAGCAGGACTAGCGGCAGGTGCGGAGGCAGGGGCCGCTTTCTTGTCGGCGGTCAGCGCCACGAGCGCACCCTTGACGCCGGGCAGTTCCTTGATGACGCGTTCGGCCGCCAGACGCAGCGGTTCAAGCTCCTTGGCGCGCTCGGCCGGAACGGTGATCGAGAAATAGACCTTGCCGTCCGAAATGAAGACGTCGGAAACCATGCCGAGCTCGACGATATTATGTTCGAGGTCGGGTCCGCGCACGGTCTTCAGCGTTTCGAGAACTTGTTCCTTGGTGACGTCCGTCATTCCACCCTCACGCATAGTCTTTGAAGAGACGTAGATAGTGGAGGGCTCCGGCTTAGCCAAATGAAATCGGCATCAAGGGCAACGGAAATCGCGCGCTATCGAAACCGTTGCGGCCATCTGGTCCGCCGGGCTTTCGCCCCGATGGCCGCAACGGTCTGCCCGATACCCGGCGCAATGCAGGCCGAAGTAGAACAATGTGCGGAAATGACCAGAGGAAAAATCACCCAAGACCATGGGGTTGGAGCGACATCACGAAAGGGTCGTTACAAAAAGGCAACAACCGCCGCCGGCCACGGATGCAGGAGAGATGCATCAACGCTGGCCGACGGCGGGTTGCCGATGGCGCCGTTTGTTAGTGGCGCTCTTCCAAAGTCCCCTCTGGACCTCTGCGAAACAAGAAGCAAGGCCCGTGCCAGATGACGCTCAAGCAGGCGCTTCATATGCGGCTTGGCATGGGGCGCCCCCGGCTGTATGGCGTGATGATCAATGCGGGCGACAGCGATGGAATTGCCAAGGGACTTGCGGGAACAGGTGGAGGAGATGCTGGAGGGCCAGCCGCTCGATGGGCTGAAGCGGGCTGCAGCCCGCCTTTCCAGCCGCTATCGCCAGGAACTGCGCGACGGCAGTTTCCACATCAACGATAGCCTCGCAGCCAAGGCTTATCTCGCCGCCAGGCTGCCCGCCACATATGCCGCAATCCGCGCCGCATACGAAATGATTTCGCAAGCCCGGCCCGATTTCGCCCCTGAGAATTTCGTCGATATCGGTGCTGGGCCAGGCTCGGCACTTTGGGCGGCCACGGACTGCTGGCCAAAGATCAAAAGCGCCGTGATGGTGGAAGCAAGCGACGCGATCCGCAACGTCGGAAGACATCTGTCGGGCCGGCTCGCCCTTCCGACGGAATGGATCGATGGCAATCTTATCAAGGTATTGCCGAAAATCGCGCCCGCCAGTCTCGTCACTATCGCCTATGTGCTCGACGAGATAGAGCCGCATCAGATCGATGCGTCGATCGACAAGCTCTGGGCGCTGACGCTCGACACGATCGTCGTCATCGAACCTGGAACGCCGGCAGGTTGGAACCGCATCCTTGCCGCGCGTGACCGACTGCTCTCAAATGGGGCGCATCTGATCGCGCCCTGCCCGCATGCATCGGACTGTCCTCTCGCACGGCCAGATTGGTGTCATTTTTCGCGCCGGGTCGCCCGCTCAAAAATGCACCGCCTGGTCAAGGATGCGGACGTGCCGTGGGAGGATGAGAAATATATCTTCGTCGCCGCAAGCCGTTTTGCCGGCGAGGTCCCCCAGGCCCGCATCATCGCACCGCCCCACGGCTCGGGCGGGGTGATCAGGCTGAAGCTCTGCCAAAGCGACGGGACGGCAGGCGAGCCCACCTTCTCCAAACGCGACGGCGCCACCTTCAAATGGGCGCGACGGGCAAATTGGGGCGATGGGCAGGAACGCGACGGACAATAGCAGCGGACGAAAGACGCGGCCGTGCCCATCTTTTGAGCCAAACTGCCAATATTTTCAGCAGTTCTACTTGATGATGCCGATGCGCAGCGCCTTGGCGACCGCCTGCGTCCGGTTGACCGTGTCGAGTTTCTTCGTTGCGCGGTTCAGGTAGTGGTTGACGGTATGTTCCGACAGGTTGAGGATATCGGCAATTTCGGCACTGGTCTTTCCCGCCGCCGTCCAGTTCAAGCAATCGACTTCGCGGTCCGTCAGCGCATCCGTCATGCGCGTATCGAGACTGCGGATTTCGGCAAGCCTGTCGAAGACATGGATCGAGATATAGGAAAGGTCGCGCATCTCTTCCGGCGCGAATTGCTCGCGATCACCGGCAAACGAGACTGCGCCGCGCATGCCGGATGGCTCGTGCGTCGGGAAAAAGGCACAGCGCATCATCTTGAAACGCTCGAAAAGCGCCACGGCCATCGCCGTCTTGCCGTCATCCCTCCTATGGCCCTTGGTCACATCGACGAAAAACGGGACCGATGACGTACGAAGCCGGCGTATGACGGGACTGCTCACCAGCAGGTTTTCCTGATCATAAAGCGCCAGCAGCTCGGCCGGCCAACTGGTGATCACAGTCGCGCCTTGCAGTTCGAACGACGTGACCGGCGGCAGGTTGAGGACCATGAACGCGCGGCTTCGGCAAGCTTCCGTCAGGCGCTTCATGAGGCGGAAGATATCGAACTGGGTCTTCAGGCTTGCGATTTCCTGAATATATCCATCCGCATCGAAGGATGCCCGTGACAGTGCTGTCATCTACTTTTTTGTCTTCTCAAGAGCGGCGGCGCCGTTTCAGATCAATCTGTGCCTGCAAGTCAACACACGCCCGCATGAAATCAAAAACAACCTGGCCGAATACAATGGCCGAAGAGACTATACGTTTTAACAAGCTACCGCAGTTGTCGTGATTCGCAGCCAAATCTCAATATCGAACGCATCATAAGTCTGCTCTGCGGAAGCGTCCAGTCGATTGTCTGGCCGCATAGGCTGCTACCGGCGCGGGCCGAGACGGACCCGCATCGCATCCGCGATGCATTCCGCTGTCTCCTTCAAGGGTGCTGCCCATTCTTGCAGACGCTCAAGCGTCAGCCTGTAAGCCGGACCGGTAATCGAAACGCCACCTGTAAAGCTTCCATCCTCCATGCGGATTGGCGCCGCGATGCAGCAAATCCCTGGCTCATGCTCCTCACGGTCGAAGGCGAAGCCGGCTTTGCGGATTGCCGCCACCTCGCTCAGCAATGCCTCGGCCGAGACCAGCGTCTGCGGCGTGAAGCTATGGAAGGAGAGTCTTTGCACCAGCGCCTCCAGCGCATCGTCCGGCAGAATCGAAAGTGCAACCTTGCCGACGCCGGTGCAATAGACGGGCGAGGCATTGCCGATCTGGGAATACATGCGAACAGACTGCTGACCTTCGATCTTGTCGAGGTAGATAATGGAGGTTTCGCGCAGGACGCCGAGATGGACGGTCTCGCCGCTCATCTGCTGCAGGTGCCTCAGATGCGGTTCGGCTATCAGCCGGAACTCATTCTTCGCCCAGCTTCGCGACGCCAGGTCGAGAAGCCGCAACCCCGGCGCATAGCGGCCGTCTGTGTCGAGTTCCAGAAGCCCTTCCTCGACAAGATGACTAAGCTGGCGGTGCAGCGTGCCGCGCGGCTGGCCTGCAAGCGCTAAAATATCGGTAAAGCGCATCGGACGCTCGCAATGCGTCACGAGATCGAGCAGCGCGATCGCCTTACCCAATGTCCCCGTTTCACTTTCTCTCGATATAACTTTTCGCGGAGCCATCGATCGCCTACCGTCGGCCTTGACACGAATGGCAGCGTAATCAGATAATTCCAAATAGTCAAATTGAGTTCCGAATAATGGAACATCGGGAGGATACGGTGAGGAGCGTAGGCGCGCAGTTTCCGGAATTCAGGGATCGTTGCGTACTCGTGACAGGCGGCGGGTCCGGCATCGGTGCCGCGATCGTCGAGGGCTTCGCCCGGCAGGGCGCGAAGGTTTCCTTTATCGACATAGCCGAAGCGGAAAGCGTTGAACTTGCCATGCGGCTTTCCCGCGATTCGGAACATCCGGTGCATTTCTTCAAGGCCGATCTTCGCAATGTCGGCGTGATCCGGCAGACGGTCGACGCGGTGGTCGCGCAATCAGGGCCGATCAACGTTCTCGTCAACAACGCTGCCTGGGACGACCGGCATGATTTCGATACGGTGACCGAAGAATACTGGGACAACAACCAGGCAACAAACCTCCGCCATGTCTTCTTTACCGCCCAGGCAGTAGCGCCTTCCATGCGTGCGGCAGGCGGCGGCGCGATCATAAACATGTCGTCGATCGCATTTCTCCTGAACATGCCGGACTTTCCGGCCTATTCCACGGCCAAGGCAGCCGCAATCGGTCTCACCAAGAGCCTTGCTGGCAAGCTCGGTCCCGACAATATCCGCGTCAACTGCATCTTACCGGGAATGATCGTGACGGAACGTCAGATGAAGCTCTGGCTAACCGAAGAAGGCATTGCCCAGACCATCAAGCGACAATGCCTGAAGAAGGTCCTGCATGCCGACGCGATCGTCGGCCCTTGTCTGTTTCTCGCATCCGACTGCGCAGCCGCGGTGACGGCGCAGTCCTTGATTGTCGACGGAGGCATTTTCTGATGGCACATCCCGTTTATGTCGCGGTGGATTGGGGTACGAGCAGTTTCAGGCTCTGGCTGATCGGCAAGGACGGCAGCATTCTCGGCGAACGCCGCAGCGGCGAAGGAATGACGACGGCGGCCAAGACCGGCTTTGCCGATGTCCTGGCCTCGCATCTTGCCGCACTTTCGGTCCCACAGAACGTTCCGGTCATCGCCTGCGGCATGGTCGGCGCAAAGCAGGGCTGGGTCGAGGCGGGATATGTTGACGTTCCCGCGTCGATTTCCTCGATCCTCACCGGCGCGGTTTCCGTTCCAGGCCAAAGCCGGGATGTCCGTATCCTCCCCGGCCTTGCCCAGCGCGACAAGGCATCGCCCGACGTCATGCGCGGAGAGGAAACACAGCTGCTTGGCGCCCTTGGCCCGGACAGCAAAGGATTGCAGGCCGTGTGCATGCCAGGCACGCACTCCAAATGGGTTCATGTTCAGGACGGCGAAGTGATCGGATTTTCGACCTTCATGACCGGTGAACTCTTCGACGCGGTCAGCAAGCATACCATCCTTTCGCATGCCGTTGCGAACGCCGAAGAGGCTCAAGCAGACCATTCCGCCTTCAGGGCGGCAGTCTCGGCCGCTTTCAGGCAGCCTGCCATGGCGTCGAACCTTCTCTTTACCGCACGCTCGGGCCAGCTTCTTCACAAATTGACGGCCGCCGGCGCGCAGGCAAGGATTTCCGGCACGCTGATCGGGCTTGAAATCGCCGGCGCGCTTTCCGACGCACCCAACGACACGCCTGTCACGCTCGTCGCTTCGGGCCGCCTTCGGGGCCTTTATGAAACGGCCTTCAAGTTCCTATCTCTGAAATATACCGTCATCGATGCCGATATCGCCGTGCGCCGTGGGCTTTCGGCCGCCGCCGAAGCCATCTGGCCGAATTGAGGAAATACTCATGATCAACCGCATTCCCTTTCCCTCCATGAAGCGTCCGCTCATCGCCATTCTCCGCGGCATCAAGCCGGAGGAGACCGAAAGCGTCGTCGGAGCGCTGATCGAGAACGGCCTCGGCGCCATCGAAATCCCGCTGAACTCGCCAGAGCCCTTCAAATCCATCGAGATCGCTTCCAAAATGGCGCCGCCGGAATGCCTGATAGGCGCAGGCACCGTGTTGACGGTCGATGCAGTCGACAGCCTTCACAATGCAGGCGGCAAGCTGCTCGTCACACCGAATGTCGAGCCAGACGTCATCATTCGTGCGCGCAGCTACGGCATGGTCTCGATGCCGGGCGTCTTCACGCCGACAGAGGCGCTTTCTGCGGCCCGCGCCGGGGCAACCGGCCTGAAGTTTTTCCCCGCAAGCGTACTCGGGCCCTCGGGCATCACCGCCATCCGCGCCATTCTGCCGCCCGACCTGGTGATCGCGGCGGTCGGCGGCGTCTCCGACAAAAATTTCGCCGATTACACAAACGCGGGCATCCTTGCCTTCGGCCTCGGCACCAGCATTTACAAGCCCGGAATGACGGCCGCAGAGGTTGCCGAGCGCGCCAAGGCCACCATTTACGCCTATGACGCAGCGGTAGGAGCGTAGGCAGATGACCGAGATTTACGAGTTCGAGGGCAAGACGCTTTGCAATACCAATTCGGTACTTGGCGAAGGCCCGACCTACGATCCGGATACCGACACCGTCTGGTGGTTCAATATCCTCGGCAAGGAACTGCACGAACTGAACCTCAGCACCGAGGAAAAGAAGGTGCATCCGCTTCCGATGATGGCGAGCGTGCTTGCACGCATCGACGCCAGCCGCCAGCTGCTTGCGACCGAGGAAGGACTTTTCGTCCGCGATACTGGCAGCGGCAATCTGACCTTCTATGCCGCGTTGGAAAACGACAACCCGGAAAACCGCTCGAACGACGGCCGCACGCACCCATCCGGCTCACTCTGGATCAGCACGATGAGCAAACGGGCAGAACCCCAGGCAGGCGCGATCTATCACGTCGCCGGTGGCAGGGTGACGAAGATCTTCAGCGGTATCAGCATTCCCAATTCGATCTGCTTTTCGCCCGACGGCACGATCGGCTATTACACGGACACCCGCATCAGCCGTCTCATGCGCGTCATGGTCGATCCGCAGAGCGGGCTTCCGACGGGCGAGCCGATCGTCATGGTCGACAGTATGGATGATCCCGGCGGCATAGACGGTTCCGTCTGCGATTCGGATGGCTATATCTGGAACGCCCGCTGGGGTGCAGGCGTCGTCGACCGGTACAGCCCGGACGGCCTGCGCATCGCCCGTTACAAGGTTCCTGCCGCACAACCCTCCTGCCCAGCCTTTATCGGCGTCAATGCGGACAGGCTGGCGGTGACGACCGCCTGGGAAGGGCTCGACGACACCGCACGCTCGTCGCAACCGCAAGCCGGAGCGCTGCTGGAGCTTGGTGTGACGGTAAAGGGCGTTTTCGACCCAGTCTATGTGCTGTGAACGACCAAACGCAGACGTTTCAGGCAAGCTCGTGGGATATGCCTTAAGTCATACTTCATTCCGCCAGGAAAAACGATTGCGATCGGCGGTTTCGTCTACGACCGATCTTGGCGGGATCGGCCGCCGACGGATTGCTCCAGGTGCGGCAGCTTCGCTATAGGATGATCCGCCATGCAAAGGGGCCATTGGACAGAGCTTGGTCGATGGCCTTTTTTTACTGAGGTTGGCACAATTCTAAAGGACAAGAGGGATGCTTTCACGACGGCGATGACTGCCGCACCGCTCTTGCCCCCAGCGGGATTTTAGCTGGTCTAGAACCGGCATCGGCTGCTATGTGGCCCGCCGCACAGAGAGCCTCTCCTGATCGATATCCGAAGAGCGGCGCAATTGTTGTAACAGTCAAAATCACACGCATTTCGATTAAATTTTGGCAAAATCATCGAACTTTCCATGTCCGTTTCCGGAACCAAAAGCCTGTCCAGCCATTTTCCTTGTGAACCGGCACGGAAAAAGACGCCAAAGAATAATACCGGCGGCCGCGCTTAAGACCAATCGAGGAACACAAAGGTAGGTTCGAAATGACTCGCAAACTTCTGACGACCGTTGCCGCTGGCGCCTTGTTTGCCACGGCTTTCGCGCCGGCGGCATTCTCGCAGACTGCACCGCAGCCGGCAACACCCGATGCAACCCAGACGGCTCCGGCCGATCCGGCCGCACCAAAGCCTGATGCAACCGCTCCGGCAGGTGACGCTAAGGCTCCGGCGCCGGCTCCATCGACCGACATGGCCGCTTCAGGCGCATACCTGACAGAACAGGGTGCGGACCAGATCAGCGCCAATTCCTACATTGGCCAGTCTGTCTATACCGGTCAGAACGAAAGCATCGGTGAGGTCAACGACCTGATCATGAAGAAGGATGGTGGCCTGGTTGCTGCTGTGATCGGTGTCGGCGGCTTCATTGGTATCGGTGAAAAGAACGTTGCAGTACCGATGGACAAGATCACCGTTACACAGAATACCCAGGACGGCAGCCTCAAGCTGACGACCACGGAAACGGCTGAATCTCTGAAGGCCGCTCCGGAATTCAAGACCCTGCAGGCCCTGGCCGCTGAAAAGGCTCCGGCGCCTTCGGGCACGATGCCGTCAGACCCGACAGCTACGGGTTCGACCAATAAGTAATCCCAGCGCGGTGCGTATGTTCTAGGCGGCGGCGTCCCAACCGGGCGCCGCCTTTTTTCTACGGCAAGATCAGACAAACGCAGGGCAGCGATTGCCGCATCGCGCCAGCGTCAGGTGCCTGAACAAAGGGATCAGGGCAGGCCCAGACGCGACACCATCGCGGCCAGCGCCAGCACAGCCTCGTGCGGCCTTTGAACGGCTCAGGCCGAAACGCGATCGATAGCGGCCGAATCGTAGTAGTTTTCGTGGAGGAAACGCAATGTGGCGATGCCATCGGCCGGCTTGCCGAAATGGTAGCCCTGCCCCATGCCGCAGCCGAGAGATCGCAGCTTCACGGCTTCGGAATAATCTTCGATGCCCTCGGCAACCACTTCGAGATCGAGACCGTCGCACATCGTCAGGATCGCCTTGATGATATGCTCGGAGGCACGGTCTGAATTGATGCGCGAGACGAAGGCGCGGTCGATCTTGACCTTGTCGAAGATGAAGTCGCGAAGGCGACCGAGACTCGATTGTCCGGTGCCGAAATCGTCGAGCGAGATGCGCACGCCTGCCTGGCGCAGATCGGAAAGGATGCGATGGGCGGTATCGGTCGAACTCATGACTGCCGTTTCGGTGATTTCCAACTCCAAGCGGTGCGGATCGAAGCCCACGCGTCCGAGGATGGAAAGCACGTTGCTGCTCGTGCCTGGATCCATGAGCTGGGCGGAGGACAGGTTGAACGACAGGAACAGTTCGCGCGGCCAGGAGAGCGCGGCTTCGGTAGCCTTTCGAAGCAAGGTTTCCGACAGCGCGTCGATGAAGCCGCGCTCTTCGGCAAGCGGCACGAAGACGCCCGGCGAAACAAAGCCGAGGTCGGGATCGTTCCAGCGCGCCAGCGCTTCGAAGCCGACCACCTGATTGTTCGACAGTGACACGATCGGCTGGAAATGTACGTCGATGGCGTCCGAGATGATGGCGTTTCGAAGTGCCTGCTCGAGCTGCGTTGCGCGCTTCATCTCCTGCGCGATCTCGCGCGAATAGACGGTGATCTGGCTGCGGCCGCGGCGCTTGGAGCGATAGAGAGCGGTTTCAGCGCTTTTCAAGAGCTCATCGAACTCCGCACCGGCGAAAGGATAGATGGCAAAGCCGAAGGAGGCGGAAAGGCGCACGTTGCGGTCGCCGAGATCATAGGGAGCAGACAGCACCTCGCGGATCATCTGGCCGAATTTTTCAGCGCTTGCGCGCTCGAAGATCAGCGGCAGCACGAAAGCGAACTCGTCGCCGTCGTGGCGGGTCACCAGCGCGCCATCCGGAATACATGCCTTCAGGCGGTGGGCGACCTGACATAGAATTTCGTCGCCGGCAGCAGAACCGAAAAGATCGTTGATGGGCTTGAATGAATCGAGATTGGCGATGCCGATGGTGAAAGGAGCCGGATCGCTTGCGCGTTCCGTGGAGATCTGACTGACCCTATCGCGCATGCGATGGCGGTTGCCGAGCCCAGTCAGCGGATCGGTGTATGCCATGACCTGAAGCTCATTCTGGCTCACAGGCAAGAAGGGTGTGTCCGCCGGCTTCATTATTCAACCTGAGATTTCGTCGCTCCCTCCCGGAAGAATGGCGGGCAAGTCTTAACAAACCGATAGTAAACCGGCCCCGTCCGGCTCAGTTGATACCCCAGATTTGAGGAGTTGCGCTCACACGCGCGCCCGCAGCGGCTCTGCAGCAAGATGCTTCTGGAACAGCGTTTCCAGTATGTCCGGACTGACCGGCTTCATGATGACGTCATCCATTCCGGCCTTCGCACATTCGGCGCGATCCCGTTCGAATGCCTGCGTCAGGACGCCGACGATCGGCGTCTTGTGCGCGTGGTTGTCTTCCATCTGACGGATCATGCGGGCCGCCTCAAAACCATTCAATCCTGGCAGTGAGATGTCCATCAGCACGATTTGCGGCCGGTATTCCGCCCAAAGTCGCACAGCTTCGTCGCCGCTGGCTGCGATCAGGTAGCGGTAACCCAGTCCTTCCAGTATCTGGGAAAAGACAATCTGGTTGATGTCGTTGTCTTCCGCCACGAGCACCTCGAGGAAATCCACCTCGGAGGATGTGTTGATTTCCCAGTCGGCCTCGCCTTGGGCGGCGGCGCTGTTGTTGCGGTTGAAGTGGCGGGCGATCTGGAAAGTGAGCTCGTTGGCAAGCTGGAAACCATCCATGACCAGCGCCGGGATGCCATATTGTCCGGCAAGCTCCAGGCAGCGCATGCCCATCTGGTTGTCGACGACCAGAAGATCCAGCGCGATGCCGGACGAGGTTGCGATCTCGAGGAAGCGCTCTTCCTCGTCCTCGCCGCGAACCGAGCAGGCCTCGAAGCCGTATTTCGCAAGCGTACGGAGGGCGGCGGTTTCGGCAGCGAGGTCGCCGGTGACGACCAGGATCTTGCGGCCGGAGAAATTCTCCGGAACGATCGTTTCCATCGCGGCCGGCGGCCGTCGCTCGTAATCGCCATTCAGCGGCACATAGGCGCGGCGATAGGATCGACTGCTAGATGTGGTGACGGACGTTGCCTGGTCGAATTCGTCGAGATCGGCGCCGTCGCGTGGCAGATCCTGCATCGTGGATACGATGAAATAGCGTCCCGGCTTGCCGATACGGTGCTTGCGGCTGACGATGTCGCGCTCCGAACCGTCGCGGGCGACCTGCCGCTGCCGCACGACGGACATCTCGCCGGTTTCCAGTACATGTCGGTCGCTCTCCTCGAAGCGCTTGGCGACTTCGGGGGAAAAGAGATCCCCGCTCTTGCGGCCGAGCACCTCCTCGACAGTCGTCTGGTACTTTTCGCAGAAAGCAATGTTGACGGCGACATAGGTGAGGTTGCGATCCTTGACGAAGAGCGGGAACGGCAGATTGTCGAGTATATCCTCGGTCAGTTGCACACGCTCGAGATCGGCGCGCCACTGCTCCTCACGCTTCTTTTCCTCGGAAATATTGGAAATAATCGATACACAATAGCCGCTCGGCAGACGACGCTTGACCAGGCGGATCCAGCGGTCGCTGCCATGGCGCTCCACGATTTCGAAGCGCTCGCGCCAATGCGAGGCAATCTTCTGGGACAACCAGTCCTCGCGACCAAGCGGGACGCCCGGCTGCCTGGCTACATATTGCTGACGCACGCCTGTGTCATAGACGGCGCCGAGAAAATCGCGAAGCCTGGTTCCAGGCTTCAGCATCACGGATGAAATCGGGAAGAAATCGAGCACCTGGCGGCTCGCGAAAATCATCTGGTCGTTCTTGTCGTAGATAATGAGGGCGGCCGAAATACCGTCCGAAAAGGCATCGAAGAGCGCAGCCTGCAGGTCGATTTCGGCCGGCATTTCACCGCTCACGGATGATGCGTCCGCCTTTTCGAAGCCGGCACTCATTCCTTCACGTCCCACATCTATCCGATTTCATAGCACTGTCTGGTTGTGTGCGATCAAAATGCCAGCTTTCTCCTAACGGCGGCTTAACGGTAGGCGGAAGCAAGGTTCACGGGGAAATCACATGGCTCGCAGGCGCAACGTTTTTCGCCCTTCCCTCGGACACGCGAATCCACGAAAATGGCGCATGGCCATCAGACAGCTCTCCGAAACGCTCATCAACCAGATCGCCGCCGGCGAAGTCATCGAACGCCCGGCGAGCGCGGCGAAGGAGCTCATCGAAAATGCGCTGGATGCCGGCGCGACCCGTATCGAGATCGCCACGTCCGGCGGCGGCAAAGGCTTGCTGCGGGTCAGCGACAACGGCTCCGGCATGGATGCGGCCGATCTCGAGCTTGCCGTGAAGCGGCATTGTACTTCCAAGATCTCCACGACGCTCGACAACATCCGCACGCTCGGCTTTCGTGGCGAAGCGCTGCCTTCCATCGGTTCTGTGGCGAAACTCAGTATTTCCAGTCGCCGCAAGGAAAGTGCGGGCGGCAACGAGATCGCCGTCGCTGGCGGCAAAATCCTGCATCTGAGACCCTCGGCCTCCAATGCGGGCACGATCGTCGAAGTGCGCGATCTCTTTTTCGCAACACCTGCGCGATTGAAGTTCCTGAAGACAGAGAAGGCAGAAGCGGCGGCCATCACGGAAGTCGTCAAGCGCATGGCGATCGCCTTTCCCGGCGTGCGCTTCGTCCTTTCCGGCACCGATCGCAGCACGCTCGAGTTTCCGGCAACCGGAGAGGACCATTTGGCGCGCATGGCGCAGGTGCTCGGGAGGGAATTCCGCGATAACGCAATCGAACTCAACGCCGAGCGCGAAGGTATTGCGCTTACCGGTTTTGCCGGCGTACCGACCTTCAACCGCGGCAACTCCGCCCATCAATATGCCTTCGTCAACGGCCGGCCGGTCCAGGACAAGCTGATCCTTTCGGCGATCCGCGGCGCCTATGCCGAGACGATCCCGGCCGGGCGCTATCCGGTGGCCGTCCTGTCGCTGTCGCTCGATCCGGCGCTCGTGGATATCAACGTCCATCCGGCCAAGTCGGACGTGCGCTTTCGCGATCCGGGCCTCGTGCGCGGGTTGATCGTCGGTGCGGTGCGCGAGGCGCTGGCGCGCGACGGAAGCCGGGCGGCAACGACTGGCGCAGACGGTATGCTGCGCTCCTTCAGGTCGGGTTTCCAGCCGGGCTACCAGCGGCCAGCGCAAGCCGCATGGTCGGCCGGGAGCTCCCCATCGCGTCCGTTTTCTGCAAACGGCGGTTTTGGCGAAAGGCCGCAGGCCTCCTTCGACGGACTGAGTACGCCGGCTGCGCGCGCCGAACCGCAGGCGCAGGCATGGCAGCAGCCCCGACCAGGCGAAGAACCGCCGCCCCGTTACCCGCTCGGCGCTGCGCGCGCGCAGATCCACGAGAACTACATCGTCGCGCAGACGGATGACGGGCTT
The DNA here is from genome assembly GCF_001908375.1 of Rhizobium etli 8C-3. Lineage (NCBI taxonomy): Bacteria > Pseudomonadati > Pseudomonadota > Alphaproteobacteria > Hyphomicrobiales > Rhizobiaceae > Rhizobium > Rhizobium etli. The sequence goes on along the minus strand of NZ_CP017241.1, from coordinate 900,411 downwards.
GTCATCGTCGACCAGCACGCAGCACATGAGCGGCTGGTGTTCGAGGCAATGCGAAAGGCGCTGCAATCTAAACAGCTGCCGTCACAGGTGCTGCTGATCCCGGAAATCGTCGACCTGCCGGAAGAGGATTGCGACCGGCTGATGGCGCATGCCGAAGGCTTCAAAGAGCTTGGGCTTGCAATCGAACGCTTCGGGCCGGGGGCGATTGCAGTGCGCGAAACGCCGGCCATGCTCGGCGAGGTCGATGCGCAGGGCCTCATCCGCCAGCTTGCCGACGAGATTTCCGAATGGGACACAGCCGGTGGCCTTTCGGCCAAGCTCGAATACGTCGCCGCGACCATGGCCTGTCACGGCTCGGTGCGCTCCGGCCGCAGGCTCCGGCCGGAGGAAATGAATGCGCTGCTCCGGCAAATGGAAGTGACGCCGGGCTCCGGCCAGTGCAATCACGGGCGGCCGACCTATATCGAACTGAAGCTGTCGGATATCGAGCGGCTGTTCGGACGCAACTGAAAACGCTGGCAATAACGCCCGCCCCGCGATATTGGCAGTCGAAGGCAACAGGGAACGGAGCAGGATGAACTTGTTTGAAGGAAACGGGAACCGCGAGGCGAAGATCCGCTATCTCGATGCAGATTTCCAGATCCTGTCGCCGGGTTCCTACGTCATCTGCGCCATGACCGGCAAGCATATCCCGCTCGACGAGCTACGCTACTGGAGCGTTGCCCGCCAGGAACCCTATGCCGACGTCGTTTCTTCGCTCGAAGCCGACAAGCGGGCCGGCGTGCTGCCGAACCAGAAGCGCTGATCAAGGAAACGCCATTGAAAGAGCGCTCGCTCGGCCGCCCGATCATTGATGCGGCGAGACGCTACCCGCAGCGCAATGGTCACGAAGGCCTGAAGGTTATTCTTGGGTCTTTCAGGAGGCACTTGTCGAAGTGCTGTCCAGCCCGCAGAAAACGACCATCGTCGTTTGAGTATCTGCTGTTAATAGCCTCGTTTCCGGCTTCCGGAATTTCGTTCCTTCGTCGCGTTGCTTCATTGCGACATCTATGCCGAGGGATATTCGATTGAAATTGGACAGCGCCTGTTTTGGCCGCGGTTTGCAAAGTGAGTTTTTCCGAGATCCGCGGCAGGCGCCCGTAAACTCAGCCGGGCTTCCGGCTTTTTCTCAGTCGCCGCTCTCGGCAGGCCTCAATGGCACGATCGATGATGAGGCCGGGTGCCTGCGGATCTTCGAACGCCATTTCGACTTCGATGACGCGGCATCTGGCGGCGAGTTCCTCCGCTTTGCCATGGTGGCCGGCAAGCCGCACGAAATCCTTCGAGGTCGTGACGATCAGGAGATCGTCGCGCTCGGCAATTGACAGCAGGTCCGCCATCTCATCGTCACTCAGGTGCTCGTGATCACCGAAAGACCTGCCGGTCGCGATTTCGGCGCCGAGTGATTCCACCGTCCGGAAGAACTTGCCCGGATCGGCAATGCCAGCAAAGGCCAGCACCTTCCGGCCGGCGAGGTCGTTTTCGCCGCAAACCTTCAACGATGCGGTGAAATACGGTTTGGCGGCGCGGGCAGCCATGCGGACGATTGCATCGGCGGCATTGCCCTTTCCCACTTTCAAAAGTGCGCTGGCATAGCGCATCTGCACGGAGATCGGTGCGCGCACGGGACCGCCCGGCACGGTATGCCCATTGCCCAGGCCGCGCGTCGTGTCGATGACGAGCAGGGCATAGTCGATCGCCAGGCGGGCGCTCTGGAAACCATCGTCCATGATGATGAGGTCGGCCCCTTCCTTGACCAGCCGCTCGGCGCCTTCGACGCGGCGGCGCGAAACGACCGTCATCGCCTCGCGGGCAAGCAGCAGCGGCTCGTCGCCGACGGCAACGGCGCGATGATGAGCGGGATCGACAACCACGGTGACGTCCAGAGAACCGCCATAGCCCCGACTGAGGAAGCCGGGCCTCAACCCCTTGGCCTTGGCCGCACGAGCGATCGTCAGAGCTGTCGGGGTCTTGCCGGCGCCGCCTACGGTAAAATTGCCGATGCAGATGACGGGAACGAGGACGGAAGCGCGGCGTGCATGCGTCATGCGATAGCCGGCGATCCGTCCATACAGGAAGGAAAACGGCCAGAGCGCCCATGCCCGCCAATCAGCTTTCGTCCACCAAAACGGCGGCGCTTCGGATACCATCACTGCCGCCCTATGCTCCTCCGGTGCCGTGCCGGCCACCGGCCATCCCCTCGACTGGCGGGAAAGAAAGGGCAAAATTGCAGAAAAAGCAAGCTTTTGCTCCCGAGAGTCCTCATTGCCGTGCTCGTCAAAGGAAGCCACGGTGCGCCTGCGCTGCAAATGAAACAAGGATATAAAAAAAGTCTGCCGCGCCATGGACATGGCGCGGCTTGACGAGCACAGAGATCGGGAGAGCACCTCGCGGCAAGTATGACTGGGCCCGCACGGTCGGCAATCATGCCAGTTGCAGGTTCGGCAACAGTCCCTCGAGTTCGGTGATATCGTTGAGGCAATAGTCGGATGCGGCAGCCAACGATTCCCGCGAGCCGGTGCCCGTCAGCACGGCGATCTTCAGGCCCGCCTCGGCATTGTGGCCCATGTGCAGGTCGTGATTGTTGTCGCCGACGACCGCCACTTGCGCCGGCTCTAGCCCGGTCGCCTTGCAGAAGCCGAGGACCATTCCAGCGTCCGGCTTGCTTCCGAAGCCGCTGTCATAACCGGCGATGTAGTGCACGAACTCGGCGAAACCGAAACGCTGTGCCGTCTGGCGGATGGAGCGTTCGTTGTCGCTGGAGGCGATGCCAAGCTTGAAGCCGCGGCGGTGCAGGCGACCGAAGTAGGCGGCAAGATCGGTGACCGGTACGGAAAAGTCGGCAGCATGGGAAAAGAGAGCGTCGAGCTTGATCGTCAGTTCGACGACATCGATCCTGGAGCCCGCCGCCACCAGCCCCTCGGCGATCTGCCGGGTATTGCCGGCAGCCAAGAGACTGTCGGGCACGATATGGCCGGTCGCCGGGTCCATTCCGGTTGCCAGCAGCAGATGGTCGGCGAGCACCGGATCGTCTTGCGAGGCGATGCGGGCCAATTCACGGTTCACCGGCAGCCAGCTCTCATCATAATCGAGCAAGGTGCCGTCCTTGTCGAAGAGGATGCCCTTGATTTGCGTAGCCGTCATCTTTTCCATCAGCCTTCTGCCATCGACCTCGGCAGCAGTCTTGCCTTCACCGTCAGTGGATTGATGTAAGGCTCGAGCGATTTTACTGTCGCCGTCAGCGCGCCGCGCATTTCCTGCACGGCCGCGACGCCGGCCTCGATCATACTGCGGCGTGCCTCGCCATTGATGAGTAGATAATGCACCCCCTTGGCCAGCATCTCGGTATCGCGCACCATGCGGGCGCTGCCGCGGCGGGCAAGCTTCTGGTAGGCGTCGCGGAAATTCTGGACGTTGCTGCCGGAAAGTACAGCGCAGCCCAGCATCGCGGGTTCAAGCGGGTTCTGCCCGCCTTCGGCAAAGAGCGAACGGCCGACGAAGGCAACTTCCGTCATCCGCAGGTAAAGGCCCATTTCGCCGATGGTATCGCCGAGGAAGATATCGACATCCGGCGAGAGTACGTCGTCGCGCGTGCGGCGAGCAACCTTGAGACCCTGCTTGACGAGCATTTCTTCGATTTCATCGGAACGCTCAGGGTGGCGCGGCACGATGATCGTCAGCTGGCCGTTTCGCTCCTTCAGCGTGCGATGAACGACCGCCGCGGCATTCTCCTCACCTTCGAAAGTGGAGATCGCAGCCCATGTCTTGCGATTGCCGATCTGCTTCTTGTAGCGGGCGAGGACGGATGTGTCATAAGGCGGTGCGTCGGTATCAACCTTGAGATTGCCGGAGGTCGTCACGTGCCTTGCCCCGAGATCGCGAAAACGCTCGGCATCGATATCCGACTGGGCGATCACAAGCGCGAGGTTCTCGAACAGCGCCTCGGCGATGGCCGTGCGGCGCTGCCAGCGCGCGAAGGAGCGATCCGACATGCGCGCATTGACGAGGATCTGCGGAATGCGGCGGCGGCCGAGTTCCATGACGGTCGCCGGCCAGATTTCCGACTCTGCAATGATGGCGCAATCCGGCTGCCAGTATTCGAGGAAGCGGCTGACGGCAGGCTTCAGGTCGAGTGGCACATATTGATGGATGGCCTCATTGCCGATGCGCTCGGCTGCGAGCCTTGCCGAGGTGATCGTGCCCGTCGTCAGGATCACATGAATGTCACGGCGGCGGATTTCGCGGATAAGGGGAATGACGGCGTTGGTCTCACCGACGCTCGCCGCGTGGAACCAGACGAGCGGTCCCTGCGGCCGGTTTGCACTGGCATAACCAAAGCGCTCCGTGCGACGCGCACGCTCTTCCTTGCCCTTCGCGGTCCGGTAGGCGAGATAGGCGCCGACGATCGGAGAGGCGATGACCCCTGCCGTTCGATAGAGGCCCAGCGCGAACCGCGCTCTTGGCGAACTCATCTAAAATGCCTCCGATCAGCGATGATCGACATCAAACCCATTCCCATCAATTATTGTTGCGGCCGGAATGACCGAGTAATTTGTTCAGAATGCGTCAATCGCCTGTGGCGCCCATCCAACAATGCGCAAGGGCGGCCCTGCCGAATGGGGCGGTATCGGGCGCGTGAGAGGCTGAAATCAGTTATTTCCAGCCTTGTTCTGCGGATCGAGCAAGCGATGCATATGGACGATGAAGTAACGCATATGTGCGTTGTCCACGGTCGACTGCGCCTTGGCCTTCCAGGCCGTTAGCGCCGAGGCGTAATCAGGAAAAATACCGACAATATCGAGATCATTCAGATCGCGGAACTGAACTTCGGTCAGGCTTTCCAGTTCGCCGCCAAATACGAGATGCAAGAGCTGCTTTTTGTCGCCAGATTCCGTCATTTTCTTCTCTTTCTTTTCTCGTCTCCTCCGCGCTTTCATCTGCGGGATTTTGACGAAAACGTCAACTGCTTCGTATTTTAGCAAGCCCTTCGAGGAACTCCGCAACGCGAGGGCCGGCGGCGCCGCAAAGCTCGCCATGACTGACTTCAGAACGGTTGTAGACAATCGAGCGTCCTTCGAGATCGGTCAGCCGGCCGCCGGCGCGTTCGAGGATGAGATCGGCTGCCGCAAGATCCCAGTCATGGGAATTGCGCTTGACGAAGGTACCCTCAAGACGTCCATCGGCGACCATCGCGATGCGGTAGGCGAGCGAGGGCACGTGCTTCACCCTTTCGATCTTCCGCCGGAAGGGATCGGGGAACGCCTTCAGGATGTCCTCACCGATTGCAAATCGACTGACGGTATCGGGCCCACTGGCCGATACGGCGATAGGCTTGCCATTCTTCATCGCCGCACCGCCTTCGACCGCCTCGAAAAGCTCGTCGAGGGCAGGAGCATACAGTACTCCGGCAACCGGCCTGCCGCGATGGACGACGGCGACGCTAACGCACCACAGATTAAGGCCGCCGAGGAAGGCGCGCGTGCCGTCGATCGGATCGATGACGAAAAGCGTCTCGGCCGACAGACGGGCCGCGCTATCCTCGGTCTCTTCTGAAAGCCAGCCATAATCCGGCCTGGCGCGGCGCAGGATGGATTCCAGCGTTTCGTTGGCGGCGAAATCGGCAGCGCTGACGGGCGAGCGGCCTCCATTCTTCCACCAGACCTCGGGCGACTGATTGAAAAAACCGAGAGCAACATCACCCGCCTTTTTCGCGGCACCCGCGATCAATTCGAGATCGCTTTGCCAGCGGGCCGTCCGAACGTCACACATTACATCAATCCAATTCCAACAGGTCGGGGCGCTCTAGCGTCCCGCAAGCGTCATTCCCTCGATCGCCAGTGTCGGAGCTGCTACGCCATACTTGCGATCGATGTCGTTTGCGGGCGTTACGCGCATGAACATCTCCTTGAGGTTCGAGGCGATCGTCACTTCGGAGACGGGGAATGTCAGCTCGCCGTTTTCGATCCAGAAGCCGGTCGCGCCGCGGCTATATTCGCCTGTGAGCATATTGACACCCTGGCCGATAAGTTCAGTCACGTAGAAGCCGTTCCCGACGCTCCGGATCAACTCTTCCGGCGAGATATCGCCCGGTTCGAGCGCGAGGTTCGTCGAAGCGGGCGTCACCGAATTACCGCTGCGCACGCCGCGGCCATTGGTTTCCATGCCGATTTCACGGGCCGTCGAAGTCGAAAGGAACCAATGCTTGAGGACACCGTCCTCGATCATCACCAGCCGCTCGCCGGAAATGCCTTCGCCATCGAACGGACGCGAGGACGGGCCGCGGACAATCAGCGGATCGTCGGTGATCGAAAGGCCGGATTTCAGCACCTGCTGGCCCATCTTGTCGCGCAGGAAGCTGGATTTGCGCGCGACGGACGCGCCATTGATGGCGCCAGCGATGTGACCGACAAAACCGCGAGCAATGCGCGGATCGAAGACGACAGTGATCCCCTTGCCGGTATCGACCTGACGCGGATTGAGGCGCTTGACCGCACGCTCGCCGGCGCGGCGGCCGATTTTTGCGGCCTCGTCGAGTTCGGCGTAATAAAGGCGACTGTCGTAATCGTAATCGCGCTCCATGTTTGTGCCTTCGCCGGCAATGACGCTGACTGAACGGCCGAAGCGCGAACCCATATAGCTGCCTTGGAAGCCGTGCGAGGTGACGAGCACCAGCCCCCCGAATCCAGCGGAGGCTCCGCCGCCGGACGAGTTGGTGACCCCCTTGACCTCAAGCGCGGCGGCCTCAGTCGCAAGCGCTGCCTCGCGCAACATGTCGGTGGAAACTTCCGTCGGGTCGAAAAGCTCAAGATCGGGATAGGACTTCGCAAGCTTCTGCTCGTCGGCCAGGCAGGCGAAGGGGTCTTCAGGCGAGACCTTTGCCATCGCGACAGCGCGTTCGGCCAGCGCCTTGAGGTCGAAGCCGGGATTGGCCGAAACGCTCGCAACCTTCCGGCCAACGAAGACGCGCAGCGAGAAATCGTCGCTCTCAGACGATTCAGTGCCTTCGACCTTGCCGAGGCGGATGGCGACGGATTGCGAACGCGAGCGCACGACAACAGCATCGGCGGCATCGGCGCCGGCCGCCCTGGCAAGATCGATCAACTGGCTTGCACGGGAAAGAAGTGTCGAGGAATCTATTTCTGCGGACATGATTTGGCCTTTCCTTGGGCTTCCATTTATTGTGCACTTCCGAAAGCATCAAGGCCGCCGCCGCCGATTCTTTTTCGCGCGGCTTGCGCGCTTCCCCTCATTGAAAGAAACGCCGCGACATGTCCGCCTCCAATGCCCTCTTTTCCGAAACGATCCTGCTGCTCGGCGGCGCGGTCGTTGCCGCCCCAATCTTCAAGAAGCTCGGGCTCGGCACGGTGCTCGGCTATCTTGCCGCGGGCGTCGTTATCGGTCCGATATTCCATGGCATCACAGACGGCGAGCAGGTTTTGGGCGTTGCCGAGCTCGGCGTCGTATTTTTGCTCTTCATCATCGGCCTCGAGCTCAAGCCGCAGCGGCTCTGGCAGATGCGACGCGACATCTTCGGGCTCGGCATCGGGCAGGTGATGCTGACGGGACTGGCGCTGACGGCGCTTGCCTATTTCTCCGGCGTGCTCGACTGGCGCGGAAGCGTCGTTGCGGGCTTTGGGCTGGCGCTTTCTTCCACTGCCTTTGCGATGCAGATCCTCGATGATGCTGGCGAGGTGAACACCAGATACGGGCAGCGGTCCTTTTCGATGCTGCTCTTCCAGGACCTGGCAATCGTGCCGCTCTTGGCGCTGATTACCGTTCTCGACGGACGAACCGGCAGTAATACGCCGCTTCTGGACTTTGCGATCGCGATCGGTGCCGTCGGTGCGATGATCGTCATGGGGCGCTATCTGCTGACGCCGCTCTTCCAGGTGATCGCGAGGACCGGGGCACGCGAGGCGATGATCGTCGCGGCACTTTTCGTGGTCATGGGATCGGCAAGCCTGATGCAGTTTGCCGGGCTTTCCATGGCGATGGGAGCGTTCCTGTCCGGCGTCATGCTCGCCGAATCCTCCTACCGGCATGAGCTTGAGGCCGACATCGAACCTTTCCGCGGCGTGCTTCTCGCCATCTTCTTCATGGCGGTCGGCCTGTCTCTGGAACTGGATGTTTTGATCGACAACGCGCTCTTCATCGTCGCCGCGGTGCCGATCGTGATGGCCGTCAAGGCTGTGATCATCTATGGCCTGTGCCGGGTGAGCGGTTCTTCGCAAGACGATGCCATCCGCATCGCTTTCCTGCTGCCGCAGGGCGGCGAATTCGGCTTCGTGTTGTTCACGACTGCCGGTGCGGTGGGGCTGATGCCCTCGAGCACGGCATCGCTCCTGGTCGCCATCGTCACACTCTCGATGGCGCTGACTCCGCTCGGGGCCGCACTTTCAAGACGTATGCTGAAAGGCGAGGATCAGGAGGAGCTCGATGAAGACTTCAAGGGTGCGGGCGCCGATGTTCTGATGGTCGGCTTCTCGCGTTTCGGCCAGATCGCCGCGCAGATCCTGCTCGCGGGCGGGCGCGACGTGACGGTCATCGATTTCTCCGCCGACCGTATCCGACAGGCGTCCTCCTTCGGCTTCCGTATCTATTTCGGCGACGGAACACGCAAGGACGTGCTGCGCTCGGCCGGCATCGACAAGGCGAAGATCGTCGTCGTCTGCACGCACAAGCGGGAAATCACCGATAAGGTGGTAGACCTGGTGCAGGCTGAATATCCGCATGCAAGGCTTTTCGTACGTTCCTACGACCGTGTCCATTCAATCGCGCTCAGGAATCGCAACGTCGACTACGAATTGCGCGAAACGCTGGAATCGGGCCTGCTTTTCGGCCGCCGCACGCTAGAGGCGCTGGGAGTCGACGAGGCGGACGCCTTGGAGATCGGCGAGGATATCCGCAAGCGCGACGAGGAGCGCCTGGCGCTTCAGGTAACCGGTGGGCTACAGGCGGGCCGCGACATGCTCTTTTCCCAGCCGGTCCGGCCAGAACCGCTGGTGAAGCCCAAGCGAACGATGGATTTTGACGAAGATCCGCTAGCGGGAACGGCCGACGTCACGGCGGATGCCTAAGCTCTGAGGCGGGCTTCGAATTCCTGATCAAGCGCGCGCTTCAGTTCATCCTTGACGCCCGCAGACATGGCCAATACCTCGCGCGCCTTTAGAAAATCCATCACGCCGGTGCGGCCGACGGCCGGGCGCAAGAAGATGTGCGGCGGCTGGAGCTTGAGTTTCAGCGTGATTGCCGTCTGCATCATCAGTTGGCCGGAACCGAAGATGCTTTCCATGCGGTTGGGGATATGTGTGCCGTCGCCTTCCGGCGCACCGACGACATCGACACCGATGACGATGTCGGCAATATCCATCAGGCACTCGTAGGGGACCGGATTGCTGATGCCGCCATCGATCATCACCCGGCCGTGCAGACGAACGGGCATGAAGACTGCAGGAATGGAAGACGATGCGGCAAGCGCCGGAAACAGCGCTCCTTCGCCTATGATGACTTCGCTCTGACCGTAGTAATCGGTCGTGATGACGTTCATCGGGATATTCAGATCTTCGAAGCGATCCGGCAGGCCGGGCGGCAGGAAGGCCTTGAGGATGCGCTCGAGATTGAACTGGCCGATACGGATTCCCTTTGCGACGGCATCGCGGACCGTCTGCGGCCGGAGACCCCAGATGCGGCTGACGACAGCCGTCTTGTTACCGACCGTCATCAGCGCGTGCTCGCGGATCGCCTCGCCACTCATGCCGGCCGCCATGCCTGCACCCATGATGGCGCCGATCGAGGCGCCGGAAATCGCAACGGGTCGGATGCCGAGCTCGTCCAGGGCTTCGATCACGTGGATATGGGCGAGCCCACGGGCGCCGCCGCCGCCGAAGGCAATGGCAACCGTCGGCATGCGGCTCGCAACAGGCATCTCGTTATTTGCAATAACCGCCTGCCGCACAACCCAACTCCGGATAACCCGCCGCCCCTATTCAGGCTGGTAGCGGAAGAAATGAACCCTTGTATCGCCAAAGATGCGATCTTCGAGAAAGAGATAGGAAGGATCAACCGAAACGGCAACATCCGACCGCTCTTCGAGAACGGCAATCGCGCCCGGAACGAGCCAGCCGCCCCTGGCGGCCGCTGCCATTGCCTTTTCACCCAGGCCCTTGCCATAGGGTGGATCGGCGAAAAGCATGCTGAAAGGCTCGAGATTGCCGACAGAACCCAGGTCCGTGGCGTCACGCCGCAGAATACGGGTGCGGCCGTGGAGGCCGAGCGCATCGATATTCTCCCACAGAAGCCCCCTTCCCTCGACACTGTTTTCGACAAAGAGCGCATGACGGCAGCCGCGCGAGATGGCTTCAAGCCCGACGGCGCCGGTGCCGGCGAAAAGATCCAGGATCCGGGTGCCGTCGAGGCATTCCGAATAGGCGTGGCTCAGGATATTGAACAGGCTCTCACGCGTCCGGTCGGCAGTCGGCCGGATGTCGTTCGATTTCGGCACGGCGAGCGGCCGTCCGCGAAACTCACCTCCGACGATCCGCACCGCGCGTCGTTCCCTTTCCTTTCGGTCCACCGCGCGAGGGCGCGCCCGAAGGCTTTCCGCCACCGCCCGGCCGATCGCCCTTAGGCTTGCTTGAGAATTTCTTGGAGCCGCCCGGCTTGCCGAAGCTCTTGCCACCGGGCTTGTCGCCTAAAGGCCTTTCGCCGCGCGGATGTTCAATGCGGCCCTCGCCGGCAGCGCTGCGGGCAGTGCGCGCACGATCGCCGAAGGACCGGGGGCGCTCGTCACCTTCTTCGCGTGGTCTGCGCTCGCCACGGGGCTTGTCGGCAAAAGGCCGGTCCCCGCGCGAAGGCCGCTCGCCGGTCGCACGCTCGCCACGCGCCGGACGGTCACTGAAAGAGCGGGGACGCTCATCACCCTCAGCACGTGGCCTGCGCTCGCCGCGAGGCTTGTCGCCAAAAGGCCGGTCCCCGCGCGAAGGCCGGTCGCCGGACGGGCGCTCGCCACGCGCCGGACGGTCGCCAAGACCACGATCGGGGCGTGCTGGACGATCGCCGAACGAGCGCTTGCGGCCAAAACCCTCGCCGTCATCCCTGGACTTCGGCGAAACTTCGCTGGATCGGATCCACTCGCCTTCTTCGTCGCGGGCGCGGTTGATCTGCACGCGTGGCCGGTCGTCGCCATGGCCCGAGGGCTGCGGCTTACTGCTGCCCGGCTTTTCGCCACGCTTGCGGGCGGTCTGGGCATTCTTCGCAGCCTTGGCTGCCGCCTTTTCACCGAGCGGACGGGCGCCGGGCGCCATCCAGACGTTGGCGTTTCTGCGGCTGCCCAGTGCCGGACGCTTGGGCCGGTCGTCTTCCTTGCGGCCAACATCGCGGTCGCCTTCGCGCCTGCCATTCCGGCGGTCATCGCGGCGATCGTCACGCTTGGTGTCGAGGCGGCTCAAGGCCCGCTCGCGCTTGTCCTCAGGCTTCCAGGAGCGCTCGCGCTTCTCCGGCCTCGTTTCCACCTCTTCTTCGGCAGCAAGGGCAGGCGCGTTGTAGATCGGGGCATCGAAGTTCGCCTTGGCATCCTCGATCAGGCGCGGGCCAAGCTGATCGCGCAGCGTGCGTCCGCGCACTTCAACGACATGGCCTTCCGGCAGATCGCCGAGTTGGAACGGACCATAGGAAACGCGGATGAGACGGTTGACGTCGAGGCCGAGCGCGCCGAGCACGTTCTTGATTTCACGGTTCTTGCCTTCGCGAAGACCCATGGTGATCCAGACGTTGGAACCCTGTGTGCGGTCAAGCGTCGCTTCGATGGAGCCGTAGAGCACGCCGTCGACGGCCATGCCGTCCTTCAGCTTGTCGAGCGCTTCCTGATCGATCTCGCCATGGGCGCGCACGCGGTAGCGGCGGAGCCAGCCGGTGGTCGGCAGCTCGAGCGCCCGGGCAAGACCACCGTCATTGGTCAGCAGCAGCAAGCCTTCGGTATTGATGTCGAGCCGGCCGATGGACATGACGCGCGGCAGCTCTTCTGGCAGGTTGTCGAACACCGTCGGGCGGCCTTCCGGGTCGGAATTGGTGGTCACCAGACCGGCCGGCTTGTGATAGAGCCAGAGGCGCGTGCGCTCGATGCCACGGATCGGCACGCCGTCGACCTCGATCTTGTCGGTAAGCGTCACGTTGACCACCGGAGTATCGAGCGTCTTGCCGTTCAGCGTCACTCGGCCCTCCATGATCATGCGCTCGATGTCGCGGCGCGAGGCAACGCCTGCGCGCGCCATGACCTTGGAGATGCGTTCCGCCTTGGTTTCGCCTTCGGTCTCGGCAACTGCTACCTTGGGGGGCAAGCTTCTTGCCGGTTTGCCTTCGGTTTTCGGCCGCCCATCGTGCGCGGAGGGCCCGCCGCCCGGCCGTTTTGGCTTGTCTTTGAATGTCATTTGTTGTTTGCCTGCCTTTTGGGGCCTGTCTATCAGGTCGCGCCCTTGCGGTTAAGTGGGAAATTGCCGGATCGTGAAGACAAATCGGTTTATGGAGATGGCCCTTGACGAAGCGCGAGCAGCAGGCGCGCGTGGCGAAGTGCCGATTGGCGCCGTGGTGGTGCTCGATGGCGCCGTCGTTGCGCGCGCCGGCAACCGGACGCGGGAGCTCTACGACGTCACGGCCCATGCCGAAGTGGCTGCGATCCGCATGGCTTGCGAAGTCCTGGGGCAGGAGCGCCTGGTTGGCGCCGACCTCTACGTATCGCTGGAGCCCTGCACCATGTGTGCCGCAGCTATTTCGTTCGCGCGCATTCGCAGGCTCTACTACGGTGCCGAAGACCCCAAAGGCGGGGCAGTCGACAATGGTGTGCGGTTTTACGCCCAGCCGACCTGCCATCACGCTCCGGAGGTCTATTCCGGTTTGAACGAAACGGAATCGGCGGACATCCTCAGAACGTTCTTTGCCGAAAAGAGAGAGCTTCCATGACCCGAGCATTGTTGTTCTCGCCGCCTCGCTTGCAGGGGGCGCCCGGCGCTGAGAAAATACCGTGCAAAGGTCTATGCGGACCCCTATGCGGGGCTAGGCGGGACAAGGTGAAGTGGTCGGCGAGCCGGCTCACGGCCTTCTCTTCGTGCCGGCACTTGACGACGCCATCTTCATCCTGGTGATCGCGCACGGCAGGCACCCCGGAACGAGCGCGCTTTCACCGGCTGCATTCTTTTCAAATGTCAGATTTTGCACATCGCGCTCGTTCGCCGTTGGTTTGCGGCGCGGCAAGCCTCATATGGCCTTAACTTACTGCAGGAAGTTCCACCACTTCTTGCCGGTGCCGGCAACTGCGGCATCCTTCCTGCGCTGCTTTGCCTTCTTGAGCTCGGGCTCGCCAAGATCTTCGAGCTTGGCGGGATCGTCGACCTGGCGATAGGTGGTGGGCGGATCGGAAATGTAGCGGCGCTGATCGAGATAGGCTCCCTTCTGCAGGGCACGGGCTTCGCGGTAGGCCTTGGTCTGCGCTTCGGTCGTCTGGCGACCGCCTTCGACGCCGTTCTTGGCGAGCGGCGAGACATAGGTATATTTGTCTTCGTTGTCGTCGGCTTCCTTGACGAGGCGAGCACGGGTTTCTTCCGGCGACTCGACCCACTGCGGATTTTCCTTGCTGGCGATCGTCTGCTGCGGCTCGACCAGCGCTTCCTTGGAAGCCTGGGCAGGCAAGACCAGCGTCGGGCGCGGCGTGTACTTGACGCCCTTGTTCTTCGGCTCACGGGGAGCCAGGGAAACGGACTGGCCGAGATCGTCCCCAAGCTGGGCCATCGCCGACGTGCCTGTACCGTAGGTCGGGCTGCAGCCGGAAGCTATCGAACCCGCTGTCACAACAACAGTCAGGCAAGCGCCTACACGGAACCAACGCGTCGCTAACATGAAAACCCTTCCAGCCATGCCGGTGCAATCATCGCCCTACCGGATGACGTCCCCCTGACGTAAAAATCCGGCCATTTTCAGGCAGCTTCTACCGGATGAACTGCAAAAGAGCAATTCATCCGGCATTTTTCTTCAGTATTACAACCCGAGTTCACGCAATGCAGCGGCATCGCGCGCCGATACATCCGGATACTGCGGATCGGAGCCGACATCCTTGGTGATGCGCCAGGACCGGGCGCATTTGGTTCCCTCGGCAAGTGCCGGCTCGACGCTGACGCCGGGAACTTCCGGCAGCCGGAAAGCGTCGGCAGGCCCCTCGGTGACATCGACGGCAATTCCGGAGGTGATGCAGATTTCCGAGAAATCCAGCCCGTCAAGAGCCGCGCGAAGCACGCTGTCGGTGACATGCACGACGGGCGCTGCTTCCAGCGACGAGCCGATCCGCTTGTCCTTGCGCTCGATCTCCAAAGCGCCGGTCACGACCGAACGGATCGCACGGACCTTCTTCCACTTGCCGGCCAGCGCTTCGTTCTTCCATTCAGCCGGGATCGCCGGGAACTGCTCGAGATGAACCGAGACCGCCTTTGGATCGCGCGACAGCCACGCCTCTTCCATCGTGAAGGGCAGCATCGGCGCCATCCAGGTGACCATGCAATCGAAGATATTGCGGATGACATGGAGAGCCGCACGGCGTCGCAGGCTCGACGGAGCATCGCAGTAAAGCGCGTCCTTGCGGATGTCGAAATAGAAGGCCGAGAGCTCGACATTGGCAAAGTCGATCAGCGCGCGCGCAATCTTCTTGAAGTCGAAGCCATCGTAGTTCTCGCGCACGAGCTCGTCGAGCTCGGCCAGGCGGTGGAGCATCAGCCGTTCCAGCTCCGGCAGATCGGCGAGCGCGATCACTTCGCCCTTGTCGTGGGAAAGCGTGCCAAGCATCCAGCGGACCGTGTTGCGAAGCTTCCGGTAGGCATCGACATTCGTCTGAATGATCGTCTTGCCGACGCGAAGGTCGTCCGCGTAGTCGGAGGTCATGACCCAGAGGCGGAGGATATCCGCACCGGCATCCTTCATCACTTCCTGCGGCGCGGTGACATTGCCCTTGGACTTCGACATCTTCTCGCCCTTCTCGTCCATGGTGAAGCCATGGGTGAGGACTGCGTCGTAAGGCGCGCGGCCGAGGGTAGCAGCCGATTCGAGCAGTGAGGAATGGAACCAGCCGCGATGCTGATCCGAGCCTTCGAGATAAAGATCGGCCGGCCATTTAAGATCCGGGCGGTCTTGAAGCGTGAAGGTGTGCGTCGAGCCTGAGTCGAACCAGACGTCGAGGATATCCATGACCTGCTTCCACGGCTCGTTCGCCTTGTTGGCGAGGAAACGCTCCCGCGCACCTTCGGCGAACCAGGCGTCGGCGCCTTCGCTTTCGAAGGCTTCGAGAATGCGGGTATTGACCTCGTCGTCCTGCAGGATCTGTCCTTGCTCGTCGACGAAGACGCAGATCGGCACGCCCCAGGCGCGCTGGCGCGAAAGCACCCAATCCGGGCGCTGTTCGATCATCGCACGCAGGCGGTTCTGGCCGGCAGCCGGTACGAAGCGGGTTGCATCGATCGCGTTCAGCGCACGCGAGCGCAGCGTCGTTCCGTCGCCGAGCTCCTTGTCCATATAGACGAACCACTGCGGCGTGTTGCGGAAGATGACCGGCTTCTTCGAGCGCCAGGAATGCGGATACGAGTGCTTCAGGCGGCCCCGTGCGAAGAGCGCGTGACGGGCGATCAACGCCTTGATGACACGCTCGTTGGCATCACCCTTCTTGCCGCTGTCGTCGATAACACGCGCCGCGCCGCCTTCCGCATCCGGCCCGAAGCCGGGCGCATCGACGGTGAAGAAGCCGGCATCGTCGACCGGGAACGGGATCGTCGACGAAATGCCGCGCGCTTCAAGCTCCCGCATGTTGTCCATCCAGGCATCGAAGTCCTCGCGACCGTGGCTGGGGGCGGTATGGACGAAACCGGTTCCGGCGTCATCGGTCACATGCTCGCCATCAAGCAGCGGAACCTGGAAATCATACCCACCGCCGAGGCCGTGCAGCGGGTGGGCGCAGGTGACGGCGGCAAGTTCATCCGCTTTGATATCGCGAACGAAATTGAAGGTCACTTTCGCCTTGGCAGCGGATTCCTCAGCCAAGCGCTTGGCAAAGATCAGCTTCTCGCCCGGCTGCGGCCCGAAGTCGTTCTCGGCGGTCGCAACTTCGAACAGACCATAGGAGTAGCGCGAGGAGAAGGCGATCGCGCGGTTGCCCGGGATCGTCCATGGTGTGGTCGTCCAGATGACCACGAAGGCGCCTGCCAGTGCAGCGGGGCCCTCGGCGACGGGGAACTTCACCCAGATCATGTCGCTTTCGACATCGGCGTATTCGACTTCGGCTTCCGCCAGCGCAGTGCGCTCGACGACCGACCACATGACCGGCTTTGAGCCGCGGTAGAGCTGGCCGCTTCTTGCGATCTTCAAAAGCTCGCCGGCAATGCGCGATTCCGCGTGGAAGTTCATCGTCGTATAGGGATTATCGAAGTCGCCCTCGATGCCGAGGCGCTTGAACTCCTCGGACTGAACCTTGATCCAGCCTGCGGCGAAGTCACGGCATTCCTTGCGGAACTCGTTGATCGGAACTTCGTCCTTGTTCTTTCCTTTCTCGCGGTACTTCTCCTCGATCTTCCATTCGATCGGAAGACCGTGGCAGTCCCAGCCGGGAACGTAGTTGGCGTCAAAGCCGCGCATCTGGAACGAGCGGTTGATGACGTCCTTGAGGATCTTGTTCAGCGCATGGCCGATATGGATGTTGCCGTTCGCATAGGGAGGGCCGTCGTGGAGGACGAACTTCTCGCGTCCGGCGGCGGATGCGCGCAGCTTCCTGTAGAGGCCCATCTGCTGCCAGCGTGCAACGATTTCCGGCTCCTTCTGCGGCAGGCCGGCGCGCATCGGGAAGTCGGTTTCGGGCAGGTAGAGGGTCTTCGAGTAGTCGAACTTTTCGGCTGTGTCGGTCATGTTTCAGCAATCGTTTCTGGGCGCCTTCAAGGCGCGACGGCTTCAAAAATGTTTGATGACGGAAGCGCTCGTTTGCCCAAGCGCCCAAAACCCGGACCTTCCGGCCGCTCAGCGCGCGCGGAAGGCCGGGCCGATAATTCGCATCGCACTCGACAGCCGGACTTTATTCATAGCGGCGGTTCATAGGCGTTTTTGCCGGGAAAAGGAAGAGGGATTTGAGGCCGCGCCAGCCGGCATCGCGGCATCAGACGAAACAAAGCTTAAGGTCGAGATCGCCGAGCGGCCGGACACCCGCAAGCAGCGCCCTCGCCTCCTGCTCGTCACGCTTGATCTGTTCGACGAGCGCGTCCAGGCCGTCGAACTTCAGTTCGGGCCGAAGGTGGCCGAAGAAGGAGACGGAACAGGTCCGGCCGTAGAGGTCGCCGCTGAAATCGAAGAGATAGGTCTCCAGCAATGGTGCACCGTTTTCGATCACCGTCGGGCGACGGCCGTAGCTCGCAACTGCATCGTAGAGCTTTGCGTCGTCCAGACGGAAGCGAACGGCGTAGACACCGGCTGCAAGGTCGGCCTCCGGTGGAAGCTGCATGTTTGCGGTTGGAAAACCGAGCTCGCGGCCGAGCTTTTCGCCGCCGATCACCTCTGCCTCGACTGTATAGCGGTAGCCGAGCAGCGCGGCCGCCTGGCCGACATCGCCTTCCTTCAACAACTCGCGGATGCGGCTCGATGAGACGACCTCGGCATTCTCGTCGCGAAATGCGTCGATCAGAGTGACGCCGAAACCGTATTTATGGCCGGCATCCATCAGGAAGGCCGGGCCGCCCTCGCGATTCTTGCCGAAATGGAAATCGAAGCCGGTGACAACTTCGGAGGCACCCAGCCAGTCCTTCAGGATGCCGTGAATGAAGTCGTCCGGCGAGCGCTGCGAGAACTCGCGGTCGAAGGGATATTCGATGACGGCGTTGAAGCCGATCGCCTCCAGGATGCGGGCCTTCAAAGGTGCAGGCGTGATGCGGAAGACCGGTGTTTCCGGCCTGAAGACCGTGCGGGGATGCGGTTCGAAAGTCAGCACCAGTGCCGGGATCTCCCGCTCCTTCGAGATTTCCAGCGCGCGGTTCAGGACCGATTGATGGCCGCGATGGACGCCGTCGAAATTGCCGATGGCAATTACCCCGCCTTTCAAGTGGTCAGGCAGGGGTTCGCGGGTTTCATTGCGGTGAAAAACGGTCATCGGCGGGCTTCTTCTTATGCGAGGCGCGGCATCCACCACTTGGGCGCGGCCTTCTCGCGTTCGAGATAGGCATGCAGGATCGCCTCGTCGGTCTCGCCGTTCAGCGTGTATTCCTTCGCGTGGATGCCGCCGCTGATATAGAGGAGATCGAGACCGTAATCGAGAGCGCCGTGCACATCCGTCGGCATGCCGTCGCCGATGGCAAGAATGCGACTTTTCGGGAAATCGCCGCGAAGCTCGTGCGCAGTTGCCAGCACGGCGTCGTAGATCGGCGCGTGCGGCTTTCCGGCGATGCGGATCTCGCCGCCCAACTGGTGGTAATAGGCAGCCATGGCTCCGGCGCAGGGGATGATGCGGTGCCCACGTTCAACGACAAGGTCCGGATTGGCGCAGACCATCGGCACGTTGCGCGCCTGAAAATCCTCCAGCATATCGGTGTAGTCTTCCGGCTTTTCCGTCTCGTCGTCGAAGAAACCGGTGCAGACCACGGTTTCGGCGTCCTTCGCATCGACGCGTTCGACGCCGAGACCTTCGATGATGGCCAGATCGCGATCCGGGCCGAGCAGGAACACCTTCTTCGGGCCTTGGGCGATCAGGCCGCGGGTGACGTCGCCGGAGGTGACGATCCGGTCATAGGCGCCGTCCTGGATGCCGATCTGGCGAAGCTGGGCGACGACCTGCGGCGCGATTCGCGGTGAATTGGTGATGAGGATGACGGCAAGCCCCTCGCCGCGCGCCGCTTCCAGAGCAGCAGCGGCCGTGGGGAAAGGATCGACGCCATTGTGAAGCACGCCCCAGACATCGCAGAAAATCGCATCATACTGGCTGGTGATCTCCGCAAAACTTCCAATCCGCTTGGCCATCCGATTTCCCGATTTGCTTTCAGTCAGGCGTGACATTGCAAAGGCATGCCGCGATGGCAAGGGGTTTTGGGCGTTCTTCAGCAAAAACCATCGTACATTGCACCAGAGTCACGCCACGCCGTCGACAGCCTGCGCGCCTCCGAAGCTCCGGCAACCGACACGGGTTGAACCGGGCGATGATTCAACAATTCCCGGCCTCTTCACAATTCCGGCGCAAAATTCCGTGATGGGTCTTCTTGACTCCTTCCGGAGCCATCCCTAAATGCTCGGCGCTAGCACTCCTCTACGGAGAGTGCTAACACTTATCCATGTGGGCCGCCCGGCCTGCGAATGTCATTTGATCGAGGGATTAGACAATGGCAAGCACCAATTTCCGCCCCCTTCACGACCGCGTCGTCGTTCGCCGCGTTGAGTCCGAAGAAAAGACCAAAGGCGGCATCATCATTCCCGATACCGCTAAGGAAAAGCCGCAGGAAGGCGAAATCGTCGCCGTCGGTTCCGGCGCTCGTGACGAAGCCGGCAAGGTCGTCGCTCTCGACGTCAAGGCTGGCGACCGCGTTCTGTTCGGCAAGTGGTCCGGCACAGAAGTCAAGATCAACGGCGAAGACCTTCTGATCATGAAGGAAGCCGACATCATGGGCATTATCGGCTGATCCAGCCGGTCGCTTTTTACTCGAAATCGCTGACAACCCTTCTCAGGAGTTTTCAAAATGGCAGCTAAAGAAATTAAGTTCGGCCGCACCGCGCGCGAAAAGATGCTGCGCGGCGTCGATATCCTCGCTGACGCAGTCAAGGTAACGCTCGGCCCGAAAGGCCGCAACGTCATCATCGACAAGTCCTTCGGCGCGCCGCGCATCACCAAGGACGGCGTGTCGGTCGCCAAGGAAATCGAACTGGACGACAAGTTCGAAAACATGGGCGCCCAGATGGTCCGCGAAGTCGCTTCGAAGACCAACGACATCGCCGGTGACGGCACCACGACCGCAACAGTTCTCGCACAGGCCATCGTTCGCGAAGGCAACAAGGCCGTTGCAGCGGGCATGAACCCGATGGACCTGAAGCGTGGCATCGATCTCGCCGTTAGCGAAGTCGTCAAGGATCTCCAGGCCAAGGCCAAGAAGATCTCCACTTCGGAAGAAGTAGCTCAGGTCGGCACGATCTCCGCAAACGGCGACAGCCAGGTCGGCCGTGACATTGCTGAGGCCATGCAGAAGGTCGGCAACGAAGGCGTCATCACCGTCGAAGAAGCCAAGACCGCCGAAACCGAACTCGAAGTCGTCGAAGGCATGCAGTTCGACCGCGGCTACCTGTCGCCGTACTTCGTCACCAACCCGGAAAAGATGGTTGCTGACCTCGAAGACGCCTACATCCTGCTGCACGAGAAGAAGCTCTCGAACCTGCAGTCGATGCTTCCGGTTCTCGAAGCTGTCGTCCAGACCGGCAAGCCGCTGCTCATCATCGCTGAAGACGTCGAAGGCGAAGCACTTGCAACGCTCGTCGTCAACAAGCTGCGCGGCGGGCTGAAGATTGCTGCCGTCAAGGCTCCGGGCTTCGGCGACCGCCGCAAGGCCATGCTCGAGGACATCGCGATCCTCACCGGCGGCACGGTCATCTCCGAAGACCTCGGCATCAAGCTCGAGTCCGTCACGCTCGACATGCTCGGCCGCACCAAGAAGGTTTCGATCTCCAAGGAAAACACCACGATCGTCGACGGCGCCGGCGCCAAGTCCGACATCGAAGGCCGCGTTGCACAGATCAAGGCGCAGATCGAAGAAACCACCTCCGACTACGACCGCGAGAAGCTGCAGGAACGCCTTGCCAAGCTCGCCGGCGGCGTTGCCGTCATCCGCGTCGGCGGCTCGACGGAAGTCGAAGTGAAGGAAAAGAAGGACCGTATCGACGACGCTCTCAATGCGACGCGCGCTGCTGTTCAGGAAGGTATCGTCCCGGGCGGCGGCGTTGCCCTGCTCCGCTCCTCCGTCAAGATCACCTCCAAGGGTGTGAACGACGACCAGGAAGCCGGCATCAACATCGTTCGCAAGGCGCTGCAGTCGCTGGTTCGCCAGATCGCCGACAACGCTGGTGACGAAGCTTCGATCGTCGTCGGAAAGATCCTCGACAAGAATGACGACAACTACGGCTACAACGCCCAGACGAGCGAGTATGGCGACATGATCGCCATGGGTATCGTCGATCCGGTCAAGGTCGTCCGTACGGCTCTGCAGAATGCAGCTTCAGTTGCTTCGCTGCTGATCACCACGGAAGCCATGATCGCCGAGCTGCCCAAGAAGGAAGCTCCGGCAATGCCGGGCGGCGGCATGGGCGGAATGGGCGGAATGGACATGATGTGAGACTGAGGTCTCGCATCTGAGCCATCCGGTTCAGTTCAGGAAGGGCGGTCTCTGACCGCCCTTTTTTTGAGCGCGAATTCGCAGCTGCGCAGCACCCGGCAAAGGCATCGACCTGGCGAAACGTCTAGACATTGCCTGTCTTCTTGCCGCCACCAGCCGGAGCTTTCGCGAAGCTTGCGCCGCCAGATTTTCAGTAAATGTTCGAATTTTCGCTTGGACCGGTATCCGGCGGGCAAAAAAGTTGCGTCGCGACCTGAAACCGCGTGAAATCGATCACAGACTGGTTTTTGTACTTCTCTTGCGACGCTTTCCAGCCAAATTGCCTGATGAGGCCGTATTGAGCGGACTGGGATCAGCCCCGAAAAAGCCGTTGCCGTTTGGCGAAAAGCTCCTATAAATCCGCTGCAATCGATCTGCGTTCGAGGATCGTTCTCACCCGCCAGTGAGACCGGACCGCCATCGTAACCCGCGTGAACATTCGCCGACGGATGTTTCCGCGACAAGCAAGAGCGAGCCTCGTTGCCCCGGCGATCGAGGTTTTAGACCGCAGGCAGGATGCCTGGCGCCGTATGACCCTGTTTCGCTCTGACCGCAGCGCAGCCGAGACTGCGCCTGAACCGGGGAACCTCTTGTTTAAGATCGCCAATGCAGCTCTTGCCGCCCCCCTGATGCTTGAATCGCTGGATCTGAGCCATCGCCACCAGGAAATGCTTGCTCAATTTTCGGTCTTTGAGGCCTGGCAGGGCGACTTTTCGAGCGGAATGATCCGCCTCGGCGACTGGAGTAGCATGCTGCATGGCCTTTCGGCACATGAATGCGGCCTTCTGAGCCTGCTGCGCTGCTATGATCCGAAAGATCGCGGGCATATCATCGCGCTTCTCGAGCAAGCTACAACTGTTTCATCGTCCTTCTGCTTTTCCACCACGATCATGATGCCGAACGGCCTGTGTCAGCCGGTTTTCTGCATGGGTCAGTCGAGCGGTGTGGAGAAAAAGTTCAGTGGTAGCATGGCGGGGGTCTTCATCTTTCCGCGCTTCACACAGGAAGGATCAAACCAGACGGCAAGCCGGGATCAGGCGCAAGCATCTTGAGGACAGCAGATCCTGCGACCCCTCATAGCGAGACAGCGGGCTCTTGACGACAACCGAAATCGGGCGCGAGCGTCAGGCAGACTGGGAGGAATCTCGTGATCGACCGCGACCATGGTCGGATTTTCGGCCAATCTGGTCAATGTGCGCGAAGAGCGCCGGGTCAGCCGGCCAGAAGGTGGCTCGATCATGGCGCGGGCGCCCATTCGCCTTCGGCTCGCACGGATTACACCATGATCGTTGGATCCAGTAGATCCACGAAAGCTTCGATGAAGCGGACCGGATTGTCCGGTCCGACGCAGTCGTCCCAGCGACGCTTCGGGCACGCCGCTTCCTGTGACCCGCCCTTCCTTTGGGTCGGATCACTCCGGCTTTACGGGAATGTTCAGACCCTTGGCGCTTGCCGGTCGCGCGATGCAGCGTTCGAGCCAGGCCATGACGGAGGGGAACTTTGCATAGTCCAGGACTTCCCGGCCGCCGTAGAAGATGTCGGCGCCGCGGATCCATGGGAATGTGGTGATGTCCGCAATGGTATAGGCCTCGCCCATGATCCACTGCCGTCCCTCAAGGCGGCCTTCCAGCACGCCCAGCAGCCGCTTGGCTTCGTCGCGGTAACGCTCCATCGGATAGGAATTATTGGCGATCTTTTCAGCCGCGAATTTGAAGAAATGGCCAAACTGGCCGAACATCGGGCCGATGCCCGCCATCTGGAAGAACACCCACTGGATGGTCTCGTAGCGTCCCACAGCATCCGGCGGGAGGAGCTGGCCGGTTTTTTCCGCGAGATAAAGGAGAATCGCGCCTGACTCGAAAAGGCCGATCGGCTTCCCGCCCGGCCCGTTCGGATCCATGATCGCCGGTATGCGGCCATTCGGATTGAGCGAGAGGAATTCGGCAGACTTCTGATTGTTGGTTGCAAACGAGATGTAATGCGCCTCGTAAGGCAGACCGAGCTCTTCCAGGGCGATCGCAATCTTCGCACCGTTCGGCGTTTGCAACGAATAAAGCTGGATAATATTCGGATTCTGCGCCGGCCAGCGCTTGGTAATCGGAAATGCGGAAAGGTCTGCCATGCTTTTGTCTCCTGGGAGGTTGGGGGGCGAACATAGAAGACCGGCGGCGAAAAAGACAAGCCGCTCAGCGGGGAGACTGTTTCAGATTAGTGAACAAAGCATCCTCTTTTGTTTATCTTTTCATCGCAGCCGAAAAAGGCGACAACACCGGGCAATCGAGGTTCAGACGGTGCCGGGGCACGGGGACCTCCAGATCAATTCAAACGGAGATCGCGTCCATGTCGAATACCAACAGCATCGTCCTTCTTGTTGCCCGCATCCTGCTTTCGTTTATGTTCATCATGTCCGGCTTCGGTAAGCTCACCGATCCGGCCGGCACAGCCGGGATGATCAGCGGGGCCGGCCTTCCTGCCGCAACGCTTCTGGCCTATGGCGCTGGCCTTTTTGAGCTTGTTGCGGGGCTTGCCGTCCTCGTGGGCTTCCAGACCCGTATCGTCGGCTGGGCGCTCGCCGTTTTCTGCGCCTTCACCGGCCTCGTCTTCCACAGCGGCACGATCAATGTTCCGGATTTCCCGGCTGCAGCCAATGGCTGGATCAACGTGCTCAACCAGATCATGCTGATGAAGAACCTTACCCTTGCCGGCGCCTATATCCTCCTCGCCACCTTCGGCCCGGGCGCCTATTCGCTCGACGCACGCCGCGGCGCATATGCGCTCACCGCCTAAGCGCAAAAATCCTCCCAAGCATAAGCCACCCGCCGTCGGAAGACGGCGGGTTTTTCGTTCGGATTTTTGAAATCAAAGGGCGCTGCGCACCGCCTCTATGACCCTTGCCACCGACGGCTCGCCCGCGTGGCTCTCCTTGCGGGCGCGCACGAGGCAGGCTTGCGAGCGCAAGATCACACCGTCGTTCAACACCCGCAGATGGTTCGCCCGCAAGGTGGAGCCCGTCGACGTGATGTCGACGATGATATCGGCCGAGCCGGAGGCCGGGGCCCCTTCCGTCGCGCCAAGGCTTTCGACGATGCGATAGAGCTGGATGCCATGCTGGCTGGAGAAGAACTGCTGCGTCAGCCGCCAATACTTGGTCGCGATGGTCAAACGGCGGCCATGGCGGGCACGGAAGTCCGCCGCGACATCACCGAGATCGGCCATGGTGTCGACATCGAGCCAGATCTCAGGAACGGCAACCACCACGTCGGCGCGGCCGAAACCGAGGCGGGCGCTGAATTCGACGCGCTTGTCGGCTTCCGCCAACCCTTCGCGCACCAGGTCTTCCCCGGTCACGCCGAAATCGATGGTGCCGCTGCCAAGTTCGCGGGATATTTCTGTGGCCGACAGGAAGGCGATCTCGACGTCGTCCCAACCTTCGACACGGCCGCGATAGGAGCGGTCGTTGCCGACGGCGATGATCCTCATGCCGGCGCGCTCGAAAAGTGCGGAGGCATCGTCCTTCATCCGGCCCTTGGAGGGCAGCGCGATGGTGATGGTCATGGGGCCGCCCTTTCCGTTTCGATGCGGTCGAGCCAGAGCGAGAATCCAACGGCCGGAATACGATCCTTGGCGCCCAGCAGCGTCAACAGCCTGTCGAAGCGTCCGCCGCCTGCGAGCACGGCGGACGAACCCTGGATGCCCACCTCGAAGACAAGGCCGGTGTAATAATCGAGCGGGCGACCGAAGGCTGCGCGATAATCGATGGAGCCGAGGTCGATCCCGGCATTGCCGAGGGCGGCTACCCTGCCATCGAAGCGAGACAGCGCATTGCCGAGCTTCAATCCGGCCGCATCGGCAAAACCGGCCAGAGCAGCCGACGCATTGATGAGCGGCACCCTCAGCGACAGGAACTCTTCGAGCACGCGGAAGGCCGCATCATCGAGGCGCGTTTCGGAAAGGACCAGCTTCTCCTTCAGCCGACGGGCGATTTCAGCCGGGGAGCGGCTGGCATTCGAGGAATAGCCTGTTCTGTTCATCGTCGCGTCGATGTGGGCGATCAGCGCCGCCTCGTCGCCGGCGGTAATCAGCCGTGCGACATCGTCATCGAGGTCGGTCACGAATTGGGGACTGACGAGGCTCGCAAGAAGCGCTTCAAGCTGGCCCATACTGCCAAAGGCGTGGATCAGCCGCTTTTGCCATCCGAGCGGCAGGCCGAGCGCCTGGACCACAGCTTCGAAGACGGCCTGATCGCCCAGCGTGACCGTGATGCGTTTGCCAGGAAGAAGCCGCGCCAGGATGCCGGTCGCATCGCCGACCGCGCGGGCGTCGGCGCTGGCGATATTGATGTCGCCAAGGTCTTCGATGCCTGCCTGATAGAATTCGTTTCCACCCTCGCGGCGCTGGCGAAAGACTTCGCCGAGATAGGAATAGCGTTTCGGCGTGCCGGTTGCCGTCTCGATGTGGCGGATGCAGACGGGAATGGTAAATTCCGGCCGCAGGCAGAGGCTGGCGCCGGTTTCGCTTTCCGTCATGAAGATGCGGCGGCGCAGGTCTTCGCCGGCAATGTCGAGGAAGGGCTCGGCCGGCTGGATGACCGGCGTGTCGATCCGCTCCGCCTTGCGGGCGGCAAATTCGTCCAGGAGGTCGTTGGCGAAATCGGGGAGGTTGATCAGGGCCATGGGCTGGCTCCCAGATAAAGATCCCTCCCCAACCCCTCCCCACAAGGGGAAAGGACCAGGCCGCAGCGATTGCCGAACGAGGAAAACGGCCAAGTCGACCAAGCGAAGGCTGCGTTGGGAAGGACAGCAGGGCTCAAAGCCAATGGCCCTTGCGGTGAGAGGGGAAAATCACCCATTGCCGCCCGCCCTTGCGCGATCCTCCGCCTGAGCCGCCAGTATTTCCCTCACCTTGGCCACAAGATCGGCCTCGGCGACGGTCTCCTGCGCCACCCGCGCCTCGCGCCAGCTGGCATTGTCCTCGATCTCGCCGGACAGGCGCTTGCCTTCGATCAGGTCCTTGATCTGCGCGACGCCTTGCGCACGCTCGTCGCCGCCCTGGATGATGGCGATCGGGCAGCCGCGGCGGTCGGCATATTTCAGCTGGTTGCCGAACTTCTTCCAGTTGCCCTGGAACATTTCGGCGCGGATGCCGGCAGCGCGCAGCTCTTGCGTCATGCGCTGGTAGCGGCCCAAGGCATCCATGTCCTGGCCATCCATGACTGTGACGAGCACCGGCTCGATGACCTCCCTCTGGCCAAGCTTGCCGAGGTTCTTCAGCGCCGTCATCAGGCGCGAAACGCCGATCGAAAAGCCGGTTGCTGGAACCGGCTGGCCCATGAAGCGGGAGACGAGACCGTCATAACGGCCACCGCCACCGACCGAGCCAAAGACTACCTTTTCACCCTTTTCGTTGGTCACGTCGAAGAGCAGTTCGGCTTCGTAGACCGGGCCGGTGTAGTATTCTAGGCCGCGCACGACGGAGGGGTCGATCTTGATGCGATCCGGACCGTAGTCCGCTGCTTCAACCAATTGCCAAATCTGCTTTAGCTCAAGAACCCCCTCAATGCCTTTAGGAGAATCTTTGAAGTTGTTGTGAAGCGTGTCAAAAATAGCCCCTACGTCAACCTGGTCACCGGCCACTGGGTTTTGCACCAACGGGTGAGAACCGAGCGCCGTTTCTGCCGTTTGCAAGATACTGATGAAGTCAAGTAATCGATCAATCTGCTGCGGCGTCAGCCCCGCACCCTTGGTGAAGTCACCAGATTCATCCTTTCGGCCTTCGCCGAGCAGCAGCCGCACACCCTCGGGACCGAACTTGTCGAGCTTATCGATGGCGCGCAGCACGTTGAGGCGCTGTCCTGCCTTGTCCTCGTCGCCGAGGCCGATCGCCTCCAGCACTCCATCCAGAACCTTGCGGTTGTTCACCCGGATCACATAATCCCCGCGCTTGATTCCGAGGGCTTCCAGCGTATCGGCCATCATCATGCACATTTCGGCATCGGCCTGCACGCCTGGCGCGCCGACGGTGTCGGCATCGAACTGCATGAATTGGCGGAAGCGGCCGGGACCCGGCTTTTCATTGCGGAACACGTAGCCGGCGCGATAGGTGCGGTAAGGTAGCTGGATCTCGTTGAAATTCTCTGCGACGTGGCGGGCAAGCGGCGCCGTCAGGTCGTAGCGCAGGCTCATCCACTGGTCGTCATCGTCCTGCAGCGAGAAGACACCCTCGTTCGGGCGGTCGCTGTCGGGCAGGAACTTGCCGAGCGCGTCGGTATATTCGAAGAGCGGCGTTTCGACCGGATCGAAACCATAATGCTCATAGACCTCGCGTATCCTTGCGATCATCTCGTTGACTGCGCGGATATCGGCGGCCGAACGGTCGACGAAGCCGCGCGGCAAGCGAGCCTTGAGCTTTTGTGGTTTCTTCTGCTTCTCGTTCATTTCCAAAGCATTCCGCTCAATCGTGACAGTGGCGGTTTCCTAGCGGATTGGAAGGATAGCGGCAAGGGCTCAGGGACTTGAAGCGCAAGGCAGAATCGAAGATCGAAGGGCAGCCCACCTAATGGGCGGGAACGACCTTAACATCTTAGCCCGCTTGAAAGCGGAGGATTTTCCGAGCGGGCGCCAAGCTTTGCCCAAAGTATCCCTTCAACGCAGAGCCGCTGCCCTTCCTCCACGATCCGGGCGCGTCCACGGTTCCCCCGGCGCGGCGCGGCAAGTCTCAGGAAGCGGAGATCGCAGACATGAATGCCTGGCTGAAAGCCCGCGGCAATGAGCGTCATCAGCAAAAACGCCGGCGCTTCCCGCACCGGCGTTTCAGTTCGCCGTTCTTAGGCGTTCGGCTCAAACGGTTCCGGCCGGCGGGCCGCACCCTGGCGCGACAGCATCCAGCCTGGATATTCCGGTGCCAACGCACTGACCCTATCGAGGTTCTCCATGTCGCCAGCATCGAGCTTCAGCCTGACGGCGGCAAGGTTTTGGTCGAGCTGATCGATGCGCTTGGCGCCGATGATGACGCTGGTCACGAATGGTTTTGCAAGGACATAAGCGAGCGCAACGGTTGCGACGTTGCTGCCGTGCTTCTCGGCAATATCGCGCATGACGGCCACACAGGCCCAGGCCTTTTCCCTGTCCACTGGCGGAAAGTCGAAATTGGCGCGGCGGCCTTCGCCGTTGCCTGGCGCGCCGGGGCCAAATTTGCCGGAGAGTAAACCGCCTGCGAGCGGCGACCAGACCATCAGGCCGATCTTCTCCTCATTCATCAGCGGCACGATTTCCCGCTCCAGATCGCGACCGGCGATGGAGTAGTAGGCCTGGACGGTTTCGAAACGGGCCAAGCCGCGGCGCTCGGAAATGCCGAGCGCCTTGGCGATCCGCCACGCCTGCCAGTTGGAAACGCCGATATAGCGCACGAGGCCACGCGAGATGAGATCGTCGAAAGCGCGCAGTGTCTCGTCGATCGGGGTGACGGGATCGGTTGCGTGGATCTGGTAGAGATCGATATGGTCCGTCTGCAACCGCTTCAGACTGGCCTCGACAGAATCCATGATGTGACCGCGCGATGCGCCGCGATCGTTCGGCTTGTCGCCCATCACGCCGTAAACCTTGGTGGCGATGACGACGTCCTTGCGCGGAACATCGAGGTTCTTCAGCGCCTGGCCGAGCAGCCTTTCTGATTCACCGGAGGAATAGACATCTGCGGTGTCGATGAAATTGACGCCGGCAGCGAGCGAGCGCTCAACGATCTGGTCTGCCGCCTTCTGGTCCACATCGGCAATGGAACCCCACATGGTGCCGCTGACCGCCTCGCCGAAAGTCATGGTGCCGAGGCAGATTTCCGAGACAAAAAGTCCCGTATTTCCGAGTTGATTGTATCGCATGGAGAAATTTCCTTGTGTCGGCCGCAAGCGGCCGCTTGCGGACTGCTGAACCGATTTTTTTGATTGTTGGCCCGCACATGTCAGGCACAGCCGGGGGCTGGCTGCAGGTGGGCGATAGTTACCTAATGCCGATCATCTGCTTTTCAACGCCAATGCACGGTGCTGCGACGAAAAAGCAAAAGCCCTTGTCTCGACGCAGCCGCTCAATAGATTGCTTCATGGATTGCAGGAGCTTGAGATGAGCACACATGCGCTGACGACTATCGGCTTCGATGCCGATGATACGCTCTGGCAGAACGAACAATATTACCGGCTGACCGAAGCGCAATTTAGGGAAATGCTCGCCGATTTCGCCGAGGGTCCGAAAATTTCGGAGCGTCTACTGGAGGCAGAGAAGCGCAATCTCAGTCACTATGGCTTCGGCATAAAGGGCTTCACGCTGTCGATGATCGAGACAGCAATCGAAATCACCGAAGGCAAGGTGCCAACGAGCGTCATTGCCCAAATTCTCGATACGGGCCGCGATCTTCTGTCCCATCCGGTCGAGACAATGCCGCATGTGCGCGAGACGCTGGAAGAGCTGTCTGGAAATTACCTGCTCGTGCTGATCACCAAGGGCGACCTGTTCGACCAGGAACGCAAGCTCGCGCAGTCCGGCCTCGGCGATTTCTTCGATGCAGTCGAGATCGTCTCGGAGAAGTCCGCGGTCACCTATCGCCGGATTTTCTCGAAGGTCGGAGATGGTCCGGAGCGGGCGATGATGGTCGGCAACTCACTGAAATCCGACATCGTGCCGGCGATTGCCGCCGGAAGCTACGGCGTCTTCGTGCCGCATGAACTGACTTGGGTTCTGGAGCACGTCGACGAACCCAAGGATGCGCCACGCTTTCGCAAGATCGCCCACCTTGGCGAGCTTGGCAGCTTGCTCGGCGAACTGTCTTGACCTATTCGCCGGTGCCGGATTTCGAGGGTGCAGGCCGAAAGAGTGAAGGGCGCTCCGGCTCTTGCGGTGTGGCGGGCTGCGGCTCGCCGACTGGCTGCGGCTCGATCAGCAGCGTATACGGGGCTCCCAGACCACGGCGTGGCGAGACCTTGGAATAATAGGGCCGCAAAAACCACGTGGTGTTATCCTTTACGATCACATCAAGCGTCGTGCCGTCCTCGTCCGTCCCGAAGAAAGCTTCGTCATCCGTCTTCGAAAGATCGAAAATCGCAAGAAACGCGAACTGGCTCTTGGTCGTGAAGCTGATCTTCACACGCTGACCGGCCCGCACTGGCAGAGTATAGACATCGCTGTTGCCGAACTTGGTCCAGCCTTTGATCTGCATTGTAACGGCCGGGAACTGCAGCTTCTCGAGCTTTTCGCCAGGGTCGAGTTGCGGCGCCTGAGCAAGTGCCGCCGTGGTAAACATCAGGACTGCCGCAACGGTTCGGACCCACACTTTCACGGGCGTACCAATGCCGCGCGCATCGCCTCCACTTCGACACGACAGAAGCAGCCTTCGATATGATCGTTGACGAGACCCATTGCCTGCATGAAGGCATAAACTGTGGTCGGACCGACAAAGGTCCAGCCGCGCTTCTTCAAATCCTTCGATATCCTTACCGATACCGGCGTCGTCGGATTGGCGGCAACATGCTGGCGGTCGACGAGGGCCGGACGTTCGTGCAGTTGCGGCTCATAGCTCCAGAAATAATGCGCGAGCGAACCGAATTCTGACCTCAAAGCAATCGCGTGCCGTGCATTGTTGATCGTCGAGACGATCTTGCCGCGATGGCGCACGATGCCGGGATCGTTCAGGCAGCGCTCGATATCCCGCTCGTCGAAGAGCGCAATCTTTTCGAAATCGAAGCCCGCAAAGGCAGCGCGGAAATTCTCGCGCTTGCGCAGGATCGTCAGCCAGGAGAGGCCAGACTGAAAACCCTCGAGGCAGATTTTCTCGAAGAGGCGGATATCGTCGGTGACCGGCCGGCCCCATTCCTCGTCGTGATAGCGCATGTAGTCGGGGAGATTTGCGTGCCAATGGCAGCGGCTCTTGCCGTCGTTGCCGGTGATGATACCCGATTCGCTCATTCTTCTTCGCCGCTCCTGCGCTCAGAATCCGGCTTTACCATTTAGAAACCTTGTTTCCAAACCGAAGAGTAACCCTGACGAAAACTTTATCGCGAAGGCCGGCTTTTACTGAATCGATCTTTACCATTCGCTGGCTGGATGATGGCAGCATTCTGTCAGGCAGAAATGCCGCCCTCATGCATTCTCGGTCATTTGTAGAGAGTCCGTCCGATGATGAAATCCGTCTTGATTGCCGCCGGCCTGATCGGCCTTCTTGTCTCGCCGGCGCTCGGCGACGATCGATATGCGAGCCGCCCGCCGGTTGTTCTCAGCCCCGATCTCACTGCGCCGTGGCTCAACCAGCTCGGTGGCGGCAGCGTTCGTCCCGTCGTCTACCAGCGCCCCGCCGTGCAGCAGCGCGGCTTCTTCCAGCGCCGGTTCTTCCGCCGGGCGCCGGCCGTGCAGCAGGTTGCGGCCGTTCGTCCCGGACTACCGGTGATCCGCCATCAGATCGAGCCGCAATATCTGCCGCAGATGGTCGATTACGAAACCAAGGAAAAGCCGGGCACGATCGTCATCGACACCAACAACCGCTTTCTCTATCTCGTGATGGCAAACGGCAAGGCCCGGCGATATGGCGTCGGCGTCGGCAAGCCGGGCTTCGAGTGGGCCGGCGCGCACAAGATTACCCGCAAGTCGGAATGGCCGGCCTGGACGCCGCCTTCCGACATGATCAGTCGCGAAGCCGCGAAGGGCCATTACCTGCCTGCGCGCATGGATGGCGGCCCAGAGAACCCGCTTGGCGCGCGCGCCATGTATCTCGGCTCGACGCTCTACCGTATCCACGGCACCAACGCGCCCTGGACGATCGGCAGCGCCGTCTCGTCCGGGTGCATCCGGCTGCGCAACGAAGACGTGGTCGACCTTTACGAACGCGTCAACGTCGGTACGCGGGTTATTGTCATCTAACGCCGGGATTCAGCCGGCCCCACACTCGAAAAGTGCAATGCAGGGGCAACCGATCTTGAATCGGGCTGAAGTTCAGGTAGCTTCAGCCCGATCTTGCTTTTGAGGGGAATCGATCATGCTGAAAGTCGCCTCCGGCCTTGTGGCCGCCGGCATTGCCTTTTCCATCGCCATAACGCCCGCCATTGCCCGACCCGCCCACGATGCCGCGCCGGTCGTTCACGTTGCGCAGTCGAAGTTCGTCAAGCCGCAGTATAAGCGCAAACTCGTGCGGCTTGTGACCGACGAGGCATCGGGGACGATCATCGTCGATACCAACAACAAGTATCTCTACTTCGTCGAGTCGAAGAACCGCGCCACCCGCTACGGCATCGGTGTCGGCCGTGATGGATTCGGCTGGTCGGGCGTCGTCAGGGTTGGCCGCAAGGCCGAGTGGCCGAGCTGGACGCCGCCGGCCGAGATGCGCATCCGCGAAGCCCGCAAGGGGCATATCATTCCCGCCTTTCAGGAGGGCGGCGAGGACAATCCGCTCGGCGCGCGCGCCATGTATCTCTACAAGGGCGGACGCGACACGATTTTCCGAATCCACGGCACCAATCAGCCCTGGACGATCGGACTCAACATGTCTTCCGGCTGCATCCGAATGATGAATAACGACGTCATCCACCTTTATTCGCGCGCGCCGGTCGGCACGAAGGTGATCGTCATCGGCCCCGGCAACAAGCAAGGCAACGTCGCTTTCCAGGACAGGGGCATCGACGTGCTGCGCACCATCTTCGGTGGTGGCTGATAACTGATATGACGGGCGGCCTTGTGCCGCCCTTTTCATATTGACATCAGGCAAGATTGTTGCGGCCTGTTCAAGCCGTGACGCCTCACTTGGATCCGCAGCTGACCTTGCCGCTGGCGGTGAACGGCTTTCCGTCGCCACTGACCATCAGCCCGTAGGTGCCCGAAAAGGTCTTCCCGCGGCCCTCGGCCAGGATGACGAGGCTGAGTGACTGGTCCTTGGCATCTTCGCTGCCATCATCGAAAATCTCGAGGCGAAGTTCACCATCATGCGACCAGCGGTTCGTGAGTTTGCTGGAATCGAATACGCGTTTCCTGAAGACCTCGGGAACCGATTCGTTCTTGACGATCAGCGCGCCACGGAAATGATTGAGTCTGTGGCCAGCCTCATCCTGAAAGCCACTTTCGATCGTGAACCGCGCGCTACTATCGTCCGTGGAGCAAAAAAACCGGCTGTCGGCGTGAGCGGCCCCTGCCGCGCCGAGCAGACCTGCAAGCGATATGATTGTACGCCGCATAGCGCCGAACTCCGTGACCGGCCGAAAACCGGCCCGACTCACGATAGCGGAAAACCTCTTAATTTTTGCGGTATATCGCCGCCATATGCCCAATCAAGCAGTTCAACCGTATGCAGTATCGGGATCGCCGTACCGGTCGCGATCTGCGTGATGCAGCCGATATTGCCGGTCGCAATCACATCCGGCTTCGTCGCCTCGAGATTCTTCACCTTGCGCACCTTCAGTGCCGCAGAGATATCCGGCTGCATGATGTTGTAGGTTCCAGCCGAACCGCAACAGAGATGGCCTTCGGCCGGATCGCGCACCGTGAAGCCGGCCGCCTTCAGAAGCTGTTTCGGCGCCATGGTGATCCTTTGGCCATGCTGCATGGAGCAGGCAGAGTGATAGGTGACCGTCAGGCCCTTCGGCGCATTGGCAGGCAGGTCGAGCGATGCCAGGAACTCCGTGATGTCCTTGGCCAATGCCGCCACGCCTGCTGCCTTTTGTGCATAGGCGGGATCAAGCCGGAGCATGTGACCGTAGTCCTTGATCGTAGTGCCGCAGCCGGAGGCGGTGATGATGATCGCGTCCAGGCCACCCTTCTCGATCTCGCGCGTCCAGACGTCGACATTTGCCCGTGCGCTTGCAAGCGCCTGCCCCTCGCGGCCCATGTGATGCACCAGCGAGCCGCAGCAGACCTCGCCGGCGGGCGCTACGACCTCGATGCCGAGGCGCGTCAAAAGCCTGATCGCCGCCTCGTTGATCGCGGGATCGAGAACCGGCTGAGCGCAACCCGTCAAAATAGCGACCCTGCCCCGCTTTTGCGCCCTCGCAGCATAAGTTCCCGGCATCGAGAAGGGCGATGGCGCCGGAATCTGTTTCGGCGCAAGTGCCAGCATCGCGGCAAAGGGCTTCAAGGCCGGCGCACGCATCAGCCCCTGGAGCGGCCTGGCGAGCTTCGCAAGCTTCAACGCCAGGCGGAAGCGGCCCGGATAGGGCAGCACCGCCGCCAGGATGGCGCGCGTGAACCGGTTCATGAAAGGACGCTTATAGGTCTTTTCGATATGGGCCCGGGCGTGATCGACCAGATGCATGTAGTCGACGCCGGAGGGACAGGTCGTCACGCATGCCAGGCAGGAGAGACAGCGGTCGATATGTGTAACCAATCTGGCATCCGCGGACCGGCCGTTTTCCAGCATGTCCTTGATGAGATAAATGCGGCCGCGCGGGCTATCGAGCTCGTTGCCGAGCGTCACATAGGTGGGACAGGTCGCGGTACAGAAACCGCAATGGACGCATTTGCGCAGAATCTTCTCGGATGCGGCGACGTGCGGATCGCTTAGCTGCTCGGCGGTGAAATTGGTCTGCATCAGGCAGCTCCCGGCATTGGGCAGAAATACCCGCCTTTGTCCTTCCCGACGTTTCGCGCACAAGGAGGATCGGATGGGACGGCCCTGCCGTCGAAGTTGGACCAGAGTGGAAAGAGCGCACGCGATGCATTGCCAGTCTCCTGCCTTCTGGGGGAGATGTCCCCTCGGAGCAGGCGGGGCTGCTGCCACAAGCGGATAACGGCCATCATATCACCCCATCTTTCCCTGATTGAGTATTCCTGCCGGATCGAACTTCTCTTTCACCCGCGCCGACAGCTGCGCGACGGCTTCGGGTTGCGGCTGGAACGCCGAAATGGCAGCGCGCGCCGGCTCGGTTGCCCGGATCAGCGTGGCGTGGCCGCCGCCCAGCGCCTTGATGAAACGGCGGATGAGCTGCGCTTCCGCATCAGCCTCCATCCGCATCCAGACCAGACCGCCTTGCCAATCGTAGAAGGCGTCGACGCCGGCTTCGAGGCGGAGGGCGGCGACGAGCTGGTGACCGATGGTCGGAGCGACGGAGATGCGCCAGACCGGGCGCATTGTTTCATCGGCATAAGGAAGCACGTCGCGTATCTCGTGCCAGAGCTGGCGGCTTTCGGGATCGGCCAATCTTGCGACCGTGCCGAAGCCCGACATCGCCGACGCCAGCTTTTCAGCACGCGCTTCAACGGAGGCAGGCAGACCTTCGATCCTCAGAGCGGTCGCCCCGCCTTCAGCAAGCTTGCCGCCCAAAAATTTAAAGGTGACGGTCAAAGGAAGGTGGGCCGCACCTGTAACCTCGACCGGCTGCGCCATCGCCGAAGCCATCGCAGCGGCTGCTTCCGCATCGTTGAGGCCTGAGATGACCATTGTCTCTTCCGTTTTCGGGCGCGGCGGCACGCGGAAGGTGACCTCCGTCAGCAAGCCGAGCGTGCCGTGCGAACCGGCCAGCAGCTTGACGAGATCGAGGCCTGTGACATTCTTCATCACCCGCCCGCCCGCCTTGACGATCTCGCCCCTGCCGTTGACGAAGCGGATGCCGAGCAGGCTGTCGCGTGCCGCCCCTGCTACGAAGCGGCGAGGACCGGAGACGTTAGCGGCAAAGACGCCGCCGATGGTCGGCTCACCGGACGTGCCCATGACCGGACGGTGGTCCATCGGCTCGAAAGCCAGCATCTGTCCATTTTCCGCGAGCGCCGCCTCGACCTCTGCAAGCGGTGTACCGGCGCGCGCGGTCATGACCATCTCGCCGGGATTATACGAGACGATGCCCGTCAGACCGGTCGAACGCAGCCGGTCCTTCGTCGCAACAGAATTTCCTAACCCCGAGCGGGTGTTGCCGCCGCATATGGCAAGCGCCCTACCGGCGGCCGCGTGTTCACGAATGATCGAGGCTGCGGCCTCTTCCGTCTTAGGTAGAAAATCGTTCATAAGGCCACGCGCCCATCAAGCGGGAAGACCTTGGACGGATTGAGCAGCCAGCCCGGATCGAAGGCGGCGCGCACGGCCATCTGCTGAGCGAGATCCACGTCGGAAAACTGATGCCGCATCAGGTCGCGCTTTTCGATGCCGACGCCGTGTTCGCCGGTGAGACAGCCCCCGGCATCGACGCAAAGCTTCAGGATGTCGTTTCCGGCGGCCTCGGCTCGCGCTGCGTCCTGCGGGTCGTTGGCATTGAAAAGGATCAACGGGTGCATGTTGCCATCGCCCGCGTGAAAGACATTTGCGACGCGCAGTCCGTAGCGATCGACGATCTCCGAGGTCTTCTTCAACACATGGGAAAGCTGGCTGAGCGGCACCGTCCCGTCCATGCAGATATAGTCGGCAATCCGCCCCGTCGCCCCGAAAGCGGATTTTCGACCTTTCCATATCTGTGCCGCCTCCGTCGCCGACTGGCTCTCGCGAATGGATGTCACGCCATGACGGCGGGCGATCTCGACGATGTTCTTCAAAATGGCGTCCATCTCCGTCTCGGAGCCTTCGACCTCGACGATCAGCAGCGCACCGGCATCGAGGGGGTATCCCGCATGGGCGAAGGCCTCGCATATCTCGATTGCCGGCTTATCCATGAACTCGATCGCCACTGGAATGATGCCCGCCGCGATGATATCGGCAACGCAGGAACCGGCTTCCTCGGAACTGTCGAAGCCGAAGAGCACCGGCCGCGCACCCTCGGGCTTCGCGATCAGGCGAACCGTCGCTTCGGTGACGATGCCGAGCTGTCCCTCATGGCCGCAAACCAGGCCCAGCAGGTCGTAACCTCCCGCATCAAGCGCCTTGCCGCCGAGCTCGATCACCGTTCCATCCGTCAGCACCATCTTCACGCCGAGCAGGTTGTTGGTCGTGACGCCGTATTTCAGGCAGTGCGCACCGCCGGAATTCATACCGATGTTGCCGCCGATCGTGCAGGCCAGCTGCGAGCTGGGATCGGGCGCGTAGAAGAAACCATCCGCGGAGACGGAATCGGAGATATTCAGGTTCGTGACGCCCGCCTGGACGACGGCTGCCCGGTTTTGATAATCGATTTCCAGAATGCGGTTCATCTTGGAAAGCCCGATCACGACCGCATCCTCCTGCGGGATGGCCCCGCCTGAGAGCGACGTGCCCGCCCCGCGCGGCACGATCGGAATGCCGTAGCGATGGCAGTATTTCATCACGGCTGCGACTTCGACGGTGGTGCATGGCAATGCGACGGCAAGTGGCACCCGGCGATAGGCAACGAAGGCATCTGTTTCGAAGGGCACGAGTTCTCGCGCCTCGTGAACGAGACATTCGGGCGGCAGCAGGTCGACGAGATCATCAACGATCTGGCGGCGGCGGGCCAGCACATCGGCGCGCGGAGCGAGAAAACTGATGGCCTCGGACATGGCGCGCTTCCTTCGGACGAATGGCGGCGAAAACCGGCGCGTCCTCCACGACAACCGGCTCTTTGGCTTAGCACTTTCCCGAAACTGGCGCAAATGCTAGGCATTTATGCCAAAAGGGAAAAAGTCTAGAACCGCTATGACAAATCTGGGTGATCTCGAGATATTTGCCAAGGTCGTTTCGACCGGCAGCATGTCGCTTGCCGGACGGCTGCTCGGCTTCTCGCCGGCCGTCGTTTCCAAGCGCATCAAACGGCTGGAAGACAGGCTTGGCACACGTCTCTTGCAACGCACGACCCGCCAGATTTCGTTGACCGAGGCCGGCCAGGGTTTCTACGATCGCGTGCTCGGCATTCTCGCCGGGCTGGAGGAAGCCGAATATTACATCTCCGGCCGCTCGGCGATGATGCACGGCACGCTAAAGATATCGGCACCCACGTCGTTCGGCCGCATGCATATCGCGCCGCATCTCAAGGCGTTCATGGATGAACACCCACAGCTTGCGATCAACCTCGTGCTGACGGATGAACTAAGCGATATCGTCGGCGGCGGCTTCGACCTGGCTATCCGCATTGCCGAACTCACCGATTCCAGCCTCGTCGCTCGAAGACTCGCGCCGGTCCGGCGCCTGCTTTGTGCCGCCCCTTCCTACCTCAACATGCATGGGACGCCCCAAGCCATCGACGACCTGAAGAACCATCGCTGTCTGCCGGCGCACAACAATGACGTATGGCGGCTTGAAGGACCGGGCGGCGCGATGAGCCTTCGGCCAGAGGGCATGCTCGTTACCAATTCCAGCGAGGTAATCCGCGAGACGGTGATCGCAGGGCTCGGCATCGCGCTGCGTTCCACCTGGGATATCGGCGATGAACTCAAGAGCGGCAACCTCGTGCAGGTGCTGCCAGACTATGAGGGTTCCCGCAATCTGGCGCTCTCGGCAGTTTACCCCAGTCGCCAGTTTTTACCGGCCAAGGTCCGCCTTTTCATCGACTATCTCGCCGACCTCTACGGTCCGGTTCCGTACTGGGAACTTTAGGCGAGGCACGAGAGTTGAGCAGCAGAAGACATAGCCGCCATATCTTGGGAGAATTCGGAGGATAAGATTTCCCGGCATTGAATGAGACGTCCGCCGGCGTCATATTGAACAGCTGTGCAAGGACGGAATCAGAACACGATCTGACGGAATTTCGAAGCGGAACGGCAACGAATTTCCTTATTCGAAGTATAGATCGTGTCCCTTACCGTCAAACGGCGCATGGACCGTGTAAGCTTTCCGTGCGAAGCTTACATTAGTGATTCCTGAGGCAGACTTAAAGGTGACCCGACAATTGACGATTCTAGCCCGACTGGCTTCTGATGTGCAGCTAATGTTCCGTCGTCCGCCGCGACTGCAATATGCTGCGCTCTGCTACCGGGTGAAGAAGAAGACCGGTGAGGTCGAGGTTCTCTTGATGACGAGCCGCGATACGGGACGCTGGGTCATCCCAAAGGGTTGGCCGATGAACGGCAAGCGCTCCTATGAGGTAGCGGCCCGTGAGGCCCTTGAGGAAGCGGGCGCGCGCGGCGCCGTCGAACACGAGCCACTCGGCTCCTATACCTATCCGAAGATGCTGAAGGACGGGTTGAAAGTAACCTGCAAGGTCCAGGTCTACGTGCTTGAGGTCACCGATGTCGTCAAGAACTTCAAGGAAAAGGGCGAACGTGTGATCGAGTGGGTATCCTGCGACGAGGCGGTCAAGCGTGTCAACGAGCCCGAGCTTCGCGATCTCTTCCTACTCTTCAAACGAAGGATGGGCGAGCGGCCTCAGGCAAGCTTGCCCAGGCAGATTCCAGCGGAATGATTCCTGCCTTCTTGCGCTGCTAGGATAATGGGGCGCCAAAGCAGGATTTGACCCAAGGAACAGCATGCCCAGCCGAACTCCC
Organism: Rhizobium etli 8C-3; assembly: GCF_001908375.1. Lineage (NCBI taxonomy): Bacteria > Pseudomonadati > Pseudomonadota > Alphaproteobacteria > Hyphomicrobiales > Rhizobiaceae > Rhizobium > Rhizobium etli. The sequence continues at coordinate 860,651 of NZ_CP017241.1, read as the reverse complement.
GTTCTTACCAAACGAACGCTCGACAAGGACCTCGACAAAATCACCCATGCCGAGGACGCGGCGAAGTTCGTCGCGCGCAAGCTGGTCGCGCCGGGCCTCGGCCTGATCTTTCTCGGCCTGGCGATGCTTTTTGCAGGCGTCTACGTCTTCGACCGGCAGGGCGCCGTTCTCGTCATCGCCGCTGCCGCGCTTGCTGCCTACATGGCCATGAACATTGGCGCGAACGACGTGACGAACAATGTCGGCGCTGCCGTCGGTGCGCGTGCCATGACGATGGCACAGGCACTCTTTATCGCGGCGGCCTTCGAGGTTTTTGGAGCAACGGTCGCCGGCGGAGCGGTGGTCAGAACGATCTCTTCGAGTATCATCGATACCGTACAGCTTCCCAAGGACCTGCTTGCCTGGATCATGATGGCCGCGCTGATGGCCGCAGCGCTCTGGATCAATCTTGCCACCTGGCTGAACGCGCCGGTCTCGACGACACATGCGATTGTCGGCGCGGTGATCGGAGCCGGAATTGCCGCTGTCGGACCAGACCCCGTCAACTGGCGCGTCATGGTGGAAATTACCTCAAGCTGGATGACATCGCCGCTGATCGGCGGTGTGATCGCCGCTGGTCTGCTCTACCTCGTCAAGACCTTGATCATCTACCGTGTCGACAAGATCGCGGCAGCACGGCGCTGGGTTCCGGCCCTGATTGGCCTGATGACCGGCGGTTTTGCAGCTTATATGATCTTGCAGCTTACCCCCGCCGGGCGATATTCGTCACCGACGATCCTTGCATTCGGATTGTCGACCGGCCTCGTTGCCTGGGCAGTGTCAATGCCGATCGTCGCACGGCAATCGCAAGGCCTCGAAAACCGCAACAGTTCGCTGCGCATTCTCTTCAAGTTCCCGCTGATCGGCTCTGCAGCGCTGCTTTCATTCGCACACGGCGCCAACGACGTTTCGAACGCAATCGGACCGCTTTCGGCGATCGTGCGTTCGACCTCGAGTCTTGCATCTGGCGGTGATGCGCCGCCGCTCTGGGTGATGCTGATCGGTGCCCTCGGTATATCCGTCGGACTGCTGCTGTTCGGCCCGCGGCTCATCAGCCTTGTCGGCGATCAGATCACCAAACTCAATCCGATGCGGGCCTACTGCGTCGCACTATCGACGGCCTTTACCGTCATCGTCGCGTCCTGGTTCGGACTGCCTGTCAGCACGACGCACATCGCCGTTGGCGCCGTCTTCGGCGTCGGTTTCTTTCGCGAATGGTACACGCGCAATTCCAAGCGCCGCGTCGAATATATGCGCAGCAAGGCCGAGGCCTGGGCGATCGAAGAACCGGAAGATCCCAACGTGCATGAGGCGCGCCGCCGCTATCTTGTGCGGCGCTCGCATTTCATGACCATCATCGCCGCCTGGATCATCACCGTGCCTGTGTCGGCGGCGCTTGCGGCGTTGCTCTATTTGGTTATGTTCGCCCTCTTCGTTTGATCGGGATTGTTTGAGATGCGCGCCAATTTCCGCATGCAACGGCTTTTCGTCGATTCTTCCTTGTCGCCGGGCGCCGCGGTGGAGGCAAGTTCCGACCAGTACAATTATCTCGCCAATGTGCTGCGTATGACGGAAGGCGCCGAAATCCTGGTATTCAACGGCCGAGACGGAGAGTGGAAGGCGAACCTTTCCTTCCCGACCCGCAAGCGCATCCTGCTGACGCCAACCGAGCAGACCCGGAAGCAGCCGGCCCCATCCGACCTGCACTATCTTTTTGCGCCGCTAAAGGTCGGCCGGCTGGACTACCTCGTGCAAAAGGCGGTGGAGATGGGCGCCGGCGTGCTGCAGCCGGTGATGACGCAACACGTACAGGGCAAGATCACCAATCTCGATAAACTGCGGGCCAATGCTGTCGAGGCGGCAGAGCAATGCGGCATCCTCGCCATCCCGAAAATTGCCGAGCCGGTGAAACTCTTCGATTTGCTCGACAGCTGGCCGCAAGATCGGCGGATCATTTTTTGCGACGAGGGCGATGCGGGGCAAAACCCGCTGCCACTGCTGAAGAAGATCGAAGAAAAGCAGCTTGCGCTTCTCGTCGGGCCGGAAGGCGGCTTTTCGGAGGAGGAGCGCGCGCGGCTGAGCGGCCTCGATTTCGTCACCGCCATTCCGCTCGGGCCCCGTATCCTGCGCGCCGATACGGCTGCGGTTGCGGCCATGGCGGTGATCCAGGCGGCTGTCGGCGACTGGAATTGACCTTCAAATCAGGCTCTGTTGAAACAGCCCGCTATTTTTTTGATGCATCGTTGAAAGAATTTCACTTGCAACATACGTGAGACCGGCACTAATCACCCTTCCAATTGTCCGGGCTACCGGGCGTTCCCCAGAATACAGGTTACGTTGAATGGCTCGCGATACTACCGACCAGACACCGATATCTTCGGTGCAGGAGCTGACCGATTACATTGCTGCGGGGAACAAGCCGAAAGAGCAATTCCGCATCGGCACCGAGCATGAGAAGTTCGCCTTCTTCCGTGCGGGCAACACCCCCGTTCCCTATGCCGGCACGGCCAGCATCTCGGCCCTTCTGAAGGGCCTGCAGGCAAAGAACGGCTGGGATCCGATCATGGACGGCGAAAACATCATCGGTCTTGCCGAGCAACAGGGTATGGGCGCGATCTCGATCGAACCCGGCGGCCAATTCGAGCTTTCGGGTGCTCCGCTGGAAACGATCCACGAGACCTGCAGGGAATCCAATTCGCATCTCGCCACACTGCGCGAAATCGCCGAGCCGATGGGCATTCGCTTCCTCGGCATCGGCGGCAGCCCGAAGTGGACGCTCGCCGAGACGCCGCGCATGCCGAAATCTCGCTACGACATCATGACCCGCTACATGCCGAAGGTCGGCACCAAGGGCCTCGACATGATGTACCGCACCTGCACGATCCAGGTGAACCTTGACTTCTCCTCCGAAGCCGACATGCAGAAGAAGATGCGCGTGTCGATGAAGCTTCAGTCGCTGGCAACTGCGCTCTTCGCTTCATCGCCCTTCACCGAAGGTCAGCCGAACGGCATGCTTTCCTGGCGCGGCGACATCTGGCGCGACACGGACAACCGGCGCTCCGGCCTGCTCGATTTCACCTTCCGCGACGACTTCGGCTTCCAGCACTATATGGAATGGGCGCTCGACGTGCCGATGTACTTCATCGTCCGCGACGGCCACTACCATGACTGTACCCACGTCACCTTCCGCCAGTTCATGAACGGCGCGCTGAAGGGCGAGGTCGCCGCGTGGGAGCCGACGATGGGCGATTGGACGAATCATCTTTCGACGCTCTTCCCCGACGTTCGCCTGAAGCGTTTCCTCGAGATGCGCGGAGCCGACGGCGGCCCGTGGCGCCGCATCTGTGCCCTGCCCGCCTTCTGGGTGGGCCTTCTATATGACGACGCCGCGCTCGATGCGGCCGATCAGATGACGAAGAACTGGACATTTGCCGAAGTCAGCGCGCTGCGCGATGCCGTCCCCACGGCCGGCCTGAAGGCCGAGTTCCGCGGCCAGGCCCTTTACGAAACCGCCCGCGAGGTCATCGGTATTTCGAAGGCGGGTCTGAGGTCGCGCAACCGGCTGAACAAGGAAGGCCAGGATGAGAGCATCTTCTTGTCGCCGCTCGACGAGGTGATGGCGAAAAAAGCGACGCTGGCCGAGGACCTGCTGGCGCGTTACAATGGCCGCTGGCAGCACTCCGTCGAGCCGGTCTTTGAGGAATATCAGTACTGAAGTAGTCGGCAAAAAGCCGTTTGCGCATTCCGATTTCCGTTTATAGTGACGATTCACAAGCACGAGAACGGGGGAGGAATGTCATGTTGCCACTCTTCGACATGATGATGCAGGCACAAAATGGCGCAGCGATGGAGGCCATCTCCAAGCAGTTCAACCTTGCCCAGGAACAGGCGACCAAGGCAATGGCGGCGCTAATGCCCGCCTTTTCCGCCGGGCTGAAGCGCAGCACGAGCAATCCCTATGACTTCATGGGCCTGATGCAGGCGGTGGCGTCCGGCAACTATACCAAATACTTCGAGGATATGACGAAGGCCTTCACCCCGGAGGGCATCTCGGACGGTAACAGTATTCTCGGCCAACTTTTCGGCTCCAAGGAGGTTTCGCGCGCCGTCGCAGCACAAGCCGCCCAGATGACCGGCATTGGCCAGGAGATCTACAAGCAGATGCTGCCGGTGATGGCCGATACATTGATGGGCGGGCTCTTCAAGCAAGCGACCGGACAGATGGCCTCGCCCGTCAACCCCTTCGTCAATACCCAGATGGGCGAAACGATTCAGAAATGGCTGGAAAGTACCGGTTTTGCGCCAAAGCCGAAAACGGCATCCGAGCCGAACATCTTCGACAATCCGTTCACGCAGGCGATGCAGCTGATGTTCAGCACGCCCCAGCCAGCATCCAAGAGCGCACCAGCCAATCCGTATCTCGACAATCCCTTCGTCAAGGCATTTCAGGACATGATGGGGACCCTCAATCAGCCGGCGGCGCAAAGGGCGCCAGAGCCTGCGAAGGAAGAGGCAAAGGACCAGGCGGAAAATTATCTGAAGGTGCTCAACACCATGTTCGACAGCGGGCTTGAGGTGCAGAGGGGCTACCAGAAAAGCATGGAATCAATCTTCGAGACATATCTGCCTAACAAGGGCCAGGCTTCCTCGAAGACGTGAAAAAAACCCGGAGACGGCTTGGGAAAGCCGGTCACCGGGTCAAGCGGCAGGGCTATTGGCTATCACCCTGCGGGGAAACTGGCCGCTCCTAATCGACGCAGGAGCGGAATATCGCAAGGCGCCAGCGACGGCGCGCCGAGTTCGTCAGATGTGCCGACGGATCCTCGAAGAAGGTCGACGTCAACAGGGCGGCGGTTACATCGGCCCGCGTCAGGCCGATATCCCGCAACTGATTGTCGTCGAGGTCATTCAGGCCATTGATCGCTCTGCGATTGCGGAATGCGCGAAAGAGAGCCGTCAGCGGCGCGAGGGTTCCTCCGAGACGCTGGGAAAACGTCGCGGCCTGCTTGGCACAGTCGAGTTCTACAGTCTGGTCAATCATGCGCATTGAACTCTCCTTTCTTTCGGGCGCAACAGCCCACCCCTCCCGCGAGGTCGAGCGGGAGGGAGGGCTGAAACCTAGGCAGGACAGCAGGTGTCTGTCCGTCACTTTGCTTGATTTGCATCCCGAAGATGCCAAAGACCTATTGATCAGTCCAACGAATGTTTCTAATGGTTATTATCAGCAATCGTTATAGGTGATCCCATGTCCGCGCCTCTTGATATCGACCAGTTGCAGACTTTCATCGCCATCATAGATTCCGGCAGCTTCACCAAGGCGGCCGATCGCGTCTACAAGACGCAATCGGCTGTCTCGATGCAGATGCGTCGCCTCGAGGAGCGGATCGGCAAGCAGCTCTTCATCAAGGACGGCCGCGGCAACCGCTTGACGGTCGAGGGCGAAAAACTTCTGAATTACGCTCGCCGCATCATCCGCCTCAATAACGAGGCAATCGCCGCTTTCGACGACAACCGTCTCGAAGGCATGCTGCGCATCGGCACGCCGGACGACTACGCCGACCGCTACATGCCGGAGATCATCGGTCGTTTCGCCAAGACCCATCCGAATGTGGAGCTATACATCGTGTGCGAACCTTCGGTGGATCTGGCAGAGCGTATGCACAAAGGCGAACTCGACATCGCGCTGGTGACACATAATCCGCGGGAACGCATGTCCGACGTCGTCAGGACCGAACCGCTCTGCTGGGTCGGCTCCGCCAACCACCCTATCCGTGACGACGCTCCTGTGCCGCTTGCTGTCGGACGCCGCGATTGCCAGTGGCGGCAACTTGCCTGTTCGGCGCTCGATGCCGTGGGTCGCGAGCATCAGATCCTCTTCACAAGCTGGTCATGCACGGTGGTTGCCGCTGCCGTGCTCGCCGGCATGGCGGTTTCAGTGATGCCTGAATCGGCATTGCGGACGGGCATGAAGGTTCTGAGCCAGGCTGACGGCTTTCCTGCCCTGCCGCCGGTGCAGATCGGCATCATGAAGCGCCCGGGGGTTTCAATCTCGCTGATGAATGCGATCACGGCGCATATCACCGCCTGCCTCGACAACATCACGCCTGCGGTAGTCGACGACAATCTGGAACCGGATGTGAAAACGGCCTATGCGCGGCAGTATCCGCGCCTGAAGGCCGCCAACATGGTACCGAGCTGGTAGGATTCAGGCCGCCTCGGCGAAAAGCGAAGCGCGGATGACGTGCTTCCATTCGTCCAGCATCCTTTTTGCCAGCTTTTCGTCGCTCTTGACCGCAAGGCGGATCGAGGCGCCGATCAGGTGGCTGAAAAGGTAAGTGCGCGCTTGCATATCGACTTCCGGCATCTCCGGAGCGATCCGCTTTATTGCCTCGAGGAAAATTTCGGCTACGCTATTGCTGTGCTGGATGTTGAGCTGCAGGAGATCCTGGTCGGTCTCCGTTCCCATCCAGACGCCGAGATAAGTGGCGTCGTTGCGGTACTCGTTATAGTACCAGTCGATCATCACCGAGATCAGGTCCAATGCTTCATCGAGGGACTGGACGTTGGAAAACATGACGGCCGTTTTCGCCTGCACTGCAGCCGCATGCCGGTCGAAGAGCGCTTTAACAATCGCCGCCTTCTCCGGGAAATATTGATAAACCGAGCCGATCGGCACCTTGGCTGCGGCGGCGAGCTCGGTCATGCGCATGGCGCTGACGCCCTTTTGTGCGATCAGCTCTGCGGCAGCGGTGAGGATCAAATCAAGTCTCTGGATGCTGCGTTCCTGCTTCGGCTTCCGGCGAAGGCCGATACGATCCATACCCTGCGCGCTCATATCGTTCCCATGAATTATCGTTGAGCGACGGAAAATGGCTCAAACCGGCGCATCCGAGCGATATGGCACGCAGGTATTCATGCGCCGTAAATCGAATAGCTTGCATTTTAACAGACGCCAGAAGCATATGAAAATCGGGGCGACAAGCCCCGATTTTGTCACTCAAAGCTGCGGATCAATCGTTCGGCAGCGGCCGGCTGTGCACGGACCGTATCGAGCCTTCGCCCGTGCTGTTTCCAGAGCAGCACGAAACGACCGTTGCATCATGATCAGGCCAGGTTCTTCTTCAAGAACTCTATGGTGCGGCTCCAGGCAAGATCGGCTGCCTTCTTGTCGTAGCGCGCCGCGGACGTGTCGTTGTTGAAGGCATGGTTTACGCCGTCGTATACGAAGATCTGGAAGCTCTTGCCGTTTGCCTCCAGTTCCTTTTTGTAGGCATCGATGCCGGCATTGATGCGCTCGTCGAGACCGGCATAGTGCAACATAAGCGCCGCCTTGATGTTCGCCACGCCAGCCTTGGGCTGCGCACCATAATAGGCAACGCCTGCCTTCAGCTCCGGCGATTGCGTCGCCAAATTGTTGACGACCCCGCCACCCCAGCAAAAGCCGATAGCGCCGACATTGCCATTGGCGGAAGGAAGCGTCTTCAGGTACTTGAGACTTGCTTCGGCATTCGCGACGGTTGCGGCAGGCTCAAGCTTGCCGAACATTTCCCGCGCCTGATCCTCGTTTTCAGGCGTGCCGCCAAGCGGCGACAGGAAATCCGGCGCCAGCGCCACGAAGCCTTCCAGCGCTGTGCGGCGGGCGACGTCGCGGATATGCGGATTAAGGCCGCGATTTTCGTGAATGACAATAACGCTGCCGAGCTTTCCCGATGCCTCCTTCGGTTCGACCAGATAACCCTTCATCTCGCCACTGCCGCCGGGATAAGAGACATCCTGCGCCTTCAGCCGCTCGTCGTTTGCCAGGACTATTTCCGCGCTCGCCTTGCTTGCCGCCAGCATCGGCGCGATCACGGCGGCAGCACCCGCCGATCCTGCAAGCTTCGTAAGCTTGTCCATGAAACTGCGCCGGTCCAGCGTCAGATGCGTATATTCGTCATAGGCGTTGATCATAGCCTGCGTGATTTCCGGCTTGTCCATGTAAACCTCCTCATTTCTCGCTCAGCCAAAGCCCGATGAGAGAAGATAGGTCAGCCTCCGATAACGCAGGAACAAAACTGCGTTACCCGCTGAAGGCCACCCAGCCGGCGAGCCACGCCCACATGGCACCAAGCACCACGTAGCCAGCTGCAAAGAGCGGACTGCGGAAACGCATGCGGTTGCTCGTGACATGCACGAAAGCGTGGGCATACCGCAACGCCACGAAAATCCAGGCGAGCACGAGGGCGGCGATATTGTCGGCCTCGGTGATGTAGAGCAGGATGCAGCAGACATAAAAGAGAACCGGCAGCTCGAACTGATTGGCGATGCTGTTCTTGACGAAGAGGCTTTCCGGCGGCTCGCTACGGTTTTCGCGAAAATCCGAAAGATTCACATTGCCGACTTCCACCGCTTTCCGGCGGCGGAGGCTGAGCAGCATGTAGAGGCCATAGACCAGCGCGACATGGGCAATAATGGGCCAGAAGATTTCGGTGCCGGTCATAGTGTCTCCTCTGCTCCTTCTCTCATATTTTTCAAAGCAGTAGAAGAAAATGCCGGCACTTTCCAGCCTATCGATCGTCGATATCTCCAGGCGTCAGACGGATCAGGACGAAACGAAGGATGACGATTGCCGAGACAACGAGTGCTGCAAATTTCAGCTTTGTCATCCAAGGCAACAACGCAGCGGCGGATGATGCAGCGCTGCCGCCACCGAAAGCAATCAAGCTGGAGAGATTCTCCGCATAATCGGCAAAACCGTAGATGAACGGCAGGCCGTAAATCGCCTTGATGAAAGCTGGATGCATCGGTTTGCCGAAATAGCTACCGCCCGGCTGGAGCTTCAGGACAATCGTGAAGAGAAGCATCGTCATCAGCGCAGGCAGGACGAGCTCCGGACCAAGATACATGCTTCGCAGCAGCGCACGCGCGACATCGTTTTCGCCCAGCACCTTCTGCATGGCGCTAACAGCGGGGTGATCATAGCCGGTGAAATAGGCGTCAAGCACCGTTTTTCCGGTTTCATGCCGAAACGGCAGGACGAAGCCGAAGGTCGTCCATGCCAATACTGCGAGGCAGACAATAGCAAGCAGCCCGATCATCCAAGGCGGTATCCGGCTGCCCGCAGTCACGATCAGGCGCCCACACCCGGATAGTTCGGGCTCTCGCGGGTGATCGTCACGTCATGGGCGTGGCTTTCGCGAAGGCCGGCACCGGAGATGCGCACGAAAGTGGCGCGTTCCTGGAACTCCTTGATATCCTTACCGCCGACATAACCCATTGCTGCCCTCAGGCCGCCTGTGAGCTGGTGCAGGACGCCGGAAACCGGCCCTTTATAAGGAACCTGGCCTTCGATGCCTTCCGGCACGAGCTTCAGCGTGTCGCGGACTTCCGCCTGGAAGTAGCGGTCTGCCGAGCCGCGCGCCATGGCGCCGACCGATCCCATGCCGCGATAGGCTTTGAAGGAGCGTCCCTGATAGAGATAGACTTCACCCGGGCTTTCATCGGTACCGGCGAGCAGGGAGCCGATCATGACGGCAGAAGCGCCGCAGGCCATCGCCTTGGCAAGGTCGCCCGAGAACTTGATGCCGCCGTCCGCGATGACCGGAATATCCTGAGCGCGCGCGGCTTCGACAGCCGACATGATGGCGGCGAGTTGCGGTACACCGACACCGGCGACAATGCGCGTCGTGCAGATCGAGCCCGGGCCGATGCCGACTTTGACGGCATCCGCACCGGCATCGATCAGTGCCTTCGTGCCGTCCGAGGTCGCGACGTTGCCGGCCATGATGCGAACCGAATTGGACAGCTTCTTTACGCGGGCGACAGCGTCGAGAACGCGCTGGGAATGGCCGTGGGCGGTATCGACGACGAGCAGGTCGACGCCGGCTTCGATCAGGCGCTCGGCACGCTCGAAGCCATCATCGCCGACGCTGATGGCGGCGGCAGCGCGAAGGCGGCCTTGCGCATCCTTGGAAGCGTTCGGGTTCAGCTGCGACTTTTCGATATCCTTGACGGTGATGAGGCCAACGCAGCGGCCTTCCGGATCGACGACCAGCAGCTTTTCGATGCGGTGCGAATGCAGCAGGCGCTTGGCCTCCTGTTGATCAACATTCTCCTTGACCGTAACGAGATTATCCCGCGTCATCAGCTCGTGGACCTTCTGGGCCGGATCGGACGCAAAGCGGACATCGCGATTGGTCAGGATGCCAACGAGGCGCCCCGACTTCTCAACGACTGGAATGCCGGAAATGCCGTGCGTCTTCATCAGAGACAGCGCTTCGGCAAGCGTCGCATCCGGACCAATCGTCACCGGATTTATCACCATGCCGCTTTCGAACTTCTTGACTTGCCGAACCTGCTCGGCCTGCTCGATGGGGGTCAGGTTGCGATGAATGACGCCGAGGCCGCCGGCCTGCGCCATGGCGATCGCCAATCGGCTTTCGGTGACGGTATCCATTGCGGAGGAGAGGATCGGGATGTTCAAGTCGAAATCGGTCGCAATGCGCGTTGCGATGTTCGTCTGACCGGGCATGACCTCAGAGTGACCGGGCTGCAAGAGCACGTCGTCAAAGGTGAGCGCGTCCGCTCCGGTTGCCGTTTCTATGATGCGAGCCATGGCCAATTTCCTTCAATCAAGAAAAATGCGACCCACCCGGAACGAATCGTCCGCACCGGCGGTGTGCAAGGGTTGCTTTGGAAGTTGGCGAGGGCTCGTAACACGTCTATGACAGGAAGGGAATAGTAAAATGCCAGGCGTCTGCACCGGGCGCATAATAACCGCCATGCGCCTGGATCAGATGACGAACTGGTCGATCTTCGGCACGAAACGGTAGGCCGTTCTTGAACTTGGCCGGCCGAAATGCGTGTAGCAAAAAGCCTGGCCGCTTCAATGCGAGAAAAATCATACCTTCGAACAAGGCCGCTGGCAGCGCTGCACGCCCCCCTCCCCTTCGTGCGGGATCTCTGCTTGCCCGGCCGAACATATGTCGATTTTGAACGGAAAAGTTGCCGCGGACAGCCAACTCACGCACACGTGATGCAAACCCGTAACTCCCGCAGTTTCAGGGATTGGCAGAGGAGGCAACAGGGACTACACAGCTCGGGCTTCCGCGCCCTCCCCAAGAGTCGCCAAGGCTTTTGCCTATGAACCGCATTGTACCGCTGATCCTCGCCGTCGCGCTCTTCATGGAGCCGATGGATTCCACCGTCATTTCGACCGCCCTGCCCGCAATCGCCAGCGACCTGCATGTCGGGCCGATTACGCTGAAGCTGGCGCTGACCTCCTACATGGTGTCGCTTGCGGTTTTCATTCCAGTCAGTGGCTGGATGGCAGACAGGTTCGGCGCCAAGCGCATCTTCCGGCTTGCAATCTGCGTCTTCGTCATCGGCTCGATCTTCTGTGCGGTCTCTTCCAACCTGGTCGAGTTTGTCTTCGCCCGCTTCCTGCAAGGCATGGGCGGCGCGATGATGACGCCGGTCGGCCGCCTCGTTCTCCTGCGCACGACCCAGCGGAGCGAACTGGTTTCCGCCATGGCGCTGCTGACGATCCCTGCCCTTGTCGGTCCGCTCGCCGGTCCGCCGCTCGGCGGCTTCATCACGACCTATTTCAGCTGGCACTGGATCTTCCTGATCAACGTACCGGTCGGCATCATCGGCGTCTGGCTTGCAACAATCTTTCTTCCGGAGATTGAAGCAACCATGCCGCCGAAACTGGACTTCACCGGGTTCATGCTGACTTCGCTTTCCGCAGCGGGTGTCGTTTTCGGCCTCTCGGTCGTAAGCCTTCCGGCGCTGCCGCCGGCGATCGGTGTCACATCCACCTTGACCGGCTTTCTTTGCGGCTATCTTTACGTGCGTCACGCCAAGCGCCACCCAGCCCCGATCCTGAACCTGAACCTCTTCCGCAACCCGACTTTCCGTGCTGCGACGACGGGCGGCAATCTGTTCCGCGTTTGCGTCGGTGCCATGCCCTTCCTGACGCCGCTGATGCTGCAGCTCGGCTTTGGTCTGACACCGTTCCAGTCTGGCCTCATCACTTTTTCCGGAGCAATCGGCGCGATCACTACCAAATTCATGGCGCGGCGCGTTTTCGCCGCCACCGGCTTCCGCACGACGCTTCTTTCGGCAGCCTCGGTCACAACGATCGTAACAATCGTAACCGGCTTCTTCACGCCCGCAACGCCGCATCTCGTCATCATTACGGTATTGCTCATCGGCGGCTTCTCGCGTTCGTTCATGTTCACCGGCGTGAACGCACTGGCCTTTGCCGATATTGAGGATCGAGAAGCAAGCCAGGCCACATCGATGAGCTCGGTAATGCAGCAGATCAGCCTCGCGCTCGGCGTTGCAGTGGCGGGAGCAATCCTTGAGACATCCATCTATTTTCGCGGCGAGGCACTGCAGGTCGCCGACTTCCAGCTAGCCTTCTACGTCATCGCAGGACTGACGGTCGTGGCGACGATCCCCTTCATTCGCATGGACAGAAATGCAGGGGCGCTGGTTTCTGGCCATCGCGTCAAGCGGATCGGCCCAGCCATAGAGACCGAGCAACAAGCGGTGAAGTAAGCCCTTCTATTCCGGCTTTTCGCAAACGGCAGCAAGCTTGTTGCCGTCGGGATCGCGGATATAGGCGGCGTAGAAATTTGCATGATAGGCGCGCAAGCCGGGCTTGCCGTCATCAGTACCGCCCGCAGCGAGTGCCGCCGCATAGAACGCATCGACATCGGCGCGCGTTTCGGCGCTGAGCGCGATCATCGAGCCGTTGCCGGCGGTGGCACGGCGGCGGTTGAACGGCGTGACGATCCAGAGGCGTGAGCGCGTGTCGCCATCGGCGGAATAGCCGATCTCCTCGTCAGAAAGACGCTGAAGCTTGTAACCCAGCGCGGGCAGAACGGCGTCATAGAAGCGCCGGGCGCGCTCGATGTCATTGGTTCCGAGAGTGACGTAAAGTAGCATCAGATAGTGGCATTCCAATCCTGCAAGCCGCCATCATCGCCACAGACGATGCCAAAGATCAAGCTTTCGCAGCGTCCGTGACTGGCTTCCGGCCCTTGAAGCCCTTCGCCAGCAGGAACATCTCAACCGATTCGGCACGCGAGGAAGCCGGCTTTACGTGCACTACCTGACGGAAATGCTGCTTCAGCATGTTGAGCAATTCGCGCTCCGTTCCCCCCTGAAAGGTCTTGGCGAGGAAATGGCCGCCTTCGCCCAGAACGTCGACGGCAAAATGCGCGGCAACTTCGCAAAGATGCATCGTTCGCAGATGGTCCGTGCGGTGGTGACCGGTCGTGGGGGCCGCCATGTCCGAAATCACCAAATCCGGCGTACCGCCGACAGCTTCCATCAGTTTCGTCGGCGCGTCGGGATCGAGAAAGTCGAGCTGCAGGATCTTCACGCCGGGAAGTGGCGCCATTTCGAGAAAGTCGATGGCCGCGACGCGGATATCCTCGTCGGTCGAGCCCGTCACCTTGGCGGCGATCTGCGACCAACTGCCCGGTGCGGCGCCAAGGTCGATGATGCGGCGCGCGCCTTTCAGGATATTGTGCTTCTCATCGATCTCCAGCAGCTTGAAGGCGGCCCGCGCCCGGTAGCCCTCGAGCTGCGCGCGCTGCACGTAGGGGTCGTTGATATGGCGCTGTAGCCATTGCCGCGAGGAGGCCTTGAGCTTCTTCTTCTTGACGCGCTGGCCGAGCTTGCGGCCGGTGCGGTTGCCCGCGATCGGTGCCTTGGTCATTCTTTCCCTACCTTGCGCGCTGGCCGCGGCGGTTTCGATGGCGCCGCCAGACGCCGTCGTCCGCCATCATGTCGGTCAGGAGGCCCTCTCTCAACCCGCGGTCGGCGACGCGCATGCGCGGGCTCGGCCAGCGGCGGCGGATTGCCTCCAGAATGGCACAGCCGGCAAGTACCAGGTCAGCGCGGTCCGGCCCGATGCAGGGATTGGCGGCGCGGCTCTCGAAATCCCACGAGAGAAGCTTCGCCTGCATGGCCGAAACCTCGTCATCCGAAAGCCAGATGCCATCCACCTTGCGGCGGTCGTAGCGCGGCAGGTCGAGGTGGACGCCTGCCAGCGTCGTCACCGTGCCGGACGTGCCGATCAGGTGAAAATCGCCAGAATGTGCGACCTCGATTTCCGGGCAGTCGAACCGGGCAAGCATGCCCCCCACCTCCGATACCATGGTCTCGAAGCTTTCCGGTGTTACATGCTGGCCACCGTGGCGCTCGGAAAGGGTGACGACACCGACCGGCAGCGAGGTCCAGTGAGTGATGTGATTGGCAAGGCGGCTGAACCGGTTCTCGCCGATGCGGATGACTGCTATTTCCGAGGAGCCGCCGCCGATATCGAAAAGCACGACGGAACGCGTTTCGCGTCCGACCAGTGACGAGCAGCCGGATACGGCAAGGCGGGCCTCCGTTTCGCGGTCGATGATCTCGAGTTCAAGGCCTGTTTCGGCAACGACGCGATCAAGGAAAATGGCCCCGTTTGCGGCCTGGCGGCAGGCTTCAGTGGCGATCAGCCGCATGCGGCGGATTTCGCGGCTTTTCAGCTTCCCGGCGCATACGCGCAGCGCATCGACAGCGCGGTCCATTGCCTCGTTGGAAAGGCGGCCGCTTGCGCCCAGCCCCTCGCCGAGGCGCACAATGCGCGAAAAGGCGTCGACGACGCGGAACTGTCCCGGTCGGGTGGGTTGGGCAATCAGCAGACGGCAATTGTTGGTTCCAAGGTCGAGCGCAGCATAAAGTTCGTCCGGCCAGGGATGCTCGGCGTGATCGCGGCGCTCGCGTTCAGGCGGCCGGCCGCCCCGATTGAGGCCATCGTTTCGAGGCTCGGAATGTCCATTGGCCTTTGCTATCGTCGGGGCTCTCGCAATGACGGGATCGCTGGCAATGGCGGCAGGCTGGGCAGCGATGCCCGGCTGGCCGATGGATTTGCCAGGCGCCAGCGGACGACCCTGCAGGCCGCGTTTTCCACGGTGCTTGCGCCGGTTGCGGCGGCTGGATGAAGCTCCGCCATCCGCTTGCGCGGCCAAAGCCGGCTTCTCATGATGCTGGACCGCTGGGCCATCATGCCGCTGGCCGCTGTTACCGCGGCGCCGGCGTTTGCGCTTGCGAGCCGGGTTCCCGGCTGCAGCTTCCATCGGGCGCGCTGCCTCTCCGGATGTCTCGGAGGAGGCCTGCGAAGCGGCATGAGGCGCATTGCGGGACTGACCGCCCCGTTTGCCTTTCCGGCGCCGGGATTTTTTGCCATCCCTGCGCGCTGCCGCTGACGCCCCGTCAAATTGCGGCCTTGCGCCGCCTTCGGGGTCTTCCACGTTTGTTTTCCACGCGCCGCGCAAGTCCATGACGGTATGCAGCAGGCGCTCGTTAGTTTTTGCGTTGCCGCGAGAATACCAGCGCGAAGCAAAATCGCCAAATTCTTTTTGGATTCAAATCCGGGACCTGCTCGGCCCCACCCGATTGGGTTCGGAAATTTTTCCAAACAGGTATTTGCATTCTTCCGGCTTTTGTTTATAAGCGCCGCACACCAGCGGAGCCGCCATGCCGGCCGCACTCTGCTGGGGAATAGTTCAATGGTAGAACAGCGGACTCTGACTCCGTCGATCTTGGTTCGAATCCAGGTTCCCCAGCCAATTCTCCCTAAAATCCCTTGATTCCTTGATTTTCAAGTCGTGCCGGATCCCGTTTTGGCATCAATGGCGAGCTGATGCCCAGAACTGATGCCCAAAGGTGATGCCCAGGCGAAAGGACGACCTGCACGTGGACATTGCTGCCTTCAAGCTCCTGCCGGAGGCCTGGCTGAAGGCCTTAGACCAGCCGTAGACGCCGTTCAGTCTTTCGGGCGTGATCGCCACGAACGATGCGATGTTGACGATCGTTCCCCGGGTGCGTTCGACGAAGCCGGGGACGGTCGCGTAGGTGAGCCGCGTCAGCGCCTCGACATTGAGGGCGATCATCGCGCTCATCGCTTTGACGTCGGACTGCAGCAGTGGTGCGGTCGCTCCCACGCCAGCGTTGTTGATCAGCATGGTGATCCCGGCATTGTCGGCGATCAGGCTGGCGACGCGGTTCACGTCATCGGCCGATGTCAGGTCGGCGGTGACGGTCTCGATGGTGTGGCCTGTCTGCTCGCGGATCGAACGAGCGATCCGGTCGCTGGTCGGGCTTTGCATTCTGCTTTCGCAGAAGGGCATCATGCTCCATCTGACGCTTCGCAACTGTTTGCAGGCAATTTGGCTCGCTTTCATAGGATATGTCGGCTACTTCCTGACGGTGACGGGAGCGGCGGTCTTTGCCGGTCCCGTCATCGCTCCGGCCTTTCTCGGCCTGGTGCCGATCGTCTTGATGGTCATTGGGAACCAGCGCCAGGGGTCATTGCCATGGCGATCGCTTATGAGGCCGTTGGCGCTGGTGATGGTCGGCCTTGCTCTGGTCAATGTTCACGGCCGAGGGATTGAACTCGGTTCGATCATTGTGGATCGGCGTGCCGCTGGCGCTCGCGGCGGTGGGACTTTGGTGCTGGTTCGATACCTGATCGCGGGCGTCGTTCTTTCAGTGCGGATTTTCTATGATCGTCAATTCGCATCGGCAAAGGCAGTACTGGCGCATGAGTGACGTGCTGTGGCCGGACCAATGACAGACACTGAGTCGGAGATGCAGTCACGGCCGAACGCACGCGCCGGCGACCCCTTCGTAAGTCCGAAATCCTCGGTTCCAGTCCCATCATTTCAGCTATAAGGTGGGAGACATCGCCCAAAGGGGATTTCGAGGCCAATGCCCCCAGAGAAGAAGGACCGTTCGCCTGTTGCGCTGGAACAGCGCGACGTAAGCGCCGACCAGCGCATGTTCTCACCTTCCGTTGCGCGAAATTCGGCGCCGATCCTCGCGGTCCTAAAACGTGTCCTTCCCACACGTGGCGCCGTGCTGGAGATTGGATGCGGGACCGGCGAGCACGCCGTGTGTTTTGCGGGAGCAATGCCCAACCTCACCTGGCAGCCGAGCGATCCGGATGCCGACGCCCGCACCAGCACGTCTAGCTGGATCAAATTCGCAGGGCTGAAGAATGTGCTGGCACCGCGGGATATTGATGTGTGCTCAGGCCAATGGGGCGTCGAACAAACGGGGCATTTTGACGCCATCGTGTCGATCAATATGATCCATATCGCGCCATGGGCGGCAAGCTTAGGATTGTTCGCAGGAGCTGGCCGTTTGCTTCACGCTGGTGGGCTTCTTCTTCTCTACGGCCCATTCATGCGCGACGGGGCACACAACGCACCCTCGAACGCTGCTTTCGACGCGGCTCTAAAGGAGCGCAACCCATCCTGGGGTGTGCGTGATATCGCTGATCTTGAACACGTGGGTGAGGCCGCTGGACTTAATCTCCGCGAGACGATCGAGATGCCTACCAACAATATGTTGCTGGTCTTCTCCAGCGGTAGTGCCTGAACGACAAGCGGGCGCGAAAGAGACATGGGCCAAATCGAGGTCGATCCGAGGAACGTGCGGTATCTGCTAGAATGCGGCCGAAGGCGGAACGCGACAGACGCACTGCGAGGGCCGGTGTGATCGAACCGGAATTCGCGCGACCGAGTGCCAACGTTGTGCTCTTGGAAGGGGAGACGAGGACTATGCCGACACCAGAGCAACCCAGTCTAATAGTTCGACAGAAATCCCCACAGAACACCGAGTTTCCGTTTGCGTCGCTCTCCGATTGGCTGATCCCAACCGAGCTGTTCTTCGTGCGAAACCATTTCCCGTCGCCGGACCTCGATGCGCGAGACTGGAGATTGCGCGTTGGCGGGGCGGTGGAGAGGCCGATCGAACTTGACCTCGACAGCATCAAGGCGATGCGGAGCACGACTTTCACCGCCGTCGTCGAGTGTGCAGGGAACGGCCGCGTCTACTATGTGCCTCCGAAGGAGGGGTTGCAGTGGCAGAACGGAGCCGTCGGGAATGCCGCGTGGACAGGTGTTCTTCTGCGCGATATTTTGGAAATGGCGGGCGTTAAGCGAACCGCACGTGAGGTTCTGCTCGTAGGCGCCGACAGCGGCGTCGTCGACACGAACAAGAAAACGGCTTCTCCCGGCCCCATCGCTTTTGCGCGCAGTTTACCACTTGAGAAGGCCATCGCTGACAGCACGATCCTTGCCTATTCGATGAACGAGGAACCGTTGACGCGCGATCACGGCTACCCGCTACGCGCGGTCGTGGGTGGCTGGTTCGGCATGGCTTGGGTCAAGTGGATCACGCATATCACGGTTGTGGAACAACCGTTCCTTGGCTACTGGCAGGCGCGCGACTATTTCCGTTGGGAGCGCAGCCTCGGGGAACCCAGGCTGGTCCCTCTTGCGGAGATGGAGGTCAAAGCGCAGATCGCGCGTCCCGTACAGGGGGCGCGTCTCATCGCCGGCCAACCGTACCGGATTTTCGGAGCCGCCTGGAGCGGAGAGGCCGTTATCCGGCAGGTGCACGTCTGCACGGGAGATGGCAGGGGCTGGCGCGAGGGACGGCTCCTCGAAACAGAACGTCCCTTTGCATGGCGCTTGTGGGAGTACATGTGGACCCCTGAAGAAGTGGGGCGATATATACTGCGATGTCGCGCGATCGATGGGGCGGGGTGCGTGCAGCCCGACCTCCAGCGTTCCGACTGCGAGAGCTACGCGGCCAATTGGATCGTTCCGGTGGAGGTTACGGTCGTTCCCGAGCCACAGACGTACGAGGAGGAATTCGTGATCTAATCACCCGCATGGGGCGGAATGGCGGCTTTTGGCGGAACTGCCACCCGCGTTGTCGCGGCGTCATAGCCGCTTTGCAGCAACGGCGGCCGGTGGCTCGATGACCACTATGCGGGCGCGAAGCCGCCGTGCCGCGGTGGTCGCCAGTTCGGTAGCGGCGCTCAGCGCGGAAATTATTTCCGCTTACGCCGCCGGTTGACTGATGCCCAAAGCCAGGGCACAAAGGTGGCATCCAATGGTCGCTCGCGGCAGGAAAATATAGGGAAATCAAAGGCGATTTGGCTAAGTCATCGAAATTATGTGCGAATCCTTCTAGGTAAGCACAATTAGCCTGTAGCGCCTCATTGTGATCTGACGATCATAGCCAAAAATTCTGCAGATTTTACAGCTACATGCTAGTTTCTCCAGCGCCGGCACCCGCCGGTTCGCGCTACGCCGATGTCGCAATCTACGATCGCACGAAAACTAGCTGGGGACCCAATTTGTCAGGGGGCAAATTCTTCCGCTGTGCACTAAAAGCTGTCATCAGCAGGCCAGTCGGCGCATGGCTCGATTCGACCCGTTGCGGTCATCCGGCTCCAAGTACCGAAAGACAAAAAGGCACGTCAAGGCAGACGTTGATTTCTGCCTAAGTCGGCTTCAACCAGTCACCCCAGAAATTGGATGAAGCGTTGCGTCGTTGCCAGAGCAGGCGCGTTTCGATGGCGGCGAAGACAGAGCGGCGACGATTTCCTCCGCCAGAAGCGCGATGCCTAACGTCGGTGTTGAGCCGGCGTTCTCGTTACATCGGATGCAGGAGACGCGAAGGGTGAAAGGCGGTCAAATTACTCAGGCGTCAGTTCAACTCGATACGTTCTCCCGTTGCCGCCGAGCGTTTTACCGCATCGACTACCCTCAAGGTTTCGAGCCCCTCACGCCCGCTGACAAGCGGCGGTTCGTCTCCCCGGATCACCTTGCAAAATTGCCTGATCTGCAGACCGAGCGGGTCCTCGTCGTCGACCTCGATACGCGTTTGGTCAAATGGTTCCCACCAACTCCGTTTACCAGGATTGCGCCAGACCTCGAGCGACGGAACAGCCAGCGACCCGTGCGTTCCACCAATCATGTAACAGGATTGCTCGGTTTTGGGGTAAGCCGGATTCTCTCCGGTTGTCATCTCCCAGCTCCACGGTGCGACCACCGCGTCCGAGACTGTCGCAGTTCCCAAAACTCCATTCTTGAACTCGATCAGGATCACGGCCGTTTCCTCAACTGCGTTGCCGCGCACCGCGTTGGACTCGCGTGCTTGAACCGCAGCCACATCGCCGAAGAGGTAGCGCAGATTATCGACATCGTGGATGAGATTGAGGAAAACCGGCCCCGCACCGCGCTCACGACGCCACGAGATGTCGAAGTAGTCATCGGGCTTGAATAGCCAGAACATCGCATTGACAACAAGAACGCGGCCGAGCTTCCCGCTTTCGATGATTTCCTTTGCCTTATGCATCACCGGATTGTGTCGGCGGTGATGGCCGGTCAAAAGAGGAACACCTTTTGCCTCAGCCGCTGCGATCAGCTTTTCCCCGGATTTAATGTCGTCGGCGATAGGCTTCTCGATGAGTGCGGGAATGCCGGCTTCGACGGCTTCCAACCCGTTCTGGACGTGAGCCGGGTTGGGCGTAGCCACGATGATCCCATCAGGTCGGTCTGCGACAATCATGTCCGCGAAGCTTGGAAACCACTTCACGCTGGCTTCCTTGGCAATGGTCTCGCCAACCGGCGTGGGATCGACCACGGCACTGAGTTGCGCCGAGGGCTCGGCCAGTACGTGCTGAATATGGCGCTTACCGATGAGGCCTGCCCCAACTACGGCCAGCTTAACCCGTTTGGTCATGGTCACCTCAGCCATTGCCCGCCGCCTTGATCATTGTCGCCGCGCGCCGGATGCCAAGCTGGTATCCTTCTGTTCCAAGGCCGCAAAGCACGCCGTCCGCGCGGTGCGAAACGAACGAATGGTATCGGAAGCTTTCGCGCTTGTGCACATTGGAGATGTGGATCTCGATCACAGGCCCCTCAAATGTGTTCAGAGCGTCAAGGATGGCGAGTGAGGTATGGGTGAAGGCCGCCGGATTGATGACGATGCCCGCACCGTCCTCGCGCGCCTCATGAATCCAATCGATGATCTCGTATTCCCGGTTGCTCTGATGAAAGCGGATTTCATGGCCGAGTTCGGCTGCCAGTTTGCGGCAGTCCGCCTCTACGTCTGCGAGCGTTTCATGCCCGTAGATGTGCGGCTGGCGTTTGCCAAGCAGGTTGAGGTTTGGTCCATTGAGAACGTAGATCAGGCTCATAGCATAGTGTCCTTCTTGAGCACGTCGTCCTGGTCAGACGAACGCGATTGCTTGAACAGCAAAATCAGGGTCCGACTCGTAGAGATCTGCGCGCAAGCCGAGCCTTCCCGCTTCGAGAGCAGGCGCGGCGATCGCCCGCGCGGCGTCGAGAACGGCAGTGAGAAGCTTCTGCTTGGTCTCTGCAGTACGACCCGGTGCCATCCGCACGATGATTTGGATGAAATGATTATCGACATGCTCATCGCCCACGCAGGAGTATGTCGCCTCCCGCGCAAGCGTGCGCACGGCGGAAGGTTTCACAAGGCCGCCATCTCGAACGCAGCGATGCACGGTCAGCGTGAGCCGGTCCATGGCTACATGCTCGCCTGCGCCCCGGCTATAATCGATAATGATATGCGGCATTTGGGATCTCGCCATCAAGCCGACAGGCGGCACAAGTCCATAAAGTGACGGGACATCCGCTCTGCGTCGGGTGCAATCCCGGTGAACAATTCGAAAGCCGCTGCTGCCTGGTAGACGGTCATGCCGCCGCCACGAAGGGTCCGGCAGCCTTTTCTTTCGGCGAGAGAAAGCAGCTCTGTGACGAGCGGCATGTAGACAATGTCGGCGACCCAATGCCGTGGCAGAAGCCATTCCGGGTCGATCGGCAAACCAGGATGGCTCTTCATACCCGTCGGCGTCGCGTGGATAAGGCCGTCCGCTGAGCGCAGGGTGCTGCCGACATCCGTCGTGGCACGAGCGCAATCCCTTGAGAACCGATCGTTCAACTGCCCAGCCAAGGTTTCTGCCCGTTTCGAATCCTGGTCAAAGATCGATAATCTCTCGATCCCGAGCTTGATTGCGGCATGCGCCAAGGCGACACCGGCGCCGCCGGCGCCAAGCAGGATGGCATGCGACTTCGCGACGTCCGGAAGGCCGCGCTGGAAGTTCTCGTAGAAACCGTACCAATCAGTGTTGTGGCCGATCCTCTCGCCGTCACGAAAGACCACGGTATTGACCGCACCGAGCATCTCCGCATCCTCGGAAAGTCGATTGAGGTGGGCGATCACCGTCTGCTTGCAAGGATGTGTAATGTTGCTCCCGGAAAAACCGCGCCGCTCTTCCTCGTCTAGGAGGTCCGGCAGCGCCGAGGCGGGAAGGCCTCGTTCGGCGAAGTCGAGAAGCTCGTAGCGGTAATCGAGGCCCTGATGTCGCGCTTCCGTTTCGTGGAGAGTCGGGGACTTCGACATTTGAATGTCGGCCCCGATCAGTCCCACGAGGAATTTCTTGTCGTGCATTGGTATCCCTTTCGAACGTCAGTGGTGGGCTAGGATTTCGCCGAGGAAGGTCTTTGTGCGTTCGTGCTTGGGAGACTTGAAGAAGATCTCCGGTTCGGCCTCTTCGACGATTTCTCCGGAGGCCATGAAGATGACGCGATCAGCGACCTGTCGGGCAAACCCCATTTCATGCGTGACACAGATCATCGTCATGCCGTCACGGGCGAGCCCGATCATGGTGTCGAGCACTTCCTTCACCATTTCAGGATCGAGCGCAGAGGTTGGTTCGTCGAAGAGCATGACCTTCGGCTCCATGCAGAGCGCGCGAGCAATGGCAACGCGTTGTTGTTGCCCGCCGGATAGCTGCGCAGGATACTTTTCGGCCTGGTCAAGGATTCGAACGCGCTCGAGATATCTTCGAGCCAGTCGCTCTGCGTCAGCGTGGCTTGTGCCTCGAACACGCATCGGGGCGAGTGTACAATTCTGAAGTACGGTCATGTGCGGGAAGAGATTGAAGCTCTGGAAGACCATTCCCACTTCGCGCCGTATCGCATCGACGGATTTGGTGCTTCCGTCCAGTACCTGACCCTCCACGACGATCTTCCCGTCCTCGATCGTTTCGAGGGCATTGATGCAACGAATTAACGTTGATTTCCCGGAGCCTGACGGCCCGCAGAGGACGATTTTTTCGCCTTTGCGGACCGACAGACTGATGGATTTCAAGGCATGGAAAGCGCCGTACCACTTCTGCACGTCCTCAAGGGAAATCAGCGTCGGTTGATCGTTTGCGGAATTGAGCACGGAACTCTCCATTTGGGCTTAATTGACGGTGAAGGGGATGTTCGGAATGGATTCCGGGAACTGCGGCAGATCGATCGCCATCCACTTCTTCGTGATGGCGGCCAGCTCACCATTGGCCTTGATCTTGTCGATGAAGGCGTTGACGGCTTCGTTCCAGTCCTTCTCGCCGAGACGGGTCCCGACGCCGTTGTAGGTCGTCAGAAAGTTAATCTTGCGCTCATAGGTGCCGGCACTCGCCGCATCCAGTCGCTGACCATAGAACTGGTTGCCGCCAACCGCCTTTACCTGACCGGAGATGAGAGCCTGGATGGTTGCGGCGTCGTCATCAAAGCGGCGAACTGTTGCGGTGGATCCGACGGCGTCCGTTACTGCCTTATCCTGCGAACTGGACTTCGGAACGCCGATCTCCCATCCCGCAACGTCGTCAGGCTTCGTAACCGTGTCGGACTTCGCGGCATAAAGCGAAATCGTGTTAGCGGCATAGGGCTTGCTGTATTGAATTGATTTCGCACGTTCTTCCGTCATCGCCATCGTTGCGAACAGGATATCGACTTTGCCGGTCGTAAGCGCCGGAATTCGGTTGGCAACGGCGAGCGGCTGGAATTGAACCTTCACGCCCAATTCCTTAGCAAAAAGGTTGGCGACGTCAGCGTCGAAGCCGTCCTGCACGCCGCTTGAGTTGACGAACCCCCATGGCGCATTGTCACCCTGGATGCCGACCACAAGCGCCCCCTTTGCCTTGATTTCCTCTATAGTTGCCGCAGAGGCGGCGGCAGCGCCAACGGCTGCGAGGGCAACGGTTGCGAGTGCAAGCCCGAGAAAATTCCTACGATTGTTATGCATGCTTAATCTCCTCCTCAAGAGTTTTGCTTCGAGCGAAGCGGTTAGCGGGCAGCTTTCGCCATCCGTTTTTCGAGGCCACTTCCGGCATGGGAGAGCGGCCAGCAAATGATGAAGTAGATTGCGCCCACGATCCCGAATACGAGCAGCGGTCGATAGGTCTGGTTTGAAATGATCTGGCCGGCGCGAGTGAGTTCAATGAAGCCGACGATTGCTGCGAGCGACGTGCCCTTGATGAGCTGGACGAGGAAGCCGATCGTGGCCGGCATCGAGATTTTCAGGGCCTGCGGGAGGATGACGTCTTTCATCCGCGAGACATAATGCAGACCGAGGGCGTTGGCGGCTTCCGTCTGGCCCTTCGGCACAGCCTCGATGGAGCCGCGCCAGATCTCTCCCAGGAAAGCACTGGCATGGAGCGTGAAGGCGATTGCGACCGCGATCCACGCGTTGACCTCGATGCCCAACAGCGCCACGCCGTAATAGACAACGAAGAGCTGCATCAGAAGGGGCGTGCCCTGGAAGATGCCGATATATCCTGCGGTGATCGTCCGGGCGGGCTTTTTCTGCGAGGTGCGCAGCAGCGCGATCAGGAGTCCGAATATCCCCCCACCGATGAAGCCCACGATCGCGAGCAGCACGGTCCACTTCAAACCCTGCATCAAAAAGAAGAATTCATTTTCGCCGATGGGACCCATGGCTGCCTCCTATCGTGTCGGGTAGTTGAAGTAGCGGCGGGAAACGAGGGCAAAGAGGCCCATCATCAGCGTCGAAATAACCAGGTAGATAGCGGTCACCGTGAAATAGACTTCGAAGCTGCGGAAGGTGTCTGACTCGATTCGCTGAGCTGCCGAGGTCAGCTCGTAGGCGGCGATTGACGTGCAGACAGACGTTGTCAGTGTCAGCATGATGAACTGGCTTGTGAGCGAGGGATAAATCGCCCGCAGCGCCGGCTTGAGCACGACGAGCCGGAAGACGTCCGCCTTGTGCAGTCCGAGGGCGAAGCCAGCCTCGATCTGGCCACGCGACACGCTCTCGACCCCACCTCGGATGATTTCGATCGCGTACGCGCCACCGTTGATGCCGAGAGCAATTATGGCCGTGACGGTCGGATTGAGGCGGATGCCCATGAGAGGAAGGGCAAAATAGATGAAGAAGATCTGCACCAGGAATGGCGTATTACGCACGACCTCGACGAACACGATAACGAGAGTGCGCGTGATGTCGCTCTTTGAAGTCCTGGCAACGACACCCAAGATTCCGATGACGAGTGCGAGAAGCATCCCGGCCAGCGAAAGGCCGAGCGTCCCAAACGAAGCCCATAGCAATTCCGGGGCGCGGTCGAGGACCGCACCGAAATCAAACGTATAAGTCATGTATGACTTCCTCCTCCCGATCGGCTCGCGCCGCGTCGGCGCCGGATCAATGATCCGGTTTCAAAATCCCCAGTGCGCTGTCATGCAGATGTTTCAGATGTGCCTGCGGGTCCACCGGCCCGGCGATCGGCACTTCAACCGAGATAGCGGCGCTATGCTTGGCTGCGGTCCAAAGCTCCATCAACGGCAGTTCGCCTTCGCCGGGAGCGAGCCTGCCACTTCTCGCCTCGGCGATCATTGCGTCCGATGTTTTGGGAGCAGGCCCGCGGACGTCGCAAAGCTGGACGTGTTTTACCTTCCCTAAATTTGCGCGGAACTCGTCGATCGAGGCGCCGTTTCGGAAGAAGTGAATCCCGTCAACGAGGGCACCAGCGTTCTCTGCTCCACAGGAATTCACGACCGCAACACTGTCGCCAAAGGTTCTTACCGTCCGCCAGCCCATGTTTTCGATGTCGACTGACATGCCATATCGCGCCGCGAGGGCGCAAAACTCAGAGAGGTTTGTGGCAAGACGGCCGCCGTCTCGATCATCACCGCAAACACTCAGCCGGCGCGCCCCTATGTTCGCAGCGGCTGCCACGGTCGCCTCATGGGAGGCCGCAACAAAGTTGTCGTCGATCACGAAGAACTCGATATCGAACACCTTGATGCCTTCGCTATCGGCAACTGTCTTGAACTCCTGGACCCTCTGGCTGCCCACCGGCAACTCGTAGAAAGGGGCTCCGGGAAAGGCAGGGTGCAGACGCAGACCTATCGACGCAAAACCCGCCCGAGCAGCCATCACGGCGAATTCCTTGGGCGGCAGCGCGATGGATGAAAAATGCGCCACGCCCAGTTCAATGCTCGGTCCTGGCGTCGCGATGGTCATCACGAGATCCCCTTTGTCGCGAGGTGATCGCGCAGATTGGTTCCCGTGCGGTGGATATGCTGACACAACATATCGCACGAGTAGTCCATATCCCGCGCGACGGCTCCCTGAGCAATCTCACTGTGCTCCTGGCTGACGTTGCGGTCACCCGACGTGCGGGTCAGAAACACCCGGCGATAACGGTCGTTGAGATTAAGAAGCAATCTGCAGAAATGGAGCAGGATCGGCTTCCCGCAGCCAGATATAAGTGTCAGATGAAATTCGCGGTGGAGCTCTTCCCAGCGCTCCAGTGTCTCTGGCCGAGCCGCGTCGCGCTCGGTGCGGTTAAGGCGATGCAGCGCGCGCATGACGTTACCCTCCCACTCCACATCGCCGAGCCGCATGGACTCGCGAAGCGCAAAGACTTCAAACTCTTCGCGCAGGGTGGTGATCTCTTCCAGATTGGCCAAGGAAATTGGTGAAACGCGATAGCCGCGATTGTCCTCGAACTCCACCAGGCCGTCCGATATCAGCCGCGCCAACCCTTCACGCAGCGGACTGAGGCTTACGTTGAACGTCTTGCGCGCCTTGTCGAGATTGATCTTGCTGCCGGCCTGAAGCTCGCCGGAGATGATCGCCTCACGAAGGCGGGATGCAAGCTGGCTCCCGATCGTGTTTTTGCCGTCGTCAAGAAAGCCAGAAGACGATGGAACATCTTCTGTCGTCGGAGCAAATGCGCCGTCGTCATCCGCTATCATTGTTCGTCCTAAGGCTCCCCGTGCTAATTGTCGATGATCGATACAATAACCGATTATTCGTGTCAACTTGAGAGCACTGAAATCTGCGAATAAGTGGAGCATAGCCCTTTTTCGACTAGTTAAATTTAACAAAATCAATTGATTGTACGCAGAGAGCCTGTTTCATTTGGCTAACTGACGCCGCGATGATGCACCGTGGCCTTGACAAATAATCGATTATTTTGATAGTCGGGAAACCGGGAGGTGATCCACATGGTGATCAAAACTGAAAGCGATCTGACGCCAGCCGTCCTCGCTGTGATGAATCGCACTGAAGACCCTCGCCTGCGAGAAATCCTCGTGGCCATGGTCAAGCATCTTCATGCCTTCGTGCGCGAGGTTCGACTGACGGAGGTCGAGTTTCGGGAGGCGACAGCCATACTGAATGAGATCGGGAAGCTGCATGCTGATCACCACAACGAGTTTGTGCTGATGGCCGGTTCTCTTGGCGTATCTTCACTTGTCTGCCTGCTGAACAATGGCGACAAGGGACAGACTGAGACCTCCCAGTCGTTGTTGGGCCCATTCTGGCGCCTCAACTCTCCGCGAGTCGAAAATGGCGAGTCGATTATCCGATCCGAGACGCCGGGCACTCCCTTGTTCGTGCATGCCAAGGTCGTTGACCGCGACGGTAGGCCAATTGCCGGCGCCGAAGTGGATGTGTGGCATGCATCTCCCGTCGGTCTTTATGAAAACCAGGACCCGGACCAGGCCGAGATGAACTTGCGCGGCAAATTCATGACCGACAAGCAAGGTCGGTTCTGGTTCAGGACCGTCAAGATGGTCGGCTATCCGATACCGGTCGATGGCGTCGTCGGACGCCTGCTGAAAGCTCAGGGACGCCATCCGTACCGACCAGCGCACCTGCACGCACTGATCTTCAAGCACGGATACAAGACGCTGATTTCCCAGGTCTTCGATCCCAGCGACCCGAACATCGACTCCGATGTTCAGTTCGGTGTCACGGCAGCGCTGACCGGCAACTTCATTCGTCATGAGGAGCCCCATCCGACCGAAGCGGATATTCCTGGTCCGTGGTTCTCGCTCGACTACACCTATGTCATGGAGCCCGGCGAAGCCGTTTTGCCGCGTCCCCCGATCAAATAAATCACGATCAGCAGAGCAAACGATATGATCACCGAAGAAGAACGCCGGGCCGCGGCAGACGCGCTGCTCAAAGCTGAAATCGAGCGCAAGCCGATCATACAGCCTAGCGAGACCTACCCGAACCTCGAACTCGAGGACGCCTACCGAATTCAGGCTTTGTGGGCGGAGGCGAGGGTCGCCAAGGGCGCACGGATCGTCGGGCATAAGATTGGCCTGACGTCACGCGCAATGCAGATGGCTTCAAAGATGACGGAGCCGGACTACGGCTGCATTCTTGACGATGCGCTTTACAACGACGGAGCGCAGATCAGGGCTGACTTGTTTATCAAGCCGCGCCTGGAGGTCGAGCTGGCCTTTGTTATGGGGGAGGATCTCGTCGGGCCCGGCACCAGGATCTATGACGTCCTGCGTGCGACCGAGTTCGTTGTCCCGGCGCTCGAGATTATCGACTACCGGACCGAAGTCCCCCGAGCTATCACCGACACCATTGCGGACAACGCGGCTTTCGGCGCCATCGTCGTTGGCGGCCGTATATTTCGCCCGATGGACATTGACATCCGCTGGGTCGGAGCGACTCTTTCCAAGAACGGCATCATCGAGGAGTCGGGCGTGTCGGCGGCGATCATGGGACATCCGGCCGCCGGCATCGCGTGGCTGGTCAACAAACTTCATGCTGTGGGCGGTGGCCTGAAGAAGGGACAAATAGTCCTGGCCGGATCCTTCACGCGTCCTGTCGATATCGCGAAAGGTGATGTCATTCAGGCCGACTACGGCCCTGTTGGCGCCCTCGGCGTGTCGTTCGTGTGAGGTGCTGGATGGAACATCCTATCAATCGTTTCAAGCGGAAGCTTCTTGCTGGTCAAAGTCAGATCGGCCTGTGGTGTGGCTTGCCGGGGAGCTACGCCGCGGAAATCGTCGCACCTTCAGGTTTCGATTGGCTCCTGTTCGACACGGAACATTCTCCGGGTGACGTTCTGACCGTCCTGCCGCAATTGCAAGCGGTCGCACCATACGACGTTTCCCCAGTCGTCCGCCCGGCCATCAATGACCCCGTTCTCATCAAGCGTTTCCTGGATATCGGCGTTCAGACACTGCTCATTCCCTACGTTCAGAACGCGGACGAGGCGAAAGCCGCAGTCGCGGCGGTGCGATATCCTCCGGATGGAATTCGTGGTGTTTCTGCCCTGACGCGCGCCACTCGTTTCGGCCGAGTTGCGAACTATGCACAAAATGCGGAACGGGAAGTTTGCCTGTTGCTGCAAGTTGAGACGCGGGAAGCGCTTGGCAACCTCGAGTCAATTTCCTCGGTAGAGGGAGTGGATGGGGTATTCATAGGACCGGCAGACCTGGCAGCGAGTTTCGGACACAGGGGCCAACCGAGCCACCCGGAGGTGGTCGATGCAATTGTCGACGCGATTGAACGCCTGAAAGCGTTGGGCAAGCCTGCGGGCATTCTTACCCCGGATGAGACTTTCGCGGCACGGTGCATCTCGCTCGGAACACTATTTACTGCCGTTGGTGTCGATGTCGCTGTTCTGGCAAGGGGATCGGAAGCACTCGCGGCGCGATTTGCGTCGCACGGAGCGTACCGCGATGCCGGAACGTGATGAACTCCTCACTGAAATCGCACCGACGGGAGTCATCAGAGCGGCGGTCAACATGTCGAATGCCGCACTTGTCCAACTCGATCCAGTGACAGGCGTTCTAACAGGGCCGAGCGCGCAGATCGCGATCGCACTTGCGGCAGAACTCGACTGCAGTTTGTCGCTGGTTCGATACGGATCGGCCGCTGACATTCTTGCGGCTGCCGAAGACAAAGAGTGGGACGTTGCATTCATTGCGTCCGATCCCTCACGTGCCGACAGGTTCTCCTTCTCGCCACCCTATACCACGGTGACCGCCAGCTTTCTGGTGCCAGACAGTAGCCCGCTAGGCAACGTCGAGCATGTCGACGTCAAAGGGGTACGCATTGCCGCCGCCAGAACCGCTGCGTATACAAAGCAGCTTGAGCGACAGGTTAGAAATGCAATCCTACTCCATACCGAAAATCCCGCCTCCGCCCTGGACATGCTTGTATCCTCGCAGTGCGATGCGGCTGCGGGCTTGACCGAGTCCCTGTCACGTTTCTGCGAAGAGAATCCAGGTTTCCGCGTTGTTGAGGGGACATTCTCGAAAGTGCCTCAAGCGATCGCTGTGCATCGGAGGTGCGTTCACGCTTCAACCTTTCTGTCGGACTTCATCCAACAGCATTGCAGTGCGGGTAAGTCGGGCAATTGAAGCAGTTGGCGGGACATGCGAGGGAGCCAGGTCGAGGCGACGCGACACGTTAACCCCCGAATAGCCAATTGGAATCCTCTTCTCTCTCAAGCGTTCCGACTCGGAAGTTCATGTTCGTTGAGCTTCTGGGTACGATGTCGAGCAACTCTTATTCATAAGGGTTCGCGGTGGCCGTGCCTTGGATCATGGGCGTGTGCTTCGTGGTGCTGGCGCAGCAAGTCCTCGCCGTAGTTGCGCAAGCCAGAGGGTCGTAGCCGTCGCAGATTTCGAGCAAGTGTGCGAGAAGCTCATCATGACATGGGCGAAGACTGGACAGTGGAAACGGGGCGAGACGCCATGGCGCTGGTGCGGATGCTCAAATCGGTGCTCATGGAACATGGCGTAGAGCATTCCGGACAGATCGAGCAGTATCACCTCTCTTCGACAGAGGCCCTGCCTCTCTGTTTTTCAATCTGCGCATACCGCTCACGTAGAGCGTCGGTCACGACACGGGTCATACTCTGCCCAGTCGAATGGGCGATCGCCTGGGCGAGGCGATGGGCTGCGGATCTTCGAAGAGCGGACATGCGGGTGGGCGCGGACATCGTCGTGACCTGATCCTGAGTGGGCTTTCGGAACGACCGCGTCGAACGGCTGGGAGCCTGACAGAGCAGTCATTGCGTGGAGCTACACCTCGGCTGCGTCCACATGAGCCACGGCCAACTCGATCTCAACTAAGATCGCTCTGAGCAGCGGCTCAAAGTTCTTTCTTGCCTTCTGTCTCCCTGCTATCGTGGAAGTGAGGAGACGGCGCCATGAGCGAGACCCGAAAGCTGGCTGCAATCCTGGCCGCGGACGTGGTTGGGTACAGCCGGCTTGCCGGCGCCGACGAGGACCGCATCCTGGCGAGGTTGCGGGCACTGCGCAGCGACCTCATCGATCCGACGATCGCCGTGCACCATGGCCGGGTGGTGAAGCGAACCGGCGATGGTGCGCTGGTCGAGTTCCGCAGCGTGGTGGACGCCGTGCGCTGCGCCATTGAGGTGCAGAACGGTATGGTGGAGCGCAATGACGGCGTGCCGCAGGACCGTCGCATCGAATTCCGGATCGGTATCCATTTGGGCGACGTCGTCGAGGAAAGCGACGGCGATCTGATGGGCGACGGCGTCAACATCGCCTCGCGATTGGAGGGCGTCGCCGCGGCGGGCGCGATCTGCCTGTCCGAGGATGCCTATCGCCAAGTCAAGGCGAGGCTCGACCTCTCGGTCAGCGATCTCGGCAACACGCAACTCAAGAACATCGCCGAGCCGATCCGGGTCTATTCACTGCAAGTCGGCAGCGCCGGGACCAAAGCAGCCGGGAGCTCGGAAACGCCGACGAGCCAACCGGCGACGGCGGTGTCACCGAAGCTGTCGATCGCCGTCCTGCCGTTCGCCAACATGAGCGGTGACGCTGAACAGGACTACTTTGCCGACGGCATCTCGGAAGACATCATTACGGCGCTATCGAAGCTGTCGCAGCTCTTCGTCATCGCCCGCAATTCGTCGTTCACTTTCAAGGGCAAGAACGTCCATGTGCAGGAGGTGGGCACGAAGCTCGGCGTGCGGCATGTACTTGAGGGCAGCGTACGCAAATCGGGGAACAGGGTACGCATCACCGCGCAGCTCATCGACGCGACCACCGGCGGGCATCTATGGGCGGAGCGGTTTGATCGCGAGCTCACCGACATATTCGCGGTTCAGGACGATGTCACACAGCAGATTGTCGACGCACTGGCGGTCAACCTGACAGAGGGCGATCGGAAAAGACTGGCGCCGGGGCAGACCCGGCACCCCGAGGCGTATGACTGCTTCTTGCGCGGCCGGGAGCTGTGGCACCGGCTGACGAAGCAAACGAACAGCGACGCTCGCGACCTTTTGCAACGTGCCGTCGAACTGGACCCGAACTTCGCCTCAGCGCACGCCTTCCTCGCCCTTACCCACGGGCTCGACTACCTGAACCGGTGGAGCGCGTCGCCGCAGCGCTCTATCGAGCAAGCCGAAGAGGCTGCGACGCTGGCGGTAGCGCGGGATGATAGCGATCCCGTTGCACACTGGGCACTGAGTGTGGTCAAGCTTTACTCGCGACAGCACGATAGAGCCATCAGCGAGGCCGAGCGTGCGATAGTCCTCAATCCGAACTTCGCCGAAGGGCAGGTTAGCCTCGGCGAGGCACTAATCTATTCAGGCAGATCCGAGGAGGCACTCGCCTATTTCGATCGGGCGAGGGTCCTGAACCCGTACTTTCCGGATGTCGTTCTCCACTTTCAGGCTTTGGCCTTGTTTCAACTGCGAAGGTACGAAGAGGCCGTCGAACTGTTGCTGCAGCGCGTGAGCCGCAACCGCTTCACCGATGTCTCGCGCGCGCTTCTGGCCGCCTGCTACGGCCACCTCGGCCGTTTCGAAGAGGCTCGCGCGACGTGGCAAGAGGTGCTGCGCGTCAATCCCGACTATTCATTGGAATACCGTCGCAAAGTCCTGCCCTTCAAGAACCCCGCCGATTTCGAGCTCGTCTTGGAGGGACTACGCAATGCCGGGGTCGTACAATGACGGGTGAATATGTCCGATCTTGAACCTGTTGCCGCCGTTTGCACAGAGGATGAGCAATAGCCAGTGCGGGCGTGATCGACAGCAAGGTCTGCTTTCAGGAAGCTGCGAAGCCGCCCTCTACGGCCGACATGCGGGCGCTTCCCGGCCGAAGCTCGTTGGCCCGGTGAAAGGCAGCTTTCGCGGCGTAGCCGCCCGAAACCTGCCATTCCGTTTCCCACCCCGAACTGGCCGATCCGCAACCGCCCACATCTCGACATTCAAGGACCTATGCCGTTTGCCGGAAGCTGCCGTTCGAGCAGCGAGCGAGTGCGACAGGCCGGTACCTGCCTTCGGGGTTCGGGACGAAGCAGCAACAAGCGGACACTTCGCTGACGGTCCGGAGCGGAAGTTCCTCTGCGATTCTTTACGAACTGGCGCCCCTAGCGAATTCGGGCGCAGTGTCGGTCAGGCGGCGGGATGGCCGCCACGTTGACCAATACGACCGTAGCCTGGGCTTGTTCTGGTAGACGGCAGGTCCGCCGGCCGTATCGCTGTCGCCGAAGGCCTAGCAAGACCGCGATCGAAGCGGCGGTCGTGGTGTATTTGATCGGCGCTGACAAATAGAAAGAGGTGAAATATTGGAATACATTGCCCTTTACAGCAGGTGGGGACGAAATATGACTGTAGGCTTCGATCGCGCGATTCAGCGAGATTCGACCGCCCTGACAAGACGATGACTGGGGGATGGCTGTGCGGGACAGATTTCGCGAGGCCGTCGAGTGTGCGCTAAAGGATGGCTTTGCCGCAATGCCATTCAGATCAGAGGCAGGCAGCTCCGCCAACGCGGTCATTGCGACCTGTTTGCCATGCGCGCGATGCGCGAAATGAACGTGACCAAGCAGGATTAGCTGCCTTCACACCTTAGTCGAAAAGCAAGAGAGGGGCTGGATGGCGACGCACCGGCCTTCTTCCAAGGACTTTCGAAATTGAGCCGAGCGCCCCATGGGGGGCTCGTGCTATAGTGCGTGCCTTAAAACTGGAAGAAAGGTACGAGTCCGTGGGCCAGCCCCAGGTGGAACGCAGACTGGCAGCTATTCTGGCTGCCGACGTCGTGGGCTTCAGTCGGCTGATGGGAGTCGATGAAGCCGGAACGGCGCGTGCGCTGCGGGGCCACCGCGAAGCCATCTCGCCGATTATCACAGACCACGGCGGTCGGATTGTAAAGACCATAGGCGACGGCGTGCTACTGGAGTTCCCCTCGGTCGTCGCGGCCGTCGCGTGCGCAGCGGCCATCCAGAAGTTAATGGCGGAGCGAAATGCGGTGGCACCCGCCGATCAACGGATGCTGTTCCGCATCGGAATCAATCTCGGCGACGTCCTGATCGAGGGCGATGACATTCTGGGAGACGGTGTCAACGTGGCGACCCGGCTTGAGGAGATTTCCGAGGCCGGCGGAATCTGCATCTCCGAAGACGTATAC
This sequence comes from Rhizobium etli 8C-3, assembly GCF_001908375.1. Lineage (NCBI taxonomy): Bacteria > Pseudomonadati > Pseudomonadota > Alphaproteobacteria > Hyphomicrobiales > Rhizobiaceae > Rhizobium > Rhizobium etli. The sequence continues at coordinate 826,251 of NZ_CP017241.1, read as the reverse complement.
CGACAGATCGATGGCAAGGTCGATATTAGTTTTGCCGATATGGGCTTGCACCACCTTAAGAATATCGCGCGCCCGCTGAGGACCTTCCGAGCGCACCTCGAGCAGATCATCCCGTTGCGGGCGCCTGAACCCGCGTTACCGGACCGGCCATCGATCGCAGTACTGCCGTTTGGGAACATGAGCAGCGATCCAGCACAGGACTATTTTGGCGACGGCATCGTCGAAGAGGTTATCATCGGGCTGTCGCGCATTCGCTGGCTCTTCGTTATCGCCCGCAATTCCAGCTTCACGTACAAGGGGCGCGCTGTCGACGTGAAGCAGGTCGGGCGCGAATTAGGCGTGCGCTACGTGCTGGAAGGCAGCGTGCGCAGGGCGGCCAATCGAGTGCGCATATCTGCCGAGCTTGTTGAGGCCACGACGGGCGTACATATTTGGGCGGATCGCTTTGAAGGGGAACTGGAAGACATTTTCGAACTGCAGGACCGAGTAACCTCGAGCGTGGTCGGCGCCATCGGACCGAAGCTCGAGCAGGCTGAGATCAAGCGGGCCAAGCACAAGCCTACCGAGAACCTCGACGCTTACGATTACTTCCTGCGGGGCTTGGCAGCCTTGCATTGCTGGAGCCGAGAAACCAACAATGAGGCTCTGCGGCTCTTTTACCGCGCCATCGAACTCGATCCGGAATTTGCTGCGGCTTACGGCATGGCGGCGCGCTGCTATTCTCAGCGGAAGGCAAGTGGTTGGATGGTCGATCACGTGCAGGAGGCTGCCGAAACCGAGCGGCTGGCCCGGCATGCAGCGGCCCTGGGCAAGGATGATGCGGTGGCGCTCTGCACCGCTGGAATCGCCTTCGCGTATGTTCTTGGCGCACACGATTATGGCGCAGACTTATTGCAACGTGCTCTTGGGCTCAATCCCAATTTGGCCTCAGCATGGCTGTTCAGCGGGTGGGCCAGGATTTGGCTTGGCGAACCGGAGGGGGCAATCGATCATCTCACGCGGGCCATGCGGCTGAACCCACAAGACCCCCAGATTTGTAATGCGCAAGCCGCAATGGCCGCCGCCTACTTCTTTGCTGGCCAATACGCGGATGCGTCATCATGGGCGCACGCGGCCATTCGTGAGCAGCCGGTCCACTTCATCGCAACCTGCGTCGCTGCAGCAAGCCACGCACTGGCTGGACAAGCTCCAGAGGCTACGGAGGCGATGACACGATTGCGTCAGCTTGATCCCGATTTCCGCCTCTCCAGCCTCAACGATTTCTTCCCGATCCGGCGACCGGAAGACGCCGCACGATGGGCCGATGGTTTGCGAAACGCAGGCCTGCCACCGTGACGACTCATTTCGCTATGCGAGAAACCTGACCGTAATTCGACGATGTCGCGGTCATGCCGGCGGGTAGGGCTGTGAGGAGTGTCGCTTTGTTTTTAAATGTAAGACTCGTTGGCCAATGATTTCAATTGATTGCCGTGCCACTTAATTTGGGATTTAGCAGTTAATGTGAGATTTTGACTTGGCTTTTGGGAGATTCAGGCGATCGAGATAATCGATGGTGCCTTGGCAAATTGACGCATTTCCTGATGAAGTCGATGAAGCGCTTTGAGATGAAGCGTGCAAACGCGCAGACGGCATTCGGGAATTCCTGAAGCATCGAACTGGTCCGATGACCGCCGCAGACGTGAAACAACTTACAACTGAGCTCGACGTCAGCCGATCAACGGGTTTACCGCCTTATCAAACTGTTTCGATCAGCTGGGACGATCACCTCTCTAGTCGACCGTAAACGCGACCGGCCTGATCATCCGCGTTACCCTTAGCAAATGCTACCTGACGCGAAACCGTCCGACAGTTTCGCAATTGATCCGGGATGTGCGGACGAATTGCAATCAGCCGGGCATCTAAATCGGCAACGACGAAATCGCATCGTTCGATCCCCGTCGCGCAACCTAGTTCACTCGGGACGTCGGCGGCGGCCAAGCGGCAAATCAAGCCGAGAGCCGCCACATTCGCACACGACCTGTACCACGCAATTCCGTTTCCTCGAGTAGGTCGCAAGCAAATTTTGGTCCAAGCAGGTGGTGAGTTGCATCCGAAATACGGATCTCATCGGGCTCCGCGGACGTTTGAATGCGTGAGGCGAGATTAACGGTCTCGCCCCACAGGTCATAGGCGAAGCGCCTTTTGCCTATGACGCCAGCGACGATTGGTCCCGAGTGAATTCCAATTCTGAGTCTCAGCGGTTCTCCTGCGAAGCGTACGCGCTTAACCGCCTTCCGCAGTTCAAGTGCATAGTGCGCGAGGGCTTCTGCATGATCGGATCGCGCGGTGGGCAGGCCAGCGACCACCATCACACAATCGCCGATTGTCTTGATCTTTTCGCAGCCGTATCGTTCCGAGAGCCGATCCGCCGCCTTGAAGAAGTAATTTAAGATAGCGAGCGTCGTCACGGCTCCGACGCTCCGCGTTCTTTCCGTAAAACCGACGATGTCGGCAAAAAGCACACTCACCTCTGCGTGGTTGTCTGCAATTTTTTTGTGCGCTTTTAACCGCTCCGCGATCGACGCCGGAAGAATGTTGAGGAGTAGGGATTCGGCGCGCTGGTATTCACGCGACAATCCCTCCTGGCTCTTCCTCAACGCCTCGTTCGTCGATTGTAATTTCTCGTTGAGTTGCCGCTCCCTCTCTTGCAGGAGCGTCATTTCATAGGCCTTCTGTTGAAGCCGCTGCTTGTTGTCGCGTTCGGCAGTGGCGTCAAGAAAGAGCAGCCACACGCAGGCATTGCCGGCAAAAAGATGAAGGTCCGCAACACGCCCGCTGGGCAGTTCGACCATGGCCATATGATATGGAAGCTCCGGGCAAGGCAGCAAACCTTCCATAAATTCAAGCTGATCGGCAACAGGCTTGCCAATGCGAAGCGATGAGAGCCCGTAGTGTTTAACGTTACCGCCCTTCGCAGCTATGCAAAGCTGGGCGTCAATTTTCAGATATGCGACAGAGTGCTCATTGTAGAAGAAATCGTAAATCCAGCTTCCGACTTCTTTTGGCAATCTATGCATGGTCTATTTGGTAACCATCGAAGCAAGCTGACGAAACGCATCATCAACATGTTCACCCGAAAGCGCGCTTGTTCGATAGATTTGCCATCCAAGTTGCCTGAGTTCGTTAATCTCACTATCCGATATTGCCCACCGATCGGCCAGGTCGGATTTGTTGAACAGCAATACAAACGGCATAGCGCCGAATTCGGCCTCGGCCCGCTCGCGCAGAGTGAGCGCCACGGCAAGAGTAGCGGCGCGGGTTCCATCGACGACAAGCACGAGCCCGGACGCACCCCGCACATTGCTGACGCGGAATGAGCCGATATCGTCTTCGCCGGCCAAATCCCACAAAATTAGATCCACGGTTTTGTCCGGGAGTGCGACACTCTTCTTGTCGATTTTCACTCCCACCGTGGTCAAGTAGGTATCTGAAAAGATGCTTTGCACAAACCTGCGAACCAGACTCGTCTTTCCGACAGCGAACCCACCCAACATGCAGATCTTTTTTTGCAATATCCTAGCTCCGCACTACTCCAGGCTTACCGTAATCGAAACCCGGCGATTGGTGGAGCTCCCAGTTCGACTATTTTCAGGCACCACCGGCTCAAAGGTGCCAGCGCCCCGAACCAGCAGCAGTTCCGGAGCGACGCCGCGCTTGTTGAGAAGCGCACGAACTGCCTCGGCGCGGGCGGCGCTGATCGACACGTTGGCCGTCTCACGGCCCGTGGCGTCTGCATGGCCGGTCAACATGAACCGCGCTGTTACGCCTGACTTGCGGGCATTTTTGGCGAATTCCTTTATTTGATCCGCCAACCTGTCGAGGACCGGCATCTGCTCTGGTCCCGGCACAGCTTTGGCGGAATAGAAGAAAATATCGGTCGCCTGGATGGCCTCTCTCAAATAATTAAGTTCTGCAAGGTTCAGCTCACGCAGCTGCGAGACATCCAGAACCACTCCGTCCGCCGAAAGTTGTTCTGCGGCGGCCCGCGCCCGGTTGATCCAGTTGGCAGGAGCCTCACCCACGACAACGATGCGACCCTGGACGATCGAAAGCAGAACAGATTTGGGCGGAGCCAGCGACGCCGTCAGCCGCTTCAACACGAACTCCGGCTCAAGGCTCTGATAGAATTGCCATTGCGAATGAACGCGGGCGGGATCGACATGCGTTCCAGGCAACAGCGACTGCGGGTCGGCGCCAAGCGGGTCTCTCAGGCCGGAAATGTAGAATTGGCCATCGCGCACCTTTTGTTCCGCAACGATGATGCCCGGTTGGGCCTCAAGTCGCGACACATAGGCCTGCCAGTGCTCCGCCGCGCGTGCTTCGGGGCTCACATCACGAACCTTGGAGATGTCGAATTCCGGTCCGCCTGCCGAAAGCTGTCGGGCCGCTGCGCGCGCCCGATCTATCCAGGTGTCGGCAGCCTCACCCTCGGCAACGATGCGATCCTTGACGATCGAAAGTCGTACTGTATCCGGCGGAGCCAGCGACGCCGTCAGCCGCTTCAACACGAACTCCGGCTCAAGGCTCTGATAGAATTGCCATTGCGAATGAACGCGGGCGGGATCGACCTGCGTTCCAGACAACAGCGACTGCGGGTCGGCGCCAAGCGGGTCTCTCAGGCCGGAAATGTAGAATTGGCCATCGTGCACCTTTTGTTCCGCAACGATGATGCCCGGTTGGGCCTCAAGTCGCGACACATAGGCCTGCCAGTGCTCCGCCGCGCGTGCTTCGGGGCTCACATCACGAACCTTGGAGATGTCGAATTCCGGTCCACCTGCCGAAAGCTGTCGGGCCGCTGCGCGCGCCCGATCTATCCAGGTGTCGGCAGCCTCACCCTCGGCAACGATGCGACCCTGGACGATCGAAAGCAGAACAGATTTGGGCGGAGCCAGCGACGCCGTCAGCCGCTTCAACACGAACTCCGGCTCAAGGCTCTGATAGAATTGCCATTGCGAATGAACGCGGGCGGGATCGACATGCGTTCCAGACAACAGCGACTGCGGGTCGGCGCCAAGCGGGTCTCTCAGGCCGGAAATGTAGAATTGGCCATCGCGCACCTTTTGTTCCGCAACGATGATGCCCGGTTGGGCCTCAAGTCGCGACACATAGGCCTGCCAGTGCTCCGCCGCGCGTGCTTCGGGGCTCACATCACGAACCTTGGAGATGTCGAATTCCGGTCCGCCTGCCGAAAGCTGTCGGGCCGCTGCGCGCGCCCGATCTATCCAGGTGTCGGCAGCCTCACCCTCGGCAACGATGCGATCCTTGACGATCGAAAGTCGTACTGTATCCGGCGGAGCCAGCGACGCCGTCAGCCGCTTCAGCACGAACTCCGGCTCAAGGCTCTGATAGAATTGCCATTGCGAATGAACGCGGGCGGGATCGACATGCGTTCCAGACAACAGCGACTGCGGGTCGGCGCCAAGCGGGTCTCTCAGGCCGGAAATGTAGAAATGTCCATCGCGCACCGTTTGTTGGGCGACGATGATGCCCGGTTGGGTCCCCAGTCGCGAAACATAGGCTTGCCAGCGCTGCCCGGATTGCCAGGAAAGAAAGAACCAACCGCCTGCCGGAATCAAAACCAGCAGGACTGCAGCCACCACCAGCCACGGAAATCCCTGGTTTGAGTCCTCCTGCTTCAGTTCAACGCAGGTCTGCAACTGCGTCTCTATGCCGGCTAACTGAGAACCGTCGCCGTCGAACTGCTCTAAAGCCTGTGAGTATTCATCATGGATGCGAAGCAACACATCGCGAACTATTTCATGTAATTCCTCTGGCGGATTTCCCCGGATCACCGCAACCAAGGTCGCAAACGGTCCAACTTCTGACCAGAGACGAAGCTCCCCAAAGCGGATAGTGTCCAGGCCGCTCTGTTCTTTCTCGTTAAATGAGTCTTTAACAAAGTCTTGAATTGCACTGAGCATCGAAGAAATGAGTTGAGGATCCTCGCTCGTTGCATTATCGGCAGTTACATGCGCGATCAAAAGCCCCGAATTTCGGTTAATGAGAAAGACATGTTCTACACGATAGACAAGAGAATGCTTCAGAACAACTTCCGAGAAGCTGGCACCAGTTCTCCAAGATTCAAATCTCCACTTGAGCCCATGCCAGGTAAATATATGTCTTAAAGTCTCATTCAGCGACTGAAAGGTCTGGTCGATCTTTTCCCCGATCGACTTGCGAATTGCCGGCAGAAACACCGGGTATAATATATCCGTCAGCGTGCGCGGGCTCTTCTGGATCGACCGTTGCACAGCCCTCTCGACGGCTGGCGCAAGGGCCTCGCCGAGCTGCGCATGAGGCGCCCGTGCGGCTGCACTGGGAAGAACGCCGCCCACTGCTTCCGCAAGCTGCTCCGGTTCGCCCAGCAGATGCGTAACTCGTGAAAGCTCCGAAATTTCGCGGCCGACCAGCAACTGGCGCAGCGTTTCCATGCGACGATCGGCGGTTGGAACTCCGTCGAAACGCGCATGATGGTCCGGATCAATGTTCCGAGCAATTTCGACCAAAAGAATAGCCAGAGCCGCGCGATCGATCTCGGTATCGTTCGAGGCGGCTTTTTGAGGAAGTCTGATTGGGTCGACGGTCGACGTCAAGTTCCCATCAACTCACTTTCCAGCTACGTTCCGAGTTGCTCTTGCTACCGCCGGAATCCTGATTTATGCATTTTGCAACCTCGACAAACAGGCCAGCCAAAAGATTTCTGTCGGTCTTGACGTTGCTGAGATCGGAAAACATTTTCTCCATTAGCATCTGAATGCTTTCATTCTTTTGCTTGATTTCCTCACGCAGCAAATGATCGCTTCGATTTATCCGGTCCGCAACGTCGCGCTCAAGCTCGCTCAATTGATCCGACAACGCGCGCACCTGCTTTTCAAGTGCCTGATTTTGCTCGCGAAGATTCCGGTCAATCTCCTTGTCGGCCTCGGCTCGTGCATCTTTTTCGCTCCGCAATTGCGCCGCGAGCGATTCGACCTGCTTCTTTGCATTTGACTCGTACGCTTCAAGATTGCGCTTGGCCTCGGATTCGACATCCTTAAAGCGCTGCAAGAACCGGTCTTCAAGCTTGGAAAAACGGCGGTCATAGTCCTGCATCTGGTTGCCGAACAGCAGATCGCGGATCTTGTCGACACCTACAGCGTCACCGGAGATCCCGCCCTCGCGGGCCTGGGCCGCCATGAAGTTCAGCCCGTTTCCCTCTGCATTACCTATCAGATTTTCGTCCGCCTTATTCGCAGAAGAAGCGGTACTCGAAGGTTCCTTTGCCATCCTTATGCCCCCCATTTGAACACCTGCCACGGTGCAACCCCGTCAACAGGTAATAATGTCAGCAAAATAGCCGGCCCACAAGCCGGAATCTTCTTGACTCAAGCCGATTCGTGATGCAGCCGAGCGCTACGTCACTGACGTAGCAATGGAAGTTTGGGGCGATGCCATCTAGCGGGCGGCCGCGACTGGTCGGGGATCAATCGCGGCAAGCGGCACGGTCGTCGAGCAGTGACGGTCCGCAATCTCTGCGCTCGCGGCATCACGGTATTCATCCGCAAGGCGATCACTCGAGTAACGACGGCGGCAGGGCGCAATATCGCGCTCAAGGAGGGCGGTCCCATCAAGCTCGATAAGAAGCGCTTCACCAATTACACGGCAACACTGCGGGCGTTTGCGCGCGCACTCGCCGATGGCGTGACGAACCTTCCAGACGTCAAGAAGGGGTCGTAGCGCCCCTGGAGCGGCCTCAGGATTCCAAGTCGGTAGACGGGCTGTTGCGTTGCCATTTGGGCCATACTTACCTTGAAGTCGAGGCGATTGAACTCGCCGAACTGGCCCGGCAGCGGCTAGGCGACGAAAGTCATGTCGACGAGCATGGCGGAGCCGAAAGGTGCGGGCGCAACTCGTGCGGCTACAATGTCCGAACGCCTGCTTACGGGATCGAATAAGTCTGTGTCCAACGGCTGCCATGACGGCGTATAGCTGACCGCTTAACTTGGAAACACGGAAAATCGTTCTGGGAGGTGCGGCCCCGCAATGTGCAGGGCGCCCCGCGAACATCGCTGTTGTCAGCGGTTCGGAAAACAGCATCCAACCCCACGACATCGTCACAGGTGGGCTGAGATAGATCGCAGCGCTGACCTTGGCCACTTTGACCTCCCCGAACGAAGTCGCGTTGTCAACAGAGCGGGTCGAACCAATTCCCTCGGGAGTTTTCGGTGATCGGGGGTTCGACACACACACACACACACTGCTTTTCTGACGCATGGTCCCGTGGGCCAATCGCTCTACTCGCCTTAAACGGCCCCTCCCACCCGAAACACCGGCAGTTCCTGCCGCACGCCTCGAAGATGTGCAGTTCTCGGGTCGACCGCAAAAGCCGCCAGTCCGTCGCGAACCCCGGTCGCGTCGTAAACGTCCTGGCTGACAAAAATCTCGTCGGCGTCGGCAAGGCCTTGGACGCGCGCAGCAATGTTCACGGTCTGGCCGAAATAGTCGAGGCGCTCGTTCAGCGTGACCGCAATTGCCGCGCCTCTGTGAACGCCGATCTTGAGGATCAGAGCCTTGTCTGGCTGCCGCTTGTTGAACGAGGCGATTTCGCTGCGCATGTCGAGCGCCGCGCGCACGGCATCGGCAGGCCTCAGGAACGCTGCCATCACCGCATCGCCGATCGTCTTGATGATCGCGCCGTTGTGGCGGACCGTCACGTCCTGCAGCCGCTCAAAATGCTGCTGCACAAGTGCAAAGGCATTCAGGTCTCCGATCCGGTCATAAAGTGCAGTCGAGCCCTTCAGGTCGGTGAAAAGGAGAGCGATGTCCGTGACGCCGAGCCCTTCGTGGCTGCGGATCACCTCGGAGCGAAAGAGGTCGCGGAACGTCTGGGTCGTGAGCAGCCGCTTCCCTGAGAGGAACGGCGCGAAGTGGAGCGGCGGCGGCCTGTCGACGCCGGGCGGCAGTTGAAGGATCCCGAACTCGATGCGTTTGTCCGCGACATTGGACATCTCGAAAATCACCTTGCCGGCCGCGATGGTGCCCGCGTCCGGCGTGCTGGACTCGAGGTCAAGACGGATTGCAATGCGCTGTTCGCCAGTCGGAAGCGCGGGATCGACAATGAATGTGATACCTGCGTCGCTGTCGGAGCTGCTGCCATGTAATATGCCAGCCTCTGCGATTATCTCAAAAGCGGTCGTCTCGCCCGGCTCGATATAGGCTAATCCGCGGCTCAGCATCTCCCTCAGGTGGACGAAAGGGGTTCCGTCCGGGATCAAGCCCTCACTCGTCGAGCTGTAGCGGAAAAGATAATCCTCCACCGTCAGCGTCTGCGGATCGTGATAGGAGATGCGGCGAATGGCCGGGTTCACGGTGAAGGTTATCGCGATCATGTCGTCGAGAGCCGCCACGAAATCCAAATGGCAGTGGGTGCAGCGGCAGTGACTGCGGAGATTCTTGAGAGCCCGGAAGCTATCGATGACACAGGAGCAGACCGGACAGATCAGAATCCAGGTCATATCGAAGAGACCTAGGGCGGTGGCGTGCAGGAAGAGAACAATCGTCTCCTCCTCGTTGAGGCTCTTGTCGGCGGCGAATTTGATCGGATTGATGCGGAAGAGCTCGGCGTCGCTTGCCGAACGGATGTTGCTCTCGAGCTTGGATACGAGCCGCGCACTCCAGGTCCGGGCCGACTCTAGCGCCGTCAGCTTCTCTTCGAGGTTCTTCTCGTCGATCGATGCCATGGCGACCTCCTCCCCGGACTGCGCTATTGTCAACCGAACGAGTTCAGTTGATCGTCCACCATCAGCGGTTCTTCATGTTCGCAGCATTCTAGGTCTACCATAGCGAAAGGCTTCATTGTAGTGGGAAGCCCCCAGGATCCCGGGACGTGCAGGAGTTGGCGCCGACGAGCCTGTCCGCCGACCCACCCACTTGTCGACTTCGGGATGGGTCAAGCGGACCGGCAGCTTTCAGAAAATCGCCGAGGTTGCTCGAATGGCTGAAATGATGGCGCAAAGCAGTCTGACCCGTTGCGACCCAATGCGGACCTTCTTCGAAGCAAGCCCAAGCGCAAGTCATGAGCCCAAAGGGACAATCGACTGGCGGGATCACCCCATGTAGCCTGCTGGCGGTCGAACCTCGAAGTCCCCAATAGACTTTTGAAATAGTCGTCATACAATCCGATCTCTGCGTTCTACGAAGGCAATGTGAAATGTCCGAAGAACGAGCCCAGCGCCGTCTTGCCGCCATATTGGCTGCCGACGTGGTGGGCTACAGTCGACTTCTGGACCAGGACGAGCAAGGAACATTGGCCGCGTTAAGGGGGCGGCGAAAGGAGATCCTCGAACCACTGGTCCGCGACCGCCAAGGCCGTGTCGTAAAAGTGATGGGTGATGGCGTTCTCGTGGAGTTCGGAAGTGCTGTGAACGCTGTCTTATGCGCCGTCGAACTCCAGAAGCGGATGGTGGCCGCCAACGAGGGTATGCCTGCCGACCGGCAAATCAACCTTCATATCGGCATTAATCTGGGCGACGTCGTTGTCGAGGCCGGCGATCTGTTCGGCGATGGCGTCGTTGTCGCCGTGCGACTTCAGGCGATGGCCGGGGCGGGAGAAATCTGTGTCTCCGGCGGCATCTACGACCAGGTCAAGCGGAAGCTTGATTGCGGCTTCGACGAACTTGGTCCGCAATCGATCAAGAACGTCGCCGAACCGGTGTCCGTCTACCGGATTCGGTTGTCGCCCGCATCGGAAGATGGCGTGCCGGCGGACAAAGCGCCGCTGCCGCTCCCCACCAAGCCCTCCATCGCCGTCCTCCCATTTACGAACATGAGCAACGATCCGGAGCAGGAGGCATTTGTCGATGGCCTCACCGAAGACCTGATCACGGATCTGTCGAGAACCAGTGAGTTGTTCGTCATCGCCAGCAACTCGGCATTTGCCTACAAGGGCAGGCACATGGATGTGCGTCGCATCGCGCGCGAGCTAGGAGTGCGCCATCTTCTTGAAGGGAGTGCACGGCGGGCAGCGGGCGGGTGCGTATAAATGCCCAACTGATCGACGCGATCGCGGGTGACCATCTTTGGGCCGAACGATTCGACCGGAGCCTTGAAGATATCTTCGCCGTTCAGGACGAGGTGACCGGCAAAATTGTCGAAGCTTTGGTGGGCCGCCTGATCGCAGCGCCGGCGCGCAACAGACCAAGCAACCTGGAAGCCTATGACCTCTGTGTGCGCGCGCGGGCCCTTGGCCTGCAAACGGCGCTCACCGCGAAAGAAGCCATTTTCCTGCTGAACCGGGCAATCGCGCTCGATCCGGAATACGCGGAGGCGCACCGTTGGCTGGCACTGAACCTCTGGCTGGGCTGGGAGTTCTGGGACGAACCGATGGATCCCAACCGCGCAAAAGCCCTTGCCGAAGCACAGCGCGCGGTCGAACTCGACCCGAACGATGCAGGGAATCGCTGGGTATTGGGCGTAATATTGGGCCACGAGAGCCGCTGGGCGGATTCGGATGCCGAATTCAACGCCGCCCACAAGCTGGACCCCAACCACGCCGACGCATGGGCGATGCAGGCAGAACTGACGACGGAAAACGGGCGGCCTGCGGAAGCCATTGAGCAGGTGCGGAAGGCGCTCCGGCTCAATCCTCATCCGCCCGGTTGGTATTACTGGATGTTGGGCCAGGCTCAATATTCCATCGGCGATTACAAATCAGCGGTCCAAACGCTGCGCAGGCCCGAAACTTATCGCACGACTTCACGACGCCTGCTGGCAGCGAGTCTGGCGCAGCTTGGCCGCTTGGAGGAGGCGCGCTGGGAGGCGAAAATGTTCATGATAAGCAACCCGCACTTCACCATCCGGCACTGGTCGGCATCGCAGCCTTTCCCGGCGGAAGACGTGCGCCAGCATATCGTGGCTGGCTATCGCCTAGCGGGGCTTCCGGAATGACGTTTGGCAAATCTCCCGAAGCCCGAAGCCGTTCGCTTGTACTTCCGCTCCATGCTCGAGTCGTCCCAATCTACCTTGGCAAGTGGCCGCTCTCCACCCCCAGATCGGATGTTGAGACGGCCCGAGCCCAACGTCTGCTTTCGGGGATTCGGCATAGCCGCCGGAACGGCTGACTAGAGGGCGCAAAGGGGCCTCCGCGCGGCGACCGCAGGACGGGAACTTCGACCCAGAAGCGGAAATTATTTCCGCTCCACACCCATATTGACTGGGGCCCAAAGCCAGGGCGCAAAGGTGGCATCCACGGTCGCTCGCGGCGGGAAAATATAAGGAATTTCAAAGGCGATTTTTCTAAGTCATTGAAATTATAAGGTTCAGCCAATTCTCTCCAGAAGCCCTTAATTCCTTGATTTTCCTGTCGTGCCGGATCCCGTTTTGACATCATTGGCAACCTGATCCCCAAAATGGTGCCCACAGAGGCAACAGCCCGTGAAACTTTTGTGACCGAATTGATGAAAAGGTGGAAGGGCTGTAACAGGCCTGACATGGGAGGGCTCTAAGGAAGACGCCGTCGCCGCCATTTAGCGCAGGCGGACGATGACCTCGGAGAGCCCATTTATGAAAATCATCCAGATCACCGACACGCATTTCAGCCCCGAGAAGACCCATTTCAACGGCAACTGGGCGCCACTTCTGAGCTGGATTGAGGACCAGGAGGCGGACCTTATTGTCCACACCGGCGACCTGACTGTCGATGGCGCCGACAAGGCGGATGACATCTCCTTCTCGATGGACCTGATGCGCCAGGTCTCCACACCGATGCTGATCGTGCCTGGCAATCATGACGTCGGCCACTTCTCCCATATGAGCCAGCCGGTGAATACCGAGCGTCTTGCCCGGTGGCGCTCACTCGCCGGCGGCGACCGCTTTGTAGAAGATGCGAACGGCTGGCGTCTCGTCGGGCTCAATGCGCTTCTTTTCGGACGCGAGGATGAGGAAGAAGAGGCGCAGTTCGAATGGCTGCGGACCGCATTCGAGGAACGTGATGGACGCCGGCTGGCGCTGTTTGCTCATAAGCCGCTGTTTGTTGACGAACCGCATGAGGGCGATACGGGTTATTGGGGCCTGCGCCCCAAGCAGCGCCAGCGTGTCTACGACCTGATGGCAGCCCACGACGTGGCGCTCTATGCGAGCGGCCACCTCCACTGGGCCTGGAAGGGGCGCTTCGAGAACACGTCCGTCGTATGGGGGCCATCGGCCGCCTTCGTCATCGATACGTTAGAGCGCGAGATGCCCGGCGAGCGCCTGATCGGCGCCGTTTTGCATCATCTCGGCGACGAGGTGAGGAGCGAGATCGTCGCCGTGCCCGGCATGACGGCACATGTCATCGATGACGTCATCCATGAGGTCTATCCCGCTTCCGCTCCGAAGGCGCGAGCAGCGCAGGAGGAGGCGGAATGAGTGCACTCACCCTCACTAACATCCACAAGTCGTTCGGCAAAAACCAGATCCTTAAAAGCGTCAGCCTTGATGCCCAGCCGGGCGAGTTCATCGCGCTGGTCGGACCATCGGGCTGCGGTAAGAGCACGCTTCTCCGCATCCTTGCAGGGCTCGAAAGTGCGGATAGCGGCGAGATTGTCATCGACGGTCGCGACGTGAGCCAGGTCCGAGCCGCCGATCGCAATATCGCGATGGTGTTCCAGTCCTACGCTCTTTATCCGCATCTGACGGCAGCGCAGAACATTGCCGTTCCGCTCGTCATGCGCCGCCTGACGCGGGCGCAGCGCATCCCCTTCCTCGCACCGCTGATGCCCGGCCAGCGCAAGGCGGTCGCCGCCATTCATCGCGATGTGCGCGAGATGTCCACCTCGCTGAAGATCGACCACCTTCTTGACCGCAAGCCGGGCCAGATGTCCGGCGGCCAGCGCCAGCGCGTAGCACTCGCGCGCGCCATGGTGCGCCGTCCGGCCGTCTTCCTGATGGACGAGCCGCTGTCGAACCTCGACGCCAACCTGCGCGTCCATGCCCGCGGCGAGATCGTCGAAATGCACCGCCGTGCCGGCGTGCCGACCGTGTACGTCACCCACGACCAGGCGGAAGCGCTATCGATGGCCGACCGCGTCGCCGTGATGATCGGCGGTTCGTTGCTCCAGCTTGCTCCGCCGCAGGTGATCTACGACAATCCGCAGCATATCGAGGTCGCCAAATTTGTCGGCCAGCCGCGCATCAACCTCATCGCCTCCCATGTGGAAGCCAAAGGCGCCATCGCGCTCGGCACCGAGCGCTGCGTCCTTCTCGATCTAATTCTGCCCGCGGATACGCCCGTCACGCTCGGCATCCGGCCGGAATTCGTCCGTGTGTTGCGCTCGGGCGAGTCCGGCCTGCCTGCCCGCGTCGCGCGGGTGGAGTTCCTCGGTTCAGAAATCATCGTCTACTGCCGGCTTGACACGATCGGCGAAACAATGATTGCCAAGGTCACCCCTGCCGAAGGTGCAGGGCTTGCCGCCGGTACGGCCGTGCGTCTTTCAGCTGCCGCCCAACACATCTTCGTCTTTGGCGCCGATGGCGCTCGCCTCGCCGCGGCGCCGCTTGTCGAAAACCCGGTCCGGGAGGCGGCCCATGGCTAACATGGCCGCAACTTCTATCGGCGCGGTTCCGGCCGTCCCGAAGACTCGGCGCTCTGCCGCCGAACGGCAGGAGGCCCGCGTCGGGATGCTCCTTTCGCTGCCCGCCATCCTCCTCGTCTTCGTTTTCGTCATCCTGCCGGTCGTGGCGGTGATCGCCCTCGCCTTCACCAATTTTGAGCTCGGCTATCCGAGCTTCGAATTCGTCGGCTTCGACAACTATGTCGAGCTCTTCGGCGACCGCACCTTCATGAAGTCGCTGTGGAACACGAGCGTCTATGCGGTGATCGTGACGCCGATCTCGATCTTCATGGCGCTGGGGCTCGCGATGCTGATCGAGGCCGAAGGTATCGGTCGCTCCTTCTTCCGCACGGCCTATTTCCTACCGGTCGCCTCGCTGCTCGTCGCAATGGCAACCGTGTGGCAATATCTCTTCCATCCGACGATCGGCCCGATCAACACGATGCTCGCCATGATCGGCATCTCCGGTCCGAACTGGCTCGGTGCCGCAAACACCGTGCTCTACAGCCTGTCGATCATCGGCATCTGGCAGTCGGTCGGCTTCAACCTCGTGCTCTTCCTTGCCGGCCTCACCGCCATTCCTCGTGAACTTTACGCCGCAGCCGAAGTCGATGGCGCCAAAACCGCCTGGGACCGCTTCAGGCTGGTCACGTGGCCGATGCTCGGGCCGACCACGCTCTTCGTCACCACGGTCAGCGTCGTTAACTCGGTCAAGGTGTTCGAAACGGTCAAGACGCTCACCGAAGGCGGACCGAACAAGGCGTCTGAAGTGCTGCTCTACACGATCTACCAGGAGGGCTTCGTGTACCTGCGCGTCGGTTATGCCTCCGCCATGACAGTCGTCTTCCTCGCCATCCTCGTCGTGCTGATGTTTCTGCAATATCGCATTCAGGACAAGCAGGTGCATTACGTATGAGCCGGAACGCTTTCACCCCCTCCATGTCGCTCGGCCGCGTTGCCCGGCTCTCGATCCTCAGCCTCGGCGCCATCGTTTTCCTGGTGCCCTACATCTTCATGATCTCGACCGCCGGCAAGGCGCAGAGCGACATCTTCACGTCGTCACTCAACCTGATCCCGACTCACTGGTTCTACGGGCAAAACTTCGCCAAGGCGTGGTCTCGCGTGCACATGCCGACGCTGCTGTTCAACGGTATCCTGGTCTGCCTGATGATCCTCGTGATCCAGGTGGTGGTCGCCATCCCCTGCGCCTACGCCATGGCAAAACTGAAGTTCCGCGCGGCCAAGGCGATGATGGTTCTCATCATGCTCGGTCTGCTGGTGCCTATCCACGCGACAGCACTGCCGCTCTATGTCGCCTTCGATCGGGCGGGGGCGCTGAACAGCTATGTCTCGCTGGTCGCCCCCTTCACCATCTCGGTCTTCGGCATCTTCCTGTTCCTGCAGTTCTTCCGTGCCATGCCGAACGACCTGATCCACGCTGCGCGCCTCGATGGCATGAGCGAGATCGGCGTTATCGCCCGGGTCATCGTGCCCAATGCCTGGCCCGCGATCACCGCCTTCTCAATCTTTTCGATCGTCGCCCACTGGAACGACCTTTACTGGCCGCTGATCGTCGTTTCGAACCAGGCCTATGCCACGCCGCCACTTGGTCTTCTTTACTTCCGCGCCGCGGAAGCCGGCGACGACTACGGCGCCCTGATGGCCGCAACCCTCATCATCACTTCCCCTCTCGTCGTAGCCTTTCTGCTAGCCCAGAAGCGCTTCGTCGAAGGGATCACCATGACCGGCCTCAAGGGCTGACCCTTGTGCTAACCGGTCGTCTCCTCCCAAGCCGCCCCGAACCAGGAGCCATGCGATGAAGCATTTCACCAAGATCCTTGCCGCCGCGAGCGTCGCCATAACAGGCGCCATGACGTTCTCGCTTCCGGCCCATGCCGAAACCACGCTCACCGTGCATTATCCGATGCCGGGCTTCTTCAAGGACGTGATGGACACGATTTCGAAGAAGTTCATGGAAGAGAACCCGGACATCAAGATTCAGTTCGCCAATCCTTCCGCGACCTATGAGGAAGGCATCCAGACGATCATGCGCCAGGTCGGCACGTCCGAAATGCCAGACCTGACTTTCATCGGCCTGAACCGGCTGCGCATGGCTAATGAACGCGATGTCCCGGTCGATCTCGGGCCACTGATCGCCAAGGACAAGGCGTCCATGGTCGAGCAGGGTTTTTCGGATACGATCCTGAAGCTCGCACAGGTCAACGGCAAGCAGGTCGGTCTGGCATTCGCCACCTCCAACCCTATCATGTACTACAATGCCGATCTGGTTAAGGCTGCCGGTGGCAACCCAGACCAGCCGCCGAAGACCTGGGACGAGGTCATCGACCTAGGCGCCAAAATCAAGGCCCTTGGCAACGGCGTCGATTCCGTCGACTTCCGCTGGCAGGGTGACGACTGGATGTTCTCCGCGCTTCTCTTCGGCGCCGGCGGCACCATGCTCTCCGAAGACGAAAGCAAGGTCACCTTCAACGGTCCGGAAGGCCAAAAGGCGATGAAGGTCGTCGATCGCTTGGTCAAGGAAGCCGGTATGCCGGTCTTCACCAAGCAGGCCGGCGAACAGGCATTTGTCGCCGGCAAGGTAGGCTTTGCCTTCCAGACCACCGGAGCATTGCGCAACACGATCAAGAATGTCGGCGACAAGTTCGACCTTCGTACCGCTGAAATCCCGCTTCTCGACCCGGAAAACGGCAAGCTGCCGACCGGTGGCAACGCCGTCGTCATCCTGACCCGTGACGAAGCAAAGCAGAATGCTGCGTGGAAGTTCGCAAAGTTCGCCGCCGGCCCGTATGGCGCGTCAGTGGTTGTGCCGGGCACGGGCTACGTTCCGAACAACGAACTGGCCGCTAAGTCGCCGGAGTATCTCGGAGAGTTCTACCAGAAGAACCCGCTCTTCCAGGCCGGGCTGAAGCAGATGCCGCGGATGATCCCGTGGTACGCTTTTCCGGGCTCGAACGGCGTCCGCGTCACCCAGACGATCGTCGATAACACTGCCCGCGTTGTCGACCAGTCGGCCACGCCGGAAGAAGCCTTGGACGACGCGGCAAAGGACGTGAAGCGACTGCTGCCGCGTAGCTGACAGGGTACCTGACAGGTTCGTGCCGCCGCTCTTCCAATGGGAGGCGGCGGTTACACGGTCACTTCATGCGCACGTCGGGCTCGAGGAGGAGGACTATTCCGAGATCGCTCGCACCGTGCCACCGCGTCGTAACGAGTAGTCCACTTGAAGATGACGGGGCGGTGCAGCATTCTCGGCAATGTCGAGCAAAAGCGACGCGGCAGCCGCACCCATGCTGGCATCCGGCATCTCAATTGTGGTAAGCGGCGGATCCATTATCCGCCCAAGAGAAATTCCATCAAAGCCCGCAACCGACACATCGCCCGGGACCGACAAGCCCTCACGGCGGAGGGCGCCTATGACGCCGAAGGCTAGAAGATCGTTGGAAGCAATTATCGCTGTCGGCCGAACATCGGCCACGGCAACCCCCAGGTCGAGCATGTCGTACTCGCCGATAAAGGCGATCTGCATCGCTCGCAAAGGCTCAAGTCCCGTCTCCGCCATTGCCTGACAGTAACCGTCGTAGCGCAGGCGTGCCCGGTCGGAGGCAACAAAGCTCCCGGATACGAACAGAATGCGTTCGTGCCCGAGTTCTCTCAGCAGCATCGCAAGTTCACGCCCGGCCTTAAAATTGTCCACTGTAACTGCCGAGGGAAAACGCTCCGCCGGGCGGTTATGAAGCAGAACGGTCGGTGGTAGCGGCAGGGCTGGCCAACTGTTTCGGTCGGCACTGCAGAGCGTCAGAATTAGGCCGGTCGGCTTCTCGTTGAGCAGAGCCGAGACGGCATCCAATTCGCGCGCCGGATCGTAATGAGACTGAGCTATCAAAACACCATGTCCGGCTATCAGCATGCGGTTTTCGATGCTCGATAGGGAAGAGGAGAAAACCGGATTTGTGATGCTGGGTATAAGAACTCCTACAACGTGTCGCCTTTCGGCTTTGCCCGTGGAAGCAAGCGGCCGGTAGCCGAGCTCGGCGGCAGCGCGGCGGACCTTGAGCACCATCGCCTCGCTCACGGAGCCCTTGAGCGTGAGAGCCCGGCTTGCAGTCGCGAGAGAACATCCGGCCTTCGAAGCCACGTCCTGTAGCGTAGCCAATTACCAACCCCGTTTCGTTCCACCATCTGGAGATATCTTTCCGTCGCCCAAACAGCAGACGGTTCGATCCGAAGCTCTAACATGTACACTAAAGCAATGTCATGCTGAGCTTATCCTCCTAAAGTTTCTTTCGAAGCTGAGGCGCAAAGCTTCCGCACCTAGCTTCGCAAAGCGGCCATGCGTGTGGTGGTCGCCGGACCGGGGCCTCCACTCCGAAAACGGAAATAATTGCCGCCGTGACCGGCGGTCGACTGAGGCCCAAAACCGGGGCACGAAGGTGGCATCCACAATTTCTGGGAATACCAACCTGGCGTAGACGCCCTCCCTCGCGGTTTCCTACATGGAGGCGTCGCAAGGGCGCATCCGTTTGAACAGGGCAACAAGCGAACCGGTTTCGATAGTGGCTTCCATTCTGAAGGTGAACGGTTACGACATCGTGCCGGAAGCCGATACCGAGCTTATGGCCGTCGCCTTCCTCGAGCTGATCGACCGCCATCGAACGACGGAAGCGTTCGAGACCTACCTGGCCGACTACGTCGTTCCCTCTAACCTCGTCCCCTGACAAGCACCGAGCCCTGAAGCGCAAATTCCGGGGTGGAGGCGCAGTTTCGGGAAATGGCAGCGATCCTAGGGATCGAGCACCGGCTCCCTACAATAATTGGTATTCCCCTAGAGACGGCGGACGCCCAGGATGACGCCCGCCAATTTTGGACCAAGGAACGCCGAGGTCATCCCCCTGCATTTCAGGGACCGTCGGAAATGACTGCGCTTGCTTCTCGAACGATTAATTTTCCCGCACCTTTGCCTCAGCCACGCTGACCTTCCTTCCTCGACGTTGGAGCAACGAGCCGCGGTACTGTAGCGCCACAAATCGACACCGGTGCTGCGATTGTGCGGGAAGCTGGATGTCATGCCCATTTGGGCCGGGGCACCGAATTAAGCAGCGACTTTGTGTAGTGGTGCTTCGGACTGTTGAAAAGTATCTCCGTCTCGCTTTCCTCCACGACCTTGCCCTGCTGCATCACCAGTATCCGGTCGGCAAACTCCCGTACGATCGGCAGATCATGCGTGATGAAGACGTAGGAGAGGCCCAGACTGCCGCGGAGATCGGCCAGCAGCGCGATGACTTGCATCTGGATCGACACGTCGAGCGCCGAGACCGCCTCGTCGCACACAATCAGTTCCGGCTCGCTGGCCAGAGCGCGAGCAATCGCGATGCGTTGACGTTGGCCGCCGGAAAACTGGTGAGGATGGCGCTCGGCATGCTCGGCCTTCATGCCCACGAGTTCCAGAAGCTCCACGACACGGTCTTTCCAACGCGCTCTTGGCAGAATGTCGCGATGGATCACCCACGGCTCTGAAACGATCGAGCGCACGTTCATGCGCGGGTTCATCGAGCCGAACGGATCCTGGAACACCATCTGCACGCGCCGTCGGAAGCCGTTCAGCGCTTTGCCTTCCAGCTTGAAAATATCTGCGCCGGCGAACAGCGCCTTGCCGGACGTCGGATCGTTGAGCCGCAGCAACATGCGCGCAATGCTCGACTTGCCCGAACCGGATTCGCCGACGATACCCACTGTCTCTCCGCGCCGGACAGTGAAACTGACATCGTCGACGGCCCGGAATTCCCGTTTGGACGAGAAAGGGCCGGAACCGAGTATGTAATGCTTGCTCAGGTGTTCAACCTGCAACAGAATCTCGCCCTTGATCTCGGCTCGCGGCTGTTTCGGCGACGAACCGGCATGCGGCAATGCCGACATCAGCCGGCGCGTATAGGCATGACCCGGATTGGTGAAAATATCCTGCGCGGGGCCGCTCTCGACCACCTTTCCGCCATTCATGACAATGATGCGGTCCGCCATTGCCGCGGCAACTTCAAGATCGTGAGTGATCATGATCAGCGCCATGCCGGTTTCGCGCTGCAAGTCCCTCAACAGTTCGAGGATCTGCGACTGGACGCTCACATCGAGCGCCGTAGTCGGCTCGTCGGCGATCAGGATGTCCGGTTTCAGCGCGATTGCCATCGCGATCATCACGCGCTGGCGCTGGCCACCGGAAAACTGATGCGGATAATAGTCGATCCGCTTTTCCGCTTCCGGAATACCGACGCGTTCCAGCAGATGGACGACCTTGTCCCGCACCGGACCGGCATCGCCGTCGCGATGACTTTCGAAGACTTCGGCGATCTGTCGCCCTACGGTGTAGACAGGGTTGAGATAGGCCAGCGGATCCTGAAAGATCATGGCAATGCGACGCCCGTTCAACTCGCGCCGCTCCTCTTCATCGAGCCGTGACAGGTCCGTTCCATCGAAAATCAGGGAGCCGGAGACGATGTCGCCCGGCGGGCAGTCGATAAGCCCCATGACTGTCCCGGTACTGACGCTCTTGCCGGAACCGCTTTCGCCGAGAATCACCAAAGTCTCCCCGGGGCAGACATCGAAGGACACATCGTCGACGGCCCGAACCGGATCGCCTTCGGACAGGAAGTCGACCGTCAGGTTGTCGATCTTAAGAATTGGCTTGTCCGACGCGGTCATCGCGGGGCCTTTCGCAGCGATTGCAGGCGCCAGCGCTGCAGCGGATCGGCAACGGTCCGCGCCCAACTGGCGAGAATGTTGAGGGAAAGGGTCGTCAGCAGGATGGCAAGTCCCGGCCAGAAGGCAATCCACCACGCGGATGCCAGATAGCCGCGGCCATTCGCAACCATGGCCCCCCACGTGAAGTCCGGCGGCTGGATGCCGAGGCCGAGGAAGCTGAGCGAGGATTCGGCCAGAATGACGGTCGCGAAATCGATTGCCGCGATCGTTACCAGCGTTGGCAGCACGAGCGGAGCGATATGCCGGAACAGGATGCGGCCAGAGCTCGCACCCATCGAGCGGGCGGCGCTGACGAACATGCGCTCGCGCAATTCCAGCACTTCGGCGCGCGCCGTGCGGATGAAGATCGGCATGCGTGTGATCGCCAGCACGATGACCAGGTTCATCATGCTGGGGCCGAGCGTGTAAAGCACGATCAGGGCCAGTAGCAGCGAGGGGAAACTCATGATCACGTCGGCGAGACGCAGGATGACATGGCTGTACCAGCGCTCCGAATAGCCGGCGATCAGGCCAAGCATGCCGCCTGCGACCATGGAGCAGAAGACAGCGGCGGCAGCGATGCCAAGCGTATTCTGTGCGCCGACGATCAGCCGCGCCAGAATGGAGCGCCCCAGCGTATCGGCGCCGAGGATGTATATGAAACCATGCTCCAGGGAAAATGGCGCCAGATTGCGCTGCCGCAGCCCGAGCTTGCCGGCGAGGTCACCCACCAGGAGCGGTCCGACCAGCACGCATGCGATGAGCACGATGAGGAAGAGCGCCGCGCACAGCGCCAGCTTGTCGCGGGCAAGATATATGGCCAGCTGCCGAAGGCTGCCGGGCGACTTCACGGATAGCACCGTCACTTCGGCCATGGTCCGCTCCCTCAATACCGGATACGCGGATCGAGCGTGACATACAGCAGATCGATCGCGATGTTGACGATGAAGATGGCGACGGCGGTGACGAGAATCGTCGACTGCACGACGGCGAAATCCCGCTGGATGATGGAATCGATCATCAGCTTGCCTATGCCCGGCCAACCGAAGATGGTTTCGACGACGACGGCGCCGTTTATCAGGCCCGTGGCCAGATCTCCCGCGACTGTGATGACCGGAAGCAGCGAATTTCTCAGGGCATGACCGAAGATGATCTTGCGGCGCATCATGCCCTTTGCATGAGCGGTCTTGATGTAGGGCGAGGCGAGCGCCGAGATCATCGTGCCGCGCACCACCTGCACCAGAAGACCGAAGGGGCGCAGCATCAGCACTGCGATCGGCATGATCCAGTGCAGGCCGGTGCCCGTGCCGGAGGTGGGCAGAATTCCGAGCCCGACGGCGAAGACAAGAATGCCGACGATCGCGATCCAGAAGTCCGGCGTGCTGGCGCCGGCCAGCGACACAAGGCCGGCGGTACGGTCAAACAGGCTGCCGGGCCGTGCGGCGGCCAGGGCCCCGACGACGATGGCAAGCGCCGTTGCCAGTGTCATTGCGACGAAGGCGAGTTTCAACGTGGCCGGAAAAGCTTCGAGCGCCACGTCGATGGCGGACCGGTTCTGGCGCAGCGACTGACCGAAATCCAACGACAGCAGGTTCTGCAGGTATTGCAGGAACTGCACGTGGATAGGCTGGTCCAGACCGTTGAGTCGCGCGAAGGCTTCTCGCGCCTCGAGGCTGGAATCGAGTGGCAGATAGAGCGCCGAGGGATCACCCGTCAGGCGCGTGAGGAAGAAGACGAGTGTCAGCAGACCGATCAGCGATATGATGCTGTGATACGCGCGCCGGCCGATATAACCGAGCATCATCCGGAACCTCTGGTTTCACCTAGGAGTTCAAGCGAGCGCAGAAGGTATCTTCCACGCTCGCCCGGCATATTGCGGCTCAATTCTTGATGCCGATATTTGCGAGCGGAATCTCGCTGTTGGTCGTAATGTCCGGTTTCCAGTCAAGACGCGTGCCAACGCGGGTGTAACCGATCATGTGGAACATCGGGATGTCCAGGGCCAGTTCGTCATGTACCTTGTTGAAGATCGCCTTGAACCTGGTCGTGCGATCCTCTCCGGTGGCCGCCATGGCATCGGCGATCTCCTTGTCGAGCGCCGGCTCTCTTACCGTCGAATAGCTGCCCTCTGAGGTGTAAAAGATCGGAATGGTGAAGGCGGCGTCGCCCTTGTTGTTGTCGTGCATCATCTGCAGGAGGTTCGGCCCACGGCCTTCGGGGAACGGCTTCTGCAGGTAACGCAGCCAGTCGTTCACATCCAGCATGGTGAGCTTCACGTTGAGGCCGACATCCTGCCACATGGCCATCATGGCTTCCATGGCTTCCGTACCGTTCGGATAGATGCCGTTGCGACCGATGAGCTCGATTTCAGTGTCGACCGGAACGCCTGCTGCCTTTGCCTCGGCAATCAGCGCGCGCGCCTGCTCGGCGTCGAAGGTCCATGGCGCGAGCTTATCATCGTGGCCGTTGATGCCAACGACGACCATTTGCGACGCACGTTGGACATCGTCTCCGAAGAGTTGAGCGAGTCCCTCCCAGTCGATTGCGAGGTTGAGCGCCTTGCGAATACGAACATCATCAAGGGGAGCGAACCCGGCATCGATGCGCATCGCAGTCGTTTCCGAGTTGAGATAGGCGAAGTCCGTGTCCGGATTGGTCGCGTCCTGGATCGCGATGGACGGCGTCAGGTCGGCTTCTCCGGTTTCGACCATGGCGGCGCGGATCGAGGATTCCGGACGCCAGACATAGCTGGCCTTGGTGATTGCCGGCTTCTTGCCCCAGTAACCGTCGAAACTTTCCAGCACCACCGTCTGCGGCGTGAAGCTAGCGAGCTTGAAAGGGCCGGTCCCGATCGGATCGTTGACCGCCTTGTCCGCTGGCGTGTTCGGAGAGACGACCATCACCACGCTGAGTAGCGTGGGCAGGATCGGCTGCGGCTTATCCGACTTGATCTCCACCGTCAGGTCATCGACCACTGTCACCGTGAGCTTGGCGGCGCCGAATTTGGCGATATTGCTGCAGGTCACCTTGCCGCCTGTCATGCGCTCGATCGAGTACTTGACGGCTTCGGCGTCGAATGCGGCGCCATCCTGGAACTTCACGCCTTCGCGTAGCTTGAGCCGCCACGTGTTCGGGTCGGTCTGCGTCCATTGCGTGGCGAGACTGGGGGTCGCCTGACCGTTTGCGGGATCGATGACCGTCAGCGGCTCGACGACATTGCGGCTCAGGATCTGGCCGACATTGGTGATAATGGTGCCGCAGGGCTCGAGGTTCGCCGGCTGCTCCGGCAGGACGATATTAATTTCGGACGCGTTTTGAGCAGTGGCGTGGCCGGCCAAACCCGAAAGGAACATTGCGCCCGCGACGATGTGAACTGATTTTATTGCCATTTGCACTCCTCCCGAAAGTGAAACGATGAAGTTTGGAATTTGCGTCATAGAACGGCGCCGTTCTCTCGGCGTCCGCCCACCGTTCCCGTCAGCCGCGCGCTGCCTCAATCAGGCTGCGCAACATTTCTCGCTCCTCGCCCGTCAGGTCGACCAGCGGAGGACGAACGGGGCCCGGCGTGTAGCCGACCAGATCGACGCCTGCTTTGATGATGGAGACGGGGTAGCCTGCCTTGCGATCGCGAAGCGCCGCGAAGGGAAAGAAGAAGGTGTGAAGAATGTTCTCCATCGTCGCCCGGTCACCAGCACGCATGGCTCGGTAGAAGCGTTGCGCCAGTTCGGGCACGAAGTTGAAAACCGCCGAGGAATAGGTGGTCACTCCCACGCCGTTAAAACCCTCGGCGAAGAGTTCATGTGTCGGCATGCCACCGATGTAGCACAGCCGCTCACCAAGCTTGGCCGTCACGTGGCGCACCAGATCCACCTTGCCGGTGCCATCCTTGAAGCCGATCAGGTTGGGACAGGCATCCGCCAAGCGCGCGACCGTGTCGGCATTGGCTACGGAATTGGCTCGGTTGTAGAGAATGACGCCCAGGCTCGTGGAATCGCAGACCGCCTTGACATGCGCGTAGATTCCTTCCTGCGGCGCCTCGGTCAGATAGTGCGGAAGCAGGAGAATACCGTCGGCACCCGCCCTTTCCACGATCGCCGCGGACTCGACTGCGAGCGAGGTGCCGTAGCCGCAGCCCGCTATGATCGGCACATTACCCGACACGTCTTTGGCGGCCTTCGTTACTTCTCCCACTTCGGACGGCGAAAGCGAAAAGAACTCACCAGTGCCGCCGGCGGCGAACAGGGCGGCGGCCTCGAAGCCCGACAGCCACTCCACATGGTGGCGATAGCTGTTCAGGTTGAGCTGGTGATCCGGCGTGAAGTGCGTGACAGGAAAGGACAGCAGCCCCGAAGCGACACGCGACTTGATTTCTTCAGGCGACAACGAATTTCCTCCCGTGCAGCAAGCTTAAGACGGGGCAATTCATATGATGACTTTTGAGACGAGTCAATCAATGTCATCTTTTTTTTGTCCCTGACCCCACGCGGTCAGTGAGCGATAGCGTTTGATGCCCGTAACAAGGTGGCGCCGCATCGCCTCTCGCGCGCGATCAGGGTCGCGCGCCAGGATGGCCTCGGCGATTTCCCGATGCTCATCGAGAATCGGAGCATCCCTGCTCGGCAGCGGATCCACGCCCCCCATCACCGTGCGGAACTTCACGCGCGGGATCATGCGCCGCCCGACATGCTCGAGGAAGGTGCGGAAGCGGGCATTGTTGGTCGCCGTCGCAATAGCCAAATGGAACTGGAAGTCCGCCTCGTCCGTCGGCTTTCCTTCCGCAACCAAGCGGGAAAACCGCTCCACCTGCGCCTGAATCTCTGCTTCCTGGGCCGGAGCACTCCGCACGGCCGCCAGCCCGGCCGCCTCCACTTCTATGCCAATGCGCAGTTCCAGCTCTTCAATGATGTCAGAGATCTTGTCCGTTTCGCCAGTGAATAGCCGGAGCCCCGGATCGGCCTGCCGTGGACCGATCACGAATACGCCCGAGCCCTGCCTCGACTCGACGAGTCCATCGGCACGCAGAGCCGCAATCGCCTCGCGCACGACTGTTCGGCTCACCCCAAACTTATCGATCAAGGCTGGTTCGGTGGGCAATTTGTCTCCAGGCGCATAGTAGCCGGCATCGATTTGCGCTCGAAGTGCGTCTTCAACATCCGCTGATAAGGATCTCCGACCACGCGAGCGCCTCGGTGCAGGCTTACGATCTTCTGTATTCATTTGCTAATTCATCTTATGACCACAACGAATGCCGCAGCTTATTTCGAATGGCCGGCGGCCGCAACTCCGTGACATCACACCTGGAGGGACTGCGCTTCCAGATTTTGTCCTAGCAGGCGGTCTTGATCATAAAAGCCTGCTTTTCTCCGGTGGCCGCATTTCATCGCGCTTGACGGTTATTCTGCGAGGAGCATTGGTGATTTTTCTGCTCTTGAAGGAACTAACGACCCTCTCGTTGCAGTGTCCACCCGTGTCAGATCCTTTAGCCTGCACATGAGGTTGGCCGCGCCGGAATGGGGCCGTTAGCCGGCGGAGTGGTGTCGGGAGCAGGCGTTGAATTCTGACATTCGTTCATCAGCGGCTCTAAGGTCCGCTTTTGACCCCGAGCAGACGATTTTTTTGCTGCCGCCGGACGACCGGTCTACTGCAATGGAAAGTTCGGGATACTTGTGCTTCCTGCGCGAGCAGGTTATACACTGAACTAGATGGTTCAGTATCTAGATCCTCCCCTCGATCTCTCGTTTGCGGCGCTGTCCGATGCGACCCGCCGCGGGATCATCGATCAGCTTGGGCGAGGGGACGCGTCGATCACCAGTCTCGCGGATAACTTCCAGATGACGCTGACCGGCATGAAGAAGCACGTCCAGGTTCTCGAGCGGGCGGGGCTCGTCGTCACGCAGAAGGTCGGACGGGTGAGAACCTGCAAGCTTGGGAAACGCGGCCTCAAGGCGGAGGCCGAGTGGATCGAGGCGCATCGCAAGCTCTTCGAGGCCCGCTTCGAAGCATTGGACGAAATCATCAGCGAAATGAAACAGGAGGAAAGCGATGACTCAGCAAGTTAACAGTGCAAGTAGTGGGCCAAACCGCACGTCAGTCGAGCGCAGAGGGGATCGCGAACTCGTGGTAACGCGGACATTCAATGCGCCGCCGAGCACGGTTTACAGGGCGTGGAGCCAGCCCGAGCTGTTCCAGCGCTGGTGGGTGCCAAAATCGGTATCCGGCGTTTCGCTGGTATCGTGCGATATGGACGTCCGTACCGGCGGCAAATACCGGCTGGAATTCGGAGCCGGCGGTTCGGACACCATGGCCTTCTATGGCAAGTATCTCGAGGTGGTGCCGAACGAGCGCATCGTCTGGACCAACGACGAGGGCGAAGAGGGTGCGATCACGACCGTGACCTTCAAGGACCAAGGCGGGAGGACACTGCTGAATTTCCACGAAGTCTATCCGTCCAAGGAGGCGCTTGAGGAAGCACTACAGGGCTCGGCGGCCGCATTGCCGGAGCAGTTGGAGCAGCTCGACGAATTGCTCTCCAGCATAGACCAGTAGCGCGGGTCGGGAAACTCGGCTTGAGGGAACGTCTTGTCTTGGGAAGTGACTCCACCGGCCTTTCTGGCCGGAGCGGGGGCGCAAAGCAGCCCTCCACGCGCAACCAATTGACAGCCCGTTTCGGGCCCAATCAGCTGTTCGCGGCGTCTGTTGGTAAAGACCGCAACGGCTCGATCTTTCCGGTTCCCATCCCTGGCTCATTTGGGCAATCCCGCCTTCAGCAGGCCCTGGCGGAACAGTTCCAATTGCTCCGGACGCTCCGGCAGCAAACCTCGCCTGACGAAATCCTCCGTGGAGAAGTCGGGGCACAGTTTCAGTAGCTGCGCCCTCGCGGTCTCGGTTGCATTCGTGTTGCCGGCCTGTGCGTAGCAGGCGGCTAGGCGCGCGCAGGTAAACAGGCCCGGATTGGGGAGCTCCTTGAGCGCCGCTGCAGCGTCCTCGTAGCGGCCAAGAATATAGAGCGCATTGCCAAGCGCCGCGCTGTACCACGGCGGCGGAAAACCAAGCCGCTCAAGGCTCAGGGTCTCGACATCGAACTGGTCAACTGGCGGGGCATTTTACAATTGCGAAGGAGCAGAAGCCAGATCGTCGATCGAACAGACGCCTGCAACTCCAGCAACTACAAGACACAGGAACAGCGCCGGAGCCTCAGCAAATAGTGACTTCCGCCGCGGCCTTGAATGATAACGCCTCTTGCGCATGCCCTTCCCCCAGAAGATTGGCGCCATGATCGTATCCGATGCCGTGCATTAGTAGAAGCTGTAGTATCCATACCCTAAACGGAGAAAACTTCGCTCCGCAGTGCGCCTATCGGATGATCTTGACGTCAAGCAGCGAGAAGTAGGTGGCATCCGCGGTCGCTCGCGACGGAAACCAGCGGAAATTCAAAGGTTCTTTCGACAAGCTTTGAAAGCAAGCGGCAGGCCACGATCACCACACACTCGTGCGCTTCTATCGGCTGTCTGATCATCCCCACGTCGTCGAAGCGAAGAATGTGTCCATGGCGTAGAGTTATCTGCACCTCTTGGCCTTCGGGGCGACTTCGATCGACGCACACGCACGGATTGCTCCCGGACTTCAGCGCATCTTTTTCGCCTTCGCTAGACGATCAGCAGCACGCAACCGGTGCCAAGCAGTACCAGCGTCCATACGAGATCCACGTTAAGCCAGGCGCTGCGCAATATCTCGAGCCCAATCCAACGATAGACCGCCAAAGCCACAAGACTTGTAACCGCCAACATGGCAAGTGTATGGACGCCGACTGCGGCGATCGCAATGGCAGCCGACTCGTCCCCGCCCATTTCGCGCAATGGTGAATCCGCAAGACAAAGTGGTATCAACGCTGGCAGGATCATCAGCCCGGCCCCGTGGGCCGTCGCCATCAGAAACGACCACAACGCCAGGCCGGCAAGCCCCGTGCGCATGCCGATCCTAACGCGACGCCCGTGCCCGACGAAATGATGCCAGACGGCCCAGCCGATGAGGCCGGCTCCAGCCGCCGCGCGTACGCGATCCTGGTCGACGAAGAGCCCGGCTGCGACCAGAACTCCAGCCACCAGTGCGATCGACACGGCGTGTCCGACGGCGATGGCGGGCACTGCCTGGACCACGGCGGCAGAACTCTGCCTGTGAACTCCAAGCGCCACGGCAAACAGCCATCCCATCGCAGGGTTGAGACCATGAAAGGCTCCTAGTCCTGCCAGCAAAATCCACGGCCAGATTTCGTTCATGGGCGCCTCTTGTGGCCAACCTTTGCTCCTTACGGATAACAATACGAATCTGATGAACAATCCCCACCCTGGAGGCGGACCTGATGCGGGCGATGTGATTTTGGCCATTCGACGAAGAATTTCTCGTCGAATGCAATGCCTCCGTCAGGCTCCGCGTCAAGCTTCACCATCCAGCCCGAGATGCCATCGGGATAGAACTGCTCGTCGATCGCACCGTAGAGAGAGTTGGTGAAATAGATACGGCGTCCATCGCGACTGATCTCGACCATCTGCGGGCCGCCATTCAGCGCACCATTCTTCGCTCCTGAATGTGACGCACGCGAAACGATGCCGCCGATCCGAACCTTGCCTGTCAGCTTTGGCTTGAACGGATCTGAAACATCGTACTGATGCAGGTCACCGGTTCCCCAGCACGACACGTAGAGAAATCTGTCATCCATCGAAAGGTCTATGTCGGTGACGAGTGGTGGTACTGCACTGAAACCCTTCAGCATCGGCGGCAACAGGTCTGGATCGGCGGGCTCCGCCGGAATGTCGATCACCTTTGTCACCGCCCACTGGGTTCCGTCACGGTGCCAGACCCATATCGAGGAGGAGAGGTCCTCAAGACTGACAACGCAATTGACAAAACCATAGGCCTTTGTCGGGTCATGCGCGGGTCTGAGCTCGAATACGAGCTGATACTTGTCACCGAAATCGATCGTCTGCAGGTGCTTGCGCTTATGCAAATCCCAAAAGTGCAGACGGCGGCCGTATTTCGCACCGAGCAGGACTTCCGGGATCAGGCCGTTTTCGAACGTATCCGGCGTGCCCCACTCGCTGGTGACGAGTGTATCGTGGCCGAGATGCCACCAGACGTCATAGGAAAGCTGTTGCGGACCTCGATCCATTTCCCACTGGCCGCGCACCTCGAATGTCTCGTGATCCATGAGGAGAATTCCGCCCGGTCCCTTACCTTCGGCGTTGCCGAGTGCTGCAACATAGATCCCTTCTGGTCCGCAGTGAACAGTATGCGGCCTGGAGTAGCCGGCCCGCTCGGCGACTTCGCCGGGTTCGATGACCTTGAAGAGCGATGGCCTGCGGCCATCGGGCTTGGTGTCGATGATATGGATACGCGAGGATTTCAATCCCGGCACCACCAGATAGCGGCGTTCTGCATGCGGATGCGGCGCATTCGGGCAAAGGCAGGATGAACAGGCGTTCCAGCCGAAATGATGCAACTCGTCACCGACATTGGGCATCGGGAGGGATGTGACGATCTGACTATAGGTGGCCGATCGAGGATCGACATCGACGACCGCGAGTTCGTCGGGAACTGCTCGCGTCGGATCGAAGGCAACGACGTAGGCAAGCGTCTCCGGTGCAGCCTTCATAGCCATTCGCGGTGACGGATAAAAGCTCGGATCGGGTTTCCACGTTACCATGTGAAGTGCTCCTGGCTCGCGTTTGCTGAACAATGGAAAATGTTCGCTAGATGCTTGCCGACAGCCGACTCATCGCTGCGGACGGGGCAGGATCCAAGGATGTCTCGACGGAATACAGGTTCGAAACCGCCCTCTGCGGCTGGGCGAGCTGTAGAGGTAATCCTCCCCGCGTAATTGTCTCAGATAATGGCGGGTTTGGGCAGTCCTTTTTTGCCGCCCCCTCTTCGCGGCTTCCCCTTCATTGCTTTATGCAAGCCGCGCCCACCTCAGTGCCATCGACACCAAAGGCCATATCACTCCTCAGCGCCGCATGGTATATTTCGAGACATGGCCACTAAGGCGCCGCTGGAATAGCAGACAGCTGATCGCGGCGGCTCGCGAGTGACCCATAATGACCGAGGCGCCCGGCTGCGCAGTCGCGGTACCGCTCTCGTGCCCAAGATTGCTATCAAGGCGGAAGGCTGTTTCATGCACCGCATCGCCGTCGCAGTTTTCGCGCTTGCAGCCGTGGTCGGTTATTCCGCGCACGCTGAGGTGCTGATCGGCGTCTCAGCCGCGATGACCGGACGGCTCGCATGGATCGGCGAGCAGGGGCAGCGTGGCGCAGAGATGGCCGTGGCCGATATCAATGCGGCGGGCGGCGTTCTGGGCCAGCAGGTGCGGCTCATCGCGGTCGACGACTTCTGCGATCCAGAGCAAGCGGTAGCCGTTGCCAAAAAACTCGTGGCTGACGGTGTCGTTCTCGTCGTCGGCCACTACTGCTCTGGAGCCTCGATCCCGGCATCAAAGGTGTATGAGGCGGCGGGAGTTCTGCAGATTTCGCCGGGGTCGACCAATCCGCTGCTGACCGAACAAGGCCGCGCCAACGTGTTCCGCGTCATTGGTCGCGACGATGCGCAAGGCGTCGTCGCCGGCAACTACCTTGCCGATCATTGGGGCAACAAGAAGATTGCGATCCTTCACGATGGCACCACCTATGGCAGGGGCCTTGCCGATGAGACCAAAAAACAATTGAACAAGCGAGGCGTAACCGACACGATCTACGAGGCCTACAGTCCCGCGAAGAACGACTATTCGATTGAAATTGCTGCACTAAAGGCTGCAAAAGTCGACGTGGTCTATGTCGGCGGCTATCATGCTGAAGTTGCACTGATGGTTCGCGCTGCGCACGACCAAGGCTACCCAGGCCAGTTCATCTCAGGCGACGCCCTGGCGACCGAAGAATTTGCGCTGATCGCCGGTCCAGCCGCTGAGGGAACTCTCTTCACGTTTTCCGCGGACCCACGGCGAACCCCCCAAGCGGGCCCGGTGGTGGAGCGCTTCCGGGCAGAGAACTTCGAACCCGCAGGCTATACGCTGCTGAGCTACGGGGCCGTTCAGACCTGGGCGCAGGCGCTCAAGGAAGCCGGTTCGCTGGAGTTGCGCGAGGTGATTGCTTCATTGCGCGGCCACTCGTTTGATACGGTATTGGGACGCATCGACTTTGACGACAAAGGCGACCTCACGGTTCAGAGCTGGGTATGGTATATCTGGAAGGATGGCGAATACGTGCCATTGCAATAGCCCAACGCTAATCACTGGGGATCGCATTCGAGAAAAAAACTGTGCGGGCAATGTTGACCACATCAGCCGGACGATGGGTCGCCGCGATGTTTGACCGTCTCGGCATACGTGGCCGCTTACTCTTTGCTTTCTTTGGCATCAGCACCTTTGCGGTGCTCGCGACCGCTGCAGCCGTATATGCCTTCCTGCAAGTGGGCGAGGTCGTCGAGAGGATCACAGAACGCCGGGTCCCGTCGGCGCTTGCATCGCTCGAGCTCTCGCGCCAAGCCGAACGGGTCGCCGCCACTACGCCGGCCGTACTTGCCACGACCAGCACGGTCCAGCACAACGAGGTCTCGGCTGCAATCGCAGTGGAGATGTCCCGCCTCGAAGAATTGCTAGCCGCGCTCAAAGGCACCGCGGCAAATACGGCGGCCGTGGCTGAGATCGAAGCCGCGGTGATTGGCCTGGGGCGCAATCTCAAAGCTCTTAACGATCTTGTCGCCGCGCGCCTCGGTGTGGTTGCGCGCAAAGAGGAACTACTGAGCCGTTTGTCGACTACGACAATCGCAAGCGAGCGCCTTGTGGCACCCGCCATCCTCGTGATGAACTCCAAGGTTCCCCAATGGAAGATAACCGTGGCGGATGCCACCGTGCCACCGGAAGCGCGAGCGGCGGCTACGACAGAGCTTGCGCAGGCAATTTCCGCCTACATTCCACAACAGAAGGCACAACGGGAGATTTCGGCGATCAACGAAGCCCTGCTTAAAACGGCGGTTGCGCCGACGCCCGGCGACCTGGTGCTGATGTCGTTTCCGCTGCGTCGCTCGGTCGAGGCGCTTGCGGCGGTGACATCGGAGATCGATGAGAAGCTGCAGACGCGGTTCCGCCAGCGCGTCGCCGAGTTCAAAGGGCTGATCGACGGACCGAAGAGCATTGCACAAGCGCGTGAGGATGAGCTCGCATTACTCGCAAACGGCGGCAAGCTTTTGGTGGAGAACGCTCAGCTCTCGCATAATTTGACCGTTGCCGTGGATCGCTTGGTAGCTGCGGCCAACCGCGACATCACCGAGGCCGGCCGTGAAGCTGCGACCGTCCAGCGCTACGGCACCGGTGTTGTTCTTGGCTCAGCCGTCCTGAGCCTCCTGAGTTCAGTTCTGATCGTATGGTTGTATGTCGACCGCAATCTTCTTGCCCGCTTGTCGGGTCTGAGCCAAAGCATGCTTGCCATCGCCGGCGGCAATCTTCGGGCACCGCTGCCGGCCATGGGCCGCGACGAGATCGGTCGCATGACCAAGGCGCTTGCGCTGTTCCGTGACACTGCAGTCGAGGTCAAGGAAAAAAACCTGCGCGAGATCGCCGAAGCGCGCCAGCGACTCGTCGATGCAATCGAGAGCATCTCCGAGGGTTTCGCCCTTTACGATGCCGAGGACCGGCTTGTTCTGTGCAACAGCCGCTACCGGGAAATCCTCTATCCCGGCATAGCCGATGCCGTCGTGCCGGGTGCGCAATTTGAGACGATTGTCCGTAAAGCCGTCAAACAGGGCCTCGTCGAGGATGCCAAAGGTCGGGAGGAGGAGTGGCTCGCCGCGCGGCTTGAGGCACACCGCAACCCTAAACAGACGCTGGTTCAACATCGCAGTCATGACCACTGGGTCCAGGTCAACGAGCGGCGCATTACCGGCGGCGGCACGGTCGCGGTCTACACCGATATCAGCAATCTTAAGAGGCATGAAACGGAGCTCGAGATCGCCCGCGACGCGGCCATGGCGGCGACACAGGCCAAGAGCAAGTTCCTTGCAAGCATGAGCCACGAGTTGCGCACGCCGCTGAACGCCATCCTGGGCATTACCGAAATGCTTGAGGAAGATGCCAGCGAAGCCGGTCAAGGCGAACTGGTCGAACCCCTTCAACGCGTCTCGCGCGCCGGCAAGCACCTGCTCAAACTCATCAATGAGGTCCTCGATCTGTCAAAGATCGAGGCCGGCCGCCTGGAACTGCATATCGAGGAGTTCGATGTCGCAAGAATGGTTCAAGATGCCGCGGCAACCGCGCAGCCCCTTGCGCAGAAGAACCGCAACCGGATCATCGTCCGCTGCCCGGATGACATTGGCTGCATGCGCGCCGATCAGCTTCGGGTGCGTCAGATCCTCCTCAACCTGTTGAGTAACGCCTGCAAGTTCACCGAGAATGGCCAAGTGACGATTGAGGCGACCTGCGCGAAGCCCAATGGAGGCGGTGGCGTGATATTTACCGTCGCCGACACCGGCATCGGTATGACGCCGCAGCAGATGACGAACCTGTTCCAGGAGTTCAGTCAGGCCGACAGTTCTACCACCCGCAAGTACGGCGGCACTGGGCTCGGGCTTGCCATCAGCCAACGCCTATGCCGCGCGATGGATGGGCAGATAACTGTCGACAGCACTCCCGGCGCCGGTACCAAGTTCACGGTGTGGCTGCCATCGGCAATCGAGCTAAGTCCCACGCTAGAAGGGCTGCCGGCCCCTGACACCGGACTTGCCTCTGATGATCCTGTTCGCCTCGCCACGAACGTCGTCCTCGTCGTTGATGACGATAAGGCGGTGCGGGACCAGATGCGCTGGTTCCTCGCGCGCGAGGGTTGCGATGTCGTAACGGCCAGGGACGGTGCCGAAGGTCTTGATCTGGCCCGGCAGGTGAAACCCTCGCTCATCACCCTTGACGTGCTGATGCCGGGTTGCGACGGCTGGAGCGTCCTGCAGGAACTGAAGGCGGATCCTGAGCTCGCGAGTATCCCCGTGGTGATGCTCACCATGGCCGATAACAGGAATCGGGGGTATTCGCTCGGTGCCGCCGACTACTTGATAAAGCCGATCGACCGCGACACGCTCCGGAAACTGATCGCCAAATTCTGGTCGGGCGCGCCAAACCCGGCGCTTCGAGTTCTGATCGTCGAAGATGATGAGAACACGCGGCAGCAATGGCGTCGCATATTGAGTACTGAGGGTTGCGATGTGGACGAGGCCGGAAATGGCCGGGTCGCGCTGGAACGGCTCATCGGCGCGCCTGCGGACCTGATCATTCTCGACCTCATCATGCCGGAGATGGACGGCTTCGAGTTCCTTGTCGAATTGCGAAAGAAGCCAGCCTTCAAGGCGGTGCCGGTCGTGGTCGTTACGGCGGCGACCCTTGGCGAGGAAGACCACCGGCGCCTGAACGGTGGCGTCGAGCGCGTGCTCGCCAAGAGCGCCTTCAGCCGCAACGAGCTTCTGGAGGAATTGCGCAAGATGGTTGCACGATACATTGTCAAAAGAAGTTCGCCTGACGAGGATCGCCACGATGGTTAGGATTCTCTATGTCGAGGACAACGAGGACAACATCTACATGTTGTCCGCGCGGCTTAGGCGCAAAGGCTACGAGGTAATCGTCGCCACCGATGGCGATCAGGGCCTGGCGCGTGCACGATCGGATGCGCCGGCCCTAATCCTGATGGACTTGAGCCTTCCCGTCCTCGACGGCTGGGAGGCGACAAGGCGTCTCAAGGCATTGGCTGAGACGCGGGGTATTCCTGTAATCGCACTCTCGTCGCATGCGATGGCTGGCGACCGCGAAGCAGCACTGGCAGCCGGGTGCGATGACTTCGATACCAAGCCTGTCGACTTCGCGCGCCTGCTTGGAAAGATCAGGGCCCTGCTCCCAAGGGAGTCGATGCCATGATTGAGGCTGGACCTGCCCTGCTCGTCGTTGATGATAACGAGGACAACCGCTTTACGCTGACCGAGCGGTTGAAGCGAGAAGGCTACCGGAACGTCGCATGCGCCAGCAATGGCCGGGAGGGGCTCGAAATGCTGGCAACGAGACCATTCGACCTCGTGCTGCTCGACATCACGATGCCGGAAATGGACGGCTACCAGGTGCTCGAGCACCTGAAGGCCGACACAACGCTGCGCAACATTCCGGTTGTCATGATATCGGCGGTCGATGAGATCGACAGTGTTGCGCGCTGCATCAGCCTCGGCGCCGAGGATTATCTGGCCAAACCGTTCAATGCGGTTCTGCTGCGCGCCCGCGTGGCCGCGTGCCTGGAAAAGAAGCGGCTGCGCGACCAAGAGGCGGTATACATGCAGCAAATCGAAAACGAGAAGCGCCGAGCCGACGAGCTTCTGTACGCCATCCTACCCGCCGGCGCGGTGCGCGAGCTCAAAGCGACCAATGAGGTCCGGCCTCGCCGATACAACGAAGTCGCGGTGCTATTTTGTGATATCGTCGGCTTCACAGCCTATTGCGACGAGAATCCGCCGGAGAAAGTGGTGGAGGATCTTCAGGCGCTGATCGGTGAATATGAACGGATCGTGCGTCAGCATGGGATGGAGAAGATCAAGACTATCGGCGACGCCTTTATGGCTACGGCCGGCCTGTTTGATCGCATGCCGGATCCTGTTTTTGCCAGCCTGCAATGCGGGCTCGACATGGTGGCGGCATCACACCGCATCGAGCCCAAATGGGAGGTACGAGTCGGCGTTCAATTCGGTCCAGTTGTGGCAGGAATCATCGGGCAGCGGCAATACGTGTTCGACCTGTGGGGCGACACGGTGAATATGGCCTCCCGGATCGCAGCCCATGCTAGCCCGGGGACGGTAGCGACCAGTGGCGCCACGTGGCATCGCATCCGCGAGCGGGGTCGCGGGCGCTCACTGGGCTTCGTAGACATCAAGGGCAAGGGTCGGATTGAACTGATCGAATGCCAGGCTTTTCGTTGAGGGACCGGAACAACTCTAGCCACAGCATTGACATGCGGCTCGTCTTGCCAGGCTGAGACGACGCTTCGTTTGCAGCAGCGACAAGACGCTGAAGGTGCAAATTTGGCGCCGGAAGCGAGAGTGATCGCCGTTGTCCGCGAGGCCGGTCGACCATTCGCGATCAGATCGGCTTATGTCTTCGTCACCGCGACTCGCGTCTCGGCCGGCGGATGGCCCGCACCTTACCGCTGCTTCCGCCGCCGCAGAAGAGCTGATCGCCGCCATCGGATTCGAGCCCGGAGACACTCACACCGGCAGGCATGGCGAGCACTTCGAGGACCTCTCCCGTTTCATGATCGATTTGCCTGATCTCGCTCTCGTCACCTTCCCAGGTGGCGTGCCAGAGTTCG
Source organism: Rhizobium etli 8C-3 (assembly GCF_001908375.1). Lineage (NCBI taxonomy): Bacteria > Pseudomonadati > Pseudomonadota > Alphaproteobacteria > Hyphomicrobiales > Rhizobiaceae > Rhizobium > Rhizobium etli. The sequence goes on along the minus strand of NZ_CP017241.1, from coordinate 788,525 downwards.
CCGTCGACCCAGGTGACACCCGTGACGAAGCGGCTGGACTCGATGGTACGGAGAATTGCTCCTGTCTCAGGATCAATCTGATGGATCTTGCGGTCCCGGTATTGCCCCACCCACAGCGTGCCCTCGGCCCAGGCAAGGCCAGAGTCGCCGCCGCCGGGCGTCGGGATCGTGGCGACCACGTGGCCGGTCTTCGGATCGATCTTCTGGATTCGGTCCTCGGCAATCTGAAACAGATGCTTTCCGTCGAAGGCGGTCCCTGCGTGCGCGGCAACGTCAATGGAGCGAACGGTCTGTCCGCTCGAGGGGTCGAGGGCGTTCAGCCTGTCTCCGGACGCAAACCAGACGTGCCGGCCGTCAAAAGTGACGCCATGCACCTGCTCGGCACCCGGAAAAGGTCCATATTCGCGGAGAATTTCGGCTGCGGATTTCTTCATGATTCCACCCTGTCTTTCCAGGTTTCCAACTCGGCTCAGGACCTGACCTTAATCACCCGGCAGCGGACCGGGGAGTAACAAGATTGTCGGGAATCCCGGCACCGGAGGGGTCATCCAGCGACGCGCCCGTCCACGGCCATAAGACTGCACCTTGCCTGCTGCGGCAAGCTGCTCGAGCGCTCGCTGTACCGTGCGCGGGCTTGCGCCGAGCGCAATCGCAAGTGCTGAGCTCGACCATGACTCGCCGTCAGCAAGAAAGGCAAGCACCGCCGGATGCTGTTCTTCGACGGGCGGCGCCAGTACAGCGATCTCGCGAGCGCGGCGCGGCATCAACGCAAAGCCTCGCTTCGTCGCCTTCACATCGGCAAGGGTCCGGATTGCGGCGCGAAGCCGCCCGATCTCGACCCTCAGCCGCGCGCGATGGGATTCATCGGCATGTCTTGCCCGGAAGGCGCGGGCGACGAGGATGGCCCTCGGAACGTCGCCAGGCCAGGCTTCGCCCAGCGCACGGGCGAGTGCGAACAATACCGGGCGCGACGCGAGCGGGACGGCCAGCCGCTCGTCCCGCACGATATTCCGGCATGCGTCCACAACAAGCGCACCGGACCCCGGCAGCGCTTCGATCTCCTCGAGTAGGAGCAGACGTTCCTCACCACGCGCAATCAGGCGCGCCGCAGGTGTTACCAGGAGGAGAAAGGCTCGTTCTACCTCCGCGGTGAGTGCAGGAATGTCTGCCTCGCTCGCGGCGTGTCTGGCCCGCGTGAGAGCCTCGCGCGCCGCTTTCGTTTGAAGACGCCGAATGGCGATCCCGGCAACAACCAACTCATGGGCGGCCTTCGACGCGGGCGGGAGCGGCGTTGAATCGAGCACCGCCAGCTTACTCTCTGCCTCGTCGAGGCGGCCAATCAGGAGCAGGCGCCGGATCTCCACATTCCGTGCATGTGCGGCATTGATGCGGTCGCCATGGGCTTCGAGAGTCGCCCGCGCTGCGTCGAGCGCCTTCGCAGGCCAGGTGAGGTCGCGCGAGACGAGGGCGATTTCGGCCTGGGCGACGACACACCTTGCGCGGGCCACCGCCTCCTTGCGGCCGAAGGCACGCGCCGCACTCCTGAGCAGAGCCGTGGCCCGGCCGAGATCGCCGAGTTGCGCCATCGCAATACCCCTGAGCGCAAGCGCCGGCGCGTCGCCGCGAAGCGCGACCCGCTTCAATGCGCCAAGGGGATCACCCGCGGCAAGGGCGCGTGCCGCAGCAGTGATCAGCGAGTCCATCGGAATCCCGTCACACTTGTAACTCCCACCATTCGATATCCGGCCCTAGTCTATTCGTGACCAGCAAGCAACACGCCGCCCCGAAAATGAGACGGCGACAGACAGCCAAAGGAGCAAAAAGGATGACGGCACACGTAACAGGAACACGTCAGGAGTGGTTGTCGGCACGGCTCGACCTGCTCGAGGATGAGAAGGAGCTGACCCGGCGCAGCGACGCACTGGCGTTGCGGCGTCAGGAATTACCCTGGGTTCGGATCGACAAGGAATACCGGTTCGAGACCGAAGAAGGCAGCGCCAAGCTGGCGGATCTATTCAAGGGCCGCTCGCAGCTTCTCGTCTATCACTTCATGTTCGGCCCCGACTATACGGCCGGATGCCCCTCCTGCTCGTCGATCGCCGATGGATTCAACGGCATCGTGGTCCATCTGGAGAACCACGATGTCGCCTTCTCGGCGGTCTCGCGCGCACCGCTTGCAAGGCTGCAGGGATTCAAGCGGCGGATGGGCTGGACTTTTCCCTGGGCCTCGTCGAACGGCGGCGATTTCAATCGTGACTTCAGCGTCTGGTTCACTGAAGAAGAGCAGCGCGAGGGCAGCATAGATTACAATTTCCGCCGCGAGCCGCCGGCACCTGAGCGGCTCGCTGAAAAACCGGTTCAGGAATGGCAGGTGCGTGGCAGCGAGGCGCCGGTCGCGCAGATCGCAGCCATGACGGGAACCGACGTTGCCACATATACGCGCGACAGGCCGGGCCTCAGTGCCTTCGTGCTCGACGATGGCATCGTCTACCATAGCTATTCCAGCTATGCGCGCGGTCTGGACGGTCTGTGGGGTATGTACCAATGGCTCGACCGTGCTCCTATGGGGCGCAACGAGCACGGCGTGTGGTGGCGCCACCACGACAAGTACGAAACGGAATCTCGCCGGGGGGGCCGCAACGATGATTGCTGCTCAGCGTGAAACCTTGGGCTCCTCCGGCGCCGCCGATTGGCTATCCCTTGCGGCGGCGCCGACCTTCGCGGTCATGGCGCTGTTGACCGCGGTCTCCGGCGGTTCGGACATGATATGCTCTACCGCGTCTCATACATCGCCGCTGACCGGAATGATCCCGATGTACTTTCTGATGAGCGCCTTCCATCTGTCGCCCTGGCTGAAGCTGATCTCCAGCCGGCGAGCCTGCCGTCCCGATCCGGCTTTGGCCCAACAACACACCGACGAACCGGACAACAACCATGGAGAATCAAGTCATTTCGCACGAGCAGTTGCGGAAGGCGCGCCTTGATCTGCTCATCGCCTGGAAGCGATGGCGCCCTTGTTGCGAGTGAGCAGTTGCCTAAATGCTGTCTAGGCCACGCGGGACTCCCGGCCATTCTGCGCCTCATGCGAGGCAGGCAATAGCAACCACAGGAGAGACCAATGCAAGAGGCCCTTGTCGTTCGTCGCGAAACGCATATCCCGGCGCCGCCCTCGGCGGTGTTTGCCCTGTTGACAGATCCAGAGAAAATCCTGCGCTGGATGGGTACCGAGGCGGAGATCGAGCCGCAGCCTGGGGGGATCTATCTGGTCAACGTCACCGGCGCTCGCTTCGCCCGCGGTTCCTTTCGCGAGGTGGTGCCGGTGCACCGTCTGGCCTACAGCTTCGGCTGGGACGGCAGCGAAATCGTGCCGCCGGGGTCGAGCCTGGTCGAGATCGACCTGATCGAGCAGCCGGACGGCACGCTGCTGCGCCTGACCCACACTGGCCTGCCGAATGCCGAACAATGTGCCGGTCATGCGGAAGGCTGGGCTCACTACCTCGGTCGGCTAGTCGAGGTGGCAGCCGGACGCGACCCGGGCCCGGATCCGATGCATGGCAGATACGACTGAACTTCGCTTCCGAAACGCACGCCTTTTGCGAAGTCAGGCACGGCCAGCCTGCGCAACACATGGCCTTGACGAAGCAGTTGTTGCGACACCGGCAGGTAGCTTCGTCCGGGGCATCGCCTCGATGACGGGCCTGTCGGGAATGTCCTCCGACACAGGGCAGACTGACAGGCCCTCGCCACGGCGTGGATGACAGGCTTCGGCCCCCGTGGCATGATCGAGGCATGGATCTGCCCGCGCACCTCGCCTGGCTGGTCGACGAGGCCGGCGCCTCATCCGACCCCGAATTGTTCCTAGCCGAGCTCGGCGGCCGGTTGCTGGCCGACGGCCTGCCACTGGCCGGCGCAGCCCTGACGCTTGCCGTGCCGCATCCGATCATTGCCCGCCGCACCTGGTTATGGCGGGCCGAATCCGGGGTCGTGATCGAGGCGCTCGGCTTTGCCGGCGGGCCGCCCGGTCAGGCCGGCCGCGGCTGGCTTGCCGGACTTGGCCCCGTGCACGAGGAGGCGGTCGGCCGGGCTCCGGACAGCCCGGTGCTGGGCTGGGCGGGATGCCGACCATTCCAACCTGCCGAGGCCGACCGGCTGAAGCAGGCCTCGCGCTTTGCCGCCGCGCCCCTGGCTGCGCTGGCAGCACGTGCGGCCCTGGCAACACTGCTCGAAGCCTATCTCGGACGGCGCAGCGCCGCGCAGGTGCAGGCGGGCGCGCTCTGCCGCGGTGCCGGCGAGACCATCCGCGCCGCATTGCTGTGCGCCGATCTGCGCGATTTCACAGCACTGTCCGAAGCGACAGAACCCTCCGTCATGATCGCCGCCCTTGACGCCTGGTTCGACCGCGTCACCGGGGCGGTGCATGCTTTCGGGGGTGAAGTTTTGAAGTTCATCGGCGACGGCGTGCTGGCGATCTTTCCGGCCGCCGGCGCGCCGGGCGAGGCCTGCGAGGCGGCGCTGCGCGCAGTCGCCGCCGCCCGCGCAGGCATGGTTCACCTCGATGCGACGCGCCAGGCGCAGGGCCTGCCATCGCTACCCTTCGGCATGGCGCTGCATTTCGGAGAGATGTTATGGGGCAATATCGGCGCTGCCGACCGGTTGGACTTTACCGCCATCGGCCCCGCGGTCAACCTGGTCAGCCGGCTCGAAGGGCTCTGCAAGCCCCTTGGTCACACCGTGCTCATCTCAGGCGCAGTCGCCAAGGAGACGGCAACGGCCTTGATTCCCCTGGGCGAACACGCATTGCGCGGCATCGCTGATCCCTGCGCGGTCTTCACCCTGCCGGAGGAATGAGCCCTGCCGTCCAGGCCGGTAAGGACATCGAATGCGCGACTGAGAGATCGGACTGACGAGGACATTGCGGTTGACTGCCAAGGTACGGGTGCCGCTTCGGCCTCGTGTCACCGGCCGGGCGACCAGGCCGAAACGGCGATCAGGTTTGCGAATGGCATATAGGCAGTCCTTATCGATGCTCGCCATACAGGACCTGGCCCCGCGTCGCTGACACAGGCGCGAGGAAAAAAAGGCCTTCACCGAAATGCCGATGAAGGTTACAGCAGTCCATCGCTGACGATCATGCACTGGACTTGAGCCTATGACCGATACTGTTACCGATCGCTTCCTTCGATATGTCGTTATTGACACGCAATCGGATCCCACCTCGTCAACGCAGCCTTCCACCGAAAAGCAGAAGAAACTTGGCCGTTTGCTGGTCGAGGAACTGCTGGCAATCGGGCTTTCGGATGCGCATCTCGACGAGCACGGCTATGTCTATGCGACCATTCCTTCCAATGCGGACAAGCCGGTGCCGGTCATCTGCTTCTGTTCGCATATGGATACCGCACCTGACTTCACCGGAACGAATGTCACCCCGCAAATCGTACGGAACTACGGCGGCGGCGACATTCGGCTTTCAGGCGATCGGCAGCAGATCATTCGCGTCGTTGACCATCCGGCGCTCAACGACCAGATCGGCAACGACATCATCACGACCGACGGTACGACGCTGCTCGGGGCAGATGACAAGGCCGGCATTGCCGAGATCATGACGGCGGCGCAAATCCTGGTCGACAATCCGGATATCAAGCACGGCACGATCAAGATCCTCTTCACGCCGGACGAGGAAATCGGCCGTGGCGTCGACAAGGTCGACCTTGAAAAGCTCGGGGCCCGGTTCGCCTACACCATGGATGGCGAGACGGCAGGCCATATCGAAGACGAGACCTTCTCCGCCGATGGTGTCGAGATCACTATTCAAGGTGTGGCCATCCATCCCGGATTCGCCAAAGGAAAAATGGAAAATGCCATCAAGATCGCCGGCGCCATCATCAATCGGTTGCCGAAGAACGTGGCACCGGAGACGACCGAGGGCAGAGAGGGCTTCGTCCACCCCACAGGCGTCACCGGCTCGATGGAAAAAGCAGCCCTCAACCTGATCGTACGTGACTTCAATGACGATGGCCTCGCAGCCAAGGAAGCGATTCTGGAGAGGATCGTACAAGAGGTGATGGCGGACTATCCGGGCTCCTCCTACGGCTTCAGGGTCAAGCCGCAGTACCGCAACATGAAGGCCATCCTCGACCGCCATCCGGAAATCATCCAAAACGCCGTCGAGGCAATCCGGCGCGCCGGAATGGAGCCAGTGCGCGGCAGCATCCGGGGCGGGACGGACGGTTCGCGGCTTTCGTTCATGAACCTGCCCTGCCCCAATATCTTCGCAGGCGGCCACGCCTTCCATTCGCCGCTCGAATGGGTCAGCCGACAAGATATGGAAAAAGCGGTCAAGACGATCGTCGAGCTCGCGAAAATCTGGGAAGAGCGCGCTTAAGCCGCTTAAGCGCGTATTCCTCTCGAACTCAACGACGCAGGCCAGGCGCCTCATGACCGGTGCGCGCCACGTATTCCGTGTAGCCGCCGCTATATTGGTGAATGCCGTCGGGGGTCAGTTCCAGCACCCGATTGGACAAAGCGCCCAGGAAGTGCCGGTCGTGCGAAACGAAGAGCATCGTTCCTTCGTACTCGGACAACGCCTTGATGAGCATTTCCTTGGTGTCCAGGTCCAGGTGGTTTGTCGGCTCGTCCAGCACGAGGAGGTTCGGCGGATCGAAGAGCATCATTGCCATGACGAGCCGCGCCTTCTCGCCGCCAGAGAGCACCCGGCATTTCTTCTCGACGTCGTCGCCGGAAAAACCGAAGCAGCCCGAAAGCGCGCGCAACGAGCCCTGCCCCGCCTGCGGGAATTTATCTTCCAGTGACTGGAGAACGGTGCGTTCGCCGTCCAGGAGATCCATGGCGTGCTGGGCGAAATATCCCATCCTCACGCTGGCACCGAGAGCGACGTTGCCACTATCCGGCTCTGCAGAACCCGCGACCAGCTTCAGAAGCGTAGACTTTCCCGCGCCGTTGATACCCATGATGCACCAGCGTTCGCGCCGCCGCACCAAAAAATCCAGTCCCTCATAGATCGTTCGGCTCCCATATTTCTTGTGCACGTTCTTCAGGCTGATGACATCCTCGCCCGAGCGCGGTGCCGGCAAAAACTCGAACGAAACGACCTGGCGACGCTTCGGCGGTTCCACCCGGTCGATCTTCTCCAGCTTCTTCACGCGGCTTTGCACCTGCGAAGCATGCGAGGCGCGGGCCTTGAAGCGCTCGATAAACTTGATTTCCTTGGCGAGCATCGCCTGCTGGCGCTCGAACTGGGCTTGCTGCTGCTTCTCGTTCTGGGCCCGCTGATGCTCGTAAAAGGCATAGTCGCCGGAGTAGCTGTTCAAGTTGCCGCCATCAATCTCGATGATCTTGGTGACGATGCGATTCATGAACTCGCGGTCGTGCGAGGTCATCAGCAGCGCGCCGTCATAACCTTTCAGAAACTCCTCCAGCCAGATGAGGCTTTCCAGATCCAGATGGTTGCTCGGCTCGTCAAGCAACATGACGTCGGGACGCATCAGGAGAATTCGGGCAAGCGCCACACGCATCTTCCAGCCGCCCGATAGTGCACCAACGTCGCCGTCCATCATTTCCTGGCTGAAGCTGAGACCGCCTAAAACTTCGCGCGCGCGTCCTTCCAGGGCATAACCGTCGAGCTCCTCGTAGCGCGCCTGGACCTCGCCGTAGCGCTCGATGATCCTGTCCATGTCGTCGGCCTGTGCAGGATCCGACATGGCAGCCTCGAGCTCCCGCAATGCGGCAGCAACGATGCTCACGGGTCCGGCGCCGTCCATCACCTCGGACACGGCGCTGCGGCCCTCCATCTCGCCGACATCCTGATTGAAATAGCCGATGGTGACGCCCTTATCGACGGATACTTGCCCCTCGTCGGGTTGCTCGGCCTGTGTGATCATCCGGAAAAGGGTCGTTTTGCCGGCACCGTTCGGACCGACGAGGCCGACCTTGTCGCCTCTGTTGAGCGCTGCTGTCGCCTCGATGAAGAGGATGCGGTGGCTGTTCTGCTTGCTGATGTTTTCGATTCGAATCATATGCGATGAGGACCCAGGAAAGTTTTTTCGGAGGCCTTATGCCACGCGGCGGCAAGGCTGTCGCAAGTTTTTCCGCATTAAGATCTGTTTCGAAGGTCGCGGCTGATGCCCGATGACCCCCGGCGCAATCGACACGAAAAACCCGGCGCCATAACGCCGGGTTCTTCAAATACCTATTTTCATCGCACTATTCGCGGCGCATCAGGCGCATGACGAGCGATACGACGAACAGCACCAGGAATATGAAGAAAAGAACCTGTGCTATGGAAGCCGAAGCGCCTGCGATCCCGCCAAATCCGAGGACGCCGGCGATCAGGGCTACGACGAGAAATACCAAAGCGTAGTACAGCATGGTGAACTCCTCTTTCGATTTCTGATTTATCAACGGCTACCCTTGGCAATTGGTTCCAGATCGCCTGGTCCAAAGCATCAGCCGAACTGGAGGATGCCCTGACGCGTGCGGTCGCCTTCGTCGGGGGCGGGTGGCTCTGCTGCTTCGAGATAGAACTTCACCGGCGCTATGAGCACGAACCAGATGCAGGCACCAGCCATGAACGCCGATCCGATGGGATCATCAATGCGCGCCACGAATGGAAGCCCGGCCGAGGCGAAGAGAACGGTCATCCGCAAAGACCATTCCGCCTCACGCTTGCTGATCGCTCTGGCTCGGAGCGTTTTGTAACGCCGCGCGTCATAGCCGCTTCTTCCCGCCCTTGCGGAGGAAGCCAGCTTCCAGATGGATGGCAGGGCCAGCATGAGCAATGCCGCGAGGCTGAGGACAAGAGGCTGACCTGAGAAATTGTACCGGCTTGCGATTGCCAGCAGCGAAAGCGCCAACAGGTTCCACACCGGCTCCAAATGCTCCGGATGCTGCGCCGCGTAGACATGCCAAACCCGCAGTGTACGCGCCGCGCCTGAAAGCAGCGGCTCGTCGATATAACGATTGATCCAATCCATGCTGAAATGCCGGCCCCTGTCGTATCGAGATGATCGGCAACACCATGCAATCTGGACATCATGATGGCGGGACGGCATTCATGCCGTCAATTTTGACCTGAGGTTGTCGACGAGTTCCTGCATGCGGTCTGCCGGGGCATGGCCGATCAACATGAAGGCATGGCTCCGGCTGGACCAGTAGATGACGTTCATGCCCTTACGGCCTTCGATCTCCGGGGCCTTTTCACCCTTGTCCGAGCGGATGATGCAGAGCGCCATCGGGCCGGTCTCGGGATCGAGGTAGCCGATCTGGGCGAGAGGTCGTTCGTCGTATTCCAGGAGCAGCACGCGCTTGAAGTCGACCCCCGGCAACGCAACCATCCTGGGGGAAAGTGCAAGCCCAAGCTTTCGGTCGATCTGAGCAAGCTGAACGCTCTGCACATCGCCAGGCGGAACAGGTCCTGCAAGAGTATCCGGCGTGTAGAGCGAAATATATTCGGCAACGACAGCGCGCCAATCGGCGTCCCCCTCGTCCTTCGAAAGGCTGCGGCTGATGCCGAGATAGGCGCGGTCAGCAATGACTCCCGCGACCACCGAAGCTGCAAGCGCACCGACAAAGCCGCGGCGGCTCGCAAAGCTTTGTTGCCTACTTGCCCGCCGTGTGGGGATTGCGGCAAGCATCGATTCGAGCCTGGCCCGCGGCGCGGCGGCGAGAAGCGGCGTGAAGGCCTCATTGAACGGCAGGTTGCTTTTAGACAAGAATTCCAGCCTTGCGGCTACGCGTTCGTCGGCATTGCCGAGCGCTTCGATGCGCGCAGCATCCTGCCGCGGCAGCTCGCCGTCGATGAAGGCTGTCAGTTCTTCGTCAGAGGGTATGTTGATATGGTTGCTCATTGCCGTCCCTCGTCCGAAAAGGCGCCCGAAAGCGTCGCGCGTGCTGCCGCCAGCCGGCTCATCACGGTTCCGATCGGTATGGCCAGTATATCCGCCACCTCGCGATAGGAGAGCCCTTCCACGTAGGCGAGGAAGACGGCACTGCGCTGTGCTTCGGGAAGCGCGTCCACCTGCAGCAGCACCTGATTTGCCATGACATGCGTTTCGGCGTCGCGGGCTCCGTCGAAAACCAGTGCTTCCAGCGGATCAGCCAATCCCCTGCCCTGGCGAACCTTGCGGGACCGGACCTCGTTCAGCCAGATCGAATGCAGGATCGAAAACAGCCAGCGATCGAGCCGCGTCCCCTGTTCGAACTGCCCGCAGCGTTCCAGCGCCCGGACACAGGTCTGCTGAACGAGGTCATCGGCCACGTCGCGCTGCCGCGAGAGTACGAGACCATAACGCCAGAGCCTGGCAAGATTGTCTGTCAGGCCTTTCCTGATGTCCGCTTCGCTCGCGATGGCCGCCTCCGCCCCAGTTCGTCTCCCGGTAATCGCCAGCCGAAGCGGCGATCCCGTTTTCAGGCGACTATAGGCAGGAAATGTGGTGCGCGCGACCGGCATTCGATCATCCCTCCTTGCCGACACGCGCCCGCATCGATTTCATATCTTCGACGGATCGAGGATTACTGCGTTGAGGTCCTGATATTCCTCGCAACCCGTGCCGCAGATCGCCTTGATGATGTTCAACTGCTCCTTGGCGAGATCGATGCGGCCTTTGACGACGTAGGCTTCGCCAAGGTATTCACGAACCTTCGCATATTGGGGATCGAGCTTTACCGACTGAATGTAGTACGAGATGCCTTCGTCCGTGCGGCCGAGCTTGCGGGTGGCGTAGCCGCGATAATTCAGCACTTGCGCATTGTTCTGATCCTTGACGGTGTCGAGTATCGCCAGCGCTTCCTCATATCGGCCGGCCTTCGCCAGTGAATAGGCATAGTCGGTGCGGTTCTCATCCGTCACGTTGGCGCCCTGCTGCTTCACGCACTGTTTCGACCTCTTGTCATAGATCTGACCCTTCTTGCAGGTGGGCGTATTCGCGCCGCCGCCACCACCGCCGCCGACGGCCAAGACGGGGGTGGAAAGGGTGGAGGCGGCGATGCAGCCGCCGAGGACGAGAGAAGCGATACGGACAATCGTGGTCGTCATGGGATGTCTCCAGGAAAATGACGTTGCCGCCAAACAACACCCCTGCCCGGCATTTTATTCGAACGGCACAAGGCATTTTCCATCACCTTATCGTGACGCGACGAGTGCGAATAAATCGGCGTCAAAGGTGTTTTCCGCTTTACCGCCAGTGGCAAATGGAGAATGCCGTGAACCATACGGTCAAATTTCTGAGCCTCGCCATTGCCGTGCCGGAACACATCATTACGCAGGCAGAAGCAGCCGAGGCCTCGGCCCGGCTCTTTGCCGGTCGCCTGAAGGACTTTCGGCATCTGGCGGGGGTCTTCGACAATGCGGGCATTATCAAGCGGCACGCCGCGCGTCCGCTCTCATGGTTCGACGAGCCGCATGGCTGGCAGGACCGGATGGACGCTTATGCCGAGGTCGCAAGCAATCTCTTCATCGAAACGGCGGCCAAGGCACTGCGGCAGGCGGAGCTAAAGGCAAGCGACATCGATTGCGTTGTCACCGTCTCCTCCACCGGGTTTACCACACCAAGCCTCGATGCGCAGCTTGCCAGGAAGATGGGGTTCCGGGCGGATATAGAACGCGTACCCGTGTTCGGGCTTGGCTGTGCTGCCGGCGTCTCTGGCCTCGGCATCGCGTCGCGTCTGGCAAAAGAAAGGCCGGGCAAGATCGTGCTCTTCGTGGCGATCGAGCTTTGCACCCTCGCCTTCCGGCTAGATGAGCTGACGCGGCCCAACATCATCGCAACAGCGCTCTTCGGCGATGGCGCCGCAGCCTGTGTGTTGCGCAACGGCGGAGACGGCATCTGCGAAGTGGCATCGAGCGGCGAACATCTGTTTCCCGACACGCTCGACATCATGGGCTGGAAGATCGACGACACAGGCTTCGGCATCGTACTTGCACAGTCGCTTCCGCCGTTCGCGCAGACGCAGCTCGGTCCTGCTGTCGACATGATCCTTGCCCGCGATGGCCTGTCGCGCCGGGATATTGGCCGCTTTATATGTCATCCGGGCGGCACGAAGGTGCTCACCGCGATGGAAAGCGCGCTGACGCTCTCGCCAGGATCGCTGGATCACGAGCGCGCGGTGATTTCCAACTATGGCAACATGTCCTCGCCAACCGTCCTCTTCGTGCTGGAACGCGCAATCCACGCCGGCCTGCCCGAGCGCTCGGCGATGATCGCCATGGGACCAGGCTTCTCCGCAAGCTGCGTGACGCTGCGGAGGACGGCATGATGCTCGCCGCTACCGCGCTTTTGACCTTCATCACGTTCCAGCGCCTCGGCGAGCTCGTTGTGGCCAAGCGCAACACTGCCATGCTCCTTGCCAAAGGCGGGCGCGAGATCGGGGCTGAACATTACCCCTGCATGGTCGCACTGCACTCGGCCTGGATCGGCGGCCTGTGGCTGCTTGCCCCAGACAGGCCGGTGAAGCTTGTTTGGTTGGCCATCTTCCTGCTGCTGCAAATCTTTCGCCTCTGGGTGCTCGTGACACTCAAGGAGCGATGGACGACAAGGATCATCGTTCTGCCGGGGGCGCCGCTCGTCTGCAGCGGGCCCTATCGCTTCATGCGGCATCCCAATTACGCGGTCGTCGCCGGCGAGATTGCCGTTTTGCCGCTTGCGTTCGGCATGCCGCTCTATGCAGCCGCCTTCACGATCCTGAATGCGCTCATGCTCGCTATCCGCATCCGTGCCGAAAATGCCGCACTCAAAACGGCAATGATTTTGAAATAAAATACAATTTTTCAATTGCACCATCGCGATCCTAAGGGCATTTTCGACCCTTGGTATTCGTGGGCTGCAAGGAAAAATGACCAAGAACGCAATCGTGCTCGGTGCCGGCATCATCGGTGTCTCGGCGGCAATTCATCTGCAACGGCGTGGGCGTCAGGTGACCCTGATCGATCGCAAGGATCCCGGCAGCGAGACCTCGTACGGCAATGCGGGACTAATCCAGCGTGAAGGTGTCGTGCCTTACGGCTTTCCTCAACAGATCGGCCTGCTGCTGCGCTATGCGCTGAACAACCGCATCGACGCGCATTATCACCTGAAGGCACTGCCGGGTCAGCTCGCGTTTCTTGCGCGATACTGGTGGAACTCCAATGCGCGGCGCCACGAGATGATCACCCGTGCCTATGCGCCGCTGATCGAGAACTCGATCCTCGAGCACAAGGATTTGATCGAGGCGTCGCATGCCGAGCAATTGATTCGCAAGGACGGCTGGATGAAGATCTTCCGAACCGAACCGAAGCGCGATGCGGAGCTTGCCGAGGCCGAGAGCTGGCAGAAGGAATTCGGCGTCAGCTATGAGACACTGTCTTCCGCCGACATTGCCCGCATGGAGCCGAGCCTGATGCAGAGCTTCGCCGGTGGCATCCGCTGGCGCGATCCCTGGTCTGTCCTTGACCCGCAGGCGCTGACTGCCGCTTACCGCAGCTATTTCGAAAGCCTCGGCGGCCGCTTTGTCACCGGCGACGCCAATTCGCTCGGCCAGTCGGGTTCCGGCTGGAAAATCATGACATCCGAAGGTTCACTCGGGGCCGACGATGCGGTGATGGCTCTCGGCCCTTGGGCTGCGGTGGCGACGAAGCGTCTCGGCTACTCCTTCCCCCTCGGCGTCAAGCGCGGCTACCACATGCACTATGCGGCCGAAGGCAATGCGATTCTCAACAACTGGACGCTCGATGCTGAACAAGGCTATTTCCTCGCGCCGATGAAACGTGGAATCCGGTTGACCACCGGCGCGGAATTTGCAGCACTCGACGCGCCGAAGACGCCCGTTCAGCTCGACCGGGCAGAAAAGGTCGCGCGCACCGTCTTTCCGCTCGGCCCCCGGCTCGATCCAGAGCCGTGGATGGGCGCGCGCCCCTGCACGCCCGACATGATGCCGATCATTGGCAAGGCGCCACGGCACAACGGTCTGTGGTTCGCCTTCGGGCATGCCCATCACGGCCTGACGCTCGGCCCGGTAACAGGCCGGGCGCTGGCCGAACTCATCACCGGCGAAACACCGTTTATCGATATCTCCGCCTATTCGCCGCAGCGCTTCAATCCGTAACGGAACGACAACCGTGGCGGCTTTTCAGGCAACCCCGAGCGGCGCGAGCTTCTTTCGGGCTTCTTCGGCAATGCCTTCGACAGTGTCGTCGATATCGACCGTCACGACGCCTGGCTCGCCGGTCGGCACCTCGAGGGTCCCTAGCTGGCTTTCAAGCAGGGACGCAGGCATGAAGTGACCCGTGCGATGCCCCATCCGCTCGCTCAGCAGTTCCTTGGAACCTTGGAGATAGACGAAGAAGAGATTGCCCCCGGTCGCAGCGCGTAGCTGCTCGCGATAGATGCGCTTCAGCGCCGAACAGGAGACAATGATGCCTTCTCCCTCTGCAAGGGCCGCCTTCATGGCCTTTCCGATGAGATCGAGCCAGGGTATGCGATCCGCATCGGTCAACGGGATGCCCTTCGACATCTTCTCGACGTTGGATGCCGGATGAAACTGGTCGCCTTCGATGAAGCGGAGGTTCAATGCCTCCGCCAGCTTTTCGCCGATCGAGGATTTTCCGGAGCCGCTGACGCCCATGACAATGATGGCATGGGCCCTGTTCGTCCGCTCCCGCATTCAGTCCTCCGTCGTCGCCTGCGTCGGCTCAGTCGAGCGGAAAATGGCAGGCGTATTGTTGTTCGCCCTGTCCACTTAGTTCAGGCTCCACCCGGCGGCAATAGTCCTGCGCCTTCCAGCAGCGCGGGTTGAAGTGACAGCCGCTCGGCGGCTTCAACGGCGAGGGAAGCTCGCCTTGCAGACGGATGCGGCTCTTGGCGCGATCGGGATCGGCAATCGGCGTCGCGGACAGAAGTGCGGCCGTATAGGGATGACGCGGATGCGCAAAGACTTCGGCCGCCGGCCCCGTCTCGACCGGGCGGCCGAGATACATGACCATCACATCGTCGGCGATATGGCGAACGACCGACAGCCCGTGCGAGATGAAGAGATAGGCAAGCCCCATTTCCTTCTGCAGATCCATCAACAGGTTCAGCACCTGCGCCTGGATCGACAGGTCGAGGGCCGAGACCGGCTCGTCGAGCACCAGGACCTTCGGCCGCAGCATGAGAGCACGGGCAATGGCGATGCGTTGGCGCTGGCCGCCGGAGAACATATGCGGATAGCGATCGTAATGCTCCGGCCGCAGGCCGACACGCGCCATCATTTCCTCCGCCTTGCGGCGCCGGCGCGCAGCATCGAGATCGGTGTTGATCTTCAGCGGCTCTTCCAGGATCGCACCGACCTTCTGGCGTGGATTGAGCGACCCATAGGGATTTTGGAAAACGATCTGCACCTGGCTGCGCAAGCTGCGGTCGCCGACGCGAGCAGGCTTGCCGTCGATCAGCAGCGTGCCGGCCGTCGGATCCTCGATCATGGTAACGAGACGGGCAAGCGTCGACTTGCCGCAGCCGGATTCGCCGACGACGGCAAGCGTCTTGCCGGAATAGAGGCTGAAGCTTACGCCGTTCAGCGCCTTGACGGTCGCCTCCGGTTTGAACATGCCGCGATTGACGGTGTAAAAACGGGCAAGGTCCTTGCCCTCGAGAACGGCGCCGGTCATACGAAGTCTCCAGCCGATTGCTTCGGCATAACGCCGGGATGACCGAGCGGCTTGCCGTCTTTCAATGGGTAGTTACAGAGTGCAAGGCCGAGTTCCGGCCCCTGGCGGACGACGCCGCGATCGCATTCCACCGTGGCATAGCCGCAACGCGGCGCAAAGAGGCAACCGCGCGGGCGGTCATGCTGGCCGGGAACGACACCGGCGATCGACGGCAGATGCTGGCCGACTTGGGCCCGCTCCGGCAGAGCGGAAAGCAATGCGGCGGTGTAGGGATGATGCGGGTCGCGGAAGAGTGCCTTGACCGGCTGCTCCTCGACCTTTTGTCCGGCATACTGAACCTGAACGCGCTCGGCAGTTTCGGCGACGACGCCCATGTCGTGGGTGATCAATACCAGCGCCATACCCTGCTCCTTCTGCAGGCGCACCAAAAGATCGAGGATCTGCGCCTGGATCGTCACGTCGAGCGCGGTCGTCGGCTCATCGGCGATCAAAAGCTTCGGGTTGCAGGCGAGTGCCATGGCGATCATCACGCGCTGGCTCATGCCGCCGGACATCTGATGCGGGAAGTTCGACAGGCGATCTTCCGGCGCCGGAATGCCGACAAGGTTCAGGAGCTCGATCGAGCGCTCCCGGCGCTCCTTGCGGTTGAGGCCCATGTGCATCCGCAGGCTCTCGCCGAGCTGGAAGCCGACCGTGAAGCACGGGTTAAGGCTCGACATCGGCTCCTGGAAGATCATCGCCATGTCCTTGCCGATGATCTTGCGGCGCTGCCGGCCGGAAATGCCGATGAGTTCCTTGCCGTCGAAAGTCATGCGGTCAGCGGTGATCTTCGCCGTCCAGGGCAGAAGACCCATCATGGCGAGCATGGCAACCGATTTGCCCGATCCTGATTCGCCGACGATCGAGAGGATCTCGCCCTTGTCGCAGCTCAGCGATACGCCATCGACGGCGCGGAAGAGACCGGAAGACGTCTGGAATTCGACGGTCAGATTCTGAATATCGAGAAGTGGCATCATGACCTCTTCAGCTTGGGATCCAGCGCATCGCGCAACCCGTCGCCCATCAGGTTGATGGCGAGAACGGTGACGAGGATGGCAAGACCCGGGAACGTTACGACCCACCAGGCGCGCTGGATGAACTCTCGCGCTTCGGCGAGCATCGTGCCCCATTCGGGTGTCGGAGGCTGCGCGCCCATGCCGAGGAAGCCGAGGGCAGCCGCATCAAGGATCGCCGCCGAGAAGGCGAGCGTAGCCTGGACGATCAGCGGCCCGAGACAGTTCGGCAGGATGGTCTTGAACATCAGCCGCAAGGTGCCCGCACCGGCGACGCGCGAGGCGATCACATACTCCTTCTCACGCTCGGCCATGACCGAGGCACGCGTCAGGCGCACGAAATGCGGCTGGTTGACGATGGAGATCGCAATCATCGCATTGATGAGGCCGGGGCCAAGGACCGCAACCAGGACCAGGGCCAAAAGCAGCGACGGGAAGGCCAGGATGATATCCATCAGGCGCATGATGGCGATATCGATTCGGCCGCGGAAATAGCCGGCCACGAGGCCGATCAGAACGCCGGCGATTACCGACAGCGTCACGACCACAACGCCGATGAAGAGCGAGAAGCGCGCGCCATAGATGAGGCGCGAGAGAATGTCGCGTCCGACTGCGTCCGTCCCGAGCGGGAAGGACAAGCTGCCGCCGTCCATCCAGAATGGGGCAAGAAGCAGCATCTGCCGGTTCTGCTCGTTTGGCATATGCGGGGCAACGAGGGGCGCAAACAGCGCCACGACCAGAATCAAGATGAAAACGGCGAGGCCGATAACGGCGCCCTTGTTTCGCGAGAAATAATACCAGAATTCCGCAAGAGCCGATGGGTGGGCGGTTTTTGCAGCGGCCGTTGCGGTTTGCATATTTGTGGTACTCACGGGGGACCGCTCCTAATACCGAATACGTGGGTTGATGAAGCCGTAGGTGATGTCGACGATCAGATTGACCAGCATGATGATGCCGGCAATCAGCAGAAGACCCCCCTGGACAACCGCATAGTCCCGCTTGAACACCGAATCGACCATCCACTTGCCGATACCGGGCCAGGAGAAGATCGTCTCCGTCAGGATCGCGCCCGCCAGAAGGACGCCGATCTGCAGACCGATCGTTGTCACGACCGGTATCATGGCATTGCGCAGCGCGTGCACGCCAACGACGCGAAGCGGCTTCAGACCCTTGGAGCGGGCGGTGCGGACATAATCTTCGCCGAGCACTTCGAGCATCGCCGAGCGCGTCTGGCGTGCGATGACGGCAAGCGGAATGGTGGCAAGCACGATCGTCGGAAGGATCAGGTAGCTGACTGCGGAGCGGAAGGCGCCCGCCTGCCCCGACAGCAGGCTGTCGATCAGCATGAAGCCGGTGACCGGCTTGAAGAAATACATCAGCGAGATGCGGCCCGAAACGGGCGTCCAACCGAGATAGCCGGAGAAAAAGATGATGAGCAGCAGGCCCCACCAGAAGATCGGCATCGAATAGCCGACCAGGGCGACCCCCATCACGCTTTGATCGAACCACGTGCCTCGCTTGACGGCGGCAAAGACGCCGGCGGGCACGCCGAGACAGACCGCCAGGAGAATGGCACAAAGCGAGAGCTCGAGCGTTGCCGGGAAGAGCGCACCAAAGTCACTGAGAACGGGGCGCTTCGTGACGATCGATGTTCCGAAGTCGCCTTGCAGCACCTTGCCGAGGTAGTCGAAGTACTGAATGTACATGGGCCGGTCGAAGCCGAGATCATGCATGATCTGGGCGTGACGCTCAGGCGCCATCACGCGTTCGCCCGACAATAGCATGACGGGATCACCGGGAAGCATGCGGATGAACGAAAAGGCAATGAGCGTGACGCCGAGGAATGTTGGGATCAGGACCGCGAGGCGCCCGATGAGAAATCGCAACATGGCAGATGTTCCAATAGTTTCCGGCGGTCAGGAGAACCTGACCGCCGGCCAGCCCGGCTTTCACCGGGCATTCTTGCATAGTTCTTATTATTCGGAAATGTCGACGCCGTCGAAGCGGTGATAGCCGAGCGGATCCTGGACGAAGCCGGAGACCTTCTTGCTCACCGGAATGAAGACGAGCGAATGGTTGATCGTTGCCCAGGGAGCTTCCTTCTTGAAGATCAGCTGGGCCTGCTGGTAAGCCTTGGTGCGCTCGGCAACATCTGCCGTCGTCTTGGCCTTGGTCATCAGGTCGTCGAATTCCTTGTTGCACCACTGCGCGCGGTTGTTGCCGCCGACAGCGTCGCAGCCGAGGAGCGTGTCCATGAAGTTGTCAGGATCGCCGTTGTCGCCCGTCCAGCCAAGGATGACGGCACCGTCACGGTCCTTGGCGGACGAGAGCTTCAGGTATTCGGCCCATTCATGGGTCACGATCTCGGCTTCGACGCCGATCTTTGCGAGGTCAGCCTGCATCAGTTCAGCTGCACGGCGAGCATTCAGCATGTACGGACGCGAGACGGGCATCGCCCAGAGCTTCATCTTGAAGTCCTTGACGCCGGCATCGGCAAGCATCTTCTTTGCGGCCTCCGGATCATACTTGTCGTCTTCGACGGCATCGTTGTACGACCACATCGTCGGCGGGATCGGGTTCTTTGCAACCGTTGCAGCACCCTGGAACACGGCATCGATAATCGCCTGCTTGTTGATCGCCATGTTGAGAGCCTTGCGGACTTCAACCTTGTCGAACGGCGGGATCAGAGTGTTGTAGGCAACATAGGAAACGTTGAGGCCGGCCTGTTCCATAACGGTCAGGTTCTCGTCCTTCTTCAATTCGGCTACGTCGGCAGCATTCGGGTACGGCATGATGTGGCATTCGCCGGCCTTCAGCTTTTGCGCGCGCACGGCAGCGTCCGATGTGATCGCGAAAACGAGATCGTCGATCTTTTCCTTGCCCTTGAAGTAGCTCTCGTTGGCCTTGTAGCGGATGACGGCATCCGGCTGGTAGGCGACGAAGGTGAACGGACCGGTGCCGAGCGGCATCTGGTTCATCTGGTTCATCTTGCCGTCAGCGGCGAGCTTGTCGGCATATTCCTTCGACAGGATCGAGGCGAAATCCATGGCGAGATCGGCCATGAAGGGCGCTTCAGGATGGGCCAGGGTGAATTTGACCGTCAGGTCGTCGACCTTCTCCATCGACTTGATAAGCTCCGGGAAGCCCATGCCGGCGGCATATTCATAAGAACCGCCTTCGACATACTTGTTCCACGGGTTGTCTGCCTTGAGCTGGCGCTCGAAGGAGAAGATGACGTCGTCGGCGTTGAGATCACGCGTCGGCGTGAAGAACTCGGTCGTCTGGAACTTGACGCCCGAGCGCAGCTTGAAGGTGTAAACCGTGCCATCGTCGGAAACGGTCCAGCTTTCGGCGAGACCCGGCTCGATCTCGGTGCTGCCGTGCTTGAATTCGACGAGACGGTTGTAGACCGTGCGCGAGGTCGCGTCAAAGGTCGTGCCTGCGGTGTAAAGGCCCGGATCGAAGCCTTCGGGCGAACCTTCAGAGCAATAGACAAGGGTTTTTGACCAGGCCGACGTCGCCATGACCGAAGCCAGGGCCGTCGCTGCCAGCAGGACGGAGAGCTTTTTCATAATTTTGTTTCCCAGGTTTGTTCTTTTTTGATCGTTGGAGATCGAGCACAAATATTCCCGATCAGCGGGCCGATGGAACGATATTTATTTGCTGAAAGCAACGGTATCCGCAGAAAATTTTTCCAGTTGGACAACTTTAGAAATTTTCGGTCAAAAATCGGCCTCATTTGGAAATAATCGGACGTAAGAAGCTGAGTTTTTGTCGCTTTTGGTATAATTTCGCGCTTTTTGGATAGCCGAAAAAGCCTCTGGACATTCAATCTGGAGAAGCGAAAACGCAAAAACCGCAGCTGCATGCTGCAGCTGCGGCCAACGAGCATGTTCGACTACTGCGTGCCGGGGTCAGGCAGCCGGAACGCTGATGGCGGGCTTGCGGTAATCCTCGCCGGTCAGGCCGAGGAGGAAGTTGATCTGCGGGCGTGCCCTCACGAGATCGTCGATCGAATATTCCGTCAGCACGTCGAAGAAGGCGTTAAGCGCCTTGCGCAGCGCCGAGTTCAGTCCGCAGCTGTCGACCAGCGGGCATTCCACGGCGCCGTCTTCAAAGCACTCGGCCATCGCAAAGCTGTCTTCAGTCACTTTGACCACGTCGAAAAGGCTGATATCCTTCGCCGGCTTGCCAAGCCGGACGCCGCCATTGCGGCCGCGGACGGTTTCGACCAGGCCCGCCTTGTTCAGCGGCTGGAGAATCTTGAACAGAAAGAGTTCAGAAACCCCGTATGCCCTGGCAATTTCGGGGATCCGACTGAGATGTCCTTCATTGGCCGCGCAATACATCAACATGCGAACCGCATAGTTGGTCTGCTTCGTCAATCGCATGCCGTTCTCCTGAATCGCGTGGGCTGGATGCCCGCATGGAAGCTATATAGTGGCTTTCGTAGTTTTGAACAATTCCAAAATATGAAATTCACATTCACGTTTGCACCGCCCGCCGCGCCCGCGCCATCAAAGCCGCCGTCCTGGCATATTACAGGACGACTTCTTTCATTTCTGGCCTACCTGCCGAACCTTCTCATGAGGTCGGCGGACCTGCGATCGGCTTCGCTTTCGCAGGGTCGCGCGTTGGAAAGCGCCAGCAATCCACCGCCTTGGACCAAGACACCTTCAACACCCGGGCCGACATCTTTCGCAATCAGTATGACCGGGCGAGCCGATGCCGGGGTGGCACGATAGATCTGACGCAGGCTGTGCTTATGCTCGACATGGACGATTTCATGCGAAAGAACGGCGGCAATCAGGACCAGCCGACACAGATAACGGCGTAACAATCGGAGAAAGCACGATCACGATCCAGATGTCGAACTATTCCAAGCGCTCCGGGTTGTTCCTCGCGTTGAAACGGATCTGCCGGTCGTGCCTTTCAGCATCTGGTTCTTAAAAGCATTCGCGGTTTGCCTGCCCTTTGCTGGCCTATCCGGCGTCTTTGCGAAAGCTAGCCACCCTCGCCGAACTGAGGAGCACGCGCATGCAGGTGCAACGATCCGAATCGCAAAATGGGGGCCGTGGCCCCCAGATCGGTACTCTTTTGCCTTTCGACACTACTTCATCGTCGGCATGACGAATTCGGCGCCGTCCTTGATGCCTGACGGCCAACGGGCGGTGACGGTCTTGGTCTTGGTCCAGAACTTGATCGAATCCGTACCGTGCTGGTTGAGGTCGCCGAAGCTGGAGGCCTTCCAACCGCCGAAGGAGTGATAGGCGAGCGGAACGGGGATCGGGACGTTGATGCCGATCATGCCGATGTTGATTCGCGAGGCGAAGTCGCGAGCGGCATCGCCGTCGCGGGTATAGATGGCGACGCCGTTGCCGTACTCGTGCTTCATCGGCAGATCGAGGGCCTCTTCGTAGTTCCTGGCACGAACGACTGAAAGCACAGGTCCGAAGATTTCGGTCTTGTAGATATCCATGTCGGGCGTGACGTGATCGAACAGCGAACCGCCGACGAAATAGCCGTCTTCATAACCCTGCAGCTTGAAGCCACGGCCGTCGACGACGAGTTTCGCGCCCTGCTCGACACCGCGGTCGATCAGGCTGTTGACGCGCGCATAGGCTTCCTTGGTGACGAGCGGTCCCATGTCGGCCTTATCATCGGTATAGGGGCCGATGCGCAGCGACTCGATCTTCGGGGTCAGCTTCTCAACGAGGCGGTTTGCGGTTTCCTCACCGACGGGAACCGCAACAGAGATCGCCATGCAGCGTTCGCCAGCCGAACCGTAGCCTGCGCCCATCAGCGCGTTGACGGCCTGGTCCAAGTCGGCATCCGGCATGATGATCATGTGGTTCTTCGCGCCGCCGAAGCACTGCGCACGCTTTCCGTTCATGGCGGCGGTGCCATAGACGTAACGGGCAATCGGCGTGGAACCAACGAAGGAGACGGCGCCGATATCCGGATCCGTCAGGATCGCATCGACGGCGGCCTTGTCGCCGTTGACGACGTTCAGGATGCCGGCCGGAAGTCCCGCTTCGATCATCAGTTCGGCCAGGCGCAGAGGA
The DNA here is from genome assembly GCF_001908375.1 of Rhizobium etli 8C-3. Taxonomy (NCBI): domain Bacteria; kingdom Pseudomonadati; phylum Pseudomonadota; class Alphaproteobacteria; order Hyphomicrobiales; family Rhizobiaceae; genus Rhizobium; species Rhizobium etli. The sequence goes on along the minus strand of NZ_CP017241.1, from coordinate 765,774 downwards.
ACGGACGGGTCGCGTTCGGAGGGCTTGAGGATGAAGGCGTTGCCGCAGGCGATTGCCGGCGCAAACATCCACATCGGGATCATGGCCGGGAAGTTGAACGGCGTGATGCCAGCGCCAATGCCGACGGCCTGGCGCAGGGAATACATGTCGATCGCCGGACCTGCGCCTTCGGTGAATTCGCCCTTCTGCAGGTGCGGGATACCGCAGACGAATTCGCAGACTTCAAGGCCACGGACGATATCGCCCTTTGAGTCCTCGACGGTCTTGCCGTGCTCCTTGGAGAGCAGTTCGGCCAGCTCGTCCATGTGCTTGTTCAGGAGTTCCACGAACTTGAAGAAGACTCGGGCGCGGCGCTGCGGATTGGTTGCGGCCCATTTCGGCTGCGCCGCCTTGGCGTTTTCGACCGCGGCACGGATTTCCTCGACGCTTGCGAGCGCCAACGTTGCCTGGACCTCACCGGTTGCCGGGTTGTAGACGTTGCTGCTGCGGCCGCTTGTGCCCTCAACATGCTTGCCGCCAATGAAATGACCGATCTTTCGCATGGATGTCCTCCTCATTTATTTCCGTTGATGGCGCATAGTCGCACTTCAATTTGCACAAATCAATGCAATGCGATAAGCAACCGTTGTGCAAAAATCGAAGCCAAAGCGTGCGAGCTGCTCCAAGGAGGCCTTCTGCAAAGGCGCAATCCTGGACAGCCGCGCGCCGAGAGGCCGAACTCAAGAGAGGCCGTCCATCGATGAGCGGCAAACGTGTCGTGAGAATGGCGGAACTGGAGATAGACCCTACCCAGCTCGATGCTTATCGTGCGCTGCTGGCTGAAGAAATCGAGGCTTCGGCCGCGTCAGAATCAGGCGTGCTCACCCTTTACGCGGTCTCCATCAAGGATCGTCCGGAGAGAATCTGCATCTTCGAAGTCTATGCCAGCCAGGAGGACTACGAAGCACATCTGAAGACGCCGCATTTCCTCAAGTACAAGACGTCGAGCGAGCGCATGGTCAGGTCGCTGTCACTCATTGATGTCGATCCCATCATTCTGCGCGGCAAGACCGGCGATGATCTGGCGAGGTAGGTTTAAAACTTGGTCGGCAGGGAATTAAGGACATGAACTGGGACGACGTCCGCATCTTCCTCGCCGTCGCCAGAACGGGGCAGATCCTTGCCGCCTCCAAGCGGCTGGGGCTCAACCACGCCACTCTCTCGCGGCGCCTGACGTCGCTCGAGGAGGCCCTTAAGACTCGCCTCTTCACTCGCCGCACCAATGGCTGCGAACTGACAGCCGAAGGCCAGGTGTTCCTCTCCTCGGCAGAGCGGATGGAGACGGAAATGCTCGCCGCGCAGGCCAACCTCGGCCGCACCGACACTGCTATCGCCGGCACGGTCCGCGTGGGGGCGCCGGACGGCTTCGGCGTTTCCTTCTTGGCCCCGCGTCTTGGACGGTTGATCGAGCGTCATCCGGAGCTGAAAATCCAGTTGGTGCCAGTGCCGCGTTCCTTTTCACTCTCCCAACGCGAGGCGGATATCGCCATCACGCTGGAACGGCCCGAACAGGGTCGCCTCGTATCATCGAAGCTGACCGACTATACGCTGGGGCTTTATGCCTCGCGCGGTTATGCCGAACGCAACGGTCTGCCCGACAACAACGAGGCGCTGAAACAGCACCGCCGCATCGGTTATGTCGAGGACCTGCTCTTCTCCCAATCGCTGAATTTCACCGGCGAGGTCATGCGCAACTGGAGCGCCGGCTTTGAGATCTCCTCGGCGACCGGTCAGACCGAAGCGGTGCGTTCGGGCGCCGGCATCGGAATCCTGCACGACTATATCGCCAGGCAATATGACGAACTGGTCCGTATCCTGCCCGATGTATCGATCCGGCGTGCCTATTGGACGACCTATCACGAGAGCGCCCGCGATCTGGTGCGCGTGCGCACCGTGGCCGACTATCTTCAGGAACTGGTCGGCGCGGAACGTCAGATGTTTCTCTGACCGCCGACCTGCTTCGGAGGCTCTTCGTTTTCGTCCGGATTGGGATCGGGCGTCTCGTCCGGCAGGCGATCGGGCTCCGGCTCCTTGACAGGCGGCTCCGGTTTCCAGCCAGGCCCGGGCATCGGCGGCTGATCGGGGATCGGTTCGTTGGGAACGGACATCCTGCTCCTTCCGTCTTCGATTTGCTTATCTGTCGGGTTTCAGGGCTTCGGCTGCACGCATCGGCATGCTGTCGATGATGGCAAAGAGTTCGCCGTTGCTCACCGGCTCGCTCACCTTGAGCTTCACGGTTCCGTCCTTGCCGACAAGGGCGGCTGCGAATTCACCAGCCTCTGGACCACGAAGCTCCTTTCGAAGCGCCGTTTCATTCAGATCGCCGCCTGCGCCGAAGATCGGCTTGACCGTGCTGCCGGAGATCTTGAAAACGACCATGTCGCGCTCCTGAAGGCCAGTGCGATCGGCAAGCAACTGGTTTTCCTGGCGGGCAGCGCGGCTATTGTCCGTGTCGGCGAAAATGACCAGAACCCGGCTCTTCCACCGGAACTCTTCGAGGCTCGCGACCGGCGCCTGACCACCCTGCGTCTCTTCGACCTTGGTTGCACCGTAAAGATGCGTTTTTGACATGCTGGTTCTCTCCCGTCCTACTTTAAACGGCAGGAGGGATGGCCAGGTTCCATGAATTTCGAGGCAATAGGGCCGAAGGCAAAAAAAAAGCCGGTCAAAATTTGACCGGCTTTTTAGTTCGTTCACATTGTTGCCTTACAGAGGAACGAAATCGGACGGCGGGACCTGCAATGCGGCAGCAATACGTCGCAACTTTGCAGGGTCGGCATTTTCCCCGTTTTCAATTTCGATGATTTCATGAGTGACGAGTCCACAGGTGACCGCCAGATCATCGACGCTGTAACCAACTGCCTCACGCGCTTTCCTGACCTCGGCGGCAACATTCATCGCGGAAACCACCGTCGCTTTGGATTCATCCAGATTCTTGAGAGAAATGGACATTAATGTCTCCTTCTAAAAGCACTCTGATGTAACCCCCGGCACAAAATGACATTCCAGCTCACATTTTGCAACGCAATATAACACAAAGTTTACCAAGGCTGCGGTGGCTAGATAGGGAGCCTGTGCCAGAGGGCAAGAGTTCAGTAGATAACAGGCCGGACGGCCCACGTGCATCTGCCGAATTCCGGTTTCTGAGAGGAATGGTATGGTACGGTTGGGTGGTCTCGAACCACCGACCTCAGGTGCCACAAACCTGCGCTCTAACCAACTGAGCTACAACCGCACAAATCGCGCCCGGCGCGACGGGGGTCACATACGAGGACTCGGAAACGAATTCAAGCCCTATCTCCCCTCAATGTACAAAAAGGCCGGACATAGGGTCCAGCCTTTTTTCTGATTGCACCCTGGAGCGGTCAGGCAGCCTTGAAGGAGGCCATGACCTTTTCAGCGGCTTCCTTGCTGGGCTTTGCGAGCTTCTCGGCAACCTGCTTGGAGGTTTCCTGCATCGACTTCGCTTGCTCGACGGTCAGTTCCGCCTGCTTGCGCAGGAACGCGGTCTGAAGTTCGACGAGTTCTGCAATCGACTTCACACCGAGCAGGGCTTCCATGTGCGAGAGGGAATTCTCAGCGTTCGTGCGCAGTGCGTCGATCGCCTTCAGGCCGATTTCGACCGTGCCGGCCTGGGCGGTCTGAACCGTGGCTTCGAGGGTCTTGCCGGCATCTTCGCCGGCGGCCTTCATCTTTGCATAGGCCTCACGCGACTGCTGGGCACCTTTTTCCGCGAAGTCGCGGAAGGATTCGGCAAACTTGGACGGGTCGAAGGAGGACATTGAAAAAACGTCGTCGATCTTTATGTTAGCCATCGAATTAAGCTCCTTGGGTTCAGGCGATCAATGCCTTCTTAGTTTGGATATATCTTATATAAGGCATTCCATTGTGCATTGCAACATAATTGTGCGCCGCACAACACATTAACCTTTTCACCCGAAACCCGACCCCTCCGCTGGACCCGTTTCCGGTGCGTCGTTATTAATAGACCGTTAATTTTTGAGAGGCCGAAAGGGACAAGGTTCCGACATGCCCGCAGTCCAGTACCCGTTCATCGACATTGCCGTGCATCAACGGGTGCGGGAACGCTTTTCGCGTGGCGAAGCAATGGTGCTTTTCTCGGCCGACCTTTCCCGCCTGCTTTGGGCCAACGGCGCCGGCGCGGAACTCTTCGGCCAGACCGCAGTCTACGATCTTCTCGATCAGGGCGTGAATCGTGCCGACATCACGTTCCGCCAGATCGAGACGACCGCTCGCCAGCTCGCCACGATCGGCGACGCCAAAAGCCTAATGATCCGGATCTCCAAGGGCTTCCAGCGCGCTCCTGCCCAAGCAACGGCCGAAATGATCGGTCTGTCGTCCGGCGAGCGCGGCATCCTGTTGTCGGTACCCGTAGCCTCACAACCGCTTCCTGCCGCAGAATCGGCAGCGAGAATGCTACGTGGGCTCGACGATCCCGATACGCATATGGCCGTAATCGGCGCGGAAGGCGAAGTCATTGCGTCCTCGCCCGGCTTTGCGTCGCTCGGCATCACCCAGCAGACCGCCAAGACGCTGACGAACCTTGCAGGCGCCCATCCCGACCGGCTCGTCAAGCGGCCGGTTGCAACCGGCAAGGGTTACCTGCCCGCTGCCGTCGGCAAGCTCAGCGACGAACCGGCGCTTAATCTTCTCTTTGCCGTCGAAACCGTTCTTGGCAATCTCGACCCGATCGACGCGACAGTGCCGGATGAGCCGTTATCCACAGCCGCCGTTAACCATATCGACCAGCCAAAGGGCGCGAAACTCGACGACGCACTCAACGCAGTTGCCCTTATCGAAGACGTCGAAGAAGCGCTGGAGATTGTCGACGGCGAGGAAACAAAGCCCGCAGCCGAAGCGGCAGACGAGCCGCTCATCGATCACGGACCGGACGAGCTTGTCCTGTCCGAACCCGAGATGCCGCGCGCTGACTTCGCTGACCCGGCCGCCGGCGATAAGATAGAGGCGGAGACAGGAGCAGATCCTGCCGATGCCGTGGTGGAGCGCCAGATCGAACCTGACGGAAAAAATCCGGGGCACGAAACCGAAGATGGCGGCCAAGGCAAGGTTGCCGCCCCGCCGACAGCAAACGGCTTCGCGTTCAAGCCAAACAGTCGTGCGACGCGCTTTGTGTGGAAGATCGATGCCGATGGCCACTTCAGCGAAGTGTCGAGTGAATTCGCCGATGCCGTTGGTCCGCACGCCGCCAATATCATCGGCGTCGCCTTTTCCGACATTGCCGCACTCTTCAACCTCGATCCCGAAGGCAAGATCGCCGAAGCACTCGCGCGGCGAGACACATGGTCGGGCAAGACGATCCATTGGCCGATCGAGGGAACGAGCCTGATCGTTCCTGTCGATCTCGCCGCACTGCCGACCTATACGCGCAACCGGGAGTTCGACGGCTTCCGCGGCTTCGGCGTTGTCCGGCTTTCCGATGCCAACGAGGATCCGCTGGCACTTGGTCTGACGCTGGGAGGCGATGCCTTCGGCCGCGACACGGCCGGCCCCGAGCAGTTGCCGGAAGGGGCGGCTCCGCCGGCATCAGACGCTGAGCGCCAACCGGGCGTGCCGGAAGCCATAGAGCAGCCCGAGGCAGTCTCCCAAGCCGTGTCTCGCGAAGAGCCGCCGGTCCTGCGCGTGGTGGATGCGCCGAGCCGCCGGCTGACGGACAAGATCATCCAACTCCATGGTGCAGGCCCGACGCTGAGTGCCGCCGAGCAGGCAAACTTCCGCGAGATCGCCAAACGCCTGGAAGCTTTCGGCGTTCGCGACGATGAGCCGGCTCCCGCCGAACCCGGTGCTGCAGGCAGCGCTGCTTCCACAAAGCCGGCGGAAGCTGCATCCGAAGGCGCACCGAACGAGGCAATATTCGAGAGCGCGAGCACGGCCGTCGAAGAACCGGCTGATGCAGCCAAGCCGGAGGAGCACGCCGAAACGCCCGAGCCGAGTAAGGACGACGCTACCGAGGGCCTGCACGAAACCTTTAGCCAGATCGAAGTGCTGCACAGTGCCATCCCCCCGCGGGTGAAGATGACGGATGGGCTATCGGCGGCCACCGTCGACCAGTTGCCGGTTGCCGTGCTCGTCCATGCCGGCGATGCGCTGATCCACGCCAATCCCGATTTCATGCGCCTGACCGGCTATTCTTCGCTTGAGGATCTCAGCGATGTGGGCGGGATCGACGCGCTGCTTCAACGCCGAGACTTGGACGAGAAAGCGGGACGCCCGGGCGCAATGGTCCTCGTGACGGCCGACGATTCGCTCGTACCGGTCACCGCCCGCCTGCAATCGATCCGCTGGGAGGAATCGAGCGCGCTCATGCTGGCGCTAATGCCTGTCGAGGGAAGCGACGTCGCACCCGCTCAGAACGAAAAAACCCGCCCGGACACCCGTTCCGACCGCATGGTCGAAAAGGTTGCCAAGCTGCAGGTCGAGGTGGAAGAACTTCGCTCCATCCTGGAAACGGCGACGGACGGCGTGGTCGTCATCGGCGCAGAAGGCGATATCCGATCGATGAATCGCTCGGCAAGCGCGCTTTTCAACTACGATGAGGAAGAGACCCGCGGCAAACCCTTCGTGATGCTCTTTGCGCATGAAAGCCAGAAGGCGGTGCTCGATTATCTGAACGGCCTCTCAGGCCATGGCGTCGCAAGCGTGCTGAACGACGGGCGTGAAGTCATCGGCCGCGAGTCATCCGGCGGCTTTGTTCCGCTGTTCATGACCATGGGCCAGCTTACTTCCTCGAGCGGCTATTGCGCCGTTATCCGCGACATCACCCAGTGGAAGCGCACCGAGGAGGAGCTTCGCAACGCAAAGGGCGCCGCCGAAACGGCAAATGCCCACAAAACCGATTTCCTGGCGCGAATCAGCCATGAAATCCGCACACCGCTCAACGCCATCATCGGTTTTTCGGACATGATGGCGAGCGAGCGATTCGGACCAATCGGCCATCCTCGATACATCGAATATGCCAACGACATCGGTCGTTCGGGCCGCCATGTTCTCGATATCGTCAACGATCTGCTCGATATTTCGAAGATCGAAGCGGGCGAGATGGATCTTGATTTCGCATCCGTCGGCCTCAACGAGGCGATTTCGGAGGCCGTGGCTCTGGTCCAGCCGCAGGCAAACGGACAGCGCGTCATCATTCGTACGGCCCTGTCGCAGTCGGTGCCGAATGTCGTTGCCGATCTCCGCTCCATCAAGCAGATCGCCCTCAACATCCTTTCCAACGCCATCCGCTTCACGCCGTCAGGCGGTCAGATCGTGGTTTCAACGTCATATGAAGCAAATGGCAGCGTCGTGTTGCGTGTGCGCGATACCGGCATCGGCATGACGCGCAGCGAACTCGACCAAGCAATGAAGCCGTTCCGGCAGGTTTCGGCCCAGTCGCGGCACCGCGGCGACGGGACGGGTCTCGGCTTGCCGCTGACCAAGGCGATGGTGGATGCAAACAGGGCGATCTTCGCGATCAATTCGACGCCGAACGACGGCACGCTGGTTGAGGTAACCTTCCCGTCGCAGCGCGTGCTGGCAGGCTGAATCAAAAAAGGCAGCCGCGAAAGGCTGCCTGGAATTTGGTGCTGTTCAACAAGAGCCTGGTCAATCGGCATCATGCTTGCGAGCCCGCAGGCAAACTTTTTTGCTCATGCGCAGCCCGAACTTCCTTTACCTTTGACCAACCTTTCTTAATGAAAGGTTTCGAGGCGACGGAAACGATCGAAGGCCATACCTATAACTGCATTTGATTGCAATCAGACGCGCAATTCCTCGAGTCCGACGAAAAGGTCGAGCGCCTCGGGATTGGCGAGCGCCTCCTTGTTTTTCACCGGCCGCCCGTGCACGACCTCGCGCACCGCAAGCTCTACGATCTTGCCGGATTTGGTGCGCGGAATATCGCTGACCGCGATGATCTTCGCCGGCACATGGCGCGGCGAGGCCCCTGTGCGGATGCGGGTCTTGATCGCCTTGACGAGATCGTCCGTCAACGCCGCACCCGGCGCGAGGCGAACGAAAAGCACCACTCGGACGTCGTCCTCCCAATCCTGGCCGATGCAGAGCGCTTCGGCCACCTCTTCCATCTGCTCGACCTGGTTGTAGATCTCGGCGGTGCCGATGCGTACACCGCCGGGGTTGAGCGTCGCGTCGGAGCGCCCATGAATGACAAGGCCGCCATGCTCCGTCCATTCGGCGAAATCGCCATGGCACCAGATATTCTCGAAGCGCTCGAAATAGGCCGCTTTGTACTTGGTGCCATCCGGATCGTTCCAGAAGCCGACCGGCATCGACGGGAAGGCCTTGGTGCAGACCAGTTCGCCCTTCTGCTGGCGGACTGGCTTGCCTTCATCATCCCAGACGTCGACGGCAAGGCCGAGGCCAGCCCCCTGGATTTCGCCGCGCCAGACCGGCTGCAGCGGATTGCCCAGCACGAAGCATGAGACGATATCCGTGCCGCCCGAGATGGAGGCCAGCTGGAGGTCTTGCTTGATGCCCTCATAGACGAAAGTAAAGCCTTCAGGCGAAAGCGGCGATCCCGTAGATGTCATGAGACGCAGGCTCGAAAGATCATGGGTGGTGCGCGGCGTCAGCCCGCTCTTGCGCACCGCGTCGATGTATTTCGCGGAGGTGCCGAAGACCGCGAAGTTTTCAGCCTGCGCATAGTCGAAGAGCACATTGCCGTCCGGCGCGAAGGGTGAGCCGTCGAACAGGCAAAGCGTGACGCCCGCGGCAAGGCCGCTCATCAGCCAGTTCCACATCATCCAGCCGCATGTGGTGAAATAGAAGAGCTTCTCTCCACGCTTCAGGCCGCAATGCAGCACATGCTCCTTCAAATGCTGCAAGAGCGTGCCGCCAGCGGAATGAACGATGCATTTCGGCACGCCAGTAGTGCCGGAGGAAAAGAGAATATAGAGCGGATGGGCAAAGGGAAGCCGCACGAACTCGACGGCTTTTGGCTGATGAGGTTTGACGAATTCTTCGAGTGTCTTGGCCTTCGGGGTCTCGCTGGCAACCGTTGCGGCATCGCCGGCATAGTGGACAATCACGGCCGGAACACCGAGGCTCCCTGCGACAGAAGAAACCTTCGCCTTCACATCCTGCAGCTTGCCGCCATACCAGTAGGCGTCGCAGGCAATGAAGAGCTTGGGGCCGATCTGCCCGAAGCGGTCGAGCACGCCCTGTTCGCCGAAATCCGGTGAACAGGACGACCATATGGCACCGATCGAGGCGGCGGCCAGCATGCAGGCGACCGTCTCGGGCATGTTCGGCATCATCGCGGCGATGCGATCCCCTTCGCCGATGCCAAGCGCGCGGTAGGCTTGCTGCAGCTGGGATACAAGCGCATGCAGCCGGTCCCACGACCAACGATACTCGACCTTGTCTTCGCCGCGGAAGACGATCGCATCAGCCGGCCCTTTGTCCGAAAGCAGGTTCTCGGCAAAGTTCAGCTTCGCATCAGGAAAGAAACGAGCCTTGAGCATGAGGTCGCCGTCGGCCAGCGCCCGAGCGCCCTGCTCCCCCTTCACACCGCAAAACGCCCAAACCGAGGTCCAGAACTTTTCGGGTTCCTTGATCGACCAGGCATGAAGGTCCAGGTAGGTTTTGAGTTCCAGACCAAACTCGGCGCTGCAGCGCTTTGCGAAGGCATGCATCGGGCTTGCCTCGATCGACTCTTTCGAAGGCACCCAAAGCGGCACGGTGTCACTCATTCAATCTCCTCCCCTATTATCCGCTATATACCATGCTGCAGCGCATTATAAAGTGTGCATCGCTGCGGAGGCAGGCTCCCGGCGATTTGCATATATCTCCCGTTTCATATATCCGGCGAAATCGATAGATAACGGATAAGCAGCTGAAAATCCTGGCGGGGCTTATGGGTACGTCAAGACAACCAAAATGGCGGCGAAAGATGCTACCCGTTTCCCGCTGGCTGCCGGGTTTCGCACGAATTGCAACGAGCCTTATCCTTTTCGCCGCCATCGTTTTCGTGGCGCTTCGCGTTGCCGCCCCTTACCTCGTTTCGAGCGGACTGGTGCGCTCCGGCATCGAGGACGTATTGTCGAAATGGACCGGCTATCAGGCCGAGATCAAGGGCGCGCCGGTTCTCGAATTCTGGCCGACACCGCGCATTACGCTGAACCAGATCGCCATCCGCCAGCCCGAAAGCAGCGGCAACAAGCTGCTCGGCACGATCGAGAGCCTTTCGGCCGATTTCAGCCTCATCGACGCCATCCGCGGCAGCGCCCGCTTTCATGAATTCCACCTGCTGCGCCCCAATCTTTCCCTCACCCGCGACCAACAGGGGCTGATCGACTGGACCTATGCCGGGCAGCTTGCAAAGGCGATCACCAGCGCGCGCCAGGAAGGTGGAGCCGAGGTCCTCGATCAAAGGCTTGATGCGACGATCGGTGCGATCACCGTCGAGGACGGCACGCTCAATGTCGCCGATCTTGCAAGTGGCAAGACCTATCATTTCGAAGGCGTGACCGCCGATATCACCTGGCCGCGACTCTCAAGCCCGATGACGGCGGTGCTGATGGCGAGAACGAGCGGGGAAGACCTGAAGCTCGACTTCTCGTCCAATAGCCCGCTGCTGATCTTCGGCGGCAAGGTTGCTCAGATCAAAACCGCACTTACCTCCAGGCTGATCACGGCAGAATTCAACGGTATCGGGGGGATCTCGGGCCTTGCGGGACAATCCGGCAACATGTCGGTCAATATTCCCGACATGCCGGCGCTATTGGCCTGGTCCGGCAAGTCCATCGCGGACGTTGAGACGCTGAGGGCGTTTTCGATCGAGAGCGACATATTTTCCGCCGCCAACGGCCTGCGCTTCAACGACGTCGTGCTCGGACTCAACGGTGCGAATGCAACCGGTGTCATGGACATCTCCATCGACACAAGCGCGCGGGCAAGGCTTGGCGGCACGCTGGCCTTCGACCATATGAACCTCAAGCCTTTCTTCGATGCCTTTACTCTGCGCCTGGCCGCCGGCGAAGCGGGCGCGCCCGAAGATGGCGGTCCGCTGCAGAAGCTTGATGTCGACCTCAGGCTCTCCGCCAAGGAAATGCAGCTTCCGCCCTTTCAGCTCTTTGATGTCGGGGCAAGCATCATCGTTTCCAGCAACGAAGCCAAATTCGATATCGGCGACAGCCAGTTCGAAGGCGGAGAGATGACGGCGCATCTTGAGGCAATGCGCGGGAACTTCGACGGCGGCGGCAGGCTGCAGGTCTCGATCCGCGGTGCCGATTTTGCCGGGCTTATCGAACGGCTGCAGTTGAAGGGCCCATTGCCGCTCACGAATGGATCGCTCGACATTTCGCTGAAGACCAACAAGCCGATATGGACGGCAGGTGCTGGAGACGTGAGCGGACAGCTGGCATTCCACGGCAATGCGGGCTCGATCGCGGGCCTTGACGTCGAAGCCATCCGAAGCCAGGCCGCTCAGCAGAAATTTTTCCCGCTGAGCGCGGTTTCGGGCCGCGCGTTCGAATTCAACCGGGTCGACGTGGTTGCCACTCTCGCGGATGGCTCGGCCGAGCTTCGCGGCGTCAGCGTTCAAGGCAAAGACGAGACGCTGACCCTTTCGGGCATCATCCCGTACGAATCCAGGGGACTGGCCCTTTCCGGATCGCTGCTGGCCACGGATGACGCCAAAAGGGCAGTTTTGCCGCTTCTGCCATTCTTCGTCGGCGGCTCTTGGCCGAACCCGGTGATTTCGCCGGTTCCGCTGATCAATCAGCAGGCACCCGGCCTCCAGTGATTTTCACGGCGCATTGGCTGCCGCACGCTCATCGCGTTCGCGCTGAATCTCGCGGCTCTTGGTGACGATCGAGGCGCAGATGACCCCAACCGTCACGATACCGATCAGAATCGTGCAGACCGCGTTGATTTCCGGGGTCACGCCGAGGCGCACCTGGCTGTAGATTCGCATCGGCAGGGTCGTGGCGCCCGGGCCCGAGGTGAAGCTCGCAATCACGAGGTCGTCGAGCGACAAGGTGAATGCCAGGATCCAGCCCGAAAAGACGGCGGGCGCAATGATCGGCAGCGTCACCTCGAAGAAGGTGCGGACCGGCGGAGCGCCGAGGTCCTGTGCTGCTTCTTCGATCGAATGATCGAAGCTCACCAGGCGCGATTGCACGACGACCGCGACAAAGCACATCGTAAGCGTCGTATGGGCCAGCGTGATCGTCCAGAAGCCGCGGTCAAACCCGATCGCCACGAAGAGCAGCAGCAATGAAAGGCCGGTGATCACCTCGGGCATGACCAGCGGGGCGTAGACCATCCCGGAGAAAAGCATGCGGCCGCGAAACCGCGTGTAGCGCACCAGCGTGAGCGCCGCGAGCGTGCCGAGGACGGTGGCCAGCGTGGCGGAGACCACGCCAACGCGTACCGTCACCCAGGCTGCATCGAGCAGAGCCTGGTTGTACAGCAGCTGCGCGTACCATTTGGTCGAGAAACCGCCCCAGACGGTGACGAGTTTCGACTCGTTGAACGAAAAGATCACGAGCAGCACGATCGGCAGGTAGAGAAAGGCAAAGCCGAGTGTGACCGATACGATGTTGAAGCGGGTCCATTGCAGCATGGTTTACCTTCCCTGCTCGTCGGCTTTGGCCTGCGCGTTCTGGAAGAAGACGATCGGGATCACCAGGATCAAAAGCAGGATCGTCGCGACAGCGGAGGAGACCGGCCAGTCGCGGTTCGAGTTGAACTCGCTCCAGAGCGTCTTGCCGATCATCAGAGTCTGCGATCCGCCGAGCAGGTCGGGAATGACGAATTCACCGACGGCCGGGATGAAGACCAGCATGCAGCCGGCGATAACGCCCGGGAGCGAAAGCGGGAACGTCACACGCCAAAAGGCCGTGATCGGCGTGCAGCCGAGATCCTGCGCGGCCTCGATCAGCGTCCCGTCCATCTTTTCCAGCGAGGAATAGAGCGGCAGAACCATGAACGGCAGGTAGGAGTAGACGATGCCGATATAGACGGCGATGTTGGTGTTCAGGATGATGAGAGGGCTGTCGATGATCCCGCTGGCCATCAGCACCTGATTTAGCAGGCCCTCCGGCTTCAGGATCGCGATCCAGGCATAGACGCGGATCAGGAAGCTCGTCCAGAAGGGCAGGATGACGAGCATGAGCAGTGTCGGGCGAATGCTGCGAGGGGCCTGCGCCATGCCATAGGCAATCGGATAAGCGATGAGAAGCGTCAGGAATGTCGAGATCGCGGCGATAACGACGCTTGAGATGTAGGCGTTGAAATACAGCGGATCGTCGATGAGGTAATTGTAATTTTCGAAGGAGAAGGTCGATGCCTTGTCCCAAAAGCCCGTCCAGCCATCGCCGAACGAAAAGACGGGCGTATAGGGCGGCATCGCGATCGCCGTTGCCGACATCGAGATACGGAAGACGATGAAGAACGGCGCGAGAAAGAAGATCAGCAACCAAGCATAGGGAACGATGATCACGAGGCGGCTGTAGATCGCGGAACCAAGCCTGCCCATGGTCAATCCCTCAAAATCACGCCGGCATCTTCGGCGAAGGAGATCCAGACTTCCTGGTCGTATGTGAAGGGATCATCGACCGCACGCTGCGCATTGAGGGAGGAAGCCTTCACGACCTTTCCGCTCTTCAGCTTGACATGGAAAACCGTCATATCGCCGAGATAGCCGATATCCCAAAGCTCGCCGGACGCTGCATTTACCGAAGAGTTCCGCGGCGGATGACGAAGCACCTTCATTTTTTCAGGTCGGATTGCAAAGCCGGCATTGCTGCCCGTCGCGGGCTTATCGGATGTCGTGACCTTGATGGTGAAACCGCTGTCGACCGCAATCTCGACCGTACCGGCCTCGGTGGAAGCAACCTGGCCGTCGAAGATGTTCACATCGCCGATGAAATCCGCCACGAAACGCGAATTCGGGGCTTCGTAGATTTCCGCCGGCGTCGCCACCTGGACGACCTTGCCGTGGCTCATGACTGCGATGCGATCTGCCATCGTCATCGCCTCTTCCTGGTCATGGGTCACGACGACGAAGGTGAGGCCGAGATTCTGCTGCAGATCCATGAGCTCGAACTGCGTTTCCTCGCGCAGCTTCTTGTCAAGTGCGCCAAGCGGTTCGTCGAGCAGCAATACTTTGGGGCGTTTGGCAAGCGAGCGGGCGAGCGCCACGCGCTGACGCTGACCGCCGGAAAGCTGGTTCGGCTTGCGGGAGGCAAACTGCTCCAGCTTCACCATCTTCAGCATCTGCATAACGCGCTCGATGATTTCGTCCTTCGGCATGCCGTCCTGGCGCAGGCCAAAAGCGATGTTCTTCTCGACCGTCATGTGGGGGAAGAGCGCGTAGGACTGGAACATCATGTTGACCGGCCGCCTGTGGGGCGGAGTACCTGCCAGGTTCGTGCCGTCGAGGATCACTTCGCCGGAGGTCGGCTGCTCGAAGCCGGCGAGCATGCGCAACAATGTCGACTTGCCGCAGCCCGATGCGCCGAGCAATGCAAAGAATTCGCGATGATAGATATTCAGCGACAGGTCATTCACGGCGGTGAAGTCGCCGAACTTCTTCGTCACGTTCTTGAAGGAGATAAACGGCTTGGAAGCCGGATCGGCCCAAGGCGCGAAGGTGCGGCGAATATTGCCAAGTGACTTCATTTGGTTCCCCGAGACATGATTTGAGAACCGGCCCTCCCCACGGCCGGCAGTCGCCAAGAAAAGGCCCGGACGTTTCCGCCCGGGCCTGAATTTCGTTTATTGGCCGGTGACAACTTTTGTCCAGAGCCGGGTCGCTGTGCGTTGGGTTTTCGGGTCCCAGGGCGAAACCGTGAAGAGTTTCTTCATCACGTCCTCGGTCGGATAGATCGCCGGGTCTTCGAGCACCTCCTTGCTGATGAACTGCTGCGAAGTCTTGTTGCCGTTGGCGTAGAAGACATAGTCGCTCGCCTTGGCGATGACCTCCGGCTTCATGATGTAGTTCAAGAACTCGTGCGCTTCGGCAACATGCGGCGCATCGGCCGGAATCGCCATCATGTCGAACCACATCTGGGCGCCCTGAGTAGGTATCGAGTAGTCGACTTCGACATTGTTATTGGCCTCGGAAGCGCGGTCGCGTGCCTGCAGCATGTCGCCGGAATATCCGAAGGCGATGCAGATATCGCCGTTTGCGAGCGCGTTGATGTATTCGGACGAATGGAACTTGCGGACGAAGGGGCGGATCGAGGTCATCAGGTCCTCGGCCTTCTTGAAGTCCTCCGCGCTGGTCGTGTTCGGATCGACGCCGATATACTGGAAGGCAGCCGAGAGCACGTCCTTCGGCGCATCAAGCAGATAGATGCCGCAATCCTTGAACTTCTCGGCAACCTTCGGATCGAAGATCACCTCGAGACCCGGCTTGACGTCAGGACCGAGAATTTCGGCAACCTTCTTGACGTTGTAGCCAATGCCGTTGGTGCCCCACATGTAGTCGATGGCGTATTCGTTGCCCGGATCGTATTGCGCAGTGCGCTGCTGGATCACATCCCACATGTTGGAGATATTCGGCAGCTTCGACTTGTCGAGCTTCTGGAAAACGCCAGCCTGGATCTGGCGCTGCAGGAAGTCGGCGGTCGGCACCACGACATCGTAGCCGGTCCCGCCTGCAAGAAGCTTGGTTTCAAGCGTCTCATTGGAATCGAAGGTGTCGTAGACGACCTTGATGCCGGTTTCCTTGGTGAAATCCTCAAGGATGGAATTGTCGATATAATCCGACCAGTTATAGACGTTGACGACACGCTCCTGCGCAAACCCCGGCGCTGCAGCGAAAACGGCAACGACGGCCGTGGCCGCAAGTCCTGCGATTCTTGACCTCATATTATCTCCTGTCGGTTATTTATTATAAGCGCTGCAGGCATCACCCCGGACACCATTTCCCTCTGGATTTGCGGGTAGACTAGAAAGGATTTTGTGAGGCGACAAGCGCAAAATCCTGCACTGTCAATGATTTCACCGGTCACTGAAAATCGAAGGCGCTGAGCCCTGCTACCATCTCATCTAACCCAAGCGGGCGGGTAACGGGCGGTTCGGCGCGCGCAAGGCAGCCCTTCCTCTCGCAAAGGCGACAGGCAGGCCCGATCGCCACCGAATGCGGGGTCGCAGAGAGGGCTTGGCCATAGGCGGTGCTGTCTTTGAGGGCGATCTCGCAGCCGAGCAGAAGTGCTGTGCGCCGGACCCGTTCGCCAAAGGGCGCATGCGGCCCGTCAAGCGTCCGCGCGATGGTAAGATAGGTGGAGCCGTCCGGCATCTCGGCAGCCTCGGCCAGAACCTGGCCGGGCTGGAGAAAGGCGGCGTGGATGTTGAGCTTGGGACAGCCGCCGCCGAAGCGCGCGTGGGGAAAACCTGCCGCTCCTGCCCGCCGCAGCCGATGACCTGCGGCATCGACCTCCATGACAAAGAACGGAACGCCGGCATTGGCTGGCCGCTGCAGCATCGTCAGCCGTGTCGCAGCCTGGCCGAACGAACAGCCGAAGCGCGCGCAAAGGATATCGATGTCATAGCGCGATGCTTTTGCTGCAGAAAGGAACGCGTCATAGGGCATCATCAGCGCAAGTGCTGCGTAACGTGCGAGCTCGAAACGGACAATGCGTCTCGCCTCCTGCGTCGAGAGGCTGAGTGTTTCCAGTTCCCGCGCAATGGCATCGCGAAGCGCCAGCGTCGAGACCTCGATGGCGATTTCCTGGAGCTGATCGGCAGCCGCAAGGCGCTCCGAGATAAAAAGCCGCATGGAATGCCGGTCGAAGCGGCGACGCAGATCGGGCATGACGTGCACCGGCAGGATGCGGACGCCGATGCCACGCTCCTTCTGCAGCCAGTCCTTTAGAACCTGCGCGCGTTCACCTGCCGGCAGAGTCACGAAAAAGGCCTCGGCAGCCTCTTCAAGCGCGCCGAAATAGGCAGAACGGCGCTCCAGCACGTCGCGCACTTCATCTGCCGGCAGCCGCGCGCCAGCGGCCGGCGCCTGCCCCTCTCCGGCCATCAGGACCGTCAGATCGGAAAGCCGCATAGCCTGCTCGCGATAGGCGCGATAGAGCTTCACGACACCGCTTGCCGCATTTGGCGCGGCTTCTGCGACTTCGACGAGTTCCTGGTCTCCGGGCAGTTCGCCCGAAAGCAGCGGATCGGCAAAAACCTCGCGCAACTGCGCAAGATTGTTTCCAGGCTCACTCTGCAGCTCCTCAAGGTCGACCTTGTAGACCGAGGCCAGCTTCAAGAGGAGCTGCACCGTCAATGGCCGCTGATTGCGCTCGATCAGATTGAGATAGGATGGCGAAATTCCCAATGCCTCGGCCATCGCCGTCTGCGTGACCGCCAGGCCGTTGCGAATCCGGCGTACCTTCGGACCTGCAAATATCTTCCGCTCGACCATTCGGCGGCTCCCGTATCGACACATTTACAAACATTCACAATTTTACACGACGACTTTGTAAATGCTCCCGCAACCTAACCTCAATTCTCCCCTATAAATCAAGCTTTTCCTGGCAATTGCCCGCGGTTTTGTAAATTATGTCACACAGCTCATGAAGCCATGTCTACCGCGAAGGAGGAAATCGTGACAGAATTTGACAAGCTTATCCGCAATGTTCCGGCAGGCCGTTTTGACGGTATCGAACGACCCTATCTGCCTGAGGACGTGAAGAGGTTGCGGGGCTCCGTCGAACTTCGCTATTCACTCGCCGAGATCGGCGCGAACCGGCTGTGGCAACTGCTGCATCAGGACGATTTCGTCAACGCGCTCGGAGCACTTTCCGGCAATCAGGCGATGCAGATGGTGCGTGCCGGTCTGAAGGCAATCTACCTGTCCGGCTGGCAGGTCGCAGCCGATGCCAACACAGCGTCGGCAATGTATCCCGACCAATCGCTTTATCCCGCCAATGCCGGGCCCGAACTCGCCAAGCGGATCAACCGCACGCTTCAGCGCGCCGACCAGATCGAGACATCGGAGGATCGCGGCCTATCCGTCGAAACATGGTTCGCGCCGATCGTTGCCGATGCCGAAGCCGGCTTCGGCGGACCGCTCAATGCCTTCGAGATCATGAAGGCCTATATCGAAGCTGGCGCTGCCGGTGTCCATTTCGAGGACCAGCTGGCATCTGAAAAGAAGTGCGGGCATCTCGGCGGCAAGGTGTTGATTCCGACCGCGGCCCACATCCGCAATCTGAACGCGGCGCGTCTTGCTGCAGACGTCATGGGGGTTCCCACACTCGTCATCGCCCGTACGGACGCAGAAGCGGCAAAGCTCCTGACCTCGGACATCGACGAGCGCGACCGGCCCTTCGTCGACTACGATGCCGGGCGCACGGTCGAAGGCTTCTACCAGGTGCGCAATGGCCTGGAGCCCTGCATTGCCCGTGCCGTTGCCTATGCGGCGCATTGCGATCTCATCTGGTGCGAAACCTCCAAACCCGATCTGGAGCAGGCACGACGATTTGCCGAGGGCGTGCACAAGGTCCATCCCGGCAAGCTTCTTGCCTACAACTGCTCGCCTTCGTTCAACTGGAAGAAAAATCTCGACGACGCGACGATCGCCAAGTTCCAGCGGGAACTCGGCGCGATGGGCTACAAGTTCCAGTTCATCACGCTCGCTGGCTTCCACCAGCTGAACTTCGGCATGTACGAACTGGCGCGCGGCTACAAGGACCGGCAGATGGCTGCCTATTCGGAACTGCAGCAGGCCGAGTTTTCCGCCGAGGCACGGGGCTATACGGCGACCAAGCACCAGCGTGAAGTCGGGACCGGCTACTTCGATGCCGTCTCGCTCGCCATCACCGGCGGCAAGTCCTCGACGACTGCAATGAAGGAATCGACCGAACATGCCCAATTCAAACCCGCAGCCGAGTAGCCACACCAAAGGAGAAAAGGCCATGGCTTCCATCGCACGTGTCCGCGAAAGAGCGGAAGAACAATCCTCCAGCATGAGCGCCGATCAGCAGGCCACGATCCGCATGCTCGCAAACGACCTGCACCGGCTGAATCAGTCCGTGATGAAGGCCGTCGAGGCCGGGGTCTCGGTCGAACTGGTGCGCTCCGCCCGCCACCACGGCGGAGACGGCAATTGGGGCGATCTCCTGATCCCTGTCGTCGTCGCCAACAGGATGTAGGATCAAGGATGGCGGCGCCCTTTGGCGCCGCCATCTGCGCTATTCGACGTAATTGTCACTGTCACGAAAGGCGGGCATAATAAGCTTCCGCTCATATGAGAGGCCGGATGCCCGCCACGACACACGCCAATCTTGAATCTCTGACGGACCTGGTCTACGGCGCATTGTTTGGCGAAACGGACTGGCAGGACTTTCTCGACACGCTCAATACGAGAATGCCTGATGCGAAGACGACGCTTTTTTACCACGACAGTGTGGCGGGCGCCGGTGCCTTTTCGCTCTCATCGGGCTTGGACGATACCGGCCTGGAAGGCTACAATCGGTACTATTGCACCATCAACCCGTGGATGCCGAAGGCAGCCGTGCGGCCAGTCGGCCTCGGCGTCATCGCCGACCAGATGCTGCCGCATGCCGAACTCGTCAAAACGGAATTCTACAATGACTTTCTGCGCAGCATCGGCTGCCGCAGCAGCGTTGGCGTAACGATCCTTCGCGAGAAAAACCGGTCCTTCAATCTGTCGACGCTAACATCGAGCACCGACACCGGCTTCAACCGGATCAACGCCGATCTCCTGACAAGGCTCGCGCCGCATTTGCAGCGGGCCTTCGACTTCATGCGCCGGGATAAAGCAGACAATGAGACAGGCCGTTCGCTGTTCGACGCCATCGGCGTCGGGCTCATCTATATCAGTGAAGGCCGCCATGTCCGATCGATGAACCTTGCCGCAGAAAGGATGCTCGCCGCAGATGCCGGATTGAGCATCGCACCAACAGGACGTCTGATTTCCAGCGATCGAAATTTCCTCGAGCATCTCTCCTCTTTCTCACGCTACCGCCCCCCCGCCGCCGCAGGACCGTACATCGCGAAGTTCAGTTCTTCCTGCGCCTCGTTCAAATGCACGCTCGTGCGCCTCACTTCCGATTTCATGACCGAGTTTCTGCAGGGGCCAACCGCAGCGGTCGTCATCGAGCAGGTGGCCGTGGCGCGCCCCGAATTGAACGATCGTTTGCCTGCAAAGCTGCAACTGACTGCTGCCGAACTGCGGATCGCCTCCTCCATCGCCGCGGGTCTGTCGCCGCGCGAGACGGCCAAGCTGCATAGCATCAGCTACGAGACGGCCCGGACGCATCTGAAGAACATCTATTCAAAACTCGGCGTGAACAGCCAGGTCGCGCTTGTGCGGCGTCTGATGCCGTAGAATTCAGCTGCGGCTGGCGCGCTTGCCGGCGAAGAGATCGGCATAGCTTTTCAAAAGCTTCGTCATGCGATCCGCGACAGTTCGGATTTCCGGACGATGGCGATCCTCGTTGTTCAACACGATCCATTGCCGGTGGCGCAGCTCCGCAAGCTCGCCGCCGAGCCGTTGCAATTCCGGATCGAGATCGCCCACGAAACAGGGGAGCACCGCTTTTCCCGCACCGGCACGCACGAGGTCCGGCAGCGAACGGGGCCGGTTGACCGTCGCCACGATCGGCTCCCACGTCTGGCGGTACGGCCATCGGAGATAGGCAGAAATGGCCTCGTCCTCAGCGACCGCTATCCATCGGTTCTCCAGCTCGCTGGCATTGCGCCGGACATAGACCGCATAAGCGACCTCGCCCAGAAGCCGGGCGGCGAGATTGGCTTCGTCCGGCTCGAAAGCGCGAATGCCGATATCGCTCTCGCGGTAGGCGAGATTGGCCCGCGCCTCCCCGATCGTCAACACAATGTTGAAAGCATCGGCGGGCATGCGGATTGCGGAGAAGTTTTCTGTCAGCAGCCAGGCCACCCAGGTCCCGGCTGCGATCTTTACCGCTGCGCCGCCCTCGCCCGCCTGGCGCCAGGCATCGACTTTCCGGGCCGCCGCTTCCATCTCCTGGAGATGGCCGAGCAGCGTCTGACCGTCTCCGGTCAAACGGTAGCCGGTCTGGCTGCGGGCAAACAGCATCCGTCCCGTCTCCTGCTCCAGTTCAAGCATGCGCCGTCCGATCGTGGCCGGGCTCAAGCCGGTCGCGACACTCGCGCCGGTCAGCCCGCCGCGGCGCGCGACCTGCAGGAAAAGCTGATAGGAGTCCCATGGCGTATTTTTCATTGGTGAAAAACATAGCCGGATCTTTGATGTTTATGAAGCTATTTTTGATGTGTAGTTGAAGGGATGTCTTTAACGGAGGACATCACCGATGATCGAGCAGATCATGATAGCCAATTTGATCGGCCTTTCGCAGAACTGCCAACCAATCCAAAGGCGGGAGAGGACCGAGGACGACTTCTACAGGACTTTTGGAAGCTCGCCTTTCGTAATCTTCACCGCGTGGCTTTCAAACATCAGCCGTAGAAAGCAGAAGGATCGCACTTTACCGGCGCGATCCTCCTCCATGTCTTCAAGCTGCAAACCGGATCAGGCAGCCTGCCTTGCCCGGCCATGAGACTGTGCATGCGCTTCGATGCGGAACTGCTGCAGCAGGCTCATCAGCGTGTCGGCCTCGTCGGCAAGCTGGCGGCTTGCTTGTGTGGTTTCCTCGACCATCGAAGCGTTCTTCTGGGTCATCTGGTCCATGGCATTGACCGAACCATTGACCTCCTGCAGCGCCGCCGACTGATCCTGGCTCGCCGTGGCAATGGTTTCGACATGCTTGCTGATTGCAATGATCTCCTCGCTGATCGAGGCGAGCACGCTGCCGGTCTTTTGCACCAGCGCAGAGCCCGCCGTCACTTCCCGGCTGGACTTTTCGATCAGACCCTTGATCTCGCGGGCGGCATCTGCCGAGCGCTGCGCCAATTCGCGGACTTCCTGGGCGACGACCGCAAAGCCCTTGCCCGCCTCGCCTGCTCGCGCTGCTTCAATACCGGCATTGAGGGCCAAAAGGTTCGTCTGGAAAGCGATATCATCGATGACTTCGATGATCTGTTCGATCTGCCGAGAAGCCTGCTCGATGCGCCCCATGGCGGCCACGGCCTCGCTGACGACGACCCCGGAGCTATCGGCGGTCTTCTTCGTGGCAGTGACTGCGTTGTTTGCTTCGCGAGCACGCCCTGCAGACGAGCGCACCGTCACGGTGATCTCTTCGACAGCGGCTGCCGTTTCTTCCAGGCTGGCCGCCTGCGCTTCGGTTCGCTTGGAAAGCTCGCCGGCTGACGTCAGCATCGCGCCGCTATTGCGCTGGATGGCATTGGCATTTTCGCGAATCTGGACGAGTGTATCTTGCAGTCGCACAAGCGATGCGTTGAAATCGACGCGCAATTGCTCCAGCCGGCCAACAAACGGCGTCTCGATGGTCTGGGAGACGTCGCCCCTTGCGAGGCGTCCGAGGCCCGCCGCGAGCTGGTCCACGGCAAAGTCGATCTGACCATCGAGCGAACGCTTTTCGGCATCGTTGCGGGCACGCTCGGCTTCGCTCAGCGCCCGCTGTTCTGCAGCCTGCGCCTCGAGACCCTGCCGGGCGCGGGCGCTGTCGCGGAAGGCGGCCAAGGCACGTCCGATCTCACCAAATTCGTTCTTCTTGTCGTGGCAGGGAATTGTGCCGTCAAGATCGCCGGCCGAGATCGAATGAACGGTCTGCGTCAGCGCAACAAGCGGCTTCACGCAGGCGCGGATTGCAAAAAACGCAAGCGCGCCGACAAGCAGCATGACGGCAGCACCGACGCCGAGGACCATAGTCTGCAGGTGATTGGTGCGGGCGAAATAGACTTCCATCGGAATGCCGATGAAGAGGATGCCGACATGGGCGCCGGCGGCACTCTTGACCGGGAAATAGCCAGTCATGAAATTCCGGCCGAAGAGCTGCGCCGGACCGTAGTAGGCCCTGCCGTTGGCGAGAACCGGTTGCGCGGGATGATCGGCTGCAAGCTTGGTGCCGACAGCGCGGCTGCCATCTTCCTTCTTCACGTTGGTCGAAACCCGGACATAGTCATTGCCCTGCTTCTGAAAGACCGTCGCGACACCGGCGATCGACTGGGCCGTGCGATCGACGAGGGCATGATCCTTGAATTCGGGAATGTCATCTTCCGTCACGGCGAGAAGCTCACCTGCCGTTACGCCGACAGACGCGTTCGCATTCGCCGCTCCATAGAGTACCGCCATCGTTCGGCTTGCACCCCTTGCGTCCGAAACGGCGCTTTCCATCACGTATCGGCTGAGATTGTGGTGTGTGACAGCGACGATCGCCGCGGTGCTGATGGCGAGCAGAGCAAGC
The DNA here is from genome assembly GCF_001908375.1 of Rhizobium etli 8C-3. Classification (NCBI taxonomy): domain Bacteria; kingdom Pseudomonadati; phylum Pseudomonadota; class Alphaproteobacteria; order Hyphomicrobiales; family Rhizobiaceae; genus Rhizobium; species Rhizobium etli. Next base: position 742,417 of record NZ_CP017241.1, on the reverse strand, counting down.
GTGATCGCAACCACCTGACGCACGATGGATGTCGAAAAGAATCGCGGCATGAAGACCTCCGGTGTTTACAACCACAGTAAGAATAGGCAAAAAGCGTTAAGGATCTGTCCAGCAGTTGCTTTGCGTGAAAAAAGTCGCAACGGGCCTTCTGACAGCTGCTTTCGTGCCCGCCACAAGTACGGCCCATTTGCAACCACAGGAAGCACCCTGCCGAAACGAAGCCGCTACGTGATTGCCGGACGGATGCGTTTATGCCGCGCGATGGAACCTTGCGTCGGAGCCTTCGCCGTCGATCTTGAACTGCTGGACGAGACCGAGAAGCGCATCGGCCTGCCCGGCAAGTTCGCGGCTCGCAGCCGTCGTCTCCTCCACCATCGCGGCGTTCTGCTGGGTCATCTGGTCCATCTGATTGACGGTCGCATTGACTTCCTGCAGGGCACTCGACTGGTCATTGCTTGCGCGGGCGATCATCTCGACATGCCGGCTGATCGTCACGATCTGCGCGCTGATCCTTGCAAGCACGGTTCCGGTCTCCTGCACGAACTGCGAGCCTGAGCTGACCTCCGTCGTCGACTTGTTGATCAAGCCCTTGATTTCCTTTGCGGCAGCGGCCGAACGCTGCGCCAGTTCGCGGACCTCCATGGCAACCACTGCAAACCCCTTGCCCGCATCGCCAGCCCGCGCGGCTTCGATGCCGGCGTTCAGCGCCAACAGGTTGGTCTGGAAGGCGATCTCGTCGATGACGCCGATGATCTGTTCGATCTGGCGCGATGCGTCCTCGATGCGGGTCATCGCGTCAATGGCGTTGGTGACGACGGTTGCAGAATCGTCGGCGCTGCGCTTGGCCTCGCGAACAACCTGGTCGGCATCCTTGGCACGCGCCGCCGACGAACGGACGGTGACGGTGATCTCATCGACTGCGGCCGCCGTTTCCTCGAGAGAAGCGGCCTGATGCTCTGTGCGCTTTGCGAGATCCTCGGCGGACTGAGCCATCTGATTGCCGTTGCCCTGGATCATTTCGACATTGTCGCGGATCTGGCCCATCGTTGCCTGGAGGCGCAGCATCGAGCCGTTGAAATCCCGGCGCAGCTGCTCGAGGCGGCCGATGAATGGCGTTTCGATCGTGGTCGAAATGTCGCCCTGCGCCATGCGTTCGAGGCCGGCGGCAAGCTCGTTGACGGCGAACTCGATCTGGCGATCCATCTCGCGCTTTTCGGCGTCGTTGCGCTGGCGCTCCTGTTCGGCGGCCGCGCGCTCTTCTTCGCTTTCTTCCTCGATGCGGATCTTCGAGATCGCATTTTCCTTGAAGATGCCGAGGGCCCGGGCCATGTCGCCGATCTCGTCGGACCGCTTCTCGCCGGAAATGCTGGTATCGAGCGCACCGTCGGCAATGCGGCGCATGGCGGCGGTAATCTGGCCGATCGGACGCTGCAGAGTGAGCACCAGTGCGAAACCGCCGACGATCGAGACGAGGATGCCGAGGCCGGTCGTCAGAACGGAGATGCTGTTTGCCTGCGTGCGCTCGGTTCCTGCCGACTGCTTCTGCAGCTCGGCAAAGGTGGTCAGTTGGCCCCAGACGCCATCGAGCTGCTGGCGGGCGGCTGCATAGTCGGTGATACGCTGGCCGATCGTCGCGACCAGCTTTTCGCCGTCGCTGTCCATGGAAGCCAGTGCGGGCGACATGGCGGCGACGATGTCTTCCGCAAAGTCCATGCCCTTGGCGCTCGCAAGCAGCGTGTTGAGGTTGGTGCCAAGTGTGGTGATTTCCTGATGCAGGCGAACGCGGTTGTCCGGGTTCGGCTTGGCGGTGAATTCGCCAAGCACCAGCTGCAGAGAATAGATCGATGTCTCAAGACGACGAGTGTCTTCGAGAACGGAGTTCGTCTGGGCGATTCGACCGTCGAGCTCAACGAACGTCGTCGTGGCTTCCCGCATCATCTGCGTAGCCGTCAACTGCGTATAGGTCGACATCTGGCGGAAGCGGGAAACAAGGCGGCCAAGGTTGGCGATCGCTTCATCGCTGGCTGCATCAGGCGCTGCTGCCTGCGTCTTCAGGTCGTTGATCGTCTGGGCGATCGACTGCGTCATGCTCTTCTGGTTCTGAGGCACGGAGATCTCGATAAGGCGCTGCGCCTTGGCGATCTGCGGGATCGCGTCGGTCACGACCTTCAGCTTGTCGGCAGGCACCTGTGTTTTGTTGAAGGCAGCCATGACGGCGGCAAGCGTATCGCCGCCCTTCAGCAGCCGGTCGGCGGCGCGCAGCGTCGCGGTGGCATTGCCTTCGTCGTTGCGGATGTTTTCCTGGAGCTGCTGTGCGTCGTAATTGACATTGAAACGGCTGCTGATCAGCGCCTTCTGTGCGTCATCGATCGACTTGCGAAGCGCCAGCTCCTGTTCATGAAGAGACCATAACTTGCCGACGGTGTCTGCAATCCCAGCCGTGCCGTCCGAGGCGGCTTGCAGGTTCTCGCGGCCGTCATTGTCGCCGATCTGGTCCAGGGTGGCTTTCAGCGTATCTCGCTGCGTCTTGATGTCGGCATAGAGCTTGTCGCGCGCTTCCTGGTTGGTGATTTGCAGGAAATCGCCCATCGAGCCGTACAGATCCTTGAAGCCACTGAGCGACTGGAGGATGCTGTTTGAAATCTCCATGCGGCCCTGCAGCAGGCCGGAGGCATAGAGCCCTGTCAGGCCGACGGCCGAAATCGTGATCACGAAGGGCAGGACGAAGATCAAAACCTTGGTCTTGATCTTGAAGCGCGAAAGGATCTTGTCAATAAGCATGGCGATAACGGCCTTCCATACACCACTCCTCCCGCCGGCTGGAATCGGCGCCGGCCGAGTGCATCGAGCTGATTGTGGGACACTGGGAAACCCGAGCGGTCAGGCGGCAATCATTGCCAAATCATCTCCGCCACGAATGCGGTGATGCCCAAACATTTGCGGGTGAATGTGACAGACGATGTCTTAATATTCGGATAAGCTGAACCGTTTGAAATCGTGCCTCCCCGCAGCAGCCATCCGTCCAGGAGTGTGCCGCCCAAGGACAAGCGCAAATGCATGACGAAAGGGATGTGTCAGAAGCCCTGAACGATCAGGAAGGTCACCAGTGCTGCCGTCGCACCGGTTGCGAGCATCACGAAGCGGAAGGTCGCAAGCTTCGTATCAGGCTTTGCCTGAGCGATGGCAATGGCGCGGGCGCGTCGTGCGTTCCTGTTCATGCGAAGATCCTCACTTCTTTCAAGACTCAACAATCCATCAAAATGGTTTGCCGGTAAAGCGCAATTTAGCAAGCTCTCTTCTAACGGCCATTGGGACACGATGGCGCAACCTTCTTAACGAGTCTTGAATCTCCTGCTCAGATTCGTGCCTACAAGGATTCACCTGCGGCAAAACCCGAGGCCCAGGCCCACTGGAAGTTATAGCCGCCGAGCCATCCCGTCACATCGACGCATTCGCCGATGAAATAGAGGCCGGGTACGCCTTTTGCCTGCATCGTGCGTGAATCGAGCCCAGCGGTATCTATGCCTCCAAGCGTCACTTCGGCAGTTCGATAGCCTTCCGAGCCGGAAGGCTTGATCTTCCAGTTCTGCACCGCATCGCACAGACGGATGAGCCCCTTGTCCGAGAGATCGGCCATGTTGCCGGAAATGGCTTCGCGTTCCGTCAGATATTGCGCCAACCGCTTCGGCAGGATTTCACCGAGCGCCGTCTGGGCCGACTGGCGGCCGTTCGCCTGCCTGGCCTTCTTCAGGTGCACAAGAAGGTCGACATCCGGCTTGATATCGATGGCGATCTCATCCCCTTCCCGCCAATAGGAGGATATCTGCAAGATCGCCGGGCCGCTGAGGCCGCGGTGAGTAAAGAGCAGGGCCTCGCGGAAGCCGGTTTTTTGATGCCGGATTTCGGACGGTGCCGAGATCCCCGAAAGCGGCGCAATGCTTTGGAGAAGGACGGGATCGAGCGTCAGCGGCACGAGACCCGGTCGCGTTTCGACGAGCGTGAGACCGAACAGTTCGGCGATCCGGTAAGCAAAACCCGTCGCACCCATCTTCGGTATCGACTTGCCGCCGGTCGCCACGACGAGCGAGACGCACTCGTATTCGCCTTCGGACGTGCTGACGCGAAAACCGTCTCCTTCTTTCTCAACGGCCAGTATTTCGGTCTGCAACCGCAGTTGCACAGCTGCCGCGCGCATCTCGTCGACCAGCATCGCGATGATGTCCTTGGCGCTGTTGTCGCAGAAGAGCTGGCCGAGCGACTTTTCGTGCCAGGCAATTCCATGGCGGTCGACCATGGCGATGAAATCGGCAGGCGTGAAGCGTGCAAGGGCGGATTTGCTAAAGTGCGGATTGGCGGACAGCAAGTTTTTCGGGCCGGCATGGATATTGGTGAAATTGCAGCGGCCGCCGCCCGAAATGCGGATTTTCTCCCCCGGCGCTTTCGCGTGATCGAGCACGGCCACCGAGCGACCGCGCTGTCCGGCGCGGATGGCGCACATCATTCCGGCGGCGCCCGCGCCTATGACGATCACGTCGCTCTTCAGTCTCAATCCCGTTTTCCTTCTGTGAATGGCGCCTTCTTTTTCTATCGATTCGCGAAAGTCAACGCTGCCGCCCCTCGCCAATTGCCAAACTCCAGTTATGATGACCTTCCGATCAACCGCGAACATGTGTGTCATGTCACCCAAGAAGACGACGCTGAAACCTGCCAGAAACGTGCCTGCCTCTACGAAAATTCCCCCCGATCCCGGATCTTCGCGCGGTGTGGCAAACTGGAAGGAAGCGGCGCAGTGGCTTCGCGCACGCGGCATCGAGGACATCGAGTGCATCACCCCGGATCTTGCCGGCGTTCCGCGCGGCAAGATGATGCCGACATCGAAATTCACGTCCAATACGTCGCTGGCCCTTCCCTCGGCGATCTATCGCCACACGATATCCGGTGAATATCCAGAGGAGACAGAGAGCTTCCGCTACGAGCCTCGCGACAGCGACCTCAAGCTGATGCCCGATCTTTCGACGCTTTCCGTCGTTCCCTGGGAGACCGATCCGACGGCGCAGGTAATCTGCGATATCGTCAACTCGGAAGGCGAGGAGGTTCCCTATACACCGCGCAACCTCCTCAAGCGCATCATGGGACTGTACGCCGAACGCGGCTGGAAGCCGGTCGTGGCGCCAGAGATCGAATTCTATCTCGTCGCCAACAACGACGACCCGGATTATCCATTGCGCCCGCCCAAAGGCCGCTCGGGCCGCTCGATCCTCGGCGGCCAGGGCTATTCGATCGCCGGCATCAACGAATTCGACGAACTGATCGACGACATCTATCATTTCTCTGAAAAACAGGGCCTCGAGATCGACACGCTGATCCATGAGGAAGGACCGGCGCAGCTTGAGATCAACTTGCGCCATGGCGACCCGATCGAGCTTGCCGACCAGGTCTTCATGTTCAAGCGCACCATCCGAGAGGCTGCGCTGAAACACGATATCTATGCGACGTTCATGGCAAAGCCTATGCAGGGCCAGCCGGGCTCGGCGATGCATATCCACCAGTCGGTCGTCAGCATCGAGACCGGCAAGAACGTCTTTTCCAATGCCGACGGATCGGCTTCGAAGGAGTTCTTCCACTTCATCGGCGGCATGCAGAAATATGTGCCGAGCGCACTTGTGATGCTGGCGCCCTACGTCAATTCCTACCGGCGCCTTGCGCCGGACATGTCCTGCCCGGTCAACAACGCCTGGGGTTACGACAACCGCACCACCGCATTCCGCGTGCCGGTTTCGGACCCGCAGGCACGGCGCGTCGAAAATCGGCTGCCGAGTTCCGATGCCAACCCCTATCTGGCCCTGGCTGCTTCGCTGGCATCGGGCCTTCTCGGCATCACCAGGGAGATCGAACCGACGGCACCGACCGAGGACGCAGCCAATGAGGGGTCGATCGACCTTCCGCGCGGTCTGCTCGAAGCCGTGGCGCTCTTGGAAGACGAACCGGCATTCGAGGAGGTGTTCGGCAAGGAATTCATCGGCCTCTATGCGGGCGTGAAGCGGGGAGAGTTCGAAACCTTCATGCAGGTGATCAGCCCCTGGGAACGCGAATTCCTGCTGCTCAACGTGTGAGGAGGCCGCCCGCATGACGGTGCAAGAAAACTGGCAGAGCCCCATCGCGCCGGGCGTTTCATGGTACCAGGCGACGGTGGGCGAGCGGCCGACCTATCGGGAGCTTGACGGATCGAAGACATGCGACGTCGCCATCGTGGGCGGTGGCTATACCGGCCTGCAGGCGGCATACAATCTGGCGAAAGCCGGCGTCTCGGTCGTGCTGATCGATGCCTGCCGTTTCGGCGACGGGGCATCCGGTCGCAACGGCGGGCAGCTCGGCACCGGCCAGCGCTGGTGGCCGGAGGAACTGGAGGAAAAGATCGGCTACGAGCGTTCCAAAGCGCTCTTCGATCTTGCCGAGGCCTCCAAGAAACACCTGCTCGATTTTGCGACCGAACACCAGATCGATATCGAATTCATGCCCGGCCAGATGAACGTCTCGCACAAGGAGAGCTACAAACGCTTCTACTACGAAAATGCCGAGATCGCCGCCACTCGTTACGATTATCCGCACGTGCGGTTCATGGACAAAGCAGAGACGCAGGAACGCCTCGGCTCCAAACGCTATTACTGCGGCGTGCGCGACATCGGCACCGGCCACATTCATCCGCTGAAACTGCTGATCGGGCTGGCCAGCGTTGCGGCCAATGCCGGAGCGCAGATTTTCGAGATGACCAAGGCAACCGCAATCGGCCAGAGCGGCGGCAAGGTGACGATCGAAACGCCGAAGGGCACGATTGCCGCCAGCCGCGCGCTGATTGCCTGCAACGGCTATATCGGCAATCTGGAGCCGGTGACGGCAAGCCATGTCATGCCGATCCGCTCCTTCATCGGCGCAACCGTGCCGCTCGACAGATATCCTGCCGTGCTTCCCGGTGGCGAAGCCGTCGCCGACTCGCGTTTCGTCGTGCGTTATTTCCGGAAGTCCAGGGATGGCCGGCTGCTTTTCGGCGGGCGGGAAGCCTATACCGCCGACAATCCGCGCGATATCAGCGACCATATCCGCCGCCAGATCGCCGAAATCTATCCGGCCCTGCGCGACATCGAGATCACCCATGCCTGGGGCGGCAGCGTCGGCATAACGATGCCGCGCCAGCCCTTCGTGCGCGAAGTGATGCCCGGCGTCACCTCAATCGGCGGCTATTCGGGCCATGGAGTGATGCTGTCAAATTATTGCGGCAAACTTTATGCAGAAACGGTGCTTGGAAAATCGACCGATCTCGAGCTCTTCAAGGCGCTCGACATTCCGGCATTTCCCGGTGGCGCGGCAATGCGCGCGCCCCTGCTTTTCCTGGCCTTGTCGTGGTTTGCTCTGCGCGACAAGTTTTAAGGGCAACTGCGGGATTTCCTCCCGGGCCAATTCGCATTAAAACCGGGACCCGACAGATTCATTGCATCGCACACTGGCTTTTTTAAATCGATTAGATTAAAACGGCCGCAACCAGCCTGATTGAAAGAAGAGCTCATGAGCAGCCAGATCATTCCCGTCGAACCCTTTGATTATGTCGTCTTCGGCGGCAGCGGCGATCTTGCCGAGCGCAAGCTCCTTCCCGCCCTTTATCACCGCCAGATCGAGGGCCAGTTCAGCGAGCCGACGCGCATTATCGGCGCTTCGCGCAGCCCGCTTTCCGATGACGAATACCGCAAGTTCGCTCAGGATGCCCTCAAGGAACATCTGAAGAAGGGCGAGTATGACGAGGCGGAAGTCGAGACATTCTGCAGGCGCCTCTTTTACGTCTCCGTAGACGCGCGTTCTGACGGCGGCTGGGATCAGCTGAAGAAGCTCCTCGACGAGGGCAAGGACCGCGTCCGCGCCTTCTACCTCGCCGTCGCACCCGGCATCTTCGGCGACATCTCGCAGAAGATCGCCGAACACAAGCTGATCACCAAGTCGACGCGCATCGTCGTCGAAAAGCCGATCGGGCGCGACCTTTCCTCGGCACTGTCACTGAACGATACGATCGGCCGCGTTTTCAAGGAAGAGCAGATCTTCCGTATCGACCACTATCTCGGCAAGGAAACGGTGCAGAACCTGATGGCGCTGCGCTTTGCGAACGCCCTGTACGAGCCGCTGTGGAACGCCAATTACATCGATCACGTGCAGATCACGGTGGCCGAGGCCGTCGGCCTCGAAGGCCGCGCCGGTTACTATGACACCGCCGGCGCATTGCGCGACATGGTGCAGAACCACATTCTGCAGCTCCTGTGCCTGACGGCCATGGAAGTGCCGTCATCGATGGATTCCGAGGCGGTCCGTGACGAGAAGCTGAAGGTCCTGCGCGCCCTGAAGCCGATCGATGCGTCCAATGTCGAGCAGGTCACCGTGCGCGGCCAGTATCGCGCCGGCGCCTCCGGCAGCGGCCCGGTCAAGGGCTACCTCGAAGAGCTCGAAGGCGGCGTTTCCAACACCGAAACCTTCGTTGCCATCAAGGCTGAGATCAACAATTGGCGCTGGGCGGGTGTTCCGTTCTTCATTCGTACCGGCAAGCGCCTTACCGGCCGCATGTCCGAAATCGTCATTACCTTCAAGCCGATCCCGCATGCAATCTTCGACCAGGCTGCCGGCCGCATCAACCAGAACCAGCTCATCATCCGCCTGCAGCCGGACGAAGGCGTCAAGCAATCGCTGATGATCAAGGATCCCGGCCCGGGCGGCATGCGCCTGCGCAACGTCTCGCTCGACATGAGCTTTGCGTCAGCCTTCAATGTGCGCAATCCGGACGCCTATGAGCGCCTGCTGATGGACGTCGTCCGTTCCAACCAGACGCTCTTCATGCGCCGCGACGAAGTTGAAGCTGCCTGGCAGTGGGTCGATCCGATACTCAAGGGTTGGGAGACAACCGGGCAGCTCGTTCAAGGCTATACCGCCGGCACTTGGGGCCCAAGCCAGGCCATCGCGCTCATCGAGCGTGAAGGCCGCACCTGGCACGACAACATCTAGGATCGCGAGCGATGGCAGCAATTTTGCATGACTTTACCAATGCAGCCGAACTTGCAAATGACCTTGCGGACAAGGTGACGGAGCGGCTTTCTACAGCGATCAAAGCCCGCGCAGCGGCCAGCATCGCCGTTTCCGGCGGCTCGACCCCGAAGGCCTTCTTCCAGGCGCTCTCCGTCCGCGACCTCGACTGGAGCAAGGTGACCGTCACGCTTGTTGACGAGCGCTTCGTTCCCGCCGACAATGAGCGTTCGAACCATCTGCTGGTCGCAAACAATCTGCTGCAGAACAAGGCGAAGGCGGCGCGCTTCCTGCCGCTCTATCGAAAATCAGCCTCTGCCGAAGATGCGGCAAAGCTTGCGACTGCCGAGATGAAAGCGATCGGCAATCCGTTCGATGTGGTGATCCTCGGTATGGGCGGCGACGGCCACACGGCATCGTTCTTTCCCGGCGGCAGCAACCTTGCCGCCGCGCTCGATCCGGCGACGCCACGCGGCATCATCACGATGGAAGCGGAAGGCGCCGGCGAGCCGCGCCTGACCTTCACCTTCTCCAGCCTTCACGATGCCGGCCTCCTTGTGCTTCACATCGAGGGCGCGGGTAAGAAAGATGCGCTGGCGAAAGCACAAGGTACCGGAGAAGAGGCCGAGATGCCGGTCCGGGCCGTTCTGCGCCGGGCGGCTTCCCCGGTCGAAATCTACTGGGCGCCATAAGGCCAAGCCTTCGGGCAGAGCCGCCGAACGTAAAACTTGAGACCAACCAAGGCAGGATACCTCCCATGTCCGCTAACGCACGCATTTCCGCGATCACATCCCGCATCGTCGAACGATCGAAACCGACGCGCGAGCGTTACCTGGAACGCCTGCAGGCCGCCACTTCCAGGGGCGTGAGTCGCTCGATACTCGGCTGCGCCAACCTCGCCCACGGCTTTGCGATCTGTTCCCCCTCCGAAAAGGATGCACTGGCGGGCGACCGCGTGCCCAATCTCGGCATCATAACCGCCTACAACGATATGCTCTCGGCCCATCAGCCGTTCGAGACCTATCCTGCGATCATTCGCGAAGCGGCGGCGCAAGCTGGCGGCATTGCCCAGGTCGCCGGCGGCGTTCCGGCCATGTGCGACGGCGTCACTCAGGGCCAGCCGGGAATGGAGCTGTCGCTCTTTTCCCGCGACCTGATTGCCATGTCTGCCGGCATCGGCCTGTCGCACAACATGTTCGATGCGGCGCTGTTCCTCGGCGTCTGCGACAAGATCGTGCCGGGCCTCGTGATCGCGGCCCTCTCCTTTGGCCACCTGCCCTCGATCTTCGTTCCGGCGGGGCCGATGACCAGCGGACTGCCAAACGACGAGAAGTCTCGTGTCCGCCAGCTCTATGCGGAAGGCAAGGTCGGCCGCGCCGAGCTGCTCGAGGCCGAATCCAAATCCTATCACGGTCCTGGAACCTGCACCTTCTACGGCACGGCAAACTCCAACCAGATGCTGATGGAGATCATGGGCTTCCATCTGCCCGGCTCGTCCTTCATCAATCCGGGTACGCCGCTGCGCGAAGCGCTGACGCGCGAGGCGGCAAAGCGCGCGCTGGCGATCACCGCGCTCGGAAACGAATTCACCCCGGCCGGCGAAATGATCGATGAACGATCCATCGTCAACGGAGTCGTCGGCCTCCACGCAACCGGCGGCTCCACGAACCACACGCTGCATCTCGTCGCCATGGCACGCGCTGCCGGCATCCAGCTCACCTGGCAGGATATTGCCGAACTCTCCGAGGAAATCCCGCTGCTTGCCCGCGTCTATCCGAACGGTCTTGCGGATGTGAACCATTTTCACGCCGCAGGCGGGATGGGCTTTCTCATCAAGGAGCTTTTGAAGAAGGGCATGCTGCACGACGACGTGCGCACGGTTGCCGGCCAGGGTCTCCAGGCCTATACGATCGACGTGCGCCTCGGCGACAACGGCACTGTGGTTCGCGAACCGGCACCGCAAAAGAGCCATGATGGCAAGGTGCTCGCCAGCATCGAAACGCCGTTCCAGGCAAATGGCGGCCTGAAGATGCTGCGCGGCAATCTCGGCAAGGCGGTCATCAAGATCTCCGCGGTGAAGCCGGACCGCCATATCATCGAGGCACCGGCGATCGTCTTTCATAGCCAGCAGGAGCTGCAGGACGCCTTCAAGGAAGGCAAGCTCAATCGCGACTTCGTGGCGGTTGTGCGCTTCCAGGGGCCGAAGGCGAACGGCATGCCGGAGCTTCACAAGCTGACGCCGCCGCTCGGCGTGCTGCAGGACCGCGGCTTCCACGTCGCGCTTTTGACGGACGGACGCATGTCCGGCGCGTCGGGCAAGGTTCCGGCTGCGATCCATGTCACGCCGGAGGCTGTCGAAGGCGGGCCGATCGCCCGCATAAAGGACGGCGACATCATCCGGCTCGATGCGATCCGCGGCACGCTGGAGGTCCTGCTTGATGCCGCCACCCTGGCAGACCGCGAGCCGGTAACGGCAGATCTTTCGGACAATGAATTCGGCATGGGCCGCGAGCTCTTCGCTCCGTTCCGCCGCGCCGTCGGCACCTCCGACCACGGCGCCAGCGTCCTCTTCCACTGACGCAAACAGCCCGCGAACGGATCGCGGGCTTGTTCAATTTTGGAAACCTCCGATCAGGCGCGAACGTCTAGAACGTAGTCGCGATGCGCCGGATGCGTGCTGTAGACGAAGATCTTGTTCATTTCCTTCTGCGTCAGCAGGCGCAGAAAGCGAACCTCGATGGTATTGTTGGTGTTCACCCGCATCAGCATGCAGCCGACCTTGGTGATGCGAGCATCGGGAATGTCCAGATAAAACTGCTTGGGCAGGGTGAACTGCGTCAGGATCGCCAGGATCGCGCTGCTCATCGAAATTCGCACGATATCGCAGCGCCGGGACGCCATGTGCATGACGCCCTTTTCGGTGTACTCGATGCGCGCTGCGTTCATCGTATCCTCCATTTTGAACCGCTGTTCGCGGTCGTACATGAAGGATTCTTCCCTGTTGAGAAAATGCCCTGAAGGCAATGGATTGGATGCACCCACGACCCTGATCCCCTTATAACTACAAGGGAAAGCTAGCAGCGGATGTTTAACAGAAAGTGATGATCGCTGCGTTTCAGGCGCTCACAAAGAACCACCCAAAAATAGTCTGCTAGCTTCTGTAAGTGTGGCCCTCGGCATCGAAAAGATGCAGTTTCGAGCGATCAGCAGCGAACCTCATCTTCTGACCTTTCCTGATGTCGGTAATACCCGGCAGCTTGGCGATGATCGGCTCGCCCGGCACCAGGCCTTCGATATAAAGCAGCGTGACCTCGCCGAGCGCTTCGACGATCGAGACCTCGCCTTCGAAGATATAGTCGTCGCCATTGGCGATCTGCAGGTCTTCAGGGCGTACCCCGAAACTTGCCGTCTTGCCGTTTTCGGAGACAGGGGTCGCAATGTCGAGCGTGACCGACCTGCCGCCCTTCAGCGTGATCGTCGTGGTTGGACCCGCCTTGCTGATGGTGGAGGGGATGATGTTCATGGCCGGCGAGCCGATGAACTTCGCGACGAAGAGGTTTGCCGGACGCTCGTAAAGCTCCAGCGGTGCGCCGACCTGCTCGATGTGGCCGGCAGACAGGACGACGATGCGGTCGGCAAGCGTCATCGCCTCGACCTGGTCGTGGGTGACGTAAATCATCGTGGTATCGGCCATCTGCTCATTGAGGCGGGCGATCTCGATACGGGTTGCGACGCGCAATGCTGCGTCGAGGTTCGACAGCGGCTCGTCAAAGAGGAAGACCTTCGGATCGCGGCAGATGGCGCGGCCGATCGCAACGCGCTGGCGCTGGCCACCGGAAAGTGCCTTCGGCAGGCGGTCGAGATAATTGGTAAGCTGCAGGCTATCGGCGGCAGCTCTCACGCGACGGTCGATCTCCTGTTTGCTTTCGCCGGCGATCTTCATGCCGAAAGCCATATTGTCGAAGACGGTCATGTGCGGATAAAGCGCGTAGGACTGGAACACCATGGCGATGCCGCGCTTCGACGGCGGGACGTCGTTGACGAGTTGGCCGTCGATATACATCTCGCCGCCCGTGATGTTCTCAAGGCCCGCGATCATGCGCAACAGCGTGGACTTGCCGCAACCAGACGGCCCCACGAAGACAATGAACTCACCCTGGTTGATTTCCAGGTCGATGCCGTGGAGGACATCCACGGAGCCGTAGGATTTGCGGATTTCCTTCAGAGTAAGTCCAGTCATTTGATGCTCCCCTCCTGATCCTTAGGCGAGACGGGCGAAATACGCCCCCCAAGCCGGAATGTCGATCTTGTCGCCGTAGTTGTTGCTGGTGAAACCATGTCCCGTCAATGCCTGCCATTCTCCCATCGGCAAGCTGACGTTGATTTCAACCGGGCTCATGTTGAAAATGCAGAGCAATTGCTCGTTGCCATATCTGCGCGTGAAGACAAGCGCATCGCCTTGCGGCTGCTCGAACTCGATCTCGCCCTTGGCAAACGCCGGATACTGCTTGCGAAAAGCGAGGAAGCGGCGGTAGTGCTCGAGTACGGAATTCTCGTCGCCCTGCTGCACGCTGACGGCGCGCAGGATATGCTCCACCGGCACCGGCAGCCATGGCGTGACGGTCGAAAAGCCGCCCTGGGAAACCTGCGAGTCCCAGACCATGGGCGTGCGGCAGCCGTCGCGTCCCTTGTATTCCGGCCAGAACTGGATGCCGTACGGATCCTGTAAATCCTGGTAGGCAAGATCGGCTTCGGTGAGGCCGAGCTCCTCTCCCTGATAAAGGCAGACCGAGCCACGCAGTGTCATCAGCAGCGAAGCATATTGCTTGGCAAATGCGTCATGATCGGCGACGAGCGAGCCCCAGCGGCTGACATGACGCATGACGTCGTGGTTGGAAAATGCCCAGCAGGCCCAGCCATCAGGCGCTGCGGCGGCGAAATCGGCCATCACTTCTTCGACCCGCTCCGGCGATAGCGGATCGGGGGCGAGAAACTCGAAGGCATAGCACATATGCATCTTGTCGTTTCCGGAGGTGTATTCGCCGACGATCTCCAGGCCGCGCTGGCTGTCACCTACCTCGCCGACGGCCGCGATTGCCGGAAACTCCTCCAGAACTGCCCGGAAGCGTTTCAGGAACTCCAGGTTCTCCGGCCGGTTCTTGTCGTAGATGTGTTCCTGGAAATTATAGGGATTGACCGCCGGCGCCGTCGAAGCGTTGCGGCGGGCGGGCGGCAGCGCCGGATTGTCGCGCAGCTGCTGGTCGTGGAAATAGAAATTGATCGTATCGAGACGGAATCCGTCGACGCCGCGCGTTAGCCAGAAGCGGACAACATTGAGCAACCGGTCCTGTACTTCCAGATTGTGCAGGTTCATGTCCGGCTGCGAGGTCAGGAAATTGTGCAGGTAATACTGCATGCGGCGCGGATCCCACGCCCATGCCGAGCCGCCGAAAATCGACAGCCAGTTGTTCGGCGGCGCGCCATCCGGCTTTGCATCCGCCCAGACATACCAATCCGCCTTTGCATTCGTCTTGCTGGAGCGGCTCTCGGCAAACCAGGGGTGCTGGTCCGAGCTGTGTGAGATGACAAGGTCGATCATCACCTTGATGCCGAGGCGATGGGCCTCGGCAATCATCGTGTCGAAATCTACCAGAGTGCCGAAAATTGCGTCAACGTTCTCGTAATCCGACACGTCGTAGCCGAAATCGCGCATCGGCGAGGTGAAGAAGGGCGAAATCCAGATCGCGTCGGCACCGAGGCTTGCCACATAGGGCAGGCGGGCGGTTATGCCCTTCAGATCGCCGATGCCGTCGCCGTTTGAATCCTGAAAGGAGCGCGGGTAGATCTGATAGATTACCGCACCGCGCCACCAGTCCTTGTCGACGGTCGAAGTGAATTGAGATGCTATGCTCATGTCTTATCCTGCGGGATGTGTCGTGTTGGTATGATCAGCCTCCCTTGACCGAACCGGCAAGCAGGCCGCGCACCAGATAGCGCTGCAGCCCGAAGAAGACGAGCAGCGGTACGATGATGGTGACGAAGGCCGAAGCCGTCAGGATTTCCCAGTTGCCGCCGCGCGAGCCGAGCAGCGCGTTCAGCGCGCCGGTCAGCACGAGATGCTGCCTGTCGGTGCCCAGGAAGACCATGGCAACCAGCAGGTCGTTCCACACCCAGAGGAACTGGAAGATCGCGAAGGATGCAAGCGCGGGGAAAGAAAGAGGCAAGACGATGCGGACGAAGATTTCGAAATCGCTGGCACCGTCGACGCGCGCAGATTCGATGATCTCCTTCGGCAGCCCTGCGATATAGGCGCGCAGCAGGTAAATGGCCAGCGGCATGCCGAAGGCCGTGTGCGCCAGCCAGATGCCGAGATAGGTCTTGGACGGCGCGTCGAAAGCCGCGCCAACCGTGTTATAGAGGCGCAGCAGCGGGATCAGCGACATCTGCAGCGGCACGACGATGAGGCCGACGACGAGCGCGATCAACAGTGCGCGGCCCGGGAACTCCATCCAGCTCAAGGCGTATGCTGCAAAAGCAGCGATGAGGATCGGAATGATGGTCGCAGGGATCGTCACCGTCAGCGAATTGATGAAGGATTGGCCGATGCCCTCGCCCGTCAAGACCGTCCGGTAGTTCTGCATCGTGAATTCCGGCGGCGTTGCGATCGAAACGTAGACGCGCCGGCCGCCGTCGTCCGGGCCGAAGGGGGCATTCTTCATGTAGCGGTAGGTGCCGTCGCTGTTGACGAGCAACGAGACGCCGTCGCCAAGGTCAGCGGTCTCACCAGCGCTATAGGCAGCGGGCTGCTGGACACGCGTGCCGAAGGCTCTGATCGAACGCCCCTCCTGGCCCTCCAGGACATTGCCGGCGATTACATAGGTCGCACCCTCTTGCTTCTGCTGGTCGGGCTGTCCAAGGCGGGATGCAACGGT
This sequence comes from Rhizobium etli 8C-3, assembly GCF_001908375.1. NCBI lineage: Bacteria > Pseudomonadati > Pseudomonadota > Alphaproteobacteria > Hyphomicrobiales > Rhizobiaceae > Rhizobium > Rhizobium etli. Next base: position 726,431 of record NZ_CP017241.1, on the reverse strand, counting down.
ACGCGAGGAGCCGGCGAAGGCCGTCCACCAGCCGGAGACGACGAGCTGATCCTTGTCTCGCAACGAGCTGATGAAGATGCCGAGCGTCGGAATCAGCCACAGGATCACGATGACCAGAACGACGAAGTGCACGAAAAGGCGAGCTGGGCCAATCTTGAAGAAATCTCTGGCAAGCGTCATCTCAGTGGCCTCCCAGCTCGCGGTTGGCGCGGCGGACGTTCCAAACCATGATCGGCGTGACAGCCAGCATGATGATGAGGGCGATGACGGCGCTTCGGCCCGAATCGCCGCCTCCGCGGAACATCCAGTTGAACATCAGGTTGGCAAGTACCATCGAGTTCCATTGGCCGTTGGTCATGGTCAAAACGATGTCGAAAACCTTCAGCACGAGAATGGTGATGGTGGTCCATACGACGGCGATCGTCCCCCAGACCTGCGGCACCATGATGCGCCAGAAGATTTGCCAGCCGTTGGCGCCGTCGATGACAGCCGCCTCGATGGTTTCTTCCGGGATACCGCGCAGCGCCGCAGACAGGATGACCATGGCAAAGCCGGTCTGGATCCAGATCAAGATCACCATGAGGAAGAAATTGTTCCAGAATGGCACCGAAATCCACACCTGCGGCGTCCCGCCGAAAAGCTGCACGATCGCGTTCAATAGTCCGATCTGGGTGTCGTTGCCGCCGCGAAACTCGTAGATGAACTTCCAGATGACGGATGCGCCGACAAAGGAGATCGCCATCGGCATGAAGACGATGCTCTTTGCGATGTTGCCCCACCAGATGCGGTCGGTCATGACTGCGATGACCAGGCCGAAGAAGGTGCAGGCCGCCGGAACGACGGCGAGCCAGAGAATGTTGTTAAAGATCGATTGGCGGAATTCACGATCCGAGAAGGCCCACTGGTAATTTGCAAAGCCGACGAACTGCTCGCCGGAGCGATCGTAGAAGGAGAGGATGAAGGTCGCCACGACCGGGTAGACAAGATAGACGACCAGCAAAAACAGCGCCGGCCCGAGAAAGAGCCACGGGCGGATCATCGCGCGGCGGTTCAGATTGCGCGCCGCAGAACGAATGTCGCCATCCTTCACGGGTAGCGCCAGATCCAGGATCTTGTTCGAAAAATAGAAGTAGGCCGAGCAGGCGAATACCGCCACCACCACAACGCCCAACGCGGAAACTATCTGCGACAGCATTCGTCCCTCCCGTGCTACCCTTGTCTATGTTGAAGGGCCGACACCAGTTACCGTCAACTTCTTTATGCGTTTGATCACAGGATCCGGCGTCGACCGGACCTTGACGGGCCCGGTCATTTCTTGGCCAGCAATGCCGCGGCTTTCCCGCGGCACCGGCAATCGCGTTACTTGATGCCGTCCCAGGCGGCCTGGATTTCCTTGCCGGTGTCTTCGGCAGACTTGCCGCCGACGAAATCGACCATGCCTGTCCAGAAGGCGCCAGCGCCGATCTTGCCGGGCATCAGATCCGAACCGTCGAAGCGGAAGGTCGTGGCCGTCGTCAGGATCTCGCCTTCCCGCTTCATCTGCTCGTTGGCATAAGCTGCGGTGTTCACGCCCTTGTACGGCGTCAGGAAGCTCGACTGCGCCATCCAGACCTCGTGGGCGATCGGCGTCTTCAGGAATTCGACGAAAGCGCGGGCGGCCTTCGAATCCTTGGTGATCGTGACGAGCGTGCCGGCACCGAGAACCGGCTTGCCGAGGTCGGCATGCGCCGCATAGGTCGGCATATAGAAGAAGTCGGCGTCCTGACCGAGCTTCGTGCCTTCGGGGAAGAAGGACGGGATGAACGAAGCCTGATGGTGCAGGTAGCACTTCGGCGGTACGGCGAAGAGACCCTTCGGGCTGTCGCGGAAGTCGGTCGAAGCAACGGCCGCAGCACCGCCATCGACATAGCTCTCGTTCTTGGCGAACTTTCCGAATTCTTCGATCGCGGCAACGACGGCCGGATCGGTGAACTTCACTTCGTTCGTGGTCCACTTGTCATAGACATCGGGCTTGTTCATGCGCAGCATGATGTCTTCGATCCAGTCGGTCGCGGGCCAGCCGGTCGCGCCGCCGGAGCCGAGGCCGATGCACCATGGAACGCCACCGTCCTTGACGATCTGCTCCGACAGGGCATGGAGCTCTTCCATCGTGGTCGGAACCTTATATCCAGCTTCCTTGAAGTTTTCCGGGACATACCAGACAAGCGACTTCACGTCGGCCTTGTAAGGGAATGCAAAGTAACCCTCCTTGCCGTCCTTGCCCTTGTAGGTGCCGTATCCGACCCAGCTGTCGCCCGCGCCGTAGTTGTCCTTCACCCATTTGGCGTTCTCCTCGCCCAGCGGCGTCAAGAGGCCCTTGCTGGCGAGATCGGCCAGCAGGCCGGGCTGCGGCAGGATCGCGACGTTCGGAGGCGAGCCCGCCTGTGTGTCGATGACGATCTGCTGTTCGTAGTTTTCGGAGGATGAATAGGTGGCATCGATGCCCGTCGCTTCTGTGAAATAAGCGAGAATGCTGCGGAAGAAAGCCTCATCCTCACCGCGCCACGGCCCAAAGATTGTCAGCGGCTCGCCTTTCAAATCGGCGTGCGCGGCCTTGAACTCCTCATAGCTCTTCCAGTTGAACTTCGTATCCTGACCTGGAGGAAACTTCAGATCGGCAGCAGAAGCTGCCCCGGCAAACAGCGCCGTTATGGCAACCCCCATCAAAAGAATTTTCTTCATGTGATCAACCTCCCATCACAATCCCAACGACGCTTCCCGACTACCGGCAGCAAATTCCAAAGCGCTTTGACACTCATTTCACTTTCGGCAGAAAAGAGTCAAGACATTTCGAGAATGCCGCGAAACCGGGGGCCTGCATCGCCCGTCGAAGCGGCACCTTGAGGGAAATATGGAGCGATTTTCCTTGAGTCAAGCGCCCCAGTTGCTCCATAATTGAAAGCGCTTTGGATGGAGAGTGTGTGTTGAGGGCACTGAGGAGGAAACGCGGCAGGTGAATCTCAAACAGCTCTCGCAATTGCTCGGTCTTTCGCAAACGACGGTCAGCCGTGCACTCAATGGCTATCCAGAAGTCAACGAGGCGACGCGCGAACGTGTGCTTCGCGCCGTCAAGGAGACAGGGTACCGGCCGAACAAGGCGGCTCAGCGTCTTGCGACCGGCAAGGCAGGCTCGATCGGACTGGTAATGCCGATGGCGCCCGGACATCAATCGGATATACATTTCGGCGAGTTTCTGGCCGGCCTTGGAGAAGAAGCCGTCCGGCAGGACTTCCACCTCGTCATCATGCCTTCGGACCCCGACGACGAAGTGGCCGCACTGCGCCGTCTGGCGATCAGCGGCAATGTCGATGCGCTTTTCGTTGCCTCAATGCGCGCTCACGACCCGCGCCTCGCGATGCTGAAATCGCTGGCAATGCCTTTCATCGTGCATGGCCGCTCGTTCGGGTCGGAGCCGGATTATCCCTATCTCGATATCGACAACGAGACTGCCTTCTACGATGGGACGAAACTTTTGCTGCAGCTCGGCCATACGCGATTCGCACTGATGAACGGGCCGGCGCATCTCGACTTTGCGATCCGCCGGAAGAACGGCGTCGTCGCGGCCTTGTCGGAACGGGGGCTGAGCCTTTCGGGAACCTGCGTCAGTCACTCACTGATGACCGACGAGCAAGGCCTGATCGCGATGGAGCAGTTTCTGCAGATGCCGGAGCGTCCGACTGCCGTCCTATGCTCCAGCACCGTGCTCGCGCTCGGGGCGATCCGCGCCCTGAACCAGGCCGGCCTGAGGCTCGGTGAGGATCTCTCGCTTATCGCCCATGACGACGAGCTGCCGCTTCTGAAGCCAGAGAATTTTTCCGTCCCGCTGACGACGACGCGCTCGTCTCTTCGCGCCGCCGGCGCCCGGATTGCGCAGCGCCTGATCGGCACCGTCAAAGCGATCGGCTCCTATCCGGACCACGAGCTGTGGAAAGCGGAGCTGATCGTCAGGGCCTCGACCGGCCCTGCACCACGATAGGTCTTAAAACTTCGGCGGCGTCTGGCCAGCGGCGCGATGGGCGGCAATGACGGTATTGGCCATCAGCATGGCAATCGTCATCGGGCCCACTCCACCTGGAACCGGGGTGATCACCGCGGCAACATTCAATGCTTCTTCGAAGGCGACGTCGCCGACCAGCCGTGTTTTGCCCTCGCCCCTGTCCGGTGCGGCGATGCGGTTGATGCCGACATCGATGACGGTGGCGCCGGGTTTGACCCAATCGGCCTTGACCATCTGCGGACGGCCGACCGCCGCCACCAGGATATCGGCATTGCGGCAGACGGCGGGCAGATCCTTTGTGCGCGAATGGGCGATCGTCACCGTCGCATTGGCATTGAGCAGCAACTGTGCCATCGGCTTGCCAAAGAGGTTCGACCGGCCAATGACCACGGCACTCAGCCCAGACAGGTCCTCACCATGCATTCGGCGCACGAAGACCATGGCACCGGCCGGCGTGCAGGAAACGAGGCCGGTCTCAAGGTCGCCAGTGGCAAGCTTGCCGGCATTGACGACGTGCAGCCCGTCGACATCCTTTTCGGGCAGGATCGACTGGATGATCGGCTCGCTGTTCAGATGCTTCGGCAACGGCAGCTGTACGAGTATGCCATGGATCGACGGATCGGCGTTGAGCGAGGAGACGAGGCCGGCAAGCTCTTCCTGCGTCGTCGCCGCCGACAAGGTGTGCTGCACCGACTTGAAGCCGCACTCCTTGGCCATCCTGCTCTTTGAATTGACGTAGGCGTGGCTTGCCGGATCGTCTCCGACGATCACAACGGCAAGGCCGGTCCTTACGCCGCTCTGCTTTTCCAGCGAAGACGTCGCCATCTTAACTGTTTCGATTATCGACGCGGCTACCTGCTTGCCATTAATCACTGTCGTCACGCGATTCTCCTGCCGTGCCTCGCGCGCAAGCTAGGCTCTCGCCAGCCGCGCTGTTTGCCTCAGAACGCCGTATCCTGTTTAAAAACGGCAAATGCAAGAGCTATGATGCCGCGGCCGAGGTCAACGATGGCCGGCGCCGTGGGTTTGCAGCCTGTCGCGCAGGCCGGCCAGCCGATCGCGCAGCAGCTCGAGTTCACCTTCTGCCACCTCCGGCTGTTGCGGGACCGTCAGCGTCTCGGCAGAAACGGAGCGCTGTCGCAGGAGGCGCAACCCAAGCATGCCTGCAAGACCGATCGCCATTGCGAGTGCAGCCCCGACGGCAGAGCGAACCGGCAGCCCGGGGCCGGCGGCAACGGCAGTGGTCTGTATTGGCTTGACGGGCGTGATCGGGGCAGCGACGGAAGCCGTCGCCGTAACGGCATCTGCCATGCGCGATCTGGCGGCCTCTGTCTTGTCGCGCAGTTCGGTCAGCCTGGCGAGATCGACGCCGGTGTCCCGGCTCTGGGCGATCAGTATGTTGCGCTGATCGTTCAGCATCTTTCGTGCTTCTGCGGCTGCCTTGAGCGCGGCACCTGCCTCTTGCGCCTGGCGAGCGAGCTCCTTTTCGACCTGGTCCTTGAGGGCGTCAACGACAGCCTGCTGAGCGAGACGGCGCGGATGGCGCGGACCAAGCTCGTTCGAAAGCAGCGACAGCGTCGCCTTCCCGGTCACGTATTTGTCGCGCGCGTCCTGCAGCGCAGGCGAGATCGCATCGAGCGGCAGGGAACCGTTCAGCACATCGCCGGGCTTGGCCGCCTTGAGACGATCGCTCTCTTGCTTGGCAAGCGAGATCCGCTGCTCGGCGATCTTGAGATCGGCGTCAAGCTGGTTGATGCGCTGCTGGAGATCACTTGCGACTTTGACGTTGCCTTCGCCGCTGCTTGCGGTGAAGGCGGCCAGCTGCGCCTTTGCATCCTCATAGGACTTGCGCAATCCGGCGCCTGCCTCGGCCGATGCAGTAGGGGCGCTTGACGTCAGCATGTCTGAAAGCCAAGAAGCGATCCGTGAGGACTTTGCGGCTTTGGCCGTCGTGACTTTCAGGTGAACCGTGCCCTCAGTTTCATCCGCATTGGCCTCGACCATTCGGGCAAGTGCTGCTTCCGCGCGCGAGGCCGCGTCGGCGGCTGCACCACTGCCCGAAATGAGATCAAGTGCTACGCCGATCGTGGTTTGGCTTCCGGTGAACTCAAGATCGCGATCGAGCTTCAGCGCCCCGACGGCAGCAGACATGGTGCGGTCGGAAAGCAGGCGTTTCACGGCGGCCGCGATCACGGCGCCGCGCTCGTCTTTTTCCGCCTTCACATGAAATGCCGCCTGCGCCGCAAAATGTGCGGGCTCGGCCGGCATCAGCAGGGGCAGGCCTGCGCCCACCAAGGCAGCAACTGCGATTGTGCCGATCGGCTTGGCCAAACTGCGGCGGCCAACGGGACGAGCGCCGGGATTTGCTGCATCCACCTGGGGGGCCCCGGCAGCCGCCTTCAATCCATGGTGCGGCGGCTCTAAAGAACGGACATCGTTTGCGGCACGCAGCCTTGTTTCGAGGATTGTCTCGATGCGGTCGACCAGATGCGGCGGTTCGGGCGGTCGGTTCCGCTGCAGGTGCTGCTCTTGGAGTGCCTTGCCGATCACCCTCAGCAGTTCGGCCTCCGAGGGGCGAATGAACGGCGTTTGGAGATTTCGCTCTCGTGCACCTTCTTGCGCCGTCGTTGCCGGCCGGCGCCAATCAATGCTGCCCTTTAACCTGCTGTCATACATGACGCCATATCTCACGCGCACGAGCCGAACGCCCGCAGGAAGCGGATGATTAAGGCACTCTAAATAGACATGGCAAAGAAATGGTTAACTGCCGGAGGCAAGAAGCAGGCGCTCAGTGAGCCGCCTCGCCCCTTTCCTGCGGTGCCGGCAATGGAGAGCTGTCGTTGCCCGCCTGGCTAAGGATGCGCTCGCGGCGATTGAAGCGGTATTGCATCACGTAAAACAGAAAAACCGGGATGCCGAGCACATATCGCCGCCAGAGGCGGGCTGGCTCCTGCAGCATCCGGTAGGCCCATTCCAGCCGCATCATGCGAACGGTTTCCGGAGCACGGGGAACGACCTCGGAGATGAAATCGAAAAGCGCCCCAACAGTCAGGACAAGCCGGGCGTGGTCGGCGCGAATGTGATGATGCGCCCACTTTTCCTGCAGCGGCGTGCCCATGCCAATGATCAGGATGTCGAGGTCCTGGTGCTCAAGCTCGTCGATGAGCTCCGTCGGATTCTCCTTGTCGAAATAACCGTCCGAGATGACGATGAATTCGTGCCAGGGCGCATGCTTGCGGAAATTCGCTGCGGCTTTTTCGACGACTTCGCGCCTGCCGCCGATCAGGCCGACACGGCGCCGATTTTCCATATAGGTCAGAAGAGCGGGTACGAAGTCAGTGCCATTGAGATTGGCAGGAAACGGCGCCCCATGCGCTATCTTGGAAGCGATGTTGAGGCCGATGCCGTCCGGCAGGACGAGATTTTGCAGGAGGATATCTCGGTATTCGCCGTCGCGCAGCGTCATCAGCATGTTGTGTGCGTTGACGAAGGAGATGACGGTCTGGCCGACTGGAAAAGAAGCAAGCTCGTTGATGAAGACGAGCGCGTCGTCCCATCCAAGATCGCATACCGGCACGTCGAAAATCGTGCGGCGCGATGCAAGAACCGCGAAATTCGCGATCAGGTTCATTCCAACCTCCAGCCAGGGTGCTTCACGCGCCCAACATCCCGGAAAACACAAGATATATTCCGCACCAGCAGGTCTTTACGAACCGGCAGCACCTGCCCGCTTGCAGCAAGTCCGAAATGCTGCATCGGGGGTGTGAGGCCAGCTATAGCAGGTCGGTTTCAAACAACTCTTAGAAAAATCGTTCGAATTCCGCCGCCGCTTTCAAGGTTTTGTTAAGCTCGTGCGCCAAGCAAAACGGGGCGCTCATCATGCTCGCGATGAAAGCTTCGGCTGCGGCCCCGTCGATCTGCGCAATGCCGGCAGACTGCTCGACGATGATGTCGACCAGCATCCGAAGCACGGCGACGCCGGCGCGCCGGGAACGATCCGATCCGGTGCGTGAGATGGTCGACCCGCCGCCGCAGCACTGCCACGAACTCAAAATTCCGCGGCCAGTGCTGCAGATCTTGCCCTCAGGCCGCCATCGTCAGTGCGTCGATGTTGTGGCGCTGCATGGCTGCGCCGATTCGAGCGAAATCGGGCTGCGCCTGCGGCTCGGATGTGCCGATATCGCGGAAGAAGGCGATCATGGATCGTTCTACAAGCACCAGCATGCGCACCGGGGCCTGGCTGTCGTTCGAGTAGTTGTGTGGCGCCATCGGTTCGACGCGGATCGAAGTGCCCGGCCCGGCGACCGTCGCCTTGGGCGAACCGCCTGGCGCAAAATGGCGCACTGTCAGCTCGCCCTCGACCACATAGAACATTTCGGGCGAAGCATGGGTGTGGGGCGGCGTGCCCGAGCCCGGCGGAACCTCGACCTCGATCAGTTCAAGGTCGGAGCCGAAAAGACCGCCGAGGAAGCGGATGCGGTCGGCGACGACCCAGAGGGTCTCGCCGCTGTCGGGGCTATTCACTTCAATCTCCATCGCCTGTCTCCTTTGGTTGCGAGGTTGTGCCCGCCGGAGATTGGCCCGAAGCGACCGCGGACAGGATCACCTCGAGCGCCCAGGATGCGGTCTCACCGGCCTGGGCGCCGGTGAGACCGCCGTAATCCTTCAGGACCTCCCATGCGGAAGCCGATAGAAGAAGATGCGCCAGAGCCTCGACCTTTGCGGTCCCGTCGGCCGGCAGGGAGGCGATGGCGGGCCCCAGCGCGCGCGCAAAACAGGCGCGGCGACGGGCAACCGTGCCCATCCGCATTTCACGACCCGTGCGAGAATGCAGCGCGGCACGGATCGCAGATTCGTGCGCGTCGAACCGGCGGAAGGCGAGGCGCGGACCTTCGACGATCTCCCGCAGCGTCTCCGGCGAAGCGGATACGCCGATCCGGGCATTCAGCCAGGGCCAGAAGGCAGCGAGCAGTTCATCCTTGGTGGCGAAATGGCGGAACAGGGTCCGCCGCTGCACGCCGGCCTTTCGGGCGATGGCTTCCGTGCCGATCTCGTCCGGGGCGCCGCCAGCCGAATCCATCAGCTCGAACAAGGCGACCAAGATTGCCTCCCGCGTCTCGCGCGTTTTCTTCTCACGCAGAGGACTGTTGTAGGTGCGGACATTGGTCATGCGGGGTTCTCGATATTTCGCAGCACCATCTGTGACATTAAATTTGCGCAGCGTCAATTGGCGCCACAGTTAGTGTCGCGAAATATCGAATCTGAGTGCATGAGACTTTGCGGAAAGCGTGGCTGTGACTTGCGCGCGCCGAAACGAGGCGCCGCTCGTCCTATGCCTCATCAATGACCAAGACCAGACAAGCAGCCTCTTGGGCATAGATAGCCGCTTGCGTCGAACCGCTGAAAGGTCTGCGCCCGCACTGCCGTTTTGGGATGCCGGCATGGGAACCGGTCAGGCGGGTTTTCCAAGCTCTTTGGTGGGCTGCGGCTGCGAGATAAAATCCACTCCTCGCCATTCGGTCCTCGCAAACGCAAATGATCGGCCAACCTGTAAATGCGTTCAAAACGCGCAACCAGCGTCTCGATCTACGCCCCTGGTGTCTTAGGGTCACAGTGGCTTGGTGATGCGACAGACGTGGCTTTAGGCGTGGTCTGGATGAAGCCGGATGAGAACTCGCAGCCAAGCGACCCGGTTGGAAGGGTGCGCACGTTCGATCCCAGCCCGCCTGCCCCCGTCGTCAGCGCAATTTCGGGGCTGTCTGATTCTCAGCATGAAGCTGCGCCGTCAATTTGGCCAAGCCGGCGAAAACTAGTGGGCTGCGCTTGCAGCTTCAGGTGGTGGGGACTGGATGATTTTGACCGGATCGGCCGTGCTCTTCTGATGGCCGGAGGCGTTGGCTTTCACCTCTTCCTTGGAAAGGTAGTCGAGCTGCTCCAGCATGACTTCGGAGACATATTCGCCGCCAAGTTTCTCGTTCATGCCGTTCTTGATCGCGTCGCGCAAGGCCTCAGGATCGAATGATTTCAGCTTGCTGATATCGACCATCTTATTGCCGACGAGCAGGGTGAAAAGCTCGTCGGTGGTCATTTCGGTAAGCGGCAGGGTCAGCCCCTTCACAGTGTCCTTGTTCATCATGAAGGACACGCGAGCGAGGAAGTAACCGGTCACCGCGCCGTCGCCGATGATCGGTACGGTGATTGTCTCGCCCTTCACAAGCTCAAGCTGGCTCTGCTTCGAATCATCTGCCGGCGGAGCCGGTGCAGTCGCCAGCTTCACGGAGAAATAGACCGAAGCAAGCGTGATGGCGCAGACCCAGATGCCTGTCAGGACGAGCTTCACCATCCGGCATCACGCGAAACGAACTGTTCCTGGGAATAGGTGCCGTCGGCATCCGCATCCTGAACGGCATTCTTCAACAGGTCGGCAACTGCACGAACGGCTTCAAGATGCGCTTCAACGCGCCGGGCGTTGAGCGTCAGCTTCTGCTTTAGCCCGTGAAGCTGTTCCAGATGCGACGCAGCAAGCTCGGCCGGGTCCGTATCACGAAAGAGCGTCGACAGCTCATAGAGGCAGCGGCTCTTGTGCGCATTCGAGACCTTGAGATCGAACTGTGGGTCGCTGCCGATCCGCGTGTTCTCGTTGTCAATGATCATTTCCAGACGGCCGAGGACCGACTTGATACGATATTCGTTCGAGATGATTTCCATTTGATCCTCGGTTATGCTTCATTATTGATCTTGGCATCCGCCGTTGGCGTGCCGAACGTCTTGCGCTGGAATTCGTCGATCATGCTGAAGGCGACCTTGCGGTCATCCTGGTCCGCAGACGCGTTCACGATCGCACCCTCCTTCTTGCGAAGCGCCTCGTTATACAGCTGCTTGGCTATGCCGACGCCGTCGCCTTCGGAGATGACGTTGCCGAGTTGCTCGGCCATCATGCCCTTCCAGATGTCACCTGTCGCGCCCTTGCCGTAGACCTGTTCGCTCTCGCTCGGCAGCATGTTCTTGATGAAATTCTGAAGCACCATGGCCTCGAACTTCCGGTAGGTTTCAGGAATCTCCTCAGTCCCGGCGCGATTCTTGACGTTGTCGAGCCCGGTCTTTTCGGTAACGCCGTCAAGCACCTTGGCAGAAAATCCATCACCGTTTTCGGCAAGGCTCGTTGCCCGAAAGGCGGCGCGGCTCGCTTTCAGTTTCTCCTGGGCCACCTGAACCTCCATCGGGTCGGCGGCTTTGACAACGTCCAGGACCAGATCACTCGGGGGTGAAATCGCCAATGTCACAATCCTCTAAATTAAGTTGCAGGGATTATGGTTTTTGAAGCTTGCTGGAGGCTGGTGTTGCAAATTTCTGATCGATGACGTCATAGACCGCGTTGTCATCGGCCTCGCGCCGTTCGCTTTCAAGGGCGTCCTTCATGCCCTCTTCCAGCCGGTCGCCCTTGGCCCGCTCGCGCTGCAGTCGCATCTCGTGCAGTTGCTGCATGCCGGTCAACTGCTTGTCCTTGGTGCTCAGCCGCTCGAACCGGTCCGCATAGCTTTGCGAAAAGGCACGATGGACCGGATCCATGGAGCCGAGCGCCAGGACGACATTGTCGATCGACTGGTTGACATCGGCACGCTGGCGGCTCGTTTCGGCAAGGTCGTACTCGGCCATCTGCTCCAGGTGCCGCTGGACTGCCACAAGCCGCCTCAGCTTTTCGGAACGGGTCTTCTGCGCCATCCGCTATCTTCCGATGAACACGCTTGGGAAAGACTGTGCATACTGGCTGATCAAGGCGGCGACAGAGAAATAGAACAAAAACAAGCCGCCAAGCAGCATGTAGGGCGTCGAGATGAAGTAAACGGGAATTTGCGGCGCCAGCTTGTTGATGAAGCCGATCGAGACGTTGAACATCATGCTGTAGATGAGGAACGGGCTTGCGAGCCGGAGCATGACGTAGGTCGTCGATTGCAGCGTATCGGTCAGCGATATCAGATTGGCGCGCATATCGGCAATGCCGCCGAAGGGCATCGTCGTGTAGGAATCGATCAGCGCCCGGAACACGATGTGATGGAAGTCCATCATGAAGAGAATCATCATTCCGGCAAAGGTGATGAAACCCGAGAGGCTCGTTTCCATCGAATCCTCGAGGACATCTGCCGCACCCGGTGAGGTGTATCCGACCATCATGGCGATGATGCTGGCGGCGAACTGGAAGCCCAACGTGTAGAGGCGCGCCAGCAAGCCGTACATGACGCCGATCAGCGATTCGCTGACGATGAGACCGATATAGGTCGTGCCGGTATTGCTGACAGCCGGATAAACCGTGTCCCAAAGGACCGGCAGCATGGCGATCGAAAGGCCGCCGGCCACGAAGACCCTCAGCAACTCCGGCACGCGCGCCGAGGAAAAGCCTGGCATTGCAAGGACACAGCCGCCGATTCGGCAGAAAACCAGGAAGAGCGCCAGAACAGTCCCTTGCGGGTCGGAAATCATGAAATAGAGCCCAAAATCTTTATCTCGATGCCCTTGGCCAGTTCGACGTGCGAAAGAACCGGAAGCGTGGCGAACAGCCGTTCGATGATCATGCGTACATAGGAGCGTGTTTCCGGCGACGTGACAAGGGCGAATGGCAGGCCGCGATCCATGAATTCACGGATAACCTTCGTTGCCTGCTCGCTGAATTCCTCAAGGCTGCGCGGATCGATGTCGAATTCGACGACCTCGCCCTTGTTGTCGCGCTTGAGTGCCTGGTGGAAGGCCATGTCCCACTTGCTGCCAAGCCGTAGGACGCGCAGCACGCCATTGTCGGCCAGGTCGCCGCAGAGCTGCTGTGCCATGCGGATGCGAACATGCTCGACGATCTGCTCGGTCTTGCGCACATGCGGCGCAAGCTCGGCCACGGCTTCCAGGATCAGGTGCAGGTTACGGATCGAGACGCGTTCGGCAAGCAGCAGCTTGAGGACCGCCTGCAGGCCCGAATAGGACATATGCGAGGTGCAGATCTCGTCCGCGAGCTTCTTGTACTCGGGATCGAGACGGTCGATCAGAACCTTCACGTCCTTGTAGGAGAGAAGCTGCGGCAAGTTGTTGCGAATGACCTCGCTCATGTGGGTGAGGACCACCGAGACGTTGTCGATCGGCTGGAAACCTTCCCGTTTCAAGTCCTCGGCAAAAGCCTCAAGAATGGAAACCGCCGGCATTCCGAAAGCCGGTTCGCGGATTTCGTCTCCTGGAATGCGCGGCTTTCGGCCGGAGCCGGTGACGACCAAGACTTCGCCGACACGCAGCGCGTTCGATGCCACCGTCGTCCCGTGAATGCGGATCTGGTAGGACTTCTCTGGAATGCCGATATCGTCGGTGACCTTGATCTCCGGAACGACGAAGCCATACTGCGTTGCAAATTTCTTGCGCATCTTGCCGACGCGGAAGGCGAGTTCCTGGTGTGCGCCAAGCAGGCGTGTCGACACCATCTTGCCGAGGGCGAGTTCGATTTCGGAGGTGCGCAGGACCGCTTTGACGGAGTCCTTTTCGAGCTCCTTGGTCTGAACGACCTTCTTCTCCTCCTGCTCGCGGCGGACCTTGTTCTCCGCTTCGATCTGCCTTGGAATGAACCACGCGCCGAAGGCCATGAGACCGCCAAGGAACAGGAAGGGGACCGTCGGCAGGCCGGGCATCAGACCCAGGACCGCCATCAGCACGGCGGAAACGGAAAGCGCGCGCGGATAACCGCTCAGCTGATTGACGACGGCCTGGTCGGTCGAGCCAATGGTGCCACCGCGCGAAACGAGAAGGCCTGCCGCCAGGGAAACGATAAGCGCCGGCATCTGGGAAACCAGGCCGTCGCCGACCGAGAGCTTGACGAAGACGTCGGCGGCTTCGGAAATCGGCATGTCATGGCGGAAATAGCCGATGATGATGCCGCCGAAAATATTGATGCAGGTAATAAGGAGGCCGGCCACCGCATCGCCGCGGACGAATTTGGAGGCACCGTCCATGGCGCCGAAGAAGGAGCTTTCCTCCTCCAACTCCTTGCGGCGGCGCTGCGCCTCCTTCTCGTCGATGATGCCCGCAGAAAGATCGGCGTCGATCGACATCTGCTTGCCGGGGATCGCATCCAGGGTAAAACGCGCGCCGACTTCGGCGATACGCGTCGCACCCTTGGTGATGACGATGAAGTTGATGGTGATCAGGATCAGGAACACGATCAGACCGATGACGAAATCGCCGGACATCACCAGGCTTGCAAAGCCTGCGATCACGCCGCCGGCGGCGTCATGCCCCTCGTTGCCATGCGAAAGGATCACGCGCGTCGTTGCGATGTTCAGCGACAGTCGCGTCATGGTCGCGATCAACAGGATGGTCGGGAAGGACGAGAATTCGAGAGGCTTTTGAATCCAGAGGGCAACCATCAGGATCAGAACGGAGAACGCGATCGAAAAAGCCAGCCCCAAGTCGATCAGAAACGGCGGAATCGGCAGGAAGAGCACGCAGATGATGACCATGATGCCGAGGGCAAAACCGACATCACGAAGGCTCGGAGCAGATTTCGGAAGGGGGAGTGCAGGTGGTTGCGCCATTTCGATTCCGTCTCTTCATGAGAGGAGGCAGGTAAAATCCTGCCCAGTACGGATCGAGAATTAACCGGCGAAGCTTGCGCGAAGGTAGCTCAGAAGCCGGACTGGATGCGCGAAAAGACCATGTCGGTGAAAATGGAGATCTGGGAACCGACGAACGGTGCGGAAATGCCGACGGTAATGAGGACGGCGACGATCTTTGGAACGAAAGTGAGCGTCGCTTCCTGAATCTGCGTCAGCGCCTGGATCAGCGCGATGACGAGACCGACGATCATGGCAGCCGCAACCGCAGGGCCGGCCGCGATCAAAACGGTCCAGATCGCCGCCTGAAAAAGGTCGAGTGCATCGGCTTCATTCATCGTCAGGCGCCTCATATCGCATTTCGGTCCGCCCGCAGAAGCCGGACCATCATGAGTTCATTGCAAACCAGATCACGACGACGTGTCTGACGTCGGCGCTTCGTCCGCGAGCGTGATTCCCGCCTGCACAAGAATACTCTTCCCATCCGTCGTCGTCGCGATAATTCCGTCGGAATACACCTTGACCGAGGCGACGGTGCCATTAACGGTGCCGTCGGCGCTGGTCATGTGCTTGCCGATATAGCTGCCGGCCTGGGTGAGGCTGGAGCTTGCAAGCAGCGTGTCCAGTTTCGTGTTCGTCTGGATCGTCTGCTCCACCTGCGAGAAGCTTGCGAGCTGCGACATCTGCTCGCTGGCGTCCATCGGATCCGTCGGATCCTGGTTCTTCATCTGCGCGATGAGCAACTGCAGGAAGTTGTCGTAGTTGAGCGTCGCCTTCTGCTGCGCAGTCTGCGTGGTCGACGTCGTGCCGACGCTGGAAACGCCGTCTACCGCCATGGTGCGATCTCCTTGCGGATTTGCTCGACCATCGCCGGGTGCATTTCCTGGTTGTTCAAGATGCCGTCTTCGGTGGGGTAAAGCGCGCGGATCGCCTTCAGTGCATCGAATGCGCGCCCCGTCGAGACGAGGCCATCGATGCGCTTCAGCTCGGCGAGAACCTCTTCGTTCTTGAAGCATGTCAGCAGCATGGTGATCGACTTGCGGAACATTGCCGTCGACTGCTCCTTGCCTTCCGGATTGATCAGGATCATCTGCGCAATGAAGTAGAGCTGGCGCAGCGGCGTCGTAGCGTCTTCCGGCTGAAGAACATGGTTTTCAAGAAGAAATGTCACATCATTCAGGAATTCCAGCGCGACCTTGCGGTCAACGCGCAAAACCGCGCCGTTGATGAAGATTCTCTCTCCGGCTTTTAGCGAAATGCGAAGTGTACTTTTCATTTAAGTCCATCCCTGATGATGGTGGTAACGTCGATAATGCCTTGGTAGTTACTCGATTGGCGTCGCCTGATCTTGTCGCATTCCTTCAAAATCCAGATTGCGATCGAAATCAGGTTGGCCCGCAGCTCGATCTGGAGCTGATTGTCGGGATGCTTGAGATCCTCGATGAAACTCACCCAAAGTCGCCGGGTGTAGAACAGTGCCTCAACCGATTCCCGGCTGTACTTTTCCTTGTCGCGCGCCAGCGAAAGCAATTCGATCGACCGGTCGAGAACTTGCCGCTCCCGCTCTTTCGCGTCGGTCACCGAGTCTTGCATGACCTCGGCATAAGAGAATTGATACATTCATGCATCCTTCTTTGTATTGCGCGCCTTTGATCATCAAAGGTAGTTCACGAGGCTCAGCTGCTGTATTTTCGATACGATCGTGTAAGCCGTTTCGAGCTGTGTCTCCAAAGTCTTGACGAGGGTGGAAGCTTCTGCCGGGTCGACACCCTGGAGGTCCACGACCTTGTTGTTGATGATGGCAGCCTGGGCGTCGAGGGCGTCGTTGGCCTTTGAGACGCGCTCCTGCGACAGGCCGAGCTGGCTTTGCTGCGTCACGAGGCCCGAGGTCGCCTGCGCCGCATAGCCGATGGCGCGCGACGAAACCGCGTCCATGGCATCAGTGCCAAGGCCCTGGTCGATCAGCGCATTCGTCATTACCGTGGCCATTGCAAGGTAGCGCATGCCGTCGGAATTGGCGTTGGTGGACGATGTGATGACTTCCGAGTTGCTGATCCGGCTCGTCATGTTCTGGTTGGAAGCCTTGGACCAGCCTGTTACCGGATCGGTCCATGCCGCAGCGCTGAACATCGGCTCCACGGTGCTGGACATGAAGGTATCGATTTCAGCCGCCGTCAAGGCGCTGACCGGCTTGGCCAGCCCGCTCGCATAAGTGTTCAGCGCAGTGACGATATCGGCTTCGACGGTCGCGCTGCGATCCGTCAGTGGCGGAACGTCCGTATTGACACCGGAAAACAGGTATTCGCCGCCGGTGATCATGTTGCCGGTGTCCATGAGCTGCGAAAGTGCCGCAGACGAGGACTGGAGGGTAACGGTGATGGCGGTCGATGCCTGGCTTCCCTTGAGCGCCGTCAGATTCTTCACCAGTGCATCGCTCGCCTTTTGCACGTCGGCCAATCCGCTCTGGGACATTTCGAGACGAAGATTGACGGTGGAGTTGCTGTCCTTGAACGAGGAGATACGATCGAGCTCTCGCGCGTAGTTCACGCTCTTGGCCGCGTCGATGCCGAGCGATACGCCGATATCGGCGTAGGTCTTGGTGGTGGCTTCAATCGAAGCCTTGACCATCTGGTTCTGCGACTGGCGGATCGTCAATCGCATGGCGTTCTGAATGGCTGAACTAGAAATAAAGGAGCTCTTCATGGCTTAACTCGCTATATCCAGCAATGACTTCAACATTTCATCGATGGCGTTCAAAATCTTCGTAGCCGCCTTGTAGGATTGTTCGATGTCGAGAAGCAGCGTCAGCTCTTCGTCCAGATTGACGCCGGTCTCATTGGAATAGGCTTCGTCGGATCGCGAAAGCGCTGCCGCCGTGTTCTCCGTGGCGCCGCTCGCGTCGCTGCGGTATTGTTCGAACCAGCCGATCGAGCTGGACGAAAAATCCATGATGCTGACGTTTGAATCGATACCCGTCGCCGAGTTGAAGCCGATGACGCCGGCGCCCGGATCGAAATCCATCTTGGCGCCCATGGCCGTGTAGAGCTTGTCGAGCTGGGCGGTGTAGCCGCCGTTGGCAGCGGTATTCTGATTGAACGTGGCGCCGTTGATCGAACCGTCGCGCAGCTTCATCGGATCGCCGCCCAGCGAGGTCACCACCGCCGGATTGACCGTGATGGAACCTGCAATGCCGTCGATGATCGCAGCTGTCGTCGGCGTTGCGCCCGCAAGCCCGCTCGGCAGCGTCCAGGTAAACAGACCCGGCAGCGTGCTGGTTCCGGCCGTGTTCGTTTCCGAAAACAACGCAACGAGGCCCTTGGCGATTTCGTCGAGCTGGGATTGGAATGTCGGCGCGACGTCGTCACGAAGCTGGAGAAGCGCCTGGAGACTGCCCTGCGCCGACGTCGTGCCGCCCGAACCCTTGCCGAGCGCCACGCCATCGATGTAGACGCCATTGCCGTCGGTGGATGCGCCGTAGCTTTGGGTCGGCTTGAACGTCACCGTGCGCGCAATGGTCTCAAAGAGCGTCACCCCGTCCGAGGTAAAAAGCACCATGTCGTTGTTGTCGCGGGAAACGGTCGTCACTCCCACGATGCCGGAAATCTGCTTGAGCAAGGCGTCGCGCTGGTCGAGCGCTTGCGACGGATCGGCACCGGAAGACGTGGCAGACTTGACGGCGTTGTTTGCGGTTTCGAATTGCGCAAGCAGCTCATTCAGCTCCTCGACGGAATTTGCAATCGATTTGTCCGCATTCATGCGCACCTGCTGGACAGCATTGGTCGCATTGTTCAGCGAGTTTACGACGTCCTGCGCCGCCGTGATGGCGCCCTGGCCGGCGATCGTGCTGTTCGGTGCGGCTCTGAACGCGCTGAGCTTGTCACGAAAGACCGCAAGATAGGTGGAGGGCGCCGTCTCGTAATCGTTGCCGCCGATGACGGACTTGATGTCTTCCAAGCCGTTCAAGAGCGTTTGCTGGGCACTGTCCTGAGAATTGCTCTTCAGGTACTGGCGCAGGAGAGCATCCTCCTGCGCACGATTGATCTTGACCACCTGCGCGCCGTTCAACGAGGTGGTGAGCATCGCCTGCCGACGCACGTAATCCTTATTGCCGGCATTGGCGATATTGTTCGATACGACGCTGCTTTGTGCGCCTGTATTGTTGAATATGCCCTGTGCCGTGTTAAGTGCGGAAGTGAGCGACATGGCTTAGCCGTTACCTTACTTATCTCTTGAGATTGACGAGGACGTCCATCAAGTCCGAACCCGTCTGAAACACTTTCGAGTTTGCCGTGTAGCTGCGCTGCGACTCGATCATTTCCGTGAGCTCGCCTGCCATATCGACGTTCGAACCTTCAAGCGCGCCCGATTGGATCTTGCCGAAGCCACTCGTCTGCGGGAAGCCGGTGACGGTGACGCCGGACCTGCCGTTGGCGGAGTAGACGTTGCCGGACATCAGCGTCAGCAGATCGGGGCTCGGCACGTTTGCGAGCGGGATCTGGAAGACAGGCTTGGTGCTGCCGTCGTCGTACTTCGAATACACCACACCATCGGCGTCGATCGTGATATCGACCGGCGAGTTCGCGCCCTGACCATCGACGTTGCCAGTACCGGACCAACTGTCGCCGACCTGCGAGAGATCGAGGCTCATATTGATGGTGAGACCCGTCACCGGATCGATGATATCCGTGGTGCCGGTATGCGTTGCATCCGTCAGCATCTGCCCGGAGCTGTCGAAATATACCCGCTTCACGTCAACGGCGGCTGAAGAGTACGGGAAGGAGCTAGTGCCAGTCGCGGCCTTGTCAGCATTGCGGAATACCGCCATTTCCCATTCGTAGGCGGTGCCGGTCGGCGGCAGCGGCGCCACGGCCGTTACCGGAACCTTCGTGAAGTAGATGTCGTACATCACCTTGCTGCCGAGCTTGTCATAGGTGACGATCGAATATTTCTGGGTATCGGATGTGGCCGTTGCGCCGTTTGCGCTCGGCAGGTCTGCCGCGGTGGTTTCGATGGGCGAAGAAGGCTTGAGGTTGCCCGTCCACGTACCATTCGCCGTCGGCACGGCTTCCAGTTTCTGGTCGCCGAGGACATTGATCGGAACAAGGCCGTCGAAGCCGTTGACGACGACGGCCGGAGCGGACGAACCATAGGGATAGCCCATCAGCGTGAAACCTGCGGAGTTGACGAGATTGCCTTCGTCGTCCTTCGTGAAGTCACCGGCGCGGGTCAGGACCGGCGTGCCGTCGGCGCCCTGCACGATGAAGAAGCCGTCGCCGGAAATGGCAAGGTCGTAGCCCGAAGTCGTGTAGGAGATGTCGCCCTGGTCGGAAACAGCCTGACGGATCGACGTCTGCACACCACCGGAATTGTAGTTGCCAGCCGTGGACGGCAGCACGAGGGAGGAGAAGGCCGTCGAGACAGCCTTGTAGCCGGTGGTATTTGCATTCGCGATGTTGTCGGCAACGGTGCTCAGGCGGTTTGCCTGTGCGTTCATCCCCGACACTGCCGTCTTCATGCTGCCAAATATGCTCATCTGAAAACCTCGTTTTCCTTGATAGCTTGGAGAGTATTTGGCGGGCCTTGCGTGAAGCTGTCTGTCTAAAGCGGAGCTGCCTGATCGAAATGTTGAAAGGCACGTTTCCGCGGGCCAGGCCCGCCGCTGAAAATCAGTTCCAGTCGATGCAGTAGCCGAGAAAGCGCTTCGAATCGACCGGGTCGACGCCGAGCTTCTTGCGCAACTTCTTGCGCAGCTTGGAGATATGGCTTTCCACGACATTTTCTTCGACTTCCTCGTCGAAGATGCCGTAGATGGCATTGAAGATCTGGGTCTTGGTGACGCGGCGGCCGCGGTTGGCGATCAGGTATTCCAGAATGCGGCGTTCGCGGCGGGGAAGCGCAAAGACTTCACCGTTGATTTCCGGATCGCGGCCGTCCGAGAAGACGCGGATCGCGCCGATATCGGTGTGGGTCGAAATCGCCTTCAGGCGGCGGCGGATCGCAGCAGCCCGCGCCAGGATTTCACGTGGGTGCACGGGCTTGCGGACGACGTCGTCGACGCCGCAATCAAAAAGTGCAAGGGTGTTTTCGAGCGACGGCTGGTCGCTGACCGCGATCACCGGCGCCTGGGAGCGATCCCGGATCGCCCGCGGCAGCTCGAGAGCCTGCCGGCCCTGGCCGATCAGGAAGGCCTCGACAGCCGCGATATCGGAATCGGCCGCCGTTTGCACCCACTCGCCGAATTCACCTGGATCAAAGCCGGTCGAGGGAATGCCCTCCCGGCCAAACAGTGATGTATAACCATCTTTCACGAGCTCACGCTCATCAACCACTACGATCATTCGTCCGCCTCCGAATCAGTGTGGCACCTCGATGATCTATGGGTACGAATCGCACGAATCTGGGACAAGCTGCTGGAACTAAATGGCAGGAATTAATAGTTGATTAAGAACTGGGTCCCGATTTGCTCTATATCTAGTATGCCTTGTCAGTTATGCACACAAAAATTTCGTGGAAAAGTTAACGAAAGGTAAATCAGGTCTTGTGGACCCAACTTTCGGCCAATTCCTGCCACATTATGGCACGATTCCGTTTTGTTCCGGATTTTCAATTTTTGCTTGTATCAGTTCTGGCAGAAGTTGCTCGCATTGGGAGTCCACTTGCCATAGCCGGTAGCGACGAGATTGGCGATCACGCGGCAGACATAACGCTTCTGCGCAGGATCGTTGTTCGGCCCGGCATGGTATCGTGCTACCGCCATCGTCCATGTTTCATGCCGATGGTGAAGATTGCGAAGGAACTTGGCCGCATATTCGACATTGCGGTGCGGGTCGAACATGGCTTCCGCCGAGCTGAAATTCTCGCCATGAAAGTAATGGTTGATCTGCATGCAGCCGATGTCGATGAGCTTGGCGCCGTTTTTTCGCGCCGAATGGAACTGCCTCATGGCGTCCAGCTCGGTGGGCGGGAAGACTGCCTTGCCTTCTATGTTGAGCGCAAAAGGATTGAGCGAACCCTTGCGGCCGGTTTCCGTGAGCCCCACGGAATAGAGAATGCCTTCCGGTATGGCGTATTTGGAAGCAGCTGACTGGATTTCCCTTTCGCAGGCACCGCCGGAGGCGCGCGCCTCACAGGTAAACGCTGCCAGAAGCGCCGCCGCCAGCGGCACCAGAAGCAACATCTTCACCATTGGTCTCCCCTGCCCCATTAAGGCCTCCATTGCCGCGCTGCGCCGTCTGGGCGTTGCGCTCGCGCGCTTCGCCACCCTGCCCTTGCTGCAGGGATTGTTGCTGGGAAGACTGCTCTTGGGCATTTGCCTGGTTCCCCGCGTCGGGCCTTTCTACCGGCGCCATGCTGATCGTGACGTTGTCGATGGCATAGCCCTGGCTGCGAAGAACCTCGATGATCTTGCCGTGATCTTCCTTGAGCTGCCGATAGGCCGCACCGGTTTCAACCTTCAGGTCGACGTTCAGGGCATCGCCGGAAAGGCGCATCGTTGCCGTCACGAGACCGAGGTCGATCGGCGACATCTGAATCTTCAGCGTGTTGACGACCTTCCCGGTGCTCGTCCATTCGGCCGCGTTCGACAATGCCGAACTCGGCTGCATCGCACCCGTCCACTCGTTGTCGCCAAGGATTGCCGCGGTCACGGATGCGGAATTCTGCGCAAGGCCGATATAGCGGCGTGAATCGAGAACGGTGACGTTTTCGATATCGCTCTTTGCCTTGGCGCCGGACGCGTCCTGATCAGCACCGATACGGATGTCCATGGACTCCCCGCGCCCGTCCGCACGGCTCAAACGGAAGGTCTTTGCCTCAAGATTGGCTGGGCCGTCTACCGCCGGCATCTGCGCGTCGCTGGCGCTGATCGCCGCCAGCGCATCGGCCGCAGTCGCAATTGCCGTGCCACGGCCGGGATCGCTTTCCTTACCGGCCATATCGTCTTTTTCATCCACGTGGCCTGCAGCCAGGAGTGACACCGGCATCACCGTGCCCGTCGCCTCCTTGTTCAAAAGACCGAGTGCATCGGAGACGGACGTCGCATCCGACGGAGGGACTTCATCGGCTCCGGTCTTGTTCTCCAAGGTCTTTGCCGATTTTCCGTCTTTTGCGGCATGTGCATCTTCGGCGACCTCGCGGGCGTCTTCCTTGACGTCGAATTCTACCGAAGCGGCATCGACGCGGCCTTTCATCTGATCCTTGCCGGATTTGCCCGTGATGATCGCAACCTTCTCCGGCTGCGTTGCGGCCTGTTGTTTCAAGGATGCATCGCGAAGAGCCATCAACGGCTTGCTGCGCGCACGATCGCGCAAATCAAGAACGACACGGCCGGCAGCGCCCTCGTCGACGGCTGTTTGGGCATCGTCGGCCGAAGCGGCTGCGGCAGGCGCGCCGCCGGTGGTGCTTTGCGCACCGTTTCCTGCCTTCGAGAGCACGTCCGAAAAGCCGCCATTGGCAGCCTCGCCGCCCTTGGCTGCCGGACCATTGCCTCTGGCGGCTGGCGCGGCTTCGGTTGCGGCCGCTCCCCCCGTTAGGTTCATGTCGATCATTTCAATTGCTCTCTTGGCTCAAGAGACCGTCGATTTCGTCGAGTTTCGAACGGCTCGTCGTCACAAAGGATTTGAATGACGGGTCAGCCTCCTGCTCTGCACCGTCCCCCAAAAGCGCCGGCGCCGCCCCATCTTCAGCAGGCTCGGAGGGCGCCGTGATCTCTACGGGCTGGGATCCGTCGGCCGTCGATACGGCTGCCTGTTCAGAAGTGATTTCTTCATTAGCAGGTTTAGAACCGGACGCTTGTGTCAGGCTTGCCGGATCCGGCGGCTGCAGCACCTGTTCGGCGATGGATTTGGCTGCAGCGCGTAATGCGCGGTCGCGCGGGGAGAGCTCGCTGTCTGCAACGCTGCTGATGCTCTTTGCGGCCGCACCCACGTCGGGCGTGGAGACAGAGGCCATGTTGCCGTAGAAATCGGCAAGCATGCCGAGCGCATTGTTCGGTTCACCGGCAAGCGATTGGGCATATCCGGCCGCCGTCCTTGCAAGCTCCGCCTTGCCGGCAATACCGGCGGCTCGCGCAATGCGCAGATACACCTCGCGGCGCCGCGGTTCGTCCATGAAGGAGAGGATGCTGACGATATCTTCCGTCTTCAAATGGTCGTGGTCGACGATCAGCTTGACGAAAAGATCCGCGAACTGGCTCGCATAGGGCGAGTGGAGGAACCGCCGCACATAGCGCTGCGAATAGGCAAGCCCCTTGTCAAGGAGACCCGCCTCGACGCAGATCGCCACCGAGCGGCGCAGGGCGGCTTCTTCGACAATCGTCCCCGGCGCCGAAAGCCGCGCCTGATCATAGAGCTTGAGCGCTTCGTCCGGGCTTCGCGCCACCATGACGTTGCCGCCGACAAGCGCGAGATAGGGACCGATCTTCTTGTCGCGGTACTCATTTGCGGTATCGACCAGTGTCTTTGCAACGAGCAGGCCCTTGCCGCTCAGGTACTTGCGCAGGACATCGGTTACGCGATTGTCGAAATAACCGTTCACGTCCCTGGCAATCAGGTATTCGAGAGTGGCCGGATTGCCGCCGCTCATGGCATAGACGAGTGCGGCATCGACGTTGCGGTCGTCATCGAAGACTGAGGCATCCCCATTGCGCAGGCGCTGATCGATCGTGCCGAGCATGAAGCGCTGCATCTCGGCCGCCGAATGATCGCCGAGGGCGACCGAGTCCTGTACGAACTGCAGCGAACGCAACATCTTGTACGGCGCCAGGTTCGCCTGATCCTCATCTGCAGCGACGGTTGGCGAAGCGATCGCCAATCCGAGAGCCAGGAGAAGATGCCGGTGCTGCGGGCGCGCCATGAGACTATCCCCGATCCGTTTGAACCAGGATTTCGATGCGGCGGTTGGCGGCGTTGAAGGGATCGTCGGGCAGCTTCAGCCTCCGATCGGCAAAGCCGGAAACCTGAGCGACGCGCTTTTCGTCCACCCCGCCGCGAACGAGCATGTAATAGGCCGCCTGCGCACGATCCATGGAAAGACGCCAGTTCTCATTGTCGGCACCCTTGAACTGACGGCCGTCCGTATGGCCGCGAATGACGACTGCCCCCTGACGGCTCTTCAGGATTTCGCCGATCTTTTCCATCGCCAGCACCATTTCCTTACGCGGAACGGCCGAGCCGATATTGAACATGGAATTGTCGTCCTGGTCGGCCAGGCTGACCAGCAGGCCGCCTTCTGCTGCAGTGACGGTCAAACCTTCCGCAAGCTTGCCCGCAAATGTGCTGATCTGCCGGGCGATCTCCTGCTGCAGCTCCTCGGCCTGTTTGTCTTCGTCGGCGGGCACCGGTGCATCGGCAGGCTGCTGTTGGCCGTGCTTTTGCGCCTTGGCTGCGGCTTCACCCGATTTTTCCGGCAAGATCGCGCCCTTGTCCTGCGCTTCGCCTGCGGCGGCGGACGCTGGATCCGCGGTTGCGGGCTTGAGAGCCTCTGCCTTGGCCAGTGCCGTCGCATCGGGCTTCTGTTCGGGGTCGGCCTGGTCGGCTGCTGCCTGTTCGACCTTGTCGGCTTGCGTGACCTCGACCTGTTTCGTCCAGAAATCCGGATCGAACGGATCGCGATACGCCTGGCCGCCGTCAGCTCCGGTCGCGGGGCCCGAATCGCTTGCTCCGCCCTCGCCCTTGGCGCTGACATTTGCCTGCTGGCCGACTTCCTGGGCGATTTCGGCGAGTACCGAATAGGGGTTCTCGAAGAAATCGGCTTCGGAGTAATTCTTCTGGTCGCCCGAAGTCGACGTCTGATCGTCACCATTGGCGGCAGATGCGCCCTTGGTGGGTTCTTCTTCCTCTACCTTGGACCTGTCCTGCTTGCGATCGCCATCGGCCTGGTCGACGGGCTTCTTCAAGCCCTTCTCGGTGGGCTTCTCATCGGCAAGTTTGATCGGGTTGAAATAGGTGGCGACGGAAGCCTTGGTCTCCTCGTTGGCCGCATTGACCAGCCACATGACGAGGAAGAACGCCATCATTGCGGTCATGAAGTCGGCATAGGCGATTTTCCAGGCGCCGCCATGGGCGCCGTCATGATCGCCGCCGCCATGCCGCTTGACGATGATGACTTCATTCCTGCCGTGGTGATGGTTTTCGCTTTCACTCATTCAAGAACCTTCTTCAGGCTGGCAGACCAGGCGGAAATGCGCGTAATCAGGACGGAATCACCGACTTCAACGGAGAGATCGGCGTCTTCGAATTCCTGATGATGCAGCAGATCCCGCCTTTCACCCATTTCGGCCTTCAGCAACTCGAAAAGCCGCGACGGGCCCCTGACCGTCACCGAACCTGCTGCGCCTTCCAGGATCGCTTCGCGTAGCATGGCTGCGAGACTTGAGACCGCCTGGACGGCAAGCGCCTCCGTCAGCATCGGCGCAATCGCTTTCGCGGTTGCCGCACTTACGAGGTTTGCGACCTCCACCCCGATCTGATCGAGGCGGCGTGCAATCACCGCTGCCGTCTCTTCTTGATACCTTGCCGTCAGTTCTTCGATCTCGCGCTGGTGCACAAGCGAGACCGTCTGCGCCTCCAACTCGTACCTCTCGGTCAGCTCGGCCGTGGCTGCGGCATAGCCTTCGCCATAGGCCTCGCGACGCTCGGCTCCGACATCGACCGCAGGTTCTTGCGGGATGTTCGCAAAACCGCCGAAGTCGTCGTCGACCAAGTTGTCCGCGTCGACGACCTGTGCGGCAGGTTTCGTCTCACCGAAGTCCTTCAAATACCGGGAAAGCATAGCGCTCATTGAAACCCCCCGGCATCTGCAATCAATTTCGACATGCGCGTCCTGCCTTGCACGAACCAAACCCTTACGCCGGCAACGGACGCGAAGACATTCTTCAGCCTCCGCACGGCTCAAACAGCGTTTCTTCTTCAGACTAGAAACCCAAACTTGTGCGAGGATGAATGGCAGGCTCCGCGCATGCCTTTCGGGCCGACACTACTCGAGCAGGATCAGGACCTTGCTTGCGGACGTATTCATGACGGAAAGTGCTTCGGTTGCCATATCACGCGCTGTTTGAGCTGCGGACAGGCGAACCGAAGCTTCGTCCATATCGGTATCGACAAGGGCGCCTATGCTCCTCTTCAGCGACGTCGAAAGCGTGGCGACGAAATCCTGCCTGTCTTCGATGCGGGAATTCATCGTGCCAAGGCCCGCGGCGGTCGCATTGAGGCTGGAAATAATATTGTCCAATACCGTCAGCATGTCCTGCAGGTCCTGCGACGTCGAGCTTGTAGAGATCGACATTTCGGAACCAACCGCCGACGTCGTCGAACCCGCATCGAGCAAGTAGTAATTGCGGGCAGGCATTGCGTCCGGATCGGCGTTGATCGATTTCGTCAGTAGCCCGCGGCTGGCGTTGTTCGTGTCGATCATGATCGTGTTGGCTGCCGGGTAAGTGATGTTCTGCGGGTAGTATTCACCGTTCGGACCGCGGACGAATCCGCCGATGACCGACCGTTGCACGGGTGCCGTCGCATCTCGGTTCAACAGCCAGTTCTCGCCGGAAAAATTGACGGAATTCACGGCACTTTCCAGTTGTGCCTTATACTGCTCCATCGTGACGCTGAGCTTGTCTCGATCATTGGCGGGGTCGCTCGCCGATACGACGGTTTTGCGTATCTCCGAGACCACATCGATCAGCGAAGTTATCGCCGTGTAGGCGGTATCGACCTTCGCGGCACCGAGACCAAGCGCATCGCCGACCGTCCTCAACGCATTTTCGTCCGACCGCAGCGTCGTTGCGGAAGCCCATGAGGAGGCATTGTCTGCCGCAGTCTCGACGCGCAGCTCCGACGATACCTGCCGCTGAACGGTGTCGGCTTCCTTGCTAACGCCGCGAAGAACAGTGAGCACGTTCAACGCGCCTACGTCTGTGATCGTGTAGGCCATCGATTAATCCCTGAACTAGTATGAATGGGACAGGCCGGATTGCCGGCAGCGACTTAACTGGCTTCATGCCGCCGGCTGGTCCCTCCAGGCCGGTACGTCGCAAACAAATCAACTTACAATGAGGTTAACCCGACATTAACCTCGCCGGCAAGAGGTTGATCGCATTGGCCGAACGCAACGGCAAGCTTGACGCAAGCTCTTGATTTCCAAAACCGAAATCGCGCCATAGTGGCGCGATTTGCTGTCTGTCGATGGAAGCTGACACGCGCTGCTTCACCAGGATCAGGCCCGGCTCAGCTTCAACCGGAAGCTTAACTGCGGAAGAGCGAGAGAATGTTCTGCGCGCTGGAATTGGCAATCGACAGCGACTGGATCGCTAGTTGTTGCTGCGTCTGCAATGCCGTCAGCTTGCTTGATTCCTCTTCCATGTTTGCATCGACGAGGCGGCCGACGCCCGAATCGATCGAGTCGCTCAGCGCTGAGACGAAATCCTCCTGTAGCTGGATGCGTGTCGAGATCGAGCCGAGCTGCGAGGCTGCCCTCGTCATCGCATCGAGGCCGAGTTCGACGGCCGTCAGGGCGAGCGAAATCCCGTCCGTTCCAAAAGATGTGATGTCCATCGAGTAGATTGAACCGATGGTGCCGTTCGAAGAGCCGATAATGCCCGACGAGGTTTCGATTGCGCCACCGCTGACGCCGAAGAGAACGTTGCCGGTCGACGAGGAATCGAGCTTGTAGTCGGTGGTCGTAACGGAAGTGTTTCCGTTGCCGTCGCGCACGAAGGAGGAGACAACGCTTTTCGTTTCGTTGCCCGCGACCCAGTTTTCGCCCGAGAAGGATGCCGATTGCGCTATGCTGAGGAGCTGCGCCTGCAACTGCTTGATCTCTTCCTGGATTTTTGTTCTGTCGACACCCTTTTCGGTAGCGGCAACCAGCTTAGCCTTGATTTCTGTCACTACGTCGACGGCGCTGTCCATCGCAGAATAGGCTGTGTCGACCTTGGCGGCACCCAGACCCAGCGCGTCGGAGACGGCCGAAAGCGCCTTGTTGTCGGAGCGCATGGTCGTTGCAATCGACCAGTAGGCGGCATTATCGGCTGCCTTTTCTACGCGATAGCCGGATGAAACATGATTTTGGGTTTCCTCCAGGCTGTCATTGATGGCCCGCAGCGTCTGGAGAGCGGCCATTGCAGCGACATTGGTCAAAATACTGGTCATAAAATGATTGCCCCTTGTTGGCATTTTTTGGAAAGGGACATTCCGGACTACCGGGAGCGGCGGTCAGCTTTCATGCCTGTTAACCGAAAATCAATATTGGTTAACCCGCCGTTTCGTTGAGCGCAGAAGACGCCAAAATGGTTAACGAATAGTTAACGCCAACAGAAAAAGCCGCGCTCCCAACGAAGCGCGGCCTCCTTATCGTGGCCTGCCGGACGAGCCGGCCGGTGAATGTTCTTCGACCAATTAGCCGCGGAAGAGCGACAGAATGTTCTGCGAAGAGGAGTTGGCGATCGAGAGAGACTGGATCGCAAGCTGCTGCTGCGTCTGCAGGGCGGCGAGTTTGGAGGATTCTTCTTCCATGTCGGCGTCGACGAGACGGCCGATACCGGAGTCGATCGAGTCGCTCAGAGCCGAGACGAAATCGTCCTGCATTTCGATGCGGGTGGAGATCGAGCCAAGTTCGGCGCCAGCCGAAGTCATCGCCTTCAGTGCGGATTCGACGTTGGACAGAGCCGTCGAGAGCTGGCCCAGCGTGAAGTTGGTGATGTCCATCGAGTAGACCGAACCGGTTGCGCCCGTCGAGGTGCCGAGGATGCCGGTGGAGGTTTCGATCGTGCCACCGCTCATGCCGAACAGGACGTTGCCGGCCGAGGAGTTGTCCAGCTTGTAGTCGGTCGTCTTGACCGACACGCCGTTCGAACCATCGCGAACGAAGGTCGAAACAACGCTCTTGGTGGTGTTGTTTGCGCCGGCGACCCAGTTTTCGCCAGAGAATGCCGCCGACTGAGCGATGCTCAGCAGCTGTTCCTGAAGCTGGTCGATTTCTTCCTGGACCTTCGCCTTGTCGACGCCGTTTTCAGTCGCGGCAACCAGCTTGGCCTTGATTTCGGAAACAACGTCGATGGCGCTGTCCATCGCGGCATAGGCAGTGTCGACCTTGGCGGCACCGAGGCCGAGAGCGTCGGAAACGGCCGAAAGCGCCTTGTTGTCGGAACGCATGGTCGTTGCGATCGACCAGTAAGCAGCATTGTCAGCGGCCTTGCCGACCCGCAGGCCGGACGAAACGTGATCCTGGGTCTCGCCGAGGCCCTGGTTGATGCCGCGCAGAGTCTGGAGAGCTGCCATTGCAGCGTTGTTGGTAACGATACTCGTCATGTCTATTTGCCCCTTTGGCAGGAAAAACAAGGAAGGGACATTCCGGAATTTTTTGCCGGCCCACAGCGATCAGCTTCATGCCTGTTAACCGTATCCATTAAGGTTAACTCGCCGTTTCGATGGGCCTAGAAAACAGCAAGATGGTTAAGGAATACTGAAGCTGAAGGAGAAATTTAGTTAATGAAATCTGAATGTTAGGTACTGTTTGATTAACATGTTCTTAAAACATTTCGCGGCCGGGATGATCCGGCCGCGAGACTTAAGTGCTTGTCGATTTCGACCGCGCTTAGCGGAAGAGCGACAGGATGTTCTGCGAAGAGGAGTTGGCGATCGAGAGAGACTGGATCGCAAGCTGCTGCTGCGTCTGCAGGGCGGCGAGCTTGGAGGATTCTTCTTCCATGTCGGCGTCGACGAGACGGCCGATACCGGAGTCGATCGAGTCGCTCAGAGCCGAGACGAAATCGTCCTGCATTTCGATGCGGGTGGACAGCGAGCCAAGCTCGGCGCCAGCCGAAGTCATCGCCTTCAGTGCGGATTCGACGTTGGACAGAGCCGTCGAGATCTGGCCCAGCGTGAAGTTGGTGATGTCCATCGAGTAGACCGAACCGGTTGCGCCCGTCGAGGTGCCGAGGATGCCGGTGGAGGTTTCGATCGAGCCACCGCTCATGCCGAACAGGACGTTGCCGGCCGAGGAGTTGTCCAGCTTGTAGTCGGTCGTCTTGACCGACACGCCGTTCGAACCATCGCGAACGAAGGACGAAACAACGCTCTTGGTGGTATTGTTTGCGCCGGCGACCCAGTTTTCGCCATTGAAGGAAGCCGACTGAGCGATGCTCATCAACTGCGCCTGCAGCTGGCTGATTTCTTCCTGGACCTTCGCCTTGTCGACGCCGTTTTCAGTCGCGGCAACCAGCTTGGCCTTGATTTCGGAAACAACGTCGATGGCGCTGTCCATCGCAGTGTAAGCGGTATCGACCTTGGCGGCACCCATGCCGAGAGCGTCGGAAACGGCCGAAAGCGCCTTGTTGTCGGAACGCATGGTCGTTGCGATCGACCAGTAAGCAGCGTTGTCGGAAGCCGAGCCGACGCGCAGACCGGTCGAAACGTGGTTCTGAGTCTGGTTCAGGCCCTTGTTGACGTTACGCAGCGTCTGGAGAGCTGCCATGGAAGAGTTGTTCGTATTGATACTTGTCATAAAAGTCTGTCCCCTAGAAAACTAGATACAAAAGGAGGACATTACCGGACTGCTTACCGGCGATGACGGACCAGCTTCATGCCCCTCGGTGCCCTGTGTTCTTGGCCCCAAACCCGTCATGTCGGGGAGCAATCTCGCAGCCAATGCTTGCCAACTTCTTAAAACGAAGCAGTGCCCGAACGCCCACAGCAGGCGTAGTTAATGCACGGTAAATATCTGTAATCTCGAGCTAAAATTATTTCGTGGAGCGCCTCAACCGGCCACCTGTTTCAAGCAAGCTTCGCCCGGCAATATGCGATGAACCAGGGTTGGGATAATTGCGCCTTTGCGGTGACGTGGGCGCGACCCTGAACGGCGACATTCAAACGGATATTTCCGCACGGAGTTGGTTTTGAACAGCAAAGTTTCGTTTTCGGCAGCCTCCAAAGACTTCCAGATGGGCCGCTATACCCAATCGCTTGCAATACTGAACCAGCTCATCGACAGCCAACAGGACGCCAAAACCTACGCGCTGCTTGCAAAGAACCTTTTGCAGTTGGGCTTCAAGGCGGATGCGGCAAGATCCTATGCGCTCGCTGCGCAATACGACGGTCCGAACGCCTACGAATACCACAAGCAGGCCGCACGTCTGCATTTTGAGTGCGGGAACGAAGACGACGCATTGCTGATCGGGATGCGCAATCTGTCGAAGGCGCAGGATGACGCTGAACTTGCCTATATCCTGACCTCGATCTACCTGAACCGCCAGCAGCGCGACATCGTAAAACCGTTCAAGAAAGTGCTGTCGGAAAGTTCCAATCCGGACCACTCCAGGCTCGCCGCCCTGCTTCTGACCGACGACCTGCACGATCAGACCAACCAGATGCTCGCGCGCAACCTGTTCAAGCGCTACCCCGGCAATATCGCTTTCCGCTTTCTCTATCTTGTCTTCTTGCGCGAGTTCAACGATTTCGACGAAACCGACAAACACAGCGGTCCGATCATCGAGCGCATCGCCAAGGGCGACCTCGACGTGCTTCGCAAGGACAACCCCTTCTATCATCTTCACTGGAACGGCGACGAGCGCCTGAACCGGTTTGCCACGATCGGCACGACCCCCCTCAATCCAGAACGCGTCGCCATGCGGCGGAAGATGCCGCACACCTGGTCCGACAAGATCCGCGTCGGCTACATGTCCTCGGACTTCTGGGACCACCACGCGACGATGAAGCTCCTGCAGCGCATCCTCGAGCTGCACGATACCAGCCGCTTCGAAATTACGCTCTTTTGCCACACCGAGCCGGAGCATCTGGCTAAGAACACGACCGACCGCAGCCGATGGGGAAATGTCGTCGACGTGTACGGCCTTTCCAATGAAGCAATCGCTGCGGTCGTTCGCGAGCACAACATCGACATCATGGTCGACCTGAAGGGCCACACGGCCGGCAGTCGGGCGACGTCGTTCAACCTCCCGCTGGCGCCTGTTCACGTCGCCTGGCTCGGTTTTCCGGGAAGCACGCTCAACATCGATCTCGACTACGTCATCGGCGACCGCTTCGTCCTTCCGGATGCGGCAAAGCCGTATTACCATGAGAAATTCTGCAGGATGCCGGAAAGCTACCAGCCGAATGACCCGACGAACCGCCCGAAACCGAAGCCGATCTCGCGGGCCGAACTCGGACTGCCTGAAGATGCCTTCATCTTCGCTTCGTTCAACGGCAACCGCAAAATCATCGCCGAGACGATCGACAGCTGGTGCAACATCCTGAAACGCGCGCCCAACAGCGTTCTCTGGATCATGTCCAACGGCGCGCGCAACCAGGCAAATCTCTCCAAGAGGTTCCAGGAGGCCGGCATCTCGCAAAAGCGCATCATCTTCTGCCCGCGTGTCACCTACGAAGAACATATCACCCGCCAGCAGGCAGCCGACATCGGCATCGACACATTCCCGGTCAACGGTCACACGACAACGTCGGAGCAGCTATGGGGCGGCCTGCCGGTCCTGACAGTCAAGGGCACGAACTTCGCCTCGCGCGTCAGCGAGAGCCTGCAGCACGCGATCGGAATGCCCGAACTGGTTGCCCCGGACCTGAAGGCTTATGAGGACATGGCCGTCGAGCTGGCGCAAAATCCCGGAAAGATCGCCGGCTACAAGGCGCGCCTGAAAGCCAACGGCCCGATCATGCCGCTTTTCGATGCGGAGCGCTTCTGTCATCACCTGGAAACAGCCTATGAAATGATGGCAGAGCGCGCCAGGAACGGTCTTGACCCCGATCACATCGACGTGCCGGCCTTGCCGCCACGTACGGAGCCGTTCTACTCGGCGGAATAACTGCTGCATAAGCTGTTCTTCCCCGTCCTAAGCAACGAGGTTGGCGCGCGCGATTTGAATGGAGGAAACGCCGGGTAGCATGCCCGGCGCCTTGTCATTGCCGGCCAAACGGTATTGTCGGTGGAGGTTAGCTGAAGGATCGCACCAGGCTGCCGACGAGCAGGTTCCAGCCGTCGACCAAAACGAAGAACAGGATCTTAAACGGCAGCGAGATCGAAGTCGGCGGCAGCATCATCATGCCCATTGCCATGGTGATCGTTGCAACGATCAGGTCGATGACGAGAAACGGCAGGACGATCAGGAAGCCGATCTCAAACCCGCGCCGGATCTCCGAAATCATGAAAGCGGGAATAAGAACACGGTAGTCGACCCGGGCACCGGTCTGGACGGTCTGGCCGCGTTCGCGCGCGAGATCGACGAAGAGCGCCAGATCCTTGTCGCGCGTATTGGCGGCCATGAACGTGCGGAAGGGCTCGGCAATGCGCTGCACGGCCTCCTGCTCGTTGATCTGGTTGGAAAGCAGCGGCTGCACGCCGCTCTGCCAGGCCTGATCGAAGGTGGGAGACATGACGTAAAAGGTCATGAAGAGCGCCAACGAAAGCAGGATCATGTTGGAAGGGGTGGACGAAAGCCCCATGCCCGTGCGCAGGATCGAAAAGGCGATGACGAAGCGCGGAAAGCTCGTCACCATGATCAGGATGCCGGGAGCGACGGAAAGGACCGTCAGAAGGCCGAAGGTGCGGATGATCCAGGCGGCGACGGAGCCATCGACGGGTATGTTCAAAAGATCTGTCGGCAGCTGCTGGGCAACCGCCAATTCCGGCGCCGCCATCATGGCAGCGAAGAAAACTGTGAATCGAATCATTCGATGACAAAGGTCCTGAACATGACCTTCGATACTCGTCCTTGCGAGCGCAGGTCAACACGTTCCCGTATGTCATCCCGCAGATATTGAAAGCCACGCGGTCCTTCGATCTGCTGAAGGGAAACGGTGCGAATGTAAGCCAGGATATCCTGGTGGATGTCCTCGGCCACTTTCACGTCCGGGGGACCGTTGAAAAGCAGCGCCACTTCGAGCCGGACCCAGTTTTCCGAGGGATAGGCGAGGTTCGAGGTGATCGGCTCAAGCTGGACGACGTTGTTCGCCTCGGTGGAAATATGGGGCAGTCCGCCCTCGCCTTCCGTTGTCTGTTGGCCGCTGGCCGAAACCGTTTGCGCCGCTGCCTGCTCGGCGCTCTTGACGTTTGGCGCAATCATCGTGCCGACGAGCCAACCGCCGCCGGCGCCGACAACGGTGAGTGCAAGAAGCCCCGCCGCCATGATCACCATGGCGGACTTCGCTTTCGGCTTGCCGTCGGTATCTTCTGAGTCTGCCATGGTCGTCCGGCCCTAGAGCGGCGAGAAGAGATCGATGGCCTGCTGGCCGCGTGGCGGCTGCTGCACTTCCATTAGGCGGCCACGGCCGCCGTAGGAGATGCGGGCTTCGGCGATCTTCTCGTAGGAGATCTGGTTTTCGGAATCGACGTCCTGCGGACGCACGATACCGGCAACATTGAGAATGCGGATTTCCTGGTTTACGCGGACTTCCTGCGAACCGCTGATGACAAGGTTGCCGTTTTCGAGGATGCCGGTGACGACAGCAGCGACGAGCAGCGTGAGCTTTTCGGATCGCTCGATCTTGCCCTTGCCGTCAGTGCTCGTGTCGGAACCGTAGGTGATGTCCGTCTCGGAGGTCGGATTCCAACCGAAGATGTTGGCCTGCACATCCCAATTGAGGCCGCTCGAATTCTGGCGGCTGCGATTGGTTTCGTTGTCGAACGTCGCCTTGTCGTTGATCTGGATATTGACCGTCAGGATGTCGCCGACGTTGAGTGCGCGCGCATCCTTGAAGAGCGCTGCCTGGGAATCGCTCCACAACGAATAGCCCTGCGCTACCTGGCGCGGCTGCTTCGGATAAAGGGCCATCTGCGGCGTTTGGCCATAAGCAAGGCCGCTGCCGATCGGGCTCATGGCGGGCGCCCGGCCGATCTCCCTCACAGCCTGCGGCGACTGGCAGCCGGCTAGAAGGGCAACAGCGGCAATGACAGCCGGGAAACGCTTGTTCATGAGGGATCCTTCGAGGTATTGGGATCGGACGCACTTGCGATGATATTGGCGATGACGGCCGCCTTCAGCGGATCCATCTCGTTCAGGATCAGGCTCGACTGACGCGAGCCGAGCCGCATGATCACCGCCGCGGCGATTTCGATCTTGACCTCCTGAAGCTGCAGCGCCGCAGCATCCGGCTTCATGTTCTTGAAGATGTCGGTAAGGCCGGCCTGAGCCTGCTTGAGGAAATCGTCGCGACGCTTCAGCCAGTCCTGGTACTCGGCCTTGCGCTTGTCCATCTCCGCCACGCGGGCATCGATATCGGCGCGCAGCTTTTCCAGTTCCTGCCTCTGCAGCAGATAGCGCCGATCTCGCGCCGGATCGGCGATGTTGGTGCAGAACTGCTTGATTTCCTCTTCCGAGCTCAGGTCGCCGGCAGGTCTTGCAGCTTCCTGGGCAAAGGCGCCGGGGATGGACAGAAGGATGGCCGCGGCAGCCGGTAACGAGAGCCGCCGTAGCAGTTCAGATATTCTGATGTCGAACTTCGATCCGATCATTGCAGTACGAGCTCCGCCTGCAGGGCGCCCGCGGACTTGATACCCTGCAGGATTGCGATGATACCATCCGGCTTGACGCCGATGTTGTTGAGACCTGCGACCAGGGTCCGCAAGTTAGGACCCTCGAGGATCGCGACCCGCCCGCCGTTTTGCTGCGCAGCAATATCTGTCTGCGGCTGAACGGCTGTGACGCCGCGCGAGAAGGGTTCCGGCTGGATAATCTGCGGCAGCTCGGTAACCTGTACGGTCAGGGTCCCGTAGCTGACCGCGACCGGCGAGACGCGGACATCCGCCCCGATGACGATCGTGCCGGTGCGCTCGTTGACCACGACCTTTGCCGGCGTATCGGTCTCGACGACCAGATTTTCTATGTCGGCCATCAATCGCGTCAGGTCCGCCGCACGCGGCTTCTGGACGATAACTTCCTGCGCGTCCCTCGCCTCGGCAACCGGACCGCCGAAACGGGCAGCCGCATAGCCGTTCACCACATCTGCAATGCGCACGGCCGTCGAAAAATCAGGGTTGCGAAGCTGCAGCACCAGATTGACGGAATCCTTGAATTGCGAGGGAAGCTCGCGCTCGATAATTGCACCGCCCGGGACGCGGCCGGCCGTCGTGACGCCCTCGGTCAGCGTTGCAGCCTGGCCCTGCGCCTGGAAGCCGGAGACAACGACGGAGCCCTGCGCGACTGCATAAATCTGGCCGTCGGCGCCCGAAAGCGATGTCATGACGAGCGTGCCGCCACGCAGCGAGGTCGCGTCGCCAAGCGAACTGACACTGACATCGATGCGGCTGCCGGGGCTTGCAAACGGCGGAAGGTTCGCCGTGACCATGACAGCAGCCGTATTCTTCGCATTGGATTCGCCGCCCTGCGTCGAAATGCCGAGGTTCTGCAGCATGGCGCGCATCGACTGTTCGGTGAACGGCGAAGCGCGGAAGCCGTCGCCCGTGCCCTGAAGGCCCACGATGAGACCGTAGCCGATGAGCTGATTGTCGCGCCCGGCCTGCAACGAGGCGATGTCCTTGATGCGCGAGGTCAGCGCAAATGCCGGCGTCACATGCGCCATGGACAAGGAAAGCGCCGCAAGGGCGATACACATGCGAGAGATTATCTTCATTTTGCCGCCACATGTATGGTGCCATCGGCAAGCACGGTGCCGCTGACGATGACGCCTGAATCCATGTTGCGGGCACGAACGACCTGGCCGGTAGAGCCGTCCTCGAGCGGCGAGCCTGCCGCCGAGATCGTCATCGCGCCGATGCGGAAGATAAGGCGAATCTGCGATCCGCGGGTGACAGTGTACGGCTCGCGCAGGGCCGAGACGGGGATCGTGCGTCCCGGCAGCAGCGTGCGCTTCGAGATCATGCCGCGAACTTCTTCGATGGATCTCGCATAGCCGCCAGCAAGGTTGGGATTGGTGACTTCGACCTCCTGAAGCTGGCCACCGCTGATCGTTTCTCCGGGATAGATGATGGCCGTCGGCACGACCGCATAGCCCATGCCGGCGCTCACGGAGCCGGGCAAGACGATGCCTGCGATCGCAACCGCGGCCAATGCCGTCGAAGCGACTGTATTTCTCGCCCGGCGAAACTTCATGTTCGGCCCTTTCCTCTTACTTCAGGTTCTTGCTGACGATGGAGGCCATTTCGTCGGCGGTGGTGATGACCTTGGAGTTCATTTCATAGGCGCGCTGGGCCGATATCAGCTCGGTGATTTCCTTCACCGGATCGACGTTCGACGATTCCAGGTAGCCCTGCTTCATGTACGCAAAGCCCTCTTCGTCCGGCGTACCGACGACCGGGTCGCCCGAGGCCGGCGTCTGCTGGAAAAGGTTGTCGCCGAGTGGCTGAAGGCCGGCTTCGTTGACGAAGCTTGCAAGCGTCAGCTGGCCGAGCGTCGTCGGTTCCGTCTGGCCGGGGAGCTTTGCGGTGACTTCGCCGGACCGGCTGATCGTCAGTTCCGTCGAACCGGTCGGAATCGTGATGCCCGGGACGACCTCATAGCCGTCGACGGTGACGAGCTGTCCCTGGTCATTCTTGTTGAAAGCGCCCGCGCGCGTGTAGAGCGTCGTGCCGTCCGGGGCCTCGATCTGGAAGAAACCCTTGCCGATCAGCGCCACGTCGAGGTCGTTGCCGGTCTGGCTGAGCTCGCCTTGAATGTGCAGGTTGCGGATCGCAGATGTCTGCACGCCGAGGCCGATATTGGCGCCTTCCGGAACGATCGCCTGGTTGGCGCGGTTTGCGACGCCCTTGGCGCGTTCGGTCTGGTAGAGCAGATCGGTAAACTCGGCGCGTGCACGCTTGAAGCCTGTCGTATTGATGTTCGCGATGTTGTTCGCGATCACTTCGAGGTTTGTCTGCTGGGCATCCATGCCCGTAGCCGCAATGGCGAGCGCTCTCATCGGTTCGTCCTTAAATCCAGTTACATCTGCATCTTGGTGACTTCGAGAAAGGCCGACACGACCTTGTCACGGATTGCGATTGCGGTTTGCAGGGTCTGCTCGGCCTGCAGCATGGAATCGACAACTTCGCGGGTCGTCGCCGCACCCTTGATGCCGGCGAAGGACATGCTTTCAGCGCCCTTCATGGTACCGACGGCCTGCGTTGCCATGTTTCCGAGAACGGCCGCAAAGCTCTGGTCGTTCTTGGCGCTTTCGGCGGCAGAAGGAACCGTGGAGGAATTCTCGGTCGCAACGCTGCCGAGGCCGCGCGTTACGGAAAGAGAGCTGACGTTGGTTATGTTGTTGATCATTATTGGCTCTTCAGGAGATCGATCGTGGACGAGATCAGGTCGCGGGTCTGCTTGATGGTCTGCAGGTTGGCGTCATAGGAACGGTTGGCTTCGCGCATGTCGGCCATTTCGACCAGCATGTTGACATTCGGCAGCTTGACGACGCCGCGCTCGTCGGCACCCGGATTGCTCGGATCGTATTCCGTCGTGAAATCGGATTCGTCGACGCCGAGCTTCTTGACGCCTACTGTCGTCACACCGCCGGCGCGATCCACCTCCTCGCCAAACGTGATCGTCTTGCGGCGATAGGGATCGGCACCGGGCGTATCACCGGTCGAACGGGCGTTTGCGATATTTTCCGAGACGATGCGCAGGCGTGTCGACTGCGCTTCGAGTCCGGAACCTGCAATCTTCATTGCTGCTGACAAGGGATCCACGACATTACTTCCTTACGGTCATCAACATCATTCGGTGGAAGGAGCCCACCAAAGAGGTGTTCAACTCGTACTGACGCTTGATCTCGCCGGACTTGGACAGCTCCTCTGCAAGGCCGACGGTGTTGCCCGATTCCTGCACGCCGATTTCCTGGTCGAGTGCAGCTTCCCTGACGTCGATGCCGCCGCTGGTGCTGAAATCGTTGCCGCTGAAATGCGCCGGATTGGTGCGGGCCATCGTGATATCGGCCTTGTCGAGCACGGCCTCGAAAGGCGTCACGTCCTTGGCACGAAATTTCGGCGTGTTTGCATTTGCGATATTGCCGGCCACAACCTCCTGACGGATCGTCAGCCATTCCGCCTGCCGCGAGGCCAAGTCGAAAAGTTGAATCGGTTGCATGGGAACTCTCCGTTTTTACTGAGAGGACCCTAGGGCGGCAATCTTGCGTCAGACTTACGGAGAATTTCGGCTCTTTCCCGAAGCGATCTTTATGGAAGCGCCAAAAGGAAAGAGGCCCCGTCGCAGGCGCGGGAGCCTCCATCGACCGCAGCAATCGAAATCATTTGTTCTGGTAGACTTCGCCGTTGGACGTGACGATCACCCATTTGCCGTTGCGCTCTTCCAGCGTGGCAAGACGGCTTTCGTCCGGCAGGATCGATCCGACGCGCACGACATACATGCCCGAGGAATCCTCGATCAGCGCGCGGCCGTTGGCGACATGCAGCAGCTTGAAACCGGAAACGGCCGGAAACGGCTGGTCGTCGGGCAAGGCACCCTTGTTGCTCTCCCTGCCGACATTCGAAACCGTCGCGGTCGTCAGCGGATCGAAGGGAGGCGCGGGCTTCTTCTCCACTTCGTTCTTGTTGACCATCGCAAGCGGCGAAACGCTGAAAACGTTGCGTTCGGGCCAATCCGGCAGGTCACGGCTCCGGTCCCCTTGTTCGACTTTGATGCTGAACTTGTCCTCGTTGAAGAAGACGTACCATGGGAAAAATGCCGCCGCGCCCGCCAGCGCAAGCCCGGTCACCGTCAGCACACGGTCGAGCATCAGCGCCTGCCGCTTTTCCAGCGACTTCAAGGGAGCGATGCGCTCGTCATCATCGTCGAAAGTGGTCAAAGCTAGCCTCTGGGTCTCGTCGGGATGGTCGCCGGCTGGTTCGCAATCCCGGCAGCCGTCTTGAGTGCTGCCGCCAGGTCAGCAAAGGCATCGGCCGATTCGCGGTCTCCCGGCGACTGTTTCAAAACATCGTAAATGATCGGTACCTGCTTGACCGCCATGTCCAAATCCGCGTCTGCCCCCGGTCGGTAGCCGCCGATCAGGCGCAGGTCGCGGGTTTCCTCGAAGCGATGGATCAGCGCCTTCAGGCGCGAGACGAGCTTTTCCTGATCCGGCGTCCAGGCCTTGCGGGCAAGGCGCGAAATGGAAGCCAGCGGGTCGATCGGCGGATAGCGGCCCTCCTCCGCCAGGCTGCGCTGCAGGACGATGTGGCCGTCGAGAATGCCGCGCGTCGAGTCGGCGATCGGATCGTTGTGATTGTCGCCATCGACGAGGATCGAGATGATTGCAGTGATTGTTCCGGTGCCCTCCGGACCGGGACCTGCCCGCTCGAGCAGTCGCGGCATCTCGGTGAAAACGGATGCGGGATAGCCGCGGGCGATCGGCGGCTCGCCGGATGCCGTCGCCACTTCACGGATGGCGTGGGCAAAGCGCGTGATGCTGTCGACAATCAGGAGAACGTTGTCGCCCTGATCGCGGAAATGTTCGGCGATCGTCACCGCCGTCAACGGCGCCATCTTGCGCAGCATCGGGCTCTCGTCGCTGGTGGCGACAACAGCGATCGACTTCTTCATGTTCTCGCCAAGCGTGTCCTCGATGAATTCGCGCACTTCACGGCCGCGTTCGCCGACGAGCGCAATGACGACCCTGTCAAAGGCGTCGGCCTTGGCGAGCATCGAGAGCAGCGTCGATTTGCCGACGCCGGAGCCTGCGAAGATGCCCAGGCGCTGACCGTGGCATAACGGCGAAAAGATATCGATGGCGCGTACACCCGTCCGGAAGCCCTTGTTGACACGCTTGCGCGTCATCGAAGGCGGCGCGGCATTGGAAATCGAGCGGCGATCGAGGCCCTCGACGATCGGGCCAA
The DNA here is from genome assembly GCF_001908375.1 of Rhizobium etli 8C-3. Classification (NCBI taxonomy): domain Bacteria; kingdom Pseudomonadati; phylum Pseudomonadota; class Alphaproteobacteria; order Hyphomicrobiales; family Rhizobiaceae; genus Rhizobium; species Rhizobium etli. The sequence goes on along the minus strand of NZ_CP017241.1, from coordinate 685,052 downwards.
GTCCGTCGATCGGTTCGCAGAGCGAATTGATTGTCCGGCCGCACCAGCTTTCGGCTGGCGATATTCGAAAAGCCCCCTTGCGGATGACCGTGTCACGAATGCCGATCGGCTCACCGGGTTCGATCGGGCAGACATAGGCAAGTTCCGGCTCGACGCGGACGACCTCGCCAAGATGGATGCCGGTCGCCGACTTGTGGGCGACGAATTCGCCGAGACGGACGTGGCGGGAAAGTCCGCTGACCGTATAGTGGCCGGCAGCGATCGTCTGGACATGGCCGCCATGTGCGACCGCATGTTCCGGCTTGATATAGCGGCCGACGAGGGCGGCAAGATGATCGAGCTTCGGCGAAAGCGCGTCTTCAGTCAGCGGTATGTTGGTCATCCGTCAAACCTTCCGCTCAACGGCTGCCACCCAGAGTCTTGATGGCCTCGTTGAAGGAGCTTTCGCTGTCTGCCGTCAGCGAGGCGATGCTCTCGAAGGCACGGTTGACTTCGATCAGCTGGGTGATTTCGTGCATCGCGTTGACGTTGGAGTTTTCGAGATAGCCTTGCTCGATGCCGATATTGAACCGGTCGGTAACGGCCCGCGGCGTCTGCGTGGTCATCACGCCGCTGTTCTCATAGCGGAGATAACCCTTGGTTATATCGGCTTCGAAGAGACCGAGCGAGCCGACCTGCCGCCCGCCCTGGTAGATCATGCCGTCATTGCCGACCTTGGGCTCGCCACCGGCCGTGTTCAGCTGAATAGGCGCGCCGCCAGCGTCGAGAACCGGGTAGCCGCGGATCGACACGAGCTCGCCCGTATCCTTCATGGTGAAGCGGCCGTCCTTGGTCAGAACCTGACCCGCCGGTGTATCCAGTGCAAACCAGGCGTTACCCTTGATGGCAAAGTCCAGCATGTTGCCGGTGTGCTGCAGCTCCCCGCTGTCGCCGGACAGATAGTCGTTGCCCTGCGAGACGAAGGCAACCTTTGCGTTGAGCTTGTTGTCGGTGTCGCTCAGCAACTGATTGAACTTGATTTCCGTCCCGCGAAATCCGGTCGTGTTCACGTTGGCCATATTGTCCGCAATTGTCGTCAGGCGCTTTTCGAGTGCCATCTGGGATGACAAGGAAACATAAAGACCGGATTGCATGGTAGGCTCCTGGCATTGGCGATGAACGCAACGAAGACGGGGTCCCGTCGTTTGTTCGACCACGGTTTAACTGAGCGGCATCTCAGAAACGGACGAATCGGTTCCATTGGTCACCTCGAAGCTGACGGCAAATCCTTGCGCGAAGCTGGCATGCGGATGGGCGCCAACCATCAGCCTCACGCAAGCCAGCAACCCTATCCCTGAGGTTGAAAACAACGTTCAGGTTTGGACTGACGATGAATATCATTATCGGATTTGTGATTACCTGCGGCTGCATCGTCGGCAGCTTCATGGCGATGGGTGGCCATGTCGGCGCACTCTGGCAGCCCTTCGAACTCGTCATCATCGCCGGCGCCGGCCTGGGCAGCTTCATCATGGCGAACCCGATGAAGGTGGTGAAGGATTCTGCAAAGGCGCTCGGTGAAGCCTTCAAGCATACGGTGCCCAAGGAGCGGAATTACCTCGATACGCTGGGTGTTCTCTATTCGCTGATGCGCGACCTGCGCACGAAATCACGCAACGAAATCGAGGCGCATATCGACAATCCGGCCGAATCCTCGATCTTCCTCTCGGCTCCGACGATCCTGAAGAACAAGGAATTGACGGCATTCATCTGCGACTACGTCCGCTTGATCATTATCGGCAATGCCCGCTCGCATGAGATCGAGGCTCTGATGGACGAAGAGATAAACACGATCCTGCACGACAAGATGAAGCCGTATCACGCCATCCAGATCATGGGCGACGCTTTTCCGGCGATCGGTATCGTCGCCGCCGTTCTCGGCGTCATCAAGGCCATGGCGCACATCAACGATTCGCCGGAAGTCCTCGGACACCTGATCGGTTCGGCGCTCGTCGGCACCTTCCTCGGCATTCTGCTGTCTTATTGCCTCTGCTCGCCGCTCGTCTCCCAGATCAAGGTGGTGCGCACGAAGCAGCATCGCCTCTATGTCATCGTGAAGCAGACCTTGCTTGCCTACATGAACGGCTCGGTACCGCAGGTGGCTCTCGAATACGGCCGCAAGACGATTTCTGCTTACGAGCGCCCATCAATCGACGCGGTCGAACAGGAAATGATGAACCCGGGTGGCGAGAACAAGGCGGCCTAAAAGACCATGAGCAACATTTCCCCTCAAAGACCGGCAATGGATCCGGTCCTTCTTGCAAAGCTGACGGGACGCCTCGGCGACCGGGCGACCATAGAAAAGCTCTGCGCTTCATTGTCGGAGGTCTATCGCGAATTCCTGCCGGATGTCTTCAAGAGTGAAACCGGGCTCGATATCGCTGTTGCCTATATCGGCTGCAGTTCCGGCTACAAGAACGATCTGATCGCCGACCTCGACACCAACGTCACCCTCGTCGAGGCGACGTTGCGCAACTGGTCGCAGAATATCACCTTTTCCTGCGGCAACAGCTTCGTCATCACACTGATGGAAAACCTGCTTGGGGCTGCCTCCGATACGATCGAGCAGCCGGCCGATAGATCGCTTTCGGTCATCGAACTTGAACTGGCGGTCATGGTTTTCGAGAAGATCGCCAATGTCTTGCGTTCCGCCGTCAATGCGCCGGGCGGCTTCGAACCCAGTCTTGGGCCGCCGCATCCGCATGAATTGCGCGCCCATCCCTCCAGCGACATGGCAGACGAATTCGCCTCGGCCATCAACATGTCAATCACGCTTTCGGGCATTGCGTCCGAGTTCTCGGTCATCGTGCCCCAGGCGCCACTGCTGAAGACGCAGATCTCAGCACCGAAGGCAACGAACCAGTCCGCCAAGTCCACGGAGTGGACCGAACAGCTCACCGAACAGGTCCACCGTTCTAATGTGACGCTCGACGCGAAAATCCGCCTTCAGGATCTGACGCTGCGCACCATCTCCAGGCTCGCGCCGGGCGATGTCATTCCGTTCCGCGATACCGGCGACGTCCGTGTCGAGGTCAGTGCTAACAGCAAGGAATTGTATGTGTGCGAGTTCGGGCGTTCCGGCGAAAATTATACCGTCAGGGTCAAAGATACGATCAGCTCCGACGACGAACTCATCCGGCATTTGATGAATTGATCGGCTCCCCTCCCTTCGGCTGCAACGGCAGTTTGAGGCAAGTTTCAACTGGAATAGTGATTTCATGGCTACGAAAAAAACTAAACAGAACGACGATCTGTCACTGGAGCTTGCGGGCAACGAAGCCGACCTCGACCAGGCGATCGATGATCTGCGCGGGGTTTTGAAGCAGGATTCGGACGGCGGACTCGCGGACTTGGGCGAAGAGGCCGATGCATTCGGCGGCGGAACCGGCACCGACCTGGCGGCCTTCGGCGACTTTGGAAGCGATGGCGCAGCCGAGACATCCTTCGACAGCAGCGAGTTGGGCGGCGGCGACTTTGGCGGTTCTTCGAATTTCGGCGATACCGGTTTGTCGGCGGCAAGCGCCGAACCGGCACCGCTTGGCAGCGCGCTGTCTTCGAACTTCGAACTGATCATGGACATTCCGATCGACGTCCAGATCATGCTCGGCAGCAGCCGCATGCAGGTTTCCGGCCTGATGAATCTCAACGAAGGTGCGACCATCGCCCTCGACAAGAAAATTGGCGAGCCGGTTGAAATCATGGTGAACGGCCGCAAGATCGCACGTGGCGAAATCACCGTGCTCGAGAATGACGACACCCGCTTCGGGGTTAAGCTGATAGAAGTTTTGAGCACAAAAAAAGCCTGACCCCGGTTAGGGGCGGAGAGGTTAGACCATGATGGACTTTGACGATTTCGGCGGCGCACTTGCCGGGAAACCGTTGACCCAGGCTGAAAAGGCAGCGGCTGTACTCCTCGCTATGGGGAAGGGAGTCGCAGGCCGGCTATTGAAGTATTTCACCCAGGCCGAATTGCAGACGATTATCTCCTCCGCACAGGCTCTGCGGGCCATTCCGCCGGATGAGCTTCTTGGTCTGGTAGCCGAATTCGAAGATCTTTTCACCGAAGGCGCCGGCCTTATGGACAATGCCAAGGCCATCGAGAGCATTCTCGAGGAGGGCCTGACACCGGACGAGGTGGACAGCCTTCTTGGTCGCCGCACCGCATTCCAGGCATACGAAACCTCAATCTGGGACCGACTCGGCGAGGGCGACCCGGCCTTCATCGGCAAGTTCCTGCTGCGCGAACATCCGCAGACCGTCGCCTATATCCTTTCGATGATGCCGTCTTCCTTCGGTGCCAAGGTGCTGATGCAGCTTCCCGACAGCCGCCGCGCCGACATCATGAACCGTACCGTCAACCTGAAATCCGTCAGCCCCAAGGTGGCGCAGATCATCGAAAAGCAGGTGATGACGCTGCTGGCCGAGGTCGAGGCCGAGAAGAATTCGGTCGGCTCGAACAAGGTTGCCGAACTCATGAACGAGATGGACAAGCCGCAGGTCGATACATTGCTCACGTCGCTGGAGTCGATCAGCCGCGAATCCGTCAACAAGGTTCGCCCGAAGATCTTCCTCTTCGACGACATTCTCTTCATGCCGCAGCGCAGCCGCGTCATGCTGCTCAACGATATCTCCGCCGACATTCTGACCATGGCCTTGCGCGGCGCGTCGCCCGAAATCCGCGAAGCCGTTCTGTCCTCGATCAGCCCGCGCCAGCGACGAATGATCGAATCGGACCTGCAGAGCGGCACTGTCGGCATCAATCCCCGCGAGATCGCCATTGCGCGGCGTGCTGTCGCCCAAGAAGCGATTCGTCTGGCAAATTCCGGCCAGATCCAGCTCAAGGAGACGGGGAGCGAAGCGCCGGCAGCCGCCTAAGCGTCTGCTTCTGTTGACAACCCGACGAGAGGCAGCTCACAGCGTTGATCGCGATCGACCACAAGACTACGCTTTTCAGAACGGGCCGCGCCATGCTGCGGCCCTTTCCATTGATGGAGGGCCGCGGACTTGGCTGATGAAGACAAGGACAGCAAAACAGAAGCCCCGACAGCAAAAAAGCAGGCCGACGCGGCAGAGAAGGGCAATACGCCCTTCTCTCGCGAAGTGCCGATCTTTGCCACTGTTCTTGCGACCTTCATCTATCTGACCTTCTATCTGCCTGACGGCATCAGCCGCGTCAGCGAATCGCTCCGCGACATCTTCGAGCAGCCGGACCAATGGAAGATCGAGACCGGGCCGGACGCGATGTCACTCTTCGTGCATCTCGGTTGGGTGAGCGCCGTGCTGCTCACGCCGGCCATGCTGCTGTTCATGACCTTCGGCGTCGTGGCATCCATTAGCCAGAACCTTCCCACTCCGGTTCTCGAACGCATCCGTCCGCAGCTGTCGCGCCTTTCTCCGGCCAAGGGCTTTTCGCGCATCTTCAGCCTGCCTGGCCTGGTCGAATTCGGCAAGTCGCTCTTCAAGATCCTGATCGTCGGCGTGATCATGTTCTTCGTGCTGAAGAGCGAATATTTCAACGCGATCGACGCGATGTTCTCCGACCCGCAAACCTTCTTCGAGCGGACGATGACGATCATGCGCAAGATCGTGCTGGTCGTGCTTTTGGCGACGGCCGTCGTTGCGATCGCGGACTTCTTCTGGTCGCGGCATCACTGGTTCAGCGAACTCAAGATGACGCGCCATGAAGTCAAGGAGGAAAACAAGCAGGCTCAGGGCGACCCCTTCGTGAAGGGTCGCCAGCGCTCGCTGATGCGAGACCGTGCTCGCCGCCGCATGATTGCCAATGTCGACCGCGCCACGCTCGTCATCGCCAACCCGACGCACTATGCCGTGGCCTTGCGCTACGTGCGCGAAGAAAACGATGCGCCAGTGGTTCTCGCCAAGGGTCAGGACCTCATTGCCTTGAAAATCAGAGAGATAGCCGAAAAGAACGGAATTCCGGTTTTCGAAGATCCACCCCTTGCACGCTCCATGTTTGCGCAAGTCTCGATCGATAGTGTCATCCCATCAGTATTCTACAAGGCAGTGGCAGAGCTCATTCACCGGGTATATGCCGCCGACGCCAGGAACAAACGGGTAAGATAAGCCGAATGAAGAAATGCCCCTACTCTTCTCAGCGTGAACGAATTCTTGCCGAAGCCATCAGCCCGGTTGCGACCGAGCTTCGGCTTCTCGACGCTTCGGATCTGATTTCGCTGCTGCGCTTCGAGTATTACGGCAGCATCGCCGATCTGGTGGCGTCTGCCGCGGAGCTCTTCTTTCATCCTGGCACGGTCAATTTCGGACTTGGAGGCAACTACACGCTAGAATGGGGTGGCAAGCCTGAGGTCGTCCTCGATCTCGAGATCAAGCCGCACGGCGTGACGGTCTATGCGCAGCTGACCCTGGCCGAGGAGCATGCTGGCATCGACATCAATCACATCGCCTTCCATGAACCGTCTGCCGATCCAGACGTGAACACGGCCTTTCTCGAACGAAGCCTGCGCGAAAGCCGGTACAATACCCGCTCGCTGCAGGCGCTTGCGGGCTGATGGATCCCTCCGACATGAAGCGTAAAGAGCCCGGCTGGTCCGCCCGGCCCGCGCTTGTCAGCTGATGTAGCCGAGGCGAATGGCCTTGGCGATTGCCTGGATGCGATTGACCGAATCCAGCTTGATCGTCGCCGAGCCGAGGTAGGCATTGACCGTATGGACCGAAAGGCCGAGCTTGTCTGCTATCTCTTCGCTGATGCGTCCGTCGCCGGCAAGTTGCAGGCAAGCGATCTCGCGTTCGCTCAACGCTTCCGCCGCCGCCGCGCGGCGTTCGTCCAGCGAGAGCAGATCCATCATGATCTGGCAGCTGCGGCCGTGAAGCTCCACGATCATGTCGCTGCCGGGATCAAGATAGTCGCCGGTAAAGACGACGAAGCCATTTCCTGCAGCACCGAGCCGCACCGGAAACGCGAGGCCTGAAAAGGGCAGAATGCCATCCATCAGCCGGGCCATGAACGGCGCGAAACTGGCAGAGCCGGGCGCGGCGCGATCATGGCCGCCAGCCCAGGACACAGGCAGGAGGGACTTTTCGATATGGTCCAGCAGCGCGTCGCCGTAACTGTCCACAAGGGCCTTGCTTGAGGCCGCCGCTGCCGAAGGTCCCCAGTTTTCCAGTTCGCAGACCAGACGCTGCTTCACCGGCAGACCCGAGCCGCTCATCCGGTAGACTGCAAAATTCTGGGCATCCGCCAGTTTCTGCATCGCGACCAGCCGCGGGAAGAGGTCGGAGCGGCTGCTTAGCCTGTTCAGGCGCACGCTGCGTATGTGTTCGGTACTACCCATCGCCCTGTTTGACGAATGCCCCATAAATTCCCCTCAGACGAGATTGTTTCTCACCGCAAACGCTATGGCCTCGGAGCGAGTTTTCGTCGCCGTCTTTCGCATGACGCTCGTAATGTAGTTGTTGATCGTATTGCGGGAGATGCCCAGGATCATCGCGATCTCATCGCTGGTTTTGCCCTCGGCGATCCAGAAGAGACATTCGAGTTCCCGTTCCGTCAGCTCGAAATCGCGCTCCGGCCGGGCGCCTCCGCACCGGAGCGAACTTGCGAGATAGCCTGCAAGAAGGCCCACGTCCCTCAGCCGCTCCGGCGACAGGATGAAGCCGTCATCGAAAAGGAACATCAGCGACAGCCGCGAACGGCCGACATTCAAGGTCAAGGAACAATACTGGCGGCTGGCGCCATCCGGCACCTCGGCATTGTCGGGCAGAAGCGTAAAATTCGGCTGGAAGAGCTGCATGCACTTTTCGAGCTCGGTCGTGCGTGCATAGCTCGTCGTCAGTGACGTCGCCAGGGCCTTCACGAGATCGAACGGCCAGTCCGAGGATACGATGAAATCGAGGCCGGCCTCCTGTATGAGGTCTGATCGTGCCAGCAGGTAATGCGACGCTCCGACGTAGTCCGTTAGCGTGCGAAGCGCGAGCTGCAATCTACCGCTAACGGCAATTTCGCTGAGCTGCCCAATAAGCTCCTCGCGAGAGCAAAGATTGACGGTCTGGAGACCAACAAAGTTCGCGGCCTGATTTTCGCCCTTAAGCAGTATGCGCATATCCATCGGCAACGTCCCGCAGCTGAGTGCCCGTTCCTGCAAGGCAGTGTCTGCGCAGGGCCGTCGCGGCCTGCGGCAATGACTAAACGAATCACCCAAGGGTAAGTCAGACGATAGAAACTACCATATCTGAGTTCTTGGGATTTACTCTTGCCGCTTTCCGTGCGCGTGATTCGCGCTCAGACATCGCTTGATTAGCTGGCCTGGAATCTATTGTGATTCTCTCGATATCGCAAACAACACTCCGTTCGGGCCAGCGCCATATAAGTACTTCTGCGCCACAATTCATATCTACTTCAAACATCGACGACCTTGTTCTGACTATCGAGAACAAATTCGCCTAAGCGGCGCGTCTCAAATGAATATGTATTTGCCGAGTAAGTTTTTTGGCTTCAGCAGGCGTACCGCCAAGCGATTGATCTTTAATTATGCAAAGAGCGACTTACGCACCCGCCTTGATCTGGCAAATAATCGATGCCCCATTCAATCATGTGCAAAATATGGCCCCGCGGCAGCTTTCGATAACAAGTCCGTGATCGGGCAAGCGGGTGGTTGAAAAGGTCAAGAATGGCCGGTCTCCCGGCCTTTCGTTCACGCGGCGTTGTCCACTGCCCATTTCCTGAGGATTTTTGCCGCGCGTTCCTCGTTGATCTCGACCATTCGCGCGAGCTTCCGCTCCGGGCCCTCCTTGACGCGGCGGTTGAAGTTTCCGTCGTCGTCGCCCAGGCTGAGCAGGTCTTCGGTGCTGTCGAAGCCGAAGTCCGAGCCGAACCCGTCCATGAGCGCGCCTCCGCCAGCCGCTCCGCCGGCCGGAGCGAAGTCAGGCAGTTCCAGGCCGACACTTTCTGAAGACGTGTCGCCGATGGTTCCCGCACCGCTGCTGCTGATGCTGCGCACCAGAGGCCGCACGCCCATCCAGACCACCACGAAGGCGACGCCCAGGAAGGCCAGCGAGTTGATGATGCCGGCCAGGTTGCGGCTGAGCATATCGATGACGCGAACGCCGCCGGCGGCATCTTCGAGAAGCTGGTTCTCGAGGAAGTCCATCGCCGTCACGGTGACGACGTCGCCGCGATCCGCACTGATACCGGCCGCTGAAGAAACGATCTTCTGCATCTCGGCTAGATAAGCATCGATCTTGGCCTGATCGACAGGTTCGCCAACCATCTGGGCGATACGACCCTTGTTGACGACAACGGCGATCGAGAGCTTCTCGATCTCGTAGCTGTTGCGCGTCGTGGCCGTCGTCTTGCTGTTGATCTCGTAGTTGGTCTGCTCTTCCTTCTTGTCCGACTTGTCCTGCGATTCCGGACTATTGCTGCCACCTTGCTCGGGTGCGGCCTGCGGAACATTCTGCTCGACGGTCGTTGCGTTATCGGACTGCTTCTGCTGCGACTGCGAGGCTTCCTTCGTCGTGCGCACGGAGCGCTCCACCTTTGATTCCGGATCGTAGACGGTTTCCTGAATCTGCTGCGCATCCGTGTTGAGATCGGCAGTCACGCTGGAGCGGAAATTGTCCATGCCGAGGAAGGGAGCCAGGGCCTTGTCGATATTCGATTCGACTTCCTGCTGGACGTTCTGGACGATGTTGAGCGAGCGGTTCAGCGAACTGTTGCTTGCCTCGTCGCCAGATGCGAGCAACTGGCCGGCGGAATCAAGAATCGTCACGTCATCGACATCAAGCCCAGGCACGGCCGAGGCGACGAGGTGGCGGATCGAGGTGGCGGCACTTCGGCCTGCCGCAGCGCTCGCCCGGATCATGACGGAGGCTGTCGGCTTCTGTTCCGCCTTACGGAAGTTTCCCACTTCCGGCATGACGATGTGGACGCGAGCGGCGGTGATGCCCGAGATGGACTGGATGGTGCGGCCAATTTCGCCTTCGAGCGCCCGCACGCGTGTGACTTCCTGCATGAAGGAGGTGAGGCCGAGTGAGCCGACATTGTCGAAGAGTTCGTAGCCTGCATTCGCGCTGTTGGGCAGGCCGCGCTCGGCAAGCAGCAGGCGGGCCTTGCCCGTCATGCCGGCAGGCACGGTAATGCTTGAGCCGTCCGAACCGACCTGGAAGCCGATATTGGCTTCCGCAAGGGCCATGCTGATCTGGTTGAGGTCAGGAGTATCAAGGCCGACATAGAGCGTTTCCTGCGCCGGCTTGTTAACGAAAAAGGCAGCAGCCAAGATAATTGCAATTGAAAAAACGCCAACGCCAGCGAGCGCCAACAAGCGTGTCCGCCCGAGCGAACCCAAGTTCTTAATGAGTTGAACTAATTGATTTAACAGATTCATTCTGTTCTCGCACGATCCGTCAAAGACAAAACAGGCTTATTGCCTCATTTGTTGATAGACGGCGAAACTTGTGCGAGCGTTTCGTCAGGGCAGTTCGGGAGCTTTCAAGTCAGAAGAAATCGAAGTCGCCGGCAGCCTTGCTGAGCGGTTGGGAATGGCCGTGGCGTGTGGCACCGCCGAGCGCTTTTTGCATTTCGGCAAGCTTGACCAGGCTGAGCGCGGTCGCGACGTCGACAGCCCAGCTCTGCGGAATTTCGCCGGTGATCGTGTCAATGAATTCAGCAAGACCGCGGGTTTTCTGGACGGCAAGATCGATGCCCTGCATGATCTTCATGCTGTCGGGCGAGTGCAGGACATCGGCGCCACCGATTTCGAGAAGCTGCGGCTCGATGCGCTCGATGAGATAGGCGACATCGTGCAGTTCGGAAACGATACGCATGAGGATGTCCGGAAGCGCTTCGACCGGCGAAGGCACCTCTATCGTTCCACTGAAAGTCATAGAAAAACCCTCGTCATCAGAAAAACTCGATACTTGTTTCGACCGGCTTTTGGGGGGCGACAGGTCGCTGTTCGAGAGCCACCGTCTTCTGCGTTTCAGCGCCGGTCAGCGGGTACTGGCGCGCGCGGCCCGAAACCGGCCAGTATTCCAGCTTGCGGCCGTGTTCGCCGCCGGTACTGGAACTGACGACCGGGATACCTTCATCCTTCAGGAACTGCATGGCGAAGGCAGCGTTCTGTTCGCCGACATTGGAGAACGTCGAGATCGTCTTTGCCCCGCCGAAAATCTTGGCTTCCAGGCGGTCGCGGCGCGCGCCCTGCTTCAGAAGGCCGTTGATCAGCAATTCCATCAGGTGAACGCCATAGCGCGTCGCGTCCCCGCCACTCATCGCCGTGTTGCCCGTGCCTGGGAGCAGAAAGTGGTTCATACCACCGACACCTGCCACGGGATCGCGCAGACAGGCAGCCACACACGAACCAAGAATGGTCGTCAAAACCGCGGTCGGATCATTCAGGACCTTCCATTCGCCTTGAATGATATGAACGCGGCGGGCTGCCGCCTCGACGTTCATTTCAGCGCTCCGAACACGGCTTCGATCGCCGCCTTCATCTTTTCGATGGTGAAGGGCTTGGCAAGCACGTTGTTGGCGCCGAGCTGGGCGGCCTTCTGCACGAGAGCACGATCTCCCTGAGCAGTCAGGATGATGAAGGCAGCCTTCTTGGTTGCAGGATTGGTGCGTACGGCCTGCAACAGACCGAGACCATCCATCTTCGGCATGTTGAAGTCCGAGATCACCAGATGATGCGGCTGTTGGGCCATGATCTTCATGCCCTGCTCGCCGTCGCCGGCAGCCGTGATCTGCTTGAAGCCGAGCTGGGTCAGCGCATCGCTGAGCAACAACCGGCTCGTGACCTGATCGTCGACGATCAGAACTTTGATTTTCTCCGCAATCGACATTATTCTGTTCCTTCCTTTCGGGCGGCTGTCATTTTCAGTATTTCTTCGCCGATGGCATTCAGTGGCAGCTGCTGCTCAACGGCACCGAGTTCATAGGCCACTCGCGGCATCCCATAGACGACGCAAGTCTTTTCGTTCTGTCCGAGAGTGCGTGCGCCGGCATGGCGCATCTTCAAGAGGCCAGCCGCACCATCGCGGCCCATGCCTGTCAGGATCACGCCGACCGCATTGCGTCCGGCAAGTTCGGCAACGGAATCGAAGAGAACGTCGACGGAGGGACGGTGGCCGTTTACCGGATCGCGCTCGACGAGACGGCAACAGGGTGCGGACGCATTCGCGACCTGTAAATGACGCTCTCCGCCTGGTGCCAGATAAATCTTACCAATCTCTAAACGTGCGCCATCCTTCGCTTCTTCAACGACCGGAGCACAGAGACGATTGAGGCGGTCGGCAAAGCTTTTCGTGAAGGCCGGCGGCATATGCTGGGTGATGACCGTCGGCGGGCAGTTGGCCGGGAACTTCTGCAGCACCGCGATCAGCGCTTCGACGCCGCCGGTCGACGAACCGATCGCAACGATCTTGCGGCCGACCCGGAAATCGGCGACCGATACCGGCGGAACCGGAACAGCTGGCGGCTGCACGAACTGGCGCTGCGTGCGCGCGGCAGCCTTGACCTTCTCGGCCAGATCGCCGAATGGACGCGGCTCGCCTGGGGCAGGCTTTCCGACGCAATCGAAGGCCCCGATCTCGAGCGCGGCGAGCGTGGCCTCGGCGCCGCGGTGGGTCATGGTGGAGACCATGATGACCGGCATGGGGCGAAGCCGCATGATCTTCTCGAGAAATTCCAAACCGTTCATGTTCGGCATCTCGATGTCGAGCGTGACGACATCGGGATTGAGCTTCTTGATCGCTTCGCGCGCTTCCAGCGCATCGCCCGCCTGGCCGATGACATTGACGTCCGGATCGGAACTCAGGACGGCGCTGATCAGCCCACGCATCGTGGGAGAGTCGTCAACGACGAGAACTCTTGCCGGTGCGCTCATCCCTTTCTCCCCAATCCGTTCGTGGTGTGGCGATAGGTGGTAACGCCGATATTGTCGAAGACGTGCTTTGCTTCGCCGGAAACGCGCTCAGAATGGCCGATGTAAAGATGTCCGCCTTCCGGCAGCAGTTCGGCAAAGCGCGACCAGATCTTCATCTGCGTCGGTTCGTCGAAGTAGATCACGACGTTGCGGCAGAAGATGACGTCGAACTTGCCCTTGAAGGGCCACTGCGCCATCAGGTTCAGCTCGTTGTAGGTGATCAGGCGCTTGAGGCGGTCATCGACCTGGAATTTGCGGCGCCCATCCATGTTGACTTCCGTGAACCACTGCTTGCGCATGGCCGGCGATACGGTTTCGAGAGCCGTCTCGTCGTAACAGCCGGCCCGAGCGAGATTCAGTATCTTCGGGTCGATGTCGGTCGCAAGAATCTTGAAATCGTAGTCGGCGACATTGGGCATCATCGAAAGCACCGTCAGCGCAATCGAATAGGGCTCCTGCCCGTCGGAAGATGCCGCCGACCAGATACGGACTCGCCCGCCCGTCTTGGCGCGACTGAGAAGCTCCGGCAGCACGTGGTCCCGCAGGTGCTCGAAGTGATGGTTCTCGCGGAAGAAGCGCGTGAAGTTGGTCGTCAGATGCGAAAGCATTTCGCGGCGCGGCGCAGCGCCCGAAGGCGAAGAAACCAGCGAGCAGTATTCGCGAAAACCTGAAAGGCCGAGATTGCGGATATGCTTGGAAAGACGCGAATAGACCAGCGAAGCCTTGGTCTCGTTCAGGAAAATCCCAGCATCCGAGTAGATCATCGCGGCGATTTCCATGAGGTCACGGCGCGTCAGCGGATATTCGCCGCTCGCCAGGACCTCTTCCGGGTTCCCCTGCCTGAGATCTTTTGCACTCGACGCATTCATGCAGCTTCGCTTTCGGTATCGGGAAACAGTGCTTCCAGTTCGACGAGGCAGATCATCCGCTTTTCGATCGCAAGAATGCCGCGGGCAAACTGGCGCTCTGTGTCGGAAGTAATTTCCGGAGTCGGTTGAATATTGTCATCGGTGACGGTGAGGATGTCCGAGACTGCGTCGACGAGCAGGCCGACGACCTTCCGCCGGACCTGCGCGACGATGATGACGTGACGTACCGACGGCTCGGCGGGCTTCATTCCGAGCCGTGCCGAAAGATCGATGATCGGCAGCACCGCGCCGCGCAGGTTGATGATGCCCTTCATGTCAGCCGGCGAATGCGGCATCGCCGTTGCCGGCGTCCAGCCGCGGATTTCGCGAACCGACATGATGTTGACGCAAAATTCCTGGTCGCCGATGCGGAACGCGATAAGCTCGCGATCCCCCTGGCTCAGATTTTTCACGGTATGCGACATGACCTATCCAGCTGCTGCCAACGACATTTCGGGTTTCAGTGCCTGGCCGCGCGAAGCGCCGACCACGGCATCGACATCGAGGATGAGCGCCACGCGCCCGTCGCCGAGGATCGTTGCCGCAGCGATGCCCGGTACATGCGTATAGTTCGCCTCAAGGCTCTTGATGACGACCTGACGCTGGCCCTGGATCGCATCGACCATAAGGGCGCGCTGACCGCCGCCTTCCGATTCGACGAGCAGTGCGACGCCTTCGACCGGGTTTGCCTGCGTTGCGCGGAAGTTCAGGATGCGGCCGACATCGACCAGCGGGCAGAAGCTGTTGCGGATCGAGATCAGGCGGTGGTTGGCCCCGAATGAATGGATGGCAGCAGCTTCCGGCTGCAGTGTCTCGACAATGGCGGTCAGCGGTACCACAAGCGTCTGGCCGGCGACCGTGACCACCATGCCGTCGAGGACGGCAAGCGTCAGCGGCAGGCTCATCGTGAAGACCGAGCCATGGCCCGGACGCGAGGTGATGTTGATGCGGCCGCCAAGGGCCTGGATCGAGCGCTTGACGACGTCCATGCCGACGCCGCGCCCCGAAATGTCGGAGATCTTGTCGGCCGTCGAGAAGCCGGGCAGGAAGATCAGGTTGTCGATTTCCTCGTCCGAAAGGTTGGCGTCGGCGGGGATCAGGTCGTTGTCGATTGCCTTCTGGCGAACCTTCTCGCGATTGATGCCGGCGCCGTCGTCGGCGAGCTCGATCAGGATGCGGCCCGAACGGTGCTTTGCCGTCAGACGAACCGTGCCTTCGGTATTCTTGCCGGCTGCCGCACGCTTCTCCGGCGTTTCGATGCCATGGTCGACCGCATTGCGGATCATGTGCGTCAGTGGTTCGGCCAGCTTGTCGATGACCGTCTTGTCGACTTCGGTGTTTTCACCTTCGGTGATCAGACGAATGGTCTTGCCGGTCATGTCGGCGATTTCGCGAACGATGCGCGACATACGCTGGAAGACCGGCTTAACCGGCTGCGCGCGGATCGCCATGACCGAATCCTGGATCTCGCGGGTGAGCTGTTGCAGCTCTTCGAGACCCATGTTGATGGACGAGGTGCCGGTCGTGTCGTTCTCGATGACACTCTGGGAGAGCATCGCCTGGTTGATGACAAGCTCGCCGACGAGATTGATCAGGCGGTCGACGCGATCAAGATCGACACGGATCGTCTGGCCGGCTGCGGCATTATTCTGGGCAGCGGCGGCAGCGCTTGCGGCAGCCGTAGCAGCAGCTTCCTTCTTTTCGACACGAGCTGCGGCGGCTGCCATCTGGGTGACGTTTGAGACCGTCTCGGCGGCGGCAACGGCAGCTGCAGCATCCGAATTCGGCTCCGTCGGTGCCTCGGCAGCACCCTCATCCAGGATCGAAAGGTCGAAGGGAACGGGGATCATCGGCAGTTCGTCGTTGGGCGACACAGAAGGTTCGGCCCCGACCTCCTTAACGCTCAGATCGCAATCCCATTCGGCGAACTCGAAAACCGCGTGGATGGCATCCTCTCCCTTGTCCGTCTTCAGCGTGATATTCCAGCTGAAATAGGCAGCCTCGGCATCGAGATCGTCGAGGCCCGGCAGATCGTCCATGTTGCAGTAGCTGCTCATCTCGCCCAGGCGGGAGAGATCGCGCAGCAGAAGCGTGGCGTCGTTGCCCTTCGAATAGAGGTCGGAGCGTGGCTTGAAGGCAATTTCATAGACGGGAATACCGGAACCGACCTCTTCCTCGTCGCCGAAATCGTCGAAGGAGAAGGGTATCGGCTGGAAGCCGCTGTCATCGGTTGCCTTAGGGGCCGGCGCCGCAGCCGCGAGGGCAGGCGCCACCTTTGCGGCAGGTTTCGGCGCCGGCACTTCAGCGGCTGTGGAAGGAGATGGCAGCTCTCCGTTCGCCAGCGCTTCCAGTTCCTTCACCAGACCCCGGCTGCGGCCCTCGTCGACGCTGCCGCCGTCGCGGGCGGCGTTGGTGAGGTCGGCAAGCACGTCAGCCGACTTCAGCATGACCTTCAGGACATCCTGTGACGGCTCAAGCCTGTTGGAACGAACGCAATCAAGTGTGGTCTCGAACACATGGGCGAAGGCGACGAGATCGTCCAGACCGAAGGCGCCGGCTCCGCCCTTGATCGAATGGACGGCACGGAACACCGCGTTGACGGTTTCCGGATCGCGATCGCCATCATTCATTTTCATGAGACCGGCTTCCAGTTCGGCGAGCTGTTCCTCGCATTCCTGGAAAAAGATCTCTTTGATTTCGTTCATATCCATAGGAGAGAATCCTGGGTTTAAGCGGTTACGCGCTCAATGGCATCGATCAGCTTGGCAGGGTCGAACGGCTTGACGATCCAGCCAGTGGCGCCGGCCTGGCGGGCGCGGTTCTTCTTTTCAGCGTCGCTTTCGGTCGTCAGCACCAGGATCGGGATCGCCCGATACTTCTCGTTGCGCCGAACTCCTTCGATGAAGCCGAAGCCGTCGAGGCGCGGCATGTTGATATCGGTCACGATGACGTCCGGGTTGGATTCTTCCAGGACTTCAAGGCCTTCAACGCCGTCTTCGGCCTGGATCGTCTCGAAGCCCGCATTGTTGAGCGTCACGAGAAGCATGTTTCGGATGGTCCGTGAATCGTCCACGGTAAGCACTTTTTTCTTCATTGCCGGATCTCCTTGGCAAGCAGGTGGTCGATGTCGACGCCAACCAGCTGCATGGTTTTGTGAAATGCGTCGGACGCTTTCGTGAAGGTGAACGAATGTTTGTCCTCGTTCCAGGTCTTCGCCGCAGCCATCAGAACCTGAGCGCACAGGCCGCCGAGGCGCTCAACGGCGGACGCATCGATCGAAAGATCGCTGCCACGCGCTGAGACAAGCTTGTCGCGCAAGGCCGAAGCCTCGTTGAGGTCAAGCACCGCTGCCAAATTCAGCGTCTTCCCACTCTTCTTTGCTGCCATCAGCTTTTCCTTGTCCCCTTGTCCCGTGCCTGCAAGAGTAAGGCGCGGTCATAATCCCATAGGTTAGTAGACATTCCGGCCGCCTCCGAAACTCGCAGCCGGACGGGAGAACCCGAAATCCTCCTCGTCGCATTGCTCGTCCAGCGTGGAGGGACGGGCCGCGGTTCCGATATTGCGTTGGCGCGAAGCGGCAAGCGGCGCGGCGTCGATGCGGGCGTTTTCCCGGGCGATGCGGAAGGAGCGTATTGTCTGCCCCAGTTCGAGGATCACCGCGTGCAGATGATCAGCGCCTTCGGCTGCGCGGTGGGCCGATGCCGCGCTGTCGGCAACCTGCCTGCCAAGCGCCTTGACGCCAGCTGTCACCGTGTCGAGGCTTGCGGCGTGTTCACCCGTCTGGCTTGCAATCGTCGAAATTGCCGCATTGATGCCGGTTACCTGCCGCACGATGTTGCCGATGGAATCCTGAGTGCGGCCGACCATCTGAACCCCGGCATCGACCTGTGCCTTGGTCGTCGTGACAAGGCTCTTGATTTCGCTGGCGGCTTCGGCAGAACGTTGCGCAAGCGCCCGCACCTCCTGCGCCACGACCGCAAAGCCGCGACCGGATTCGCCGGCACGCGCCGCCTCGATACCCGCGTTCAGCGCCAAAAGGTTCGTCTGGAAGGCGATCTCGTCGATTGCGCCAATGATCTGACCGATCTTTTCAGCGGACTGCTCGATATCCGCCATCGCACTGATGGCCTGGCCGACGACCAGACCGCTCTCTTCTGCCGCCGCGCGCGTGCAGGCCGCGGCCTTTTCCGCAGCGCGGCTTTCCGATGCGCCGTTGCGGACGCTTCCGGCGATTGCTTCGAGCGCTGCTGCCGATGTCATGAGTTGTTGTGAATGACCGGCAGCATCTTCCGAAGAGCCCTGCGAGGCAGCCGCGAGCGAACGGGTGGAGAGTTCGGCCTTTGCCGTGCGCTCGCTGATTGAGGCAAATTCGGCCTGAAGATTGTCGAGCGCCGCATTGAGTGCACCGGCGATATCGGCGTAGGCTTCGTCACCCCCGGTGGCTGCGCGCACCGTCAGGTCTCGGGCTGCGAGGCCGTCGACCACGTCACCCAAAATCCGCGCGACCTGCGCCTTGTCGTCTTCACGCTGCTCGGCAAGCGCGCGCTGCTGGGAGGCACGAAGTGCATTGAAGCGCAGCGAAACGGCGATTTCGACATCGACCATGACGAGACGGATGATGGCTGTCATCATCTGCGAAATTTCTCGCGCGCGCCGCTTGGCGCCCGGCAGTAGCGGCTTGCCTGCCAGCTCGCCTGCGAGACCGGAAACGATATGCTCCAGCATGACGCCATGGCCGGCCACGTGCCAGCGCGGATCGAGCCCCATCTTGCTTTGGCTGTCGGAAAGAACCTTGACGCGCTCTGCATAGAGGCTGTCGAAACGCGCATCAGTCAGCACGTCCCAGTGCGAGGACTGAAGATCGTGCAGGCGATCGAGCTGACGCTCATTCTGGAAATTGCAGGCTGCGTCGGGGAAGGTTTGGAAGCGCTGGAACAGGTCGCGAAGACCGCTCTTCAACCGGGCTTCGAGCATCGGCCGGTGACGGCGCACCGCCTCGCATTGCGCGGCATCGAGACCGGCAAAGCGCAGACGATCGCGAAGGCTTCCTGCCTGCGCGCCCTTGGCCTGATCTGATGGCATGTCCTGCCCCAATGCCTATCCCCAACCAAATTCCGGACAAGGTCCGGTGAAAAACTGTTGTGCTTCATCCGATGAGCGCATTTCAGGGAAACGGCCTGTGCCGCCAACGGCGCAAACCGCAGGGCGCAAGTATCCCGATCAGCAAATCTGTTTCGGAAAAGAGATGGATACCGGATCGAGCCGGTACGGCGGGACGGCTTCATGCCTGGTGGGAACGAGCAAACATCTTCCCATTCCGACGTGTCTTGCAATGTTTATGGTTAATTCCTTGCTTGAAGGTTAATAGGCGTTTTAGCAAACCGCCCCTTCCAAGCATTTCGAGCACGTTCAATGAAATAGTCCAGCGCAGTTGCAGGCGCGCTACAAGTCCCGCGCAAGCTCTGTGATATATCCGACACCTCAGACATGACATGATGTCGTTAAGGATAGAGCAATGATTGTTCTTGGACTGGGTTCCTGCCTCATCGCGATCGCCACGCTCGCCGCCGTCGCCCTGCTCGACCGGATCGAGGCCAATCGCGACAGCCTCATCCTGCGCGTGCTCTAAAAAGAGTTGGCGCCTGCGGCATAGTGGGCATTCTTCCGCCGCCCAGTTGGCAGCTCTCTTCCTCTGATGTATCGCAGGCGCCTTGAGCTCAGCGGAAGTTGTTCATGACTGCCAGAACCGGCCTCTTCATCATTCTCGCCGTCACCTTGTGGCGCATTGTGATGCTGCAATTCGACACGACGGATTTCTTCGTCGACGAGGCGCAATACTGGTTCTGGTCGCAGAACCTCGACTTCGGCTATTATTCGAAGCCACCGATGATTGCCTGGTTCATCCGGTTAATGACGGAAATTGCCGGCTCGACCGACATCTTCTGGGTGCGACTGTGCGGGCCTCTCGTGCATATGGCCACGGCCTTGCTGCTGATGCAGTTCGCAAAGCGCGTTGCCGGTCCAAAAATCGAAGGCTGGACCGGTGTCATCTATATCACGATGCCTGCCGTTGCGCTCTCCTCCGTCTTCTTCTCCACCGATGTCATCCTTCTGTTTTTCATGACAATCGGCCTCTGGGCCTATTTCAGGCTGACCGAGAACCGCTCAGGCGCACTTGCGCTCGTCATGGGTGTCGCCTTCGGCTGCGCCTTCCTGTCGAAATACGCGATCCTTTTTATCGTTCCCGGCGGGCTGATCGGGCTGCTTATAGTTCCGGCCGCACGGATCGCCTGGCGCGATTTCTTCATTTCGGTCGCCGCCGCCCTTGCCGTTGCTTCACCAAACCTGTGGTGGAACGTCACCCACGACGCGACCACGGTGCGCCACACCGAAGACATCGCAAAGTGGGACCAGATGCAGCTGAATCTTGGCGGCGCGCTTGAATTCTTCGCCGCACAGTTCGGGGTCGTCGGGCCGATCATCTTCTTGGCGATGCTTTGGGCGACGTTGCGCATGATCAAAGGCCAGAGCGGCGAGAAGGAAAAGCTCCTCATCTGGCTCTCCATGCCCGTCGTCCTTTTGATCACCCTGCAGGCCTTTGTCGCCAAGGCCGAGGCAAATTGGGGCGTTCCGGCCTATGTCGCCGGCACCGTCCTCGCCGTCTGGGTGCTCACGCAGCTATGGCCGAAGGGACTTCACATTTCACTCATCGTCGGCGCCGTTGCGAGCTTCCTCTTTCCACTTGCGACGATCTTTGCGCATCAATTGATACTTCCGGGCGGCAATGAAGCGATGAAGCGCTACCTCGGCCGCAGCGAAATCAGCCGAAAAGCCGGTGTACTGGCCAAGCAGGCCGGACTTGGAATCGTCGTCACCGACAATCGCGATTTTGTCGCCGACATGTTCCATACGCTCAGGAACGAACCGCTCAAGATCTATTCGCGTCCGCCCGCAGGTTTCCCGGCCAATTACTACGAGCAGAACTTCGCACTGCCGGCCGATGTGCAGGAGCAGGTTCTTTTCGTCACGCGCAACGAACTGACCTGCGCAGCCGCGGCGCCAGAACTGGTCAAAAGCTGGGAGCCGGCCGACGGCTACTATCGCGGCAGGACGATCAATGCATACAAGGCGCCTGCCAGCTGCCTTAGACCGCAAAGCTAGAGACTGCCCGCCGGAGGAAGGCAAAGCCCTATGCCTGCTCCTTCGATTTCAACGAAGCGAACACCGCCCTTCTCGAAGGCCAGGCGTAGCTGCGCCTCGGTGGCGCGATGGATTTCATGGTTCAGCCCTTCGTAGTCGCGTATCGTACTGCGCGAAACCGAGGCCTTGGCGGCAAGTTCGGCCTGCGTCCAATCGAGCAATCCGCGTGCCGCCCGGCATAAAGCGGGCGTGAGAATAGTCTCCCTGGCGCCTTGACCCATGATCTCAATCCACCCATATTGGCCAATATAAGCCATATATGTCACTTTTTACGTAGGAATTCCAGAGCAGGGAGAGAGCGATGCCCCACGACACGCCGTTGATTTCGACGATCGTCGGGGGCCTCGTGCTGGCGTTTATCCTTGGGGCCATCGCCAACCGCCTGAAATTGCCGCCGCTTGTCGGCTATCTCGTTGCCGGCATTTTCGTTGGACCACACACCCCGGGCTATGTGGCAAATCAGGACCTCGCGCCCGAACTTGCCGAAATCGGCGTCATCCTGTTGATGTTCGGCGTCGGCCTGCACTTCTCGCTCAAGGACCTGCTTTCGGTACGCGGCATAGCCGTGCCGGGAGCCATCGTCCAGATCGCCTTCGCCAGCCTGCTCGGCTGGGGCCTCGGCGCGATGATGGGCTGGTCGACCGGCGGCAGTCTCGTCTTTGGTCTTGCACTCTCCGTCGCCTCGACCGTCGTTCTCCTAAAGGCGCTGCAGGAACGCCGGCTCGTGGAAACGGAACGCGGCAAGATCGCTGTCGGCTGGCTGATCGTCGAGGACTTGGCCATGGTCCTCGCGCTCGTGCTGATACCCGCAGCCGCCAGCATCGGCGGTGGTGAACATGGGCCGGTCGAACCGCTTTCGGCCGGCCTCAACCGTCTGCTCGGGCTCGATCTCGGCATTTCCGGCATCGTCGGCATGACGCTGGTGAAAGTGGCGCTCTTTGTCGCCCTCATGCTTGTCTTCGGCCGCAAGCTGATTCCCTGGACAATGCACCGGATTGCCCATACCGGCTCGCGTGAACTCTTCCGCCTCGGCGTGCTCGCCATCGCGCTCGGCGTCGCTTTCGGCGCTGCGAAGCTCTTTGGCGTGTCGCTTGCACTTGGAGCCTTCTTCGCGGGCATGGTGCTTGCAGAAAGCGAACTGAGCCATCGCGCCGCCCAGGAGAGCCTGCCGCTTCGCGACGCTTTCGCTGTGCTCTTCTTCGTCTCCGTCGGAATGCTCTTCGATCCAAACATCCTGATCGAAAGGCCACTGCCGGTCCTGGCAACCGTCTTCATCATCGTCATCGGCAAGTCCGTCGCCGCCTTCCTCATCGTGCTGCTCTTTCAAAAGCCGGCCGGTACCGCACTGACGATCTCGGCGAGCCTGGGACAGATCGGCGAATTCTCCTTCATCCTTGCCGCCCTCGGCGTCGATCTCGGCCTGCTGCCGGAAGAAGGCCGCGATCTCATTCTCGCAGGCGCAATCATCTCGATCATCCTCAACCCGCTGCTCTTCTTCGCCTGCGACCGCATGCGCCCGCTTCTTTCCCGTCCGAAGCGGGAGGAGGCTCCAATCGATATAACCGCTGCAGCCGAGGCACTCGTCGAGCCCTCCGAACCCGAAGACGACATAAGGCCGACATCGCTTTCCGGCCACGCCATCCTCGTCGGCTACGGCCGCGTCGGCAGCATCGTCGGTCAGAACCTAAAGTCTTCGGGCACGCCTTTCCTGGTCATAGAGGTTTCCGAAAAGCGGACCGAGGAACTTGCTGGGCAAGGCGTTGCGACGGTTCTCGGCAATGCCGGCGCGCGCGAAGTGCTCGATCTCGCCAATCTTCCCGCCGCGCGCAGCCTGGTGATTGCCATCCCGGATGCCTTCGAAGCCTGCCGTGTTGCCGAATACGCCCGCAGCGTGAACCCGTCGATCCTGATTGTCGCCCGCGCCCATTCGGACGCTGAAGTCGATGAGTTGAAACAGTACGGGGCCGATACCGTCATCATGGGCGAGCGAGAAATCGCCATGGGAATGGTTGACCGGCTCGCCCAAGTGCATCATGACAGTCCGGCCTATGAAGATGGGCATGGGACTGATACAATTCCGGGCACGGCCGCAGCGCCGTCGAAGAGCGAATGACGGGTTTTTACGCTTTTGATCCGATTTGAGAGCGAGATTGCAAAGGATGACGGGCAAGGGCTCGATGCACGCCGGTTGAGTGCCCGCATCGCGGTTACGCTCGTCCTTGCGATTGCCGCCTATATCGGCCTCCTCATCGGCAGCAATGTCATTCAAGGTCCCCCAGCCTCGGACAACAATGCGCTGATCTTGCCCGGCAAGGAAACGCAGCCCTCCCATCTGACCGGCCGCGACGCGGTTCGCGGCATTCTCGCCGCCGATCGCAAGGTTGCGCCGAAACAAACGCTTCACGATTTTGGCCCGGTTCCCCTGCCGGTGCCGCCGCGTCTCGAATTCGCAAAGTGGAGCCCGCCTGCGGCTCTGCCGCCGATCGATACCGCTCTTCGTCCGGCGGCTCTGCCGGGCAATCAGCCGCGAGCCCCGCCTGCGGCTTGACATCGCGACCATCGCGCCTTTGCAAAATCACATGACACACCGCCAGCGCATCGCGCCGGTATATGCATATTCAAGGAATACAACGACATGCGCACCTCACCATGGCTGGTGCTCACCTACACGGTGATCATCCTCTTCGGCATTCTGACGGCGTTGCCGAACGTCCTGCCGCAAAACGTCCTCGACCGCGTACCGTCCTGGCTGCCCCACGATCAGGTCTCCCTTGGTCTCGACCTCCGCGGCGGCTCCCATCTGGTTCTCGAAGTCGACGAATCGGAACTGACGAAGGAACGCCTGCAATCGCTCCTGCAGGATACCCGCCGCGTGCTGCGCGAAAAGGGTGTCGCGACCAGCTCGGTCGCCCGCAACCAGAACCAGATCGTCGTGACGCTCACGGATCCGACGCAGCGCGATGCTGCCATCAGCGATCTGCAGACGCTTGCGAACCCGGTGGGCGTTGGCCTTACCGCAGGTCAATCCGACCTCGATATCGCTGCCCGCGGCGCAAACAACATCACGATGACCTTCTCCGAGGCCGGAATCACGCAGAACGTGAACTCGGCCGTCGAACAGAGCCTCGAGGTCATCCGCCAGCGCGTCGACCAGGTCGGCGTTGCCGAACCGACGATCCAGCGCGTTGGCGCAAACCGTATCCTCGTTCAGCTTCCGGGCACGCAGGATCCGACCCGCCTGCGCCAGCTGCTCGGCTCCACGGCCAAGATGACATTCCACATGCTTGCCCCGAACAACGCCCCGGCACCGGGCGTGACCATGATGAAAGACGAGGAGGGCAATACCTATCCGGTGGAAGACCGCGTCGAAATTTCCGGCGACCGCCTTTCGGACGCCCGCGTCGGCTTCGACCAGAACACCCGCGAGCCGATCGTCAGCTTCCGCTTCGATAGCGCCGGCGCAACCCGCTTTGCAGATATTACCCGCCAGAATGTCGGCAATCCGTTCGCCATCGTCCTTGACGGCAAGGTGCTGAGCGCGCCCGTCATTCGCGAACCGATCACCGGCGGCTCCGGCCAGATTTCCGGCAGCTTCACGGCTGAAAGCGCCACCACGCTTGCGGCAATGCTGCGCGCCGGCGCCCTTCCCGCCAAGCTCACGGTGATCGAGGAACGCACCGTGGGCGCCGATCTCGGCGGCGACGCCATCAAGAAGGGCCTGACCTCCGGTCTCATCGGCTTCGCACTCGTCGTCGGCTTCATGTTCTTCCTCTATGGCGCATGGGGTCTGCTCGCAAACGTCGCGCTGTTCCTGAACGTGATCTTGACCTTCGCCGGCCTGACGCTGATCGGCTCGACGCTGACACTGCCCGGCATTGCCGGCGTCGTCCTCGGCATCGGTCTGGCGGTGGATGCGAATGTTCTCATCAACGAGCGTATCCGTGAGGAAACCCGCAAGGGCCGCGGGGCATTCGCTGCGATCGACGCCGGCTTCAGCCGCGCCTACTCGACCATCGTCGACAGCAACATGACGGCACTGATCGCGACCGTGCTGCTGTTCTGGTTCGGCTCCGGACCGGTTCGCGGCTTCGCCGTCACCATGGGCCTCGGCATCATGATCTCAATGTTCACTGCCGTTTCCATCGTTCGCGTCGCGATGATGGCGATCGTCCGTCGCACGAAGATGAAGGTCATCAACATCAAGCCGCTGCTTCCGATCAGTCTCGTTCCAGACGGTACGCAAATCCACTTCATGAAAGCGCGCTTCTTCGGCCTTGCGCTTTCGGCCGCCCTTTCCATCATTTCCGTCGTGCTGTTCGTCACACCGGGCCTCAACTACGGCGTCGACTTCCGCGGCGGCATCCAGTTGGAAGTGAAGACGGCACAGGCCGCCGATCTCGCCTCCTTCCGCGAAGGCCTCGATGCCCTGGGCCTCGGCGAAGTGGCGCTGCAGTCCTTCGGCGACAGCAACCACGTGCTTATCCGGGCCGAGCGCCAGCCGGGTGGAGAAGAAGCGCAGACGACCGCCGTCAATCAGCTGAAGGCAGAGATCGTCAAGATCGATCCGTCGGCAACGATCGAACGGACGGAAGTCGTTGGCCCGAAAGTCAGCGGCGAGCTCGCGGTCGCCGGTATACTCTCGGTCGTTCTCGCAAGCCTGGCCATGCTCGTCTATATCTGGGCGCGCTTCGAATGGCCATTTGCCGTCGGCGCCATCGCCACCCTCATCCTGGATGTGACGAAGACCATCGGCTTCTTCGCGCTTACCGGGCTCGACTTCAACCTGACGGCCATCGCGGCCCTCTTGACGCTGGTCGGTTATTCGGTGAACGACAAGGTCGTGGTCTACGACCGCATGCGTGAAAACATGCGCCTCTACAAGTCGATGCCGCTTCGCGAGCTCATCGACAAGTCGATCAACGAAACCCTCGGCCGAAGCCTCTATACCTCCGCCACCGCTTTCCTTGCCATGCTTCCGATGGCGATCTGGGGAGGCAGCGCGGTCGAGAGCTTTGCGATCCCGATGGTGTTTGGCATTGCCGTGGCCGCGCTCTCCTCGGTCTTCATCGCAGCGCCGATCCTGCTCTTCCTCGGCGACTGGCGCCGCCGCCACGCCAAGCAAGTGGCGGCATCCCCTGGCGCCGAGCCGGAAATCATTCCGCCGGGCGCCACCGAGCCGCGCAAGTCGATCGGCTGATAAGTCTTCGATACAGACATTCCGAGGGCGCCGGTTGCCGAACCGGCGCCCTCTTTCTATTTTCACTGCAAAGAAGCGGAGGTTGTGTTCAATGTCATCCGGTCCAACGCCAACTGCTGTTTCGAGCACCAGCGAGGAGCGCATTAGGCGTTTTCTGGCGACGGCTTCACACGACCTTCAATCGCCGCTCCGCCACATTGCGATGTATGCCGAAATCCTCCTGGATGAGCTCGGCGACAAGCTCGATAGCGAGCAGCACGAAAGCCTCACGGCGATCCTTCAAAAAGCCCAGACTGCCCAACGCCTCACCAAGGCGCTGATGAGCTTTGCCGCCGGCACGCCGCAGGTTTCGCGGGCTCCGGTGGAACTCGGCCCGCTCGTCGACGATCTCTGGACCGAATTGACGACCGAGATGGGCGCCCATGACGCGAGTATCGGCCATGACAACCTTCCAACCCTCAACACAGATGCGGCCCTTCTTTCGACAGTGCTGAAGAACGTTCTTGCCAATGCGCTGCATTATCGGGGTGCGGCGGCACCCCGTGTCGACCTGGCGGCAGAAAGGAGCGGCAGCGACTGGCTGATCCATATTTCCGACAACGGGCGCGGCATCGATCCGGCCCATCAGGAGAGGATATTCGAGCCTTTCTGGAAACTGCCCCAGCATGAAGCCGTGACCGGTCCCGGCCTGGGACTGACGGTTTCGCGCGAACTGTTAAATGCGCTTGGCGGTGAACTGATGCTCAGCCATTCAAGCCACACGGGCAGCCGCTTCACTATCCGGTTGCCCGCCTGAACTCGATCAGATCGTGTAGTCGTCCTTCCAGAAGTCGGGCAGGTCGTACTTCACGAATTCGCGGATGATATATTGCAGCGTGCGCGCGTCGATCTCGTCCTTGCCGATCCGAAAATCGACGCCATAATCCGGAAACTGCTGGAAATAGCCATCCGAAATGTCCGTTGAAACAACGCCGATCGGTCCCGTGTAGCCGATGCCGCGAAGCTCGGGCACCGTCTCGCGGAAATCGGCATTCGGCAGCAACCGGTTGTCGAGCAGGATGAGATCGAAGCGGCCACCCTTGACCTTCTCCAGCGCGTCGCTGATGGACTGCGAATATTCGACATCGACGGCAGGCTCGGAAAGGCTGCCAATCTTCTTCTTCAGCGACCTGAACTCGATGAATTCGTCATCCACGAACAGGACCTTGACGGCATCTCCCGGAACCGCTTCGGCGCTCATGCTGTTTTCCCCGTCACGAAACCAAACCATTCCTGAGGGCAATCGCCACCATATGAACGCGGTTCACTGCATCAAGCTTTCTGGCGGCGGCCGTGATATGCGAATTCACAGTGTGCTCCGACAATCCGAGAATAATCGCGATCTCGGCTGAAGTCTTGCCTTCGCTGGTCCATTTGACGATTTCCGCCTCCCGCTGCGTCAGGCGCCCTGACATCTCCTGCGTCAAGATTTCCTCGTAAAGTTTGTCGAAAATACGCATGGCATCGAGCATAACGTCGGCAATTTCTCCTTGATCGGGCTCAGGCCGCATGCCGCTGAGCACGAGGCAGTAGCGCCGCCCCTCCGGCGTGAAGAGAGGAATGAGCAGAAAGGTATTGCCATTGAATTCGTTGAATACGAGGTCGGCCCCGATCGATCCGCACTTGCCGTAGACCGGCGTCGTCAGGAATTGCGCGGTCTTTGCCTTCAGCGCGCCAAGCGCCTCCTTGAGCATGCGGATGAAAAGCTGGAGCCTGCGTTCGGCAACATTGGTGATGACGATTTCGCGTTCGCCGAAGGGCGCGTTCGCCTCGGAAATCCGGGCAAGCGCAAAGTTGTCGAAGTGATAGTGCTGTGCCGCCGCCTTGAAGAGGCGGAAAAAGTCGGTGCGATTGATCGCCCGGCTGAGCTCGGGCCCTGTATGAAATGGAACCGCCGCAGCGTTGGTCATTCCAGCAAAATCCCTATGTGAAATCTCCCGAAGTCATCCTATCCCGAAATCTTGGGATATACGTCCTTGATGCGAGAAGTTAGAAAAATGTCGAGGCAATTGATGAGGATAAAGGGATGGGGACCCCAATATCCCGAAAGCGGAAACGACATCGATTCTCTCAACCGCAAGTGATACACAGGATAGTCGTAGTTCTTACCTAGGTATCGCAATTCCGTTGTTCAGCATCCATGAAGAGCGGAAGAAATGCCGGCGTAAGCGCGAGAGAGCTGATAGATCCACCCAGCTAAGGGGTTGGCTGAAATTCGTGGCGGCGAATGTGGGTCGGTCGGCTCTCTCAGTGCTTAATCACTCCTCTTCCCCATGGTTGTGTATTTTGAAATTCTGAAACGACCTTGTCAATCGCAGTTTCCAGCAGCGCCAATGGCCGGATCTGCAGCTTTGTCGCGCCCTCTTCTTCAGCGCGACGTTTTGGGATGCAGAATCGCCGCAAAATCGAGGGGTTTTTGAAGATAGGAATCAGCACCCGCAACCAGAGCGCGCTGCCGATCTTCCTCGGCATCCGATCCGCTGCAGACACAAAGCCGCATCGTTTTGAACCGGTCTTGCGCCCGAAGCCTTGCAATGAGCGCAAGTCCGCTATCGAGGGGCATGTAGAGATCGGCGATGAGCACGTCGGGAAGCGCGGCGCGCACGGCGCTGCGGTGCTCCAGGGCGGCAAGAGCCGCCTCCGCCGTTGCAAAACAGAAAAGATCTACGGAGACCCGCTCCTTCTTGCGGATATAGTCGAGGTAGAAAAGATCATCCCTGCTGTCATCGATATAAAATATGACTGGCATCGGTGCTTGCATCCGGTGGTCTCGGAACGCTCCTCGATTGTGTGTTTTCGCAACACTAGCCGGATTTTCCTCCACTCGATAGCAGCGGTAGACCGCCAACCGATGAATCAGTGGCGCAACCATGCGTTTTCCTATTGTGTCTTGCGGGATTTCGGAAAAAATTGGCGCGTGACTGGGGAGGCGTGACGACGTGTGGAATGCAGCGGCGGCAGGACTGCAGGACGATCCGCAGCAAAAGCGGATACGCTATCGCTCCGCCGCCACCGGTATCGGCTCACTGCTCGCCCTTCTCGGCCTGACCGCGCTGGCAGGCTGGCTGCTGCAGCTCGAAATCTTCATTTCTGTCGTTCCTGAATTTCCCTCGATGGCGTTCAACACGGCACTCTGCTTTGTTCTGTCCGGCGGCGCCCTTGCCACTTCGGTTACAAGCCGGCGGCTGGTATCGGTGCCTTCAACTGCACTTTCGGTGTTCGTCATTGCCATCGCCCTTGCCCGGCTGGTCGAGATCGCCATCTTCGGCCGCACCGTTCATCACGTCGACCGGCTGTTCACCGATATCCTTATCGCACCCGATTTTGCCGCTCAGATCGGCGGCGGCATGGGGCCGAATACGGCGGTAATTTTCCTGGTGGGCAACTTGTCGCTGATCGCCGCCCAAAATTGGCGGGTCGCGCGAGCGCCGCTCGTCCAGGAATTGGTCAGCTATGTCGTCATCACGCTCGGCATGATCGCCCTTACCAGCTACGTCACGAATGCGGAACAAGGCTATCGCTGGGGGCCCTATGCAACGATGGCGTTGCCAACGGCGATCGGCATGGTGCTCTTCGGTGCCGGACTCCTCGCAAGTGCCTGGTGGCGGCAGCCCGAAAGCCGCGGCCGAATACCGCTCTGGGTTCCCGCGCTCGTGTGCTTCACAGGGCTTACCGCAGACCTCTATACGCCGCTTGGCGTGGCGAACGGCATTCTTTACGTGCCGCTGGTGCTGACCGCTCTCTGGTTCAGAAACCGCAAGGCGTCGCTTCTCTTCGCCCTCGTGTGCACCATCCTCGTCCTGCTCGGCTTCTTCGCCGTGCGCCACGACAATGTCGGCTTCTGGCAGGAGGTCACGAACCGGGCGATCACCCTCGTCATGCTCTGGCTGATTGCTTTGCTCGTTTTTTACTACGTGCGGAACAGGATGAACCTCGAGACCGAACGCATCCGCTTCAGCGCCTTGGTGCGCAGCACGCCGGACGCCGTGCTCACGATCGACGAAAAGGGAACGGTTTTAAGTTTCAATCCGGCGGCCGAGCAGATGTTCGGCTACACGCCGCAGGAAGTGATCGGCAAGAACATCAAGATGCTGATGCCTGAACCGTATCATTCGGAGCACGACGGCTATCTGCGCCACTATGCAGAAACCGGCGAGCAGCGCATCATCGGCACCACGCGCAAGGTTTCCGGACGGCGAAAGAACGGCGTCGCCTTTCCGCTCGATGTTTCCGTCAGCGAGGTGAAGAGCGGAGGAACGAAGGCCTTCGTCGGCATTGTGCGCGACATCAGCGAGCGCGTGACCCAGGAGGAGCGGCTGAAGACGACGCTGGCGCAGCTTGAGGATTATACCGCCGATCTGGAGCGCAGCAATCACGACCTCGACGAGTTCGCCTATATCGCTTCGCATGACTTGAAGGAGCCGCTGCGTGGGCTTCACAACCACTCCCGCTTCCTGTTGGAGGACTATGAAAGCGTCCTCGACGAGGATGGCATACGGCGCCTCAATCGCCTCGTGCGGCTCAGCCAGCGTATGGAGAAGCTGGTCAACGACCTGCTCTATTTTTCGCGAATCGGTCGGCAGCAGCTTGCGGTGAAGCGGACAGACATCAATCTTGTCATCAAGGATGTGATCGCCACCATGGAACTGCTTCTGGAGGAGCGCCATGCCAAGGTTGTCATCGATGGCCAACTGCCGGAAGTGGTCTGTGATGCGCTGCGCCTCACCGAAGTCTTCCGGAACCTTATTACCAATGCGATCAAGTACAACGACAAGCCTCATCCGCTCGTCACTATCGGCTATCTCGAACGCTTCGTCGCCAGGGACGGCACGACGGCGCTCAACGTCTTCTTCGTTAAAGATAACGGCAAAGGCATACCCAAGGAATTCCATGAGGATATTTTCCGCATTTTCAAACGCCTGGAAAAATCGCAAGATTCAGATGACGGAACGGGCGCCGGCTTGACCTTCGTCCGCAAGATCATCGCCCGCCACAACGGCGAGATATGGCTGGAATCGGAAGTCGGCGCAGGCACGACGTTCTATTTCACATTGGGCAGGAAGCGCGAGGAGCAGAATGCAGCAGCGTGATACGCAACCGATCCTGGTCGTAGAGGACAGCGAGGATGACTTCGAGGCAACGATGCGCGCTTTCAAGCGTACGAACCTGCGCAACCCGATCTACTGGGCGGCTTCGGGACAAGAGGCTCTCGATATGCTCGCGACCATCAGCCCGCGGCCGGGTCTGATCCTGCTCGACCTCAACATGCCTGGGCTCGACGGCCGCAAGACGCTTGAGGCGATCAAATCCAACACGCACTGGCATAAGATACCGGTCGTCATCCTGACGACCTCCGACGACGAGCGCGACATCGAGGGCTGCTATGCCCTCGGCGCCAATACCTATGTGCAAAAGCCCGTCGACCTGGACGGCCTTTTTGCGGCCATACAAAGGCTGAAGGAATATTGGTTCGAGATTGCCATACTGCCCCTGGAGGAGTGACGATTGGCAGAAGCCTGCTCCGTACTGATCATAGACGACAACATGGACGACCGCGACTTCTACCGTCGCATGCTGGGCCGTATAGCGGGTACGACCTACACGCTGGCGGAGGCCGAGACCGGCGACCAGGGTCTCGCGATGATCAGCCGCAAGCGGCCGAACTGCATCCTGCTCGATTACTCTCTTCCCGGCCGCAACGGCCTCGGTGTGCTTGCCCAAATACTCGAACTCGATGCCTCCGCCAACGTCGTCATGCTGACAGGCCAGGGCAACGAGGCGGTTGCCGTCGAGGTGATGAAGAGCGGCGCACGCGATTACCTGACCAAGGATGCGCTTTCACCGGAAGGGCTGCACCGCTGCATTCAGAACGCCATCATGCACGGCGCACTGGAGACCAAACTGGAGCAGAAACGCCAATCCCTTGAAATTTTCACCCGTGCGATGGCGCACGACCTCAAGGAACCGCTGAGAACCATCAAGTCCTTCACCAAGATCCTGCACGGTTCTCCATCGCTGCTGCCTGAAGATCGTGAGCTTTTCGACTATGTGCTGAGCGCTGCCGATCACATGGAGGATCTGATCGTCAAGGTTTCGGGCTTCACCAAGCTCGAGGCCTCCGGCGAGCTGGAGCTGAAGCCTGTCTCGCTCGCCGCGGTGCTCGACCAGGTGGAAGATAATCTTCATCGCCAGATCGAAAGCCGTCAGGCGGTGATCAGCCGGGCAGACCTGCCCGAAGTGATGGGCGACGCGACGTTGCTGATCCAGCTTCTGCAAAACCTCGTCTCGAACTCCATCCGCTATTGCGAGAACCGCACACCGCAAATCGGGATCGCTGCGACGGTAGACAGCGGCGTGTGCCGGCTTTCCGTGAGCGACAACGGCCCCGGCATCGATCCCGCCCATCGCGAGCTCGTTTTCCAGCCGTTCAAACGGCTCGTCGGCCGTGGCATCGAGGGAACCGGACTCGGTCTGGCCATCTGTCGGCGCATTGCGCAACTGCATGGTGGAGCGATCTGGTGCGAGGAGCGCGACGGCGGTGCCGTTTTCGTCGTCGAAATACCCCTTGCACAGGCAGCCGCCGCGGCGCCCGCAGCCATGCCTGCGGCCCAAAGCGTCCGGCACGGCGAACAGGTGACGGAGGGAGCGGGCAGGCTTGCAGAGGTGCTGCTTGTCGAAGACAGCCCGGCCGACATCCAACTTCTGAAACTGAAGCTCATGCGCCGCGAGAAAGTCAGCTTCAACCTCCATGTGGCAAACAACGGTCGTGAAGCCATGCTGCTGCTCGAGCAACGTGCCGCAATAGCCGACCAGCCCCCGATGGACCTGATGCTGCTCGACATAAACATGCCGCTCATGGACGGCTTTGAGGTCCTGAGGGCGCTTGCAGCCGATGGGCGGCTCAGCGGCATTCCGGTCTGCATCCTCAGTACGTCAAGCGACGAAGGCGATATGCAAAGAGCAAAGGAGCTTGGTGCGCTCGCCTATATGGTGAAGCCGCCAACCCTGCAGCAACTGGAAGAAGCATTGGAGGAAGTTGATACGCTGGAACTGCAACCACGCGGCGATTCGTTCGTTTTATGTGTAGAACAATCAAGGCAATCTTTTACGGCCCTCGCATGACTTTCGCATCAGCCCTCGTTCTGGCATTGCTCGCCACTCCTTTCCAATCCGGACTGCTATCGATGGTTTCTGGAATACATCACGTCACGGCGATTACCCGCAAAGTGCAGGCCAATGTCGATTTCTACGCAGGCTTCCTGGGCTTGCGGCTCGTCAAGCAGACGGCCGGATTCGAGGACGCGACGCAGTTGCATCTCTTCTATGGTGACGCGGCCGGCACGCCAGGTTCGCTCGTCACCTTCCTCGCCTGGGAAGATGGTTCGCCGGGACGGGCAGGCTTCGGGCAAATCAGCGAAATCGCGCTTGCCATCGATCAGACGAGCATCGGCTATTGGCTGACGCGGGCAATGAGTTTCGGTCTGCGCCTGGAGGGGCCAGGAGATGAGTTCGGCGAGACGGTGCTGCGCCTCAAGGATCCCGACAACATCATTGTGAAACTGACCGGGAACGGACAGCTGAAGAGTGCCGCCCCCTGGCATGGCGGTCCGGTGCCGGTGGAGCACGCCGTGCAGCGCATCCGCGGCGCCACCATGCTGACGGAAGTCCCCGAGGAAAGCCGCAGCTTCCTCGAAAGTCACTTCGGCTATCGCTTCCAGGTGAGCAAGGGCGCCATCGATCGGCTCGTCTCGCAGTCGGGCGACGTCATCGATGTCCGCAACGCCCGCGGCTTCTGGTCCGGTGCACCGGGAACAGGCACGGTCGATCACGTGGCTTTCCGCGCCACCGACGATGCGCAATTGTCGACGGTTCACGAAGCGCTCGAGAAGTCGAACGCCTCGGCAACCAGCACGCATGACCGCAAATATTTCCGATCTCTGTATGCCCGCGAACCCGGTGGCACGCTGGCCGAGCTTGCAACCGACAAGCCCGGCATGACTGTCGACGAACCGCCCGAAACCCTCGGTTCCAAGCTCTTCCTGCCGCCAAAGGATGCGATCACCAGTCTTGAGGACCTGAAGGTCGTCCTGCCGCAGTTTTCCATGCCCGGCGAGCCTCGCGTGAACTATCGCGATCTGCCTTTCGTCCACCGCTTCTATACGCCACCGGATCCGGATGGCAGCGTCTTCGTGCTGCTTCACGGATCGGGCGGTAATGAGACGACACTGATGCCGCTGCTGCATAAGGTGGCTCCGCGCGCTACACTGCTGGGCGTGCGCGGCCGCGCGACGGAAGAGGGCTTCCCGCGCTGGTACAAGCGCATAACGCCGTTCTCCTTCGATCAGGACGACATCAAGAACGAGGCGGAAGCCTTCGCCGCCTTTATCGACAGCGCCGTCAAATCCTACGACCTCGACCCGAAGAAAATCGTCTATGTCGGCTATTCCAACGGCGCCAATCTGCTCAACTCGTTGCTCTACCTGCATCCGAGCCTGATACACCGCGCGGTGCTGCTGCGCTCCATGCCGGTGCTCACGGACTATCCGCATGCCGACCTTACGGGCACGGACCTGCTCGTCATCAGCGGCAAGACCGACGCTTATGGACGATATGCAAGCGAGCTTCAGACACGGCTGAAAACCTCCGGCGCCACCGTCGATTCGGATGTCATCTTTGGCGGCCATGACCTAGGCGATGCAGATGTGCCGATCATCCAGAAATGGCTTCTGCAGAAGGACCGCCAAGCTAGCGTCCCGCAATAGCGCCCCGGAAAGACTTCCGAAGCTTGATGATTTCTTGGAACGGACTTGCTCCAGATAGTCTAGTCCAGATGTAAATCCAACCGGCATCTTTTTCGGCGGGACATTTCTGCTCAACTCTGGTCGACGTCACTCAATTCGCTGCTTCCTGCATTTGCGACAATGAAGAGGGAGACATCACACCCCTCCTATCTCAAATATTATTGGAGTCCAATCCAGGTATTTTTGTTATTTATTCACAGAATTAGAACAACAAAACACAGGAACAACTACAAATTTCCATAGTCTAAGTTATTAAATACAATAAAGTTAACGATTTATTACATTTTCTTCATTTGGTTATCTATTCCACGCCAAACAAAAGGTCTTCGTCAACAAATTACCTCATTTCTTCTATTTTTTCAGCATCTATTCTATTTTGCTGCACTGCAAAAAATCCTTGCCGAACCTCGATGTGCGGCCTATCTTCGTCCGCACACATTGATCATAGAAGGGGAAACCAATGCCTCCTCGGCCTGTTGACATCAGCCTGATCATCTCTTCGAGAAATCGGGCCTATGGCCTGTTAAACTGTCTGGATGCCATCGCCATTGCCGCGCGGCAGGCCAGTCATTTGCGCCTTGAACTTGTTTTCGTGGACAATGGATCGAGCGACGACACCTCAAATGTCTTCAGCAAATGGGCGGCCTCGGCGCCGATCGATACCAATCTCATCTACGAAACGCTGCCCGGCCTTGCAAATGCTCGCAATACAGGTATCGCCGCCGCCACCGGCCGTATCCTTGCCTTTACGGACGACGATTGCGAGGTGTTTCCGGATTACTTCACGGCCATCGAGGCGGTCTTCGCAAATGATACGGAAATCGTCATGCGCGGTGGACGCGTCGAACTTGGCGACGCGCGCGATCTTCCCGTCACCATCAAGACCGAACTTGAGCCCGCCGTATTGACCAGCGAGCTTCACGCGGGCGGCTTCATCCACGGCTGCAACATGGCCTTTCCGAAGGCGCTTTGCGAAACGATCGGCCTCTTCGACCCGCTCTTCGGCGCCGGCTCGCAGTTCCGCTCCGGCGAGGATACGGATTATATTCACCGCGCTTCCAACGCCGGCATCCGCGTCGAATATTTTCCCGATCTCGTCGTCAAGCATTTCCATGGGCGCCGCAAGATCGAGGACATCCACCGCCTGCATGCCGGCTATGCCTTCGGCAACGGCGCGCTCTATGCGAAATACATGTTCGACCGGCGCTCCAACATGCGCGGCATGCTGCGCTGGGATATCCGCCAGGCGTTCAAGGAACTGATCGGCGGCCGGAAAATGAGCGAGGAAATGGGGCTTACCTACCGCCGCCAGCTTCGCGACAATTTCACCGGCATGCTTGCCTATTGGCGGAGCGCCATGCGCTCTGCGGCGCCAGCGGCGATCCGCCGCTGATCATCACTGCCGGCGTGCCACATCGATTGGAATCTGAATGGCAGATAATGCAGTTGCGCATGCCGACCTGAAGAAGAAGACGGCGCTGTCCGTCCTCTGGTCGGTGATCCGCGTTGCGTGGAGCACTGTCGCAACCTTCGTCATCTTCGTCATCCTTGCCCGCATCCTTGGGCCAGCCGATTTCGGAACCTTCGCGCTCGCGAGCCTTTTCGTCGAGATCGGCCGTGTGCTTGCCTATGCCGGCCTCGGCGATGCAATTACCCGCCAGCTCGACCTCGACGAGGAACTCGCCGACACCTGCTTTTGGGCAACGGTCGCCTTCAGCGCCGTCGTCGCGTTGCTCGTCTTCGTCTTCGCTCCCTATTACGGGCAGTTCGTTCGCGATCCTTCGGTGGCCGGTATCCTGCAGTGGCTGGCGCCGCTGCTGCCCCTTTCGTCGCTTGCGGTCATCCACAATGCGCGTCTTGCGCGCGACTTCGGCCACAAGAGCCTTGCAGCGCAGAGCATCGCCGCAAGCCTGCTTTCCGGCATAACGGCCGTCGTCTGCGCCTATCTCGGCTGGGGCATCTGGGCGCTCGTGGCTCAAACCGCCGTCAATGCGGCCGTCACCGTCATCCTCGGCTGGGTGTCTTACCCGTGGATGCCGCGCCTGCGCTTCAACCTCGAAAAATTCCGTACGGTCTTCCTGTTCAGCGTTAGCCTGGTGGTGACACAGCTCATGTGGATGCTGCTTGCCCGCGTGCAGGATATCTTCATTTCCCGCTGGTATGGCGCTGTCGAAGTCGGCCGTTATCGCATCGCCTGGCGGCTGATCGAACTGATCGGCCAGGCCGTGCTGGCGCCGATCGGCAGCGTTTCACTCGTCACGCTGTCGCGCCTGCAGAACGATCGCACCGCCTTCCGCAACGCCTACAACAAGATCGTCGGTGCTGCGGCCCTCGGCACGATTCCGTTGCTCTTCGGCTTCGGCGCGCTGTCGAATGATATGATCGCGCTGCTCTTCGGAGACAAATGGGGAAATGCCGGCGATATCGCCACCGTGCTGGTGCTTATGTCAGTGCCTTTCGTCACGAACTTCTTCGCATCCTCGGCGCTTTCAGCCGTCAACCGCGCGCAATCGATCCTTTCGGTCGCCGCGCTCCAGCTTGCGGCGACGCTGATCCTCACCTGGCTGCTCGTCCCCTACGGCATCTTCGCGGTGGCGGCAGGCTATGTGTTGCGCGCCTGGCTGACGATGCCTTACCAGCAATATGTGCTGAGCAGATATGCCGGCATCGATGCAGCCGGCACATTCAAGGCGCTCGTCCTTCCCTTCTGCGGCAGCGCCGTCATGGCCCTCTGCGTCTGGTTCGCCCATCCCCATATCGCCGGGTACCTTCAAAGCCGCTGGCTGGCACTCGGCCTCAGCATCGGTCTCGGAGCCATCATCTATCTCGCCTTTCTGCCGATCTTCGGCAGAAAGGCCATCCGTCCCTATATCGCACTCGGCAAGTCGCTGCTGCCGTTCGGCAAACGGGCCGAGGCCTAGCTTCGCCGCCTGGCCAGCAAACAGGAGCTTTTATGCAGGAAACCAACATCACGATCATCAACCGCCTCCAAGGTCTGATCGCAAACAACCTCTCCGATCTTGTCGATCCGGCGGAGCGCTTCGCGCTTCTCGATTTTCCAAACCACTACAATATCGGCGACAGCGCCATCTGGCTCGGGGAACTCGCCTATTTCGACCGCCGCAAGACGCGACCGGCCTATGTGACGGAGATTCCCACCTACAATGAAGAGCGAATGCTCGCGACTATAGGCAACGGCCGCATCTTTCTCCACGGCGGCGGCAATTTCGGCGACATTTGGGCGGGCTATCGCCAGTTCCGCGAAGGCATGCTGACAAAATTCAAGGGCCGTCCCATCGTCCAGATGCCGCAGACGATCCATTTCAAGGAGCAGGCCAATATCGACAGCACGGCCCGAGCAATCGAGCAGCACGGCAACTTCACGCTCCTTGTGCGCGACAAGAAAAGCCTGGAATTCGCGCGCCGCTGGTTCCAGTGCGAAACGCGCCTATGTCCGGACATGGCCTTCTGCATCGGCCCGGTCGCGCGCCCGGCCCCGCAGCACGAGCTGCTGCTCAACCTGCGCGAAGATCAGGAAGTCGGAACTCCCCAGGATCTCACCGCAGCCACGGGACGTTCCGGCACGGTCAAATCCGACTGGCCGGATGAGCCCGCCGATTTCCAGCGGCAAACCAAGCATACCGCGATTCTGAAGGGCCTCATGTCCGGGAAGATCGGGGGACGCGCCCGCATGACGGAGCTTGCCTATCGCGAACGCGCGCAGCAGCGCTTCGATCGCGGTGTGGCCTTGCTCGGCTCGGCGCGCCAGGTCATCACCGACCGCATGCATGGCCACATCATGTGCGTATTGATCGGCGCCGATCACTGCGTGCTCGACAACAGCTACGGCAAGACGAGCAGCTTCATCGAGGCCTGGGGCACCTGCAATACGGAAAAGGCAGCCCTTGCCGCAACCGTCGACGATTCGCTCGCCATCCTCGACGCGCGCCGCGTGCGTCCTGCCGCAGTCGCCTGATCTCGTCAGCCTCGCCGGGCAATCATGATCCCGGCAAGCACGACTGCCCCGCCGATCGCCTGCATCGGGCCGATCGTTTCGTTGAGCAGTACCCAGGCGAGAATGGCCGCGACAACGGGCTGAAGCAGCAGCGTCAGCGACGAGAAGGCGGCCGGCAGATAGGCGAGCGCATAAGTGATCGCCACTTGCCCGCCTGCGTGGCTAACGAAGGCGAGGCCGAAAACCATCGCCCAGCCATAGGCGGTGGCCGGCCAGATCTGATCCTCAAAGGCGAAAGCCAGCGGAAATACGAAGACCGCCGCAGACGCCGTACTCCAGAGCATGATGCGGATAGTATCGAACCGGCTTCTGAGCCTGCCGATCGCAAGGATATAGCCGGCATAGAACAAGGCCGCGACAATGGCGACGCCATCGCCCAGCAGATCCCCGTTTCTAAAGGCCGAGGGCCCGCCCTTCAGGATGACGACGCCGGCCAATGCAAGCGCAAGGCCGAGCACAAAAAGCCGCGTCACCACCGCCCGGAAGAAAAGGAAGCCGATAACCGTGACGAACACCGGCGCAAGATTGGCCAGCAGCGTCGCGTTGGCAACCGATGTCATCGTGATCGAGAGATGCCATAAAGCAAGGTCCATGGCGAGGACCGCACCTGGCAGGATCAGCAGAGCATAATCCGCAAGCTTTTCAGGCTTTGGCCCGGCATCGTTACGCTTAATCAGCGAGAAGATAAAGATCGGTATCAGGGCGAGGGCGACGCGCCAGAACGCCGTCGCCATCGGTCCGACTTCCGACAGTCGCACGAAGATCGGCGAACCGCCGATCGCCGCCCCGCCAAGGATCAATGCCGCGAGGGCAAGGCGATTGGAAGGTGCGGTTTCGACGATTGCGGCCTGAGCCATGGTATCGATGCTTTCTGCGCCGCAAGCAGTGAAAGCGGCAATCGACAGCGAATTACCAGATGAAGGCCACCGACGATAGCGCAGGAACGACAAAAGCAGGCAAAACTATCCGACAAGCCAGCAGCCTCAGCCGGAAATCACGGTTGCGAATTCCGGATTGCCGCGAATCGTGTTGCTTACCGTGCAGATTTCCTCCGCTGTACGGGCGATCTCCTGCCGGGTGTTCTCATCGATATCGCCCTTGATGGCGAAGACGATCCTGAACCTCTCGACGCGCGAAGGCCCTTCCGTTGCCTTCTCGCCGGTTACGTCAGCGGTCAATTCAGTGATGCTGTCGAGGACGCCCATCTGGCTTGCGGCGATGCGCGCGCTCAGCACCAGACAGGCCGATAGCGAGGCGTAAAGCAGGTCCAGCGGATTGAAGCCCGGCTGCGACGGGCTCGTGACGATGTCGAGCTCACCCCTCATCGTCGAGGTGACATGCGGAAAGCCGGTGCGCCCGAGAACGGCGGTGGCGCCCGTGGGTCTTGGTCTTGCCTTGAGGTCGGCCATGCCGGGACACTCCGTTGATATACTTCTGAACTAATGGTTTTGCCGGTCGCCCGCAACGAGGCGCTTGTTCCCGCAAATCCGGAGACGCGTGGATATGAATCCTGTATCAGGCGAGCCATGAAGAAAAAACAGATCACGATCATCGGCGGCGGACCGGCGGGCTTGATGGCGGCCGAGGTGCTCTCGGCATCCGGTCACGCCGTCGCCATTTACGAAGCGATGCCCACGGTGGCTCGCAAATTTCTGCTCGCCGGAAAATCCGGCCTCAATATCACCCATTCGGAAGACTATGGGCGCTTCGTCACCCGCTTCGGCAAGACGTACGACCGGCTGCGCCCCGCTTTGGACGGCTTCAAGCCCGACGATGTCCGCGACTGGGCCAAAGGACTGGGCACCGAGACCTTCACTGGCTCCTCGGGCCGGGTCTTCCCGAAAGCCATGAAGGCCTCGCCGTTGCTGCGGGCCTGGATCGCGCGTCTGGAAGCCCAGGGCGTCGAGATCCTGACACGCCACCGCTGGAGCGGATTCGAGGACGGCGGCTACGGGTTCGAAACGCCGCAAGGCCATCTTGTCATCCACCCTGATGCCGCCTTGCTGGCGCTTGGCGGTGCCAGTTGGCCGCGCCTCGGCTCCAATGCCGCCTGGGTACCGTGGCTCCAGGAAAACGACGTGAGCGTCGCGCCGTTCCGCCCCGCCAATTGTGGCTTCGACGTCGATTGGAGCGAGACCTTTCGCAACCGCTTCGCGGGCGAGCCGCTCAAGTCCGTCACTGCCACCTCGTCCGCCGGCACCTTGCCCGGCGAATTCGTCATCACCCGCCACGGCATCGAGGGCAGCCTTGTCTACGCCCATTCCGCAGCACTTCGCGACGGGCTTGAAACCGACAAGCCCGCATCCCTGCTTGTCGACCTTGCACCCGGCCGAAGCGCTGAGCGCCTGGCAAAGGATCTCGACCGGCAGGACAGGAAAGGCAGCTTCTCCAACCGCCTCCGCAAAGGCGCCGGTCTTGACGGCGTCAAAACCGCCCTGCTGCGCGAACTTGCAAACGAAACCAACCTTCAGGATCCATCGAAGCTCGCAAGCCACATCAAATCCCTGCCGATCCCTCTCACCCGCCCCCGCCCCATCGGTGAGGCCATATCCTGCGCCGGTGGCATCGAATGGAGCGCGCTTGACGATGGCTACATGCTGAATGCCATCCCCGGCCTCTTCGCCGCCGGAGAAATGCTCGACTGGGAAGCCCCGACCGGGGGATATCTGCTGACGGCGTGCATGGCGACGGGGAAGGCTGCGGGCGTAGGGATCGATAGGTGGTTGAGGTCTCGCAAGTCCCCTGCGCCCATGATGCCGGTCTAGAGGATCATTGCTAGAGCAAGAACCTCAACATTTAATCGAAGCGATTCTTCTCGAACTCGGTCCCAGCTCGTCCGCCGATTGCGCTCGCAGCTCTCGTAGAGTCGACACCGATTGCTCAACCGGTTGTCACCGGCCCGTTGCCTCGACACCACGCGCCATAAAACCGGCAAACTCGGCAGTTTCTTGCCAGGCCATGGGTTTGATTTTCATCGGGGATTTAGTGGTGCCCAGAGCCGGGCCACGAAAATCCAATTAAACATTGTAGTTACTGCTTGTCTGGAGACCATTTCTTTCCACGCAATCGTTGGTTTTTTGGGAGAAGTGTCCAGCCTCGCTTTTCGGCCTTGCGCCCAAGAACGGGCATCGGCTTCTGCAGGAGTGCGTGCCAATTTTCCGGCTGGGTGAGGGATCTTCGTTGCTTGGTCTTATCCGTCAGCACCTCTCGCCTTCGATGTTTCAAGCCCTCATCCGGGGCGTTTTGGCGAAAACACTAAGACCGAGCCATTCCTGCATGTCGCGCGCGAGAACCCTGTTCCCCTCAAGTTTCAGCGTTTCTGCATCGGTTTCCTGACGTATGGTCGTGAGGCCCATCCAAATTGCGGTCATCGAACGGAGCGATCCTTCAACGAGAAGGTCTACATCATAACCCGGATCGAAGTTACAGAGATCGACTTTTCCGTTTTCAACCACAAGCCACCAGCTCTTTTGCGCGGCTGAAAGTTCCGGGTACAGAAACTGTATCGTACAACGGCGGGTCGGAAGTCTACTTGTATCGAGGCTCCGCCGCATGTCCCACATGAGCAGAGAAGGGTCTAAATTCTTCAAGGAAAGTCGCGATTCCATCCACCGTTGAGCCCAATTTCCGAGACCCATGATCAGAGGTCTCAACTCTTCGCCCGCTGCCGTGAGTTGGTAATCGGTCATGCCATTCGCACTCCTTGTCACCGCAATGACGCCCGATTGTTCCAGTTCTTTCAGTCGTTTTGATAAGAGTGCCGGAGACATTTTTGGTAGGCCGCGACGCAACTCATTAAAGCGCGTCGATCCGCAAAGCAATTCGCGGACGACCAAGGTCGTCCATCGCGAGCAGAGGATTTCCGACGCCATTGATACTGGACAGAATTGCCCGTAGCCGTCACGCTCTACCATAAGGACCTCCAACGGTCTGGATCAGGCACGATATTGTAAAGCGACCGATCTGCCAAACGCTCCCTGCGCAGCCATACGCGGAATTCAGTACAGTTCGTGTACTAGTCTCAATTGTGAAACGAGTGCAGAGTTTCAATCCTCACGAGACAGGAGGCATTGATATGCTGGGGCTTACAGAACCAACACAGAACCTTGGCGACGGTCGGACCATCGTCGAACTAACCAATTCAGTGCTGCCCACCTTGGCGCGACGCGCCGCATCGATCGACGAGAGCGACACCTTCGTCGGCGAGAATTACGCGCTTCTAAAGGAAGCTGGACTCGTGCGGGCAGCCGTCCCAATGGAATTGGGGGGGCTGGGCGCGGAAGTGCCCGAACTTTCTGAGATGCTTAAATCGCTTGCTCGTGCATGTGGGTCCACTGCGCTTGCCTTTTCCATGCATACCCATCAAGTCGCCATCCCCGCTTGGCGCTGGCGGCACCAGAAGGTGGCCGCGGTGGAGCCGCTCCTGAGACGTGTTGCATCGGAGCAAATCATATTGCTCTCGAGCGGCGGATCGGACTGGATCGGCGGATCGGGCAAGGCCATGAAAGTTGAAGGCGGATACCGGATTACCGCGCGTAAACGCTTCACTTCCGGCGCGGCGGCAGGAAACATCCTGATGACCGGTGCTGTTTATGAAGAACAGGACGGCGCGCGCTCCGTCATTCATTTCGGCGTTCCGATGGCATCGCCAGAGGTTTCGATAGAGGATACGTGGCGAGCACTTGGAATGAGGGGAACCGGGTCAAACGACATCATCATCGAAGACCTCTTCGTGCCGGACGCGAGTGTCGCATTTTCCAGAAGCGCGGGACAATGGCATCCAGTATTTCAAGTCATCGGCATGATCG
The DNA here is from genome assembly GCF_001908375.1 of Rhizobium etli 8C-3. Lineage (NCBI taxonomy): Bacteria > Pseudomonadati > Pseudomonadota > Alphaproteobacteria > Hyphomicrobiales > Rhizobiaceae > Rhizobium > Rhizobium etli. Next base: position 641,146 of record NZ_CP017241.1, on the reverse strand, counting down.
CGTTTCCACTGATCTACGCGGTTTATCTTGGCGTCGCCGAGAGCGCCCGCGACATCGCAGTCAAGATGGTCCGTAGCAAGGCCAACAGCGATCATGTGATCGGGTTGGTCGGGCGCATGGAAACGTCTCTAAGGGCCGCACAGATCGCGCATCGCTGGATGTTAGAGGTGGTTGCTCGGAACGAACCGACCGCGGAAGCCGTCAACGAGGTTATGATCGGCCGTTCCTTGGTCGCGCGGCACGCTATCGAGGTGACGGAGCTTGCAATGGAGGTCGCAGGCGGCGCGGCATTCTATCGAGAGAACGGGCTGGAGCGCTGCTTCCGTGACATACAGGGAGCTCGCTATCATCCGATGCAGCCCGGAGCCCAGGCGCAATACGCGGGTTCATTCGTACTCGGACTTCCCACCGAGAACATTTTCTAACTCCGGGCGCAACGACGGCAGGCTCGCGCCAATTGCGGTCGTTGCGACTTTATTGCCGCAATCTAAACAACTGACTTTTAGCCAAACGCGCTCAAGGATACTCGCGCTTGCACATTGCTACCAGCGAAGGCACCGCCTCGGGCTTTGAAATTGCCATTTCCCCGATGATATCGGCAAAGTTTTAGGTGGCCTTGTGGGCTTGCTCCCTCGTCCCACCCACAGCGAGAACATTTTCGACCCCCTGGTCATACAGAACCCGAAACTTGGCCATGTATCGATCTGAATTGGCGTTATCACCTGTGTCCTTACTGGCTCTTGCCAAGGCCCGGTAAAACGCTGCGCATGCCATCGGCCTATCATCATAGGTCGATTGCCGCTTCAACTCCGCCACGGCGGGAAGGGAAATTAGGTGAATTCCCGCCGTTAGTGCCAAAAGTGTATTCGCCTTCAAGGCAGTCCCCTCGCAAGCTATCAATCTTGCCTATGACGCGCTCTTTGCTTGCAACGCCTATCACAGCGCAATTTTCGAACGGTAAGGCAAATCATTACAAATTTCGATGTCCGCAAAGGCCCGTTCTCGGACATTGCAGGGCGTCCGCCATCAAGTGGGCGACGAACTGTCCCCACAACGATCATATATGCCACCAAACCCCGATCTGCATGCACGTAGCGAAAATGCTAACTGACACATATTGCATACGATTTTTGCAGGCAGACTTGCGAATGATTGTTAAATGAGCGGTTCAAGGCATGTCAAACTTGAAGCTTTTACCGCCATTTGATTTGCATATTGCTGACCTCTGCTAATTGGCACGCGGTTTGCATTCATGTTTTGTGTGCCTTATTGCATACGATTTAGCATGAACAATATTGTCAGCGGCGATATCTCCGGTCGCTTGGGCCACGAGGTTCAGATCGACGGTCCCCTCGGTCGGTTCACGGTGCCGGTGAAATCGAACTCCACTGCCGCGGGCAAGGTGAGTTCGTCATCGCCGCCGACCGCGTCAGCCTTTCAACACCGGCTGCGCAAGACTCCGTTACCAACGGGGTCAACGGCAGTGTCATCGGTATCGAATTCGTCGGCTCAACGCAGACGATCTTCTTCGACGTCAACGGCCATGAATTCCGGGTTCAGAAGCAGCAGCATGAGATCGACGCCCTCGATCTGACACCCGGAAAGCGGCTGGCCCTTAGCTGGCAGCCGCAGCATGCATGGCTGCTCCCAGAGGCCGCGTGATCGACAAACCCCAAGAGCAAAACCAAACCAGGAAGGAAATACGATGACTTACAACAAGGAGTTCATGGCCAGGGCGGTCGAACTCTCCCGCGAGGCGCTTTCCAAACCGGGGACCGAGCCCTTCGGTGCCATCGTCGTTTTGAACGGGAAAATCGTCGGTGAATGCCTAAACCATTCGCTCGCCCATTTTGACCCGACGTCGCATGGCGAGGTCGAGGCATTTGAGGGATTGACGAAACGGGAGCGGCATCCCATCGATGTCGACAAGCTTCGCATCGCTGCCGGATCGCTATTGAGCGAGCGTACTATGCCGAACGAACAGCATATGGATGAAGAAGCCACAAAAATTCTGAAAACCTGGGCGGAAATGAAGAAGGTAGGGAAATGAGCATTCGCAAAGCACAGAGTGGCGGCACGGCTCGTTCGGTGAACGATCCGACCGCCAAGGGCAAGGGTCCGCCGGAGACCAAACTCGACACGGCCAACAAGGCCATGCCGTCCTCGCGCACCGAAGCCGTCCAGGAAGCGCTTCGCCAGGCTATTATCGAACAGAAACTGCAACCTGGCGCACGTCTGCCCGAAGATGCCATCGGGGAGACTTTCGGAACCAGCCGCACCATTGCACGGGAGGCGCTGGGTCGCCTTGCCGTGGAAGGATTGGTTGAATTGAAACCGAACAAGGGCGCTTATGTCGCCAACCCGTCGCTCGAAGAAGGTCGCGATATCTTCATGGTCCGCCGCGGCCTCGAATGCACAGTTACCGGGCTCCTGGCGGGCAAGCTGAAGTCTGCCGAGATCGCGACGCTGACGAAGTTCGTCGACAAGGAGCACGAGGTCTCTGGTGTCGATGAACGCGAGTCGATCCGGCTAGCTGGCGAATTCCACCTGCTGCTCGCCCGCATGACCGGAAATCAGTTGCTGATCCGATATGTGACGGAAGTCGTGTCGCGATGCTCGTTGATCCTTGCCATGTATGGCCGACATCGGCGGATTGTGGCGTCGATGAGCATCGTCAGATCGTCGAAGCGCTCGCCAACGGTGATGCCAATCGTGCCAACGAATTGATGGACAGTCATCTGGATCAGGTGGCGAGTCGCGCCATGCTCGAAGCAAAACCGGAAAGGGATATTCGAGATCTGCTCCCGCCCTACGCTGCCCGAATAAAAGGACACTGAACATGTCGGCAAGCTTTGCTAAAAAACCTGCAAACCGCGGGACGCTTTCGTTCGACTTCACGACACTGAGCGCCCGTGATCGCTACAAACTGATGATCGGCACAATCATCCCGCGGCCCATCGCGCTGGTGACCACGGTGGACGAGAACGGCCGCGTTAACGCCGCACCGTTCAGCTTTTTCAACTGTCTGTCAGCCGACCCACCGATCCTGGCGCTTGGCGTCGAGAACAATCCGGACATGTCGTTCAAGGACACGGGCCACAACATCCGCATGACCGAGGTATTCACGGTCAACATCGTTTCCTTCGCCATAGCCGAGGCCATGCATGTCTGTGGGTCCAAATATCCACGTGGTGTCGATGAGTTGAAGCAGGCTGGCCTGACCGCCATGCCCGGTACGAAAGTCGCATCACCCTGGATCGCTGAAGCGCCCGCGTCGTTCGAATGCCGACGGCATGTGACGCTGGAGCTCGGCAAGTCACGGCAGATCATCATGGGCGAGATCGTCTATGCCCATTATCGCGAGGGGGCCGTGGATGGCCGACTGCATGTGGATCCTGACATGATCGACGCGATAGCCCGGCTCGGGGGCGACACCTGTTCCACGATTCGAGACCGTTTTGAAATGCTCACGCCGAAATTATAGGTCGCGCTACTGTCCGCATTGCGCCCCAACTGCGGACATTGCAGATCACACGCATGACGGCACGACGCCTACCTTAGAGCCGAGTTGGCGCCCTTCCCCGCGTCGCCTCCCTTATGAGGTCATCAAATCGATAACCCGCATGATCGCGACCGCACTGCTCTTGTTCTGGGTGCCTTCTGTCGTATCGGCGTTAGCGCAGGTCCAAACGTCACCCTTCTTGACTGTGAATGTTTTTCCGTTCTGAACAACCGAAAGTTCTCCCTCGGTCATGTGGCAAAGCATGTCGTTCTTCATCACGTTGTCCGGCGTCTTCGCACCGGGTTGGATAACAACATCGCGCAGCTTGACCATTTTATAAGCCGGTATGACCGAAGCCCGCTCACCAAGCGCAACAACTCTGACACCGGGACCGACCTCCTCACCCTCATCGGGCCCGTAAGTCTCGGCGGCTGCTGGTGTCCCCCAAGCGACCAGAGGTGTGGCGGCCATTGTAAGACCGAGTGCGAGTGTGGATCTACGATTGATGGCTTCCATTGCTTCCTCCCTAGTCACTTGTTTCTGAAAAGTAGCCAACCGGTCAGTATTGGGCCGCTGCCCCTCAGAGTCAACGGGGCACATTCTGTCTCGCCCACGCTCGTGGGTCGCGAGACGCTCCGAGAGATCGACAAACCGCCAGGCTCCCGTGCGTCGGCTTCGATTTGATGTCGGGTCTCGGTCAGACCGGCCCTTCAGCTTGCCTCCATCAATGTCGGCAAAGGGTCCGAAAGCGGAAGAGCGCCGCGACCGGATAGCGCCAGCAGCGGTCATGTTCCAAATAGCTGACACGATGGCAAAGCGTTAGGTTCCCAGTCCCAGGTTTTCCGCAGAAAGCACCTTTCTTAGGAAAAATCGCCGAGGCGTACGTTCGTCCCCTTCGAGTTCCCCAAACTGCTCATAACCAAGTTTCAGGTAGAACGGCTTTGCTTGAAAGTCGTAGGTATCTAGGAAGATACCCAGATACCCCCGTTCGCGGGCAATGCGCTCCGCTTCTCCCATTAATTGACGGCCAAGACCCTTTCCTCGGAGTGCCTCAGGCACAACTAAATACTTGACGAATAGCCAATTGAGTTCATCGAACGCGTACAGGCCACCGACGATCTCAGCAGTCTCGGGCTGCCTTAAAACTATACCAAGATGAGGCCATTCCGCTATGGTCGCGGTGTAGTGGCTATTGAAGTCCACCAGTGGTTTCAGGAGGTGGTCAAGCTCGTCTGCAGTTGGCTCGGCCGCGAGAGTTTCTAGGATTGCAATCATCGCGCGAGAATGCGTGAAAGGATGGCGCTTGTCTAGTCGATAGTTGCGGCAGTTCGTCCGCTCCGGGCCGAAGCAGACAAGACGGTTCACCTCGCACCTCGCTCTGTTAAGAGGCTACCTGCCTGTCTTCCGCGAGAGTATGCGCCACGACCGCATTTGCATGACCGTGGCCCATCCCGTGTTCGCTCTTCAGCATACCGACAAGTTCCATGTGCTTCGCAGGATAGTGCTTTCGCACAAGCGCTTGCCAATCACCGATCGGGCGGCCGTATTTCTTCTCAATTGATGGAAAATAGGAAGCAGGTCCTTTGATCTTCTCTGTGGTCATCGCGCGTCATCTCCTTTTCGTGCCGCATCGATCACAGCCACATCGATTTTCCTCATCGTCATCATCGCGTCGAATGCGCGCTTTGCTTGTTCGCCACCTGCTGCAAGCGCGTCCATGAGAATGCGAGGTGTGATCTGCCAGGATACGCCCCACTTGTCCTTGCACCAGCCGCATTCGCTTTCCTGACCGCCATTGCTGACAATGGCGTTCCAATAGCGATCTGTTTCTTCCTGATCCTCGGTGCTGATCTGGAATGAGAAGGCTTCGCTGTGCTTGAATGTGGGGCCGCCGTTCAATCCGATGCACGCGACACCCGCCACCGTGAACTCGACGACCAAGACGTCGCCCTCTTCTCCGTCGGGGTAATTGCCGGGCGCGCGGATGATGGCTCCGAGCGTGCTGTCTGGGAAGGTGTCGGCATAGAAGCGGGCGGCTTCCTCAGCATCCTTGTTGTACCATAGACAAATAGTGTTCTTAGACATCGCGCCGTTCTCCTGATCGTTGTCCTTCAGATCGAGAGCCCGACCTGATGATACGATGACGCACCAGCCGCCCCCGATCCGACATCATGATCACAATCACTGCTCTTTTTTAACGCCTCTCGTCTTGCGGGCCAAATGCCGCCTTGCGCCAAGAGCATGTATAGGCGGGCAGTCTTCAAAAGGGGCGAGCTCTCATTATTATCTCGGGGTGGCCGAGATGAAGGGCGTTGACGGTGTTTCATGCTGTTTGGACGTGTCGCTTACACGCAGTGGCAATCTGCATCATGATCATGACGGAAAGGTTCGGCTTGATCGATCGGTTCCTTCGGACGTGTCGGACCTGGTCCCCGGCGCCTTTACGAATTTGGCCAACCGATCCACCAGAAGGGGCTTGCGAGCTGGCCCCTCACTCGGCCCCTGACCTATGGGCTAAAAGAAGCAGGCTTCGACGTTGTGTGCAGGGCAATCAGGTTGACGCCGCTCTCTCCAGTCATGGGTAATAACACGGACAAGCACGATGCCCGAGGCATGGCTCATATCCTGCGATCGGGTTGCTACAGTCAGGTCCGGGCGCATGTTTGAACAGTCGATCTGAGACCCAAGGCCCTTCGAAGAGTGGGCGACCTCCAAATCGCTTCAGGTAGTAATCGAACCATGGGCCATCGAGCGACACTGGATGGGCCGCAAATATCGGCTCTCCCCCAAGGAGGCTACCCACGCGCAAAAGGCCGAGATCGCGAGCGCTGGGGGCTGGGAGCTTTCAGTTGCGGCGGCCCAAGCCTCCGGATGATCGCGCCAAAATGCCATAGTGAAAGGATCGCGCTTCGCGCCCTCCAAGCCATCCATTACGGCCTCAAACTCATCAAGGATTTCACCAGCTTGGAAACGGCGACCGAACCGAAAGACAGCATGAATGCGTGGCGGGTATCGGCCCGTCAATTTCACAATCAGTGACAATGTACAGGTAGGACATGCGTCTCTCGGTGGCTGATGATGCGGTCAGGTTAGCGCATTACCTGTCCCGTGCATATCAATCTGGCCCGGAGGCGGCCATACCAGTCAGGTCAAAGCAGCCCTGGAGAACGGTCAACCTCACAGGCTGACGAAAGCATCCCGAACAGCCAGCTCAGGCCGGCGTCCATCATCGCTGCGCGCGGCGCCACCGCGCTCAGCTTGAAACGCGGCAGTGGCAAAGGAGCGTTGACCGTCGTTAGGCCAAAGCGTGAGGCGAAAATTGTCGCGAAGCGGCGGGGGATTGCGACCAGCATGTCGCTCTCGCCGGCGATGGCGAGCGCGAACATGAAGTTCGGCACCGTGAGGACGGTCCGCCTTCTGTGCCCGTGCTGTTCGAGCACCGTGTCGACGAAGCCGTGTGGATCGCCGCTCAACGAAACCACTATATGGCGCATTTCGACATAGCGGTCGAGCTTCGCGTCCTGCGCGAAGGGATGACCCGCGCGCATGGCAATGACGAAATCCTCTTCGTAGAGGGTAAGGCAATGAAAGCGCGCCGGAATTTCATCGGCGGGGATGACCGCGATATCCATGCCGCGGGACTCCAGATGGGCAAAGGCGTTGCGCCAGGCCCGCGCCGGTGAGCTCTCGCCCTCCTCCGGCAGCAACTGGCGTATGCTGATTTCGATGTGCGGCGCCGATCTTTTCAATCCGGCAAGGAGCGGAGACAGGAAGACGGCGGAAACACCGTCCGGCGCGCCGAGGGTAAAACGGCGGCTCGACGTTGCCGGCTCAAATGGCTCGGCCGTCGTAATCACACTTCGAACCCTGGCAAGTATCTCGGCAATCGGCGCTGCCAGCTCCATTGCGCGGGCCGTCGCCACCACGCCTTTAGGCGTCTTGACGAAAAGCGGATCGTTGAGCATTCGCCGTAGCCGTCCAAGCCCGTGGCTGACCGCTGATGGCGAAATGTTCAACCGGGCGGCAGCGCGGCCGACATGCCTCTCCTCGATGACCGCTTCGAAAAGCACGAGGAGATTGAGGTCCGCGCGCGATAGATCAATTTCATTCAGCATGTTGCTGAAATCATATCATTGGATTCAGCGGCGGCAAACTGGCATCTCCGAAGCACAGAGGCGCCATCGGCGCTTTTCAGAATTCAGATTCGGAAAGGAAATGTCATGTCACCTTCACGACGATCCCTTCTCACTGCCGGAGCTGGTTCCCTTACCGCACGTGTACGTGACAGCCAGGCGGATGCGGCTGTAGCCGCTCTCGCCCGGATATCGGAGAAGGCCAATGCCGCGTTGATGCGCGGCGATGTCGCCACCTACCGGGCGCTTGTACCGCGTACGCGGGACTTCACGCTGATGTCGCCGTTCGGCGGCACGCCATCGCGGGAGGCTGACATCACCGAAAAAACCTGGGACGACATGAGCCGGTTCTTCCGGAATGGGACGCTGAAACAGGAGATCGTTCAAACCTATGTCGGCACCGACATGATCGTGCTGGCCGTCATCGAGCGCGCTCATGTCGAAGTCGGCGGTCTGCCCGCACAGGATTGGGCGCTGCGCGTGACCCTCGTCTATCGGCGGGCAGGCAGGCAGTGGTTGCTTGCCCATCGCCATGCCGATCCGCTTGGCCATGCCGTTACCTTGCAGCAATCGGCGGCGCTTGCGCGCGGCGTGTAGGGATGCGGCTCCGGAGTGGCCTGGCCGCAACGCATCCCGATGACCGCTCTGCGCCTCTCATCCTCCAAGGAAAACCTACGCCGAGTTCTGACGGCGGTCATTGGGTATCGCACGGATTTTTCCTGTTCGCTATCCGTCAGGATCGGATCACCACATTGGAGGCAGCTTCGGACGATTGCGGTCTAGCGCCTCGGCAGCTTCGCGCCCTCAAGACGGTCGTCAAGGCACCGGGTTTGTCGTTCTGAAAGCTGCCGGTCGGCTACGAAAGCGACAATGCCGCACGTTCCGGCGGCCAGCGTCTTTCCCGCAATAATCGAGTGCTTCCCATCCCATTCACAATACTTTCAGGGCCTCAGGGGAGTTGAGCGAGGATATCGTCGACGACACTCGGGACGGTAGCGGCCGTGTCGATATTGATGCCTACGGGAAGATATTCCCGAGTGTGATGGTAGCGGATTACCAGCGCCCGCTCGGGCGGCTCGAAGCCCGGCTCATTCGGCCGCCCATCTAATCGTCGGTTCAACGTCTCAACGTCGATGTCGAGCACGAAAACCTTATCGAACAGGTCGAGGAATTTGTGGAAATTGCGCGAACCGCCACAAAAGAACGTGGCAGGATGGGTGGTGTCGGCAGCAATAGCTCGGACCTTGTCGACAGGCCAGATCCAGTGCGCGTATCCCCAAGCGATGCGGTCTGCGCCTTCGGGTGGTCCTGCGAGCGCCTGGCCTGTCTCGGGGTCGCCGACATAGGCCAAAACGCGGTCACCATGGACGACATGGTAGCCCCGCCGCTCCAGTTCGGTAGCGACAGACGTTTTTCCAGTGCCGGAACCGCCTTCGATCAGATAGTTCTTGATGCCCATGGGCCCCTTTTATCACGGCCTTCAATCCGGTGAGAAGACACTCTACCTGGGTGTGCTCAGCCAACGAGCTCACCTGATCAAGGTTAGCATTCGGTACGTTTCGATTAAGGGTGAATGTCTGGCGGGAACGCGCCCTACAAGCATTGTTCGAGATTCGACCCCGGGTCTCAAAGTGGCCATTGGCTGCAATGGTATCGAAGACTGGGGAAGCAGCTTTGCCCCGAACGCAAGCTGCGAAGCGGCTTCGATTGATCAGCCATCATTATGTGGTTTCGTGGATATTCGCTGGCCATCTGCAAGGCGTCCCGCATGGCTTCACGTCGGATAACCTAGAAGAAACGCCGGCGCTGGATGATTTGAAGGCTGCCGTTACGTCCTCTGACCAGCGGTATCTCGACTACCTTCGCACGGAGGCCGCGGCCTTCACCTTCACCGATAGCGACAAGGGCTATATGACCCGCGAGGAAATGTTGACCCATGTTGTCTTGAGGCCGATCTGTCGCGAACGTTAGGAAATGTGCGATAGCTCGGCCGGAATGCGCCAACCTCATTTGGATTGTCTCGAGGCTTTCACGGCCGATAAATCCTTCTGCTTTCGACCGCGCATGCTGGGCCTTACCGGAATAGTGCTGCCATACTCCCCCCACCACGCCGCCAAGGCCTCCATGGTCGGGCCGAGGCCACGCGCCTTTTCCGTCATCTCGTATTCGACACGAGGCGGGACTTCCGCGAACACCGTGCGCAGGAGAAGTCCGTCCGCTTCCAGCTCCCGAAGCTGCGCCGATAGCATGTGCTGTGTAATTCCAGGAATCGCCTTGCGGAGTTCCCCGAAACGATGAATCCGCTGGTGGAGCAGCCACATAATCTCCAGCTTCCACTTCCCCGAGAGCATCGCGAAGGCGCGGCGCATCTCGTCCTGCATGCTGAAGTCGTGTCCCTCGTTGGTATGCTTTTTCATACTGACTGTCTCTTATTCATCCTACTTGCGCCATTTCATCTTAACGTTCAAGTTCCCTACAAGCTGCTCTAAGCGGACGCAACGCGCCTTCCGGAAGCACAGTATCAACGCTCGATTTCGCCGGCACCTCCGGCGAGAGGGACGTCCTATGTCTATGACCTACACTTATTGGATCAGCACCGTGCTTCTGTCAGCGCTGTACCTGTCCTCTGCAGCCCTTTACCTGACCAGAAGGGAATTCGTGGCGAAGGCCCAGGCCGATCTGGGCTATCACGTCGCGCACCTTGTCCCATTCATGATCATCGTGAAGATACTTGGGCCGCTTGCGATCCTGACCCGCGTCGGTGTGCCGTTGAGCGATCTCGCCTATGCAGGCATTTTCTACCACTTGATCCTCTCTGGCTTGGCCCATCTCGGCGTGCGCAGCATCAAGGGTGCCATGCCCGCTGCCATCGGCCTCATCTTGGTGGCCACATCCTTCGCGACACAGAACTACGCTCGCGATCTCCCGTCGTCGTACGCGCTTCAAGCTACGGCGCACCAATAAACCTGAAGAATGGAGACTGTCATGAAACGATTGGAAGGCAAAGTTGCGGTTGTCACCGGGGCCGGCCGCGGGATCGGCCGTGCGACTGCCAAGCTCTTTGCCGCCGAAGGCGCCAAAGTGGCCGTGCTGTCGCTCACGCCTGCGAATATCGAAGCTGTCGTGGCGGACATAGAAGCCGCGGGCGGGACCGCGCTGGGTATTGCCACCGATGTCAGTGATGCCGAGGCGATCAAGGCCGCCATCGAGACGGTTGTCATGACCTGGGGCGGCATCGATATTCTGGTGAACAACGCCTTCGACCCCTCCGCAGTGCAATCATCCGTTCTCGACTTGTCGGTCGAGCAACTCCAGCGCAATTTCGATACGGGCCCGATCGCTTTCTTACGCACGATGCAGGCCGCGTATCCTCATCTCAAAGCCAGCGGCGAGGGTCGCGTCATCAACCTCGGCTCCATGGCTGGCGTTACCGGCTTGGTGCCATACGCGCCCTACAACATGGCGAAGGAGGCCGTCCGTGCCCTGACGCGCGTCGCAGCGCGTGAGTGGGGTGCCGACAAGATCACGGTCAACAACGTTCTGCCAGTTGCTGACACCTGGGGCGCGGCTGCCGCCAACATTCCGGCGCCGGCCAACGCGCTTGCTAGATACGGCTCGCCGCAAGACGACATTGCTCCCGTGGTGTTGTTCCTTGCGAGCAAGGATGCACAGTTCATCACGGGGTACAGTCTTACCCCTGACGGCGGAATGATCATCGACGCGGGACGCTGAGAAAGCGGAAAAGCTTGGCGCTCTTGCGTGAGGAGCAGTCTCTTCAAAGTCGGCGGGGCCTCCAGAACCCCGCCAGCTTCTCCTCTCAAAACACGGGCACGGCTCACAATCTAAGCGGCAGCTTCGCGCCACAACGGTCACGGCTTGATCGCGCAACCTGCTCACTCACTCCGCCTTGATGCCTTCTTCGCAACTTCGGCACTAGGAATCAGATTGCGAAGTGCGGCGGCGGTTAGAGCCCGTTGTGGAGCCGTAGGCCCGATTTGATCAAGGTCGGAATTGAGAGGCTCGGCCGCAGCTTGCCAGATGCGTGCAACGGGCTGGCGGGGTTGCTCTGAGTTTTTCGAGTTCTGAATGCGGTTTTCCTCGCGCATTTAGAAATCCCGTTTCTAGGCTCATGCAAATATTAGCTCCTAACCCTCGGTCAGTTCGCGAGTTATCGTCATCCGTGAACGTCAACGATATCGACGCCAATATTGGCGCATCGGTGGATCGTATGGCCTCGTGCACGAGCAACGCCGACAGCAACGATGCGGAAGTGCGGAAGCCCGCCGTCCATTCGGGGCCTTTGACAGCCTGCTCAACTGGGAAGAACACGCATGACTAAATTGATGGTTTCTGTAGCCGGCTATTCTCTGGTCCTTCTGTCAACAACAGTCTCCGCCGCTGCAGAGGGAGATGCAGCCCTGGGGCAGAAAGCGTTTCAGCGCTGTTCCGCCTGTCATTCGACCACCGACCTGAAGAAGGTGGGACCTGGCCTCGGCGGCATAGTTGGGCGTACCGCAGGCACTGTGGAGGGCGTTCGCTATTCGGCGGCCATGAAGGCATCTGGACTGGTGTGGGACGAGGGGACATTGGATCGATTCCTCGCAGCGCCTCGCGATGTCGTGCCGAAGACCACGATGACTGTGAGCGTGCCCAAGCCTGAGGATCGGCAGAATATCATCGCCTACCTGAAGTCCCTGTCCCAGTAGGGGCGAACGGCCGGCCAGGCATGGCATTGGTTGACCGGAATCTCGCCGTGCGGGTGACGCGCCCCGATGGTGATTGTCCGTACGTTCGCCTCGCATTCAGAAGCCGCATTTCTAACCACATGCAGTTTGCGCAATCTAATCCGCTGCCGCGGGCCGGGGTATCTTCGCCCCGAGGACCGTACATTTGACCAGGACACCATGTTCATCTCTGAGGCTCGCTTCGGCAATTGCTGCCCACGCTTTCCTTGGTGACGACTGGTTCCACCGACCACGAGACAAGCCTCCGGCGGAGTAGAGCCGTAGAAACCACAGGAGCATCGACCAGCCATGATTACACTCAATATCAACGGCAGCCAGCACGAGGTCGATGCCGACCCGGAGATGCCCATCCTTTGGGTCCTTCGCGACACGCTCGGCATGACCGGCACCAAATTCGGTTGCGGCGCAGCGCTCTGCGGCGCATGCACGGTGCATCTCGACGGTGAGGCGGTCCGCTCCTGCAGCACACCCCTTTCCGCGGCCGAGGGGGCGAATATCACCACCATCGAAAAGGTGACCGACGGCACGGACCGCGTTGGTGCCGCCGTCCACGCGGCTTGGGTGAAGAACGACGTGGCCCAATGCGGCTACTGTCAGAGCGGTCAGATCATGAGCGCCACGGCGTTCCTCTCGTCCCTGCCAAAGGGCAAGCAGCCGACGGCTGACGAGATCGACGCTGCAATGGAAGGCAATATCTGCCGTTGCGGAACTTACGTCCGTATCCGCGCAGCCATAGCCGAAGCTGCCAGCACTCTCGTCTAAAGGAGACGCTCCGTATGTTGCCGAACCCGAACATGGACTACAGCCAACTGCCGCATGCCCTGCAGCACCTGCTGGAAAGAGGACGCGCCACGATTGTCCCGGCGTTGCCGCGCCGGAGCTTCCTCAAGATGACCGGAGCCCTCGGTTTGGCCGTCGGCGTTTTCCCCCATCTGGCGGCCGCGCAGTCCACAGACCCCGCTGAAGCCGGTTTGAAGCCTACCGAGCAACCCTCTGCATTCGTTCAGATCGCACCGAATGGCGAAGTGACGGTCACGATCAATCGATTGGAGTTCGGCCAGGGCGTGCAGACAGCGTTGCCGATGATACTGGCCGAAGAGCTCGATGCCGACTGGAGCTTGGTGCGCAGCCAGCTCGGCACCAATGACGCCGCCTACGTCGATCCGCTCTTCGGCATGCATCTCACCGGCGGCTCGAACACGATCAAGAACAGCTTTACGCAGTATCGCGAACTCGGTGCCCGCGTCCGCGCCATGCTCCTTGCTGCTGCCGCGGCCCGCTGGAACGTGGAGGCTGCCACACTGCGGACCGAGACGGGCTCGGTGCTCGCCTCCGATGGCCGCAAGCTCGGTTACGGAGAGCTCGCCGAGGCAGCCATGTCCCTGCCGGTGCCCCAAAAGATTGCTCTCAAAGATCCAAAGGATTTCCGCATTATCGGCAAGCCAACTCAGCGTCTCGACGCGAAAGCCAAGAGCAGCGGCCAGCAAAGTTTTGGCATCGATTTCAAGCTGCCGGGACAATTGACGGCGGTTGTCGCTCGCCCACCGGTGTTCGGCGCGAAGATCGCCTCCCTGGATGACAGTGCAGCACGTTCGATAAAGGGCGTGAGAGCTGTTTTGCGTATTCCGTTGGACCGTGGTGCCGAGGGCGTGACCGTTATCGCCGACGGATACTGGCAGGCCAGCCAGGGTCGTGATGCACTGAAGGTAGAATGGGACACATCGGTCGTTGAGAAGGTCGATAGCGAAAAGCAGCTTGCCCAGTTTCGCGAAATGGCCACCAAACCCGGCCCCCTCCATTTCGACGCGGATATGGCACCGCTGGAGACAGCACCGCTCACCTTGGATGCCGAGTTCGTATTCCCGTACCTCGCTCATGCGGCAATGGAGCCGCTGAACTGTACGGTGCGGCTTTCCGACAATCGTGCCGAAATATGGATGGGAAGCCAAAGTGCCGGGCTCGATGCAGGTGTTGCCGCGAACGTGCTCGACCTCAAGCCGGATCAGGTCGTGGTAAACGTGCTGACATCCGGTGGGGGCTTTGGCCGACGCTTCTCGAGCAGCAGCGACACGGCGATGGAAGCCTGTCAGATAGCCAAGGCCGCCAGAGCGGCAGGGATCGACGCACCGGTGCGCATGCTCTGGAGCCGCGAGGACGATATGAAGGGTGGCTACTATCGCCCAACGCACCTTCATCGTGCGCGCATCGGATTTGACAAGCAGGGCAACGTGCTCGCCTGGGATCATACCATCGTCGGCCAGTCCATATTGACGGGAACGGTGTTCGAGCAATTCCAGGTGAAGAACGGCATCGATGCCGCCACGACCGAGGGGATGCGCAACCCTTACCCTCTTCCCATGCGTCTGACCGTACATCATCCCGTTGCCAACGTGCCCGTTCTCTGGTGGCGCAGCGTTGGCTCCACCCATACGGCTTTCGTGATGGAGACCTTGCTTGACGATATAGCGCGAGCCACCGACCAGGACCCGGTCGCTTACCGCATGAACATGTTTGGCGAGGAGCACGTTCGTCATCGCGATGCGCTTCAGCTCGCCGTGGACAAAAGCGGCTATGGAACCAAGACCTTGGCGGAAGGCAGGGCCTGGGGCGTGGCCGTGCATGAATCCTTTTCGTCCGTGGTGGCCTACGTGGTGGAAGCCTCCGTCGTCGATGGACAGCCGAAGCTGCATCGGGTTACCGCCGGAGTTCACTGCAATCTGGCTATCAACCCCCGGTCAGTGGAAGCACAGGTGCAGGGGGCGGCCATCATGGGCCTTTCAGCCTGCCTTGCGGGCTCTGAAATCACGCTCAAGGATGGTGTTGTGGAGCAAAGCAACTTCAGCGAATACACGGTGGCAAGGATCACTGACGTGCCGGAGTTCGACGTCCACATTGTACCAAGCGCCGAAGCCCCGACAGGCATGGGCGAACCGGGCCTGCCGCCTTTGGCCCCGGCATTCGCCAATGCCATCTCGCGCCTGACAGGCAAGCCGGTGCGGCAGATGCCTTTTAGTCTTGCCTAGACCAACACATGATGAGCTGATCTGGTCCCCCGCGCCGCAAAGCGAACAGCGCGCGCACGGGACCAGACGCATCGCACCACGCCTGCCTTAGCCTTTAAAACGAAGCGCTTCGACGAACAGAGCAAACGCTGCCGTATGCTGACGTCTGCTCGGATAGTAGAGGTGATAGCCAGGGAATGGCGGGCACCATTCTTCCAGGACTCGAATCAGTCGGCCGTCTGCGATATGTTTCGAGACCTGATCTTCGAAAGTGTAGGCAAGCGCGAGCCCGTCCAAGGCGGCGGCTTCCAGCATGAGACCATCATTCAGAATGAGTGGTCCATTCATTCTGACTTGGAGTTCTTCTCCGTCGCGATCGAACTCCCAAGCGTACAATCCGCCTCCGGTCATCTGTCGGTAGCTGACACCCCGGTGTTCCCCGAGTTCGCGCGGCGTTTGCGGGATGTTATGGTTGGCGAAGTAGGATGGCGACCCGACGACGGCCATGCGCAGGTCCGGACCGATCCTGACGGCCACCATGTCTTTCTGGACCTGCTCGCCAACGCGGATGCCCGCGTCGAACCGGTCAGCCACAATATCGGTGAGGCCCTCATCGAGGATGATTTCCATTTCGATATCCGGATATTCCGCCAGGAACTTGGTGACGACGGGCCAGAGCACGCTTGTGGCGGCATATCGAAACGTCGTGACGCGGATCCTACCCGCCGGCTTATCCCGAAGTGCGGTGACGGCTGCGATCTCGCTTTCGATGTGATCGAACGCTGGACGGAGGTTTCGCAACATGCGTTGCCCGGCATCCGTCAGCGATAGACTTCGGGTGGTGCGGGAGATCAGCCGCACCCCCAGCTTCTGCTCCAGCATTCTGACCGAGTAGCTGACAGCGGATTGGGAAAGCCCGAGCTTGGCAGCGGCGCGCGTGAAACTGCCAGCCTCGGCAACGGCAATGAAGGCTGCAAGTTCGCTGAAATCACCATGACGCATTTATCAATTCCATTTCTGACTTCATGCAGATTGTAGCGCCTGATCAATGTTTGTCATCAAACTCCACGGGGCTCATGGCATCTTGATCCAGAAATTCTTCTCGCCTCATTACAGTCAACGTGACGACGCATGGGGCGTCACGTTCGAAAACCGGATGCGGTTCCCGCTCGCCGTGGTCCGCGAAGTAAAGCGGGTGATCGCAGCGCATGCGGAGCGACCGTTCCTTCTGGGTTATCGGGTTTCGACCGCCTGCATGCTTGAGGTGTCTGAAGATGCGGCCCAAGGCATTGATCCCAGCGGCAGGGTTGCTCCAGCTATGGCCGCCGCCACCACAAAACCGCCTCCGATGTTTGGCAGGACGATCCTGCGGCCGCAGACTCTCGGTAGGGAACCTTCCGGCGAAATAGGCATCAAATGAATCCCGAAAGGAGCATACCGATGCCAGCTTTACAGAATGTTTCTCTTCCTGCCGTCGCCGAAGAGGAAGCACGCCTCGTTCGCCGTGCGGCCGGCGGCGAGGTGGAGGCCATCCGGCAGATCATCAGGGCCAACAACCAGCGCCTCTACCGGCTCGTGCGCGCGGTGGTGCGCAGTAATTCGGATGCCGAAGATGTGTTGCAGGAGGCTTATCTGCGCGCGTTCGCCAGCCTCGACACTTTTCAAGGAGATTCCTTGCTGTCGACCTGGCTGTCACGCATTGCGCTCAATTCAGCCTTGATGAGGCTTCGGGCACAGAAGCGGTTGAAACGCGCCGGCAGCGAGATCGGGCGATCGGAAGCGGAGATCGTCCAGTTTCCGCTTGCCTCTCCGGCCGCCGATCCGGAGCGCGTCACTGCACAGCGACAGCTTCTTCACCTCGTCGAGGAGGCGACCGATGCGCTTCCTGAAACCTTTCGCCTTGTCTTCGTCGCCCGCGCCATCGAGGGCCTGAGCGTCGAGGAGACAGCGGCGCTGCTGGAGATACCCGCGGCAACGGTGAAGACGCGGCTCCACCGCGCTCGCAAGCTCATCCGCACCCAACTCGAGGCAAAAATCGGACCCGTGCTCATCGACGCCTTCCCCTTTGCCGGCGCGCGCTGCGACCGGTTGACGGGCGCCGTTGTCGCGAGACTTGGATTACCACAATAACGGGAACCTCCGCGGCGGGCCGGCATCTAATGCTGCGTCAACCGTAACAGGCGCCGGCCAACCGCGGCGCCAAGGAGACTCCGATGAAAACCCTGATTGCCGCGCTCGGCGCAGCCTGCCTTGCCCTCACCGCCCCTCTTGCGACAGCGGCCGACAAGCCGACTGATCCGCAGATCGCCCATATCGCCTACAGTGCCGGCGTCATCGACGTGGAAGCCGCCAAGCTCGCCCTCTCGAAGACGACGAATCCGGACGTTAAATCCTTCGCCGAGTCGATGCAGAAGGACCACGAGACCGTCAACGAGATGGCACTGGTACTCGTTAAGAAGCTGAACGTGACACCGGAGGATAACGCCACCAGCCAGACGCTTGCCAAGGCGGCTGAGGGGAAGCGCGCCGAACTCAGCAAGCTCGATGGCGCCGCCTTCGACAGGGCTTATATCGAGAGCGAAGTTGCCTACCATAAGCAGGTCAATGGCGCGCTCGAAACCCTGCTCATCCCCTCGACACAGAATGCTGAACTGAAAAGTCTGCTGGAAACCGGACTGAAACTTTTCCAGGGCCATCAGCAGCATGCCGAGCATGTCGCCGCAGGCCTGAAATGACGGCTGGCCTTCTCAACCGCCGGCAGCTTCTCGTGACGGGCGCCGCGGTGCTCACGGGCAGCGCGCTTGCCCGCGCCCACAACGGCACGGTCCATGTCGTGATCGAGAAACTTGCCTTCCTGCCCGCCGACATCGAGGTCAATGCCGGCGAGATCATCGAATGGATCAATAAGGATCCCTTCGCCCACACTGCTACCGTCGAGGGCGGCTGGGAGGTCCTTATCCCGCCCGGTAAAGTGGCAAGCCATCTCGTCGCTGCAAGTGACACTGTCGACTACTACTGCCGATTTCATCCGAATATGAAGGGGCGAATAAAAATCGTACAATGAATCGAGGCCGTTGGGGCCGATAGCTATCCTGCGGTCTGATGCCACCAGCGGCGGACCACTCAGGACCGCCCCTCAAATTGGTCAATGAGGTCGCCCCGATCGCGGTGAAACGCCTAAAGCAGCATGAAACATTCTTTCTCCAGCCAATCGAACCAGCGACACGCGGATTTTCAAACTACCACTGTGCATGCCGAGCGGCTTACTCCCCGCTGGAGCAGAGCCTTCCAATGGTCTTTTGGGAGGGCACGCGTTGATGCGTCTGGTCAGGCGCGGTCTCCGTGCGGGCTATGGCCCAATTAGACAAGCGGATTATGACGTCAAGCGTTGGAAGTTGATAGGGATTGGGGCGCTTGCCGTCATCGGAATCGGCTCAATGGCGATGGGCTGACCATTGCGGATGCTATGGAAGGATCGAGGCGATCATTTGGGGCGCTAGGAATGGCGCTCCGCGCAGCCGTGCAACGGTTTTTGCACATTACAGGAGGCTGCGTCGCGCGATCCGGGCGGGGCTGGTGCTATCAAGAGGCATTGAAGACTTGATCCGACTGCCGTTCAGTGCAGCGCTAGGGGACCGTTAAGATCAACCAAAAGAAGTATGAAGGAAACCTAGAAGCAACCAAGAGTGAACTAAAGGGGATAGTTTATTAGTCTCTGCTAACTGACATAATGTCACAAAATGGCGAATCAGCTAGAATGCGGCTTTAATGTCGGCTGAAGCTCAAGATAGGCGCGGCGATGAGATACGAAATTGAACGGGAAAACAACGGAACCTACCGTATCATAGATCATCGAAGAAGCGATCAGGTCGCGGTCTGGGAGGACGCAGTTCAAGTTCGCTTATCGATTGGCCTTGCAAGTGCCATGGCTGGATACATGAACGCGAAGGACCGGCACGACACGGCTTACGGTCCCAAATCCTGAACGCGCTTCGGCTCCCATAGGCAAGCTCTCACTGACATAGTGTCAAAAATGACGCGGCGATTGGCTGGCGATTGCCCGCTAGATGTTCCGTCGGCGTCATTCTGGCGCGTTCATTAGGTGCAGCTGACCATCTATCTTAGCGCCATGGGAGGGAAGGCCAAGGGGTTAAGGAATGACAGACATAGCCGACACTCAAAGGGCAAGCGCTGGCGTAACGCTCCGGGCGGATTGGATCGGCGTCCTATCCATTCTATTCGTCGTGGCATTCATCGGCCTAGCGATCGCTGGATATGGCAAGAGCGAGCCGGGTGACGGTAACGCGCTCCTATCGGTCGCACCGAAGGCGCACATAATGGCTCCCTAATATGGATTGGGAATTGCCAATTGAGAGGCTGATAGGGCTGGCTTGGCTTACCCTATGTGGCACTTGCATATTCATAGCGGCAAAGAAGCACGCTCAAGGCCATACGCTTGAGATGTGGGGAATGATCTTTGTCGCGCTCGTCATGGCTATTATGTTCGCCGAAGTGATCGGTCGGAATTAGCACACCGGTCAGCGATACACACTTTTTGCGCCGTGACGTCTGCCCGTTGCGGTGGGTGTTAGGGTTTAGTACTGCTCATCCATGTATAAGAATTTTGTCGCCATATCGCTAGGGTAATGCGGAGGAGCATGCTTGGGAAGGCAAAGCGGAAGACGACTTCCGGGCGAAGGAACGGAGGCCGACCCCGGCGATTTCGCCAACAAACCCAATGAGCGGCAGGCAGGGACAGCGATCCTCCGCCCGCTATGACTGTGAATAGGACCTAAAGCACCAAGGAGAGAGCGTTTTTTAAGGCCGAAAATGATAAGGGCCTTCGCCTCATCCAGAGACATTCCTGCATACGGTGCAGTTGTCTTGTTGTGCCGAAAATGTTGCGCTTGGTTTCTGACTCTTTCGGCTTGGCTTCTCTGAATACCGTATTTTGCCAAGCCGGAGACCTTGCCCAGCGCTTCATATGCTTTGTAGAGGTCATGCCAATTATCGAGCTTTGCCGTGTGTCCCACGCCAACATCGATGACTGGCATGGAACTAAAATGCTCAATCGCGTCGATCACCGATCGCGGAGCTGTTGATGCTTTTGCCAAAGCCGCCTGAACAGCAGAAGGAGATTCCTGGTCGGGATAAGTCTCTATGAACGGCAGTCGCTTACCGCGATGCATCATGAAATCTCGCCCTCGTCATTGCGCTCCTGGACGAATTCACCAATTGTGAGTGGCTCAATGCCTTGAAAGTGCATGTCCATGAAGGCGCTCAGCAGACGTACGAACGGGATAGCAATTTGGAGCACCTGACCTGCATCAATGCACCCGTCGAATTCTTTTGAATGCAGGATATACTTTTGTTCACCGTTGCAGTTGACGGTTTCGATGTAGGGGTCATGGGGCGGATAAAGGACTTGGCACCACGCGCTTGCGGCGAAACCCTTGAGCTCAATTGCAAAAGTCGACACGAATCTCTCCTGACCGAATAACTCTGCCCTTCCGACCATAGCGGCAGGTCACCGAAAAGGCATATAGGAGCGCAGGAACGCAAGGGGGCGGGTGAAACTTGAGAGGCAGCGTGATCACGGGACCCGCGCCCCCCTCACGCGCGGAATTTTTTTGCCCAGGAAAAACAGCGGCTCTAACGCTTATCTGCGCCGTCCCTCGTCGGCCAATCATGATCGAGGATTTTCTCGTTTGCCATGTCCTGCAATACCTTTGGGTAGATGGACAGAGTGGCAATGGCCCAGATGGTCAGAGAAAATCCGGCGTTAAGGCCGAACCCGTACAGACCGCCCGTAACGACGCCACTGCTCGCAGCTGACAGGAGCAAAGCCTTTGTTGAACCCTTCATCTCAAACCCCCTCCATTGAGAATTCGAATGATAAAGACGGCCCCCCTTGAAGTCGAATAGCGATATCGGATTACAACTTTCCAGCGGGGGAAGCGGCCGAGAGGAAAATGCGCTGTAGCCTGGGCCTCTGGCCGAAAAGCGATTATTTTTCCACTGTGATGAGAAAATCAACACGATCAAAAGGCCGACCGGCGCATGAGCCCTCGACAATGGCGCGGCGCTTCGTCGAAGCGATGGCCCGCTCTGGCGTATCCGGCACACAAGCCAATAGCCTTGGTCACCGAGGACGCGGTGAGCGCGGCGCAATTCATCGGCGGCATTCATCTGCCGCTCGGCGATCGGATCGCGGGCCTTGCCTCCGTCGACATTACTCCCGGCCGTAATCAATGGCGGAGGCGCCTTTCCCTCCCATGGCTTCCCACAACGCGCGGAACTTGCTGGCGGCGGCGACTTGCGCGGCATCGATCTTATTGCGGGAGGCGAGCATGGTGATCGCGCTTTCCCGGATGTTCACGACCGCCGGGATGTGCTTCGGGTTGGTCGCATCACCGGCATGGGCGCGGCTAAAGAAGGGATTGTCAACGGTGACGGCTCGCAGGGTGCGGTGCGGATCGGCTCGGGCTTTCTTTTGGAGGGCGCGGGCATGTCGCGGAGAAGGCCAGAAAGCCTATTGCCGGAAAAGAGAGGTAACGGTTGGGTTTAGGTGAGTTTATATGTCGCGCGCATGTCAAGTGGAGCTGCCGGGAGCGTATGACAATCGTTGAAAATAAAGGGAAATTTATTGCAACATATGCAACATGAAATCAGCGACCAAGGGGAACAGGGAGGCCGATAAAGCACTGTTTTCTTTAGATTATTAATGGTGCCCAGAGCCGGAATCGAACCAGCGACACGCGGATTTTCAATCCGCTGCTCTACCAACTGAGCTATCTGGGCATCCATGCTTCGCAGAACATTCTTCTGTGCAAGAAGTGCAGGGCCTTGGTTCGCCCCGGAAGCGAGCGGGGTTATAGCATCTTGTCCGGCCATGGCAAGCATCAAATGGCAGTTTTTTGCCAGCCGGGGATATTTTGCGGATTCACAAGCAAATTGAAGGGGTTCGCTGTGGATCTCGCACTACTCTTCGTCGTCGTAGTCCGCCTTCTTCTCGTCTTCGGCAACCGGAATGGCATAGGCGCCGTTCAGCCAGCGGGAGAGGTCGGCCTCGCGACAGCGGTTCGAACAGAAAGGGTAGTGGTCGCGGTGGGAGGGCTTGCCGCATTCCGGACAAGGGCGCGTCTTGCGCAGCGGTGCGACCTTGGCGTTGCTTTTCTCTTCGGGCATGGTGATCCTCCTCCGGGCTCAGCCCTCAGGCCACCGGCTATGCACGTCGAAGCCTTCGCCGGTCAGCAGCAGGATTGTTTCATAAAGCGGCAGGCCGACGACATTGGTGTAGGAGCCCACCATCTTCTGCACGAAGCTGCCGGCCAGCCCCTGGATGCCATAGGCACCCGCCTTGCCGCGCCACTGGCCAGAAGCGAGATAGTTCTCGATCTCGAAACCGGAAAGTCGTTTGAACCGCACCTTCGTCTCGGCAATCTTCTGGCGGATCTTGCGGTCGGGCGTTACCAGGCAGACGCCGGTATAGACCCAGTGGCTGCGGCCGGAAAGCAGATGCAGCGAGGCGGAAGCCTCATCGGCGAATTCGGCCTTGCCGAGAATGCGGCGGCCGACGGCAACGACAGTGTCGGCAGCAAGGATATAGCTGCCCTTCCAGGCCATGTCGCCCTTGATCGCGGCTAATGCCGCTTCGGCCTTTTCCGTCGACAGGCGCCGGGCGAGCGAACGCGGATGCTCTGATTTTCTCGGCGTCTCATCGATATCCATCGGCATCAGGCGCGAGGGCTCGATGCCTGCCTGATTGAGCAGGTCCACACGGCGCGGCGAGCCGGAAGCCAGAATGAGCTTGTATGTGAGCGCCATGGACCCTCGACCGGAAACGGAAGCCCTTGAGGCTTCCGGGCCAAACCTATTTGAAACGATAGGTGATGCGGCCCTTCGTGAGATCGTAAGGCGTCATTTCCACAAGGACCTTGTCGCCGGCGAGAACGCGGATGCGGTTCTTGCGCATGCGGCCTGCCGTGTGGGCGATGATTTCGTGCTCGTTTTCGAGCTTCACGCGAAAGGTCGCGTTCGGCAGAAGTTCGGTCACAATACCCGGGAATTCGAGGACTTCTTCTTTAGGCATATAAAGGTTTTCTTCCTGTCGGTTGAGATGGCGGCGTGGGCCGCCCCAAAATTTTCGCGGAAACTACACAATCAGGGGTCATTTGTGAACCTTGTTGATCGGGCTTTCTTCCTTTTGTTTCATGCCGATTGCGCCGCAATGCCATTTCTCCTGACGAGCCGGGTTTCGATGAGCATCTCAAGGTGATCACGCACCTCACGGTAGGCGTCAAGAATCTGCTCGCGGGTACCGGTTGTAACCGTCGGATCCATGGTCGGCCAATAGATTACGTCGACGGCGCTCGACCGCGTCAGTTCCAGTGCGGCGTGATGGGCCTGCGGAGAGAGCGTGATGATGAGATCGAAATAATCATCCTCGAGTTCGTCAAGCGTCTGTGGCTGGCGACGCCCGAGCGACAGGCCGATTTCATCAAGCACGACGTCGACAAAGGGATCGCGCTCGCCGGCGCGAACGCCTGCCGAACGTATATAGGTATTCCTGGGCAGGATGCTACGGGCGATCGCTTCGGCTATCGGCGAGCGGATGGCGTTAAGTCCGCACATGAAGAGAATCGCACCAGGCGCCTTTCCTTCTGCCGTGGTCGGGGCCGGCGCCATCGCCGTCATCCGCGCCAGTAGAGCACGCAGACGAGCGTGAAGATGCGGCGAGCCGTGTCGAAATCGACCTCTATCTTGCCGGCAAGCCTGTCCTTCAATGTCTGCGACCCCTCGTTGTGGATGCCGCGCCGGCCCATGTCGATCGCCTCGATGCGGCTCGGCGAGGCAGAACGGATCGCCTCGTAATAGCTTTCGCAGATCATGAAATAGTCCTTCACGAGGCGGCGGAAGGGGGTCAGCGACAGGATATGGGTCGCAACATCAAGTCCCTCTTCTGTAGCGATCGCAAAGACGAGCTTGGAATCGACCAGAGAAATCTTCAGCCGGTAGGGCCCGCCGCTGTGGCCGACTGGCTCGAAGCTGTTTTCTTCGATGAGATCGAAGATCGCGACGGCGCGCTCGTGCTCGACATCGGGCGTCGAACGGCCGATCGTATCGTCAAGGACGATATCTGAGAGCCGGAAGTCGCCCTTCGCCATGCCTCACCTTTCGAGATTGAGACGGATCGCCACCGATCGCGCATGGGCGTCGAGGCCCTCGCAGACCGCGAGTGCGATCGCTGCCGGACCGAGATCGCGAAGTTGCTGTGGACCGAGCCGGAGGATCGATGTGCGCTTGACGAAGTCGAGGACGGAAAGGCCGGAGGAGAAGCGGGCAGAGCGCGCAGTCGGCAGCACATGGTTCGAGCCACCGACATAATCGCCGATCACTTCCGGCGTATGGGCGCCGATGAAGATCGCGCCGGCATTGCGGATCCCGTCGAGCAGTGCATCCGGATCGGCAACCACAAGCTCCAGATGCTCTGCGGCGATGCGGTTAGCAAGCGGTATCGCATCCTTCAGGTCCTTCACCAGGATGACAGCACCGAAATCCCGCCAGCTGCGGGCGGCGGTTTCCGCACGGTTCAAAGTCTTCAGCTGCCGCTCGACCGCGACTTCGACGGCCTTGCCGAGTTCGGCGTCATCGGTGACCAGGATCGCCTGGGCGCTTGCATCATGTTCGGCCTGGGCCAGAAGGTCGGCGGCGATCCAGTCGGGGTTGTTATCCCTGTCTGCGATCACCAGCACTTCAGACGGGCCGGCGATCATATCGATGCCGACCGTGCCGAAGACCTGGCGTTTGGCGGCGGCAACATAGGCATTGCCCGGGCCGGTGATCTTTGCGACCGGTGCGATCGTCTCCGTGCCGTAAGCAAGCGCAGCAATAGCCTGCGCACCGCTGATACGGTAGATCTCTGAAACACCGGCAAGCTTGGCTGCAGCAAGTACGGCCGGATTGACCGCACCGCCCGTTGCCGGCACTGCAATGACGATGCGCTCGACGCCTGCGACCTTTGCCGGCACCGCATTCATCAGCACCGAGCTCGGATAGCTTGCCGTGCCGCCCGGCACGTAGAGGCCGACCGCCTCGATCGCCGTCCAGCGCGAGCCGAGCCCGACGCCCATGGCGTCCTCGTAGATATCGTCCTTTGGCAGCTGGCGGCGATGGTGGGATTCGATGCGGACGGCTGCAACCTTCAGCGCGCCGAGCACTTCGGAAGGCACTGCTTTTACCGCGGCATCGATTTCCGCTTCGCTCACGCGCATCGGCACGTCGGCAAAATCGATGCCGTCGAACTTCTTGCAATATTCGGCAAGCGCCGCGTCGCCGCGGGCGCGCACGTCGTCGATGATCGCCCGCACGGCCGCGTTCACGTCTTCCGAAGCTTCACGCTTGGTTGTCAAAAACGCGGCAAAGCGCTGCTCGAAATCGTCCGATGCCTGATCCAGCCATATCGCCAAGCAGATGTTCCTTCTCAATTCGACACGGGGAAGTCTTTACGCACCCGGGTGACGGGGCTTGGAGGCGGTTTCCCATGCCCCACCAATATCGGCAAGCTGCACTTCAATGCATTCGACGTCGAGGACGATCTCGGCCGCCCCGGCAAGCGTCAGCTCGATCGTGCCATCCGGGCCCTCGCCCTTCTGTTCGAAACCGACCGACAGCAGGGACAGTACATCGTCCCGCCGCTTGCGGTCGATCCCGGTGGAGCGGACTGCCAGGACGCGCTTGAAGATCAGCGCTGCCCGGTGGCGCTCGAAACCCTTGCGCTTGTTCAGGGCATCTTCCCAGACAAAGCGGTTGGCGGCTATCGAAAACTGCCCGTCCCGTGGCGACCAGGCCATGTCCCCGACCTTGAAGACGCTGTCCTGCATATGTGCGGAGACCACGGCAAGGTCTTCACTATCGAGCGCAAGAAGCTTCAAATCGGTCATGCAGGCAAAACCCCCGGCTGTCGCTCACCGCCGGAATGGCGATGCGTTTGACAAGGGAAATAGGATGCCGCGGCTAAATGCGCAACCGGAATAAAGGGCGCAAAGCCGCCCTTCCCTACTCGCTGACGCGCTCGACGATCGCACCACAGCGGGTGAGCTTTTCTTCCAGCCTCTCGAAGCCGCGATCGAGGTGATAGACGCGCGACACCACGGTCTCGCCTTCGGCGGCAAGACCGGCGATCACCAGCGAAACGGAAGCACGCAGGTCCGTTGCCATCACCGGAGCGCCCTTCAGCCGCGGCACGCCCTCAATCTTCGCCGTCTGGCCGGAAAGCGAGATTTTCGCGCCGAGGCGGGCAAGCTCCTGCACATGCATGAAGCGGTTTTCGAAGATGGTTTCCGTCACATGCGAAATGCCGGAGGAGCGCGTCATCAGCGCCATGAATTGCGCCTGCAGGTCCGTCGGAAAGCCGGGGAACGGATCGGTCACGACATCGACCGGCCTGATGCCGGCACCATTGCGCCTGACGCGCACGCCGTTGTTGGTCGGCGAGATTTCCGCCCCGGCACGGCGAAGCGTCTCGAATGCGGTTTCGAGCAGAGCTGCATCGGTGTTTTCCAGAACCACGTCGCCACCGGTCATCGCGACGGCCATGGCATAGGTGCCAGTCTCGATACGATCCGGCAGGACACGGTGGCGCGCGCCCGAAAGCGACTGCACGCCTTCGATGGTGATCGTCGAGGTGCCGTGGCCGGAAATCTTCGCGCCCATGGCGTTCAGGCAGTTGGCGAGGTCAGCGACTTCCGGTTCGCGGGCGGCATTGCCGATGACCGTGGTGCCGCGCGCGAGCGTTGCCGCCATCATCATTACATGGGTCGCACCGACGGAAACTTTCGGGAAAGTGTAGCGCGTGCCGATCAGACCTCCGTTCGGTGCCGTCGCGTTGATGTAGCCGCCGTCGATTTCAAGGTTTGCCCCGAGCGCTGCAAGTCCTTCGAGAAACAGATCCACCGGACGGGTGCCGATGGCGCAGCCGCCCGGCAAAGAAACGCGGCAATGGCCTTCGCGCGCCAGCAGCGGTCCGATGACCCAGAAGGAAGCGCGCATCTTGGAGACCAGCTCATAGGGCGCGGTCGTATCGACGATGGTGCGGCAGGTGAAATGGATCGTGCGTGCGTAGGAGTCTTCCTGGCGCTCGCGGCGGCCGTTGACGGCAACGTCGACACCATGATTGCCGAGGATGCGCATCAAAAGCTCGACATCTGCAAGATGAGGGACGTTTTCAAGCGTCAAGGTGTCGCTGGTCAAAAGCGAGGCGATCATCAGCGGCAAGGCAGCATTCTTGGCGCCGGAAATCGGAATGATGCCATTGAGCTCATTACCGCCGACAATTCTGATACGATCCATATGGGTTTACGGGCTGTGCCCGCCTTTCTGAAAGTTCTGCCTTTAAAAGGGATGGGGGTCTTTAGACGAATTCAGGGCATGCTTCAATTCGCCGTGAACCGAACATTACGATTCGTCCATTTTTGCGGCAGGAAGCCCACTTGTCTCGTCCGCCTGGCCGGAGCGGCGCGCCCGTGTCTGCTGCTTGCGGCGCGCGAGATTTTCGCGAAGCTTTTCGGCAGCGCGTTCGCGGCGCAGTTTCGCTTGCTCTTCGATCACCGCCTTGCGGCCCTTTGCAGCATTTTCCAACTTGTCGTCCATAGTTGACATTTAGCGGATTCCGCGCCGCGCAAAAAGGGCCCTGGCCTTAATACATGCGAAGTTGGAATTTGCGGCTTGCGCTTGTCGAGAAGCTGTGGCAATAGGCCCCCCGTTCACGCATTGCAGCCGTCCGGCTCATGCGTCCTGGTCCTGCTGCCGTAGCTCAGTGGTAGAGCACACCCTTGGTAAGGGTGAGGTCGGTGGTTCAATCCCACTCGGCAGCACCAGATTTCCCCAAAGAAATAAGGGGTTTCGGAATAGGGGTGATAGGAGCAAGGTCGGGACCTTCGCCTTTCTTGTTGCTTATGGATCTCGAGATACCCAATTTAGGGATAGGCAATGGGAAGCCGAGGCTGAAGCCGCTCGTCGCGCTGCAACGAACTCTACCCACATCGCCCGATCATGCAGATCGGCGACACGTTCATGGAACACCTCTATCGGATGGTCAGATCGCAAAGGTGGAGGCGATGACGCCTGAGGGCTGCTTTTCTTGAACAGAGGCTGGTGGGCGGCTTGCTCCCCTGTCAAATCGGCCCCTCCTTTGAATCCAGACGGTCCCTCTCGCTGTTGACCACGGATGTACTAGCAGCGGTGACGACGAGAGGTCGGGTTGCCCGGCCTTTTGTTTGTTAGCCGGTCGATCTCGGCGACCAGCCGCCCTACTCCCTTTGAACAGATTTGATTTCCGCGTGTATTCTGCCACTCTGCAGCTCTGGAGAGTGTTCTGACCACGGGGGAACCATGAATCTTTCTAAGGGCGCGAAATTAGTTTGCTTCTTTGCCTCTTTGACGCTGCTTTCGGTCAACGAAGCATTCGCGCGTGGCCGTCTTCACATAAGGGTCCCTGATTGGATGGAGCCTTACATGGCCATGTTTCTGGTTTTCACGTTTTTCGGCTGGCTGGGACTGCTGGTGACAAAGCCGCGCGGAGTGCCTGTCAATCAGCTTTCTCGGATCAAAACTTCTCCCCTCGTAAACTTCCTTCGCGTATTCACTTTGACCATGTTTATGATGTTCATGGTTATGCTGTTTGCAGGCATGGTACTTGAATAAGTACAATTGAACGCAGATGACCCCAGACGCGCGCTAGGCGTTGGCCGGCACCCCCCGCGAACACCGGAAAACAGCCGGATGGAGCGAGCGAGCATGTGGGCCGGAATATGGGCCATTCGAACCGCTTCGGCGTAACCGTCGAGCAGGGGGCCTACGCGAACAACCCCTTGCGAGCGGCCGGCCTCATAAACCCCTCGTCGAATAGAGCTCTGAAGGCGGCGTCGGCGCTGGGGATCAAACTCAGTTGGCGTCGTTTGCTATTCCCCTGCGATAGAGTGACGCCTGGCCATTGGCCCTGCTCAACTCCTTGTGATCGAACCATCTCCTGCGGACTGCGGTTCTTTCAACAGAAAATGGAGGATGCTCTCATGTTTATTCGCTTCATCGCGAGTTCGATCGTCGTGGTGGCGGTCGCGACCAGTGCTTTCGCACAAACGACCGGCAGCCAGGGAGGGTCCGGCGGCGGCACGACCATTGCCCCCAATCTGAACAGTACCGGCGCAGGCACGACCCGCACGGATCCCGGCATCACCAACAGCACCGTCAATCCCGGTACCGTCGATCTAAACAGGAGCGGCAGCACGATCAACCCAAGCGGCATCAATCCTGCGATCCCGTCATCGCCTGCTTGCACGAATGCCACCGGGCAGCAGGATGACGCGGCAAGCGGAACCTCCGGGCTCGGCTGCCCGCCGCTTCCTCGATAGGATCGTGAGACGCCAATCTGGCTTCATGCGCGCCATTGCAAAAGTGGCCGCCTTACAAGCTTGACCTGCCCGGCGGCATCGTTTCTGCCAGAAATCCAATCCTCCGTCGCGTCTGACGCGAGTAAACCCGATTGCCGACAACAAATATCCCGCTAATATACCCATGTGCACGGTCCCAGCGAGGGGAACGCAAGGGGCTGGATGCGCGTTTTGGCGTAAACATCGGAGGAATACGCCTATGGCGACAGAAAGATGGGGCAATCCGGTCAAGGTCGGTTTCGAAAACGCCGACGCGCGAACCGTGAACGGCCCGTTTGACGCACTGAAATGCCTCACCGATCTTTGGCCCGCAAATCGCGGGCTTCGTTACCTCAAGGCCCGCAGCGCGTGCCGCGCGGCGCTCGATGGACGCAAGACCGCCGAAGAGGCGCGCTGCGAGTTTCTTGCGGCGGCGGAAGAAGCCAAGCTGAAGCTGCACTGACGGGTGCGCCACGGCTGACTGTAATTGGAATGATTGTCCTGTGCCGTTCAGAGACGGCGGTTCAGTTCGTTTAACTGTTGAAGCAAGACAGGCGGGAAAATTCGTTTCAAGGCGTTGCTCGCCGATGCTGAGGACCCATAAAAACCCCACAGCCGTCATGATGGTGGTCAGAGGCTCGTTCGCTCGGTCATGCGCAGGCGAGCCTCGTCCGGGCAAATCTTCCTGATCTTGCTCCTCAGCAACTGCTTTCGCTTTCTATCTCGAGATAGCCAACGCCGATAATAGTGCCGTCCGGAGTACGGATGAAGGATGGCAGATATTGCGCCTCGACCGGCTCACAGGCAGGCGCGCGGCTATATTCATTGAGGGCAATCTGGTCCTGCGGCAACGCCGAATAATAATCGATATCCGTTTCGAGTGATGCGGATGCAGGTGTGGCAAACGCGGCGGATGCAACAAGAAGGGCGGCAGCGCCCAGATGGAATGTCGTCCTCATAACAGTCTCCGGCGTTGAATTCAGACGACCAAAACACGCGAGATGCAGTTTTTGTTCCCGTTTTTTTCTTGTTCGTTCTCGCGAGAATCTTCTGTAACTTTTCTTTCACTCGAAGAAGTTTAATTGAATTGTACCAAACCGCGTGAGCTTAAGTAGAAATTGTCATGAGAATACTGATGCTTGTCATTATCGCAGCGATGGTCGCCTCCATTCTCAGTATCCTGGTCGTCAAACCTTTCAACCAGGGCGGGGGAAAAGACGACACGGTACCAGAGACAATTCAACGGCCAGAACCAAAATGACCACGCGCCACCGCAGCAGTGGCTTCACCCCAAGACCGTCTTCCGTTGCATACGGGCACGCCCAGTTCAGGGGGAATCATAGATTGTCTTTCAACCCCCCTTGGCGTGCGGCAGAGGTTGCCCATCCGGATCGACGGCCGGGGGCGTCCGATGAAAGTGATTGTTTCGGCAGTTCTCGCGGCCTTTCTGCTCTCCGCTTGTTCGTCCTCGCTGAGCCCACGGCCATTGCCGGCATCTTGACCTATGGCGGGCGGCCGCGAACCAAACCGACGAAATCACCCCGTCGGCAACCCTTTGCAACAGCTTCTACAATTCAAGCGGCAACCGGGTGCGGGGAAACCTACATTCGCCAGCCGGATCGGAGCTTGAAACTCATCAGCAACGAAGCGGTGTCTGCCCTTCATTAAAGCTTGTGCTTGACAGGAATCATTATCGAGAACATTCAAGGAACGCCTAATCTGCCCGCGCCGTGTTGCACGCGGGCCAAACGGATGGCTGGATGTATCTCGAAAAGCTCAATCCACAGCAGCGCATGGCGGTCGAACACGGCACGCTTGCCGCCGGCAGCCATGTTGCAGGTCCGCTTCTGGTGATCGCCGGCGCGGGTTCGGGCAAGACCAATACGCTCGCGCACCGCGTCGCGCATCTCATCGTCAAGGGCGCCGATCCGCGCCGCATCCTGCTGATGACCTTCTCCCGTCGGGCGGCCTCCGAGATGGCACGCCGCGTCGAGCGGATTTGCGCTGAAGTCATTGGCAGCAATTCCGGCATCATGGCCGATGCCCTGGCCTGGAGCGGCACCTTCCATGGGATCGGCGCGCGGCTGCTTCGCGATTATGCCGAGCAGATCGGAGTTGACCCCGCCTTCACCATCCATGACCGGGAAGACAGCGCCGACCTGATGAACATCATTCGTCACGAGCTCGGCTTCTCGAAAATGGAGAGCCGCTTCCCGACCAAGGGCACCTGCCTTGCGATCTATTCCCGGGCCGTGAATTCGGAGACGGAACTGCCTCTGGTCCTGCGTGATGCCTTCCCCTGGTGTGCTGCTTGGGAAAAGCAGCTCCGCGAACTTTTTGCCGCCTATGTCGAGGCAAAGCAGGCCCAGAACGTCCTCGATTATGACGACCTGCTCCTCTACTGGGCGCAGATGGTTGCCGAACCGCTGATCGCCGAGGATATCGGCGGCCGCTTCGATCACGTGCTCGTCGACGAATATCAGGATACGAACCGCCTGCAGGCCTCCATCCTGCTTGCTTTGAAGCCTGAGGGGCATGGGCTGACCGTCGTCGGGGACGATGCGCAGTCGATCTATTCCTTCCGCGCCGCCTCAGTCCGCAACATCCTCGATTTCCCGGCCTCGTTCTCCCCGCCGGCCGACATCGTCACGCTCGATCGCAACTATCGTTCGACGCAACCCATTCTCGCCGCGGCAAATGCCGTTATTGATCTTGCCTCGGAACGCTTCACCAAGAACCTATGGACGGAGCGGCAATCGGGCGAGCGCCCGCGCCTCGTTACCGTGCGCGACGAGGCCGAACAGGCCCGGTATGTTGCCGAAAAGGTGCTGGAGAACCGCGAAGAGGGCACGCGGCTGAAGAACCAGGCGGTGCTGTTCCGCGCCTCGCACCACAGCGGCGCGCTGGAAGTCGAGCTTACCCGCCGCAACATTCCCTTCGTGAAATTCGGCGGCCTGAAATTTCTCGACAGCGCACATGTCAAGGACATGCTGGCGGCGCTGCGCTTTGCTCTCAATCCGCGCGACCGTGTCGCCGGCTTCCGGCTGATGCAGATCCTGCCGGGCGTCGGGCCTTCGACTGCCCAGCGGGCACTCGACCAGATGGCGGAGGATCCAAGCCCCCTGCAGGCGCTCGCCGCCATGCCTGCCCCGCCGCGCGCCGGCCAGGATTGGACCTTTTTCGTCTCGGTCATGCAGGAGCTGAAATCCGGTAAAGCCGGCTGGCCCGCCGAAATCGGCCTTGTCCGGGAATGGTATCAGCCGCACCTCGAGCGGCTGCACGAGGATGCCGCAACGCGTCAGGCCGATCTCCTGCAGCTCGAGCAAATCGCCGGCGGCTATCCGTCGCGCGAACGCTTCCTGACCGAACTGACGCTCGACCCGCCGGATGCGACCAGCGACCAGGCGGGCGTGCCGTTGCTCGATGAGGACTATCTGATCCTTTCGACGATCCATTCGGCCAAGGGTCAGGAGTGGACCCAGGTCTTCATGCTGAACGTTGTCGACGGCTGCATCCCGTCGGATCTCGGCGTTGGCACCAGCGCGGAAATAGAGGAGGAGCGGCGCCTGCTTTATGTCGCGATGACGCGAGCCAGGGACGGTCTCGATCTCGTCGTCCCGCAGCGCTTCTTCACGCACGGGCAAAATATGCAGGGCGACCGGCACGTTTATGCCTCGCGCACCCGCTTCATCCCGGCGACGCTGCTGCAATTTTTCGAGGTCTGCGGCTGGCCGCAGGTCAAGAGCGAGAGCGTCGCTGCGCAACAGGCGCGCCAAGTCCGCATCGATGTCGGCGCCCGCATGCGCGGTATGTGGCGCTAGAGGGCAAGAGGGCGATCGGCCGGTTTGAAGAATGGCGCGAGCACGTCTGCGTCCACCTCCTCGATGGTCGAAGGCGACCATTTGGGATTTCGATCCTTGTCGATCACCGCCGCGCGCACGCCCTCGTAAAAGTCCGCGGATTTCAATATCTGCATACAGGCCCCAAGCTCACGCTTCAGGCAGGCGGCGAGACTGACGCTCTGCCTTCCTTCCCTCAGCAGACGCAGAGTCAACTTCAGGCTCGTCGGCGAGCGCGTGTGCAGCGTCTTGCGTGTCTTGGCGGCGAATTCGCTTTCGTCAGCGGCGAGCGCTTCCAGAACCTCTTCGACGCGATCGAAACAGAAGGCATGGTCGATCAACGGCCGAACGGCCCGCAGGCGGCTTTTGGTCGCCTTGCCGGAAAGATGCTTCAGCAGAGCATCGCAGGCAACCGGCGAGGACCCGGCAGGAAGCCGCGCCAACGCGTCGATGACATCCGGGAGCCGCGACGACGGGATCTCGAAATCAGCAAGGCCGGTATAGATGGCATCCGCCGCATTCAGCTCCTGGCCGGTCAATCCTGCCCATGTTCCCGTCTCGCCGGGCATGCGCGGCAGCAGCCAGGTCGCTCCCACATCCGGGAAATAGCCGATGCCGGTTTCCGGCATCGCAAGCCTCGTCCGCTCCGTCACGATGCGGTGCCGCCCGTGCGCGGACAGGCCCACGCCGCCGCCCATGGTGATGCCATCCATCAGGGCGACATAGGGTTTAGCGTAGCTTGCGATGCGGTGGTTGAGTGTGAATTCCTCGCGCCAGAACGTCTCTGCAAGATCGGAACCCTCACGCCCGCTTTCGTGGAGTACACGAATATCGCCGCCAGCGCAGAAGCCGCGCTCGCCCTCGCCCGTCACCACCACGCTTGCAACGCCGTCATCATCCGCGAATTCGTCGAGTGCCGCATCGATCATCCGCACCATGCCGAGCGTCAGGCTGTTCAGCGCCTTTGGCCGATTGAGGCGGATGATCCCCGCAGTACCGCGCCGCTCGATAATGACTTCCCGTTCGTGATCGTGCTGCATGTCCGCCGTCCACCCTCGATTGACCTCCCATCAATAAACAGAGGGAGCGCTTCGTTCCAGTGGGCCTTTCGTCGAAAAACAGGCGTAGTTGCGTTCAGAAGGAAGCCGCGGCAAGGGCGCGGTGCACTCCCTGCAGCTCCCCGACACTCCGGTTGATCAGCGCCAGCTCCCAGTCCAGTGCGCTGCGAACGATCGTCTCCAGGGAATCGTATTTCGGCGTCCAGTCCAGCACGCGATGGGCCAACGTGGCGTCGGCCACGACACTTGCGGCATCGCCGGGGCGGCGTGGCGCCATATGAATCCTGAACGCGTGGCCGTGCAGGCGCACCACCATGTTCAGCACGTCGAGCACCGTATAACCAGAGCCATAGCCGCAATTGGCGACCAACGATCCCTTGCCCTTGCGCAGATGCTGCAGTGCCTTGAGGTGAGCCTCGACAAGATCAGTGACATGGATGTAGTCGCGCACGCCGGTGCCGTCATGCGTCGGATAGTCGATGCCGTAGACATGCACGCTGTCGCGCTTGCCGAGGGCTGCCTCGCAGGCGACCTTGATGAGGTGCGTCGCGCCGCTCGTGGATTGTCCGGCGCGGCCGTGCGGATCGGCACCAGCAACATTGAAGTAGCGCAGCGCCACATAGTCGAAATCATAGGCGGCAGCAGCGTCGCGCAGCATGAATTCCGTCATCAGCTTCGACTGGCCGTAAGGATTTTCCGGGTTGAGCGGCGCTGTTTCCCTGACCGGGTCGGAAGTCTTCTGGGGACCGTAGACTGCCGCCGTCGACGAAAAGACGAAATGGCGCACACCGGCAGCGATCGCCGCGCTCAGCAGTGCACGCGTCTTGCCGGAATTGTTGTCGTAATAGAAAAGCGGATCGGCAACCGAAGCCGGAACGACAGCGGATCCTGCAAAATGGATGATCGCCTCGATATCGTTCTCGATGAAGATCGTCTTCAGCACCTCGGCATCGGCGATATCCCCAAGATAGAAGCGCGCAGCAGGCGCGACCGCCCAGCGAAAGCCGGTGGAAAGACGATCGAGCACGACGACGTTCTCGCCTGCATCGAGCAGTGCCCAGACCATGTGGCTGCCGATGTAGCCGGCCCCGCCTGTCACCAAAATTGCCATGCCCTGTTCCCTGTTTAATCGACAGAGGCATCTGACACGGCTTTTCCTTTCAGATTTTGTTATCAGGCGCCCGATCGGACGCCTTTGAACCGGTAAGTTTGCTGATGTGGTTAGAGGCTGATTTCGGCCTTTGCTACAATTTTAGCAAATGGCCGTTTGCCTTGAAGATGGCCGGGCTGCGACGGCCACGCCTTGCGCGTCAGAGCTTCAGAATGTAATCGCACAGCTTGTCGGCTGCTGCCTTGACCTGTTGCGGATCGCGCAGGAAACAGGCTCGCAGGAAAAGCTCGCCGCCTGCACCGAAGGCGGTTCCAGGCGCCAGGCCGACGCCCGTCTTGTCGACGATATCCAGCGCTGCTTTGCGGCTGTCGGTGACGCCGTCGATCTTCAGAAAGGCGTAAAGTGCACCGTCCGGCTTCAACGTCTCGACGCGGTTTGTGGCAATCAGCGCATCGCAGAGGATGTCGCGCGCAAGAGCCGCCTTTGCGATATTGGCCTCGACGAACCCATCGCCCTCGTTGAGGGCTGCCACCGCACCCTTCTGCATGAATTGCGCAACGCCCGAGGTCGAATATTGGATCAGGTTCTCGAGCACCTGCCCGGTTTCCGGCGGCGACACGATCCAGCCGACACGCCAGCCGGTCATTGCCCAGTTCTTCGAGAAGGAATTGACGAACATGACCTTGTCGCCCGGTGCCATGATGTCAAGGAAAGACGGCGCACGGGTGCCGGCGTAGAAATAGCGGGCATAAATTTCATCTGCCATGATCCATAGATCACGCTTGCGGGCAAGTTCAAGGATATCGGCGAGATCCTTCTCCGTCGCGGTCCACCCTGTCGGATTGGATGGCGTATTGATGAACAGCGCTCTCGTCTTCGGAGTGATTGCTGCTTCGATACGGTTGAGATCGACCGCCCACTTGCCGCCCTCAAACTGAAGCTCAACCCCGACCGAGCGGGCACCGGCGATTTCCAGCGCAGCGGCGATGTTCGGCCAGGCGGGCGTCAGATAGACCAGTTCGTCGCCCGGCGACGTCAATGCCTGCACCGCAATCTGGATCGCCTGCATGCCTGAGCCGGTAACATAGAAATGCTCTGCCGACAGGCCGATGCCGAAATGCCGGCCGTAATAATCCGATAGCGCCTGACGAAGCTCCGGAATGCCGCGCTGCCAGGTATAGAAGGTCTCTCCTGCTGCCAGCGCGTCCATGGCCGCCCGGCTAATGAAACCCGGTGTCGGAAGATCACCCTCACCGACCCACAGCGGCAGCAGGCCGTCGCGGCCGCGTGCATAATTGACGACTTCGACGATCCCGCTTTCTGGCGCCGAAACGGCGCGCGGGCTGAGGCTGTTCATGATCGACATGCAGATCTCCGGTTTTGGCTTTCTTAAAACAAAATCCGGCGCAAATCCCATGAGAATGCGTGATGCCATATCGATTTTCGTTATGAATCAACCTCGCATGATACCGGGGCTGCGAACGCCTCGATCAGACCGCCGGACGCTTGGCCAGCAGATCGCGGATTTCTGTGAGGAGCGCGACATCGGCTGGCGGCGGCGCCTCTTCCGCTGCCTTTTGCTCGTTGCGCTCGACCTGCCTGCGCAGCAAGTTCACGCCCTTGATCATCAGGAAGATGATCCAGGCAAGGATCAGGAAATTGATGATCACGGTGATGAAATTGCCATAGGCGAAGACAGCACCCTGCGCGCGGGCTGCGGCAAGCGTCGGCGCGTTGACCGCAGACGAAAGACCGACAAAATAGTTGGAAAAATCAAAACCGCCGAAAAGGGCACCGACGATCGGCATGATGATATCGTCGACAAGCGACTTGACGATGCCGCCGAAAGCACCGCCGATGATGACACCGACGGCAAGGTCCATGACGTTGCCTCGGGCGATAAAGGCCTTGAACTCATTGAGCATCCGATCTGTCTCCCTCTGATGCGCTCTCACGGACAGTCCGTTGTTTTCATTAGCTACATCTCTTGATTGATTATTCAATTGCAAAATTCAAACAACCAAATCCTTCCTGCGCCTTGGACTTAATGCCTAGATCATCGCAATTTCCAAGACAGGCGATTTCCCTTAGTCTTGAGGTCTTTTCGGAGAGCCGGCGCATAGCGCACCGGTGGAGGTTCAATGCTTCAGGGCTGGGTCATCATCGCGTTTGCCTTCGGCTATCTGCTGCTGCTGTTTGCGGTCGCAAGCTATGGCGACCGTAGAAGCCAGAAGCTGGGCATACCGGACGGCGGCTGGCCGATCGTCTATGCGCTGAGCCTTGCTATCTACTGCACCTCCTGGACCTATTTCGGCGGCGTCGGACTCGCCTCGCAGCGCGGTCTCGAATTTGCCGGAATCTATATCGGCCCCATCCTCGTCTTCACGCTTGGCATGCCGGTGCTGCGGCGGATCATCGAACTTGCCAAGGCCGAAAAGCTTACCTCCGTCGCGGATTTCCTCGCCGCCCGCTATGGAAAGAATCCGACGGTCGCAACGATCGTGGCTCTGATCTCGCTGGTTGGTACAATTCCCTATATCGCACTGCAGCTGAAGGCGATCAGCAGCACCGTGACCGCGATGGTCAATCCCTCGGACTATGGCATCGGCAGCGGCAACCTCTACTTCCTCGACCTGCCGCTGATCGCAACCCTGGTGCTTGCCTGCTTCGCCGTCATGTTCGGCACGCGGCATACCGATGCGACCGAGCACCAAGACGGCCTGATCCTCGCCGTTTCGATGGAATCGCTGGTCAAGCTCGTCGCCTTCCTGACCGCCGGCATCTGCGTCATCTGGTTTCTGTTCGATGGGCCTGCCGACCTTTGGCGCAAAAGCGTGGACAACCCGCTGGTCAACGCGACCCTCGACTACCGGACGCCGATCAGCCGCTGGATTACGCTGATACTGCTGTCGGCCATTGCAATCATCATGCTTCCGCGCCAGTTTCACGTCACCGTCGTCGAAAACCGCTCGGCAAAACAGCTGCGGCTCGCCGGCTATCTCTTTCCGCTCTATCTCATCGCCATCAACCTCTTCGTGCTGCCAGTTGCAATCGGCGGCCTGCTGACCTTCGGCGGCGCTGGCAATGCCGACTTTTACGTGCTGTCCCTGCCGCTTGCAGGACAGATGCAGATCGTATCGCTGATCACCTTCATCGGCGGCTTTTCGGCGGCGACAGCAATGGTCATCGTCGATTCCGTTGCGCTTTCGATCATGGTGTCGAACGACATCATCATGCCGATCTTCCTGCGCCGGAAGCTTGCCGGGCGCGCCGGCCAGCGCGATGATTTCGCCAAAAGCCTGCTCAACATCCGCCGCAGCGCGATCTTCGCCGTCCTGCTGCTTGGCTATGCCTATTACCGCTCGACCGACAGCACGGCCGGCCTTGCCTCGATCGGCCTTTTGTCCTTCGCCGCGATCGCACAGATCGCACCCGCCTTCTTCGGCGGTCTTGTCTGGCGGCGGGCGAATGCACGCGGCGCCATTCTCGGCCTTACGTCGGGTTTCGTCGTCTGGTTCTACCTGCTCTTTCTGCCCTCGCTCGGCGGACCGGATTATTCCTATGTCGCAACCGCCTTCCTCAGCTTCATCTTTCCGGGCACGGCGCTTTTTGCAGCAGCGGATGCCGATCCTCTGGTCAACGCCACAGCGATGAGCCTTCTTATCAATACGGGCTTTTTCATCGTCGGCTCGATGACACGCAACGCCCGTCCGCTGGAGCGCATCCAGGCAGGCATCTTCGTGAAGGGGCAGTCGCGCTCGCAATTTGCGACCCGCGGATGGAAGACCCGCATCAGCGTCGGCGACCTGAAAACGGCAATCTCGCGCTATCTCGGTGAAGAACGCATGCAGAGATCGCTTGCGACATACGAGCAGAGTTCCGGCCGCAAGCTGGAGGACGACCAGCCGGCCGACATGGCGCTCATCCACTTTACCGAACAACTGCTCGGCAGCGCCATCGGATCCTCCTCCGCGCGGTTGGTGCTTTCGCTGATCCTGCAGAAGACCGAGGACGCTTCTGCCGACACGGCATGGCTCCTCGACCAGGCAAGCGAGGCGCTGCAATATAACCAGGACATGCTGCAAACGGCGCTTTCGCAGATGGACCAGGGCATTGCCGTCTTCGACAGCTCCAACCAGCTGACGATCTGGAACCGGCGCTTCCGCCAGCTTCTCGACCTGCCGGAGGATGTCGGCCGTGTCGGCTTTCCGCTGTCGGAGATCGTGGCGATCTTGAGCCAGCGCGGTGACGTTCCGGCCGGCGAACGCGGCCAGACGGTGCGGCATTTCCTGACACTCGACAAGCCCTTCTCGCTCGTTCTCGGCGGCGGCGAACGGATCATCGAAGTGCGGTCCAACGCCATGCCGGACAAGGGGATCGTGGCAACCTTTACCGATATTACCCAGCGTGTTGCGGCCGACCGGGCGCTGAAGCAGGCAAACGAGACGCTGGAGCAGCGCGTTGCCGAGCGAACAGCGGAGCTGACGCGCGTGAACCACGAACTCGGCGAGGCGCGCGCGGCCGCCGATGAAGCGAACATCGGCAAGACCCGCTTCTTTGCCGCCGCCGGCCACGATATCCTGCAGCCGCTGAATGCGGCGCGGCTTTACTCCTCCGCTCTCGTCGAGCGTATCGCACAGTCCGAAAACGGGCCGATCGTGCGCAATATCGATTCCGCACTGGAATCGGTCGAAACCATTCTGGGGGCCGTTCTCGACATCTCCCGGCTTGATACGGGTGCGATGCGGCCGCGCCTGACATCCGTGCCGCTGGCCGGCCTGCTGGAGCGGATCGAGACGGATTTTGCGCCGATTGCCAGGGCCAAGAAGCTGAAGCTTGTCGTGATGCCGACATCGCTGCGGGTCCGCTCCGACCCCAACCTGCTGCGCCGCCTCGTGCAGAACCTTGTGTCCAACGCCATCAAATATACGCTGACCGGAAAAGTGCTGGTCGGCGCAAGGCGGCGGGGAAACCAGGTGGTGATCCAGGTGATGGATTCGGGCATCGGCATCCCGCCCTCCAAGTTCCGCACCGTCTTTAAGGAATTCGCGCGGCTCGACGAAGGCGCGAAAACGGCCTCCGGCCTCGGCCTCGGCCTTTCGATCGTCGACCGCATCGCGCGCGTCCTCAACCATCCGGTCGAGCTGCATTCGACGCACGGCAAGGGCACGGATTTCCGCATCGTCATGCCGCTCGATGTTTCCAAGGCCGGCGCTGCTTCCCCCTCCGCAGCGCCGACCGATCGTTTGCCGCAGCCGCTCAAGGGGTTGAGGATCCTTTGCATCGACAACGAGCCAAAGATCCTCGAAGGCATGCGGCTTTTGATTTCCGGCTGGGGTTGCGAGGTCGAGACCAGCCACTCATTGGCCGCGGCCTCGGGTTTCGACACGGGTCAGCCCGCGCCCGATCTCATCATCGCGGACTATCATCTTGGCGACGGGACCGGAATTTCCGCGATCTTGAATTTGCGGGAGCGCTTCGGGACCGATCTCCCGGCGTTGCTGGTGACCGCCGACCGGACGCCCGAGGTCAGGGTAGAGGCGGAACGCCACGGCATCGCCATCCAGCACAAGCCGGTGCGCCCGGCCGCCCTTCGCGCCTTCATCACGCAGATTTCGGGGCTGAAGCGCGCCGCGGCGGAGTGAAATCCATCGCGCTTGCGCAAACAAAAAAAGGCCGGGCTAACCCGACCTTCCTGCCATCTCGACGAAACGTGCCAGTACATCCGTGGTCACGTTCCGGAGATGATATTCTCAAAGCCTGCGAGGCTCAGGCCGCCTGGAGGCGGTCTGCCGACATCTTGCCCGAGCGCTTGTCGGAAACGAGCTCGTAGGAAAGCTTCTGACCTTCCTGGAGGTCACGCATTCCGGCGCGCTCGACAGCGGAGATGTGGACGAAAACGTCGGCTGCGCCGTCATCCGGCTGAATGAAGCCGAAGCCCTTGGTTGCGTTGAACCACTTAACGGTACCTGTGTTCATGACGATATCCTTTAAAATCGTACGTAGAAGATAACGCACCGGCCAAAGCC
This sequence comes from Rhizobium etli 8C-3, assembly GCF_001908375.1. Taxonomy (NCBI): domain Bacteria; kingdom Pseudomonadati; phylum Pseudomonadota; class Alphaproteobacteria; order Hyphomicrobiales; family Rhizobiaceae; genus Rhizobium; species Rhizobium etli. The sequence goes on along the minus strand of NZ_CP017241.1, from coordinate 599,298 downwards.
GACGCGCGATGAAGACCGATTTTGGAGGAAGTTCGCCAGGAACGGCACCAATGGCCGAAACAAAGTCCATCTAGCAAGATCGATGTGGGGGCTTCTACGTGAAAATTGTCGCCAGCGCAAGGCGGAACGAAGGCTTACGCAATTTTTCATTCCTCAGGCACAAATCCTCCGGTATCGATGCTCATCGCCCGTCCGGCAAGCAGGCTTCCTCGTCCTTGGCATCGCGCCGACGGCTTTTGACGTGCGCAGGACCGCGCAAGCGCCTCGCATTCTATACTGTGGCTGCGCATTTGCAGTGCCTGCGGCGCTCGTCGGGCCATCCCTTTCCTTGAGATCGAAGCCTCGTTCCGCTGCACGGCTCGAATTAAGTACCAGGCACGATGCAGAACTGGTTGCCTTCCGGGTCCTTCATCACCGTATAGCCTGGTTCCCTTCGCTGCAGGCTGCCGCCAAGCGCAGTAATGCGTTCGACGGCGGCTTGAACATCATCGACGGCAATATCCAGATGGACCCGGTTGTTGTCGTAATTGCGCAGAAGGACGCGCTGGAAACAGAGCGACGGGCCGGGACCGTCCACCATCACCGTCGGATCCGTTTCCGGCGTGAACCCAAGCTTGGCCAGCCGGCCGATTTCGGCCTCGTCATAGCCACGGACCTGATAGCCGTCGAGAATTGCCGCCCAAAAGGCAGCAAGGCGCGAGGGGGTTTCAGCTTCGACGACGATTTCGGCTATCGTTGCCATGGAAGTCTCCCGGGCAGTTGCCCATCGCTTGTCAGGCGGATCACGCCGCCCTCTCCTTCGCATACGGATCAAAACGCCCATAAAACGTCTCGCCCTTGGCAGCCATATCCTTCAGCAGCGACGTCGGCCTGAAATGAACGCCGTAAGTGGAGGCTAACGTTTCGCACAATTCGACGAACTTCTTTGCGCCCATGCCGTCGATGTAGCTGAGAGCGCCGCCGGTATAGGGCGCGAAGCCGAAGCCGAGGATCGAGCCGACGTCGGCTTCGCGGGGGTCGGTGACGATGCCTTCTTCGACCGTGCGGGCGGCTTCGAGCGCGATCGTGACCAGGAAGCGCTGCTTGAGGGTGTTGACGTCCACGTCCTCTGCCTTCTTCTGCGGGTAGAAGGATTTGAGTTCGGGCCAAAGCGACTTCTTGGCGGGCTTCGGAGGATAGTCGTAGAAGCCCTTGGAGTTCTTGCGGCCGAGGCGGCCTTCCTTTTCCACCATGCGGGAGACGAGCTCCATGTGGCGGGGGTCGATCGCCTTTTCGCCCATGTCTGCGACTGTCGCCTTGAGGATCTTCAGCGACAGGTCGATTGCGACCTCGTCATTCAACGCCAGGGGGCCGACCGGCATGCCGGCCATCTTGGCGGCGTTTTCGATCATCGCCGGCGGCACGCCTTCGATGAGCATGTCATAGCTTTCGGCCATGTAGCGCAGCACGCAGCGATTGACGAAGAAGCCGCGGGTATCGTTGACGACGATCGGCGTCTTCTTGATGGCGGCGACATAATCGAGCGCCACGGCGAGCGCCTTGTCGCCTGTTTCCTTGCCGAGGATGACTTCGGTCAGCATCATCTTTTCGACCGGCGAGAAGAAGTGGACGCCGATGAAATTTTCCGCTCGTTTGGAATTTTTCGCCAGGCCGGTAATCGGCAGGGTCGAGGTGTTGGAGGCGAAGATCGCCCCATCGGAGAGCACTTCCTCGACGGCTTCGATGACGTCTTTCTTGACCTCGCGATCTTCGAAGACCGCTTCGATGACGAGATCAGCGCCCTTCAAATCGGCGTAATCGGCAGACGGGGTGATGCGGGAGAGGATGGCGGAACCCTCGTCCTGCGTAAGTCGTCCCTTACCAATGGAGTCCTTCACCAGGCCTTCGCCGGTTGCCTTGCCCTTGTTGGCCGCGTCGATATCGCGATCGATCAGGATGACGTCGATGCCGGCGGCCGCCGTGACATAGGCGATCGAGGCGCCCATGAAGCCGGCGCCGACGACGCCGACTTTCTTCAGCTCGGCCTTGGGCACGCCTGCCGGGCGGCGAGCCCCCTTTGCGAGCTCCTGCATGGAGATGAAGAGCGAGCGGATCATCGAGAAGGCTTCGGTGGTTTGCAGCACCTGCGTAAAATAGCGCTGCTCGATCTTCAGTGCCGTGTCAAACGGCACCTGCAGCCCTTCATAAACGCATTTGAGAATTGCAAGCGCGCCCGGATAATTGCCGGCGGTTTCGCGGCGCAGGATCGCGGGAGCAGCCGGCCAGAGTTGTGCGGAAGCAGGGGTCCAGATGCCGCCGCCGGGAGCCTTGAAGCCTTTTTCATCCCAGGGAGCGACGGGCTTCAGGCCGTCTTTGATCATCTGCTTGGCAGCCGGGATGAGCTGGTCCGGCTCGACCACCTGATGCACGAGATTCATCGCCTTGGCGCGGGTGGCAGACAGCGACTGGCCGGTCGTCATCATCTGCAGGGCGGATTGGGCATCGGCCAGGCGCGCGACACGCTGCGTGCCGCCGGCCCCCGGGAAGATGCCGACCTTGACCTCGGGCAGCGCAATCTTCACCGACTTGGCATTGGAGACGACGCGGCCATGGCAGGCAAGCGACATTTCGAAGGCGCCGCCCATGCAGGTGCCGTTGATCGCCGAGACCCAGGGCTTGCCGCAGGTTTCGAGCTTGCGGAAGAGGCCGGTCATGCGGCCGACGAGATCGAAGAGTCTTTGTGCGGCACTTTCCGGGTTTGCTGCCTTCTCCTGTTGGTAGAGGGTGAACATCGACTTGATCATCGACAGGTCCGCCCCCCCGGAGAAGGTGGACTTGCCGGAGGTGATGACGACGCCCTTGACGGCGGTATCGGCAACCGTGGCGTCGACGATGGCGTTCAGCTCGTCCATCACCTCTTCGGTGAAGACGTTCATGGACTTGCCGGGCATATCCCAGGTGACGAGCGCAATGCCGTCGGCGTCGGTTCTGACGGTGAAGTTCTTGTAGGTGTTCATGGCGGGACTCCTCTCCCTTGCAATCTCTTTAAGCAGTGCGACCTTTTGGGGGTCCTTCTCCTCCGTCACAGTCGGAATTGACCGACCGTCCAGCCCTCAGGCGATGGATCCTCGGGTCAAGCCCGAGGGCGACGGACGTAAGCGAGCGGGCAGCCCCGAAGCCCTTCGGCGACTACACTCTCTCGATCACCGTCGCCGTTCCCATGCCGGCGCCGATGCAAAGTGTGACGAGCGCGGTATTGAGATCGCGGCGTTCGAGCTCGTCCAAAGCGGTGCCGAGGATCATCGCGCCGGTGGCGCCGAGAGGGTGGCCCATGGCGATGGCGCCGCCGTTGACGTTGATCCGGTCGTGCGAGATGTCGAAAGCCTGCATGTAGCGAAGCACGACGGCGGCGAAGGCTTCGTTGAGTTCGAAGAGATCGATGTCGGAAAGCTGCATGCCGGTGCGCTTCAGCAGCTTTTGCGTGACGTCGACGGGGCCGGTCAGCATCAGCGCCGGGTCGGAGCCGATATTGGCGAAGGCCCTGATGCGGCCCCGCGGTTTGAGGCCCATCGATTCACCGCCGGCCCTGGAGCCCAGAAGCACGGCAGCGGCGCCATCGACGATGCCCGAGGAATTGCCGGCGTGATGGACGTAGTTGATGCGCTCGACCTCCGGATGGGCCTGGATCCCGACAGCTTCGAAGCCGCCCATTTCGCCGGGCATCTGGAAGGACGGGTTGAGTGAGGCCAGCGCCTGCATGTCGGTGCCGGGGCGCATGTGCTCGTCATGGGCAAGGATCGTCAGGCCGTTCTGGTCCTTCACCGGAATGACGGAGTTCTTGAAGTAGCCCTTTTCCCAGGCATTGGCGGCTCGCTTTTGGCTTTCGACGGCATAGGCGTCGACGTCGTCGCGCGAGAAGCCGTATTTGGTGGCGATGAGATCGGCCGAGACGCCCTGCGGCATGAAATAGGCGGGGAAGTTGACCGACGGGTCCATGAACCAGGCGCCACCGGACATGCCGAGGCCGACGCGCGACATGCTTTCGACGCCGCCCGAAATCACGATGTCATCGGCCCCTTGCGAAATCTTGCCGGCCGCAAGGTTTACCGCATCGAGGCCGGAGGCACAGAAGCGGGAGATCTGGATGCCCGGGGTGCGCGTCGAATAGCCTGCCTCGAAGGCTGCGGCCTTGGGAATGACGGCGCCGGCATCCATCACCGGATCGACGCAGCCCATGATGATGTCGTCGACCGTCTTCGTATCGAGCCCGTTGCGGTCGCGGATCGCCTCGAGCGTCTTGGCGGCGAGGCGGACGGAGGGCACTTCGTGCAGCGAACCATCCTTCTTGCCGCGGCCGCGCGGCGTGCGGACGTGATCGTAAATGAAAACCTCGGTCATTGTCTCATCTCCCTATCGGCCATGTGGCCGTTGAATTCCGTGTCTGCCTTCCCCCAGCGGGGAGAAATGCCGAACAAAACAGGGCGACGAGGTCTCCGGCAAGGCCGGAGCCAGAAGAAAGCCACGCCTGCAGCGCGCCCCTCGTCGGCCCTTCGGGCTCCCTTCTCCCGGCAGGGAGAAAGGCAACTCAATCAAAACGCCTCGGCGGGCAAGGTCATCATCGTCTCGGCGCCTGTCTCGATGCGGGCCCTGCGCAGTGCGGTTTCCGGCATGATGCGCTCCATGAAGAAGCGGGCGGTCACAAGCTTGTTCCTGAGATAGCTTTCGCGCGGCGTATCGCCGCCCGCAAGACCATCTTCTGCGGCTTTCGCCATCTTCGCCCACATATAGCCGAGAACGACGAGGCCGAAGAGATGCATGTAATCCGTCGATCCGGCGCCGGCATTGTCGGGCTTTGCCATTGCATGCTGCATGAACCACATGGTCGCCGCCTGCACGTCGTTCAAGCCCTTCTTCAGGTTCTTGGTGAAGAAGGTCATCTTCTCGTCGTTGCGGTTCTCCTCGCAGAAATCGCCGATCTCCTTGAAGAGCGCCATGACGGCGCGGCCGCCATTGAGACCCAGCTTGCGGCCGACAAGATCGAGCGCCTGGATGCCGTTGGCGCCTTCGTAGATCATCGCGATGCGGGCGTCGCGCACGTACTGGCTCATGCCATGCTCTTCGATATAACCGTGACCGCCGAAGATCTGCTGGGCCATGACGGCGTGGTCGAAGCCCTTGTCGGTCATCACGCCCTTGAGGATCGGGGTGACGAGGCCGAGGATGTCATCCGCGGTCTGGCGCTCGGCATCGCTCGCCGAGCGGTGGGCGATGTCGGATTTCAGCGCTGTCCAGAGGAGGAACGCCCGGCCGGCCTCGTTGAAGGCGCGGATGGTCATCAGCGTGCGGCGGATATCCGGATGGACGATGATCGGATCGGCCTTCTTGTCCGGAGCCTTCGGACCGGAGAGCGAACGGCCCTGGATGCGTTCGCGGGCGTAGTTGACGGCGTTCTGATAGGCAATTTCCGAGATCGAGAGTCCCTGCAGTCCGACGCCGAGGCGCGCCTCGTTCATCATCACGAACATGGCGTTCAGGCCGCGGTTTTCCGCGCCGATCAGGAAGCCGGTCGCCTCATCATAGTTCATGACGCAGGTGGCATTGCCGTGAATGCCCATCTTGTGCTCGATGGCGCCGCAGGAGACGGCGTTGCGCTCACCCGGCGTGCCGTCGGCTTTGACCAGGAACTTCGGCACGATGAAGAGCGAGATGCCCTTGGTGCCTTCCGGCGCACCCTCGATGCGGGCAAGCACCAGATGGACGATATTGTCGGTCATGTCGTGCTCGCCGGCGGAAATGAAGATCTTCTGGCCGGAGATCCTGTAGCTGCCGTCACGCTGCGGCACTGCTTTGGTACGGAGCAGGCCGAGGTCGGTGCCGCAATGCGGTTCGGTAAGGTTCATGGTGCCCGACCATTCGCCGGCAACCATCTTTGGCAGATAGGTCTGCTTCTGCTCGTCCGACCCGTGAACGAGGATCGCGGCAATCGCGCCCTGCGTCAGCCCGGGATACATCATCAGCGACATGTTCGCCGCAGAGGTATATTCGCCGACTGCGGCATGCAGCGTATAGGGAAGGCCCTGGCCACCGAATTCCTCGGGCACGGCAAGACCGGTCCAGCCGCCTTCGCAATAGGTCCTGTAAGCTTCCTTGAAGCCCTTCGGCGTCGTGACCGAGCCGTCGTCGGCCCGCCTGCAGCCTTGCTGATCGCCTGGATAATTCAGCGGGAAGAGCACCTCCTCCGCCACCTTTGCCGCCTCGCCCAGAATGGCCTCGATCATATCCGGCGTCGCATCGGCAAAACCAGGCAGATTGTTGTAGCGCTCGATGCCCAGCACGTCGTTCAGCACGAAGAGCGTGTCGTTAACCGGAGCCTTGTAGACTGGCATTGTTCGAATTCCTCCAATTCGGCAACCGGACGGACCGGCATCTGAGAGTCTCATACAAAATATTGACGTTTGCGTAAACGTCAAATCCTTCATCCGGGCAAAATTTAGGAAAGATCTCCACGCTGTCGGATGACTTCCCCCTAAAACGTCCTTGGGCTGCCAACGATTGTCAGCAAATAGAAGAGGACACTGTCCAATGGCCAAGGTCAGCACGAATATCTGGTTCGAAAAGGACGCAAGTGAAGCCGTCCAATTCTACGTCTCGATGGTGCCCAATTCTTCCATCCGGCGCACGACCGTGGTTCCAGCCGACACGCCGAGCGGGCCGGAAGGCAGCTGCAAGGTGATCGAGTTCAGGCTTGGCGATCAGGAGTTTACCGCGCTGGAGGCCGGGCCGCTCGATCCGCTCAATCATTCCTTTTCGATCATCGTCGCATGCGAGACGCAGGCAGAGATTGACCGGCTCTGGGATGGCTTCCTGCAGAATGGCGGCGTGGAGGAGGCATGCGGCTGGCTTAAGGACCGCTGGGGGGTTTCCTGGCAGGTCGTGCCGCGCCTGCTCGGCGAGATGATGGCCGACCCGGACCGCGCCAAGGCGCGACGCATGACCGAAGCCATGCTGCAGATGGTCAAGCTCGATATCGCCAAGCTTGAAGCGGCATTCCGCAGCTAGCGCGATGCCAGATGGTTCAGGCGGCGCCGTCGTTCCGCCTGCCAATCTATCGCGCGAATTTCTTGGCGCCTGCAACGCAGGCCACCACGGCCAGCGTGACGGCAAACATGCCCAGGCTCACCTTCTCATGAAGCAGCACGGCTGCGAGCGCCAGACTGAAGAAGGGCTGCAGCAATTGCAGCTGGCCGACGACTGCGATACCGCCGAGCGCAAGGCCGCGATACCAGAATATGAAGCCGATCAGCATGCTGAAGAGAGAGACATAGGCAAGACCGATCCATGACGTGCTTGCCGCATCCGGGAAGGACGGCGGCATGACGACGAGGGACAGAACGAGCATGACCGGCAGCGAAAGAACCAGCGCCCAGGAAATAACCTGCCAGCCGCCCAGCTTGCGTGACAGCCGGCCCCCTTCGGCATATCCCAGCCCGCACACGATGATCGCTGCGAGCATCAAGAGGTCGCCGACAAGGGATGCGGCATCCTCGCGCATCAGTGCAAAACTGGCGACGATCGCGCTGCCGAGGCAGGAAAACAGCCAGAAGACCGGACGTGGACGCTCGCCGCCGCGCAGCACGCCAAAGACGGCGGTCGCCAGCGGCAGAAGGCCGATGAAAACTGTCGAATGAGCCGACGTGATCTGCTTCAGTGCAAATGCGGTGAGCAGCGGAAAGCCAATGACCACGCCCAGCGACACCACAAGCAGCGAGAGTAGATCGGCGCGGCCAGGGCGCTTCTGGCGAAAGGCGAGCAGCAAGCACAAGGCAAGCAATCCAGCGATCGCGGCGCGGGCGACGGTCAGGAACAGCGGATCGAAATTTGCGACCGCAACGCGCGTCGCCGGAAGCGATCCGCTGAAGATCAGCACCCCCAGAAAACCGTTGATCCAGCCGCCGGTCCTGTCCATCGCCCATGCTCCTGCGTTTTCATCGCTATCGGCCGCACGGGCTGGAACCGCCAGTGACAGTGCTATACAATAAGCACAAACTGTTATGGATACGGATGCAGTACAGATGGATCAACGGTCGGCGGAGCGCGAGCGCGGCGGCAAGCGCATAGAAGGCGTCATGGCGGAAATCCGCAGCCGGATCGCATCTCGCGGGCTCGTGCAGGGGTCCCGCCTGCCCTCTGTGCGCGCCTTCGCGAAGACGATGCAGGTTTCGCCTTCGACTGTCGTGGAGGCCTATGAAAGGCTGGCCGCCGAAGGCCTGATCCGTTCGCGACCAGGTTCCGGCTTCTACGTTTCGAGCCCGCTTGCGCCGCTTACGCTTTCTAAGATCGGGCCGAAGCTGGAGCGGGCGATCGATCCATTGTGGGTCTACCGGCAGTCGCTGGAAGACGCGCCCGAACTGCTGAAGCCCGGATGCGGCTGGCTGCCGGCAAGCTGGATGCCGCAGGCCGCAATACGCAAGGCGCTTCGTTCAATCTCGCGCGGCGAAGGGCGAGTGCTTGCAGATTATGGAACGCCGCTTGGGCTGCCGCAGCTAAGGCAACTGCTCTCGCGCCGCATGAGCGAGCGCGGCATCGCAGCAGCTCCGGACCACATCATCCTGACTGAATCTGGCACGCAGGCAATCGACCTCCTGTGCCGCTTTCTGATCGAGCCAGGTGATCGCGTGTTGGTGGACGACCCGTGCTACTTCAATTTTCATGCACTGTTGCGCGCTCACCGGGCGAACGCCATCGGAGTTGCGATGACGCCCGGCGGCCCGGATATCGAGGCATTCGAGCGGGCGATCGATGAGCACCGGCCGCGGCTCTACATCACCAACTCGTCAATCCATAACCCGACAGGCGCCACGTGCTCGCCTGTTGTGGCACACCGCCTATTGAAACTTGCCGAGCGCGCCGGCCTGACAATCATCGAAGACGATATCTTCGCCGATCTCGAGCATGAACCGGCTCCTCGCCTCGCCGCATTCGACGGGCTGGAGCGTGTGGTCCATATCGGCAGCTTTTCCAAGACGCTTTCTGCCTCTGTCCGTTGCGGCTTCATAGCCGCGAGAGCGGACTGGATCGAGCCGCTCACCGACCTCAAGATGGCGACCAGCATCGGCGGCGGGCGGCTGTCGTCCGAACTGATCCTGCTGCTTTTGAAGGATGGCAGCTACCGCAAACATCTGGACGCACTGCGCGTTCGCCTCTCAAGAGCGATGGACGAGACGGCAGCCCGGCTTGCGCCGCTCGGCATCACGCCATGGATAAGGCCGCAGGCGGGCATGTTTGTCTGGTGCAAGTTGCCGGACGGCATAGACGCTGCCGATATCGCGCAGGCCTGCCTTGGCGACAACGTCGTCTTAGCGCCGGGCAATGCCTTCAGTCTGTCGCAGACAGCACGCGGCTTCCTTCGCTTCAATGTCGCCCAGTCGGATGATCCGAGGATATTCCTCTCGCTGGAAAGGGCGTTGAAGAAGGCGGTGCGCAGCCTGGCCTCTTGAGTGGCAGCCGCTGACTGAAAGCAGCGTTTGCTTCTGCGGGCGAACACGCTACATTTCGCTGGCAATCGAAGAGAGCCCTGGGAGGAGCGATTTCATGAGACGAATGTGGCCTGAGGAGTTCAATTCCATCCTGGACGGCGCAGAGGAAGTGACGCTGGCGCTGCCGGCGGTCGTCCATGAGGACGGATCGCGGAGCGAGGCAATCAGCAGGCGGGCTCTGAAAGTTTGCATTCCGATGGAAGATTACGAGCGCATCTGGCCATTGGCGGAGGCCCGCTACCGGCTCGGCGGAAAATTCGCCGGCAAGGCGATCACGCTGATCACCACCAATCCGCATTACCATGCCTGGCACCCGGCTGACGGCGGCAGTATCGAGAACACCTCCGATAGCGGCAGGCTCTACAAGACGAATTACATCGTCGCGCATTTCCTGCTCGATGATGTGCGCGAGACGGCGGCGGCCTGACGCCGCCTGCCCTTACGCTTCGTCCAGTGCCAGCGCCAGATCGGCGATCAGATCGTCCGGATGCTCGATGCCGATCGACAGCCGGATGGTCGATTCCAGGACGCCGATGCGCTGGCGCACATCTGCCGGGACGCCGGAATGGGTCATCGCAGCCGGATGGCTGGCAAGCGATTCCGTGCCGCCGAGGCTGACAGCAAGCTTGAAGATCTTCAGCGCGTTCAGGAACTTGAAGGAAGCCGGCTGGCCGCCCTTGATGTCAAAGGAGAAGGTGGAGCCGGCGCCCGTGCACTGTGCGGCAAAGGTGCGGCCGACCGGCGATTGCGGATCGTGGTAGGGAAGATAGTGAATATTCTCGACCTTCGGATGGTCGCGGAGGAAATCGGCGACGGCGCGCGCGTTGCTGTTGGCCCGCTCCATGCGGATCTGCAGCGTTTCCAACGAGCGCCCGAGCATCCAGCAGGAATGCGGGTCGAGCTGCGTGCCGATCGAGCCGCGAAGCGCCTTCACCTGTTTGATCACCGCTTTGGGGCCGAGGACGGCGCCGGCAATGAGGTCCGAATGGCCGCCGACATATTTGGTCAGCGAATAGAGCGAGATATCAGCACCATGTTCGATCGGGCGCTGGAAGACCGGGCCGAGCAGCGTGTTGTCGCAGACGACGATCGGCGTGTGGTCCTGCGTTTTTCCAATCGCATCGGCGATGCGACGGATCATGGCGACATCGACGAGGCTGTTGGTGGGATTGGCGGGCGTTTCGACGAGGATGACCGAGACCCGGCCTTTCGACATAGCGTCTTCTGCCGCCGCCCTTACCGAAGCCTCGCTGACGCCATCGGCAAAGCCGACGGCAGAAACGCCAAGATTGAGGAACGTCTTGGCCAGCAGCGTCTCGGTGCCGCCATAGAGCGGCTGCGAATGAAGGATCGCATCGCCGGGCCGGACAAAGGCAAGCAGCGTGGTTGCGATCGCCGCCATGCCGGAGGAGAAGACCGCACCGCTTTCCGCCCGCTCATAGACGGCGAGCCTGTCTTCGACGATCTCGCTGTTCGGGTGGTTGAAGCGCGAATAGACGAGGCCGGCACCCTTGCCTGCCGGTGGCTCGCGGCGGCCCGACACGTAGTCGAAGAAATCGCGGCCATCCTCGGCGGTGTTGAAGACGAAGGTCGAGGTCAGGAAGACCGGCGGCTTGACCGCGCCTTCGGAAAGCTCCGGATCGTACCCGTAGTTCAGCATCAGCGTTTCCGGATGCAGCGCGTGATTGCCGATATGGGTTCTCGAAGGGTGCGGCGCGGTCATTGACGGTCTCCTCAGGCCGATGGATTGGGACAAACAGCAAATTAGATCAAATTCGGAGGCACGTTCTTGCTATTTGGCGCAGGAGGAGGTCTTTGGAAGCAACTTCCTGCGGAGCAATCTGAAATATGGCGCAGAAAATTGCTGATGAGACCGACCGGCGAATCCTGAAGGAACTGACGGCCGATGCGCGCATCACCAACAACGAGCTTGCCGAGCGCGTGGGGCTTTCTGCTTCGGCATGCCTTCGAAGGCTGCGGCGGCTGGAGGAGACGGGCGTCATAAAGGGCTACACGACGCTGGTCGATCCGATCGCACAAGGCTGGACGATGACGGCAATCGCCTGCGTAAGGCTCAGCCGCCAGCACGAGGACGAGATCCAGATGTTCGAGACTGCCGTACGCAGTTGGGACGAAGTGCTCGAGTGCCATCTCGTCACCGGTTCGCGCGACTATGTCCTGAAGGTGATGAGCGCTGGGCTGGATCAATACGAGCGCTTCATCAAGGAGAAGATCGCGCGGTTGAAATGCGTCGATACGATCGAGACCAGCTTTGTGATGAACACCATCAAGGAGCGGCGCATCTAGCTCAAAATCTGTGCCGATTTACCGAAACATTAAAAAATTCTCACTGAAGTTAACGGCTTGTTTACCACGTCTCGTGAAAGGTGCGGGGTAAGCAGTGGTGATCCGCATTCCTTTTTCAAGTCTCGCGTTTACTTGGAGTGCCGCTACGCCGTTCAAGTTGAGAAAAGTCTAATAAGCTCTTCTCCGGTGAACGGTCTCTCAAGCCAATGGCCTGGCCCTGACGGGGGTCCCGAGCAGACGAAGCGAGCAGGAAGATGAACGGATCGCGATCCAATATCCCCCGGCATTCCGACAGAGCATCGCTCGATGCGCTGAACCGCACGATCGAGGGGCTTGAGGCACGCATCGAAGGCCTGATGGGCAAGTCGAGCCGCGAACCGAGGCCGCAGCCAGCTGCAGCGGAGCGCGAGAGCTTTGGCAGACCTTACGAACCGGCTTATACGAGACCGGAAGCCCGGCCTGATCCGCTCGCAGAAATCCGCGAGCGCCAGCGCACGCTCGACGCCGGTCGTGAACGCGCAGCCGCCGAACGTGCCGCCTACCGCGAGCCGGCATCTGCCCCGCGCATGCCGGCACCGCAGGCCGCGCCTGCTTATGGTGCCTCGCCCGACACGATGACCGAGATTGCCCAGGCGCTCGTCAACCTGCGCCAGGACCTGAAGCGCGATATTTCAGACGGCGTGGCGCGCGAGATGGATGCGTTGCGAACGGAGTTGCGCGAGATCAAGACGAGCGCGCAGGACCCGCATTTCGCCGACGACATCCGCCAAGACATGGGCCGGCTCGCCCAGAGCATAAACCAGCTCTCCAGCCGTTCTGCCGGTCCGGAGGCTGCGGACCTGCGAAGCGAATTCGAAGAGCTGCGCTCACTGATGGACGGGCTTGCCCGCGAAGATTCCATCCGCCACATGGAACGCCGCTGGGACGGCTTCGAAACCCAGCTGCATGCGCTGGACACGGCGGGCCTGCAGGAAGAGCTGGTGTCGCTTGCCTACCGGCTCGACGATATCAAGCGCCATATCGGCGGCATGGGCGAGAGCCCGGCGGTGCGCGCGCTCGAAGACAAGCTGATTGCGATCGCCACCGCGATGGAACAGTTCGGCAGCATGATCCGGCCGCATGACCGCGCAATGGCCGAGCAGTTTGCCGCAATGGATATGCGCCTTGACGAGATCAGCCGTGCAATCGCGGCAAGCGGGCGCAGCGCGGCAAGCGGCGACCCGGCGCTGATGCATCGCCTCGAAGGTCGGCTGAATGCGCTGGCCGAGCAGATCGATATGGTGGGCCGCAGTGCGGAAAGCCGCGCACTGCCCGCCGAAGGCCTTGCCGACCGGCTGGAAATGCTGACGCGACGCGTCGAGGAACTCGCCAATACCAAAGCGACGGCACGCCTCGACGAGCGGCTCGAGCAGCTTTCCTTCATGCTCGAGCGTGCTCAAAAGACGGTTCCGCAGGCCGATCTGAACGGCACGCTTGCCGATATCTCCCGCAAGATCGACGCGCTGGAAAGCGGCGCAGTCAATGACGTGCTGGCGGAACGGCTGGACTATCTTGCGCGCCGCATCGACCAGATGGACGTGCAGCCTGCGCATGGCGCGGCTACCGATGACGTTGCATTTCGGCGCATCGAGGGGCGCCTCAGCGATATCGCGGCACGCCTCGAGGAAAGCACTGCGGCGCCGCCGACGGATGCGCGTGCCCTGAAGAACCTCGAAGACCAGATTGCCGGTCTTTCTGCGCTGATGAACTCGCCGCGCGCCGGCGGTGACGCCATTCCGGTCGAGCTCGACCGCCGCATGGGCGCCATCGAAGACTACATGGCAACCAGCGACGAATACATCATCGAGGCCGCCCGCCAGGCGGCCGAAGCCGTCGTCGAGGCCTATTCCCGCAACGGCGGTCTCCAGGCCGGCGCAGTTCCGGCCGCCGACATGTCGGCGCTTAACGCGCTCGCCGAAGATCTGCGGCATCTGGAAGAGCTCAGCCGCAGCAGCGATGAACGCACGCACAAGACGTTCCAGGCACTGCACGAGACGCTGGTGCAGATCGCCGACCGGCTGGACGACATGGAAAGCCGCAACCGGCCGGCGGCAAGGATGCCCGCCGCAGATGCCGATTTCGAGATCGATCCCTACGCACTGGTCCCTGCTGGTGGCGAGGAAAGCGAGACACCGGCCGTCTTCGGTCAAAAGGGCGGCTCGCCGCTTTTGCGAACGGCCGAGACGATCAGCGAGCCTGTCGTGCCTGCGCCTTTTCCGCCCACAGCCGATACGAGCGCGAGCGCGATCGAAGCAGCAACCAATCCCGCCGGAGCCGCCACGCCCCCAAAGGGCAGCCTGCTTTCAGCACTCGGCAAGCGGCTGATTCCGGGCAAGAAGACCGAAAAGGCGAAGGCTGTCGAGCGCACCGTCATCGATCCCGCGCCGTCGATCGATCCGGTCGACCTGATGCCTGGCGAGGAAGCATCGAACGAGCCGCTGGAGCCGGGCTCGGGCGCGCCGGATGTGAAGAAGATCCTGGAGCGGGTACGCGCCAGCCAGGCGGCGGCGCGCAACAATCCAAAGCCGGCAACCGAAAACGAACGCGCCGACTATATCGCCGCCGCCCGCCGCGCAGCCCAGGCCGCCGCCATGGAAGCCGATCCAAGGGCCCAGCCGGTCAAGGCCGAGAAGAAATCCAAGGCACCAAAGCCTGCCGGCGGCGCCAGCGCCTTCAGCCGCTTCCGTCGTCCACTTCTGCTTGCTGCCGGCGCCGTGCTGCTCGCCATCATGGCCTTCCCTCTTGCCCGGACGCTGACGAGCGGCGAACAGGCCCCGCGGGACGAAGTCTCGCTGCTTTCGGACGCCGCGCAGAACCCCGTTGCAGCCAATAACTCGGCCATGCCGGAACAGAGCTTGGAAGCGACCGCAGCCGTCACGCCGATGGAATCTGCAGACCCCGAGGCCGCAGCATCGCCCTCCGCAGACACGGCACAGACCGAGCCGGACGCCATGCAGACCGCACCGGCCGGTCACCTGACCGACGCCGTCCCGCTTGACGGCGAAGGTGCTTCGACGCTGACGCCAGGCGCGCCGGCACAGGATGCCGCAACGTTCTCGCCCAAGGACGTTCCAGTTTCGACGAATGCCTCGCCCGCGCCGTCTTCCATATCCGTGCCGGACACGATCCAGCCGCAGGCGCTGGCACAGGCCGCCCGCAACGGCGACCCGCTCGCCCTCTTCGAGATCGGCGCACGCTATACCGAAGGCCGCAACGGACTGGCGGCCGACCAGGCTCAGGCAGCAAGCTGGTATCAGCTTGCCGCCGACAAAGGCTTTGCTCCGGCGCAATACCGTCTCGGCAGCATGTACGAGAAGGGGACCGGCGTCGCACGCGATATCGGCAGGGCCAAGGCCTTCTACGAGCAGGCTGCCAATCAGGGCAATGCCAGCGCCATGCACAATCTGGCCGTGCTCTACGCCTCCGGTGCGCTGGGCGAGCAGGATTACACGGCAGCCGCAAACTGGTTCACCAGGGCGGCCGACCTCGGCATCACCGACAGCCAGTTCAACCTGGCGATCCTTTGGGCCCGCGGCAACGGAGTAGCGCAGGACCTCGGCGAAAGCTACAAGTGGTTCGCAATCGCTGCAAAGGGCGGCGACAAGGACGCCGGTGCCAAGCGCGACGAAGTGGCAAAGGCGATGAAGCCCGCCGACCTTGAAAAGGCGCGGGCTGCAACGGAAGCCTGGAAGCCGCAACCGCTTGACAACAAGGCCAACGGCATCGAAATCCCGGACGGCTGGGCGAGCAACGGCACGAAGACCTCGACAATCGATATGAAGAAGGCGATCCGCAACATTCAGGCGATCCTCAACAACAACGGCTTCGACGCCGGGCCGGCGGACGGCGAGATGGGCGCAAAGACGACCGCCGCGATCAAGAGCTTCCAGAAGTCGGTCGGCCAGGACCCGAGCGGCAGGATCAACGACGACACGGTAAAGGCGCTCCTGGAGCGCAACGCCAAGAACACGACAAAGGCTTGACGGAAGGACAACGAAAGCGTCGAACTGACCTGGGCCGATTGCTGCTTTTTTCCCTCAACTCACATCGATTGCAAGCAATCGCCAGCAAGCGAGATCGCTTGAGATCGGGTTGGTCGCTCGGACTTCGCTTGTTTTTTCAAGAGTTCGCCCGGAATGTTCTGGCACCGACGATGACCGTCCCCTGTGCCTCCAAGAGGGGGCGCAGCAGTCGAGGTCGAAGACGGTGTTCCTTGACCGGCTGTTGAGATCATCTGCGCCTTTGGGCTTCCAGACGTCGTCCAGACGAACCCGCCGGCGAGCATGCATTGCGGCAGGCCGAAACGACAGCCACCTGGCGGTCACAGGACTGCGTTCCAAGATAGGCGAAAAACCCCTGCTCTTGCGGCACTTGCCCATACCGCAATTTTGAAGGATCCGTTCTGTTCGCCGCAAAAGGGTCGCTTTGCTTGTGGAATTTCCCGGCGTGATTTGATCACCGATGGGGGATTCGTGAATATACGGCGGGCGGACGTGCCCTATTTCAGCCAATGGGAAACGCCCGAGATGACGCTGCCAGTCGTGGCAAATGGCTCTGCTGCGCTCCTGCGCGATCCGCTGTGGCGGCATTCCGGTGCCCAGACGATCGAGGAATATGCCCGCTGGGCCGTCAATGTCTGCGGTATGGCCTGCCTCAAGATGATCCTTGCCACGCGCGGCGAGCTTTATCCGACGCTCGATCTTGCCCGCGGCTGTGCGGCCTATGGCGGCTATGTCGTCAATGACGCCGATGCCTCGATCAAGGGGCTGATCTATGCGCCTTTCGTCAAGTTCGTCACCGAACGGTTCGGGCTGGGCGCGCAGACAATGACGAATGTCGATACGGCCGCCATTCCCGAACTTCTTTCCAAGTGGCAGTTTTTCATTGCCTCGGTGCATCACGCAATCCGCTGGCCAGAGCGTGAGCCGCCGTCGAAGGGCGGCCACCTGGTGCTGGTGACGGCGGCCTCACCCGAAACCATCCGCTTCCACAATCCATCAGGACACAATCTGGAAAGCCAGGCGCATGTGACGCTGCCGCTTTCAGTCTTCGATCGCTTCTTCGCCAACCGAGGCATCGCCGTCGGCTTCTAGGTCCTTTCACCAAGTCATTCCGGAGACATTACATGACCGATGCATCAACCAGACTGCGCATTGCCGTGCTCTTCGGCGGACGATCGACCGAGCACGATGTATCGGTGCTTTCGGCTACCAATGTGATGCGTGCGCTGGAGCCTCAAAAATACGACGCCGTTCCGGTGTTCGTCACCCGCCAAGGACAATGGCTGTTGAGCAGCTTCGAGGATGGAACGCTTGCGAAACCGGATACCGGAGCCGAGGTCTGCCTCCTACCGGGCGGACGCGGACGCTTGTTTGCAATTCCCGCTGGCGGACCGGCTTACGAACTGCCAACGATCGATATTCTCTTTCCGGTCCTTCACGGCCTGCATGGCGAGGACGGCTCCGTGCAGGGCCTTGCGGAGGTTGCCCGAGTGCCGCTTGCCGGCTGCGGCATTCTCGGATCTGCGACCGCACTCGACAAGGATATCGCAAAGCAGCTCCTGAAGGCAGCCGGGGTGCCGGTGGCGCGCTCGGTGACTTTTCACGAGGGCGCACAGCCTTCCTTTCTTGCGCTGGAAGACGAACTCGGCCTGCCGCTCTTCATCAAGCCGGCGCGGCAGGGCTCGTCGGTCGGCGTCAGAAAGGTCCATGCCAGCCAGGAATTCGACGGTGCGCTTGCGGAAGGCTTCCGGCACGACCGCAAGCTGCTGGCGGAGGAATTCGTTCGTGGGCGCGAGATCGAATTCAGCGTGCTCGAGGACAAGGCAGGCAAGCTCTTCGTTTCACGGCCCGGCGAGATCGTTCCGGCCGAGAGCCATGGCTTCTACAGCTACAATGCAAAATATATCGACGAGAACGGTGCGGCGCTGAAAATACCGGCAGAATTGCCGCCGAACATCGAGGCCGGCATGCGGGATATGGCCGCAAGGGCTTTCAGGGCCGTCGGCTGCGACAGCATGGCGCGCGTCGACTTTTTCCTGACACCGGACATGCAATTCCTGGTCAACGAGATCAATACCATCCCCGGCTTCACCGATATCAGCATGTATTCCAAGGCAATGGCGGCAAGCGGCGTGAGTTATGCCGAAGTCATCGACCGGCTCGTGGCGCACGGGCTGGCACGGGCCGGGCAGTGACGATGAGATAGCCTCAGGCGCCCCTTCTCGACTTTACTTGCAAGCTGTTCGGTAACCGTGCCCCAGCAATCGTCGAGGCCAAATTCGACGGGCATGCTGCTCTTCGGCGCTGTCCTTGTGCTGACGTGGGCCGCGTTGGTGCCCTCGCGCCGGCCAGGAGCCCCTCATGGCCGCTGATATCACGCCTTGATTTGGTCATTTCGATCGTTTCTTGCCCGACGCAGCGGTGGCGAATTGTCGAGCCTGTCGCGTAAGGCCTGCCAAAGTGCGCTGCCCAAGAGCCACGCTTCGTCGACTGCTCGCCCGCCGTCGTCACAAAATCTGAAAAAAGCCCAATTAATCGGAACTTATCGCTCGCGTAATGGGCGGATCGCATGTCGTTTATCGAAAGCCTCTGGCAACGATTTCGCCGTATGATGCGCCATTCGAACGGGACGCAAAGACACCTGCCCGGCGGGGGCAGTATAATTCGGGGTCGGCTGTGACAATCTATCTGCCCATCGCAGAATTGTCGGTGAACATCTTCATCATCCTCGGCATGGGTGCGGCCGTCGGCTTCCTGTCCGGCATGTTCGGCGTCGGCGGCGGCTTTCTGATCACGCCGCTGCTCATCTTCTATAACATCCCGCCCGTGGTAGCCGTCGCCACCGGCGCAAACCAGGTGGTCGCTTCCTCGATCTCCGGCGCGATCACGCATTTCAGGCGCGGGACGCTGGACGTGAAGCTCGGGACCGTCCTGCTAGTCGGCGGCCTTACGGGCGCGACGATCGGCATCTGGATCTTCTCGCTGTTGAGGCGGGTCGGTCAGCTCGATCTCATCATCTCGCTGATGTACGTCATCTTTCTCGGCACTGTCGGCGGTCTGATGCTGCTCGAAAGCATCAACGCCATGCGCCGCGCGGCCAAGAACGTGCCGCCGACACCGCGCAGGCCCGGACATCACCACTGGGTCCACCGCCTGCCGCTGAAGGTGCGGTTCAAGAAATCGAAGATCTTCCTCAGCGTCATCCCGATCGTCGCGCTCGGCTTTGGGATCGGCATCCTGACCTCCATCATGGGCGTCGGCGGCGGCTTCATCATGGTGCCGGCGATGATCTACCTGCTGCGCATCCCCACCAATGTCGTCGTCGGAACATCACTGTTCCAGATCATCTTCGTCACCGCCTACACAACCGTGGTGCAGGCTGCGACCAACTATTCCGTCGATATCGTGCTTGCCTTCATCTTGATGGTGGCCGGCGTCGTCGGCGCGCAATACGGCGTGCGCGTCGGCCAGAAACTGCGCGGCGAACAATTGCGGGCGCTGCTCGGGCTGCTCGTTCTCGCCGTCGGCATCCGCCTGGCGGTGGCGCTGGTCGTGACGCCCGCGGACATCTATTCCGTCGTGATGGGACCGTACTGATGAAGCGGATTCGCCTTTGTCTTTTCGCTCTCTTCTGCCTCTTGCCGGAAATTGCCGCAGCGCAGATGCTGCTGCCGGGCCAGAATTCCGAAGAAGGGCGCGAGGGGCTGGAGATCGGCACGTCCAGCAGCGAAATCGCCATCACCTCCGATTTCCGCGGCGCCGACCTGACGATCTTCGGAGCGCTGACCAATACCGACAACCTTTTGCTTGCCGTCGGCCAGTACGACGTCGTCGTTGTTTTGGAGGGCCCGCGCGAAGATGCGACGGTGCGCAAGAAGGAACGCGTCTTCGGCATCTGGATCAATACCGACTCCATGACCTTCGAAGGCGTACCGCATTCCTATTCGATGTCGAGCTCACGCTCGATCGACGACGTGGTGACACCGCTCAACCTCACCGATCAGGGGATCGGCATCGACCATATCCCGCTGACGCCCGTCGGCTTCGTCGGAGACGGCAGCAGCCTCGGCGAGTTCCGCACCGCCTTCCGGCGGTTGCAGCAGACCGGCGGGCTCTACGAGCGCGACCCGACCGGCGTACGCTTCGTCAGTTCCAATCTTTTCAAGGCAAGCCTTCGCCTGCCGGCCAACATTCCGAACGGCGTGCACACGGTGCGTGCCTATCTCTTCAAGAGCGGGGTGTTCGTGACGCAAAAATCGGTGCCGCTGCGCGTCATCAAGACCGGCATCGAGCAGATGCTTACCGATGCGGCTCATGAACAGCCCATTCCCTACGGCATTTTCGCCGTGTTCCTGGCGATCGTGACCGGCTGGGGCGCAAGCATCGTCTTCCGCAAGGATTGATCAGGCGGACTTTTTCTTTTTTGCAACGACCTCAAGATAGGCCTCGGTGAGGCGGTCGAGCACCGAGGGCGTTCCCGGCTGCAGATCTTTGCCCAGGTGTTTTGCCCGCAATTCATCCATGAAGTCTTCCCAAAGCCGCAGGCCGCCATTTTCCAGCAACTCGGCGCGAATGGAGAGCTCTTCGGACACCGGCAGATGTCTGCGGCCCCAGGCGCCCATATGGGCAAAGAGCGGCACGAGGTCGATCGCCATCTCGGTAAGACTGTAGATGGCTTTCTGCTTGTGCGTGGGATCGTCGTTTCTGGTCAGCAAGCCCTTGTCCACGAGGCGGCGCAGGCGGTCGGCAAGGATGTTGGAAGCGATGCCTTCCTGCGAATTCTGCAGCAGTTCGCGGAAGTGACGGCGATTGCCGAACATGATGTCGCGGATGACGATCAGGCTCCATCGGTCACCGAGGATTTCCAGCGTCAGGTTGATCGGGCAGCCGGAGCGGTGAAGCTCGTCCATTTTCTGTTCTCCAAAAATCTGCTTGCATTTTGCCATCGGTTTATCTAGCTTTCAACCGGTTGCTTATTGAAACCAGTTCTGTCGTGACATGGAGGAAACCGACATGAGAAGGCTTGTTATGTGGAATCTGATGACACTCGACGGCTACTTCGAAGGCATAAAGCCGTGGGACATCGACTTCCATAATCTGGTCTGGGGGCCGGAACTGCAGAAATACTCCGAACAATTGGGCGAGGAAGGCGACCTGCTCGTCTTCGGCCGGAAGACCTACGAGGGCATGGCCGCCTATTGGCCGACGGCGAAAGAGGACGACAAGACCAAGCAATACATGAACAACATCGCAAAGATCGCCGTGTCTCGGACGATGAAAGAGCCGGGCTGGAACAATGCCCGCATCGTCAGCGATCCCGTTAGCGAGCTTCAAAAGCTCAAGACGCAGGATGGCAAGACCATCTTCATCTTCGGCAGCGCCGAACTCTGCGACGCGATGCTGAAGGCCGCACTCGTCGACGAGATCCGCATCTGCCTGGTGCCGGTGGTTCTCGGCGCGGGCAATCCGCACTTCAAGACGGCGACGGCGCAGCTACCGCTGAAGCTGCTGGAAGCCAAACCGTTGAAGACCGGCGCGGTAATCTTGCGTTATGAACCGGCCGGGTCAGCGTGATGGCGACATTCGCGACAGTTTGATGCAGATCAAGGTGTTAGGCTGGTTCCTCCGGCAATATGCGAGCGTTGAAGGAGGAGCCAGCCATGTACAAACACATTCTCATCCCGACCGAAGGTTCGCAGCTTTCCACCGATGCGCTCGAAAAGGCGCTTGCCTTTGCAAAGGAGATCGGCGCCAGGGCAACGGCCCTGACCGTCATTGAACCGTTCCATATCTTTTCCACGAATATCGATCAGCTGGAATCCACGCGCGAAGAATATGACCGGCACAGCCATCAAGCGGCAGACCGGATCCTGGCGGATGCCGCTGCGCGGGCCAGAACGCGCGGCATCGATTGCGATACGGCCCAGGTGACCAGCCACGAACCCGCCAAGGCAATCATCGACACGGCAGCGCAGCGCGGCTGCGACCTGATCGCCATGGCATCGCACGGACGCGAAGGCTTCACCGCAATCATGGTCGGAAGCGTGACGATGAAGGTGCTCGCCCATTCCAAGACCCCGGTTCTGGTTTACCGCTGATTTGACCAGAGCTTGCGGCAGCCGGGCAAGCAGGAGTGCGTTGTACATGAAGTCGCCTTTGACTAAAAACCGAGTATTAAGATTTACGAGTTAGTAATCTCTCGAAAACGAGAGGTTCTGTTTTGCGTACCCGTACTCTTCTCGCCCTGGTGCTGCTGGCGCTCGTTGCCGGCTGCGCCACGGCGCCCCGTCAAACCAGGAACATCTGCGCCGTCTTCGAACAGCGCAACGGCTTCTTCAGCAACTGGCAGCACGAGGCCGAGCGCGCCGAAAAGGAGTACGGCGTGCCGGTGCCGATCCTGATGGCGACGATGTATGTGGAATCCGGTTTCCAGCCGAACGCCCGCCCGCCACGCACGAAGCTTTTCGGCTTCATTCCCTGGACTCGTCCGTCGACTGCCTACGGCTATTCGCAAGCGCTCGACGGCACCTGGGACCACTATCAGTCGGCAACCGGCAATTGGGCTGCGCGCCGCACCAATTTCGCCGATGCGATCGATTTCATCGGCTGGTACCACTACAGCAACAGCCAGGCGACCGGCATCCAGCTCAACGACGCCTACAGCCTCTACATCGCCTACTATTCAGGGCCGAAAGGGTACAAGCGCGGCGACTGGCGCTCGAATGCGCAGTTGCAGAAGACGGCACGCAGGTTCGCCAACATGGCATCGACCTATCAGCAGCAGTTGCAAGGGTGTAATTGAGCTCCGATTTCCATGGCGCGGCGGCATGCTCGACTTTCGAGGCTTTGCCTGCGGGCTTTGCACCTCAGGACGAGGAGCGCATTGGCCCAAGGAACGTCAGGGCCTGTTAGCTGGTTTGCAGCCAGGCTCCCTCACGGGATTAAAGATCCGTGTCCTCGAAATAGTGGCTCCAAACGACAGGGCCGGCCCCGGCTTCATGAAAGCACTTCGTGGCAGATTTCAAGGGAGCAGAGCAGCGGAATTTCTTCCCAATCCCGATCATCTCCTCTTCGAAAATGACAGGTCCGGGCTCGGCAATGCGGCGCCTGTGGTCGTCCTTCACTCCTCCTGAAACGCTTCGTCTCTGCGCCTGCGAACGGCGGGCAGGACGACCAGTACGAGCAGTATCGCAGCGATACCGAGAAGGACGGCGCTCAGCGGTCGCGTCAGAAAAACACTCGGATCACCTTTGGACAAGAGCAGTGTGCGGCGCAGGAATTCCTCCATCATCGGCCCCAGGATGAACGCAAGGAGCATCGGGGCGGGTTCCGCATCGAGCTTTCGCAGGAGGAAGCCGACCCGTTGCGTTCTTTATTCCCCTTCGATGATTCCATCCCTTTGCGCGGAGCCGGCCAATGCCAGCTTGCAAGGACCGTGACGCTGCGGCCGTCAAAGGTTTAAATTTGCAGACGACGGGCCGCCCGCAAGCGCCTCGAAGGGGTCGCTCGACTTCAGCTACGCAAGTTCCCGTACCTCACCGAATAAATCCGATCCCGTCCCAGAAGATGAGCGACAAGCGACGGCCTGTCGAACAGGCCCGTCATCGCCTTGTGGCCGAGATCCAGTCCGCCGGTCATGACGCCGAAGGCTGGCATGAGGAGGCGGGCACCGTCGGTGGCGAAGCAGGGGCGGCGGACGGCTTTTTCGCGGCGGCGGACCGTGGCCGAAGGGTGCAGGTGACCGGCGATTTCACCGCTCTGCAGTCCACCTTTCGGCTCGTGACGAAAGGTCAGGCCTGCATAGTGCATTTCATCGACCGAAGAGCCGGGCAGATCGATGGTGCCGTCAGGGTCGTGGTTGCCGTTGATCCAGATCCATTCGCGCCCTCGGGCCATGTTCTCGATCAGGGAGCGGAAGGCATCCGGTAGATGCCGCGAGCCGACGCGGTCGTGGAAATTGTCGCCGAGGGAGACGACGAGTTTCGGATTGTAGCGGGCGATGACGGCGCAGAGCACGGTCAGCGTCGCCAGCGTGTCATAGGGCGGCAGCAGCATGCCGCGGCGGGCAAAGGCGGCGCTCTTTTCGAGATGCAGGTCGGAAACAATCAGGATGGCGGCATCCGGCAGGTAGAGCGCGCCGAGCGGATCGCAGACGGCTGCAACGCCATGAACACTGGTTTCGACGCCCGGCATCGGGACCAATCCGTTCAATTCACGCGCAAGCGCCAGCCGGTTCATCAATTTTGTCCGTCCTGCAAATTTCAAGCCATAGCTTCGGCGATCAGATCCTCGGCCGCTTCGGCGAGCACGGCATCGTGGGCCTCGCCGTGAACTGGCTCCTTGCCGATCTCCAGCATCACCGGCACTGCGAGCGGGGAAATATGATCCAGCGCGCGATGCGTAATGTGCCCCTTGATTCGTCTCAGCATATCGCCAAGCCGGGAAATATCCAAAAGCCCGCTCGCTGCATCCTGCCGCGTCGCCTGTAGCAAGATATGGTCCGGCTCGTGGCTGCGCAGCACGTCGTAGATCAGGTCGGCCGACACCGTGACCTGCCGCCCGGTCTTTTCCTTGCCAGGGTGACGGCGCTCGATCAAGCCTGCAATCACGGCACAATTGCGGAAGGTGCGCTTCAGCAGAAACGATTCCTCGAGCCAGGCTTCGAGATCGTCACCCAGCATATCCTCGTCGAAGAGATCGGAAAGGCCGAGACGGCCGTCGCGGATCATCAGGCCCATGTCTTCAAGTCCCCAGATACCGAGCGAATAGTCTGTCGCAACGAAGCCAAGCGGCTTGGCCCCGGCCCGCTCCAGGCGCCGGGTGAGCAGCATGCCGAGCGTCTGATGCGCCAGGCGGCCCTCGAATGGATAGGCAACCATGTAGGCGCGGCTGCCGCGCAAGAAAGTCTCGATCAACAGTTCGTCGCGCTTCGGGAGCATCGACTTGTCCTTCTGCAACGACAGCCAGTCGCGGACCTGATCCGGCAGATGGTGCCAACGCTCAGGATCGGCGAGCATCGATCGCACCTGATCGGCAAGATAGGTCGAGAGCGGAAACTTGCCGCCGGCATAGGATGGGATTTTCGGGTCAAAGGAGAAAGCCTGGGAGACAAGCGCCTCGTTTTCGCGGATGCCTTCGAAACGGAGCACCTTGCCGGAGAAGATGAAGGTGTCACCCGCAGAAAGCTGTTCGAGGAAATATTCTTCGACCTTGCCGAGGGTGCCGCCGCCGCGGCCAATCTTGCCTGTCTGGCCGCGCTTCACCATCCGGACGTTCAGCATCGGGCTTTCGACGATGGTGCCCAGATTCAAGCGATACTGCTGGGCAACCTGCGGATTGGAAACACGCCAGAGGCCCTCCTTCGTCTTGCGGATGCGCGCATATCGTTCGTAGGTGCGCAGCGCATAGCCGCCGGTCGCGACGAAATCGACGATCTGCTCGAAGGTTTCCCAGGAGAGATCGGCATAGGGCGAGGCGCTCCTTACCTCATCGTAGAGTTCCAGCATATCGAAGGGTTCGGCGCAGGCCATGCCGAGCACGTGCTGGGCAAGCGCATCGAGTGCGCCGCGGCCGACGGGCGGGGTGTCCTGCGCCCCGATATAATTCGCATCGAGCGCTGCCTGGCATTCCATGACCTCGAAACGGTTGGCGGGAACGAGGATCGCCTTGGAGGGCTCGTCCATGCGGTGATTGGCACGGCCGATGCGCTGAGCAAGTCGCGAGGCACCCTTCGGCGCACCGACATGGATGACGAGGTCGACATCACCCCAGTCGATTCCCAGATCGAGCGTCGAGGTGGCGACGACAGCGCGCAGCCTGTTGGCCGCCATCGCTGCCTCCACCTTGCGGCGCTGGGCGACATCGAGCGAGCCGTGATGCAAAGCGATCGGCAGGTTTTCCTCGTTGACCGTCCAGAGTTCCTGGAAGAGCATTTCGGCCTGCGATCGCGTGTTGACGAAAAGCAGCGTCGTTTGATGCTCGGTCAGTTGCCTGTAGATGTCGGCAATCGCGTACCTGGCGGAATGGCCGGCCCAGGGGATGTGCTCATCCGTGGAAAGGATCGAGATGTCCGGTTTGGCTCCGCCTTCGACCGTCACGAGACCAGCGTGCCGTTGCCTGCCCTCCTCCTGCGCAACCAGCCATTTCTGCAGCTCGATCGGTTCGGCAACCGTGGCGGAGAGGCCGATGGTGCTGAGGCGTGGTGCAAGGCGGCGCAGCCGGGCAAGACCCAGGGACAGCATGTGGCCCCGCTTCGACGTGACCAGGGAATGGAGCTCGTCGAAGACGACATATTTCAGGTCTTTGAAGAAACGTTGAGATTCCTTGCTGGCAAGCAAAAGCGCTACCTGCTCCGGCGTCGTCAGCAGGATGTCGGGTGGGTTGAGCTTCTGACGCTGTCGCTTGGCGTTCGGCGTATCGCCGGTGCGGTTCTCGACGACAACAGGCAGGCCCATCTCCCCCACCGGCTTCATGAGGTTGCGCTCTATATCGACGGCAAGTGCCTTCAGCGGCGAAACATAGAGCGTGTGGATGCCTTTGAAGGCACCGCCTTGCTCCCGCTTGCCGCGGCGGGTGAGATCAGTCAGCGCCGGCAGGAAACCGGCGAGCGTCTTGCCGGCGCCGGTCGGCGCGATCAGCAGCGTGCTGTGGCCTGCTTCGGCGCGGGCCAGCAATTCCAGCTGATGAGCGCGCGGGCGCCAACCCTTTTCCGCAAACCAGCGGATGAAGGGGGCGGGCAAGGCGGCGCGGGCTTCGGAATCGGTCTGGTCCACGGGACAAAACTAGTAAAATCGACGCGAAATAGAAGAGCGGCCGCGCTTCACATGGCGATATAGCGGTCCTTGCGATGGTTGATGGCGAGCGTGAGGTTGAGCACCAGGGCGCCGAGCACCGAGCAGGCGATGATGAAGGGGCTGGCGACGAAGAAGGAGAGCGCCAGGACGAGGCCATCGAAACCAAGCTGAACGAAGCCTGCGCGCCAGCCGAATCGATCCTGGATATAAAGCGCCAGGATGCCGATGCCGCCAAGCGTTGCGCGGTGGCGGAAAAGCGCCAGCATGCCCGCGCCGATGACAAGGCCGCCGAAGAGAGCGCCGGCGACAGGATCGACATGCGAGAGCCCGATGAATCGCGGCGCGATGTCCGAAAGCACGGATGTAAGAACGATCGCTACAAAAGTCTTGACTGTAAAGGCGGGACCGAGGCGGCGGAAGGCGAGATAATAGAACGGCAGGTTCACCGCAAAAAAGCAGAGGCCGAAGCTCCAGCCTGTCGCATAGTGCAGCAAGAATGCCATGCCCGCCGTGCCGCCTGCCAGAAGGCCGGCGCTGGAGAGAAGCGAGACGCCGAGCACAGCAAGCATGCTGCCCGCCACAAGTCCCTGTGCGTCATCGAAAAGCGAGTGTCTGTCCGACGAAGAGTTCACAAGTCCGGCGAGAGCGGCTTTTTCTGCCATCGTTTTCCCCTTGGTGTTTTCGGTTGTTCTATCCAGCCGTTCAGGCTTGGCAAGCGGGATTTCGACTGGCTGTTGACATATCGGATAATCATGGATATATATTATCCACGAATAGAGAGGACCAGGCATGAAATTGGGTGACGGCGTCGAACAGGCGATCCACAGCGTCGCGATGCTTTCCGGACTTTCGCAAGGCGGCGTGCTGTCGGCGGCTGCGCTCGCGGAGTTTCATGGTGTCTCGACGAGTTACCTGCTGAAGCACCTGCAGGCGTTGTCCGGCGCGGGCATTCTCGACACGGTACCGGGGCCGAAGGGCGGATACAGGCTTGCGAAAATGCCAAAGGACATTTCCCTGCTCGATATCGTGCTTGCCGTCGAAGGACCCGCACCAGCTTTCCGCTGTGCAGAAATCCGCCAGCGCGGGCCAAACCCGCTGCCGCAGCGCTATTTCACCAAGCCCTGCCAGATCAGCGCTGCTATGCAGAAGGCCGAGCGCGCCTACCGAACCGAACTTGCAAGGATCAGTATCGCCGACGTCCTGAGCGAGTTGTCGGCCGCAGATGATGGCGGCATCGCCGCACGCGGCTGCGCATTTCTTGAGACCCACGAGCGCAAAACGGCTCGCTGAGCCCTAACCTTAAAGGAGAAACCCATCATGCAGGCACGTTTCAACTTCGCAAAAGCCTCGCCGGAAGCCTACAAGGCGGTTGCCGCCCTGGAAGAATATGTCCAGGGCGCAGGCCTCGAACGCCGCTTCATCCACCTCATCAAGCTGCGCGCCTCCCAGATCAACGGCTGTGCCTACTGCGTCGACATGCACGTCAAGGAAGCCCGCCATGACGGTCTTGGCGAACAGTGGATCAACCTGATCTGCGCCTGGAAGGAATCACCCATCTATGACGCGAAGGAACGCGCCCTGCTCGGCTGGGTCGATGCTGTCACCAAGATCGCGGAGACCGGCGCTCCGGATGCGGACTTCGAAGCCCTCAAAGCGCATTTCAGCGAGGAGGAAATCACCAAGATCACGGTGGCAATCGGCACGATCAATGTCTGGAACCGGCTGGCCGTCGGCTTCCGCAGCCAGCATCCGATCGATCGGCCGGCGAAGGCTGCGTGAGAAATTCTGCTGCATAAAGCCTGAGGCACACCGCTTGAAGCGACCGACCCGATGCGAATCGGGTCGGAATACTGTCGATTATTTGCTTCGGGCACCTGATCCATCGAAGTTATTGATAATCTCACGGATGACTTGGGCGATCTTTTCCGCTGAAGAGCCTTTGGCATACTCCTCGTTCATGCGGCGTCTGACAAGTTCTTCCAACTCTGACATATCTTCACCTCATCTATCCGGCGCACGGCGAGTGTCGCTCTCGGCCCCAAAGGAGACAAGTTACGATTTGTTTATGATCGAACCGCAGCTTGCGGAACTACAGCGCGATATAACGATCCGCGCGGTGGTTGATGGTCAGGAAGAGATTGAGGACGATCGCGCCGAGAACGGAAAACATGACCACCGGCGGCGTGGTGACGAAAAAGGCGGCGGCAAGAACGCACATGTCCACGCATAGCTGCACGAGACCGGCGCGGATGGCGAAACGCTCCTGCATGTAGATGCCGAGAATGCCGACGCCGCCCAGACTGGCGCGGTGGCGGTAAAGCGCGAGCAGGCCGAAGCCGAGCAGCAGGCCGCCAAGCAGCGCTGCCCAGGCCGGATGGATACTGGAAATCTCAAAAAAACGCGACTGCACATCGGCAAGCACCGACGTGAGGCCGATGGCGACAAAGGTCTTTGTCGTGAAGGCGATGCCGAGCCGCTTCCAGGAGAGATAGAAAAACGGCAGGTTGAGCAGGAAGAAGGCAAGGCCGAAATTCACGCCGAAAGCATAGTGCAGCAGAAAGGCAATGCCGGCCGTGCTACCGGTGAGAAGCCCGGCGCTGGCGAGCACATAAAGGCCGAGTGCAGACACGAGGCTGCCGGAGAATATGCCCTGCACATCTTCGAGCAGCGTATGACGCGTCGCGCTGGTGTTCCAGAAACCGAGGGCACCGATGCGTTGAGCCATGGCGGCAATCTCCAAGAGCAAAAAAGTTCAGAGCGCCGGACAAATCCCCGCGCAACGGATCGCGTATGGTGAAGAGCTGAGGCGTTCCTGCTTGTTCTTCCGCCGCGCCGGTCAGCTATGAGGGGAATTATCGTGCTTTTCGCAGTTGCGAGCAAGCGAAATATGTAAGTAATGCTGACCTATTTTCACATCGCAAGATTCATGCGCTAAAGGCTATCGCCGTGCAATGAAAAGAATGCCGGCGACCGGTTTTGCGCCATCCATTCGAATTGTGGTTTTGACGGTTTCGACGATCTCGAAACCGCAACGGCGACAAAGGCTGCGAACATAGGCTTCCGTGTGGGCATAGCGCAGCGACGGCGCGAGGTGAAAACCGTCTCCCTCGCCCGCGTCTTCGACCGAGAAGGCGAAATCCGCCCCCGAACTGGCGAGGCGATCGACGATCGCGAAGGTGCTTTCGAGATCGCCGAGATACATAAGCACATCGGCAGCAGTCACCAGATCGGCACGGTGGTCCGCGCCATCGGCAAAGACGCCTGAGCCTTCGGGAGCAAGAGAAAGGTCGGCTCGGGCCAAGTGATCGTAGATTGTCTTCTCCCCGGCCTTGGCGAGCATCTTCTGCGAGAGGTCGTAGCCTTCAAGCCGCCCGGCATAAGCGCGAATTTCCGGACCAAGCAGGCCGGTGCCGCAGCCGAGATCGACGGCCAGCGAATATTTGCGGCCGGTGGCGGCGACAAGTGCTGCGAGTTTCTGCGGGACGGAGTAGTCCAGCCTTTCGACGAGCGAGGTTTCGAAACGGGCGGCATAATCATCAAACAGCCGCTCGACATAGCGGCTCGCAGGCCGGTCCGGTGTATTAGAACCATCGAGCAGGGCAAGCTTGAGGCTTGCGCCGAAAATGTCCTCCGGATCGAGCGTAAGGGTTTTCAGAAAGGCTTCGATCGCCGATTCCACTTTGCCGGCCCTTTCCCGATAGGTGGCGAGGCGATACCAGCCGGCAGCCCAGCCGGGCGTCAGTTCCAGCGCCTGCTCCATCAGTTCGGCGGCCGCATCCGGCTCGCCGCCCTCGTCAAGCATCTTCGCATAGTCGGCGCGGCGGTCGGCGATGACGTCGCCGGAGGAAAGCTGGCTCTGCTGCATGATCTGGCCCGTTGAATGCCTGTGCATTTGGCGGCGGCCACAAAAAAACTCAAGTCCTATTTCAGAGGCGGAACGGCCAGTTCCGGAAAAGGCTTGCGGGCGACGCGCCGCAACCGTATTTCAGGGCAAACAGGAGATGGCGCATGTCCGATCAGGTAAACAAATTTCTGGGCGACTCGCTCGGCCGCACATTGGTGAAGCTCTTGGTCGTTTCGCTGATTGTCGGTTTCGTAATGACCGTTTTCGGATGGGCGCCGCTGGACCTCGTCTATAGCATCCGCGATTTCATCCGCGAGATCTGGTACCGGGGCTTTTCGGCTCTCGGCCGCATCGGCGATTATCTGCTGCTTGGTGCAACGGTCGTCATCCCGATCTTCATTATCATCCGACTTTTCAACTTCCGCCGGTAAACATGACATCCATCGATCTTTCCAGGCGCAATCTGCTGCGCATTTCAGGCCTTGTCCTTCTGACGGGCGTCGCAAGCTGCACGACCGCACCCAGAATGTCCTCCACGCCTTCGGACGGGGATGACGAGACGGCGGCGGCGCTGCCGCTCGTCAACCAGCTTCGTGCCAAAAACGGCCTGACGGCGCTTCGCGTCGATCCGGCTGCAAGCGCTGCGGCGATCTACCAGGCCAAGCGAATGGCAAGCGCCGGCAAGATGACGCACCTGATGGGCATGGCCGACAGTTTCGGCGCGCGTGTGACGAAAAGCGGCGTGCAGCTTCCAGCGGCCGAAAACATCGCCGCCGGTCAACAGAGCGTCGAGGCCGCGGTAACGGCCTGGATCAACTCGCAGCACCACCTCGAAAACATGCTGGGACGCTATAACGGGCTCGGCGTGGCCGTTGCGCACAATACGTCTTCCCGGAACATACCTTACTGGGCCATGGTTCTTTCCAGCTGAGGCCATTCTGCCTTTCACGAGCGAGGCAGAAATGGATACCGGAACACCGCGAAACCGGCTGGCATTCGACGTGACGCACCGGCGGTGCTGTCGATCGCTGTGCCATTTTCCATTTGCCAATCCTATTGCGCCCCCTGTGCGGGCGGCACCCATCTCATTGAGGCGGCTGGACGGTTCAGTAGGTAATCTGTCCGTCCACAATCTGTTCTCCGCCCGAGGAAACCTCCCGCTTCAAGACCTCGCGCGCCACCGCGACTGGAGCCGCAACGACTACGCGCACTGCCGAACCGGCGAAATTGGCCGCAGTCATTCCGATCTGTTTCGTAACGCTCGCAAGTGCATGGTCTCACTTTGCTGCTGGTAGACCGCCTCGTCGGCCCCAGCGACAAAGTGGAGGCGCTGACCGAGAGCGTCCTGCAAGGCATGCTCGACGGATTGGCGAATAGTATCCCCGCGATACCAGCGGGCGTGTGGGTGGGACCTCGGTCTGGCGAATAAAAGGTCCCAAGGCTCGCTCTCGGCGACCTGCTGACATTTTGGCGAGGATTGTATTGGGGCTGATGTTTTGCTGGCAACCTTGCGGGTGATCTCCGCACTCAAACAGCATTGCCAAGGAATGGGGTGCAGCGCTCGTAGAACAACGTCCTCCCGAGGCTGGGATATCCGACCGACCTTAGCCTAAAGCCGCTGTCAACACATCCCCGACCTGGATATACGACAACTTGGCCTTCGCAACCTTCGCCCTCAGAGCCGCCAGCTCTTCAGCAAGCAGTTCCGCGGCGATCTTCTGGACGGCTGCCTTCAATCGATCCTCGACGTCGAAAACGTCCAGCATGTAACTGGTTATTGCGTCCTTCATCAGTTCTTCGATGGCAGTATCATTCTCCTCCGGCGTGTCAGTCATACTGCGCTTCCTTTGGTTGCGGGCATTCCCCTTCAGTTGGCACCTTTGAGGCTAGTTCCAGGCATTATCTCGGTCCATAATACTTGAGGAAGACTTTCTGAATTCTAGGGATGCTCATTTCCTCCTTTGGTTTAGCCCACCCCACCAGATTGTCGGAGTTATCGAGCTTAACCTTCCTCAGCTGGGGGGTTACAGATGTGCGGCAAGCCGCTGAGAGCACTCCGACCGGATGGTGGGTAAGTCCCCATCATTTGCGCCTGTGAGCAAGGCCCTGTGGCGCTGATGATCGAAAGCTTCCGAACCGGCTTGCTCTCGAACATCATGCTTGGAAAAAGGCCCCTGGTGATCGATTGCGCGCGGGATGTTCAGGGGGTGGCGTCAGATCGGATGCGTTCCAATCCCTGGAGTCCCCCGGATTGAAGCGGAGTTGCAGCGCGCTTTGCCCAGCAGAGGTCTTTGCGACCTCATGAACCGCTTTTTCCCTCGTTACTAAGAGCCAGCGCAGTACGGATGCAATCAAGCAAAACCTGTTCGTCAAACGGCTTTGTCAGACAGCCGATAATGTCCGCGCCCAACGCAGAGGCACGCACGTTCTTTTCCGGAAAGGCGGTGATCAGAACAGTCGGAACGCTCTTGCCCATCGCGACGAGCCGTCGGTGCAGATCGAGCCCGCTCATTCCGGGCATATTGATGTCCGTCACCAGACAGGCCGTGCGGCGGATATGGGGGAATCTCAAGAAATTATCCGCGGATGAGAAGGTCTCGGCATCAAATCCCATCGACCGCATGAGCCCCTTGATAGCCTCGCGAATCGACTCGTCGTCGTCGACGATCGCAATCAGAGGTCTCCTGGTTGGCACTGCCGCCTCCCAACTTTGCCGATTGGTCTCGGGCGAATGAGCGTTGTGGCGCGCTTGACTGGATGGATTCAGTATTTAACCGCGACAAAGGCGTCGCAAGCTATACGATCGTATAGATGCCTAAGACTTACCGCAACGAGAGGGGCCCGTGCCCCTGAGTGCCCGGAGCATGAAGATGAGACACCGATGTAGTTTTGAGATCCACGCGCCTTTCGAAAGCCACACCGGGCGCGCGTCGGGCCGGTCGGTGTTGCACAAGAGGTGGTGGGAGAAGGTCTCGACTGTGCCGCGCGGAAGGGTGGTGAAATGGCCGGACAGTGGCGCGGCCACCAGGAGCTTTGGCTGCGGCTTGGGCCGATGCGCCGCCTGGTCGAATTCAAGCGCGACGTCTCATCTCCATGTCGGGTCCACCCCGCACAGTCTCGCTAGTGCTTGAAGTTTGCTTGTCTTCCGCCGCACCTGATACTTGCGACCCGTTCCCTTGTGACGGCAGATCCCGGCCATGTGGCGCATCGGCACGCCATGGCGGACCACAGGACGCCCAAGCGGCTTTCGTGGACAGCCCGCATTTAGCCTTGTTGCCAAGGTAATTAGCGCGCATTCTGGTGTGCCAAAAACTCCGTTCCGGCACCGGCTGAGGAGAGAGGAGGAGTGTTCTTATTGCGTCACTGGCGCTCTGCTGGTTGGACTATGCCCGCTGCTGCTGCAGGGGGTGCAGGTCCTGCATGTCCCAAAGCTTTGGTTGACCTTGGGGGGCGCTGAACGATGAGCGAGGCCACTATCATTGTCATCGATGATGACCCGGAGATCCGCGAAGCGCTTGGCAGCCTGCTGCGTTCCGTCGGTTTTGACGTGAAACTCCTCGCTTCGGTGGGTGACTTCCTGATCTCTGGACGACCCGACGGACCGACCTGCCTCGTGCTCGATGTCCGGCTTCCGGGACAAAGCGGTCTTGATTTTCAGCTCGAGCTGTCGCGAGAAAAGATTCAGCTGCCGATCGTCTTCATCACCGGGCACGGCGACATTCCCATGTCCGTCCGGGCGATGAAAGGGGGCGCCGTCGAGTTCCTGACGAAACCGTTCCGCGACCAGGATTTGCTCGACGCCATTCACGTCGGCCTGGCGCGCGACCGTGCTTGGATTGAGAATGAAAAGGCATTGGCAACGGTGCGCGCGCGTTTCGAT
This sequence comes from Rhizobium etli 8C-3, assembly GCF_001908375.1. Classification (NCBI taxonomy): domain Bacteria; kingdom Pseudomonadati; phylum Pseudomonadota; class Alphaproteobacteria; order Hyphomicrobiales; family Rhizobiaceae; genus Rhizobium; species Rhizobium etli. The sequence goes on along the minus strand of NZ_CP017241.1, from coordinate 564,919 downwards.
AGCCTGACCCCGCGGGAGCGCGAGGTGATGGCTTTGGTGGTGGCCGGACGGCTCAATAAGCAGATAGCCGGAGATCTAGGCGTGAGTGAAATTACCGTGAAGGTTCACCGCAGCCAGGTCATGCAGAAGATGGGTACCAGGTCCCTGCCCGAACTCGCGCGTATGGCTGACAAGCTGATGATCGCACCGGGAAAACCGCAGACGAACTCGTAGTTCTTGCCGCGCGTATAGGTCACCCCCTCCTCATTGGTAATCGATCCTTCCTGGTGGCCAATAGCCCGGGCCGGAGCTCTCTTTTATGGTACGGGTTCCTTTCAGCCTCCCAGGCCGTATCGCCCCCGATCGGCCCGCCTGGAGCCTCCCACCCCCGGGAGGCTTCTTTTTGGCCCTCGCATGGCAGGTCGCGCGCTTGAGAGCGACCGATATGGATTTGCTTATAGGATTGCGCCACGGCATGTGGGGCTTGCCGGGCTTCACGGTCACCAGTGATCTCTTCCAAGTTCAGGTTGTTGAAGACAAACCTGAAGGAACAGATGGCAGGCGAGTGGTCAACAATGGCGATGTCGGGGGAGAATGCCGTGCGAATTCGGGGACCAACCCTCGTCAAAGGTACGGGCGGCCGGATGGTATTTGAGCGCACCGACGTGGCCCGCATGAGCGCAGAGAGGTGCCGGAGCGCCATCGCGGGCGCAGCTTCAGCCAAACCGGAGTCGCCACAACGGCACTAATCTTTTTGTTTTTACGCAATTTGGGACCGAAAGGCGATCCGCACTCTTTCCTGGATTTCTCTAGGCGGTCGGAGCCTGCGTGCTGACGACAAACGCGATCTCCGTCTGCGGCGTCTCGATCATACGAGACGCCGCATGGGATGGCAGCCAAGCTTAAGGCGTCTCCAGCGAGAAGGAATCCCGCGCCATGATCCGTTGGAGGCTTCTTCGATGCATAGAAAGCGCGCGCGCAGTACGCGATACGTTCGCCCCGCACATGGCGTAAATTCTCTTAATATGCTCGATGCGAACGGCCTCGGGCCGCGAAATCGTCTCGGGTATCGGCGCAGATTCGAGATTTCGTCCAAGCAGCACGGCCAGCACGATATCGACCTCCATCGGTTTCGGCAAAACGTCACTGGCTCCTTCTCTGACGACACGGACCGCCGTGGCGATGTTGCAGTAGATACTTTGGACCACGACGCGTGTAGTGCCGAGATTTGCCAACGCTTCGACGATCTCAAAACCATTGCCGTCAGCGTACTTGAGTTCAATCAGTGCGAAATCGGGCACGTCGCTTTCAAGCTGGGCCTTGGCTTCTGCAACGCTCGTGGCCAGCCGAACCGCCAACCCCTCAGAAAGGAGCCGCGCAACAAGAGGGGAAAAAACGTCGATTTCCGGATCCGCTACCAAGACACTGGCTCTCCTGGTGTTGGATGCCGAGGAGGCTTGGGGGACAACGCATGGGGATACCATCATGACCGCTCCTAGTTTCAGGATCGCTTCGAGTCTAGGACAAGTCGGCTGGAGACGACATTATACGCTTGGATAGCTTTCAGTAGCCGATGGTTGTTGACAGTGCCTGCTCCAGCCGGCTGACGCGTCTGGAGCGACGGTGGCATTGCCGATCCATGAGCATGTCGCTCGCTGAGGAGAAGCTCACGGATGGGTTCGATGCCGGCGCTCTCCTCCGAAGCTCTGCGGGTCCACGATCCGCCCGACCGTCCAGCCGCCGCTGGGCAGCCTTTCGTCATCAGAGGCAGACCATCCATCGAAGGGGCGGGTGATGGCCGCTCGGCCGATCCGCTGGACGAACAGATGTGGTAAAAAGGTAGGGAATTGGTTACGGTTGATCAAATGTGCTCGCTTTGGCCCTGTGATCGGACGGATCTCCGATACGGGAGTGGCAGTGCCAAATGAGACAGGCGAGGTGACGAAGTCGGCAAAGCACATCCTCTTTCTTCGGCGTTGGTGGAGATTGCAGTTTGGAGGTTCTTTGGGAGGATGGTGATCGCGTGTTCCACCGGGAACGACGCCGGGGCGTCGACGGCAAGTGGAACCCGGTACTGGTCGTGCTTCCGGCCCTCGAGCACCCGACACGTTCAAGCCTCGAACGCCTCGACCATGAATATGGATTGAAGGACGAGCTCGATAGCGCATGGGCGGTGCGACCGCTTGAGTTGGTGCGCGAAGGCGGCCGGACGATGCTGGTACTTGAAGATCCGGGCGGCGAGCCGCTCGCCCGGCGGCTCGGAACGGCAATGGAAACGGGGCTTTTCCTGCGCCTCGCCATTAGCATCGCCGCTGCGCTCGGCAAGGCCCACCAGCGCGGCCTCGTCCACAAGGACATCAAACCGGCCAATATCCTGGTAACGGAAGAAGGCGCCGAGGTGCGGCTCACCGGCTTCGGCATCGCCTCGCGCCTCTGCCGCGAACGGCAGGCGCCCGAGCCACCCGAAGTGGTCGCCGGAACGCTTGCCTATATGGCCCCCGAGCAGACCGGGCGCATGAACCGCTCGATCGACTCGCGCAGCGACCTTTATGCGCTCGGCGTGACCCTCTACGAAATGCTGACGGGGAGCCTGCCCTTCGCTGCTTCCGACCCGATGGAATGGGTGCATTGCCACATTGCACGGCAGCCGATGCCGCCCAACCAGCGAACGGCGGATGTTTCATCGGCAGTCTCGGCCATCGTCATGAAGCTGCTCGCCAAGACGGCCGAGGAACGATACCAGACGGCAGGCGGCGTCGAGCACGACCTTGGCCGCTGTCTCAGCCAATGGAAAATGCTGGGCCGGATTGATGCGTTCGCGCTCGGCGAACGTGACATCCCCGACCGCCTGCTGATTCGCGAGAAGCTCTACGGGCGGGAGCGCGAGGTCGAGACCTTGCTCAATTCCTTCGACCGCGTGGTGTTGAGCGGGGCGCCGGAGTTGGTGCTCGTCTCTGGCTATTCCGGTATAGGCAAGTCGGCGGTGGTCAATGAACTCCACAAAGTACTGGTGCCTCCGCGGGGTCTGTTCGCGGCCGGCAAATTCGACCAGTACAAGCACGACATCCCTTATGCGACCCTGGCGCAGGGATTTCAGGGCCTGCTCAAGGGACTCCTCGCCAAGAGCGAGGCCGATTTGGCGCCGTGGCGCGAGGCGCTGAGCGAGACGCTGGGGCCGAACGGACAACTGATGGTCGATCTCGTCCCCGAACTGAAGCTCATCATCGGCGACCAGCCGCCGGTCGCTGAACTTCCGCCACAGGACGCGCAACGGCGATTCCAGCTGATATTCCGACGGTTCATCAGCGTCTTTGCCCGGCCCGAACATCCGCTAGCGCTGTTCCTCGACGATCTCCAATGGCTCGACGCGGCGACGCTCGACCTGCTGGAGGATCTACTGACCCGGCCGGATCTGCGACAGCTCATCCTGATCGGTGCCTATCGCGACAACGAGGTCACCGCTTCCCATCCTTTGATGCGGAAGCTTGAGGCGATCAAGGCCGCCGGCGGCAAGGTCGCGGAAATCAGGCTTGCGCCGCTTAGTCAAGACCATCTCCGGCAGCTGATTGCGGATGCGCTCCACTGTCAGCCCGGGCGCGCGGCCCCGCTCGCACAAATGATGCACGACAAGACCGGCGGCAATCCGTTCTTCGTCCGTCAGTTCCTGTTTTCGCTCGCCGAAGAGGGAATGCTTACTTTCGATCATGACGCGGCATGCTGGTCCTGGCATCTCGAGCGCATTAACGCCATGGGATACACCGACAACGTCGTGCACCTCATGGTCGGCAAGCTCGCGCGCCTGCCGCCCGAAACGCGAAAGGCACTGCAGCAGTTCGCCTGTCTCGGAAACATCGCAGATACCACGATGCTTTCACTCGTCCTCGAGACGCCGGAGGAGCAAGTCCACGAGGCCTTGTGGCCTGCCGTCGCTCATGAACTGCTCGAGCGTCTGGCAGGCGCCTACCGGTTCGTCCACGATCGCGTTCAGGAAGCTGCCTATTCGCTGATCCCGCAGGAGCGACGTGGCGAGTTGCACCTTCGCATAGGGAGACTGCTTGCGGCGAACACTGCGCCGGAGCTGATCGACGATTATGTTTTCGAGATTGTCAGCCAACTCAATCGCGGAGCCGCACTGATCACCTCAGCTGAGGAGCGCGAGCAACTGGCAAGGTTCAATCTGCTGGCCGGCAAGCGCGCCAAGGCCTCGACGGCATACGCCTCGGCGCTCAACTATTTTGTCGCCGGCGCGACACTGCTGCCGGAAGACGCCTGGGAGCGCCAGCACCAACTGGCGTTCGCGCTTGAGCTGAACCGAGCCGAATGCGAGTTCCTCATGGGCGCGCTGGCGGACGCGCAGGAGAGGTTGGCACAGCTTTCCAACTGTGCTGCATGCTCCGACGACCAGGCTGCTGTCGCCTGCCTGCGCATCGATCTCTATGCTGCGCTCGGTCAGACCAGCCGCTCTGCAGCCGTCGGTCTCGACTACCTGAGGCAGCATCTCGGCGTCGACTGGTCGCCGCATCCGGCCGACGAGGAGGTGCAACGAGAATACGGCCGGATCTGGTCGCAGCTCGGAAGCCGCGCGATCGAGGAGCTCGTTGATCTGCCTTTGATGAGCGACCCAGCATCCTCCGCGGCGCTGGATATCCTCACCCGGCTCGTTGGGGCGGTATGGCATACTGATGCGAATCTTGCATGCATGGCGATCTGCCTGGCCGTTAATCTGAGCCTCGAGCGAGGCAACAGCGACGGCTCCTGCTACCATTATGTGTCGCTTGGCTATATTGCCGGGCCCCGCTTCGGCGACTATGCGGCCGGTTATCGATTTGGTCGGCTCGGTTGCCAACTGGTCGAAGAGCGCGAACTGAAGCGCTTCCAAGCCAGGACTTATAAAGACTTCGGAGCCCACGTCGTACCGTGGACGAAACATGTCCGAACCGGACGCGACATCTTGCGGCGAGCACTTGAAATTGCCAACCAGAGCGGCGACCTCACGTTTGCCGGATATAGCTATGCCAGTTTGAATTCGAACCTGCTGGCGGCGGGCGATCCACTTATGGAAGTGCAACGCCAAGCGGAGATTGGCCTCACATTTGCGCAGAAGGTGCGGTTCCAATTCGTCATAGACCTCGCCAGCGCGCAACTCGGCCTTGTCCGGACGCTGCGCGGGTTGACCGGGAAATTCGGCTCCTTCGACGACGATGGATTTGACGAACTTGAGATCGAGCGCCGATTTTCCGAGGATCCGAACTTGATTCTTGCGGAAACTTGTTACTTTGTCAGAAAACTCCAGGCGCGGTTCTTTGCGGGCGACTATGAGGCGGCCGTCGATGCATCATTGCGGGCGCAGAGGCTGCCATGGACATCGGTGTCGCATTTCGAAGAAACGCCGGAACATCATTTCTACGGCGCTTTGGCCCGCGCCGCATGCTGCGACTCTGCTCTGCCTGACCAGCGGGCACTGCATACGGAGGCTCTGGTCGCCCACCACCGACAGCTTCAGATCTATGCGAAGAATTGCCCGGAGAACTTCGAGAACCGAGCCGCTCTGGTCGGCGCCGAGATAGCACGCCTTGAGGGCCGCGAAATCGACGCCGTGCGTCTTTACGAAGAAGCGATCCGCTCGGCGCGCGCCAACGGCTTCATTCATCATGAAGCCATTGCATATGAACTCGCCGCCCGCTTTTATTCGCAGGGCGGGTTCGAGGACTTCACTCGCCTCTATCTCCGCAACGCGCGCGCCTGCTATCTGCGCTGGGGCGCCGACGGCAAGGTGCGGCAACTCGACCAACTTTACCCTGACCTGAGAGGGGAAGAACGCACTCCTGCTCCAACCGCCACCATTGGTGCACCGGTCGAGCAACTCGATCTCGCAACCGTTATCAAGATCTCGCAAGCTGTGTCGGGCGAGATCGTCCTTCAAAAGCTGATCGACACGGTCTTGCGCACCGCCGTTGAGCAGGCGGGGGCCGAGCGCGGCCTGTTGATCCTGCAGCGTGGCGGTGAGTCACGGATTGCGGCGCAGGCCACGACCGCCGGCGACGCGGTCGTGGTGCAGCTGCGTGACGAGATCGCGACCGCGATTATGCTGCCGGAATCGCTGCTTCATTATGTCTTGCGCACAAACGAAAGTGTGGTTCTCGGCGATGCCACAGCTGAGAACCCATTTTCTGCGGACCCCTACATCTGTCAGCGTCGTGCTCGTTCCATTCTCTGCGTGCCGTTGCTCAACCAGGGCCAACCAACCGGCGTCCTCTATCTTGAGAACAATCTCGCCCCTCGGGTATTCGCTCCAGCCCGAATCGCGGTGCTGAAGCTGCTCGCCTCTCAGGCAGCGATCTCACTCGAGAATACCCGGTTGTACCGCGATCTCGCTGAACGAGAAGCCAAGATCCGTCGCCTCGTCAAGGCCAACATCATCGGGATCGTCATCTGGGATGTCGAAGGTCGCATTCTTGAGGCCAACGACGCATTCCTCCGCATGGTGGGATACGACCGAGAGGATCTTGCCTCGGGTCGACTATGCTGGACGGACCTGACGCCGCCCGAATGGAGCGACCGCGACGCACGGACCTCCGCAGAGCTGAAGCTGATCGGGGCGGTCCAACCGTTCGAGAAGGAGTACTTTCGGAAAGATGGCAGCCGTCTGCCCGTGCTGATCGGCGGTGCACTGTTAGAAGAAAGCACGAATGAAGGTGTCTCTTTCGTCCTCGATTTGACGGAGCGCCGGCAGGCGGAAGAGGCGTTACGCGAGAGCGAGGAAGCCTTGCGCGAGGCGCAGGGGCAACTGGCCCACGCAAACCGCGTCGCCACCATGGGGCAGCTCACAGCCTCCATCGCCCATGAAGTCAATCAGCCGCTCGCCGCCTCGCTTACCAACGCCCAGGCGGCCTTGCGCTGGCTCGGTACCTATCCGCCGAATCTGGAGGAGGTGGCTCAGGCGCTCGGCCGGATCGTCGAGAACGCCAATCGGGCCGGCGATGTCATTGGCCGAATCCGCGCCTTGGTCAAGAAGGAACCCCCTCGCAAGGGGCAGTTCGACCTCAACGAAGCCATTCGTCACGTGATTGCCTTGACCGGCACTGAAGTGCTCCGGCAAGGCGTCACGCTGCAGACCGAATTCGCCACGAGCCTCCCGTCCGTGGAAGGGGATCGCGTTCAGCTGCAACAGGTGATCCTAAACCTGATCATGAACGCCATTGAGGCGATGAGTGGCATTCATGAGGAAGAGCGCGAGTTGCTGATCAGCACCGAGACAGACGCCTCAGGAGGCGTGGTCGTCGGGGTGCACGACTCGGGTCCAGGCCTCGACCCGCAAAGCATGGACCGCCTTTTTGAGGCCTTCTACACGACCAAATCCACCGGTATGGGTATGGGCCTGGCGATCTGCCGTTCGATCATCGAGGCTCACGGGGGCCGGCTATGGGCGACCGCGAATAAACCTCGTGGGGCAGTGTTTCTGTTCACTCTGCCTCTCGAACGAGACGAACCCGCTGGCGCAAAGCATGCCGACCAAATGGCAATGTTGGGAAACCAATAGGGCGAATGGCAGCTGAAGCTCTCGCACCTCATGGGCCTTGTTGAGGTGGACGGCTCCAAACGGCATCGATGTGCCAGAATGAGTTCGTTGAAATCTCAATCGAGGCAGACCGTCCGTGGAACAGATTATCCGAATTGGTATGGACAAGCTTGACGAGGACACTTTATGCAGCGTCGCCTGTTTCCATCGTCGCAGCCGCGGCCCAGGACATACACGGGCCCCGACCGGGAAAAGTTCGCCAGTGAACCGAAGCGAAATGGCGTGGTTGACGCCGTTGTGGCAGGAATATCGCGGACGGCACGTCATGACACCTGGTGGAACCAGTTGAGCCACTCCAAGCACTTAGGAAATCGCTGACTACTGCAACAGGATCTAAAGCCGCATACAGGAAGTTGAAGCGAAGGTTCCGCCTGACCGCCTCGATGGACGTCATCATCGGCGCGACTGGCCGACATCGCGCAACCGCTGATGTCATCTGCGGGCTATCTTGCGGCACTTGCGGTCTTCGTGCCGCTCGTCAGAATCACGGGCTATGTCTGTCGATGAACGCTTCCAGCTCTTCCGGCGCTTCTGCCAGGCCATGCCGGTGAAGCGGCGGGCCGATCAGACGCTCCGGGTCGCCCAGTGATCAACGCGCGTGTCTCGCAGTTGGCGGATCGACTTGACCTGCTCACGGTCGAGGAGCTTTGAAAGGCCGCGCACGATCTCGCCCGGAAGACCTGGACCCTCATAGACCATCCCGGAATAAAGCTGCACCAGATCGGCCCCTGCCCTGATTTTTTCCAGCGCCGTCTCCGCCGAGGAAACGCCGCCGACGCCGATGATCGGGAGCGCTGCGCCGACGCGCTTGCGCATTTTCGCAAGAACCGCGGTCGACTTGTCGAAAAGCGGCTTGCCGGAAAGACCGCCCGCTTCCTTCGCCTGCCGCTGATCCTTCAGACCGTGGCGGGCGAGCGTCGTGTTCGAGACGATCAGGCCCTCCAGCCCATGGGAGAGCGCTTCGGCGGCGATATCGTCCATGCCCTCCTCGGTGAGATCGGGCGCAATCTTGAGGAAGACCGGGATTTTTCGACCCGATCTCGCGGCCTCTTCATCACGGGCGGCAAGCACGGCAGAAAGAAGAGCGGCCAGGCTCTCACGTGCCTGCAGGTCACGCAGGCCCGGCGTATTCGGCGAGGAGATGTTGGCGGTGAAATAGCGCGCCACCGAATAAAAACGGCGGATGCCTGTTACATAGTCGGCGATGCGGTCTTCGCTGTCCTTGTTGGCGCCGATGTTGACGCCGATGATGCCCTTGCCGCGGATCGCCGACAGACGCCGGAATGCGGCGTCATGGCCCTCGTTATTGAAGCCGAGGCGGTTGATGACCGCTTCGTCGTCCACCAGGCGGAAGATGCGCGGGCGCGGATTGCCTGATTGCGGCTTGGGCGTCACCGTGCCGACCTCGGTGAAGCCGAACCCGAGCTTCAAGAGGGCCTCCGGCACTTCGGCATTCTTGTCGTAACCGGCCGCCATGCCGAGCGGATTTTCGAAGGTGAGGCCGGCAACCGTCTGCACCAGCCGCGGATCGGGCGAAATGCGGCAGGCGGGAACCAGGCCGGATCTCAGCGCGGCGATCGACATGCCGTGCGCGGTTTCGGGATCGAAGAGGAAAAGTCCCCTGCGGGCAGCGTGCCTGAACGCGCCGATCATGGCAGGAGTTCCGGGAAGATATGCACTCCGGCATCGTCGAGCGGCAGCGGCTTTTCCCAGATGACTGCCGAAAGCGGCAGTTCGGCGTAAAGATGCGGAAAAAGGTCGCCGTCTCTGGAAGGTTCGAAGATCAGCTTGTCGCTAAGCTTGCCGCTGTCGATGGCGACCAGCAGCAGGCCAGGCTGGCCTGAAAAAAACAGCGCCGCGGTCCGCCGCACCTGTCTTTCCGTCGACAGATGAATGAAATTGTCCTTGAGATCGATGCCTTCGCCGCGAAAAACGCCGCTTTGCCTGGCTTCCTGCCAGAGAGCCGCGGTCACGATCTTGTAAACGACGGGTGTCACGCTCATGATGGCCTCATGCAATGGCTGATGCTGTTGGTGAGAGCGCTTTGCCGGAAACGAACGGCGATGTCCACGGCTCCCCCAAGAAAAACAGGAAAGCCGCAACACAAATCCGGAGGATCATATCATGAAGACGATCGCAATCGGGATTGCTGCAATTCTTCTGCCGATGACGGCGCTTGCGGCCGAGCCGGACCCGGGCCGCTACCAGCTCGAGCGAAGCGGCGACCATTTCGTCCGCCTTGACAAGCACACAGGCGCAATGGCGCTTTGCGAGGAAAAGGACGGCTCGCTTGTCTGCCGCATGGCGGCCGACGAACGCGCAGCCTATGACGACGAACTCGACCGGCTTTCCGACCGCGTAACTGCGCTCGAAAACAAGAGCATCGTCAACAAGGCACTGCCCACCGATGCCGAGATCGACCGCTCGATCAGCATCATGGAGCGAATGATGAAAAGCTTCATGGGCATGGTGAAGCAATTCCAGGAGGAAGAAAAGTCCGCACCTCTTCCGCAGAAGACATGATTTGATGTAGTAATATAAGCGGAAGGCATGTGCGGCGCGAAGCTTCGCATACGAGGGGATGGAATCGAACTCTTGGGAGGGAGTTTTCGATGCAGGAACAAACGATCATCATTGCGGACGACCATCCGCTTTTCCGGGATGCGCTGCGCCAGGCCGTGACCGGCATGGAGGGGCAGCACGCCATCGTCGAAGCCGGCGATTTTACCGCCGCGCGTGCTGCCGCAACCGATCATCCGGATGCCGATATCATGCTGCTCGATCTTGCCATGCCGGGCGTCAGCGGCTTTTCCGGGCTGATGGCACTGCGTGCCGAATTCGCAAGCCTGCCGATCGTCATCATTTCCGCAACCGACGACGCGACGACGATTCGCCGCGCGCTGGAACTGGGCGCCTCCGGCTTCATTTCCAAATCGTCCGGCATCGAAGATATCCGCAGCAGCATCCAGACGGTGCTTGCCGGCGATATTGCGACGCCGGAGAATTATCGCGACGGCCATGAACAGGATCCGGACGTGGCCGATCTCATTCACCGCCTGCACACGCTGACGCCGCAGCAAAGCCGCGTGCTCACCATGCTCGGCGAAGGCCTGCTCAACAAACAGATCGCCTACGAGCTCGGCGTTTCCGAAGCGACGATCAAGGCGCATGTCTCGGCCATCCTCTTGAAGCTCAACGTCGACAGCCGCACGCAGGCCGTCATCCAGCTCGGCAAGATCAACATGGCGATGGTCGCCTGACTCCAAGGCAGGATTTTATTCCTCTTTCTTCTTTACTATGATAAAGCTTGGCGTTAGTCTTCCTGCCGATTGGAGAGCAGCACCGGGCGCAGGATCAGGCAAGATGCTGTCACACGAGCAGATTTGGGCAGCGATCGACAGGCTTGCCGAACGGCATGACCTGACGCCCTCTGGGCTTGCGCGTCGGGCTGGTCTCGACCCCACCTCCTTCAACAAATCCAAGCGGCTTTCTGCCGATGGCCGCCTGCGCTGGCCCTCGACGGAATCGATTGCCAAGGTACTCGATGCGACAGGCGCCACCGTGGAGCAGTTCATGGGCTTCATGCGGCCGGCCAACAGCTCGTCCGGGCTGCCGGATGGCGAATCCGAGCCGCGGGCAAGCTCCATTCCCCTGCTCGGCTTCGCTCAGGCCGGTGCGGGGGGCTTTTTCGACGACGGCGGTTTCCCGGCAGGCCAGGGATGGGATGTGGTGGAATTTCCGGCGGCCCCCTCGCACAAAGCTGGCGTCTATGCGCTCGAAGTGCAGGGCGACAGCATGATGCCGCTTTACCGCGACGGCGACGTGCTGATCGTCGAGCCGGGTGCGCAGGTGCGTCGCAACGATCGTGTCGTCGTCAAGACGCGCGAGGGCGAGGTGATGGCGAAAGTGCTGCTGCGCCAGAGCCCGCGCTCCATCGAACTCATGTCGCTCAATCCCGAACATCCGAACCGGACGATCGAGCTTTCCGATGTGGATTGGATCGCACGTATTATCTGGGCCAGCCAATAGGAAAATCTTCCATGCGGCCTGCAGCACTTCTGACAGCTGTTGCGGGAATAACAATCGTCGCCGGGATGCTGGCGGTGGGCAGCAGGCGATCTGCCGGGCCGGACGCCACGCAAGGCGCGAGCGAAGAACCCGTCACAACTGCGAAATCCGGGGAGACTCCAGGGCCGCCGCCTGCCCGATCCGATCCAAAGATCACGATGACTGCGCGGCCGGTTGACCAGGCAAGCCGATCTTATCCAGCACAGGCCGACGGCAAGCCGCTGGAACGGGTTGTAACGCCCAAGCCCGAAAGGCCGAAGCCGGAGCCGCAAAAAGCTGCGATCTTGCCGAGGCCGATTGCCGAGAGTGCGGGTATTCTCGGCTTCGGAAACAGGAAGCTGCGTCTTGCCGGTATCGTTCCGACACAGGCCGACAAGGTCTGCAAGGAACCGGACGGGAACGAATGGCCTTGCGGCATGCTGGCGAAGACGAATTTCCGGCTCTTCTTGCGGCTGCGCTCGGTCACCTGCGATCTGGAGGATGCCAACTGGACCGGCATCACGACCGCCTCCTGCAAGATCGGTGTGCAGGACCTTTCCGAATGGCTGGTGGAAAACGGCTGGGCGGATGCGGCCGACGGATCGGCGCTGGCCGAAGCCGGTGCGCAGGCCAAAGCGGAGAAGAAAGGCGTCTATGGCGAGGATCCGCGCAAGGGCGCGCCGCTGGCGCTGCCGCCCGCACCACAGCTGGACAATCCTCTCGATCCGAACTAGCGATCCCTTGTAATGGCGCACGGCAATTCCTAAACTCCTGCCGAAGCAGAGGGAATAACCGAATGAACAAGCCGCTTTCCGCCCATGACGCGCTGATCTACGTGATGGTGATGGCATCCGCTGTCGACAGCACGATGAATGACCGGGAAATGGAGCGCATCGGCCAGCTGATCGGCTTTCTGCCGGTCTTCAATGATTTCGACGACGACAAGCTGATATCCATTGCCCGCGACTGCGCCTCGCTGCTGGCCGGACCAGAGGGCCTCGATGTCGTTTTGGAAACGGTGAAGGACACGCTGCCTTCGCGGCTCTACGACACCGCCTACGCACTTGCCGTCGAAGTCGCCTCCGCCGACCTTTCGGTCAAGGCCGAGGAGCTTCGGTTGCTCAGCATGCTCCGCGACAGGCTGGAACTCGACAAGCTTACCTGCGCTGCCATCGAACGCAGCGCGATCGCCCGCTTCCGCAACGGTTAGTAGAGCCCGTTAGGGAAATAACGAAGGTAGATTTCCTGCAGACGGCCGTTTCTGGAAAGCGCTGCAAGCGCGTGGTCCAGCGCTGCGGTCAATACGCTGTCGTTCTGGCGAAGCATGATCGTCATGCCTTCGCCCAAAAACTGCTCCGACAGATAAGGGCCGTCGAAGAGCGCACAGCACCTTGCTGAGGCCCTGGAGGAAACCCAGAAGGACAATTGCAGGGCATCGGCAAAGGCGGCATCCACCTTGCCATCCTTCAGAGCAGAAAGCAGCGCTTCCTTGTTGTCGAAAGGCACGGCTTTTATCGCCGGGAAAAAGGCGGCGAGCATGGCCTCATGGACCGTCGCCTTGACGACGCCGACCGGACGCTTAACGAGAGATGCGGCAGTATTCCCGTCGATATTTGCCTTCGCATTGCGCACAAAGCGGGCCGGCAGCATGAGGTAAGGGCGGGTGAAGGTAAACTGCTTTCGCAAGTCCGCAGTCACGGCCAGTCCGGCGATGACGGCATCGCCCTGGGAGGCTGCAAGCGCGTCCTTGAGATCGGCGAAGGGCAGTGCCTGGATCTCGCATTTCGCAGCAACTTCCAATTCATCGCAGATCTCGCGGGCGAGATCGATGTTGAAACCCGCCAGTTTACCGTTCTGATCGGTGAAGTTGAAAGGCGGGAAGTCGACGGAGGTGAGAAAGCGGAGGCGGACGAGCGACGAAAGGTCCGGCTTGGCAAGTCTTTCGCGGGCATCAAAAAGCAGCGGCAGCGACGACGGCGTCTGCTGCGCAAAGCCAGGCGCCGCAGATGATGCAGCTAGAATCAGAATTACGGTCAGAATAGCCATAACTCTTGTAGAGGCGAGGAAATATTGTCTCATGTCCGGCTCATGGGGTCGGGGCATCGTCGCTCGGTGATCGTGTATCAGAGTCATGCGTTTCGGGGAATATGCGCCGGGCGCACCGTCTCGACGACGGCAAACGGCTGGATCAATGTGCGGCAGATCGCTCCGCTCGGCCTTGAGGAGCGGGATGGATGTACCGTCCGATAACGGCTCATGCCGAGGGCCCCTTATCCTGCCTGCCCAATCCTGTCGGCCCCCCTCTTCGATCCCTTGTAAAGGGATGGGCTCTTCATTCTGACCAGGCAAAGCGTAGATGGACCGCGGCAAACAGGCGACCCTGCTTCGATGGACCAGGCGCCGCTCGGCCGGCATAGGGCAAGCCGCCCGCAGCTCCGCACGAACCTTCTCTTCCTGGACAACGCGCTCACACTCCGGGCAAGAATCCAGCACAGGAAATCGCACGTAGCGTCCAAGCAATGGGCGCCTCGAATTTACTGGGGACCTGCTTCCAACATTAGGCCCCCGTTAAGCAATATCGACTCTTATGCCGCAAACGACGACGGCTTTTTTCAGCCGGCTGCATGACGCAGGCGTCGAGCCTCATCAAATCATTTCGAACATGCCGCAGCTCCATGCCGAGTTTCGAACCATTGATTTTCCAGAATGCCGGGCAAGCAGAAGGCCCAAGAAAGCGGGTAATTTTCGATGCGAACATTGCTGAAGAACCTGAAAATCCGAACCAAGATCGTGTCCATCCTCATGGTCCTGGGCGTGATTGCCATGGGCGGCCTGATTTACGTCATCACCGAATTCCGTCATGCGGATGAGAGATATAGTGCGTTTATCGACCATGAAGCATTGGCGGCCATGCAAGGTGCGCGCGCCAGCGCGTCTGTCGTCGCCGCAGTGCTGCAGACCACGAGGCTCTCGAGCCTGAAGGCGGGCACGCCCGCTTTTCATACCGCGCTTTCTACACCGAACAAGCTGCCGCAGGCGCGTGACCTTCTTAACCAGGCGGCAGCTCTGGTGCCCAGCCGCAAGCCGGCGATCGACGATATTCTCAACGCAATCGCCGAAATAGAAACGATTTCAAGCAGGGTCGCCGAAATGAGCAAGGCCGGCGACAGTGCCGCAGCCCAGATTGCCGCCGCTCAGCTGAATGCCAAGCTCACCGCACTGACCCCGAAGATGACGGCGAATAACGATGCCTTGATGTCAATGCTCAACGATGGCGGAGACGCCGTTTCGGCAAGCGTCAATGAGCGCATCAATCTCTGCCTTGCCATCATCGCGGCGGCCGTTATAGGCGCAATCGCGCTCGGGATCGTGATCGCACAGGCCGGCATCACGTCGCCGATGGCAAAGCTTCGTGAGCGAATGACGCGCCTTGCCGAAGGCGAGACCGACAGCAATGTCCCGGGCCTCGAGCGCCGCGACGAAGTGGGCCAGATGGCCGAAGCGCTCGAAGTTTTCCGCAACAGCGCGATCGAGCGCATCCAGCTCGAAAACCAGGCGGAAGTCGATCGCAACCTGACTGATGGCGAACGTCGCGAACGCGAAGCCCAGAAAGCCCGCGAAGCGGCGGAATTTTCCGGCGCGGCCGAGGCGCTCGGGGACGGGCTGCGCCGTCTGGCATCGGGCGATCTCGCCTCCCACATCGATGTTCCGTTCGCAGAACATCTCGATGGATTGCGCCGCGACTTCAACCATTCGGTCGAAAAGCTGAACGAGGCAATGCGCACCGTCGGCTCCAATGCGCGGGCGATCGGCGCGGGGGCGAACGAAATCCGTTCATCAGCCGACGAACTTTCCAGGCGCACGGAGCAGCAGGCCGCCTCCGTGGAGGAAACCGCCGCCGCGCTGGAAGAGATCACAACGACTGTAAAGGACGCCGCCCGCCGCGCGCAGGAAGCAAGCGAGCTCGTTGCCCGCACCCGCGCAGGCGCCGAGAAGTCCGGCGAAGTCGTCCGCAATGCCGTCAAGGCGATGCAGCAGATCGAACAGTCCTCGGCCGAGATCAGCAATATCATCGGCGTGATCGACGACATCGCCTTCCAGACGAACCTTCTCGCGCTCAATGCCGGCGTCGAGGCAGCTCGTGCAGGTGAAGCGGGCAAGGGCTTTGCGGTCGTTGCCCAGGAAGTGCGCGAACTGGCGCAGCGTTCGGCGAATGCGGCAAGGGAGATCAAGTCGCTGATCACCAATTCCGGCACACATGTCCAGACCGGCGTTGCCCTGGTCAGCGAAACTGGCAAGGCGCTCGACGCCATCGTTCATGAGGTGCAGGAGATCAACCAGCACGTCCATGCGATCGCGGAGGCTTCCCGTGAACAATCGACAGGCCTGCAGGAAATCAATACGGCCGTGAACACCATGGACCAGGGCACGCAGCAGAATGCCGCCATGGTCGAAGAGAGCACGGCAGCAAGCCACAGCCTGGCAACGGAGGCCGCCGCACTGAACGAACTGCTCGGCCAGTTCAAGCTGGGCGGAACGGACAGCTTCATCGCAGCGGCACGTTCGACGCCGCAAGCACCAGCACGGCCTGTGGCGACCCGCCCGGCGCCGGTTTCAAAACCCCCAATCCGCGTGGCGACAGTGAGCACGCGGCCCGCCGCTTCGCCTGCCCGCGCGCTTGGCAGCAAGCTTGCCGGCGCATTCGGCATGAACAGCGCTTCGCAAAACAAGGAGGCCGACTGGACAGAATTTTGAGTGGCACCACCAGCACGGCTCCGGCACGGGCACTCCTCCGTCCGAGCGCGGCGCAAAGCGCGTGACGCCGCCGATACAGGGCGTTGAACCCGTCCGATCGAAACGGGATCGTGAACGCAAACCAGGAGCGTGCCTGCAGCGCGCTTCCCCTTTATAGAAGGCTGGGAAAGGCGGCGGGGTATTGGTGTCAAGCTCAACCCATCCAACTCCAGTCTTCGTTCGCTGCAGCCGCTTTCACGGCATCTCTATGGTCCAGCGTGTCGACAGGCAGCGTTATCCCAGAAAGAGGGCGAACCGACACGGCAACCGATGCGAATTCCAGAGATCTTTCCGGCAGCCTTCCATCTGCTGGCCCGTGCCGCTCTTATTCGCTCATTCGTGGCCCGCTTTCTGCGCGACTTGTTCTGCCCTAAGAACCGGAAAGCGTTTTGCGAAGCTGGCATGCGCTTCTACGCCCTATGCCGGTCTTCGAGACACATGATTACATGGCGCTGCGGGGAAGCGGCAGGTGTCATTCGATCTGTTGCCGATGTATCCGGGCTGGACAAAAAGACAGCTGGAGCGGGTGAAGGGAATCGAACCCTCGTATTCAGCTTGGGAAGCTGCTGCTCTACCATTGAGCTACACCCGCGATGACAGAAGCCTTCCAACAGAAGGATGGCGGTGTCAAGGCTCTCAGATGCGGAAGTGCTTCGACAGTTTCAGTCCCTGGGCCTGGTAGTTCGATCCAAGACCGGAGCCATAGAGGCTTTCGGGCTTCTCCAGCATGTGCTCGTAAACCAGGCGGCCGACGATCTGGCCGTCTTCCAGAATGAAGGGCACTTCATGGCTGCGGACTTCGAGAACGGCGCGACTGCCCATGCCGCCGGCAGGCGCGTGGCCGAAACCTGGATCGAAGAAGCCGGCGTAATGCACGCGGAACTCGCCGACGAGCGGATCAAAGGGTGTCATCTCGGCTGCGTAGTGCGGCGGAACATGTACGGCTTCACGCGAAACGAGGATATAGAACTCATCCGGATCGAGGATCAGTTCGTTGCGGCCGCGGCTGTAAAGCGGCTCCCAGAAATCGAAGATATCGTGCTCAGCCTTCTTATCGACATCGACGACGGCCGTGTGATGCTTGCCGCGGTAGCCGATCAGGCCATCCTTGTCGCCCGCCAGATCGATCGACAGCGCAATGCCGCCGCCGGAAACGTTCGGCTTGGAGCTTGCAACCAGCGTTTCTGCATCATGCAGCGCCTGCAGTTCCGGCTCGCCCAGAATTGAATGCCCGACGCGGAAGCGGATCTGCGAGAGGCGCGAGCCGCGGCGCACGACGACCGGGAACGTGCGCGGGCTGATTTCCAGGTAGAGCGGGCCAGAATAACCGGCAGGAATCTTGTCAAATTCCTGCGCGTAGTCGGTAATGACACGGGTGAAGATGTCGAGGCGGCCGGTCGAGCTCTTGGGGTTGGCCGAGGCGGACATTTCAGCGGGAAGATCGAGCCGCTCCATGAGGGGCACAATATAGACGCAGCCCGTTTCGAGCACGGCACCTTCGGAAAGGTCGATGACGTGCAGGCTCAGCCGGTCGAGCTTGTCGGCAACGAGATGCGAGGGGCCCGGCATGAAACTTGCCCGGACGCGGAACGCCCTGGCGCCCAGGCGCAGGTCCAGGCTTGCCGGCTGAATCTGATCGCGGTCCAGTTCCCGCTCACTCGTGAGGCGGCCCAATTCAAACAGCGCCGCAATTGCGCGATCGGCCAAGATTCCAGTTTCGCGAGCCATCATGCTCCATCCATAATTTGCCCCAGACAAAACCAAACTCAAGGAATTGACGCAAGAAGCTAACAGCAGTATTGCAGCTTTATCCCGTGGTGATTTGGCCGGTCGGCTTGCAGCCACGTTAAAGAAGTGGCTAAAAAGACCGGGTATGAAACCGGTCTGCATTTGCGGCCGGTTTTTTTGTTGTTTGAAGGTGGTGATGGCATGAGCAAGACTTGGCGCCCGGCAACCCAACTCGTTCACGAAGGGACGTTGCGCTCGCAATATGGCGAGACTTCGGAAGCGATCTTCCTGACGCAAGGTTTCGTCTATGAGACTTCTGAAGCTGCGGAAGCGCGCTTCAAGGGTGAGACAGACGGCTTTATCTATGCCCGATACGGAAGCCCTACCAACGATATGTTCGAAAAGCGCATGTGCGCTCTTGAAGGCGCCGAAGACGCCCGCGCCACCGCTTCCGGCATGGCTGCCGTCACCGCGGCGATTCTCTGCCAGTTGAAGGCTGGCGACCATATCGTTGCCGCCCGCGCGCTCTTCGGCTCCTGCCGGTGGGTGGTCGAAACGCTTGCACCCAAATACGGCATCGAATGTACGCTCATCGACGGCCGCTATCTCGAAAACTGGGAGAAAGCAATCCGCCCGGCCACAAAGGTCTTCTTCCTTGAAAGCCCGACGAATCCGACGCTGGAAGTAGTCGACATCGCAGGCGTCGCCAGGCTCGCCGACCAGATCGGCGCCAAGGTAGTCGTCGACAACGTCTTCGCAACGCCGCTCTTCCAGAAGCCCCTGGAACTTGGCGCCCATATCGTCGTCTATTCCGCGACCAAGCATATCGACGGCCAGGGCCGCTGCCTCGGCGGCGTCGTCCTTTCAGACAAGGAATGGATCGACGAAAACCTGCACGACTATTTCCGCCATACCGGTCCGGCCATGTCGCCGTTCAATGCCTGGACGCTTCTGAAAGGCATCGAAACCCTACCGCTTCGCGTCAAGCAGCAAACGGCTAGTGCCGCCAGGATCGCGGACTTCCTTGCCGAACAGAAGCAGGTGGCCAAGGTGATCTATCCGGGCCGCAAGGATCATCCGCAAGCCGATATCATCGCCAGGCAGATGTCCGGCGGATCGACGCTCGTCGCCTTCGAGCTGAAGGGCGGGAAGGAAGCAGCCTTCGCGCTGCAGAATGCGCTCGATATCATCAAAATCTCGAACAATCTCGGCGATTCAAAGAGCCTGATCACGCATCCGGCCACCACGACGCACAAGAACCTGAGCGATGACGCCCGCGCCGAACTCGGCATTTCCCCCGGCACCGTTCGCCTTTCGCTCGGCATCGAAGATGTCGAGGACCTGATCGATGATTTCGCTCAGGCTCTTTCAAACGTTAAGTCCTGACTGCAATAGCGACCGCCGGACCTTGCCGGTCCGGCCACATGCTCCACCTAAGAAATGTCGCAGGAGTTCCGCATTAATACGGGAATTAACTTCGAAAATTAGGATTAATGCTCGAAACGACGTGCAATCATCGCGGTTTGAAGGATGATGCGTGTGCCGTTTCTTGACGGATCGAGCGCTGTATAAGATACGGGTAACATATCCTGGCTATGGTGTAAGGCATGTACCGCGCCCTCACACGAGATATCGAAGTTGTCGTCGAGCCATTTTATCTGGAGGAGCAATCCGATCCGGATGATGATCGCTATGTCTGGGGCTATCGGATCGTGATCAGCAATAATTCGGACCTGACGGTGCGGCTCATCAATCGCTACTGGAACATCACCGATCAGAACGGCCTGGTGGACGAGGTGACCGGTCCTGGCGTCGTCGGCGAGCAGCCCCGGCTGGAACCTGGCGACACCTACGAATACTCCTCCGGATGTCCGCTCGATACGCCTTCTGGCCTCATGTTCGGGCACTACCAGATGGAAACGGAGGACGGCGAGCTTTTCGATGTCGAAATACCCGCCTTCTCGCTGGACTCTCCCGGGCTGCTCAGGGTGCTGAATTGATCATTCAGCAGCCGATGCGACTTCCACGACCTCAAACCGGTAGGTCGTGGAACAGAATTCGCAGGTAACGGCAATCTCGCCATTCTCCTGGCTGGCGTCGATCTCGTCGTCCGAAAAGCCCTTCAGCACATTTTTGATCTTCTCACGCGAGCAGCTGCAGCGGTCGAATACTGCCCGGGTACTGAAAACACGCACGCCACGCTCGTGGAAGAGACGGAAGAGCAGGCGTTCGATGCCGACCTGCGGATCCGTCAGTTCGTCCGCATCGATGGTGTCGACCAACGTTCGCGCTTCGGTCCAGGCGTCGTCTTCCTTGTGTGCCAGCGCAGCGTTATCACCGTCGCCGCCGTGGAGGTCAGGCTGGCGCATGCGCTCCGGCGCTTCCGGCAAAAACTGCGCAACGAGTCCGCCGGCGCGCCAGCGGTGGCGCGCCTTCCCCGCCTCGTCGCGGTCAAACAATTCGGCGGCAGCCAGGCGCACGCGCGTCGGGATTTGCTCCGACTGACGGAAATATGTGCCGGCAATATCCTCGAGCGAGGTGCCGTCGAGTGCGACGATGCCCTGGTAGGGCTGGCTGAACTTGCCCTGGTCGATGGTGAAAGCCAGCACGCCCTTGCCAAGAAGCTGTTCCGGCTCGGTTTGGCCGGCGGCGACTGCCTTGTCGAGCAGGGCCTGATCGAAGCGCGCATAGGCACGCACGTTCTCCGGCGTCGCGAAATCCGCGACGAGGAGGTCGACAGGGCCATCGCCCTTGGTCTGCACCGTGAACTTGCCTTCGAACTTGAGCGACGTTCCAAGAAGCACCGTCAGCACGATAACTTCGGCCAGCAGCCGGGCAACGGGTGCCGGATAGTGATGACGCTCGAGGATTGCATCCAGCATGGGACCGAGCTGGACAGCGCGGCCGCGCACATCGAGACCCTCTACCTGGAACGGGACAACGTGATCATCACCGGCGAAATCGAATTCGCCGAGAGCACTTGCGGTTTCTGCCATGGTCTTACTCCTAGTAGTCCGAGCGGCAGACCAGAAGTCTCTCCACTCGCGCGGCCACGAGGCCATCAGGCCAAAGGTGGCGCCCAGTATGGTTCAGATCACTCCCAGGCACCATGCAAGAATCGATTTTTGCGCGTGAAGACGGTTTTCCGCCTCGTCAAAAACCACGGATTGCGGGCCGTCGATCACTTCATCCGTCACTTCCTCGCCACGATGGGCGGGCAGGCAATGCATGAACAATGCGTCCTTGCCGGCCTTTGCCATCAAAGCCGCGTTGACTTGATAGGGCTGGAAAACGTTGTGACCGCGGGCCCGATGTTCCTGATTCATGGAGACCCAGGTATCGGTTACCACGCAATCGGCACCCTCGACCGCACGGTCGGCATCATGGCCAAGCATGATTTGGGCGCCCTCGTTGCGGGCCCAGTTCAGATAGTGATCCTTCGGCTCGGAACCAAGAGGCACGGCCATGTTCATGCGATAGCCGAAACGGGCAGCACCTTCGACCAGCGAATGCAGCACGTTGTTGCCATCGCCGGTCCAGGCAAACGTCTTGCCTTTGACGGGACCGCGATGCTCCTCGAAGGTCATGATATCGGCCATGATCTGGCAGGGATGCGTGTCGTCCGTCAGCGCGTTGATGACCGGCACCGTCGCGCGTTCGGCAAGTTCCAGCATGCGGTGATGCTCCGTGGTGCGGATCATGATCGCGTCAACGTAACGCGAGAGCACCTTTGCGGTATCGCCGATCGCCTCTGCGCGGCCGAGCTGCATCTCCGTGCCGGAGAGAAAAAGCGTCTCGCCGCCAAGCTGGCGCATGCCGACGTCGAAGGAGACGCGCGTGCGCGTCGAGGGCTTCTCGAAAATCATTGCCAGCATCTTGCCTGCGAGCGGCTTATCGCCCTTACCGGCCTTGAAGGCCTGTTTGCGTACGATCGCATCATCCATGATGGATCTGAGATCGGATGCAGATACCGCAGAGAGATCGAGAAAGTGTTTGGGGGAAGCCATGTCGTTCTTACCTGTATGCCCCTTGAGAGGCGTCTATGCGTTCAAGCCGTCTTCTTGGTCTTTGCGGCGCGAATGCTTTCGGCAGCGCGCTCCACGCGGGCAAGCCCCTCGCGCGCTTCCTCCGCCGTGACGACCAGAGGCGGAAGGAGGCGGATTACATTTTCGCCGGCCGGAATGGCCAGAAGATGAGCAGCACGAATGGCCTGCAGCAGCTCGGAAGACGGGACGGCTGCCTTGATGCCGAGCATCAGGCCTTCGCCGCGTACATCCTCGATTACGTCCGGATAGCGGTCCTTCAGCGAGGCAAGGCCCTGGCGGAAAACAAGCGCCACGTCGCGCACATGTTGCAGGAAACCCTCCGCCAGGATGACATCGAGCACTGCGCTGCCAACCGCCATGGCAAGCGGATTGCCGCCATAGGTGGAACCATGCGTGCCAGCCTTCATTCCGGAAGCGGCATCCGCGGTCGCAAGGCAGGCGCCGAGCGGGAAGCCGCCGCCGATGCCCTTCGCCACCGCCATGATATCCGGCGTCACGCCGGACCATTCGTGGGCAAAGAGCTTGCCCGTGCGGCCGACGCCGGACTGAACCTCGTCAAGAATCAACAACAGGCCCTTCTCGTCGCAGATCTGGCGGAGCGCCTTCATGAATTCGTGCGTCGCCGGGCGAATGCCGCCCTCCCCCTGCACAGGCTCTATGAGAATGCCTGCCGTTTCATCCGTGATCGCGGCGCGCACCGCCTCGATATCGCCGAACGGAACCTGATCGAAACCCGGTGCCTTGGGGCCGAAGCCCTCGAGATACTTCTCCTGGCCGCCGGCAGCGATCGTCGCCAGCGTACGGCCATGGAAAGCGCCTTCGAAGGTGATGATGTGGAAGCGTTCCGGATGGCCCTTGGAATACTGATAGCGGCGCGCGGTCTTGATCGCGCATTCCAGCGCCTCGGCCCCGGAATTGGTGAAAAATACTTTATCGGCAAATGTGACGTCGGTCAGCCGCTTGGCAAGCGCCTCCTGGCCTGGAATTTCATAAATGTTCGACAGGTGCCAAACTTTGTCGGCCTGCGCCTTCAACGCTTCGACGACATGCGGATTGCCGTGGCCGACGGACGTTACGGCAACGCCGGCGCCAAAATCCAGATAACGCTCGCCACCCTCGGTGATCAGCCACACGCCCTCACCTCGCTCGAACCGCAAAGGGGCGCGAGAATAGGTGTCATAAAGCGGCGCGGCTTGAGCCATGACGCGGTCTCCTGTTGTCGTTTGGGCAACCGGACTCCGGCTAAATACCAGGTCCAAAAAATTAAAAATGCCGCCTTTCGGCGGCGAGGGTCACTATTTACGTTTCGCGCCGCAATGTCAACAAAACTGCGGATTTCCGCGCGTACGGCAGGCAGGCCGCCAGGCAAGCTATTTATCAACAGCTAATGTTGCAGAAATGACTCGCTCGGGAAGCAAGTTGGGGAAAACTTGAAATTCGATTCATCCGGATTCCCGCGACTCTTGTCACGGAGTCAGCCTCACACTAGGTTAAAACTCAATTACTAGACTGCATGCGGCGGAACTAGTCACCACAATTGGTCAGGCGTTTCCTGCTTCGGACGTGTCCGGAGCAACGGTGAGGGATTCTGCCTTCACAACGGCGCTAAACGGCGGAGACAGGGCATGAACTGGACAGACGAGCGAGTCGAAAAACTCAAGAAGCTTTGGTCCGAAGGGTTGAGCGCGAGCCAGATCGCGGCGCAACTCGGGGGAGTGAGCAGGAACGCGGTCATTGGCAAGGTCCACAGGCTTAGCCTTCCAGGCCGCGCCAAGGCTGGCGGCGCGACCACTACGGCACGCGCGCCGAAGCGCAACACTTCGGCTGTCCGCGCACCCAATTATGCATCGCGGATCGCGACCCGCACCGTCACGCGCCAGCAGGGCGCGACGATGCTCAAGGAAGAGGTCGAAATCGATCTCATGGAGGAGATGGACTATCGTCCGGCCGCAAACGTCGTCGTGCCGATCTCCCGCCGTCTCGGCCTGACGGAACTCACGGAGCGTACCTGCAAGTGGCCGGTTGGCGACCCGCTGAAGGACGACTTCCACTTCTGCGGCTGCGACAGCCCGGACTCTTCCCCATATTGCAGCTATCACCAGCGCATGGCCTACCAGCCGGTCAACGAACGCCGCCGGACCGCAGCCCGCGCAAGCTGAGCCGGATAAGTATCAAACGGAAACGGGTCCCAGCGGGCCCGTTTTTTTCGTCTGGCAATTGCCACTCCGACTTCAAGTCACGACCAATACTCAGGCTTGACGTTGTCAGAAACGCACGGTGAAGTCTGTTCCCTTGCCGATTTCGGAGCTGACGATCAGCCGTGCGCGGTGGCGCGTCAGGATATGCTTGACGATCGCCAGACCGAGACCGGTGCCTTTCTTTGAGCGGCTATCCTCGATATTGACCCGATAAAAGCGCTCCGTGAGGCGCGGCACGTGCTCTGCGGGAATGCCCGGGCCCTTATCCGCGATGCTGACTTCAACCGCCTCGCCGGATGTATTTTTGACGCGAACATCGACGACCTTGCCCTCCTGGCCGTACTTGCATGCATTCTCAATCAGATTCTCAAATACCTGGACCAGTTCGTCACGGTCTCCGAGAACCTCCGCCTTGCCTTCCGGCAGGTGCAGATTGATCTCGACACCAACCTCCGTGGCAAGCGGCACAAGCGCGTCCCTGACATGGCCGAGCAGCGGCACGAGATCGACCTTTTCGTCCGGTGCGATGTGCGACTTGAGCTCAAGACGGGAAAGCGAGAGAAGATCGTCGACAAGACGGCTCATGCGGGTCGTCTGGTCGAACATGATGCCGAGGAAGCGCTCCTGCGCCTTCGGATCATTCTTTGCCGGACCCTGGATGGTCTCGATGAAGCCGCGGAGCGATGCAAGCGGTGTCCGCAGCTCATGGCTGGCATTGGCGACAAAATCCGACCGCATGCGATCGATACGCCGCACCTCGGAGATATCGCGGAACGAAAGCAGGAAGAAGTGCTCGCCATTCCCGGCACCGCCGAGATCGATTGGCGCGCTGCGAACAATGTAGACGCGCTCCGACGGCAGGCGCTCGGAATGCTCGATCTGGTTGGGAGTATTGGTGGCGATCGTCTCTCCCAGCATGTCCAGAATGCCCGGCGAGCGCAGGCGTGCAGAAATATGCGCCCCGATCGCCACTTCTCCAAAGGCCTTTTCCGCGGCCCGGTTCTGGTAGAGAACGGAGGCATCGCCTGACAGCAGCATCACGGGTATATCGAGGCCAGCCAGCGTTGCGGAGACGGCGGGCAGCAGACTTGCGGGCGCTTCCGGTTCGGCTTCCGGCTCTTTCGCAAGCTTTGCCTGCACGGCCGGCATGCTGTTTAAGAGCACAATGGCGATCATGAAGACAAGAAGCGCCAGCACCGCCCACTTGTTCATGCCGGCCGCTAGCGCAACGAGGCCGATGACGATCGCCGCGAGAAGGACCGTTCGCTGCTGCCGGATGCGGGCCACGACCCCCGTTGTCCATGGCGTTTCGTCTTCCAAGTGTTCCTCGCCCCGTCGAGTCGTTCTTATGTTCAAACTCTGCCTGATAGCGATGATTCATGACAGAATTTTTCCGCCGCTGTCGTCTGCCGCCAAAATCGGCAACCGAACACACAGGAACTTTGGCTACCGCGACGGATTTGATTTTAAACCAAAAATATGATCGCCTGCAAAGAAAGCACAGGCGGAGGAGGAAACATGGCCGAAGCTGTCGAAAGCCGCGCGGTTGAACTGGACATCAGGGGCAAGAAGCGCGTCTTCGATGTCGACGATCCGGTACTTCCAGACTGGATCGATGAAGGGGCGCTGGAATCGGGGGATTTCCCTTACAAGAAAAAGCTGAAAGAGGAGGAGTATCTCGAAGAGCTGGAAAAGCTGCAGATCGAACTGGTCAAAGTGCAGTTCTGGCTGCAGGCAACCGGCAAGCGGGTGATGGCACTTTTTGAAGGCCGCGATGCAGCCGGCAAGGGCGGCGCCATCTCGGCCTCGTCCGCACACATGAACCCGCGCCTTGCCCGCGTCGTCGCACTCGCCAAGCCCAATGACCGCGAACTCGGCCAGTGGTATTTCCAGCGCTATATCGCGCAGTTTCCGACGGCCGGCGAGTTCGTCCTCTTTGACCGCTCCTGGTACAACCGCGCAGGTGTCGAGCCGGTCATGGGGTTTTGCACGCCCAAGCAGTATGAGGATTTTCTCAAGCAGGCGCCGCAGCTGGAAAAGATCATTGCCCACGAAGGCATTCACTTCTTCAAGTTCTATCTGGATATAGGCCGCGAGATGCAACTCAAGCGCTTCCACGACCGCAGGCATGATCCGCTGAAGGTTTGGAAGCTGTCCTCGATGGATATCGCGGCGCTCGCCAAATGGGACGACTACAGCGACAAGCGCGAGCGGATGCTCAAGGAGACTCATACGGAATTTGCACCGTGGACGGTGATCCGCGCAAACGACAAGCGTCGCGCGCGGCTCAATCTCGTCCGTCACATGCTGAAGAAAATCGATTACGACAACAAGGACGACAAGGCGATCGGCGATCTCGACGACAAGATCATCGGCACCGGGCCTGGCTTTTTAAAATAGAAATCACTGCCCCGGAAGGATGCGAACGGCGTAGAGGTTGATGCCTCGCGCCTTGCCGTCGACATCGCTGTTGATCATCAGCCTGCCATCGCCACTTGGCGCGATCGACCTGTCAAAGGTAACCTGGAGCAGAGCGTCGGACTTTTCGCGGGTGACGCTGAACCTATGGCGAGCGCAATTTCCAAGCGATTGGAAATTGCATTCGACCATAACCTGCGTCGGCTCGTCGCTCGTCGATTGTAGGGTGATCGCGATCGTCGAGGATTTCCCGGCGAGCTCTCGAAGTACGTCTTTCGGGACGCCGATGCCGATATTGCCATCGGCGCCGTTGCTTTCAGAGATCAAGCGAACAGCTGGGCCATCGTTTTCGGCGATGCTTTCCGTCCGTGCCCGCGGGCCGCTTTCGATCTTGGCAGCGTCCGAAGGCTCGAATATCTCGATCCATTCCGCAGAAAAGCGGTTCTGCGGGTCGATCGTTATCGGCTGATCGACATGCGGCGCCGTGTTCGCAGCACCTTCGTCCGCACCATCGAAGTCTTCCGGCTCGGTACGGGC
Organism: Rhizobium etli 8C-3; assembly: GCF_001908375.1. Taxonomy (NCBI): domain Bacteria; kingdom Pseudomonadati; phylum Pseudomonadota; class Alphaproteobacteria; order Hyphomicrobiales; family Rhizobiaceae; genus Rhizobium; species Rhizobium etli. Next base: position 537,593 of record NZ_CP017241.1, on the reverse strand, counting down.
AGGCGGATTGGCCACGCTGGTGTCACGTTCGGCCGCCGTCAGGAAGAGGCCGGACTTATAAGCCCACCAGGCACCCATGCCGACAAAGGCGATCAGCACGCACCAAACAAGCAGCCGCGAGAAGAGCTTTCGCGGCTTGCGGCGTTTTGCAGCCCCCTCCGGCCGGAAATCCATACGGGCGGAGGGGCGGCTTGCGGCGGCAAGGCCTTCGACGGTCTGAGGTGCAGTGCCGAGGTGACCGGACGTGGCGGCATGGACGTCATCAAGGCTCGACTCGTCGTGGGCAGGCCTTGCCGAATACCCTCGAGTTTCACCGCCGACCTGAGGCGCGTCGTCTTCAAAGCGGTCGTCGTCGTGCCTGACGGGCGGCGGGATTTCGGCGACGGGCGGAACGGGCACTTCTGGTGGCCCCTGGCGCGGATGAAGGCGCTCGCGTTCTTCGGCCTCGATCATGTGAATGGTCGTTTCGAGCCGATGACGATGATGCGCAATCGCTTCCCGGTCAGTGATATCCTGCTTGCGAAGACCGGCCTCCAATGCCTGGCGGGCCGATTGATAGATCCTTGCACGGACTTCCGGATTATCGCGATCGGAGTTGTTAAGCGCCGTTCTGATTGCCGTTTCTAATCCGCTCACATCCGATCCTTCATGCTGGCATCCGGCATCACCGAAAACTTTACAAATGCCTAACGAAACTCGGTAGCGTCAATGGCTGAAAACCGCAAGTCTTGCGGCTGGCAGCATTTGGCATCGCAGGCAATAAATATGTCCCCTGCCCCGCCCTTGCCGCACTCGTCTGGAAAGCCGATCTCTCCGGAATCGACGATCGGGGCGCAAGCAGCCTCTTTTCCTTGCTTGCCAGGTCTGCTATCAGATTGACGTTTTCGTAAACGTCAATTTGATGGTGAACGCGATGTCCCTTCCCAAAATCCTCACGGAAAATCTGAGATTGCCGGTCCTTGCTTCACCGCTCTTTATCATCTCCCACCCTGCCCTGACATTGGCGCAATGCAAGGCGGGCGTGATCGGCGCCTTTCCGGCACTGAATGCCCGGCCGGAAAGTCAGCTCGACGAGTGGCTGGCAATGGTCACTGAAGACATCGCAGCCTATAACGCCGCCAATCCAGGCAGGCCGGCAGCACCCTTTGCCGTAAACCAGATCGTCCACATGTCGAACAAGCGGCTCGAACACGACCTGCGCCTCTGCGTCAAGTACAAGGTGCCGATCGTGATCTCTTCGCTCGGTGCCGTGCCCGAAGTGAATGCGGCCGTGCACTCCTATGGCGGCATCGTGCTCCACGACGTCATCAACAACCGCCACGCAAATTCGGCGATCAGGAAGGGTGCAGACGGACTGATCGCGGTTGCGGCAGGCGCTGGCGGGCATGCCGGCACGCTGTCGCCCTTCGCTCTGGTGCAGGAAATCCGTGAATGGTTTGATGGGCCACTGCTTTTGGCAGGCGCCATCGCCACCGGCGGCGCAATCCTCGCGGCACAGGCGATGGGTGCCGACATGGCCTATATCGGAACGCCGTTCATCGCGACCGAGGAAGCGCGTGCCACCGACGCCTACAAGCAGGCAATCGTCGCGGGCGCTGCAAACGACATCGTTTATTCCAACTATTTCACCGGTGTGCATGGCAACTACCTGAAGCCGTCGATCCAGGCCGTCGGCCTCGATCCGGACAACTTGCCGGTGGCGGACCCATCGAAGATGGATTTCGAGCAGGCCGTCGGCGGCGCCAAGGCCTGGAAGGATGTCTGGGGCAGCGGTCAGGGGATCAGCGCCATCAAGGCTGTCCAGCCGGTCGCCAAGCTCGTTGACAGGCTGGAAAGCGAATACCGGGCAGCACGCGCTCGCCTCGCGCTCTGACCCGCGCCACCTTCAAAAGAGGAGCGTCTTTTTTGTCAAAGGCACGACAGGGCGCTTGAAATCTTCAAACAATGCCTGTATCAGCGCCATGCAAAACGGGGGCCGCACGGTTCGGCTGCCAAGTTGCCGCTTTAGCTCAGTCGGTAGAGCACATCATTCGTAATGATGGGGTCACGTGTTCGAGTCACGTAAGCGGCACCATTCATCTTATTTTGTCCTTATCCAGACTAACCATTCATCAAAACACGCACCTTCGTTGATATGCGGGACCTCCGAAAAGTTGGCCGGATCCAATGGGCCGAATGACGCCTTCTCGATCGGTGACCATACCTTCGAGCAGATGGCGGCGCGAAGAAAGATCCAGTTGCCGCAGATCATGCCCGTCGAAATAGAGCAAGTCGAACGCCATCAAGAGCGCTTCGCCGGAGATCTGCTCGCCGCCCCGGCCGCCGAGCGATTGCTGCAGCAGCCCGAGGTCCGATCGGCCACGATCATCGACCACGATTGCCTCGCCGTCGGGGATCGTCGTCGCCGTGGCGAGCTGCTTCTCACTATTCCTTGAGCTGCGACCGATGGTGGGAACTCTGGTCCCCGAGTGGTCGTTCGAGGGGGCTGATAACTGAGCGCCCCCGGGGAACTTGCCATGGCAGACAAGAAAGGAACCGAGCGGCGAGACCAGATCGAGCAGATCGATCGGCGGCGGCGGAAACAGAGCGGACGCGCGCTTTTGATCGCCGTTTTTGCCGCGATAATGATTATCATAGGTTTCGTGCTCATGATTTATCTCACACGGTCGAACATCTTGGAGGCACCTTGACTCTGCCACTGATGAGAACATAATAAGAACAAACGGCGTCGGCCGCCATCACTATAATTGGAAACCGGAGAACGGATATGCTTCTACATCCGAACGATGAGCTGCGGCCTCTTGCCAACGCGGCTGTTATTGAGACTGACGACGATGATCATGGCACATACTGGACGCCGGCTGTGCCAATGACACTACGTGAAGCTCATTCGAACTTGATTTCTCAACTGCCACCTCGGCTGGGCTTCCATCGCATCCGCCTCATGACTGCCTGCGCCTACGACGTGGCTACAGGTAGTCCTGTAGGCTATTTTGAGATCGCTCTCGACCCGGACAACGCGCGGGCTTGCGGGGTATTCAGGACGATATTCGAAGGCGAAGATATCACCAGCAAACCGGTGTGGTTCCCCTGCGAAAACGATGCCGAGCCTGCTGTTGAGAAGGTTTTTCAGATGACCCAGGCAGACGGCTGGGTTCTCTGATGCTGCCCGCCAAGAAGGAAGACATCGACTATGAGGTCGAAGCTGCCCTCGCATTTCATGACGACGATGCCAAGGCGACGATAGCAACATTGCTGGCCGATAATCATCACCTGAGGCTGCAGCTGGCATTGGCGGAAAGAGCCTTGAGCCGCGGCTTGGTCCGCGGCTGGCGCCCGAGTTTCGACCGGGATTAGAGCATGCCCGAAATGAACTACATGCGGAAGCTCTCCCGTTGGACACTACTGGACGCGGCAGATGCCGGTCAGCTCCTGGTGATTACCTGCCAGTACTGCAACGCCACGCATTGTTACACGCCGCGCGATATCCTGCAGTTGCGCAACAATATGAGTCTCGACCGGTTGGTGAGCAAGTTCCGCTGTGAGCGCTGCAATCGCCGCGATTACATGCACCTGCACGTGCATCATCCCAATAGCCAGGATTTCGGCAAGCTCGTCGTCCGACGGCTGGTCAAGGTCAAGACAGTCAAAGTTCCCGTTTGGGAAGACGCCACGCTTTAGGAGACCCGGTGGCATCAAGACGAGACAATCCACTAGCCCGCTGGCGCCTCAACTACGAGCTGCCCTTTCACGTGATCCTCTGGTGATCAACCGACCGGGAAACAGAATGGAAGTTCCCGACGATCAAAGAGCGCGCCGAGGTCCTGTCGTCATCTCTGCAAATCGATCGCAGGTGCCAACAATGTCGCGCATTTTTTGACGGCGACACCTACCTTGTCTTTTGCCTCCCGACCCGCGAAGCTGCCTGAATCTCGAAGAGGCTGGAACGGCCAGTTCATCGACACTGACGAAGTTTCGAAACGCGGCTACTGGGAGCCGTTGGAGGGCAATGTGTGCAATCTCTACCGGATGCTGAGCAACCAGGAGGCAATCCGCTCGATCACCAGAGCAATGATCGACAGCACCGGCAATCTGGAGCCGATCGTCGAAATGTGGCCCGACAGAATGGCGCCGATCGTCCGCAACACACCAGCCGGCCGTGAGCTGGCAAATGTGCGATGGGGTCTTCCGAGCTCGTCACAGGCGCTGTTTCAGGCGGCCACCAAGCGAGCGGACTCTCTGCGCAAGAAAGGCAGGGACGTCGATTTCCAGGAACTCCTGAAAATGGAGCCCGACGGCGGAACAACCAATGTCCGCAACGTCGAAAGCAGGCATTGGAAGCGCTGGCAGGGCGTTGAGTTTCGTTGCGTCGTTCCCTTTACGGCTTTCGCCGAACCGGACCCGGCCAGCAAACTCGAAGGCGGCAGAACTCCAAATGCGTGGTTTGCGGCCAATCCGGATTGCCCGCTGATGTTCTTCGCTGGATTCTGGGTGCCGCAATGGCAAAGCGTTCGCAAGATCAAGGAAGGCTTGGTCACGGCCGATCTCTACGGCTTCCTGACGACCGAGCCGAACGCCATTATGGCGCCGATCCACGAAAAGGCCATGCCGGTCGTCCTGTCGAACGAGGATGAAATCGAGACCTGGCTGACGGCACCATGGGAAGAGGCACGTGCGCTGCAGCGTCCGCTCCCGAATGACAAGCTCGTGCAATTGCCCGTCGAGCTGGCCGTCGCATGATGCAGGCCAACGACGAACACTTCGGCCACCGCTGTCATAATGAACGCTCTGCGGCTCCTTGATGACGCAACCCCGGCGTGTATCCACAGTTGACCACGTCGACGGCGGTCTCCGCATTTCGCTTAAGCCAAAGCTCGGCGCATTCGATCTGCAGCGGCATGTATGGCAAGCATCGCACATCGATGGCTTTTGTCATCGCGAGAGCTTTCGGGGCCGTCCGGTGTATGGGGAATGAGGCGAAACTTCCGGCTAAGCAGAGGCAAGGGTGAGGAGCGTCGCAAATACCATGACGACACCATAGGGTACCTTTCGGCTCGCCCGGATTTCCTCGATTCGCATGAAAAAGGCGAGATGCTTGAAGGGTAGCGGGATGGGCAGCCGCAGCATCAGCAAGGTCGCGACGCCGAAGACGAGGAGGAAGATCGAAAACGGCAGCATGCCGTGCCAGCCGATGAAAAGGCCGATCGGCAGGAAGAGCTTGGCGTCTCCGGCGCCGAACATCCCGAAAGCCCAGAGCACGACACCGAGCACAAACATCAGCAGGCCGGCACCGACGTCGCCGCCGATTCCAGTTAAGGCAAACAGCGTCGCGCCGATATCCTCGGAGCTCACCATCACGGCCACAGCGCGCAACGCATAAAGGGCAATGAGCGCAAGGACCAGCGTATTGGGGATCTTCCACGTTTGGAAATCGGTCCACCCGGCGTAAAGAAAAAGCAATACTGCAAGCCATGTAGTAAAGCTGACTATTGGTATCATGCTACCTAACCCTATTGGTAAGGATAGCCTACTAAGATCCAGTTTTGAATCCGCTGTAGGCGGCGATGGAACGGTCTTTACGAGGAAATATGCCGGGACCCGTCTTAACCATAAACAATACATGTCATTTTGTTTACATATCTCTAATTGACTAAATTAGAATTAACAGATTATTAATAGATCTAGTCGGAGGGGTGGTCTCGACGGCAAGAGGCAGTGCCGGGGGAATGACGGCGTGCCAAGTATTTTGGAGGTAATTCTCGATGAAAGCACTTGTAAATCGCGTACGCGCTTTCGCGCGGGAAGAAGACGGCGTCGCACTGACTGAATATCTTATTTTGCTTGGTTTGCTGGTCGGCGGAGTTGTTGCATCGGTTGTCCTGATCGGTGAGGAGCTCAACACGGCATGGGGATCGTGGGCGACTTGGTTCCAAGGTCAAGACCTCGATGCACCGGCCCCGGCTGCGGGCGGCTGAAGCTTGATACACCTCAGCTGCTTCCTGAGCAGCTTTTTGGAGCTGAAGAGAGGTGTTTTGTTAACGCCTCTCTACTAAATTAGTAACCGCAGATGGATGTATTCCGTCCAGTGTAGCGAGTAGCGGCGATGCGTTCTTCAACGATTTTCAGTCTCGTTATTGCTTTCGTGCTCGCAGGAGCAGCGGTTTTCGGGATGCGCGAGTATCTCGCCGATCAGCAGGCCAGGCTCCTGGCAATGGGCCGCACCAAAACGCAGGAAAAGTCATTAATTGTCGCCGCCAAGCCGATGCGCTTCGGCGATCGAGTGCGTGCCGAAAATCTCAAGGCCATTCCGTGGCCCTCAAACGAAACACCCACAGGCTCTTTCGCCAGCATCGAGGCGGTCGTCGGCGACGATGCCCAGCCGCGCTATGCCATGGGAGCGATCGATCCGGGCGAGCCGGTGCTTTCCTCGAAGATCACCGGTGCCGGCGAGCGTGCCACGCTGTCGGCGGCGCTCGACCAGGGCATGAAGGCCGTTTCCATCCGCGTCAACGATGTGCTCGGCGTCGCCGGCTTTGTGCGGCCGTCCGACCGCGTCGACGTTCTCCTGACGCGATTGGTTCGCGGCCAGGCCGGCAACGACCAGACCTTTGTCGACGTGCTGCTGCAGGGGGTAAAGGTGCTCGCCGTGGACCAGACCGCAGACGAGCGCAAGGACGAGCCTTCCGTCGTCAAAACCGTCACCTTCGAGGTGACGACCGACGAGGCGCAACGTCTCACGCTCGGCGCCACAATCGGAACGCTGTCTCTGGCACTTCGCAACATCGCCTCGTCCTCCGTCGAAGAAACCCGGCAGATCACCATCGCCGATCTCGGCGGTGGGCCGACTGCGACCGAACTCGGCAAGGATCTGACGAAGACGCCAGAGCGCGAAAAACAAGTTCAGATTGTCGAAACCAAGGTCGAACCGGTATTGCCGATTGAGCCAAAGTGGGCAACTGTGGGCGTCTGGAACACGACGAAGCGCGAGGAGCACAGAGTCGGCCTGATCCAGTGACATACATGCGGAGGCCCGCAACGTGCGCGCTGCGGCCGAATGGGGGGTGAAGGCAGGCATGTCAAGGTGTGGCAAGAAGGGAATAGCAGGATCCAGAAGCCTTGCGGCGCTAGTCGCAGTGTTTTCGGCCTGTGTGTGCTGGGGGCCGGACTTTGCCGGCCGCGCCGAGGCACAGGAAAAGTTCGTGACGCTCGGCGGGTCGGTGCAGCAGATCACGCTGCCTCCAAACGAGACGCTGACCCTCAATACCGGCCAGACGTTCGGCGATCTCGTCATCGGCAGCGCCGATATGATCGACGTGGTGCCGCTGTCAGACCGGTCGCTATTCATCCGCGCCAAGCAGATCGGCGCCACCAATATCTCGGTCTATGATGACAGCAAGAAACTCCTCGGCGTCATCGACGTCCGCGTCGCCAGCGATTTCAGCGAGGCGGCGCTTGCAATCCGCTCCGCCGCGCCCTCGGCCCGGGTCCGTGTTTTCAACTCCAACGATCGCATCCGCGTAACCGGCACCGTGCGTGATGCCGTGGAACTGCAGCGGGTGATTGAAATTGCCCAGTCCTATTCCGAGCGACCGGTGCTGAACCAGCTGAGAGTCAGCGACAGCCAGCAGGTGATGCTGGAGGTGCGTGTCATCGAAGCCTCGCGCCAGACCGGCCGCGACCTGGGGATTGGTTGGTCCGGGCAGGGAAATAACGGCATCGGCAAGGCAACGACCAGTCAGGGCATCGGAGTGGACGACGGCAACCTCGTCCGCACCCTGCTCGACCCCAAGGGCGCGGCCACAGGCATGCAGCCCTTCGGCCAACTAATCGCCAAGGTGCTGGAAATCTCGGGTGGCCAAATTGACGTGGTGATCAACGCGCTCGAGCAGAAAGGTGTGGTGCGCCGACTGGCGCAGCCGAACCTGATCGCCATGAGCGGCTCGACCGCCAGCTTCCATGCAGGCGGCGAAGTGCCGATCCTGACGACGACGACCAACGGCGCGACCGTCGCCACCGAGACCGACTATCGCCCGTTCGGCGTGCGGCTGACTTTCAAGCCGGTTGTTCTCGATGACGGTCTCATCAACCTGCAGATCGAGCCGGAAGTCTCCGAGCTCGATACATCGATCAACGTCAACGGCAATCCAGGCTTCATCTCGCGCGCTGCCAGCACCACGGTGGCGCTGCGCGACGGGCAGAGCTTTGCAATGGCGGGGCTCTTGCAGTCGATCAATGCCAAGGACATCCAACAATTACCGGGCCTTGGGCAGATCCCAATTCTCGGCGCGCTGTTCCGCTCGACGAGTTTCCAGAAAAAGGAATCCGATCTCGTCATCGTCGTCACACCGCATATCGTGCGGCCGGCCTCGCCAGGCGAGGACCTCTACAGTCCGCTCGACCAGACACGTTCGTCGAACGACGCGGAGCTGTTTGCGCTTGGAATACTGGAAGTGGACAAAGACATGTTGCGGCGCTTTCGCAACGGCGAAGGTGTGAAGGGCCCCTATGGCCATCGTCTCGATCTGGATCAGGGAGGCCAACTTGCTGTTGCAAAAAGATAGGCGCGTGCTTCTCGTCCTTATCGTCGTCAGCCTCGTTTCCGGCTGCGCCGACTACATGAACCATCGCGACTCGATCACCTTCGGGCTCGGGAACGCCGTGGAAGCCAACAAGGCCATCCATACGCAGGACCCCTTCCCGCCGCAAGCGCAGCGAACCCGTATCGCCAGCGACGGCAAGGTGATCCGCAGAGTGGTCAACGAGTACCAGACCGGGGGGTCTGTTAACATGCAGCCGGCGCCGGCCATGGCCACGGCCAATGGGGCGGCCGTCGGCAACTAACTATCGAACGGCATGAACGGCGGCAGCGCCGGGGGAAAAAACACACACGACAGGGACGTCACGGCGATCGCGCCGCGATGGGGGTATGCCAATGCTTAGCAGGGTTATCCGACGGTTCTGGAATGATCATCATGGCTACGTCATCGCCTTGACGCTCATCGCCATGCCGCTGCTTCTGGGCTTTTCGCTGCTGGTCATCGATGTGGGCCGCAGCAGCAATCTGCATACCGACCTGCAGAGCGCCGTCGATGCCATGGCGCTCGCCGGAGCCCGAGAACTCGATGGCCGCGACGATGCGATCGACCGGGCGGATGCGGCAATTGAGAAAATTGCCAACAGTGCAGCTTTTTCCGGTGGCGGAAACGGCATGTCGCTCGGCTCGTACATAACGGTGAGCTATGATCCCGGAAACGATGCCGGCAGCACCGTTATTGTCAAATATCTCAAGAGCATACCGGCTCAGGATGACGACGACATCGACCTTGATACGATGGAGGCGGAGAATTCCAACGAAGCCTCCTACGCTTGGGTGGTCGCCAAAGAACAGGCGATGCAGACGATCTTCCCGATACCAGTCGGCTTCACGCGTGACACAGTGAACGTCTCGGCGGATGCCGTGGCGGTCTACCGGGTGAGCGCCTGCGATGTGACGCCGATGTTTATCTGCAATCCCTTCGAGCCCGTTGGGAACACGAGCGAGACTGCAAGCGAAGATGCGGCTGAGGCCTTGCACACCAACTTTGCGGCCGGGAACCTCTATGGCGTGCAGATCGAGCTTCACAGCACTTCGGCGTCCAACCCCGGTCCCGGAAACTTCGGGTTCTTGCGAACCCCCTTGGGCAACGGGGCGGCCGTGCTGGCGGAGGCTCTTGCCACCGGCAATCCCGGTACCTGCTATACGCGAGACAGCCTGGATACCGAGACCGGTGCAAAGGCGGGGCCGATCGAAGACGGCGTGAATACGCGCTTCGGGTTTTACGGTTCAATCGGCAGTAAGACCGATCCGCGTTACCGGCCGGCGCAGAACGTGCGTTCCGCTCAAACGGCATCCGAAAAGGGCAAGGACGCCTGCAAAGCCTACGATCCTGTGAAGGTCGGAGACATTGTCGGCGATCCCGCCAAGGCTTTGCCGCTAGGTTACGGAGCGGCCATGACCTCCCTGTCCGGCGGCAAGATCAGCAGCGGCAACAACTGGCAGTATACGACATACTGGAACGTTGCGCAGGGAACGGCCGCTCCCTCAGTCAGTACGATCCTAAGCACCTCCTCCAGTTACCCGCAGCAGGCAGCCGGTACACCATCCCAACCTTCCGCCTACGACGTCTACCGCTACGAACTGGCCAACCCCGCACTGATCAGCCATGCCTCGGCAAACGGCGAGACGGGGACGCCTGCGACCGGCGGCCAGTGCTACGGCGGGCCTGACCTGGCGGACTATACGGCGGCCGAATATGGCGATCGTCGCGAGATCTTCTCTGCCATCGTAAATTGCGGCTACGAGCAGTCCGTTGGCCACCTGAACGGCCATAAGGCCACGCGGGCGGTCGCCTTTGCGCGGATGTTCCTGACAAAGCCCGCGATCAAAGACGCCAGTGAGCGGTACCTTTCCCTGGAAATGATCGACATAACCGGCAAGGGCGGACGCGGTACGCTCGACGAGTTTTTGCGCGAAGAAGCGGAGCTGGTCCGATGATGATGGCGATGCGCAATCTCGTGCGGCAAGGCTTTGGTCTCGGGTTCTGGTCTAGGCAGGAAGGAGCGGTCCTGGCCGAAGCACTGGTGGCAGTGCCCTTTGTGACGCTGTTTGCAGCCGGAATTCTCGAGTTCGGCAACATTTTCTGGGAGCGGATGCAGATCGACGCGGGCCTGCGCGATGCCGGGCGTTATCTGTCGCGCTGTCGGCCGGCGTCGGGAACCTATGAACCGACTTGCAATCAGGCGACGGCGAAGACGATCGCCTTTTATGGAACGCAAACTCCTGCAGCGGACGCCAAACCGCGCGTGCAAGGCTGGAAGGACCCTGCCGACATCACCATTGCACCGCCCGATGCCGACGGGAACATTACCATTTCTACCGCCCACCTCTATCAGACTTCGCCTCTGTTTGGCTGGCTCGGACTCGATGCCATCACCATCAGCTCCTTCCACGAAGAGAGGTATATCGGATGGTGACCTCCCGGACGTTCGCCGGCTTCTGGCAGGATACCCGTGGCGTCAGCCTCACCGAAGGGCTGCTCACCTTTCCGATCGTTATGCTGGTGTTTGCAGCCTTCGTCGAGTTTGGCTATGCCATGGCGCAGTGGAACCAGACGGTCAAGGCATTGCAATTTGGCGCCCGCCTGGCTGCAGTATCAGATCCGCTGACGACGGATTTCGACGCCGTTTTCCCGGTCGAAGCGGCCGATCCACTCGACAACGGCAAAGCCGCGCCGAACGATGCCGCGGTTGCCTCAACCTGCGGACCGGCTCTTGCGAACTGCACGGCGGCATTGAACCGGATCGTCTTAGGGAGCGACGGGCTCTGCAGCGCGCCGGCTGATCCCCACCCAGGCATTTGCGACCTCAACTGGCGGATAGAACCTAAGAATCTGATGGTGACCTATCAGCGCTCGGGACTGGGCTACTGGGGCCGGCCGGACGGACCGGTGCTCACGATGCGGCTCGAGGTGCGCGACGTCACCTTCGATCTGCCGATCCTCGGGGCACTGCTCGGAATCAACGACATCGCCCTTCCAGCCCATCCGGTGACGATCACCACGGAAGACCTCAAGACTTGTTCAACCTGCTGACTCCTTAAATCTTGCGTAGGAAAGCGAAATGACAGCTCACATCAACATTGCCGCATCCACCAGGATATTAGTCCTTTCCGACGATGCTGCGGCCGCAAGCCTCATGCTCGACGTGTTCGGTGCGCTGTCGCGTTACGATGTACGCCATGTGGCATTAAAGGCGATTGGCGAAAAAGGCCGGTTCGATTCGACCCAGTTCGACCTGATCGTTCTCGACGTCGACAACGGCGAATCACTGCATCGTCCGGAATTGTTTGCGTTCCGAACCAGCCATCGGGACATTCCGCTCGTTGTCGTTTCCGAAGATCTTCCGGACGACATGCTGCGGCTGCTCTTTCGCCTGAACGGCAATGACTGGTTGAAGAAGCCCCTCGAGCGCCGCGCACTGATCGACATGATCTCGACTCATGCTCCCGGCACCGGGGCAAGCGACAGCCGGGTCCATGCCGTGGTTTCTGCCGTCGGCGGTGCAGGCGCCAGCGTGATCGCTTCGTCGCTGGCCCATGTGCTTGCCCAGCCGACCAAGAATTCCTCACCACGGGTCAATCTGTTCGACATGGACTTTTCTTCGGGGTCACTCGGCTATTATCTTAACCTTGTCAACGATTACGACCTGAAGCCGGTCATCGCCAATCCTTCCCGGGTCGATCTGGAATTCATCGATCTGGTCCGCAAGCGTCATTCGGGCGGCTTTTCGCTGCTGTCCTTCAAGCAGCCGTCCGTCCTTCTGTCGCCGAGGGGCTCCGAACTGGTGCTGCGGATGCTGGACGTCGCCGCCTTCGAAAGCGATCACACCGTCATCGACATTCCCTACTACGATACGCCGTGGAAGTACGATGTCCTCAGTTCGGTCAATAGCGTCTGCATCGTGACCGAAATGACGATACCTGCGCTTTCGCAAGCCAAGGACCTGTTCGCCAATCTGGTGCGGCTGCGTGGCAATTCAGATCAGATATTCATCGTCATCAACAAATACCGCACCAAGCTTTTCGGCCTCGGGGTGCGCCGGCAGCAGACGGATAAGATATTCAAGCAGATCCCCACTCACGTCATCGCGGATGATTGGGACACGTTGAGCGAGGCGGTCAACCGAGGGGTGCTGCCGGTGGAAGTGAATTCACGAGCGCGCTTCTGCAGCGCGGTCGGCAAGCTCGGAGCACTGGTGCGATGAAGGCGATCGACCGTCGGCGCACAAGTGCCTGCGCCGCCATTCTTGGCCTTGCGGTTTTCGCGATAGCCGTCGCGGATGCCGCGGCAGGCGGGCTCGTGCCGCGAACCCTCGGACCGAGGACAGGCGCCATGGTGACCATCAAACAGAGTTACGCGGCAGGGACCATCGTCATTGTCAGCGGTAACCAGACGCTCGACCTCGTCATCTCCGGAAATCGAGCGATCCGCTATAAGATCGGCGTCGGGCGCGACGGATTTCGCTGGAGCGGCGTCGTGAAGGTCGGGCGCAAATCAGAGTGGCCCGACTGGCGGCCACCAGCCGAGATGAAGGCGCGCTCGCCACAACTTCCCGATCTTGTACCTCCAGGGCCGTTCAATCCCCTGGGTGCTCGCGGGATCTATCTCTACAAGGGAAACACCGACACGCTTTACCGAATTCATGGAACGAACGAGCAGTCGACCGTCGGCGGATTCGCGTCGTCTGGCTGCTTCCGCATGAGCAACGCCGATGTCATCGATCTTTATGAACGGGTGAAGGTCGGTTCCACGGTCATTGTAAAATAGTCGAGGGCGAAAGCATGACGAACGGAATCATCGGGCGTTTCTATAAGCCGAGGGAACCGGAAAGCCGGGAGCATCCGGAGGCGATCGAACTGTCTCTGGCCGGCGCGGTTCCCCTTGTCCCGGCCCGGCAACAGGCGGCCAGCGAAGCGCCGGTGCATGTCGAAGAAGCCTCGCTCGGGCCCGACATGGTGTCGGAGCGTGTCAATCTGCATCGCTATCTGCTCGATCGTATCAACCTGGGCATTCTCGATACGCTCGACAACGAGGAGATCGCAACTGAGATCAGGCCGCTGGTCAAGGAATATATCCGACGCAACAACTTTCCGCTCAATGCCAAGGAAATCAACGATCTGATCCGCGATATCACGGATGAGATGCTCGGGCTGGGACCGATCGAGCCGCTACTGACCGACGACACGATTGCCGACATTCTCATCAATGGTCACGACAGCGTCTATGTGGAGCGGGGCGGCAAGCTCGAAAGCACCGCCGTGCGTTTCAAGGACGAGGACCATCTGTTGCGGGTGATCAACAAGATCGTCTCGGCGGTCGGCCGCCGCGTCGACGAATCGACGCCGATGGTCGATGCCCGCCTCAAGGATGGCTCGCGTGTGAACGTCGCCATCAGGCCGATCTCGGTCGACGGTCCACTCGTTTCCATCAGAAAATTTACCCGCAAGCCGCTGACGATGGAGCGCCTCGTGGAATATGGCGCCATGGCTAACGCCATGCGCGTCCTTCTCAGCGCCGCGGTCAAAGGCAAGGTGTCCATGGTCATTTCGGGAGGCACGGGTTCGGGCAAGACGACCTTGCTGAATGCGCTGTCGTCGCAAATTTCCCCGAAGGAGCGTTTGATCACCATCGAAGACGCGGCCGAACTCCAGTTGCAGCAGCCGCATGTCGGCCGGCTGGAAACTCGGCCGCCGACGCTCGATGGGCGCAACGAAATTCGCCAGCGCGAGCTTCTGAAAAACGCGCTGCGTATGCGTCCCGACCGCATCATCGTCGGCGAAGTGCGCGGCGACGAGGCATTCGACATGCTGCAGGCGATGAACACCGGTCACGAGGGTTCGATGACGACCATTCATGCCAACACGCCCCGCGACGCCGTCGGCCGGCTTGAACAGATGGTCGGCATGGCGGGGATGCCAATGTCGCAGCTGAGCATTCGCTCGCAGATCTCGTCCGCCATCACGATCATCGTTCAGGTTCAGCGCTTGAGCGACGGGAGCCGCAAGATCGTCTCGATTTCGGAAATCACCGGCATGGAAGGCGAAGTCGTGCAGATGCAGGAGATCATGAAATTCAAAAAGACCGGAACCGATGACGACGGGCGGATCCGCGGGGAATTTCGCGCCACGGGCATCCGGCCACGCTTTATCGAGGAATTTGCCGAACTCGGGATCGAGATTCCTGCGGCGATCTTCGATCCCGGTAAGCCGCTGCAAACGGGGCCTGTTGAACAATGACCCTGATCCTGCTTTACGCGGCCGTATTCATCGCAGCCCTTGTTGGCGTCGAAGCCATCGTGCGCGGCTACTTCAGGACATCGGAACGTCACCGCGCTCTGAACCACCGCCTGAGCCTGCTCGACGTCAGCGATGATCACCGAAAGACCTACCGGCATATGCTCAAGGAGCGCGGTGCCGACGGTAGCTGGCGGCAAATCCCCTCATTGCAGCGAATGCGGCAGTTCTACGTCCAGTCCGGCATCAAGTTCGATGCCAGGCGATTTGGCCTTTTCGCGATCGCCGGCGCACTTTTGATATGGCTGGTCGTTCAGTTTCTGGTGCCGAGCAATCTCGTCAGGGTACCGGTCTTTCTGCTGATCTGCCTTCTCATCCCTGTGCTCGTCGTCTGGCGCACCCGGGCGAGTCGCATGCGAAAGTTCGCACTGAAACTTCCCGAAGCGCTCGATGTCGCCAACCGCAGCCTGGCGGCCGGCCACCCGCTTCCTGCGGCGATTGCTCTGGTGGCGCGCGAGATGCCTGATCCGATCGGCAGCGAGTTCGGCCTTCTCTCGGACGAACTCACCTATGGAGTGGCCCTTGACAACGCCCTCGTAAACCTGGCCGACCGAGTGGGCGTCGAGGATCTGAACCTTCTCGCAATATCGCTGAGCGTACAGGCCGGAACCGGCGGCAATCTCGTCGAAATCCTGCAGAACCTTTCCAAGACACTGCGCGACCGGACGATGCTGAAGGCAAAGGTCAAGGCAATCTCCTCGGAAGGGCGCATCACGGCGATCTTCATGTCGCTCTACCCGTTTCTGCTCTACGGGATGATCAAGGCACTGTCGCCGACCTACTTCGATCCCCTCTGGGACAGCGGCCACGGAACCATCGTGGTGTGTGTACTGCTGGCCCTCATGGCGGTCGGGAATGTCATTCTCTACAAGCTGGTCAACTTCGAGTACTGAGGCCGTCATGTCGAGTGAATATGGAATTTACTTCATCGTCTTCTTTTCAGTGCTGATATTTTCAGCAGCGGCATCCGAACTGGTTTTTCGGCGACGCGAGGTCGGGGCGCGACTGTCGGAAGCCACGACGGCAGCAGGCGAGGAATTCCACCTTGGCGATACGACGATTGCCGACCTCGGCGAAGCGGAAAACCGCCTGATCCGTCGCTATTTCGAGATTACCCGGCGTGATACCAATCAGAACTCCACCCAGAACCGCCTGATCCGCGCCGGATTTTTCGACGCCAGCGCAGTGACAATCTTCCAGGTTGTTCGCGCGCTGATCTGTATCGGCGTGTTTGTCGCGGCGGTCTGGGCATTCAACCGCTTCGTGCCCGAGATGTCGGGGATCGCTACGCTGATCATCGCCATGTTTGCCGCCGGCGTGAGCTTTATTCTGATCAACATCTATATCGACCGGCGCGGCGGCGCCAAGGAGCGCGAGTATCGTCGGCTCTTTCCAGATTTCATGGACATGCTGATCGTCTGTCTCGATGCCGGGATGAGCATTGAAGCAGCCGCCAACCGCGTAGCCCGGGAATTCGTCGACAAGCAGCAGGACTTCGGCCTGCATCTCTCGATCATGATGCTGGAAGTGCGCGGCGGACGCCGCTTGCGCGATGCATTGGCCAATCTTGCGACACGATTACGGATAGATGAGGCGCGGGCGCTTTCGGTACTGTTTCGCCAATCGGAGGAGCTAGGAACGAGCGTTACGCAGACGCTACGCGTCTACAGTAAGGAAATGCGCGATCTTCGCATCGTGCGGGCCGAGGAAAAGGCCAATGCCCTGCCGATCAAAATGTTGCTGCCGCTCGGAGCCTTCCTGTTTCCGGTGAGCTTGATCATCGTGCTCGTGCCCATTGTCATCCGTGTCGTCAGTATTCTCGTCGGCTTGAAGCCCGGCGGTTGAGCCAAGCGAGGTCCGTATGCAGTATTCGCCCGATCAGAATCGTCAAGAAGTCGTAGTACCCCTCGATCCACGGATGCCGATGGCCCCGGCAAGCCTGGAGGAGACCGGCCTGGAATCGTCGTTCCTGCTAAGGCTGGCGGCAAAATGTGCGGCCGAGCAGGATACAGTCACTGCATCTCACCTGGCTGACCGCATGAAATTGCCGAAAGTGCTGGCCAATATCCTGATCAAGGAACTTGTGAAGCTCGCATTCCTGGAGGCTCGTGGCCTGGCCGGTGAGGATGTGAGATCCGACATTCGCTATACGCTTTCCACCAATGGCTTCGAATATGTCCGCGCGGCGTCGCGTCAATCCCAGTATGTCGGGCCGGCGCCGGTGTCGCTGGACGCTTTTTGCCGACAAGTGGGGTTGCAATCCATCCATGACGAGCGCGTGACCCCAGAGCGGCTGATCGAGAGCCTTGAAGGGCTGGTGCTTTCGGATTCGCTGGTCGAAAAACTAGGTCCGGCCATGAACTCGGGTCTCTCCATCCTGCTTTACGGACCGCCCGGAAACGGAAAGACGAGCATTGCCGAGCGGACGTCGCAACTGTTTCGCCAAACGATCTTTGTGCCCCATGCCATCGAGGTTGGTGGCCATGTCATCAGTTTCTTTGATGAAGCTGTGCATCAACGCGTTGCCGGGGCTGACGCAAAACCGTATCCGAAGGCCGATCAGCGATGGATCGAATGCCGTCGTCCGGTGGTCAAGACCGGCGGGGAATTGACGCTCGACCTGCTCGATCTCACCTTCAACGAAGGACCAAATGTCTATGAAGCGCCGGTGCATCTGAAGGCATCCGGCGGCGTTTTCATCATCGACGACTTCGGTCGCCAGCAGGTGGCGCCGCAAGCGCTGATCAATCGCTGGATCGTGCCGCTTGAGCGCGGATACGACTTTTTGACTCTGCACACCGGCAAGAAGTTCAAGGTTCCATTCGACGAGCTGGTCGTCTTTTCGACGAATATCGCCCCGAGGGATCTTTCCGACGAGGCTGGTCTGAGACGCTTGAAGTACAAGATCTTCGTGAACAACCCGTCGCGCGACGAATATATCCAGATTTTCAAGTCGTATGCCGGCGGTGCGGCGATAGATGTCAGTGGTATCGATCTGAACGTCTTTTATGATCGCAAGTACCACGGCGCCATGCTGGCGTCCTGCTATCATCCGAAGTATCTTCTCGACTTCGTCGGGTCATACTGCGATTTCAATGGGATCCCTAAGGTCGCTTCTCTGGATATGCTGGAACGGGCCTGGGAAGGGGTGTTTGCTCTGGAATGAGTTGCCAGCGTTATTGAGGAATACCTGAAACAATGACCTGATGACGTGCGGGGGAGAAAAGCCAATGACCAGCATCCCGAATCTCGACGCCGAAGTGGACGAGGCAAGGCAGCGCGTTATGCGCACGACCGCAGAGCAGAGGCATCCAAGAAACGGGCCGCTCATCGCCATGGTCGTGATGCTTTTGCCGATCAACGCAGGCATCCTGATTTATACTGCCAAGAACGCAGGGGATCTGCGCGAGAGCCGCGAAACGATTGTCGCGCTCAAGAGGTCGATCGATGGTCTGAAGGCACAGGTAGACAAGCAGGGGCGCATTTTTGTAGAAAATGCAAAGGCTGATGACGTGGCAGTCATCCGCCAGCAGACTGAAAGCTTGCAAAAGACGATTTCCATCATGAATGAACGGATGCGCTCCGGTTCGTTTGCTTCGCGCGCTAGCGGAGCGTTGGTACTGAGTGCGCCTGGCAAGGAACCGACCCAGTTTTTCGCGCCATCGCCCGCTGCCCCGCCGGCTGGAAATCAGAGCCCGGATGGAGGTATAACGTCCATCGATGCTCAGGGTGTTTCGGTCGACAACCTGCCGCGCTACGAGCGAACGGTCTCGCCGGAAGGGAAGCTTATACTCCGGAAGGTGCAGTAAGCGGCGACCCACCGAATCAGCGATGCAAACGCCGGCGACGCAGATCGTCGTTCTACGTGCCGGTTCGGCAACGATGCCAGTCCGTCGACGGAGTGTCGACTGGGAGCCCGGATTGGCGAAAGCCTATCACCGTTGTGCGAATTTCGTGCTGTTCTTCAACAATTCGAGGTTCCGGGCAGTCACCTCGTTTGCGGGATCGAGTTCGTAGGCTTTGAGAAAGTACCGCCTGGCATTGGGAAGGTCGCCGCGCAAGAGGTGCGAGTACCCAATGTTGTTGTAGTAAACAGGCGTCTTGCCGATCATCCTTGCGAGTTCCCGGTAAGCGCGGTCGGAAGTATCGAAGCGGCCGACCATGTCCGCAGAGGCGGCAAAGCCGAGCCAGGCGGCAGGATCTTCGGGAAAGACGTTAACCGCGCGCTTGTAAATGGCGTATGATTTTCCGTAGTTCTTTTCCTGAAACTGCAGCTTGCCAGTGGTGATCAGTTCGTCGTTCTTGTAAAAGGCGACGGCCGAATCATCCTCGACGGTCTTTGCGCTATCGCCGTAGGCAGCCAGGCTATCAAGGCCGGACGACTGGCATCCGACCAGGACCGCTCCACTCGCAAGCAGGAATGCAATGCACCTGATCTGAGCTCTAACCTGCAACATTAGCAATTTGATCCCCCGATTATTCAGGCATCCTAGCCAAGCATTCGGATGTGTCCACGAGAAATCTTCTTGAAAAAAAGCTAATAACTCAATAATTTAGGGAACCAGTCGCAAAATAGCGACAAATGCGCAGCCTGTTGTGAGGCAAAATGAGCCAGTTTTTGGATGCGCAGGATTCGAAAGACGCGCTTCGCGGATTGTGATTCGTAGAGTAAAAATTAATCGAACGTCACCTATATTGTTCCTGTCGGTCATCGCGTGACCGTAAGCCAAAGGACGAATTGTCATATGCGGACCGCTCTATTCACGCTGGTGCGACTGGGGCCATCCTTGGCTTATGCGACAGCGTCGGTCTTCCTCATCAGCATGCTGCTCTTGGAATATTCTCCCTCGAGCGCTTCCGCCTGGTGGCTATACATGACGATCCTTCCGATCATGCGCGAGCCCATCTACCTGCTTTTTGCGGTACCTGGAGTGGGGATCCGGATCGCTATCGCACTGCTGATACTTGCGTCCGTCTTCGGTATTCAACTTGCCTTGCAGCCTCAGCGGTACCTGCGGTCAGGTTTCATCCATGCGCATGTCGCGCTGATCGCGACCGGCCTGACCATGGGGCGGGCGGCCGTGGCGCACGCCGGCATTTCCAGCTTCTCATTGCCGCAATTGCTGCGGGGCGACTGGTCTTTCCTGCCGCTATCTTATTCACCGCTCGGAACCTTGCTATTTGTCCTCGTGCTGTCGGCCTGTATCTGCTGCCACTTGAGAATCCTCGGGCACACATATCGGTCGGGCGAAGAACAGGCGGATTGAGCGCGATTTGATGCCTCATGTCCGCGCCGTTTGCCCATTCAGCGTCTGCATTTCTTCGCGGTAGGGGTCTGTTTCTCGCTGTTTTGCGTCCGCCTGATGGAATTCGCGAGGGGGGCGGCTTGGCAGCGTTTGTCCGCTCTAGGTGTTGCTGCTCTATGCGCAGTGACCAGTTGCGTGCGTTCGCTCGCCTTGAGCTTGCCCCTCAGGGGCCTGCCGTCGTCACTGCGCGATGGCCAAGGCGGCGGCATTCCTTGAAGGTCTTTCCTGAACCGCATGGACATGGATCGCCGCTGCGCCGCTGCAGGCGGCCGATCAGAGGAAGCGTTGCTGCTGAAGGCAGCAGGGCGGCCACAAGGGCGACAAGCTTGGCCGAGATGCCAGGCACGACAAGCCGACGGCCGGATCTGAAGCCGCGCCAGGCGCACTCTGCCACAGTCTCCGAATCCAGTTTCGGCAATATCTTGAAAAGCTGTGCCCGGCCGGCGCCCGATTTTTCGAGGAACTCGGTAGACACCGGTCCCGGCGCAACGCATGTGACGGTGACGCCCGTGCCTTGCAGCTCCTGATGAAGCGCTTCCGAAAAGGAGCGCACGAAAGCTTTGCTCGCATAATAAAGGGCCATGTTCGGCCCCGGCGTGAAACCGGCGATGGAACCTAGATTGAGAACGCCGCCGCGCCCGCGCGCTGCCATTTCCGGCAGAAAGCGAAGGGTCAATTCACTGAGGGCTCGTATGTTGAGATCGATGATGCCAAGCTGATCATCGACCGGAAGCAGCGTCGCTGCACCGCGCAATCCATATCCGGCGCTGTTGACCAGAACATCGCAATACAATTCGTTTGCAGTCAGGAACTCCTGCAAGCGCGCCGAGGCATCGGCCGCAAGGAGATCCAATTCCAGCGTGAATGCTTCGCCGCCGGCCGCCCCCACCTCTGCCGCGGCGCCAAGCAGGCCTTCAGACGATCGCGCAACGAGCACAACGACAGCCCCGTGCTCCCGGGCGGCAACTTTGGCAATTGCCCTGCCGATGCCGCGCGACGCACCGATGACGACGGCGGCCGGACGAAACTCATTCTGCATGATCATATTGCCGTCCCTGAAGCCGTCTTATCGAGAGCGGCAGCACCCTGTGGGGCGATGCTCTTCACTTCGCTGGCGACTTCGCCGTTCAATATCTTTTCGAACCGTTCCAGCGCCCGCGCGACATTGGCACCATCCATGACCCTATGGTCGTAGTGGATCCGGACCGTGACCGATCCATCTGCCGAGATCGGGCCGTAGTTGAAGAGCGTGGTCAAAGGCGAAAGAGGGTTGAGGGACTCTGCCCCGAGACCGGAATAGACCGACAGCTGGAAAGTGCCGAACCGGCGGGCACGCTGCCGCCCGATGTTCAGCCCGAGCCACATCAACAGCCACCTCAAAGGCGCCGGTGCGCGGGCGAACTTCAATGCACGCCGGAACTCCTTGATTTCCAGGACCGGGCGCGAGCGCGCCACCTGGATCAAGGCTTCGAGTTCGGCGATCGGCCGCCGCTCGGGGGCCTTGATGGAGCTCAGCAGGACGATCCGCTCGCCGTCATGTTCGCGCTCGTGGGCAATCGAGGCCACGCTTTCTGGATACTCGTAGAGCTGAGCTCTCGGGAACTTGATGTAAGCGCGCCTGAGGTCCGGTGTCTCCCGGGAGAGAAGCGCGTATCCCTTCAAGAAGAGTACGGTCCAGGACGGCCTGCTCGGCTGGGCCATTCTGGCCTTCTGAAGCGGGGCAAGGTTCATCTGCCGCTGCACGGTGACCCGTGGTACTCCGATCGAGAACCGCATCAGATCTCCGACAAGGCGCCGTGCCGCCGAAAGCTTGATGATACGGCCCCGCATCATGCCTCCTCTAGTAAAGAAAGGGAATAATCCGCTTGGTCCTGTCCATATAGGCGCGATACTGCGGACCGAAAATTTCCAACATCATACGCTCTTCCTTGTCCACCCGCAGAAAAAATAGGACTGCAAAGCCAACCAGGCCAGCCAGCCCGACGAACCAGTTCGACAGCAGAAAAGCCTGGCCGAGGCCCATCAGCAGGAAAGACGAGTACATGGGATGGCGGACGAAAGCGTAGGGACCGCTGGAAATCAGTTGATGCTGGTCGCGAATCTCCAGCGTGATCGACCAGTTGCGGCCGAGTTCCTTGTGGGTCCTGCGAAAGACCCACATGGCGGCGGCAAAGAGCACCGCTCCGACGGCCACCGCCAGGGCGCTGGCGGGATAATCGGCTGCTTGCGGCATGCCGGTGGCGACATAGAACCCCGGCACGATAGCAAGACCGAGCAGCGCCGAGGCAAGCCCGATCTTCTCGATGGACGAACGGCGGTGACTGACGACACGCACGCGCTTGGCGCGGCGCTCGAAAGGATATCGGATGACATACCAGGCAACGACGCCGAGCACCCACAGGATCTTGCCGACAACAGCTATGCTCAATTTAAGTCTCCAGAGCCCTTCTGCGTCCTGCAACCGACTGGATGGAGAATCGGTATAACAGCTTGCCCGCCTCGCACTTACGTATTCATTTCGCGAAGCTGCGTCACGAATTCTTGCGGACGGAGCCAGATGCTGGGGGCCTTATAGCCCATCGAGCGAGCGATTTCTGCTACGAAAGCATTGCAGTTGTAAACCGTAGCCTGCCAGAACTTGGATTTGGCCTTCAGCTTGCGGATGAAGGCAACGGTTTCATTGTATTCGGATGGAGTGAGAAGAACGCGCCAGCTCGCCGACCTGTAGGCCTCCTCCAGGTCGCCGTCACTGGCCCCGGTTTCGGCCGGTACCGGCACGAAGTGGCCGAGCACGTAGGGGCCGGTATCGTTGGTCGCCGGAGCAAGCCCCGCGACCTCCGGATTGACCATCCCGCCAGCTTTGTTCAACCGCCCGAATATCACGTAGGTGTGGCCGTAGCTCAGCGCGTAGCGCGAGCGGAATTCGACAAAGTACTGGCCATCTGTTTTCTGCGATGATTCGCTGACATAGCCCCCCCGCGCATCCGAAACGAAACGCGGCTGCGGTGGCTTGTCTTCTGTCTGGCATGATGTAAGCGCGAGAGCGAATAGAATTACAAGTGATAGACGGCCCTTTGCAAGCGTCATCGCTACACTTCATCTCCCGGTATCGAGCGAGCATCGACGCATGCCCCGCTTGACGCCAATCTTTGCGCTGCAAGCTGCAAGGCAGGTCCAGCCCGGACTGCACGACGTGGGGAAGGGCCACGAATGCCCCCTCCCATTCAGCAACAGTTAGTTGCTACTTATATACTGGTGCCGGTGCCGTTTCCGCTACGGGCGGCGGGGCTTTCCCCTTGCCCTTACCGATCGACCCGCAAGCGCTCAAGCTTGCAACGGAAAACAACGCAACTAGGCACATGATCAGAATTCTGCTCATCAGTAGTCCTCTCCTTAGCACGGAATAGGTTATCGAAGGCAACGCTTCTACTAATAGCCGCAAAATACGCCTAAGCCAAGTGCAGAAAGGACACACCTTGCCTCTGCGCAACCTCCAGCGCCCCATAATGCCTAACAGACCGTGGCGTTATCGTTGCAAAATGTAAGCATCATATGACCAATACTGGCGTGCCCACCGGAGTCCTGCTGTAGAGGTCTACGATGTCCTCGTTGGTCAAGCGAATGCATCCATTGGAAACCGCCTGCCCGATCAGCCAGGGCTCGTTCGTTCCATGCAGCCGGAACAAGGTGTCCTGTCCGCCCCTGTAGAGATAAAGGGCAGCGGCGCCAAGGGGATTATGGGGTCCGCCCGAAACACCGCCCGCATACTGCGCCAGGTGCGGTTTGCGCCGAATCATGCTGGCTGTGGGCATCCATGAGGGCCACTCCGCCTTCCGCCCGACGGTCGCCCTTCCCTTGAGCGTCAGCCCCTCCTCGCCGACTGCAACGCCATAGCGCAGGGCCTCGCCGCCGCCTTCGACCAGATAAAGGTAGCGCTCGTAGGTGTTGACCACGATCGTTCCAGGCGGCTCGCTTCCGTCGTATGGCACGCGCCGCCGCCGGTAACGAGAACTGATTCGCGGCGTCGACGAAAACATCGACCCCACCTGCCATCCCGTCGTTGATGCACATCCAGATACCATCAACGCCAGACCGCCCAGCAGGAGCCCCCGGCGCGCAACATGTTTTTTTTCCATCTCTACCTGCTAAGCAATCATCGACCCTGTTCTTGTCTTAACATCCCGGCGCCAGCCGGCCAAGCCTCGCGCCAAAGGTGAAAGCTGCAAACGCCCTCGTCCACCTTGAACCTGCGCCGCCGTCCCTCAAGGGCCGGGGCGCTGACCAACCGGAAGCGTTCAGGGTGAAGCAGAACGGGCGGCTGCCGTTGCTTGCGCTCATGAAAGGTCTTGCATCGATGGCATGCCTCTGCTCGACTAGAGGCAGGGGAAATGAGGAGAAACATGATGACGACGCCTGACTTTACGGGGAAAGTCGCGCTCGTAACCGGCGGAGGGTCCGGTATAGGTGCAGCCATTTGCCGGCAGCTCGCCGACGAGGGAGCAGAAGTTGTCGTTGCCGACCTCGATGCTGACTCCGCACGCAACCTTGCCGCGGAGATTCGTTCGGTGGGTGGGCGGGCGCGTGACTTTGCCGTCGACGTCACCGACGCCGGGGCTGTGGAAAAGCTGATCGGCTACACTGTCGAGACGTGCGGCGGTCTGCATCTGGCGGTTAACAACGCAGGCGTAGACGGCCCCCGAAAGGCGACGGCAGACTACCCGCTCGACAATTGGCACAACCTGATGAACGTCAACCTGAACGGCGTTTTCTACTGCATGAAGCATGAGATCGCCGCCATGCTGCAACGCGGCGGAGGGGCCATCGTCAACATGTCCTCCGCCCTTGGTTCGGTTGGATTGCCATTCACAGCAGCCTATACGGCCGCCAAGCACGGGGTTGTCGGCCTCACCAAGGTCGCCGCGATCGAATATGCGAGATTTGGCATCCGCATCAATTCCGTCGGCCCCGGCTGGATCGAAACACCGCTTCTGACCGAGCACATTGCGATTGCGGGAAGTCGGCGCATGGAAGCGCTTCAACCGATGGGCAGGCGCGGCAGGCCCGAGGAAGTCGCAGCCCTCGTTTGCTTCCTTCTGTCCGAACAGGCAAGCTTCATCACTGGAAGCTACCATCTCGTGGACGGGGCCTATACCGCCCATTAGTTGCACGCGGGCGACAGCGCCTGCCTAAGCTGGAGACTGCCCGGCAGGATTTTGCGGCAGCGACTGAAGGAGGGTCTGGCGCGCAGAACGCAGATGCAGGCGGCAGGAAAAGTCGATCGCCGCCTGATCGCGTGATTCGAGTGCGGCGATATAGTCGAGATGCTCGTGAATGGCGCGTCCGTTGCGCTGGCGGGCGAAAGCCTTGTTCCACTGGTAGTGATAGTGGAAGATGATCGCGATCGCGTCATAGAAGTCGGCGATGAACCGGTTTTTCGCCGCACCGTGGATCAGGAGATGGAACCGCTCGTCGAGGGCCGAGAATTCCTTGTAGCGTGCGTCGAAATCGTCGAGCATCGCAAGATGCTCGGCCTTGATGTCGGCCAATGCCGCCCATGCTTCGTTTTCGGGCGGCAGCTTGCCGAATTCGGCGGCCGAATGGAGCTCGAACATTTCGCGGACATCGGCAAGTTCCAGTGCGAATTCGCGGGTGAAACCTTTCAGGATCCAGTGGCTGTTCGGTCGCTTTTCGATGAGGCCGAAGCGCGAGAAACGGATCAAAAATTCGCGCACGCTCGTCGTGCCGGTGCCGATCTCGCGAGCCAGTTCCAGCTCGTTGATCTGCATGCCGGGCGCGGCATCATCGGACAGGATGCGCTGCATGAAGCTGCGCTCGATGATATCGTGCAGCGAATCCGTCTCTTCGGACGGAAAGAAATCCTTTTCCGTGGGAACGCGCAGGACGATCTTCTGGCGCTTGTTCCAGCGGATGATGCCTTCATCGTTGAGGCGGGTCAAAATCGCGCGGGCCGTGCTGCGGCTGATGCCGAGCTGGGCGGCGATTTCGGGTTCGGAAGGCAAGGCGGCATCCGGGCGCAGTGCGGCAGCATACCTGTTATAGGCTTCCTTGAAGACCGTGTTCTGCCTTGCCATGCCACCCCGCTCTTTCCTCGCGTCTTTGAACTTTGCAAAACCGCAAAATCCCAAGCGCAGGAGCTACTCGAATGCGACCTTTATTCTATTTTCTGACCATCTGCGGCTGTTTGCCTCCCTTGCCCACAGGAACAATATTCCCGTTGACTTGAAAATGTTTATTGTAGATAAAAAACAAAATCAATGCGCATTTTGCCCACGCAGCAGGCGCGTTTTTCAGGGAGAAGACAATTGGACAAACTGCCTTGGCTCATCCTGTCTGCGGGAGACAACGTCGCCGTCGCAACGGCCTCGATCGAAGCCGGAGCGACCGTCGCAGGTATCCAGACCCGGCAGAAAATCGAACCCGGCCACAAGGTCGCGATCGCCGACATCCCGCTCGGCACGCCCGTGGTGAAATATGGCCAGGCGATCGGCCGCACGACTGCCGAGGTGAAGGCCGGCGATCATGTCCATAGCCATAACCTGCATTTCGAGAACGACCGCCTGGCGGCAACTGCAAATTCGGCGCCGGAAGCGGCGAGCGCGCAAGACCGCGCGCGTACGTTTACGGGTTATCGCCGCGCGGATGGCCGGGCGGCCACCCGCAACTATATCGGCATCATCGCCAGCGTGAACTGTTCCACCACCGTCTGCCGTGCGATTGCAGACGAGGCCAATCGCACCATCCTGCCTTCCTACGACGGCATCGACGGCTTCGTGCCGATCGTGCATGACCAGGGCTGCGGCATGAGCTCGACCGGTGACGGCATGTCGGTCCTTCACCGCACGCTTGCCGGCTACACCCGCCATGTCAATTTCGGTGGCGTGCTGATGATCGGCCTTGGCTGCGAAGTAAACCAGCTGACGCTCTACGGCCAAAGCGGTGCCGGCGACGCCAAGCGGCACTTCAACATTCAAGACGCCGGCGGCTCGCGACGGGCCGTCGAACGCGCCATGGGGATGCTCCGGGAGATCGCCGCCGATGTCGGCAGGGAGCGCCGCACGCCGATCCCCATCAGCGAAATCATCATCGGCCTGCAATGCGGTGGGTCGGATGGCTTTTCGGGTATTACCGCCAATCCGGCGCTCGGCGTGGCAGCCGATCTGCTGGCCGCAGCCGGCGGTACCGCGATCCTTTCCGAAACCTCGGAAATCTACGGCGCCGAACACCTGCTGCGTAGCCGCGCGATCAACGAGGAGGTGGCCAAAAAGCTCGACGACAAGATCGCCTGGTGGGAGAAATATGTCGGACTGCATGGCGCCTCGCTCGACAACAACCCCTCGCCCGGTAACAAGCGCGGCGGATTGACGACCATTCTTGAAAAATCGCTCGGCGCAGTCGCCAAGGGCGGCCGGTCTCCGCTGACGGCAGTCTACAGCTATGCCGAACGTGTAACTGCGCCCGGACTCGTTTTCATGGATACGCCCGGATACGACCCGGTTTCGGCAACGGGTCAGGTTGCAGGCGGAGCGAACTTGATCGCGTTTACCACCGGCCGCGGCAGCTGTTTCGGCTGCCGTCCCGCGCCCTCGATCAAGCTCTCCAGCAACTCGGCGCTTTATGCTTCGATGGAAGAGGACATGGATATCGATTGCGGAACGATCGCCACCGGCGATGCGACGATCAGCGGCAAGGGGCGCGAAATTTTCGACCTGATCATCGATACGGCTTCCGGCAAGAAGACGAAAAGCGAGGAGTTCGGCTACGGCGACAACGAGTTTGTACCGTGGCATTTGGGCGCGACGCTCTAGCAAAGACCGGCTCTTCACGGGGAGGGAAGATGAAGACGAGGAAAATCGGCAAGACGGAACTCACGGTCACCGAAGTCAGCTTCGGTGCCGCGGCTCTGGGGGGCCTTTACCGTGCCTGCCCGCGCCAACAGGCAATGGAAACGCTGGAAGCGGCTTGGGAAAGCGGCATCCGCTATTTCGACGTGGCGCCCTGGTATGGCCTCGGCCTTGCCGAGCGTCACGTGGGAGATTTCCTGAGGGCAAAGCCCGAGAACGAATATGTGCTCTCGACCAAGGTGGGCCGGCTTTTGCGGCCCGTGCCGACTGGTACGGTGCCGGACTACAGCTATGTCGATCCACTCTCCTTCGACGCCGACTACGACTATTCCTATGACGGCATCATGCGATCGATCGATTTCAGCTATGCGCGGCTGGGGCTCAATCGCGTGGATATTCTTTACGTCCACGACATCGGCAGCTACACGCACGGTGCCGAAAAGAATGCGGTCCACCTGAAGAATTTTCTCAATTCCGGCATCAAGGCGCTGGAACAGCTGAAGTCATCGGGCGCGATCAAGGCTTTCGGCCTGGGCGTCAACGAGGTTCCTGTCTGTCTGGACGTCATGGGCAACGCCGACATCGACGTCATCCTGTTGGCCGGGCGGTATACCTTGCTCGATCGCTCCGCTGTGGCAGAGCTCCTGCCGCTCTGCCGCAGGAAGGGCACGTCTCTGGTTGTCGGCGGCGTCTTCAACTCCGGCATCCTTGCGACCGGCCCGGTGCCGGGCTCACATTTCGACTACATGCCCGCGACACCTGAAGTCCTTGCCAAGGTGGGCGCGATGGAAGAGATCGCCAGACGCCACGGCGTTGTGCTCGCCGCCCCGGCGCTGCAATTCCCGCTGCGCGAACCAGCCGTTTCTTCCGTGCTGATCGGTACGGCGAAGGCATCCAGCCTCAGGCGCAACATGGAGCTCTTCGAGCCCGCGCTGCCCGATGCGATCTTTCCTGAATTCGACCACCTGACACTCGTCGCGCCACCG
This sequence comes from Rhizobium etli 8C-3, assembly GCF_001908375.1. Classification (NCBI taxonomy): domain Bacteria; kingdom Pseudomonadati; phylum Pseudomonadota; class Alphaproteobacteria; order Hyphomicrobiales; family Rhizobiaceae; genus Rhizobium; species Rhizobium etli. The sequence continues at coordinate 508,549 of NZ_CP017241.1, read as the reverse complement.
CTTGGCCAAGACGCGGTGCGCGTTTAAGGACCAGACGATGCTTAAAGGAATTCATCCTGTCCTCAGCCCGGATCTTCTGCGTGCCATAGCGCGCATGGGGCACGGCGACGACATCGTCATCGCCGACGCCAACTTTCCCTCGAGCACCATGGGACCGGAGGTCATTCGTGCCGATGGCGTAACGGCGACCGAAATGGCCGAAGCGATCCTGGCGCATATGCCGCTCGACACTTTCGTTCCGGAAACAGCGTGGCGCATGGAGGTCGTGGGCGATCCCGGCGCCATGCCCGAGGTGTGCGTCGAGTTCCAGGAGATTGTAAGCAGGCGGGCCGGCGATTTCCGGATCGCCCCGCTTGAACGCTTCGCATTCTACGAGCATGCCAGGAAGGCGGCCTATATCGTCGCGACAACCGAATTCCGGCTTTATGGAAATCTAGTTTTGAAGAAAGGCGTCGTGCACCCGCATGAAGTCTATCGCGGCTGAGATTTCTTTTAGAATGCAGTTTAATTTATTTAAAAACAGGAGCTTGAGAGTATAGTCGAAACAGCCGCAGCCGGCCTCTAACCACTTGCAATTTGCTACGGCCTCAGCTAGCTTCCTTGCGTAACTGTTTTTTATCGATAAAAAATCGTCCGCCTGCGTTCAGCGGTCTGGTTTCTTGGAGGAGAACGCAACCTGAGAGGAGAACCCACATGCGCATGAAATCCATTCTGTCTCGTCGAGCCTTCACGGCTCTCGCGGGCGCTGCCGTCATCGCAACTGCAATGCCGGTCCCATCCTTCGCAGCCGACGTGACGATCCCGATCATCGTCAAGGATACGACGTCCTTCTACTGGCAGATCGTGCTCGCTGGTGCCCGCAAGGCCGGCCAGGATCTCGGCGTCAACGTCCCGGAACTCGGCGCGCAGGCCGAATCCGACATCAATGGCCAGATCAGCATTCTCGAAAATGCCGTCGCCGGCAAACCAGCCGCCGTCGTCATTTCGCCGACCGAGTTCAAGGCGCTCGGCAAGCCAATCGACGAAGCCGCCAAGTCGGTTCCGATCATCGGTATCGACTCTGCCGCCGATTCCAAGGCATTCAAGTCGTTCCTGACGACGGACAACGTTCAAGGCGGCCGTATCGCAGCTGATGGTCTGGCTGCAGCCATCAAGGAAATGACGGGCAAGGAAGAAGGTGATGTGGTGATTCTTACCAATCTTCCGGGCGTCGGCTCGCTCGAGCAGCGCCGTGAAGGCTTCCTGGATCAGGTGAAGACCAAGTATCCCGGCCTGAAGGTCATTGCCGACAAATACGGTGACGGCCAGGCAACGACTGGTCTCAACATGATGACCGACCTCATCACCGCCAACCCGAACCTCGTCGGGGTCTTTGCCTCCAACCTGATCATGGCGCAGGGCGTTGGCCAGGCGATTGCTGAAAACAAGCTCGGCGACAAGATCAAGGTCGTCGGCTTCGACAGCGACGAGAAAACTGTCGGCTTCCTGAAGGAAGGTTCGCTTGCCGCACTAGTCGTGCAGGACCCCTACCGGATGGGCTATGACGGCATAAAGACTGCGCTTGCGGTTTCGAAGGGCGAAAAGGTCGAGGAAAATGTCGACACCGGCGCCAACCTCGTCACCAAGGCGAATATGAGCGATCCGAAGATCGACGCTCTGCTCAACCCGAAGATCAAGTAAGCACAATCCATGGCTGCGCGCGAGAAATCCCGCGCAGCCACTTCTTCACCTGTGTTATCGTTTTCTTAAAGAGCGCGGATCGCTGGTGAGGACAACAATTCGTGAGGAGGAAACGTCCATGAGCCTGGAAGAGGTCAGTCATCGCCACGACGACAGCGCGACACTGAAAGAGGCAACCCGCATTCCTGCGGGCTCACCGATCCTCGAGCTCAGGGCATTACAGAAGAATTATGGCTATGTCCAAGCGCTGAAACCCGCCACGATGACGTTCCTGGCTGGCGAAATTCACGCGATAGTCGGCGAAAACGGTGCGGGCAAATCGACCCTCATCAAGCTTCTGACCGGTGTGATCAGCCGAACCGCGGGGGAAATCTTCTGGTGCGGCCATCCCGTTGCACTCGCAACGCCGAACGAGGCGATTGCGCGCGGCATCAACGCCGTGCACCAGGAGGTGGTGCTCTGTCCGCACCTGACGGTTGCAGCAAATCTCTTTCTCGGCGACGAAGTCAACCAGTACGGCCTCATGCGAAAGAAGCAGATGGTCAAGATGGCACAGGCCGTCCTCGACGATCTCGGCTTCGGCCTGCCCGCAAATGTCCTCCTGAGTGCGCTCACCATCGGCCAGCAGCAGCTCGTTGCAACGGCACGCGCAGCCATGCGCGGCACGCAGTTCCTCATCTTCGACGAGCCTACGGCTTATCTTACCCGACAGGAATCTGCACAACTCTTCAAGCTCATCCGTCGCCTGCAGGGCGAAGGCGTGACGATCGTCTACATCAGCCACCGCATGGAAGAAGTCTTCGAGCTGGCCGATCGCGTCTCGGTGCTTCGCGACGGCACGCATGTCGGCACGCGCACGATCGGCGAGACCAACGAGGCGGAGCTGATCGCACTGATGATCAACCGCTCCATCGAACAAATCTATCACAAGGAAGAAATACCGATCGGCGACACCATCCTCGATGTACGTGGGCTTTCCGGGCCCGGTTTCGAGGACGTATCGCTGTCCGTGAAGGCCGGTCAGATCGTCGGGCTTTACGGCCTGATCGGGGCGGGACGTAGCGAATTCGCACTCGGCCTCTACGGCCGCGAAAAGACCACGGCAGGCGAGGTCCGCTGGATGGGCAAGCAGGTCGATATCAAGAACGAACGCACGGCGATGGAACTCGGGATCGCGCTTGCACCCGAGAGCCGCCGCGATCAGGGGCTCTGCCTCAACCTGTCCATCAGTCTCAACATCAACTTGCCGGTCTTCAAAAGGCTGAGCAAGGGCCCGGTCATCAGCCACAGCGAGGAATCGCAAAACGCCGACCGGCAGATTCGCAATCTTTCGATCAAGACCCCGAGCCGCCGTGTGCTCGCGTCCAGCATGTCCGGCGGCAATCAGCAAAAGGTCGTCATCGGCAAGTGGCTCAGCCACGGCGCGCGCCTGTTCATCTTCGACGAGCCTACGGTTGGCGTCGATGTCGGCACAAAGGCGGAAATCTACCGGCTGTTTGCCAAGCTCTTGAAGGACGGCGCAGGCATCATCCTGATCTCGTCCTACCTGCCGGAAGTCTACGAGCTTGCTGACCGGCTGCACGTGTTCCGCCGGGGCCAGTTGGTCGCAAGCCACGACTACCACGCCGCAACCCACGAAGAAGTGCTCGGCGAAGCGATCGGCGTCTGAGTAAAAGAACAAGAGGGAGAGAGAAAACCATGACTGTAACCCCCACGGAAATCGTCGCCCCGCCGCCGCGCCGAAAAGTGAACATCCTTTTCAGCCTGACCCTGATCGGGCTGCTTCTCTTCCTCTGGATCCTCCTTGGCATCGTCACCGTCAGCTTCTGGACGCCGCTCAACATCTCCAACCTGCTGCGGCAGGGTGCGATGACGGCAATCCTGGCGCTCGGCCAGACCTTCGTTATCATTACTGCCGGCATCGATCTATCGGTCGGAGCCATCGTCGGCTTTGCCGGCGTCATCCTCGCGTGGCTTCTGCAGGCGGGGGTGCCGGTGTGGGCATCCGTCCTCATCACGCTGCTGATCGGGGTCGGAATTGGGGCCTTTCACGGCTTTGGCATCGTCAAGATGGGTCTGCCGCCGTTCATCATCACCTTGGCGACGCTGACGTCGCTGCGCGGTATCGGGCTGCTCATCACCAACGGATCGACCATCAATATCGTCAACGAGCCCTTCACGAATTTCGCCCGCGCCGACTTTCTCGGCGTGCCGAGCCTCTTTTGGATGGTCATACTCGTTGCGGTTCCGTCCTTCATCTTTCTGCATCTGAGCCGATGGGGCCGCTATCTCTTCGCCGTCGGCTCCAACCGCGAAGCTGCCCGCCTTTCCGGCGTGCGCGTCGACGGCATGATCTATCTCGCCTACATTCTCTCGGCGACCTTCGCCGCCTTTGTCGGCGTGCTGCTCGCCTCGCGCATCGCGATCGGCAACGCGACTCAGGCCGACGGTTGGGAACTGCAGGCGATCGCCTCTTCCGTCATCGGCGGCACCAGCCTTTTCGGTGCGATCGGCTCGGTTCACGGTCCGTTGATCGGCGCCTTCATCCTTGCCACGATCAACAATGGCGCAAACCTCTTGAACGTCAATTCGTTCTGGCAGCGCATCATCACCGGTCTGCTGATCATCGTGATCGTCTATTTCGATCAGTTGCGCCGCCGCCGGAGCCAGTAAGAGCAAGAAAAGATCGTGAAGCCGGTGCCGTGGCCGGCTTCTTCATGTTCTGAATGCGAGACACATCATGAAAGCAGTGCTTTGCCAGAATCCCGGAGTGCTCGAAACGATCGAGCGCCCCTCCCCCGGAACGCCTGCCCCGGGCTGGGTCCGGCTTGCCGTCAGTCACGTGGGCATTTGCGGCACGGATTATCACATCTTCGAAGGCAAGCACCCCTTCCTCGAATATCCGCGGGTCATGGGCCACGAAATCTCGGCGACCGTGCTCGAGGCAGGTGACGGTGTCACGATGACTGCCGGAACGCCAGTGATCGTCAATCCGTACCTTTCCTGCGGCAACTGCGTTGCCTGCCGGCAAGACAAACCGAACTGCTGCACGAATATCAAGGTGCTTGGCGTCCACACCGATGGGGCGTTCTGCGAGGAAATCGCCGTTCCGGCCGGCAATCTCTATGCCGCGAAAGGCTTGAGCCTGGAGGCGGCAGCAACCGTCGAGTTCCTGGCGATCGGCGCACATGCCGTGCGCCGATCGATGGCGCCCGCCGGCTCGCGCTCGCTTGTCATAGGCGCAGGGCCGATCGGGCTTGGCGCTGCAATCTTCTCACGGATTGCCGGACATGACGTCACGCTGCTCGACACCAGTGCCGAACGTTTGCAGATGGCTTCGGAGCGGTTCGGCTTCGTCTCCGGTATTGTCGCCAATGACGAAACCGCTAAAGCCGTGATGGCAAAGACCGACGGCGACGGCTTCAATGCCGTATTCGACGCGACGGGCTACGGTCCTTCAATGGAAAAGGCATTCGGTTTCGTGGCGCATGGCGGCGCACTCGTGCTGGTCAGCGTCGTCAAGGACGACATCCGCTTTTCCGACCCGGAATTCCACAAGCGCGAAATGACGGTCATCGGCAGCCGCAATGCGACGCGGGCGGACTTCGAGCATGTCGCCGATTCGATCGCCAGAGGTCTGGTGCCGGTCGACAAGCTGATCACGCACCGCACCACTCTTGCCGACGCGCCGCGCGACCTCCCGCGCTGGACGCATGAAAAGACCGGCCTGATCAAGGCCGTCATCAAAGTGGCCGCTTAAGCCGCGTCGATCGCCTGACGCATCTGCCGGACGACCGCGACATCGGTTTGATTGGAGACCGGTGCCGCGAAACCGAAAGAGACCGAGCGCGGATCGATCTTGGCCGGCGAACTGCACGAGCCATGGACCTCCCGGGCACCCGTGATCTGCAGAATTTGCACGACATTGCCGTGGCGCACGCCGCTTCCGGGCATGATCGAAATCCGGCCGCCGGCCTTTGCCGAGATACGCTTCAGCGTCTCGAGGCCATCCATCGCCTTGGGCGCGCAGCCGGAGGTGAGGATGCGCTCGCAGCCAAGCTCAATGGCCTGCTCCAGCGCAACATCAACATCCGGTACGAGGTCGAAGGCGCGATGCAGCGTAGAGCCTAGACCGGCAGCATGCTGTTTCAAGCGGTGTATGAGCGGCATGTCCAGCGTCCCGTCGGGCCGGTTTGCGCCGATGACGACGCCGGCGAGGCCGAAAGCGCGGACGGCATCGATATCGGCCACCATTGCATCCTCGTCGGCTGCATCGAAGATGAAAGGCCCGGAATGGGGCCGGATCATCGCGTAGACCGGGATCGGTGCTGAGGCTGCGGCTTTCATGAGACCCGCGACCGGCGTCAGGCCACCCAGTTCGAGCGCCGAGCAAAGTTCGATACGCCCTGCGCCGCCCTCGATTGCGGCAGCAAGGCCTCTCGGGCTGTCCACGCACACTTCAAGCAAAGCCGCCATCTTTCAATCTCCTACATCCGCCCACAGCCTCTTTAGGCGACAGCAGCGGTTTTCGCGACGGGCTCCGAGATGATTTTTTGCACGGCTGCAGCAATCATGGCGCAGGCATCCGCCGATGCTTTTCGATGATTGAAGGCGACATGATAGGAAATCGGGATGTGTTCGGCGAGTTCGACGATACGGACGCGATCGGCGATCGGCAGCGCGCTGACTCGTCCTAGGAACGAGACATAGCCGTGGTTCGAAACGAGATCGACGATCACGGGCAGTGAATCCGCCGCCATGATATCCTGGCTGCGGAAGCGGCGGCTTGCAGTCGGCTCGTGGCTCAATGCAGTTGCGGCATCGCCCAGACCGGTTCGCTCGCTCGGCGTGCAGATGGGGTGCTCGGCCACCAGATCTGCGACGGTCAGCCCGGTACTTTCCGGAGGCGCGATTGCGACCAGATCTGTGCGTAGGAGCTCGCGATGTCCGAAGCTTTCCAGCTCGAATACAGAATCCAGGATCGCCACGTCGATGCGGCCAGATTTCAGGGCTTCCCGCAGATCATCGGCGGTCATGGAGATCAGCGAGATGGCATTCTTGCTGCGCCCCGCATTCCAATCGGCCACCAGAGCGCCCAGGCAGCGCGCGACCCAGCTTTCCGCACCCGTCGGAATGATCGACCCGATACGAAGCGAACGCGCCGCGCGCCGGTATCGTTCGTCGGCCGCCGACTTGAGATCGTTCCAGGCTTGGCTCACAGCCGAAAAGATCCCGTGAACCCGCCTTCCCTTCTCGGTCAGCGTCGAGCCCTGGGCCTTACGTTCGAAAAGCTGGTGACCGACGAACTTCTCAAGGTTGGCGATCTGCAATGAAAGTTGCGGCTGGCCAAGCTGAAGGCGCCTAGCGGCACGATTGATGCTTCCTTGGTCGGCGACCTCCAGAAAGCGCTCGATCGTCACGAGCTTGACCGGAATGCGCGATGCCCAACTTTCGAAGGCTTCGGCGAGGTCGCCGACAACTTCATAAAGCTGCTCGAGGCCGAGCATGATGGGCTGCAGCGCATCACGAACCTTGCCGCTGGCAATCAGCTTGACGAGTTCACCGGAACTGCGCTTGGTCAGCTTGATGGCAAGCTCGCCCTCAAGATTGGTGACCGCCGCCGACACCGTAGAGGCCGCGAGCGAGAAGCGCCGCGCCGTTTCGCGAACCGAACCCGAGGCGAGAACGTGGCTGGCGACAAAAATGGCACCGAGATGCAAGGCATTCTCCGGAAATGACTGAAAAACCGGACGATATGATGTGTTCACGAAAAAAGATATCCCTGTTGCGGGATTGCCGGGCTATCGTCTTTATCGAGAACAAATCCGGGCGCGGCAGGAGAGCCGACAAGCACCGGAAAATTGCGGAAACACGCAAGGGGACAAAAACAAATCGCAGCGGCCTTGCAAAAAGGAAATGCGATTTCGCGCGCGGTGATCCTTTCACGGCCATAATCGCGCCGCGACTGCAGATACTGGAGAGGGGTTGCATCGATTTTTCGAGAGCGCACACTATTTCCATGATGCTCGTATGTCCGGCATGATCGCTTAGGCGCTTTGGCCGGCGGATTTCATGCGCGAAGGTTCCCGCCGGGCCTCGCGACGGTCAAACGGTGTAACCAAGGGGACACTCCATGCTCAAGAAACTCGCGCTTGCCGTCTCACTTTCAGCTTTTTTAGCGGGTGCGGCCCATGCTGCCGACGTCGTGGTCTCGTCGAAGATCGATACAGAAGGCACGCTGCTCGGCAACGTCATTGCACTGGCACTGGATGCCAACGGTATCAAGACGCAGGACCGCATCGCATTGGGAGCGACGCCGGTCGTGCGAAAGGCGATCACGGCCGGCGAAATCGACATCTATCCGGAATATACCGGCAATGCCGGCTTCTTCTTCAACAAGGCCGATGATGCGGCCTGGAAGAACCTCGAGCAAGGCTATGAAATGGCCAAGAAGCTCGACTACGATGCCAACAAGATCGTCTGGCTGGCCCCCTCGCCTGCCAACAACACCTGGGCGCTCGGCATTCGCAACGATGTCGCAGGTCCAAACAACCTCAAGACCATGTCCGATTTCGGCAAATGGGTCGCCGGCGGCGGCGATGCGAAGCTTGCAGCTTCCGCCGAGTTCGTGAACTCGGCAGGTGCGCTTCCCGCCTTCCAGAGCACTTACGGCTTCCAGCTGAAGCCCGAACAGATGGTCGTCCTTTCCGGTGGCGATACCGCAGCCACGATCAAGGCCGCCGCCGACCAGACGAACGGCGTCAACACCGCCATGGTCTATGGCACCGACGGCGCAATCGAAGCGGCCGAACTCACCGTCCTTGAAGACGACAAGAACGTGCAGCAGGTTTATGCGCCGACCCCGATCATCCGCGAGGACGTGCTGAAGGCAAACCCGAAGATCGAGGAAATCCTCGCTCCGATCTTCAAGAGCCTGACGGCCGACGAACTGAGAAAGCTCAACGCCAGGATCCAGGTCGAGGGCGAGCCGGCAAAGTCTGTTGCCGAAACCTATCTGAAGGAAAAGGGCTTTCTGAAGTAGTCTTCTCCCGCTTCGCCCTCATCGCAGGGCGGAGCGGCTGCTTTCCAGACAGGATGGATCGATGGAAGAAACCTTAGCGGTCCGCAAATTGGATCGGCTTGGCGTGGTTCTCGTGGTTGCCGGCATCATCGCCACGGCCCTTTTGCCCTTCATCTATGTGAAGGCAAACCGCATTGCCTCCGGCAAGCCGATGCTGCTTACGCAGCTTCTCGACCAACCTTCCATCATCATTCTCGCCATTCTGCTGGTCGCTACGGCATTTGCCACACTCCTTGCACAAAGCGCCCCGTTGCGGCTTGCGATCGCCACGCTCGGGCTGGCCGCACTCGTGGCGGCGATCGGTCTCGTCGCCGCAGCGTTTACCCCGCCCAACAGCAATGCGGCGCGCATGACGCCGGGAGCCGGTTTCTGGGTGCTGCTTGCCGTCGTCGGTCTCATTATTTCGGATGCACTCGTCAAGGTCCGCCTCACGCCGTGGATGCGGGTCGGCGCGCTAATCGGCTATACTGCGCTCTTGGCCGGTTGCCTTTCTTCCGGCCTGCTCGACAGCCTGTCGATCATGAAGGAGTTCTCAACGCGGTCTGCGCAGTTCTGGTCCGAGGCGCTCGCCCATTCGCTGCTTGCACTCGGTTCGCTTGCGATCGCGATCGTCATCGGCCTGCCGCTCGGCATCTTGTGTTTCTGGGTTCCGAAGCTGCGTGCTGCCGTGCTGCAGGGCCTCAGCCTGATCCAGACCATCCCGAGCCTTGCGCTGTTCGGCATCCTTATGCTGCCACTCGGCTATATCGCAACGCATGTGCCGCTTGCAGCGGACCTCGGTATTCGCGGGATCGGCACGGCGCCGGCGCTGATTGCGCTCGTGCTTTACTCCCTGCTGCCGATCGTAGCCAATACGGTCGTCGGCCTTGAGGGCGTTGATCCTTCAGTGCGCGATGCGGCCGCCGGCATGGGACTGACGCGCCGGCAAATCCTGACCGGCATCGATATGCCGCTTGCCTTTCCGGTCATTCTCACCGGTATCCGCATCGTGCTTGTACAGGCCATCGGCCTCGTGACGATCGCAGCGCTCATCGGCGGCGGCGGCTTCGGCATCTTCATTTTCCAGGGCCTCGGGCAGACCGCCATGGATCTCGTGATGCTCGGGGCGGTGCCGACCGTCTTCTTCGCCTTTTCATCGGCCGTCATCCTCGATGCGGTCATCGACAGCATACGGGGATCGGCCGCATGACCATGATCGAAATCAGGAACGTCACCAAACGCTACGGCGCTGCAACCGTGGTCGATGGTGTCTCGATGAGTGTCGAAAAAGGGTCGATCACCGTCATCGTCGGCACGTCCGGTTCGGGCAAATCGACGCTGATGCGGATGATCAATCGGCTGGTGCCGATCACCGAAGGGCAGATCTTCGTCGCCGGGCAGAATGTCATGGACGTGCCCGCAACCGACCTCCGCCGCAAGATCGGCTACGCAATCCAGGGTCACGGGCTCTTTCCGCACCGCACCGTGGCCCAGAATATTGCAACCGTACCGGAATTGCTGGGCTGGGATGCCGCGCGAACCGCCGGACGCGTCGACGAGCTCCTCGGTCTATTCAATCTCGACCCGTCAAGTTTTGCCGAAAAGTACCCCCATCAGCTTTCCGGCGGTCAGCAGCAACGCGTCGGTGTGGCCCGCGCGCTTGCCGCCGAGCCAGAACTGCTGCTGATGGACGAGCCCTTTGGTGCGCTCGATCCAGTTATCCGCGGAAAGGCGCAGGACGATCTTCTGGCGATCCAGAGGCAGTTCGGCACGACCGTTGTTCTTGTGACCCACGACATGGACGAGGCCTTCCACCTCGGCAACCAGATCGCCGTCATGAGCGAGGGCAGGCTGCTGCAGTGCTCGACGCCGGAAAAGATACTGACCGAACCAGCCGACCCATTCGTCCAACAGTTGACCGGTACCTCCGACAGGGCCTTGAAACTGATGTCGCTGCTGCCGCTCAAGGCAAGCATGGCGCCGGCCAAGACAGGGCTGCCTTACGCGCTGCCGCAATCGATCAGCCTTCGTGACGCTCTCGCGGAAATGATCTGGCAGGGGGTCGAGGAAGCAGCTGTACAAGATGCCGACAGGGCTCCGGTCGGCTCGATCTCCATGACGCGGCTCCTCGAACTGGGCCGCAAGGCATGAAGCTTATCGTTGCCAACCTCTTTCGTTTTGCAGCACTTGGGCTGCTCCTGGTCCTGCTTTTCAGGACCGATTGGCTTTCCTTCATACTGGTGCCACTGACCAACAACAACGCGCCGCCCGTCTACACGCAAAACAGCCTTCCATCGCTTGCCTTCGGCCACCTGGAACTGGTGGTCGTCTCGATTGTCGGCAGCGCCATTCTGGCGGTACTTGCCGGTGTCTTCGTGACGCGGAAAAGCGGCGAGGATTTCCTTCCGCTCTCGCGCGCCATCGCCAATGCCGGGCAGACCTTCCCCCCGGTCGCCGTGCTGGCGCTTGCCGTTCCGGCCACAGGCTTCGGTGCCGCTCCGACGCTGATTGCTCTTTTTCTCTATGGCCTGCTGCCGATCTTCGAGAATACCGTCTCCGGATTGCGCCAGGTTTCGCCGTCTGTTCTTGATGCCGCCGACGGCATGGGAATGGATGCGACACAGCGGCTTTTCCGCGTTGAACTGCCGCTTGCGCTTCCGCTCATCCTCGAGGGACTGAAGGTCGCAACCGTCATCAATATCGGTACGGCGACGATCGGCTCGACGGTTGCGGCAAAGGGACTTGGCGAGGTCATCATCGCCGGCCTGATTTCGGACAATACAGCCTTCATCCTGCAAGGCGGTCTCATCGTCGGACTGATGGCCGTGCTGATCTACGACGCAATGGGCCTCGTCGAAAGCGCGATCACGCAAAAAATTGGCTTGCGCCCCGCATAGCGGGAAAGCTACCAAGGCTGCCGCAATACCGGCAATGGGAGGCCGCCTTGGCAAAGATGATCCACTCCATGATCCGCGTACTCGACGAGGCGCGCTCCGTCGATTTCTACGGCAAGGTTTTGGGCCTGATAGTCGCCGATCGGGTCGATTTCGAGACCTTCACCCTGATCTATATGAGCAATGCCGAGACCGGATTCGAGCTGGAGCTGACGATCAACAAGGGCCGTACAGCATCCTACGACCTCGGCAACGGCTATGGTCACCTCGCCGTTTCGGTCGATGAGGTCGCCGTCGAACACGAGAGGTTGACGAAAGCCGGTCTCAATCCCGGCGAGCTTGTCGAACTCAACCGCGATGGAAAGCTCTTCGGCCTGTTCTTCTTCATCACCGATCCCGACGGCTACAGGATCGAAGTTCTGCAGCGCCACGGTCGTTTCCGGTAAGAGCATTCCCATGATCGAAAAAGCCGAACTTCAAAGCGGCTGGACGTTTTCCTGCAACGATACAGGGCGTCCCGACCTGTCCGGATCCATTCCCGCAGCCGTTCCCGGCTGCGTGCATCTCGACCTTCTGGCAAACCGTCTGATCGTCGACCCCTATATAGACGTCAACGAGATCAGCAACGACTGGATCGGCAGGACGGAATGGACCTATCGATGCAGCTTCGAAGCCGCTGCCGATGAAGGCAAGGTTCATGAGCTGGTTTTCGACGGGTTGGATACGATCGCGACGATCCGCTTGAACGGCAAGGAGGTGGCGCGAACCTTCAACCAGCATCGCACCTACCGCTTCGATGTTTCAGCGTTGCTGAAGGCCGGCGTCAACGAACTCACCGTCACCTTTCATTCCGCCTATGCGTACGGTGCGGAGATGGAGGAGCATTATGGCTACCGGCCCAACAATTATCCCGGGCCAGGCAACCTCATGCGCAAGATGGCATGCAATTTCGGCTTGGACTGGGGACCGACCTTGGTGACTGCGGGGATATGGAAGCCGGTGCGGCTGGAAAGCTGGGATCGGGCACAGCTCTTCGAGACGCGGGTATCGGCAACGCTTGCAGGTGGCGATGGCCTGGTAAAGGTCCATGCAAAGCTGGCGCGGCATGGCGCATCCGGTGCCTGCAGGATCGTCGCCGAGATTGCGGGCGTATCCCATACGGTCGAGATTGCGCAAGATGCCGCAGAGGCCAGCTTCGACATCAGTGTTTCATCTCCGCGGCTTTGGTGGCCGCATCATCTCGGCGCCCAGCCACTCTATCCGCTGAAGATCGAGTTGCGCGACAGCGTAAGCGATGACTTACTCGATAGCTATTCCAAGGAGATCGGTTTTCGTTCTGTCCGGCTTGATACTTCGCCGGACGCAAACGGCTCAGCCTTCGCCTTTATCGTCAACGAGGTGCCGCTTTTCATCTGCGGCGCGAACTGGATTCCCGACGATTGCTTCCCCTCCCGTGTGACTTCGGACCGCTATGTCACGAGCATCGGCGAGGCAAAGGCAGCAAACATCAGTATGCTGCGCGTCTGGGGCGGAGGCATTTTCGAGCGCGATGAATTCTACGAGGCTTGCGACCGCGCCGGGATGCTGGTCTGGCAGGACTTCCTGTTTGCCTGCGCTGCCTATCCGGAGGAAGAGCCGCTTCTAAGCGAAGTTGAAGCCGAGGTACGTGATAATGTCGTGCGGCTGATGTCACATGCTTCGCTCATCGTCTGGAATGGCAACAACGAGAATATCTGGGGGTTCGACGAGTGGGGCTGGCGCCCAATCATCAAGGAGGGCGTTACCTGGGGGCTTGGCTATTATCTCGATCTGCTCCCGAAGCTGTGCGCAGAACTCGACCCTGATCGTCCCTATTATCCCGGAAGTCCATATTCCGGCACGATGGATATCGCGCCCAATGCGGACGAACACGGCTGCAAGCATATCTGGGATGTGTGGAACGACGTCGGATACGAGGTTTATCGCGACTACATCCCACGCTTCTGCTCCGAATTCGGCTGGCAGGCGCCGCCGAGCTGGACGACTCTTGAAGAAAGCGTGCATGACGATCCGCTGACGCCGCAATCACATGGCGTCTTTCATCATCAAAAGGCGACGCATGGAAACGAACGGCTGATTCGCGGGCTTGCCGGGCATCTGCCCGTGCCGAAGACGATGGCCGACTGGCATTTCGCCACACAGTTGAACCAGGCGCGCGCCATCCGCTTCGCCGTCGAGCATATGCGCTCGCATCGCGCCATCTGCAAAGGTGCAGTCGTTTGGCAGTTCAACGATTGCTGGCCGGTAACCTCCTGGTCCGCACTGGATTCTGCAGGCCGGCGCAAGCCTCTCTGGTACGCCATGCAACAGGCTTTTGATCCGCGCCTGCTGACGATCCAGCCGCGCCGAGACAAGCTCGCCGCCATAGCCGTCAACGAGCAGACGCTTTTCTGGCGGTCGAAAATCAGCGGCAGGCGCGTGAAGCTCGACGGAACGGTGCTTGCCGAATTCGAATTCTGGCGACTGCTCTGCGACAGGTTCGAAGCCAAGGAATTCATCCTGCCGGACGATATCGCTTCTCCGGATGCGGCTGATGACGAGGTGATCGTCGTGCAGATGCTCGACAAACGCGCTTTCCATTATTTCGTCGAGGATGTCGACTTGAAGCTGCCGAGGCCGCAGTTCGACGTCGCGGTAACCCGGGTTGACGACGGATGCGAGGTGAAGGTTACGGCCAGAAGTTTTCTGAAGGATCTTTGCCTGATGGCCGACCGGCTCGATCCGAGTGCAGTGGCAGATTCGATGCTTGTCTCCCTGCTGCCGGGCGAGAGCCACGTTTTCACAATGAGCACGAAAAGGCCAATTTCTCCGGAAGAAATCGTGCCGGGCGTCGTTCTTCGCTCGGCCAACGATCTCCTCTCAAGATACGATTAAGGCCCCGCCAGCTGAGCGATCCGAAAAGTTGAGATCAACCTTCGGGGGTCAGCGCTGCGGGGCCCGTTCCGGCTCATTCGCGCGAACGACGTTACATCCAGTAGGGTGGCACGCCGTAGTAGTCATAGATCCGGCGGCTGTTATCGTTGTACCAGTTGTCGTCGTCATCCGCGTAGCTTGGCGCGTTTTCGATCTGCTCCTTCGTGAGATCGATACGGTAGCCATCAAGCTGCGTGTCGTAGTTCAGCTTTTCCCAAGGCAGCGGGTAGTGGTCATTGCCAATACCAAGGAAGCCGCCAAAGCTCATCACCGCATACGCCACGCGGCCGTCCTGCTTTCCGATGATCAGGCGCTCGATCGAGCCTATATGCCTGCCATCGGCGCCATAGACACGAGTGCCCTCTACACGGTCACTCGCAATCAGCGACGGCGTATCCCTTACATCGGGATCGCGGCGGCTGACATCAGCTTCTTCATTGAGCATTCTGCTTCTCCTCACCTGTCAGTCATGGAGATAAAACGCATCTTCGGATTCAAAGGTTCCCCGATTATCGAAGCGTGAACCACGTTGACGTTTACGTCAAAGTTAGTGTAATTCTTAATCCGGCTTGAACCGTTCAAGCATTGGCATAAGCTGCTCTTCGGAGGATGGAGGATCATCCGACCGGCAGCCGCAGAGGCCGGCAGCCATTGCCGGACAGGGAGAGAGACACGATGAGCAGCAGCATTTCCGTCCATCCAGGTGGCGCGAAGCGGGAAAAGCCTTGGCTTGCCTCCTATCCCGCGATCGTTCCGGCCGAACTGCCGCCACCGGAACATGAATCGCTGGTGGATCTGCTGGACAAGTCCTGCAAAACCTATGCGAATCGTGTTGCCTTTTCGAGCATGGGCAAGACGCTCACCTATCGAGAGCTCGGAGAGCAGACACGAAAGGTCGCAGCCTGGCTGCAGGGCATCGGTCTTCAGAAAGGCGATCGGGTCGCCGTGATGATGCCGAATGTGCTGCAGAATCCAATCACAGTCTACGGCATCCTGCGCGCCGGTCTGGTCGTCGTGAATGTCAATCCGCTCTATACGCCGCGCGAACTGGAACACCAGCTGCGCGATTCAGGCGCCAAGACGATCTTCGTGCTGGAAAACTTCGCCCGCACAGTCGAACAGGTGCTGGCAAAGACTGATGTACGCAATGTGGTGGTGACCTCGCTTGGCGAAATGCTGGGTCCAAAGGGGCTGATTGTCAATTTCGCCGTTCGCAAAGTGAAGAAGCTGGTTCCCTCCTGGTCGATCCCACAGCACAAGACATTCAAGGAGGTGCTGGGCGAAGGCGCACGCAGACCGCTGCAACCACAGGCCATCAAGGGCAGCGATATCGCCTTTCTTCAATATACAGGCGGTACGACAGGTGTCGCTAAGGGCGCGGTCCTGACGCACCAGAACCTGCTTGCCAACAAGCGGCAACTGCAGCTTTGGCTGAATTCCGCTTTCGAGCTAAAGAAGCAGCCGGACGTGCTCAACTTCATGTGCGCATTGCCGCTTTATCACATCTTCGCGCTGACGGTGAATTCGCTGATGGGTATGTCGCTCGGCGCGCACAACATCCTGATACCCAATCCGCGCGACATTCCAGGTTTCGTCAAGGAATTCGGCAAGTCGAACATCCATATCTTCCCCGGCCTCAACACGTTGTTCAACGCGCTGATGAACAATGCCGATTTCGCCAAGCTCGATTTCTCCTCGCTCATCATGTCGCTCGGCGGCGGCATGGCCGTACAGCGGCCGGTCGCCGAGCGCTGGCTGAAGATGACAGGCTCGCATATTACCGAGGGCTATGGCCTTTCCGAGACCTCGCCGGTGGCAACCGCCAACCGTTTCGATTCGCCGGAATTCACCGGCTCGATCGGCTTGCCCCTGCCCTCCACCGAGATCGACATTCGTGATGAAAACGGCAATTCCCTGCCGCTCGGCGAGATCGGTGAGATCTGCATCCGCGGTCCGCAAGTAATGGCCGGCTACTGGCAAAAGCCAGAGGAGACGGCGAAGGTGATGACGGCCGACGGCTTTTTCCGCAGCGGCGACATGGGCTTCATGGATGAGCGCGGCTACACCAAGATCGTTGACCGCAAGAAGGACATGATCCTGGTTTCAGGCTTCAACGTCTATCCGAACGAGATCGAGGAAGTGGCCTCCATGCACCCGGGCATCATCGAGGCCGCCGCGATCGGCGTGCCGGATGGCCACTCCGGCGAAGCGGTGAAACTCTTCGTGGTGCGGAAGGACCTGGCTCTGACCGAGGCCGATGTGAGGGCTCATTGTGCCGCCAACCTCACAAACTACAAGCGGCCACGCCATATTGAATTCCGCACTGAACTGCCAAAATCGCCGGTCGGCAAGATCCTGCGCAAGGATCTGCGCGGCTGATTTTGACATTCGCATGAAATTGAAGCCATCCGCCTGTGCGCGGATGGCTTTTTTGCATTCCGGCAGTGGCTGAACTTGATTTACGCCCTACAAAGCGAATAGTTTCCGCAACTCTTTCCGCCTTCAAAGGAGCCTCCAATGAATGTCACCGTCGAACAGCTGAAGAGCACTGCGGCCGCCACGAAGGCAACCGATATCCGCGCCGCCTTCGCGGCCGATCCAAAGCGCTTCTCGCGATTTACCGCCTCACTCGACGACCTTTTGATGGACTATTCAAAGACTGCCGTGAACGACGAGATCCTCGCGCTTCTCGTCAAGCTCGCAGAAGACGGCGGTGTCGAGAAGAAGCGCGAGGAAATGTTTTCCGGCAAGGCGATCAACTTTACGGAAGATCGCGCCGTTCTACACACTGCGCTTCGCAACCGATCCAACACGCCCGTGATGGTCGACGGCAAGGATGTGATGCCGGATGTCAACAGTGTCCTCGCCGCCATGGGTGGGTTCGCCGGGGGCATCCGCTCCGGCGCTCTCAAGGGCGCGACGGGCAAGCAGATCACCGACGTCATCAATATCGGGATCGGCGGCTCGGACCTCGGACCGGTCATGGCGACGCTTGCGCTCGCGCCCTTCCACGACGGCCCGCGCGCGCATTTCGTCTCGAATATCGACGGCGCCCATATCGCCGATATCCTGAAGCAGGTCCAGCCAGAAACGACGCTCTTCATCATTGCCTCGAAGACCTTCACCACGATCGAGACGATGACCAATGCGCAGACAGCACGCAACTTCATTGCCAAGACGCTGGGTGAGGCTGCAGTGCAGCACCATTTCGCGGCCGTCTCGACGGCGCTCGACAAGGTCGCCGCCTTCGGC
The DNA here is from genome assembly GCF_001908375.1 of Rhizobium etli 8C-3. NCBI lineage: Bacteria > Pseudomonadati > Pseudomonadota > Alphaproteobacteria > Hyphomicrobiales > Rhizobiaceae > Rhizobium > Rhizobium etli. The sequence continues at coordinate 490,711 of NZ_CP017241.1, read as the reverse complement.
ATCGACAGCGAACGCGTCTTCGGCTTCTGGGATTGGGTCGGTGGCCGCTATTCCATCTGGTCTGCCATCGGGCTGCCGCTGATGATCGCGATCGGGCCGGAGAACTTCGGCAAGTTCCTGGACGGTGCTCATGCAATGGACAACCACTTCCGTAAGGATCCGGTTACCGAAAACCTGCCAATGCTGCTCGGCCTCATCGGCTTTTACCATCGCAATGTGCTGGGTTATGCCACCCGTGCGATCCTGCCCTACGACCAGCGCCTGGCGCGCTTCCCGGCATACCTGCAGCAGCTTGACATGGAATCCAACGGCAAGGGTGTGACGATCGACGGCACGCCGGTCGAGAGCAATTCCGGCCCGGTGGTCTGGGGCGAGCCGGGGACCAACGGCCAGCACGCATTCTTCCAGCTCATCCACCAGGGAACGAGCATTATTCCCAGCGAATTCATGATCGCCGCCAACGCCTTCGAGCCGGAACTGCGCCATCAGCACCAATTGCTGATGGCCAATTGCCTGGCACAGTCCGAAGCGCTCATGAAGGGCCGTACTTTCGAGGAAGCCAAAGCGCAGCTCACAGCCAAGGGGATGGACGACAAGAAGGCCGATTTCATCGCACCGCACCGGGTCTTCACCGGCAACCGGCCGTCGATCACCTTCGTCTATGACAGCCTGACGCCCTATGCGCTTGGCCGCCTGATTGCGCTTTATGAGCATCGCGTATTCGTCGAAGGCGTTCTCTTCCGCATCAACTCGTTCGACCAGTGGGGTGTCGAGCTCGGCAAGGAACTGGCGACCGGCCTGCTGCCGGTCATTGCAGGCAAGGAGAGCGCGGCAGGACACGATAGCTCGACCCAGGGGCTCGTTGCAGCATTGGCGAAGCTTGCCACGTAAGATCACCCCGATCCTTCGGGTTTACGCCACTCAGCGATAGCTGTCGGATCCTCCTCCCAGCCGCACATGTGGGGAGGCATCTCGCCGAGCGGACTGGCGTCGATCACAACCGGAAGAGAAGCCAGCGAAAGTTGGATTTTGCGCCGGAGACAAGGATAGCCCTCTTCGCTTTGCCGGGAGAGATGTACCAGCGACATGGAATATCCGGCGATCTGGCCGACATCGCCAGCTTCGTCAGGCAGGGCCTAATGTGGCTCGGGACGCTCATTATGCCGTGTTACGGCAAATGGCATCGGTGTTCCCGACGCGAACGGCCCGACGCCGGGACTGTTCTGTCATAGTTTTTCGACGGTTTTAGCTGAGTTCATAACTCTCTAGGAGGTTCGCACGCATATGCAGTGCAACAAACGTGGATCGTAACTGGTCGACCGAAGGACGGGCTGACTGCCACGATTTGGTTGCAATCCACAACACCTGCGCGTAAAGAGTTTAGATGCGCAACAACCGATGAGCCGCTACGATGGATGCGATTCCCACCGAAGGCTTCGACGCGGCAGTGACCCTGACAGACCATCTCGACCATCTGCCCGACAAGAAGCGCCGGGAGCTCGCCCGTATTCTGCAAATCCTGTTTTTCGAGGTCGAGCAGTTTCGCGCCACCAAGCTGTCCGGTAAGAAGGCCGCCGGCAAAGTCCTCAAGGTCATCCTTTACGGCTCCTATGCCCGCGGCGACTGGGTCGAGGATCGCGCAAGCGGCTACCGCTCCGACTATGACCTTCTGATCGTCGTCAACACCAAGAGCTTTGCCGAGGAGCACGAGCTGTGGGAGGCGCTGGAGGAACGGCTGCTGCAAGAGCAGATCAGCCACCGGATCGAAACGCCGGTGATTCCGATCGTGCACTGCCTTTCAGACGTCAACGACCAGTTGGCCCGCGGCCGGCCGTTCTTCACCGACATCGCCAAGGACGGCATCGTGCTCTACGAGGAGCCCGGTCATCCCCTCGCCCAGCCGAAAGCGCTGACATCAGAAGACGCCAGAGCCGAAGCGCAGCGGCATTATGACCAGTGGTTTGTAAGCGCTGCGGAGTTTCTCGACGGTGCTGAATTTTACTTAGGTCGGGGCAGCATGAACAAAGCGGCTTTCTTGCTTCATCAATCATGCGAGGCGTTCTACCACTGTGTCCTCTTAGTCCTAACCCTCTACAGCCCAAAATCGCATCGCATCAAGGTGCTGCGCTCGCAAGCTGAAAGCGCTGATGCGCGGCTCGTTTCCGCCTGGCCGCGCGACACTCGCTCTGCCCGCCGCTCATTCGAACTGTTGTCCCGGGCTTATGTCGAGGCGCGATACTCGTCGAAATACGCGATCAGCAATGATGATCTGCAATGGCTTGTCGCGCGCGTGAAGGACCTGCAGGCGCTTGTGGAGACGATCTGCAAGGAACGTCTTCGCGGATGAAGCCAGACCTCGCACGAAAAGCGCAGTTCCAAACGAAGCGCTGCCCCTAACCGCAGACGAAAGAGCTCCGCACATTGAGAAAGCCAGCCGCGCGTTCGAAAAGCTCGTCGATCGGATCGAACCCGAGAACGAAAGCCTTACTCGCAAACTGTGGGGCCCCGGCGACGACATCGACAATCATTTCTTCCAAGATGGGATGCTACCGATGACGCTGGATTAGACTACTTCATCCATGCATTCCTTGTACATCGTGTGATCGATATAGCTGTGGAGGCCGACAAGCGGCCGACCTGCCATCGAATTTCTGAACACGACACCGTCTGTCACGCCGGGAAACCAGGTTTCAAGTGTCTCAGACAGCGGCAATGGAATCGATTGGTGACCTGCTGTAAGGTAGGACATCGCACTCCCGGAAGGACCGGGCATGAGTTCGCTGTCGTGAAATGAGATTGTCGATCTGACCAGCAAAATGGGTGATGCCAGAAGCGGTCACGGACGCTTCAGAAAGGTCAAGATCAAGTGGGCCACCTTCTCAGGGGCTTCCCAATGGATGTTATGGCCTTGGCCGGGAAGAGAAATGAACTCGGCGCCGACGATCGCATCTTTCATCTGGGCCTGATGCTCTTCAGTCGCGATCATGTCCTCCTCGCCCCGCAGGATGAGCGTCAGCGCGGAAATATCCTGCAGCAGCGGCGACGGATCATAGGCAAGCTGCTCGTAATAAATCGAATGCCAGATTCGTGACGGCACCGCGGCGCTTTCGCGTCGCGCATGGGCGAGAAAATACTCGTCGACCGGGACTGCGCCAGAACACCATTCCCGGATGAATGCGCTTTCTGGATCGATCGGATCGCGGAGCATGTGGATGTTTTCCCACAACCACCCCCGACGTTCGCGCAGCACGGCGGATGTGGACATAAGAACGACTTTTCGGACGAGATGGGGCCACCGCTCAGCAATCGCTTGCGCAAGCCGCCCTCCAAGCGAATGGCCGACCACGTGCGTCGGCACAAGGTCCAGAACCTCTATGAGAAACCGGACATCATTCGCCATCTCGGGAATAGTGTAGCAACCCTCAGGCTTGTCCGAATTCCCATGACCCCGCAGGTCTGGGGCTACGACGCGAAAACCCGTCGCCAGATACGGCGCGGTGAGGCTCCAGCTTCGGGCGCTGTCCGTAAACCCGTGTAGCAAGAGGATGGGCACGCCGCTAGGGTCGCCCAACTCGATGTACGCGAGCCGGAGCCCGTTCCCCAGCACGACAGCCCGCTTAAGCCCTGAAAAATGCTCTTGGGAAATCGGTTCAACCACACTTTCACCTTCAATGTTGAATTCATGTTGTTTCCGTGACTGTGGCGATTGTAGCGTCCGCTTCGGGGCAAAATCGGGACATTCCGTCTGCCCCCTCATCTGCGACCGCTTAGGTCCGCCACCTATTCTGATGAATAGGTGTGGCCAGCTGGCATCTTGCTCCGTTTGTCGCTCCCTCAGGCCCAGCCGGATTTCCCCGTGATCTAATGGCGGCGTGATCGACCTGATGGCGCAGGAGTTCATACTGCCCTTCGGTCGAAAACGCGAAGAAGGGGTCGAGGGCCGGCTGTCGCACCACTTCCCAAAGGTAGCCGCCAAGAGCATCTGCCGCCGCGACCGATGCCTTGGCGCGGGACATCTCCGCCTCGAAACCGTTCGTGAAGAGAACGATCTGGCTTACAAGACTGCGGGCATCGCCGTAGGGGATGAAGCGGAGGTAGCGCAGCTCGAGGTCTACGCTAGCCTGCCTATTGTCCGCGAATGTTTCTGGCTGCAACTGCCCATGCCGCCGAACTTCACTTGCATCGTGCCCACCTGGCAGGCGTTATGTCAGATTATAATTCGACGGCCTGCTTCGAAGGATTCCGTGCCTCAAATCTCGGATGGGATGTGTGATTTCTCATTGAAGCTGTCGAAACGCGCCACATCTGATCGTCTGTATCAGGAAGGGAGAGCCGGATGAGCGTGATGGACGACGAACTCAAGATCTTTGAGGCAGAGGGCGCGCCGCCGCTGCCGGCCGCAGCATCCGCAGGTTTCGTCGAGCATGATGGTGCCAGCATCTGGTACGCGACCTACGGGAACGGTCCAGCGGTGATCCTGCTGCATGGCGGGCTTGGTAACAGCGGCAATTGGGGCTATCAAGTGCCGGCATTGATCGATTCCGGCCGGCAGGTTGTGGTCATCGACAGCCGTGGGCATGGCCGCAGCACGCGCGATAGCCAGCCGTATGAGTACGGGTTGATGGCAACGGACGTTCTGGCGATCATGGATCATCTAGAGCTTTCCAAAGCAGCCCTCGTCGGCTGGAGTGATGGAGCCTGCACGGCACTCATCCTTGCCGATCAGCATCCGGACCGCGTCTCCGGCGTCTTCTTCTTCGCGTGCAATATGGATCCGAGCGGCACGAAAGAGTTTGTCGCGACACCGGTCATCGATCGGTGCTTCAGCCGGCACAGGAAGGACTATGAGGCTCTATCGGCAACACCCGATCAGTTCGATGCCTTTGTTCGAGACGTCAGCAGGATGATGGCGACCGAGCCCAACTACACAGCGAGCGATCTGGCGCGGATCAAGGTGCCAGTCGCGGTCGTGCTGGGTGAGCGCGACGAATTCATCAAGCCCGAGCATGCGGACTATCTCGCGCGCAATATCCCTGATGCCGAGCTCATCCTGCTGCCCGATGTCAGCCACTTCGCGCCCCTGCAGCGGCCCGAGCACTTCAATCGTGAAATTCTCAGCTTTCTTGATCGGCTCGCCTAGTTCAAAGGCCGATTTCGTGCGCCCAGGGCGGGTTGGCGCCGGCGCGCGAAACGGTGACGGCCGCGGCCTTTGCCCCAAGCGACAGGGCATTGTGCAGCGCCGTTTCGTCGAGGGAGGCAACCTGCGCCTTGGTCAGCAGATTGTCCATCTTCAGTGAAGCGAGGATGCCCGCATCGAATGTATCGCCAGCTCCAACCGTGTCGACCACAGTGACGCGCTGGCTCGGCACAACGACCTTGCGATCCTTGGTGTAGCCCGATGCGCCTTCCGCGCCCTTGGTGATGACGACGAGCTTGGCGCCATGCTTCAGCCAGTGGGCCGCCAGATCGTCATGGCTGCCTTCAAGGCCAAACCATTCGAGATCTTCGTCGGAAAACTTGACGATATCGGTTTTCGCCGCCATGCGCTTGATGCGAGCCATGTGGGCTTCCTTGTTCTTGATGAAGCCGGGGCGGATGTTCGGATCGAGCGAAATGACACGCTTTGCAGCCTCGCGATCGAGCAGCGTTTCGTACGTCTCGCCGCAGGGACTGGGAATCAGGCTGATCGCGCCGAAATGCAGCGCCTCGCAATCCTCGCCGAGGACCGGGAGGTCGTCTGTGGTGATCATGCGGCCGGCCGTGCCTTCATCGTAGAAGGCATAAGTCGCCTGACCGTTCACAAGCTTAACGAATGCCAGTGTCGACGGGCGGGGCGATATGGCGCAAAGGCTGAAATCGACGTTGCTGGCGACCAGCGTCTCGCGCAGAATATCGCCCATCATGTCATCGGCGATGCCGGTAAAGAAAGACGTCGGAACGCCAAGCCTGCCGAGCGCAATCGCCGTGTTGAAGATCGCTCCACCGGCATAGGGGGCAAAACTCTTCTCGCCGAGCGTCGTCTCCCGCGGCAGCATGTCGATCAACGCTTCGCCACAGCACAAAATCATTCGGGCCTCCCAACGTATCGGTGAATTTCGGTCTTCAATCGATTAAATAATTTCGTGACAAAAGCAAAGCCGCACTTTGCCTATCTGTCCTTAAAGCGACGAAACGCCGCCGTTGCGGCCCGACCAGGCAAGCGGCGCGTCGAGAAAGGCTTCCACTTCGCCAAGCGTCTTCTCGTCGAAAAGCTTCTGCGTTTTCGCAACGGCCAGAACGTCACGCCAAGTGGCGATGTAATGCAGCTTCACCTTCCCATCGGCAAAGCGTAGCGCGCCTTCGTCAAAGATGCCGTAGTAAAAGAGTGCAATGCCGTGATCAACGATGCCGCCAGCCGCGCGGATGGCATCGATGAACTTGAACATGCTGCCGCCCGCCGTCGTCAGATCCTCGATGACAAGGACACGCGAACCCTCCGCCATATTGCCTTCGATCTGCGCATTGCGGCCATGGCCCTTCGGCTGCTTGCGCACATAGATCATCGGCAGGCCGAGACGATCGGCAAGCAACGCGGCGAAGGGAATCCCCGCCGTCTCGCCGCCGGCAATGCAGTCGAACTGCTCGAAACCGGCGTCACGAAGCACGACGCCCGCGGCGAAGTCCATCACCGTGGAACGGATTCGCGGGAACGAGAGCAACTTGCGGCAATCGATATAGACCGGGCTCGCCATGCCGGATGAGAGCTTGTAGGGCTGGGCGGCGTTGAAATGGACCGCCCTGATTTCCCAGAGCATCTTCGCCACCAGTTCGGCCATGACGGCGCGGTCGGGAAATGTCGTGTGGATCATCGCTCTCTCCTTCGCTTGAATCCATGGGGCAATAGCAGCAAGCGCCAAAAGATTCCAGAACTGCGAGGGTCCGGCTTCAAGAATAGCAACGAATGCGTCAACTCGTCCAAACATTTCCGATTGTGCGATGGCATGACAGGAATATCGTAAGACCATGGAACATACCGAAATCTTTCAGCGTCTGGGCGTGGCGCTTGCAATCGGCCTGCTTGTCGGCGTCGAGCGGGGCTGGCAGGAGCGCGACGTGCGGGCGGGCGGCAGAACAGCAGGTATCCGTACATTCGCCCTCACCGGTTTTCTCGGCGGAATAGCCGGGACGCTGCACTCTATGATAGGTCCCTTCCTGCCGGCTACGATCGCGGCGCTGCTTGGCCTCGTCTATATAGCGGGGAACTGGCAGGAGACGCAGGAAGACGAAGATTACAGCATAACCTCGGTCGTGGCTGCGCTGGCGGTTTTCGGGCTTGGCGTTCTTGCGGCTGTCGGGGACATCGTGACTGCGGCTGCGAGCGGCGTCGTGATGACCATCATTCTTGCGGCACGCCATAGCCTGCATGGCTTTCTGAGAGGTCTGACCTGGCCGGAGCTTCGCTCCGCGCTGGTGCTGCTAGCCATGACCGTGGTTGCCCTACCGCTGCTTCCGGACAGGCCCCTCGATCCTTGGGGCGCGCTCAACCCTTTTTCCCTTTGGGTGCTCACCATTACCATCGCCGCACTTTCCTTTGCCGGCTATCTCGCCATCAAACTCACGGGCACGAGCCGCGGCATCCTATTGGCAGGTGCAGCCGGGGGATTGGTTTCCTCCACTGCGCTGACGCTCTCCTTCGCCCGTTACTCCAAGCAGGCGCCGCAAGGTTCGACACACCTGGCCGCCGGAGCGGCTGTCGCCGGCGCCTTGTCCTTTGCGCGTGTTCTTGCCATCGGCAGCGCCTTGTCGCTCGACTTGCTTCCTCTGCTTTCGGCCGGTCTGGTCCCGGCGATCATCGGCTTTCTGATTGCGGGCTTCTTCTGGGTCTGGCGTTCCGGTGCCGCGAAGGAGGTGCCGCAAATTGAGTTGAAGAACCCGTTCGAACTTCGCATGGTCTTCTCCTTCGCCGCGCTGCTCGGGTTGATCAGCCTGATATCGAAGATGGCCATCGACTATATCGGCGCGTCGGCACTTTACGCCGTGGCCGCGATCTCCGGGCTGGTCGATGTGGACGCCATCACACTTTCGACGGCGCGCCTCATGGGCACGGCGATCAATGCCAAAACCGCCGCCGACGTCATCCTCATAGCCGTCGCTGTCAATGTCGTGACAAAGGCAGGGCTGGCCTTTACCGCCGGCAAGCGGGAATACGCCATAGCCTTGGCGTTGGCGTCAGCAGTCGCGATCGCCATGGGAGGCATCGCATATTTCATGCTTCGCAGCTTCATGCCCGACTAACACGACGGGTTGTCGAGAAGCCGGCCGATATCGGCCGGCAACATTCTCTTGTAGAGCGCGATCGCGCTTCGCCCCTCTTCCTCGCTGACGGAGATCGAATAACGTACCGCCGCTGCAAGCAAATGCATCGTCAGCCGCGCAATCGCCAGCAATTCGCCTCCTTCGCGAGCCGGCCACAGTTTTTCCAAGACATGGAACAGTCTTTGCGAGTGAAACTCCATATCCTCGGCATCGACCTGCTGCAGCAGCTTGTCGGCCTGCGTCGCATGCCAGATATCGCGCATGACCGGCTCTCTGCGAAAGAAATCGAAATATTGATCGACGATGTTGCAAAGCGCCAGCTGCAGTGTTGCGGTGCTCGTCACCTTGGCGAGCTCTTCTTCTACGCAGTGCCTGCCCTGCTCGTTGAAGCGTTCGGCGAGCGTCCGGATGATGGAGCTCTTGTCCGGGAAATACTGGTAGAGAGCGCCGAAGGAAAGCTCGGCCTTTTCAACGATTTCGCTCATCTTCAACGCGTCGCTGCCATTCTTTTCGATCAGTTCCGTCGCCACCGACAAGATCTTCTCGAAGCGTTCACGACCCCGCTTCTGGCGCGGGATGCGTCGGGGCTGACCGGCCGTTTGCAATCCTGGTTTACGCCTTACCACGGTCTGTTCCGGCATCCGGCACTCCATTTTTCTATTGACGGGCAAAATAAGAGAGTTTATCTCATTATGCAAATACGAGAATTTCTCTTGTTTTGTGGAAGGAGCAGTCAAATGCAGAATTCCGAAATCATCGTAGTCGGCGGCGCGGGAAAAACAGGCGGGCGCGTCGCTTCCCGCCTCAAGGAGCGCGGCATCAGGTCGCGCTTGGCTTCGCGCTCCACGACACGTCCCTTCGATTGGGAGAATCAAGCAACCTGGCCAGCGGCGCTCAAAGGCGCCACCAGCGCATATGTCACCTTTCAGCCCGATCTCGCCGTCGCCTGGGCGGCCGACGCAATCGGCGCCTTGGCGAAAATGGCCGTCGATTGCGGTTTGCGCCATATCGTACTCCTCTCCGGCCGCGGTGAAGACGGTGCCGAGCGCAGCGAAGAGATGCTCAAGGCCGCCGGCATCGGCTACACGATCCTGCGAGCATCCTGGTTCTGCCAGAACTTCAGCGAAGGCGCGTTCAGGGATTCGATCGCTTCGGGAGAGCTCGTCCTGCCCGCGGGTGAGATCGAGGAGCCCTTCACCGATGCCGACGACATCGCCGATGCTGCCGTTGCCGCGCTGACCGACCAGCGGCACCTCGGCAAAACATACGAATTGACGGGGCCGAGCGCGCTTACCTTCCGCGAAGCGGTATCGGAGATCGCAACGGCGACCGGCCGGACCATCCGCTACCGCAAGGTTTCCATGGATGACTTCAAGGTCGGGCTCTCTTCGGCCGAGCTGCCGGCAGCAATGATCGATCTTCTCGAAGAGCTCTTCGGCAAGGTTCTCGACGGGCGCAATTCGCGCGTCATGAACGGCGTTGCCGAAATCCTCGGCCGGCCGCCGAAAGACTTCAGCCAATATGCCCGCGAGACAGCGGCGACCGGCATTTGGGGGACATGAACATGGGAATGATCCTCAACGTCGCCCTTGTCGCCGCTGCAATCGGCAGCGGCCTTGTCGCCGGCATCTTCTTTGCCTTCTCGACCTTCATCATGCCCGCATTTGCCCGCCTTGCGCCGGAGCAGGGCATCGCGGCAATGAATTCGATCAACGTGACGATCCTGCGCTCGCCGTTCATGCTCGTCTTCATTCCAACTGCCGTCCTGTCCGTCCTGATCGCCGTCCTGGCGGTCATCGACTGGCGGGGTAGCGCAGGCATTTGGATGCTGGCTGGCGCCGGGCTTTATGTTATCGCATCCTTTATTTCGACGATCGCCTTGAACGTGCCGATGAATGACGCCCTGGCAAAGGTCAGCGGCAATGGCCCGCAAGCCGTCAGCGTCTGGAATACCTATCTGAAGGATTGGACCTGGTGGAATCACGCCGCACGATCGCGTCCCTGCTTTCGGCAGTTGCCTTCGTCCGGGCCGTGATGATCCTCTGATGGAAGCGTCTGGACGCATTCACCTTAGCGCTCGCAGGCGACGAGACGGCTGGCCGCGTCCTGCCTGAAACGACCCTAGAAAAATCGAACGATCAAGAGCGCTCGACGTCCCAGTGCAGCGGGAACATCGGATCGAACACCGTCACCGTACCGGCACCGGTTTCGATCTTCGTCGGAAACGCCACGGGCGCTTCACGCTTCATCAGCGTGACGCGCTCGTCGTTCGGCAAAAGGCCGTACCAGGCCGGGCCATTCAGCGAGACGAAGGCTTCGAGCTTGTCGAGCGCACCCTCCTGCTCGAAGACATGGGCAAGGCAACTCATCGTATTGATGGAGGTATAAATGCCGGCGCAGCCGCAGGCGCACTCCTTCAGTGGATCGATATGCGGTGCAGAATCAGTGCCGAGGAAGAAGCGCTTGTCGCCGCTCACTGCGGCTGCACGCAGCGCCAGGCGATGGTTTTCGCGCTTGGCGACCGGCAGGCAATAATAATGCGGCCGCACGCCGCCAACCAGGATTGCATTGCGGTTGATGATCAGGTGGTGTGTCGTGATGGAGCCTGCGAGATTGGCTTTCGACGACTTGATGTAGTCGATGCCGTCTGCCGTCGTTACGTGCTCCATCGTGACTTTCAGATCCGGCAGGCGCCTCAGCAGAGGATCGAGCACCGTTTCGATGAATATGGCCTCACGGTCGAAGATATCGACCTCAGGCGTCGTAACTTCACCGTGCACGCAAAGCGGCAGGCCGATCTTGGCCATGCGCTCCAGCACCGGCATGGCCTTTTCCATGTCGCGCACGCCGCTATGGGAATTGGTGGTCGCACCCGCCGGATAGAGTTTCACAGCCGTGATGAGACCGCTTTTTTTGCCTTCCTCGACATCGTCCGCACTCGTATGCTCCGTGAGGTAGAGCGTCATCAGCGGCTCGAAGCGATCGCCGGTCGGCAATGCCTCGATGATGCGCGCGCGATAGGCTTTCGCGTCCGCCGTCGTCACCACCGGCGGCACGAGGTTCGGCATGATGATGGCGCGGGCGAAATTGCGGCTGGTATCGCCGATCACACCCTTAAGCATCGCGCCATCGCGCAAATGCAGGTGCCAGTCGTCAGGGCGGCGGATGGTGATGGACTGCATGCGCTACAACTCCGGCAAGGCGGCCTTCAAGGATTTCGCCCCGCGCATTATCATCCCGGCACGGCTCATGGCAAACATTTTGCCGCTTCAATCGTCAGGCGATCTCAAGCGTCACATCCGCGCGGCGGCGGTTTTCCAGGACGAGCCTGCCATTCGGCAGGTCATTGCCATAGACCTTGGCACTCGCCTGCTCTTGCGTCAGCTTGTAGCCGCGCCAGCGGGCCAAGAGCCGCTCTTCGAGCACCTCGATGGGCGGTGCAAGCATGATGGAGTAGTCGAAGATATCCTCAAGCTCCGCCCACTTGCCCTGGCTGAACAAAAGGTAGTTGCCCTCGACGATGATGAAGCGATGTTCCGGCGAGACGACGCGGGCCGATGCGATCGCGATCTCGCGCAACCGGTCGAAGACCGGGATCAGCACTTCCTGGTCGGCTGAACGCACGGCGCGGATGATGTCTAGAAAGCCACGGACGTCAAAACTCTCCGGCGCGCCCTTGCGGGCGAGCAGACCGCGCTCGCTCAGAACTGCATTGTCCATATGAAAGCCATCCATCGGCAGCACTTCGGCAGTTTCTCCGCGCGCTGTTATCGCATCGGCGAGACTGTCTGCCATGGTCGACTTGCCGGCGCCGGGCGGACCGGCGATGGCGATCAGGAAGCGCTTGGCGTCGCCGGCGCGGGTGACCACCTCGCCGGCGATTTCTGCGATGGTCATGCTCATGCAGGAACCGGATCCGTGGGGACCGTCTTGGCGCCGGTCATGAATGCCACGGCGTCGGACATGGTATATTCCTTCGGGTTGATAACCGTCAGGCGGCGGCCAAGCCGGTGGATGTGGATACGGTCCGCGACTTCGAAGACATGCGGCATGTTGTGCGAAATAAGCACGATCGGCAAGCCACGGGAACGCACGTCGAGGATCAGTTCCAGCACGCGACGGCTTTCCTTCACTCCGAGTGCGGCTGTCGGCTCATCCATGATGACAACCTTGGAGCCGAAAGCGGCCGCGCGTGCAACCGCCACACCCTGGCGCTGGCCGCCGGAGAGCGTTTCGACCGCCTGATTGATATTCTGGATCGTCATCAGGCCCAGTTCAGAGAGTTTGGATCGGGCGCGTTTTTCCATCGCCGGCCGATCGAGCATGCGGAACCAACTGCCGAGCACGCCCGGCCTCCTGATCTCACGGCCAAGAAACATGTTGTCGGCAATCGACAAGGCGGGGGAAAGCGCAAGGTTCTGATAGACGGTCTCGATGCCCGCCTCTCGCGCCTCCATCGGCGACCTGAAGTGGACCGACTTGCCCTCCAGCGTGATCTCGCCCTCGTCGGGAGTAACTGCACCGGAAATCGCCTTGATAAGCGACGACTTACCCGCGCCGTTGTCGCCGATGACGGCGAGGATTTCGCCTGGATAGAGGTCGAAGTCTGCGTTGTCGAGCGCGGTGACGCGTCCGTAGCGCTTGACGAGGCCGCGGGCGGTAAGGATGGGTTCAACAGCCATGATTACACCGAAACCTTTCTGATCCACTGGTCGATTGCGACAGCGGCGATAATGAGCACGCCGGTCAGCAGGACTTTCCACTGGGGGTCGGCTCCGAGCATGTTGAGCCCCATGGACACGACGCCGACGATCATCGCGCCGAACAAGGTGCCGAGGATGGAACCGCGGCCGCCAAAGAGCGAGATACCGCCGATCACGGTGGCGGTGATCGCCTGCAGGTTAAAATCGGTGACCGCAGAAGACGGCGAGATGGATCCGTTGCGGCCAATCGATACCCAGGCTGCAAAGGCTGCGATGACGCCCGAGATTGCATAGACAGTGAGCAGTACGCTCTTGGTCTGGATGCCGGAGAGCTTTGCCGCCTCCGGATCATCGCCGACCGCATAGACGTGCCTGCCCCAGGCCGTGTGGTTGAGAACATACCAGAGTCCAAGCACCAGCAGCACCATGGCAATGACGCCGAGCGTCAAGACCGCATTGCCGACCTTGAAACTGAGCGCGAAGAAATGCAGCAGCGGCGCTTGCGCATCCACGTCCGCATCGCGGATCGTCTCGTTTGCCGAGTAGATGAAGTTCGTCGCCATAACGATATTCCACGTGCCGAGCGTCACGATGAACGGCGGCAGCTTCATGTAGGCGACGAGAAAACCATTGAGCAGCCCGCATAGGCCGCCGACCAGCATGCCGAGCATGACGGCAATCGGCGTTGGAATTCCGTAGGTGATGGCACAGTTGCCCATGATCACGGCGGAAATGACCATGATGACGCCGATCGAAAGATCGATGCCGGCGGTCAGGATGACCAGCGTCTGCGCCGCGCCGAGGATGCCGACGATGGCGATCTGCTGCAGGATGAGCGTGAGCGTGTAGGACGAGAAGAACCGCCCACCGATCGCCATGCCGAAAATGATGATCGCCAGCACCAGCACGATCAGCGGCACCGCTGCCGGCGTCGAGTGCAGGAAGTGCTGCGCACGTTTCAGAAATGAGATGTCCTGGTGTTCGAACGACGCGACATTCTTGTCGCTGCCGTCAAGAACCCGTTCGAATTCCTGTGCTCCGGTCATTTTTTCTCCTCCGCTTTCGCGCCGAACCGCGCGCGGAAGCTATTGCCCATATTGCTCCGGTCTTCGTACGCCGGTTCATGAGGCAAGAGCTTATCGTCTGTCGAAAACGGCCGAGGATCAAGCCCCGGCCGTCGTTATGGCTAGATAGCCAGGCTCAGCCCCAGCACTTGTCGGTGCCGACCTTGGTATCGATCGATTCGACGCCGGAAACCGGCTTGTCTGTGACGAGCGAAACGCCGGTATCGAAGAAGGACTTGCCTTCGGTCGGCTTCGGCTTTTCACCGCTATCGGCGAACTTCTTGATCGCCTCGACGCCCAGAGCCGCCATCATCAGCGGATACTGCTGGGAAGTGGCGCCGATTACGCCATCCTTGACCGACTGGACGCCCGGGCAGCCGCCGTCAACCGATACGATCAGCACATTGCTCTCCATTCCCACAGCCTTCAGCGCCTGGTAGGCACCAACGGCGGCCGGTTCGTTGATCGTGTGGATCACGTTGATGCTGGGATCCTTCTGGAGAAGGTTTTCCATGGCCTTGCGGCCGCCTTCTTCGTTGCCGTTGGTCACGTCGTGGCCGACGATGCGCGGATCGTCCTCGTCGCCGATCTTGTTCGGATCCTTGGGGTCGATGCCGAAGCCCATCATGAAGCCCTGGTCGCGCAGAACGTCGACGGTCGGCTGCGACGGCGTCAGATCGAGGAAACCAACCTTGGCATCCTTGGCTTTGTCGCCCAGCGTTTCCTTGGCCCACTGACCAATCAGCTTGCCGGCGAGCAGATTGTCGGTCGCAAAGGTCGCGTCAGCGGCATCGGCGGGATCGAGCGGCGTGTCGAGGGCGATGACCAGCAGGCCAGCGTCGCGCGCTTTCTTAACCGACGAAACGATGCCCTTGGTATCCGATGCAGTGATCAAAATGCCCTTAGCGCCATCGGCAATGCAGCTTTCGATGGCAGCAACCTGGCTTTCGCTGTCGCCGTCGATCTTACCGGCGTAGGACTTCAGCGTAACGCCGAGTTCCTTCGCCTTGGCCGTCGCGCCTTCCTTCATCTTGACGAAAAACGGATTGGTGTCCGTCTTGGTGATGAGGCAGGCCGAAACATCCGCGGCCATGGCCGGAGCGGAAAAAGCAACGCCGAGTGCAAGCGCGCCGAAAGCCAGAACTGATTTCTTCATGAACTCCTCCCAGAGATTAGCCGGAACGCCCGCATGGCATACCGGAATTGAGACACGGGACGACACCTCAGAGTCAGTCAAGGCCTCCTCCGAAGCCGTCCCACACTGTTGACGACCGCAATTAAGAACGAAAAGAAATTCGCTTGTCAATAAATAAATCCAATTGAATTATTAATTCCATGTGGCATGTTGATTCCAAATCAGGCATAGGCCAATGAACGGGAGGAGTGGGCCAATGTCGTCCTTGGACGGTCCGACGCACGCGCCGGGCACACCACCTATTCTAAATCCGGCGGGAGGCGCGAACCAGGTCAGGGTGCGCGCCTATAACGAGCGGCTGGTCCTTTCGCTGGTGCGCCTTTACGGCTCGCTTTCGAAGGCCGACATCGCACGCCGCAGCGGCCTTTCTGCTCAAACCGTTTCCGTCATCATGAGGGAACTGGAGAGAGAGGGGTTGCTTTCAAGAGGCGAACCCGTTCGCGGTCGCGTCGGACAGCCGTCGATCCCGATGCACCTCAATCCCGACGCCGTCTATTCCTTCGGTGTAAAGATGGGCCGGCGCAGCGCCGATCTGGTTTTGATGGATTTCGTCGGGCGCATCCGCATGCAGTTGCACCGCACCTATGCCTATCCCCTGCCCGACGAAATTCTCGCCTTCATCATTTCCGGCATCCGGGAGCTTGAAAGCAAGCTCGAAGAGAGGCAACGGAGCCGGATCGCAGGCATCGGCATTGCCGCGCCGTTCGAGCTTTGGAACTGGGCAGACGAGGTCGGTGCGCCCGCCGGCGCGATGGATGTCTGGCGCGGGTTCGACCTGCAGGCCGAAGTTGCCGCCAGCCTTTCACATCCGGTCTATCTGCAAAACGATGCCACCAGCGCCTGCGGCGCTGAGCTCGTCTTCGGCGTCGGCCCATCCTACCCGGATTTCGTCTATCTTTTCATAGGCTCGTTCATCGGCGGTGGCATCGTCCTCAACTCGGCGATCTTCTCCGGCCGAACCGGCACTGCCGGCGCGATCGGCCCGCTTCCGGTGCGCGGCAAGAATGGCGAGAACCGCCAGCTTCTCGACATTGCCTCGATCTTCGTGCTCGAAAACATGCTGCGCGAGAAAGGCATCGATCCTCAGCCGCTCTGGTATTCCGCCGATGACTGGGTGGACTTCGGCCCGCCGATGGAGACCTGGATCCAGGATACCGCGAAAGCCCTTGCGCAGGCGATCGTTGCCGCCGCCTCGATCATCGATTTCAGCGCAGCCGTCATAGACGGCGGCTTCCCCGGCTGGGTGCGCAAGCGTATCGTAAGCGCAACAATCCGCGAGGCCGCGAAACTCGACCTGCAGGGTGTTGTGATGCCAGAAATCATCGAGGGTGCGGTGGGGGCGCAAGCGCGCGCGATCGGTGGCGCGAGCCTGCCGATTTTCGCGCGCTATCTGACCGACCAGAATGTACTATTCAAGGAGATCGAAAATGCTGAAGGGACTTGATCCGCTCTTGAGTCCGCAACTGCTTTCGACGCTGCGCGAAATGGGCCACGGCGACGAGATCGCCATCGTCGACGGCAATTATCCGGGCCTCGAGCATGGGCGGCGCCTGATCCGTCTCGACGGCCATGGCATCATACCGGTGCTCGATGCGGTTCTGAGCGTGCTGCCGATCGACGATTTCGTGCCGGAAGCAATCTTCCGCTCGACAGTCAAGGCCGAGCGCGAAAAGCTCGATCCCGTGCACGAGGAGATCATCGACTGCTGCGCCAGGCACGAGCCGCATCGTCAGGTGACGCCGCTCGTCGGACAGGATTTCTATAACCGCGTTCGCGCCGCCCACGCCGTCATTCAGACTAGCGAGCCGCGTCTCTACGCCAACGTCATCCTGCGCAAGGGCGTCATCTACCCGAAGGCTGCCGGCGAAGGCGCCAGGGCCGAGGTCGAGCCATTCGACTATTGACCCTTAAATCTCGCCCGCCTGCGGCCCCCAGACATCCGTCAGCGCAAAGCCGTGTGGATGCGGATCGAAGGGGTCGAGCGCGACCTGCGACAGGCCGAAGGTGAAACCGCGGCCTGTGATCGTCGGGATAATGGCCGGGCGGCCTGCAACTTCGGTCACCGCTTGCAAGCCTACCTCGAATTCCGAGCCGATGATCGAGCGCGACCTGAAGATATCGCCGACCTTGGCCTTGCCGCGTGCATGGAGCGCAGTCAGGTTCGCCGAGCTGCCGGTGCCGCAGGGCGAGCGGTCGACGCGGCCCGGCCACATGGTCGTGCAGGTGCGCACCGCGCCATCCGCCTCGATATCGCGGAACATCACATAGGCAACACCCCAGATGGCCGGTATTTCCGGATGTATGACCGAGATCTCGCGATTGATGATCTCCTTGAGGATCATGCCTGCCTGAACGAGGCCTGCGGCATTCGTCTTCTCAATCGTCAGGTTGATCTGGCGGACGTCGATCAGTGCGTAGAAGATGCCACCATAGCAGATGTCCGCTTTGACCTTGCCCCAATGCGGCGTTTGGATCTCGACGTCCAGTTGATGGACGAAAGCCGGAACCATGGTGAGCCGCACCTTTTCGCAGCGGCCATCGTGGCAGGTTGCCACCGCCCTTACCAGACCGGCCGCAGTCTCCAGTGTGACGACGGTTTCAGGTTCCTTCATGTCGACGATGCCGGATTCGAGCAACGCGGTCGTGACGCAAATCGAATTCGAACCCGAACTCGCATGCGCCTGATCCGGCTGCAGAATGACGAAGGCTGCATCGGCATCGGGATGCTTGGCCGGCAAGAGCAGATTGACGGAGCCGATCGGCGCGCCGCGCGGCTCGAGGCAGAGGAAACGGCGAAGCTCGCTGCCCTTGGGATCGGTATTCAACCAATGAAGCTGCTCGGCAACGGTTTCGCCGGGAATTTTCGGCACACCGCCAATTGCGACCTTGCCGATCTCGCCTTCACAGTGAACGTCCAGAAGCTGGATGGTACGCTTCCACCTCATTTTATCTCCTATCAAACGTGACGGGTGACGCCGCCATCGACGCGGATATTCTGACCCGTGATGTAGCCCGCGCCGTCGGAAAGCAGGAAAGCCGCGGTCTTTGCGATCTCTTCCATGTGGCCGATGCGCTTCATCGGAATCTTGTCGGCGGTTTCAGGCTTGTGGTTAAGGCTGTCGATATAGCCGGGCAGGATGCAGTTCATGCGGATATTATCCGCAGCATAGCGATCCGAATAAAGCTTGGTAAAGGCGCCTGCCGCCGCGCGATAGGTGCAGGAAACGGGGAAGATCAGTGACGGTTCATAGGCGGCGAAGGTCGTGATGTTTACGATAGCGCCCTTGCCCTGCTTGAGCATGACGGGGGTCACGAGACGGGCCATACGCACCAGCGACAGGATCATCATGTCGGAACCAAGCGTCCACATCTCATCGGTGATGTCCAGGAGGTCACCCTTCGGCGGATGACCTGTGTGGTTCACGACAGCGTCGATGCGGCCATAAGTCTCCATCGTCAGGTCGAAAATCGCCTGGAGGTCTTCGGCCTTTTCCGCCACGCCGCGAGAGGCAACACCGCCAAGCTCGAGGGCGAGCTTTTCGCAGCTGTCGGAGGGCGACATCAAGGCCAGAAGATAGCCCTGCGCGGCCAGCTCGCGGGCAATCGCCTCGCCCATCCCGCGGCCGCCACCGGTAATCAGCGCTACAGGCTTCGTATTATCGGGCATCGGTTCCTCCTAATATCGGTTTATACGGAAGGGGATCATGTCGACCGTTGGTTCGCGCCCCATCACCATATCGGCGATCAGCTGCGCTGTCGTCGCCGAAAGCGTCAGGCCGAGATGGCCGTGGCCGGTTGCATACCATATCCCCGGCATCTTCGATGAAGGCGAGATGATCGGGATCGTATCCGGCAGCGCCGGGCGATGCCCCATCCATTCGGTTGCCTCTTCGATCTTCAAACCCGGCAGCGCACGCTGCGCATGGCGCACGAGCAATCGCGGGCGACGGAAATCCGGCGGCGCGTCGAGCCCCGCCAGTTCGACGTTGCCGCCGACGCGAATACCGCCGGCCGTCGGCGTCACCATGAAAGCCCGATGCGGCCAGATGACCGAATAGCGCATCGAGATTCCGGGCTTCATGATCTGCGTGTGATAGCCGCGCTCGGTCTCCAGAGGGATCGGCTCGCCAAGTTTTGCGGCAAGCTCGCGCGTGTGCACGCCGGCTGCCAGGATCACGGAATTAACCTCGATGCGGCCGCCGTCCTCGAGCAGCACGACAGCATTGCCCGCCGGTTTGCGTTCGATATTGCGCACGACACCTGGGACAAAACGCGCGCCGGCCGCCTGAGCGGCGTCCGCAAGGTTGACCACCAATTGGTAGGGATCCCGGATCGACTTGTTGTCCGGCAAGAGCACGGCCTTGGCGATCGAGGGCGAAAGTTCCGGCTCGTAGTCGCGGATCGCTCCGCTGTTCAAGATCTCGAAATTGAAGCCGTAGCGCTGCATCAATTCGATATGGCCGTGGTCGGCAGAAAATTCGGCTTCCGTCTCATAGACGGCAAGGCAGCCCTCCTCCGTCATGAGATCCGGTGCGCCGATTGCCGAAAGCATGATCCGGAAATCGCCCAGCGCCCGGCGGGTCAGGCTCATGCCTGCATCTTCGATCCGGCGCAAACGGGACGGGCGGCCAGCAGCGAGGAAACGCAGGAACCACGGAAGTATTTTCGGTGCGTAAGACGGACGCAACCAAACCGGCCCTTCGGCATCTATCAGCCAGCGGGGGATTTTCTTCCAGGTCGCCGGACCAGAACCGGCGGCGAAATCGAGAGCGATGCTCGCCATATTCCCGTAGGACGTGCCACGGCCGGGCTCGCCCTTGTCGATCAGCGTCACCTGAAAACCGCGTCGCTGCATTTCGAAGGCGATCGATGCTCCGATTACGCCTGCGCCGACAACGGCGACCGTCTGCTTCCTTTCATTCGTCATATCATCATCCATCAACGCAAGGCCGGCATGACCTGCGTTGTGATATATCAGAAAGAGGTGAATGCCTATGAGGAATTTTATTGTGCCGGCAAACCGGCACCGACCGTATCGCCGACCGAGCCCGCGGTATTTTCCACCGACCGGCCGAAGCGCTTCAACTGGGCATCATAGTTGCGGCGGGTGCGTGGATCGAAGATCGCGATCGGGGTGCTCACGGCAACGCTGGCTGCGCTGCCGACCGTCTGCGCAGCGCCGATCGCAACCGCACCAACGGCTTCGCCAAGACCGACTTGCGAATCGGTGATCGTTTGGCCGGCGATCAGCCGGTCGCCGATCAGCTTCACGACTTCCGGACTTTCGGCGAACTTGCCGTGATTCAGCCTGTCGCCGCCCTTGAGCTTGGTGAGATCGAGGACCGTTATGCCCGCCGCCTCGAGCTTGCTGCGATAGGGTTCGGCAGAAGGATCGATCTGGCCGAGGCGATCGATATTGCCGGAGATGCGGCGCGAAAGCGCCAGCGCGCGGTCGTCGCGCGAAACGAAGATGGTAAAATGCGGTCTCTCCTTGCCGAGGCTCACGAATTGCCGCCCGAAAACATCAACGTCGAGATCGGGCGAGGCAAGGATGACGTTATTGATCTTGCTTGCAACATGCCCATCCCGGATTGCCATCTGGCGCAGCGCCTCGACGGTCAGCCAGGTGCCCATCGAATGCGCCATGATGGTGATATCGCTGACGGCTGGGTTCTGAGCGGTGCGGCGCAGCAGCTCTTCCAGCGCATCGCGGGAATAATTGGTGCTTTCCTTGTCGTAATTATAGTCGAAGATACTTCCACGCGACGGCCAGGTGAAGACGACCGGCGCCACGTCGGCATGCGAATCGTGAACGATCTGCGCGAAACGGTAAACGGAATCCTCGTAGAGATTGTTGAAGCCGTGGACGAAGACCAGCACGCGGCGGCTCTTCGGCATGTGATTCTTCAACCAAACCTCGCCTGCCCGCTCTCCTTCGAGCGGATCGACCGACACTGTGACGAAATCGCGAAGCGGATCTGCCGGCAGGCGCTTCGGCCATTGCACCTGACCTGCCTTGCGATTGGCATCCGGCGGTATCGAAACCTTGACCGCATTGACCATCAGGCCGGTGCCGCGCTCGCCGGAAAAGAGGACGGCGGGATCCTTGTCCTGTGCGCGCGTTGTTGCGACGAGAAGGTCGACTTTCGACGTGCCCGGCAGCACGGATCCAACCGGCGTCATCACGCCGATGTGCCGTCCGCCGCAGGCCGATAGCAGCAAGGCAGCAAGCGTCAGGCTCGCAAGCATCTTCCGCATGGCCCCCGATCCGTCAAACATCCCTACTCCAACATCGACACCTGGCTGAACGCTCTACGGCTGCCGCTCAAATAAGCCGCGGGCGCAAGGGGAGTCAAATAAGGCACACAGCCGGTTCGCTTCGCAAAAGATGGGCAGAGTGATTTTCGGGGCTGAAAATAGAAAAGAGCCCGGCGCGGGAGGAGGTGCACCGGGCTCTTGATCCTGACTGGCAACTGGGAGGAGGAGTGTTACCAGTCTGCGTAAGAGCGCTGGGAGGAGGAGTGCGCTGCTTACGAAGCTATAAATAGCCGATTGATTTGATCGAGAATAGGGTTATTACCGCAATGCAGCAATGCACGCCACGCATGGCTCCCTATATGGCATCACGTAGACGCCTCATTTTGCAGCAATTTTGATCAATTGGTTAAAAATAATTCTGTCAAGTGCAGCTGGCTAACGCCGATTTTTCGCTTCGTCGCCGAAATCCGCCAGCGTCTTCCAAAGATCGGCAAAAAGCTCCCTCGCAAAAGCCTCGAGCTGGCCTTCTGGCGGACGTTCCTGCCAACGTTCTCCGCCGACACGCAATGCACCGATGACAATCGCAGAGAGAAGGCGCATGCGCGCCCGGACGTCCTTGCCTGCGCCGCCTCTTGCGACCATGGCTTCGGTCAGCTTGTGCTCAAGTTTTGCATATTTCATCTGATCGCGCGCTTTTAGCACGGGCGTGCGACGAATGAGTTCACCAAGGGCGAGACCACGTTCATTGGCGGAAGCGGCGACCGTTTCCACGATTGCTTCTTCAACGACCTTGAGCGGCGAGTCGCTCTTCGGCCTTGCGGCGATGGCAGCCATCAGCCGGTCGGCAAAGGAATCCTGCCAGGCGAAAACGACCTCTTCCTTGGAGGGAAAATAATCGAAAAAGCTGCGCTTCGACACGTCGGCTGATTCCGTGATGTCCTCGATCGTCGTGGCGTCGAATCCACGTTCGAGAAACAGCGTCATTGCCGCCTGCTCGATACGCTCGCGCGTCTGGCGTCGCTTGCGCTCGCGGCGCCCTTCGGCGGTTCTGGTCTTCGATTCAGCCATCTGCGTTCGATTGCATCAGCCGCCAATCTCTCCAGCGGCCGTTTTTACCTCCGCTTGCCTGCTATGATATTTGCAGCGCTCCCGCGACAGCTCAAGCGGCTTGCGGCGCGAAATTCTGTAGACTGCGGCAGGCGGCAGGTTCCGCATCGTGCCGCCGATATGCGTTGCCTTGAGTCCCATCCGGTCGAGGATTGGCCGCGGCACAGGGCAGCGTGGCCCGTAAGTGAATTGGTAAAACGCACCGCCTGGCCGCATGTAGCTGAAAGCGCCAGCGAGAATGGCGGTGATCTTGCGCGGCGACATCGAAAGCAACGGCAAGCCGCTCACCACTGCCCCAACTGGCTCGCCCTGGAAGATTTCGGCCTGTGCCAGATGCCCCGCATCCATCTGCAGGACACGGGCGGCCGGAAAGCGGGCCTTGAGGCCATCGATGAATTCCGGGCCATACTCGATCAACGTTAGATCCGCCTCTTTGAGGCCGCGCGCAAGCAGCGCCCTGGTGAAAACTCCCGTACCGGGGCCAAGTTCGATGATCGGCCCGTCAAGCGCGGCGATCTCCTTCGTCATCAGCTTGGCAAGCGAAACGCCGGAGGGAGCGATTGCAGCGACGCGAAGTGGATTGGTGATCCACGAACGGAAGAAGTGCAGGAAATCCGAGCATGCCATGTCCGCTGTCATGTTGATTGGCCCCACTTTTGAATCAAACGCCCTTACCTGCCAGGCACCGCTTCCCGAACATCGATTTGCAGACGCCATCGGCAAAGGATCCCTTATTGCACTTTTTTACCTATTGCATTTTTGCACTTAGTGCAAGAGATGGTCGCGGGCAGATGCCGCCACACCAGCCGGCAAGCAATTCCCCACCGTCAATAAGAGCGTTACGGACTGCCAGATCGTTCGTAGACGGCGCGATAACCTTCGGACGAGGCGCAGGCATCATATTGCCTGCGCGCAGCATCGCGCGAGAGCGCTTCGGCTTCGGCGCTATCATAGTCACCAGTCATCTGTGCACGCAGTTTGTACTGCTGCGCCGCTTCGCTATACATCGCGTTGGCTTCGCCGATGCACATCACGTGAGCAATGAACGGCGGATTGACCGGGCTTGCCACGGGATAGAGAACCGGCTTGGCGTCATAAGTGACACATCCGGCAAGAACGACCGCGACCGCCGCCATCGAAATCACAACCTGGGTTCTCGCCTTCATAATTCTCCCCGCGCCCCGCTCCGCACCACTTCGGCGCTGGACGACGATACCTGCGCAAGATTGCGCGAAACTAAGCAAGTTGATCGAGGACGGCCTCCCAACCGCCTACACTTGCAGCCGCCCATTCGTCGTTGACTTCCCGGATGATGAGAGGAAAATGTCCTTATGCGTCCCAGGCAAACATAGGGAGTGCCTACGATGACGATCGCGGGGAAACTTCAGGACTATATCGCCGGTGAGGGTATCGCTTACGACACCGTCGCTCATCACCGCACTGCAACAACCAGCCAGTCGGCGCAAGCCGCACACATTCCGGGCAGCAGGCTGGCCAAATCCGTGGTCGTCCATCACGAAACGGGCTACGTCCTTGCCGTTGTTCCGAGCACACACCGGATCGAGCTCTCCACATTGCAGGATCTGATGAACAGGCGCCTTGGTCTCGCCTCGGAGGAGGAGGTTAGCTCGCTTTTTTCCGATTGCGACATTGGCGCGGTACCACCCATCGGATCTGCTTACGATGTGCCTGTCATCCTCGACGAGAGCCTCGGCGAGGCGAGTGACGTCTATTTCGAAGGCGGTGACCACAAGACACTGGTGCATGTCAGTGGGCCTAACTTTCGCAGTCTGATGAAAGATGCGCAAATCGCCCGCTTCAGCCACCGGCCGTAGATCACACAATCCCGGTCGACAGGGTGGGCCCTCATTGACTTCATGGACAGCCGGCCGCAGATGAAGTGGCTGTATAACTTTTCCGATGAGTCGTCTAGGTTGTACGCCGGTGGAGTCAACGAGCAATTGCCGGAGTCAACCAACGTGAACGACAGCAACAAGAATCCAGAGCAGCTGGCGCGCGATCAGATCGACGAGTGAAGGGGTGACGTGTCTGCGGGCTCGGTCCCACGCCTCATGTCCTATGCCATGCTGAGGCCCAAGGGCGGCCAAGGAGTTAGATCGGCGCGGGGGCAGCCGTTTGGCGTTCGATGCGCGCCTGTGGGGCCGAAGCCGAACCACGGATCAGATTTTCCGTGAAGGCTTAGCCAACGAACTCCGTACAACCAACTTCATGACACCCCGGACTTCTCAACCGTCGCGCCCGGCGCGCGGAAATATGTATAT
The DNA here is from genome assembly GCF_001908375.1 of Rhizobium etli 8C-3. Taxonomy (NCBI): domain Bacteria; kingdom Pseudomonadati; phylum Pseudomonadota; class Alphaproteobacteria; order Hyphomicrobiales; family Rhizobiaceae; genus Rhizobium; species Rhizobium etli. The sequence goes on along the minus strand of NZ_CP017241.1, from coordinate 465,807 downwards.
AATTCTGGTGACAAACCGGTCTTATGACCAATCAAATGAACAAAGCTTGACTTCATCCCAACCGCCATAGAGGCGTGTATGTCACGCCTTCTGGTGATCCGAAACTAACAAAGGTGATGTCATCGCCTGGATCGACATTATGCTTGGCAGTTACGTCGCGATTTATAACTATCGCGTATATGAAACACGCGAAAGTTAGAAAATCTTGTTTTCTCGACATCGTAGATGCCAACTTTCCCGTATGTGAGATACGCGAAAGTTGGAAAATGCCGCTGCATTTGGTCGGAGAAAACATCGATAAGGCTCGTAGCCACTACCAGGCTGAGACGGGAAAACTCGTCCAGCTCATGCGCGGCATCTATGTCGATGCTGGCGAGGATATCGAGGCGACCGTGCTGAGACACGCCGTCCGGATCGCAAGATACCTCTATCCCCATGCCTACCTGTCAGCCGCAAGCGCCGTACTTCTGGGGCCAACGCGGGACGGTCGCCTGTTCCTCAGCGGGCGGCGGATACAGCGCACGCGCCTGCGGTCAACCAGGCCGGTGCCGCACTTGGCAAAGCGGTCGCTGGGAAATTCATCGAGCGGGCAAAAAAAGACGGGTCAGACTAGCGGAAGGGAGGAGGCCGGTTTGATCCGTTTGCCAGCGGATGACCGCCGGCGCCTTCTCCTGAGAATGTCGCAATCCCAAGCGAGGGGTTCTCGGTCGAACGTTCCGTTCACGCAGCAGCCGACGTGCGAGACGATGCAGATGCGGCGCGTCTCATGGCCATTGCTTTCCCACTATGTGTGCTTTTTGGCGATCAAGGGATCGTCCATTGCCTCAGATTGCGCCTGCAGCTCTTCCAGGCCTGAATTGATGAGGTCATGACCCGCGGCCGTTTTTTAGTCGTGAAAGACAAGCGGCACACGCGGGTCGGTTGCTTCGCACCAAAGACGGCGGACAAGCGCGATGCGGGATGCTTCGTCGCGATCGTCCTTTGGCTTCGAAGCGCGCGACGACGCCCATGTGCGTGAATGGGCACAGAACAATAGCCCAAAGGGCTCTGCGTAAGTATTTGTTTATGGGAAGTAATGGCGCACCCGAAGAGATTCGAACTCCTGACCCCCAGATTCGTAGTCTGGTGCTCTATCCAGCTGAGCTACGGGTGCGTACCAAAGCGGCCGTGCCGCTTGCGTGGGCGATCCTCTAAAGCGTCCTTTTGGCGAATGCAATAGCAATTCGAAAAAAATCACGACTTTGGTTGCAGATGGCTGAGATGCGGAATTTGCATCACTTTTCCGCCTGGGTGCGCGAACGGTAGTCCTCCAGCGAAACCGGCCGGTCCGGGATTTCGATGCGGAACTGCGTGCCGGCCGCGGGCTTCTCGACGAGGGCGATCGTGCCGCCATGCGCCAGGACCAGTTCGCGCGCGATCGTAAGTCCGAGGCCTGTGCCGCCGCTGCGGGCCGAACCGCGGAAGGCCGCAAAGAGATTCTGCCGGGCCTTCATCGGCATGCCCGGCCCGGTATCGTCAACAATGATGCTGACGACGCTACCGACCCGCTGGGCCGATACAGTGATGCGTTTGACGCCGTCAGGGGCAGTTTCGCCGGTCAACGCCTGCAACGCGTTCCGGCAGAGATTGTGAATCACACGGAAGAGTTGCTCGCTATCGGCATCGATCTCTATGTCCGGCGGCATCTGCTCGGCAAACTCAACGCCGCTCTGCGGATCGATCGCCAGCATATCCCGAACGTCCTGCGTCAGATCGTAGAGCCTGACCCGCCGCCGGCGGGGCGCCGATTCGCTTGCCTGACCAAAGGAGAGCACTTCCGTCGTATAGCCGACCGCGCGATCGATGGTGCGCAGAAGCTTCGGTGCGAAGCTCTTAACCATCGGGTCATCGACATCTACGAGACGATCTGACATCAGCTGTGCCGAGGCAAGGATGTTGCGCATGTCATGATTGATCTTTGAAACCGCAAGGCCAAGTGCCGCAAGATTCTTCTGCTGCTTCAGCGTCTTTTGTAGTTCCATCTGCATTGCCGTCAGACGCCGTCCCGCGACCGCCAGTTCATCGCGCCCGCCATCGCCCACGAAGATATGCTGCGGGTTTTCCGGATCGGCCGAAAACTGCTGCATGTTGCCGGTCAGCCTACGGATCGGGCGGATCAGGATGCGATTAATGACGAAGAAAATCAGCGTCGCGGTGAAGAGCGCAATCAGCACGGAGAGGAGCAGAACATTGCGTGCATAGACGAGCATCGCCGTGCGCAACGGCTTTTCCTTCATCAGCACTTCGACGCCCATGTTCGTCTCGCCGACCGGACCGTAAACGCGGATGATGCGGTTGCCGCCAAAAAGCAGCGTATCCAATGCGTCTCCCATGGAACTGATCGGCGTGGCCTTGGTCAGGTCATACTGCTCATCGACGGATGTCGGCATGCTGCTCATCGCCAGAAGCCTGGAGGTGCCTTCCTTGCGAAGAACGATCGCCTTCGTGCCGGTCGCCGCCAATGTTTCCTTCTGCAATGCGTACGGCAGTTCGACGGGCTGCAGGCCATCAATAACGATGGCGGCGGCAGCAGCCGTGTTCAGCTTGTCCTCCAGCCAGCGTATGCGCATGCTGGCGATGGAAGGGAAGAAGATCAGCACTTCGGCGAGCATGATGAACAGGACAGTCAGCCAAAGCAGCTTCCCCGACAGGCCGCCGAACGCACCCGCCGGACGGTTTGCGCCGTCCGCGGCGCTGTCGACAGTCGAATTTTCGCCTTGCTGTTGCTCCGGCATCGTCATTTCCGATCGGCTAAGCGCCTGAAACCAGACTTCTATATTAGCCGATCGAAGCGCGCTTTCAAATCTTCGCGAGCAATGCCAAGCCGCCACAAAAGAAAACGCCGCCCCAAGGCGGCGATTTCTGACTGTCGAAGATGCTCAGAATTCTTCCCAATTCTGCCCGGCAACCGCCGTGTTGCCGTTGAAGGCCCGCGACACGGTCTTCATCACACGGCGCGCCGGCGAGGCCACAGGGCGGTGTTCTTCGCTCCGGGCAACGGCGAGCGGCACTGCAGCAGCATTCGATATCCTGAAATGGGCAATAAGATTGACAAGACCGTCGGCTTCCGCGGAGAGCTTGTGGGTCGCCGCCGAGGTTTCCTCGACCATCGCCGCATTCTGCTGCGTCACCTGGTCCATCTGGTTTATGGCAGTGTTGACCTCCTTGAGACCGGTCGATTGCTCCTTTGCCGCGGTCGCGATCGAATGAATGTGATCGTTGATCGCAATGACGCGGGTTTCGATCTCGCCCAGCGCCTCGCCGGTTGCCTGCACCAGCTTCACACCGACATGAACTTCATCGCCGGATTTGGTAATGAGCGCCTTGATGTCCTTTGCGGCCGTTGCCGAGCGTTGGGCGAGTTCGCGAACCTCCTGCGCCACGACCGCGAAGCCCTTGCCTGCTTCTCCCGCGCGTGCCGCCTCGACGCCGGCATTGAGTGCAAGAAGGTTGGTCTGGAAAGCGATCTCGTCGATTACGTTGATGATCTGGCTGATTTCGCGCGATGCCTGTTCGATACGGCCCATCGCATCGACCGCGTTGCGGACGACGACGCCGGAGCGGCCCGCATTTTCCTTCGCTTCCGAGACCATGATGGTGGCCTCCTGCGCCCGTTCCGTCGAGTTCTGCACGACGGCAGTGATCTCGTCGAGCGCTGCGGAAGTCTCTTCGAGTGCTGCCGCCTGCTGTTCCGTGCGCCTCGAAAGGTCGTCACTGGCAACGCGGAGCTCGTTGGTGTTGCCGTTGATGGCTTCGGTGGTCTCGCGGATCTCGCGCATGGTCGTCTGCAGCGTCTGGAACGTGTTGTTGACGTTCTGCTGCAACTCGGCAAATGCGCCTTGGAAGTCGCCGCGCATGGTTTGTGTCAGATCGCCATCCGCAAGACTTGCAATGACGCGGCGGGTTTCGCCGACGCCGGCATCGACGCTGGAAAGCAGTGTGTTGATATTGCCTGCGAACTGATTGAGATTCTCGTCCTCATAGTCTTTTTCGATACGACGGCTGAAATCACCAGCAGCCGCGGCTGCGACCACGACGGACATGCTCGACTGCAGGTCGTCGCTCTTGGTGCGCATGGCCGCTTCCTGTGCATGCAGGCGCTTGATGGCCAAGCCGTTCTCCTTGAAGACGGCGACGGCGGCTGCCATCTCGCCGATCTCGTCCTTACGGCCGGCATAAGGCACATCCGCGTCGAAATTGCCGTTGGCGACCTCATTGATGGCGGTCGTTACACGCTTAATCGGACGGCTGAGATGACTGGTACCGATGTAAAAGCCCATGCCGACGCCCGTCGAAATGCCGACGCCGGCAATGGCAAGCACGAGCCAGAACAGCGAGGCACGGAAATCTTCGATCTCGGCGTCGACGGCCTGCAACTCGGCCTTGTCGGTTTTGACGATCGCATCGATCTCGGCCTGGAAGGCCTTTCGGTTCGCGCGGTTGGCCTCATTATTGCCTTGGGTGTTGGCGGCTGCCGGCCCGACTTCAGTGCCGAGACGGACCGTTTCGGTGCGGAAGGTGCGAAATTCCCTGGCGCGCTCGACGAGCTTTCCGAAGCTTTCCTTCTGGCTTTCGGGAACGAGCGGCGCCCATCCGGCGATCACCTTGTCGATCTCGTCGAGATTCGCCATCAGCCCCTTGGCGAAGTTGCCGGTATCCTTGATTTCCTTCGCCGCGTAGATGCCGCGGGCTTCCATAACTGTCGCAGTCACGAAGCGGTTGAGCCGCTCGCCGGCATAGGCACGCTGTGAGGCGCTCTTGTAGGCGCTGAATTTGTTGTTGTACTCGTTCATGGCGACAAGGGCAGTTGCGCCAATCACAAGGGCGACAGCTGCCATAACGGAAACGAGCAAATTGATCTTGCCGCGGATTTTCAACGGAATGCCTCCTGAGGGTCTAACGACAGTCTGGAAAGCAAATTCCCAGCCGATAGAATGAAGATCGGCTAAATGTCTTAATGTTACATTTCGAATGCGATGGTTTAGTACTACAAAAAATTACCCATATTATCCGCCCATCGACGCCATTCTTCGCAAAAATTGCATGGACTCGAGTAAAAATATCATCGATGGCATGTCTGCCACGCCAAAATCAGCAAAATTCAACTTTTCGACGTGTTCAACGCAATCGTTAACACCAGAATGCGAATTATTGCTGTCTGGCCCGGCCGAGAGATGATTAAACGGCGATAATTGACTCTTTGGGGCTTCATCCGTATAAGCCGCCGCACGTTCGGTCACTTCGGTCTTTGGCCTCGCCCGTTCGAAAAACAACGCTCCTTGCAATATGCAAATTCAAGAAGGGCCGCACTCCGCGGTGTTTAAATAAATGAAGCGTACCTACCAACCATCGAAGCTTGTCCGCAAGCGCCGCCACGGTTTCCGTGCGCGTATGGCTACCAAGGGCGGCCGCAAGGTCATCGTTGCCCGCCGCGCGCGTGGCCGCAAGCGTCTTTCGGCCTGAGGCCGGATTGCCCGATAACAGATGGCGGGCGAATTGACGACCACTGAAAAAAACACTGCAGGGCGGTTGAAAAGCCGCCCGCAGTTTCTTGCTGTCCGCAACGGCGAAAAACGCAAGGGCCGCCTCTTCCTGCTCGAGGTTCTCGACCGAAAAGAGCCCGAAACCGAAGCCCGCGTCGGCTTCACCGTCACAAAAAAACATGGCAACGCGGTCGAGCGCAACCGCATGCGCCGCCGCATCAAAGAGGCGGTGCGGCTTCATGTGGGGTTTGCAATGCAGCCCGGACACGACTATGTGGTTGTCGCGCGAAGAGACTGCCTGACAGCGTCCTTCAAGGAATTGAGCGCGGAGCTTAAGGCACGCGTCGAAAACAAGCCGAAACACAGGCGATCCTCCGACGGACGCCCCAGGAACGTATGATGCAAAACAACCGCAATTATTTCATTGCGATCGCTCTCTCGGTGCTGATCGTTCTCGGCTGGCAGTTTCTTTACATGAACCCGCGCATCGAAGCACAGCGCAAAGCGCAGGAAGCTCAGAAAGCGCAGCAGCAGAGCGAGCAAACACAGGCTCCTGCTGCAGGCGGCCAGCCCGCACCGCAGACAAGTGGCGCTGCCCCGACCGGCCAGGCCGCAGCGACCGCAACGCGCGAGGAAGCGCTTGCTAAGGCGCCGCGCATCGCCATCGACACCGAAGCGCTCTCTGGCTCCATCAACCTGGCAGGTGCTCGCCTCGACGACCTGAAGCTCAAAGGCTATCACGAGACGGTCGACAAGAGCAGCCCGATCATCACGCTTTTCTCGCCGGCTGACACCAAGGACGGCTACTTCACCGAACTCGGCTATATCGGCAGCGACCAGACCGGAGCAGTTCCCGGTCCCTCAACCGTATGGACGGCGCCTGAAGGCGCCAAGCTCACCGACAAGTCACCGGTGACGCTGACCTATACCAACGACAAGGGTCTGACCTTTGCGCGTACGATTTCGGTCGACGACCGCTACATGTTCACCGTCACGGACAAGGTGACGAATAGCGGAAGCACTCCGGCTTCCATTTCGTCCTACGGGCGCGTTACCCGCTACAACAAGCCGACGACTCCCTCCGTCTACGTCCTGCACGAGGGCTTCATCGGCGTCATCGGCGAAGGCCTGGTCGAGAGCAAATACTCTGCCGTCGAGGAAGAAGCCGTCACGCCCGCCAAGTCCACCGGCGGCTGGCTCGGCATCACCGACAAGTACTGGGCCGCAACGATCGTGCCGCCGCAGAAATCGGCTTATGAGGCCCGCTTCTCGCATTTCACCGATGGCCAGCCACGCTACCAGGCCGACTACAAGGAAGACGCGGTCACGGTTGGTCCCGGACAGTCGATCGAGCTCAAGAATCTCGTCTTTGCCGGAGCCAAGGAAGTTCCGGTGATCGACGGCTATGAGGCCTCCTACCAGATCCCGCGCTTCGACCGGCTGATCGACTGGGGCTGGTTCTATTTCATCACCAAGCCGATGTTCAAGCTGATGGATTTCTTCTTCCGCTACTTCGGCAATTTCGGCGTTGCAATCCTCATGACGACGATCGTCGTCAAGGGGCTGTTCTTCCCGCTCGCCAGCAAGCAGTACGCCTCGATGGCAAACATGAAGCGCGTGCAGCCGAAAATGGAAGAGCTCAAAGCCAAATTCGGCGACGACCGGATGGGCCTGCAGCAGGCGATGATGCAGCTCTACAAGGAAGAGAAGATCAATCCGATTGCCGGCTGCTGGCCGATCGCCTTGCAGATTCCGGTCTTCTTCGCGCTCTACAAGGTCATCTACATCACGATCGAGATGCGCCATGCGCCGTTCTTCGGCTGGATTCAGGACCTCTCGGCGCCCGATCCCACCACCATCTTCAACCTATTCGGCCTGCTTCCGTTCGAAGCGCCCGCCCTCCTGCATCTCGGCGTATGGCCGCTGATAATGGGTATAACGATGTTCGTGCAGATGCGCATGAACCCGACGCCGCCCGACCCAACACAGGCGATGATCTTCAACTGGATGCCGCTGGTCTTTACCTTCATGCTGGCAAGCTTTCCGGCCGGTCTCGTCATCTACTGGGCCTGGAACAATACGCTCTCCGTTATCCAGCAGGGGGTCATCATGCGCCGCCACGGCGTGAAGATCGAGCTCTTCGACAATCTCAAGGGCTTGTTCCGGCGAAAAACGGCACCATCGAAATGAATGAGGAAGCCTCGCTTCGGCGGGGCTTTTTCTTTTCGGCAACCTGTTTTCAATGAAGGCGCACCGAGGAACCGTCGGTTGACAAAACCACGCCAAACCTGAATGCCTTATGCGCAACCGATTGGGACGCGCTGGAAAAAAGCGGTATGACGCAAAACAATGAAAAGCCCCTCTTCGGGCGGCCGTGGATTTTCATTCGCGGCGTGCCTTCCATGAAGTTCCTGCCACCGGAAGGGCCGCTGGAAGTGGCGTTCGCCGGACGATCGAATGTCGGCAAGTCGTCGCTCATCAATGCGCTTGTCGGACACAAGGGACTGGCGCGGACCTCCAACACGCCGGGCCGGACGCAGGAACTGAACTACTTCGTTCCAGAGGGCTATTCCGGCGAAGGCGGCGACCTGCCGCCGATGGCGCTCGTCGATATGCCAGGCTACGGTTATGCGCAGGCGCCGAAGGACCAGGTCGATGCCTGGACGAAACTCGTGTTCGATTATCTGCGCGGCCGCGCAACGCTGAAGCGCGTCTACGTGCTTATCGACAGCCGCCATGGCATCAAGAAGAACGACGACGATGTTCTGAGCCTGCTCGACAAGGCCGCTGTTTCCTACCAGATTGTTCTCACCAAAACCGACAAGATCAAGCCGCCCGCGGTTGCCAAGCTGCTCGCGGAAACGGCAGAGAAGATCAAAAAGCGTCCGGCGGCCTTTCCATACGTTATTGCCACCTCTTCCGAAAAGAGCGAGGGATTGGATGAGTTGCGCCAAGCCATTGCCGAAACGGTCGAGATCAAGAACTGGAATTGACAAAGGCGCCCGCAGCCGCCTCTCCTTCGTCCTGCTGCAACGACGTGGTAGCTCAGCACCTTGACGAGCGCGGGCTGGTTTTCGGGCTTTAGAAGTGTCTCAACCGTGCCCTTCGGCAGGGCTCGAGGTGCCGACAAGTCCGCCGGCCTTCACCGCGCGACCAGGTGTGGTCCTTCGAGTTGACGGCGTTTTCGATGATTCTTCGTCGGGAACGTCGGAGCCCCACCCGCCATGGGGTTGGCGGCCTGCACAGCAAAGGCGATTGCTGATACGGCAGTGGCAAGCGCAATGGTGCGCAAAGCAGACCTCATCATGATCATTCTCCTCGCGCCGGGCGCCGGTTCGCGTGCGGAATGCCTCGGCCCGCCCGGACACCGGCATGTACGAGGCGATGCAGGAAGAGTTTCAGAGGAGGCGATTTTTAACGGCGATGGGTGGTGCCACTGGCGACAACCGGTCCTGTCGGTGCGCCGCTCGTCGATCCGCCAAAAGGCTCGAGGCTGACGGCGAGCGTCGTACCCTCGGCAATTTTGCCGCGCAGATCGGGCGGGATAACAAGCTCGCCATCGTCACCCGACTGGAAAATGCCGAGCGACTTATAAGTGCCGCTTCCTGGCACCAGCCAGAGCTCCAGTGATTTTTTCTCAGCCCCGCCTGCCGGCGCGACAGGAACGAGGCGGAGGCTGCCGCTTTGGGTGTCGTAAGAGGCAAGCAGATTGACCTGGCTGTCGGCGGACGACAATTCGGCAATCAGTTGCGATTGACCTTTCGGCGAGGGAGCGTTGCCGGAGGCAAAAATAATGGCACCGATCGCGACGACCAGCGAAGCGAAGGTCAGCGAGCGCCAGAAGACAGCGGAATTCCAAAGACCGCGGGAAAAGGACCGCGAAAGCTCCGGTTCGCCGAATAGGCGTGCCTCGATCTGCTTGAACGTCTCCCGGCCCGGATTCGCGGCCACTTCATTCTCGTCGTTGAAAGCAGAAAGGTTCGTTTCCCAGCGGCTGACGATCGCGGCAAACTGACGGTCCCGGCGCATGCGCTCCTCGACCACCCGGCGATCCTGAAACGAAAGAACACCAAGCACGTACTCGCCGGCGAGCACTTCATCACGGGAACGGCCTCCCTTGCTTTGATCCGGCGATGTCATCGCTCCATGCACTCTCTCAGCTTCAAAAGGCTGCGCCGCAGCCATGTCCGCATGGTGTTCAGCGGAACGCCAAACTGATCGGCAAGTTCCTGATGGCTCAGTCCTTCGACGTGGGCCTTCTTTACCGCCTGCGCCCGATCAGCTTCCAACTCTTCCATGCAGGTGTCAATGCGCCTTCCTTCATCAGACATCACGGCCTGCTTTTCCGGGTCGGGACCAGGATCGGGAAGGTCGTACCCACTGTTCAACTCGCCGGCGACAGGCTTTCGCGCTCGCATCTTGTCGATCGCCTGGTTGCGGGCAATGGCTGCGAGAAAGGAGGACGGCGTACCCCGGCTCGCCACGAAAGCTCCGGCGCCCTGCCAGACCTTTGCATAAACCTCCTGCAACGCCTCTTCGGCGTCAATACGATCGTTCAGGATACTTAGGCATATGGAGAAAATTTTCGGGCTCGTCTCCTTGTAGAGATCGGCGAAAGCCTTCCGGTCCGCCCTGGAGATGCGGCCTACCAATTGCGCCGGTCCATCTGTTTTTGACACGATGGCAATGGACGGCGGCCGGCCAAAATTGACAAGAGGCGCACCAACTAATGCGCAGGGCATTATTCCATCTGTCAAAAACTTGAGATAAAAGGCCGCGATCTATTCTGCGGGGTATGCCATGAACCAGTCCGAAAGCGAAACCCAAGCACGCCTTCTCGCACAGGCGCTGCCTTTCATGCAGCGTTACGAGAACAAGACGATCGTCGTCAAATATGGCGGCCATGCCATGGGCAATCCTGAACTCGGCAAGGCCTTCGCCAGCGACATCGCGCTTTTGAAGCAATCCGGCGTCAATCCGATCGTCGTCCATGGCGGCGGCCCACAGATCGGCGCGATGTTGACGAAGATGGGCATCGAATCGAAGTTTGAAGGCGGCCTTCGCGTCACCGACGCCAAGACCGTCGAAATCGTCGAGATGGTGCTTGCCGGCTCCATCAACAAGGAGATCGTGGCACTCATCAACCAGACGGGCGAATGGGCGATCGGGCTTTGCGGCAAGGACGGCAATATGGTCTTTGCCGAAAAGGCGCAGAAGAAGATCAAGGACCCCGATTCAAACATCGAGCGCGTGCTCGACCTCGGCTTCGTCGGCGAGGTCGTCGAAGTCGACCGGACGCTGCTCGATCTGCTCGCCCGTTCGGAAATGATCCCGGTCATCGCACCGGTCGCGCCCGGCCGCGATGGCGCCACCTACAACATCAATGCCGACACCTTCGCAGGCGCTATCGCTGGTGCACTGAATGCCACTCGCCTGCTCTTCCTGACGGACGTTCCCGGAGTGCTCGACAAGCAGGGCAGCCTCATCAAGGAGCTCTCGGTTTCGCAGGCGCACGCACTGATCGCCGACGGCACCATTTCCGGCGGCATGATCCCCAAGGTCGAAACCTGCATCGATGCCATCAAGGCCGGCGTCCAGGGTGTCGTCATTCTGAACGGCAAGACGGCCCATTCGGTGCTGCTCGAAATCTTCACCGAACACGGTGCCGGAACGCTGATCGTTCCTTGATTCAAGCCTGGACCGCGGCGGCAAAGACCGCCTCGGCTGCCTCCTTCAGTTTATCCATCATTGCGCGGTAGGGTCCCGGCCCATAACTGACACGGCCGACGCCGAGCTTTGCCAAGGTCCTCACATCAGGCACGCCTTGCCGCATCATGATGTTGACCGGCAGCCCAACGGCTTCGCACACTCGGCCGATCAGGTCCCGGTTCGACAAACCCGGCGCAAAAAAACCGCTGGCGCCAGCCTCTGCATAGGCGGCTGCCCGATCGATCGCCTCATCCACCAGCAGCGCATGCCGATCGGGATCGGTGGACTTGAGAAACAGGTCGGTGCGGGCATTGATGAAGAACGCAATGCCCTTGGCCTCGGCCATCTCGCGGATGGCGCGGATGCGGGCGGCCTGCTTGTCGATCGGATGCAGCCCGCTGCCGCCTACCACCTGGTCCTCGAAATTGATGCCGACGGCACCGGCATCAATTAGTCTGGCGACGTTGGCGGCCGCTCCCGCTTTGTCGGTCGAATACGCACCCTCGAAATCGACGGAAAGAGGCAAGTCGTTGGCCGCAGTGATCGACCGCACCGTTGCGACAAGCGCTTCCAGCGGGAGTTTTTCGCCGTCCCCATAACCTTGCGCTGCAGCAACCGACCAACTGCCGGTCGCGAGCGCCTTGGCGCCTGCGTCGCTGACAGCCTTCCCCGAGCCGGCATCCCAGATATTATAGAGGACGACCGGATTGCCTTTCTGATGCAACGCGCCGAACGCCTTCGCCTTTTCCACCTGGTTCATTAAACTTCCTCCTTAAACAGCCCGTTTGGCCGCATTTTTCCTTCGTGCCTCAAAAGCCATTGTTTGCGCCAGAGCCCGCCGCCATAGCCTGTCAGTGATCCGTCTGCGCCAACCACGCGGTGGCAGGGGATGACGATCGCTATCTGATTTGCACCGTTGGCGCGGCCGATCGCACGCACCATCTGCGGGTTTTCCATTTCCCTGGCCAGATCACCATAGCCGCGTCTTTCTCCGACCGGAATTTCCCGAAGCTTCGCCCAGACCGCCCGCTCGAAGGCGGTGCTGTTGGCGAGCGCCAAGGGAGTTTTGAAGTTCGCGGATTTGCCCTCGAAATAGGCTTTCAGCTCGGCATCGATCTGTCCGATCGCAGGCGGTCTGCCGGCGGCAACCGAGGAACGCGTCTTGCGCTGCAGGTTTTCCAGCTCAGCCTGAAGCGCCTTGCGATCGTGGAACTCCAGAAGATGCAGATGCGTCTGATCGGCCACTGCGACCATCGGCCCGAGCGGCGTTTCAAACCAGTCTGCGAAGAGCAGTTCGCGGTTGATCGACATGGCAGGCGCCTTGCCTATCAACCGCTGGAACGCGGCGCGAAACCCGCTGGCCGATTCGTAACCTGCATCCAGCTGGACATCGATGACGCGGGCGCCGCCCGCAAGCTGCCTTGCTGCCTCGCCGACACGGCGGTAGCGGGCGATGTCTAAAAATGTCATGCCCAGCGATCGTTTGAAAGCGCGCCGAACCGTGGAGGGATCGTAACCTCGGCGGACCAGATCATCCTCGGTCCATCGCGCCGCCGGAGCGCAATCGAGCGCTTCCAGCAGTTCGTCGACGATCGGTTCCCTGCCCGCCTGTTCCAGTGGCCTGCAGCGCCGGCAGGGCCGGAAGCCGGACTGCATGCAGGTGGCGATGGAATCGTAGAAGAGCGTGTTCTCACGTTTCGGCTTGCGCGCGGGGCAAGTCAACCGGCAGAAGACGCCGGTCGTTCTCACGCAGACATAGGCAAGCCCCTCGTAATCGGAGCTGCGGGCGAGCAGCGCATCATAAAGCGTGTCTTCATTGGGAAGATCGAAAAACATGGATGGCCTTTTATCATCCCTTCCCTTTTCCGTCCGTCGAAAATCGGGCGTCTATTTTTTTGTTCGGCAATTTCCTTGGCCCATGCCATAACGCCGCCATGACAAAGATAGATCGCACTCCGACCAAGGCCGATTTTGCGCATGTGACCGAATGGGTCTTCGACCTCGACAACACGCTTTATCCGCATCACGTCAATCTCTTCGCGCAGATCGACCAGAACATGACAGCCTATGTCTCGGCGCTTCTGCAGATGGAGCGGGACGAGGCGCGCAAGCTGCAGAAGCAATATTATCTGGATCACGGCACCACGCTGCAGGGTCTGATGATCCATCACGGCGTCGACCCGAACGACTTTTTGGAAAAGGCCCATGCCATCGACTTTTCGAGCCTCACGGCTCAGCCCGAATTGGGTGCGGCGATCAAAGCCCTTCCGGGCCGCAAGTTCATCTTCACCAACGGCAGCGTCAAACATGCCGAAATGACGGCCGGTGCGCTCGGCATTCTCGAACATTTCGACGACATCTTCGACATCGTCGCCGCCGAATTCGTACCGAAGCCGGCACAGGTTACCTATGACAAGTTCATGGCGCTCAAACGGGTCGAAACCGGCAAGGCGGCCATGTTCGAGGACCTGCCGCGCAACCTCGTGGTTCCAAAGACGCTCGGCATGCAGACCGTGCTGCTGGTGCCGAACAACCTCGAGGAAACCGTCGTCGAATGGTGGGAACAAACGAGCGGCGACGAGGACCATATCGATTTCGTCACCGACGATCTTGCTGCCTTTCTGGCAAGGGTTGTGGACTAGGTTGCAAAGCTTTAATTCAGCTTGCCGGTCAATCAGATTGACGCATCGGCCTGCCTTTCCCGAACGCGATCCCCAGCGAGTGGATGGCCAAATTGCGGCAACGAAAACGCGCTCCAAACGCTCTGCAGACGGCCGGTGACCAGCCGAAGATTTCGAAGCGCGCCGACCGTCCGCTGAGATCAGCGCTCGGGGATGCCGCAGGATGACAGGCCGGCGATGGGTGGACGGCCAGGTCTCCAGGCAGAAAGCCGTGGCCACCTCGGCAAGTCCTTCATCCGCATGGATCAAACGAGGACGGCTCGATCTCCAACGATGACATGCCTAAGCGGCCGCGCCCGTAAGCAAGGACTTACCGCTGTCACCCTTAATCGCCATCGTGACGGGCTTCATTCCTGATGCTCATAGAACTCCTGGATGATCTTCCAGGCAGCATCTGCCGTATCGACGAAGCTGATCAGCTTCACGTCGTCAGGCGCGATCGTCCCGAACTCGGCAAGCGCGTCGAAATTGACGATGCTTCGCCAGAACTTCTCGCCGAAGAGAATGAGCGGCATCTTTTCCATGCGTCCCGTCTGGATCAACGTCAGGCATTCGAAGAATTCGTCGAGCGTTCCAAAGCCGCCCGGAAACACCGCGATCGCCTTCGCGCGGACCATGAAATGCATCTTGCGGATCGCGAAATAATGGAAGTTGAAGCTGAGCTCCGGCGTCACGTAGGCGTTGGGGGCCTGCTCGTGCGGCAGCACGATATTGAGGCCGATCGAGGGCGCACCTTCGTCGGCTGCTCCGCGGTTGCCCGCCTCCATGACGCCCGGACCGCCGCCGGTGACGATCACATATTCATGGAAATCGGAGCCGGCGGAATATTTCGAGCAGAGCCGGGCGAACTTGCGCGCTTCGTCATAATAGACCGAAGCCGCCTCCAGATTGGCGCGCTGGATGTCGTTGCGCGCTGCCCATGCGCTCTGGCCGGGCGCCGGAATACGCGCGCCGCCGAACATGACGACAGTGGATTTGATCCCGCGTTCCGTCAACATCATCTCGACCTTCAAGAGTTCAAGCTGGAGACGGATCGGCCGAAGCTCCTCGCGGCAGAGAAAGTCGTCGTCGGCATAGGCAAGGCGATAGGAAGGCGAAAGCGTCTGCGGCGTCTTCGGCACGGCCAGTGCGCGATGCCTGTCGATCTCGCTCGACTTCAGCGGGGCCCAGACCCCGTCCTTGCGCCTGAGCTTGCCGTTCTTTCCCTTCGCCATTTCAGAATGCCCTTCAAAAATGCCGGCAACACTTGCCGGGTATGTCAATAACGCCTTGAATCCAGAAACGATCTCGTTCGAAAAATCATTCCATTTTAGCCGCTCATGCGATAGAGCAGATCGCATCCCGCCGATCACAATTCCCGGAGACTTGTCAGTCTTCAGGATAAGGCTCGAAGTTTAAGGAATTCTCATGAGCGCCACCGACCTTGCATCCCTCGAAAAGACCATCGAAGCGGCCTTCGAAAACCGCGACAACGTGAATGCGTCGACGAAAGGCGAAGTTCGCGAAGCCGTGGAAGCAGCGCTCGAGCTTCTCGACGGTGGCAAGGCTCGCGTCGCCGAACGCGGCGTCGATGGCGTCTGGACAGTCAATCAGTGGCTCAAGAAAGCCGTACTGCTTTCCTTCCGCCTGAACGACATGGAAGTCGTCAAGGGCGGCTCCGGCAATTCCACCTGGTGGGACAAGGTGCCTTCCAAGTTCGAAGGCTGGGGCGAGAACCAGTATCGCGCCGCGGGTTTCCGGGCCGTTCCGAACTGCGTCGTCCGCCGCTCGGCCTACATCGCCAAGAACGTCGTGCTGATGCCGTCCTTCGTCAATCTTGGTGCCCATGTCGGTGAAGGCACGATGGTCGACACCTGGGCGACGGTCGGCTCCTGCGCGCAGATCGGCAAGCATGTGCATCTATCGGGCGGCGTCGGCATCGGCGGCGTGCTGGAACCGATGCAGGCCGGCCCGACGATCATCGAGGACAACTGCTTCATCGGCGCCCGCTCGGAAGTCGTCGAAGGCTGCATCATCCGCGAGGGCTCAGTTCTCGGCATGGGCGTCTATATCGGCAAGTCGACCAAGATCGTCGATCGCGCCACCGGCGACGTCATGTATGGCGAAGTACCGCCCTACTCCGTTGTCGTTGCGGGTTCGATGGCGAGCGGCAACAAGACCATGGCAAACGGCCAACCGGCACCGCATCTCTATTGCGCCGTCATCGTCAAGCGCGTCGACGAGCAGACCCGCTCGAAGACCGGCATCAATGAATTGCTGCGCGACTAAGCTTGCAGTGACAGCCGGAGTCCGATCCGGTAAACAGACGGCGTTCTTTTCAGCGAGGCGGTTCGCCGCCTTGCCATGTCTTTGCCATTCCCGCCGGATATTTCGACCCTCATGACCGCCACCGATCCCGTCGCCAACCTCCAGACGCTCATCCGCTGCCCCTCCGTGACTCCTGCCGAAGGCGGTGCACTTTCGGCGCTCGAGGCCATGCTTTCGCCGCTGGGTTTTAAGGTGGACAGGGTGAAGGCAACGGAAGCCGGAACGCCCGACATCGAAAACCTCTACGCCCGCCTGGGCAGTGATGGCCCCCATCTGATGTTTGCGGGACACACGGACGTCGTGCCGGTTGGCGACGAAGCCGCCTGGACGCACCCGCCCTTCGCCGCCGAAATTTCAGGCGGCGAACTCTTCGGTCGTGGTGCGGTCGACATGAAGGGCGGAATCGCCTGCTTCGTGGCAGCCGTTTCCCGGTACCTCGAAAGACACACGAATCCGAAGGGCTCGGTTTCCTTGCTGATCACCGGCGACGAGGAAGGCCCCGCAATCAACGGCACGATCAAGCTTCTGCAATGGGCGGCAGAACGCGGCGAGCGCTGGGATGCATGCCTCGTCGGCGAGCCGACCAATCCCGACACGCTTGGCGACATGATCAAGGTCGGCCGCCGCGGTTCGCTCTCCGGCAGGCTCACTGTCCACGGCGTTCAGGGCCACGCCGCCTATCCACATCTCGCCGACAATCCGGTGCGCGGCATGCTGCAGCTTACCAGTGCGCTGATGGATCCCCCGTTCGACAATGGAACCGAAGACTTCCAGCCGTCGAACCTCGAGGTGACGACCATCGATGTCGGCAATCCGGCCACCAACGTCATTCCGGCGAAGGCAACGGCAAGCTTCAATATCCGCTTCAACGACACCTGGACGGTCGACACGCTGCAGGCGGAAATCTTCCGCCGCCTTGAAGCGGCCGCCAGGAATGGCGCCCTGCGCACCGGCCGCGAGGCAGTAAGATATGACATTGCCTGGGCGGATCGTCCGAGCCATGTCTTCCTCACCCGCAACAACGCACTGATTGCATCGCTTTCCTCAGCCATCGAGAGCGTTGCCGGAAAAACGCCGAAGCTCTCGACCACTGGTGGCACGTCCGACGCGCGTTTCATCAAGGACTATTGCGCGGTCGTCGAATTCGGGCTCGTCGGCCAGACCATGCACATGGTCGACGAACGTGTAGCTGTTTCAGATCTCGAAACGCTGACGCGGATCTACGAGACCTTCATCGAGCGATGGTTCGCGAATGCCGGGGCTTAGGGAGGTTCAATACTATCTGTCGGGTTTGTGGCTGCTGATCCGCATGGATACGCGGGGCTTCCGCTTTCTCGACATGTCGGACCGCGGCGTCAACCGCTCCTTCTGGGCAATGGCCTGGTGCCTGCCGCCGATGGGCATTTCATGGCTCTGGTGGCGTCAGGCCTTTCTGCAGTCCATGCCGCCGCATGTCGAGGTCGGCCTTCCCTTCTATTTCCGTTTGGGCCTGGTCGAAATCGCCAATTGGTTCGTGCCGCTGGTGTTTGCCGGACTGTTGCTGTTTGCCTTCCGCATGGGCGATCGCTTTGCCGCGGTGGTCGTCAGCATCAACTGGCTCGGTGTGCCGCTTTCCTACATCAACGGCCTGTTGCTGGCGCTGGTCTTCTTCATTCCCGGCGCCATCAGCGTCGTGTCGATCCTGCTTCTGGTCTTCATGATGGCGCAGGTCTTCATGCTTGCAAGGATTTTGCGGATGATCTTTCACGGCCACGGGCTGCTGGTCGGGGCGCTGACGCTGGCACTTTTGGTGCCGACCATGATCCTCGCCGAATACCTCCAGCGCTTTCTCGGCATTTATCCGGTCTAGATGAACGCCCCTTGCGGGGTCACAGCAGATCGTCATCTCCATTCACCTGCGCGCGCTTGCGCCGATCGGTGATCACCGCCGGATAATCGACCTGCAAGAAATATAGTCCTTCGGGCGGAGCAACAGGACCGCAGGCCTTTCGGTCACGCGCCTCCAGCGCGGCACGAACATCCTGCGACGTCCATTTTCCTTCTCCTGCAAGCTTCAGCGTTCCGGCAAAGGAGCGGATCTGATTGTGCAGGAAACTCTGTGCCGTTGCTCGGATTTCGATGAGCTCGCCGATCCGCGTCACATCGAGCCGGTCGAGTGTGCGCACCGGGCTGTTTGCCTGGCAATG
Source organism: Rhizobium etli 8C-3 (assembly GCF_001908375.1). Classification (NCBI taxonomy): domain Bacteria; kingdom Pseudomonadati; phylum Pseudomonadota; class Alphaproteobacteria; order Hyphomicrobiales; family Rhizobiaceae; genus Rhizobium; species Rhizobium etli. Next base: position 447,402 of record NZ_CP017241.1, on the reverse strand, counting down.
CGCGGAACGAAAGGTGGAAAAGTCATGCCTGCCGACGAGGATCTGGGCAGCCTGATGCATCGCCTCATGATCGAGCTCCTTCGGCACCCACCAGGCCTTCCCAGCCTCGAGCGCCAGCGGCGCCCGGCGGCTGATGATGCGGTAGAGATAGTGGCGCCGCTCCGCGGAAAAGCGGGCATCGAAGAACTCTCCAACCGCCTGCACCTCCAAAATGGACACGCGCTCGCACGCCAGCTTCAGATGCGCATTCAGCGCGTTCTGCAACTTGAACGCCGACCATTCCTTTGAAAGATCGGCATGGATCACTTGACCCATCGCATGCACGCCGGAATCGGTACGCCCGGCGCCGCGGATCGACACGGTCTCGCCGCTTAACGACAGGATCGCCGCTTCGATTGCCCCTTGCACAGAGGGACCGTTTTCCTGACGCTGCCAGCCGACATAGGGTCCGCCGTCATATTCGACGGTCATCCGGTAGCGCGGCATCAGACGAGTCTCGTGCCGCGCGCAAGCGGTGCGCCGCGCAGGAAATCCGCCGCCGCAAGCGGCTTGCCACCGGCCTTCTGCAATCTGGTCAAACGAACCGCTCCGGATCGACAGGCGATGACCAGGTCATCGGTCAGCACTTCGCCGGCCGGACCGCGCCCTTGGGCAAGCTGCGAACCCAGCACCTTCACCCGCTCCGGCTTGCCGCCAATCACGACTTCGACCCAGGCGCCGGGAAACGGCGAAAGTCCGCGAATATGATCGTGAACCACCCTTGCGTCCCTGCCGAAATCGATCCGCGTTTCGCCCTTGTCGATCTTTTCGGCATAGAGCACGCCCTCGTGCGGCTGCGGCGTCAGCGGCAGGTCACCCATTTCGAGCTTTGCCATAGCTTCGCAGATCGCCTCGGCGCCGACATGCATCAGTCTGTCGTGCAACTCGCCGGCCGTCATGTTCGCGCCGATCTCGACCTCGCGGGTCAACGCGACAGGGCCGGTATCCAGTCCCTTGTCCATCTTCATCACCATCATGCCGGTCTTTTCGTCGCCTGCCATGATCGCTCGCTGGATGGGGGCTGCGCCGCGCCAGCGCGGCAGCAGCGAGGCGTGGCCATTGTAGCAACCTTTGCGTGTTCCGTTCAAAATCGCCTCCGGCAGCAGCAGTCCATAGGCGACGACAACCGCCACATCCGCATTGAGCGACCGGAAGCGCTCGCGTTCTTCCGCCTCCTTGAAATTGAGCGGCGTGAAGACGGGCAGACCGAGCACTTCGGCAGCCTGATGCACCGGCGACTTCTGCAGGTCGAGACCGCGCCGTCCACCCGGTCGCGGCGGCTGGGTATAGACCGCGACAATCTGATGCCCCGTGTCCACCAGGCTGCGCAGGGTCGGAACCGAGAACTTTGGCGTTCCCATGAAAATGATGCGAAGCGACATTCAATCCCGCCAGGTTTTATCAGCCATCTTCAAACGGGTTTACGAGCCCGAGATCAAGCCCTTCGACATCTTTTATGTCGCAAGTAAACACCTCGAGCCTCAAGCGAGGCGCAGATGGCGGCGACCACAGCGTCCTGGATCGTCGATATCGGCCGCCCATGCTTTCAGGCTTTTTCCGCGGCTGTTGCGATCACGGCATGGCGATCAAGGACGAGTATCCTGTTTCTGCATCTGGCGAATTTGTCGATGGCCGCTTTTATTTCGTTCCCGCGAACGCTCGCCGGCCTGAGACTGCTCCATCACGACAATTTCACAAAAGCAACGGCCAGATTTGCCTTGGCTTGTCATCGGCGTCTTCAGCAATGTTCCGTTCATCGCGCCGGAAATATCACGGATCAGCAGATCGCCCGCACGGCACCTCCATTTCGATTTCAGCGAAATCATAATGGGCTGCGTCCTTAGTTCAACGCAACTTACAGGGCCTTCGTCGACTTCGCCGCCTTCGTGAACTTCTTGATCACCATTTCCCGCTTCAGCCGCGAAATATGGTCGATGAAGAGTACGCCGTTCAGATGGTCGATCTCGTGCTGAAGGCAAGTGGCAAGGAGGCCGTCGGCGTCGACCGTCTGCTCCTTGCCGTCACGGTCGAGATATTCGACGCTGACGGCGGCGGGACGCTCGACCTCGGCATAATAGTCCGGAATGGAAAGGCAACCCTCTTCGTAGACCGATCTCTCGGTTGAAGATTTGACGATCTTCGGATTGATAAAGATCTGCGGCTGCTTTTCCTCGCCTTCCCGCGAGACGTCGATCACCAGTATACGGCGCGGCACGCCGACCTGGATTGCCGCCAGGCCAATGCCCGGTGCGTCATACATCGTCTCCAGCATATCGTCGGCAAGACGCTTGAGATCGGCATCGACCCGCTCGATCGGCTTGGAAACCTGCCGGAGGACGGGATCTGGAAGAATGATAAGTGGCTTGATGGTCATCGCGTTCCCATAACCTATCTTTTCCAGCTAGGGAATTATCCTGAAACTCCGGAACGTGCTTTTTTCGCAGACCTGCGGAATTTGCGGCATTCGGTCAGGCTGCTCGGTGCGATGTCGGCGCCAGACGCTCCTGCGAGCGCACATTGAAGTGCTGCAGCAGCGCCACGAGATTATCCACCTCCGCGCGCAAGTGACGGCTCTCTGCCGAGGTATGTTCTACCATGCTCGAGTTCTGCTGCGTGATCGTGTCCATGTTGCGGATCGCAATGCTGACTTCGTTCACCCCTGTCGCCTGATCGCGTGCTGCTGCTGCGATGTCGGCAACGAAGCGATTGATGATGTCGATACGGCTGATCATATCGCCAAGTGCCTCGCCGGTACTGCTGACGATGCCGACGCCCTCATTGACCTGTACGGAACTTTCCGAGATTAGATTCTTGATCTCCTTGGCTGCATCGGCGGTGCGCTGCGCGAGCTGGCGCACTTCCTGTGCGACGACCGCGAAGCCTTTGCCCGCCTCGCCGGCACGCGCGGCCTCGACGCCGGCGTTCAGTGCCAGAAGGTTCGTCTGGAAGGCGATTTCGTCAATGACGCCGATGATCTTGGCTATCTCGGAGGACGACTTCTCGATACCCGCCATGGCCGACACCGCGCTTGTCACGAGCTCGCCTGAACTCTTCGCCTTCTCCTGCGTCTCACGCACCGCACCGGATGCCTTCTCGGCATTTGCTGCGGTCTGGCCAAGGCTGACGGAAAGCTGCTGGAGCGCCGCAGAGCTCTCCTCGATGCCGGCCGCCTGTTGCGCCGTGCGCATCGCCAGATCGTCGGTCGCCTTGGAAATCACCTCGGTGCCGCTGGAAATTTCGCCGGAACTGCTGCGCACCGAGGCGAATGAAGCGCGAAGTGCGGCGACGGCGCGGTTATAGTCCTGCGCCATGTGCCGGAAATTGCCCGGCAGGTCCGCCGGCAGCGTTGCTTCGAGATCGCCTTTTGAAAGCGCTTCCAATCCGCGGCGCAGATGCTCGAGCGCAATCGCCTGATCGGCCTCCGCCTTGGCTCGCTCCTCTTCGTGCTTGCGCCGCTTCTCTTCCAGCGCATCGAGATAGACAGAAATTGAATAGTCCATGTCGAGCATGCTCGCCTTGATGACCGAGGCAAGCTTTTCGGCAAGCACACTGCCCTTTTGCCGGCCGAAGCGTGACGGCCACTGCTTCTCCATGATGCCCTTGACGAGTTCTGCCATGACGATCGCATAACCGCCGATATACCAGCGCGGTTCCAGGCCAATCCGGGCATGCGCCCTGCCGACGGCGGTGACGCCGTTCACGTAGCTCTCGTCGAAATTGGCGCCGGAAAGCTGCGCCCAGTGGTCTTCCTGGCGTTTCTTGGCCTGTCCGGCATGCGTTTTGTCGGAAAAGAAGCCGGCCAGCGCGGGTGTCTTGGCGATCTTGTCGTAAAACTTGTCCAGCGCGCCACCGATCAGTTCGCCGATGACCGGGCGCAAATCCCTAATCGTCTTTCTCGCCTCACTGTCGAGTTCGATGAAGTCAAGGCGCTGCTTGAGTGCGTTTTCGGATTGCTGGCTTGTCATAATGTATTTCTGTCCCGGCGCATGATGCGATAAAGGTCTCTTGGAAACGACAATTCGAAAATATAGTTGACTATCCGTTAAGAAGAGGCGGCGATCTTCGGCAGCTTGGTCCCGCGGTGCTGCGGCAATTTGTCTCCGAAATTGCGCTGTGGATTTGTTCACGTTTTGATCTAGCCATCGCCGGCGAGTTTGTTATTGTGCGCGAATGAACAATGTTACCGACTCACTGACGATTTCGATCGCCGGGCTCAGCCCGGCCCTCCTTGCGCTTGCCGGTGGCGCTGTCGCTGTCGTTGTCGTGCTGCTCGTGTTTGTGCTGGTCAAGAGCAGCAACCTGCGGCGCGAACAGGATGAGGAGGCAGCGATCCGGATCGCGGAGGCCGATGCCCGGATGGTCGAGCTTTTGAAGATCCAGGCCGAAATGCAAGGACGCATTTCGACCATGGCCGAGGTCTTCGGAACGCGTCAGGCCGAACTCAACCAGGCAATCGGACAGCGCCTCGACGGCATGTCACAGCGCGTCAGCACGACGATTAGCGAACAGACGAAATCGACGCATGAGAACCTGCAGCGCCTGCAGGAGCGGCTCGCCGTCATCGATGCAGCACAGAACAATATCCAGACGCTGGCGAAGGATGTCGTCGGGCTTCAGGCGATCCTGTCCAACAAGCAGACGCGCGGCGCCTTCGGCCAGTCGCGTATGGAGACGATCGTCGCCGACGGTCTGCCGATGGGCGCCTATGCCTTCCAGCAAACGCTCTCAAACGGCTCGCGGCCGGACTGTACCGTGCGCATGCCGAACGGTGCACCGCCGCTGGTCATCGATGCCAAGTTTCCTCTCGAAGCCTGGAATGCCATTCGCGACGCCGGCACGCCGGAGGCGACCAAGCTTGCCTCGCAGCAATTTCGCCGCGACATGGAAATCCATGTCCGCGATATATCGGAGAAGTATCTTATCCAGGGCGAGACGCAGGATACGGCATTTCTCTTCGTTCCTTCGGAATCGATCTTCGCTGAAATTCACGAGAATTTCGAACCGATCGTCCAGAAAGCGCATCGTTCCCGCATCGTCATTGTTTCGCCTTCGCTGCTGATGCTGTCGATCCAGGTCATCCAGGCCGTCTTGAAGGATCAGCGCATGCAGGCGCAGGCGCACCTCATCCAGGGCGAGGTAGCCATCCTGATGGATGATCTCGGGCGGCTCGATGAGCGCGTGCGCAAACTGCAGACTCACTTCTTCCAGGCACAGCGCGATGTTGATCAGATCATCACGTCCACGGACAAACTCTCCAAACGCGGCGCAAAAATCGAAGCTTTGGAGTTCGAGGGTGCAGAAGCGCTCAAGGAGGAACGTGAAAGCGGACCTGCGGCGAAGTCGGTCGAAAGCCGCACCGGTCTTCTCAAACTCAGGGTGGTTGACGAGGAGTGAGCCCATCGGGCAGTGTCCGGTCGCATGAGAAGCATGACGGGACAGCCTTTATGATCACAGTCTTCGGCTCCATCAACATGGACCTTATCGCCACCACCGATCGCCTGCCAAAGCCTGGGGAAACAGTGGCCGGCAACGATTTTGCAACGGCGGCGGGCGGCAAGGGAGCCAACCAGGCATTAGCCGCGCGACGCGCCGGCCGCATCGTCCATATGGCGGGCGCAGTCGGTAAGGATGAATTTGCTGCACCGGCGCTGTCGCTTCTCGATCAGGCGGGCATTTGCCTTGCTGGCGTAAAGCATGTCGATGGACCTACCGGTACGGCGCTGATCCTCGTCGGTGGGGACGGCGAGAACATGATCGCCGTCGTGCCGGGCGCCAACGGGACCATCGCGCCCGAGGATGCCGATGCGGCGATCGGCGCCATGAGCAAGGGCGATTTTCTGATGCTGCAGCTCGAGGTGCCCGCCCCGGCAGTCGAGCGTGCGCTGGCCTCATCCAGGCTCAAGGGCGTCACGACTATTCTTAACCTCGCTCCGCTGATTGCAGACGCCCCGCGGCTCGGACGTCTCGCCGATATCGTCATTGCCAACGAGACGGAATTCGAGCGGCTTGCTGGCCAGGACGACATGGACCCGGCTGATCGCGAAACGGCGTTGAGACGCCTGCATCAAGAGACCGGACAGACGTTGATCGTGACGCTCGGCGCCGACGGCGTGATCGCAATCCGCGATGGCGTCATTACCGAGGCGAAAGGCCTGAAGATCGAGCCGGTGGATACCGTCGGGGCAGGTGATACATTCTGCGGCTACTTTGCCGCAAGCCTCGATGGAGGCCTCGATTTCGAGGCGTCTCTGCGCCGGGCCGCCGTGGCCGGTTCGCTTGCCTGCCTCAAGGCCGGAGCACAGCCATCCATTCCCTTGTCCGCCGACGTCGCAATCAAGATATAGTCTTGTCCATTTTCACCGGACACTCGAAGAAATATGAATCAACTCAATATATTAGCGGAATGAAACGGCCTCGTTTCATTCAAATTTAAGAGATTTGCGGCGATCGTTCTTTTGATCGCCAGGCTTTGGTTCACGGGCCTCGGCAACGTCACGGCTGCTCCATGAGGGTGCGGCATTTCCTCCCGTGTCGGAGAATGCGACTCCGGTGCGTGCCCTGCCGAGGAACCCATGGCCATCTTCCGCATGAAATCGCTTGCAGCAAAGCTCATCCTCATTACCGGCGCAGCTATCGCGCTTGTCCTCCTGGTGTCCAACCTGTTCCTGATTGGCCAGACCCGCGATCGCGTTCATGCGTTGACGATGGACCAGGCCAACCTCGAAGCTAAATCAATCGCCAACGAGATCGCCGCCAATGTCGGCGAGCTGGCAAGCGCCGCGCGCTCGATGGCGGGCGTCCTCGGCCGCGGTCACGAAGGCAAGACCTTCGACCGCAAGGGCATCATAAACATCCTGAAGGCCAACCTCGAGCAGAATGCCTTTGCCTTCGGAAGCTGGTTTTGCGAACAGCTCGGCGCCTTTGACGGCAAAACAACCGAGATCGCCGACAAGCTCGACGAGGGCACGAACAAGAACGGCGCCTTTACCCCCTACTGGTCGAAGACGAGGGATGGCGCCATCCAGTTTTCGACCTTCGACAACGACTATGCCGCCGAATGGTGGAAACTTGCCGCCGAAACCGGAAAGGGGGCCATCACGCCACCCTATCTTGCCGAAGGCACCGACGTTCCGACGCTCTTGACTTCCATTGCCTATCCGGTCGTGTCCGGCGGCAAGACGATTGGTGTCGAAGGCGTCGACATCTCACTCAAGTCCCTCACCGACAAACTGCAGGCATTGCAACCCTTCGGTTCGGGCCGTGTCACTCTCGTTGCGCAAAACGGCAACTGGATCGTGGCGCCGACGAAAGAACTGATGTCGAAACCCTACGGCAACGGCCAAGGCGCCGCCGAAGTCAAGTCAGCGCTAGCCTCGATGACCCCGAGTGTAATCCGCAACCTTGCCTTTGATGGCTATGAACCTTTCGATCGCGTCGTCTATCCGTTTGCCGTGCCGGATCTTCATGCCGCCTGGGTCGTACTCGTCGATGTTCCCCACAGCGCCATCAATGCACCGGTGCGAGATCAGACCTTCATGATGATCGCCGGTGGCATCGTTGTCCTTGGTGGCGTCATGCTGGCTCTCTATTTTGCCGTCCGCTCCCTGGTGCAAAAGCCTCTCGGCCTGCTCGTTGCAAATGTCAAGGCACTCGGCGACGGCAAGTACGAGGAGCCGGTTACCGGCCAGGAGCGCGCAGACGAGATTGGTTCCGTCGCCAAGGCTCTCGAAGGATTCCGCTTTACGCTTGCCGATACGCAAAGGCTCGAGGCAGAGGCGGACAGCCAGCGCATTGCCGCTGATGCCGAGCGCAGCCGCTCCGAAAGCGAGCGGCTGGAATCGATCGCGCTACAACGCCAAATCGTTTCCATCGTCGGCGCCGGGCTCTCAGAACTGTCGCAGGGCAACCTTAGTCACCGCCTCACGGAGGAGTTCCCCGGCGAATATTCCAAGCTGAAGCAGGATTTCAACGCTGCGCTTGCCAGCCTTGAAGAGACAATCAACACGACAAACCTCAGCGTCGTGAATATCGGTTCCGGCACCAGCGAAATCTGCAACAGCGCCTCCGACCTTGCCAGGCGCACGGAGCAGCAGGCGGCAAGCCTGGAAGAAACCGCCGCCGCGCTCAACGAACTGACCGCTCAGGTCAATTCAAGTGCCGAGAATGCCCGCACAGCTGCAGAAAACGTCAATCTCGCCTGTGAAGATGCGGAGAAATCCGGCGAGGTCGTGCAGAAGGCAATCGCCTCCATGCACGGCATCGAACAATCTTCCACGGAGGTCTCGCGCATCATCGGCGTGATCGATGAAATCGCTTTCCAGACGAACCTGCTGGCACTCAATGCCGGCGTCGAGGCGGCGCGCGCTGGTGAAGCGGGCAAGGGCTTTGCTGTGGTTGCTCAGGAAGTCCGTGAACTGGCTCAACGCTCTGCAACTGCAGCCAAGGAGATCAAGACCCTCATCAACACCTCCGCCATCCAGGTCAAGGAAGGCGTCGATCTCGTCGGCCGCGCCGGCGGTATGCTGCATAAGATCGCCGAGCAGGTGATGGGCATCAACGGTCTCATCCGCCAGATCTCCGCCTCCGCAAGCGAACAGGCCATAGGCCTCAAGGAAATCAACCAGGCCATGAACCAGATGGATCAGGTGACCCAACAGAATGCCGCAATGGTGGAAGAGGCGACAGCAGCCAGTGTCGCGCTGAATGACGAGGCCCAGACGCTGAAAGCGCTCGTTCTTCGCTTCCGGGTGTCCGCCCAGGGCAACGCCAAGGCGCTGCACTCGACGGCGCAGCAGATGCGCACCCCGACGCGAAGCTCCCGTGCCCCGGCTCCTGCTCAGCGCCGCCCTGTGCCACAGCAGCACGGTTCGGCTGCCGTTGTTCAGGACAACTGGGAAGAATTCTGAGGCAGACGTCTTCACGCATGCAAAGAGGCGTCCCGACAGGGGGCGCCTCTTTTCATTTCAGGCGATCGTCTGCCGCTCAGGCAGCGTTCGATGCTTGTTCTTCGTTGAGGAAAGCGTAGATCGCCGATGCCGAATCCGTGGCACGCAGCTTCGTGACGAGATCGTGATCGCGAAGCACGCGAGCAATGCGCGACAAGGCCTTAAGATGGTCGGCGCCCGCCCCTTCCGGAGCGAGAAGCAGAAACACCAGGTCGACCGGCTGGTCGTCCAGCGCTTCGAAGTCGACCGGACTTTCCAGCCGCGCGAAGACGCCGACAATCGATCGGACACTTGCGAGCTTGCCGTGCGGAATGGCGATGCCATTGCCGACACCCGTCGAGCCGAGACGCTCGCGCTGCAGAACGACATCGAAAATTTCCCGCTCGGAAAGGCCAGTGATCTTGGAGGCCTTGGCCGCCAACTCCTGGAGCAACTGTTTCTTCGAATTTACCTTTAGGGCGGGAATGATCGCATCTTGGTGCAGCAGATCTGCCAATGCCATTTCTTTTTCCTTCTGTCGCCGAAACCGGATGATTGGGAGAGCGGCGTGGCTACCGCTCATCGCCCGGATGTCAGCTCTTGATACTGGCGGCGTCGATCCAGCCAATATTACCGTCATGCCTGCGGTAAACGATGTTCAAATGCTCCGTGCCGGGGCTGCGGAACAAAAGCAGTGGCTCATCCGTCATATCGAGCGCCATCACGGCGGTCGCAACGGACATGGTCTTCAACTGCTTCGTGCTCTCGGCAACGATTACCGGGGCGAAATCGTCTGGGACCTCTTCTTCATGATCCGGGACAGCATCCATGACGGTATAGGCGACTTCCGCACCGTTCAGATGGTTTCCGGCATGATGATCCTTGAGCTTGCGCTTGTAGCGGCGCAGACGCTTTTCGATGCGCTCCGAAGCGGCATCGAATGCGAGCTGCGGGTCCATGGCTTCGCCTGCCGCATGCAGCACCACCCCGCTATCAAGATGGAGCTTGCAATCCGCAGAGAACCGCGAACTCGATTTCTCCACAATTACCTGCCCGGAATATCCCCCGTCGAAGTATTTCGTGATGGCCATGTCCATTTGGTCCTCGATCCTTTGACGGAACGAGTCCCCAATTTCCATATGTTTACCGGATACACGCACACTCATGGAGTTTCCCTTCTTATAGTGGTTTGCGGTACCAGTTTACGCCAAGGCCAGACCTCATCCAAGCACTTCACGCAAACTCAAGCAATATCGGCTTAAGTCGTGTGCTTCAATCGCCCTGAGGATGATGGGGATAAGTCCAAACGCCGTTCGCAGCGCCAGCTGCGGCGGGCTTCTAGCGGCAGACTGCCGAATTGTCAACGGCTGTGCCGTCGCGATGATGTGGCTGTGCAGGCACGGGTTGAATTAGCACGACCTTCAAAAGCCGGAAACCTTCGCCATTGCTCGCTTTTCGCGCCGCCGCTGAACGGAGGAGGCGATATTCATCGCCTCGCGGTATTTTGCAACCGTCCGGCGAGCCAGCTCGATCCCTTCCTTCTTCAGCATGTCGACAATATCATCGTCGGACAGGACCGCATCCGTGCTTTCCTGCATGATCAGGGAGCGTATCCTGTGACGAACGGCCTCAGCCGAATGGCTATCGCCGCCCTCCACCGCGCTGATCGACACCGTGAAGAAATATTTGAGCTCGAAGAGGCCGCGCGGCGTCAGGATGTACTTATTCGAGGTGACGCGGCTGACAGTCGACTCATGCATCTTGATGGCATCGGCAACGGTCTTCAGGTTCAGCGGGCGAAGGTGATCGACGCCATGCATCAGGAAGGCGTCCTGCTGGCGCACAATCTCGCTTGCGACCTTCATGATCGTCTTGGCGCGCTGGTCGAGACTGCGGGTGAGCCAGTTGGCGCTTTGAAGGCATTCGGACAAGAACGTGTAATCACCGCCGTTCTTTGTGACATGGGCGAAATAGGATTGATTGACGAGCACGCGCGGGAGCGTATCCGGATTCAACTCCACCAGCCAGCTCCCATCCGATGACGAACGGACGACGACATCCGGCATGATCGCTTCAGAAAGGCTGGTTTCAAAGCCGCTGCCGGGCTTCGGGTTCAGCTGGCGAATCTCTGCGAGCATATCAAGCAGGTCTTCCTCGTCGACGCCGCAAAGCCGCTTCAGCGTCGGAAAGTCGCGCCGCGCCAGCAGTTCGAGGTTGGAAACGAGGGCCTGCATGGCGGGATCGAAACGGTCCTTCTGCTTCAGCTGGATGGACAGGCATTCGGCCAGGCTGCGAGCAAAGACACCGGGCGGGTCAAGCGTCTGCAGCTCGGCAAGAACACGTTCGGCAGCCGCAGGATCGCTGCCCAGTCTTTCGCCGATGTCGGCAGGGTCGGTCTGCAGGTAACCCGCCTCGTCGAGCTGGTCGATCAATTGCTGCGCGATCAGCCGGTCTCCCGCGTCCGGCAGGATGAACGGAATCTGCTGTGCCAGGTGATCCCTGAGCGAGACCTGGCCCGCAACAAAGTCGTCGAGATCGTAATTCTCCTGGTCGCCGCCTCCCGGCATCGACTTCCATTGGCTGATCAGCTCAGGCGCATCGGCTCGCGCAGGCACGCCATCGTCGGGGAAGACATTTGCATAATTGACGTCCAGCTCTTCGCTCAGCCGGCTGGCGCTGCCGTCATTGCCATTGTCATACCAGTCGGTGGAAAGCGCCTCGGTGCGGTCGTCATCATCGTCGGACTGGCGCCCGTGCTGCTCCTCCTGCGCATCGCTGTCGCTGCCCGTTTCCGCGTCATCTGACGGAAATTCGAGCAATGGGTTCTTCTCGACTTCCTGTGCAATAAACTGGACTAGCTCGAAGTGCGTCATCTGCAGCAACTGGATGGATTGCATCAGTTGCGGCGTCATCACCAGGGACTGGTTCTGTCGCAGGAAAAGATTGGCAGACAGGGCCATAGCGGACGCGAAACTCCCGTTCAATTCCTCCGGGAAACCGCGATCGAGCAGAGTTCGGGCCGCGGAAATCCAACTTGGCCCAAAAATTGCTTTTTTATTCTATTTGGTCAAGCGCAAGTATGCCAGGAAGGTGAATTTCCGTCGCCTTCGATCCTATCAAAGGCTGAATTTATCGCCAAGATAGAGGCGGCGCACTTCCGGATTGTTGACGATATCGTTCGCTCGCCCATGCGTCAGCACTTCGCCGGCATGGATGATATAGGCCCGGTCGATGAGGCCAAGCGTCTCGCGCACATTGTGATCGGTGATCAAAACGCCGATGCCGCGCGCCGTCAGATGGTGGACGAGGTTCTGGATGTCTGCGACCGAAATGGGATCGACGCCTGCAAAAGGCTCGTCAAGCAGCATGAAGGTCGGGTCGGTTGCGAGCGCGCGAGCAATTTCCAGACGCCGGCGCTCACCGCCCGACAATGCGACGGCCGCCGATTTTCGCAGCTTGGAGATATGGAATTCCTCCAGAAGCTCGTCGAGCTTCTTCTCCCGCTCCACCTTGTCCTTCTCGTGCACTTCGAGCACGGCGCGGATATTCTCTTCGACCGTCAGGCCGCGGAAGATCGAGGCCTCCTGCGGCAGGTAGCCGACGCCGAGGCGCGAGCGGCGATACATCGGCATCGTCGTCACGTCATTGCCATCGATCTCGATCGTGCCTTCGTCCACCGGCACCAGTCCGGTGATCATATAAAAACAGGTCGTCTTGCCGGCACCGTTCGGCCCCAGAAGGCCGACAGCTTCGCCGCGCCTGACGACCAGCGAAACGCCGTTGACGACACGCCGGGTGCTATAGGTCTTCGTCAGACCGCGTGCAATCAGCGTGCCGTGGTAACGGCTCTTGTCTCCGCCGGCGGCAGAGTCCGCGGCAGATTGCGGCCCGGCCCTGCCGAACATGGTTGAAAGCGAGAATAATTTCACGTCGGGCGGCCGGTCTCAGTTCTTTTTCTGGGATTTCGGATCAAGCTGGATCTGGACGCGCCCCCCGCAGCTATCCAGTTGCGCCTGCCCTGTCTGCATATGAACCGTAAGCTGGCAGCCCGTGAAGACGTTCGGTCCATCAGACAGCACCACCTTTTCGCCCTTCAGGACGAAGAGCTGCTGGGCCATATCGAAGGAGCCATTGTCGGCGGTCGCCGTCTGCGTGCCGGAACTCAGGAAAACCTTGTCGGTGACGATGATACGGTCGATGTCGGCATTGCCGGATGAGATGGACGCGGCTCCCACGTCGGCCTTTGCACCGTTTGGTTGGGTGTCGCCGCCCTGTGCCTTGTAAAAGACCGTCATATGACCGGCCTGCAAGGTCGTCTTCCCCTGAACGACCTTCACATTGCCGGTAAAGTCGGCCTTGTGCTCCTGATCGTGAATCTCCAGCTTGTCGCTTTCGATCTGGATCGGTTGATTGCTGTCGAGCTTCAGGCCGTCCATCTGGCTGGTCGTCGCCTGCGCAAGGGCCGCTCCTGCCATCAGTAGAAGCGCCAGGGCGCTGCCGCCAAGTGTTATGCCAGACTTACGAAGTGAAAAGTGACAATCTGTTGTCATGAGTGACCCGGCTGTTAGGTGCCCTGTTTACGGATGACGGATGGATCCACATTCATGCGAACTTTCCCCTCGAATGTGATCACGCGCCCCTTATCCGTCATCTTGAGCGACTGCGCAACAATCGAAGCGCCGTCTTTTTGAATCTCGATAGGATCGTCTGTCGTCATCTTGCCGCCCTTGATATCGAGCTTGGCAGATTGGAATTTCGCCGTCAGACCGTTACTCAGCAAAATCGTGAACGGGTCCCTCAGCGCAAGGTTGTCCGTGGATCGGTCATAGTCGGCCGTGGCAGCCTCAACGCGGGCGATCAGATCATCGTTGACCGGCACTGCGGCCTTGATCGTTTCGAGCGTGATAAGGTTCGGGTTCTTGATGTCTTGCAGTGCGCGCTCGGCAAGCATCGAATAGTTGATGCCGTCGGCATTGCGCCCGGCGATCGCCGGCTTTTCCATGACGATCTTGCCGTCTTCGATCTTGGCGCCCTCGATCTTCAGATTCTCGGGCAGGTAAGCCCTGACCATCGAGACGGCAATGAAGGCCAGCGAAATGATGACGGCAGCGACAGGCAGCAGTATCTTCAGGCGGCGGACACGTGCAGAATGGAAGAGCGCAGTCGCATAGGCGCTCCGTTCAGGCCCGGCAAAGGCGGGCTTCCCGCTGCTGTTCAATGTGTTGAGCATTCACATGTCCGTGTCTGTTGATCGGCAACCCTATATAGGAACTACATCCACCGATCACAGATCGTTTCGCATTATTACACTAGCTTGCCAATATGGATTTTTTTCTGCAACTAGCAAATAAGGCATGAAAACGGGGTAAATCGGCATTTGCGAAGAAGGAATGCCGCCTTATCTGATGCCATGTTGCATGAAGCCGGCGCACCGGCTCTGGAGGACCTTATGGACAGTTCGACGATCGCGGATCGCCGCAGGCTTCGCCGCAAACTTGGCTTCTGGCGTATTGCGGCGGTCTTGCTCTTGGTCGCGCTCGGCTTCGGTCTTTACCAATTCGTCGCAGGCGACCTCACCACTCAGCGGCCGCATATCGCCCATGTGACGATTTCAGGCCTCATTACCGACAACGACGAATTGCTCGAGAGGCTGAAGAAGATCGAAGAAAACGACCGCGTCAAAGGCGTGATCGTCTCCATTTCCTCGCCCGGAGGCACGACCTATGGCGGGGAGAAAATATTCAAGGCGATCCGGGCGATCGCGGCGAAGAAGCCGGTGGTCTCCGATATCCGAACGCTTGCCGCTTCCGCAGGCTACATGGTCGCGACCGCTGGAGATACGATCATTGCCGGAGAAAGCTCACTTACCGGTTCGATCGGCGTGATTTTCCAGTATCCTCAGATCCAACCATTGCTCGACAAGCTCGGCGTCTCTCTGCAAGAGATCAAGTCGTCGCCGCTGAAGGCAGAGCCATCGCCTTTCCATGCTGCCAGTGAAGAAGCGAAAGCCATGATCAATAATATGGTCATGGACAGCTACGCATGGTTCGTAGACCTGATTGTCGACCGCCGCAAGCTGCCGCGCGACGAGGTGCTGAAGCTTGCCAACGGAACCATTTTCACCGGCCGCCAAGCGGCGAAGGTCAAGCTCATCGACCGGGTTGGCGGCGACGCGGAAATCCGGGACTATCTCGCCGGCAGGGACGTCGGCAAGGATCTTCCGGTCGTCGATTGGGACAGGAAGAGCAATACGGCATTTCTGCTCGCAGGGGCCGTTTCGAAGCTCGCAGTTCTGCTTGGCTATGGCGATCTCGTAAAGAGCCAGGACATCATGGGCATTCTGCCACAAAAGTTGCTCCTTGACGGGCTCGTTTCAGTTTGGCAGGTTGGCCACGATTGATAAGAAATCAATAATTTAAGGGGGCGACCGTGATCAAGTCGGAATTGGTGCAGATCGTTGCCGCGCGCAACCCGCATCTTTATCACCGGGATGTCGAAAATATCGTCAACGCGGTTCTCGACGAGATCACCGATGCGCTCGCAGCAGGCAACCGCGTCGAGCTTCGCGGCTTCGGTGCATTTTCCGTCAAGAATCGCCCCTCGCGCTCCGGGCGCAATCCGCGCACCGGCGATACCGTCTTCGTCGAGGAGAAGTGGGTGCCGTTCTTCAAGACCGGCAAGGAATTGCGCGAGCGGCTGAACCCCGGCCAGGCCGACCACGACGATTGAGCTTCAACCAGACTGCGTCGAAATCGCGCTTGAACCTCGCGCGCAGCTTTCTATTTTGCTGAGCAGTCGTGCGCCTATCGAAGCGGCGCAACCAGGTCGCGGAGGCCACTGATGGCGAAGAAGATCATCAACCTATTGATTTTGTTGCCGCTTGGCATCATTCTCATCATCTTCTGCGTTGCCAACCGGCAGAGCGTGACGCTGGCATTCAACCCGTTCCGCCCCGAAGATCCGATTCTCGCGGTTTCTGCGCCGTTCTTCGTTTTCATCTTCATCGCGCTGATTATCGGCATGCTGGTCGGATCGGCCGCGACATGGCTCACGCAGGGCAAATATCGCAAGCGCGCGAAAATCGAGGCGAAAGAGGCCGTTCGCTGGCACAGCGAGGCGGACCGCCAAAAGACCCGCGCCGAAGAGATCGCCGGTCGATTGCCATCCCGCTGATTTACACTCAGGCAGGAATGAAGCTCAGTTCCTCGTAGTCGCCTTCAGCCGACGTGCCGCTACCAGTGACCACGAAACCGCGGCCGGCATAGAATGTCTTGGCGCTTGTGTTGTTGATCAGGCACTTCAACCGGTATTGACGGCGCGGCCATCCCGGCAGGGCCTTCAGCAGCGCGGTGCCGATGCCCCTGCCCTGCCATTGCTTGCGGATATAGAGCATGTGGATGAAATCATCGGCGGCCCACAGCGTCATGAAGCCGGCAATGTCGCCATCACCTGCTTCGGCAACAAAGACAATCTCACCCTGGGAATGGGCAAGAAAATCCCCATGGCGAAAATTGTCGGGATCGACCCAGGTGAAGGTCCGTCTGCGCTCGTCGAGATAGATGTCGCCGAGCTGCCCATTGTCCGAAGGGCGGGAATTTCTGACTGTGTAATCCATGGATGCGATCTGGAAGAGGCCAAAGACTGTGCCAAGCCAAAGGCCGCTATTGCGCGGCCTTTTCGCTGACGACAGCATTGAAATCTGCAAAGAACTGCTGCGCAAGCTTTTGCGATGTCGAGTTCACCAGCCGCGCTCCAAGCTGGGCAAGCTTGCCGCCGACCTGCGCCTTTACCGCATATTGCAGCACGGTCTCTGCACCTTCCGCCCTCAAGGTGACGTCGGCCCCGCCCTTGGCAAAGCCTGCGACACCGCCCTTGCCCTCGCCCGAAATCGTATAGCTCTCCGGCGCGTTGACATTTGTCAGGGTCACTTCACCGTTGAAGGTCGCCGAAACCGGTCCGATCTTGACTTTGACGACAGCTGCAAGCTCGGTTGGCGATCTCATCTCGAGGCTCTGGCAGCCGGGGATGCATCGCTTCAAGACTTCTGGATCGTTCAAGGCTACCCACACAGCATCGCGCGATGCATTGATGCGTTCCTCGCCGGTCATGTCCATTTCGAAATCCTCCCGTTTCAATTCTTTAAACTTATCACAGCGGGAAAGGACTTTGCCAAGGTGACTGGGGATGCTATTTCCACGGGCTCAATCAAACCTGAGACGCGGAAATCACGTTGAGACAGAAAGAGCGCCGGCCGGGCCATAAGGCGCAGCCTGCCGGCTCACCCGGCAATCGCCGCTATGACGAACGCTCGGGCCACCCGTCAAAAGCGGTCAAACCTGCGGCCGCGCGCGAGAGCGTGCGGGAGGCGGCCGCGCCTGCTGCAAGCGAGCGGCCGCTAAAGGAGCGCACCGGCAACCGTCCTCATGAGCGCGTTCCTGTCGTTCTGGAATCCCTCGGCGCTGGCGACTTTCACCTCATCGACAGCGGCGCCGGCCTGAAGCTTGAGCAGTACGGCCCCTATCGTATCGTCCGCCCGGAGGGCCAGGCGCTCTGGCAGCCGTCGCTCCCATCTCATGTATGGGAAAAGGTCGACGCGATCTTTACCGGCGATACGGACGAGGAAGGCACTGGCCGCTGGCGCTTTCCGAAGGAGGCGCTCGGCGAGACCTGGCCGCTGCATCTTCTGGGCGTCGACTTTTATGGGCGCTTTACCTCCTTTCGCCATGTCGGCGTATTTCCGGAACAGATCGTCCACTGGAGCTGGATGAAGGAAAAGGTCGAGGCCGCCGGCAGACCGCTGAAGGTCCTCAATCTTTTCGGCTATACAGGCGTTGCCTCGCTGGTCGCGGCGGCGGCCGGTGCGGAAGTCACCCATGTCGACGCCTCAAAGAGGGCGATCGGCTGGGCACGTGAAAATCAGGCGCTCGGCCGCCTGGAGAAACTGCCGATCCGCTGGATCTGCGAAGACGCGATGAAGTTCATCCTGCGCGAGGAGCGCCGCGGCAATACCTACGACATCATCCTTACCGATCCGCCGAAATTCGGCCGTGGCCCGAACGGCGAAGTGTGGCATCTCTTCGAACACCTGCCTTTGATGCTCGATGTCTGCCGCGAGATCCTGTCACCTCAGGCGCTTGGCCTGGTGCTGACCGCCTATTCCATCCGTGCCAGCTTCTATTCGATCCACGAATTGATGCGCGAGACGATGCGCGGCGCAGGCGGCGTGGTCGAATCCGGCGAGCTCGTGATCCGCGAGGCGGGCCTTGACGGCAAGACGCGGGGCCGCGCGCTATCGACCTCTCTCTTCTCCCGCTGGGTGCCGAAATGAACCATGAACATCGGGGCCATGGCCCCCACAAGGTCGGACATGTGAAAGAGGTGACCTCGCTCGCCAATCCGATCATCAAGGACATCAAGGCACTGGCCAACAAGAAGTCGCGCGAGGAGAGCGGCACCTTCATGGCCGAGGGCCTGAAGCTGGTCATCGACGCGATCGAGCTCGGCTGGGCGATCCGCACGCTGGTCTACGCCAAGGCAGCCAAGGGCAAGCCGCTGGTCGAGCAGATGGCGGCAAAGACGGTTGCCTCCGGCGGCCTCGTCCTCGAAGTCAGCGAAAAGATCCTTTCCTCGGTCACGCGGCGTGACAATCCGCAGATGGTGGTCGGCATTTTCGAGAGCCGCTGGAAGCCGCTGAAGGACATCCGTCCGAAGGAGGGAGAGACCTGGATCGCACTCGACCGCGTACGCGATCCCGGCAATCTCGGCACCATCATCCGCACGGCGGATGCCGCAGGTGCTTCCGGCGTCATCCTCATCGGGGAAACGACCGATCCCTTCTCCCTTGAAACGGTGCGCGCCACGATGGGCTCGCTCTTTGCCGTGCCTGTTGCGAAGGCGACGCCAGAGGAATTCATCGGCTGGAAGAAATCCGCCGGCGTGGCCGTCGTGGCCACCCACCTTGCAGGTTCGGTCGATTATCGCACGATCGATTACAAGAAGAAGCCGGTCGTTCTGCTCATGGGCAATGAGCAGGCCGGCCTGCCCGACCAGCTGGCTAAGGAAGCCGACGCACTTGCACGCATCCCGCAGCAGGGCCGTGCCGACTCCCTCAATCTCGCCGTTGCAAGTGCCGTCATGCTATTTGAAGCGCGGCGCCATCTCCTTTCGCTTTCCGAGGGCAAATGACCGATAAGACGCTTGACCGTCCGGCGCTCCTGTCGCGCCCGCTGCCGATCCTGATTTTCATTCTCGTCGCTGTCGCTATCGACCAGATCGTCAAGATCGCGGTCGATCGCTATCTGCCATTGCACGAAGCGGTGCCGATGATCCCGATGCTGGCGCTCTACCGCACCTACAATCTCGGCGTCGCCTTTTCGATGCTGTCGGGCATGGACGGCTGGTTCATCGTCGGCATGCGCCTTGTCATCGTGGCCTTCGTCATCTGGCTCTGGCGTCGCACCTCCAAGGACCGCTGGATTGCCCATAGCGGATTTGCGCTGATCATTGCCGGTGCGCTCGGCAATCTGATCGACCGTTTCCTTTACGGTCATGTCATCGACTACATTCTCTTCCACACCGAAAGCTGGTCCTTCGCCGTCTTCAATCTCGCCGACAGCTTCATCACGGTGGGCGCCGGTTGCGTCATCCTCGACGAGCTTTTGCAACCGAAAAAGACGGAAAGCTAAAATCTTAGGTTTTTCCTGAAGGCATTCGGAACGGCACATATGGTAGCCAGCAATTATGCACAGTCTGGCTCAATTGCAGGAACGTCTCGCCGCCGCATTCGGCGCGTCCGCCAAGCCGCATGATCTGCGGCCGGCAGACGATGTCGTTCAGCCGGCGCCGGCAACACCAAAGCAAAAGCATCGGCTGCGCATCCCGGTCTTTTACTGGCTCGGCGGGCTTGGCCTTTTTGCTGCAATCGCGCTCCTTGCTCTCGGGCAGGCAGGCGGACCTCCGCTATTTTCCGCAGGTCTTGCAATCCTTGCCGTAGCACTTGCAGGTTATCTATTGCTGGTGAGGCTGCGCCAGCGGACCGGCAACCAGCCTCAGGCAGACGACGCCGCTCACGTATTCGCCAATGTTCACGACGCCCTCGGCGACATAACCGTTACCCGAACCATCGACGGGCGGATCATCGGCGCCAATGCCACTTTTCGCCGCCTGACGGGCCGTCTGAAGCCGGAAGGGCAGACCTGCGAACAACTCGGCATCGCCTTTCGCCCTGGCGCCGAACCATATCGCTTCGATGTCGAGATCTCGACGCCTCAAGGCCAGCGCATCTTCGCCTGGCATGATGTCGTCACCCGCGATCCGCCGAACGGCCGTCTGCTGCTCCAGAGCGTCGCCCGCGACGTGACGGCCGAGCGCCTTGCAGCGCAGGCGCGAGAGGAGGCACGCCAAAAGGCCGAGTACAACAGTGCGGCAAAATCCCGCCTGCTTGCAACCGTCAGCCATGAAATCCGAACACCACTATCCGGCATTCTCGGGATGACCCATCTGCTTAGCCAGGCGCAGATGACACAGGAGCAGCAGAACTATCTCGACGGCATCCGCCAGTCAGGCCATGCGCTTGCCCAACTCGTCGAAGACCTGCTCGATTTCTCCACAATCGAAGTCGGACGCTTCCAGCTTCGTCCGCGCACCGAATCGCTGCGTCAGCTCTTGGAAAGCGTCGTCGAAATGCTGGCACACCGTGCCCACGAAAAGGGCATCGAGATCGGTGCGACCGTCTCTTCCGACGTGCCTGAATTCATGAGTTTCGATCCGGCGCGGCTGCGCCAGGTCCTATTCAACGTCATCGGCAATGCGGTGAAGTTCACCCAGGTGGGCGGCGTCTTCATCCGTGTATCCTTGCGTAACGACGACCTCATGATAACGGTGACCGACACCGGCCCGGGAATGACGACGGAGGAGCATTCCCGAATCTTCGGCGAATTCGAGCAGGGAGGAACCATGACGGAAAAGAGCGGCGGCACCGGGCTCGGGCTCACCATCTCCGCCCGCATCATGCGCGAATTCGGCGGTTCGCTGACGGTCGTCAGCGAAAAGGGCAAGGGCAGCGAATTCACGATCCGCTTTCCTGCAAATATTCCGGCAGAGGTTCGCGGCAGCCGCAAATCCCTGCTTGCCGGCAATGTCGTCGTGCTTCTTGCGCCGGACGGTGCAGCCCGCGCCGCAATCGCCGAGACCATCGTCGCTCTCGGCGGCGATTGCCATCTGGTGGCCGACGGCGAAAGGGCCCGCGAGACGCTTCTCTACATTGCCGGGATCGGCCATCGCCCGACGGACATCATCGTCGATCATCGCATGTCCGCGGAGTTTACAGAGCATCTTGCCGACCGCGTCGAAATTGCCGCGCTCGGCCTGCGCAAGACCCTTCTCGTCAACCCGGAAGAGCGTAACGCCCATCCGCTTGATCTCTTCGATGCCTGGCTTATTCGCCCTCTTCGCGAACAGTCGCTGATCGACGTGCTTCGCGGACGCATGCGCGGCATGGAAAAGCGCGATGCGCTGAACGACAACCAGCCCGGCTTTACCGCCGCCATTCCCGAAGCGAACATGCCAGGCGGACTGAATATCCTTCTCGGAGAAGACGATCCGATCAACGCGATGCTTGTCCGCGCCATGCTGGAGAAGGGCGGACATAAGGTTCGACATGTCGAAGACTTCGAGACGTTGCTCGATTGCGCCCTTGCCGAAGGCAGCATGCGGCCCGACATCATCATCAGCGATCTCACGATGCCGGGCGGCGAAGGTGTGGAAATGATCGGCCGGTTGCGCGGTCACGAACGGCGGCTGCAGGTCGTTCCGGTGCCGGTCATCGTGCTGACTGCCGACAAACGCGACGAGTCGCGCCGCCAGGTCCTGCTTGCCGGCGCAAACCGGGTGATGCTGAAACCTGTCGACCCAATCCGGCTATTGACGGAAGTCCATGCCGTTGCCGCTCTTTCCGCCCGCCGGGCCGAAGCGCTCTGAGCAGAGTGACACAAGCGTCGTTTTTCCGTAAAATCCATGTCACTTTCCTGTCGTACAGAAGTGTTTTATGACACGCCATGAGCCGGCAACGGGAGAATCATCATGTCCATCGACATCCTTAATCGCGACACGACGCCGGAGATTTCTCCGCCTGCAGCGACCGTCGCGCCGAAGGAAGGCGACGTCTTGGGCCGCATTGGCAACCTGGAAACCCGCCTTGCGCGCACTGCTTGCGAGATCGATGCTGCGCAGCATGTGCGCTACCGCGTTTTCGTTCAGGAAATGCAGGCGCAGCTTCCGCCAGAGGCCATGCGCCGCGAACGCGACTTCGACGCCTACGATGCATTCTGCGATCACCTTCTCGTCCTCGACCGCTCGATCGAAGGTGATAGCGAAGACCAGATCGTCGGAACCTACCGCCTGCTGCGCCAGGACGTGGCAATGGCAAATGGCGGTTTTTACTCGGCTTCCGAATTCGCGATCGGCGAGCTTCTGGCGCGCCATCCAGACAAGCGCTTCATGGAACTCGGCCGCTCCTGCGTGCTGCCGGAATACCGCACGAAACGCACCGTCGAACTTCTCTGGCAGGGCAACTGGGCCTATGCCTTGAAACACGGCATGAGCGCCATGTTCGGCTGCGCCTCTCTGCCGGGTGTGCATCCGGAGAGCCATGCGCTGGCACTTTCCTTCCTGCACCACACGGTCCTTGCCAAGGGCGAATGGGCGGTCGGCGCTCTGCCGGGACGAGCTCGCAGCATGGATCTCATGCCGCCGGAGGCCGTCAACCCGAAGAAGGCGCTGATGGCCCTTCCGCCGCTGATCAAGGGCTACCTTCGCCTCGGCGCCATGGTCGGCTCCACCGCGGTGGTGGACCACGCGTTCAACACGACGGACGTGCTGATCGTGCTGCCGATCGCGAGCATTTCGGATCGCTATTTGAACTACTACGGCGCTGACGCCGGCCGTTTCGCAAGCTGATTTTTGAAAAGATCGAGCTGGCGGCGCATTCTGGTGATCTCGTCAGATGGAAGCGAGGCGTTCACTCCTTCTGATGCCCTCTCGCGCCGCCGTCGCATCCAACCTTCCCCGCCTCCCTATCCGTTGGGGAGACGGGGAGAGTTTCGCATGGGTTCTGGCGATGCCGAAGATGGGCAAGCAGCGTCGCGAGGCCCTGCTTTCCAGCGGGAGAATGTAGCGGCTGCCGGGATGATAGGCTTTCGCCTGGCTGCTATCCCGCCGAATAAGCCGCGATCGCCGCCATGTTGACGATGTCGGAGTCCTTGGCGCCCATCGAGGTGATCTGAATGGCCTTGTCGAGACCGACAAGGATCGGGCCGATGACCGTCGAACCGCCGAGTTCCTGCAGCATCTTCGTCGAGATCGAAGCAGAGTGGAAGGCCGGCATGACCAGCACGTTGGCGGGAGCCGACAAGCGGCAGAACGGGTACTGTTCCATCACCTTTCGGTTCAGCGCCACGTCGGCTGCCATTTCGCCATCATACTCGAAATCGACGCGGCGCTTGTCGAGGATCTTCACGGCTTCGCGCACGCGCTCGGAACGTTCGCCCGAAGGATGACCGAAGGTGGAATAGGCGAGCAGCGCAACGCGCGGCTGATAGCCCATGCGGCGCGCAAGGCCCGCCGCTTCTTCGGCGATATCGGCCAGCTCCTCGGCAGTCGGCATATCATGAACCGCAGTATCTGCCACAAAGACCGCCCGGCCGCGGACAATCACCAGCGATACGCCGATGACGCGGTGGCCCGGCTTCTCGTCGATGCAGCGCCGCACGTCCTCCAGCGCCGTCGAATAATTGCGCGTAATGCCGGTCACCATGCCGTCCGCATCGCCAAGGGCCACCATCGTCGCGGCGAAATGATTGCGATCGTTGTGGATCAGGCGCTGTGCATCGCGGTGCAGATAGCCCTTCCGCTGCAGCCGGGCGTAGAGGTAGTCGGTGTAGGCCTCGATGCGCGTCGAAATGCGCGCATTGACGATCTCGAGGCCGGGCCGGTTGAGGTCGATCCCTGCCCGCTCCGCCGTCGCCCTGATCAGGTCTTCGCGGCCGAGAAGAATTGCCGTGCCGAGCTGCTGGTTGGCGTAGGACATCGCCGCGCGCATGACCTGCTCTTCTTCCGCCTCGGCAAAAACCATCCGTTTCGGACGGCGGCGAACCCGCTCGTAGAGGCTCGCAAGCGTCGACGCGATCGGATCGCGCCTTGCCGACAGCTCGCGGCGATAGCCGTCCATGTCGGTGATCACCTTGCGGGCAACGCCAGTTTCGATCGCAGCCTGCGCGACGGCGGCCGGGATTGCCGAAATGAGGCGCGGATCGAAGGGCACCGGAATGATATATTGCGCGCCAAAGCGCGGGCGGTTGCCCTGATAAGCGGCAACGACGTCGTCGGGCACATCCTCGCGGGCCAGGTTGGCAAGCGCCTTGACGGCGGCGATCTTCATCGCGTCGTTGATCGTGGTTGCCCGCACGTCCAGCGCGCCGCGGAAGATATAAGGAAAACCGAGAACGTTGTTCACCTGGTTCGGGTAATCCGATCGCCCTGTCGCCATGATGGCGTCATCGCGGATGCGCGCGACTTCCTCGGGCGTGATTTCCGGATCGGGGTTTGCCATCGCAAAGATGATCGGCCGGTCGGCCATCGAACGAATCATCTCTTCGGAGAAAGCACCCTTCTGCGACAGGCCGAACACGACGTCTGCACCATTCATCGCATCTGCCAGCGTGCGAGCCTTTGTCTTTGCCGCGTGTGCCGATTTCCACTGGTTCATGCCCTCGGTGCGCCCCTGATAGATGACGCCCTTGGTGTCGACAAGGGTGATGTTTTCAGGTGCAAAACCCATCGCCTTGACGAGCTCGACACAGGCGATTGCGGCAGCGCCTGCGCCGTTGCAGACGAGTTTCGTTTTTTTCAGGTCACGTCCCGTCAGCTCAAGCGCATTGATGAGGCCGGCCGTTGCAATAATCGCTGTGCCGTGCTGGTCGTCGTGAAAGACCGGAATATCCATCAGCTCGCGGAGACGCTGCTCGATGATGAAGCAGTCTGGCGCTTTGATGTCCTCCAGATTGATGCCGCCGAAAGACGGGCCAAGGAAACGCACACAGTTTATGAACTCGTCGACATTCTCCGTGTCGACCTCAAGATCGATGGAATCGACATCGGCAAAGCGCTTGAAAAGGACCGATTTGCCTTCCATCACCGGCTTGGATGCCAGGGCGCCGAGATTGCCGAGGCCTAGAATTGCTGTGCCGTTGGAAATGACAGCCACCATATTGCCGCGCGTTGTGTAGTCGTAGGCAGTGCCCGGATCGGCGGCAATCGCCTTTACCGGCACCGCGACGCCCGGCGAATAGGCCAGCGACAGATCGCGCTGCGTCGCCATCGGTTTCGTCGGGTTGATTTCCAGCTTCCCGGGCCGGCCCATGGCATGAAACTCGAGCGCTTCACTGTCGGTAACGGACGTCACCGGTTGCGACTTCTTTTCGATATCGGGCATTCTTCCTCCAACGTCCTGTGGGTGACGCCTTGCGCTTCCTCAATGGCGGTTGTCATCTATAGCGGCGGGCGGCTAGGGTTGGCACCTGTTTTTTTTGGAAAATTGCGCTTCCGTGAACCAACGAATAGACGCCAGGAACGAAGCCTTTTCGGCTGCCGAGCTATCCACGGAGGAAAGCCGTGCCTCGGCCACGCCGATGATGGAGCAATTCATCGAAATCAAGGCGAACAATCCCGACTCGCTGCTCTTCTATCGAATGGGCGATTTTTACGAATTGTTCTTCGAAGACGCCCTGGAAGCCTCGCGGGCGCTGGGCATTACGCTCACGAAGCGCGGTCAGCACATGGGGCAAGATATCCCGATGTGCGGCGTTCCCGTGCATGCCGCCGACGATTACCTGCAGAAGCTGATCGGACTGGGCTTCCGTGTCGCAGTGTGCGAACAGGTGGAAGATCCGGCGGAGGCGAGGAAGCGCGGCTCGAAATCCGTCGTCAAGCGCGATGTCATTCGGCTTGTCACACCGGGAACCATCACCGAAGAAAAGCTGCTATCGCCCTCCGAATCGAACTATCTGATGGCGCTTACCCGGATTCGCGGCGCCTCCGAACCACAGATCGCGCTGGCCTGGATCGACATTTCTACCGGCGTCTTCCGGCTGGCGGAAACAGAGCCATCACGGCTGCTTGCCGACATCCTGCGCATCGATCCCCGCGAACTGATACTGCCCGACACGATGTTTCACGATCCCGAGCTGAAGCCGGTCTTCGACGTGCTCGGCCGCACTGCCGTGCCGCAGCCTTCCGTGCTTTTCGACAGCGCGACGGCAGAAAATCGCATCGCGCGCTATTTCGGAATTTCGACGCTCGACGGTTTCGGCAGTTTCTCCCGCGCCGAACTTGCGGCAGCGGCGGCAGCTGTTGCCTATGTCGAGAAGACGCAGATCGCCGAACGCCCGCCGCTTGGCAAACCGGAGCGCGAGAGCGGCGCCTCGACACTCTTCATAGATCCCGCAACCCGCGCCAATCTGGAGCTTGCCCGCACGCTGTCGGGCGACCGCAACGGCTCTCTGCTCAAAGCAATCGACCGCACGGTCACCGGTGGAGGAGCACGCCTTCTTGCAGAACGGCTGATGTCACCGCTGACCGATCCTGCCGGCATCAACCAGCGGCTGGATTCGATCGGCTTCCTGATGGAGGAGCCGAGGCTTTGCGGCGACCTGCGCGATGGCTTGAAGCATGTGCCGGACATGCCACGCGCACTCTCCCGTCTTGCGCTCGACCGCGGCGGCCCGCGCGATCTCTGGGCGATCCGGCAAGGACTTGCCGCTGCTTGCGACCTTGCAAAGCTGCTCGCCGACGCGCTTTTGCCCGAAGAACTCAATGCGGCCCTTTCCGGGTTGCGGGCCTTGCCTGCAGCTCTTCAATCTCTGCTTGGAGAAATGCTCGCCGACGAACTGCCGCTGTTGAAGCGTGACGGCGGCTTCTTGCGCGACGGTGCCAATGCCGATCTGGATGAAGTTCGCGCGCTTCGCGATCAGTCGCGCCGGGTGATCGCCGGATTGCAGCTCCAATATGCCGATGAGACCGGCATCAGGTCTTTGAAGATCAAGCACAACAATATCCTCGGCTATTTCATCGAAGTGACAGCCGGCAATGCCGGGCCGATGACGGATGCGCCGGAGGCCAAGGCCCGCTTCATCCATCGCCAGACCATGGCAAATGCCATGCGCTTTACGACGACCGAGCTTGCCGACCTGGAAAGCCGGATCGCAAACGCGGCCGACCGCGCGTTGCAGATCGAGCTCGAAGCCTTCGACCGAATGACGGCCGCCGTCGTCGCCGAAGCCGAGCCAATCAAGGCCGGCGCCCGCGCGCTTGCCATCATCGACGTTGCTGCCGGCCTCGCACTCTTGGCGGAGGAGCAGGCCTACTGCCGCCCGCTCGTCGATGCCTCGAAAATGTTTGCGATCGAAGGCGGGCGCCATCCGGTTGTCGAACAGGCGCTGCGGCGTCAGTCCTCCGGCCCTTTCGTTGCCAATAATTGCGATCTCTCGCCTGTCGCGGACGGTAAAGATGGAGCAATCTGGCTGCTGACCGGTCCGAATATGGGCGGCAAGTCGACATTCCTGCGCCAGAACGCGTTGATTGCCATCCTGGCGCAGATGGGATCCTTCGTGCCCGCGAGCTCCGCTCACATCGGCATCGTCGATCGCCTCTTTTCGCGCGTCGGCGCCTCGGACGACCTGGCGCGCGGCCGTTCCACCTTCATGGTCGAGATGGTCGAGACGGCCGCGATCCTCAACCAGGCGACCGACCGCTCTCTCGTCATCCTCGATGAGATCGGCCGCGGCACTGCGACTTTCGACGGCCTGTCGATCGCCTGGGCGGCCGTGGAGCATCTGCACGAGGCAAACCGATGCCGCGGTCTCTTCGCCACGCATTTCCATGAACTGACGGTGCTGTCGGAAAAACTTGACCGGCTATCGAACGCCACCATGCGTGTCAAGGAATGGGACGGCGACGTCATTTTCCTGCACGAAGTGGGACCGGGTGCGGCGGACCGTTCCTACGGCATCCAGGTGGCCAGGCTCGCCGGCCTGCCAGCGTCCGTCGTCGCGCGCGCCCGCGACGTGCTGACGCGGCTGGAAGATGCCGACCGCAAGAACCCGGCAAGCCAGCTGATCGACGATCTGCCGCTGTTCCAGGTGGCGGTGCGGCGCGAGGATGCCAATCGCGGGCCGTCCAAGATCGAGGAAGCGTTGAAGAAAATGAGCCTCGACGACATGACGCCGCGCGAGGCCCTCGAGGCGCTTTACGGACTGAAGAAGCAGCTGAAGTAGGAGCCGTCATGTTCATGCGCAGTCTCGTCCGTGAAACACAGCGCCTCGCCGACATGTTCACCGTGCTCGAAGCACTGCGTAACGCCGACGAGCACGGCAATCCGCGCAGCTGGAATTCGCCCGTCGGCCTGCTCGAAATCACTCGATCCTGCGCCATCATCTGCGAGCTTGCGGCGGCCATTGCCAAAGCGGGCTACCGCGAATGCGACAGACAGACGCTGGAGGAGATTACCAGCGAGGCGCGCAAGGTCCTTTATTCGGTGAACATGCCGGGGGTGGCTTGAAGCTGTCCCTCTTTCCCCCGGCAAGGGAAGGCAACCACCTTTTCGCCAAAATTAAGGGGTCTTGCAGTATGAAGAGCCGTGTCAAACGCGGGGTAAAGAGGCTATAGCGCATGCAGACGAAACGAGACGCGGTCGCACCGCGCGAACAGGAAGCCGCGCCGCGCATGGCAACGATGACTGACATCGATTTCTCCGAGATTCTCGACACGGCCCTGCTGCAAAAACTCTGCGAGGCCGTTGCCGAAGCCAACAGGTCCCGTCCGGACGTGATGCGCTCGGATCTGCTTGCCATACTCAAGAAGGCAAGCATCGACGGCCGCCAAAGGGCCCGCGCGCTTCTTTCTGCCGACGGCAGCGGGCTTGGCTGCGCCCGGCGCATCTCCTGGCTGCAGGACCAGATCATCACGCTACTCTACGAATTCGTCAGCGCACATATTTTCCCGCAGCAGAAGCACAAGTTCGCCGTGACGGCGGTCGGCGGCTACGGCCGCGATACGCTAGCGCCGGGCTCCGACATCGACCTGCTCTTCCTCTTTCAGCCAAGGCCGTCAGAAGAGACGCACAAGGCTGTCGAGTTCATGCTCTATGTGCTGTGGGATATGGGCTTCAAGGTCGGCCACGCGACAAGGACCATCGAGGAGTGTATGGCGCTCTCCAGGTCCGACATGACGATCCGCACGGCCATCCTGGAGATGCGCTACATCTGCGGCCTAAAATCGCTGGCAACGGAGCTCGAGACCCGCTTCGACAAGGAGATCGTGACGGGCACGGGACCGGAATTCATTGCCGCCAAACTTGCCGAACGCGATGAACGCCACCGCAAGGCAGGCGACACACGCTACCTCGTCGAACCCAACGTCAAGGAGGGCAAGGGCGGGCTGCGCGATCTGCACACGCTCTTCTGGATATCGAAATACTACTATCACGTCCGCGACACGGCCGATCTCGTGGCGCTCGGCGTCCTGTCCAAGCACGAGTACCGCGTGTTCGAGAAGGCCGACGATTTTCTCTGGGCGGTGCGCTGCCACATGCACTTTCTGACCGGCAAGGCGGAGGAACGGCTTTCCTTCGACATCCAGCGCGAGATTGCCGAAGCGCTTGGATATCATTCGCGCCCCGGCCTTTCGGCCGTCGAACGTTTCATGAAGCACTACTTCCTGGTGGCAAAGGACGTCGGCGACCTGACGCGCATCCTGTGCGCGGCTCTTGAAGACCAGCAGGCAAAATCGACGCCGGGGCTCACCGGGGTGATCAGCCGTTTTGCCCATCGCAGCCGCAAGATCGCCGGCAGCACGGAATTCATGGAGGATCGAGGCCGCATCGCGCTCGCCAGCCCCGACGTGTTCAAGCACGATCCCGTCAGCATCATCCGCCTCTTCCACGTTGCCGATATCAACGGTCTCGAATTCCATCCCGATGCCCTGAAGCGGGTCACGCGATCGCTCAACCTCATCGACAACAACCTGCGCGAAAACGATGAGGCGAACCGCCTCTTCATGTCGATCCTGACCTCCAAGCGCGACCCGGCACTCATCTTGCGCCGCATGAACGAAGCAGGCGTACTTGGCCGCTTCATTCCGGAATTCGGCAAGATCGTCGCGATGATGCAGTTCAACATGTACCACCACTATACTGTGGATGAGCATCTGATCCGTACCGTCGACGTGCTCTCCGAAATCGACAAGGGCAAGGCCGACGACCTGCATCCCCTCGCCAACAAGCTGATGCCGGGGATCGAAGACCGGGAGGCGCTCTATGTCGCAGTCCTTCTCCATGACATCGCCAAGGGCCGCCAGGAAGACCATTCGATCGCCGGAGCCCGCGTTGCCCGCAAGCTCTGCTCCCGCTTCGGCCTGTCGCAGAAGCAAACGGAACTCGTCGTCTGGCTGATCGAGGAGCATCTGACGATGTCCATGGTTGCCCAGACCCGCGACCTCACCGACCGCAAGACGATCACCGACTTCGCCGATCGCGTTCAATCGCTTGATCGCCTGAAGATGCTGCTCGTCCTGACGATCTGCGATATTCGCGCCGTCGGCCCGGGCGTCTGGAACGGCTGGAAGGGCCAGTTGCTGAGGACGCTCTATTACGAGACCGAACTTCTGCTTGCCGGGGGCTTTTCGGAGGTGTCGCGCAAGGAGCGCGCCAATTCCGCGACCGAAGCGCTGTTCAACGCACTTTCCGATTGGAGCCAGAAGGATCGCAAGATCTACAGCAAGCTGCACTACCAGCCTTACCTGCTTTCCGTGCCGCTGGAAGACCAAGTCCGTCACGCCGATTTCATCCGCCAGGCGGACAAGAACGGCCAGGCACTTGCGACAACCGTGCGAACGGACAGTTTCCACGCGATCACCGAAATCACCGTGCTGTCGCCAGACCACCCGCGGCTGCTTGCCGTTATTGCCGGGGCATGTGCTGCAGCAGGTGCAAACATTGTCGATGCACAGATCTTTACGACCTCGGACGGACGGGCACTGGATACGATCCATGTCAGCCGCGAATTCCAGGATGACGCCGACGAACTTCGCCGCGCCGGCACGATCGGGCGCATGATCGAAGACGTACTGTCGGGCCGCAAGCGGCTGCCAGAAGTCATCGCCACGCGTACGAAGAACCGCAAGAGGAGCAAGGCCTTCGTCATTCCGCCGTCGGTCAACATCACCAACAATCTGTCGAACAAGTTCACTGTCATCGAAGTCGAATGCCTCGACCGCACCGGCCTGCTTTCGGAAATCACCGCCATGCTTTCCGATCTTTCGCTGGACATCCAGTCGGCCCGCATCACCACCTTTGGCGAAAAGGTCATAGACACCTTCTATGTCACAGACCTCGTCGGCCAGAAAATCTCCAGCGACACCAAGCGCGCCAATATCACCGCCCGGCTGAAGGCGGTGATGGCCGGCGAAGAAGATGAGCTTCGCGAGCGCATGCCCTCCGGCATCATCGCGCCTGCCGCCACGCGCACATCGCAGCCGGGCGAAAAGAAAGCCGGGTCTGCGACATGAGCCTCGTCAAGAAATTCGCCACCGTCGGCGGCGCGACCCTCGGCAGCCGCATCTTCGGCTTTGCCCGCGAGACGCTGATGGCAGCCGCCCTTGGCACCGGCTCCATGGCTGACGTCTTCTATGCTGCCTTCCGGTTTCCCAACCTCTTCCGCCGGCTGTTTGCCGAAGGCGCCTTCAACGCAGCCTTCGTGCCGCTATTTGCCAAGGAGATCGAAGCGAACGGCACGGAAGGAGCCAAGCGGTTTTCCGAAGAGGTCTTCGGAGTGCTTTTTTCGGTGCTGCTGCTCATCACCATCGTGATGGAACTTTGCATGCCGCTGCTTGTACGCTTCATCATCGCGCCCGGCTTTGCCGACGATCCGGACAAGTTCTCGACCACCATCCGCATGGCCGCGGTGATGTTCCCCTATCTCATGTGCATGTCGCTGACGGCTATGATGAGCGGCATGCTGAATTCGCTGCACCATTTCTTTGCTGCAGCAGTCGCGCCCGTTTTCCTCAATGTCGTGATGATTGGTGCACTCGTCTACGCAATTTATACCGGCGCCGAGCCGCTCGCGACCGCCTGGTTTCTTTCCTGGGGCGTGCTTGCCGCTGGTATCCTGCAGCTCGCCGTCGTATATGTCGGCGTCCTGCACGCCGGCATGAGCATTGGCTTTCGCTTCCCGAAAATGACGCCGAACGTCAAGCGGCTGCTGATCCTTGCAGTTCCCGCTGCCGTCACAGGCGGCATCACACAAATCAACCAGCTGATCGGCCAGGCGATCGCCTCGTCCCGCGACGGTGCGATCGCCGCCCTGCAATATGCCGATCGCATCTACCAGCTGCCGCTCGGCGTCGTTGGCGTTGCCGTCGGTGTCGTATTGCTGCCGGAGCTTGCCCGCGCACTGAAGGGCGGCAACCTGCGCGAAGCCGGGAACCTGCAGAACCGCTCGATCGAATTCGTGCTGTTCCTGACGATCCCCGCCGCCTTCGCCCTTTGGGTGCTTGCTGACGAGATCATCCGCGTGCTTTACGAACGTGGCGCCTTCCATCAGGACAACACGGCCCTTGTCGGCTCGATCCTCGCAATCTACGGCATCGGCCTGCCGGCCTTCGTGCTCATCAAGGCGCTGCAGCCGGGCTTTTACGCCCGCGAGGATACCAAGACGCCGATGCGCTTTTCAGCCGTTGCTGTCGGCGTCAACTGCGCCACGGCGCTGGCGCTTTTTCCCTATCTTGGCGCACCAGGCATTGCAGTGGCTGAAGCAACCGCCGGCTGGATCAGCACGGTTCTGCTTTTCGCGACGCTGCTATCCCGCGGTCATCTCGCCTGGGAATGGGCGCTCGCTCGCCGGGCAGCCCTACTCGTCGTTTCGGCGGCCGTGATGAGCGGCGTCATCGTCTTTTTGCAGCATCGCTGGGAACCCTGGCTCGCTTCCAGTGCCCATCTGGCGACCAAGGTCGGTACGCTTGGCCTTTTGATCGCCATTTCGATGGCCGTCTATTTCGCGACCGCCTTTTTGATCGGCGGCGCCGACCTCGGCATGATCCGGCGAAACCTCAACCGGAAAACCGCGCCCAAAGCAAAGGGCTGAACGGCAGCATTGGCTGTCAGCAATGGCGCCAGCGCCGCTTCGGCCCGATATCGACGTGGACGATGCCGTTGCAGTAGCGCCCGATACCGCCGATACCCGGCGCCGTCTGTGCTGCCGCGATGATCGCTTGTTCCGATAAGCCCGGCACGCGGATGTCGGCTGCGTTGCAATGGCGATGTTGAGAATGGGAGCGTCCGGAGTGGCGAAGACCGGACGTCACCATCGGGATTCGGCCGGTCTTGGCCGAGATATGCGCGAGAATCGCTCTGAGTTTCGGCGGGAAGCAGCCGACTTTGACACTGACGGTCTGAACCGTATAGGCCTGTGACGTTGTGTGTTTAAGGAGTCTTACTGGGGGTTTTTTAGCGTTCTGTGCGCCTGCCTCGGCGTAGCAGGACAAAGCGAACAAGCCAGCAAGAACGAGTGATAAAATCGTGTGCATGACGTCCCCTCCAGGTAGAGCGCGGCCGGTTAATCGCCGGGCTCGGATTGGCGCCGAGAACGTTCATTCAAAAAATGGCCAATTTGTGAAATTTTATACTTATATGAAAAGTGAATCATCCTCATATTGCTGGGGTCTATATAAAAGTCATAACTCAAATTGAGTATAAATTACTCTCTACCTTTCGATGAAAAACAAGGCCTTGCAACGAATATTTACTAGAAGGGGTGTGAAGCCGAAGAAGGGCAGTCATAATGCGAAATAGCGGTCTTTAAACGCCGGAGAATGAGGCAATAAGAAGATGCCAATCGTATCGGACGACGCTCGCATCTGACCCAAAGAGGCCGCGACAGATTAACGAGACCCGGCAACTGGAGGCTTGCAGATGTCCCAATCCCTCTTTCTCGTCACCCTCGTCGTCGACGACTATGATCGTGCAAAGGCCTTCTACTGCGGAGCGCTCGAATTCGACTGCCTGCAGGACGAAGTGCAGCCGGAAGGCAAGCGCTGGGTAGTCGTCAAACCGAAGGGCGGGGATGGAGCAGCCTTCCTTCTTGCCAAAGCAGTCGACGAAACACAGAAAGCGGCGATCGGAAATCAAACCGGCGGGCGTGTCGGGTTCTTCTTGAAGACCGATGATTTTGCGCGAGATCATGCCGCCATGCTGGCCAGCGGCGTGCGCTTCCTCGAACAGCCCCGGCATGAAATTTACGGCACCGTGGCCCAATTTCTGGATCCTTACGGCAATAGTTTCGACCTCATCTGTCACGCCGCACCCACCGCCTCTTGATTGCGGCACAGAGCACGTGCATAAGCCGCCGCGTTAGCAACATGGGCGACTGCGCCCTGGGGCCCTCCACCAGCCTAATCGAGGACAAGGTGACCGAATTCAAGAAACTTGTATTTTCCGGCGTTCAGCCGACCGGAAATCTCCATCTCGGCAACTATCTCGGCGCAATCCGCAAGTTCGTGGCGCTGCAGGAAGGCAATGACTGCATCTATTGCGTCGTCGATCTGCACTCGCTGACGGCGCAGCTCGTGCACGACGACCTGCCGGGCCAGATCCGCTCGATCGCCGCAGCCTTCATCGCCTCCGGCATCGATCCGCAAAGGCATATCGTCTTCAATCAGTCGGCCGTGCCGCAGCATGCCGAGCTCGCCTGGATCTTCAATTGCGTCGCCCGCATCGGCTGGATGAACCGCATGACGCAGTTCAAGGACAAGGCCGGCAAGGACCGCGAAAATGCTTCCCTCGGCCTGCTTGCCTATCCGAGCCTGATGGCGGCCGACATCCTCGTTTATCGCGGCACGCATGTTCCGGTCGGTGACGACCAGAAACAGCATCTTGAACTCGCCCGCGACATCGCGATGAAGTTCAACCTCGATTATCAGGACCACATTCGCCGAGCCGGCCGCGGTATCGACATTATCGTCGGCGACGAGCCGGTGCACGCCTTTTTTCCGATGGTCGAACCGTTGATCGAAGGCCCCGCTCCGCGCGTGATGTCTCTGCGCGACGGTACGAAGAAGATGTCGAAATCCGATCCCTCCGATCTGTCGCGCATCAATCTGCTCGACGACGAGGAAGCCATCTCGAAGAAGATCCGCAAGGCCAAGACCGACCCGGACGGCCTGCCGGGCGAGATTGAGGGCCTTAAGGGGCGCCCGGAAGCCGACAATCTCGTCGGCATATATGCAGCTCTTGCCGACAAGACGAAGACCGAGGTGCTTGCCGAATTCGGCGGCCAGCAGTTCTCCGTCTTCAAGCCGGCGCTTGTCGATCTCGCCGTTGAGGTACTCTCGCCGATCACCGGCGAAATGCGCCGCCTGCTCAACGATACGAGCCATATCGACGCAATCCTGCGCAACGGCGGCGAACGCGCCCGGGCGCGCGCCGAAGCGACCATGAAGGATGTCCGTGACATCATCGGCTTCCTCTACTAGGCATGCCTTCTGAGGCGAGTCCCCTTCAATGACGGGGGCTTGCAAATTTCCCGGTTAAGGTGTCAGAGTCGGCGCCATGGTATCAAAGCGACTCTCACGGCTCGAAGGGCATCGCCGCAAATTCATGGCGGTGATCGATGGCACACCCGAATGCCAGAGCGCTGTGCATTATGCCGGCCGGCGCGCCAAGAATTCCAATGGCGGACTGGTGCTTGTCTACGTGATTCCCGAAGGTGATTTTCAGCAATGGCTGGGCGTCGAGGAGATCATGCGCGCCGAAGCCCGTGAGGAAGCCGAAGCCGTCGTTGCCAAAGCGGCGCAGGTGGTACGCGAAATGATCGGCATCGAGCCGGAAATCGTCATCCGCGAGGGAAGTGCGGTCGAGGAGATCAATGCGGTGATCGAAGAAGATCGCGACATCGCGATCCTGGTGCTGGCTGCAAGCTCCGCCAAGGAAGGCCCTGGACCGCTGGTGTCGTCCGTTGTCGGAAAAGCCGCGGCTTTCCCGATCCCCGTCACCGTCCTGCCTGATACCTTGACGAACGAAGAACTGGATGCGCTGGCATAAGTTGTGCTGCAGAATGCGGCTATTTCTGGAGTCTTTGTCTCTTGATTAGCGCCGCCAATCGGCTTATTTTCTTTTGAAGAATTCTAAAGACGGCCTGAGCGACGACCTGGCCCGCATGGAGAGCGAAATGTTCATTCAGACCGAAGCCACGCCGAATCCGGCCACACAGAAGTTCCTGCCGGGCAAGGTGGTGATGGAAACCGGCACTGCCGAATTCCGCAGCGCCAAGGAGGCCCAGGCTTCGCCGCTTGCTGCGCGCCTTTTTGAAATTCCGGGCGTGACCGGTGTCTATTTCGGCTACGATTTCATTTCCGTCTCCAAGGAGAACCAGGAATGGCAGCACCTGAAACCCGCCATCCTTGGCTCTATCATGGAACACTTCATGTCCGGAAAGCCGGTCATGGGCGACGCTTCGGTACTTTCGGAAGAGCTCGATGCCGGAGGTGAATTCTTCGATGCGGCCGACGAGACCATCGTGCTCACCATCAAGGAACTCCTTGAAACCCGCGTTCGCCCGGCAGTTGCCCAGGATGGCGGCGATATCACGTTCCGCGGCTTCAAGGATGGCAAGGTCTATCTCAACATGAAGGGCTCCTGCGCCGGCTGCCCCTCGTCCACGGCGACACTGAAGCATGGCGTCCAGAACCTGCTTCGTCACTTCGTTCCCGAAGTGCAGGAAGTCATCGCCGCCTGACGATTTGTCCGAAATTCAGCCGGCTTAGCATTGCGCCGGCTGAATTTGTGGTAGGCTTTTATTCGGAAATTGATGGCATGATTGTTCTGGCGCTCGACACGGCTGGTGTAGATTGCGCTGCCGCTGTCTACGACAGCGGCAGGGATATGGTGCTGGGGGAGGCATCCGATCTGATCGGCAAGGGCCATGCAGAGCATTTGATGGGAGTTGTCGACCGCGTGCTCAGCCAGGCGGACATGAAACTTGCGATGGTCGAACGCATTGCAGTCACCGTCGGTCCCGGCTCCTTTACAGGCATCCGCGTCGGTGTCGCCGCAGCTCGCGGTTTCGGCCTTGCGCTCAATATCCCAACCGTCGGCATCACGACGCTCGAGACCATGGCCGCCGCCCGGCGCGAAAAGACACCCGGGCGCCCTGTTCTTGCCGCCATGGACGCCAAGCGCGGCGAAATCTACCTCCAGAGCTTTTCTGCCGACGGCCCGGCGCTCGATGAACCTCGCGCAGTGCCGATCGAGGAGGCGAAAAGGATTGCGGCAGCCTTTGCCGGCGAAATTACAGGTTCGGCTACACCGCTCCTGAAGCCGGACGCTTCGGGCGAACACGGCAATCATTTTCCCATTTCCATCGTGGCACGCCTCGGTGCAGCCGCCGATCCCGGTTCAGGAAAGCCGAAGCCTCTTTATCTACGCGGACCCGACGCCAAACCGCAGGCAGGGTTCGCGATCGCGCGAGTGTGACCATGCTGGAATCTTATCTCACTCTGAAGCCCGAATTCGAGATCATCGCCATGGGCAGCGACGATTGCCGAGCGGTCGCTGCGCTGCATGGCGAACGATTTGCCCGCCCCTGGGGTGACGGCGAATTCCACAGCCTGCTCAGCCAGGACAATGTCTTCGGCTTCGTGGCGCACCAGACCAACGCTTTCTTGAAAAAACCGCTGCCGGGCTTCGTGCTCGCGCGCCAGGTCGCAGGCGAAGCCGAAATCCTTTCGATCGCCGTACAGGCGAAAGTTGCCCGTGCCGGCCTCGGCTGGCGGCTGATGCAGGCAGCAATGCGTGAAGCCAAGCTGCGCGGTGGTGAGAGCATGTTCCTCGAAGTCGACGACGGCAATGCCGCCGCCCTCGGCCTCTACCAGAAGCTCGGCTTCGAGAAAGTCGGCGAGCGCCGCGGATACTACAAGGACGCGAACGGCGCCGTTTCCACGGCGCTTGTCATGAAGCGCGTTCTTCGCTAGTTCCGTTGAGAATTGGAATCTGAATGAAGGCCGCCAATGACCGACGCAGCCAAGACCCTTGAGGAGCTTTGCACCGAGCGCGGCATGCGAATGACCGAACAGCGCCGCGTGATCGCTCGCATCCTGGAAGAGTCGGCAGATCACCCGGATGTCGAGGAACTCTATCGCCGTTCCGCGAAGGTCGACGCGAAGATTTCGATTTCCACGGTCTATCGAACAGTCAAGCTGTTTGAGGATGCCGGCATCATCGCCCGCCATGACTTCCGCGACGGCCGCTCGCGCTATGAAACGGTGCCGGAAGAACATCACGACCACCTGATAGACCTGAAGAACGGCGTTGTCATCGAATTCCGCTCGCCGGAGATCGAAGCGCTGCAGGAGCGCATTGCCCGTGAGCATGGCTTCCAGCTTGTCGATCATCGGCTGGAGCTTTACGGCATTCCGTTGAAGAAAGACGAACGCTGAACCGATGACAGCAGCCGCATGGAGCTCGCGTTGATCGTCTGGCTGCGCATCGCCTATGCCGCAGTCGTCGTCGCTGCCGCCAGCATTGTGCTGATGCCCCTCCAGCTTCTCGGCCTCCGTTTCGACTGGAAGCTTCGCCGCATCCTTCCGCGCCTGTGGCACCGCGCTGCCTGCCACGCCCTCGGCATTCGCGTGAAGGTTAACGGCAAGCTTGAGGGGCGCCGACCGCTGATGCTATGCGTCAATCATGCATCGTGGATGGACATCATGGTGATGTCCTCGGTCGCCGATGTCGCCTTCATCGCCAAGATAGAAGTGCGCGACTGGCCCATCTTCGGCCTGCTTGCCCGGCTGCAGAAAAGCGTCTTCATCGTGCGCGAAGAGAAGCGAAAGACCGGCAATCAGGCAAGCGAGATCGCCGCCCGCATGGCGCGCGGCGAAATCATCGTGCTGTTTCCGGAAGGCACGACCTCGGACGGCAATCGCCTGCTGGAAGTCAAGTCCTCGCTTTTCGGGGCGGCCGCCATGGCCGTGCCGCACTCGCCGAACGGTTCCGTCTTCGTGCAGCCGGTTGCGATTGCCTACACAAAGGCGCACGGCGTTGCGATGGGCCGCTATCATCGACCGCTGGCCGGCTGGCCAGGCGACGTGGAACTCGTGCCGCACCTGATCGACGTCGTGAAATGCGCCGCCCTCGATGCCGAGGTCTGCTTCGGCGAGGCGGTCGAATACCGTTCGGATTCGAACCGGAAGGATGTCAGCGCCACCATAGCACGGCGTATCCGTGCAATGCTCAACAGCCGCCTTCGCGGCCGTGAAATCCCCTGAGGCAAGATTTCGATTTTCTAGAGGGCAAAAAACCACTAAATAGCCGGCCATGACCCAAGACAGCGCCCTTCTTCCGGCCCCGGAGATCATCCCCAGCAAGGACCTTCGCGATGGCACCAACAGCCGCAAGGTTTTCATCAAGACCTATGGCTGCCAGATGAACGTCTACGATTCGATGCGCATGAGCGATGCACTGGCCCGCGACGGCTACGAGCCGACGGAGAACATGGATGAGGCGGATCTCGTTCTCCTGAATACCTGCCATATCCGCGAAAAGGCGGCCGAAAAGGTTTATTCGGCGCTCGGTCGGCTGCGCGAGATGAAAAAGAAGAAGGCCGCCGATGGGCGCGAGATGATGATCGGCGTGACCGGCTGCGTTGCCCAGGCCGAAGGCGAAGAAATCCTCCGCCGCGCGCCTGCCGTCGATGTCGTCATCGGCCCGCAGACCTATCACCGCCTGCCGGACGCGCTGCGGCGCGCCAAGCAGGGCCATCGCGTCGTCGATACGGAATATGCGCTGGAGGACAAGTTCGAGCATCTGCCGATTGCCGAAAGCAGGAAGATCCGCTCGCGCGGCGTGACCTCGTTCCTTACGGTGCAGGAAGGCTGTGACAAGTTCTGTACCTTCTGCGTCGTACCCTACACGCGTGGCTCGGAAACCTCCCGCCCAGTCAGCCAGATTGTCGAGGAGGCGCAAAAACTCGTCGAAGGCGGAGTGCGCGAGATCACATTGCTCGGCCAGAACGTCAACGCGTGGCACGGCGCCGGGGCCAATGGCGAAGAATGGAGCCTTGGCGATCTACTTTATCGCCTCGCTGAAATTCCAGGCCTTGCGCGGCTTCGCTACACCACCAGCCACCCGCGTGACATGGACGACCGCCTCATCGGGGCACATCGCGATCTGCGGGCGCTGATGCCCTACTTGCACCTGCCCGTGCAGGCAGGCTCGGACCGGATCCTGAAGGCCATGAACCGCCGCCATACGGCAGCCGAATATATCATGCTGATCGAGCGCATCCGCGCCGCCCGCCCCGATATCGCGCTTTCGGGTGATTTCATCGTCGGTTTTCCTGGGGAGACAGACAAGGATTTTGAAGCTACACTGCAACTGGTGGAGGAGATCGGCTATGCGCAGGCTTTCTCCTTTAAGTATTCGACGCGGCCGGGTACGCCCGGAGCGGAACTGAAGGACCAGGTGCCGGAAGAGATCAAGGCAGAACGGCTTGAGCGCCTGCAGGCGCTTCTCCTCAAGCAGACGCAGGAATTCAACACGTCCTGCATCGGCAAGGAGATTGATTTGTTGCTTGAAAAGCCCGGTCGCATGCCAGGACAGCTTATCGGCCGTTCTCCCTGGCTTCAGTCAGTGAATGTTGATGCAAAAGCATCGCAAATCGGTGACATTATAAAAGTGCGAATCACCGGAACCGGAACGAACAGCCTGTTTGCCGAGTTTGCAGAGGCTGAGGTTTAACCTAGGGAGCTCGACCGCTTGAACGGACAAGAATTGGTTTCTTCTTCACCGCGCCACCCACGCATTGCGAGCGACGCCAATCACTTCGTCCTGACGTTCGAGAACAACCGGTTCGCCAGCGAGTTGTTCGGGCAATTCGACCAGAATCTGAAGCTTCTCGAAGAGCGGCTGCAGATCGATGCGCGCGCCCGCGGAAATTCCGTCGTCATCACCGGTGACGTCGTCGCCACCAATCAAGCGCGGCGCACGCTGGACTACCTCTATGAAAAGCTCCAGAAAGGCGGCAGCGTGGAACGATCCGACGTGGAAGGCGCGATCCGCATGGCGGTTGCCGCCGACGATCAGTTGAGCCTGCCGACCATGGAGAAGAAAGCCAAGCTGACCATGGCGCAGATTTCGACACGCAAGAAGACGATCGTTGCGCGCACGCCGACGCAGGATGCCTACATACGCGCCATGGAGCGCGCAGAACTTGTGTTCGGCGTTGGACCAGCCGGCACGGGCAAGACTTATCTCGCCGTCGCGCATGCGGCCCAGATGCTGGAACGCGGTGCCGTCGAGAAGATCATCCTTTCGCGGCCAGCCGTCGAAGCCGGCGAGCGCCTTGGCTTCCTGCCGGGGGACATGAAGGAGAAGGTCGATCCCTATCTCCGGCCGCTCTATGATGCGCTCTACGACATGATCCCCGGAGACAAGGTCGAGCGCGCGATCACGGCCGGTGTCATTGAGATCGCGCCGCTCGCCTTCATGCGCGGACGCACCCTCTCGAACGCAGCCATTATCCTCGACGAGGCGCAGAACACGACCTCGATGCAGATGAAGATGTTCCTGACGCGTCTCGGCGAGAATTCGCGAATGATCATCACGGGCGACCCGAGCCAGATCGATTTGCCGCGCGGCGTGAAGTCCGGACTCGTCGAGGCACTGCATCTGCTCGACGGCGTGGAAGGGATCTCGACGATCCGCTTCAAGGATGTCGATGTCGTGCGCCATCCCCTGGTCGGACGGATCGTAAGGGCCTATGACGCCACCTATACCACGCGCCCGGAAGACGCCGGACCGCAGGTCTGATGGCCCCAATCGATATCCAGATCAGCATCGAGGAGGGCGACTGGCCCTCGGAGAACGAACTTCAGGCCCTGGCCGAACGCGTGCTGGAAGCGGCATCGAAGCTTCTCGAGCAAGACGAGAAGCAGAGGTTTCCCAAGAGGGCGACGGAGCTTTCTCTTCTCTTCACGGACGACGAGGCCATCCGCGCCATCAACGCCCAATGGCGCAAGAAAGACAAGGCCACCAATGTCCTCTCCTTCCCTGCCTTTCCGATAGCGCCGGGACAGATGCCAGGTCCGATGCTTGGTGATATCATCATCGCCAGGGAGACCGTCGAACGGGAAGCACGCGAGCTCGAAAAATCGTTCGAGGACCATCTGACGCATCTGATGGTGCATGGTTTCTTGCATCTCTTCGGCTACGACCATATGAATAACGACGAAGCCGAAATTATGGAGCGGTTGGAGACTCGCATTTTAGCGGTACTCGGCCTATCTGACCCATACGAGGGTCAAGACCTTAAAATGGAACGATGAGCGACTTTACAACGAAACCGGCGGCGGAAACCAAGGACGCCGATCAATCCTCCTCCTCGGATGAGGCTGGCAGTAGTAGCAGGCAATCAGGACGATCATTCTGGGCGCGTGCGGCCCGCATTCTCCGCCCCCAGCAAGGTTCGCGCATCCGCGAAGACCTCGCCGACGCGCTTATGACGAACGATACCGGCGACGATGCCTTTTCGCCCGACGAGCGGGCGATGCTCCACAACATCCTGCGTTTCCGCGAAGTGCGTGTCGCCGACGTCATGGTTCCGCGCGCCGATATCGAGGCGGTCGACCAGAACATAACCATCGGCGAGTTGATGATCCTCTTTGAAGAATCCGGACGCTCGCGCATGCCCGTATATGCCGATACGCTCGACGATCCGCGCGGCATGGTGCATATCCGCGACCTGCTCTCCTATGTCGCAAAGCAGGCACGCAACAAGCGCCGGGCAGGTACCAAGACTGCTGCCAAGCCGCTGGTCGAGATCGCCACAGACAACATCCAAAAGCCGGGACGCTCGGCAAAACCGAATTTCGATCTCGCCCGCGTCGACCTGCAGAAAACGCTCGCCGAGGCCGGCATCATCCGCAAGATCCTCTTCGTGCCGCCGTCGATGCTGGCATCCGATCTGCTTCGCCGCATGCAGGTGAACCGCACGCAGATGGCGCTCGTCATCGATGAATATGGCGGCACCGACGGCCTGGCTTCACACGAGGACATCGTCGAGATGGTCGTCGGCGACATCGACGACGAGCATGACGACGAAGAAGTCATGTTCAAGCGCATTTCCGAAGACGTCTTTGTGGCGGATGCCCGCGTCGAACTGGAGGAGATTGCAGAAGCGATCGGCCCGGATTTCGACATAACCGAGCAGGTGGACGAGGTCGATACGCTTGGCGGTCTCATCTTCTCCGCCCTCGGCCGCATTCCGGTTCGGGGCGAAGTGGTCCAGGCGCTGCCGGATTTCGAATTCCACATTCTCGAGGCCGATCCGCGCCGCATCAAGCGCGTGCGCATCACCCGCAAGCGTCAGGCGATCCGCCGG
Source organism: Rhizobium etli 8C-3 (assembly GCF_001908375.1). Lineage (NCBI taxonomy): Bacteria > Pseudomonadati > Pseudomonadota > Alphaproteobacteria > Hyphomicrobiales > Rhizobiaceae > Rhizobium > Rhizobium etli. The sequence goes on along the minus strand of NZ_CP017241.1, from coordinate 403,958 downwards.
CGTGTGAAGGCCGACGGCGAAAGTGCGACCGGTGCTGAGGCAACAGACGACCGGACGGCGGAGTCCACGTCGAACTGATTTTCCGCACGGCACGACAAAGCGCGGCTTTTTTGAAAGACTGCGGACCGGGTTGATTCGCGGCTTGAATGGAGTGCGCATGGAGCGTCTTGCGGACAGGGTCATCCTGGTCTGGGGTTTCAAACGAGCGTTGCTGGCTGTCCTGGCCGGCGCAATTGCCGTTCTGGCCCTCCCGCCGATCGGCTTTTTTGCTGCAATGTTTTTCTCTTTCACACTCCTCGTCTGGCTGATCGATGGCGCAGCCGCCTCCCCCGGGGCAAGCATCCTCGGCCGCCTCTGGCCCTCCTTCGCGATCGGGTGGCTCTTCGGCTTCGGTTATTTCGTCGCAGGCCTCTGGTGGCTTGGCCATGCGCTCATGGTCGATTCGGAAGAATTTGCCTGGGCGCTGCCGCTGGCCGTCCTCGGCCTGCCGGCAGTGCTGGCGATCTATTATGGCCTTGCGGCAGCTGTTGCCCGCATCTTCTGGTCGGACGGGATGGGCCGCATTGCAGCACTTGCCGCAAGCTTCGGCCTCTTCGAGTGGTTGCGCAGCTTCACCTTTACGGGTTTTCCGTGGAATGCGGTCGGCTACGGCATCATGCCGATGCCCTTGATGATGCAGTCCGCACACCTCGTCGGCACCGCAGGCGTGACTGCTCTTGCCGTCTTCGTCTTTTCTGCCCCGGCTCTTGTTGGGACGCGCCAGGGTGCGACGGCAGGTGTCGGGCTTGCCGCTCTGCTTTTTGCAGCTCATGTCGGATACGGCGCCTATGTGCTTCATGTTGCGCCGCAAGCTTCCACGCTGCCGGAGGAGAAACGGCCAGTGATCCGGCTCGTGCAGCCGATGATCGACCAGGCGGCCAAGCTCGACAGCAACGCCGACCGCTCGGCCATCTTCGAGATGCATTTGAAGCTCTCCGCCGAAGCGCCGCGAGACGGCGGAAAGAAACCCGACATCATCGTCTGGCCGGAAACTTCGATCCCTTTCATCCTCACCGACAATCAGGATGCTCTTGCCCGGATTGCCGATACGCTGGACGACAATCAGATTCTGATCGCAGGCGCCGTGCGAGCCGAAGAGATGGGGCCGGGAAACCCGGTGCGATACTACAATTCGATCTACGCCTTCGATGGACGCGGCCAGATCATCGCAGCTTCCGACAAGGTGCATCTCGTCCCATTCGGCGAGTATGTGCCGTTCGAGGATATCCTCGATGATTTCGGCATCGGGAATATCGTCGAAATGCCGGGCGGATTCTCTGCCGCGGCAACCCGGCATCTCCTGGAACTGCCGACGGGGCTAAAGCTCTATCCCCTGGTCTGTTACGAGATCATCTTTGCCGACGAGATGACCGGCGACATCGCCGATGCCGGTGCGATCTTGAACATCACGAACGACGCCTGGTTCGGCAATACCCCCGGTCCTTATCAGCACTTCCAGCAAGCGCGGGTGCGCGCAGTGGAGACCGGTTTGCCGCTGATTCGCGACGCCAACAACGGCATTTCGGCGATCGTGAATGCGCGCGGGCAGATCGTTGCAGGGCTCAGCCTCAATGAGAGAGGCTTCATCGACGCAACCCTTGAGAGATACGGCAGCGCTTCCCGGAATTTGTTTTTACAACAGGCTTACTTCTGGTTGACTGAAACGTTGTTGTTTTTGATTGCGGCGATTTCCCGCTTTGGTTTTATTTTCAAGCCGAATTGACCCAAAACCCCTAAAATTGCATAGTGGTGACGATCGGCGTTGTTAACGTATGCTTGATGATGGGGTTTTCGCCGCTTGCAACGTGGCGTTACGGATGGGTCTGGGCACTGCCGGTTTAACCAGGTTGAAATTCTTTGCTAGGGCACGACCATGATTGAAAACAAGAAGAAGCCTAACCCGATCGACATACACGTTGGCAGCCGCATTCGGCTTCGCCGCACAATGCTGGGAATGAGCCAGGAAAAGCTCGGCGAGAGCCTCGGCATTACCTTCCAGCAGATCCAGAAATATGAAAAAGGCACGAACCGCGTCGGTGCGAGCCGCCTGCAGAACATCTCGAGCATTCTCAACGTCCCGGTTTCGTTTTTCTTCGAGGACGCGCCCGGCGATCACACCGGTGGACTGACCGGCATGGCAGAAGCGTCGAGCTCGAATTATGTGGTCGATTTCCTCTCTTCCTCGGAGGGCCTTCAGCTCAACCGGGCGTTCGTAAAGATTTCCGACCCGAAGGTTCGCCGCAAGGTCGTGGAGCTTGTGAAGGCACTTGCCGCCGAGGCCGACACGGACTGAATCCCTTGATGCTTCCGGTTTTTCAAAAGGTGGTCGAAAGGCCACCTTTTCTGCTTTTTCGGGGCAAAATTTATCATTTCATGGTAGATATAAAGATATATTTATGTCCTTCTGTGCTTGTTTTTCGAACGCGAAGTGAGTACCAACTAACGGCTTTTGTTCTTTGAGGGGAATCCCGAAAATGCGCGCGAATTATCTTTTCACCAGTGAGTCAGTCGCCGAAGGTCACCCGGACAAGGTGTGTGACCGCATCTCGGACGAGATCGTGGATCTGGTCTATCGTGAGGCGGCCAAGACCGGCGTCAACCCCTGGGGCGTGCGCATTGCCTGCGAAACCCTGGCAACGACGAACCGCGTCGTGATCGCCGGTGAAGTCCGTCTGCCACCAAGCCTGATGAAGAAGGGCAAGGACGGCAAGGACGTCATCAACCCGTCGAAATTCAAGGCTGCCGCCCGCCGCGCCATCAAGGACATCGGCTACGAGCAGGAGGGCTTCCACTGGAAGACGGCGAAGATCGACGTGCTTTTGCACTCGCAGTCTGCCGATATCGCTCAGGGCGTCGACAACGCAGCCGACCAGCAGGGTGACGAAGGCGCCGGTGACCAGGGCATCATGTTCGGTTACGCCTGCAAGGAAACGCCGGACCTCATGCCGGCGCCGATCTACTATTCCCACAAGATCCTGCAGCTGCTTGCCGCGGCCCGCAAGAAGGGCGACGGCGATGTCGCCAAGCTCGGTCCGGACGCCAAGAGCCAGGTGACCGTGCGCTACATCGACGGCAAGCCGGCCGAGGTGACCTCGATCGTCTTGTCGACCCAGCACCTCGACGAGAGCTGGGATTCCAGCAAGGTTCGCGCTGTCGTCGAACCCTATATCCGCGAAGCGCTCGGTGAGCTGCCGATTGCCACGGATTGCAACTGGTACATCAACCCGACCGGCAAGTTCGTCATCGGCGGTCCGGACGGCGATGCCGGTCTCACCGGCCGCAAGATCATCGTCGATACCTACGGCGGTGCCGCTCCGCACGGCGGCGGGGCGTTTTCCGGCAAGGACACGACCAAGGTCGACCGCTCGGCGGCCTATGCTGCCCGCTATCTTGCGAAGAACGTCGTTGCCGCAGGTCTCGCCGACCGCTGCACGATCCAGCTTTCCTATGCAATCGGCGTCGCTCAACCGCTGTCGATCTATGTCGACCTGCACGGCACCGGCAAGAGCGTGACGGAAGACCAGGTCGAGGCGGCGATCCGCAAGAACATGGACCTGTCGCCGACCGGCATCCGCCGTCACCTCGACCTCAACAAACCGATCTACGCCAAGACCTCGGCCTACGGCCACTTCGGCCGGAAGGCGGGACGTGACGGCTCGTTCTCATGGGAGCGCACCGACCTCGTCAAGGCGCTGAAGGAAGCCGTGAAGCTGCGGGAAGCCGCATGACGGATATGGAGCGTCGGGGGCGCGCGACGGAGGCGTTCTTCGGTCGCCGCAAGGGGAAGGCTCTGCGCGAACATCAGGCGGAAAGACTGAACACCCTGCTCCCGACATTCCTCATCGATATTTCGGCGGCTCCACCCGAGCCGCTGAAAAGCCTCTTTCCGGTTCCGGTAGAAGCACTGCGCCTGGAAATCGGCTTCGGCGGTGGCGAACATCTGATCCACCGTGCGCTGGAAATGCCCTCGACCGGCTTCATCGGCGTCGAACCCTTCATCAATTCCATGCAGAAACTGCTGGCAAGCATCGAGACGAAGGATGCAAGGAATATCCGCGTCTATGACGACGATGCAACGCAGCTTCTCGACTGGTTACCGAACGGCTGCCTTGATCACATCGATCTGCTTTATCCCGATCCCTGGCCGAAACGGAAGCATTGGAAACGACGCTTCGTTTCCAAGACCAATCTCGACCGTTTCCATCGCGTGCTGAAGCCGGGCGGCCTCTTCTGCTTCGCCTCGGACATCGATACCTACGTGAACTGGACCCTGCTGAAGTGCCGCGATCACGGCGGCTTCGACTGGCTTGCGCAAAACGCTGCCGACTGGCTTGCGCCTTATCAGGGCTGGCCGAGCACACGCTACGAGGCCAAGGCCCGGCGCGAGGGCAGATCCTCGGCCTATCTGACATTCAAAAAGATCTAAGCCTGCATCTCTAGTGCAGGCTGACCGTTTTCAATTCGTCTTCAGCCGCCTTGAAGAAGGTGCTGGAGCGATTGTCCGTGAGCAGGATCGGCGTTCCGTCTGCGCCGAAAAGGGCCCAAAGGTCGACGCTCGGATCGATCTCTGGTGCTTCGGGAAAGCACTTCGAAACCTCGTCGTTGCGCATTTTGCGGATATAGGCGACCTCGCCGTTGCCGATACCGGCAAGCTCGGACTTGGTCAGGTGAGAATTCGCTTCTTTCATCAACATTCCTGTACCTCCGGGAGAAGGGACCAACAGCCGAATGGGCCGTTGTCCTACTGTGAGACCGAAATGTTAATTTTCTTCACCATGCGCGCTGGTTCTGGACGAACGAGATCGACGGCCAGCAGTCCGTTCTTGAGGCTGGCGCCCAGAACCTGCATGCCGTCTGCCAAGACGAAGGTTCGCTGGAACTGGCGCGCAGCAATGCCTCGATAGAGATATTCATGTTCGCCATGCTCGACCTGGCGACCGCGGATCAGCAACTGATTCTCTTCCGTCGTAACGTCCAGCTCGTCTTCGCTGAAACCCGCAACGGCAACCGTGATGCGCAGGCGCTCGGGCGCTCCCTGGCCCGGAGCGATACGTTCGATATTGTAGGGTGGGTAACCATCGCTTGCCTTGGAAATGCGTTCAAGCGTCTTTTCCATGGCATCGAAACCCAAAAGCAGCGGGCTGGCGAAAGGTGTCATGCGGCTCATCTCTCAAAGTCCTTGATTCAAGCGACCTTCCCGGACCTAAGCGTAGCATCCGGACGCCGTTAATATGGGAAGTATGTGCCTTTGGCGCAAGTCACATGCGACGCATCGCCGTCACATGAGTTTAAGACGGTCGGACTGGCGTTTAAGACGGTTGGACCTGGGGCCGTTGCTTGACAAAGATCACGCCGCCTCGCATCACATCGTCGACCGCAGCGGTTGCGCCGATCTGCGACGGGAAAATGAACGAATGGTGCCTGCCAAAACGACGTGCACCTCGAGACGGAGCAACGCAATGGCGACCCCCAGGAAGATCATCATCGACACCGATCCCGGCCAGGACGATGCAGCGGCCATCATGCTTGCCTTCGGCAGTGCCGAAGAGCTCGAAGTACTCGCCATCACGACCGTTGCAGGCAATGTGCCGCTCTCCTACACGAGCCGCAACGCGCGCATCGTCTGCGAGCTCTGCGGACGGACCGACACCAAGGTCTTCGCAGGCGCCGACGCGCCAATGGCGCGCAAGCTGGTCACGGCCGAGCACGTGCACGGAAAGACCGGCCTCGATGGACCGGAGCTCGACGAGCCGACGATGCCGCTTGAGGCACAGCACGCCGTCGACTTCATCATCGAGACGCTTCGCCGTGAGCCGGAAGGTACGGTGACGCTTTGCACGCTCGGACCGCTCACCAATATCGGCATGGCCTTGCAAAAGGCGCCAGACATCATCCCGCGCATCCGTGAACTGGTGATGATGGGAGGCGGCTTCTTCGAGGGCGGCAACATAACGCCCGCCGCCGAATTCAACATCTATGTCGATCCGGAAGCGGCCGACATCGTCTTTCGTTCCGGCATGGCCATCGTGATGATGCCGCTCGACGTGACACATCAGTTGCTGACACGCAAGGATCGTGTGAAGCGCATGGCCGATCTCGGCACGGCACCGGCCAACGCGATGGTCGAAATGCTGGAATTCTTCGAACGCTTCGATGTCGAGAAATATGGTTCTGACGGTGGACCCCTGCACGATCCGGCAGTCGTCGCCTATCTCTTGAAGCCGGAACTGTTCAAGGGCCGTGACTGCAACGTCGAGATAGAGGTGAAGTCGGAGCTGACTGTCGGCATGACGGTGGTCGACTGGTGGCATGTGACCGACCGCAAGCGCAATGCCAAGGTGATGCGCTATGCGGATGCGGACGGCTTTTTCGACCTGCTGATCGAGCGCTTCGCCCGCATCTGATTTTCATCCTGATTGCGATGGCGTCTGAGAAGACGATCAGGCGTCCTTTTCGGTGAAGGCTGTGTTGAGATCTGCATCCGCTGCCTTCGGGCCGCCCTTGGCCACGCCGACCATTGCGGGACGAAGAACACGCTCGCCGATCGTGAAACCTGCCTGGACGACCTGGACGACCGTGTTATTTGCCACTTCGGCATTCGGAACCTCGAACATCGCCTGGTGGAAGTTCGGATCGAACTTCTGGCCGATGGGATCCAACTTGCGGACACCGTGGCGCTCCAGCGCCGAGAGCATGGAGCGCTCCGTCATCTCGACACCTTCGATCAAAGTGTTGAGGCCCGTCTCGCCCGCTTCCTTCGCCTCGGGCGGTATGGCATCCAGCGCGCGGCGCAGATTGTCCGAAACGGCAAGCATATCGCGCGCAAAGCCGGCGACTGAGTAGGATTTTGCATCCTTCACGTCGCGCTCTGTGCGGCGGCGCAGATTGTCCATTTCGGCGGCCAGGCGCAGATAACGGTCGCGCAGCTCGGCATTTTCAGCCTTGAGCACTTCGAGCGGATCCGGCTGGCGCGGCGCTTCCACCGTGGTTTCGTTCTCGACGTTTGCGGCAACGTCGTCTGCGGCTTCAGCCGCGGCAGCGTTAGATCCGTTTTTCGTCGTTTCGTCAGTCATGACGGTCTCCGGTAGTAGGTTCTCTTGGGATGGGCCCGATATCGAGCTTTGACCGCAAAAAATCAAGTCTGCGTGACGAAGAAGAGAAAATTCCGTTCTTTTAAAGCGTGCCGCGCGCAAGCCGGGAAATCAGCTGGGCGGTGTAGTCCACCATCGGCACGATGCGTGAATAATTGAGCCGCGTCGGTCCGATGACGCCGACGGCGCCGACAATGCGGTCGTCATCGTCGCGATAGGGCGCAACAATCAGCGACGAGCCGGAAAGTGAAAACAGCTTGTTCTCAGAACCGATGAAGATGCGCACGCCCGGACCGGTCTCGGCAAGGTTCAGCAGCTCGATCAAGCTGTCCTTCTTTTCGAGATCGTCGAAGAGCATGCGGAGACGATCGAGGTCCTCCGCGCCTGCCAGGCCCTCGAGCAGGTTGGATCGGCCGCGGATGATAAGCTGCGGCGGCTTGCCTTCATCCGTATCGCCAGACCACACCGCGATACCGCGCTCGACGAGATCGCGCGACAACGCGTCGAGCTCGTGGCGGACGTTCTCCTTCAAGCGGCTGAGCTGCTTGCGCAATTCCGGCAATGTCTGGCCGGACATATGGGCATTGAGGAAATTGGCGGCCTCCGTCAGCTGCGACGACGTAACGCCTGCCGGCAATTCGATGATGCGGTTTTCGACCTGATCGTGATCGCCGACGAGCACTGCCAACGCCTTGGTGGGCTCCAGGCGGATGAATTCGACATGCTTGAGAACCGGGTCGCTCTTCGAGGTGATGACGAGCCCTGCGCCGCGCGAAATGCCCGACAACATCCGGCTTGCCTCGTTCATCATCGATTCAACCGGATTATCGCGGCTTTCGGGGCGGACCTGGCGGTCGATATTCGCACGGTCCTCGGCCGAAAGGTCGCCGACCTGCATGAAGGCATCGACGAAGAAGCGAAGGCCGCCCTGCGTCGGCAGGCGTCCGGCGCTGACATGTGGCGAGTAGATCAGGCCCAACTCTTCCAGGTCGCTCATCACGTTGCGAACCGACGCCGGCGACAGCGACATGGGCAGAATGCGCGAAAGATTGCGCGAGCCGAGAGGCTCGCCACTTTCAAGATAACCTTCAACGATGCGGCGGAAGATTTCCTTGGAGCGTTCATCCAGCGCAGCAACGGCATCCGAAACCGACGTCGACCTGAACCCCATGAACTTCCTTGGACCTGCCTTTGATGACGATCCTTAAAATATAGCCGTTCTCGTCCTCGTAGCAAAAGGGAATTTGCAAATGGCTGCGGCCAATCGTAGAAGCTGTCGACACCATTCAAGCATGCATGATGTTTTGCGCAAGCCGCTTCACGGTTTTCGGCATCATGTTTCAGGAGATCACAATGCGGCCTTCAGGCAGAAAAACCGACCAGATGCGCAAAGTCACTTTCGAGCGCAATTTTTCAAAGCATGCGGAAGGTTCCTGCCTCGTCAAATTCGGCGATACGCATGTGCTGTGTACCGCAAGCCTGGAAGAAAAGACGCCACCTTGGCTGCGCAACACTGGAAAGGGCTGGGTCACGGCCGAATACGGCATGCTGCCGCGGGCAACCGGCGAGCGCATGAAACGCGAGGCCGCAGCCGGCAAGCAGGGCGGACGCACACAGGAAATTCAGCGCCTGATCGGCCGCTCCCTTCGTGCCGTCGTCGATCTCAAGGAACTCGGCGAGCGCCAGATCACCCTCGACTGCGACGTCATTCAGGCTGACGGCGGCACGCGCACGGCCTCCATTACAGGCGCCTGGATTGCGCTCTACGACTGCCTGAAGTGGATGGAAACCCGCAACATGATCAAGGTCGAGCGCGTGCTCAAGGATCATGTCGCCGCAATTTCGTGCGGCATCTTCGCCAGCCAGCCGGTGATCGACCTCGATTATCTCGAAGATTCCTCTGCTGAAACCGATGCGAATTTCGTCATGACAGGGGCGGGTGGCATCGTTGAAATTCAAGGAACCGCCGAAGGCACGCCGTTTACGGACGGCGAATTTGCCGCGCTGATGACACTGGCCAAAGCCGGCATCGTGGAACTCGTCGACATGCAGAAACAGGCCATCGCCGTATGACTGCCCTTTTGGAAGGCATGCTGGAGACGGCGCTTTATGCGGATGATCTCGACAAGGCCGAGGCTTTCTACGAAGGCGTACTCGGCCTTTCGAAGATCGCGCGCGCCGCAAACCGGCATGTATTCTTCCGCTGCGGGCAAGGCGTGCTGTTGATCTTCAATCCCGATGAAACGGTGAAGCCGCCAGCCGCCGGTGCCCTGCAGGTGCCGGCCCACGGCACGAAAGGTCAGGGCCACGCATGCTTCCGGGTGTCTGGTAAGAACATCGATGTCATGGCGCAGAAGCTCAGGGCCGAAGGCATCGAAATCGAATCGGAAGTGCACTGGCCGAACGGCGGCCGCTCGATCTATTTCCGCGACCCGGCGGGAAACAGCCTCGAATGCGCCGAAGCCAGAATCTGGGGCATCGAATAGGACGACCATGCGCACGCTTGAAACGAAGACCATCGTCGTCGCCAGCCACAACGCCGGCAAGATCCGCGAGATCCAGGACCTGATCGGGCCGCTCGGCTTCACTGCCAAATCGGCAGCGGACCTGAACTTCATCGAGCCTGACGAAACCGGCACGACCTTCGAGGAAAACGCGACGATCAAGGCTCTCGCCTCCGCAAAGGCAGCGGGAATGCCGGCGCTTTCCGACGATTCGGGACTGGTGATCGACGCGCTCGGTGGCGATCCGGGCGTCTATACGGCCAACTGGGCCGAGACTGCCGACGGCACGCGCGACTTTGGGTTGGGGATGGAGAAGGTGCAACGGGCGCTGGAGAAAGCCGGAGCCACTACGCCGGAGCAACGGCGCGCGCGCTTTGTCAGCGTGCTGTGCCTTGCATGGCCAGACGGCCATACGGAGCTTTTCCGCGGCGAGGTGGAAGGTAGCGTCGTCTGGCCGCCGCGCGGCACCCAGGGTTTCGGTTACGATCCGGTGTTCCAGCCGGAAGGTTACGACATCACCTTCGGCGAGATGAGTGCGCAGGAAAAGCACGGCTGGAATATCGGCGAGCCGCAGGCCCTGTCGCATCGGGCGCGCGCATTCAAACGCTTTGTCGAAACCTGCCTGGAAGCGTAAGGTCGGTTCGTGGAGATACTCGATACACCAAGCTTGACGCGCGATGCGATGCTCCTGCCCGATACCGGCGAGCCAGGTTTCGGCGTCTACGTGCATTGGCCGTTCTGCGCGGCGAAGTGCCCCTATTGCGACTTCAACAGCCATGTCCGTCATCAGCCGATCGACCAGGAGCGGTTCGCCGCTGCATTCGTCAAGGAGATGGCGGCCGTTCGCCGGTTGAGTGGGCCGAAGACGGTGACGAGCATCTTCCTTGGCGGCGGCACGCCCTCGCTCATGCATCCAGCAACGGTCTCGGCCATTCTCGATGGTATCGCCAAGCACTGGCACGTGCAAAACGGCATCGAGGTCACGATGGAGGCCAATCCTTCTAGCGTGGAGGCCGATCGCTTCCGCGGCTATCGCGCTGCAGGCGTCAATCGCCTGTCGCTCGGCGTCCAGGCCCTGAACGACCGGGACCTGAAATTCCTCGGCCGCCTGCACGATGTCGCCGACGCACTGAAAGCCATCAAGCTGGCGCGCGATATCTTCCCGCGCATGTCTTTCGACCTGATCTATGCCCGCCCCGACCAGACCGTCGAGGAATGGGACAAGGAGTTGAAGGAGGCGATCTCCTATGCGGTCGATCATCTTTCACTCTACCAGCTGACGATCGAGGAGGGCACGCCCTTCTACGGCCTGCACAAGGCCGGCAAGCTGATCGTGCCGGACGGGGAGCAATCGGCGATCCTCTACGAGGCGACCCAGGAGATCATGGCACGCGAGGGCATGCCCGCCTACGAGGTTTCCAACCATGCCCGGCCCGGCGCCGAGAGCCGCCATAATCTCACCTACTGGCGCTACGGCGACTATGCCGGGATCGGCCCCGGCGCACATGGACGCCTGACGCAAGGCGCTGAGAAGATCGCAACGGCGACCGAGCGCAAGCCGGAGACCTGGCTCGAGCTTGTCGAGCGCGACGGGCATGGCATTCTTGAGCAGGAACGGCTCGGCTATGACGAGCAGGCCGACGAGCTGCTGCTCATGGGACTGCGGCTGAAGGAAGGCGTCGATCTTGCCCGCTGGCAGCAGCTTTCCGGCCGGGATCCGGATCCGAAGCGCGAAGAATTTCTGCTGGAGCACGGTTTCATCGAGCGGATCGGCAACTCCCGGCTTCGCTGCACGCCGTCGGGCATGCTGATCCTCGATTCCGTCGTCGCCGACCTCGCCTGCTGAGCCTCAGGCTGGCCGCCTTTTCCCAAGTGACATCAACCGCCCGTCGATCGCCGCAAGGCCGACGGCGATCGTCACCATGCCGATCAGATGTTTCGCCTGCAGCTGCTCGCCGAGGATGAGCGTACCCAACAGAATGGCGCTGACGGGAATGAGGAAGGTCACCAGCGCCAGGTTCGTCGCGCCCGCCGTTGCGAGAACCCGGAAGAACAGCACATAGGCGACGGCGGTCGAAAGCAGTGCGAGGCCGGCCAGCGCCAGCCAGGTTTCGATACCAGGAGCGGGCAATGCCCATGGACGGTCGGCAATCAGCGCGATCGGCACCATCAGGATGGTGGAGGCCGTCACCTGGCCTGCGGCGGGCAGCAGCGGCGGCATGTTCATCGCCCGGAAGCGGCGGCCCCAGATGCCGGCGAAGGATTAGGAGATCGCAGCGCCAAGTACGGCGAGTTGCGCCAGCACGTTCGACCCGAGATCGTGAAGCACATCGAAGCCGATCATGTAGGCCACGCCGGCAAATCCGATCAGCACACCAATCAGGCGATGGCCGGTCATCTTCTCGTCGGTGGTCAGTATATGGCAACAACGACGGTAAAGAGCGGCGTCGTGGCGTTCAGGATCGAGGCAAGGCCGCTTGCAATGTGAACCTGGCCCCAGACGATGAGGCAAAAGGGGATCATGTTGTTCAGAACGCCCATGCCGAAGAAGGCAACCCAACTCTTGCCGTCGCGCGGCATCGTGTGGCCCATGAGCCGCACGATGACATTGAGCGCGAGTGCCGCCAGCAGCACCCTGCCCGTGACGATCGTAAACGGCGGCAGCGCCTTGACCAGGATGCCGTTGAACAGGAACGAGCCGCCCCAAAGGAGTGACAGGACCACAAGCATGCTCCATTCGGCCAAGCCCATTTGTTTCTGCATGTCTTTCTCCCTTCATTGTTGGCAAGGCTTACGATGCGGCCGACAATCTCGCCACCCGTTTCTTGCGCACCAGCTTCTGAAAGCTGCGACCTGTACTCGATGAATGGCGCTTGACGATTCTCTTTAGTGAATTGCTTTCATTTTGATATTATTTCGATAATTTTGCTTCGACAAACGAGTCTTTTTCCGCATACGCTTTAGCTGAACTAAATCATGAGCGAGTTTCTGCCATCCCTTTCGGCCCTACGGGCCTTTGAAGCTGCGGCGCGGCATCTGAGCATGACGCAGGCCGCCAAGGAGCTGCATGTGACGCCAGGCGCCGTCAGCCTGCAGATCCGCGATCTTGAAGCTACCCTCCGCATACGGCTTTTTGAGCGGAAAGCGCGCGCGCTCGCCCTCACGGTCGAGGGCGCGGATTACTTCGCCACATTGCAGACCGCCTTCCGGCTGATGAGAGAGGCGACGGCTGCGATTGCGGCGCGGGGGCGCGGTTGTGTGCTGAATGTCACCTGCACGGCAGGCTTTGCGACCTATTGGCTTGTTCCGCGGCTCGGGCGCTTCGAGGAGATCCATCCGGAGATCGACGTGCGCATCAGTGCGTCGCATCGTGTGCTCGACTTTCAGCGCGATGGCATCGATCTGGCGATCCGGCACGGGCTTGGCGGCTATGACGGCCTCGTCAGTGAGCGGCTGGTGGATGACGAGCTGGTGCCGGTCTGCATTCCACCGCTGGCGGCTGAGCTTGGAGACCACCCCTTGCCAGATGGGCTCGCCGGATTCCAGTTGATCCATGATGTCTACCGGCACGACTGGAAGCTCTGGCTGGAGGCAGCAGGCGCGACGAAGGTGGATGCTTCGCGCGGGCCGATCTTCATGCATGGCAATGGCGCCTACGAAGCCATGAAGGCCGGCCTCGGTTTTGCATTGATGCGGCGGTCATTTCTGGACAAGGAACTCGCCGAAGGCGCCGTGGTCGCGCCCTTCCCGCTTGGTGTTGCAAGCCGCCTTGCCTTTCATCTCGTCTATCCAGGCGCGGCACTCGAACGCCCGGCCGTCGCGGCCTTCAGGCGTTGGCTGCTTTCGCAAGCGTGACCACCTCGCGCTTGTCGCCTCTTTCCCTAAAAAGTGGAGTTAAATACTCATAAAAGGGTTTTCATTCGGCTTTTTGTTGATTATGACACTCATGATTTATGAAATAAACTCCCGAGAGTTGCAAGCCGATGAAAATACAAGTCTTTGCCAGGTCGCTGCGGGCTTCCGCATTGACGGGGGCCGCGATGGCCCATCTTCTCCTTCCCGCCGCTGCGCAGGACACGGCCGCCGACAAGCAGCAGGAAGATGGCGCAACAGTGCTTCAGGACATCATTGTCAACGGCGGTAGCGGCGGTGTCATCCAGGCGGACGGCTACGTCGGCAAGAGCAGCGCGACAGGCGCAAAGACCGATACGCCTTTCATCGAGACGCCGCAGTCGATCTCGTCCGTGACGGAACAGCAACTCAAGGACCGCAATCCCCAAACGCTGCTCGACACGATCGCCTATACGCCAGGCACGCGCGTGGGTGCCTATGGTTTCGATCCACGCTTCGACAGCTTCACGGTGCGCGGCTTCGACGTCACCTATACGGGTGTCTTTCGCGACAACCTGCGCCAGCCAGGCGCCGGCTCTTCGCTCTTCAAGACCGAACCCTACGGCCTTGAGGGCGTCTCGATCCTGCGCGGCCCCTCGTCGGCTCTTTATGGCGCCTCCGGCGCCGGTGGTCTCTACAACCTGATCACCAAGCGCCCGACGGAGGAGCCCTATCGTGAACTCCAGTTGCAATACGGCACCCAGCAGCGTTACCAGAGCCAGTTTGATTTCACTGGTCCCGTTGACGACCGTGATCCCTTCTACTATCGCCTCACCGGCCTTTATCGTGATGCCAATACGGAGCAGATCAGCGTTCCCGACGACCGCGTCTACATCGCGCCGGCTTTCACATGGAAGCCGGACGAGGACACAAAGCTTACCATCCTCGGCGAATATTCACGCACGAAGACAGGTGGCACGGCAGCCTATTACAACGACCCGGTCACCGGCGAAGTAACGGATTATTTCGCTGGCAATCCTGCCTTCAACGATTCTGTTCAGAACCAGGGCCGCATCGGCTATGAGTTCGAACACAGGCTCAACGACACCTTCGTCTTCCGCCAGAATGCACGCTTCTCGACATTGAACATCGACACGGATTGGGCCTTCGCCTACGCACCAAACGCGCTCGATCCAACGCTGCTCGATCGCAGCGCCGGCACGTTTGACGAGCGCCTTGCGGCTTTTGTCATCGACAACCAGCTCGAGGCGAGCTTCGATACGGGCGATGTCGACCATACGCTGCTCGCCGGCATCGACTTGACCCGGCTTCGCTGGCGTTCACTCGACGGCCGCGGCGTCTCCCCGCCGCTTGATACCAACGATCCGAGCGCAGGCGCTCCAGTCCCGCACATCGACTTCCAGACCCGCACCGTTCAGGACCAGTGGCAGGCGGGCACCTACCTGCAGGATCAGATGCGCTACGACGCCTGGCTGCTGACGCTCGGCGGGCGTTACGACTGGGTTTGGACCGATACGGAGAATACCGATCTGGTTGCAGACACCGAGGACACCGTCTCCCAGAAGGACAAGGAGTTCTCCGGCCGGATCGGCCTGAGCTACGAGACCGACTTCGGCCTCGTTCCCTATATCAGCTATTCGACCGCCTTCGCGCCGAATGCCGGTATCAACAGGCAAACCAACGCCCCCTTCAAACCCACCGAAAGTCAACAGGAAGAGATTGGCGTCAAATACCTGTTGCCGGACAGCAATACGATGCTTTCTGCCGCCCTGTTCAATATCGATCAGAAAAACAGTCTCTATTACGAAGTCGTAAACCTGCCGAGCGGTCCGGCAAACATTCAGGTCCAGCGGGGCAAGATTCGTTCCCGTGGCCTCGAGATCGAGGCCAACACGAGCCTCGACAACGGCCTGTCGCTGGTCGCGTCCTATACCTTTACGCAGGCCAAGATCCTCGAAGGCCCGACGGGTACTGTCGACAACTATGTCTCCTCCGTGCCGAAGCACATGGCATCGCTCTGGGCCTACTACCGATTCCAGGAAACCAGCCCGGTTTATGGACTGGGCCTCGGCCTGGGTGCCCGCTACATCGGCAAGAGCTACGGCAATGATGAAAACACGACGGAAAACAGTGCCCGCGTGCTTTTCGATGCAGCAGTCAGCTACGACTTTGCGGCACTCGACGACAAGTATGATGGTCTCAGCCTGCAGGTGAACGCCACCAACCTGTTCGACCGCCGCGAGCCCGTCTGCTCGGCGGGCTTCTGCTACCGCGACCAGGGCCGCTCGGTGATCGGCACCCTTCGCTACACTTGGTAGGCCGATGGCAAGCGCGTCGCATCGGGAGAGGAGTATCGAAGACGGGCTGCTTTGCCTTTCGCCAGCCTTTTGCGGCGAGCATGCCTGGTGCCGGGACAAGATGATGTTGAGCAAGGCGCTTGCCGGCGGCGTGCCACTGCCTGCCTTTTTCCGGGAAGGCGGCTTTCAGCGCGCGATCGATCGCTATGCGGAAGTATCCGGCGCCAGCGACCGGCGCGCCGTCGTTTCCATGTGGTCGCTCTACTATTTTTCCGCACTTTCCATCCCCTATTTGCTTGCCCGGCGCCTAAGCGGCCAGGCGCTTCCGGTCGGATTCGAAGAGATGACGATTGCATTGGAGGATAACGGCCTGCCACGCGCCTTCGGCGTCCCGCATGCCGGCACGATTGAAAGCGAGGTGGAGACCGAAAGTTTCGCCGCCGTCGGCCCCCTTCTTGAACACCACCTTGGTGAAGCGGTGATGCGGCTGAGGGCCTGCGGGATCTCGGCAAGGCTGTGCTGGAACAACGCTGCCGTCTATATCGATTATGCATTGCGCCTGACTGGAGGAGCACCGTCAGGCGGTCCCGATCTTCCGCTCTTTGCGCACGGCACCCTGCCGGATGGCGGCGTAAACCCGTTTTGCGGCTGCCTCAGCTACCTGGATGAGGAGGGTGAAAAGGTTGCACGGCGCAAGGTCTGCTGCCTTCGATACATGCTTCCCGGAATTCCAAGCTGCGGCAAACTCTGCGCATTGCCAAGCCAGAGGAACCCTCAATGACCGAGCTTGTCATCACGCGGCGAAATCTGATCGCTATGGCTTCCGTCGTCCTTTGTGCTCCGCATGTTGCAAAGGCGCAGACTGCCTGGCCGCTCACCATCACGGATGCCATCGGCCGCAAGGTGACGATCAGGAAAAAGCCGGAAGCGGTAATCCTTGGGACCGGATTCAATCTTGTCGCCCTGTCGCTGATCCATCCCGATCCCGTCAGCCTGCTCGCCGGCTGGGCAGACGACATGAAGGGCGACAATCCCTTTATCTATGAGGCCTTCCGGCAGAAATTTCCGGCAATCGAAAACGTGCCTTTCGTCGGCAATGGCCAGGCGGATGGGCTGTCCTTCGAGGCAGCGCTTTCGCTCAATGCCGACCTTGCGATCATGGCCATGTGGCAGGCCGACGGCGAACCCGGCCAGCGTGCGATACAGTATCTCGACGCCGTCGGCGTGCCGGTCGTCGTTGTCGATTTCAATCGCGACCCGCTGAAGACCACGCCGCGCGACATGCGCCTTCTCGGCCGGATCTTCGAGCGGAACGAGCAGGCCGAAGATTTCGCCAGGTTCTACGAGACGCGGCTGGAGCGCATCAAGGCCAAGGCAGCGACGGAAACGGGGCCTCTCGTACTGATGGATGCCTTTCCAAGCGAGGTCCGCGCAAGCTGGGCAATCGGCCGCACCGGGCTTGGCGAACTGATCACGCTTTCAGGCGGCCGCAACGCCGCCGACAAGAACCTTCCTCCCCAGGGCGGACCGGTGACTGCGGAATATATCCTTGAAGCCGACCCCGATGTCTACATTGCCACCGGATCACCCGGCGGCACCTATTCGGCCTTTTCAATCGGTCCCGGCGTCGATCCATCGCAAGCCCAGCGCTCGCTCGGCGAGACGGTGAAGATGCCGAATCTTGCACCGCTGAAGGCGGTTCGCGAAGGCAACGTCCACGGTATGTGGAATTTCTTCAATGCCGTGCCGCTGAACATCCTGGCAGCCGAAGCGGTGGCAACCTGGCTAAGGCCGGAACTTTTCCACGACGTCGATCCGGCAAGCAGTCTTGCCGAGATCAACGCGCGTTTTGCCGCGGTCCCTTTCGAAGGTGCCTATTGGACGAGCCTCAAGGCCTAATGGCGACTTGAGGCGCTCGCCTTGAACAGGCTTCCCGTCGGCGTCTGCAAAAACACATCGAGCGGGATGTGCTCCTGATGCAGGAAACCCGTTGCCGGCAGCTTGCCGTCGCGAACCATTTCGATGACGGCGACGACGGACGCCGAGGTCGTCCAGGCGATTGCCGTGCGGCGCGCGCCGGCAATCTCGATCGGATAATAGGCGCGCACGAACTCCTTGCGGCGGAGGCTTCCTGCTTGCGTGCCTTCGGCCGCCACATGGACATAGACCACGTCGTCCTCGACCGGCGGCTTGGCATTGGTCAGGATTTCGCCGGCGAGCTTTCGCTGTTCCCGCATCAGCAACTCATGGAAGAAGAAATTCATCAGCTCCATGTGGCCCGGATAGCGCATCGTCTTGTAGTCGAGATTGTCGACCTTGCCGTGGAGCGTATCGCACATCGTGCCAAGCCCGCCCGACGTTGTGAAGGCTTCAAGCTTGACGCCTTCGACATAGACCGTTTCATGCCATTCCATCGGCGAGACGAGCTTGCGAACACCGCCTTCTATGACCTCGCAATCGTTCAGATATTCGTTGACGACGCCCTCCGGCGACCAGTTGAAGGCATAGCCCAACAAGCCCGTCGGGTTCTGCGGCAAGGCGCCGACACGCATTCGGATCGAGCGGCAGGCGTCGAACCCATCGGCAAGGCTTGCACCAACGATGCCGACGAAGCCCGGCGCCAGGCCGCATTGCGGCGCCATCAGGCCGGACGATGTCCTGGAAAGTTCGAGGATCAAATTGGTGGTCGGAACGTCTTCCGTCAGGTCGAAATAATGAATGCCTGCCACGTGGGCAGCTCGCGCAAGCTCGATATTGAGATGGTATGGCAGGCAAGAGAGTACCGCTTCCGCGCCGGATAGCAGCTCCGTCACGAAGGCCGGGTCTGAAATATCGCCGACACGGCACATGAACGGCACTTCGGCCTGCGGCAATTGCGTATCGACGCCCGTCACTTCGAAGCCGCCCTCGTGCAAAAGCGTTGCCGCAAGCCATCCGACCTTGCCAAGCCCGAGAACGGCGATCCTCTTGAAACTCATGCTGACCCCCATCGCCGTCGAAGCCGCGGCGCTTGCTTCATGTGGCTGTGATAGAAGAAAAAACTCATAAAAGAAAACGGCCGGAATTGCTTCCGGCCGCATATTCACGTGGACGACCACCGATTATTCGTTGATCAGGCGCTTCAGAAGCTCGATCTCGTGCGAAAGCTTGGTGTCTCCCGCAATCAGCTCCTCGATCTTGCGCACCGCGTGCAGCACCGTCGTGTGGTCACGCCCACCGAAGCGGCGGCCGATTTCCGGGAATGAACGCGGCGTCAGCGTTTTCGACAGATACATGGCGATCTGCCGCGGCTTTACGATGACGCGCGTGCGCCGGTTCGAAACCAGCTCCTGGCGGGACACATTGTAGTGGCGTGCGACGATGCGCTGAATATCCTCGATGCGCACCCGGCGCGGCTCGCCGGATCCGACCAGATGGGCAAGCAGTTCGTCCACCCGCTCGATCGACAGGTTCGGCTCGAAGGAGCGCCGGAAGATCAGCTGATTGAAGGCGCCTTCCAATTCGCGGCCGCTTGCCGTCACGCTGCGGGCGACATGCGAGAGCAGCTCGGCCGGAATTTCCAGGGATGGATCCTCCAGACGGGCCGCACTCAGGCGACGCTTCAAGATCTCGAGGCGCATCTCGTAGTCGGGCGCATCAAGCTCGATCGCCACGCCGCCCTGCAGACGGGAACGCACCCGCGGGTCGAGCGATTCCAACTCCCAGGGCGCCCGGTCGGCGGCAACCACCACCTGCTTGGCGCTGTCGAGCAGCATGTTCAGCAGGTGGCAGAACTCGTGCTGGATCATCTTGCCTTGCAGGAACTGCATGTCATCGATGATCAGAAGGTCGATATTGCGGAGCGAGTCCTTCAGCGTCAGCGCATCGTTGTCCCGGATCGCCGTTGCAAAACGCCACATGAAATACTCGGCCGTCAGATAAACGACGCGCAGCGCCCGCGGATTCTGAACCGCTGCGTTGGCGATCGCCTGCAGCAGATGGGACTTGCCGAGACCGACATTCGAATGAACGAAAAGCGGGTTGAAGCGCACCGCGCCCTGTCCTGCTTCCGCAATCGTTTTTGCCGCAGCAAGCGCAACGCGGTTGGAGCTGCCTTCGACGAAGGTGTCGAAGGTGAAGCGTGAGTCGAGCGGCGAACCGAACAGCGGCTGGCCGACCGTTGCGGGACGGGCGGCAGCGGCGGCCGAAACGGCCTGTTGAATCGCCTGACCCGCAGGCTGAGCAGCAAGCGGCCGACGCATTGGCGTGACCGGTGAAGCCGGCTCTTGGGAAGCCGCCTCATCGATCGGCTTCATGCCGGGACGCGTTGCTGTACGGACGAGAATTTCCACCTTCAGGATTTCTGCATCTTCCTGCCGGAAAAGGCTGGTGATGAGATCAAGGTAGCGGTTGTTGATCCACGACTTGAGAAATGTCGTGGGAACCGAAAGACGCACGACGCTCTTTGAAACCGAATGCAGCTTCAGGCGTGCGAACCAGCTTGCATAAACGTCAGGGCCGACCTGGGCCTTCAGACGCGCACCAACACGCTCGAAAAGTATGCCATGCTTCATGTCTCCTTTTTCTCCCGCCGCATCCGGGCAAATTGAGCCAAACGCCTGCGGTGCATTATCCCCATTTTCAAGCGCACCCGTCGTCAATGAATTCATTTGCATCATGCCGCCTTCCAAATTCATTTCACCGGGCGGACATCAGTCAACAGCCGCCCGATCAATTTTCCCCGTTTTGGCACGCGCAAGGCCCTTTCATGGACCATCATGCATGCCGGTTCACACAAACGCTGTCCCGCAAGGCGAAACCGGCGCAGAAAACCGTGGCGGATACCGCCTTCATGCGGCCTCCGTCATGTTCGCCGCGCCAAGCCGGCTACCGGAACCTCGTTTTCCGGCAAGCCTGCCAAACGCAAATATTACTGTCCCCATCCCCTTCGGCTCCCTTGAACATGGAGCCGCCGAGCGCACAAAGCCTCTTCGTTCCGTGACCAGCCACGGTCCCGGTGTAAATAGCTCAAGTGCTTGAAAAAACGGAGAGATAGCTACTCCGTGGCAAATGGCACAAACCCATCGCCCTGCCGGTGTGGCAGTTTAGACTGAGCCTTTGCAGGTGATGTCCGCGCCCTTTGCTGGAAGCCATTTAGGCAGGATCGCTTGCCGAGATCAATGATGAATTTTACGCAAAATTAACAAGCGACCATTGACTCCGGGGCCCGTTTTTGGGCGTCACGCCAATGTCAAAAAAGAATCGCAGGAGAATCAAGGAGATTCCCGAAGTGGGTATTTTGGACACGCATTGAAAGAAAAAAAATAAAAATCCGCTTGACTCACAACTAAGCCCACCGGAACGCAGAAGAGTCGCTCAAGCTGGAAACATCCTTGCGCAACTATTTGATTCTAAAGGTTTTTTCATGTCATCCCAGTGACACGAAACAGTCGCCAAATTAACCAATCCGGAGAGGATCATCGGAATCGAAAAAGCCCGGCTTGATTACCGGGCTAATCATAACGATCAATTTGTTAATCAAAGATTATGCGGTGGCAGTCGCCGACAGAGCCTTCACACGAGCAGCGAGCCGCGAGACTTTGCGCGATGCCGTGTTGGCATGGACGACGCCCTTGCTTGCAGCGCGCGCCAGTTCCGGCTGCGCTGCCAGGAAGGCTTCCTTTGCCTTGGCAGCATCACCCGCTGCAAGTGCCTCTTCGACCTGGCGAACGAAAGTGCGAACGCGCGAGCGACGAGCCTTGTTGACGTCGGTACGGCGGGCGATCTTGCGGGTCGCTTTTTTCGCCGAAGTTGTATTGGCCATGGATGCCTCTCTCAAGAATTCGAACAAACTCCGCCACCACCGCGGGCCCTGCGGCCACAACTTTCAGCAATGCGGGAGCATAAACGGAAAACCTGATCGGCTTCCCGAACCGTGGGCGGGCATATAACTCTAAAGCCGGCCCGCGTCAACGCGCATTTTCAAGGAAACGCCGCCTTTGTCCCATGGAATGACGATCAGCGGTGTTTAAAGGCCGGCTTTCGTTTGTCGATGAAGGCCGCCATGCCTTCCTTCTGGTCTTCGGTTGCGAAAAGGCTGTGGAACAGACGGCGCTCGAAACGCAGGCCCTCCTCCAGCGTGGTTTCCAGCGCGCGATTGACCGCCTCCTTGGCCATCAGCACCGAAGGCTGCGACAGCGAGGCGATCTTGGCGGCCGCCGCCAGCGCTTCGTCGAGCAGCCGCTCGGGCGCCACCACGCGCGAAACGAGCCCAGCACGCTCGGCTTCCGCCGCATCCATCATCCGGCCGGTCAACACCATATCCATGGCCTTCGATTTGCCGACCATGCGCGTCAAGCGCTGCGAGCCGCCCATGCCGGGGATGACGCCGAGTGTGATCTCGGGCTGGCCGAATTTGGCAGTTTCCGACGCAATGATAAAATCGCACATCATTGCCAGTTCGCAGCCGCCCCCCAGTGCGAAGCCGCTGACGGCAGCGATGACCGGCTTGCGAGCCTTGGCGATCTCGTCCCAGCCGCTGATGAATTCGGTCTTGTACATATCGGCAAACTGCAGCGGCTGCATTTCCTTGATATCGGCGCCGGCTGCGAAAGCGCGTTCTGATCCGGTCAGAACGATTGCACCGATCGCCTCGTCGGCATGGAAATTGGCATAAGCCTGCTTCAGTTCCTCAAGGACGATGGAATTCAGCGCGTTCAGTGCCTGCGGCCGGTTCAGTGTAATCAGACCGACATTGCCGCGTGTTTCGACAATCAGCGTTTCATAGGCCATGCTTGCCTCCCTATTTCTGGCAGTCCGGGCAATAAAAGGTGGAACGTCCTGCCTGCACGATGCGCGAGACCGTACCGCCGCAACCGGGTGTGCGGCAAGGCAGACTTTCGCGGTCATAGACCGAAAAGGAATGCTGGAAATAACCGAGCGAGCCGTCGGTCTGGATATGGTCGCGAAGCGACGAGCCGCCGGCCCTGATCGCATCGGCGATGACGCTGCGGATAGATGCGACGAGCAGACCAAGCTGCTCCTTCGGCGTTCCTGTCTTGGTGACCATGGTCCCCGCAGCGCGTGCCGGCATCAGGTGTGCGCGCCAGAGCGCCTCGCACACATATATATTGCCGAGACCGGCAACGTTTTTCTGGTCGAGGAGAGCGCCCTTCAGGGGCTGTGCCTTTCCCGCAAAGCGTTCTGCCAGGTAGGCCGCACTCAGTTCGTTGCCGGTCGGCTCCGGCCCGAGGCCGAAAAGGAAGGGAGTGTTGTGAAGCTCGCAGCGATCGGCGATATCCATGAAGCCGAAGCGGCGTGGATCATTGTATATGACGCGGGCCTCGCCACCCTTGCCTTGCAGATGGAAAATCGCATGGTCATGCTTCTCGTCCTTCGACCGCTTGGAGCGAAAATCGCCAGGCGTTTCACTGGCTGGCCCCTGCTCGATACGGAAGGAGCCAGACATGCCGAGATGGGAGATGATGGTCTTGCCGCTGTCGAGGTCGATCAGCAGATATTTGGCACGGCGGCCAAGCCCGATGATCGTGCGGCCCGAAACCTCGTCTTCGAAATTGTCCGGGAAGGGAAAGCGCAGGTCGCCGCGGCGAAGCTCCAGCCTCTCGATGCGCGCGCCCTCCATGGCGGGCGAAAGACCCCGCTTCACCGTTTCGACTTCTGGCAATTCCGGCATGTTAACCCATCTGTATCTAAACGTGTTTCAACTGCGGACGATGTGGGTTATAGCGCCAGTAAGCCGCGGGTATTACCCGCCTCCACAGATAGCGTCTCAAGCGGCCTTTCGCTATGGTCGCCGTACCGATTTCGAGTAACGGAGTAGTCCGATGTCAGAAAGCCGTACTTCCGCCAATGGCGGCATGGAAACATCCTACGGCTTCCGCGAGGTGCCGAGTGGCGAGAAGCAGGGTCTCGTCAACGACGTCTTCCATAAGGTCGCAAGACGCTACGATATCATGAACGATGTAATGTCGATGGGGATGCACCGCGTCTGGAAGGATGCGATGGTTGCAGCGCTCAATCCGCGCAAGGACTCGGGCTACAAGGTGCTGGATGTTGCAGGCGGCACGGGCGATATCGCCTTCCGTATCGTCGAGGCATCGAACCGCCTGGCGCACGCGACCGTGCTCGACATCAACGGCTCCATGCTCGGCGTCGGCGCCGAGCGGGCGGACAAGAAGAAACTTCGCGACAATCTCACCTTCATCGAGGCCAATGCCGAGAGCCTGCCCTTCGAGGCCGGCACCTTCGATGCCTATACGATCGCCTTCGGCATCCGCAATGTGCCGCATATCGACGTGGCGCTCTTGGAAGCTCATCGCGTGCTGAAGCGCGGCGGCCGCCTGCTGGTGCTGGAATTTTCGGAAGTGGACATGCCGCTCCTGGACAAGGTTTACGAGGCCTGGTCCTTCAACGCCATTCCGCGGTTCGGCAAGGCAATCACCGGCGACGCCGAGCCCTATCAGTATCTCGTCGAATCCATCCGCAAGTTCCCGAACCAGGAAAATTTCGCTGAAATGATCCGCAATGCCGGCTTTTCGCGCGTGACCTACACCAGCTACACCGGTGGTATCGCGGCCTTGCACTCGGGTTGGAAGCTTTGATCTGAATGAGTGCTTTCGGAGCATATTTTCGGCTCTTGCGGGTCGGCTGGATTCTGGTGCGCGAGGGCGTTGTTTCGGCGCTGCCTTCAGAAGGCTTGCCGCCTTCCGTCAGCCTTGCCAAATCCTTTGTCGGCCTGTTTGCGCGCAGCCGGGCAAAAGCCAAGAAGCGCAGCGATAGGCTTGCCCGGGCCGTCGAGCGGCTCGGACCTTCCTATGTGAAGATCGGTCAGTTTCTGGCGACCAGGCCTGACGTCGTCGGCGTCGAATTCGCCGACGACCTTTCGCAGCTCCAGGACCGGATGGCCTTCTTCCCGATCGCGGCGGCAAAGGCGAATATCGAAGGCTCGCTCGGTCGCCCGATCGAAGAGCTTTATGTGACTTTCGACGATCCGATTGCCGCAGCCTCTATTGCCCAGGTGCATCCTGCAGAGGTCAATACCCCCAACGGCCGCAAGAAGGTCGCCGTCAAGGTGGTGCGCCCCGGTGTGCGGCAGCGATTCGCCCATGACATCGAGGCAATGTACCTCGTCGCCGGCATGCAGGAGCGCTTCATGCCCTCGAGCCGGCGGCTGAGGCCGGTCGAGGTCACGAAGACGCTCGAGCAGTCGACCAAGGTCGAGATGGACCTCCGGCTCGAGGCGGCTGCACTTTCGGAGATCGCCGAAAACACGGGACAGGATCCAGGCTTTCGCGTCCCCAAGGTGGATTGGGAACGCACCGGACGCGACGTCATTACCATGGAGTGGATCGACGGCGTCAAGATGTCCGATGTCGAGGGGCTGCGCGCTGCCGGCCACGATCTCAACACCCTTGCCGATATCCTCATCCAATCGTTCCTGCGCCACACGCTGCGCGACGGCTTCTTCCATGCCGACATGCATCCCGGCAATCTCTTCGTCGATTCAGGCGGCATGATCGTCGCCGTCGACATGGGCATCGTCGGTCGGCTCGGAAAGAAGGAACGGCGCTTCCTTGCCGAGATCCTCTATGGCTTCATTACGCGCGACTACGTGCGTGTCGCCGAGGTGCATTTCGAGGCGGGCTATGTGCCCGGACATCACAATGTTGAAAGTTTCGCGCAGGCAATCCGGGCGATCGGCGAGCCGATCCACGGCCAGCCTGCTGAAACGATCTCGATGGGCAAGCTGTTGACGCTGCTCTTCGAGGTAACGGAACTTTTCGACATGCAGACCCGGCCCGAACTGGTGATGCTGCAGAAGACCATGGTGGTCGTCGAAGGCGTATCGCGAATGCTGAATCCGCGTTTCAACATGTGGAAGGCATCGGAGCCCGTCGTCGGCGACTGGATCCGCAACAATCTCGGTCCGAAGCGGGTCGTCACCGACCTCAAAGACGGACTGAAGGCTGCCGTGAAGCTGGCGGAAGCCGTTCCGGAAATCGCTGCGAAGACCGAGAAATTCCACCATCAGTTGCTGCATATGAGCGAGCATGGACTGCGCTTCGACGCTGAAACGGCCGACGCGATCGGCAAATCCGAGGCACGCTACAGCCGATCCGGCCGCCCGGCGCTCTGGATTATCGCATTGACGCTTCTCTATATAGCCTGGATGCTGAGCTGAGGCCCAGACACAAACAATTGCATGCTGTGTTCGGCATTTGGGATATCTCAAATTGCGCAGTGCTCGCTTAGTCTCGCATTCAAGGAGACCTGCAGATGAAGCATGAACGCCCCGGCATCGAACTTTCCGGCCAACCATTGAGCTTTGCCGAGATGGTGCGAATAGGCTCCGGCAGGGTAGCGCTTTCTGCTTCCGCGACAGGCATGGCACGCGTGGAGATCGCACGCTCCGTCGTCGAAGACGCGATCCAGGCCGGCATTCCCGTCTATGGCTCTACCACCGGAGTGGGCGCGATGAAGGATGTCGAATGGTCCGCGGAGGAACTCGACATCTTCAACCTCGGCCTCGTGCGCGCCCATCACTTCGGCACCGGCACGCCATTTTCCAGCGCTGTCGTGCGAAACGCCATGGCCATCCGGGTCAATACGGCGCTGACGGGCCAGGTCGGGTGCACGCCGGAACTCATACAAACATATCTGCGGCTGCTCAGGGCTGACCTCATCCCGCTCGTGCGGCGCACGGGCTCGATCGGTTGCGCCGATATCGGCCTCATGGGACAGATCGGTGCGGTTCTGACCGGCGTCGGCGAAGCCGTCTATCGCGGCAAGCGCATGCAAGCGGCCGATGCCTTCAGGGCGGCGGGGCTTGAACCGGTCACCATGGCGCCGCGCGACAGCCTCGCCTCGCTCAGCATCAATGCCGTGAGCTTTGCAGCAGCCGCCGAGGCAACGCGCAATGCGGCGGCTTCGATCCGCGTTCTGCTGGCAACCGGTATGATGGCGGCAGGCGCGCTTGGCGCTTCGCGCGACCCCTGGCGGGCAGTGCGCCATGTCGGCACGCCGCGGGAGGCGCTGATCGGCTCGTGGCTGTGCAATGCCTCCGACGCCTGGGAATGGCCGGTCGCGACCCACGTGCAGGATCCGCTCAGCCTTCGCATGATCGCGCAGGTCTTCGGCGCAGTGATCGAGAACCTGCTGTCGACCGGTCACAAGATCCTTGCTGCCACCGGCCGCTCTGACGACAACCCGGTCGTCGTCGAGGGCCGGGTGATGACGTCGGGCGGTTCGCTGCCCCTCGATGTGACGATCCTGCTGGAATCGGCGGCATTGTGCATGGCGCATGCAGCGCGCAACGCCTTCAACCGCTGTGTCCTGCTCGGCAACGGGCAGCGGCGAGACCTGCCGGTCAACCTCGTGCCGCCGGGCCGAATCGCAACGGGTTTCGGCCCGATCATCAAGCTCGCCGGCGAGATCTTTTCACGCGTGCTTTCCATGTCCAACCCGGTATCGGCCCAGTCGCTGGTGGTTGCGGCGGGGCTCGAGGACGAAGCCGCTTTCCTGCCGCTGGTCATAGAGCGCTTCGAGCGGCAGATGCAGGCGCTGAAGCGTATGGCTGCGCTCGAGGCGCTGCTGGCAGCACAGGCGGCCGATATTCTCGGTGACCGGCCTGAAGGCGTCGCGGGCATGATCTACGATGTCGTGCGCAAGCACGCCGATTTCTACACCGTGGACCGGCCGCTTTCGGCCGAGGTCGAAGCAATCGAAGAAGAGCTCGGATCCGACGAATTCGCTTCGAAGCTGATCGAGCAGGTGCCGATCGCCTCATTCGACGACTTCTTCGCGCTCGGCTCGCTCGAGCGAATCGAACGGAGGCTGACGCAGGACGCCCTCGTCATCTGAGCTCTTGAACCGGATACGGAGGAACAGCATGGCTGATTTCGACCTTGTTTTGCAGGGCACCGTCGTGCTCCCGGAGCGGATCCTCGAAGGGGGTTATGTTGCAGCCCGCAATGGCAAGATCGCAGAGGTCGGCATCGGCGTGCCGCCTGCGGCCAGGGAGCGGCATCTGCTCGGCAAGGCGCTGATCCTGCCCGGTGCGATCGATGCGCAAGTCCATTCGCTCTCCCAGAAGGATCAGGAGGACTTCATCTGGTCGACACGTTCGGCGGCAGCTGGCGGCGTGACGACGATCGTCGACATGCCCTATGACGAAGGCAACCTCGTCTGCTCGGCCGACGCGGTGAAGAAGAAGATCGATCACGCGAGCCCTCAGGCGCGAGTCGATTTCGCGCTCTACGGCACGGTCGATCCCGAAGAAGGCGCGGCGCGGATCCGCGAAATGGCGGATGCCGGCGTTGCCGCCTTCAAATTCTCGACCTTCGGGACCGATGCGAAGCGTTTCCCGCGCATCCCCCCCGCCCTTCTCGACGACTGCTTCGCGGCCATCACGCCGACCGGGCTGACTGCCGGTGTCCACAACGAAGACGACGAGGCAGTGCGCACCTACATGGAGAAGGTCAGGAAAATCGGCGTGACGGACTGGCGCGCCCACGGTCTCTCGCGTCCGCCGATCACAGAGCTGCTTGCCATGCACACGATCTTCGAGACCGGTGCCCATACGGGCTGCCCCGCGCATGTCGTGCACTGCTCGCTCGGCCGCGGCTACGACATCGCCCGCGCCTATCGCCGCGACGGGTTCGATGCGACCGTCGAATGTTGCATTCACTACCTGACGCTCGACGAGGAAAACGATGTGCGGCGCCTCGGCGGCAAAGCAAAGATCAATCCACCGGTCCGGCCGCGCGCCGAGGTGGAAACGCTGTGGCGGAAAGTGGCGGAAGGCAACGTCTGGCTGGTTTCGACCGATCATGTGAGCTGGTCGGAAAACCGCAAGACCAATGCGGACATGCTGGCAAATGCCTCCGGCGTGCCCGGGCTCGAGGTCATGGTGCCGTTGTTCGTCAAGGGAGCGCTCGAACGAGGCATCCCGCTCACCTGGGCTGCGAGGCTGATGGCGGAAAATCCGGCGAAACATTTTCGCCTCGACCACATCAAGGGGGCGCTGACGCCCGGCAAGGATGCCGACATCGTCGTGCTCGAGCCGCGCGAAACCGTCTATGATGCTGCCGCCAGCGGCAACAATGTCGTCGGCTGGAGCCCCTATAACGGCATCCGTCTGCCATGGACGATTTTAGCGGCATATCTGCGCGGCAGCCAGATAACCGATGGCACGAAGGTGCTTGCAAAGCCCGGCAGCGGAAAATTCGTCCGCCCCTTGCCGCGTCAGATCATTTCCGGAGAAGCTGCATGAACCGCAATCTGCCCGTCAACGTCGATCGTATTGCCGAGGATATCGATGCGCTGGCGAAGGTCACCGAGCCTGGTCATCCATGGACACGCCGGGCTTTTTCGCCGCTCTTTCTCGAAGGCCGCGCCTATATCGAAGCGCGCATGAAAATGGCCGGGCTGGAGACGCGGATCGATGCCGCCGGCAATCTGATCGGACGCCGTGCAGGGACGAAACCGGGTCTTGGAACGATTATGGTCGGCTCGCATTCCGATACGGTGCCGGACGGCGGACGCTTTGACGGTATCGCCGGTGTGATCGCGGCGCTGGAAGTCGCGCGCGCCCTCAAGGACCAGGCAATCACACTGCAGCATGACCTGGAAATCGTCGATTTCCTCGCGGAAGAGGTCAGCATCTTCGGCGTTTCATGCGTCGGCAGCCGCGGCATGACCGGTCAACTTCCCGAAGCCTGGCTTTCGCGCACGAGCGGCGAGCGCGATCTGGCACAAGGCATCCTTTGTGTCGGCGGCGATCCGGCAACGCTTCTCGCGCAGCGGCGCCCCGACATCAAAGGCTTCCTTGAGCTGCATATCGAGCAAGGGCCGGTGCTTGAGAACGAGAAGAAGGATATCGGCATCGTGACGGCAATTGCGGGCATCACCCGGATCGAGGTCACTGTCGAAGGTCGGGCCGACCATGCCGGTACGACGCCGATGGATGCCCGCGCGGATGCGCTGGTGGCAGCCTCGCAACTGGTGCTCGATATCCGCAATGCGGCAGCCGAACGGGCGAAGACGCCGGGTCATTTCGCCGCAACCGTCGGGGAATTCCGCATCGAGCCGAATGCGGCCAACGTCGTGCCTTCCAAGGTGGTTCTGCTCATCGACGGGCGTGCGGAAATTCGCAGCGACATGGAAGACTTCTGCAGATGGCTCGATGCGCATGTCGTCAAGCTTGCGATCGCCCACGGCGTCACGATCAATTCGCCCAGTCGCGTCTCCGACAACTATCCGACGCCCGGTAATCCCGGCCTGCTGAAGACGCTCGAAAACGCCTGTGAAACGGTCGGCGCCAGACATCGGCGCATGGCGTCGGGCGCAGGACACGATACGGCCTGGATCGCGAAGGTCGCGCCGGCCGCGATGATCTTCGTACCATGCAAGGAAGGACGCAGCCACTCGGCCGACGAATGGGCAGAAAATGACGACATCGCACTCGGCGCTGCCGTGCTTTTCGAGGCTGTGCGCGAGATGGACAGGACGCTGGATAGGGAGGCTTTGGATGGGACGCATACTCGTTGAGAACGACGTCGAGGCGGCGGTCAAGGGTGGCTCGGTCTATGCAGCCGGTGGCGGCGGTTGGGCCGATCACGGGCGGATGCTGGGATATGCTGCGGTCAGCATCGGCAAGCCGGAGCTCGTTTCCATCGATGAATTGGATAACGACGACTGGATCGCGACAGCAGCGGCAATCGGAGCGCCGGCTTCCACGACGCCCTGGGAAATGCAGGGCATCGATTATGTGAAAGCCGTGCAGCTTTTGCAGGACGAACTCGGCGAAAGGCTGTCGGGGCTTATCATCGGGCAGAACGGCAAATCCTCGACGCTGAACGGCTGGCTGCCCTCGGCAATCCTCGGTACCAAGGTTGTCGATGCCGTCGGAGATATAAGAGCACATCCCACCGGCGACATGGGCTCGATCGGCATGGCGGGCTCACCGGAGCAGATGATCCAGACGGCGGTCGGCGGAAACCGCGCGCAGAACCGATATATCGAGCTTGTGGTCAAGGGTGCGACCGCCAAGATTTCGCCGATCCTGCGCGCTGCGTCCGACCAATCGGGCGGCTTCATTGCCAGCTGCCGCAATCCGGTGCGGGCGTCCTACGTGCGTGAGCATGCCGCACTCGGCGGCATCTCGATGGCGCTTGCCCTCGGCGAAGCGATCATTGCGGCGGAAAAGAAGGGCGGAGCGGCCGTCATCGATGCTGTCTGCAAGACAACCGGCGGCAGCATCCTCGCGGAGGGCGAGATTTTCAGGAAGGACGTCGTCTATACCAAGGAAGCCTTCGATGTCGGCACGATCGTCGTCGGCTCCGGCGCCAAAGCCGTGACGATGCATGTGATGAACGAATACATGGCCGTCGACGACGCCGATGGAGCGCGCCTGGCGACTTTTCCCTCAGTCATCACGACGCTTTCGCCGCAGGGCGAGCCGCTCAGCGTCGGTCAGCTCAAGCAGGGCATGCATGTCTTCATCCTGCATGTGCCGATGGAGATCATTCCGCTTTCGGCAAGCGTGCTCGATCCGACCGTTTATCCGCCCGTGGAAAAAGCGATGGGTATCGAGATTGCGCGCTACGCTTTGTCGGCAAGGGCCTGACGCCATGGCGCGAGATGCCGGCCTTGAGGAACTGCTGAGGGAAGAGCTCGCTGGCCTGCCTGGTCTCAGCGAAAAGGCAATGTTTGGCGGATTGGCCTTTCTGTTGAACGGCAACCTCCTTTGTGGTGCGCGAGACGATGGCATGCTCGTTCGCCTCGGCAAAAGCAATGACGGCTTTGCGCTGGAGCTGCCAGGGGTCGTCCAGATGACCTTGGGCGGACGGGCGATGCAGGGCTGGGTTCGCGCCGATGCCCGTGCCTATGGCGAAAATGCGCTGCGCAAGCGCCTGCTCGGTGCCGCCCGCGCCTACGTGCAAACGCTGCAGGTGAAATAACAAGACAGGACTTGAGGAAGGACATCCCATGCCGAAGCCCAATCCACGTCATCCAAAATTTCCAATTCCCGGCGGGCCGCAGTTGCGTGCCAAGGGGTGGCGGCAAGAAGCGCTGCTGCGCCTCCTCGAAAACGTGCTTGCCGTCGGCGAAGATCCGGACAATCTCGTCGTCTATGCCGCGCTCGGCAAGGCGGCGCGCAACTGGGCGGCGCACAAGGGCATCGTCAAGGCGCTGACCGAGATGGAAGAGGACCAGACGCTGCTGATCCAGTCGGGAAAGCCGATCGGCCTCATCAAGACTCACACGAAGGCACCGCTCGTCATCATGGCGAACTGCAATATCGTCGGACAGTGGGCCAAGGCTGAAGTCTTCTACGATTTGCAGCGCAAGGGGCTGATCTGCTGGGGCGGGCTGACGGCAGGCGCCTGGCAGTATATCGGCAGCCAGGGCGTCATCCAGGGAACGTACGAAATCTTCATGCGCATTGCCGAGCGGCGTTTCGGCGGCGACCTCTCCGGCCGCTTCGTGCTCACCGCCGGTCTTGGCGGCATGGGAGGGGCTCAGCCGCTTGCCGGCCGTATGGCGGGAGCTGCGATCCTCTGCGTCGATATCGATCCGGAGCGGGCAAAAAAGCGCCAGCAAATCGGCTATCTGCAGGAGATCGCACCTGATCTGGATGCTGCATTGCATATGATCGACAGGGCCGTGAAGGAAAAGCGCGCACTGTCGGTCGGCCTCGTCGGCAATGCGGCCGAGATCTACCCAGAGATCGCCCGGCGCGGCATTACGCCCGATATCGTGACGGACCAGACCTCGGCACACGATCTCGTCTACGGCTATGTTCCGAAGGGCATGAGCCTTGCCCAGGTCAAGGCACTTCGCGACGACGGCCAGGGCCAGTTGATGGCGGCAAGCCGCGCCTCGATCGTCCAGCATGTGACGGCGATGCTGGAGTTCCAGAAGAAGGGCTCCGAGGTTTTCGACAACGGCAACCTGATCCGCACGCAAGCGAGAGAAGGCGGCGTTGCCGATGCCTTCGACATTCCGATCTTCACCGAAGCCTATCTGCGCCCGCTCTTTGCGCGCGCTATCGGTCCCTTCCGCTGGATGGCGCTGTCGGGCGAAGAGAGCGATATCGCCCGGATCGACGATCTGCTGCTTCAAATGTTTCCGGATAACAAGATCATCACCAACTGGATCCGGCTTGCCCGCGAGCACGTGCCTTTCGAGGGCCTGCCGGCACGGATCGCCTGGCTGGGCCATGGCGAACGCACCGCCCTTGCCCGTCGCGTCAACGAATTGGTCGCAAGCGCAGACCTGAACGGTCCCGTCGCCTTTTCCCGCGACCATCTCGATGCCGGCGCTATGGCGCATCCGAACATCATGACCGAACGCATGAAGGATGGCTCCGATGCGATTGCCGACTGGCCCCTGATCGATGCGATGATGCTCTGCTCCTCGATGGCCGACCTCGTCGTCGTCCATTCCGGCGGAGGCGGCTATGCCGGCTACATGACCAGCTGCGGCGTGACTGTCGTTGCCGACGGCACCGAGGCCGCCGACGAGCGGCTCGATCATGCGCTGACCAACGACACGGCGCTGGGCGTCATGCGTTATGCGGATGCCGGATACGAGGAAGCGCTGGACGAAGTGCAAAAGAAGGATGTCCCGTATATCCGGTTGAGCTAGCACGCGGGACCAAGCGGCTCAGATGGGATTGGATACCTCGATGAGATTGCCGTCCGGATCGCGAATATAGATCGAGCGGATAGTCCCGATGGCGCCGGAGCGTTCGACGGGGCCTTCCTCGATGGCAATATCTGCCGCTTCGAGATGCGCGATGACCTCGGCGAGTGGCGTTTCGGCGATAAAGCACAGATCCGCCGAACCCGGTACCGGCTGTTCGGCTTTGGGATCGAACTCGCGCCCGGCCTGGTGAAGATTGATCTTCTGATTGCCGAATTTCAGGGCCCTGCGGCCCTTGGCGAAGGTTTCCACGGACATGCCGAGGACACGGCGGTAGAAATCGCAGGTCGCCTCGATGTCGGAGACGGTCAGGACGAGGTGATCGAGGCGGCTGATGCGGATCAAAATTTTCTCCTCGAAAAGCTGCGTGCAGCGCACGCCGCCGCAAAGGCGAGAGCCAGCATGGCAAGGGTGAAGTAGACGACTGCCGTCCAGCCCTCGATGGCGAAGAACCAGCCGCCTGCCGAGCCCATGACGCTCGAGCCGACGTAATAGCCAAGCATATAGAGCGACGAGGCATGCCCTTTCGTGCCTCTGGCAAGCTTCCCGACGAGGCCGCTTGCGATCGAATGGCTCATGAAGAAGCCGCTGGTGAGCACGACAATGCCGAAAATGATGACCGGCAGGAAGGCGGAAAGCGTCAGGGCGGCGCCAACAGCGGTGATTGCAATTCCCGTCAGCAGGACAGCGAAGTGGCCGAAGCGGTCCCCCAGCAGGCCACCGAGCGACGAAGCGCCGATGCCGAAGAGATAGACGGTGAAGATCAAGCCGAGTTCGCTCTGGGTCAGGCCATATGGTGCTGCGACGAGCCGGAAGCCGGCATAGTTGTAGACGGTGACGAAGGAGCCCATCGCCAGAAAGGCAATGGCGAAAATGAACGGCAGCGCCGGATTGCGCATATGCGCCAGCCAGGCTTTCAGATGGAATTTCGGATCGAAGCCAGGGCGGCGGATAAAATTGCGCGAGGCGGGTAGAAGCGCGATGAAGCCGGCTGCCGCCACCAAGCCTGTCGCGCCGATCAGAAACATTGCCGGCCGCCAGGTCAGGTATTGCGCCAAGATACCGGTCAGCACCCGGCCGGACATACCGCCGAAGGCTGTTCCGCCGACATAAAGTCCCATTGTCGCGCCAAGGCCGCGCGGATCGATTTCCTCCGCAAGATACGCCATCGCAACGGCCGGAACGCCGCCAAGGACGAAGCCCTGGAGGGCACGGACGACAAGCAGCAGGTGCCAGTCCGGTACAAAGGCGGCAGCAATCGTCAGTGCCGCCGCACCGACGAGCGAGATCGACATCAGGCTGCGGCGGCCAAGACCCTCCGAGATGATGGCCGCGCATATAATGGCAATGGCGAGGAAGCCGGTCGACAGCGAAAGCGCAAGCGAGCTTTCTGCGGGACTGACGGAGAATTCGTCCGCAAAGATCGGCAACAGCGGCTGGACACAATAGAGCAGCGAAAAGGTGGAGAAGCCAGAGAGGAAGAGTGCAAGACTGGCACGGCGGTAGGACGCCGTGCCACGCTGCAGGTATTCTTTCGCCGGCGGCGCCGCCGGTATTTCCATCGGGGAAATGTCGCTCATGACTGCGGTCTTGTGCATGGCTCAAGCCTTTCTCCAGTCATCTAGTCAGAAGGGCATAAGCTGTCCAATATATGGAAGTGATGTTTTCGATATGTTTTGGAGATAGCGCATGGAGCTTCGGCATATCCGCTATTTTCTGGCGGTCGCAGAAGAAGGCAATTTTACGCGGGCCGCGGCGAAACTCGGTATCGGCCAGCCGCCGCTCAGCCAGCAGATCCGCGATCTCGAAAAGGAAATCGGCGCGGCTTTGTTTCACCGCGTGCCGCATGGCGCGGAATTGACGGCGGCGGGCGAGGCGTTTTTCGGCGAAGCCAAGGCCTCACTTCTCTCTGCCGAGAAGGCAAGGCTTGCCGCGCAGCGTGCCAATCGCGGCGAGACGGGCAAGCTGGCGCTCGGCTTTACGGCTTCTTCCGCGTTCAATCCGGTTGTCAGCGCGACGATCAGGCGGTTTCGAGCAGAGTGGCCGGAAGTACGGCTGTCTCTGACGGAATTGAACACGTTGGCCCTGATGGAGAAACTCCATCGCGGCGAACTGGATGCAACCTTCATGCGGCCGAGCCTGGACGATCCGCCGGGCGTGCGCCTGAAACGCCTCGGCGACGAGCCGATGGTGGTCGCCCTGCCAGCAAACCACCCGCTGGCGAAATACGAGCGGCTGGCCCTTTCACTGCTGTCAAACGAGCCGTTCATTCTCTTTCCGCGGCTGGTCGGCCTCAGCCTCTTCGACGATGTCGTGCTCGCGTGCCGGCAGGCGGGTTTCGAACTGACGGTCGCACAGGAAGCACCGCAGATTTCCTCTGTCGTCAATCTGGTTGCGGCAGAGCTTGGAGTGTCGATCGTTCCCGCATCGATCGCACAGATAAGGCTCGATGGGGTCGCCTACCGGCCGATCGACGGACCGCCTGCGGTCGCGCGGCTGGCGCTCGCGGTGCTGAAGACGCAGCGCTCGCCGGTGACCGAAAATCTGATGAGCCTGCTTTGACCCAGGCCTGCACGATCCCAGTAAGGCGGATCACTGAGGGTTTCCTTCAGGTGATCGGCTAAGGCGCGGAGTTTTGCGGAAGGATTGCGGCCTTGCGGATGCGCCACGTAGATGAACTCGGCTTCGGGGCTGGAGCCGACATCAATCCCGACGAGCTTGCCTTCGCGGATTGAAGGACCTGCTGGCTTCAGTTTCGCTTTCCCGGGCGTCGCCGCCTATGCCGCCAGCAAATCCGGCCTGGTCGGCCTGACGCAGGCTCTTGCCGCCGAATTCGGGCCGCGCAATGTCCGCGTCAATGCAGATCGGCGGCGGCATCGGTTGCTGGAATTCTCGATCGTTTCCGAAGCGCCTTCTCCGGTCGATTATGACGGCCCTTGCAGGCGCATGGCTTGCGATCGCGATCTTCACTCCCAATGTCAGTGAGCTTGGGGACGCCGTGGTGATTGCATGTTATCCGCCAAAGGCTTAGGGTCGCTAGCAGTCACAAAGGCAACGGATAGAAGGCCCATGGCTCTCAGCGGCAAACGCATCCTGCTCATCATTTCCGGCGGCATCGCGGCCTACAAGAGCCTCGACCTGATCCGGCGCCTGCGCGATTGCGGTGCTTCGGTGCGTCCGGTGATGACGAAGGGCGCGCAGGAATTCGTCACGCCGCTTGCCGTCGGCGCTCTTGCCGCAGACCACGTCTTCACCGATCTCTTTTCGCGGCAGGACGAACAGGATGTGGGCCATATCCGGCTTGCTCGCGACTGCGACCTCGTTCTGATCGCGCCGGCAACGGCCGATCTGATGGCCAAGATGGCAAACGGTTTCGCCGACGACCTGGCCTCGACCGTTTTGCTCGCGACGGACAGACCGGTTCTTGCCGCGCCGGCGATGAACCCGAAGATGTGGTCGAAGGCGGCGACGAAACGGAATTTCGACATCCTGAAAGGTGACGGCATTCATTTTGTCGGGCCGATGACAGGCGAGATGGCGGAGAGCAAGGAGGCAGGCATCGGCCGCATGGCTGAACCGCTGGAGATCGTTGCCGCTGCAGAAGCGCTGCTTGACGACGGGCCGAAGCCGCTTACCGGACGCAAGGCGGTCTTGACCTCGGGACCGACCCACGAACCGATCGATCCCGTCCGCTACATCGCCAATCGTTCTTCCGGCAGGCAGGGACACGCGATTGCCGCAGCACTTGCCAGGCTCGGCGCCGACGTCACACTCATCTCCGGTCCGGTGGCAATCGCCGATCCCGTCGGCGTCAAAACCATCCATGTCGAACGCGCCGAAGAAATGCGCGATGCAGTGCTCGCTGCGCTGCCGGCCGATATCGCCGTCATGGTGGCAGCCGTGGCCGACTGGCGCGTGGCTTCTGCCGCCGATCAGAAGATCAAGAAGCATCCAGGCGAATCCATTCCGACGCTGGCGCTGACCGAAAACCCTGACATCTTGAAGGCCGTCGGCCACCACACGATGCGGCCGACGCTGGTGATCGGCTTTGCGGCCGAGACGCAGGACGTCGAAAATAACGCCAAGGCGAAGCTCGAGCGCAAGGGCGCCGACCTGATCGTTGCGAATGACGTCTCGCCGGCGACTGGCATCATGGGCGGCACGCGCAACAGCGTGAAACTGATCAGCCGAAGCGGCGTCGAGCAATGGCCCGATCTCGGCAAGGAAGAGGTTGCCGAGAAGCTGGCAGCCCTGATCGCAGAACGCTTCAGGCAGGGATAGCGATACCCGCCGCTGCGCCGATACGCTTTTGCGGCGTGAAGGCCACGACCTCGATGCCGTTGTCGCCAATCGTGACGGCGCTGCCGTCCGGTATCTCGGCCCAGGCGTCGATGTCGTCATTCAATGGTTCGGAAACAAGGCAGTGTCCCCGGCGCATCGGTGAAGCATAAAGTGTCGGCGCCTTTCGATCCGTCGCATAACGAATGCCGTAAAGCGACCCTCCGTCGGAAAACGCCGCAGTGAAACGCAGATGGGCGCGGCCCAGGATGTTTTCAGCAAGCCCTTCGACAAAGCTCACCATCTCCGCCATTGCAGTAAGAGGCGCCCGGCACAGACCGAATTGCAGCGCGAGCAGGAACATCAGCTCGGAATCGGTCGTGCCACTGCGGACATTGAAGAGCTCGTCGTCGAGCATCGCCTCCATGGAACGGCGCAGGCGCTCGAAGCCCCCGATCTGTCCGTTGTGCATGAAGGACCAATTCCCATGCGTGAAGGGATGGCAATTGTCGCGCCGCGTGCCGCCGCCGGTGGCTGCGCGCACATGCGCCAGGAAAAGCGGCGAGCGGATTTGACGCGCCAGGCTCTTCAGATTGCAGTCGGACCATGCGGGAAGGATATCGCGGTAGCGGCCCGGCTCCGGCCGGTCTCCGTACCAGGCAATACCGAAGCCATCGCCGTTCGTTGCGGTCTTGGCGCGGGTGGCACAATGGGATTGCTCGATCAGCGAATGGGCAGGTGAGGAAACCAATTCCTCGAGATAGAGGGGCTCTCCGCGATAGGCTGCCCAGCGACACATGCTTTTCTCACTCCGTAACCCGCCGTCCTTCCGGCGGGACTGATTGAAATGCCCGTTCGATTGTCGAGCGCGATGGTGAATAAAAACTTAACGATTGCACTTTTTGCAAGGCAGCATGCGGGCTCCAACCGCTTCAGTCGATCACATTCGTTGAGCACGCATCTTCTTTTGTGAACATTGCCTCTCGGCCGCCTCGCCGCGGTCGTCGCAAGGATTTCTCTTGCATCGTCGAAATTTTTCCTTACCTTTTATTCATCAGCAACAGAACGAAAGGAAGGTGATCCAATGTCTAATGAGATTTCGGACCTCGTATCGGGCATGGGAGTGGTGACGAAAGCGAGGCAGCCCTCGTTCTAATCCCCGCCTTCCTGGGGCCGCTTTGACGGTCCAGGCCAGCTACAGGCCAAACTCATGGAAAAGGGTCGCTGAGGCGGCCCTTTTTTATTTTGCAGATTATCTTTGACTGCAGGCGGATCGCGTCGTATTCATAAAGTCATCTGATGATTTTATGAATATGACATGCAGCCGCTCAACAAGACAAATCTGACCGAAACCGCCATTGAAGCGATCCGCGGCGAAATCTGCGCGAAGCGATGGAGTATCGGCGACAAGCTGCCGAACGAAACAGCTCTTTCGGCCGCGCTGGCAGTCAGCCGGGGCACGATCCGCGAGGCCGTGCGCGTGCTTGTCTCTCAGGGCCTGCTTCAAACGCGACAAGGCTCCGGGACCTACGTCCTTTCGACGATGGACGCCGGTCGGCCCCTGACGATGGCCCGGAGGGCAAGCCTGCGCGACCAGTTCGAAGCGCGCTGCGCCCTTGACGTCGAGGCAGCCCGCCTCGCCTCGCTGCGGCACACGCCGGAAACCATCACCGTGCTGCGCGAGCTTCTGGCCAAGCGCGGCACATACGAAGGGGGCGAAAAGGCCGCCTTCATCGAGCGCGATCTTGCCTTTCACAAAGCGATCATCGCAGCCTCCGGCAACCGGGCGATGATCGAAATCTATGACTTCTTCTCGACCTCGATCGCCGAAACCATCGAAGCGACGCTCGGGCAGGACCTTCCCGAGCCCGACATGAAAGCGCACAGCGATATCATCGATGCCATCGAAACCGGCCACCCCGGGAAAGCCGATGCCGCCGTGCGCCGCTTCATGAAGCCGGTGATTGCCGCCCTTGAACGGATGATCGTCTCGTGACCACCTCCATTTCTAATGCAGCCGAGGCTCTCGAGGCCATCGACGATCCGTTGATCGATGCCGAGGCAAACAGTGTTCCCGCACCGCAAGCTCCGGCACAGTCGACGGTGGCAAGCCGTGTCATTCTCGGTGTCAGCCTCGTCCTTATCGCCTTCAACCTCCGCCCCGTGTTCTCCAGCGCATCCGCGCTGCTGCCGGAAATTCGCGCGGGGCTTGGCCTTTCAGCCCTCGGCGCGAGCCTGTTGACCACGCTTCCCGTCGTTTGCCTCGGCGCTTTTTCGCCGCTTGCGCCAAAGCTCGCACAGCGCTTGGGTGCCGAGCGAACGCTCCTCGGCGTGCTCGTGCTTTTGGCACTCGGCACGGCCATGCGCGGGCTGTCCTCGGTCCCGCTTCTCTTTCTCGGAACCGCGCTTGCTGGTGCTTGTATCGCCGTCGGAAACGTCCTGCTTCCTGGCCTGGTCAAGCGCGACTTCGCCGAGCGCACGGCGCTGATGACCGGATGTTATACGATGGCGCTGTGCGCCGGCGCAGCGAGCGCTGCCGGTTTCACGCTGCCGATCGAGCACTCTCTCGACGGATCGCTTGAGGGCGCACTTGCCGCCTGGGCATTGCCCGCCTTCATCGTCGCCATGATCTGGCTTCCGCAGGTTCTTGGAGCTTCGGCTCAGGCGCGGCGAAGCGGCTTCAGGGTCGAGGGCCTGTGGCGAGACCGGCTTGCCTGGCAGGTCACCCTTTTCATGGGCCTTCAATCAGCGCTCGCCTATTGCGTCTTCGGCTGGCTGGTGCCGATCCTGCGCGAGCGCGGCCTCGACGGCGTGGCTGCCGGTGCCATCGTTTCGGCATCAGTCATGGTCCAGGCCGCCGCCTGCCTCGTGGCACCGCAGATTGCCGTACGCGGCAAAGACCAGCGGTTGATCAACGCTTCGCTGTGCGTCGTTGCCGTGGTTGCCCTGCTTGGCCTGCTATTCGCGCCGCTTTCGACGGTCTGGCTTTGGGCAGTGCTGCAGGGAACGGGACAAGGCGGCCTGATTGCAGTGGCAATGACAACGATCGTGCTGCGATCACGCGATCCTCATGTCGCAGCTCACCTATCCGGCATGGCGCAATGCATCGGTTATCTGCTGGCCGCCGTCGGCCCCCTGATCGTCGGACTCAT
The DNA here is from genome assembly GCF_001908375.1 of Rhizobium etli 8C-3. NCBI lineage: Bacteria > Pseudomonadati > Pseudomonadota > Alphaproteobacteria > Hyphomicrobiales > Rhizobiaceae > Rhizobium > Rhizobium etli. The sequence goes on along the minus strand of NZ_CP017241.1, from coordinate 363,039 downwards.
TCACGGCGTAACCGGAAGCTTTGCCTGGAGTGCCGCACTCTTTGTTCTGCTCGGACTGGGAGCCGCGATCAACGGCTGGAATGCCGGACGTGCGCTGCATGTCAATGCGCGCACGATCAAGACGACGTAAAGGTCTCTCCTCACCTGCGCATCACCATCTCTTGATACCTCTTAGAGATGGCAGATGTTACGGTATCTATCGTGTTTCATCGCCCAGGAGGAAAGAGTGTCGTTAAGGTTTGCTGCCATCCTGTTTGCGCTGCTGGTTCTCGCCACACCTGCTTTGTCAATTGCCCAGGAGCGGCCCGGCGTATTGAAGCTGTTGCCGTCCGATTCCGTCACCCAGCATGAACAGAACGTCGGCGGCCGCAGGCTGGCCTATACGGCGACGGCGGGCACGCTCGATCTCTTCGGGCAGGACGGCGCTCGCACGGCTGCGATATTCTACACTGCCTATACCGCCAGGGAGCGTACACCCAACCGCCCCATTACCTTCGCTTTCAACGGCGGTCCGGGCGCGGCTTCGGCATTTCTGCACCTTGGGCTCGTCGGGCCGCGCATATTGGATTTCGGTCCGCAGGCCCGCGACGGCGCAAATGCCAAGCTCGTCGACAATCCGCAGAGCTGGCTCGATTTCACGGATCTCGTGCTGATCGATCCGATCGGCACAGGATGGAGCCGCACGGCAAAGGCCGACGACGCTTCGCACTACTACAGCGTCAACGCCGATGCGCAGGCCATCGCAAAGGCAATCGCGCTCTATGTCGCACACAACAATCGCTCCGGCTCGCCAAAATATCTTCTCGGCGAAAGCTATGGCGGTTTCCGTGCGGCCAAGGTCGCTGCTGCCCTTCGGCAAAGCCAAGGCATCATCATCTCCGGCGCGGTCATGCTCTCGCCGTTGCTGGAGGGCCAGCTGATGTTCAATGCAGACCGTTTTGCCCTTGGCGCTGCTCTCGAATTCCCGTCCCTTGCCGCCGCTGAAGCCGAGCGCCGCAAAACCTTCGACGAAAAAGCGCAACGGGACGCGGAGAAGTTCGCGCTCAGTGAATATCTGACGACCTTGGCCGGGCCGGCACCGGCGGGCGAGGCTGCGAAGGCATTCTATGGCAAGGTCTCGACGATGACCGGCATTCCCGAAGACGTCGTTGCCCGCAACCGCGGCTTTCTGGGCAATGCCTTTGCCAAGAATTCTGCCAGGCAGCAGGGCGAGGTGATGAGCCCCTACGATGCCTCGTTCGCAACGCCCGACCCTTATCCGGAATCAGACTCCGGTCGTGGCGATGACGCGGTCCTCGACGGCTTCACCCGCGCTTATGGCGGCGCTTTTGCCGATTACGCACGCAACGAACTCGGCTTCAGGACCGAGATGACCTATACGCTGCTCGAAAGCGACGTCAGCCGTCAGTGGGAATGGGGCGGTGGACACGGCACCGGCTCACGGCTGCAGGCGAGCATAACGGATGACATCCGCGAATTGCTGGGCACCAATGCGGGCTTTCATTTGCTGATCGCACATGGCTACAGCGATATCGTCACGCCCTATGGGGTCAGCCGCTATGTCGTGGACCACCTACCTGAAAGCCTGACTAGGGGCCGTGTAAGCCTGGACGTCTATCGCGGCGGCCATATGTTTTACACCAATGCGCAGGCGCGGGCTGCTTTTACCGCTGATGCCAAGACCTTTTATGGTCAGCATCCGGCGGCGCAGATAGCCGAATGAGGAGCAGATGCACGTTACCGGCGGATGCCATTGCGGCGCGATTGCCTATGAGGCCGAAATCGATCCGGAGCGCGTCAGCATCTGTCATTGCACGGATTGCCAGCGGCTGACCGGAACGGCTTATCGTGTCAGCACGGTTGCGCGACGGGCCGATTTCCGGCTTCTCCGCGGCAGACCGAAAACCTATGTCAAGCATGGCGAAAGCGGAGCACGCAGCCGGCAATTCTTCTGTCCAAATTGCGGATCGCATCTCTATCGCATGGGAGAGGACGACGCCTTCGTCGGCATCCGCCTCGGCACGATCAACCAGCGGGCCGAGCTGTGGCCGCGCAAGCAGATCTGGTGCCGCTCTGCCCTGCCCTGGACCGGCAATATCGAAGCACTGCCGCGATTCGAAACGGAAAGCTAGGGTTGCCTGGAGTGGGCCCTGACATAGATAGAGCCTTATGTCATACCAGAAGCAGTTTCTCAGCGCCTCGGAACCGGATGCGGTTTCAGGGGTAGACTCTATTCTCGCCGTTCTCTCCGCCGAGCCGGAAAACTGGGCTCTCTTCATCGATATCGACGGGACCCTGCTCGACCTGGCCGAAACGCCGGACGACATCGTCGTTCCACCATCGCTGCCCGAAAGTCTCGATGCCCTGGCAAAAAGGCTCGCAGGTGCCCTGGCCCTCGTCACCGGAAGAGGGCTTGACTATGCCGATCAGCTCTTCCGGCCGTTCCACTTCCCGATCGCCGGGCTTCACGGCGCAGAGCGGCGCGACCCGGACGGACGCGTGAGCAAAGCCGAAGTCACAGCGCAATTCGAGCAGCTGAAGGCCGATCTCACCGCAGAGACTGCAGGTTGGGCCGGGGTTCTGATCGAGGATAAGGGAGCGGCGGTTGCCGCACATTACCGGCTTGCGCCGGACAGGGAGCTCGAACTCGAACCATTGATGGAACAGGCGCTTGGTCGAGCCGGACCGAACTTTACGATCCAGCACGGCAAGATGGTTATCGAAATTCGTCCGGCCAGTGCCGACAAGGGCAGTGCGGTCGAAGCGTTTCTCGCACATCCAGTCTTTGCCGGCAGGCGCCCCATTGCGATCGGAGACGACGTGACCGACGAAGCGATGTTTCGCACGGTCAACCGCCTTGGCGGTCAATCGATCCGCGTCGGGCCGCTTTCGCCTGCAAGCCAAGCGCGCGGCTCCATCCCCTCGGCAGAAGCTCTGCGCGGCATGATCGAGACATTGGCCTCGTGAAGATTTGAGCACCCGACGTATTTCATTGCATGAAAGGAACTGGCATGAGCCGTCTCGTCATTGTTTCCAATCGCGTGCCCGTTCCCGACAAAGGCGGCATTGCGCCCGCCGGCGGTCTGGCGGTCGCCCTAAAGGCCGCCCTTGAAGAGCGCGGCGGCATATGGATGGGCTGGTCGGGAAAATCGAGCGGCGAGCATGAGCCGCAGCCGCTTGCACGGCTGCAACAAGGCAACATCACCTATGCACTGACGGATCTGACCGATACCGATGTGGAAGAATACTACCACGGCTTTGCCAACCGTGTACTCTGGCCGATCTGCCACTACCGTCTGGATCTCGCAGAATACGGCCGCAAGGAGATGGCCGGCTATTTCCGCGTCAACCGTTTTTTCGCCCATCGGCTGGCGCCGCTGATCGAACCCGATGATCTCATCTGGGTGCACGACTACCACCTGATCCCGCTCGCCGCGGAACTGCGCCAAATGGGCTTGAAGAATCGCATCGGCTTCTTCCTTCATATTCCATGGCCGCCTGCGGACGTGCTCTTCACGATGCCGGTTCACGAGCAGATCATGCGCGGCCTCTCGCATTATGATGTCGTCGGCTTTCAGACCGATCACGACCTTGAGAATTTCGCTGGTTGTCTCAGACGGGAAGGCATCGGCGATGAGCTCGGCGAAGGCCGCTACAGCGCCCATGGCCGGACTTTCAAGGGCGGCGCCTATCCGATCAGCATAGAGACTGCAGCCTTTGCCGAATTCGCCCAAAGGGCCGCAACCAACAGCATGGTCAAAAAAGCCCGTCAAAGCATCGAGGGCCGCAGCCTGATCATCGGCGTCGACCGCCTGGATTATTCCAAGGGAATCACGCAGCGCATCGATGCTTTCGAGCGCTTCATCTTGGCCAATCCGGCACAGCAGGGGCGCGTCACCTATCTGCAGATCACCCCCAAGTCCCGCTCCGAGGTACCCGAATACGAAGCCATGCAACGCACCGTGGCCGAGCAGGCCGGCAGGGTGAACGGAGCGCTCAGCGCCGTCGACTGGGTGCCGATACGCTATATCAACCGTTCCGTGGGGCGCCACGTTCTCGCAGGGCTCTACCGGCTCGGCAAGGTCGGCTTGGTGACGCCGCTGCGTGACGGGATGAACCTTGTCGCGAAGGAATACGTGGCCGCACAAAACCCGGACGATCCGGGTGTGCTCGTGCTTTCACGCTTCGCCGGAGCTGCCCGCGAGCTGAAAGGCTCCCTTTTGGTCAACCCCTACGACATCGAGGGTACTGCAAACGCGATGGCAAGGGCGCTCAGCATGCCGCTGGAAGAGCGCAAAGAGCGCTGGGAGATGATGATGGACCATCTGCTCGAACACGATGTTTCGCGCTGGTGCCGGGATTTTCTCAAGGATCTTGCGCCTTGAGCGCATCTGCGCCGGCCTCGGAGATCAGCCAGGCGGCAAGCCGATCAGTCTGCGCGCTCTGCGCTTTCGGCGGCAAAAGCCAGTAGCCTCGGTCCGGGGCCTCCAACATCGGTCCGGCCGTAACCAGCATACCTGACGCCAGCAGCGAATCGACCAGACCCATCCAGCCGATCGCCAGTCCCTGCTCGCCTATCGCCGCCTGCACGACGAGCGAATATGTGTTGAAGCTGAGCTCGCCCTGCCCTATGGCCGCATCGCGATTGATGCCAAGCTCGGCCAGGTAGCTCTTCCAATCGAACCACGGCGACGGTGCGCGCGCATCGAGATGCAGAAGACGCGCGCCGGCAATTTCGACCGGATCGAAGAACGGGCCGTTCCGATCCAGAAAGCCCTGGGTGCAAATCGGGACGACCTTTTCCGGCAAAAGGAGCGTGGCATTGCTGCCGAAGTCCTCCCGCGTTCCGAAGACGACAGCGATGTCGCCATCCGGAGGACCGTGCTGCTCCATGCGCTGCGTGGCGACGATCTGAATGTCCATTTCGGGATAGAGCAGGCGGAATGTATGCATGCGTGGGATCAGCCAGAGCGATGAGAAGGCATAATCCGTCCTCAGCCTGATCGCCGGACGTTCGGATTGGCTGCGAAAACTGCGCACCAGCATGTCGATATCGTCAACCGTGCGAGAGGTTACTTCGAAAAGCCTGCGGCCTTCCGAGGTCAGTTCGACGCCGCGGTGCTGTCGCTGAAGGAGGCTGACGCCCATGTGCTCTTCCAGGCGACGGATCTGGTAGCTGACGGCAGGCTGGGTCAGGCCGAGAGTTCCGGCCGCAGATGAAAGACTGCCCATTTTCCCCACCGCGACAAATACACGAACCCATCCAAGGTCAACTGGTCGCTCTGCCATAAGGAATCCTTTGATCACCCATTGAAAAATGCCAGCTTTACAAGGGGAACTAACCTGATGTTCAATAAATTGCTCGAATAACAGGGAAACTGCAACGGAAAGAATTCGACCATGAACCGGTTCGCGGCCAGCCTCCTCTTTTGCCTCCGCGGCGTCCGGCTTCCCGCACTTTCTGAAGGCGGATGGAAGGCCATCGATGCGTAATCTGCGGCGCATTCGACGGGAAGCCTGCTGCCGATACGGCGAAAGCTCGCTTTGCCTCTAATTCCAGGACAAACTACACATGGAACGTCCCAATATTCTCATTCTCATGGTCGACCAGTTCAACGGAACGCTGTTTCCGGACGGGCCGGCCGAGTTTCTTCACGCTCCGCATCTGAAGGCATTGGCGCAGCGTTCAGTGCGTTTCGCCAACAGCTATACGGCAAGCCCGCTCTGCGCTCCGGCGCGAGCCTCCTTCATGTCGGGCCAGCTTCCCAGCCGGACCCGCGTCTATGACAATGCCGCGGAATTTGCCTCCGACATCCCGACTTACGCGCACCATCTGCGGGCCGCCGGATATCAGACAGCACTATCCGGCAAGATGCATTTCGTCGGTCCAGATCAACTTCATGGCTTCGAGGAGCGGCTGACGACCGATATCTATCCTGCCGACTTCGGCTGGACGCCAGACTACACGAAACCCGGCGAGCGCATCGACTGGTGGTATCACAACCTCGGATCGGTCACCGGCGCCGGCGTCGCCGAAATCACCAACCAGATGGAATATGACGACGAGGTCGCCTACCACGCGACCCGCAAGCTCTACGATCTTTCGCGCCGGCAGGACGAGCGTCCATGGTGCCTGACCGTCAGCTTTACGCACCCGCACGACCCTTACGTGGCAAGGCGGAAATTCTTCGATCTCTACGAAGACTGCCCGGCGCTCGACCCTCAGGTCGGACCGATCCCGTTCGAGGAGCTCGATCCGCATTCCCAGCGCCTGCTCGAGGCCTGCGACTACAAGGCTTTCGACATTACGCCCGAACAGATCCGCCGCGCGCGAAGGGGCTACTTCGCCAGTATCTCCTATGTAGACGAGAAGATCGGCGAGATCCTCGACGTGCTCGAGCGCGGACGGATGGCAGAAAACACCATCATCCTGTTTGTCTCCGACCACGGCGACATGCTCGGCGAACGCGGGCTTTGGTTCAAGATGTGCTTCTTCGACGGTTCGGCGCGGGTGCCGCTGATGATTGCCGCTCCAGGCTGGAAGGCAGCGCGTATCGACCAACCGGTTTCAACGCTGGACGTGACGCCGACGCTGGCGGGGCTTGCCGGCCTCGACATAAGTTCACTCAAGAAATGGACCGACGGCGAGGATCTGGCCCCTCTCGCCACGGGCACCGGCAGTCGCGGCCCGGTTCCGATGGAATATGCTGCGGAGGGCTCGATCGCGCCGCTCGTGTGCCTGCGCGACCGGCGCTACAAGCTGTCGCTCTGCCAAAAAGATCCACCGATGCTCTTCGACCTAGACGCCGATCCGCACGAGCTCCGGAACCTCGCTGCGGACCCGGCCCATGCCGCGACGCTCACGGCATTGACCGACGAGGCCAATAGTCGCTGGAACCTTGCACATTACGACCAAGCCGTGCGGGAAAGCCAGGCACGCCGCTGGGTCGTCTATGCAGCGTTGCGCAATGGCGCTTATTATCCCTGGGACTACCAGCCGCTGCAGAAGGCCTCCGAGCGCTATATGCGCAACCACATGGACCTTAACGTCCTGGAAGAGAACAAGCGATATCCGCGCGGGGAATGACCCGCGCGGATCGTGCTTGCAAGCATCAGGCAGCATGCTTCAGATAGCCGAGCGCGTCCTCCAGCGTGACATGGCCACGAAAGTCACCTGTGCTTTCAGCCGGTTCTTCGTGTTCGATCGCCAGGGCAAAGCGCACTGCTGGATTTTCCTGCAGCCTCTCATAGAGGCTGTTCAGTGCCGGGAATTGCTTGCGATCGACGACATCATGAAAGTCGTTCCAGCGTGCGATGCCGGCGAAATAGGCATCGGCAAGGCTGGGTCCCTTGCCAAGCAGCCACTTGCGGCCGCCAAGAAGTTGCTCGAGTTCCCTATGGACCTTTTCCACCTTTCCAACGCCATAGGCGGTCAGCGCCTTCCTGGCGTCCGGTTCGAGCTCATGCTCGATCGTGTGCCACAGTGGGCTGAACGCGTTGAAAAAGCTGGTGTTCAGATAGGCGAGCATCTGGTTCAGCTGATCAAACTCGGGGCTGGCCTGTGCAAAGCCGAGCCCCTTGCGGATGTGGCCGGAAGCGATGTGGTTGAGGATTGCCATGCTCTCGCTGATGACACGGCCATCGCCAAGCATGAGCGAAGGTGTTTCGCCGATTGCGTTGATCCGCCGGTAGTCTTTGCTCGAGACCACCTTTGGCATCTCGATGCGGCAAAGATGATAGGGCGCACCTGACCATTCGAGTGCGACGATGGAGGCAAAGGAGCAGCCTTCCGGCACGCCGTAAAATAAAATCGGAGACATTCGTCGTTCCTTTCAGGATTGAACTGATTTCACGATCAGAATATCGATTTGTGGACGATCGCCGAACAGACCTTCAAAATGCACATCAAAGTCTACAAATCTGGAAGATTAGATTGAGCTCCTTTAACCTCAACGACCTCAGCCTGTTCGTTCACGCAGTCGAAGGCGGCAGCTTCACGGCTGCTGGACGGCGCCTTGGAGTCCCTAAATCGACAGTGAGCAAGCGGGTTGCCGAGCTCGAGGCGAAGCTGGACGTGCGACTGATCCAGCGCACCTCGCGCAGCTTTTCGCTCACGGATCTGGGACGCGATTTCTTCGAGCACGCGCGGGCAGCAGTCATCGAAGCGGAGATGGCCGAAAGCATTGTCCGGTCGCGTCTCGGCGAGCCGAGCGGCACCGTGCGCATCACTGCCTCGGTGCCGACTTCGCAGTTCACGCTTGCCGGGCATCTGCCGGACCTTGCGATCCGATACCCGAAGCTTAAAGTCCTTCTGCATGTCACCGATCGCTTCGTCGATATCGTACAAGAGGGCTTCGATATCGCAGTACGCAGCCATCAGCTACCGCTTGCCGATTCAAGCCTCGTGCAGCGTAAACTGGCAGAGCATGAATTTCTTCTCGTTGCCGCGCCATCCTATGTCGATAGGCACGGGGTTCCACAAAGGCCGGAAGATCTCGCAGCGCATGCTGCCGTCATGCCCAGCCTCACCGAGACGGCCTGGCGGCTTTTGTCCGCCGCAGGGGACGACAAGCTCGTCAAGCCAGCGCCGGTCATGGCGGCCGACGAACCGTTCGTCCTGTTGAAAGCTGCGGCGGCGGGAATGGGAATCACCATTCTTCCGACTTCCGTCTGCCGAGAGGCCATAGAGCAAGGGCGATTGCTCCGTATCCTGCCGGAATGGACGGCGGGAAACATCACGACAACGGCGCTCCTGCCGCATCGGCGCGGCCAACTGCCATCAGTGCGCGCCGTACTGGATTTCCTGAGCGAGCGGCTGGGGCAGCCATGAGCCCTCCGCTCACAGGTCGGCGAAAAGTCCCTGCTTCAGCGCCGCGATGCGGTCTTCATTGCGCCGATAGAAGATCCATTGCTTGATTCGTTTTGCCTGTACCAGCTCCGCCTGCACCAATATGCGCATATGTTCGCTGAGCGTTGCCGGAGTTATGCCCAGCTTTTCGGCGATGAGCACGGCGCAGACACCGTCATCGTCCAGGTCGCCATCCACCTGAGGCGAAAAGTGCTCCCGCGGTTTCTTCAACCATTCGAGAACGACGAGGCGTCGTTCATTGGCGAGGGCTTTCAGAATACCAGCATCTTGCATTTCGTTATTTTGCCAAGTAACGAAATATTGTCAATCCATGGAGAGCGTGCATGCCGAACGCCCTTTCTGCCGAACGCATTGCCGAAATCGAAGGGCTGATCCGCCCCTATATCCGTCGCACGCCCATGATGTCCGTCGACATGCAGGATTTCGGGGGAGCGCCCTTCAAAGTCGACCTCAAGCTCGAATGCCTGCAGCATTCCGGCTCCTTCAAGGCACGCGGCGCCTTTTCCCATCTCCTTACGCGGCAGGTTCCCGCAGCCGGCATCGTGGCAGCCTCCGGCGGCAACCACGGCGCGGCCGTTGCCTATGCCGCATCGCGGCTTGGCGTGCCGGCTACCATCTTCGTGCCGGCCGTCACCTCGCCTGCCAAGGCGCAGAAGATCCGCGCCTACGGTGCCAGTCTCGTCATCGGAGGAGAGCGTTACTCAGATGCGCTGGCGGCGAGCGAGACCCATGAGCGGGCAACCGGGGCGCTTGCCGTACATGCCTATGACCAGGTGGAGACGCTGCTCGGCCAGGCAACGCTCGGCAAAGAGATCGAGGAGGACATGCCGGCAATGACCACATTGCTGGTCGCCGTCGGCGGCGGCGGATTGGTCGGCGGCATCGCGGCCTGGTTTGGCGGCCGGGTGAAGATCGTCGCCGTGGAATCGGATGGAGCGCCCACCCTTTACGAGGCCTTCAGAGCGGGCAGACCGGTGGATGCTCCGGCAGGCGGCATTGCGGCAGATTCGCTCGCCCCGAAGCGGGTCGGTGAACTGATGTTTCCGCTCGCGCAGCAATTCGTGCAGCCGCCGGTGCTGGTAACGGACGACGAAATCCGTACGGCTCAGAAAGCCCTGTGGGAAGGGGCCAGAGTCGTTGCCGAGCCCGGCGGCGCGGCGGCATTCGCAGCCGCACTCTCCGGCAAATATGTTCCGGCGCGCAATGAGCGGGTCTGCGTCTTGGTCTGCGGTGCCAACACGACGGCCGTGAAATTCGACTGACTTTTTTGGCGGCAACGGCATAGATCTGCACTCGCTTGCGCCTGCACCGGCCGCTCGAGATCAGTGGAACGCGCGATATGGCTGCGCGTGCAGCCGACGTCTTCCGGGCAATCAACCTGGCCGGGACATTCGACCGCCTGATGTTTTCAAAACCGCACCTTGATGGCCATGCTGGCATGGCAAATCGGGCGAATTCTGGCCGGGGCACAAACGACTACGGGCAACATCGTGCAGCTGACCCGCGACCTGCGCGACCGCATCTTTTGGCAAAGGCAAACCACAATGGGCAGGTGGCGGCGAGCTCGGAGAGCGCCGGGTTGCCCGCAACAGTCGTGGTCTTCGAACGCTGCGGGAGGACTGGCTGGTCGATCGAGTTTGTTGCCGCCGCGTAAATGAGAAATCACGCCGCCTTAGCGACGTGATATTCCTTGATTGCGACCATCTTGATTGCCGGATAGCGTTCTGCCTCGTAGCGCAGGGAGAAGCTGTCCTGTGCCAAGAACACGGGATCGCCGTCGAGATCGCGGGCGATATCGCCACGTTTGACCGTCAGGAACTTTTCGAGTTCTGCAGGCTGCTCGGCCGACACCCAGCGGCAGACTGAAAAGCGCGACATTTCGAAAGAGACCGGCAGGCCATATTCCGCCTGCAGACGTTCCTTCAAGACATCGAGCTGCAGGGCACCGACAACGCCGACGATCGCCGGTGAACCGTCTTCGGGGGAAAAGAGCTGGACGACGCCTTCTTCGGCCATCTGCTGCAAGGCCTCCTTCAGCTTCTTCGCCTTCATCGCATCCTCAAGGCGGACACGACGGAGAATTTCCGGCGAGAAGTTGGGCACGCCCTGGAACACCAGCGCTTCGCCTTCCGTCAACGTATCGCCGATGCGCAGCGTGCCGTGGTTCGGAATACCGACGACGTCGCCCGCATAGGCGGTATCGGCGAGCTGTCTTTGCGAGGCAAAGAAGAACTGCGGCGCTGTGAGACCCAGTTGCTTGCCCGTGCGCGCAAGGCGTGCCTTCATGCCGCGTTCCAGCTTGCCTGAGCAGATGCGGGCGAAGGCGATGCGGTCGCGGTGGTTGGGATCCATGTTGGCCTGGATCTTGAACACGAAGGCTGTCATCTTGTCTTCGCTTGCATGTACCTTGCGGGTATCGGCTATCTGGTCGCGCGGCGGCGGGGCGAATTCCCCGAGCGCATTGATGAGATCGCGGACACCGAAATTGCGGAGCGCCGAGCCGAAGAACACCGGCGTCATGTGGCCTTCCAGAAAAGCCTTGCGATCGAAGGGACGGCAAGCCTCCATCGCCAACTCCGTCTCGTCGATGAAGGCAGTCCGCTCGTTTTCCGGCAAACGGTCAGCGACGCTACGAGGACCGTTGACCGGCGTTGCTTCCACTTCCGTATCTGAACCGCGCACAGTGCTTGTGGCCAGGTGATATGAGCCACAGAACGTCTTGGAGCGGCCGATTGGCCAGGTGATCGGAGCTGTGTCGAGCGCCAGTTTCTCCTCCACCTCATCAAGGATTTCGAACGGATCGCGGCTTTCGCGGTCCATCTTGTTGATGAAGGTGATGATCGGAATATCGCGCATGCGGCAGACTTCGAAGAGCTTCAGCGTACGCGGCTCGATGCCTTTGGCGGCGTCGATCACCATGACGGCGGCGTCGACAGCTGTCAGCGTGCGATAGGTATCATCGGCGAAGTCTTCATGGCCGGGCGTGTCGAGAATGTTGAAGACGTTGTCATCGTATTCGAAGGTCATGACGGAGGTCACCACCGAAATACCGCGCTCGCGCTCGATCTTCATCCAATCCGACCGGGTCTGGATGCGATCCTTCTTCGCCTTGACTTCACCGGCGAGCTGAATGGCGCCTCCGAAAAGAAGCAGCTTTTCGGTGAGCGTGGTTTTGCCCGCGTCCGGGTGCGCGATAATAGCGAATGTGCGGCGGCGAGAAACCGCCTCGGCGAGACTTTCGGCCATGATGTGAATCCTGTGGAATTGCGGCGTATCTAGCGATTAAAGCCCGCCATTGCAATTGACCTTGGGCGTCCCGGCGCAAAGTAATGTCCCATGACCATTCACAACGACATCCGTCCGCAGCTCAACCTCGTCCGTTTGCCCAATGGCGTAGGTCTCGACCTGCCCTCCTATGAGACGAGCGGTGCTGCGGGCATGGACATTCGGGCGGCTGTGGCCGTCAACGAACCGATGACGCTCGCGCCGGGCAATCGCGCTCTGGTGCCGACCGGCTTCATCTTCGAAATTCCGGATGGCTATGAAGCCCAGGTTCGGCCCCGTTCCGGCCTCGCTTTCAAGCACGGCATCACCTGCCTCAACACTCCCGGCACGATCGACAGCGATTACCGCGGCGAAGTGAAGGTACTGCTCGTCAATCTCGGCAATGAGCCGTTCGAAATCACGCGCGGCATGCGCATCGCACAAGTCGTGATTGCACCGGTCACCCAGGCGCGTGTTGCAGAGGTCACCGAAAGCAGCACCACGGCTCGCGGCGCCGGTGGCTTCGGCTCGACCGGCGTATGAGCAAGTCTTTCGATAGCGCCGGGCTGACCTTTCGAAAGGACTATTTTGACGATCGGGCGGCATGGACAGCGCTCGTTTCTCTCCTCGACGATACATTCGGCATCGATATCGGGCCGCTGCGCCATCTGGGCGGCCCGGACCCGACCAGCATGCCTTTCGGCTGGTTTGCCTCCAACGACACGCTCGCCGCCAATCTCACCGCCTTTGCCATGCCAATCGTCGTCAATGGCCGGCAGATCGAAGCAGGCGCCTTCCAATCCGGTGCCGTTCGCCCGCCATGGCGCCGACGCGGGCTTTACCGCGACTTGACGCGGAAGGCGCTTGAATGGTGCGAGGGCCGGCAGTTTGAGGCAATCGTGCTCTATACCGACAAGCCTTCGCTCTACGAATCTTACGGCTTCAGCATCCTGCCGATGCACCGCTACTGCGGGGGAGCACCAAAGCCAAGGTCCGCCACAAATTCTGCCCGACAGCTCGATCCATGGAACAAGACCGATCTTGCTTTGCTGCAGGAGGCGCTGAAGACGCGGGCACCCGTTTCGGACGTGCTGGCCGTTTCCGGCAATGCGGCGATGTTCCTCGTCAATACCCAACTCGATACAGAGGTTCGTCTGAGCTGGCTCGATGAGGAGAAAGCCATCATCGCGTGGAAAGCCGGAGCAGCTGGCCGCTTCAGCCTGCTCGACGTCGTCGCTGCTGAAATTCCCCCGCTTGCCGTCATCCTCGGAAGACTCGGCGCATTGCCTGAACACGTCGACGTCTTCTTTTCGCCGGACAAGCTTGATTGGGGCGGAGAGGCTGTCGCCTTCGACAACGGTACGGCCTTCATGCTCCGCACGACGACGGATCTCGCGCCTGCGTCGCCTGCAATGCTCTCACCGATGGCGGACTTCTAGCAGGTCGGTTCGCGCAACCGTTCAGCGGCCCGAAAGCGGCGGCAGCCGACGTTTGACCGGGGAAGCCTTGATCATCGAGGTGTTGGTCTCTGCCCTTTCGGCCACCTTGTCCAGGATAACGTCGAGTTCGCCCATCGAGCGGACGACGAGGCGGGCGATGAAGCAATCGTCGCCGGTGACCTTGTCACATTCGATGAATTCCGGGGTTTCCTGGATGATCCGCTCAACCACGTGCAACTGTCCCGGCAGCGGCCGGACGCGGACGATTGCCTGTAGCGGATAGCCGAGGGCAGCCGGATCGATATCGATCGTGAAGGCCGTGACGATGCCGCGCTCTTCAAGTCTGCGCAGCCGTTCCGCCGCGCTTGGCGAGGAGAGGTGGGCCACTTGCGCCAGCTCTTTCAGAGAAATACGCGCGTTCTGCGCCAGCGCATCGAGGAGACGCTGGTCGATGCTGTCCAAGTGAGTTGCTCCGTTAGCCATTAATGTAATCTTACCTTTCTTTATTAGGCAAAATTCGGTCTACGCGCATTTAACTTTATAGAGATCAGCATACAAACGCAATAATCTCCAATGTCACAAAGAGGAGATCGCGATGCACAACGACATAGGCAAGGGCACAGTTGAGATGACGGCAGCAATGGTGGTTTCGGGGACGATCGGCTGGTTCGTCGTCATGTCCGGCCAGCCTGTGAGCGGAGTTGTTTTCTGGCGTTGCCTGTTTGGTGCTGCGAGCCTTCTCGTCATCTGCGGTGCTTTCGGATTCCTGAAACCCGGCATTCTCTCGCCGAGAACATTTGGCATCGCCGTGCTTGGCGGGATCGCCATCGTGGCGAACTGGCTGCTGCTTTTCGCCTCCTACTCGCACGCATCGATCTCGATTGCGACCACCGTCTACAATACCCAACCCTTCATGCTGCTGACGCTCGGCGCCGCATTCCTCGGCGAGAAGATCACTTTGACGAAACTGTTCTGGCTGGCGTTCGCCTTTGCCGGCATGGCGGCGATTGTCGAAGCCAAACCTGAGGCGGGCGTCGTTTCAGGCAGCTACGGACTGGGTATTGCGCTGGCGCTCGGAGCGGCCTTCTTCTATGCTCTGGCAGCAATTGCTGCAAAGTGGTTGAAGGGCACGCCGCCGCACCTGATCGCGCTCATCCAGGTTTCGACCGGCATTCTCATGCTGGCGCCCGTGACCGACTTTTCGGATCTGCCCACAACGGCCGGAGCATGGTCTATTCTCGTGGCGATGGGGGTCATCCACACCGGGCTGATGTATGTACTGCTTTACGGCGCCATCCAGAAGCTGCCGACACATCTTACCGGCGCCCTTTCCTTCATTTACCCGATCGTGGCGATCGCAGTGGACGGCCTCGCTTTTGGCCGCGCACTGCAGCCGTTGCAGATCCTCGGTGCAGCAATCATCCTTGTCGCGGCAGCGGGCATGAATCTCGGCTGGACGCCTTGGCAATGGCTGCGGCCTAGCCGAAATTGATCGCCGCTGCCTCTGCAAGCCGGATTTCGTGACTGCCGGCATCGAACTCGTCGAGCACGGCATTGTGGTGGGCAATGATCTGTTGGAAGCCGAGATCGCCCATGTCGGCCGTCATATGCCCGTCGGACATCAGCGTTACATCGTAGCCGAGCGAAACGGCGCGACGTGCGGTTGTATCGATGCAGAACTGGGTCATGCAGCCGCCCACCACCAGCCTTGTGATGCCGTTCTCCTTCAGGCACGTTTGGAGACCGGTTTCGAAAAACGAGTCGCAGCTGCGTTTGTGAATGACAATGTCGCGATCTTGAGGCGCAATCTCGTCGCGCAACAGCCAGCCGTCGCTGCCTTCAGCAAGACGGTGGGATGCCTGTCCGTCATGCTGGACGATGAAGACCGGCGCGTTCACCGCGCGGGCTTTGCGAAGGACCTCTGCAAGACGCGCCACGGTTTCGTCCAGCGCCTTGTCGATCAAAGGCTGGCGTTCGGTGCTTCCGAGGCCTTTCAAGATGGCTTTCTGAACATCGATCAGCAGCAGTCCGGTTGTCATCGGCTTTCTTTCCTTTCAGCCCACTTCTACCTGATTCGAGCGTGGGAGCTCATCTTGAAAGCCGGCCTAAGCATCAGTAAGAGAAGCTGCCTGAGGAGAGCAAAGATGACCATTGCAGCCCTGCTTGCCTATAGCGGCGCCCTTTTTATCGCTGCGATAATTCCCGGACCCGGTATCACCGCCATCGTCGCCCGCGCGCTCGGCTCGAATTTTCGCGAGACCTTCTTCATGGGTCTCGGCCTCGTTCTCGGCGACATCACTTACCTGACGGCGGTGATCCTCGGCCTTGCATTCGTGGCGCAGACCTTCACCGCGGTATTCCTCGTCATCAAATTCGCCGGCGTCCTTTACCTCTGCTATATCGCCTACAAGCTATGGACGGCGGGGCTTTTGCCGCACGATATTGCTGCGCGCAAATCGAGCAGCATCGGCATGTCCTTCCTGTCTGGCCTTCTGGTGACCCTCGGCAATCCGAAGACGATGCTCTTTTATATCGCCCTCGTGCCAACGCTGATCGACATCAGCCACGTCGGTCTTCAAGAATACGGCATACTTCTGATCGCAACCTTCGCGGTGCTGCTTTTGGTTTTGGTCCCCTACATGCTGCTTGCGTCGCGCGCCCGCACGATGCTGAAACAGCCGCGCGCGCTTCAAGCGCTCAATCGGGTTGCGGCGAGCATCCTGGCCGGTACCGCAGCCTTTATCGCTGCACGCGCAGCCTGAAAAAATCATTCGGCAAAGCACCCTTTCCAAACGATTTTTTCTTCCGGATGACACTTCCGTGGATCAAGCCCCTCTGGCCTGATTCGGCCTTTGACCCTATTCTCTCGCGCAACAATCACTAAGGGAGCGCACCATGTCGAGAAAACCGGGCCGCGGCCGCATCTACTCGTCGATCACCGATACCATCGGCGATACGCCTATCGTGCGCCTCGACAAGCTGGCAAGGGAAAAGGGCGTGACGGCCAATCTGCTTGCCAAGCTCGAATTCTTCAATCCGATTGCTTCGGTCAAGGACCGCATCGGCGTCGCCATGATCGAGAGCCTCGAAGTGCAAGGCAAGATTGCCCCTGGCAGGACGACGCTCATCGAGCCGACCTCCGGAAATACCGGCATCGCGCTCGCCTTTGCCGCTGCCGCCAAGGGCTACAAGCTCATTCTCACCATGCCCGAAACCATGTCGGTCGAGCGCCGCAAGATGCTGGCGCTGCTCGGCGCCGAACTGGTATTGACCGAGGGAGCGCGAGGGATGAAGGGCGCAATCGCCAAGGCGGAGGAACTTGCCGCAACAATTCCCGATGCCATCATCCCGCAACAGTTCGAGAATCCTGCGAACCCGGAAATCCACCGCAAGACAACGGCCGAGGAAATCTGGAACGACACGGAGGGTGCCGTCGACATCCTCGTTTCCGGCATCGGCACCGGCGGCACGATCACTGGTGCCGGCCAGGTTCTGAAGTCGAAGAAACCCGGCATCAAGGTAATTGCCGTCGAGCCCGAGGAATCTCCGGTTCTTTCCGGCGGTCAGCCGGGGCCGCACAAGATCCAGGGCATTGGCGCCGGATTTGCCCCGGCGATACTCGACACGAAGATTTATGACGAAGTCGTCACCATCAACAGCGCGCAGGCGATGGAAACGGCGCGTCTTGTCGCCAGGCTTGAAGGCGTGCCGGTCGGCATTTCCTCCGGCGCGGCACTGGCGGCGGCAATCAAGATCGGCAGCCGCGAGGAAAACAACGGCAAGAACATCGTCGTCATCATCCCTTCCTTCGCCGAGCGCTACCTTTCGACTGCTCTCTTCGAAGGTCTCGGGAGCTAATTTCCGGGTAAATCGGGGCGCTTCGGCGCCCCTTTCTCCGTCAGGAAACCGCCGTCGGCCGCTCGCCGGCAACGCTGGGGAGCATGCCGAGCACGACGAAACTCGGCAAGCGCATCCATTTCTACGACGCCAAGGCCGTCATCCGACCAAACGCAGGCAGGTCGAAGTGCACGCTTCCTTGGGGAGACCCGCAACAACGATAAAGCTACAGATTGACGTCTCAGCCGCAGTCAGTTGCAGAGCATGAACGAAGGCAAAGAAAGCCGCAACGCCCTAAGGGCGCTTGCGCTCGATCGCATCCCAGAGAAGGCTTGCGATATCAGCGCCGCCGAACTTGCGGACCTCGCGAATTCCGGTCGGCGACGTGACGTTGATTTCGGTCATAAAGTCGCCGATGACATCGATGCCGACGAGCAGGAAGCCGCGTTCCCTCAGCGCCGGGCCGATGCGTTGGCAGATTTCCTTTTCACGTGCCGTGAGCTCGGTCGCTTCCGCGCGGCCGCCGACATGCATGTTGGAGCGGCTGTCGTGGTCGGCAGGAACCCGGTTGATTGCGCCTGCCGGCTCGCCGTCAACCAGGATGATGCGCTTGTCGCCCTTGCGGACATCGGGAAGATACTGCTGGGCGATAAAGGGTTCACGGAAAAGCTGGCCGAACATTTCGAGCAGCGAGGACAGGTTGCGGTCGTCCCTCGTCGAGTGGAAGACGCCGGCACCGCCGTTTCCGTAAAGCGGCTTCAAAATGATATCGCCCATCTCGTCTCGGAAGCGGCGGACCTCGTCCGCGTCCTTGGTGATCAGCGTCTTCGGCATCAGGTCGGCGAATTCGGTGACGAAGATCTTCTCCGGCGAATTGCGAACCCATGCCGGATCGTTGACGACGAGCGTCTTCGGGTGAACGCGCTCCAAGAGATGCGTGGAGGTGATATAGGCCATGTCGAAGGGAGGATCCTGGCGCAGCAGCACCACATCCATGGTCGAAAGGTCGACACGTTCGGGAGCACCAAGCTCGAAATGATCGCCCTTCACGTCGCGCAGCAGCATCGGTTCGACGGAAGCGTAAAGCTTGCCATCGCGGAGACTGAGCCGCTCAGGCGTATAATGGAAAAGCTTGTAGCCTCGGGCTTGGGCCTCAAGACACACGGCGAAGGTGGAATCGCCTGCAATGTTGATGCCCGCGACATGGTCCATCTGGACCGCTACGTTCTTGATCTTGCCCATTTCCGTCCCTCAGTGAGTGCCGGACAGATGTAGGTCGCAAGCAAAGCAAACGCAACGGCCAATCAAGGACCTCCAGGTGCGGGCCTCAAGGATTTTCAGGCGGCGAAACCCTGCTGGCCGCTGCTGCGCAACAGGTTGCGAAGCCGATAGAGCATCGCCACAGGCTTGGGAAAGGGCTTTCGAAGAAAAGCGATCTTCCGGACGTAGTTGTCCACGCGCCAGTTCGCCCATGTACCACCCGCGAAGAAGGCAACGTCGCCGGCTCGTAGAGTGCGTTCCGTTCCGTCTTCGGCGGTGACGTGCACTTCGCCTTCGAGGATCATCACCGTCTCGTCCCAGCCGAAAAACCAGCGAAATTCTCCAGCTGTGCAGTCCCAGATTGCCGTGAACGATGCGTCGTCATGACCGCGGGAATGTTCGGCCGTGCGCGCCTGCGGGTCGCCATCGACGATCCAGTCCGGATTGATCGGGGTCGATTTCATCGGCAGGTGGTCGCTGGAGTGTGCAACGAAATTCCTGCCTCGTGCTGGCGCGACGACATACGGCAGCGAACGCGCGGCCATTGCAACTGCGCTTGCCAGCATGAGCTTCATGGCCATGGATCCCCCTAATCTGCTACCCAATCATTGCCCCAATAGCAGAAACCCGTAACAGAGGCGTTCAATCGGCCGCTAAAATTTTAGCAGTCCATTTCAACTCTTTGGGATATGCGTGTGCGACTGTCGGATGATGAGCCGTGAGCGCACCACCGGCACCAGCGCCATTGCCGCGATGACATCGCATTTTTATTTTAAACTGCCAGGCGCAGATCAGATGGTGAAGTCACAGCTCGGGACATGCGTTGTTTGCCGGCTAATGGTCGCACAGCTACTACTGCCCATCCTTGGCTTTCATATCAAGTAAGCGCTGGTAGAGTTCCTTGCGCGGCAACCCGGTGACGCGAGCTGCTTGGGCGGCTGCCTTTGCCGTCGGCATGGAAGTCGCAAGGTCGGCGAGGATGGCCTCCACATCCGATTCGTCCGCCGGCTGCTCTTGCGGTGGGCCGACGACGAGCACGATCTCGCCCTTCACATTGTGGCTTTCGCCATAATACGCAGCAAGCTCTGCAAGCGTGCCGCGGCGGAACTCCTCGTATGTCTTCGTCAATTCGCGGCAAACGGATGCCCTACGGGTGGGCCCGAGCACGTCGGCGGCAGCAGCGAGCGTCGCGCCGATCCGATGCGGCGAGTCAAAGAAGAGGAGCGTCGCTGGAGCGGCGACAAATTCCGCCAGCCGGTCGCGCCGCGCTTTGTCCTTCGCCGGGAGGAATCCCGCAAACAAAAAGGTGTCGTTCGGCAGGCCCGAGCCGACAAGTGCGGCAAGCGGCGCCGATGCTCCCGGAATGGGAACGACACGGTAACCTGCTTCGATCGCAGATTGTGCAAGACGATAGCCGGGGTCAGAGACAAGCGGCGTCCCGGCGTCGGAGACAAGTGCAACAGACCTGCCCGCCTCCAGGGCCTGCAGCAATCGCGGACCGGCCTCGTCGGCATTGTGCTCGTGATAGGCAAAGGGCCGGTTGTGAATGCCGTATCGGTCGAGCAGAACGCGGGTCACACGCGTATCCTCGCAGGCGAGCACATCAGCGCCTGCCAGCGTTTCCAGGGCCCGCAACGTAATATCGCCCAGATTACCGATCGGCGTAGCGACAAGATAAAGTGCCGCTTCCAGCGGGCGCGCCGGGATGGCGACATTATGCAGCCGATAGCCGCGCTGCCTGCCGCCCTCGCCTGCCGTTTCCTCATTGTTCAATTTCGATGGCTCCTTTGGCTTTCTACCTTTATGCGCGGGCGTTTGGCCCGCAGCAAGTGTTCGGATTTCTGTGAGCATTGTCCCGGAAAACGGCATTTGCAGCGATGCTGCGTCTCGCACCCCTTGCATTCGTGAGCAAAGTTCTGCCATTT
Organism: Rhizobium etli 8C-3; assembly: GCF_001908375.1. Taxonomy (NCBI): domain Bacteria; kingdom Pseudomonadati; phylum Pseudomonadota; class Alphaproteobacteria; order Hyphomicrobiales; family Rhizobiaceae; genus Rhizobium; species Rhizobium etli. Next base: position 342,445 of record NZ_CP017241.1, on the reverse strand, counting down.
TGCCTGTCCACTCCTCCGGCCCGGAGCCGGACAGCATCTTCCGGCGCGTCTTGCGTGCTGGGGCAGTAACGGTCGAAAGCGGTAGCATCCCATGCGTATAACTATTGAGCGGTCAAACCTTTTGAAGTCGCTGAACCACGTTCACCGCGTGGTCGAACGTCGCAACACGATCCCGATCCTGTCCAATATCATGCTGCGCGCCGATGGCCAGAACCTTGACATGAAGGCGACGGACCTCGACCTGGAAGTGACCGAAGCGACGCCCGCCAATGTCGAGCAGGGCGGCGCCACAACCGTTCCGGCGCATCTTCTTTACGACATTGTCCGCAAACTGCCGGATGGTTCGGAAGTTCTTCTGGCAACATCGGCGGATGGCGGATCCATGGCTGTCCAGTCCGGCCGCTCGAAATTCTCGCTGCAGTGCCTGCCGGAATCCGATTTCCCGGATCTGACCGCCGGCACGTTTACGCATTCCTTCAAGCTGAGGGCGGCCGATCTCAAGATGCTGATCGACCGCACGCAGTTTGCGATCTCGACGGAAGAAACGCGCTACTATCTGAACGGCATATTCTTCCACACGATCGAAAGCGACGGCGACCTGAAGCTGCGTGCGGTAGCAACCGACGGACACCGCCTCGCGCGTGCCGACGTGAAGGCGCCCTCTGGCTCTGAAGGCATGCCGGGCATCATCATTCCGCGCAAGACGGTTGGTGAACTGCAGAAGCTCGTCGACAATCCCGACGCGGTAGTCACCGTCGAAGTCTCAGATGCCAAGATCCGCCTCGGCATCGAGTCGATCGTCATGACCTCGAAGCTCATCGATGGCACCTTTCCGGATTACCAGCGTGTGATCCCCACCGGCAACGACAAGGAAATGCGCGTCGATTGCACGACATTCGCTCAGGCTGTCGACCGCGTTTCGACGATTTCTTCCGAGCGCGGTCGCGCCGTGAAGCTTGCGCTTTCGGACGGCCAGCTTCTGCTCACCGTCAACAATCCGGATTCCGGCAGCGCGACGGAAGAAGTCGCCGTCGGTTACGACACGGATGCCATGGAAATCGGTTTCAATGCCAAATATCTGCTCGACATCACTGCGCAGCTTTCCGGTGATCAGGCGATTTTTCTGCTTGCGGATGCAGGCTCGCCGACTCTCATTCGCGATACCGCCGGCGATGATGCACTTTACGTCCTGATGCCGATGCGTGTGTAAGCGCACGTCGCATTTGCTGCGCTAAAGTTTGCCGATTGCGACGTTTGGTCTTGTTTTTGCGCCAGAGGATGGCAAATAGGTAGCCAGCGGTTTAGTAAATTATTCGTGGAGGACGGCATGGCGTTGCGGCTGAAAGAACGGCTCGGCAAGAAGTTCGATGAAGAAATTCGTTTCTTCAAGGGCATGATGCAGGGGCCGAAAACGGTCGGCTCCATCGTTCCCACCTCCTCCATCACCGCCCGCAAGATGGCAAGCATCGTCAACCTGAATTCTGGCCTCCCGGTTCTTGAACTCGGTCCTGGCACGGGCGCGATCACCAAAGCGATCCTCGGGCGCGGAGTGAAGCCGGAAAATCTCGTCGCCATCGAATATTCGACGGATTTCTACGAGCATCTCGTTCGCCTCTACCCCAGTGTCCGCTTCATCAATGGCGACGCCTTCAACCTCGACAAGACGCTCGGCGACCTCAAGGATCAGACATTCGATTCCGTCGTTTCGGCCGTGCCGCTGCTGAATTTCCCGATGCAGGCGCGAATTGCCCTTCTCGAAAGCCTGCTCGACCGTATTCCGGCAGGAAGGCCGGTCGTACAGATTTCCTATGGTCCCGTCTCGCCGATCATCGCACGGCCGGAGCGCTACCACATCCAGCATTTCGATTTTATCGTCCGCAATATTCCGCCGGCACAACTGTGGATCTACCGACGCAGCTGATATGTACGGGCTGTACATCACCCACCCGCAAGTGAAAATCGATCCGAACCTCGCGGTGCCCAAATGGGGTTTATCCGAGATCGGCGAGGCTCGCGCGCGCAAGGCGGCAGAAAGCAGCTGGGTGAGGCAGCTGCGCCGTATTGTTTCTAGCGACGAGACGAAAGCCATCGAGACCGCTGAAATTCTGTCCGCGACGGCTCATGTGGCCGTCGAAATCCGGCATGGCATGCATGAGAACGACCGGTCTGCAACGGGATTCCTGCCGCCTCCGGAGTTCGAGAAAGCCGCCGACCGGTTCTTCGCGCATCCGCAAGATAGTTTCAGAGGCTGGGAGCGTGCCGCCGATGCGCAGCAGCGCATCGTTTCGGCCTTCGACGCTGTTCTTGCCGACCACGATCCCAACGAGGCAATCGCCTTTATCGGGCATGGCGGGGTCGGCACGCTGCTCAAATGCCATCTTGAGAGCCGCGCCATCGCACGCGAGCGCGATCAGCCGCCCGGCGGCGGCAATCTCTATTGTTTCAGCCTTGCGGACCGGCGCTTATCATGCGACTGGACGCCCATGGAATACTGGCACGGATGGATGTGAGATGAACGCACGCGAGCGGTTGATCGTCGGACTCGATGTTCCGACACTTGGCGAGGCCGAACAGCTCGTCTCGACGCTCGGCGACGACATTCTCTTCTTCAAGATCGGCTATCAGCTCGCCTTCGCCGGCGGTCTGGAATTCGCTCGCGATCTCGCACGAAGCGGCAAGAAGATCTTCCTCGACATGAAGCTGCTCGATATCGACAACACGGTCGCCTCCGGCGTCGAGAATATCGTGACGATGGGAATGTCCATGCTGACGCTCCATGCTTACCCCAAGGCGATGAAGGCTGCCGTCGAAGCGGCAAAGGGTTCCGATCTATGCCTGCTCGGGGTCACCGTCCTTACCTCGATGGACGAACAGGATTTACTGGCCGCAGGTTACGAATACGACCCACATACACTGGTGCTGCGCCGTGCCGAACAGGCGTTGCTCGCTGGCATGGGCGGCGTCGTCTGCTCCGCCGAAGAATCCGCCGCCGTCCGGAAAATCGTCGGACCTCGCATGGCCGTCGTTACCCCCGGCATTCGCCCGGCTGGTAGCGAAAGGGGTGATCAGAAGCGTGTCATGACGCCCGCCGATGCCCTGAGGGCCGGCTCGAGCCATCTCGTCGTCGCCCGCCCGATCGTCAGGGCGCCCGATCCGAAGGAAGCGGCATGCGCCATTCTTGCCGAGATGGAAGCCGTTCTCTGACGCTTGAAGGACACAGCCGATACTGAGCATATCAGCAATTTGAACGACGTGGGCAACTGTCAACAGGGAGGAAAACACCATGGCAAAAGGGTATTGGATTGCACACGTCGATGTTCGCGATCCCGAGCGCTACAAGGACTACGTCGCGGCAGCAAAGCCGGCCTTTGAAAAGTACGGTGCAAACTTCCTCGCCCGCGGTGGTTCAATCACCGAACTCGAAGGTAAATCGCGAGCCCGAAACGTCGTCATCGAGTTCCCATCCATGCAGGCTGCGGTCGATTGCTACAACTCGCCGGAATACCAGATCGCTGCCCGGATCCGCCAGCAAGCTGCCGACGCGGAAATGATGGTCGTAGAAGGCATCTGAGCGCTCTTCGCACCTGCGAAGGCGAGGCAAGATGGACCTTTCCGTCGCGCTGGGTTTCGGCTAATACGAGTGCCGATCAACGCATCCATCAAGCCTTTCGAGGAGCCTGCCATGACCCTTGCCAATCTGCCGCCGCTCGTGACCGTGTTCGGAGGCTCTGGCTTTCTGGGCAGGCATATTGTGCGCTCCCTCGCAAAGCGCGGCTATCGCATCCGCGTCGCGGTGCGCCGGCCGGATCTCGCAGGCTTCCTGCAGCCGCTCGGCAACGTCGGCCAGATTTCTTTTGTCCAGGCGAACCTGCGATATCGCAATTCGGTCGATCGCGCCGTCGAGGGTGCCGACGTCGTCATCAACTGTGTCGGCGTGCTCTTTGAGACGGGGCGCAACACCTTCGATGCAGTGCAGGAATTCGGTGCACGCGCCGTGGCGGAAGCCGCCCGGGCATCCGGCGCGAAGCTCATCCATATTTCTGCAATCGGCGCCGACGCCCATTCGGATTCCAGCTATGCCCGCACCAAGGGCCGCGCGGAGGCGGCAATCCTTTCGATCAAGAAGGACGCCATAATCTTCCGTCCCTCCATCGTTTTCGGGCCGGAAGACGGGTTCTTCAACAAATTTGCGGAGATCGCTCGCCTTTCGCCGGTGCTTCCCCTCATCGGTGGCGGCAAGACGAAGCTGCAGCCGGTCTACGTGGAGGATGTGGCAGAAGCCGTGGCACGCGCCGTCGAGGGCAAGGCTGCGAGCGGAACGATCTATGAACTGGGGGGTCCCGAAGTGCTCACCTTCCGAGAGTGCCTTCAGATCATGCTGAAGATCACCGCCCGGAAGAACCGGCTGGTTTCCATCCCCTTCAGTCTCGCGTCGCTGATCGGCAGCATCGCTTCGCTCGTCCCATTCGTTAAGCCTCCGATCACGCCCGACCAGGTCCGCCTGCTGAAGCGCGACAATGTCGTTTCAACGAAGGCCGAAGCGGATGGCCTCACGCTGAAGGCCCTCGGCGTCACGCCGACAATGGTGACCTCCGTACTGCCGTCGTATCTGGTGCATTATCGCCCGCACGGCCAGTACACGGGTTCGGGAAAAGCAGCCTGAGAAAATTATCAATCGGGCAAGCGCCGCTCTGTTCGATCACAGACGGCGTTTTCTTTTCGATTATTTCAGGCAGCCGGAGCCAAGTTTCGCGTGCTTCCAAAGCGCCCGGCCGGAAGGGCGTTGCATAAAAGACGCATCAAAAAATTAGTGAAATTAACGTCACATTTAGCTGCAACCTTTATTGCTATTTGCCATTCCACTGACTACACACCCCGCGCGTCCTGAACCGGACTCAGCGCCATTTGCGGCGCGCTAAATCGACTTGAAAGGCTTTATTCGATGGGCAAGTCAATCGCGCTTCTTTTTGCGTGTGCGGCACTGGTTATTCTCGCAGGTTCCTTCATCGCGCCCGGCTCGGTCGCAGCGGTGAAAGGTGGCTGCGCGCCGGCTTACGGCATCGATCCCTGTTCCACAGCCTCCCTCAACCACTGAGGCAAGGGCGGCTCCTTTCGCAGCCGCCCCTCTTGTCAAATACTTGAAATCAACCGAACAACGTCAAGCCGACGAGGCCTGCCGCGCCAATGAAGATTCGCCACCAGGCGAAGGGCGCATAGCCCCGGATCGAGACGAAGTCGAGCAGTGCGCGCACGACGAATAGCGCCGAGACGAAAGCCGCCACGAATCCGATGACGATGAGCATTCCGTCATCGAAGCTCAGCACATTGCGGTTTTCGTATAGATCCAGAGCGAAGGCGCCGACCATCGTCGGCATGGCGAGAAAGAACGAGAATTCGGCCGCAGAGCGCTTGTCGGCACCCATCAGCAATGCGCCGACGATCGTCGCGCCGGAGCGGGATGTCCCAGGGATCATTGCCAGGCATTGGAAGAAACCTATCTTCAGCGCCATCGGCAGGGAGAACTCCGTCACATCGTGATATTTCGGCTTGAACTGGATCTTGTCGACGGCAAGCAGGACGAGGCCGCCAAGGATGAGGACGACGCAGATCAGCATCGGCGTTTCGAAGAGCACGTTCTTGATGAAGTCGTGCGCCATTGCGCCGATGACGGCGGCAGGCAGAAAACCAAAGAGTACGGCAAGGACGAAATGCCGCGCCCGCGCGCTGCGCGGCAACGCAAGCGCCAGGCTCAGCAGCCGTTTGAAATAGACGAGAAGAATGGCAAGGATCGCGCCGAGCTGGATGAGAACGACAAATGTATTGCCCGGCGAGCGAAAGCCCAGGAAATGTCCTGCCAGCAGGACATGGGCGGTCGAGGAAACCGGTATGAATTCAGTAAGGCCTTCAATGAGGCCTAGAACGAGCGCACTAAAGATATCAGCCATGTTTTATCCCTTGTGAGGCGGGCGAGGCCCGATTTGCTTGTATTGAAAGGGCCAAGCTCCTATAGCTGCAACGAATGAGTCATGACTAGGGCGCTATGATTATGAGTGCACCAGAGCATGCCGCGACAAATCAACACTTCGGGTATCGATGCCGACGCTTTATCATCATCCTATGTCATCCGCTTCACGCTTCGTCCGGTTGATTCTGAGCGAGTATGGCTTTCAGGCAGATCTCATTGAAGAGCAACCCTGGGAAAAGCGGCGCGACTTTCTGGCGCTCAATCCTGCCGGTACCCTGCCTGTCTATGTCGACGACAGCATGCGCGCTCTTTGCGGCGCGACCGTCATTTCGGAATATCTCGATGAAACGCATGGCGTGCTGAAGCGCGACCGGCGGCTTCTTGCGGAGGATCCTTTCCAGCGCGCGGAAATTCGCCGCCTCGGTGAATGGTTCATGCAGAAGATGGAGACGGACGTGACACGGCCCCTTGCGCGCGAACGCGTGTACAAGCTGCAGATGAGCGCAGATCAGGGCGGCGGAGCACCGGATTCGAAGATCCTGCGCACGGCACGCGCCAACATCCGCCAGCATATGAAATACCTGACCTGGCTTGCCGGTTCGCGGCAGTGGCTGGCAGGAGATCGCATGAGCTATGGCGACCTCGCCGCGGCCGCTTCGCTGTCGATCCTCGACTATCTCGGCGAGATCGACTGGACGGAATCGCCGGTCGCCAAGGATTGGTACCAGCGCATGAAATCACGACCGTCCTTCCGCCCGCTGCTGACGGAGCGGGTGCGTGGGCTCACACCGGTCTCTCACTACGCAGACCTGGATTTCTGACGAGGGCTTTCGATGCCCGAACGGATAGCAGACGATAAAGAACGCAAGCGCCGCGACAGTTTGACCGCCTTTGTTCGTGCCGAGGCGGCAAAGCTCGGCTTTGAGCTCTGTCGCATCACGCGGCCCGATTCGATACCAGAAGCGAAGGAACGGCTTGGCGAATTCATCGACGCCGGACGTCACGGCACGATGGAATGGATGGCTGAGACGCGCGATCGCCGCGGCGATCCTCGCACGCTCTGGAGCGATGTGAAATCCATCGTCGTCTTCGGCCTCAATTACGGCCCCGGGGAAGACCCACGCCATATTCTCGAAACTCCGGACAAGGCGGCGATCTCAGTCTATGCGCGCAATCGCGACTATCACGACGTCATCAAGGGACGGCTCAAGGAGATCGCCACTCGCTTTGCAGCACGGGCAGGTGCCGACGTCAAAGTCTTTGTCGACACTGCACCCGTGATGGAAAAGCCACTCGCCGCGGCAGCGGGCCTCGGCTGGCAGGGCAAGCATACCAATCTGGTCAGTCGCAGCCACGGGTCCTGGCTTTTCCTTGGCTCGATGTTCACGACGGCCGATCTCAATATTGACGACGCCGAGATCGATCACTGCGGCTCGTGCCGCGCCTGCCTCGATGCCTGTCCGACCAATGCATTCCCGGCGCCGTATCAGATCGACGCTCGGCGCTGCATCTCATACCTGACGATCGAGCACAAAGGCCCAATCGACGTCGAATTCCGGCCGCTGATCGGCAACCGGATCTATGGTTGCGACGACTGCCTCGCCGCCTGTCCGTGGAACAAGTTTGCTGCATCGGCATCCGAAATGAAGCTGCAGGCCCGTGACGACCTGAAAGAGCCGTCGATTTCCTTTCTCCTGACGCTGGATGAGGCGGCTTTCCGGACTTTCTTCAGCGGTTCGCCGGTCAAGCGCATCGGCAGAGACCGCTTTATCCGCAATGTGTTGATCGCCGCCGGCAATTCCGGTGATCAGAGCCTTGCCGATCAATGCCGAAGGCTCGCCACCGACGCGTCTGCGGATGTTCGCGGCATGGCAATCTGGGCGCTTTCGCGATTGATGGAGCCTGGTGAATTCGGAGACTTTGCGGCACAAAGGCCGGATGAGACTGATGCGGGCGTACTTGCAGAATGGCAATTGGCGGGGGTGATGTGATGCATGTGATGATTTTCGGCTGCGGTTATTCCGGCACGGCGATTGCCAAGGCGTTCTCAGTCGGAACCGGTCGCATTTCCGGCACCACCAGATCGGCAGACAAGGCTGAGCTCCTGCGCAGCCAAGGTATTGAAGCCTTCATTTTCGAGGGCGAGAATATCAGTGCCGCCTTGCTTGACGCCATGGCAAGCGTCACACACCTCGTCCAATCGATCGCGCCGCGGGAAGCAGGCGACCCGCTGATCAATCTCGCAGGCGGCCAGCTCGGCAAGATGATGCCGGCGCTTCAGTGGATCGGCTATCTTTCCACCGTTGGCGTATACGGCGACCACAAGGGTGAATGGGTCAGCGAAGAGACCGTCTGCGTTCCTGTGTCCGGGCGGTCGAAGGAAAGGCTCGAGGCAGAGGGTGCGTGGCTGGCGCTCGGCAAGGATCTCGGTATTCCGGCCGCCATACTGCGCCTGTCGGGCATCTACGGCCCGGGCCGGAATGCATTCGTCAATCTAGAACGGGGCACAGCCCGGCGCCTGATCAAGAAGGATCAGGTTTTCAATCGCATCCGCGTTGAGGATATCGCCGCATCGGCGCGCTACCTCTCGGACCGGTCCCTTGGCGGCCTATATAATGTGACCGATGACCTGCCCGGCCCGCCGCAGGACGTCATTGTCGAAGCAGCGCGGCTGATGGGTGTTGAGCCGCCTCCGGAACAGCCCTTCGAAACCGCGGCGCTGACCCCGCTGGCCCGTTCCTTCTATGGTGAGAACAAGCGTGTTTCGAACGCCAAATTGAAAGCTGCGGGCTATAGCTTTAGCTTTCCGAATTACCCCGTGTCGCTTGCACAATTGTGGCAGAGCGGACGGTGGCGCGGTTAGTCCGAACGGGCGGTTCCGGCACATTCGAAATGAGTAGAAAATTCCTACTTCGGCATTTTGGCGATCCGAATTTCGCTCCGCTTTATGGTTAACGGCCTCTGAATTTGCGCAAATGAGGCATCAATTGTGGCAAGTTCGGAAAATTATTTTTGTTACTTTTCCAACAAAGCATGACGCTGCGCCGCAGCAGAAAAAATCGTTCTAATTTTACCTGATTCTCTTATCTTTTTTCCATTTTCTCGGCAATCGCGCTTTTTCAACCCGAGGCCCGGGAGAAACACAAATATTACCGGCTGTAACATTCCGTGATAGACAGCGGCACTTTTTCGCCACTTTTCGCCGGATTTAACCCCGCCGCCCGTAAAGGCGCAAGTTCAATAGTTGAGGGACAATCCGTTTTGAAGAATATCAGCCGCTCTATAGTCGCTGCCGTAGCTATTGCAGCTAGTTCTTTCATCCTTCCTTCCGAAGGTTTTGCTGCGGCCGGATGTGGTGGTGCTTCGTGGTACGCACTGCATTCCAAAACAGCTTCCGGCGAACGTATGAATCCTGCCATTTTGACTGCCGCTCACCGTTCGCTCCGCTTCGGCACGAAGCTTAGGGTAACCAACCGCAATAATGGCCGCAGCGTTATCGTTCGGGTCAATGACCGTGGCCCGTTCATCCGCGGCCGTGTTCTCGACCTTTCGCGCGCTGCCGCACAGAACATCGGCATGGTCCGCTCCGGTACCGCCAAAGTCTGCTACGAAGTCGTCACGGCCAGCTGAGCGTCCGAACCTGCAGCGGACGGCGCTTGCTCTTGCCGTCAATCGCGGATACCACGCGGTTGAGACTTGTGACATGCTTCCTGCCGGTTGCGCACAGGTCCGTGGCAACGGGAGTTTCGTGAATGCGTTTGGGCGGCCGCCTTGAGGGGGCGATTTCGGTTCTGGCTGATATCGATCAGCGCAAGAGACCTGTCGCCGAGGCGCTGAAGGACTGGGGCCTTGCGCATCGTTTCGCCGGCTCCGGCGATCGCGCCGCAATCGGCAACATCGTTTACGATGCGCTGCGCATGCGGCTTTCACACGCGTTCCTGATGGACGACGACGGCCCACTGGCGATCGCTTATGCCGTCATGTTCCGCCAATGGGGTTTCACGCCGGAAGCGCTTGCCGCTGAACTTTCCGACGACAGGTTCGCGCCGCCTTCTCTGCCCGATGCAGCGCTGGCAGCCTTCCAGAACCGGGCTCTTTCCTCCGCGCCTGTCCACGTCCAGGGTGATATTCCCGAGTGGGTGCAAAGCTCCTTCGAGACTGCATTCGGTGATAGCTGGCTTTCCGAAGCCAAGGCGCTCGCTTCCCGCCCAACGCTCGATCTTCGCGCCAACATTTTGAAGGCCAGCCGCCAGAAGGCGGTCAAAGCGCTTGAAAGAGCCGGCGCTCATGAAGCGAAAATTGCGCGGTATGGCATCCGGATTCCCGCCGGCGAAGGCGCCTCACGGCTTCCGAACGTCACAGCAGAGCTTTCCTTTCAAAAAGGCTGGTTCGAAGTTCAGGACGAGGGATCGCAGATCGTTGCCGATCTGGTGCTGCCCAAGGATGGCGAGCAAGTGCTCGACTATTGCGCCGGAGGCGGCGGCAAGACGCTAGCAATGGCGGCAGCCATGCACAACAAGGGCCAGATCCATGCCTATGATGCCGACCGCAAACGCCTTGCGCCGATCATCGAACGCCTGAAGCGCGCCGGTACGCGCAATGTTCAAGTCCATGACGATGCAAAGGCTCTTTCGAGCCTGCGCGCTCGCTGCGACAAGGTGCTGGTCGACGCCCCCTGCACGGGCACCGGCACTTGGCGCCGCCGCCCCGATACCAAATGGCGGCTGACGGCGAAGAACCTCGACGAGCGTACGAGCCAGCAACAGGATGCCTTGAAGCAGGCGAGCGCCTTCGTGCGCCCCGGCGGCGAGTTGATCTATGTCACCTGTTCCGTGCTGCCGCAGGAGAACGAAGATCAGGTACGACGCTTCACCGCGGAAAATACGGCATTCTCCATCGAAAGCGCCCTGGCTGGCTGGGACGAGCTGTTCGGCAAGGATGCCCCGCGCCCGCGGTCGTCTGATGGTGAAACGGTTACACTGACACCGGCATCGACTGACACGGACGGTTTCTTCTTCTGCCGCATGCAACGTAAGGCTTAAAATCGCCTGGCGCGCGCGAAGTCGATATCGATGCCGCGGCGGGATGACGTGGTCTACGTCTGCGACCACCACCACCGGACGCCGTTCGGATAGAACGCCAGCAAAGAGCCTAAGCCCGCCGAGATGCGAACTGAGCACCTGGCGGTCCCACCGGCGGATGCGGGCTCTGCAACGGCAAGCACGCCGGCAATTGCAGGACCGATGGCGGTCGCCGCGACCCAACACCCAAGGAAGAAGACAACCAGACAGCAATCAGCGCCGCAGCAGATAGCGTCGCGCGCGCACCAGATCCGGACCAGAATTGAACAATTGCACTAACAGCTCAATCTTGTGTTCTTCTGCAAGTAAAAATCCCTTCTGAACACGCGCTTTCAAACAATCTCCAATTCTTAAAATCATTCCAAACTAGAGTATTTGACACTGGTTTTCTTTTGGGCGAAGAGATTTGGGCGATTTCAGGCGGATATCCGTCACAGGAGAGGACCATGAAGCTCAACAAGAAATTCTGCGCAGCATTGGCGCTTGTGATAGCCCCGCTATCCAGCCCGGCTCTCGCGGACACCGATGCTGCAGCCGTCGTGAAGCATTACGCCGAAGTGGCGCATGCCAAATACGAGGACTCGCTGATCACCGCCAAAGCGCTCGACAAGGCGATTGACGCCTTCCTGAAGACGCCGAACGACGAGACGCTGAAGACCGCCAAGGATGCTTGGCTTGCGGCCCGTGTTCCTTATCAGCAGACGGAAGTCTACCGCTTCGACAATCCGATCGTCGATGACTGGGAAGGCAAGGTCAATGCTTGGCCGCTCGATGAAGGCCTGATCGATTATGTCGATGCCTCCTACGGAGCGGAGAGCGACGAGAACGCCCTCTATGTTGCAAACGTCATCGCCAACAAGACGATCAAGATCGACGGAAAGGAGATCGATGCTTCCAAGCTGACGCCGGAATTCCTGTCCGGTACGCTGCAGGAAGCAGGTGGCGTCGAAGCCAATGTCGCGACCGGCTACCATGCCATCGAATTCCTGCTCTGGGGCCAGGACCTGAACGGCACCGGTCCGGGGTCGGGCAGCCGCCCGGCAACCGATTACGACCCCGAAAATTGCACGAACGGCAATTGCGATCGCCGCGCCGAATACCTGAAGTCGGTATCCACGCTGCTGGTCTCCGACCTGCAGGAAATGACCGATCATTGGGCGGCTGACGGTGCCGCGACAAAGAACGTCGAAGCCGATCCGAAGGCCGGCCTCGTCGCGATTCTGACCGGCATGGGCTCGCTCTCGTACGGCGAACTCGCAGGCGAGCGGATGAAGCTCGGCTTGTTGCTGCACGATCCGGAAGAGGAGCACGATTGCTTCTCCGACAACACCTATAACTCGCACCTCAACGATGCGATCGGCATCGCCGCCGCCTACAGCGGGGAATATACCCGCGTCGACGGAACGAAGCTGACCGGCCCGTCGCTGCACGATCTCGTTGCCGCGAAAGACAAGGCACTCGATGCCGAAGTCGCCGGCAAGCTGAAGACGACGCTTGATGCAATGCTCGCCATGGCAAAACGCGGCGAGACGGTCGAGAAATACGACCAGATGATCGCTGAAGGCAACAAGGACGGCAACGCCGCCGTTCAAGCCGCCGTCGACGGCCTCGTTGACCAAACGAAGTCGATCCAGCGTGTTATTGCCGCGCTGGATCTTGGCACGGTTCCGCTTGAAGGTTCCGACAGCTTGGATAAGCCTGACGCTGTCTTCCAATAAGCAAAAAGGCGGGCCGCTTCCAAACCCAAGCGGCCCGAACTCTGAAATGCCGCATAATCCGGCTTGTCGCGTCGTTCTTTGCGCTGCTTTCTGCGCCACGCTTGTCAGCCTTCCGGTGGCTCTTGCCGCCGGTTTTGATCTTCCCACGAAGCGCACCGATCTTTCCGACGCCGATTTGAAGCGCGTCGAGGCAGTAACGCGCCCGGCCGTCGATTTTTCCGAAGCCGAGCCATACGAGGCGATGCAGGCAGGTGCCGCCACATCGGTCGATCCGGTTACGCAGGATGCCTTTTCGCATATCTCGGCAAACATCCCATTCGAAGAAGAGCAGAACTTCAAGCTCGGCAACGCACTCTTCAAGAAGCTCTGGGTTTCCGCACCATCTTCGACACAGGCATCGGATGGCCTCGGGCCGCTCTTCAATGCGCGCTCCTGCATGAGCTGCCACGTAAACGACGGACGCGGCAGGCCACCGGAAGGCGGCGCCAGCGCCACATCGATGTTCTTTCGCCTTGGTCGAGCAGCAGCGACACCGGAAGAAAGAGAGGAGATCGCAAACGCCGACGCGGTCAATTTCCCGGACGCTACTTATGGTCATCAGCTGCAGGACCTTGCCGTGCCCGGTCTCGCCGGCGAAGGCAAGATAGTCATTCGCTATACGGAAACGACCGTGGCGCTTGCCGGCGGAGAAACAGCCTCATTGCGAGCGCCAACCTACGATGTGAGAGATCTTGCCTACGGCAGTCTCGATCCGGCGACAACGATATCGCCACGCGTCGCCCCGGCAATGATCGGGTTGGGCCTCATCGAAGCCATTCCAGCAGCCGATATCCTCGGGCATGCCGATCCGGACGACAAAGATGGTAATGGCATTTCAGGCAAGGCCGCCATCGTGCGTGATCATCGCACAGGCACAGTCGCCCTTGGCCGCTTCGGATGGAAGGCGCAGAATGCAACTGTGCGCGACCAGAGCGCTGCCGCTTTCTCCAGCGATATCGGCATATCGACGCCCGACCGGCCGGACGCACACGGGGATTGCACGAAGGCCGAGATAAAATGCCAAAAAATGCCGACCGGTGTTCAAAACCGACTGGGCGATGAAGAGGCGCCTGGACCCATCCTCGATCTAGTGACCTTCTATTCCGCAAATCTCGCCGTGCCGGCGCGGCGAAAGGCAAGCTTTCCTGACACGCTGAGAGGCAAGGAACTCTTCTATCGTTCCGGCTGCACGTCCTGCCACGTGCCCAAGTTTGTCACACGTCGGGATGCCGCCGAAAAAGCTCAGTCCTTTCAGCTTGTCTGGCCTTATTCGGATTTTCTGCTGCACGATATGGGCGAAGGTCTTGCCGATGGCCAGCAAGTTGGCCGCGCAAGCGGACGTGAATGGCGCACGCCGCCGCTATGGGGTATAGGACTGACCCGGACTGTCAGCGGACACAGCTTCCTCCTTCACGACGGCCGCGCCAGAAATCTTACCGAAGCGATCCTCTGGCACGGCGGCGAAGCGGAGAAAGCCCGCGATGCATTCTCCTCTCTGCCGAAAGACGATAGAGAGGCCCTGATCAGATTCCTGGAGTCCCTGTAATGCGCCTTTGGCAACCTCTCCTGCTTTCGTTCATGCTTGCGGCATCGGCAACTGCGCAGACTGCGTCGACGCCGACGGGGCTGAACGAGGAAGCGGTGCCGGGCGTGATGGCGCGCGCCGTCGACGAGGTGATCCGTCCCGGCTACCGAAACATGCAGCAGTCTACGGCACGCTTGACGACGGCGATGAAGGACCTTTGCGACGAGGGCACACAGCAGACTTTGGACAAGGCCAAATCTGCTTTCGACGATACAATCCGCTATTGGTCGATTATCGAGATCGTGCAAACCGGTCCGGTGATGCACGACAATCTCTTCGAGCACATCCTCTTCTTTCCTGACCGCAAGGGTGTCGGCCTTAGACAGGTACAGGCACTGCTCGCCAAGGCCGACCCGAAGGATGCAACGGTCGATGCGATTGGTGAAAAGAGTGTCGCCTTGCAGGGTCTGACGGCGCTCGAATACGTGCTTTACGGCAACGGGTCAGACGATCTCCTCAAACAAAAGAACGGGTTCCGCTGTCAATATGGTGCGGCTGTCGCCGGCAACATCCAGCGCGAGGCAGGCGAAGTCGTTGCGGCTTGGGAAAAGCCGGACGGCGTTCAGGCAAGCTGGAAACGACCCGGTCCCCAAAGCGAAGATTTCATCGATAACAAGGAAGCGGTGACCGCGCTTCTCGGAATTCTTGTCCACGGCGTCGAAACCGTCCGCGATCAGCGGCTGGAGCTGTTTTATAAAGGTCGAGACACGGCACCGCGCCCGCGGATGGCTATCTACTGGCGCTCAAAAAACACCTGGAAATCGATGACGGCAAATCTCGAGGGACTGCGCACGCTCTGGCAGAAGGCCGGAATGGCAGAACTTCTGCCTGCCGACAAGAAGCCCGTTGCCGATGCAATCGAGGCGAACTTCAAGACCCTGCTTGATACTGTCCCGAAGCTCAACCCGGATATTGACGTGGCAACCAGCGATGCGGAGAAAGCCAAGCTCGACGCATTTCTGGCGGTGAGCCGTGAATTGATCACCCGCATCAGCGACGAATATGGCGGCGCGATCGGTCTTTCGGCCGGCTTCTCCTTCTCCGACGGGGACTGAGGCGATGTGGCGGAGCGCTGCGATCGACCGGCGCAGTTTCGTCAAGGCAGCGGGCCTGAGCTTTCTCGCCGCATTGCCGCCGCGCGGGCTGCTGGCACTTGAGCGCGCGGATGCGGTTTATGCCTCGGGCATCCGCGCCGCCGACGGCTCCTTCGCGGTGGCGACCGTGACCGAACGCGGCGAAATCATCGATCAGGTCGCCCTGCCAGCACGTGCCCATGGCATGGCTTTCAGCCCGACCACCGGCAAGGCCGTCGCCTTCGCTCGCCGTCCCGGCACCTACGCAATGATTTTCGAACCCAGCAATAGGAGCGAGCCGGACGTCATCACCTCCGCCGAAGGCCGCCACTTCTACGGACACGGCACCTTTTCGCCGGACGGGCGGTTGCTTTATGCCAGCGAGAACGATTTTGACGGCAATCGCGGCATGATCGGTCTCTACGACGCGACAAACCGCTTCGCCCGCATCGGCGAGTTCGAGACCTATGGGGTCGGCCCGCACGATATGACCGTCTCCGATGACGGCCGCTTTCTCGTCATCGCCAATGGTGGCATCGAGACCCATCCCGATTTCGGCCGCACGAAGCTCAACCTCGGCAACATGCAGCCATCGCTGACACTGATCGATGCAGCAAATGGAACGCTCGTCGAAAAACATGTGCTGCCACGGCAATGGTCGCAAGTCTCGACACGTCACGTCGATATAGACGCAAATGGTCGCGTGTGGTTTGCATGCCAGTACGAGGGCCACCGTAACGACCTGCCGCCGCTCGTCGGTCACTTCGCCAAAGGCGAGGAACTGACCTTTATCGATCTGCCACAGGAAACGACCCGCCGGCTCGGCAACTATGTCGGCGCCATTGCCGTCAACCGCAAGGACGCCCTGGTCGGCGTGACCTCGCCGAAGGGCGCATCGGCAATCCTCGACTGCAACTCCGGCAAGGTATTGGCCGAAGACATCATCCCCGACGCTGCCGGCATCGCGCCCGCCCGACATGGTTTTGCGATCTCTTCCTATGCCGGTGAGTTCCTTGCAACGCGCAGCAATGTGGCATGGGATCAGCACATCGTCAGGATTGTCCGAGCGCGCACTTGATCTGCATCCTGTACTTATGCTGCGGATCGTTTTTGCGGCATTCCGGCTCGATTGCATATCGGAACTGATTGCCTTTCATCCTTGTCGAAACCGGCGCGCCGTGCCACTTTCGCGATCGCAAGGGGATAAATGCATGAGCGTTAGGAACAACGGCGACTTCCGCGAACGGATCCGTCGCAATTTTGCCCGCCAGGCGGCGATGGAAACGATCGGCGCCGAGCTGACGCGCGTCGAGCATGGCGTGGTGGAGATCGAACTCCCCTTCGACTTCAAGCTTACGCAACAGCATGGCATTCTTCATGCCGGCGTCATTTCGGCAGCTCTCGACAGCGCCTGCGGCTTTGCCGCCTACAGTGTCATCGACATCGATGCCTCGATCCTGACAATCGAATTCAAGGTCAACCTGATGTCCCCTGGGCGCGGCGAGCGCTTCCTGTTTCGCGGCGAGATCACCAAGCCAGGCTCCAATATCATCGTTGCCGACGGGCGCGGCTATGCGATCGGCGATGGACCGGCCAAGCTGATCGCTTCCATGACGGGAACGATGATGGTCGTTCGCGGCCGAGAAGGAATTACGGGATGAAATTCGAACTGAAGCCGATCGCCGGCAAGTCAATTCTCTTCGTCATGGCAGCGGAAGCCGAATATGGACCCTTCTTGCGCTCCCGTTTCGAACCGCTGATGACGGGCGTCGGTCCGGTCGAGGCGGCGGTCGTGATGACGAAGACCCTTTCCCGGCTCGATCAGGCCGACGACCTGCCGCAGCTCGTCGTCTCTCTCGGCTCGGCAGGTTCCGCGACGCTGGAGCAGACAGAAGTCTATCAGGTTTCTTCCGTTTCCTATCGCGACATGGATGCATCGCCGCTTGGTTTCGAGAAGGGCCACACACCCTTCCTCGATCTTCCAGCGGTCATCGATTTGCCGTTGCGCATTCCAGGTATTCCTGAGGCCAGCCTTTCCACCGGTGGCAACGTTATCTCTGGGCCGGCCTACAGGAACATCGCTGCCGACATGGTGGACATGGAAACATTTGCGATTCTGCGCGCCTGCCAAGGCTATAGGCTGCCGCTGATCGGCCTTCGCGGAATCTCCGACGGCGCTGAAGAACTGCAGCATATCTCCGGCTGGACGGAATATCTGCACGTGATCGACCGCAAGCTCTCATATGCCGTCGATAGCCTATTCGCAGCGCTCGAGGATGGTGTTTTCTGGTTCTGATGCGCTCTAAAGCGGTGACAATCAGGACAATAAAATCCCGCGTCGGCGGATTTCCTGGATTGCCACGACGAGTGCTTTTCATTAAAGGCTCGCCATGACCCACACAGCACATCCCGACAGCGTTCTCATCGTCGATTTCGGCAGCCAGGTGACCCAGCTGATCGCACGCCGAGTGCGTGAGGCGGGTGTGTACTGCGAGATCGTTCCCTTCCAATCCGCCGAAGAGGGCTTCAAGCGCCTTCAGCCGAAAGCCGTGATCCTGTCCGGCAGCCCGGCTTCGACGGTCGACGAAGGTTCGCCCCGCGCGCCGCAGATCATCTTCGAAAGCGGCCTGCCGGTCTTCGGCATCTGCTACGGCCAGCAGACGATGTGCATGCAGCTCGGAGGCAAGGTCGAGAGCGGTCATCACCGCGAATTCGGCCGCGCTTTCCTGGACGTCGACAAGGACTGCCCACTGTTCGAAGGACTGTGGTCTAAAGGTTCGCGCCATCAAGTCTGGATGAGCCACGGCGACCGCGTCACGGTGCTGCCGGCAGGATTCGAGGTCGTCGCGACCTCCTCCAATGCGCCATATGCTTTCATCGCCGACGAAAAGCGCAAATATTACGGCGTACAATTCCATCCGGAAGTCGTGCATACCCCGGATGGCGCGAAGCTCATCGGCAATTTCATTCACAACATTGCCGGTATCAAGGGCGACTGGTCAATGTCGGCCTATCGCCAGAAGGCGGTCGAGCAAATCCGCCAGCAGGTGGGCACCAAGCGCGTCATTTGTGCGCTTTCGGGCGGCGTCGACAGCTCGGTCGCAGCGCTCCTAATCCACGAAGCCGTCGGCGACCAACTGACCTGCATACTCGTCGATCATGGCCTGATGCGCAAAGACGAGGCCGCGAGCGTCGTCGCGATGTTCCGCGAGCATTACAATTTACACTTGCTGCATGTCGATGCCTCGAACAGGTTTATCGGCGAGCTCGAAGGCGTCAGCGATCCGGAGACCAAGCGCAAAATCATCGGGCGCTTGTTCATCGAGACCTTTGAGGAAGAAGCCAAAAAGCTCGGCGGCGCCGATTTCCTGGGCCAGGGCACTCTCTATCCGGATGTGATCGAAAGCGTATCTTTCACCGGTGGCCCGTCGGTTACCATCAAGTCGCATCACAATGTCGGCGGTTTGCCGGAGCGCATGAACATGCAGCTCGTCGAGCCTCTGCGTGAGCTCTTCAAGGACGAAGTGCGCGCACTCGGCAAGGAACTCGGGCTGCCCGATAGCTTCATCGGCCGCCATCCCTTCCCAGGCCCGGGGCTCGCAATTCGCTGCCCGGGCGGCATCACTCGCGAAAAGCTCGACATCCTGCGCGAAGCCGATGCAATCTATCTCGACGAAATCCGTAAGGCGGGCCTCTACGATGCGATCTGGCAGGCCTTCGCGGTGCTGCTTCCGGTCCAGACCGTCGGAGTCATGGGCGACGGGCGCACCTACGAATTCGTCTGCGCGCTTCGCGCCGTCACCTCGGTTGACGGCATGACGGCGGATTTCTATCACTATGACATGGAATTCCTCGGCCGCGCCGCAACCCGCATTATTAACGAAGTGCGCGGCATCAATCGCGTGGTTTACGACGTGACCTCGAAGCCGCCCGGAACGATCGAGTGGGAGTGAGGGAAACGGTGATGGTAGGCGGCTCTAGCGTAGTATTTCGCAAAAAATACAATGATTTGCGGGCAGGGCAGACTGCTAGCCGGGGCACATTATCAATGGACTTGACAACTCTATCAACTCGTTGAAATCGTTAAGTTTATCGGAGCGCCTGGCGCAGGCTCGCAGCTTGTAGCAGATCACTCTGACGGTACTTTTGACGGTGTTTTTCGTGTCCGACAGAGCATTCGCCTCCGGCGTGGGCGATGCAGTCGCCTGATTTTCGAGCCGATAAAGTCCGCCTATTCATCAAAAAAGATCGTCGCAAACGAGCGGGCGTCGAAGGAGGCTGGGATAGGTGCACCTGCTGCCCCCGACATTGTTTGGCGCGAAGTGGGTTGACACGGCTTTGGAATAATCGATTGTGCGGGCGCAACCGGAAAAGCTGACCGTGCGGCAAATTAAGGAAAAGACCTTCATCTGGCTGACGGCCGCCGTATCGCTGGCTTTCGCATGGATGCTGTGGCCGTTTTCTGGCGCGATCCTATGGGCGACGGTGCTCGCTGTGCTATTTGCCCCCGTCAACCGCGGGATTCTTAGGAGCATCCCGGGCCGGCGCAATCTTGCAGCGCTTTTCACATTGGTCATCATTCTCATGATGGTGATCTTGCCGTTTCTGCTCATTGCAAACCTCGTCTTTCGCGAGGCGGCCTCGGTTTACAAGAGCATCGCGGCGGGCCAGTTCGCTCCCGCCATTGACATACAAACCCTGCGCGGCATGCTGCCAGGCTGGTTAAATAGCCTGCTCGACAGTATCGAGCTGCCGGATGCTGCTTTGCTGCGCGAACGGCTGCTGAACGCGCTCGCAGAGAGCGGGCAGTTCTTGGCGGGGCAGGCGATCAACATCGGGCAGTCAACCTTCCATCTCGTGGTAAGCGTTTCCGTGATGCTTTACCTACTGTTCTTCTTGCTGCGTGACGGGCGCGAATTGGCGCGACTGATCGGCGAGGCTATGCCGCTCAGTGGCGAGTTGCGCCAGGCGCTGTTCAGCCGATTCGCACTGACCATTAATGCAATCGTCAAGGGCAGCGTCGTCGTGGCGCTCGTGCAGGGAACGCTGGGTGCGCTAGTTCTCTGGATGCTTGATATTCGGACGCCAGTGCTTTGGGGGGCGGTGATGGCCTTCTTCGCGCTGCTGCCGGTTGTGGGCACCGCTCTCGTGTGGGGACCCATCGCCATCTTCCTGCTGGTATCAGGGGCTATTTGGAAGGGCACGGTGCTGCTCGCCTTCGGAATCCTCGTGATTGGGCTCGTGGACAACCTGCTGCGGCCAATCCTTATAGGAAAGGAAACCAGAATTCCGGATTATCTGGTCCTGATCTCGACGCTGGGTGGCATCGCCACCTTCGGGCCTGACGGCTTAGTAGCCGGCCCTGTGATCGCGGCGCTGTTTCTGGCAGCGTGGTCGGTGTTTCCCGCCGTTACGGGCGAACGAAATTACCGGGGCGGCAACATAGATGGAGATCAAAGCTGACGACCGTCTCGCAAGTTGGGCCGGTAACGATCAAATGACGTCGAACTCCAATCACTCCCCTTTGCCAGTCGAAGACCGTCAACGCGCTGGTGCGCTTTGACTTCATCCTGGCCAATCTCTGGCCGATTTTGCGCTCCATCTGAGCTCGAAGAGGGCCGCCGGTTTGGATGCCTTTGACAGCGAGGGGCGTCGGCTCTCGAGCCATCACGAGGGATGAAGACGGGTCTGCAAAGCCGTGACATGTGTTCTGGTGTGCCACAAGTCCGCTACTCAACGGCATCGGTGGAGTCTATTGTCAGGATTGCGACGTCTCCCCCCCACACCGGCGACGCAAGGCCGGCGGAGTGTCAAATCCTTGAGCCGCACGAGCTTGCCGAACGTTTCTGGCGGATCTCAACACAGATGGCATGGATGGCTCTGCAACACCTCAACGGTGGCGGTGTCCAATGGCAGGTATCAATCCAAGCGAACCCAGCTCCTCTGGATGAGGGCTTGGCGACGGCCGCGGGTGATCTACATACGATGTTCTGATTCTTCAGACCAGGTCACAAAATCCATCCTACTTGCTGCTTTGCAGAAAATACTCAAGGATACAGGTCAACGCACCGGGGCGGCAATGTTCTTGAATGTTACTATATAAAAACTCGACTACTTCCCGGGTTTGGTCGAAATGAATACATTCTGTTCCATTAGTTACTTAAGCTCTTGCTACAATGTTGCGGGGCATTGCCGGCGATGCATCATCACTGATCACCAGATCCTGCGCGCGCTCAAGGGTGAGTGAGACGATCACTTCCACCCGGAAAAGCAAGTCGAATAGAGAACAGTAATTCTGCCACGAGCGGAAAAGGGGACGATTGATGACAGACATAAAACCACTTGAACCGGACGATCCTGGCCGTCGCGAGATACTGGCATTCGGCCTTGGCGCGACAGCGATGCTCCCAAGCTGGCCAGCCACAGTCTAATCAACCACAGCCCAATCAACCACAGCCCAAGGCCCAACCTCCGAAAGGAACCAGACCATGGCCACGATCACCACACAGGACGGCGTCGAGATTTTTTACAAGGACTGGGGTCCGAAAACCGCCCAGCCCATCATGTTCCACCATGGCTGGCCGCTGTGCTCGGACGATTGGGACACGCAGATGCTGTTCTTCCTCCAGAACGGCTATCGCGTCGTTGCCCACGACCGCCGCGGGCACGGGCGCTCGGCACAGGTGAGCGAGGGTCATGACATGGACCATTATGCCGCTGACGCAGCGGCGGTGGTTGAGCATCTCGACCTCAGGAACGTCGTGCATATCGGCCATTCTACCGGCGGCGGCGAGGCGACACACTACGTTGCAAAGCATGGACAGCCGCAAAGTCGCGTCGCCAAGCTGATTATCATTGGTGCGGTTCCGCCGATCATGGTGAAGACAGCGTCCAACCCGGGCGGCCTGCCGATCGAGGTGTTCGACGGGCTGCGCAAGGCGCTCGCCGACAACCGTTCCAAATTCTACGTCGATTTACCGTCAGGTCCCTTCTACAGCTTCAACCGGCCCGGCGCGCAGCCGATTCAGGCCGTTATCGACAATTGGTGGCGACAGGGCATGATGGGCGGCGCCAAGGCCCATTATGATGGCATCAAGGCATTTTCCGAGACCGATTTCACGGAAGACCTGAAGATCATCACGGTGCCGACATTGGTCATGCATGGCGACGACGACCAGATCGTACCGATCGCGGATTCCGCGCCCCTGTCGGCGAAGCTGCTGAAGAACAGCACGCTGAAGGTCTACGAGAAGTTCCCGCACGGCATGTGCACCACACATGCCGATGTGGTGAACCCGGATCTCCTCGCGTTCGTGAAGGGCTGACTCACCAGAAGCCGGCATCCCCAGCGCCGGCTCATGGCCCTCGTTCCAAATGGAGGCACGTTCCTGAAAATCGTCGTTATCGGCGGCAGCGGACTGATTGGGTCGCGCCCCGTCACTCTCCTGTGCGAAGCGGGTCACGAAGTGGTCGCCGCCTCGCCCAGCACTGGCGTCAACCCCTTCACCGGCGAAGGGCTCTCGGAAGCCCTCGCCGGTGCTCAGGTGGTGGTCGATGTGCGTGAGCGGCGGTGTCGTAATGCTGTTCGATATAGCCAATATCTTAAAAAGAACCTCGGCGAATTCGCTGCGAAAGTGCAAACATCGCGGGTAGAAGACGTGCGGAGTTTGATTGTTCGTAGAAGTTCCGGCGAGAAGTCCAGGCGAATACTGGGGTGGCATCCTCGCGCTCCGGAAAAAACGATCATCGAAACAGCCCGAAGTCTATTTCGGGCACGGCGTCGTAAGCTCGCAATAACGTCCGGACGAGAAACTTTTTGATGGCCAGGTTGCCGAAGTTTGTACGGTGCCAAAAGCCGTTGTCGTTATACGTTTCATTGAACGATCACGCGGGTTTTCATCCCGCAGACTAAAATTCCAGGGATTGCTGCGCCGGCTGCGGCTCAAGTCGGACGCCTTCCAGCTCCAGCATCCTGAGTTTGGAATTCGATCCGCCCGGCGCCGAAAATCCGCCAATCCTGCCACCTGCGGCAAGTACGCGATGGCACGGGATAATGAGGGCAACCGGGTTCTTTGCCATCGCCTGACCCACGTCCCTCGCCGCTTCCGGGCCTGCGCCAAGTTCCCTCGCCAACGCGCCATAGGTGGTCGTTCGGCCCCAGCCGACGCGGCGGGCAGCGGCATAGATGCACTTGAAGAATGCATCCTGACCCTCAAGGTCGAGCGTTACGTCTGAAAAATCTGTTTCTTTGCCGTCGAAGTAACGCTTTACCGCAGCGACCGCCTCTGCAACCTCAGCCGTCGGTGTACCTGGTTCGGCTGCCGGAAGGCGACGCAACAGAAGCCGCTCCGTCGCATCCGCGGCACTTGTCGGCAGTTGAAAACGTGCAATGCCGATCTCGTTCCAGGCAATTCCGCAAAAACCGCCAGCCGTCTCGAAGATTAGATATTGATGCGCTTTCTCAGCCATGACATCGCCTCTGTGCTTCACTCGCCCCTAAAATCGTTCGGCCGGACGATGAGTTCAACCCGTTTCTTGCAACAGTTTAACCATTTCGCACGGGCCTTGGCCAAGGTTAAATGTTCTAATTTTGTTCGTGCGCTTTAGCACCTTCGGTGGATCTGGAACTGCATGAGAAAATGGAGGCGACTGCGATGCCTGCGAATGGTCATGCCAGCACCGAACAATTCGAACTTCCTTCGCCCATTCGGGAGCCGGCGAGAGCGAAGCATATCGGCGAGCGTCACCGATGGGATGGCGGAGTAAGGGCGGTGTACTTGCTTCAAACGAAGAGCACTAGCTGACGCCTTGCACATGCCCGCCGGGTTCGCATAAAGCTCTTTCAAGCAAAATTTTCGGGAGTGCGCAGCGTGGATATTTCCGAGATCATCATTCCGGGCGACACACCCGGCATCGAGTGGCGTCTGCCGGTTTTTCGGTTCAAGGGCAACGACCCGGCCGCACCTAAGGTTTATATCCAGGCGGCACTCCATGCCGACGAACTTCCGGGCACAGCACTTCTGCATTTTCTCTGCAGGATGCTGCGCGATGCAGAAACTGCCGACAAGATTGCGGGCGACATCACGATCGTACCCCAGGCCAATCCGATTGGTGCGGCACAGTCGCATTTCGGCGCACTTCAGGGCCGTTTCGATCTCGGTTCGCGGATAAATTTCAATCGGGACTTTCCGCTGATTTCGCTGCGCGACCGCGACAACCTGACCGACGATCTCGATCGTTATCCGGCAATCGACCGGCTGAAGCGGCAGTTGATGCATATGGCGCTTGGCGCCGATCTCGTGCTCGATCTGCATTGCGACGACGAATCCCTCCAATACGCCTATATCGATGAGGCCTACTGGCCGGATGCGAGCGACCTTGCCGCCGCCTTGGCGATGGACGCAGTGCTCCTTTCCGATGGCGAAAGCACGGCTTTCGAGGAGGCGATCAGCTTTGCCTGGAAATATGAAGTGCCTGGCGAAAAGCGCACCCGTCTGCCCGGCAAGCTTTCCGTCACCTTGGAACTTCGCGGCATACGCGATGTCTATCCGGATATGGCCAAAGCGGATGCAGAAGGGCTGTGGCGCTTCCTCACTGCACGCGAGATCATCAAAGCCGAGGGTGTCTTGCCAGGCAAGTTCGCCGGTCCGGCCGTGCCGCTCGACAATGTCGAGATGATCCGTTCGCCGGCGTCCGGCACGGTCCTCTTTCATCGAAGCATCGGTGAAGTGGTAGCTGAAGGCGATCTGCTGGCCACGATCCTCACGCGTCCCGGCCTGGCGGACGGCAGCATGCAAATTCGCGCGCCGCAAGCCGGCCTCGTGCTGACCCGCGTTTCCGACCGACTGGTACGCCGGCGCGCGACCCTGATGAAGATCGCCTGCAGCCAGCCCAGCAGCGTGGCGCGCAAAGCCGGAACCCTCGAGGATTGAGAATGACTGCCATCATTTACGGTATCAAGAACTGCGACACGATGAAGAAGGCGCGCGCCTGGTTGAAAGAGCATGGCGTTGCCTATGATTTCCACGACTACAAGGCCGTGGGTATCGATCGCGCTCATCTGGAGCAATGGGTTGACCGAGCCGGATGGGAAACGGTGCTCAACCGCGCCGGAACGACCTTCCGCAAACTACCCGACTCCAGCCGCCAAAACCTCACGCGGGAAAAGGCCATCGCCCTGATGCTCGATCAGCCGTCGATGATCAAGCGGCCGGTTCTGGAAGCAGGCGGCAAGCTGCTGGTCGGCTTCAAGCCTGAGAGCTACGCGGCGGAATTCGAAAGATAAGATGTCCAAGTCGACGCGCGCCACGCAGGTTCTTGCCAAATCCGGTGTCCGTTTCACGGTGCATGGCTACGACTATGATCCGAATGCCGAACGTGTCGGTCTCCAAGCTGCCGAAGCGCTCGGCGAGGAGCCGCATCGCGTGCTGAAAACGCTGATGGCGGAAGTGGACGGTAAGCCAGTCTGTGTCGTCGTGCCCTCCGATCGAGAAGTCAGCATGAAAAAACTTGCCAGCGCTTTCGGCGGAAAATCGGCAAACATGATGAAGCCTGCAGATGCAGAGCGACTGACCGGATATCATGTCGGGGGCATCAGCCCGTTCGGTCAGAAAAAGCCGGTTCCGACGGCGCTGGAGGAGGCCACGCTCAGTGAGCCTCTGGTTTACATGAACGGCGGTCAACGCGGCCTGCAGGTGCGCCTTGCGCCGAAGGAGGCGCTCAAGATGCTGAATGCCAAAGCCGCCTCGCTCATCGCTTAGGCGGAAAATCGCGCCAGTAGATTGACGAGCGCCGTGGCGGATGGTTCGTCAAGCTTCGAGCCGACGTGGGTCTCGATCGCCCTGGAATAGACCGTCCACATGCGTTCGCGAAGCGCCCGGCCGGCCTGGGTAATGACAACCCATCGGCCGCGCCCGTCTTCGGCAAGCGTCTCGCGGCTGACGAGCTCCTCGCGCTCGAGCCGGTCGATCAATCGCGAGAGATTGTATTGTGCCAGCAGCGTCCGCTCTTCGATTTCGAAGGGGCGCAGTCTGCCTTCCTCCGCGCGCGCCAACTCCCAGAGTACATCATACCATCCAAGCGGCGGCAGGCCGGCCTTCTTGAGATCGCTCTCGATGGCCCGCAGCAAGCGCTGCTGAGCGTGCATGATGGCGATCCACGCTTGCGTGACTGTCTCGGTTCGAGGTTTATGGCCCATATAGATGCAATTACATTTACCTTGACGAACGAGCAAGGAAAATTATATGCAATTACATATACCATTGGAGACTCACGCACATGAACACCGATCAATCCAGGTCCAAGCAGAAGCTTTCCCTCATCTCGCACCACCTGTGCCCTTATGTTCAGCGCGCTGCGATTGCCCTTGGTGAGAAGGGCGTGCCCTACGAGCGCATTTTCATCGATCTCGATGACAAGCCTGACTGGTTTTTGAAGATTTCTCCGCTCGGCAAGGTTCCGCTTCTGCTGATCGAGGCAGACGGGCGGCAGATCAACCTCTTCGAGAGCGCGGCAATATGCGAATACATCGACGAAACGCAACCCGGGCCGAGGCTTCATCCGCAAGATGCCCTGACACGGGCCCGCCATCGCGGATGGATGGAGTTCGGCTCGTCCATCCTGGCCGATCTGTGGATATACGAAACGACTAGCGACCCGCGGGTGCTGGCGACCAAACGAACGGTCCTTGCATCGAAATTCCTTGTCATCGAAACCGAACTTTCCGGCGGACCACATTTCGGCGGCACGAGCTTCAGCCTCGTGGATGCCGTATTTGCACCGATCTTCCGATATTTCGATGTCTTCGACACAATCAGCGACAGCCGCATCTTCGATGGCCTGGAAAAGGTGCAGCGCTGGAGAAGCACGCTTGCCCAGCGGCGAAGTGTCAGGCAAGCCGCCGCTACCGATTATCACGAGCGTCTCATCGCGTTCCTTGAGAAACATCGCTCAGCATTGCTTGAACAGGCGGCTGCCTAAGATCGTGCGTTGTATTGCCGCTTTGCAATTTCACGCCGGCGAGCTTCATTTTCGCCGTAAAGGGGTCTAAGTCTGGCATCTTCAGAGAGCAGATTTCAAGAGGTAGCCGGCCATGACGTTCATGCCCCAGAGTCAGAATTCCGTCGATCCGATCAAGCTGGAAAAGCTCGCCGAGGTCGCCGTCAGGGTCGGCCTGCAGCTACAAAGGGGTCAGGATCTGGTGATGACCGCGCCGATTGTCGCAATGCCGCTGGTACGATTGATCACCAATCACGCCTACATGGCGGGCGCCGGGCTTGTTACGACTTTCTACTCCGATGAAGAGACCACGCTTGCCCGCTATCAATACGGCAGCGACGAAAGCTTCGACAGAGCCTCAGGCTGGCTCTACGAAGGCATGGCAAAGGCATTTCAAAACGGTGCGGCACGTCTTGCAATTGCCGGCGACAATCCAATGCTCCTTTCCGAACAGGATTCCGGCAAGGTCAGCCGCGCAAACCGGGCGAACTCCGCTGCCTACAAACCAGCGCTTGAAAAGATCTCGAACTTCGACATCAACTGGAACATCGTTGCCTATCCCAATCCGTCTTGGGCGAAGGTCGTGTTTCCAGACGATCCAGAGCCAATCGCGGTCGCGAAACTGGCAAAGGCGATCTTTGCCGCCTCTCGCGTCGATCTCGACGATCCGGTCGCAGCCTGGATCGAGCACAATACGAACCTTGCCGCCCGCTCATCCTGGCTGAACGGTCAGCGCTTCGCAGCACTGCATTTCCAGGGTCCAGGCACCGACCTGACCGTTGGGCTTGCCGACGGTCATGAGTGGCATGGCGGTGCCTCCGTCGCCAAGAACGGCGTGACCTGCAACCCGAATATCCCAACGGAGGAGGTGTTCACGACACCGCACGCGCTGCGCGTGGAAGGCCATGTCTCAAGCACCAAGCCGCTGTCGCACCAGGGCACACTGATAGACAACATCCAGGTTCGTTTCGAAGAGGGCCGGATCGTCGAGGCCAAGGCTTCGCGCGGCGCAGAGGTATTGAACAAGGTGCTCGACACCGACGACGGCGCGCGCCGCCTCGGCGAAGTTGCGCTCGTGCCGCACTCATCACCGATCTCGGCAAGCGGCATCCTTTTCTACAATACGCTTTTTGACGAAAACGCCTCGTGCCATATCGCGCTCGGACAATGCTACTCGAAGTGCTTCCTCGACGGCGCAAAGCTCAGCCAGGACCAGATCAAGGCCCAGGGCGGAAATAGCAGCCTTATCCATATCGACTGGATGATCGGTTCCGACAAAGTCGATATCGATGGCATCAAGCCGGACGGTTCGCGGGTTGCGGTGATGCGGCAGGGAGAATGGGCCTGACGGGCGCCATCGCTCGCTGGCTGATCCACACGCTCGCCAGTACGAGCAGGAAACCGAAGAGCTGCACGGGCGTCAAGCTTTGGCCAAGCGCAAGCCAACCGAGACACGTCGCCACAAGCGGGCTCAAGAAACCGAGCGAGGCCGCCGCCGCTGGCTCGATCTTCGACAGGCCGCGCAGCCATAGGACATAGGTGAAGGCCGCGCCGATCAGTCCGAGATAGGCCATGCCCAGCACATTGGCCGTTGTCGGTACAGGAAGAGCCGGCTCGAAAATCAGCGCAACTGGCACGAGCAAGAGCCCACCCGCCGTCAGTTGCCATGCGGTGAAGGTCAAGTTCGATACCGGCGGCGTCCACCGGCGCGTCAGCACCGTGCCGAAAGCCATTGATACGGCGCCTGCAAGACCGGCGGCAATGCCAATCGGATCGAGCGCAGCCTTGGGTGTCAACACCAACAGGGCGACGCCAGCCATTCCGGCCAGACCGGCAACGACGGCAAGAAGCTTGATCGGTTTGCCAAGAAGGAGGCGCGACAGCGCGATAACGATCAGCGGCTGAATAGCCCCGACCGTCGCGGCGACGCCGCCTGGAAGCCGGTAGGCCGAAACGAAAAGCATTGCCCAGAAGAACGAAAAATTCAGCGCGCCGAGGATAAAGACCCTGCCCCACCAGATACCAACCGGCAAGCGACGGATGGTGGCGAGCAAGACAAGACCGGCAGGCAAGGCGCGCAGCATCGCAACAGTCAGCGGATAGCCTGCAGGCAGGAACGCGGTCGTCACGAAGTAGGTGCTGCCCCAGATGGCGGGCGCGACGGCTGTCACCAGGACATCGCCGATATAGGTGCTGTTTTTCTTCATATCAAGAATCTCTATTTCAAGATAAAACCAGCATATCGCTATTTATCTTGACGTCAAGACATATCGTGCTATCCCTTGTTTGTCGAAGGATGAGCAAGCAATGGACCGCGTAGATAAAATCCTGTCCCAATGGCAACGTGAGCGGCCGGACCTTAATGTTGAAGCCATGGGTATCCTGGGGCGCCTGAAACGGTTGTCGACACATCTCGGACGCGAGGTAGAGCAAGTCCTGCTTCAGCACGGGCTCTCGTCATCCGCCTTCGACGTGCTGGCAACGCTTCGGCGCTCCGGAAAACCCTATCGCCTCTCGCCTGGCGATCTTCTTGCGATGACGATGGTGAGTTCCGGTACCATGACCAATCGCATCGACCAGCTCGAGAAATCAGGCTTCGTCGAACGCGTGCTCAATCCCGACGACCGGCGAAGCGTGCTGATTGCATTGACGGAGAACGGTTTTGCGGCCGTCGAGACCGCGGCCGGTGCCCATGTGGCCAATCAGCAGCGGCTTATCGAAGGCCTCAGCGATAAAGATAAGGCAGCGCTCGATGCGCTGCTGCGCAAGTTCCTCGCGAAGTTCGAATAGTCATATCGCGCTCAGCGCCTTGCGCACGCGATCAAGATGAGCTTGGCGTTTGATGGCCGTCGCGCGGTCCATGTCATGCAGGCTGAGCATTCGAAAATTGAGGCCCTTGGAGCAGAAGTTTGCAATGCCACGCTTCAGTAGCCGCCGCACAGGATCGCCCATGTAGAGATGAACCAGCCACCAGGGCGAGCCCGTCGTCGTCAGAGCCCAAAGCAGCTTGATATTCGTCAGCTGCGGAACGATCCGTCCGCCGGCCGTATCATGCGAGAAGGCAACACCGGGCGCAAAGACCCGATCGAAGAATCCTTTGAGGATCGCCGGAAAATTGAACCACCATTGCGGAAAGACGAGGATCAATCCATCGGCCGCCTTCAACCGCTCCACAATCCTTGAGACACCGGAAGTGTCGTAGGGGATGTCGAAGTAGCCGCCGCGCTCGGTCTTCGTGAGGCGAGGGTCGAAATCCTCGGCGTAGAGATCGAGCAGATCGACCGAATGACCAGCTTCTACCAGAGCTTCACGCGCTGTCTTTGCAACAGAGGCGGCAAAACTCTCGTTGAGCGGGTGGGCGAGTACCAGCAGGATACGCATCACTCCCTCCTAAAACAGGCTACCCTGCTTCGGCGGCATCGTCGGCTCTTCCGGCTTCGGCGAGCGTTTCCTTGGCGGAGCACCGCCTTCGGTGGTCACTGCACCTACGCGGCCGTCGGCAAACTCGAGCGAAATGCCCACGCCAGGCGAAAGCGCCGCGGCCTGCGATACTGGCCGGTTCTCATCGTCGCGAATGACTGCATAACCGCGCTTCAGGACGTTCTTGTAGGACAGCGACTGCAACACGCGGTCCTGCGCCGAAAGCTCGCCCCTTGACCGTGTCAACTGATGGCGGACAGCAGTATCGGCGTGACGGGACAGGTTTGTCAGATGCTCACGCATGCGTGCCGTCTGCGTCTTCAGCCGCATCGGCAAGGATGCAAAGACGGCATCGGCCCGCAAGACGCGGGACTTGGAGCGATCGATCAGTCGCTCCACCGTGCGCTCGGCCCGCGTCATCCGCTCGGCCAGCATCTGGCGGCGCTCGACAATGCGATTGGAAAGAACGTCCGGCCTCAGATGCGATGCTGTGCGCTCGAAGCTCCGGCGCTTGTTGATGGTGTTGAGCTCAAGTCCGCGGCCAAGGCCTGCGGCCGCTTCATCAAAGCGCCGGCGCGGCAGTGCCAGCAACTGATCGAGCGACGGCAGCGCTCGCATCAATGCCCGAACGGACTGCCGCCTGTGATCCATCTGCCGGTTCGTGCAGCCTTGCAGTCGCGCCGAAAGCGCCGAAACCTGGGCGTCCAGTTCGGCTTTGACGGGAACGGCCATTTCCGCAGCCCCTGTGGGCGTCGGCGCACGAACATCGGCTGCATAGTCGATCAAAGTCCAGTCCGTTTCGTGGCCAACCGCCGAGATGAGCGGGATTTCACTTTCAGCGGCGGCGCGCACGACAATCTCGTCATTGAAACTCCAGAGATCTTCGAGGCTGCCGCCACCACGCGCGACAATCAGCACATCGGGCCTTGGCACTTCGCCGCCCGGCTGGAAGCCATTGAAACCGCGGATCGCATTGGCCACCTCCTCGCCGGAACCATCGCCCTGCACCTTGACGGGCCAGACGATGACATGGACTGGAAAACGATCTGAAATGCGATGCAGGATATCGCGAATAACGGCGCCCGTTGGCGACGTGACGACGCCGATGATCCTCGGCATGAACGGCAGCCGCCTCTTTCGCGCCGCGTCGAAAAGTCCCTCAGCACCAAGCTTTCGCTTGCGCTCCTCGATCAACGCCATCAGCGCGCCGGCACCCGCGGGCTCCAGCGTTTCAATGACGATCTGGTACTTCGACGAGCCAGGAAAGGTCGTCACCTTGCCGGTGGCGATCACCTCCATGCCTTCTTCCGGCCGGAATTTTAGCCGCGAGAACGTGCCTTTCCAGATGACGGCGTCGATACGCGCACGATCGTCCTTCAGCGAGAAATAAGCATGCCCTGATGAATGCGGGCCGCGATAGCCGGAAATTTCGCCGCGTACCCGGACCTGGTCGAAGGCGGTTTCGACCGTGCGCTTGATCGATCCCGAAAGTTCGGAGACCGAATATTCAGTCAGGTTGGTGGGCGAATCGGTGTCGAAGACATTGCTCATCCTTTCTTTCTAGCGAAAGCGGAGGGAAAGATCAGCATAGCTTCGGGTCAGCGCTCACTTTTCCGGTTTGAAGAGAAAGAACTGCACGCCAACGCCCGCAGCCTTGGGAAGCGGCTGGAGGTAGGACGGCACATTGCCCTTCGCCAATTGAGAATAAAGACCCTCCGGCTTCAGTTTTGCGAACTGCATCGTCGGATAATCGTCGGGACAGAAAGCCAAAACACGAACGTCGGCCCCCCTCAGGAAGGCCTTTGCATCCTTCGGTTCGGAGAGGCCGATATGCATTTCGGTCAGCATACCCCGGGGATTGCGATGGTAAGGTGCAGTCAGAACACGGTGGCTCGTAAAGCGGAGGATCGACACCCCGAGTTCAGATGAGGCCGCCACCATGCCGACAGGCATCGCCTTCAGCGGCGCAAGCGCCTCTCTTGAGGTGCATGAAGGCTTGTTTTCCTCGTCTTTTTCTTTCTTCTTGTCTTGCTCCGTCTGCCCTTGCAGCTCGATGAAAGCCCCAGCAACGGCCCAGACAGCAGGTACGCTGGCGAGAACCAGCATGATGTAGCAGGAAGCGACAGCGACGTTTTCGCGATCGCTGTTCGATATACGGCGGATGTCGATAATCAGCAGCGCGAGTGGCAGGATAGCGATCAGGTTTGCAAAGGGTACGCCGCGCACCTGCATGAGACCGATCGCCCAGCAGAGGACGAGCAGGAAAAGCAGAATGGCGTGAATGCGCACTCTGTCGCGATAGAGGATCCGGAATGCACTGACAGCAATACCCAAAAGGCCGGATGCGTAAAAGGCACCGATCCCAAAAGGCTCGTCGCGGATCATGTCGAGAATGGAACGCGCTTCTGAAATGTTGTTCAGCCACAACTCAACGAGCATGGGATCGAGATCGTCAAGCGGATTATGCAGGCATTGGGGCGCAATCACGATGGCCGAAGCTGAAACAGCGATGCCGATGGCACCGAGTGCAGCGAAGCGTCCCATCCTCGACGCACGGCTTGCGAAAACAGCAGCAACGGCAAGCATCCCACCGCCGATCGCCGCGAGGCTGTAAAAGCCAAGCGAAAAATTATCGCAGGTTACGGTCGAATATAGGCGGGGCGGCATGGTCAAGAAGAACAGGATACTGACGGCCAGCGTCAGCGTCAGTGCGAATGCTTTGGCAGCGTTCTGAAAGGCTGCCCCCACCCAGGCCCAATGAAGTGCGACGACAAGACAGACCGATGCGACAAACGGTGTGGTCTCGACCCCAATGGCCATCGCCAGTGCCGCCATCAAGCCTGCAACGATATAGCTTCGGGCCCGATGCTCCTCATCGAGAAGCATTGCCGTCATCATCGCGACGAGCCCGATCTGCACATTGTGATGATCGATCGCACCCGGAACGAAACGGTTGCTGGTCCATACGCCCAGTGCGGTCATCGCCAGAGAGATGTGCATGGCAGGCACGCCGCCGACGCGGCGGCCCGCGATCGCCATCGCAAGCATGAGAGGGATAACGAGTGAAACGGGCCAGAGCGCGAGCGCCACGGCCTCGGCCTGCTCGCTCGCCAGAAACAAGCCGAAGAACTTGATGAGCCCGGCGATCGGCAAATCGATCAGCCTCGACCAGTGCATTAGCGTGCCATCAACGCCCAGCCGGTATTGCGTCAAATCGAACCAGCTCTGCCCGGAAAGAAAATCCCTTACTTCGACGAGCCGCATACCGTCGTCATTGTCTGCACCGACGTAGTCTTTCGTCCCGATCAGCTTCACCGGCAAAATGCCCGCGATCAGCACCGCGCTATAAAGCAAAACGGACGGGCGCAGACGCGTAAGAAGCATGCGCATAGTGGCAAGCGATACGGTGGGCGGCGAAGATTTAGAAGCTGAAGTGCCAGTCATTCCTGCGACGTTCGCCATTCCTGCTGTCCCGTCCTGAGCTGCGCAAACTTTAGCTTTTGCAGATCAAGAAAGTGTAAAGCGTCCGACCGGCTGCTGATTCTTCCCGCATTATAGGGTCTTATTAACGCTGCGTGTTTTAGACTGCGAGCCAATTGTCAATGGCGAGTGGCATCATGACACGATCGCAGATCAAAACCCCAAACGTCGCCGTGCTGCTTCCGTGCTACAACGAAGCGGCCACGATCGGTGCAGTCGTCCGCGGATTCAAGGCGGCACTGCCGCAAGCGCAGATTCATGTCTACGACAACAATTCGACTGACGGCACCGCGCTCCATGCGATGCTGGCCGGCGCCGCTGTCGTGCGCGAACGGCGCCAGGGCAAGGGCCATGTCGTGCGCCGCATGTTCGCCGATATCGACGCCGACATCTATCTGATGGCCGATGGCGACGGCACTTATGCGCCGGAAGACGGCGAAGAGTTGATCCGCACGCTGCTGACCGAGCGCGCCGACATGGTAGTCGGAACGCGGCGCGGGGTTCACTCCGACGCCGGGCGCAACGGACATGCTCTCGGCAACCGCATCTTCAACATCCTCTACCGCACGATCTTCGGTCAGGACTTCACCGATATTTTCTCAGGCTACCGCGCCTTTTCGCGCCGTTTCGTCAAGAGCTTCCCGGCCGTTTCCGCCGGCTTCGAGATCGAGACCGAAATGTCCGTCCACGCCTCTCGGCTCAAGCTGCCGGTCGCCGAGCTGGAACTCGATTACGGCCGTCGCCCGGAAGGTTCGCACTCGAAGCTCTCGACCTTGAAGGACGGCGGCAAGATTCTCTGGATGTTTGCCATGCTGATGAAGGAAACGCGGCCCTTTGCCTTCTTCGGCCTCATCAGCGCTTTCTTCATGCTGTCGAGCATGGCTTTCATGGCGCCTGTGCTGGCGGAATATTTCGAGACCGGCCTTGTCAACCGCATGCCGACATGGGTTCTGTCCATGGCGCTGATGATGATCTCCTTCATGGTCTTCACCGCGGGTCTGATCCTTGATTCCGTCGCACGCTCGCGTGCCGAGCAGCTTCGCATTCACTACCTCAGCGTCGGCGCGCCGAGCCAGGGTTTGATGCCGGAAAAGCTCATGGAAACAGCGCAAGGTGCCAGGACCACGCGTATCGCATAGCTGCTTCCGCTCAAAGGTGACGCCCTTTTCATGAACAGAGAGACCACAAACCGCATTCGTTTCGTGCTGGAAGACATCCTGCCGCCGTTTGTCCGTGATTCCTTTGCGTTTCGCTGGGCTGCGCGGCGCGTCTGGGGAGACCATATCACGCACCTGGCGAAATTTCGCGAGCGAGCACCGTTTCTTTCGGCAGAGGAATATGCCGAGCTTTACCGCAATCATCCGCGAGTTCACGAAGGCACCGACAATTCTGCGGCCTGCATCAGCCGCATCCTCGGATCGATCGCGGGAGAGAGCGTCTGCGACATCGGCTGCGGCACGGGAGCGCTGCTCCGCAGCATCCAGTCAGCGCATCCTGGGCTCAAGCGCCTTACAGGCGTCGACTTTGTCATTGAAGACGCATCACGGCTGCCTGGCATCGAATATGTCGCAGCCAAGGTCGAAAACCTCCCCTTTGCCGACGCCGAATTCGACACGGTAATCTGCACGCACGTGATCGAGCATATTCTCGACTACCGGCAAGCGATTGCCGAACTGCGCCGGATTGCAAAACGCCGCCTGATTATCGTTGTGCCGAGGGAACGCGAATATCGCTACACGTTCAATCCGCACTTCAATTTCTTCCCTTATACGCACTCCTTCCTCAGAGCTGTCCACCCGGTGCCTCCAGCCTTTGTCTGCGAGGACATCGGTCGCGACATCTTCTATTCGGAAGAGAGAGGTGCAGGGAATTGAAGGACGGTTCGATGCTTTCCACTTTCTCGACCGCAACATGGATTGGGCTTGTCGGCACGCCGTTGCTGATTGCCTCGGGCCAGGTGCTGTTCAAGCTGGCGAGCGCGGCAACAGGCGAGTTCAGCGTCCGCAACGTTCTTGTGCTGCTTCTCAACCCCGTGTTGCTTGCAGCGCTGCTCCTTTACGGCCTCGGAACGATTATCTGGATTTATGTCCTGAAAGCCGTCCCGCTGACGATTGCCTACTCGTTTATGGGATTGACCTTCTGCTTCGTGCCATTGCTGGCGCAGCTCTTTCTTGGGGAAGCCCTCACTGTTCGCTACGCCATTGGCGCGGCTTTCATTATTGCCGGCATGCTCGCGATCAATGGCTGACGCCCCTCTCAATCGAAGTGGGTCGCTTCTGCGCTTTGCCGCAATGTCGCTATTGGGATCGGCAACCGAAACGCTGCTCTTCCATTTGCTGCTGAAGGCGATGCAAGGCCCGCTCCTGACGCGGGCAGTTAGCCTTGCTGCAGTCCTTGGCATTATGCTCGCGATGCTGCGATGCATCGATCTGACGGCAGCCGGCCGCCTGTCGGTCGGCCGCGCCGGTATCGTCGCCATCCTGTTGACTTCGGCGATCTTGAACTATGGTCTCTACGCCGCCCTCATAACAGGTTTGCCGTCCCTGCAGCCGTTGGCGGCGACGGTTCTCGCCTCCGCCTCTGCATTGTGCTTTGCAATCTTCGGCTACAGCCGGTTCGCATTTCGTGAATAATCAAACAGGCTCCCAGCCGTCCTTCTCGCTCGCCCGGTAAATCGCGTCGATCACCTTTTGGTTCAGCTTCGAGCTTTCGAGCGTGACGACCTCTTCCTTCTCGCCCCTGGCTGCGCGGGCGAAAGCTTCTGCTTCACATTTGTACTGGCGGCTGTCCTGGAAGCGGAAGATGGTCGACTCGTCGTGGCTCCGGTTGGCGAGCTCCAGTTCCTCCGGCCCCCAGCGGTCGGCATTGAAGGGCGATTTTACCTCGATGTAACCTTCCGTGCCATGGAACACCATGACCTGGCGGTTTGCCATCTGGGTCGAGATGTAGAAGCTCAGCTCGAAATCGCCGAAATCGGCCTTGACGCTCGAATAGATATCGGTGCCGAATTCCTTGTCACGTTCGGTGACGGCCTGGATGCGCAGTGGTTCCTTGCCTGTCGAAAAGCGCGTGCTGATCGTCGGATAGACGCCGATATCGGGTAGGCCGCCGCCGCCAAGTTCTGGAATATTGCGCATGTTGCCGGGATCGCGATTGAAATAGGTGAAGGCACCTTGGACATGGCGAAGCTTGCCGATTGCGCCATCGGCAATCAGCGAGCGGACCTTTCGCCATACCGGCGCGTAGGTCACCATATAGGCTTCGGTAATCAGGACCTTGTTGCGATCCCTAGCAGAAATGAGGCTGTCGATCTCGCCCGCATTGAGCGCGATCGGTTTTTCGCAAAGGACATGCTTGCCGGCGTCTGCCGCCTTGATGGACCATTCGACGTGCTGCGAAGTCGGCAGCGGGATGTAGACGGCGTCGATCACGTCGGAGGCGAGCATCTCCTCATAAGAGCCAAAGGCATGAGGAACTGAAAAGCGGTCAGCCATCTCGCGCGCCTTTTTCAGGTCGCGACTGGCAATCGCGGTGACGACACAGTTTTCCGCGTCCTGAATGGCAGGAACGACGAGTTCACGGCCGATCTTTGCCGTCGAAATGATACCGAAACGGAGCATGGCTTACCTCCCTGAGCTTGATTGGGTGCAACCTTATTCAGGGGTGGCGGGCGACGCAATGGCGCGCGCGCAAATCACGGAAGATTGGTTTTCCTCTGCCCCAACATGCCCTAGTTTACTCCCGGCGACCCTCTGTCGCGTATGCCCCTTCAATCAAATCAACATTTTAGGATAGCGCCATGGAAATGCGCCGGCTCGGAAAAACAGGCCTTTCAATCTCGCCTATCGTCTTCGGCGGCAATGTCTTTGCATGGACCGCCGACGAGAAAACCTCCTTTGATATCCTCGACGCATTCTTCCAAGCAGGTCTCAATACCATCGACACGGCCGACGTCTACTCATCCTGGGTGCCCGGCAACAAAGGCGGCGAGTCAGAGGAGATCATCGGCAAGTGGCTAAAGAACGCCAAGGTCTCCCGCGACCAGGCTGTCATCATCACCAAGGTCGGCTCCGACATGGGCCAAGGAAAGACGCTGAAAGAGCAATATATCCTCAAGGCCGTGGAAGATTCGCTCCGCCGCCTGCAGACGGATTACATCGACCTCTACCTGTCCCACTGGCCCGACGAAAATACGCCCTATGAAGAAACGCTCGGCGCCTTCGCCAAGCTGAAGCAGCAGGGCAAAATCCGGGCGATGGGCTGTTCCAATCTCGATGCCAGCCAGCTTCAGGCATCCTTCGATGCCGCCTGGAAGGCTGGCGTTCCTCGCTACGATGTCCTGCAACCCGAATATAATCTCTATGAGCGATCGGGCTTCGAGGGCCGGCTTGCCGATCTTTGCGTGAAGGAAGACATCGGTGTCATCACCTATTTCAGCCTCGCAGCCGGCTTTCTCACCGGTAAGTACCGCAGCAAGACCGATACGGAGGGCAAGGCCCGCAAAGATCGGGTCATGAAATATCTCGATGATAAGGGAATGCGCATTCTGGCCGCACTCGACCAGATTTCCGCCGAGACGAGCGCGAAACCTGCCGAGATCTCGCTCGCCTGGCTGCTCAACAAGAAAGGCGTGACGGCACCGATCGCCAGTGCTACCAGCACATCACAGCTCGATAGCTTGGTAAAGGCGGCCAGGCTTGAGCTTTCTGACGAAGCAATGAGACTGCTCGACGAGGCAGGCGCCTGAGGGGGACGACATGACCGTGACGATCCGCGATGCCAGACCGGAAGACGAAGCGCGCTGGCGCGAACTCTGGCAGGATTACCTCGCCTTTTATGAAGTCACGGTTAATGGCGGCATTACCAATTCAACGTGGCGCCGGGTTTTCGATCCGGCGTCAGCAATCTTCATGCGTGTTGCCGAAGTCGACGGAGAGGTTATGGGCTTCACCCTATCGCTGACGCATGAAGGCACATGGATTGACGGCAGGGACTGCTATCTCGAAGACCTGTTCGTCGACCCAGGCGCGCGCGGCAAAGGGGTCGGCCGGGCGCTCATGGATGACCTGGTTCTGCTCTGCAAGCAGAACGGCTGGTCGCGGCTTTATTGGCACACCAACGCACAGAACAGGAGGGCACGTGCGCTCTACGACAGCTATGTCGAAAGCGACGGGCACATCCGCTATCGCATCAGTTTCTGAGAGGCGGGAAGCCTTCGTAGTATTGCGCATGATCTCCCTGCCAATTCGCCATCCCAGACTTGGTGAGAGTTCCGCGCGGCCGCACGTAGCTCTGGATCGTACGCTTTGGCCGCTCATGCCACTGGATATTAAAGGCCCATAGTTTCGGGAAGAAGCAGAGAGATGCATAGGGCAGATGATCGTGGATCCACCACGCGAGCTTCTGCCAATCTTGCTCATCTCGATAAGTATCGATCATCCAGGGTACGACGATACAGGCCGTCGCCCCCATGCAGCCATCGAAATCGCGCATGTCCCAGATATGGTCCGCCGCGCTCGAGGCATTGGTCGAGCAATTGAGCTTGTTTTTGTTTCCAAACCCGTTGACGGCGGCAGAGCGGTAGCCCGAGCGGATGTGCAGCCTGCCGAACGTTGCCTGAAGCGGCTCGAGCAGTTCCTTGCAAAGCCGCCTGCCCGCCTCGATTGCAAGATCGGGATCGTCTGGAATATTTGGAATGCGATAGAAATTTGCGATCTCGGAATGGAGGAAATCGCGCAGGAAGAAATTCTTCGATAGCCGCACCCGTCCCATATCCTCGAGTGATTTCATCGACCCAGGCTTGTTCATGCGTCTCTCCTCCATCCGCTGGCCGAGCCTAGCGCGTGATCGCGCTATCGCCACCCGGAAAGTGCGGGCTCCAACGGAACAATTTCCAACGAGGTCGCTTCTGTAAGGGTTCACGACTGCGTGAGTCCAAAAACGAGAACAAGGAACGAAGAAATGGCCAAGCAAAAGTCACTTGAGGATCTCTATTACGACACCTTGAAGGACATCTACTTCACCGAGCGGCAGATTCTGCGCGCCCTGCCGAAGATGGCCCGCGCTGCTCAGTCCGCCGATCTGAAGGCCGGTTTCGAAAAGCACAAGGAAGAAACCGAAACCCATCTGGAACGTTTGCAGCAGGTGTTCGAGATTGCCGGCAAACGTGCTCAGGGCAAGACCTGCGAAGCGATTCAGGGCATCATCGCCGAAGGCGAAGAGATCATGGAAGAATTCAAGGGGACGGCCGCTGTCGACGCCGGCCTGATCTCTGCGGCGCAGGCCGTGGAGCACTACGAGATCGCCCGTTACGGCACACTGAAGACCTGGGCGCAGAACCTCGGATACAAGGACGCCGTTGCGCTGCTGGACCAGACCTTGCTGGAAGAAGAGGCAACTGACAAGTTGCTTACGAAACTCGCCGTCAGCGCCGCAAACCAGAAAGCCGCCCGCGCAGCTTGACGACAATCGACTGGAGGAGCCGGTCTTACCGGCTGCTCCAGCCTTGGTACGGCTTGTCAAGGGACCACCCGCCTCTAAATCTTCCACCGTTATGTCGAGGCCGATACGGAGCGTGCAAGATATGTCCGAACAGCAGGCAATCGAAGCAGTCGTCCATCTCTACGTCGAAGGCATGACCTTTGCCAACGAAGCGGCTTTGCGAAAGGCGTTCCATCCGCAAAGCGCGATCATCGGTCACTATGAACATGCGGTCGAATGGCTGACGCGCGACGAATTCATCGCTGCGATCACAGCCGAAGGCGCCGCTCCGCCGGGGACCCAACCCTATATGGATATAACAATGATCGATGTCGCAGGCGATGCCGCGATGGCAAAGGTGACTGACGAATTCGCCGGGATGCGCTTTACCGACTATCTATCGATGCTGAAGATCGACGGTCGATGGACGATCGTCAACAAGGTCTACTACCTGCATTCCTAGCTAGCGCAGCTTTCACAGCATGAGGCCGGCGCAACCGCCGGCCCGCAGTGCCCGACTTATGTCAGCTACGCAGCACACCGCCCGTGAACTTCATCACGCTCGCCACGATCTTCTGCGTCAGTGCCTCAAAATCCTCGTCCGTCAGCGTCCGCTCGACGGGCTGGATCTGCACTTCGATCGCAACCGACTTCTTGCCTTCCCCAAGCGATCCGCCTTCGAAGATGTCGAAGACATTGACGCCGGTGACCAGCCTGCGATCGGCACCGCTCGCAGCCTTTATGATCGCGCCGGCTTCAACCGCCTTGTCGACGACGAAGGCGAAATCGCGCTTGACGGCCTGGAATGGCGAAAGCTCCAGCGCCGGCTTGGTCCGCGTCGCCTTCTTCTTCGGCTCGGGCATCGCGTCGATATAGACCTCGAAGCCGCAGAGCGCGCCTGAGACATCGAGTGCTTCGAGTGTCGAAGGATGGAATTCGCCGAAATAGCCGAGGACGACCTTCGGGCCCATCTTGATGGTGCCGGAACGGCCTGGGTGGTACCAATCCGGTCCGCCCTGTTCTATCTGGATATTGCCCATCGGCAGGCCGCAGGCCTCCATCACCGCCAGCGCGTCGGCCTTGGCGTCGAAGACGTCGACCGGCTTGCCGCCGCCCCTCGAACTGTTCGACCACATGCGGCCAGCGCCAGTGAGCGAGGCCGTGCCGCGGCGAATGCCACCGGCAGCACGACGCTGGCCTTCCGGCCGGTCATTCTCGTAGGTTCCGGAGACTTCGAAGATCGCCACATCGCCGTGGCCCTTGTCGGCGTTTCGCTGCGCAGCCATCAACAGGCCCGGCAGGAGCGAGGGGCGCATGTCGGACATTTCGGCTGCGATCGGGTTTGCAAGCTTGAGTGCCGGTGAACCGCCGCCGAAGAGCTTCGCCTGCTCTTGCGAAATGAAGGACCAGGTCACTGCCTCCAGCATGCCGCGCGAGGCGAGCGCCCGCTTGGCCATCCGCGTGCGGATCTGCAGCGTCGTCAAGATCTTGCCGTTCACCGCTGCATGGCTTTCCAAGGGCGCCGGCTTGATGTTGTCGACGCCGTGGATGCGCATGACTTCCTCAACGAGGTCGGCCTTACCGCCGATATCCGGACGCCAGGAAGGAACGGCGACCGATACGCTTTCGCCCGAACCCGTCACCACGAAGCCGAGGCGGGTCAGGATATCCTTGCTCTCCTCGGTCGAGACTTCGAGGCCGGTCAGGCGCCTGACTTCGCTGTAGGGGAAATCGACGATCTTCGGCTGATACCCCTTGTAGCCGACGACATCGGCCTTTGCCGGCGTGCCGCCGCAAAGTTCAAGAACGAGTTCGGTCGTGCGCTCCAGTCCGGGAACCATATATTCCGGATCGACACCGCGCTCGAAGCGATAGCGGGCATCGGTGATGATGCCCAGACCGCGGCCGGACTTGGCAATATTCATCGGGTCCCAGAGCGCAGATTCGATCAGCACGTCAGTCGTCTTTTCGTCGCAGCCCGAATGCTCGCCGCCCATGATGCCGCCGATCGACTCGATGCCGTCCGCATCGGCGATCACGACATTGTTGGGCCCAAGCTTGTATTCGCGCTGGTCGAGCGCCAGCACCGTCTCGCCTTCCCTCGCGCGGCGGACGGTCAGATTGCCGCTGACCTTGGCAGCGTCAAAGACGTGCATCGGCCGGCCCTGGTCGAAGGTCATGTAGTTGGTGATATCGACCAGGGCATTAATTGGACGCAGACCGATTGCCAGCAGCCGCTGCTGCATCCAGCGCGGGCTCGGGCCGTTCCTGACGCCGCGCACGAGGCGGAGCGCAAAACCAGGGCAGAGCTTTTCGTCGTCAAGTTCGAGCTTCACCCTGACAGGCGTCTCGCCCTCGACGGCAAAAGACGGCGCAGGCCGCGCCTTCAGCGTGCCGAGACCCGAAGCGGCCAAATCGCGGGCGATGCCAAAGATGCTCGTGCAGTCCGGACGGTTCGGCGTAAGATTGATCTCGATGACAGGGTCGTCGAGATGGGCATAGGCCGCATAGCTGGACCCGATTGGGGCGTCTTCGGGCAAATCGATGATTCCCTCATGATTGTCAGAAATCATGAGTTCCTTTTCGGAGCACATCATGCCGTGGCTTTCAACGCCGCGGATATTGCCGACGGAAAGCGTCACGTCGATGCCGGGAACATAGGTGCCCGATGCGGCAAATGCTCCGATGAGCCCCGCCCGGGCATTCGGCGCCCCACAGACAACCTGGATCGGAGCACCCTTGCCGGTATCGACCGAGAGAACCTTGAGGCGATCGGCCTGCGGATGTTTTTCGGCGGAGAGAACCTTG
This sequence comes from Rhizobium etli 8C-3, assembly GCF_001908375.1. Lineage (NCBI taxonomy): Bacteria > Pseudomonadati > Pseudomonadota > Alphaproteobacteria > Hyphomicrobiales > Rhizobiaceae > Rhizobium > Rhizobium etli. The sequence continues at coordinate 298,799 of NZ_CP017241.1, read as the reverse complement.
GCGATGATGAAAGGCCTGAAGGCCGCCTTGTCATCGACGTCTTCGACTTCCAGCCCGATCATCGTCAGGCGGGTGCAGATTTCATCCAGGGCGGCATCCGTTTCCAGATGATCCTTCAGCCAGGAGAGTGTGAATTTCATGGTCTCAATCCTCCCTTACACGCTCAAGCCGCCGAACAGCGTCGGCATGTCGAGCGGGCGGAAGCCATAGTGGGTCATCCAGCGAACATCGGCGTTGAAGAAATCGCGCAGGTCGGGCATGCCGTATTTCAGCATGGCGATGCGGTCGAGGCCCATCCCCCAGGCAAAGCCCTGATATTCGTCCGGGTCGAGACCGCCATAGCGCAGTACGTTCGGATGGACCATGCCACAGCCGAGGATTTCCATCCAATCCGTTCCCTCCCCGAATTTGACGATCGGGCCTGATCGATCGCATTGGATATCGACTTCAAAGGACGGTTCGGTGAACGGGAAGAAGGACGGGCGAAAGCGCATTGTCACGCTGTCGACCTCGAAGAAGGCCTTGCAGAACTCTTCGAGCACCCAGCGCATGTTGGCGACATTCGCCTTCGTGTCGATTACCAGTCCCTCGACCTGATGGAACATCGGCGAATGGGTCGCATCCGAATCCTGACGATAGGTCTTGCCGGGGATGATGATGCGGATCGGCGGCTTCTGCGCTTCCATGGTGCGCACCTGTACGGGCGAGGTGTGCGTACGCAGCACCTTGCGCTCGCCGTCCTCATCCGGTTGGAAGAAGAAGGTGTCATGCATCTCGCGGGCCGGGTGGCCTTCGGGGAAATTCAGCGCCGTGAAATTGTAATAGTCGGTCTCGACATCCGGACCTTCGGCTATCGAGAAGCCCATGTCGCCGAAGATCGCGGTGATTTCGTCGACGATTTGGCTGATCGGGTGAATGCGGCCGCGCTCGGCGGGCGAGGAGCGGACCGGCAGACTGATGTCGACCGTCTCGGCCCTCAGGCGGGCATTGACCGCCGCTTCCTTGAGCGTCGCCTTGCGAGCGGCAAGGGCATCCGCGACCTCATTCTTGAGGACGTTGATTGCAACGCCCTTGGTCTGGCGCTCTTCGGGCGACATCGTGCCGAGCGTCTTCAGGAGCTCGGAAACGGAACCCTTTTTCCCGAGGGCCGAAAGGCGCACGGCTTCGAGTGCCGGTTCGTCGTTAGCGGCAACAATTTCCGCAAGCAGCGATGATTTGAGCTGGTCGATATCTGACATCGTCAATTCTTTCCGTCCGGGATCAGGCGGGAATCGGAGGCTGGTTAAACCGGCCGGGCAAGGAGTAAAGAGAAAGAAAAACCCGCGCCAGCCCAAACCAGCGCGGGTTTCCCAAAATTCAAAAAAGCGTCAAGCTTGGGAAGCGCTGGTTAACGAACCGCGCTTTCAAACTCGTTCGTCGTACCGGCATCCTTGAGGTACTCGAGGGCCTTCTTGGAGGCTGCGACGAGCGCGCCGAATGCTTCCGGCTCATGGATCGCCATGTCGGAGAGGACCTTGCGGTCGACTTCGATGCCAGCCTTGTTCAGGCCGTCGATGAAGCGGCCGTAGGTCAGGCCGAATTCGCGGACGGCAGCATTGATGCGCTGGATCCAAAGCGCGCGGAAATTGCGCTTGTTGACCTTGCGGTCACGGTAGGCGTACTGCTTGGCGCGATCAACGGCAGCCTTGGCGGTACGGATGGTGTTCTTGCGGCGGCCGTAAAAGCCCTTTGCTGCCTTCAGAACTTTCTTGTGCTTGGCATGGGCTGTAACGCCTCTTTTTACACGTGCCATTTCATGATCTCCTTAATCTAAAGCGTTCGCGGAATAGTCTTAGAGACCGTTCGGCAGGTAGTTCTTCACAACCTTGCGGCCATCGGGTTCTGCGAGAACCATCGTGCCACGTGCGTCGCGAATGAACTTGTTGGTACGCTTGATCATGCCATGGCGTTTGCCAGCAGCAGCGGCCTTGACCTTGCCGGTCGCGGTAATCTTGAACCGCTTCTTGGCGGAGGATTTCGTCTTCATCTTGGGCATTTTGCTACTCCGTTTCTATCCTCCTGCGCGCTTCTTCAAAAAGCCCTCCTGCGATGTCCGGTCTTCCGGCCGTCGCAACAAGGTGCGGGAGCGTTTGTTGTTGATCCGCGGGCATGGCGACGAAACCGTCCCGCAAGCATTCGAAACTGCCACGGCATGCCCTGCCGGTCAGTTCGGACGCGCGCTTATACCCGCAGCGCCGCGAAAGTGCAACGGGGCAGAGGAGGATTCTTCAGTCATGCTGGATAGGCAGGAGTGTCGGCGAGGAAGCGGGCGAGCAAGGACATGACCCGTTGACCTCGGGCTCAGCCATCTCGCCCTCTCACCGCCCATGAGGTGGTATCGTGATCGGGGTGCTGGTTGTTGCTCTCCTTGATCGCCGCGGCCCACTCGGCGCCGTTGTTTTCGGTCGCACCGGTATTTTCTATGCCCGTGATCTTATCGAACCATGCCACCATGTTCTCGGTGCAGGTATTGGCAAGCGGCGAGAAGGCGTGCGGATCGTCAAGCGAACCGATCATCAGGTTGGTGCGACCGTTTTCGAGGTGGTGGAAGAACAACGGCGTGCCGCAATTGGCGCAGAAGCCGCGCTCGACAAGCTCCGAGCTCTTCCACACGCTCGGCTTGCCGCGTGTCCAGGTGAGAGCATCATCGGGTGCGGCGACGAGCGCGGCAAAGATGTTGCCCGAAGCTTTCTGGCACATGCGGCAATGGCAGAGATGCGAGTTGTCGAGCATTGCGGTTGCGTGGTAGCGCACGGCACCGCACTGGCAGCCGCCGCTCACCTCCATCTCGATGCGTTTCATTTCTTCTCCTCCTTCAAGAGGCGAGTCTGGGATTAGTCTCTTTTAAGTTTTCGCCTTTTGGTCGTCCAGCCTCCCCGGAGCGGATCCAAATCTGGTGTTAGTGGGCGTAGTTTGCGAGCCCAAAAAAATGGACCCGATCACGCCTTATCGACCGTTCTGCCCACTCCTTCGGCTTCAACCGCCGGTTAAGTCGATGACCGAAGCTGGCAGAGACTGTTGAGGTGGGTCCGCAGCCCACGAAGTTCCGGTGCAGACGCTGGTAATTTCCGCTTTTGGAAGTTGCTCAACGTGGCTTCGACGACCGATATGCGGCGCTCACGCGCGTTCGCCTTTGAGAGGCTGCGTCGGGTCCTCGGTGTCAATTCGGCCGAAACGGCTTGCCGGAAGCCCCGATTGGGGAACGGATCACCTGCTCGACAACTGTTGCGCTTCATTCTCTGGGCCTGTGAGGGGGCGAGAACTCACCTTGTCCCCGCAGTGAGCTTCCAGCGACCGCTAGTGCGCGAGCAGTTGCTCATAGGTGCCTCGTAAGCGGTCAAGGCGATCATTTTCCGGCAAAAGACGCTCCCTGGAAGTCCAGTCGGGTCCTTGGCGGTGTTCCGCCAACTCATTTCCATCCGGTCGACTGCCCCACGGCGTGAACGCAGCTTCGATCCATTCAGCGATCATGATGTCGTCGTACATGTCTTTCACCTGGTTCGATGTGTCCGGGCAGCAAAATCCGACGAAGCGTGCTGATGTTGAAGACGTTAAACAGGCAAGACATCATTCCATCTCGTGAGTGAAATCAGGCCAAACGTGATGCGTTTCCGCCAGGTCGGGTCGATCTTGGCCGCCAGCTTTTTTCCAAACTATTGCGTCAACTGCAATTATGAACTGCCAAACGCGGCCGTTCTCATTGGCGGCCACCTGTCGCACCTTCGGCATGCGGATCGGGAATGGACCCGGCCAAGTTCGCAGGAGCACAACATGAAACTTTATCATCACCCTCTGTCGGGTCACTCGCATCGGGCACGTCTGTTCGTCTCGCTGCTTGGCCTGCCCCACGAGCTGGTCGAGGTGGACCTGAAGTCCGGCGCGCACAAGACGCCCGAATTTCTCAAGCTGAACCCATTCGGCCAGGTGCCGGTGCTGGAGGATGGCGACGTCGTGATCGCCGATTCCAACGCCATCCTGGTCTATCTCGCAAAGAAAGCGGCCCGTACCGATTGGCTACCCGAAGACGCCAAGGGCTCCGCCGCCGTCCAGCGCTGGCTGTCGGTTGCCGCCGGTGAAGTGGCTTATGGTCCGGCAGCGGCGCGGCTGATCACAGTCTTCGGCGCCAAATATAATCCCGAAGAGGTTATCGGCCGCGCCCATGCGCTGCTGCGCAAGCTCGAAAGCCAGCTTACCGATCACGACTGGCTCGTCGGCGACAGGCCAACGATCGCGGACGTTGCGATCTACAGCTATGTGGCCCGTGCGCCGGAAGGCAACGTCGACCTCTCCACCTACCCTGCCGTCGACGCGTTCCTTCGTCGTATCGAAGCGCTGCCAGGCTTCGTCCCCTTCGTTCAAACGCCCGTCGGCCTTGCCGCTTGAGGCCAGGGTACGGGCGTGCGGCTTGCGTGCGCCCGATCTACATTTTCGGGGAAACAGGACATGAACGAGACCTTGAAGCCCCTGCCGGTCTGGCACGAAGGAGAGACCTATATTCAGCAGAAGGTCGGCGTCGCCGAACGCATGGCGGCCGTCGGCCAGCGTGTCATCCGCGATTTCATGCCAGACCAGCATCGCGACTTCTACGCTCAGCTGCCGTTCGTCGTGCTGGGCAGCGTCGACGGCCGCGGTGACGCCTGGGCAACCTTCCTTGAAGGGCACCCGGGCTTCATGTCCTCTCCATCGTCAACCGCCTTGAATATCGCGGCCACAAGAGATCCCAGCGACCCCGCAAGCGAGGGTCTGGCCGAGGGCCGGCCCATCGGCCTGCTTGGCATGGAGATGCACACAAGGCGGCGCAACCGCATGAACGGCTTCGTCTCCAATTCACCCGACGGCTTCCGCGTGGATGTCGACCAGAGCTTCGGAAACTGCCCGCGTTACATCCAGCTGCGGGATTTCGAATTCGTTCGAAATCCCGGCGGAGATTTTTCCGGCACCGTCGAAGACCTGCCCGACCTCGATAGTGCTGCACGCGCCATGATCACGGCGGCGGATGCGTTTTTCGTCGCCTCTTATGCCGATCGCGAAGATCGACGCCAGGTCGACGTGTCGCATCGCGGCGGCAAGGCCGGTTTCGTTCGCGTTGCGGGCGACGGGACACTGACGATCCCGGACTTTGACGGGAACCTCTTTTTTGCAACGCTCGGCAACATCCTGTTGAACGGCAAGGCCGGGCTTGTCTTCGTCGATTATTCCAGCGGCGACATGCTGCAGATGACCGGTGACGCCGAGGTTATCCTTAATTCACCGGAGATCGCGGCCTTTCAGGGCGCCGAACGACTGTGGACGTTCAAGGCACGTCGGATCATCCGTCGGCGGAACGCATTGGCACTGCGCTGGTCCTTCCGGGACGACGGCTGGTCTGCCAATTCGTTGATGACCGGCGATTGGGCGCAGGCGGCGGACCGGCTGCGCGCTGCGGAAGTGGCCACCCGGTGGCGCGCCCTGACCGTGACCAGGATTGTGGAAGAAAGCGCCTCCATCCGTTCGTTTCACCTTCAGCCGAGCGATGGGGCAGGTTTGCTGCCGCATGTTGCCGGCCAGCATCTGCCGATCCGCATCAGCGTTCCAGGCGTCGACAAGCCTGCTATCCGAACCTATACGCTGTCAGTGGCACCCTCGGACGGCCTTTACCGCATCAGTGTCAAGCGCGACGGTGCGGTATCGCAACATCTCCACGATCACATCCGCGTCGGCGACACGATCGAGGCGCGCTCGCCGGCCGGCAGTTTTACCATCGACGCCCGCGCTGCCCGTCCGGCAGTGCTGCTTGCCGGCGGTGTTGGGATAACGCCCCTGCTTGCCATGTTGCGCCACGTTGTCTACGAGGGGCTGCGCAAGCAGCGCATTCGCCCGATCTTTCTTTTTCACGCGGCGCGTTCCAGGCAGGAGCGTCCGTTCGATCGGGAAATCGCCGAGCTCGTCGACGCCGCGCGAGGCGCGGTGAGGCTGATCCGGGTCTTGAGCGATGCCAATGGCGCTGAAGAAGGCGTTGACTACGACGCCATCGGGCGCATCGATATGCCGCTCCTGTCCCGCCACTTGCCGTTCGACGATTATGACTTCTACCTCTGCGGGCCGCCGCAGTTCACGCAGTCACTGTACGATGGCTTGCGCGGCTATAATATTGCTGATGCCCGCATTCACGCGGAGGCTTTCGGCCCGTCATCCCTGGAGCGAACGCTCGACGCCGGGGTGAGCCCGCCCACGCGTCGACCGCCATCCACAAAGCCGGTACCGGTCGCCTTCATGGGATCGCTGAAGGAAGCCCGCTGGACACCGGAGGCCGGCACATTGCTGGAGCTGGCGGAAGCGCGCGGCCTCAGTCCCGAATTCAGTTGCCGGGAAGGCAGTTGCGGCACATGCCGCACCAAGCTCACCAGGGGGGCAGTGACCTACATCAAGGAGCCGACGGCGGCGATTGCCGAAGGCGAAGTACTGCTGTGCTGCTCGGTCCCCGCCGCACAGGAGGGCGGTGAGGAAAACCAGATCCAGCTCGAACTCTGACGCTTCCCATTGATGCATCCGGCGCAAGAGTATCTTCCGCTTTTTCAACGTTCATCATCCGGCAGAACGGGAGCATCTTCCAAGTGACGAAGGGGACAGCCTTTCGCAATTAAACCAAGGAAATAGACATGTCTCGCATTGCCACGCCCGCCACAATCAACGATGCACCGGAAGCTTCCCGCCCCGTGTTGGAAGCCATCCAGAAACAGATTGGCTCCGTGCCGAACATCTTCCGCCTGGTGTCGAACAGCCCGGCCGCTCTGAACGCCCTGGCGGCCCTGCAGGGTGCTCTCGGCAAGGGCAAGTTGGCTCCGGCCACCCGCGAGCGGATCGCGCTCGCCATGGCCGAGGCCAATGGTTGCGACTACTGCCTGTCGGCGCATAGCTATACCGGCGCCAAGTTTGCCAAGCTGGACGAGAGCGAGATCGAGAAGAACCGGCGCGGCACCTCGAATGATCCAAAGGCAGCCGCCGCCGTCGAATTCGCTCGCGCTCTTGTCGTCGCCGGCGGTTCCGTGGCCCCAGGCGATGTCGAAAAAGTCCGCGCCGCGGGTTACAGCGATGGGGAAATCCTCGAGATCATCGCGCATGTCGCGCTGAACACCTTCACCAATTATGTCAACGAAGCCCTGGGCACCGAAATCGACTTCCCCAGCATCGACCACCTTCCAGCATGACTAACTCACGGTGGTCGCCTGGGCGGCGGCCACCCGCCCTTTCCATTCCCAATCTATAAGGAACCGAACCATGTCTCGTCCGCCACTTCCCCCTTTCAATGAACAGAGCGCCGTCGAAAAGGTCCGCCTTGCCGAAGATGGCTGGAACAGCCGCGATGCCGCCAAGGTCGCGCTCGCCTATACACTCGACACACGCTGGCGCAACCGCGTCGAATTCGCGACCAACCGTGCCGAGGCTGAAGCTTTCCTCAGGCGCAAATGGAACCGCGAGCTCGACTACCGGCTGATCAAGGAGCTTTGGGCTTTCCAGGGCAACCGCATCGCCGTTCGCTATGCCTACGAATATCACGACGACAGCGGTCAGTGGTTTCGTGCCTATGGCAACGAAAACTGGGAATTCGCCGAGGACGGGCTGATGCGGGCGCGGCATGCCAGCATCAACGAGCGCCCGATCACGGAGGCGGAGCGCAAGTTCCGCTGGCCGCTCGGCCGCAGGCCTGACGATCACCCGGGCTTGAGCGATTTGGGCTTCTAAAGCCAGGTCCGCATCAGGGAGCTCGCCACCATGGCAGGTTTCAAGCTCGATGCGCGGGCACGGCTGTCGATCGAGCTCGCGCTTACCGCCGGACGCGGAGATCCCATTTTTGCCCGACAGCAGGAAATGGACGCAAAGGCGCTCGGCATTACGGGGGCTGAAGTCGATATGGCCCGCAAGGGCTCGAGCTTCGATTTCCAGCTTTCCAAGGCGATAGCCTTGGCCCTCAAACCAGACGCCGAGCACCGCGAGCGCACCATGAAAGCCGGTATCGACGCACAAGCCTGTGCCGACATCGAAGAACTGGCGGCGTCCTACATCAGCCGATCTCGGTTGCGATCCCCATAGGCCATCGTCGACCTTTCACGACATCTCCAGCCATGTCATTCGTATCAATCTCGAAACGGTCTTGCTCGATCTGTTTCGGGATTGATACATTTCTGGGCGACGGTCACGTTGAGCAACACGAGCAATCTTTGAGGGGCGAATGGATCGATGGCAGGCAATGCGGATTTTCGCGAAGGTTGCGGAGACCGGAAGTTTTGCGGATACCGCGCGCCACATGCATATGAGTGCACCGGCTGTCACCCGCGCCGTCGCAGCGCTTGAAGATCTGATTGGCGCCCGCCTTTTCGTTCGCACGACGCGCTCCGTCAAGATGACGGAGGCAGGCACACGGTATTTCGAGGATTGCCGCCGCATATTGGCGGATATTGCCGAAGCGGAGGCTGCCGCGGGTGGCTCCTATGCCACTCCAACGGGTACGCTGGCCATCACGGCTTCAGCATTGTTCGGGCAGATGTATGTGTTGCCCATCGTGACCGAGTTCCTGAACACCTTCCCGACCATGCATGCACGGACCCTGTTCATCGATCGCCCGGTCAACATCGTCGAAGAAGGGGTCGACGTGGCCGTTCGTATCGGACACCTGCGGGACTCAGGTTTCTCTGCCATAAAGGTCGGGACCGTTCGGCATGTCATCTGCGGGTCCCCGAGCTATTTCGAGAGCCACGGCGTTCCAACCACGCCCGCCGACCTCAAGAACCATCGCATTGCCGCGTCCACAAGCGCCTGGGCATCGCCGGAATGGCGTTTTGCAAACGATCAGCGGGTGACGATCGACCCCCTTCTACAATGCAACACCAACGACGCCGTTATCACGGCCGCACGGGCAGGCTGGGGACTGACCCGAGTCCTGCACTACCAGATCGGCCCGGCCCTGCTTGCGGGGGATCTGCAGATCGTCCTCAGCGATCATGAAGAGCCGCCAATGCCCATTCACATCCTTCATCCGGAAGGGCGACACGCGCCCGCCAAGGTTCGGGCCTTCGTGGACATGGCGGCGGCGCGTCTTCGGGAAAACCGGTTGTTGAACTAAAACCACCGCCGCATTCTTCCGCCGAACTGGTGCCAGATCCCGCCGTTGAGAGGCGCGGATCTCCAGTGACAGCTGCTGAAGCAACCCAGGTCGTGACGTCGCTCATTCTTTCACACGTCGTAATTATCACTTCCACACTGAGCAGATTATCGTTTCTCTGTGAAAGGATATGTTGGTCTCCAAGGCAGCCGCAGCTGGCGCCTCAAACCCGAAGGAGACCGCCATGAAACGCCTGATCATGACCCTGATGCTGGCTACCGTCAGCTTTGCCCCCATATCCTTTGCAGCCTCGTCCACGCCCGACCAAGCTATCATCACCCGGCAGGCTCCCGGTACCGTCCACTATCGGACCGCAGCAATCGATGGTGTGAACATCTTCTACCGCGAAGCCGGTCCGAAAGACGGCCCCGTAGTCGTTCTGCTGCATGGCTTCCCGACGTCTTCGCATATGTTCCGCAATCTGATGCCACTTCTCGCCGATCGCTATCGAGTCATCGCGCCGGACTATCCGGGCTTCGGCCAGAGTGACGCTCCGGACCATACCAAATTCGCCTACACTTTTGGTCATTATGCCGACCTCGTCGATGGTTTGCTCGATCAGCTTGGTGCAAAAAAATACGCCATGTACGTCATGGATTATGGTGCGCCGGTCGGTTATCGGCTCGCCTTGAAGCATCCGGATCGCGTGACGGCTCTTATCGTGCAGAACGGCAATGCCTATGACGAGGGCCTTCGCGAATTCTGGGATCCGATCAAAAAATACTGGGCCGATGGCTCGAACGAAAGCCGCGACGGGCTCTCTGGCCTGGTCGCCTTGGAGACCACGAAATTCCAGTACACTGACGGCATGAGCGATCTGAGCCGCATCAGCCCCGACAACTGGATTCATGACCAGGCGCTGCTCGATCGTCCCGGCAACAAGGACATTCAGTTGGACCTCTTCTATGACTACCGCACCAATGTGCCGCTCTACCCGCAATTCCAGGCCTTCTTCCGCGATCGCAAGCCGCCGACGCTGATCGTGTGGGGCAAAAACGACAAGATCTTCCCTGCCGAAGGCGCGCTTCCCTATCTTCGCGACCTGCCGGATGCAGAACTGCATCTTCTCGATACCGGCCACTTCGCGCTGGAGGACAAGCTGGACGTGATAGCGCCGCTTATTCACGACTTTCTTGGCCGAGAACTCGCTGGGAAAAACTGAATTCAAAGCCGCGCAGTCCAAGGACTGCGCGGCTCATTCATGCACTTCGCCTCTACCTGTTTTTCTGTGCTGCAGACGCGCTTTGGCTCTTTTTTTCATGCATCCTTTTTATGAAACCGATCCACCGATCTTCAGCGTTGCAAGATCTCAGTGAACAGCCGCAATCACCGGAATTCCGGCTTTTTCGGCAGCGCGAATGAGCGCGGCACGCGCTGTCTTTGCCGGGATATCACCCTCAATGGCATCCAGGCATGTCTTCACTGCGGCAATATATGCTCGCCATCGTCTGTCGGCCACGCGGCGATCAGGTCGCCGGCAAGCTCACTCAGCGACCGCACCAGCCTGTGCTTTTCCTGACCGCTCATTACAAGCATCACAGGCGCGAAATCTTCGCTTGCTCCAATATCCCGACCGTTCGCATCACTATCTGTTCCACCATGGATCGATAACCTGGCGCTTCATCAGGAAAGGTTTAGATCGGGTTCAGCAACAACGACCAGCACCTCCTTGATGTCCTTTCGACAGGGTGAGCAGCATCTATGGCAGACGATGCCGAGGGAAAGCAGGACCTAAGTCGGACTGGCCACCGCAGGGCGCGGTGCTCATATACGGATATGATGCAATGTTGAGTCCGTTGAGGGGCGGAACAGGAGAAGGATATGAGATTCGGCCCCGACAATCACGAAGAGCGCTGCTTTGAAGGCCATAGTTCGGCATCGACCATCGCGACGATATCAGCAGCCCTTTCCGCCGACCCGGAAATTGACAGCAGCGCCATCGAGATCAGGATGCTCGGTCCGGTCGTGCTGCTGGAAGGCTACATAACGAAGGCTGCAGATCGCGACAAAGCGATCTCGATTGCAGCCATGATCGTAGGCTGGGAAAATGTCCATGACCGGATGCTGAGCCGCTTTCCCATGCAGTAGTCGACGGTGACTGGCGGGGGTCGGACGAAGGTCCCATCATGCCTCCGCCTAAAGTCCCAGCTCTGGAACACTTCTTCCATCTCCCCGTTGGCTTTCAAGGAAGCAATCGCATCAAAGGAGGAAAGAAGATGAATATCAAATCGATTGGTTTTGCCTCGGGTATTCTGTTGGCGTCGACGTGTGCCTTTGCGCAGTCCTCGACGGTTACAGGAGCAGCGGGTGGCGCTGCAACGGGTGCTATTGTCGGTGGCCCGGTCGGTGCGGCTGTCGGCGGCATCGTCGGCGGCGTGGCAGGCAGCATCATCGATCCACCGCCGCCGAAGGTGGTGACCTACGTTGAGCAGGCTCCCGCCCCGGCTGAACGCGTCGTGGTGAGGGAGAAGGTCGTCGTCGGGCAGCCCCTGCCGGAAACCGTCGTCGTCACCCCCGTTCCCGATGATCCGAAATATGCATATGCAATCGTCAACGATCAGCGCGTTATCGTCGAACCTTCCTCCCGGAAGGTCATCCAGGTCATTCAATGACCGTCGGGCGGTTCACACCGCCCCTTCCAACAACAAGGGCACGCATGCGAGGCATGAGAATGCGGGCGGCATGGCGTGCCCAAAGCCAGGAGATTGTCCCGAAGAGAAGCCATCTCACCATGCTCGCTGCAACGATAGTGGCTGCCCCCACCCCTCGATAAGATTTGATCCGAGCGTGCTTGCAATAGTAGCGGCCATAAACGACGCTGGGGTGCCACAGGGGCCCAGACAGCTCCATTTAACGCACCACGCGCCATGCCTGGCGCAAAAACACAAAAGCCGCCCTTACGGACGGCTTTGATGCATCGATGTGGCCCGCTCACTTCGGCGCGAGCACCATCATCATCTGGCGGCCTTCAAGCTTCGGCTCGGCTTCGACCTTTGCAAATTCCAGTGTGTCGGCCTTGACCTGCTGCAGAAGCTTCATGCCGAGTTCCTGGTGGGCCATTTCGCGGCCGCGGAACTTCAGCGTCACCTTCACCTTGTCGCCTTCCTCAAAGAAGCGGCCCATAGCCTTCATTTTCACCTCATAATCATGGGTGTCGATGTTCGGCCGCATCTTGATTTCTTTGACTTCGACAATCTTCTGCTTCTTGCGCGCCTCGGAGGCCTTCTTCTGGTTGGCGTATTTCAGCTTGCCCAGATCGAGAATCTTGCACACAGGCGGTTCGGCGTTGGGAGAAATTTCCACAAGGTCGAGGCCGGCTTCTTCAGCCATTCTCAGGGCCTGATCGGTGGGCACCACGCCCAAATTCTGTCCTTCAGCATCAATCAACTGAACCTTAGGAATACGGATTTCCCGGTTCGAACGCGGCCCTTCCTTCACGGGCGCGTCGGTTTTAAAAGGTCTGCGAATGGTCGTACTCTCCTCGAGTTGTTTCAGATCGCAGCTTCGCGCTCCATTGGGGCGCAACGAAGTCTCGCTGCCGCTGCGATGTCGTCAATAACACGCTTTAGCGGAAAAATCACCTGCTGTCAGCCTATTCAAGAATCTGTTTTATAGGCACAAACAATGGGAGTTAGTGCTTATGTCCGAAGCAACAGCCATATCCGAGCCGCAGTTCCTGACGGTGGGCGAAGGTGACGCGGAGCGAAGGATCGCTTTCATCATTCGTCAAGCCACCTCGAAGGATTGCGGCCCGACCTTCGTCTGGCTCTCCGGCTACCGGTCGGACATGAGCGGCACAAAGGCGATAGAACTCGATCGGCTGGCCGGTGAACTCGGACTTGCCTGCATCCGCCTCGACTATTCGGGGCACGGACTTTCCGGTGGAGAGTTTAAGGACGGAACGATTTCCCGCTGGCTGGAAGAGGCGCTTGCCGTCGTCCTCCATGCAAGACCCGAGCGCATCATCCTCGTTGGCTCCTCCATGGGCGGATGGATTGCATTGCGGCTGGCGCAGGAACTTGCAAGCTTGGAGGGGACGCCAAAGCTCGACGGGATGGTGCTGATTGCGCCGGCACCCGACTTCACATCGGATCTCATCGAGCCGCATCTGAGGAAAAAGGATCGCGCCTCGCTCGCCGAACGCGGCTATTTCGAAGAGAAGTCCGACTATAGTCCGGAGCCCAACGTCTACACCCGTGCACTCCTGGAAGACGGTCGCGAAAACCGCGTACTGACCGGCATCATCAACACGGGCTGCGCGGTACATATCCTGCAAGGCATGAAAGATCCGGACGTTCCCTACAGCCACGCGATGAAGCTGGTTGAACACCTGCCCGCCGACAATGTCGTGCTGACCTTCATTCGCGATGGCGACCATCGGCTTTCGCGGCCGCAGGATATCGAGCGGATACTATCGGCCGCTAAAAGCCTCGTTCGTTAGCCGAAGCCGGCGCCTGCGGCCTCTACCAGAGTTCGAGACCGCACTCTGCAAAAAACCACCGGTTGTGTGGCATTTTAACCATGTCTGGTTGTTAGGGCAGAGCCGCAAGAAGTAATGATTGACTCCTCAACACCCTCTCCGTTAACTCTTTGTTAACAAATACAAGGGCGATGCAGGGAAACGGGCGTGCGGATCAAGGGTTACTTGATGGCTATGATGGCCATTTGTGCGATGTCTTCGGCCGCGTTACCGGCCCCCACAAGAAACCTCTCGATGGTTACAGGCGGCGCCACCTCGCAGCCAATCGGCCATTATGATTTCTGCCAGTTGCACCGGATCGAATGCGGTGCGGACCGCAATGCAGGGCCGGCGGAAATGAATGGCGAGAAATGGGCTCTTGTCCGCTCGGTCAATTCCACCGTCAACAGTACCATCACCCCGATGACGGACAAGGAAATCTACGGCAAGGACGAAATCTGGTCTTATCCGACAACGGCGGGCGACTGTGAAGATTTTGCTCTCCTCAAGCGCCGCATTCTGATCCAGCGCGGCTTTGATCCGGCAAATCTTCTGATGACCGTGGTGCGCAAGCCAGATGGCGAAGGCCACGCCGTGCTGACGCTTCGCACAGCCGAAGGCGACTTCATTCTCGACAACCTCGCTTCCGGCGTGAAACCCTGGTTCGATACGGCTTATTCCTTCGTCAAGCGCCAGTCGAGCTACAATGCCGGCCGCTGGGTGACGATCGAAAACGGCCGCGACGTCCTGGTCGGCGCTCTGAAGTAAGAATTTCAATCTTCAAGCACGAAGGCCCGCGACCGTCGGCCGCTTTGGGAGACTTTGCTTTACGCACGGTCTCCCGTCTCTTCGATTGAGTTCAAGGCGTTCGGCGCTGCAACCGTATCCCTTGGTCGATTGCTTCGGCTGCGCGCCTGACCGGGCCTTACCCATTGCCGATCAGGATGCCGGCAGCCAGCACGAGACCCCCGCCAAGCACGACCTGAAAGGCCGCGCGCAAAAATGGCGTTTCCATATATCTGTTCTGGATGAACGCGATCGCCCAGAGTTCGAAAAAGACGATGACGACGGCAGTGATCGTCGCAGTCCAGAATTGGGGGATGAGGTAGGGCAGTGCGTGGCCGAGGCCTCCGATCGTTGTCATGATCCCGCAGGCGAAACCGCGCTTGATCGGCGAACCGCGCCCGGAAATCTTACCATCGTCATGTGCAGCTTCGGTGAAACCCATCGATATACCCGCGCCTACCGAAGCCGAGAGGCCGACGAGGAATGTCTGCCACGTATCCTGCGTCGCAAAGGCGGCGGCGAAGATCGGCGCCAGCGTCGAGACAGAACCATCCATCAAGCCTGCAAGGCCCGGCTGCACATAGGTGAGCACGAATTGTCGCCGCGCCGTTTCGTCCTCGGCTTCCTTTACATCCTCAGGAGTATGTTTGTCGCCGAGCATTCTGGCAATGTCTTCATGACCCTGTTCGGCGAGCGCGAGATCGCCGAGAAGCTGGCGCGTCGAGGCATCCGAAGTCTGCTTTGCCGCCTCGACGTAGAAGCGATAAGCCTGCTCCTCCATCGTCTCGGCTTCCTGCCGAACCGCTTCCAGTGACAGGTTCTTGCGCAGCCAATCCGGCTTGCGCTCATAAAAACCCTGCACATGCTCGCGGCGAATTAGTGGAATGCGTTCGCCGAAACGCTGCCGATGTATCTCGATAAGCGACTTGCGGTGCGTGTTTTCGACTTCCGCCATGTCCTCGAGGATCTGCGCCGAGGCGGGATAAGCGACCTTCAGCTTGTCGGCATAGGCCCGATAGATGCGGGAGTCGTCCTCCTCTGAGGCAATCGCCAGCGCCAGAATTTCTTGTTCCGACAATGATTTGAATGAACGTTTGAAAGAGGTGAAAAACCGCGGCAGCATAACAAAGCTCCATTTTAGAATAATTCTAAATCTAAACAGTGCGCCGCAAAGCGTCAAGCATCGGGCGTTCGATCTGACAGATTGCCGCAATACAAATTGTGCACTTCAGCTGGACGAGGCAGGTGCCTATATGAGGCGTGCCGCAACAAAGCGATCATGGGTATGGGATGAATAGTGAATTGCAAGGCCGGGCGGCGCATGCCGCCGCAATCCGCCAGCGAGCGGAAATGGAAATGAATGCCATGGGCATCGACAATGCCTTCATCGACAGGCTGGTCGAGACTTTCTACGGCCGCGTCCTTGCGCATCCCGAACTCGGCCCCGTTTTCGACGCCCGGCTTTCGGGCCGCTGGCCGGAGCACATGGCGAAGATGAAGAGCTTCTGGTCCTCCGTCGCATTCCGCAGCGGCGCCTACGGCGGCAAGCCGGTGCAAGCACATGTCGGTGTGGCCAACATGACGCCCGATCTTTTTCCCCAATGGCTGGAGCTCTTTTCAGCAACGCTCGACGATATCGCTCCGAATGCCGGGGCAAAGGCCTGGTTCATGGCGACGGCGGAACGCATCGCGAAGAGCTTGACGCTATCGCTATTTTACAATCCCGCACTCGACGATCCTGCTCGCAATTCCGCCTAAGCTTTTTCGGTTGAAAAGGTCGCACCTGCGCTCGCCGCGACGACCAGCGCGGTCCCGAGCATCTGCAACAGCGTCATGGGCTGGGCAAGGATGAGGAAGCCTGCGAGCGCACCGATTGCCGGTTCCAAGCTCATGAGGATGCCGAATGCGGCCGTCGTCATCCGTCGTAACGCAATCATTTCCAGGGTATAAGGCAGGAGCGGAACGAGGATCGCCAGACCTGCCATCTCGAAGAGACCGTAGCCATCGAAGTTCGACGCGGCACCGGCAAAGCCGAAGGGCGCCGCCACCACCGCCGCCGCGATCAGCGACATGGAGAGGCCTTCGAGCCCCTTGAACGCCGCGCCGACCTTTTTCGTCAGCATGATATAGCATGCCCAGCCCGCGCCGGCGCCGAAGGCAAAGAGAACGCCGGGCAGATTGCCGACCCATCCTTCGCCATCATAGGCGAGGAGGAGAACACCGGCTGCGGCGATCACCGGCCAGATCAGGCGCCGCGTCAGGCCATAACCGAACGTCGCGACGGAGAGCGGACCAAGAAAATCGATCGCCACCGCAAGCCCCAAAGGAATTCGCTCGATCGCCGCAAAGAAGGACATCGTCATCAGCGCCGTCGTGGTGCCGAGAACCAATGCGCCGATCCATTGCTCGCGGCTGTAGCGCAGCAAGGGCGGACGAACGGCGATTGCCAGGATGGCTGCCGCGAAGGCAAGCCTAAGCCAGGAGGCACCTGCCGATCCATATGCTGCGATCGCGCCGGAAGAGAATGCCGCACCGAACTGAATGGACGACATCGAAAGCAGGCACATCAATGAACCAGCCGCAATACCGCCGGAAAATGCAGGCGCAGCTGCGGTTAACGCAACGACAGCGCCGTTTGGCGTTGGTTTGCCCCTCTTCTGATCCATTTCCTGCTCCCGATTTGCATCACTGATACGAACGCAATCACAGAGCGGCAAATGCAAACTTCTGATCCGGACATAAGCGGTCTTTATGCACCAAGACGCTAAAGCGCCAGCCCGGGTTCGAGCACCTCTTCAGCCTCGCCGCGGCTCATGGCGAATACTTTCCTGCCGATCTCAAAGCTGAATCCATTCCGGGCAAAAGCTGAAAGCTCCTTCACCTTTCGCTTCTCATCAACGTCGCAATGCCGGAACGGACCAAAGGAGCGCTTGCGGGCGAAGACGACGGCGGCGAACAGATCGTCGGCATGCTCGATCGCGGTATCGACGATATCGCTTGCCACCCCTTTCGAGGAGAGCTTTTGCGCGATGCTGCGTTTCGATTTGCCGCCGCGTACCGCCGAGCGGGTGCTCACCGCTGCATAGGCCACGTCGTCCAGAGCCTTCACGTCGTAGGCGAATTTGACCGCCGAAGCGGCAAGTGCCTTCAGCTGCGCCGGACTGATGTCTTCGAATTTCTGCTTCGCCTTTCGCGTGATCGCATCGAAGAGCTGTTTTTCCGTCATCATCCGGCGCTCGAGGCGATAGATCGTCGAGTTGCGTGCCCAGGAGAGCATGCGCGGCGTCGGAACATCGGATGGCTGATTTTGGTCGTCCATTGAAGGCTTCTAGGCCTCGAGCCCTTTCAGCATATTGGCGACGTTGAAACCGATTTCCCTCACTCCATAACCGCCCTCCATGCAGGTCAGGACTGGAAGGCCCGCCTTGGCGATCAACGCGCCCATGCGTGTGAAATCATCGGAAGTCAGCCTGAAAAACGAGATCGGATCGCGTTCGAAGGTATCAACGCCAAGCGAGACGATGATGGCTTCGGCACCAAAAGCCTTGATGCGCGCAAGCGAATCCGCAAGCGCCGCCGACCATGCAGCCCAGGCCGTACCGCGCGGGAGCGGGTAGTTCGCATTGCAGTTTTCTCCTTCGCCCTCGCCGGTTTCATCTGCATAGCCCCAGAAATAGGGAAAGGCATTGGCAGGTTCGCCGTGCAGCGATGCAAAAAAGATGTCGCCGCGGCGGTAGGTGATGTCCTGCGTGCCGTTGCCGTGATGGAAATCGACATCGAGGATCGCAACCTTCTTTGCGCCGATATCCAGCAGGCGTTGCGCCGCGACGGCGGCGTTGTTGATGAAGCAATAGCCGCCGAAGAGGTCGATGCCTGCATGATGGCCGGGAGGCCGGCAAAGCGAGAAGGCGAAACGGTTTCCGCAATTCAGCCAATCAGCGCCGGTGATCGCGCATTGCATCGAGGCGACGGCCGCCTCGTGGGTGCCGTTGGTGATCGAGGTTTCGGTGGCATTGGCGTAATAGCCGAGCATGCCGTCGATATCGTTCGGTACGCGCTGCGTTGCACGGCGCACCGGCAGCGAGGTCGGGATCGCCTCGCCCGCAGCCCCGCTTGCCTGCCACATAGTCCAAGCCTTTGACAGGAAGTCGAGATAGCCGGCGTCATGCACTTTCAGTGCGGTTTCCAGTCCATGCCGTTCCGGCGCAACAACATCCGAAAACCCCGCCTCTTTGACTGCTTCCAGGATCCACTCTGCGCGAAACGGTCCTTCGAACGGCGTCACCAACAGGCCGCCATGCAGCTCTGTCTTCGCATCGCGCAGCTTGTGGTCTTCGGAATAGATGACGCGCACCGGCTTCTCCCGATCTGTTTTGTTGGATAAGGCGCGGCAGACGGCTGCCTTGTCAATGGTTTAAGCGGCGATGCGCTTGTAGAAAAGCGTGGTCGCGCAATAGCCGCCCTCCGGCCACATCGCATAATCCGGGATGACGCCGGCGCGCTCCCAGCCGAGCCGCGGATAGATCGCCTCCGCTTCGCTGCCGGTTGCCGTGTCGAGCACCAGCAGGCGCTTGCCATGTCTTGCGGCTTCGTATTCGATCGCCTCCATCAGCAGCCGTGCCAAGCCTTTGCCGCGTGCAGACCGATGCACGAGCAGCTTCTTCAAATCGCCACGGTGCGGCTGGTTCGGCATCGAGGCAAATCCGACCTGCACTGTTCCGACGATCTTTCCGTCGATCTCCGCCACGGCGAGCAAGTTGACGCCCGCCCCGACTGTTTCTGCGACGCTCCTCCAATAGGGCTCCGCGTCGGCCGCCGTGTAAGGCTGCATGAAACCGACCGAGGCGCCGCCCTTCACGCAGTCGGCAAGTATCTCGCAAAGTTCCGGAATGGCCGCGTTGGCCTGTTGTGAATCAAGAATACGAATAACGGTCACGATCTCTCTCCTGAAATCAAATCAGCGGGTGCCACGGTTGAGCACGACGCAATAGCGGGCGGGTCTGGTGGTGGGATTGCAGAAGACATGGCCCTCCCCGACCGGCATGAAGAGGCAATCGCCGGGCAGAAGGTGATGCACCGTTTCGCCGGTGGTCATCTCCATCTCGCCTTCGAACATCCAGACGTGCTGGGTCATGCCGTGGCTTGCCGTATGCGGCGGAAAGCTGACGCGGGCGCCGGCGGGAAACTCTACGTCGACGATATCGACCCCGGACGAGGTTGCGGGCGGCGAGACGGAGCGGCGCAGATAACCGGTTTCCGGATCGCGCCAGACCTGCTGCTCGTGACGCCTCGCAATTGGCGAGCCCTGCCCTTCATCGGCAAAGAAGGACGAAAGCGATAGCCCGAGCGCGGCACAGACCCTTGCAAGCAGCGAGGCCGTCGGGCTCGCCTCCGCCCGCTCGATGCGCGAAATCATCGCGCGGCTGACGCCGGAGGCATTGGCAAGGTCATCCAGCGTCAGCCCCTTTTCGATCCTGAGCTTGCGAATGCGAATGCCGATTGCCGTCTCGAGTTCCGTTTCCATCGTTCGATCCATAGATTCCAATATAATAGAAATACATGGTCATATAATAGAATCAAGTGGTTTTTGCCACCGCCCATGACATGCATTTTATCCTAAACGGAGTCCTTCTTTTCCGCTTTGCGGCGGGGGGCGGCACTGCTATATGGCGCGCATGAGCACCAATCCGACGACTCCGCTGTCCCACATCCGCAACTTCTCGATCGTGGCCCACATCGACCACGGCAAATCGACGCTTGCCGACCGCCTGATCCAGACGACCGGCGGCCTTGCCGAGCGCGAAATGTCCGAGCAGGTGCTGGACAACATGGACATCGAGCGCGAGCGCGGCATCACCATCAAAGCGCAGACCGTGCGTCTGCACTACAAGGCGCAGGACGGCGAAACCTACATCCTGAACCTGATCGACACCCCCGGGCACGTCGACTTCGCCTACGAAGTCTCGCGCTCGCTCTCGGCCTGCGAAGGGTCGCTGCTCGTCGTTGACGCGTCCCAGGGCGTGGAGGCGCAGACGCTTGCCAATGTCTACCAGGCGATCGACAACAACCACGAGCTCGTCACCGTCCTCAACAAGATCGACCTACCGGCGGCAGAACCTGAGCGCATCAAGGAGCAGATCGAGGAGGTGATCGGCATCGACGCTTCCGACGCGGTCCTGATTTCCGCCAAGACCGGTCTCGGCATTCCAGCCGTGCTGGAAGCCATCGTCCACAAGCTGCCGGCGCCGAAGAGCCCGGGCGGCGAAAAGGCGCCGCTCAAGGCCCTGCTCGTCGACAGCTGGTACGACGCCTATCTCGGCGTCATGGTTCTGGTGCGCGTCATCGATGGCGTACTGACCAAGGGTCAGACAATTCGCATGATGGGCACCGATGCCAAATATCAGGTGGAACGCGTCGGCGTGCTGACGCCGAAGATGGTCAATGTGGATTGCCTCGGTCCTGGCGAAATCGGTTTTATCACCGGCAGCATCAAGGAAGTGGCCGATACCCGCGTCGGCGATACGATCACCGAGGACAAGCGACCGACTGCCGAAGCGCTGCCTGGCTTCAAGCCGGCCCAGCCCGTCGTCTTCTGCGGTCTCTTCCCGGTCGATGCTGCCGATTTCGAAGATCTGCGCGCCGCGATGGGCAAGCTGCGCCTTAACGACGCCTCCTTCTCATTCGAGATGGAATCGTCCGCAGCACTCGGCTTCGGCTTCCGTTGCGGCTTCCTCGGCTTGCTTCATCTCGAAATCATCCAGGAACGCCTGGAACGCGAATTCGACCTGGACCTCATCGCAACCGCGCCTTCCGTCGTCTATAAGATGTACATGACCGACGGTACGGAGCGTGAGTTGCACAATCCCGCCGACATGCCGGATGTCGTGAAAATCTCAGAAATCCACGAACCCTGGATCCGAGCTACGATCCTGACGCCGGACGATTACCTCGGCGGCATCCTGAAGCTCTGCCAGGATCGTCGTGGCATCCAGATCGAACTAACCTATGTCGGCACGCGGGCAATGCTGACTTACGATCTGCCACTCAATGAAGTTGTGTTCGATTTCTACGACCGGCTGAAATCGATTTCGAAGGGGTACGCCTCCTTCGACTATGCGTTGACCGATCACCGCGAAGGCAACCTCGTCAAGATGTCGATTCTGGTCAACGGCGAACCGGTCGACGCGCTGTCGATGATGGTGCACCGGACAGCGGCTGAAAAGCGCGGCCGAGACATGTGCGAAAAGCTCAAGGAGCTGATCCCGAAGCACATGTTCAAGATCCCGATCCAGGCGGCGATCGGCGGAAATGTGATTGCCCGCGAAACCATCTCAGCGCTGCGCAAAGACGTGACCGCCAAGTGCTACGGCGGCGACGCCACCCGCAAGCGCAAGCTGCTCGACAAGCAGAAGGCCGGCAAGAAGCGCATGCGCCAGTTCGGCAAGGTGGAAATCCCGCAGGAGGCGTTCATCGCAGCGCTGAAGATGGGCGACGAGTAAATCCTTGTTTTCGACGTTATGCGCAGATTGTCTGCCCATAACCTGCGCCGGCGTTGCGAGCACTGTTGGCCGGCTTCTCTATGCAGGAGCCGCCCGGCATCATGATGCGGCTTGATCCGCTTGTCGTCTTCAACGCGACATGATGGCGACGGAGCGCATGGCAGAAGTGCTAAGCGGCGAAGCACCTGCCCCTGAAAAGCAAGTTACCGTCCCGCTCCGCCGTGGCCGCGGAAGATTGCGCCGGCTTGCAAGCCGCCGCCGTTCCTACAGTTTCCAGCAGCAGACGACGAATCGCCCTTGGCCGATCGGTACACCCATGCGATCGTCCTTGAAACATCTGCCGGAAGAACAGCAGCGCGAGCTTGCCCGCGTCGTTGTCTTGGTTGGCTGCTCGAGCGGACAGAAAACCTCCACCGTTCCGCCGAAGCGATCTGCAAGGAGCGCCTGGCGGAACTGGAGCGAGGACAGCGGTTATCAACTTAAGATCGGATCAGAGGACAACATTGCCTGCAAGGGCATCGTGGTCGAATCCTCAAATCAAGAGATCGTTGGCGTTGTTCAGCCGGACGAAACGGGGGATTGGTCGCAGACCTGACTTCGAAAGGCAACGAGATTTCTGCCGCCTGAATTTCTCTGATCCAAGGCTTCTAAGCCTCATCCCGCGCCATATACTCCTTCACCAGCCCCTCATAGGCATCCATTTCCGGCAGCGTCTCAAAGCTATAGACCGCGCCGGTTTCGGCAAATGACAGCTTCTCCCTCGTCCAAGTCTCGATGAAAGGTGCGAACCAGCTTGTATCATCCAGCATGGTTGCACGCAGATTGACGAACCAGTCCATGCCCTCGGGTCGCGTAAAAATCCAACTCATGCAATGTGGGCAGAAATAGTGTCTTGTTACGCCGTGCAGCCCGCCAATTACGGGTTCGCCCCGCGTTACCTCGAAGCCTTCCGCCGGTATCGCGGCGCTCAGAGAATAGGCGCTGGACGACATTTTCTGGCAGCCGGTGCAATGACATGCCATTGTGAGCAGCGGCTTTGCGCTGATCTTCAGCCTGACGCGGCCACAACGGCAGCCACCTTCCCATGGCAGGTTCTTCTTGGCCATCGCCTATCCTCCGTGTTCGCCGTTAATCTAGCGCCATCCGGCGTCAATCAAGGCCAATGTCGATATGGATAAGAAATCACATCTGTATCCGAGCCGGATTGCCGACGACCGTCGCACCGCTCGGCACATCTTTCGTCACAACCGCGCCTGCGCCGACGATTGCGCCATCCCCGATCGAGACGCCGCCCAGAATGGTTGCGCCGCCGCCGATCCAGACATCCTCCCCGATTGAAACCGGCCGTGCGATCTCGATCCCGGCTTTGCGAAGGGCCGCATCCTTGTGATGTTCCGCGCAATATATATGCACGCCCGGCCCCAGCATGGAACGCTCGCCGATTGATACCGTTGCCGAATCGAGAATGGTACAGCCGGCATTGAGATAGACGCGATTGCCGAGGGCTATGTTCACACCATAGGAGCAATGAAACGGCGCCTCGACGAATGCGTCGGCAGGCGCCTTGGCAAACAGCACCGCCAATGCCGGTGCCATATTGCCGCGTTCGTCCGGCGGCATCGTGTTGTGCTGATGAACCGCCTTGCGCGCTAGCCGGCGCAGCCCTTCGAGTTCGCCATCAAGACAACAATACCACTCGCCAGCCGCCATCTTCTCCCGCTCGTTCATCTGCCTCTCCCGCTGCTGTCCGCCTATCATGCGAACTTGCCCGCAAAGCACCACAGCTGATTTCGTGACATGAACATGCCATGGCCTTCCCGCGCAAGCCGGACGTTGCGAAGCGGCCACGAAGGCCCTAAATCGGAATATTGAAAGGAACCTGCCGATGACCGACAAAGCCCGCGTGACGATCCTCTACTGCACCCAATGCAACTGGCTGCTGCGCGCCGGCTGGATGGCACAGGAACTGCTGCACACCTTTGCGGACAGCCTCGCCGAAGTGGCGCTCGTTCCGGGTACGGGCGGCAATTTCGAAATCCGCGTCAACGGCGACCTCATCTGGGAGCGCAAGCGCGACGGCGGTTTCCCAGGGCCGAAGGAACTCAAGCAGCGGGTGCGGGACATCATCGAGCCCGGCCGCGATCTCGGTCACGCCGACCGCGTTTCGCTCGAGAGCTGATCCTCAGTCGAAGGGCGATTTGCAGGTCTTGTAGATGCCCTCGTAGGTCACGAAACGATCGGTCCTCGGATTGTAGGTCCGGTACTGATTTCGGCACCATTCCACATGCATATCCTTCGCTGGCGGACGTATCCGGCGGATTGGCGGCGGATCGTAGTAGAGCTGCCGCCTGGGCTGGGCGCGCGGCTGGTAATAGGTCGGCCCTCTCGCCTCCGGCGGACGATAATTCGGCTGGATATAAGCAGGACGGTGCCATTGTTGCGGTCCGAAGCCGAAGCACCCGCGATAGTCGCAGTAGGTCGACTGAACATTGATGATCGTCGGATTGCGCTGTTGCAGCGGCGCAAGCGGAGGCGCGGCACTGGCCGCAAGCGGCACGATGGCGATGACGGAGCCAAAGATGATCGTTCGAAGAGCAGACATCACTGATTCCTTTCTGCTACTGCAGATATAGAACACCCGCCGCCGCATGGCATCCACCACAAGATTGAAATCCGTTCAGTTCGGCGTGATCGTCCCGTATCGACTTCTTCGGGAGGCATATTCGCTCTTTTTTCCAGCCTGTCAGGAAAACTTCAAAAAGCCAGTTGACAGCAAAGAGCCACCCCCTTACATGCCTCTCCGTCGCCCAGATGGCGGAATTGGTAGACGCGCCAGCTTCAGGTGCTGGTACCCGAAAGGGTGTGGAGGTTCGAGTCCTCTTCTGGGCACCATTCCCACTTAACTTGTTGATTTGTTGATAACGGCTTCCCGGCCGCTCGCTGGGTCATTGGCGCGGGTCACAGGTGATAACTCGAATGCTGCGGAAACGTCCGGACCGTTCCCCAGCCTCGGGGACCCCGATCGGCGAAGTAGCTCAAGGTTCGGGCAGCCGCATAAGGAGAGAAGACGGGATCATGGTCATCGCGCCCGCTGTGGATGGCGAGAGCCTCAGTAGCGAGCGGATTGCGCCATCCATCAGGCAGTCATCGCTATTGGCCTCCTCATTCGTCAAAGGCGGGCCCCCTCTTTATCGTCGCTCATCCGCGAAGCTAGTGTCGGGTTCACTGACGCACGTCACGCGCTCCGCCATTACTTCAGGAGCCCTGACTATGCGTAAAATCGCATCGCTTAGGCGACACGCATCGCCATGCGGCCGATTCCGATGACGCGAGCGCCTCAATCCCCGGCAGCGTCCAAAGCCCAACATCGTCGGTGACTTCGAATTTCCGGAAGATCCTCCTGAATGCCGTGACGCTGCCTAAAATAGCGGGTCCTTCGCGCAATCGATAATTCCAAATGGCTAATATATAGAGCGGCTTCAACGTGATATTCAATTCATTCCAGTTGTGAGCTAAGCCACGGAGGGCAAGATGTTTCGGTTGAGCGCCCGGTTCGCATTCTTGGCCGCCTATGCAATGTGTCTGCAGCCTTCCATGGCAGCGGCTGCCGACGATACGAAGACTGCCAGGGGCGAATATCTCGTCAGGATCGGCGGCTGCAACGACTGCCACACACCAGGATATTTCTTCGGAAAACCGGATAGCTCGCGATTTCTGGGCGGCTCGGATGTCGGTTTTGAGATACCGGGGGAAGGGGTTTTCGTCGGCCGCAACATTACGCCTGACAAGGAGACCGGCATCGGCAGCTGGACCAGGGAGCAGATCGTGACTGCGATTCAGACCGGGCAGAGACCCGACGGTCGCACCCTGGCGCCAATTATGCCGTGGCATGTATTCGCGGAGCTCACTGAGGAAGACGTGACATCGATTGCAGCATTTCTTCAAGGCCTGAAACCGGTCAGCCATCAGATACCTGGTCCTTTCAAGCCGGGGGAGAAGGTTTCGACCTTTATGTTCCGGATCTTACCACCGGGTGAAACCGCAGCCGCTGCGCCAAACTAGGATACCGCGAGACGGTGACGGTGGAGTTATGGGCCTCAGCCGACACCCGAAGCAGCCGACGAACGCTGCATCGATCCCTCCTATCTCAGCACTTCCTCCAAGGTGGTGTCCTGTCTCGGCCAGAGCCGGTTTTGCCCTACGCCCTTGAAACCGAGCTTCGTTTCCCCGGTAAGGGCAGCTTGCGGCTCGAGGTGCACAGGGCCCCCTCCGCTTGCGCTTGTTCAGCGCCTTGATCTGCTCTGCCGTGTATCGGGCACCGTGGTAACAGCGGCGCGCGTTCTGTTGCTTACGCGAGATATTCCTTCTTCAGCTTGCAGTGATCGACGCGCGAAGATACGGGCGCCTGAGCAGGGACAGCCTACGTTTGTGGCGTCATCACTTTTGATTAGGGAATGTGGTTGTACCGCCGCTCGACTCACTTCAAGCCTGGGCGCAAAATTGCGCATCCAACCGGGCGGTGCGTAATGATCAAGGAACTCGTTACCTTCTTCTTGAAGATCTGGATCTTTCTCGGGACCCTCTATCTTGCGGTCGTAGTTTCCGACCGCTACAGCCTTGTGCCGCCGCCACCGGCGAAATGGACGGCGGAACTGCGCAACGCTCGCGAGCTCATAGACGAAGCAAACAAGCTCGCCGACAAAGCCCAACCGGTGGCGAAGGCCGTTTCCGACGTTTCCAACGCGGTCACGGCTCCTCTTCAGCTACTCACGCAGGTGTTAAAAGCCATTCCGTCAACATCGCCAGGTGCAGGCGGGATCCGACAAGCTCCAGAGCTGCCGATCACACCTCCTGGGCCAACCAGTCCCCCCGGCACCTCGGGCGGAGCAACAAACCCCCCGCCCAGTACCTTGCGGCCGCATATATTCGATCCGAGTCGGGGGGTCTTGCAGCCCCCCAAGTTTTGGTGATTGCCTGGTATTCTGAGCGCGATCCGACAACGTTCGTTGCCCTATTGCTTGGGCCGCCTGAACCAACTTGTTATTCAAATCGTTCCTACGGTCGGCATCGCAAACTTGGGAGGACGGAATGGCAGACAACAAGAAGGCCACAGGAAGGGATCGCACACGGGTTGCAACCAACCAGCCGTACGAGCTGTACTACTTCAAGCAAAAGCATGGCCTGACGGTAGAGCAAGCGAAGGACATCATAAAGAGGGCCGGCAATAGTCGCGACAAGGCAAACGAGTTGGCGAAAGCGCTGCAGAAATAACCGCTCAGGTTCAGGCGATGAGCACGAAACGTCGAAAACCACCGCGCCGCATGATGACGTTCGTCGCGATAATCTTTCTGATCGCTTGCGCCGTTGCGTTGATCTTCACCTGGACAACGCACCCAGGTGATCCGGAAGGGCAATCCCCTCCCCATGCGATCGATCAATCGCAATGAACACGAAGTCGGCAAGATAGAATACAAAGGGGCCGCCGAAACAGCCCCGTAATTGGCGAATTCGACAATCACTCGTGTCAGATGTTGCACGTTGCCGGGCAGAAACACTCAAATCCATGTTTCATAGTGAATTTGCCGCGCCCTGTGCATTCGGTGATAGCATTTTCGTCTGGTCGCCGCGGCCGATGTACTTTTGCGACCAGCTCGAACGGTAGCTCGAACGAAGCCACCAGATTAAACGCCACGTGCTGCAGCTGTTCACCCAGTGGATAGATTGCCGGCAACGAGGCGCGACCGGGCTCCGCCAGCTTTTCAACGTCTTCTTGTCAAGGACAGGATCCTCCAAGAAAGTATCGCAGGCTTCCAAAGCCGATGGCGAAGGCACGTCGCCTCGTAACCACCGTTCTCTTACCACTTCAGATATCGTGATCCGATCAGCGCGCCGATGGCTGTCACTGCCGCGATTGCCGTGGTGTACCAGACCGCGACAAATAGCGGGCTGTCGTCCGTGCAGTGCCAGGCATAAAGAGCTGCTGCTATCCCGCCGGCAGCAAGGCCGGCTGCGGCTCCGGCAAGGCCCGGGCTTTCCGCAGCACCACTTTTCAGCGCCCAGAGAAAACCCGCAAGCGGCGCGAGCGACAGGACCGGGATGAAGAACAGGCAGAAGCTCGCGTTGCGCCCGAGCATGGCGGTTTCCCATGCATCCTGCGGTGTGACCGACAGTTCGGCGGCGGCGCCTGTCACGAGCAGGATCAGCGGCACGAACAGCGCCAGGCTTGAAAGCCAAAGCGGAACGCCTGGACGGCCTATGCGAAAGACAAGCCCGCAAGCGGCGACGGCAAGCGTCAAGGTCACAACCACCTTGAACAGCACGCGTGCCGTTTCGATCGCGCTTGCCATGTCGGGGCGAATACCGACTGCCGACAGAAGCAACGCTGTCGAGACTGCGACGCCGATCAAAAGCGCTCCCACGAGCAAGGGCCCAAGCCGCATGCGGATGGGCGCGTCTTGGGCCAGCAGGCTGATCAGGTCATCGGTCTTCACTCGTCTCACTCCGGTATAAGGCCGCCAGCGACTTCAACGCCCGGTGCAGCGCCACGCGTACCGCACCTTCGCTCATCTTCAGCCTTTCGGCCGTTTCGCGAACACCTGCTCCCTCGATCGAAATCGAACGCACGATATCACGCTGCGGATCCTTCAGGCGATTCAACATATGTTCGGCGTCGAGCCTATCCAAGTTGCTCGCCTGTTCTTCCGCCTCGAGCGTTGTCATCACATCGTCGATCGGCACATCGATGTGACGGCCGCGGCGGCGCAGGCTGTCTATCAGCTTATTGCGCACGATCGTCGACAGCCAAGGTCCGATGGGCCGAGCCGGATCCCAGGTTCCGCGTTTCAGGTGAACAGCAAGCAGCACCTCCTGAACGACATCCTCGGCCTCGCCTGCCGGCGCGCCAAATTGCTCGCAGCGCCTGCGGGCCATGGCGCGCAGATGAGGCGTTACAGCTGAAAGAAAGCGATGATAGGCCTTAACATCGCCATCCATGGCGCTCCGCATCCAGCCTGCCCATTCCTCTTCCCGCGCTGAATATTTCACCCGACATAATCCTCTACGAGAGGGCACACATCTTTGTTACCGCTTGTTCGAAATTACTTCGCGGTAGCGGGCGAGCCTTTGTTCTCAGGCCTTTTCCCCTGCAATCGCGAAGTCGGCAAGCCGGGCCGGCAAAAAAATGCAATACGCGATGTAACATTCCATCGATCGCCTCCGTAGCCCGCAATGCAAGCCAATCACGGATTGCCATTCTCACGGAGATGAACAATGAAAAACAGCATCGTTACGCTGGCTCTCGCAGGCTCGCTCGCTTCGGCGCTTGCCACTGTTGCCGCTCCCGCCGCTTCGGCCGCGGACAACAAGGAAAAGTGCTACGGCGTTGCCATGAAGGGCCAGAACGACTGCGCGGCCGGACCGGGGACCACTTGCGCCGGAACGTCGAAGGTCGACTATCAGCAAAACGCCTGGAAGCTCGTTCCGGCCGGTACCTGCGAGGCGATGAAGACGCCGAATGGTCACGGCTCTCTGAAGCAAGGCCCGGCCCCGGCCTGACATCCAAACATATGCGAAAAGATCGGCGGCGCCCGACTATCAGCACCGCCGTCCCACTTCCAGGAGAGATGACATGAAAGCGTCAGGACTTCCCCGTCGCGCCGGCGTCGGCTTCAAGCCGCAGCATTTCACCGACATTTATGCAAAGCCACAGCCGATCGGCTTCTTCGAAGTGCATGCCGAAAATTACATGGGTGCGGGCGGGCCGCCGCATGCCCAGCTTGGAAAGTTGCGAGAAGATTACGCGCTGTCGATCCATGGCGTCGGCCTTTCCATCGGCTCGATGCAGCCACTCGACAAGGTGCATCTTGCCCGCCTGA
This sequence comes from Rhizobium etli 8C-3, assembly GCF_001908375.1. NCBI lineage: Bacteria > Pseudomonadati > Pseudomonadota > Alphaproteobacteria > Hyphomicrobiales > Rhizobiaceae > Rhizobium > Rhizobium etli. The sequence goes on along the minus strand of NZ_CP017241.1, from coordinate 269,003 downwards.
AATCCCTTTGCGACCGCTACGAACCGGAGAGCTTTTCCGAACATCTCGCCTGGTCGACGCACGCTGCAGTCTTCCTCAGTGACCTCCTGCCGCTGCCTTATACCGAGGCGACGCTTGCGCAGGTCGCCGAACATGTCGATGAGGTGCAAAACACGCTGAAGCGGCAGATGTTGCTCGAAAATCCGGCCACCTATCTGCTCTTCGAGGAAAGCACGATCGAAGAGACCGATTTTCTCGCCGAAGTCGTCAGGCGAACCGGCTGCGGCCTGCTCCTCGATGTCAACAACGTCTTCGTCGCCTCCACCAACCATCATATGGACCCGCGCGATTATCTCGCCCGCTTTCCAGTTCAGTTTGTCGGCGAAATCCACCTGAGCGGTCATTCGGAAACGATGGACGATTTGGGCGCGCGGCTTTTGATCGATTCGCATGACACGCCCGTAAAGGATCCCGTCTGGGCGCTCTACGAGGAACTGATCAACCGAACCGGGCCAATCGCAAGCCTGGTGGAATGGGACAACGACGTGCCGGAATGGCCGGTATTGCGCGCCGAAGCAGAGGCCGCTGATGCGATCCTCAAGAGCTCCGCACGTCGGGCCGCATGAGGTTCTCTGTGCCAACCACGACGCAAGACGACTTCGCAGCAGCACTGACCGACATCTCCCTGCCGGTTCCCGAAGGCTTGACCGCCTGGAATGGGCCGCGGCCGAAGCGCCGTTTTGGCGTCTATCGCAACAACGTGGCGATCGGACTGACGGGGGCGCTCGCCTCTCGGTTTCCCGTGGCCGAAAAGATCGTCGGCAAAGAGTTCTTTGCCGCGATGTCGCATGAATTCATTCGGCTCTGTCCGCCGCGCTCGCCGCTGCTTCTTGCATACGGCGACGACCTTGCGGATTTCGTCGAACGCTTCGAGCCCGCCAGGGACGTCGCCTATCTTGCGGATGTGATCCGTCTGGAAGCGGCGCGCGGGCGAGCCTACCACGCGGCAGACGCGGCTCCGCTGCAGGCCGAGCGGCTGGCCGCAATCGATCCGGATCGCCTCGCCGAGTTGACATTCCTCGCCCACCCCTCCCTGTCGGTCCTCACATCCCCTCATCCGATTGTGACCATCTGGGCAATGAATGCCGGCGAGATGGAGCTTCGGCCGATTGAAGACTGGAGCGGCGAGGACGTGTTGGTCGTGAGGCCAGGTACGATTGTCGAAGTGCATCGTCTGCCGGCAGGCGGAGCGACCTTCCTATCGGAACTTGCAAAGGGTGCCGCACTCGTTGCCGCCTTGGAGCACGCCACGGAAGCGGCGCCGGATTTCGATCTTTCATCCAACCTCGCCGGCGCGCTGCAGGCCGGCGCCTTCATCGACGTGCGCTGGAACGGCGCGGGAGACAATCATGAATGAAGAGAGCACCATGACAAGGATAGAAGCTCGCGGCCTTCCGCAGAAACTCAGCGGTGTGCTTCGTCTCCTCGGTCATATCCCGCACGACCTGATCGCCCTGATTTCACGCATCTCGATCGGCGCGGTATTCTGGCAATCCGGGCAAACCAAGCTCGACGGCTGGCGCGTTTCCGATAATGCCGTCTATCTGTTCCAGACGGAATACCGGCTGCCGTTTATCGATCCCTGGCTCGCCGCGCATCTTGCAGCCTTCGCCGAGCACCTGTTCCCGGCTCTTCTCATCATGGGATTTGCAAGCCGGCTCTCGGCACTGGCTCTTCTCGGAATGACGCTGGTGATCGAAATCTTCGTCTATCCCGATGCATGGCCGACACACGGCACCTGGGCCGTCTGCTTTCTGGTTATCATCGCAGGCGGACCGGGACGCATTTCAATCGACCACTTCATCGCACGACATTTTGCCCGCACGGCATGAAGCCTCAGCGCACCGGCTGATAATGGCCTCTTGCAGGCACTCTCGTCCCTTGGGTCACATAGCCGTCGCGATCGCAAACATAGACGGTGGTTGGCATGCCGCCGGAGCGGAAGATCCAGTCCCCATTGCGACGGATGCCGCGTGTTTCGGTGCGGCAGGCATATTGTTCCTCATCCCTCTTGTCAGGCTGAGACTTGACACCGGGGAGATCGGGATAGGGATAAAGGGGCTGAATGTCTGCTTTGCCCGCCCGGCTCCAATCCGCTGCAAAAGCCGGCCCGGCGATCACGCCGCTGACAACAGAAAGGGCAGCGAGCAACATCGGCAGGGATCGCATATCGGTGACCTTTCATCGCAGGAGGGGCTCCAGCGTCCTCAAATCTAGGAAGCAGCAAAGCAGGCATCAAGCCGTCGAGCAGGCACGGGCACGACAAATTGATTTCGAAGCCCTCTACCGCTGGGCGTGCCGGCGGAAATAGCTCCGAATGACCGGATGGGCAAAGAGGCTTGCCAGGATCGCAAATGCCGCGCCGGCGGCAAAGCCGGTGAACAGCCCGCCGATGACGCCGGCGACCAACAGGGTCTTCTTGCCGGGGCCGTCCGCTTTCGTTGGGGGTTCGGCTTCTGAAATGACGCGGATATTGCTCTGCGGAAGGTTCTGCTCCTCGGTCGTCTGGCTGGAGCGCTTCAGGACGCTCTCGTAGATTTCCCGGGCGGCCGTCGCCTTGCGCTGCAGTTCGTTGAGTTCCACTTGCTTGTCGGACGTGGTCGCCTGCAGTGCCTTTTGAATGTTAAGTTCCTTGGCAATCGCCTCCTCGGCCTTTGTCGCCTGCTCGTAATCGGCGCGCGCCGAAGCCACCATGCGCTGCAATTCCCCCTTTATTTCGCCCGAAATGCTCTGCAGTGACGAGCGGGCGGCCTGCAGGCGCGGATGGCGCGCACCCATCTGGCTTTCGAGGCTGCCGACGGCTGCGGCCTGCGCGGAATATTGCTGTCGAAGGCTCGCGAGCGACGAGTTCACAGAACCGCCCTCGGTTCGACTATTGGCGACGACATCCTCGAAGCTCATATTGGCGGCCGCATCCGCGCGGGCCTTGGCCTGAATCGTCTTTTCCTGCGCAGTCAGCAGCAGCGTATTCAACGAGGCAAGGCGCTGGTCGGAAATCAGATTGCCCTCCGTTGCCGCCATGTCGTTGTCGGCGCGGAAGGTCTCGACGGCCTGCTCGGCCTCCTGCACTTTCTGGCGCAGATCGGTCAATCGAACATCGAGCGTCGCCGCGGTATTCTTATACAGACCTGTCGAGGCACTGCTTTCCTCCTGCATGAAGGAAGTCACGACCTGGTTTGCAAGCTTGGCGGATTTCTCCGGGTTGTTCGTCACGGCCGTCAGCGATACGACATAGGTGCTGCTCTGGCGGGTGATCGTGAGCGCCTTCTCAAGGGCGCCGACCACAGCTGCGTCGTCGCTCCGGCCGCCGTTGAATTCCGGATCCTCTGCAAGCTTCATCGTATCGGCAACCCGGCGCAGCACATTTCCGGACATCAAAATCTGCACCTGGCTGTCGATCATCGACGAAATCATCTCGGGCGAAATCGTCGTTGATTGTGTCTGCGGATCAGCAAGTCCGATCTGGCGCGGGTCGAAGTAAAGGCTGGTGCTTGCGGTGAATTTTTGCGGCAGCAACGGCAGCAGGGCGCCGCCCGCCAAAGCGCCGAGCGCGGTCAGGGCGAGGACAATCAGCCTTCTGTTCCAGATCGCAAAGATGACCGAGCGCGTATCGACAAGCGGCGCGTCAGGATCGACTGAAACCGGCACTGCGCGGACAATGGCAGGCTGCGGCTTCAATGGCACAGGCTGTGTCCGGCGCAAGTCCTTTTCTGGCGGTGCGGGCGACGGCTGCGCCTCCGGCTCGGGATTGGATTTTGCGAAATCACCAGGCCTGAGGACAGGCGCGCGCGCGGGAGAGCTTTCCGGCGCGGTTGGCGCAGGCTCGTAGCTTCGCCAGCTAGGCAGCCGACTAACCCTGTTCCTGTCGAATTGGCTCATGAACACACTCGTGACCTGCCGACACAGATCTTTGGCGGAGGTAGACCGACTTTAGAAATCCTTAGCTAACGGAGCGTTAAGATACCCTACCCGATATTGCCGGAACATGGCAGAACTCCTGAAAGCGAGATCGATGAAGGCCGCGTTTTCCCCAAGGCGCCACATGCTGACGATTGCCGCGGCAGCAATGCTGCCGTGGAACGCGGGCCCTGCCGACGCCGCGGGCCCCTGCTTTCGCGGCATCAACCTTTCCGGTGGAGAATTCGGCAATCCGGAGGGAGAGGTTTTCAAGGACTATGCCTACCCCTCCGAAGTGACGATCGGCTACTTCAAGCAGAAGGGGATGAATATCGTCCGCTTGCCTTTCTTGTGGGAGCGGCTGCAGCCCGAACTCGGGCAGGCATTGGACGACGCCGAACTCCAGCGCATCAAGGACACGGTGGCGCTTTTTCGAAAACATAAGATGAGCGTCATTCTCGATCCGCACAATTATGCCCAGTACAAGAAAACCCAAGTCGGGACACCGCCGGCGACGACGCTGGCATTTGCAGATTTCTGGACAAGACTCGCATCCGAATTTGCCAACCAGGACGACGTGATTTTCGGGCTCATGAACGAGCCACACGACATTGCCAGCGACAAATGGCTGAACGCAGCCAACGCGGCGTTCCGCGGCATCCGGGCAGTCGGCGCCAACAATCTGATCCTCGTGCCGGGCACGAAATGGACAGGCGCCCATTCCTGGCAGTCCGATGGCCCGGGCGGGCCAAACGACACCGTGATGCTCGGCGTCAAGGACCCGCGCAAGAACTATGCCTTCGAGGTTCACCAATATTTCGACAGCGACTTTTCCGGCACGCATGACGAATGCTCCGGCAGTGAGAATGCCAGGAATGCCATCATCGGCATGTCCGATTGGGCTCGCAAGAACGGCACCAAGGTCCTGCTGGGCGAATTCGGCGTTTCGCAGGCACCGGAATGCATCGCCGGCTTGAAGTCGGTTCTGGATGCGATCCACGACAATTCCGACGTCTGGCTTGGCTGGACCTATTGGGTGGCCGGCGACTGGTGGCCAGAAAGCGAGCCCTTGAACGTGCAGCCCCACGAGGGCCATGAGCGAAAGCAGATCGCGGTGCTGGAAGCCGCCGCCAAGGCGCCTTCTCCTGCCGAGGACGCGTGCCGGACGATGGGCAGGTAGCGGAGATGGAGCAGCGAGATGCAACAACGAAGGAACCGATCGACTACGGCATCCTGGCAGTCGGCGTGCTGGCGGTCACTTATAATTGCATTCTCGCCTTCATCAATCACAACATCACGCCCCTTGCGTCGTCACATGTCGCCCTCAGCGAAATCCTGCTGCTGATCTATTCATTTGGCTTCCTTTTGAAGAGGGGCCTTTATGAAGAAGACCTCGCTCCGCTTGGCTATTTGCTGGCGACAATCCTCCTCACCATCTATGTGATCGCGGTCAATCGCTCAGGCTATATCGACCACCTGCGCAACGTGCTCATCATCTTCGCTTTCGTCATCATGGGCCGATGGACGAACGAACGAACGCTGAAGCTGATATTCAAGTTATGCTGCGTTGTCGTGCTGGCGGTGCTGATCTGCGAGATTGTCTCTGTGCAAGCCTATGTGGCGCTCTTCCATCCGGCTGAATATTTCGAAAACACCCGCGGCGTGCCGCGCGCCACCTATAGCGACATCGGGCTGTTTCGCGGCGCGCTCGGCTTCCCGTCCCGCTTTTCCTTCGGAATTATCGATCACCGGTCCTCATCGATCTTCCTGGAGCAGGTGTCCCTTGCCAATTTCTGTGGCGTGCTGGTCATCTATCTCGTCAGTTTTTCCAATCGCCTGAGATCGTTCGACCGGCTGCTCTTCGTGTTCGCCGTCATGCTGATCCTCGTGACCAACGACACGCGTACGATGCTGATATTCAGCCTGGCCTGCCTCGGCGGCTACTTTATCTTTCCGTGGATTCCGAAGATTTGCGATTTCTTGATGATGCCGACGATTATCGTCATGGGCTTCGTCATCCATGCATTCCGTCCCGATGCCCATGACGACGATTTCGTCGGCCGCATCAGCGGTACAATCCGGAACATCCTCGCGATGGATATCCCGGCTGCACTTGGCCTTGAACTCGAGAAAGCCACGACCTTTGTCGACAGCGGCTACGTCTACATAACCTATGGCGCCACGATCTTCGGCCTCATCCTCTTCTGGCTGTTCGTCTCCTTTTTCCCGGCAAGCGAGACGCCGAACCAGAAGCGTCTTGCCCATTCGCTGTCGCTTTTCATGTTCCTGAACCTGATGATCGGCTCCACGGCGATATTCTCCATGAAGACGGCCGGCCTCGTCTGGCTGCTCGTCGGCTTCCTGAGGGTCAACGAGGGCGTGCGCGGGAAACGCGCTGCCGGTAAAGTGGGCATGCCGGTTTCTGCCTGAGCGGTTGCGCGGCGGGGATACGCGACGGCGCAGGCGGAACAAAGCCTCGCCATGATTTGCGTAAGTTGGAGCGTAACGAGCGGATGCAGGAGCCTGCAAGTCCTTGACAGCTTCTCTTGCAAACGTTGCACGAACGAAAGAGCTTCGCCTATGCGGCGTAGCTGCTTTGATCTAAGCAGACCTGTCGGCTAATGCCGCGAAAGAGAAGAAAGCCATGACGCATTATGTACTGACTGTATCGTGCCAATCGACGCGCGGCATCGTGGCGGCGATTTCGAATTATCTCGCCGAGCAGGGTTGCAACATCGTCGATAGCTCGCAGTTCGACGACCTCGACACCGGCAAATTCTTCACCCGCGTCAGCTTCATTTCCGAGGAAGGCGTTGCACTGCCGGCGCTGAAGGAAGGCTTCAAGCCGATTGCCGAGAAATTCGCGATGGAGGCTGAAATCCACGACGGGGACAGCCGCATGAAGGTGCTCTTGATGGTCTCCCGCTTCGGCCACTGCTTGAACGACCTGCTCTACCGCTGGAAAATCGGCGCACTGCCGATCGACATCGTCGGCGTCGTGTCCAATCACTTCGACTATCAAAAGGTCGTGGTCAACCACGACATTCCCTTCCATCACATCAAGGTCACCAAGGAGAACAAGCCGCAGGCCGAAGCCCAGCTGCTTGAGCTCGTCGACCAGACCGGCACGGAACTGATCGTGCTCGCCCGCTATATGCAAGTGCTTTCCGATGCGATGTGCCGCAAGATGTCAGGCCGGATCATCAATATCCACCATTCCTTCCTGCCGTCCTTCAAGGGCGCCAACCCGTACAAGCAGGCCCACGAGCGCGGCGTAAAGCTGATCGGCGCCACGGCGCACTACGTCACCGCCGACCTCGACGAGGGTCCAATCATCGAGCAGGACACGGCGCGCATCACGCATGCCCAGAGTGCCGAGGACTATGTCTCGATCGGCCGCGACGTCGAAAGCCAGGTGCTGGCACGCGCCATTCATGCCCATATTCATCGCCGCGTCTTCTTGAACGGCAACCGCACCGTCGTCTTCCCGGCAAGCCCGGGAAGCTACGCCTCCGAACGTATGGGTTGAAACCGCACCCGAAAGGGTAGTAGTGAGCGCTTGCCTATGCCATGCATTCGATTATCTGCTTAATGTGGAAAATCGAATCATGCTGGGGGATGCCATGACCGATGATGCGCGTGCCGATCGTATGGAATTGCCGCGCCCGGACGTAACGCCGGCCGAAGCAGAAACGATCCTGCAATCCCGCTACGGGCTCCACGGCACGATCACGGAACTCGGCAGCCAGCAGGACCGCAACTACCGGATCAATACTGGTGATGGCAGCTATGTGCTGAAGATCTGCCACATGGCCTACGATACGCTGGAACTGGAGGCGCAGAATGCTGCAATCCGGTATCTGACCAGCAAGGACGGTACGCCCCGTGTCCCGAGAGTCATGAGCTCGACGGACGGCCAGGACATCATCGCCGTCACGGTCCGCGAACAGACCTTCAAGGTGCGCCTGCTCGAATATCTCGAAGGCGAAGGGCTGACGCATCGCAAATACCTGCCCAAGGTTTCGGTCGCAGCCCTCGGCGCGCTCTGCGCCCGGTTGGCACAGGCGCTCGCCGACTTCAACCATTCCGGCCTCGACCGCAGCCTGCAATGGGACCTGCGCCGGGCAGGGCCTGTTGCCGTCCAGCTGCTTTCGGCCATCACCGACAGCGCGGCGCGCGACCGCATCGCCAAGAGCATGGTGCTTGCCGTCCGCCGCATCCAGCCGCTTGCGCCATCGCTTCGCGTCCAGGCCGTGCACCATGATGTAACAGGCGACAACGTCGTCTGCAGGATTGATGAGCAAGGGCGGCCGATGCCTGATGGCGTCATCGATTTCGGCGATATCATTCGAGGCTGGCTCGTCGGCGACCTTGCCGTTACCTGCGCCTCGCTGCTGCATCAGGCTGATGGCGATCCGTTCTACATCCTGCCCGCGGTCAAGGCCTATCACGAGATCTATCCGCTGACAGACGAGGAACTGAAGGCGCTCTGGCCGCTGATTGTGGCGCGCGCCGTCATTCTCGTCGCAAGTAGCGAACAGCAAATTTCGATCGACCCGGAAAACGATTACGTCCGCGCCAATCTGAAGCTTGAACGGCAGATCTTCGACACGGCCATGTCCGTTTCCTTCGAATTGATGGAGGCGGCAATCCTCGACGCCGTGGGCGCCGACATGGCGACGGTCGACATGTCCGGCTGGCACGCGCTTCTGCCGGAGATCGACCTTGCAAACATCGCCTATCTCGACCTCGGCGTTCAAAGCCCGCATTTTGCGGCCGGAAACTGGCTGAATGCGGAAATGGACTGGCGGCTCTTGGCGCGCGCAGCGAATGAGGCGGGAATCGCCGCGACCCGCTACGGCGAATACCGGCTTTCGCGCGCCGTTCTTCGAAGCGCCAGGCAGCCATCGACCTACGCGCTGCATACCGACATCTGCCTCCCCGGTGGCAACCGCGTTGCTGCACCTTTTGCAGGACGCATTGATTGCAAGAACCACCATCTCGTCCTGATCGGCGACGGTATCAATCTGCATCTCGATGGCCTCGAACTCTCTGTCGAGGATGGCGCCGGGGTGGAACAGGGGCAGATCATCGGGACCGTCTCGGGCGACGCCTCTTCGCTCGGCGGCTTGCGTGTCCAGCTTTGCACGGTTCCCTCGTTCGAACCGCCGCTCTTTGCCTCGCCGCAGGAGGCCGCCGCCTGGTCGGTCCTTTGCCCCTCGCCTGCAGGCCTGCTTGGGCCTGGCGCCCGTGCGCCCGAGCCGGAGGCGGAAGGACTGCTCTCGAGGCGAAAGGCACATCTCGCAAAACCGCAGAAGAATTACTACGAGGTGCCGCCGCAGATCGAGCGCGGCTGGAAGGAACACATGTTCGATGTCGAGGGGCGCGCCTATCTCGACATGGTCAACAATGTCACGATTCTCGGCCACGGGCATCCGCGCATGGCAGAAGCGATCGGCGAACAATGGCTGAAGCTCAACACCAATTCGCGCTTCCACTATGCAGCGATCGGCGAGTTCTGCGAGCGACTGGCAGCTCTGGCGCCCGACGGACTGGACCGTATCTTCCTCGTCAACAGCGGATCGGAGGCAAATGACCTGGCGATCCGGCTCGCCTGGGCGCATACGGGAGCGCGCAACATGCTTTGCCTGCTGGAAGCCTACCATGGCTGGTCGGTCGCAAGCGAGGCTGTCTCAACCTCGATTGCCGACAATCCTCAGGCCCTGGCGACCCGGCCGAATTGGGTGCATGCGGTCGCTTCACCCAACACCTATCGCGGCGAATTTCGTGGGCCCGATTCGGCCGGAGACTATCTCACCGCGATGGCGCCTGATTTGCAGTCGATCGATGCCGAAGGGCAGGGGCTTGCGGGCTTCATTGCCGAATCCGTCTATGGCAACGCCGGCGGCATTTCTCTGCCGGACGGATATTTATCGCAAGTCTATGCTCAGGTTCGCGCCCGCGGAGGAGTCTGCATCGCCGACGAGGTGCAGGTCGGCTATGGCAGGCTTGGACATCACTTCTGGGGCTTCGAACAGCAGGGCGTCGTGCCCGATATCATCACCATCGCCAAGGGTATGGGCAACGGCCACCCGCTCGGCGCGGTGATTACGACGCAGGAAATCGCCGGATCGCTGGAAAAGGAAGGCTATTTCTTTTCCTCCTCCGGCGGCAGCCCCGTCAGTTGCGTTGCCGGCATGACGGTGCTCGACGTCATGGTGGACGAAAAACTCCAGGACAACGCACGCGATGTCGGGGACCATCTTAAAAGCCGGCTCGCAGCTCTGATCGACAAGCACCCGATTGCGGGCGCCGTCCACGGCATGGGGCTCTATCTCGGTCTTGAATTCGTGCGCGACAGAACGACGCTGGAGCCAGCCACGCAAGAGACGGCGGCCATCTGCAACCGTCTTCTCGAGCTCGGCGTGATCATGCAGCCAACCGGCGACCACCTGAACGTGTTGAAGATCAAGCCGCCGCTTTGCCTGACCATCGAGAGCGCCGACTTCTTCGCCGACATGCTGGAAAAGGTGCTGTCCGAGGGCTGGTGATCCTCCTGCACCATTAAACAATGCGGTCATTTCGAGGCTTTCGGTTTTTTAATCAAAAGCCCCATTGCCGGAATCAAAGCGACTTCCTATGTCTTTCCCGGTGATCGAAACGAGGCTTCCGGCCGTCACGCAATTTGCACAAAGATCTGATAGGGTTCTTTCAGCAAGTATGACTGTGGTGGAATTATTTTTTTCGAAACGTCGATATTTTGACACGTTTCGGAATATGTTTCTGACAGGCTGTACTCTATTCTCTACAAATAAAGTAGATTAAGAGATAGTCGTCGCTGGGTCCCGAGCCTTTCGAGACCTCAAGAGTGCAACGCCAACACAAGGAACGAGACATGATTGATATCGGTATTCTCGCCACCCTCCTTGGGCGAATTGTGCTCGGTAATGACCGTCCGGGCGCCCTCTCCCGCCCGAACTGTCGAATGTGACCTTCGTCCCCTTTCAACGGTATCAGACAAGTCAATTCGTCATCGCCTCGCAGTCCGCGCGGCAGGAGTTCTACGCATGAAAAAGCAAGTTATCGAATATGCAGGCGTTCCCGTGGGGATCGTCATCCCAGATGAAGACCGGCTGAAATTCATCGCCGTGAAGTTTCACGTGCACGACCTTGACGAGCAGCGTTTCAGTTCGCCGGACGAGGTGAAGCTCGCGATCCACGATCTGATGACCCGGCGCCATCCAAAGCCAATCCATGCCTGAAAACAGGCTTTGGTTGCCGCACTTCATCGCGTTTAAAGGTTCATGACCGGTCCCAAAACGGGGCCGGTCTTGTTTTTTCGTGCTGGTTGCGATCCTATCCTACGTCAACAAGGACGGCACACTTGCTCAATCTCATTACCGACATCGAAGGCGTTTCGGTCGGCCAGGCAACGGACCTGAAGCTCGGTTCCGGCGTCACCGCGATCATCTTCGACGAACCGGCGACGGCTTCGGCCACCGTTCTCGGCGGCGCGCCCGGGGGCCGGGACACCGCCTTGCTCGATCCGTCGATGACCGTCGAGAAGGTTGATGCCTTCGTTCTTTCCGGCGGCTCGGCCTTCGGGCTGGATGCGGCAGGCGGCGTCCAGGCCGGCCTGAGGCAATCAGGCCGCGGATTTCAGGTGGGTACGGTGCGCGTGCCAATCGTACCAGAGGCGATCCTCTTCGATCTGCTGAACGGCGGTGACAAGGATTGGGGCCTGCATTCACCTTACCAGGAGATGGGCTATGCGGCCTTCCAGGCAGCGGCGAAGGGCGAATTTCCGCTCGGAACGGTGGGGGCTGGAACGGGTGCGACGACAGCGACATTCAAGGGCGGGCTCGGCTCGGCAAGCGCGGTCAGCAGCGCCGGGCATCGGGTGGCGGCAATCGTCGCAGTCAATGCGCTCGGTTCGGCAACGATCGGCGACGGGCCGCATTTCTGGGCCGCACCCTTTGAACAAGACAGTGAATTCGGCGGGCTCGGAATGCCGGAGGTGGCAGATCATCGCTTGCGGCTGAAGGGCCTGACGGTGCCCGCAACAACGATCGGTGCTGTCGTGACCGATGCGGCGCTGACGAAGACCGAGGCTCACCGCCTTTCGCTAGGCGCACAAGACGGGCTCGCAAGGGCACTGCTTCCGGCGCATCTGCCGCTCGACGGCGATACGGTCTTTGCCGCCTCGACCGGTGCACGAGCGATGGCCGACAGGGGCGAACTGATGGAGCTTTGCCATCTTGCGGGGATGGTCATGGCCCGGGCCATCGCGCGCGGTGTTTACGAAGCGACAGCGCTGCCTTACGAAGGTGCGCAGCGAGCCTGGCGCCAGCTTTACCCGGACGGGCGCTGATTGCCTGGACGAAGTAAAGAAGGCCCAAGCGGCGGAGAGAAAAAATGCAGATCCGGGCCCTGATGTATTTCGACGAGCTGGTGAGGACAAAGTCCATGCGCCAGGCCGCCGAGAACCTGGGCGTCGCGCCGACTGCCGTCAGCCGCCAGATCGAGAATCTCGAAGAATATTTCGGCGCGGCGCTTGTCGAACGCAGCGCGCGCGGCGTGACGCTGACGGCCGCAGGCGAGCTGCTTGCCGGGCGCGCGGGCAGGACGCTTCGCGAACTCGAGCACGTGCAACAGCTGATCGAAGATCTCAAGGGGCTCGGGCGCGGCAGGGTGACCATCTACGCCAATGGAGCGATCGTCACCAGCCTTCTTGCTCCCGCGCTTTCGCAGTTCAGCCTCAGCTATCCCAATATTCGCTTCGAAGTGACGATCACCAGCGCGCGGCAGGCCATCGAAGCGGTGAACGCAGCACAGGCCGACATGGCCCTGACGCTATTTGCGCCGCCGATATCGGAGGCAAAAGTGGTCACACGATTTGAGATCGCTTACGACTTGATCGTGTCGGCGCGTCATGCAGCGGCGCTCCGCAAGGAAATCAGCCTTCGCGAACTGGCGCGCGATAAGCTCGCTCTGCCCGAGAAGTCGTTTGGTTTCCGCCAGAGCTTTGATGCACTTGTCGAGCGGCAGGGGCTGACGATCGACCCTGTTTTCACGGTAAGTTCGCTGGAAATGCTTAAGGAACTCGTGCTCAGCGATAGCGCGGTGACGCTCCTGCCGGCCCTTGCTGTCCGCCGCGAGATCGAGGCGGGTCAGCTTGCTGCAATTGCGCTTTCCAGCGAAAGCTCCATCCGCACCCATGCCGAACTTTCGATCGCACCGGACCGGCAGCTCTCCTTCGCCGCCGGCAAGCTCATCGGGTTTATCGAGAATTTCATGCGGACGAAACTGAAGAGCCGCTGAGACCGCGGTCGCGAAGGCAGACCGCTTGCATTTCTTCTGTTTTTGGTGTGTAGCTTTTTTCGATACACTGTGAACACATAATGTGCATATCGCTTCACATCGTTTTTAGGATCCGCAGGACCATGATCACCAGCCTGTTGCCGGCACCTTTCACACGCCTTGCCCACGGCATTTTCCTCAGCGCCGCCCTTTCCGTCGCGATGATGGCTTGCGCCGTCATGCCGGCAAAAGCGGGCAAGGCGGCGCTCAATCTCGCCATGAGCGTCGAGCCGACCGGGCTCGATCCGACAATCGCCGCACCGGTCGCGATCGGTCAGGTGACCTGGCAGAATATCTTTGAAGGGCTGGTGTCGATCGACGAGGTCGGCAAGGTCCGACCGCAGCTTGCCAAGAGCTGGGAAATTTCGCCGGACGGGCTGACCTATAGGTTCAAGCTTCAGACCGGCGTCAAGTTCCACGACGGCGAAGCCTTCGATTCCGCGACCGCCAAGTTCGCGTTGGAACGTGCCCGCGGCAAAGATTCGGTCAATCCGCAGAAGCGCTTCTTCGCCTCGATTGCCTCCATCGATACGCCGGATCCCGAAACGCTGGTCCTGCGCCTCTCGCAGCCGACGGGAAGCCTGCTTTACTGGCTTGGCTGGCCGGCATCGGTCATGGTTGGTCCGAAATCTGCCGCGAGCGACAAGACACACCCGGTCGGAACCGGCCCGTTCAAATTCGTCAACTGGGCGAAGGGCGACAAGGTCGAGCTCGCGAAAAACGAAGCCTACTGGAACAGCCAGGTATCCGTGAAGCTCGACAAGGTGACCTTTCGCTTCATAGCAGACCCGCAAGCACAGGCTGCCGCATTGAAGGCAGGCGACGTCGACGCCATTCCGGAATTCGCCGCACCCGAGCTGATGAGCTCCTTCGAAGGCGATCGACGGCTCGTGACGAAGATCGGCAATACCGAACTCAAGGTCGTTGCGGGCATGAACAATTCCAGGAAGCCATTCGACGACAAGCGGGTGCGCCAGGCTCTGATGATGGCGATCGACCGCCAGACCGTCATCGACGGGGCCTGGTCGGGTCTCGGCACGGCGATCGGTAGCCATTATACACCGAACGATCCGGGTTATCAGGACATGACCGGCGTGTTGCCTTACGATCCCGAAAAGGCCAAGGCGCTCCTTGCGCAAGCCGGTTATCCGAATGGCTTCACCTTTACGATCAAATCGCCGCAGATGGCCTATGCGCCCCGCAGCGCCCAGGTCATGCAGGCAATGTTTGCCGAGATCGGCGTGACCATGGATATTGAACCGACGGAATTTCCGGCAAAATGGGTCCAGGATGTGATGAAGGACCGCGCCTACGAAATGACCATCGTGGCGCATGCCGAGCCGATGGATATCGACATCTATTCCCGCGATCCCTACTACTTCAACTACAAGAACCCCGTCTTCAACGATCTGATGAAGAAGGTGCAGGAGACGACCGATCCCGCCTTGCAGAGCAAGATCAACGTGGAGGCGCAGAAAATCCTCGCCGAGGATGTGCCGGCGCTATATCTGTTCGCCATGCCCAAGCTCGGCGTATGGGACAAGAATCTCAAGGGCTTGTGGGAAAACGAGCCGATTCCTTCGAACGTTCTGACGAATGTGGCATGGAAGGAGTGAGGCTGAGTTTGGACTGGACATGCAGAAGGCATGAATAGGTGACGCGCAATTCTCCTTATTCTCATCCCTGTGCCTGTCACAGGGATCCAGAACGCCGAACCCCTTGGGCGCAAATGAACCTTTCGATAGGGTCGTTCGCGCCGCCTGCGCGCCGTGGCTGGTTTTCTTTGCTGACCTTCGGCACAAGCGCGGGGACAGGAAATGTGTCGGCTGCAAGCAAGCTGCGCCTATGATCGCTCTTCTTGGCCGCCGCTTTGCCGGACTGATCCTGACGCTTGCTGCCGTCTCCTTCCTGGTCTTTGCGGTCATGGACCTGCTGCCGGGCGATCCCGCTTCGATCATGCTCGGAACCTCGGCGACGCCCGAGACGCTGGCAGCACTTCGCCATGAACTCGGCCTCGATCAGCCTCTGATCCTTCGCTACGGCCAATGGTTAGCCGGGGTGTTTTCCGGCGATCTCGGCCAGTCTTATACCTATGGCGTGCCGGTTGCAGGACTGATCCTCGAACGGTTGGCGGTGACGCTGCCGCTGGCGCTGCTCGCGATCCTCCTTTCCGTCGTCATCGCCGTGCCGCTCGGTTCCTTTGCGGCGGCTCGGCCGAACGGCATCGCCGATATCATGGCGACGCTCTTTTCACAGCTAAGCATTGCCGTTCCCGCCTTCTGGGTGGCACTGCTGCTGATCATCGTGTTTTCGACAACGCTCGGACTATTGCCTGCAGGTGGCTTCCCCGGCTGGAATGGCGGGCTTTGGCCGGCACTGCAGGCGCTGGTTATGCCCGCCACGGCCTTGGCGCTTCCGCAAGCGGGCGTGCTGACGCGCGTCACCCGCACAGCGGTACTGGAAACGCTGCACGAGGATTTCACGCGGACGGCATTGGCGAAGGGATTGTCCGGGCGCGCCGTCTTATGGCGGCACGCCGTGCCGAATGCACTGGTGCCGATCCTGACGACCCTTGGACTGCAGTTCACGTTCCTGGTAGCGGGCGCGGTTCTGGTCGAAAACGTCTTCAACCTTCCAGGTCTCGGACGGCTTGCGTACCAGGCATTGTCGCAACGCGACATCATCGCCATGCAGGACGTCGTGCTGTTTCTTGCCGCGCTCGTCGTCATCATGAATTTCCTCGTCGAGATGTCCTATCTGGCGATCGATCCGCGACTGCGAAGGAATGTATGACAATGGCGTTCGCATCCGATACTTCCATCAAAAGGCGCCTATTTATCATTAGCCGGCACACAAGGCTTCTCGCAGGATCATCGGTCGTCGGACTGCTTGTTTCGGTTGCACTTCTGTCACTCGTCTGGACGCCGGTGCCGCCAGCAAAGATGCACATCATCTACAAACTGCAGCCGCCTTTCGCTTACGGCGTGCTCGGTACCGACCAATTCGGCCGCGACGTTCTTTCGATGCTGATGGCCGGATGCTGGAATTCGCTGTCGATCGCCATCACCGCGGTAGCCATCGGCGGCGCGATCGGTTCGCTTGCCGGCATTTCGGCAGCAGCGACCCGCGGCATTTTCGAAACACTGCTGATGCGCGTCTGCGACATCATCTTCTCGCTGCCGCCGATCCTCTCGGCGATGATTCTCGGTGCTTTTCTCGGGTCCGGCAGGGCCACGGCGATCATGGCGATTGCCGCCTTCATGATCCCGGTCTTCGCGCGGGTGACACTTGCTGCTGCCCTTCAGGCCTGGAGCCGCGACTATGTGCTGGCGGCGCGCGCGATCGGCAACAGCCGCTTGACGATCTCGGTGCGCCATGTGCTTCCCAACATCATGAACCAGATCATCGTCCATGGCTCAATCCAGCTTGGGCTGGCGATCCTCACTGAGGCCGGATTGAGTTTCCTTGGCCTCGGCGTGGCGCCGCCGGCGCCGACCTGGGGTCGGATGCTCGCCGATTCCCAAACCTATCTTGGGCTGGCGCCATGGCTTGCCATCCTGCCCGGCCTTGCAATCGCGCTCGGCGTTCTCGGCTTCAACATGCTGGGCGATGGACTGCGCGATTTCCTCGACCCGCGGCGATTTTGATCAGACCGGACGGCGGTAGCCGGTCGGCTGTTGGTAGAGCTCGCCGATCCGTTTGACGGCCGCCTCGAAATTCTCGCGGGCAACTGTCATCGTGTAGCCGTTGGCGTGAATGATCGTTTCGGGGTCCTCCATGATTGCGACATGTCCCTTCCAGAAGACCAGGTCGCCGCGGCGAAGTCCTGAGCGATCGATCCTCTCGCCAAGACCTGCTGCCTGCATGTCCGTGTCGCGCGGCGCGCTTCTGCCGGTCATCAGCATGGCCAATTGAACGAGGGCAGAACAATCGATGCCAAGGCCTGAACGACCGCCCCACAGGTAGGGCGCATTCACGAAGCGCGACGCGATCTCGACGTAGTCGTCATCCTTGCCGGCGCTGACCGGCTGGACATGCCTTGCAAAAATGGCGGTGCCATCCTCCAGAACCACGTAGTGGTTTCCGCGCACCTCTTCCTCACCCGCGACCCTGACGCGGCTGCCCATGGAAAGCACGAAACGATAGGGTGTTCGCAATTCGGGTTGCGGATAGAGGAACGTGCGCTGCACGGTGACGATATGTGTCGGCTCCGCCTGGGCGCCTGACAGCATCTCCTCCGGCATGTAGCCGACATAACCGTCCGAAGCGGCCTTTATCCAGCACCAGCCCCCGGCGCGGTCAAAGACCGTTACATCCTCCCCGAGGAGCAGTTCGGTGTCGATGCCGACCGAAATGTCCGGTTGCGGGCGAAGCGGTGCAACGGGAACGGCGATCCGCGCCGGGCTACCGAAAACGAAGCGCAAGGCCTCGACCTTGCCTTCAAGACCCGCTTCGGCAAGATCGGGCCGATAGGCATGCAGGCGGCGGTCGAGCATCGTCATCTCCATTCCACTTAGATCGGCAGGCGGCGCCCCTGGTCACGCACCAGGTCGCCGAGCTTCTCGAGATAGAGCGCGCCGCCGACGGTGCGCTTGATGATCACGTTCCGGCGGTCGCTTTCGTCGCGTGCCCGATCGACAAGGCCCATTTCGCCCATCGTATCCAGCGCCCGGGTGATAACCGGTTTCGTCACGTTCAGAGTCGCGGCAAGCCCACGCACCGTATGGGGCGGCGGCACCAGATAGATATGCAGCAGGATCGCCATCTGGCGCAACGTCAAATCACGTTCGTCATGGTGAACCTGGTTGAGGGTCACGCCGTGCCAGAGCCGCAGGGCCTGCGATGCAGTCAGTTCGATCGGCAAGGCTCCTCCGAAAAATCATTACGCCAGCGTTCTATTTTCCCGGACAGGATGCCGGCAGGCAAGAGGCGCCAGAACCTGCCGCCCCGCAAGGTGAATAAAATTTCAACGATTGCCAGTCAGCCGTGGCGGATATGGTGGTAAAGCGCGCGGATTGCCTGCGCCTCGCCGCCGCCTGGCGAATGAGCCCGCTCGGTCGGCGCCCATCCGTAGATGTCGAAATGCGCCCAGCTCTTGGCGTTGCTGACAAAGCGCTTCAGGAACAGTGCTGCCGTGATCGCACCCCCCATGCCGCCCGCCGGGGCGTTGGTGATGTCGGCGATCTTGGCGCGGATATCCTTGTCATAGCCCATATAGAGCGGCAGCCGCCATAGCGGGTCGTCCGTCTCCAGGCTTGCTTCGGTCAGATCGTGGGCAAGGTTTTCGTCATCCGTGAAGAAGGGCGGAAGATCAGGGCCGAGCGCAACGCGGGCAGCGCCCGTCAGCGTCGCCATGTCGATCAGGAGATCCGGTGATTCCTCGTCGGCATAAGCCAGCGCATCGGCGAGGATCAGGCGGCCTTCCGCATCGGTATTGTCGATCTGGACTGTCAGGCCCTTGCGGCTCTTGTAGATGTCTCCCGGGCGGAAGGCATTTGCCGAGATCGCATTTTCAACGACGGGAATGATGACGCGCAGCTCGACCTTCAGCTTCGCGTCCATGATCATCAGCGCAAGGCCCATCACGTTCGCCGCACCGCCCATGTCCTTCTTCATCAAGAGCATGGAGGAGGCCGGCTTGATGTCGAGGCCGCCGGTATCGAAGCACACGCCCTTGCCGACCAGCGTGACCTTGCGATGGCCCTTCTTGCCCCAGCGCAGTTCCAAAAGCCGTGGCGCGTCGGCGCTGGCGCGGCCGACGGTGTGGACCAGCGGGAAGTTCTCCTTGAGCAGATCATCGCCGATGATGACCGACATTTCCGCCTTATAGTGCTCGGCAAGGCCGCGGAAGGCCGCTTCGAGCTGTTCGGGGCCCATGTCATTGGTCGGCGTGTTGATGAGATCACGGGCAAGGAAGACGCCAGCAAGCTGACGCTTGATGTCCGCGCCGTCGGCATCACGCGGGATCATCAGCGTCGCGGCTGCCTGCTTGTCGGAACGATAGCGGTCGAAACGGTAGCTGCCGAGACCGAAACCGAGCGAGAGGCGGTTTGCCGTCAAAGGTGCGGTTTCGACATGCCAGTCGCCGGCGGGCAGTGAACGGGCAAGCTTGCCGGTGATATAGGGCTGCTCCGATGGATTGGCGCCGAGACCGAAAAGCGCGCCGCCCAGATGACCGGCGGCGGTCGGGATCAGCAGCAGCGAACCGCTTTCTGCCTTGTAACCTGCCTTCTTCGCCCAATCGAGCGCGATCGGATCGATCGTGCCGGTCTCGATATGGGCCGGAGTAACCGCGAAGATCGGCAATGTGGAACCGCCTTTGGTGTTGAAAGGCGTGGGTCTCTCGATGAACTGATAGGGGGCCATATTTATCCTTCGACGATGTCCGGGAATCGTTTTTTTAACCGTCCGTTAGGGTTAACAGACTATTGCTGGAGTGAAGATTGCGTCAAACCTTTCCCTGTTCCGCTTAGAGGTCAGGCGCCAGTTTCTGAATTCAGGAAAGCGCAATGCCTCTCCCGGCCATCCATCCACTCAAGAACCGTATTCTCCCCTGTGTCGCAGCAGCGCTGGTTGTCGCCGCGCTCGCCGGTTGCTCGACGACCAAGGACAAGATGACGACGGGTTCGGTACCGAAGTTGACAAAGCCCGTCGAAACCATGGATTCGAACGAGCTTCACGCAATGACGGAACGGGTCGGACAGGCCTACGAGAAAGATCCCCGCGATCCGGTAAACGGCGTCAACTACGCCAACCTGCTGCGCATGGCCGGGCGGGACGCGCAGGCCCTTGCTGTCATGCAGCAGGTTGCGATTTCCAATCCCAAGGATCGCAATGTCCTTGCTGCCTATGGCAAGGCTCAGGCAGCTGCAGGACAGTTCCAGCAAGCGCTCGACACGATCGGCCGGGCGCAAACCCCCGACCGGCCCGACTGGAAGCTCATTTCTGCCCAGGGCGCGATTCTCGACCAGATGGGCAAGCCCAGCGATGCGCGGGCGCGTTATCGCGATGCACTGGACATCATGCCGAACGAGCCTTCCGTGCTTTCAAACCTCGGCATGTCCTACGTGCTGACAGGCGATCTCAGGACCGCCGAAACCTATCTCAAGCAGGCGGCGGGCCAGCCGGGTACCGACAGCCGTGTCAGGCAGAACCTCGCCCTTGCTGTCGGCCTGCAGGGTCGTTTTCGGGAGGCCGAAGAGATTGCCCGTCGCGAGCTCGCCCCGCAGCAGGCAGACGCCAACGTCGCCTATTTGCGTTCGATGCTTTCCCAGCAGAATTCATGGCAGAAACTGGCGGCGAAGGACAGCGCCCCGCCAAGCAACACCAACTGACCTCCGACTACCGAAGCATCGCGCCGGAGAACATCAGGCGCAATCCCAGCCCGCCCATGACAACCCCGGCTGCGCGGTCGATCCAGTGCTTGGCGGCCAAATAGACCTGGCGCGGACGGCGGGCGGAGAAAGCCAGCGCCACGATCGAGTACCATCCGGCCTCAATCGCGAAGATTCCGATCGGCAGACCGATCATGACACCTGCGGGCACCGTTTTCGGCAGAAAAGCTGCAAATATGCTCGCATAGACGATGATGGTCTTCGGATTGCTGAGCTGCGTCAGCAACGCCATCGAGAAACTGCGTCCGAGCGACGCCCTGCCCTCAACCGCACCCGGGACCTCGAGAGGCGCCTTCGCGCCCTGCCAGATGCGAAACGCGATGTAGACGAGATAGGCACCGCCTGCAAATTTCAGCACCAGGTAGAGCCACGCGAATTGCGTCAGCAAAGCCGTCAGGCCCGCAAGCGCAAGAATGCCGAAGATGACGCCACCGACACCCATCGCCAGCGCCGCCGCTAGGCCATCAAGGCGCGAGCGGGAAATGGCGATGCGGGAAACGACGACAAAACTCGGGCCGGGGCTCATCGCGCCGACCATCAGTGCTACAAAGATACTGGTGAGGATGGCTGCAGAAGACATCATGGCTCCTCCTGGTTTCCAAAGGCCCCAGACGAGCGGCCCGTCGGCACTTGCCTGGTCTTCCATCTCATTTGCCACGGAGAACTACGGCTAGCCGGTTTCCGTCTCGCCTGCAAGCCGCATCAGAACCTGTCGGCGACCTGGATGCCGGCCGGGCCGAGGATGACGGCGACGAGGACGGGAAGGAAGAACAAGATCATCGGAACGGTCAATTTCGGCGGCAAGGCAGCCGCCTTCTTTTCAGCCTCGTTCATGCGCTCGTCTCGTCCTTCCTGTGCAAGAACGCGCAGCGCCTGCGAAATCGGCGTGCCGTAACGGTCGGCCTGGATGAGGGCCTGGGTGACGGACCGCACGAGATCGATCTGCGTGCGCGTGCCCAGATTTTCGAGTGCCTGACGGCGGTCCGGCAGGAAGGAAAGCTCGGCCGTCGTCAGCACCATCTCCTCGGCAAGCGGCGGCGATTGCTCGCCGAGTTCTTCCGATACGCGGCGCATCGCTGCTTCGATCGAGATGCCGGACTCGACGCAAATCAGCATCAGGTCGAGGGCATCGGGCCAGGCACGCTTGATCGAATGCTGACGCTTCGACATGCGGTTCGAGATGAAGATGTTCGGCGCATAGAAGCCGAGATAGCCCATGCCGATCATGGCAAGCAGGCGGATGGGAAGCGGCTTGGCTGCGAGGTTGCCGAGACCGAAAATCCAAAAGGCTGCGAGGGCGAGGAAGACAAAGGGCAGAAGGAAGCGGGCGACGAGGAAGGTGTTCAGGGCGTTTTCCGAGCGGTAGCCGGCTGCACGCAGCTTGTTCATCGTGTTTTCGTCGACGAGCGCCTTGCGCAGGTTGAAGCGCTCGACGATCTGGCGGACAGAGCGATTGTTTTGGTTGCGGAGAGACCCCTTGTTTCCCGCCTCCGTCATGCGGGCACGCTCACGTGCTCGAATCTGATCACGCTCGGTCGAAACGGCCCGCATGCGCTTGTTCAGGTCGCCGCGCTCGAAGAAGGGAATGGCGATCGTGTAGAAGGTCGCAAAGACAGCGACCGCAACCAGAAGCGCGACGAGCATGGCCGGATCGGTCAATCGCGCTGCAAGATCTGCTGACATGACGCGTCCCCCCAGGCTAGATGTCGAAATTGACCATGTTGCGCATGACGAAGATGCCGATCGACATCCACACCGCCGATAGCCCCATGATGAAGTGACCACGCGGATCGGTGAACAGAACCATCATGTATTGCGGCGATGTCAGGTAGACGAGCGTGGCGACGATAAAGGGCAAAGCGCCGATGATGACAGCCGAAGCCTTGGCCTCCATCGACAGCGCCTTCACCTTGGCCTTCATCTTTTTGCGGTCGCGCAGTACCTTCGAGAGGTTGCCGATCGCTTCGGAAAGATTGCCGCCGGCCTGCGACTGAATGGCGATCACGATCGCAAAGAAGCTCACTTCCTGCAGCGGCATGTAGTTGGTCATGCGCCCGCAGGCGTCGGGAACACTGAGGCCGACCTGCTGGGATTCCACGACACGGCGAAATTCGCTCTTGACCGGATCGCGGCCTTCATTTGCGATGAGGCGGATCGCATCGTTCAGCGGCAGGCCCGACTTGATCGAACGCACGATGACGTCGAGCGCGTTCGGAAATTCGTCGAGGAATTTGTTCTGGCGGCGCTTTATCAGGAAGCCGAGGATCCACCGCGGCAGACCGAGGCCGGCAACGATCGGTAGCGCAAGTACGACCAGCATCGGCGCGCCGGCGAGCAGCGCAATCAGCATCAGGAACAGGCCGAAGGCGGCGCTGAACATGTAGAATTTGGCGGGCGTGATCGCAAAGCCCGCCTGGGTCAGCCGCGACTTCAGGGACAGTTTGCGTTTTGTGTTTTCCTGCTGGCGCTTTTCGAGATCCTTGAGATTGTCCTGGACCGACTTGCGGCGCTTCGACATTTCCTGGACACGGTCGCGTGCCGCCTTGACCTTCACCCGGTCGGTCTCGGTTGAAGCAACGCGGCTGACGCGATTGGCAGCCTTCTTCTCGGTTTCCAAACGGCTGAAAAGCAGGCCATAGCAAACCGCGCCCGCAGCGACCGCAACCAGCACGATGATGGCGAGCACTATCGGATCGAGACCGAACATCATATTTCCTTCGACTTTGCTTCCATCTCATCCAGGGCGGCGGCCAGGCGCTTTTCCTCGTTATAGTAGCGCGCGCGATCCCAGAAATGCGGTTTGCCGATACCGGTCGACATATGACGGCCGATCAGCCGGCCGCCAGCGTCCTCGCCTTCAATCTCGTAGCGCATCAGGTCCTGGGTGATGATCACGTCGCCTTCCATGCCGATTACCTCGGTAATGGCTGTGATGCGCCGCGAGCCGTCGCGAAGACGCGCTGCCTGGATGATGACGTCGATCGAGCCGGAGATGATCTCGCGAACGGTCTTTGCCGGGAGACTGTAGCCGCCCATGGCGATCATGGATTCGATACGGCTCAGGCATTCGCGCGGCGAATTCGAGTGGATCGTTCCCATCGAGCCGTCGTGACCGGTATTCATCGCCTGCAGAAGATCGAAAACCTCCGGTCCGCGCACTTCGCCGACGATGATGCGTTCCGGACGCATGCGCAGGCAGTTCTTGACGAGGTCACGCATGGTGATCTCGCCTTCGCCTTCGATGTTGGGCGGACGGGTTTCCAGCCTAACCACATGTGGCTGCTGCAGCTGCAGTTCGGCCGTATCTTCGCAGGTGATGACCCGCTCGTCTCTGTCGATATAGTTCGTCAGGCAGTTCAGCAGCGTCGTCTTGCCCGAACCCGTACCGCCGGAGATCACCACGTTGCAGCGCACCCGGCCAATGATCTGCAGGAGCGTTGCGCCTTCGGGCGTGATCGCGCCGAAGCGGACGAGCTGATCGAGGGTCAGCTTGTCCTTCTTGAATTTACGGATCGTGAGCGCCGGACCGTCGATGGCGAGCGGCGGGGCGATGACGTTGACACGCGAGCCGTCCGGAAGACGGGCGTCGCAGATCGGGCTCGATTCATCGACGCGGCGGCCGACCTGGCTGACGATGCGCTGGCAGATCGACAGAAGCTGGCCGTTGTCGCGGAAGCGAATTTCCGATTCGACCGTCTTGCCGCCGACTTCGATGAATGTCTTGCCGGCCCCGTTGACCATGATGTCGGCGATATCGTCGCGCGCGAGCAGCGGCTCCAGCGGACCATAGCCGAGAACATCGTTGCAGATGTCTTCGAGCAGCTCTTCCTGCTCGGATATCGACATGGCGAAATTCTTGATGGTGATGATGTCGTTGACGATGTCGCGAATTTCCTCGCGAGCGCTTTCGGCATCGAGCTTGGCAAGCTGGGAGAGGTCGATCGTATCGATCAGCGCCGAGAAGACCTGCGCCTTGGTGTCATAATATTCTTCGGTGCGGGCCGGCCGCCGGCGCTGCGGCGCCTGCATCGGCGGCGGTGTCACCTGATGCCGGCCAGGATCCCTTGCCGGCTCGACCAGCACGGCGGGCGCGGAAGCGGGAGCCGCCGCGGCCGGCGGCGGTGGCGGTGCGCTTACGGCGCCGACCTTTCCGAGGCCTTCATTTCCGCGTTTTCCGAACATACCAAAAGATCCAATCTACTCGTTTTCGTCGCTTACTTGGCGCGCTTCAGCAGCCCCATCAGCCCGCCCCGCTTCGCCTTCTTGATCGCCACACGGCCGGTGACGATGTGTGCCAACTGAGAGAAGGTTTCGGCGGTCGGCGATTTCGGGTCCATCTCGGAGATCATGCGACCGCTATTGGCGGCATTGCCGAACAGAGCGACGTCGAAGGGAATGATCGCGATCGGCTCGATCTCGAGCGGTTCGCAGAAATCGGACGGGGCGATTTCCGGCCGTTTCGGCATGCCCACCTGGTTGAGGATCAGATGCGGCATCTTGTCGTTCGGGCGCAGCTTGCGCAGGGCATCGAGCATGTTCTTTGCATTGCGCAGGTTCGCAAGATCGGGAACGGCGCAGATAACGACCTCATCCACTGCAGCCAGGACCGAACGCGTCCATTCCGACCAGGCGTGCGGGACATCCAGCACCGTTACCGGCGCGCTGCGCTGCAGCACTTCAAGAACCGGCTGAAATGCCTGGCCATCGAAATCATAGGCGCGGTCGAGGAGCGAGGGTGCTGCAAGCAGCGACAGGTGTTCAGAACATTTCGTCAGCAGTCGGTCGAGAAAAACCTCGTCCAGCCGATCGGGAGCAAAGACCGCCTCTGCGATCCCCTGCGTCGGATCCTGGTCGAAATCGATATTTGCCGTGCCGTAAGGCAGATCGAGATCGGCAAGGATCGTCTCGGTCGAGAACAGATTGGAGATGCCGAAGGCGCAGTTGTGGGCGATCGTCGAGGCTCCGGTGCCTCCCTTGGATCCGATGAAGGCAATGCTGCGGCCAAGCGGCTCGGCATCTGGGTCGACGAAGATCGACGCCAGGGCCATCATGATGTCCGGCATCGCGATCGGCTGAACCATGTATTCGGAAATGCCGTTGCGGATCAGCTCCCGGTAAAGTGCAATATCGTTGTAGTAACCGACGATAACGACCTTGGTGCTTGGATCGCAGACGGCCGCAAGCGGCGCAAGCTCCAGGAGAAGGCTTGCCGCATTGGCCTTTGTTTCGAGGATGATCAGATTTGGGGTCGGAGCGCTGGCGAACATGTTCGCAGCAGCCGCAATTCCGCCGCTGGTGATCCGCAGGCTGACCTTGGCCATCCGCCGATCGTTGCCGCAGCGCTCCATCACCCGCTGAAGCGCCTCGCTTTCGCAGAAGGCATGCACGGAAATCCGCGGCAGCGGCCGCATGTTTTCCAGCTCGCCCATGCGAACGGCGTCTTCGGCATGCTGCAGCTCCGTCGTGTTCTTGATCTCGTATTCGATCGGGCTCATCGTCTGGATCCGCTCCTCATTAGAAGGTGTCTGAGTTGTTGTGCTCGAGGATGGTCCTGTATTCGCGATATTCGGTAATGGCGTCATTGCGGCGCGCAGCATCGATCGGCGTCATGCCGCGCGGCGCAATCAGATCTTCCGGATTGGCGATCTGTGCGGCCAGATTGTTCTGGGTAGCGCAGCCGAAATTGTAATAATTCTGGTTGTCGAAGCCGCCGCCGATATCCTTCGGCCATTGTCCGCACTGCGTGGTCATGGCCGTCATGCCCACGAAACTGAGGCGGATCGGCGCTGCATCGCCAGGAGCTGCCGAATAACTGGCATTGACGATCTTGGAGCTCGGTATCCCTCTCTTCGAGAGCTCGGCCCGCACCTGGCTCCGCAACTGGCTTGCGGCAGCCGAATTTGGCGAACCTTGCGGGGCCATGACATAGACCGGGCCGGACGCCCGGGATGTATAATTGGCTGCAAAGCCGCGGATCATGTCGCGCTGGGCAATCGTCAAGCGCCGATCCGTCGTGGCAACTGGGAGGTCGACAGTCTGCTCGGCCTCGGCCACCACGATCGGATGGCGTTGGCGGTAGTCGTCGGGGATCCCGCCGGTCGTGAGATTGTCGCGTGGAGCCGCGCAGCCGGAAAGCATCGCGGCCGCAAGTGCCGCGCCAAGCATGGTCCATCGCATCGGGGATTTCGCGCCTTGAGCCATCGCCCGGTCACCATGTCGTTTCATCGTTTTCGATCCTGCGCCGCTCATTTGTAGATAAACCCAATGGAACCGTGGAATTGCGCGTCTGCCACCGGGGCTTCGCGCCGGCCATAAACCTTGTTGACACGGTTCATGAGGAACGCCTGGCCATCATGTTCCGGGCTGAAATTGTCATCCGGCCGGTTAAGCTCGTTGCGGGCGACGGGGCGTACCAGATAGGGGGTTGCGATAATGACAAGCTCGGTTTCTTCGCGCTGCACCGTCCTTTGGCGGAACAATGTCCCCAGCAGGGGGATCTTGTTCACACCCGGCGTGCCGTTCGACGTCTGCGAAACGTTGTCCCTGATGAGGCCGGCAAGCGCGATCGACCCCCCGGACGGCAGTTCGACGGATGTCTCGGCCGAACGCCGCTGATAGGTCGGCTGCGAACCCGAGACGGATGGGGCAGGCTCGGACACGTTGGTCACGATTTCAAGACTGATGCGCCCTGAGGAGAGGACAACCGGCTTGAAGGAAAGATTGATGCCGTAGTTGTAGGGGACAACGGTCACGTTGCCGTCGTTGTCGGTCGTTGAATAGAGAACCTGACCGCCCGAATTGAAGACGGCAGCCTGTCCGGAAATCGCCGTCAGCGTAGGCTCGGCGAGCGTTCTGACGACTTTGGCCTGCTCCAGCGCATTCAGATAGGTTGAGATGTCGTAGCGGCCGATCGAGGTCTTGAAGAGAGCTGCAAGTCCGCCACCGAGCGTCGCAGCGACGCCATCCGCAGCAGGCGAGCCCAGCTGCGCCACGGTCATACCAGAGGAATTGGATACAAGATTGTCGAAGCCGATCTGTTTCAGGATTTCGCGACGGACTTCGGCGATCGTCACCTTGAGCGTGACCTGGTCCTCGCCCTCGATCTGCAGCAGATTGACGACCTGCGATTGCTGGCGCGCCTCGGCGAAGATCGCGACATCGCCCTGCTGTGCGGTGCTAGCGGCCGTCTCGGTTCGCGTCGTCGCTTCGCCACCTGTGAGAAATGCCTGGGCAAGGTCGGCGGCCTGCTTGGCATCCTGCGGCGTGCGGACGGTGCCGGTCAGCACGATGTTGTCGGACACAATCTCGACCTTGATGTTGGAGTCGACGATGAAGCGCCTCAGGTTCGTCTCGAGGCCGGAGACATCGCGTTCGATTTCGATGTCGAGGCTCACGACCTCCTGGCCATCACTTCCGAAAATGAAGATGTTCGTTTGACCGACCTTCTTGCCGAAGAGATAGATGCGGCGCGAGGTGCGCGTTACAGCATCGGCCATCGACGGATCCGAGACGAGAATATCATGAGCTTCTTCGGGCAGGTCGACCACGACCGCCTTGTTAAGGCCGAGTTTGAGGCGGCGGTGGGCGCCGGGACCCGTCCGCGAGATCTGGATGACGCCTTCCGAACCTGCATGCGCAGTCCCTGCGCCGACGAGTGGCGCGAAGCCGGGAGGCGTTAAGCCCGAAGCTGCGACCGTCAGTGTAAGAAGGCCTGCGAGGAAGGACTTGGTGCGCCGCAATGTGTTGACCATTAAATTTTCCTCATTCGGCCTTTGGCGCACTGCTGTCTGTGACGATCGAACCGGACTTGATGACCTGAACCAGCGCGTTTCCGTTGTCTCCGTTCAGGAGATAGTCGGCAGCGCTCGTATCCTGTTCCTGCGCGTCGGCTACGGAACGCAAGGCCAGCGACAGCTTGTCGGCCATCTGCTGCGCGACCGTCAGAACCTTGGCCTGATCGGGCGTCAGTTCGAGCGTCGCGGTGGTGCCAACGACAGCCTTGGAACCATCGTCTTTCTCTTGAATCTGCTGATCGATGGCGAGAACGCGGACATTGCTCAGCACGGCTTCGGTCAGGAACTTGTCGCTTCCCTGCGCCCTGCGGACCATGATGACGTCGACACGGTCGTTCGGAAGGATGAAGCCGCCGGCGCCGGTTGCGACGGAAATTTCCGTTGCGACGGCGCGCTTGCCGGCCGGCAGAAGCGCCGAGAGGATGCGGCTGTTGGAGTCGGCGATTTTTTCAGCACGGATCGGCTCGCCCTCGAAGATCGGCAGGCGGACCACAGCACCCAGCATATCCTTGACCGCATCCGGCTTGTCGGCTTCGGTGATGAAGCCCTGCACGACAGCGCCCTTGGGCCAGGCCATCCAGTGAACCGCCTTGTCGTCGATGCGGGCGCCAACCGGCAGATTGGCGCTCGATACCAGCACGTTGACCGTCGGCTCTTTTTCGACGACCGATTGCACCTGCGTCACGACACCGCCCCGTCCGGCAAGCTGCATCGCCAGTAGGCCGGCGAGGCCAGCGGCGACAACGGCCACTGAAAGTATTATCAAACGGGCGGGTTTCATTATTCAGTCCTCGGGAGACGGCATGTTCACCCGAAGAATGCTCAGAAATTGGTGTAATTATAGTTAACGGAACACTTACAACTTAAGTTAACGGACGTTTAAATCACCGTTACTTCAGCGATTCCAGCGCACCGTTCAATATTGGCGAACTCGGGAAGGCCATGAAGCCGCCAATGGCGATCGCGATACCGTAGGGAATTTTCTTTGCGAGCAGAAGTGAATTGGGAACAGGCAGACCGATGGCAAGGATCGCGTGGGATTGCGCCCGAATCATCAGGATGACGAATGTCAGGAAACCACCAATCACGCCGACGCAGCAGATGAACAGGAACAAGCTTTGATTGAAGCCGAACCAGAGGGCAGTAGCCGTAAGAAGCTTCGCGTCCCCTCCGCCCATAACATTCAAGGCAAAAAGCGCAAAGCAGCCGCAAAATACCGCGAGGCCTGCGGCAAGATGCATGCCGATTTCCGGGATGGCCATCCCTGTCAGCGGGGCGATGATCAGAAATGAAATGACGAGAATAAGCGATACACGGTTCGGTATCGTCATCGAGATAAGATCGGTGAAAGCAGCTAACGCTAGACACAGCGGAAAGATCACGAAGATTGCGGCTGCGATCATTTTAAGCACTGTCCCGAAAAGCTCGCGATGCGAGCCGCTAGTCAGTCGAGGCGCATTTCTGCGCCTCTTCTATTTTGGCATATAGTCTTCGGAACCAAACTTACTTGGCCGACGTGCCGTCGGTTGCGCCATCCATCGTCTTGGAGAGGTTCGTGAACGTGTTGTTCAAAGTGTTGCCGAGGGTGGTTGCACCGGCGATAAGCGCTACGGAAATCAGCGCTGCGATCAGGCCGTATTCGATTGCGGTCGCGCCGGATTCGTCCTTCAGAAAACGGCTAAAAAGCTTGGTCATGGTTACTCCTAACTCCAGTTGAGGTTCAGCACGTCCGCCAACTGTTGCCGTTGATCGGATGCCACAACCTAGCGAGGGGCTGTTTCAATCGACTTAAGGAAGAGGGTTACCAGATCGTAAATGCTAAAGTAAAAACTTCCATGGTAAGCATTTCGTTACTCGGATATATTCAAATTTATCTATGTCGGAAATCCTTTAGAACACAGATCTTCGGGATGAACCAATACATTACATAAGCTGCGCCATTACTGATCATCCTGCCACCGTCAATCCTCCTTGCCTGACGCGATTTGAACAAACACGTGCCGCCATCATGCAGGACCGGCAATTCTTAAAGCTTCATTCACCATTTTTTTCCATTGTATCTTGAGATTTCCACCGGACTATGATCCGGATCCAATAAAAGAGAACGCTATGCCATCGAGCGGCAAGACCATCTCCTTTACCGCGGCTGCCACCCTCATGCTTTGCGGGCTGCAGGCTCCCGTGCGCGCCGAGGATGACGTGCTGCGCGTCTATATGGATCACGCGCGTGTTTTGAAGCTCGACCGGCCAGCCAGCAAAGTGATCATCGGCAATTCCAAGGTCGCCGACGCCACCGTTGCCGACCCAAAGACGATCGTGCTGACAGGCCGCAGTTTCGGGACGACCAATCTCGTTCTGCTCGATGTCGACGGCAATGCGATACTCGACGAGACAGTCCTCGTTTCCATCGACGAAGGCAACACCGTTCGTGTCTATCGGCAGACCGATCGTTCCGTCCTTTCCTGCACACCGAACTGCGAACAGCACACCCAGCAGAACAATGCGGCAGATGCCGGCGGCTGACTGTCGTCATCCATTAAACTGTTGACCCGCCATGAAACGGAAAATCAACGAACATACTTTACGATCGCTGCATGAACGTTCCATCGGACGGCCCCGTCGCGGCCAATGATCATCAGGCAGACAGAACCTGCATGCCGGCCGGCCGGCAGGGCAAATGGCTAGCTCTTGCGCGCTCGCGCGACGGATCGGCGGCGATAGAATTTGCGCTGCTGGCCATTCCCTATTTCATGGTGATCTTCGCAATCCTGGAGACCTTCATCGCCTTTGCCGCGGAAGAACTGGTCTCCAACGCCGTCGATACCATGAGCCGCAAGCTGCGGACCGGACAGATCACCAATGTCGTCGGGCAGACGACCTATAAGGACCGCACGGCATTCCGGCAGGAATTTTGCGAGGAAGTCTCGATCCTGATCCAGTGCTCCGACAGCGAAATCGCCACGCCGAACAAACTTTGGCTCGATATCCGCACATTCAGCAAGTTTTCCGATATCCCCGTCACCATTCCGATGAACGCCACGGGCCTCGATACGACCGCAATGCAATATTCGCCCGGCGGCTCAGGCGCGATCAACATGGTTCGCGCCTATTACCACTGGCAGGTCGTTACCGATCTTATCCGGCCCTATATCACTCCATATCGCACGACCGACGGATCGAGGCTGAACGATTACCTTATCGTCGCCACAGCCGCCTTCCAGAACGAGCAATACTGATGGCGGCGAGCAAAACCCTGATCAGGCTGAAAGACAAGCTCGTCCGGTTCGGGCGCGATCGAAGTGGCGTTGGTGCAATCGAATTTGCCATCCTCTTTCCCGTCCTGGTGATGCTTTATATCGGCGCCTTCGAGATCACGATGGGGTTGAATGTCAGCAAACGCACCAGCCGCGCTGCCGGCTCGATCGCAGACCTGATCACGCAGCAGCAGGATGTGACCAAAAGCTCGCTGGCCGCGATCAGCTCTGTTGCCGGCGCGATTTTCGCTCCCTTCGGTACGACCGGCATGCAGATCAAAGTGACCGGCATCACCATCGATGCCGGTGCCAATGCCAAGGTTTTATGGTCGTGGGCAAATGACGCAACGACGGCGCCATACGCGGCCAATTCCGCCGTTACGGGCATTCCGGCCGACATGCAGAAGGCAGATAGCTTTCTCGTGCGGGCCGATCTCAGCGTTCCCTACACGCTGTTTGCGTTCGGCCCTGATTTTCTTCCAGGCGACATCCAGGAACTCACCATTCGCCGCACCTACTATTACCGCCAGCGACAGGGCGACAATGTCGCCTGCAACGATTGCTGATCGCAATCCATTGAAATTTGCCAAGCCCGCGGCGGCATTATATGCCTGAGCCGAATTGCGGCTCTTGGCCGCCCAGCTTGATGGTTTGCGATGGCACGTGCATTTCTCTTCGTTCTTGATTCCTTCGGCGTCGGCGGCGGGCCGGATGCGGCGCAGTATGGCGATGAAGGTTCGGACACGCTTGGCCATATCGCGGAATTTTGCGCAGCCGGGGCTGCCGACAGGCAAGGCTTGCGGTCCGGCCCGCTTTCGCTTCCCAATTTGTCGGCACTCGGCCTGATGCAGATTGCCAGAACCGCAACCGGGCGTGCTCCAGCCGGTATGCCGGTTCCAGATAAAGTCTACGGCATCCATGGCTGCGCCAACGAGATCTCCCGCGGCAAGGATACGCCGTCCGGCCATTGGGAAATCGCGGGAACACCGGTGACATTCGACTGGGGCTATTTTCCCACCGAAGGCGAGGCCTTTCCGTCCCAGTTTCTCGAGGCGCTCTGCAACGCGGCGGAGGTCCCGGGCATTCTCGGCAATTGTCACGCCTCAGGCACGGAAATAATAGCCCGGCTCGGCGAGGAGCATATCCGCACCGGCAAGCCAATCTGCTATACCTCGTCCGATTCCGTCTTTCAGGTCGCGGCCCACGAGACCCATTTCGGTCTCGACCGGCTGCTCGGCTTTTGCCGCATCGCCCGCACACTCCTCGACAGCCACAACATTGGCCGGGTGATCGCCCGGCCCTTCGTCGGCGAGACGCCCTCAACATTCGAGCGCACCGGCAACCGCCGCGATTTCTCGGTGCCGCCGCCGGAGCCGACGTTGCTCGATCGTCTCGTCAATGCGCAGCGCAAGGTTCATGCCATCGGCAAGATCGGCGATATCTTCGCCCATCAGGGTGTTTCCAGGGTCATCAAGGCGAACGGCAATGATGCACTGATGGACGCGTCGCTCGCCGCAATGGAAGCGGCCGAAGACGGCGACCTGGTCTTCACCAATTTCGTCGATTTCGACATGGTCTACGGCCACCGGCGCGATGTGGCTGGCTATGCTGCCGCGCTCGAAGCCTTCGATGCGCGGCTGCCGGACGTGCACCGCAAGCTTGCACCCGGCGATCTCGTCGTCCTTACGGCCGACCACGGCTGCGATCCAACCTGGCGCGGCACGGATCACACGCGCGAGCGCGTGCCGATCATCGCCTACGGGCCGGGCTTGAAGTCGCGCGATATCGGCATTCGCAGCACATATGCCGATATCGGCGAGACGGTTGCCCGCCATCTCGGCATCGCAGCCGGACCGCATGGGAGAAGCTTTCTGTGACATCACATTTGAAGAAGGTCGAGCTGCATTGCCATCTGGAGGGCGCGGCACCTCCGGCGCTGACTGAAGCGCAGGCGCGAAAATACAATACCGACATCAGCGCTTATCTCCGCGACGGAACATATGTCTGGCATGATTTTGCGAGTTTCCTCGAATGCTATGACAAGGTCTCCGAGGTCTACAAGACCGACGAGGACTATGCGCTCCTCACCGAGACCTACCTGCAGGAGCTTGCGGGGATCGGTACGATCTATAGCGAACTTATCGTTTCGCCCGACCACGGCGATCGTATCGGGCTTGGGGCAGACGCCTATATCGCCGGCATCTGCGAAGGCATTCGCCAGGCCAAGGCAAAAAGTGGCATTGAAGCGCGGCTCATCGTAACCGGCGAGCGGCATTTCGGGCCTGAGCGCGTGATCGCCGCTGCGAAATACGCGGCAAAGGCCGACAACCCGCTGATCACCGGCTTCAACCTGGCTGGCGAGGAGCGCATGGGGCGCGTTGCAGATTATGCCCAGGCCTTCGATATCGCCCGTGACGCAGGCCTTGGCCTCACCATTCACGCCGGCGAAGTCTGTGGCGCCTTCAGCGTCTCCGATGCGCTCGACGTCGTGCGTCCATCGCGCATCGGCCATGGTGTTCGTGCAATCGAGGACGCCGACCTCGTCAGGCGGCTTGCCGATCTCGGCACAGTTCTCGAGGTTTGCCCCGGCTCCAATATTGCGCTGAACGTCTTTCCCGATTTCGCTTCCCATCCCCTGCGCAAGTTCAAGGAAACAGGCGTTCGCGTGACGATCAGTTCCGACGACCCGCCCTTTTTTCATACTTCGTTGAAGCGCGAGTATGAGCTCGCCGCCGATGCGTTCGGTTTCAGCGACAAAGAAATCAACGAACTGACGCGGACCGGCATCGAAGCGGCTTTCGTTGATGAAAAAACCCGCATGGCGCTGCTCGCCCTCATTTGAACCGCCCGGGCCTGAAGATCATCCCGTGAAAATCGCCTCCACTCTTGCAGTTGAGGCGCTTTCCGTGAAAGAAACGTCCGATAAGAACAATTAAAGGAAGGCCCGGCCATGGAAGGCGTCATCGTCATCGATCACCCGCTCGTGCAGCACAAACTCACCATCATGCGGCGCAAGGAGACATCGACGGGCAGTTTTCGCAGGCTGCTTCGCGAGATCTCGACGCTGCTCTGCTACGAGGTGACGCGCGATCTCGAACTGACGATGGAAACCATTGAAACGCCTCTTCAGACAATGGAATCGCCGATCCTGGAAGGCAAGAAGCTCGTCTTCGCCTCGATCCTGCGCGCCGGCAATGGCTTGCTCGAAGGCATGCTCGATCTCGTGCCTTCTGCCCGCGTTTCCCATATCGGTGTCTATCGCGATCACGAAACGCTGCAGCCTGTGGAATATTACTTCAAGGCGCCCGAGGACGTGGCAGAGCGTCTTATCATCGTCGTCGATCCGATGCTCGCGACCGGCAATTCCTCGATTGCGGCGATCGACAAGCTGAAGGAACGGGGCGCACATAATATCCGCTTCCTCTGCCTGCTCGCTGCTCCGGAAGGCATCAAGAACTTCCGTTCGGCGCATCCCGATGTGCCGGTCTTCACGGCAGCGATAGACAGCCATCTCAACGAGAAGGGCTATATCGTGCCTGGACTAGGCGATGCGGGCGACCGCATGTACGGGACGAAGTAACTTCAGCTTTCCTTTACCAAGTCCTTGGATATAGAAGGCCCGGAGCACGGATCCGGGCCATTTTAGCTTCGCCATTAGCGACTTGTCAGCAAATGCGGCGTAGCGGTCTTGAAGTCTCAAACCCGCATGAGGCGTGGTTCATACAGGCAGGATTTCCGTTCATGCTCATGCGTATCGTCATTTTCGCGAGCATTATCGCCGCATTCGCCACGCAAGTCCCCTCGTTCTTCGAAGTCAATGGCGACCAACCGGCTACCGAGACCGCTTCGGCCAACATTGTCTCAACCGCCACTGAACAGCCTGTGACACCCGCCCCGGCTCCTGGTAACGGCCGCATGCGCCTTCAGGCCAATGCGCAGGGGCACTATACAGGCGACTTCAAGATCAACAGCAGACCCGTGAAGGGACTGATCGATACCGGCGCGACCTATGTGGCGCTGAACGAAAGCCTTGCCCGCCGTCTCGGCTACAGTGCCAATCAGCTCGACTTCCGGCATACAGTAAATACAGCCAACGGCCAGACCAAGGCCGCACATGTCACACTCGATCGCATGGAGATCGGCGGCATCCGCGTGCAGGGCGTGGAGGCCTTCGTGCTCAAGGATGATGCACTTTCGACAACTCTGGTCGGCATGAGTTTCCTGAAGAAACTGGAGTCTTATTCCTTTGCGGACGGCTCGCTCAATCTGAAGCAATAATCAAATGCGGTCGGAAACAACCGGCGGCAACGAAGGCGTCTTGCCGTGGATGCGGTAGCTTGACGCGATCGAGGCTGCCGCCTCTTGCGCCGCCGCCTCGCTTGCAGCATGCACGATCGCGAGCCTATCGCCCTTGTCGACGCGCGTGCCGAGCGGCAGCAGAGCTGAGAAGCCGACCCGATGGTCGATCTTGTCTTCCGGACGGCGTCGCCCGCCGCCGAGATCGATAACGGCCAAGCCGATCTCGCGAGCATCGCAAGCTGAAAGCCAGCCGCTCTCACTTACGAGAACCGGCCTTTCGATTGGCGCTTTGACCAGATATTTCGCGGGCTTGTCGACAAAATCCGCCGGGCCGCCCAGCATATGCACCATGCGGGAAAAAATCTCGGCCGCCTTGCCAGAGGCCAGCGCCTCACGGGCTTTCGCTTCGCCGTCTTGCAAAGACGGGCAAATGCCGGAGCTCACCAGCATCTCGGCTGCGAAAGCCACAACGACGGTCTCCAGCCGGGTTCCAGCTTTTTTTCCGGACAGAAAATCCAGGCAGTTCCATATTTCAACGGCGTTTCCCGCTGCGTCTGCCAGCGGCTGGTTCATATCGGTGATCAACGCGGTGGTCTTGATCCCTGCCCCATTTGCCACATCCACCAGAGACTGCGCCAAAAGCTTTGCCTGCGCGTGATCTGCCATGAAGGCGCCGTTACCGGTTTTCACGTCGAGCACCAAGGTCTGAAGCCCGGCGGCGAGTTTCTTGGAGAGAATGGAGGCCGTAATCAGCGGGATGGAATCGACCGTCGCCGTGACATCGCGCACGGCGTATAATTTGCCGTCGGCAGGCGCCAACGAGCTCGTCTGTCCGATGATGGCGCAGCCAGCTTGGCTGACGACGTTGCGGAAGAGTGCTGGATCCGGCGTAATTTCATAGCCGGGAATGGATTCCAGCTTGTCGAGCGTTCCCCCGGTGTGACCGAGGCCGCGACCGGAAATCATCGGTACAGCAAGCCCGCAGGCAGCCGCAATCGGCGCCAGCATCAGCGAAACATTATCGCCGACGCCGCCGGTTGAATGCTTGTCGGCGATCGGGCGATCGATCCCGGGCCAGGTCAGCACGTCGCCTGAGCGTGCCATGGCGAGCGTCAGCGCGACGGTCTCACCGCGCGACATGCCCCTGAACCAGACGGCCATCGCAAATGCGCCGATCTGCCCCTCTGATAACTTACCGGCGGAAAGCGCCGTAATGAACGACTGGATCTCGTCCGTGGAAAGGACATCGCCGTTCCGCTTTCGCCGGATGATCTCCTGCGGGATCATGCTCAATAGCTCGAGGCCTTGGCGGGCGCCGACTGGGCGCCGCTGAGAACAGCGAGAATGTCATCGAGCAGGCCGGAGGCCCCGAAACGGAAGGTAGACGGCATCGGCCAGTCCGGCGTCATGATCGTTTCGGCAAGGCTGAGATAAAGGGCGGCATCGGCGACGGAGCCGATGCCGCCGGCCGGCTTGAAGCCAACCTTGCGGCCGCTGTGACGGATCGCGCGGATCATGATATCTGCTGCTTCGAGCGTCGCGTTCACGGCTACCTTGCCGGTGGATGTCTTGATGAAATCCGCGCCCGCGTCGATTGCAAGTTCGGAGGCGCGCCGAATGAGGCCAGGGTCCTTGATCTCACCCGTCTCCAGGATGACTTTCAACAATACGCCGCCGGTGCACTCAGCGCGCACCGCTGTCACCATGTCGACGACGGCCTTTTCGTCACCTTCGCGGAATTTGCGATAGGGGATCACCAGATCTATTTCATCTGCACCGTCTGCAATTGCCTCCCGGGTTTCAGCGGCGACATCGGCCACTTCCATCTCGCCGGACGGGAAATTGACAACCGTTGCAATTCGGACCGCATGACCTTTGCCAAGAACCATGCGGGCATGGGCCACGAAGCGTGGCCAGATGCAGATCGCGGCACTATTGCCGTAGGGAGTCTGCGCGCGGGCGCAAAGCGTATCAATCTGCTCCTGCGTGCAATCGTCCTTCAGATTGGTGAGATCAAGCAGCGACAGCGCGACCGCTGCCGTCTCTTTCTGCGAGTAGTTATTCATTATTGCTTCCTCCACCCGCAATCGTTTCCTTCAAGATTGCGGCGAGACGCGCGCCGCCGACGGGCGCCATGTCTTTTGTTTCTTCGTGGCTGAGTTCGGAACCCGTCATGCCAGCTCCATAATTGGTGATTACCGAAGCTGCGGCAACCCTTAAACCCAGCATGCGGGCGATGATGACCTCCGGTACGGTCGACATGCCGACAGCATCCGCGCCTAAAATCCGCGCCATGCGGATTTCCGCAGGCGTTTCAAAGCTTGGTCCCGAAAACCACATATAGACGCCGTGAAAGAGCTTGATGCCAAGCTTCTCGGCCGCCTTGCGCATCGATGAGGAAAGATCACCATCATAGGCGCTCGTCATGCCGACGAAGCGGCGGTCGCTTTCCTCGCCGATGAGAGGATTCATGCCGGAATAATTGATGTGGTCGGTAATCTGCATAACCGAGCCCGGCGCCATCTCCTCAAGTAGCGAGCCTGCGGAATTGGTAAGAAACAGCGATTGCACGCCAAGGCCCTTCAGCACCTCGATCGGCAGCCGCATGGCGTCGGCATCGCCCTTTTCGTAGTAATGGACGCGGCCCGACAGCATGATGACAGGCACGCCGCCGAGACGACCGGCAACGACCTCGCCCGCATGCCCGGAGACGGCGCTGACAGGAAAGCCCGGCAGATCCCGATAGGGAATGCGCACTGCATCCGTCAGTTCGCCTACCAGCGAGCCAAGGCCCGAGCCGAGCACGATGCCGTGTCGGGGCACGAGCCCACCGAGTTTGCCGACGAGTTGATCGATGGCGGCCTTCATCCGAGTTCGGTCTCGAAGCTGAAGGGAAGAAGTTCTTCCATCGTCATGGCCTTCTTCACGCCCGTCTCGTCGCAAAGATAAATCTTCGTATCTCTCGACGCAAACTCAGAGATCTTCTGCCGGCAGCCGCCGCAAGGCGGGCAAAGCGGCAGCTTCTCGGCAATGACCGCCATTTCGACGATTTTCTTCGCTCCGCCCATGATCATGGCGCTGATGGCCGTCGGCTCGGCACACCAACCCTGCGGGAAGGAGAGGTTTTCGATATTGGCACCGGTATAGATCTTGCCGTCCTCGGCGCGGATCGCCGCTCCGACCGGGAATTTTGAATAAGGCGCGTGGGCAAAGGC
Organism: Rhizobium etli 8C-3; assembly: GCF_001908375.1. Taxonomy (NCBI): domain Bacteria; kingdom Pseudomonadati; phylum Pseudomonadota; class Alphaproteobacteria; order Hyphomicrobiales; family Rhizobiaceae; genus Rhizobium; species Rhizobium etli. The sequence continues at coordinate 229,752 of NZ_CP017241.1, read as the reverse complement.
CATCGCACCACGGGCGGCTTTAAAAAGGTCGTGCGACATATTTCAACGCTCCTTCGTATAGGGGACCCCACCGGCCTTCGGCGGAGTTGCAACGCCGATGAATCCAGCAAGCAAGATACAGGTGAGAATATACGGCAGAGCCTGGAATATCTGCACCGGCACTGCGCCGATCAGCGGCACCTGCTTGCCCTGCATGAAATTGGCAAGTGCATCGAGGAAGCCGAAGAGCAGGCAGGCGAACATCACAGGCACCGGTTTCCATTTCGCGAAGACCAGCGCGGCAAGGGCGATATAACCCTTGCCCGCCGACATGTCCTTGATGAAGGCTGCCGACTGGGCGATCGCCAGATAGGTGCCCGAGAAGCCGCAGAGAACGCCGGCGCACATGACGGCACGGTAGCGCAGCCAACTGACCGAGATACCGGCTGTATCAACCGCTCCTGGATTTTCGCCGACGGCGCGAAGGCGCAGCCCAAAGCGCGTCCGGTAGAGGATCCACCACGAAAGCGGAACTGCCAGGAATGCGAGGTAGGTCAGGATGTTGTTGCCGGAGATCACGTTCGAATAGAGCGGACCGATGATCGCAACCTCGCGGATCGCATCTGCGCCCGGAAGCGTAATTGGCGAGAACCGGCTTGCGGGGGATAGCTGCGGCGTGCGGCCGCCCTGACCGAACCAGGCCTGGCCAAGCACAATGGTGATACCGGCGATGAAAAAATTGATGGCAACGCCCGAGATAATCTGATTGCCCCGATTGGTGATCGATGCAAAGCCGTGCACCAAACTCAGCGAGACAGAGCACAGGATGCCCGCGACGAGGCCGAGCCAGGCCGAGTCGGTGATGTATGCAACGCAGGCGGCGGCAAAGGCCGCGCCCAGCATCTTGCCTTCCAGACCGATGTCGAAGACGCCGGCGCGTTCGGAAAAGAGGCCGGCAAGGGCAGTAAAGATCAACGGGATCGAGAGTCGGATCGTCGAACTTAGAACGTTGATCAGGATGTCGTAGTAATCCATCGTCCGCCCCTCACTTGACCTTGAACTGTTGGTAGACGTGGACGAGCGCCGGGCGGAACATGTACTCGAGCGCGCCCGCAAAGAGAATAACCAGACCTTGAATCACAAGGATCATTTCGCGGGTAATGTTCGGCATCTCGAAGGAGATCCAGTCGCCGCCCTGATAGAGGATTCCGAAAAGGATCGCCGAGAAGATGATCCCCACGGGATGATTGCGTCCCATCAGCGAGACGGCAATTCCGACGAAGCCGGCGCCGCCGACGAACTCGACCTGCAGGCGCGCTGAAGAGCCCATGACCGGGTTCAGCGCCATCATGCCGGCCAGCGCGCCAGAGAGCAGCATGGCGATCATGACCGTGCGGGCATAGGGAATGCCTGCATAGGAGGCGGCAGTGGGGCTTGCGCCGAGCGTGCGCATCTCAAATCCAAGCTTCGTTCGCCAGACGAGCAGCCAGACGAAGTAGGCGGCGACAAGGGCGATGATGAAGGAGACATTGAACGGCGCGGCCCCGAGCTTCGCACCGAACAGGTTCATCACCCATCCGAGCTTCGGCAACTGGCCCCCGTCGAGGAAGGTGCGCGTTTCCGGCGCCATCTTGCCGGGCACGATCAGCACGTGGACCAGCAGATAAACCATCAGCGCCGCGCCGATGTAATTGAACATGATGGTCGTGATGACGATGTGGCTGCCGCGTTTTGCCTGGAGGAAGGCCGGAATGGATGCCCATGCAGCGCCGAAAAGGCCGGCGCCGACAACGGCAACCGGCATCGTGACATACCAGGGAACGAAGCGGTCGAGCGCCAGCGCAACCAGTGCGCAACCAAGGCCCCCGAGATAGGCCTGACCTTCCGAGCCGATGTTGAAGAGACCGGCATGGATCGCAACCGCGACCGAAAGGCCCGTGAAAATGAAGCTTGTGGCGTAATAAAGCGTGAACCCGATGCCTTCGCCGCTGCCGAGCGCACCCTCGATCAGCAAGGAAAGAGCACCAAGCGGGCTTTCGCCGATCAGCCAGACGACAACGCCGGAGATCAGGAATGCAACGATCAGGTTCAAAACCGGGATGAGACCGTAGGTGATCCAGTTTGGAAGAGAAACGGAAGCAGTGCTCATTAAGGCCTCACGCGGCAATGCCGGCCATCATCAGGCCGAGGGTCTGTTCACCGGCATCGGGCGTCTTCTCGCCGACGACATGGCCGGCAAACATGACAAGGATACGGTCTGAAAGGGCGCGGATTTCATCGAGCTCGACGGAGACGAGCAGGATCGCCTTGCCCGCGTCGCGCATCTCGATGATGCGGCGGTGGATGAACTCGATGGCGCCGATATCGACGCCGCGCGTCGGCTGGCCAATGATGAGCACGGCAGGGTCGCGCTCGATTTCGCGGGAAACAACGATCTTCTGCTGGTTGCCGCCCGAGAAATTGGCCGTCTTCAGCCGCGGGTTCGGCGGACGAATGTCGTATTTCTCGATCTTCTCCATGGCATCCTTGCGGATCGCATCGAGGTCAAGCAGCGGTCCTCTGCTGTAGGCAGGCTTGCGGTGATAGCCGAGAACCGAATTCTCGTATTCCTCGAACTTCAGCACCAGACCCATGTGGTGGCGGTCTTCGGGAATATGGGCGAGCCCCAGCTCGCGCAGCCGCGCCGCGTCGGCCTTGTCGATCGGCTGGCCATCAAGGAAAATCTCGCCGGAATGCGGCTTGCGGATGCCCGCGATCGCCTCCAGCAGCTCCGACTGGCCGTTGCCCGCTACGCCTGCAATACCGACGATCTCGCCGGCCCGGACATCGAAGGAGACGTTGTCGACCATGGTCACGCCGCGATTGTCCTTGACTGTCAGGTTTCGCACCGACAGCAGCACATCGCCGGGCGTTGCCTCGCCCTTCTGGACGCGCAAAAGTACACGGCGCCCCACCATGAGTTCGGCAAGTTCTTCGACCGTCGTTTCCGCCGTCTTACGGGTCGCCACCATCTCGCCGCGGCGCATCACCGAGACGGTGTCGGTGATGGCCATGATTTCACGCAGCTTGTGCGTGATGAGGATGACGGTCTTGCCCTGGTCACGCAGCACCTTGAGGATGCGGAACAGGTGGTCGGCTTCAGCCGGCGTCAGGACACCTGTCGGCTCGTCGAGGATCAGGATTTCAGCGCCACGATACATGGCCTTGAGGATCTCGACCCGCTGCTGCAGGCCGACCGGGAGCTGCTCGATCAGCGCATCCGGATTGACCTCGAGGCCATATTCCTTCTCCAGCCGTTTCAATTCGGCGCGAGCAGACGCCACGCCTTTTGCCAGAAGTGCGCCGCCTTCGGCGCCGAGCATGACGTTTTCCAGGACCGTGAAATTATCGACTAGCATGAAGTGCTGGTGGACCATGCCGATACCAGTCGCGATCGCCGCCTGGCTGTCGCGGATGGTCAGCGGCGTGCCGTTGACGCGGATCTCTCCGGCATCGGCATGATAAAAACCGTAGATGATCGACATCAACGTCGATTTACCGGCACCGTTTTCCCCGATAATCCCGTGGATCGTGCCCTTGGCGACGGTAAGGTTGATGTCCTTGTTTGCGTGAACGGCACCGAATTTCTTATCGATGCCCACAAGTTCAATAGCGGGCGTGTCTGTCACTGCAGGCTCCAAATACGAAAAGGGCGTATGGCGGATAATCTGGCCGCCATACGCCCATCTCAGTCGCGGATCACTTCGGGCAAGAGTTGTCCGTCGTGTAATCGTGAACCTTGATGGTTCCTGCGATGATGTCAGCCTTTGCCTTGTCGACGGCGGCCTGCATTTCCGGCGTGATCAGCGGCTTGTTGTTGTCGTCGATCGCAGCGCCGACGCCGTCTTCCTTGACGCCGAGAGCCTGCACGCCGCCTGTGAACTTGTCATTCTTGGTATCGGTGTAAGCATTGTAGACGGCAAGATCGACGCGCTTGACCATCGAGGTCAGCACGGAGCCCGGATGCAGATGGTTCTGGTTGGAATCGACGCCGATCGAAAACTTCTTGTTGTCGGCAGCCGTCTGCAAAACGCCAAGGCCGGTCGCGCCTGCAGCGGCGTAAATGACGTCGGCGCCCTGGTCGATCTGGTTTTTGGCGAGCTCGCCCCCACGAACCGGGTCGTTCCAGGCAGCACCGGTTGTGCCGGTCATGTTCTGAAAGACTTCGATGTCCGCCTTGACGGAGCGGGCGCCCTGCTCATAGCCGCATTCGAACTTGCGGATCAAAGGAATATCCATGCCGCCGACGAAACCGACCTTACCGCTCTTGGAAGCCATGCCGGCGAGTACGCCGACGAGGAAAGAGCCTTCTTCTTCCTTATAGACGACCGAGCGGACATTCGGCTTGTCGACGACCGAATCAACGATGATGAACTTGGTGTCCGGGAATTCGGCGGCGACCTTTTCGATTGCCGAGGTCCATGCGAAGGACACGGCTACCACCGGGTTGAAGCCGCGGCTTGCGAAGTTGCGGATCGCCTGCTCACCCTGTGTGTCGCCGGTCGGCTCGAAGTCGCGATAGGCTATGCCGGTTTCGGCCTTGAACTTCTCAGCTCCATTATAGGCTGCTTCGTTGAAGGACTTGTCGAACTTTCCGCCAGTGCCGTAAACCAGAGCCGGCTTGACGTCGGCAGCGAGCGCCGTCGTGGACATCGCGGCCACGGCCAGGAAAGAAAGAAGGGTTTTTTTCATAGTGCAGCCCTATTGTTGCTATTTGTCTGGGTCCTCCCGCAAGCCCTTGCCAGGCATGTCTGCGGAACCACCAGGCCTCCCCCCGGAGGCCTGGCTGCGCGCATCCTTGCATGGCTCACGGAAAAATTCACGAGAAATTTTTCGGCTGGTAAAAATTCGACGTAGATGCTGAAAAACAGTCCAAACGGGCTGATTTTTGCGCAAAATCAGCGGTTGGAATGCGATTTTACGAACCAATCGGGCGCCTCGCTCCGGTTCCTCAAAGACCGCAATGACCCTCCGGATCCTTCGCCAGATGCGGCCGGTGATAATCTCGGCATGGTAGTATTTTCGCGCCCCAGCGATCCCCGGGGTGATCTTCGACGTGCGGCCGGCAGATCTGGCCTCCGTCTGGAACGTGTGGCCAAGCGCTCTGGCATGGCAAGCTTTGCGTCGTCGGCGTGGATGCGGGCTCAAAGCCGTTACGAAGGGATCGCGGTTTGTTAGGCGGTAAAGCGGCCCGCCACCGGCGGCTTCTTGTAGCCGATCATCCAAAGCAGCAGCGCGATCACCAGAAAGACGGCAAAAGCGGGCTGGAGCATCAGCCATTGGAATACGAAGGCGTAGAAGCGCGGGTGCACATAGTAAGAAACAGACGACTGGAGTGCCGAAAGCGACGAAGGGCTCAAATCCTGCCAAGCATCGCCCATCGGAGTCATCACGACTGCCGACGCCGCAACGGATTGAATTGAATCGATCGTTCCTGCAATCACGGCTACCGCAAGCGCGACAAGGCTAGCCAAACGCAACAAGAAACGCATCAATACCTCCGACGCCCCGCCGCCGGATTTTTCCAGTCAGCCGCGCCATTCTCCACCCTAGCCAATAAATAATTATCTCACGCTCAAAGCACAATGGACAGCGCGGGCGGAGTTTTATCGCAAGAAGTCAAAAAACTGTTAGATTTAGGTTGATCAGCAAAAATTCATCGGTATATATCGCGCCGTTCCGACGATTTGCTCCTCTCCGGGTGCGAAACGCAAATGGACAGGTGGCCGAGTGGTTGAAGGCGCACGCCTGGAACGCGTGTGTACGTGAAAGCGTACCGAGGGTTCGAATCCCTCTCTGTCCGCCACTTCAGTCTAAAGTGGGCGCTGAGTTCGATTTGTAACTGTCCGGTCGGTCTCAAGGTCTCGGGTAACAAAGCTGGGCGCATATCGGCCCTTTATGTGCTGCGTGACCAGCTTCGCGGAAGTCATACCTGTCGTTCATCGAAAGATTACCTGACACCGGCGTGGCCTCTGCGTGCGTCAAGACTTCCACCGCGTAAGAGCGCCTTACTGCGAATTCTCTTCCTCCCAGCCGAAGACGCTTCTGCCGCCCCAGTCGGGTGAGTTTCGAAATTCACCGGCGACGATCTCCTTGAGGTCGGGGCCAGTGGCATATCGCTCGAGCTGGCGGGACTGGTCGTCGAGACGCTTCAGCGCCTGCAGTTCCTCCTCGCGGCCGAGCCTGCCCTTTTGCACGGCAGACTTCATCACCTTGATCGTCTCATCATAGACCTTCAGCGGGACGGGAAAGGGATGCCGGTCCTTGCCGCCATGGGCAAGCGAGAAACGCGCGGGATCGGAAAAGCGGCAGGGCGCACCATGAACCACTTCGGCCACCATCGCCAGCGCCTGTACCGTTCGGGCTCCGACGCCGGGCACGAGCAGAAGCTGCTCGAAATCTGCCGGTCCGCGGTCGGCGGCGGCTGCAAGACTGCCGTGCAGACGCTTCATGTTGACGTCCTTTTCGCGCACGTCGTGATGGGCGGGCATGATGAGATGCGGCAGAAGCGGCTGGTCGGGCTGTGGCGCGGGCTTTGCGGTATCGAGCGCCAGAGCTGCCGCTTCGCGCAAGATACGATCCGGACCGAGCGTTGCTAGGAGATCAAGCTGCCCCGAGCGCGAACGCTCCGCACGCCTGTCGGCCAGATTGATGATATTGCCCTGGCTGCGGCCCTCGATTGCCGTGTGCGGCGAATTGACGAAGCTCTCCAGGCCTTCCGAGAGCCAGTGATAACGCCGGGCCTGCCGCTTGTCGCCATTCATGCCTTGCTGCACCACGACCCATTTGCCGTCATCCGTGACAATGAAGCCATGGAGATAGAGAGCAAAACCATCCTGAACCGCGGCGCTATCGACTTTCGCCACAAGCCTGCTCACAGTCGCCAGCGCCCTGCCATCCAAACCAACACGGTTACCGATCGCAACGAGTTCGTCCGGCGTCTTGCGGGAATGCGAACCGCGGCCACCGCAGACATGCAGGCCAAGTTCGCCTGAAAGCGGAGTGAGCCCGCGCTTGAGGGCACCGAGCACGCTGGTGGTTATTCCGGACGAATGCCAATCCATGCCCATCACGGCACCGAAAGACTGGAACCAGAAGGGATGCGCGAGGCGCCGGAGCAGTTCATCCCGGCCATAATGGTGCACGACTGCTTCGGTGACCACGGCTCCGAGCTTCGTCATCCGCTCGCCAAGCCACCTCGGAACTCTGCCGCCATGCAATGGAAGATCAGCGCTGCCTGCTCGTTGGGCCATGCTGCGACTATAACGCGGCCGACGGCGTGAAGGAATGTTTTCCTTGCATGCGCTTCGCAAATAAAAAACGCCGGTTGCTAGGCAACCGGCGCCCTTGGGAGGAAAGCCTGAGGCTTAGGCAGCAGCCGAAGCGAAGCTAGAGGTCGGGACTTCCGATATCGTCTTCAGGACCTGCGAAGCGATCTGGTAAGGGCAACCCTGCGAGTTCGGGCGGCGATCTTCCAGATAGCCCTTGTAGTCGTTCTTGACGAAGGAGTGCGGAACCCGGATCGACGCGCCGCGGTCGGCAACGCCGTAGCTGAACTTGTTCCACGGGGCCGTTTCGTGCTTGCCGGTCAGACGCAAGTGATTGTCCGGGCCGTAGACGTCGATGTGAGCCTGCAGGTTCTTGTCAAACTGCGCCATGAGCGCTTCGAAGTAGGCCTTACCACCGACTTCGCGCATAAACTTGGTCGAGAAGTTGCAGTGCATGCCCGAGCCGTTCCAGTCGGTATCGCCGAGCGGCTTGCAATGGAACTCGATGTCGATGCCGTACTTTTCGCAAAGGCGGAGAAGCAGGTAGCGAGCCATCCAGATCTGGTCGGCGGCGCGCTTGGAGCCCTTGCCGAAAATCTGGAATTCCCACTGGCCCTTGGCCACTTCGGCATTGATGCCTTCGTGGTTGATGCCAGCAGCCAAGCAGAGGTCGAGATGCTCTTCGACGATTTCACGAGCAACGCTGCCGACGTTCTTGTAGCCGACACCGGTGTAGTACGGACCCTGCGGAGCCGGATAACCCTGCTCCGGGAAGCCGAGCGGACGGCCGTTTTCGTAGAAGAAGTATTCTTGCTCAAAGCCGAACCAGGCGTCTTCATCGTCAAGGATGGTTGCGCGGCTGTTCGACGGATGCGGGGTGACGCCATCGGGCATCATGACTTCGCACATGACGAGCGCACCGTTGGTACGGGCCGGGTCCGGATAGACGGCAACGGGCTTCAGTACGCAATCGGAGCTGCGGCCTTCGGCCTGCATCGTGGAGGAGCCATCGAAGCCCCACAGCGGAAGCTGCTCAAGAGCAGGAAACGCGTCAAATTCCTTGATCTGCGTTTTGCCGCGCAGGTTCGGCGTCGGTGTGTAACCGTCGAGCCAGATGTACTCGAGCTTATACTTTGTCATTGGCCAGTCTCTCAAACGTAAGGGTGTGAGCAAATTCCGAAGCGACCGCTAAGCGCGTGCTTGATCACCACCGGATGCCAGGTACCAAGCACGTGGCGTGCCAGTTTCGAGCAGACAGACGACTGCAACGAGACGCGCGGCGGGAATCAAACATCAGACGATCGCCAACTTTCAACGAAAGCGAGGGTTTAGAGCCACGGAACTCATCGGCGCACCGCACGTTTTTTTGATCTATACTCAACGCCTCAAAAAGATGCAGGCAATCCGAGGCATTTTCGACGTTTTATCAAGTGCTTATGAATCCCCCAGCTATTGGCGTTTTTTTAGGCGATTTGCGCAAATGATGTGCACTCTGTTACTATGAATACCCGGGCAACCGGTATGCGAAGAGAATGGAAGGCAAGTCGATGCCAGCAAATGTTCATCGCGAAACCGCGAAGATCTATCAGTTCCCAGTGAAGTTCCGCAGGCCGGACGAACGCCTTGGCGCCCGCAAGCCGCTCGACATCGATCCCGATGTCTGCGACGCCGCCTTCGATACCTGGTACCACGAAGACGCCATTCGCGAAGCTGAAGAGAAGCGAAAACCGCAAGCATGAATATCTGACCGACGCGGCGGGGGAACAAGCGGCTGCGCGGTCAGTTTGCCTTGCATGGCAAGGAACGGCACTATCCGTATCGGCATATCCGGCTGGACCTATGCGCCTTGGCGCGGGGTGTTTTATCCTGAGGGCCTGCCACAGAAGTGCGAATTGAATTTTGCCGCTCGCAATTTTGCCTCCATCGAAATCAACGGCACATTTTACGGGTTGCAAAAGCCTGCCGCCTTCGCGCGCTGGCGCGAGGCGACACCGGACGGCTTTGTCTTTTCCGTGAAAGGTTCACGCTACATCACGCATTTGAAGCGGCTTCGCGATGTCGAGACGCCGCTTGCCAATTTCATGGCGTCCGGCCTCCTGCGGCTTGGGCCAAAGCTCGGCCCCATTCTTTGGCAGTTTCCGCCGACCATGAAATTCGACGGAGAAGTTTTCGCACGATTTCTTGCAATGCTGCCGAAGGACACGGATGACGCGGCAAAGCTTGCAAGGCGACACGATGACCGGCTGAACGGCCGCGACTGGTTGGAAAGCGATGTGCAGCAGCCGCTTCGCCACGCGCTGGAAATTCGCCACGACAGTTTCTGCTCCAAGCAGTTCATCGAACTGCTGCGCGAACATCAGGTGGGGCTCGTCTGCGCCGATACCGTCCAGTGGCCGCTTCTGATGGATGTCACTGCCGACTTCGTCTATTGCCGCCTTCATGGATCCGAGGAGCTTTATGTCAGCGGATACGACGACGCGTCGCTCGATGTCTGGGCCAAACGGATCGCGGCATGGGCGCGCGGACACGAGCCGGAAGATGCCAATCGCGTATTGCCGCCGCTTAAGACGTCAGCCAAAGGCCGTGACGTCTTCGTCTATTTCGACAACGACGTGAAGGTGCGCGCACCAGCAGATGCACGCTCGCTTGCCGAGAGGCTTGGCGTTGCCTCGCCATTCGAGGAAACTGCCATGTCGGCCAAACCGCGGAGAAGAAGTCGGCGGAAGGAAAAGGAACAGGCAAGGCCGCACTGGCCCTCCCCATAACCTTTATCAAACGAAAACCGTTTGCTCAGTGCGGTCTTCCGCGCCGAAGAATTTGAGGTAACGCTCGACCTCTGCCGGATCTCCAGTTGCCTTTTGAGGATTGTCGGAGAGCTTGACCGCCGGGCGGCCGTTTGCCTCGCTGACCTTGCAGACGATCGAGATCGGGTTGAGCCCGGAAATTTCGGTCGGCGCGCAGCCCGCAAAATCATTGGTCAGATTGGTGCCCCAGCCGAAGCTCATGCGAACACGGCCCTCGAAATGCCTGTAGGTATCGATGATTGCGTCGACATCGAGTCCATCCGAGAAAATCAGCAGCTTCTGGCGTGGATCGCGACCCATCTTCTTCCACCAATCGATGATCTTCTCGCCACCCTCGATCGGCGGCGCACTGTCCGGCCGGAAGCCGGTCCAATCAGCGACCCACTCGGGCGCGTCGCGCAAGAACGCAGCGGTGCCGAAGGCATCCGGCAGCACGATCAGCAGGTTGCCGCCGTAGAGTCTGTTCCAGTCCCGCAGGATCTTGTAGGGCGCGTTGCGCAACTCCTCGTCGGTGTCGGCAAGTGCGGCGGCCACCATCGGCAGCTCGTGGGCGTTTGTTCCTACGGCTTCCAGATCGGAATCCATAGCAAGCAATACATTGCTCGTGCCGGTGAAAGCGGGACCGATACCTTCCTTGAGCGCCTCAACGCACCACCGTTGCCACAGGAAGCTGTGGCGGCGGCGTGTGCCGAAATCGGAGATCCGCAGGCCGGGCAATTCGCGCAGCCGCTCTACCTTTGCCCACATCTTGGCTTTGGCGCGTGCATAAAGCACATCCAGCGTGAAAGGTCCGAGCGCCCTCATCGCCGAGCGCGAGCGCATCTCGTTGATAATCGCCAGCGCCGGGATTTCCCACATCGTCGTCTCCTTCCACGAGCCATGGAAGTCGAGCACGTACTGGCCGTCCTTCTTTGACAGCTCGTATTCCGGCAGTTGGAAATGAGAAAGCCAGGCGAGAAACTCCGGTTCGAAAATCTGCGCGCGGCCATAGAAACTGTTACCGGCGAGCCAGATCATCTCCTTCTTTGAGAGCCTCAACGTACGGGCATGATCGAGTTGATCGCGCAGTTCCCCCTCGTCGATCTCCTCGGCCAGGCGCACACGCTTGGTGCGGTTGATGAGCGTGAAAGTGGTGCTGACATCCGGATAAAGCTTCCAGATCATTTGCAGCATCAGTAGCTTGTAGAAGTCCGTATCAATCAGGCTACGGACGATGGGATCAAGCTTCCAGGCGTGATTGTAAACGCGCCTTGCAATGTCTGTCTTGGCCATGCTCCATCCCGTCCCAATCCGGTCGGGTGCCGCAAAAGGCCAGCACACGACGACCGGCTCGTGCGCCTTCTTATCGAAAAATCAGCGGGTAATGTCCAGCGCAAATAAATGCCCTGCCGCAGCACGGCGGCAGGGCCTCTTTCGACGACCGCCTTTTACCCGAGCCTATTGCGCCGGCTGAGGTGGCGCTGGTGTGCTGGGCGCGGCGGGATCAGCGTTCGGTGCCGGTGGCTGCGTGTTCGGCGTCACGGTGGGAACCGCACTGCCATTTTGCAGGGTTGGCGGCGCAGCCGGTGCCGGTGACTGGGACTGCATTTCCTGACCTGGCTGCTGTGGCGCAACTTCATCAGCTTCGCGGTTGCCCCAGATTTCGACCGGGATCCAAACGACGAATGCAAGAATGAGCGCAACGACCAGGACCATCAGGATGCGGGCACCAGTGCGGCCCTGCTTTGCCTCTGCCGCGGAAATCTGCTCTTCGGCATGCCGCTTTCCATCCGCATTTTCCCAGCGCTTTTCCATCTGATGAGCCATCTTCGTCTCCCTTACGATGTCTCGTGGGCCGCATGCCGGCCCGCCTCAGAACTGTCGTTAGGGGCAACGGATATGCGGCGGCATGGTTCCACGCCGCCTCAGTAGCCTGCCGTCCGGTCCACCACGAACTCCAGCGGCTCACCGCGCTCGTAGCGGGCAATCTGCGCCTCGACATGGCGGAAGAGCGCATTCTCTTCGGAGATTGCGGCATCATGCGGGGTGATGAAAACGCACTCAAAACCCCATAGCGGGTCGTCCGCCGGGAGCGGCTCGACCTCAAAGACATCGAGCGATGCGCCGCCGAGCACGCCGCTTTCAATCGCCGCAACGATGTCGCGTTGCACCTGACTTTTGCCGCGGCCGGCATTGATGAAGACCGGCTTTGCGAGTGCACCGTCCCGACGGAGCTTTGCAAACAGCCGCGCATCATAAAGGCCCGACGTTTGCGGCGTCAGCGGCAGCAGGCCGACGAGGAAATCGGTCTTCGACAGAAAGGTATCGAGTTCGCTTGCGTCGAAGGTTTCGATCCCATCAAGCCGCTTGCGGCTTCGCGACCAGCCAATGACATTGAAGCCCATGGCCTTCAGCTTGCGCACGGCATCCTGCCCCAATACCCCAAGTCCCATAACGCCAACGGTGATGTCGGCAGCTTCCGGCGGCGCCATCTGGCTCCAGATCCGATCGCGCTGATGCCGGTCATGTGCGCGCTGCTGGCGCAGGTGCATCAGGCACTGCAGCACCACCCATTCGCTCATTCGCACCGTCAGGCTTTTGTCGACGAAGCGAACGACCGGCACATCCGGCAATCCCGGAAGGTTCATGAAGCTATCGACACCGGCACCACCCGAGAAGATCACCTTCAAGTTCGGTGCGCGTTCGAATAGGTCGGCATCCGGCTTCCACAGCAAGGCGTAGTCGATCGCGCTCAAATCGCGGTTCCTGGCCGCAGGATCGGCAAGATTGATGCTGCCGCGATCAGGAAACGCTGTTTTCAAAATACGGGCGATGCCTTCAGGGTTGAACTTCAAATCAACGAGAACAGGAGGTCTTGCGGGCATAATCTCTTCTACTGCTTTACGGCAGGCGCCGGCACTGCCTCGATATTGAAAGCGGCCGCCATCAGCGCCTTGGTGTAGTCGTCTTTCGGCGTCCGGAAAATTTCTGCCGACGGCCCCTGCTCTACCACCTTGCCGAAACGCATGACGATGACGTCGTTGGCGAGCGCCTTGACGACCTTCAGGTCGTGGCTGATGAAGAGGTAGGCCAGATCGTGCTTCTTCTGCAGGTCGCGCAAAAGGTCGACAACCTGTGCCTGGACGCTCATGTCGAGGGCCGATGTCGGCTCGTCGAGCATGACGAAGCGCGGCTTCAGCACCATGGCGCGGGCAATCGCGATACGCTGACGCTGACCGCCGGAGAATTCGTGCGGATAGCGCCAGCGGGTCAGCGGGTCGAGGCCAACTTCCTCCAGCGCCCAGCAGACGCGCTGGTCCCGCTCTTCATGCGACTGCGAGCGCTCATGCACTTTCAGCCCTTCCGCGATGATATCGCCGACCGACATGCGGGGGCTGAGCGAGCCGTAGGGATCCTGGAAAACGACCTGGAGCTGGTTGCGTAGCGGCCGCATTTCGGTGAACGAATAGTCTGCTATATCCTTGCCGACGAAGCTGATGCGCCCCTTGGAGGAAATCAGTCTTGTGAGCGCAAGTCCGAGCGTCGTCTTGCCAGAGCCCGATTCGCCGACAACTCCGAGTGTCTGGCCGGCGCGCAGCGAAAGATCGATGCCGTCGACGGCCTTTACATGGTCGACGACCCTGCGCATCAATCCCGCCTTGATCGGGAACCAGACCCGGATATCCGAGCCCTCCATCACCAACGGCTTGGACGGATCGGCAACAGGTGGCTCACCGCGCGGCTCGGCGGCGAGCAGATGGCGCGTGTAGTCATGCTTGGGATTGCTGAAGACCTCTTCGACCGTACCCGTCTCGACAATCCTGCCTTTGGTCATGACACAGACGCGATCGGCGAATTTGCGGACGATGCCGAGATCATGGGTAATGAAGAGCAGCGACATGCCGTGCGCGGATTTCAGCTTGCGCAGCAGATCCAAAATCTGTGCCTGGACCGTGACATCGAGCGCCGTCGTCGGCTCGTCGGCGATCAAGAGTTCGGGCCGGTTGGCGAGCGCCATCGCGATCATGACGCGCTGGCGCTGGCCGCCGGAGAGCTCGTGCGGATAAGCTTTCAGCCGCTTTTCGGGCTCGCGGATGCCGACCTGGTTCAAGAGTTCCAGCACCCGCGTGCGGGCCGCCTGTCCCGTGACGCCCTGGTGCAGATCGAGGATTTCGGCGATCTGCTTTTCGATCGTGTGAAGCGGATTGAGCGAGGTCATCGGCTCCTGGAAGATCATCGTGATATCGTTGCCGCGCACCTCGCGCAGCGCCCTCTCCGATGCCTTGAGCAGATCCTTGCCCTTGAAGAAGATTTCGCCAGTCGGATGGCTTGCTGCAGGATAAGGCAAAAGCCGCAGGATGGAATTTGCGGAGACGGATTTGCCCGATCCCGATTCGCCGACCAGCGCCACGACCTCGCCCTTGTTGACGTCGAAGGAGATGCGGTCGACAGCCAGCGATGTTTCGCCGCTTTGATGGAAGGCGACGGAAAGATCGCGGACGGAGAGAAGGGGTTCATGCATCTGGCTCATGCGAAGGTCTTTCTCGGGTCGAACGCGTCGCGCACGGCCTCGCCGATGAAGATCAGTAGGGAAAGCATGATCGACATTGTGAAGAAGGCCGCCAACCCCAGCCATGGCGCCTGAAGATTGGCCTTGCCCTGCGCGATCATTTCGCCGAGCGACGGCGAACCGGGCGGCATGCCGAAACCCAGGAAGTCGAGCGAGGTGAGCGTCGTGATCGAGCCTGACAGGATGAAGGGCAGGAACGTCAGGGTTGCCACCATGGCGTTCGGCAGCATGTGGCGCCACATGATCGTCCGGTTGTTGACACCGAGCGCGCGGGCGGCGCGGACATATTCGAAGTTGCGGGCGCGCAGGAACTCCGCGCGCACGACACCGACGAACCCCACCCAGGAGAAGAGCAGCATGATGCCGAGCAGCACGAAAAAGCCCGGCGGCAGGATCGCGGCGATGATCAGCAAGATGTAGAGCACGGGCATCGAGGACCATATCTCGATGAAGCGCTGCAAGAGCAGGTCCGTCCAACCGCCGAAATAACCTTGCACGGCACCGGCCGTCACGCCGACGATTGCCGAGCAGATGGTCAATGCAAGGCCGAAGAGCACGGATATACGAAAACCGTAGATGATGCGCGCCAGCACGTCGCGCGCCTGATCGTCGGTTCCGAGCCAGTTGAGATTGCCGTAATTGCAATTGGGATCGTTGACGCCTTGCGGATAGCCTGAGCAGCGCTCCTCCTTGCTCATAAGCCAGAATGGCGGCGTCGGCGCGGAATGCGGGATGTTGGAATTCACAGACCGATAGGAATAACGGATCGGCGGCCATATCATCCAGCCATTGGCCTTGATCTCATCGGCAATCACATCCGAGCGGTAATCCGTTTCCGCCAGGAAGCCGCCGAACTTTTCCTCCGGATAATCAACCAGCACCGGAAACAGAATTTCCCCCTTGTAGGAGGCGATGACCGGCTTGTCGTTGGCGATGAATTCCGAAAACAGCGTCAGGACAAACAGCGCCATGAACAGCCAGAACGACCAGTAGCCGCGCCGGTTCGCCTTGAAATTTTGCCAGCGGCGAATGTTCGTTGGGGAAAACAGGCCCTTGCGCGGTGGCTTGACCGGCGAAACCGACGTCGGGTTGGCAGCCGCATCCATCAGACATCCCTCCGCTCGAAATCGATACGCGGATCGATCCAGGTATAGATCAGGTCAGAGATCAGGCTGACGAAAAGGCCGAGCAGCGAGAAGATGTAAAGCGTTGCAAAGACGATCGGGTAGTCGCGGTTCACGACCGAGAGATAGCCGAGGCGGCCAAGTCCGTCGAGCGAGAAGATATTCTCGATCAGCAGCGAACCGGTGAAGAAGGCGGAAATAAAGGCGCCCGGAAAACTGGCGATGACGACCAGCATGGCATTGCGGAAGACATGACCGTAGAGCACCTGCCGCTCATTCAAGCCTTTGGCGCGGGCCGTCGTGACATATTGCTTCTTGATCTCCTCGATGAAGGAATTCTTCGTCAAAAGCGTCGTTGTCGCAAAAGCGGAAAGCGAAAGTGAAATCAGCGGCAGGGTCAGGTGCCAGAAATAATCGAGCGGCTTCTGCCACCAGGCGAGCTGGTCGAAATTGTCCGAGACCAATCCGCGGAGCGGAAACCAGTTGTAGAACGAGCCGCCGGCGAAAAGCACGATCAAGAGGATGCCGAACAAGAAGCTCGGCACAGCGTAACCGACGATAATGGCGCCGGACGTCCATACGTCGAAGGTCGATCCATCCTTCACCGCCTTGCGGATGCCGAGGGGAATGGAAATGGCGTACGAGAAGATCATGATCCAGATGCCGAGCGAAACCGAAACCGGCAGCTTTTCCTTGATGAGATCCAGCACCGAGGTATTGCGAAAGAAGCTCTCGCCGAAATCGAAACGGATGTAGTTCCACATCATTTCCAAAAAGCGCGTCAGTGGCGGCTTGTCGAAGCCGAACTGCTTCTCGAGCTTGGCGATCAGTTCCGGATCGAGGCCCTGAGCACCGCGGTAACTGGAATCGCTGCTATCGAACTGCTGTGCGACATCGCCGCCACCGGAAATCCTCTGGTCGGCACTGTCGGCCTGGCCTGTCAGCTGCGCAATGACCTGCTCAACAGGGCCACCAGGCGCAAACTGAATGACGGTAAAGGAAATTGCCATGATGCCGACAAGCGTCGGTATCATCAAAAGCAGGCGTCGAAGAATGTATGCTCCCATCAGCGCCCAGCCTTCCAGGTCTCGAATTTCATCAGGGTGCGCGTTGCATCAGGAGTCTTCAATTCGCCAGCCTTCCCGCCGGGCGCACCGGCTTTTCAGGGTTTCCGAAGTGATTCGGACGGTCCATTTGGAACCCAGCCATTCCGGCAATGCAAGCCCGCTACTTTGCGTCCTTCGACCACCACACGTCCGGGAAGCCGAGGGAGTATGCCGGCAGCTCCGCCGGCCGTGTGATCGTGTTCCAATAGGCAATCCAATAGCTGTCACGATAAAAGAGCGGGATGACATAGTTGTTGGCAAGCAGAACGCGGTCCATGGCCTTGATCGCCGCCACCTGTTCGGCGCGGTTCGGCGAAAAGATGATCATGCGGACAAGCGCGTCGACTGCCGGATTGGCAATGCCGGCATAATTGCGCGAGCCCTGTTGAGCGACCGAATCCGATCCCCAATAGTCGGCCTGCTCGTTGCCCGGATTCATCGTCTCTGCCCAGACGTTCCAGATCATGTCGTAATCGAAACTGCGCACCCGATTGGTATATTGCGAGGCATCGACGGTCCTGACCCGAGCATCCACGCCGATCTTCTTGAGGTTGTTGACATAAGGCACGACCCAACGCTCCAGCATCGGGCTCGACAGCAGGATCTCGAAACTCATCGGCTGACCGGTCTTGGCATTGACCATGCGATTGCCCTTGAGGTTCCAGCCGGCCTCCTTGAAAAGCGCGATGGCCTTGCGAAGGTTGTCACGGCTCTTTTGTGGATCGCCGCCAACCGGATTGCTGTAGGGCGCAGTGAAGACCTCCGGTGGCACCTTGTCCTTCAAGCCTTGAAGAATCTCCAGTTCCCGGCCCTGCGGCAGGCCGGAAGAGGCAAGCTCGGTATTCCAGAAATAGCTGTCGATACGCTTGTAGCTGTTGAAGGCGACCGTGCGGTTCAGTTCTTCGAAATCGAACCCGTAGTTCAGCGCCTCGCGCACCTTCTCGTCCTTGAAGAGGTCACGTCGCATGTTGGGCACCAGAGCCTGCAGAATGCCGGTGGCACGGAGCGGGTTGGTGGGTGCCTCCTTCTTGACGCGGCCTTCCCTTACCGCCGGAAAATCGTATCCGGTCGCCCAGCGGCTTGCCTGCGTTTCCTGCCAGTAGTCGATATTGCCGGAGCGGAAGGCCTCGAATTCCACGTCACGATCGCCGAAATAGGTGTATGTGACCGAACGAAAGTTGTTCTGGCCGACATTCACATTGATGTCCTTCCCCCAATAATCGTCCCGCAGTTCATAGCGGATGGTTGAGCCTGCGGAAAAGGCAGCGATCTTGTAAGGTCCCGACCCCATTACCGGCTCGAGCGTCGTCTTCGAAATATCCCTGGTTTTGCCGTCCGGGCCGGTGCCCTCCCACCAATGTTTGGGGACGACAACAAGCTGGCCCAGAATATTGGGCAATTCCTTGTTGTCTTTTTCATCGAAGGTGAACTTCACATCGCGATCGCCCACTTTCTCTGCCTTGACGACATGCTTGTAATAATTGGCCTGAAGCGGACTGAGTTCTTTGGTCTTATCGAAGCTGAAGATGACGTCTTCGGGCGTCACAGGCCGGCCATCCGCCCATTTTGCCTCCACGCGAAGCCGGAACGTCGCGCTCGATACGTCGTCAGGAAAGGAAACGCCCTCCGCCAGAAGGCCATATGACGAGAGCACTTCGTCATCGGCGGATTTCAGTAAGGTTTCGAAGGACAATGCCATCCCGATCGCAGCCTCGCCCTTCGCAAGCACAGGGTTGAAGGTGTCGAAAGTGCCCGATGTCGAAAGCCTCAGGTTCCCCCCTTTCGGTGCCTCCGGATTAACGTAATCGAAATGTTTGAAGCCGGGCTGGTATTTGAGCTCGCCTATCGTCGAGGTGCCAATCCTGAAGTCCTGGTCTTGCGCCGACACTCCCATTGGCAAGGAGATCAAGGCAACCAGAGCAACGAGCATACTTCTTTTCGACCATGCGAGTGCCATTCACCAAACCCCGTACTATCTTAGCTTTCTTCGAGAATACGGGAAATACAGGCAAAAAACAGGAAAGTGTGACGTTTTCGTCCATCTCGCAGAATTTTGACCGCCTGCAGGCCCTCCCGCCTCACGCAAACATCGTCCGGACCTTTCTGCCAAAACATCGATTCACCAAAATTGCTTTTCACGGTAGGCTCGATGCAAATCACTTCGGCAGACATTCGAGATACCGCATGACAATCCGCCTTGCTGCGCCTTTCCAGACAATCGGCAGACTCGCCTTGGCGGGTATTATCGGTGCGAGTCTGATCGCGGGCGATGCGGGAGCACAGCAGAAACAGCCGAGTCCCGGCAGCGCCAAAGCACTCTTCGGTTCGGCTTCCCTGCCCGCACAGGGCCCGGCCCAATCGATCGGCTTCTATTCGAAGGGGTGCATGCTGGGCGGCATCGCGCTACCCGTGGACGGTCCGACGTGGCAGGCGATGCGCCTTTCCCGCAACCGCCGCTGGGGCAATCCGGCAATGATTGCATTGCTTGAGCAATTGTCCCGCGATGCGCAACAGAAGATCGGCTGGCCGGGCCTGCTGGTCGGCGATATTGCCCAACCTCGCGGCGGGCCCATGTTCAACGGCCACGCCTCGCACCAGATCGGCCTCGATGCCGACGTCTGGCTGACACCGATGCCTTCACGCCGGCTGACAGCACAGGAGCGCGAAGAACTTCCCTTCACCACGACGCTGCAGAAGGGGAAGTTCCTGACCATCGACCCTAGGGTCTGGACGCAATCCCATGCCAAGCTCCTGATGCTTGCGGCAAGTTATCCCCAGGTGGAGCGCATTTTCGTCAACCCCGCGATCAAGAAAAAGATGTGCGATACCTGGACGGGCGAGCGCACGAACCTCGGCAAGCTGCGTCCGATATACGGCCACGATTCGCATTTTCACATTCGTATGAAATGCCCGCCAGGCGCTGCGGCTTGCAAGCCGCAGGCGCCAATTTCCGACGGCGATGGCTGCGGCAAGTCGCTGGCCTGGTGGTTTACCAAGGAGCCGTGGGCCGCGCCGAAGCCAAATGTCCGGCCACCTAAGCCGCCGCGCGAGATGATGGTGTCCGATCTTCCGAAATCTTGCGCTGCCGTTCTGGATGCGCCGCCGGCTGCATCCATCGCGGCGGCTGATGGCGGTCCGGACGCAACCGCCCTGACAGTGGCACCAGCCGTACCAGCAGCAGCCGGTGACCTTCTTCCTGCCATCGGCCCGGTCCCCACCGACAAGCCCCTGGTGCAATGAGAGCGGAAATGCTTGTTTTTCAGATCATGGGCTTGGTATAGAAGCGGCCAAATCGATTGAATTCAAGGGTTGGAGGTTCTTTTTCATGGCCGGCGGCAAATGCCTCGCATTGATTGCGCATGACCAGAAGAAGAACGAGATGGCGGAATTTGCCCGCCGCAACAAAGACCAGCTTTCCAAATGGAAGATCGTGGCAACCGGAACAACCGGCGGCCGCGTCCTCGATGCCGTCCCCGATCTCGACGTCACCCGGCTGAAGAGCGGGCCGCTCGGCGGCGATCAGCAGATCGGCGCATTGATTTCGACTGGTGAAGTTGGCGCCCTCATCTTTTTTGTCGATCCATTGACGCCGATGCCGCATGATGTCGACGTGAAGGCATTGATGCGGCTTGCGATCGTTTACGATATTCCGATGGCGCTGAACGAAGCGACTGCCGAAAAACTCATCCCGACTCTGCACGCCTAGACACGGAAAACGGCTATGTCCATGCTCAAAACAAAGGGTGCCCACCTGCCTTTTCCAATCCTGATTGGCGATATCGGCGGAACAAATGCACGCTTCTCCATTCTCGCGGACGCCTCGGCCGAGGCCGTCAATTTCCCCAACGTTCGTACCGCCGATTTCGGAACCATCGATGAAGCGATCCTGAAGGGCGTTTTTGCAAAGACTGAGATGCGCCCGCGTGCGGCTATTCTCGCCGTTGCCGGTCCGATCAACGGCGATGAAATTCCGCTGACCAATTGTGACTGGATCGTCCGTCCTGGCACGATGATTGAAGATCTGGGGATCGAGGACGTGATTGTCATCAATGATTTCGAGGCACAGGCACTGGCGATTTCCGCCCTGGGTGAGAACGATCGCGAGCGCATTGGCGCCGCATCCGGAGAACTTGTCGCTTCCCGTGTTGTGCTCGGTCCCGGCACCGGGCTTGGCGTTGGCGGGCTGGTGCATGCGCAAGGCTCGTGGATTCCCGTTCCGGGCGAAGGCGGACATGTCGATCTCGGACCGCGCAGCAAGCGCGACCTTCAAATCTTCCCGCATGTCGAGACCATCGAAGGCCGCGTCGCAGCCGAGCAGATCCTTTGCGGGCGGGGCATCGTCAATCTCTACCGCGCGATCTGCAAGGCCGACGACATTGAAATCAAATACCACGATCCAGCCGATATCACCTCTCATGCGCTTGCTGGAACCGACAAGACGGCGGGGGAGACCATCTCGCTTTTTTCAACTTACCTCGGCCGCCTCGCGGGCGATCTGGCAATGATCTTCATGGCCAAAGGCGGAGTCTATCTTTCAGGCGGCATCTCACAAAAGATCCTGCCGGCATTGAGACGGCCCGAATTCCGCGCCGCTTTCGAGGACAAAGCGCCGCACTCGCACTGGCTGAAAGCGATTCCGACTTATGTGGTGACTCACCCGCTTGCAGCTCTTGCAGGGCTTTCCTTCTATGCACGCCAGCCCGCAAGCTTCGGCGTCTCAACCGAAGGCCGCCGCTGGCGCCGATAGCCCCGCTCTAGCCAAAGGCGCGCCAACTCTTTATAGAGCCGCCGCAAGCGCGCGGCTCATGTGGCGCACGCAGTCCGAGACAGGAAGCTTATTTTTGGAATCGTCCGCGAACAAAAAGCGCACCGTCAGCAGCGATACCATCACCGGCGTCTTGAAGCGCATCATCGCCGAAAACGGCCGTGATCATATCGGGGGCTATGCTTTCGCAATCAGCTGCCTCGTTGTTGTCGCCCTTTCGACTGCGTTCACCGCGTGGATCATGAAGGTGATCATTGACGAAGCTTTCGCCAATCGCCGTGCGGACATGGTCTGGATCATTTGTCTTGCGATCTTCATCGCGTTCGTACTGCGTGGCTTTGCGAGCTACGGCCAAGCAGTGGCTTTGTCCAGGATCGGAAACAATATCGTGGCGCGCTACCAGCGGCGCCTTTATGCCCACCTGATGACGCTGTCCGTCGGCTTCTACAACGAAGCCCGTTCGGCGCATATCGCAGCGCAAGTCAGCCAGAATGTCGGCGGAATCCGCGATGTCATGAATTTGACCATCACGTCGACTGCGCGAGACCTGCTCACTTTCATCGCTCTGATCGGCGTAATGGTTTTTCAGGATCCGCTGCTGACACTCGCAGTCTTCATCCTGGCTCCACCGCTCCTCTATGGCTTGCGGTACCTTTCCAAGCGTCTGCGTCAGGTGACCAGGGAAGCCATTCATCTCAACAGCCACGTCTTGGGCGCAATGCAGGAAACGATCCAGGGAATTGCGATCGTCAAAGCCTTCACAATGGAAGCCGAACTGGTACGCAAGCTCGACAAGCTTGTCGCGGCTGCTGAAAACCGTGCAAATCGGATCGCGCGCCTCTCGGAGCGCAACGCGCCGATGACGGAGACCTTCGCCGGTTTCGCCGTCGCCAGCATCCTTGCCTATGCCGCTTACCGTTCGATCTATCATAATGTGCCGCCGGGCGCATTCTTCTCCTTCGTAACGGCATTGCTGCTCGCCTACGATCCGGCCCGCCGCCTTGCAAGGCTGCAGGTTCAGCTGGAGCGCGCCGTCGTCAATGCCCGCATGATCTACGAACTGCTCGACATGGAACCGCGTCAGCGCGATCTTCCCGATGCCAAGCCGTTGAACGTGACGAGCGCCAGCATCGAGTTCCGTGACGTGTCCTTTGCTTACAGTGCCGATCCGATCCTCAACAACGTGAGTTTCGTTGCAGAGGGCGGGAAGACGACGGCGCTTGTCGGCCCTTCCGGTGCCGGCAAGTCGACGGTCATCAATCTCATTCCGCGCTTCTTCGACCCCACGAGCGGTCAGATCTTCATCGATGGCCAGGATATCGCACATGTCGCCAAACAGTCGCTCCGCCAGCAACTCGCCTATGTGTCGCAGCAGCCGTACCTCTTCGAAGGCACGATCCGCGAAAACATCCGTTACGGGCGGCCGGAAGCCACGGACGCCGAGGTGGAAGAGGCCGCCCGGCTTGCCTACGCCCACGATTTCATCCTGGCGCAGCCCAACGGCTACGACACGCCTGTCGGAGAAAACGGCGTGACGCTTTCAGGCGGCCAGCGCCAGCGACTGTCGATCGCCCGGGCGCTCGTCCGCAAGGCGCCCATCCTGCTTCTCGACGAGGCGACGTCGGCACTCGATACGGAATCCGAGGCGGCCGTGCAGAGGGCGCTCGATGAAGCGATGACCGGCCGCACCGTGGTCGTCATCGCCCATCGTCTTTCCACCGTCATGCGTGCCGACAAGATGGTCGTGATGCAGCAGGGTCGTGTCGTCGAAGAAGGCAATCACGAGACGCTTGCGAAGCGTACCGACGGACTTTACGCTCGCCTCAACAATCTTCAGCGGCCCGCCGCCTCGGATTCTTTTTGACACGGATTATGAGCTGACATGAGCGATACTGCGATGAAGCTGGTGGTGGTGGGGGCAGCGGGTCGCATGGGACAGGCGCTGATCCGGCTTATCCATGCCATGGAGGGTGTCACGCTGCATGCGGCCGTGGCCCGGTCTGGTTCGCCATTCGTCGGCAAGGATGCAGGCGAAATTGCAGGCCTTGGACCAAACGGCGTCACCATTGGCGACGATCCTCTCGCGGCCTTTCTTCATGCCGACGGCGTCCTGGATTTTACGACGCCCGGGACAACAAACGAATTTGCTGCACTCGCCGCTCAGGCGCGTATCGTCCATGTCATCGGCACCACCGGGTGTTCGGATGCGGATAATGCCAAAATCGTGGCAGCATCGCGTCATGCGCGTATCGTGAAATCGGGCAATATGAGTCTTGGCGTGAACCTCCTCAGCGTTTTCGTGGAGCAGGCCGCACGAGCGCTCGACGCTGCCGATTGGGATATCGAAATCCTCGAAATGCACCACAAGCGCAAGGTCGATGCGCCGTCGGGCACCGCATTGCTTCTGGGAGAAGCTGCCGCCAAAGGCCGGAATATCGACCTGTCGGCGCAATCCGTCCGCGTTCGCGACGGCCATACCGGCGCGCGCCAAACGGGTACGGTCGGCTTTGCGACGCTGCGCGGCGGTTCGGTGATCGGAGAACATTCCGTCCTCTTCGCCGGAGAAGGCGAGATTGTATCGATGTCGCACAGCGCCGCTGACCGTTCGATCTTCGCTCGAGGCGCCATCAAGGCGGCGCTCTGGGCGCGCGACAAGAAGCCCGGCTTCTACTCCATGCTCGACGTGCTCGGGCTCCCTTCACATTGATCTCATTACGGAGGCATATTTCATGAGCGGCACCCTCGTCCTCGTTCGCCACGGCCAGAGCGACTGGAACCTGAAAAATCTCTTCACCGGCTGGAAGGATCCAGGTCTCACGGAACTCGGTATCGAAGAAGCCAATGCGGGTGGACAGGCGCTCGCCGACTACGGCATGAAATTCGATATCGCCTTCACGTCGGCGCTCGTGCGCGCGCAGCACACGCTTACGCTCATTCTCGACAAAATCGGCCAGCCGGACCTCGAGACGATCCGCGACCAGGCGCTTAACGAGCGCGATTACGGTGACCTCTCGGGCCTCAACAAGGACGATGCACGCGCCAAATGGGGCGAGGAGCAGGTTCATATCTGGCGGCGTTCCTACGACGTCCCCCCTCCTGGCGGCGAAAGCCTGCGCGATACGGGCGCGCGCGTCTGGCCGTACTATCTCACCGAGATTCTTCCACGCGTATTGCGCGGTGAAAAAGTGCTTGTCGCTGCCCACGGCAACTCGCTGCGTTCGCTGGTCATGGTGCTGGACCGCCTGACCAAGGAGCAGATCCTGGCACTCAACCTCGCGACCGGCGTTCCCATGGTCTACAAGCTCAATTCCGACTCCACCGTCGCTTCCAAGGAAGTGCTCGGCGACATGTCCGGGGCCCATTAAGCCTTCGAAATCTCATTCAAAAGCCGGGCTCGCTGCCCGGCTTTTTCAATTCAGTTCTCTATCGTGAACTTCACCCTGTCGGCTGCAAAGCGGCTGATCGAATATTGAACCGGCACGCCGTCAAGATCGGTATTCGTCGCCTTGGCGACGAGCAGGATGGCGCCCGGCGTCAATTCCAGCGTGGCAATGTCGTGTGAATCGGCGTGGGCGGCGGTAATCTCGGTCGTTGCACGGACGTAATCCGGCAGGCCGAGCTCGGCAAAGGCCTTGGTGATCGATTCCGTCTTGCGATAGACTTCGTCGATACCGGCAAACCGGTCTGCCGGAAACCATGTCGTTGCGCAAGATACCGGCCGCTTGTCGGCCAGACGCAATGTTTCGAGGCGAATCACCGCGGTCCCGGACCTAAGTCTCAGCCAGCGCGCAACGTCAGCATCGGCTCTCTCTTGCGCATGGTCGAGCAGCAGGCCGCGCATCTCGCGCGCCTGAGCGCCGATACCAGCGGTGAAGCGCGTGCGCCGCGTAATCGGGAAATTCAGCCTCTCCTTGCGCTCGATCAGGGTGCCGCGGCCCTGCACTGCGCGCACGATCCCTTCCTGAGCAAGGGCAGCAAGCGCGCTTCGGACCGTATGACGATTGACCCCGAATTGCAGCGCCAGGACCGTTTCCGGCGGCACCATGCCGGTCTCGTCATAAGCCCCGGAACCGATAGCGTCGCGAATACGGTCGGCGATCTGACGCCAGAGCGCCACGCCCGTTTGTCTCTGTACCTGGTTCAGTCCGGCCATTCGTTCCAGCCCTGCACTTTCGCTTGAGTGTTGTCACACGCTTGTCACGTCCTCCCCTTAAGGCTACAACTACCTTGTACGGTTGTCTATATCAATAGACATTTAAGGAACGGCAATGACATCAGCAAAGCACCAGAGTCATGTGACCCAGCCAGCCAGTGAGCGCAAGCGCGTTGCCGATCTTCTCGCGCGGGCTGAACGGAACGAACTCGTTGAAGCCTTTGAGGCAATCACGGACAAGCCAGCGGTCCAGCCGGTGCGCGGACCGGAAACCGGCCTCGTCATGGTGCGCGGCCGCATCGGCGGCGGCGGCGCCTCCTTCAATCTCGGCGAGGTCACGGTTACGCGCGCGACAATGAAGCTTGGGTCTGGCGCCGTGGGGCATGCACAGGCGCTTGGCACCGATCGCGAAAAGGCAAGGCTTGCCGCGATCTTCGACGCACTGTGGCAGGACGATGCGATGAAGGATTTCGTCGAGGAGAGGCTTCTTTTGCCAATCGCGGCCCGGATCGCCGGGGTCGATCGGCGCAAGGCGGACGAGACGGCGGCGACACGGGTCGATTTCTTCACAATGGTGCGCGGAGACGACTGATGAACATCAAGACAGAAGCCCTGACGGGCGGATTTGGCCAACCGGTCTTCCACGCCCAAAGCGTCTTCAAGGCCATGATGGACGGCATGGCGCGGCCCGGCACGATCCAGACCATCGCGCCAGAAGTCGCGCCACCTGCGCCACTTGGCATGGCCGCAGCCGCAATTGCACTGACGCTGTGCGACCATGAGACACCAGTCTGGCTATCTTCCCGACTCGCCAAATCCTCAATGGTCGATTGGCTCGCCTTTCACACCGGCGCATACGTGGTGCCGGAAAGGACTGAAGCCCGATTTGCCTTTATCGAGCACGGCGTGGCGCTTTCCTCGTTCGGACTCTTTGCCTTGGGAACCCAAGAATATCCGGATCGCTCGACGACGCTGATCGTCGAGCTTGCAGGCCTCGAAGGCGGCTCCCGGCTCGCCTTGACGGGCCCCGGCATTCAAGGCGTCAGCGAGATTGCGCCGGCCGGCCTGCCGCAGGCGTTCCTGCGTCTGTGGACGGAAAACCGCGCCCTCTTTCCGCGTGGCATCGACCTCGTCATGACGGCAGGCAGCCGTTTTCTCTGCTTGCCGCGCACCACCAAGATCATCGCAACGGAGATGTGAGCCATGTATGTTGCCGTCAAAGGAGGTGAGGCCGCCATCGACAATGCCCATCGCCTGCTGGCCGACCGCCGTCGCGGCGACCGCTCGCTGCCTGCGATAGGCATCGACCAGATCGTCGCACAGCTGGCGCTTGCCGTCGACCGTGTCATGGCGGAAGCCTCGCTCTACGACCGCACGCTCGCCGCACTTGCCATCCGTCAATCGCGCGGCGACATGATCGAGGCAATTTTCCTGCTGCGCGCCTATCGCACGACGCTGCCACGCTTCGGCTATTCGAAACCGCTCGACACCGCGGCGATGAAGATCGAGCGTCGCGTTTCGGCGACCTACAAGGATTTGCCTGGCGGCCAGCTTCTCGGTCCAACCTTCGACTACACGCACCGGCTGCTCGATCCTTCGCTGCTTTCCGACGAGTCCGTTGAAGAACCGGCCCAACGCCCGGCAGAAGCCGGCCGCATCATGCGCGTGTCGGAGATCCTTGGCCAGGAGGGGCTGATCGAGGCCGACGGCGATATGCCGGAAGATCACGAGATCGGTGACCTTACCCGTGAACCGATGGAGTTTCCGATGAGCCGCGACCTTCGCCTGCAGGCGCTCGCTCGCGGCGACGAGGGCTTCCTCCTGGCACTCGGCTACTCCACGCAACGGGGCTATGGCCGCAATCATCCCTTCACCGGGGAAATCCGCATCGGCGAGGTCGAAGTCGAATTTTACGTTCCAGAACTCGGCTTTGCCGTGTCGCTTGGCACGATCCAGTTGACCGAGTGCCAGATGGTCAATCAGTTCAAGGGTTCGGCCAAGGCCCCGCCGCAATTCACGCGCGGTTACGGCCTCGTCTTCGGCCAGAGCGAACGGAAGGCGATGTCAATGTCGCTGGTCGATCGCGCCCTACGCGCCGAAGAGCTCGGGGAAGACATCACGGCGCCGGCACAAGACGAGGAGTTCGTCATTTCTCACTCCGACAATGTCCAGGCGACCGGCTTCGTCGAGCATCTGAAATTGCCGCACTACGTGGATTTCCAGGCCGAACTGCACCTCGTGCGCCGAATGCGCCGCGACTTCGAAGCCAACCGTGCCGGCGGCGACACCACCAAGGAGGCGGCTGAATAATGAGCGATCTTGCCACCTACAACTTCGCCTATCTCGACGAACAGACCAAGCGGATGATCCGCCGTGCCATCTTGAAGGCCATCGCGATTCCCGGTTATCAGGTGCCTTTTGCTTCGCGCGAAATGCCCATGCCCTATGGTTGGGGTACCGGTGGGGTCCAGGTGACCGCTTCGATCATTGGACCGGACGACGTGCTCAAGGTCATCGACCAGGGCGCCGACGACACCACGAACGCTGTCTCCATCCGCGCCTTCTTCCAGAAGGTTGCAAACGTCGCGGCGACCACTCACACCAAAGATGCGACGATCATCCAGACGCGTCACCGCATCCCTGAAGAGCCGCTCGCAGCCAACCAAGTGCTCGTCTATCAAGTGCCGATTCCCGAACCGCTCCGCTTCCTCGAGCCGCGCGAAACCGAAACGCGAAAAATGCATGCGCTGGAAGAATACGGCCTCATGCATGTGAAGCTCTATGAGGACATCGCCCATAACGGCCGCATCTCCAAGACCTATGCCTATCCGGTCAAGGTCGCCGGCCGCTACGTGATGGACCCTTCTCCGACGCCGAAATTCGACAATCCGAAAATGCATATGTCGGATGCACTGCAGCTGTTCGGCGCCGGCCGCGAGAAACGGATCTACGCCGTGCCGCCCTATACGGAAGTCGTCAGCCTCGATTTCGAAGACTACCCTTTCGAGATCCAGCGCTTCGGCAAGCCCTGCGCGCTTTGCGGCGCGCAGGACGTCTATCTCGACGAAGTGATCCTCGACGACAAGGGAGGACGTATGTTCGTCTGCTCGGATACCGATCATTGCGAAGACCGCCGCGAGCAGGGACACGCAGGCGAGATGCTTGCGCCGAAGGAGGCTGCGGAGTGACCGACGCCCCTCTTCTCAAAGTCAACGACGTCTCGAAATTCTACGGCAATCGTATCGGCTGCCGGAATGCATCTTTCGAACTCTGGCCCGGCGAAGTGCTGGCTGTCGTCGGCGAGTCCGGTTCCGGGAAAACGACGCTACTCAATTGCATCTCGACGCGCCTGATGCCGACGACCGGTAGCGTCGAATATCATATGCGCGACGGCAACTATCGCGATCTCTACCGGATGAACGAGGCAGAGCGTCGCTTCCTGATGCGCACCGATTGGGGTTTCGTGCACCAGAATCCGGCCGACGGCCTGCGCATGACCGTTTCGGCCGGCGCCAATGTCGGCGAACGGCTGATGGCGATTGGCGATCGGCACTACGGCCAAATCCGCTCGACGGCCGTCGATTGGTTGGAGCGTGTCGAAATCGACGCCAGCCGTATCGATGATCAGCCCCGTGCTTTCTCTGGCGGCATGCGCCAGCGCTTGCAGATCGCTCGCAATCTCGTCACCAAGCCGCGGCTCGTCTTCATGGACGAACCGACCGGCGGCCTCGACGTCTCGGTTCAGGCGCGCCTGCTCGATCTGGTTCGCGGTCTCGTCAATGATCTCGGCCTTTCGGCCATCATCGTCACACACGATCTCGCAGTCGCGCGTCTGCTCTCGCATCGCATGATGGTGATGAAGGACGGCTGTGTCATCGAACACGGTTTGACCGATCGGGTGCTCGATGACCCACGCGAGCCCTACACGCAATTGCTCGTCTCATCGATCCTGCAGGTCTGAAAGGCAACAATCATGGCAACGCCCCTCGTCGTTTCCGAAGTCTCGAAGAGCTTCACCATGCATTTGCGCGACGGCATCAAGCTGCCGGTCGTCTCCGATGTCGCCTTCTCCGTTGCCGCCAGCCAATGCGTCGTCCTTGGCGGTCCTTCGGGGATCGGCAAGAGTTCCCTGCTCAAGATGATTTACGGCAATTACGCAGTCGACGCCGGCCAGATCCTGATCAGCCACAAGGCCCGGATTGTCGACCTTGCCTCTGCGGACCCACGCACCATTATCGATGTCCGGCGTCATACGCTCGGCTATGTCAGTCAGTTCCTGCGCACCGTGCCGCGCGTTGCCGCGATCGATGTCGTTGCCGAACCGCTGGTTGCCCTTGGCGAGGCGGCAGCCGGCGCTCGCGAAAAGGCTGCAGCACTACTCGAAAAGCTCAACCTTCCCGAAGCGCTATGGCAATTGCCGCCTGCGACTTTCTCGGGTGGCGAGCAGCAGCGCGTCAACATCGCTCGCGGTTTCATAACGGAGCATATGGTGCTGCTGCTCGATGAGCCGACCGCTTCTCTCGACGCAAGAAACCGCGCCGTTGTCATCGGCATGATCGCGGAGAAAAAAAAGGCAGGTGTTGCCCTTCTCGGCATATTCCATGACGAGGAGGTGCGAGAGGCGGTCGCCGATCGCATCCTCGACGTCCAGCAGTTTTCACCGCGAAAGGCGCTTGCAGCATGAGCCGGAAGCTGGGCGACATGCCCTTTATTCATGAGACCGCCTCCGTCAGCGATGCCACCCTTGGCCGTTATACCGAAATATCCGAGCGCTGCCGGATCAGCGAAGTCGAATTCGGCGATTATTCCTACATCATGCAGGACGGCTCCATCTGGTGCGCGACGATCGGCAAGTTCGTCAATATTGCCGCCGCCGTCCGCATCAACGCGACCAACCATCCGACATGGCGCGCCACGTTGCATCACTTCACCTATCGCGCCGCGGACTACTGGCCGGATGCGAACATGGAGACGGAATTCTTCGAATGGCGGCGTTCCAATCGCGTCGTCATCGGCCATGACGTCTGGATCGGCCACGGGGCCACCATCCTGCCCGGCGTCACCGTCGGCAATGGTTCGGTGATCGGCGCAGGCGCCGTCGTTTCCAGCAATGTCGCACCCTATACGATCGTCGGCGGCGTTCCCGCAAAGCTTATCCGTGAGCGCTTTCCCAAGGAAATCGGCGAGCGCATGGACAAACTTGCCTGGTGGGACTGGGAACATTCACGGCTGCGTGCAGCGCTTGAGGCTTTCCGTGCACTGTCGGCCGAAGACTTCCTTTGCCGGCATGATGGCTAAGGCTCAGCTTACAAGGAAAGTTCTATGTCGCCGCCTGATCATCATTCTGTCACGGAAATCTTTTAGCCGGGGAGCTTGCTTGCAGTGCGTCGCCAAATCACTGACATTGCGGCTCTGCTCGACCATTTTTTCAGGACAAGAACGTTGCGCTACGCCCTTTATTTCACGCCGCCGAAGGACGATCCCCTGAACGTTGCTGCTTCCGTCTGGCTTGGGCGCGACGCATTTGCGGGAGAAACTTACCCGGCTCCCGAGGAACAGGGGATGCCGGCGGCAGAGCAGTTCGCGCTGACAGCCGATCCGCGCCGTTACGGCTTTCATGCGACCATAAAGGCGCCTTTTGCGCTTGCCGCTTCAGTCAACGAGAAAGACTTGATGGCTTTCGTCGAGGATTTCACCGGCCGTACACCGGCTGTCGAAATCCCCGAAATTGTCCTCGGGCAGATCGGTCGCTTCTTTGCGCTCGTTCCAGGTTTTCTGCATGCGCCGCTTCAGGATTTTGCGGCAAGCGTGGTAAAGTCCTTCGAGCCGTTTCGCGCAGCGCTTTGCGAGGCCGATATTGCAAGACGAAAGCCTGAAAAGTTGACTGAAAGCCAGCGCGCCAACCTCATGCGCTGGGGTTATCCCTATGTAATGGAGGACTTCGGTTTTCACATGACGCTGACCGGCCAGGTGCCCGAAGAGCGATCGGCATTGATGAAATCGATCCTTGAAAAGCGTTTTGCCGCCTTCATTGGCCGGCCGCTTTCCATCTCCGGCCTCGCCGTTTTCACTGAAGAAGATCGGGGCGGGCCCTTCAAGATTCATTCCTGGCTGCCGCTTGCTGGCGCCAAACGCTGAGAGATCCGCAGATGACCACAGAGACAGTGCTTTCCAACGCCCGAGTCGTTCTTCAAGACGAGATCGTCAATGGCTCGCTTTTGATCCGCGATGGCAGGATTGCCGATATCTCCGAAGGCAATTCGGCAAGTGGAGAGGATTTCGAAGGCGATTACCTCATCCCCGGCCTCGTCGAACTCCATACCGACCATCTGGAGGGCCACTATTCGCCTCGTCCCGGCCTGCGCTGGAACAAGACGGCGGCAATCCAGGCCCATGATGCCCAGATCGTCACCTCCGGCATCACCACAGTTTTCGACTGCCTGCGGATGGGCGCGGACGAGGACGGAGGCTTTGAACATGGCGAAATGCGCGAGATGGCTGATGCCATCCAGAAGGCAGAGCAGGAAGGCAGGCTTCGCGCGGAGCACCTGATCCACCTGCGCTGCGAAGTCTCGGCCCACAACGTGCTGGAGCACTTCGCGGACTTCGAGGACGATCCCTATGTTCGCCTCGTTTCACTGATGGACCACGCGCCGGGACAGCGTCAGTTCCAGACCATGGATCAATACGTCTTCTACTATCAGAAGAAGCGCGGCCTTTCGGACGAGGAGTTCGCGCGCTTCATAGAAAAGCGGCTCGGCGAATCGGCTCGCAATTCGACGCCGCACCGCACCGCGATCGCCAAGGTCTGCAAAGAGCGCGGTATCACGGTTGCGAGCCACGACGATGCGACCCTTGCCCATGTCGACGAGGCGATCGAAAACGGCGTGCGCCTTGCGGAATTTCCCACGAGCTTCGATGCTGCCAAGGCATCGCACGAACATGGAATGAGCGTGTTGATGGGCGCTCCCAATGTGGTGCGGGGCAAGTCTCACTCAGGCAACATCGCCGCTCGCGATCTTGCCGAGCGCGGCGTCCTGGACGTGCTCTCTTCCGATTACGTGCCGCTCAGCCTGCTTTACGCACCCTTCATCCTTGCCGACGAGGTGGAGACCATTTCGTTGTCCAGGGCCATCGCAATGGTGACCGCCACGCCCGCGCGCACCGTCGGCCTGGATGATCGCGGCCGGATCGACATCGGCCTTCGTGCCGATCTTGTCCGCGTCTTCCGCAAAGAAGGCGTCCCGGTGACCCGTTCCGTCTGGCGCGAAGGGCGCCGGGTCGCATGATCCCCTCGCACGAGCCACACTTGGTACCAGGCACCGAGCGGGGCATCATGGTCGTTGTCGTCGGCCCGAGCGGCGCCGGCAAGGACACGCTGATAAACCTGGCGGCACAGCATTTCGCCGGCCGTCCCGACGTGCACTTCGTCCGCCGCGTCATCACGCGGGACGGGGATGCCGGCGGCGAGAATCATCTGTCCGTTTCCGACGGAGGCTTCGTTTCTATGGAGCAGTCCGGCAACTTCGCCGTTTGGTGGGAGGCGCATGGCCTGAAATACGGAATTCCAGCAGAGGTTTCCGTCGCGCTCTCCAAGGGACACCTGGTAATCGCCAACGGCTCCCGCTCGGCACTCCACCTGTTTCACGCCGTTTTTCCCCGCCTCAAGGTTATCAACGTAACCGCCCGCCCAGAAGTGCTGGCAGGCCGCCTCGAAGCCCGCGGCCGCGAGACGCACGAAGATATCATGGCCCGCCTCGCTCGAGGCCCGCTGACCGTCCGCGGCGACTACGACGTCACCGAACTTGACAACAGCAGTTCCCTGGAAGAAGCCGGGCGCAAGATCATCAAGACGCTCAGCGGCTTCCTCGCCCAAATTGGTTAGCCGACTTCATTCTTCGCGCCCCGAGACGATCTCACGTTTGCCGACATGGTTCGCGGGGCCGACGAGGCCCTCCTTTTCCATGCGCTCGACAAGCGATGCCGCCCGGTTATAGCCGATGCCGAGGCGGCGCTGGATGTAGGAGGTCGAGCACTTCTTGTCGCGCAGCACGACCTTGACAGCCTGGTCGTAAAGCTCGTTGCCATCCTCGGACGCGATCGCGCTCTTGTCGAAGACGGCGCCCTCTTCAGGGTCGGCATCTTCTTCTTCGTCAGCCGTGACCGTCTCCAGATATTCCGGACGGCCCTGCGTCTTCAGATGCGCGACGACCTTTTCGACTTCGAGGTCGGAGACGAACGGGCCATGAACACGGGAAATCCTGCCGCCACCTTGCATGTGCAGCATGTCGCCCTGGCCGAGCAGCTGCTCGGCGCCTTGTTCGCCAAGGATCGTGCGGCTGTCGATCTTCGACGTGACCTGGAAGGAAATCCGGGTCGGGAAATTCGCCTTGATGGTGCCGGTGATGACGTCGACGGACGGACGCTGGGTCGCCATGATGAGATGGATGCCGGCAGCGCGCGCCATCTGCGCCAGGCGCTGGATCGCGCCCTCGATCTCCTTGCCGGCGACCATCATGAGGTCGGCCATTTCGTCGACGATGACGACGATGTAAGGCATCGGCGTCAGATCCATTTCCTGCTGCTCTTCGATCGGTGCACCTGTGCCCTTGTCAAAACCGGTCTGGACCATGATGTGGACCGTCTCGCCCTTTTCGCGGGCCTGCGCGACACGGCCGTTGTAGCCGTCGATGTTGCGCACACCGAGGCGCGACATTTTCCGGTAGCGCTCCTCCATCTCGCGCACCGCCCATTTCAGCGCCATCACAGCCTTCTTCGGATCGGTAACGACGGGCGTCAATAGGTGCGGGATGCCATCATATACGGACAGTTCCAGCATCTTCGGATCGACCATGATGAGACGGCACTGTTCCGGTGTCATGCGATAGAGCAGAGAGAGAATCATCGTGTTGATGGCGACGGATTTTCCGGAGCCGGTTGTGCCGGCGACCAGCAGGTGCGGCATCTTTGCAAGCTCGGCGATCACCGGCTCGCCGCCGATCGTCTTGCCGAGGCCGAGCGCCAGCTTATAGCCGCTCTTCTCGAAATCCTGACTTTCGATCATCTCGCGGAAATAGACCGTCTCCCGCATCGCGTTCGGCAGTTCGATGCCGATGACGTTGCGGCCGGGCACGACGGCGACACGAGCCGACAGCGCCGACATGGAGCGGGCGATATCGTCGGCAAGTCCGATGACGCGCGACGACTTCACTCCGGGTGCAGGTTCGAATTCATAAAGCGTTACGACCGGACCCGGGCGGACGTGAATGATCTCGCCCTTGATGCCGAAGTCCTCCAGCACGCTTTCCAACAGCCCGGCATTCTGCTCCAGCGTTTCCTGGGGCATGATTTCGCCAAAGCGCTCCGGTGGTTCCTGCAGCAGCGAGCGCGGCGGAAACTCGTAGCCGGATGGATCGATATGCGCCGGGATTGCCTTTTGCGTTACGGCCCGCGGTGCGGGCGCCAGCGGTGCAGGGGCCTGCACACGGACCGGCATCGGCGCGATCGGCTGGGTTTTCGCGCTCAGCGGTGCTGGGCCCGACCTGGCCGCCGGAGCCTCGGCCGATATGGACCTTACAGGCGCTGGAGCGGCTATGGCCGTGGCTGGTGCGTCGGGCTTGTGCAGTCTTGCTCCCGGGCGCCATTCCATCACGCGGAAGTGTGAGATGATCGATTCCGCTGTTGCCTCAACCTTCGGCAGGAAGGCAACCGGCAGGATAATCGGGGCCGCAGTTGCTTCCTCGAAGGCCATGACTTCCCAGAAGGCGAAATCGGAAATGTCTGCAAGCTTTGACGAAGCGCGAAATTCAGGCTCGACCTGGACGTCGGGGATATATTTGGGGTGATCGATCTCGGACACGGATGGCGCGGCTTCCGGCTCATAGATGTCGAACGGCACGTCGACCATCACCGGTGGCTCGACATCAACGGCCGGCTCTTGGCTGACGGTCGCCTCGCCATACGGCTGTTCCGATTCGGCCGGCGGGCGGCGTTTAATGATCAGGTTTTCCGGCGTGCGGGTAAAGCGCACGTTCGGTGCGAGCGAGAAATTGCTCTGCCAAACCGGTGCTGCGGGAGCGACATTCACGTCGTCGCCCGCGTGCTGTACGTCTATTTCCGAGGAAAAATCACCGGCATCCGTCAAATTCGTTCTGGGAAAACGCATGCGACCCGCTACTCACTCAAATTTCCGACCCGACCGGATTAGAAAATGAAGGTTAACAAGTTCCTTCCAGCCGCATCTAAACGGGACACCTCAAGTACAAAAAACAACGCTTCGCCAATGAGTTAAGTCATCAAGAAAAATCTTTGAGGCCGAAAGCACAAAGCGCTCAGTGCGCTTGGTCCCAATTGGTAGCGGCACGGGCATCGACCTTCAACGGCACGCGCATTTCAAGGGCCGGCATGGCGGCGTTTTCCATGACGGAAACAATGATCGGCATCGCCTTTTCGACGTCGGCATCCTCGACCTCGAAGATCAACTCATCGTGCACCTGCAGCAGCATGCGAACCCGATCCGCAAGGCCGGCTTCGGCGAGTGCCGGTTCGATCTTGATCATTGCCCGGCGGATGACATCGGCAGCCGAACCCTGGATTGGTGCATTGATCGCCGCCCGCTCGTTAAAGGCGCGCACGGAAGGATTGGAGGAGCGGATTTCCGGGTAGTTGATTCGCCGCCCGAAGATCGTTTCGACATAGCCCTTGTCGCGCGCCATCTGTTTGCGGCTGTCCATATAGTCGCGAATGCCGGGAAACCGCTCGAAATATTTCTTGATGTAGTCACCCGCTTCCGAGCGCTCGATCGAGAGCTGGTTGGCAAGGCCGAAGGCGGAAATACCGTAGATGATGCCGAAGTTGATGGCCTTGGCACGGCGGCGCACTTCGGCCGGCATGCCATCGACAGGAACGCCGAACATTTCGGAGGCCGTCATCGCGTGAATATCGATGCCTTCGGCAAAAGCCTGTGTGAGCTGCGGAATTTCCGCGACATGTGCGAGCACGCGCAGTTCGATCTGGCTGTAATCGGCAGAGATCAGCTTATGCCCGGGCGTGGAGATGAACGCGGTGCGGATTTTCCGGCCCTCCAGCGTGCGCACCGGAATATTTTGCAAGTTCGGCTCGGACGACGAAAGGCGCCCTGTTGTCGTCGAAGCCAGCGAATAGGAAGTGTGGACGCGCTTCGTCTGCGGATGCACGTATCCCGGAAGCGCATCTGTATACGTGGATTTCAGCTTGGTCAGCTGGCGCCAATCGACGATCTTGCGCGGCAGCTCGAAACCCGCGGCAGCAAGGTCTTCCAGCACGCTTGCCGAGGTCGACCACTGCCCGGTCTTCGTCTTGCTGCCACCAGCAAGCCCCAGCTTGCCGAACAGGATATCGCCAAGCTGCTTTGGCGAGCCGATCGTGAATTTCTCACCCGCCAGCGCATAGATTTCGTCCTCCAGGCGCGCAGCGCCTTGCGCCAGTTCACCCGATAGGCGGGACAGGATCTGACGGTCGACCGTGATGCCGCGTTCTTCCATGCGCGCCAGTACCGGCAGCAGCGGGCGCTCCAGACGTTCGTAGACGGCCGTCAGCTTTGCCGCGGCAAGACGTGGCTTCAGCACCATCCAGAGCCGCAATGTCACATCGGCGTCTTCGGCAGCGTAATGCGTAGCACGTTCGATATCGACGAGGTCGAACGTGACATTCGCCCTGCCGCTTCCTGCGATGTCCTTGTAGGCAATCGGTTTATGTCCGAGAAATTTTTCCGAGAGCGAGTCCATCCCGTGGGCGCCGGTGCCGGCGTCGAGCACGTAGGACATCAGCATCGTGTCATCGAAGCTCTTTGTCTCGACGCCGTATCGCTTCATCAGCAGATAATCATATTTCAGGTTCTGCGCGACCTTGAGGACGGACTCGTCTTCGAGCAGGGCTTTCAGCCGCGGCAGCGCGTCCCGCATCGGTATCTGATTGTCCGCAAGCCCTCCACCAAGGAGATCGCCGACGCCGTTCTTGTGGCCGATCGGGAGATAGGCAGCGCGCGTCTTGACGCCTGCCGGGTTCTTATCGTTGTCGGCAATCGCCATCGAGAATCCCACCAGCTCCGCCTGCATCGCATCAAGTGAAGTGGTTTCGGTATCGAATGCTACCAGACCGGTTGCCCGCGCATCGGCAATCCATTTGTCGAGCGTGGCAAGATCGCGAATCGTCACGTAGGTAGAATGATCGAATGGCAGCGCTGCAAACGCTTCGGCGCGGGTCCTGGCAAGTTCGGCGGGCGTAAAGCCTTTGCTGGCAGGCTTGGCCTTGACGGGGATCGGAACGGCGGCGCCCTCAACATCCGGAATGCCCCCCGCAACCGGCTCCGGCTCAACGGCATCGAGATCGGGGCCATGGGCAGCACTACCCCACTCGACTTTTACGTCGGCCGCCTCGATGGCACTGGCATCGCAATTGCACGCCTCCGCCACCCGGCGCGTCAGCGTCGTGAATTGCAACGCCTTCAGAAAGCCAATCAACTTCGGGCCGTTCTGCACTTCGAGAACGAGGTCGTCCAGACCAAGCACCAGCGGCACATCAGATCGCAACCGCACCAACTCGCGCGAGAGCCTTGCCTTGTCGGCATTTTCGAGGATCGCCTGGCGGCGCTTTTCCTGCTTGATCTCATGCGCGCGGTCCAAAAGCGTGTCGAGATCGCCATATTCCGCAAGAAGCTGCGCGGCGGTCTTCGGACCGATACCGGGAATACCGGGGACGTTATCGACCGAATCACCGGTCATGGCCTGCAGGTCGATCATCTTTTCGGGCGACACGCCCCATTTCTCGATCACGTCCGGGATGCCGATCTGCTTGTCCTTCATGCTGTCGTACATGTGGACGTTCGGCGTCACGAGCTGCATCAGATCCTTGTCGGAGGAGACGATCGTCACATCGGCGCCGGTCGCTTCCGCCTGTCGGGCATAGGTGGCGATGATATCGTCGGCCTCGAAGCCCTCGGTCTCGATGCAGGGCAGGTTGAAGGCGCGCGTCGCCTCGCGGATCAGCCCGAACTGCGGTATCAGCTCATCCGGGGGCGCAGAGCGATTTGCCTTGTAGGCATCATACAAATCCTTGCGAAAGGTCTTTGCCGAGTAGTCGAAGATAACCGCAAGATGCGTCGGCGTGACGCCGACGGAGGTGTCACGCGCATCGGTCAGCAGCTTCCAGAGCATATTGCAGAAGCCAGAGACCGCGCCGACCGGCAAGCCGTCGGACTTGCGCGTCAGCGGCGGCAGGGCATGAAACGCCCGGAAGATGAAACCCGAACCGTCAACAAGGAAAAGATGATCGCCTTTTTTCATGGCTGCATGGATAGCGTGGCGGGATGGAAACGTCCATTGCACATGGAGTTTGCGGAACTATTTTATTGCTGGGACAACTGACCTTCGCAAAGGGTTACCGTCGGAAAAGCGCAGCATCGCGGCGGCCCAGGCCGTGCCGTTTGTCTCGTGGCAGTCGTCTTTATCAGTTGCTGCGCACTGGCGGCGGTCGAGGACCTGCGATTGGTTTGTACCAGCAGATTTCAGCGGCTGAACGTTCTGCTTCTTTCCCGGTCAGCCCTTACGAGACTTTGCCTCACTGGGCTGATCTGCGCCCTTTGAGGCATGACGCTAATGCCGGATGGACCTTGGGTTCTGCTGGAATGGTCGCTCAAGGGCGCGGGAATAGTGCTTCACCGAACTGTTACCAATTTGTAATTGTCGGCTCGGCCGGCTTCCCTTGAAAAACCACATTCCCGGTCACAAATCAGATGTACCGGCGTTTGATCGCGCCGAGGGTCTGATTACCGGCTTGTCCCCCGCCGCATCAGGCTTGGACAAAGGCCTTATCCCCCTCTCCGGGCCTTTGTCCCCATTTTCAAGCCGCCATGGCCAACCTCCAGGCCATGGCGGCTTTGTTTTTTGTCGAAGATGCACATTTATGAAGCTGAAGGACAAGTTTTGATCCATCGCATGCGATTTGTTGCATTGTTTCGCGCCAGTTTTTGAGCCTAACTGCAATCATGGGATTCAACAGGATGGATTCAGGAGCATACCTTGCCAGCCAGTTGGCCAAGGGATTTGCCCGCTCGCTGCAACAGCGCGCGGCGGGGTTAGGTTTTTCTCCCGGGCAATTCCCGATCCTTCTCGAACTTTGGGCAGAAGACGGCCTCACGCAGAAGCAATTGCTCGAACGCGTCGATATCGAACAGGCGACGATGGCCAATACGCTTGCGCGCATGGCGCGCGATGGCCTCATAGAGCGCCGCCCCCATCCTTCAGACAAACGAGCGCAACTGATCTTCCTGACGCCCAATGCGCGGGCCATCGAAGATGAAGCGGTCAAGATCGCGCGTGAAGCCGATCTGGCGCTTTTCCAAGGCTTCAAGACCTTCGAACGCGAACTGATGCTGGAATATATCCGCCGCCTCCTTGAAAACGCGAAGAAAATCTGAGCGATTACGCCCTGTCTTGTTTCGATTTTCTTCCTCGAAACGTTCCCGCCTTTGGTCTATCGTCCGCCGAATTTCGAAAGGAGTCGGAAATGACAGACGTATCCTCGGTGCTTTCGCGCGCCGATCAGAATCTTGGTTCAAGCCTGGACAGACTGTTCGAGTTGCTGCGGATCAAATCGATCTCGACTGACCCTGCGTATAAAGCCGAGTGCCGCACGGCCGCCGAATGGCTGGTGGCCTATTTGAAGACCCTGGGCTTCGAGGCTTCCGTTCGCGATACTCCCGGTCACCCGATGGTCGTTGCGCATCATGCCGGCGCCAGTGCGGATGCGCCGCATATGTTGTTCTACGGCCACTACGACGTTCAACCAGTCGATCCAATCGAGCTTTGGGAAAACGATCCCTTCGAACCAGTCGTCAAGGACATGGGCAATGGCCGCAAGATCCTGACGGGCCGCGGTACAGCCGACGACAAGGGCCAGCTCATGACTTTCGTCGAAGCCTGCCGGGCCTACAAAGAGGTCAACGGCGCGCTTCCTTGCCGCGTCACCATCCTTTTTGAGGGCGAAGAGGAATCCGGCTCGCCGTCCCTCAAGCCATTTTTGGAGGCAAATGCGGCAGAACTGAAGGCCGATTATGCGCTTGTCTGCGATACCGGCATGTGGGACGGGCAGACCCCGGCGATTGCTGCTGCGCTTCGCGGCCTTGTCGGTGAAGAAGTCGTCGTTACGGCTGCCGACCGCGATCTGCATTCCGGGCTTTTCGGCGGCGCGGCGGCAAATCCCATCCATGTCCTGACAGCGGCGCTTGCCGGTCTCCACGACGATACCGGTCGCATAACACTCGAGAATTTCTATGAAGGCGTCGAGGAAACGCCTGCAAACATCAAGGCCTCATGGGAAAAGCTCGGCCAGACCTCTGAGGACTTCCTGGGCCAAGTCGGCCTTTCTGTGCCGTCCGGTGAAAAAGGCCGCTCCGTTCTGGAACTCACCTGGGCGCGTCCGACGGCTGAAGTCAACGGCATATGGGGGGGCTATACCGGCGAGGGCTTCAAGACAGTGATTGCCGCCAAGGCGTCGGCCAAGGTTTCCTTCCGCCTCGTCGGCAGACAGGATCCAGCAAAGATTCGAGAGACGTTCCGAAACTATGTCCGCTCGAAGCTTCCGGCCGATTGCTCGGTCGAGTTCCATGCCCATGGCGGTTCGCCGGCAATTCAACTTGCCTACGATTCTGCGGTGATTACCAAAGCAAAGAACGCGCTTTCGGACGAATGGCCCAAGCCCGCCGTCGTCATCGGCATGGGCGGCTCTATTCCGATCGTCGGCGATTTCCAGAGGATCCTCGGGATGGAATCGCTGCTCGTCGGTTTCGGCCTCTCAGATGACAGGATCCATTCGCCCAACGAGAAATACGAACTCGCCTCCTACCACAAGGGCATCCGCTCCTGGGTGCGCATCCTCGACGCATTGGCAGCTTGAATAAAAAGCGTGCCTGGCAATTTATGCCGGCACGCATCCAGACAGAACAATAAAGGCCGGATAAACCGGCCTTCATCAATCCGCTTCGCTTCAATGCCAGTACATCCGTGGTCAAGGAAAAAGCGGACTTTGGAGCCAAGATTGATCCCGAAAGATTA
This sequence comes from Rhizobium etli 8C-3, assembly GCF_001908375.1. Classification (NCBI taxonomy): domain Bacteria; kingdom Pseudomonadati; phylum Pseudomonadota; class Alphaproteobacteria; order Hyphomicrobiales; family Rhizobiaceae; genus Rhizobium; species Rhizobium etli. Next base: position 187,874 of record NZ_CP017241.1, on the reverse strand, counting down.
ACACGCGATTAAAGCGCATTTGCAGTCGGGATGATAGGGAAACGGTCAAACGCCCGAGGCGCACGAAAACCATCCACCTGGCTTCGATCTGTGGAACCTGATATCGGAAGCCGCTCGGGCACTTTCAAGTGCCTGAGCCCGGAATCTTCCGTTCAAGCTGCGTTCATGCAATACGCGCTATAAACCATTGAAAGACAAGACGAATGGTTGCCGACTTATCAAAAGCGGCAAGGGCTTCGACTATTGCTCGCAACCGGCAAGAGCCGGAGCAAGAACAAATACCGGAGTGGCATGATGCTGCCTCCCAGGGAGTTGAAAACGTGAAATGTACCCTCTTGAAATTTGCCGCGGCCGGTATGGTGTTGTTTGCTCCGGCGATCGCTCAGGCGGCAGAAGGCTTCGCGACGACGAACGTCAATCTCCGGGCCGGCCCCAGCACAGCATATCCGGCAGTCACCGTTATTCCGGCCGGCGAATCCATCGAAATCTACGGCTGTCTTGCCGACGTGCCATGGTGCGACGTGGAGTTCTACGGCGCCCGTGGCTGGGTGCATGGCGGATATATCCAGGCTCTTTATCAAACGCGCCGCGTTTATGTCGGGCCTGAATATTATCGCCCGCTCGGCATTCCCGTCGTTGTCTTCAGCTTCGGCAGCTATTGGGATCGTTACTACCGTGACCGTGACTTCTATCGCGACCGCGATCGCTGGCGCCGCGGACCGGACTTCTATCGCGACTCGGATCGCCGTGAAAGGCGTCGGGACTTTGATGATCGTTCTGATCGCCTGCCTGATTTCGATCGCGCGCCCGACCGCAGGCCCAATGTCGACAGGCAGTCGGACTTTTACCGTGATCTGCGCAGCGGCGATCGCAACCGCCGCAACTTCGAACGCCGAGACGATGATGGCGATCGCGTCATCCGGCGTAGCGACGACAATCGTGATCGCAGCCGCGGCGACAATGACCGCCGCAACTTCGAACGCCGAGGCGATGACGGCGATCGCGTCATCCGGCGTAGCGACGACAATCGCAATCGCACCCGTGGTGACAACGACCGCCGCAACTTCGAACGCCGAGGCGATGACGGCGATCGCGTCATCCGGCGTAGCGACGACAATCGCAATCGCACCCGTGGTGACAATGACCGCCGCAACTTCGAACGCCGAGGCGATGACGGCGATCGCGCCATCCGGCGCGGCGACGACAATCGCAATCGCACCCGTGGTGACAATGACCGCCGCAACTTCGAACGCCGAGGCGATGACGGCGATCGCGCCATCCGGCGCGGCGACGACAATCGCAACCGCAGCGGTGGTGACAATGACCGCCGCAGGCCGCAGCGGCGCGCCTGCGAACCGAGCGATCCGGGTTGCCGGAACTAATGTGCTCCCGGGGCGGCAGAGATGCCGCCCTTTTTTTTGCGACAGGCTGCATAGAAAAAGCCCGACGCTCCATGAGGGAGGCGCCGGGCCTGATTTCGATCGGCCGTGTTGAGGGGAGACGACCGATCCATAACGGGACTTGAGGGCTGTCCCGCTACAAAGGAAACTGTCGGGACAGCTAAAGGTTCCAAATTACCAAACGGACGCCTTGCGATCTAAGCCTGCCACCAATTCGCGCATCTCCGCAAACGGACCGTGCAGCATTTTCAGGCGACTTTCCTCCATCTTGCCCAGCCGATGCTGCCGGGCAAACTCATGGATGTTCCAGATCTCGCGAAGACAGGTCTCGTCTATTCTCTTAAGGTCAATGCTCATATCAAATGCCTAGCTATTATGCTTGTTGCTTTTTTCTTGGGCGCAAGGTGGCGCGATATATGTCAGTTTCGTGACAAGCGCAACGAATGGCAGCCATGCGCAAAACGGCGGGCTGAAGCGCTGCCAGATCCGCTTGCGGCGCTCTTAACCACCCCTTAAATCGCCGTATTTAAAGTCCACCCGGATGATTGCGCAGACAGCGCATGCGACATATGGGGTGCGGCCGGTCCACGATGGCAGCTAGGGGCAGATCACGCGATAGAATCGAACCGACCTTCAGCGGCCGCAGCCGCTATGAAGAGGACGACGACTTTTCGCTGGATGACGATGATCGTATCGCGGGTCGACGCGGAACCAAACGTCCTTCCTTGGACGCGACACGAAGCGGCGCACCCGACAGGAAAAGGCGCAGCAAACGCGGGTTGCCGGAACGCCAGGATGGCGGTCTCTTTAGCTTCATCCGACGCATGGTCTACTGGTGCATCGTTTTCGGTATCTGGGCCGGCATCGGCGCAGCTGGGCTGGTTTTTTACTACGGATCGCGCATGCCGAGCGCCAGCACCTGGGCAATCCCTGACCGCCCGCCGAACGTCAAGATCACATCTGTCGATGGCAGCGTGATCGCCAATCGTGGCGCAACCGGCGGCGAGGCGCTGTCGCTCGATCAGATGTCGCCCTACATCCCCGAAGCGATCATCGCGATAGAAGACAAGCGATTTTACTCGCATTTCGGCGTTGACCCAATGGGGCTTGCCCGGGCCGTCGTCAACAACCTGACGGGCCAGCCGATTCAAGGTGGCTCGACGCTGACGCAGCAGCTCGCGAAGAACCTCTTCCTCTCGCCGGAACGCACTCTGGAGCGCAAGGTACAGGAAGTGCTGCTCTCCTTCTGGCTTGAGCAGAAATATACTAAAGATCAGATCCTTGCGATGTATCTGAACCGGGTCTTCTACGGTTCGAATGCCTACGGCGTCGAGGCCGCCGCCCGCCGCTATTTCAACAAGTCCGCGCGTGACGTGAACCTCGGGGAAGCAGCTCTGCTCGCCGGCCTCGTCAAGGCGCCGTCACGCCTGTCTCCGGCGCGCGATCCAGACGCCGCAAACGCCCGCGCCCAGGTCGTACTGCAGGCCATGCGCGACCAGGGCTATATCACCGACAACGAGGTGAAGACGGCAATGACGCAGACGCCGTCCAAAGCGAAGAGCTACTGGTCGGGCGCTGGTCAATATGTAGCCGACATGGTCATGGACGAGCTGTCGGGGCTGGTCGGCGAGGTGAAAGAGGACCTGATCGTCGATACGACGATCGACAAGGGGCTGGAAAAGAAGGCCGAGCAGTCACTCAACGACATTCTGGGCAAGGACGGCGCAAAGCTCGATGCGTCCCAGGCTGCCCTCGTGTCGATCGACGGGACCGGTGCGATCCGGGCACTTGTCGGCGGCAGGGATTATGCCGAAAGCCAGTTCAACCGGGCGGTCAAGGCGAAGCGCCAGCCGGGTTCCTCATTCAAACCTTTCGTTTATGCCGCCGCACTCGAAAAGGGCCTGACGCCCTATTCCGTCTTCAACGACGCCCCAATCCGCATCGGCAACTGGACGCCTGAAAACTACGAAAAGAAATACAATGGCGACGTGACGCTCGCGACTGCGCTTGCGAAGTCGTTGAATACCGTCGCCGCCCAGCTCGTCATGTATGACGGGCCGGAGCAGGTCATCAAGCTTGCGCACCGGCTTGGCATCGAGACCGAGCTGCAGCCGAATGCCTCGATCGCGCTTGGCACATCTGAAGTGTCGCTCATGGAACTCACCGCTTCCTACGCGGCCTTCATGAACGGCGGCTACAAGGCAACCCCGCATGTGATCCGCCGGGTGGCGACTGCCGAGGGCAAGGTTCTTTATGAGAACACCTATGACAACCCGCCGCGCGTTGTTTCTGAAACGGTCGCCGCCAACATGAATGCCATGATGATGGGCACGATCGAGACCGGCACGGGCAAAAGCGCCAAGATTCCCGGCTGGCAGGCGGCCGGCAAGACGGGCACGACGCAGAATTCGCGCGATGCACTCTTCGTCGGCTTCACCAGCAATCTGACGACCGGCGTCTGGTTCGGCAACGACGACGGCACGCCGATGAAGAAGGTTACCGGCGGCGGCCTGCCCGCCAAGGCATGGCAGGAATTCATGATTGCCGCGCACAAGGGTCTTTCTCCCGCTCCGCTTTTCGGCAACGGCCAGTTCATTGCGGACCCCGATGGATTCGGCAATCGCCCGATGGCGCAGGGTGCACCGCAGCCGATGCAGGAGCAGCCGACAACGATCGGCGGCATCATTTCCGGCGTTTTCGGCGGTGGGAGCAGCACGCAGGTGGAAACATCGTTTCCACCTGCCCCCGGTCAGCAACAACAGGCCGTAGCCGTCCCGGGAGGGCCTATTCCACCGGGAGATGTCGGCAGCCCTGCGGCCACCTCCTCCGTCCAGCCGCGCCGCACAACGCTGCTTGACCTGATCATGGGCCAATGAGCGCAGCCGCCTCTTGCCCGGCGCAAGCCGGCTTTGACACGTCCGAGGAGACGCGAACCAAAGGCGGACTTTTTTCGCCCACTGTAGAAAGTGAATACAAGACGTTCGTTTTGCTGGTTTTCGGGCTCATTCTCGCCTTGCAGTCAAGAAAACCGCTCCTTATATACGCCGCATCACCGCAATCACGATTGCGTTAATTCCGAAGACCCACATCCCGTAAGGGGCTGTCAGGGAAATGCCTTCTCGGGGTTCCGACAGCTTGCTTCAAGGAGTAAATGACATGGCAAAAGTAATTGGTATCGACCTCGGAACGACAAATTCCTGCGTCGCTGTCATGGACGGCAAGGACGCGAAGGTCATTGAGAACGCGGAAGGCGCGCGCACGACTCCTTCCATGGTAGCATTTACCGACGACGGCGAACGCCTTGTCGGCCAGCCGGCAAAACGCCAGGCAGTCACCAATCCGACGAATACCCTCTTTGCCGTCAAGCGCCTGATCGGCCGCCGCTACGAAGATCCGACCGTCGAGAAGGACAAGGGTCTTGTTCCCTTCAGCATCTCGAGGGGCGACAATGGCGATGCTTGGGTCGAAGCCAATGGCAAGGGCTATTCGCCCGCGCAGGTTTCCGCAATGATCCTTCAGAAGATGAAGGAAACAGCTGAAGCCTACCTCGGTGAAAAGGTCGAGAAGGCCGTCATCACGGTTCCGGCATATTTCAACGACGCACAGCGCCAGGCGACCAAGGATGCCGGCAAGATTGCGGGTCTTGAGGTTCTGCGCATCATCAACGAACCAACCGCAGCGGCCCTTGCTTACGGGCTTGACAAAAAGGAAGGCAAGACGATTGCCGTCTACGACCTTGGCGGCGGTACCTTCGATATTTCGATCCTCGAGATCGGCGACGGCGTCTTCGAAGTGAAGTCCACCAACGGGGACACCTTCCTCGGCGGTGAAGACTTCGACATGCGTCTCGTCGAATACCTCGTTGCCGAGTTCAAGAAGGACAACGGCATCAATCTCAAGAACGACAAGCTCGCGCTGCAGCGTCTGAAGGAGGCTGCCGAAAAGGCCAAGATCGAGCTCTCGTCCTCGCAGCAGACCGAAATCAACCTGCCGTTCATCACGGCTGACGCTTCCGGCCCGAAGCACCTCACGCTGAAGCTGACGCGTGCCAAGCTTGAAAGCCTAGTCGACGATCTCGTGCAGCGCACGATTGCGCCTTGCAAGGCAGCCCTCAAGGATGCCGGCGTCACCCCGGCCGAGATCGATGAAGTCGTTCTCGTCGGTGGTATGAGCCGCATGCCGAAGGTTCAAGAAGTCGTCAAGCAACTGTTCGGCAAGGAGCCGCACAAGGGCGTCAATCCGGACGAAGTCGTTGCGCTCGGCGCTGCCATCCAGGCCGGCGTTCTGCAGGGCGACGTCAAGGACGTTCTGCTGCTCGACGTGACGCCTCTGTCGCTGGGCATCGAAACTCTCGGCGGCGTCTTCACCCGTCTGATCGAGCGCAACACGACGATCCCGACCAAGAAGTCGCAGACTTTCTCGACTGCCGATGACAACCAGCAGGCCGTCACCATCCGTGTTTCGCAGGGCGAGCGCGAAATGGCTGCCGACAACAAGCTGCTCGGCCAGTTCGACCTCGTCGGTCTGCCGCCGGCCCCGCGCGGCGTTCCGCAGATTGAAGTTACCTTCGATATCGACGCGAATGGCATCGTGCAGGTTTCGGCCAAGGACAAGGGTACCGGCAAGGAACAGCAGATCCGCATCCAGGCTTCCGGCGGCCTCTCGGACGCCGACATCGAAAAGATGGTCAAGGATGCCGAATCGCATGCTGCTGAAGACAAGAAGCGCCGCGAAACCGTGGAGGCCAAGAACCAGGCCGAAAGCCTGGTACACTCGACGGAAAAATCGCTGAAGGATTACGGTGACAAGGTTTCCGAGACCGACCGCACCGCGATCTCCGACGCGATTGCGGCTCTGAAGTCTGCAGCTGAGGCAACCGAACCGGATGCCGAGGACATCAAGGCGAAGACGCAGACCCTCATGGAAGTATCCATGAAGCTCGGTCAGGCGATCTACGAAGCCCAGCAGGCGGAAACCGGCACGGCAGATGCGTCGGCAGGTGATGACAATGTCGTTGATGCCGACTACGAAGAAGTCAAGGACGACGACCGCAAGAAGTCCGCATAATCCGCGGCGAAGCGGTTATGCTAAACACTGCAATCCGGCTGCCCGAGGGCAGCCGGAAATCCATTTCCGGGGTTTAAATTGGCAAAAGCGGACTTTTACGAAACTCTGGGCGTCGCCAAAACGGCGGATGAAAAAGAGCTGAAAAGCGCCTTCCGCAAACTGGCAATGAAATATCATCCGGACAAGAATCCGGACGATAAGAGCGCCGAAATCAAGTTCAAAGAAATCAACGAAGCCTATGAAACGCTGAAGGACCCGCAGAAGCGAGCGGCCTACGACCGTTATGGTCACGCAGCCTTCGAGCATGGCGGCATGGGTGCTGGCGGCTTCGGCGGCGGTGCGGGCTTTGCCGGTGGCGGCGGTTTCTCCGACATCTTCGAAGACATATTCGGCGAGATGATGGGTGGTGGCCGGGGACGGCAGCGCTCATCCGGCGGACGCGAGCGTGGTGCCGACCTCCGTTACAATATGGAAATTTCGCTGGAAGAGGCTTTCTCCGGCAAGACGGCGCAGATCCGCGTTCCAACCTCGATCACCTGCGATATGTGCTCGGGTTCGGGCGCCAAGCCCGGCACGCAACCGAAAACCTGCGGCACCTGTCAGGGCTCCGGCCGCGTTCGCGCGGCGCAGGGCTTCTTCTCGATCGAACGAACCTGCCCGACCTGCCATGGCCGCGGCCAGATCATTCCCGATCCATGCCCGAAGTGCCATGGCCAGGGCCGGGTGACGGAAGAGCGTTCGCTCTCGGTCAATATTCCAGCTGGCATCGAAGACGGCACGCGCATCCGCTTGCAGGGCGAAGGCGAGGCTGGCATGCGCGGCGGACCGGCGGGCGATCTCTATATCTTCCTGTCTGTGAAGCCGCATGAATTCTATCAGCGCGACGGAGCCGACCTCTATTGCGCCGTTCCAATCTCGATGACGACGGCAGCACTCGGCGGCACTTTCGATGTGGGGACGCTCGACGGCACGAAGTCGCGCGTCTCCGTTCCAGAAGGCACGCAGGCCGGCAAGCAGTTCCGCCTCAAAGGCAAAGGCATGCCGGTGCTGCGTTCCAGCCAGACGGGCGACCTCTACATCCAGATCCAGATCGAAACGCCACAAAAGCTCTCTAAGCGGCAGCGCGAGCTTCTCCAGGAGTTCGAGCAGCTTTCCTCGAAGGAGAACAATCCGGAATCGACAGGATTCTTTGCGCGCATGAAGGAATTCTTCGAGGGATAGCGACTGGCGGGCAAACATTAGACGAGTCGAAAGCCGGGGTTTTAATCCCGGCTTTTTTTCATGCCGGAAAGGAGCCCGCCCGGGCTGGCGTCATCGGAGCCGGGAACGGGCACAACTTAGCCTATCACGGTGGCCTCTGGCGGACGACCCGGAAGCCACGGGCCAACGCGCGCCAACCGCCACAGGGGCATGTCTCAAAACCACACGTCTTCAGAGCCGCTCCGTAAAGCCGCCCATTTCTGTTCCAATTCGATACAGAGAGGGCCGGCGATACGTCCTGCGTTAACGCAGGCTGCGGAAGCCGCTTGCAACCTGCTGAAATGGCATCACTACTAGCCGCATAACTCTGGGGAACAAACCAATTGAAGGTCACTTCCATGACGGCAGCAGCCTCCCTGTCCTTTCAGCCGGATGACGTCGACGTCCTCGCCGGGGCAATTTATGCTTGGTGCGCCGAGCGCAACATCAAGCTTCGCAGCCAGCAGGGCCTCTCGATCGCCAGCATCGCAATCGACCTTTATCATGCCGGGCACCACACTCAGGACGACTTGCTTGTAGCGCTTCACGAGCGCGATCTTCATTAGAACCCCGGGACAAAAGAAACCCGCCTGCGGCGGGCATAAGGTACCGGGATGTTCTCTGTTATGGCGCCGCTATTGGCGCGTCAGGCAGCTTTTTCAGCGCTCATCAGCGTCAGAATAGTCTTGACCGCTTCTTTGCCCGCAGGTGAGTGGAGCCTGTCGTAATTGACAGCCAGCTCATAAGCCTCGGGGCTCAACGCAACTTTTGACGGAAATTGCGAGGTTTCCGCGCCTTCAAAGAGTGCGGAGATCTCAACGCCAAGAAAGACCGCGATCTGGTGCAACTTGCTGGCGGAGACGCGGTTGGTGCCCTTTTCGTATTTCTGAATTTGCTGGAACGTCAGTCCAAGGGCTTCCCCCAGTTCCAGTTGCGAGACACGGCGGCGGGCGCGGAGCTGTCTGACATTGCGACCGACGAGGATATCTACGGGATCCGGCACCTAGCATTCCCTCATTTATTAATGAATTTATAACGATACTATGCCGGTTCTTGAGCAGAACTCAACCCGATAGTTGCAAAATTCAACCGACTTTTTTTGGGCTTTACGTTACGTCAGGAAAACCGAGCGTCAGTGCGTAGATCGGCGCATGAGCAGGATTGCGCAGACCAACCAGTTCGCCGATCCGCGAATGGCTCAGAGCTGCGGTTGGGCAAGCCGTCATGCCGTGCGCCGTCGCCGAAAGCATGATGTTTTGCCCAATGTGCCCAGCCTCGATCAAAACCACGCGGTAGGCATTGGCATCGCTGTATTTCCACATGCTGCGGTCCATATGGGCAACAAGCACGATCATGCAGGGCATGGTATCGGCCCATTCCTGGCCGCCCACCAGATCGGCAAGAGGGGGCGTAGCGTCCGATATCTTAGCCAGCGAATGCTCGAAGGCCGAATAGTGATAAATGCCTGGCGATAGCCCGTCGACCGCCTTCACAAAAACATAGGCTTCATAAGGATTGCGCGCCCCCCCAGACGGTGTCATCGACAGCGGCAGCGTCACCACGGAATTTTGCGCAGCGCCGGTGATCCCAAGACCCGCAAAGAGCGCTTCCGAGAGCGCGGGCAATGACACGGCCTTCGCAAGACCTTTGCGTTGAGTCCGCCGCCTCGCCATCAGTTCCAGCAAAGAATTCCCAAAGGGTCGGCCCGATAGCGAAACGACATCGCCTTGCCCCGAATTCAGGCTGTAAAGCTCGATATCGCCATCGCTTGCGAGCGCAGCGCGCTGCAGATCTTCGGCCTCGTCGAGGGACATGTAATCGGGGTCCTGAACGCAAAAATGCATCAGGGCGGCGGGAAGGCCCCACTTCCAATGTTGACAAAAGGCGTCCTCCCGCATTTGAAGTTCTGATCCCTCGACGACCAGTGCAGACATCTCGACAAGCGCCACAAGCGTTTCATCGAGTTCGTCCTCGCTGTGACCGGGCGCTTGATCGCGGATTGCGGCGCGGTCACTCCACTCGGCAATGGCGCGCAAGAAATCCAAAAGGTCCGGGCTGCACTCGAAGACAGCCTTGGTGAGGAAATTGCAGGCGACGAACTCGGCGCCATCATTATGGAAGACGAGCGTGCGGGAGGAACGATAGCGCATCGCAGGAAAATGCCCGCCGCAACTCATTCGTCCGGCAGGCATCTCATTGCTTAATCGATGCGGAACATCATGCCGCGCCTGACAAAGGTAGGCTTGGCCTTGGCTGCGGTAACCTTAAGGTTCGGCTTGCTCTTCTTCTGCATGCTCCATCTCCTCGGTTCGAAAGCAATCGGTGTTGATCGCAGCCCGAACAATGAGACGCCAACCGCAAATATTCGATTAATTCACAAATATTAGTTTGATACATCATAGTGTCGCATTGCTTCAATTTAAGTCAAAAATCGCAAATTTCTGAATTAAAATCGTTATATTTGTATTTATACAGAAATATCTAGCCGAAAAATGTGAATTATGCCAATCATAATGCGCGAATGAACTCGACAAGCCGCCGGAGAAAGCACGATGGCCCATAAAAAGACTGCACAAGCCGAACAAACGCTGATTTTGGATGATGGGGTCTGTGACTATACGATCGACATGCTGAACACGCTGATCGCGCAAAGCCGCAGCGCCCGGCAGCCGATGCTGACCTACCTATTGTCTATGGCGCTGATCGAGGCGCACCGCGTCAACGTCGATCACGCACCCACGACCCATGAAGCCGGGTTGTCGCTCAACTAACCGAGGTCGCGTGCGACCGAAGAGATGAAATCGGCACGCTGCTGGGTAATCATGTCCCGCACGATCCGCGGAACGGCCTCATCGGCCGTTCGGTAGACTTTCGCGAGGCGCAGCGCCGTTCTGAGGTTGATCTTCGTGCTCAGCGGCACCATCACAACGGCGCTGAAGGACGGTCCAGCCGGCGTGAAAATCATGGCGTGCCCTCCGAGCAGCTTCTCGGAGAATGGCAGCCACCGAAGACGCATCAGCGTCGGCTCTTGCGTACCAATCTGATTGGCCGCGACGAAGGAAAGGCAGTTGAGCCGCTCGACCACGATGCCTTTGTGATCGCCGGTGAAGCGGGACCAATATTCGCCCTTCTTGATCGCTCGATTGGTGAGGCGCCTAAACGTCGTGGCGTTTCCCTGCTTGGCAATTACAACAACGGCACAAAGCAGGCTCTCCGGCGTACCAGGGATCGACATGTAGGCATGATAAATGCCCGGTGCGATACCGGCGGAAGGATCGGCAAAGAGGAGCGGTTCCAGTGCATCCCGCGCAGCCGAGAGGATGCGCTGAGCCGATGGACGACCGTGGTCCAAATCGACCGCAACCGGCCGCTGGTACATCTCTTCCTCGGTTACAGCGAGATATTCGCAGATCTTCTTTACAGAAGCCCGGCCCGGTGCGCGCCGTGCCTGAAGATAGGATTCAATCTGCGAGCGGCCGATTTGCATGCCGCGCGCGGCAGCGCTGATGCTGCCTGCCTTGGCGAGGCAGAGGCGCCGCAGGTTTTCGGCGAAATTCTCAAGTGCAGACATGTCCGCGATGGCTTCCAGGAGATGAGTCGGCCCCAAACTAGCGGCTCGAAAGACGGAACACAAACGGGCGGCAAGACAAATTCGGGGGTGATCCGAGTAAGCCCGAGCTGGGGGACGATACGCAGTACCGGCAGGCCTGGTGGTCTGCCGGTAGTCCTTTTCTTTTGTATTCAACGACGAATGAAGTGATGCGCCGGACAACCGGCATGACCCAACAGCCGAGAGGAAAAGGGTCTATGCGAGAACGCCGCTCCAATAAGAGCTTTCGATCGCGCCATGCGTCCGTCATTCCCGTCATAATCGAATCGGATAGAATGCGGCTGGTTCTGACAGGGGGTACCGGTGTTTCTGTTCTCGAAGTTAGTCTGGGTCTTCGGCCAGCCGCTTTCGCTGGTGTTCTTTCTAATTCTCTTTGCATTCCTTGCCGTCGTTCTCGGCTTCAGGAGGCTCGCCGCGCTTTTCTCGGCGCTCGCAACACTGCTGCTTTTCGTCATCCTCTTCACCACAACAGGCAATTACCTGCTCCAGGATCTGGAGTTGCGTTTTCCAAAGCCGGACCGAGATCCGGATAGCTTGCAATGCATGATCGTTCTCGGCGGCGCCTTTGAAAATGAAGTGAATACGACCAGCCAGGGAATCGAGTTCAATGCCGGCGCCGACCGTTTTATCGAAGCGTTGCGGCTGGCGCGGCAATATCCACAATCGCGTATCCTGATTTCCGGTGGAGATGGCTCGATTTCTGGAAACTATGAAGGCGATGCAGCCGCCTCGGCGCGCTTCTTTCCGCTTTTCGGGATTGCGCGCGAACGGCTTGTCGAAGACAGAACATCCCGCACGACCTTCGAAAATGCGATCAATACCAAGGAACTGCTTGCAAGCCAGGGACTTTCGAATTGCCTGATGATCACATCCGGCTATCACATGCCGCGTTCGGTCGGCATTTTCCGCAAACAGGGCATCGATGTCGTGCCGTGGCCGACCGATTACCGGACGGACGGTCATGTGGCGCTGGGCATCGACTTCACGCAACCGAGCCTCAATGCCCACAACATGGCGACCTCCGTGCGCGAATGGTTCGGCCTCGTCGGCTATTACTTGGCCGGACGAACGTCAGATCTCTATCCAGGCTGAACCACTATTTCTTTGAAATGGTAACAAACTTGGTGCCGCGAACGCGCGCCGTTACGATGCAGGGACCGCCGTCGGTGCGATCGCAGAAGCGCGGATGCATCTTCATGGCGAGCACCATATTGCCGAAGCGCTTGATGAAGTCGTAGCCGTAAATCTGCGCCGTCGCGATCATGAAATAGCCGCCCTCGGCCACCTGCAGGTAGAAATTATAGGTGCAGCCATCGTCGTTGCACTGGGGCCCCTTTTTTCCGTCGCAGGTCAATTCGCCCTCATTGACCACGGCGTCGACAAGGCCGTCATTGTTGATGTCCTGGCGCGTGACGTAAACGTCAGAAAATTCGGCCTTCGCACATTGCTTGGTGAAATGCTTCTTCTCGTAGATTTCCGGATCCGAGATCAGCGATTGCTGCGCACAGGCGGGCCAAGCCACAAGGAGGGCTATGAGGTTCAGGACGATGAGAAGCGCTTTCACGGCTTTCCTCTTTTGTCGGGTAGGAGACTGACAGGTGCGCATTCTGGACGATCCGCCTTGCGCCGCCCTTGCCGCCGTGATTCAGTTCAGCATCGTCTGCCGGCTCTGGGGGCCAATCAATGTCTCTGCTCGTCTATCTCGATTATGCTGGCATCGCACTCTTTGCCGCGACAGGCGCCCTGGCCGCCTCGCGCAAGCAGCTCGACCTCATCGGCTTCCTGTTCTTCGCGATGGTAACAGGCACCGGCGGCGGCACGGTCCGCGATATCGTGCTTGGCCGCGTGCCTGTGTTCTGGGTGCTGAACCCAGCCTATATCGTCATCTGCTGTCTGGTAGGCATCTTGGTTTTCTTCACCGCCCATCTCGTGGAGTCGCGCTACCGGCTGCTGATCTGGCTCGATGCAGTGGGGCTTTCCGCCTATTGCGTCATGGGTGCGGCAAAGGGACTTGCTGCGACAGGCTCACCGACGATCGCAATCGTGACAGGGACATTGACAGCGACCTTCGGGGGCGTGTTGCGCGATCTGATGGCTAACGAGCCTTCCGTGCTCCTGAGGCCGGAAATCTACATCACAGCAGCGCTTTTCGGTGCGGCAATCTTTACCGGTGCAACCGAACTCGGCCTGCCGCTTTATGGCGCATCCACACTTGGCGTTGTCGCCGCCTTCGCCGTACGCGGCGGCGCATTATGGTTCGGATGGACATTCCCGACCTATCGGCACAGGCCCGGTCGCCACCCTGACGATGTCATGTGAAAATTCAGCGCTTCGGGCGCAGGCGGATTACAACGTCGACATGGGCAATTTCCATGCCGTGCGGCGGCTCCGGCAGATTGCCGATCGTCAGGTTGCTGACCGGAATGTCCAGCACTTCATTGTCGCCTTCGACAAAGAAGTGATGATGATCGGAGACGTTGGTGTCAAAATAGGTCTTGGCACTCTCGACGGCGAGAACACGGATCATGCCGGCTTCGGTAAACTGGTGCAGCGTGTTGTAGACGGTCGCCAGAGAAACCGGAACGCCGGCGCTGACCGCTTCCTCGTGCAGCTCCTCGACCGTCAGATGCCGGTCGCCCTTCGCAAAAAGCAGATCGCCGAGCGCAACGCGCTGACGCGTCGGTCGCAGGCCGGCGCTGCGCAGTCTGGCTTCGATTGCGATTGGGGCTGCAGCCGCCATAAGGAAAGAACTCCGGTATTCTAGCGTAAATCAATCAGGTTTCCTAAGCCATATATCTTCTGCGAGGAAGCCTTTCAATAGTTCCAATGGGGACAATGCCCCCCGAAACGCCGGAAAATCGGGCTTTTGACGCATTTGGGTCTGGCCGGGGCCTTGGCCTTCCTGTATGCGACCACCAAATAAGGCGACAAGTCGGTTCAAGGGCGAGGTAGAACTAGTCATGCTTATGCTTCATTTTCCTTCGAACTTGGACTAAACACTCACTCCATCGACACGTGCGGGGGAAACAGAATTTTGATGACGACGAAACAATCCAGCTTCACCTATGAGGAAATTTTGACCTGCGGCCGCGGTGAAATGTTCGGCCCGGGTAACGCGCAGCTGCCGCTGCCGCCGATGCTGATGTTCAATCGCATTACGCAGATTTCCGAAGATGGTGGACCGCATGGCAAGGGTTTCATTCGCGCCGAATTCGACATCACGCCGGACCTGTGGTTCTTCCCCTGCCACTTCATGGGCGATCCCGTGATGCCTGGCTGCCTCGGCCTCGACGCAATGTGGCAGCTGACCGGCTTCTTCCTCGGCTGGCTCGGCGAGCCTGGCAAGGGCCGGGCAATCTCTACCGGCGAGGTGAAGTTCACCGGCATGGTGACGCCGAAGACAAAGCTTGTCGAATACGGCATCGACTTCAAGCGCGTCATGCGCGGCCGTCTCGTTCTCGGCATCGCCGATGGCTGGATGAAGGCCGACGGTGAGGTCATCTACAAGGCTACCGATTTGCGCGTCGGCCTTTTCCAGGAAAAGGCTGCCTGACTGTACCGGGCGGAACGGCCTGGCATTCCAGATAGAAAAAACGAAAAGGTCGAAACACATGAGACGGGTAGTTGTCACGGGTCTGGGCGTTGTTTCCTCGATCGGCAATGATGCCGCTGAGGTCACGGCCTCGCTGCGCGATGCCAAGTCCGGCATTTCCTTCTCCAACGATTTTGCCGAGCATGGCTTCAAGTGCCAGGTCTGGGGCCGTCCCAGCCTCGATCCGACCGATCTGGTCGATCGCCGGGCAATGCGCTTTCTCTCACAAGGGGGCGCCTGGAACCATGTCGCCATGAAGCAGGCGATCGCAGATTCCGGTCTCGAGGAGTCCGTGATCAGCGGTAACGAACGCACCGGCATCATCATGGGCTCCGGCGGTCCGTCCACCCGCACGCTGATCGAAGCTGCCGAGATCACCATCAAGAACAACAGCCCGAAGCGCATCGGCCCGTTTGCCGTGCCCAAGGCGATGTCGTCCACGGCATCGGCGACACTTGCAACCTGGTTCAAGATCCACGGCGTCAACTACTCGATCTCGTCGGCCTGCTCGACTTCTGCTCACTGCATCGGCAATGCCGCGGAAATGATCCAGTGGGGCAAGCAGGACGTGATGTTCGCCGGTGGTCACGAAGACCTCGACTGGACTATGTCCAACCTCTTCGACGCCATGGGCGCGATGTCCTCAAAGTACAACGAAACACCTGAAACGGCTTCGCGAGCCTACGACGTCAACCGTGACGGCTTCGTCATCGCCGGTGGTGCCGGCGTTCTCGTTCTAGAAGAGTTGGAGCATGCCAAGGCACGCGGCGCGAAGATCTACGCCGAGATCGTCGGCTACGGCGCGACCTCCGACGGTTACGACATGGTCGCTCCTTCCGGCGAAGGCGCCGTGCGCTGCATGCGCCAGGCCCTCTCCACGGTGAAGGGTGATATCGATTATATCAATACGCACGGAACCTCGACGCCGGTGGGCGACAGCAAGGAAATCGGCGCGATCCGGGAGGTCTTCGGCGACAAGATGCCTCACATCCAGTCGACCAAGTCGCTGACGGGTCATTCGCTGGGTGCAGCCGGCGTCCAGGAGTCGATTTATTCGATCCTGATGATGCAGGAAGGCTTCATCGGTGAAAGCGCCCACATCAATGAACTCGATCCCGAATTCGATGGAGTGCCGATCGTGCGCAAGCGCATCGACAACGCCAAGATCGACATCGCCCTCTCCAACTCCTTCGGCTTCGGCGGCACCAACGCAACGCTCGTTTTCCAGCGCTACAACGGATAAGAACATGACCGCAATCATGCAGGGTAAGCGCGGGCTCATCATGGGCGTCGCCAACAACCATTCTATCGCCTGGGGTATATCAAGGGCGCTTGCAGCCCAAGGCGCCGAGCTTGCCTTCACCTATCAGGGAGAGGCGCTTGGCAAGCGGGTGAAACCACTTGCAGCAGAAGTCGGCTCGGATTTCGTCGTTCCCTGCGACGTCGAAGACATTGCCTCAGTCGACGGCGTTGTCGGTGCCCTGGAGGAGCGATGGGGCAAACTGGATTTCATCGTCCATGCCATCGGTTTTTCCGACAAGAACGAGCTGAAAGGCCTCTATGCGGATACCACGCGCGAAAACTTCAGCCGAACGATGATCATCTCCTGCTTTTCCTTTACGGAAATCGCCAGGCGCTGTGCACCGTTGATGAGCGAGGGCAGTTCGATGCTGACGCTGACTTATAACGGTTCAACGCGCGTCATTCCGAACTACAACGTCATGGGGGTCGCAAAGGCTGCCCTGGAGGCCTCCGTGCGCTATCTTGCGGCCGACTACGGGCCGCGCGGCATCCGCGTTAACGCCATATCCGCAGGACCGATCCGCACGCTGGCCGGCGCCGGTATTTCGGATGCCCGTGCAATCCTCTCCTGGAATCAGCGCAATGCTCCCCTGCGCAAGACAGTCAGCATCGATCACGTCGGCAATTCTGCCCTCTACCTGCTCTCCGATCTGTCGGCAGGCGTGACCGGCGAAATCCATTTTGTGGACGCCGGCTACAACATAACCTCGATGCCGACGCTGGATACGCTGCGCAAGGCAGATGTCGAGTAAGCGAGACGACGAACTGGCGACGCCTGTTGGCCCAGCAGCAGGAGCCGGTTTCCATCAACGGAACGGCCCGAGCAGGTATATGCTCCTTTGCCGGACAGAGTCCGCAAAGCCTTTAGTCGTCACCGCGCGAGTTCCAGTTCCGAAAGGCGCTCCTTACAGATCGCCGCGACAATCTGGCACAAGCTCAAGCAGCCAGTAATTCGAATGTGCGTCGAGACAGGCGCCTATAAGGCTTCTTGCGGGATGAGCCGGGCGTCAGTCAATGGCGATCCTGGTGTTCTGCCAGCCCTGCGAGGAACACTCAGGTTGAGGGACGGCGGACTGGCCGCCATTCTTATTTCTTCGCCCAGAGCACTTTGAAGCGCGCGTTTCGGCAGGTTTCGCCGCTTTCCTTGAAGTTTGCAGCAAGCACCGGCTCGTATGGCAAACCGCGATTGGCGACGAGCATGAGACGGCCGCCGCCGCGCAGCGCCGATGCAGCCGTCTTGATCATTGCTTGCCCGAGCGAAGGCTCCGCCGCGTGCCCTTCATGAAAGGGCGGGTTCATGACGATCAAATCGTACCTGTCCTTGACCGGTTCGGCCGCCAGATCGTGCCAGAAGAAGCGTGCCGGTGCGTTCGGGCAGTTCTCCGCAAGATTGGCCTTGGCGGCCTCCAAAGCCGCGTGGTTGGCCTCGTAGAGGTCGAGGCGATCGAGGTTCGGCGACTTCTGCGCAAGCTCGACCGAGAGATAACCCCAGCCTGCACCGAAATCGGCTGCGTCGCCGGTGAAATTTGTCGGAAGGCGCGAGGCGAGCAACTCCGAGCCGTCATCGATGCGGTCATGCGAAAACATGCCGGCTGATGCATGGAAGCGCCCGTCCACGCGCACCGGTGACTTGGCAAATTTCGATACGGCTTCGCTGACGTCCACCGGGCGCATAAACCAGAATGCAACACCGTGATATTTCGGCATGTGTCTGATATCGAAGCCGAAGCCTTCCAGATGTTTGCGCAGCGGCTGGATGCCGTCTTCCTTGCCGCCGGCAACGACGATCAGGCCGCCGGCCTTCAAGCGGGAAAGTGCTGCAGCGATATTCGCTTCGTTCTCGCCCTTGTGCTTGGTGCAGAGCACGAGCGCCGCATCATAATCTTCGCCTTCGATCTCAGGCCATACTTCGATCCGCTGCGACAGAAGCTGCCTGTAGAGCGGTCGGAAGCCCTGCACGGCGCTGAGAGACGCGGAAAAGCCCTCCGGCAGCACAAAGCCTGCTTCGGCCCCCAGGAACAGCACGCGCTCGCCCTCGCGCGGCGGATCAATGGTACCGCTCGCAAATGGATGGAGCAGGGTCTTCAACGATTCGCGGCTCATGATCTCTTCTCGATTTCATACAAAAAAGGGCGCGAGAAAATCCCGCGCCCGCGAATGGTTTAAAGGCGCGGCTTACTCAGCCGCCTCCTCCTTCTTCTTTTCGGCAGCCGGAATTTCCTGGCCAGTCGTCTGGTCGACGACCTTCATCGACAGGCGGACCTTGCCACGCTCGTCGAAACCGAGGAGCTTGACCCAGACCTTCTGTCCTTCCTTGACGACGTCCTGCGTCTTCGCAACGCGCTCGGAAGCCAGCTGCGAAATGTGGACGAGGCCATCACGGGCGCCGAAGAAGTTGACGAAAGCGCCGAAGTCGGCGGTCTTGACGACCGTGCCCTCGTAGATCTGGCCAATCTCCGGCTCGGCCACGATCGAGTGGATCCACTTGCGGGCCGCTTCGATTTCCTTGCCGGAAGACGATGCGATCTTGACGGTGCCGTCGTCTTCGATGTTGATCTTCGCGCCCGTCTTTTCGACGATCTCGCGAATGACCTTGCCGCCGGAGCCAATGACTTCACGGATCTTGTCGACCGGGATGTTCATGACTTCGATACGAGGTGCGAATTCACCGAGCTGGCCGCGGCTTTCGGAAATGGCCTTCGCCATCTCGCCGAGGATATGCAGACGGCCACCCTTGGCCTGGTTCAAGGCGATCTGCATGATCTCTTCGGTGATGCCGTGGATCTTGATATCCATCTGCAGCGAGGTGATGCCTGCTTCCGTGCCGGCAACCTTGAAGTCCATGTCGCCGAGATGGTCTTCATCGCCGAGGATGTCGGAAAGGACGGCGAAGCGCTCTTCCTCCTTGATCAGGCCCATGGCGATACCGGCGACCGGCTTTGCGAGCGGAACGCCTGCATCCATCAGTGCCAGCGAAGTACCGCACACGGTTGCCATCGAGGAGGAACCATTGGACTCGGTGATTTCCGAGACGACGCGCAGCGTATACGGGAACTGCTCGACCGACGGCAGCATCGGGTGGATGGCGCGCCATGCAAGCTTGCCATGGCCGATCTCGCGGCGGCCCGGGGAACCCATGCGGCCCGTTTCACCGACCGAGTAGGGCGGGAAGTTGTAGTGCAGCATGAAGTTTTCCTTGTACATTCCCGTCAAGGAATCGACGTACTGCTCGTCTTCGCCGGTGCCGAGCGTGGCAACGACGATCGCCTGTGTTTCACCGCGGGTGAACAGAGCCGAACCATGCGTGCGCGGCAGCAGACCGACTTCGGCGACGATCGGGCGAACGGTCTCGAGGTCGCGGCCGTCAATGCGGCTCTTGGTGTCGAGAATGTTCCAGCGAACGATCTTTGCCTGCAGGTGCTTGAAAATCGCGCCGACTTCTTCGGCTGTATACTTCGCTTCGCCTTCTTCCGGCAGGAAGTGCTCCTTTACCTTCGCCTTGACGGCATCGACAGCAGCGTAGCGATCAGCCTTCTGGATGATCTTGTAGGCTTCGCGAAGTTCGGCCTCTGCCAGGCCAAGCATTTCGTTTTCGAGGGCGGAATAGTCTTCCGGTGCAAAATCGCGAGGTTCCTTGGCGGCTACTTCAGCGAGCTTGATGATCGCTTCGAGAACCGGCTGGAAGCCCCTGTGGCCGAACATCACGGCGCCGAGCATCACGTCTTCCGGAAGCTCCTTGGCTTCGGATTCGACCATCAGGACCGCGTCATGCGTGCCGGCGACGACGAGATCGAGGCTCGATTCGTCCATCTCGTCGAGATGCGGGTTCAGGACATATTCGCCATTGATATATCCGACGCGCGCTCCGCCGACCGGCCCCATAAAGGGAACGCCGGAAAGCGTCAGGGCAGCCGAGGTCGCGATCATCGACAGGATGTCCGGGTTGTTCTCCAGGTCATGCTGCACGACAGTGACGACGACCTGCGTGTCGTTCTTGTAGCCTTCCGGGAACAGCGGACGGATCGGACGGTCGATCAGGCGGGAAACGAGGGTTTCGTTTTCGCTCGGACGGCCTTCGCGCTTGAAATAGCCGCCCGGGATCTTGCCGGCTGCGTAGGTCTTTTCCTGGTAGTTCACGGTGAGCGGAAAGAAGTCCTGGCCCGGCTTCGGCGCCTTGGCGGAAACGACGGTGGCGAGAACCACGGTTTCGCCGTAGGTCGCGAGAACGGCACCATCGGCCTGACGGGCGATCTTGCCAGTTTCGAGCTTCAGCGGGCGGCCAGCCCACTCGATTTCCACGGTATGGGTATCGAACATATGTCTTGTCCTTCGATGCGGGAGCGCGCGCCGTCGCGGAAAGCGCAGCGCACAGTCGACCGCAATTGGTGTGACGTATCATGGGCAAGACAACGGGAGGCTTTTCATTCCCGGCTTCCTGAGAAACCGGACCAAAGCCCTCCTTGAAAGACTTTGGCCGAAAGCATCCGGCAATCCTGCCCCATGACAGGTCAACGGTTGGTCTGGCAGAACCGGCCCATCCGGCTCCACCTACTTCCTCCACGCGAAGATAGGGCGCGGCGGCAGAATTTCATGGGGCCATCGGCCCCCTCAAAAGCATCCGGCGGGCGTCCATAAGGAACGCCCGCCGGAAATCATTAGCGGCGGATACCCAGGCTGGTGATCAGCTTGGTGTAGCGGCCTTCGTTCTTCTTCTTGAGATAGTCAAGAAGCGAGCGGCGGCTCGAAACCATCGTCAGCAGGCCACGGCGGGAATGGTTATCCTTCTTGTGGCCCTTGAAGTGTTCCGTCAGGTTGTTGATACGCTCGGTCAGGATCGCGACCTGAACTTCCGGAGAACCGGTGTCGCCTTCAAACGTTGCGTATTCCTTGATGAGAGCCGTCTTGCGCTCAGCTGTAATCGACATCGAATGTTCCTTTCTATGAGAGGAGATAAGGTCGCCAAAAGCCGGGATGTCGTCCAGCTTCGGCCGCGAACGCACTCAGGTCCTGCCTGATGCTGGCGCTGCCTATAAACCAAATGAGCCGCGATGGAAAGGGGCCGGCACCAGATGGCCGGTTTATCACCTGCCCGCCATCGCGTCACGGATCATCGCATCGTAGCCTTCGGGATCTTGCAGCATTGCAAAGTGGCTGGCGTCCTTCAAGATGACGAGCTTGGCACCGGGAATCTCCTTGGCCATCCTTTCGGTGTGATCGAGCTTGATCGCTTCGTCGTGGTCACCGATCGCCAGGGTAACGGGCACGGTGATCCTGCCGAGATCGGCAGCAGTCCAGGCCGGCTCACGCATCCACATCGCCGAAATCTGGTTGACGAACGCGTCATATTCGTTCGGTGTCGGCGAGAGCTTCTTGTAGGCCTCGCCCGCGGCATCGACATAGGCGCTGAAGGTCTTGTTCGTCATCACGTCAGACTTCACTCCCTCCGTCGTCACGTTGGCAGCCTGCGCGATGACACGCGTCAACTTCTCGGGATGCTTCATCGCCATGTCGATGCCGATGATGCCTCCATCGGACCAGCCGACAAGCGTGACCTTGTCGAGCTTCAGATAGTCGAGCAACGCGACATAATCGGACGTCATGAGATCATAGCCGAAAGGCTGTCCGCTGCGCGTCGAGCGTCCGTGCCCGCGGCTGTCGGCAACTATCACGAGATGGTCCTTGGCAAAATCCTCGACCTGACGTCCCCAGACTTCGGCACTGCCGAGGCCCCCATGGATGAACAGGATCGGGTCGCCCGCACCGTATTCGGCGTAATACATCTTGATGTCGTTTACAGGGGCCATGCCGCTCGTCTTGGCCGGCGGCATGGGAGGAAAGGCGGGCAATTCCGCCCAGCGCTCGGCCGACCGGGCGCTTGCAGCTGCGAAAACGGCCGAAAATAACAATGCGACTGCGACCACAACTGCGCGCATGACCTGCTCCTCAATCTGGGCGGCCTTTAACCGCAAAGAGGAGATACATAGCTCAAGGGAGATGATTGACAATTACCATCCGCAGCTGGAATTTGCGCGGTAGCCTTCCCGGAAAGACGCATTGCGCATCAAACGAAGACGCGCTTTGGGCGGAACTCTCCCTGACCGATCTCGCCGATCGCGATGAGCTTACCGCGTGCCGTCGCATAGGCTTCGGTTTCGGCAACCGGCGCATCACGGCCACGCACCAGGATGGGATTACCCATTCTCAGGCGATGTGCCTGATCGTCATTGACGGCAAGGTGTGGCAGTGAGGACAAGGCTTCGCTGGTATCGATCAGCAGGGCGTCGAGGGCGGCAAGACGCTCGTCCGTGTCATCAATTTCCTCAAGAGCGACGAGGCTTGCAAGCGGCACCATGCTGTCTTCGGCAAAAGGTGCCACGTAGGTCCGGCGTAGCCCCGAGATATGGCCGTAGCAGCCGAAATCGCGGCCGAAATCGCGAGCCAGAGCACGGACATACGTGCCCTTGCCGCACTCGACTTCGAAATGCGCGGTGTTCTCGTCCAGGCAGGCAAGCAGCGTCAGGCGGAAAATCTCGACTTCACGGGAAGGGATCTCGACCGTCTCGCCTTCGCGCGCCAGATCATATGCGCGCTCGCCGGCGATCTTGATCGCGGAAAACTGCGGCGGCACCTGGCTGATGACACCGGTGTATTTCGCAAGAAGGTTGCGGATCTGCTCTTCTGTCGGCCGCTTGCTGGAACTGCGAACCACCTCGCCTTCGAGGTCGTCGGTTGCACGCTCCTCCCCCCAGGTGACCTTGAATTCGTAGATCTTGCGGCCGTCCATGACATAGGGGACAGTCTTCGTCGCATCGCCAAGCGCAATCGGCAGCATCCCGGACGCCAGCGGATCGAGTGTGCCGGCATGGCCGCACTTCTGCGCCTTGAAGAGCCACTTGATCTTGGAGACGGCCTCCGTTGAACCAAAATCAACAGGCTTATCGAGAATCAGCCAGCCGGAAACCGGGCGGCCCTTGGGTTTGCGTGGTTTGGACATTCGCTTCTTCTGCTATTCTTCTTCAGTGTCGCCGTTAAGGTCGCGCTGGACTTCGGGCGAGCGCAACAATTCATCGATCTTCTTGTAGTTGTCGAAGCTCGTATCGTCGCGGAAACGGACCTCCGGCATATATTTCATCTGCCGAAGCTGCGGGCCGAGACGGCCGCGAATGTACTTTGCGTTGCGGTTCAGCGCATCGATGACGGCGCCGTGATCGGAAATGCCAAGCGGCGTCACGTAGGCTGTCGCGATCTTCAGGTCCGGAGACATGCGGACTTCAGAGATCGAAATGACAGTCTTTTCAATCACGTCGTCGCGCACTTCGCCACGCTGGAGGACCTGCGTGATCGCCGCACGCACTTGTTCGCCGACGCGCAGCATGCGCTGCGAAGGTGCCGAGGATGTGGGTTTCGTGGTCATTCTTCTCTGCCCAAAAAGGTTCGGGCGCCGGCCTCTGAATGATCCGGCGCCCGTCGAAAATTCAAGTCTCGCGCCGTCAGAGCGTGCGGGTGATGTGCTCGACGCGGAAGCATTCGATCGTGTCGCCCGCGCGGATATCTTCGTAATTCTCGAAGGCCATACCGCATTCCTGGCCGGAATGCACTTCCGAGACTTCGTCCTTGAAGCGCTTGAGTGTCTTGAGCTTGCCTTCGTGGATGACGACGTTGTCGCGGATGAGGCGGACGCCGACGCCACGCTCGACCTTGCCTTCGGTAACGCGGCAACCCGCCACCTTCCCGACCTTCGTGATGTTGAACACCTCGAGGATCTCGGCATTGCCGAGGAAGGTCTCGCGCCGCTCCGGAGAGAGCAGGCCCGACATCGCTGCCTTAACGTCATCCACGAGATCGTAGATGATGTTGTAGTAACGGATTTCTATGCCCTGACGCTCGGCCAGCGTACGCGCCTGCGCATTCGCACGAACGTTGAAGCCGATGATCGCAGCGCCGGATGCTTCCGCAAGGGAGATATCCGACTCGGTGATACCACCAGCCGCGGAATGAACGATCCGAGCGCGAACCTCGTCCGTTCCCAGCTTGTCGAGCGCACCGGCGATCGCCTCGATCGAGCCCTGCACGTCGCCCTTGACAACCAGCGGGAACTCCTTGACGCCGGCCGTCTGAAGCTGACTCATCATCTGTTCCAGCGAGCCGCGCTGGCCCGAATGGCGGGCAGCAGCCTTGTCGCGGGCGAGACGCTGACGGTACTCGGAAATCTCGCGGGCGCGAGCTTCGTTTTCGACAACGGCGAACCTGTCGCCCGCCTGCGGCGTGCCCGAAAGACCCAGAACCTCAACCGGAGTGGCCGGCCCCGCTTCCTTGACATGGTTGCCCTTGTCATCGACGAGAGCACGCACGCGGCCCCAGACATCGCCAGCGACGATAATCTGACCGGGACGCAGCGTGCCTTTCTGGACGAGGACAGTCGCAACGGAACCGCGACCGCGATCAAGCTGAGCTTCAATGACCGTGCCTTCCGCGGTGCGGTCGGGGTTGGCCTTCAGATCCAGGATCTCCGACTGCAGCAGGATCGCCTCGAGCAGCTTGTCGAGGTTGGTGCCGTTCTTCGCCGAAACCTCGACGTCGAGAACTTCACCGCCCATGGACTCGACGAAGACCTCATGCTGCAGAAGTTCGGTGCGAACCTTCTGGGCATTGGCCGTCGGCTTGTCGATCTTGTTGATCGCAACGATGATCGGAACGCCTGCCGCCTTGGCATGATTGATCGATTCGATCGTCTGAGGCATCACGCTGTCGTCGGCGGCGACGACGAGAACGGCAATGTCGGTCGCCTGCGCACCGCGTGCACGCATTGCCGTGAAGGCGGCGTGGCCGGGCGTGTCGATGAAGGTGATCTTCTGGCCGTTCTGTTCCACCTGATAGGCGCCGATATGCTGCGTAATGCCGCCGGCTTCGCCAGCAACCACGTTGGCATGGCGGATGGCGTCGAGCAGCGAGGTTTTGCCGTGGTCGACGTGACCCATGATGGTGACGACCGGCGGACGCGAAACTTGTTCGCCGCCTTCATCCGTCACATTGAAGATCCCGAGTTCGACGTCCGATTCAGACACACGCTTGACGGTATGACCGAATTCGCCGGCGATGAGTTCTGCCAGATCGGCGTCGATGACGTCGCCTGGCTTCATCATCTGGCCTTCCTTCATCAGGAACTTGATGACGTCGACGGCGCGTTCCGACATGCGCTGCGACAGTTCCTGGATGGTGATGGTTTCCGGCAGAATGACTTCGCGGGAAATCTTCTCGCGCGTTTCCTGCATCTGGCTGCGGCGGAACTTCTCCTGGCGGCGACGCATGGCGGAAAGCGAACGGCCGCGCGCATTGCCGTCGTCATCGACATTTGCCGTCGTGATCGTCAGCTTGCCGCGGCGACGCTCCTCTTCGGTCTTCGGTCGCGTCGTCACCGGCTTTGCCGGTTCCGGACGAACGACCCTGCCACGGGCAGGAGCCCCACGAGGAGATCCGCGTTCTTCCTCCTCACCTTCCGGACGACGGCCGCGGACCACGGCGGCAACCCCAGCTGGAGCCGGACGTGGAGACGTCGGCGCCGAAGTCTCGGGACGGCGCACGGCCGGCGCCGGGCGCGGAGCTTCCGCCTCAACCTCGACTGCTTCGGGCGCAGGAGCCTCCTCGACCGGCGCAGAAGGACGGGCGGCCTCTTCGGCTGCACGCCGGGCCGCTTCGGCTGCTTCCGCTTCACGGCGGGCGGCTTCTTCGGCTGCACGGCGCTTTTCTTCTTCAGCCCGGCGGACTGCATCTTCTGCATCACGGACCTGGGCCAGCGCTAGCGCGCGCCGTCGGGCGTCCATTTCCTCAGGCGAAAGATGGTTGAGGACAACCGGACGCGGGCGATCCTGCTGGCGAGGAGCCTGCGAAGCCTGCTGCTGAGGGCGCGGCGGCTGGCCGCCGCCAGGCGGTTGGATGCGAGGCGCAGGCGCCTGCGTTGCGACCGGAGCGGATTCTGGCGCGCGGGTTACTGGAGCCGGCGTGGTCGGGCGATCGTCTTCGGGGCGCATCGGGCGCCGCTTGCGGGTCTCGACAACGACCGCCTTGGTGCGACCACGGCCCATATCCTGGCGCACGGTGCCCTGGCTTATCCCCGATGGCTTCAGGGTAAGCGTCTTCTTTGCTCCAAGCGTCTTGTCGTCATTGCTATCTGTCATTCGTTCCCGTTCCTTCGGACAGGGAGCGATGACGTCATCAAACCCTATCGTTCAAATATTTTTCGATCAATGATGGGCCGGCCGGTGCCGGTCGCCGCATCATTGTTTTTGCTGGCCAGCGCCGCCTAGTGCCCGGGATTGACCGCCGCTGCGGTACCTTTCGAGCATCTTTGCGCGCTTCACTACACCCTCACCTGCCTGCCCTGCAAGCACTGCGGCATGGATAAAAGCATTCTGGCCCATCACGCCTTCCATTTCGCTCTCCGAGAAGAGACGAAAAGAAGGTATTTTCTCCTCGGTTTCCATTCCGAGGTGCCAGGCCTTGCGAGCCTGGTCGATTTTTCTAACACCATCGTCCGCCGCATCCGTCGAATGAAACACGGCGATTGCTGCTCCGCTTCTGACTGCGGCATCCACTTTCGAGGAGCCGCTGACGAACTGACCCGCCTTACGCGCCATGTTCATCATCTGCATCAGCTGCTGTGTAAGCAGCCGGTCGACGGTTTCACCGAGATCGGCTGCCGCCTTCACATCGGTCTTCAATGCGCGGGCGAAAGACTTCTTCGCCACAGCCTTGTCGACCGATGCGCGATCGAGCTTGACCCAGCAGCCGCGCCCCGGAAGCTGACGCTTCAGGTCGGCGATCACCGTCCCGTCAGGCGCTGCCACGAAGCGGATCAACTCATCCGGCGATCCGCTTTCACGCGTCACGATGCACATGCGGCTGTTCACGTCATAACCTGCAAGATCATCGTCCTCAGGAGAAGCGTGCAGCTCCGCGATCATTATGCTTCCTGCTCGGCAGCGTTGGCTTCGACAACTTCAGCGTCCTTGGCAAGATCCTCCTCGGTAATCCAGCCGGCGGCAAGGCGTGCCTGGACGACCATCTGCTCGGCCTCGACACGCGAAACGTCGAACTTCGAGAAGAGGCCCTCGAACTTCTTGGTTTCGCCGTTCTTGCGTTCTGACCAGCCGACGAGATCGTCCGCCGCGCAGCCTGCGAAATCTTCCAGCGTCTTGATGCCGTCCTCGCCAAGCGCAACCATCATCTGGGCGGTCATACCGTCGATCTGACGCAGTTCGTCGGAAACCCCGAGCGCCTTGCGCTTCTCGTCCATCTCCGCTTCGAGCTTCTCGAGATATTCGCGAGCACGCTGCTGGATTTCCTGCGCCGTCTCTTCATCGAAGCCGTCGATCGAGGAAATTTCGTCGAGGTCGACATAGGCGAGTTCTTCAACGGCGGCAAAGCCTTCGGAAGCCAGAACCTGGCCGACCATTTCGTCAACGTCGAGCGCATCCATGAAGAGGTTGGTGCGTTCGTTGAATTCCTTCTGACGGCGCTCGGATTCTTCGGCTTCCGTCATGATGTCGATGTCCCAGCCGGTCAGCTGCGAGGCGAGGCGCACGTTCTGACCGCGACGGCCGATGGCCAGCGAAAGCTGCTCGTCGGGAACCACGACTTCAATGCGTTCTGCATCTTCGTCGAGAACGACCTTGGCGACTTCAGCCGGCTGCAACGCGTTGACGACGAAGGTCGCCGGATCCTGCGACCAGGGAATGATGTCGATCTTTTCGCCCTGAAGCTCACCAACGACGGCCTGGACGCGCGAACCGCGCATGCCGACGCAGGCACCGACCGGATCGATCGAGCTATCGTTCGAGATGACAGCGATCTTGGCACGCGAACCCGGATCGCGGGCGACCGAGCGGACCTGGATGATGCCGTCGTAGATCTCCGGCACTTCCATGGTGAAGAGCTTGACCATGAACTGAGGATGCGTGCGCGACAGGAAAATCTGCGGACCGCGCTGTTCGCGGCGCACGTCATAGACATATGCGCGAACGCGGTCGCCGTAGCGGACGTTTTCGCGCGGGATCATTTCGTCACGGCGGATGATTCCTTCGCCACGGCCGAGATCGACGATGACGTTGCCGTATTCGACGCGCTTGACGGTACCGTTGACAATTTCGCCGACGCGATCCTTGAACTCGTCGAACTGCCGGTCACGCTCGGCTTCGCGAACCTTCTGGACGATGACCTGCTTGGCCGACTGGGCGGCAATACGGCCGAAATCCATCGGCGGCAGCGGATCAGCGATGAAGTCGCCAAGCGCTGCGTCCGGGTTGCGGTCGCGGGCCAGCTCCAACGGGATCTGCGTGGAGTAGTCTTCAGCCTTGTCGACGACTTCAAGCAGGCGCTGCAGGCGAATTTCGCCGGTCTTCGGATTGATATCGGCGCGGATGTTCGATTCCGTGCCATAACGGGAGCGCGCCGCCTTCTGAATCGCATCCGCCATCGCGGCGAGCACGATTTCGCGGTCGATGACCTTTTCGCGCGCCACTGCATCTGCGATCTGCAGAAGTTCGAGCCGGTTCGCACTAACTGCCATTGTCTTATCTCTCCGTCCTGGCCCTTAGGGTTCCCTTCCCTGGAGCCGTAGTTGATCGGTTATTCTTCGTCTTCCGCCTCGTTCTGGTTCGCTGCCTGCGCTTTCGCGGCCTTATCGGCGCGCAGCGCATCGCGAATCAGATCGTCGGTCAGAATGAGCTTCGCATCGCTGAGCGCCGTGAAGGGAATGGTGACCTTCTGCTCTTCGCCATCGGCAACCTGGTCACGTTCGAGGGTGAAACCATCCGCGTCCGCTTCGATGATCTTTCCGCGAAAGCGCTTGCGGTTGCCGATCATGATCGACGTTTCGCACTTCACAAGGTGCCCTTGCCAACGGCTGAAATCGGATTTCCGAACCAAAGGCCGGTCGATACCGGGCGAGGACACTTCCAGATGATACTCCCGATCGATCGGATCTTCCACATCAAGAACCGGAGAAATGGCCATCGAGACCTCTTCGCAGTCTTCGACGCTCATCGCACCATCGTTACGCTCTGCCATGATCTGCAGCGTAGCGCCGTTCTGGTTGAGCATGCGCACGCGGGTCAGGCGGAAGCCCATGCCGACGAGCACGGGTTCGATGATGTCGGCAAGGCGCTGGTCAAGCCCAGTTTCGGTAATCAGCCGCGGCTCAAGTTCATTGTCTGCGTTCGTCGGATCCGACAAGCGATGCGCTCCTTGCAATTTTCATGCATCCAGGCGATCGCGCTAATAAAAAAGAGCGGGTCCTTGCGGCCCACTCTTCATCGCACGATCAAGAATTTGAGTGGCATATAGGCCGGTTTTTACGAAATTGCAAGCTCTCGGCTCAAATGCGCCGCCGCAGGCCAATCGCGCCTAGCCACGGTCGAGCTTCCTCATATATTGGAGCCGAGGAAGAATTTAGCAAGCGGAGGAATCGTGCCATCCAATTCGTCAACGCTGGCGCCGCTGAAGCATGAAACCTACCGCACAATCTGGTTTGCAAGCCTGGCCTCGAATTTCGGCGGGTTGATCCAGGCGGTAGGGGCCGCGTGGATGATGACGACACTTACCGCTTCCGAGGACATGGTGGCGCTGGTCCAGACCTCGACAGCGCTTCCCATAATGCTGTTTTCGCTCATCTCAGGCGCGCTCGCCGACAATTTCGACCGGCGGCAGGTGATGCTGACGGCGCAATTCCTCATGCTTGCCGTCTCGACGATCCTCACCGCCTGCGCCCTGCTCGGCTGGATCACGCCCTGGCTGCTCCTGTTCTTCACCTTCCTGATCGGCTGCGGCACCGCCCTCAACAACCCCTCCTGGCAGGCCTCCGTCGGCGATATGGTGCCGCGGGCAGACCTGCCGAATGCGGTGACGCTGAACAGCATGGGGTTCAACATGACCCGGAGCGTTGGACCCGCCATCGGCGGCGTCATTGTCGCGACGGCGGGTGCTGCTGCTGCCTTTATGGTGAATACGGTCAGTTATTTTGCGCTCATCTACGCACTCACGCGCTGGAAGCCATCGCTGCCCGCTTCCAGCCTGCCGCGCGAAAGCCTCGGGAGCGCGATCTCCGCCGGCCTTCGATATGTCTCGATGTCGCCCAACCTTGAAAAGGTGCTCATCCGCGGCCTGATCTTCGGCGTGGGCGCAAGCTCGGTGCTCGCTCTTCTGCCGATCGTCGCAATCGATCTCGTCGCCGGCGGGCCGCTGACCTACGGCTTCATGCTCGGCTCCTTCGGCATCGGCGCGATCGGCGGCGGGGCGCTCAACGCGCGGCTGCGCGAGATGTTCAGCAGCGAGACCATCATCCGCTACGCCTTTGGCGGTTTTGCCATCAGCATGGTGATCGCCGCGTCGAGCCCGTTTGCCGTGCTCACCTCGGCGGGGCTGCTCGTTTCGGGCGCGTGCTGGGTACTTGCGCTTTCATTGTTCAACACGATCGTGCAGCTTTCGACGCCGCGCTGGGTCGTCGGCCGGGCGCTGTCGCTTTATCAGACGGTCACCTTCGGCGGCATTGCCGGTGGCAGCTGGCTCTGGGGTGTGGCCGCCGATCGCTTCGGCGTTTCGAATGCGCTTTATGGCTCAGCCGCGGTGATGCTGGTTGGCATCGTTGTCGGTTTTCGCCTCTCGATGCCGGCCTTTGCCTCGCTCAATCTCGACCCGCTCAACCGCTTCATCGAGCCCGCACTCGGGCTCGATATCACGCCCCGCAGCGGGCCGATCGTCATTCAGGTCGATTATCAGATCGGCGACAGCGACCTTCCCGAATTCCTGACGCTGATGGGGGAACGGCGGCGCATCCGCATCCGCGACGGCGCACGCAACTGGGCGCTGATGCGCGACCTCGAAAATCCCGGTACCTGGACCGAAACCTACCACACGCCGACCTGGGTCGAGTACATCCGCCACAATCAGCGCCGCACACAGGCCGATGCGGAAAACGCCGATCGCCTGCGCGCCCTCCACGGCGGCACGGCAGCGCCGCATGTTCACCGCATGATCGAGCGACAGACCATCCCCCCATCCGACGACGTGTTTCACAAGGCGCCGATCGATCTTCACCACTGAGGCCCGCGATGAACCACGCATTTCGAAAAGCCTGCCAAACCGATCTTGTCGACATCATCCGGCTGCTTGCCGACGACGATATCGGCCAAGGCAGAGAGGTCGTCGCCGATCCCGTCGATCGACGCTATCAGACGGCCTTTGACGCAATCGACGCGGACAAGAACCAACTGCTTGCGGTTGCCATGGATCAAAAGCATCACGTCGTAGGCTGTCTGCAGGTCTCCTTCATTCCCGGATTGTCGCGCACCGGCACGTGGCGCGGGCAGATCGAGAGTGTAAGGATTGCAAGGCAAGCACGCGGCAGCGGGCTGGGGACCGAATTCATCGAGTGGGCGATAGAGACATGCCGTGCGCGCGGCTGCAAGATCGTGCAGCTCACCTCGGACAAATCCCGGGCCGGCTCAATCCGCTTCTATGAAAAGCTCGGCTTTGCTGCGAGCCATGAGGGGCTGAAGCTTAGCCTATAGGCACGCTCACTTCAGTCTGCCCTTCATCGAGGCATCGGGAAAACAGGTCGGTCGCATACCGTTCTTTTCCTGCCACCGTCCGATGGACCGGCGGGTCTTGTAGCCCGGCAAGCCGTCCGATCCGCCCACATCGTAGCCTTGGCGCTCCAGCGCCTTCTGCATTGCCGCCACATCGGATCGCAGCATCTTACCGACATCGCCCCAAGCACCTTGAAAGGCGCCGGAGCCATATGCGATCCGGTCGGCGAGGTTGCCGATATAGAGCGCGTAGAGATCCGAGTTGTTGTATTCCTTGATGATATAGAAGTTCGGCGTGACGATGAATTCAGGCCCATCGCGCCCGGCTGGCACAAGCATCATGCCCGCAGCCATCATTTCACCGGATGGAAAGCCCTTGCCGGACTTGCGATTGATGCCAAGCGAAGCCCAGTGGGCAAGCGGCTGTGCGATGTCGGGACCTTCCTGTGCGCAGGAAACCGCCGCCGGAATCGTCACCTCGAAGCCCCAGTCACGATTTCGCTGCCAGCCTTTCTTAACAAGATAGTTGGCTATAGATGCCAGTGTATCCGGCACGGACGTCCAGATATTGCGGTGGCCGTCACCATCGAAGTCGACCGCGTATTTCAGATAGCTGGTCGGCATGAATTGCGGCTGGCCGAGCGCTCCCGCCCAAGAGCTCCTGAAGCCAGCCGGCGTTACGTCACCGCCTTCGAGAATGTGAAGCGCCGCAATCAGCTCGATCCGGAACATTTCCCTGCGAGTCGACATGAAGGCCTTCGTCGCCAGCACCTCGATCGCCGAATTCGGGATCTTCGCCGCGCCGAAGCCGGTCTCGCGGCCCCAGATCGCCAAGACGATCGAACCCGGCACCCCATAGGTCTTTTCGATACGTTTCAGCGTCGAGGAATATTGCGAGGCTAAACCGCGTCCGGTTGTCGCCAGCTTCTTCAACCGGTCCTCGTTGAAATACGGACCCGGCGACGAAAACTCGGCCTGCGTCTGCTTTCGTTCTTTCGCAGGCGGAAACCCGGGAGGCGCAAGATCGGGAAGATTCCAGTTGAGCGCGATTCCCCTGAATGCGGCCTGCAGCGTCTTTTCCGAAATGCCGGCCTTCTTCGCTTCAGGGCCAAGATCGCTGATGATCCATTGCTGGAATTGTCTTTCCACCGCTGGCTTGCTTTGGGCAAGTGCAGGCAGAGGGAGGAGAGCGAGAAGACATGCCAAGGCCATGGCCAAGCGGCCAATGCTGCTCCACTCTGCCCTGCCGAGTATCTCTCTCTCAAGCGGGCAGATCGGCAGGCAGCGCCCTCGCCGAGCGCCGTGTGATCTCCCCCCTTGTTGGAAGGATGACACCAAATGATAGAGGGGGGTGTCGTTTCGCATTTTTCCTCCTCAGATCGCAGTCCTTGCCCTCAAGGCAGCAGCCAGTGTCCCTTCGTCGAGGTAGTCGAGTTCGCCGCCGACCGGCACGCCATGCGCCAGCCGAGTGATCTTCACGTCCAATCCCGTCAGCTGGTCCGTTATATAGTGTGCTGTGGTTTGGCCCTCGACGGTGGCGTTGACGGCAATGATCAGTTCGCGAATTCCGCCTTGGCCGATGCGATCGATCAGTCCGCGAATGTTGAGGTCATCCGGTCCGACGCCATCAAGCGGCGAAAGCGTGCCGCCCAGGACATGATATGTTGCGTTCATTGCTCCGGCGCGTTCCAATGCCCAGAGGTCTGAAACATCCTCAACGACGATGATGACGGAGTGGTCGCGGCGCTCGTCCAGGCAGACGGTGCAGGGATCGACGGTATCGACATTTCCGCAGCGCGAGCAGACCTTCACCTTGTCATAGGCTTCGCCCATCGCGGTCGACAACGGTCCGAGCAGCTGATCCTTCTTCTTGATCAGGTGCAGTGCCGCGCGCCGCGCCGAGCGAGGCCCGAGACCCGGCACCTTCGCCAGAAGCTGGATGAGTTTTTCGATTTCGGGGCCGGTGACTCGCTTTGTCATGTGCCGTTCTTAGCCCATATGTTGCCGAAACGGAATCACGGAAAGAGTAGACCATATGATGAAAATACGTGCCGTCTGCATCGGCAATTTCGAGCGGCTGCCCGGCAAGAAATACAGGACGGGTATCCATAAGCATGCCGTCAACGGCGCCGTGATCATCGACTGCGAAGGCCTCGTCGGCGACGCCATCGGCAACCGCGAGCATCACGGCGGTGTCGATCAGGCCGTCTATGTCGAAGGATCGCTGACACTCGATTGGTGGACCGGAGAGCTCGGGCGCCCCATCGAACCAGGCACGTTCGGCGAAAATCTTGTCATCGATGGCCTAGACAACCGCACAGTTTCAGTTGGAGACCGCTTGGTAGCGGGCGACCTCGTTCTCGAGGCGACGTCGGCGCGCATTCCCTGCGCGACCTTCGCCGCAAGGATGGCCGATCCGAAATTCGTGCGACGCTATACCAAGGCCAGCCGCCCCGGCATCTATTGCCGGGTGATCACCGGTGGGGTGGCAAAGGCCGGATTGCCCGTCGAATACGTGCCGTACGCAGGTCAGAAGGTCACCATGCCCGAGATGCTTGCGACATTCGGCAAGTTGCTCTCGCCCGAGGACCGTGCGCGGTATCTCGCCGCGCCCATCCACTTCAAACTGCGCAACCTTCTGGAAGCGCAGCTGTCACACTAGCGCAGGCGTGCTGGGAAAGCCCAAGGCCTATTGCTGGAGCCGGCCGGGCACGCATCGACACCGCCGCCCTCCGGCTTGACAATGATTAAGGTCATCCGGCTGCGGCCGCGCGCGCATATGTCGACAACTGAAACCATTGTTGAGAGCATCTGCGCCAAGGCGCGGTCACGCTTGGCTCGTGTCGCGCGCCGACGCCAACGAGATCGGTCGCGATCTGTTGCGACTGACCGCATACACTCCTGACCCGATTTAACCGTCCGCGGCTTCTAAGGAAGGCAATGTTCCAAATTTCCCACAGACGTCGCTCAGCGCATCGCGATTGCGACGGCGGCGCCGGCCATGGTTCCGGCACTGGCCCGATTTGCGATCCTGATCGCACGGCGGCTCTTCAGGAAGCCGCGGGCTTTTGCGGCAAGGAGTGCCCAGCTGAGGTCGATCACAATCAGTACAACAAACATGGTCGCGACGAGTTCTGTCCAGCCAACAATCGTCACAGAATGAATATCGACGATCGAAGGCAGCAGGGCGACGTAGAACATCATGATCTTCGGATTGCCGAGCGTCACCGTCATCCCCGCAAGGAACAGCTTTGCGGTGGAGCGGGCTTCAGGCAGCTTTTCCTCGCTCGCATCATGAGAGGCGAACCACATCTTCCAGGCAAGATAGAGCAGATAGCAGACCCCGAGCCACTTGATGGCGACAAAGGCCAAATGGAAGGTTCCGGCAACCGCAGCAAGGCCAGCCACCGCGCAGGTCAGCCAGATCGCTTCGCCGATCCACATGGCGGCGAGGAATGGCAGAACGTCACGGGTGCCCTTGGACAATACACGGGCGACAAGCGCCGCAACGCTTGGCCCCGGTGAACCGGCGGCCAAGAAGAGAGAGCCGGCAAAAACAATGAGACTGGTCAGCGTCATCGGCGCTCTCCCCGGCGTAGATGGCTGCAAATCTCAAAACGGCATCTTGAAGCCGGGCGGGATCGGCAGCCCGGCAGTCAGCGCCTTCGTCTTTTCGGCTGCAGCGGCTTCCGCCTTGTCCTTGGCATCCTTGTGGGCGGCAATGATCAGATCCTCGAGGATCTCGACGTCGTCTTCCTTGAACAGCGAAGGGTCAATCTTCAGGCTCTTGAGTTCGCCCTTGCCACTCATGACAACGGTGACGAGACCGCCGCCCGCCTTTCCTTCAGCCTGGAGCTCGGCTATTTCCGCCTGCATCTGCTCCATCTTGGCCTGCATTTCCTTGACTTTGCCCATCATGCCCATGAGGTCGCGCATCGTCTGGTTCCTTCTTTACCTTCAGAAATCTAGGTCGTCGCCGGGCAGAATGTCACCCTCTTCGGATTCGGCGACTGCAGGCGGTTTCGCCTCGCCCTCTTCCTCCGGTTCGGGTGCCCTTACCCGCACGTCGATGATCCTTGCACCGGGGAAATGCGCCAGGATCGCGGCCACATCCGGATCCTGCCGGGCGTCGCTCACCTGCTGCTCCTTGGCCTTGGCCTCTGCCTCGACCATCGTCGGGTCGCCGGCCTCGCGGCTGAGGCTGACGATCCAGTGTATGCCGGTCCATTCCTTCAACTTGACGGCAAGCTCGTTGAGCAATGTCGCCGGCGCCCCGTCGGTGAGGTTCACGTCGAGACGGCCCGATTCAATTTTCACGGGCCGCACGAAATTGCGCACGAGTGCTTTCAGCTTCGGGTCGCGCTTTTCCGTAGCGAGGTTGACGATATCGGCGATCGCATTGACAGAAACGAGCGGCTTGGGCGCTTGCGCTGGCTTCGTCTCGATGCGGCCTGGCGCCTGCATCGGCTGCGGATCGGGATCGGGTACGGCACGCAACATGGCCGGTCCCCCTGAAGGCTGCGGCCTCGGCGTGCTCTCCGTCGCGCGCACGGCCACCGCCGATTGATAGGGTACACGGGCGCCATTGCTGCTGCCGTTACCCGACGGCGTAGGCGAAGGACGCGAACTGCTGCCGTTTTCGGAGAGCTCGGCAAGGCGACGCGCGGCATCTTCGGGCGAGGGCAGGTGCGCCGCATGTGCCAGCCGGATCAGCACCATTTCCGCCGCACCGGCCGTGCGCGAAGAGCTTTCCGTTTCCGCAATGCCCTTCAACAACATCTGCCAGATCCGCGACAGCGCCGTTACCGCAATCCCTTGAGCGAACTCGCAGGCCCTGGTTCGCTCGACTTCGCTGAGCGACGGGTCATTGGCAGCGTCCGGAACATATTTTAGCCGGGTAACGAGATGGGTGAAATCGGCAAGGTCGGTCAACACGACGACGGGATTTGCGCCGGCCTCGTACTGCGCCTGAAATTCGGCGAGCGCTGCGGCGACATCGCCTCTGGCAACATGCTCGAAGAGGTCGACGATGCGAGCACGATCGGCAAGGCCCAGCATGCCGCGTACCGCCTCCGCCTGGACGACACCGCTGCCATGGGCGATCGCCTGGTCAAGCAGCGAAAGGCCGTCGCGTGCCGAGCCTTCGGCGGCGCGTGCGATCATCGCCAGCGCATCCGGCTCCGCATCGATGCCTTCCTTCGCTGCGATGGTCGTAAACAAGCCGACGAGATCGGCCGCGCTGATGCGGCGGAGATCGAAGCGCTGACAGCGCGAAAGAACGGTAATCGGAACCTTGCGGATTTCCGTGGTCGCGAAAATGAACTTCACGTGCTCCGGCGGCTCTTCGAGCGTCTTCAGCAAGCCGTTGAAGGCCTGTGTCGAAAGCATGTGGACTTCGTCGATGATATAAACCTTGTAGCGCGCAGACACCGGCCGATAGCGTACCTGCTCGATGATCTCACGAATATCGTCGATACCGGTATGGGAGGCAGCGTCCATCTCGATCACGTCGACATGGCGGCCTTCCATGATCGCCTGGCAATGCTCGCCCGGTACGCGCAGGTCGATCGTCGGCTTGTCGATCTCGGGCGTTTTGTAATTCAGCGCGCGCGCCAGAATACGGGCTGTCGTCGTCTTGCCGACGCCGCGGACGCCCGTCAGCATGTAGGCCTGCGCAATGCGGCCGGTCTCAAAGGCGTTGGTCAGCGTGCGGACCATCGGCTCCTGGCCGACCATCAGGTCCGTGAAATCCTTGGGGCGGTATTTGCGTGCCAGCACCCGGTACCCGGTGCCCGTCGAGGCGGCATCTTGTGACTGTCGCTCGGTGTCGCTCATCGCCCTGCTTATCGCCCGGAACGCCGGGCATTTGGAAGAAAGAAGGGTGGGAGGCTGGCACGATGACCCGTGCCGGGCTCGTTAGGGCTGCTTCCTTCCGGACCTGACCCGGTTGGCGAGTGGCTCGTCCACCACCAACCTCCCGGATGCACATATCGGCAATATCGCCATCAAAAGCAAGCCAAGCTCAAAAAAAACTGCTAATCATAGGAAAAATATGGAGGAATGCCTGTTGGACGATTTCATTCTCGACCGTCGGCTGGAGAGCGACAGCGACAGAGTCATGCAGACGGGTCTGTGTGATCTCCGTTTATCGAAGGACGCCCGCTGGCCCTGGCTGATCCTGGTGCCACGCAGGGCCGGCATCACGGAGATCTTCGAACTCACGCCGCTCGATCAGGTGCTTCTCGCCTTCGAAACCGAAATGACTGCGGCTGCGCTGAAGAAGATCACCGGCGCCACAAAAATCAACATCGGGGCCCTTGGCAATATCGTCCGCCAGCTTCATGTTCATGTCATTGCCCGCTTCGAAGGCGATGCCAACTGGCCAGGCCCTGTCTGGGGCTTCGGTAAGGCCGAGCCCTACGAAGCGGGCAAGAGAGACGAATTCATAGCGAAGTTGCGGGAAGCCCTTTCATCATGAACCGTTCGCTTTTCGATTCGGATGTTCCACATCCGGAACCCAGCAATCTCACTGCCTTTGCCGCAAACGACCTCAACCGTGATTCCGAACATCGCGACGAGGAGTCCGTCGAGAAGGCACTGGCGAAGGACGGCACCCACATCTTCGCCTTCGCCAAGGACAAGCTTGTCCTGAAGCATGATGGGCAGGTGCTGGATCCGCTGTTTGCCCGCTACGAACTGCAGGAACTGCAGCCACATTGGGACGAGACGATCCTGCTCGGATACCGCAAAACGGGCGAACCGCGGCTTGCCGTTCCCGTCGGCATTCCGGCCGACGATCTTGAAAGCCATTACAAGCCCGCCGACGCGCGCACGCTCTACCGCGACCAGCTCGTCGATGACGTTCTGCTCGGCGAATACGCCCAGGCCGCAAGCCTCATCCGCTGGAACGGCGACAACCGCTTCTGCGGCCGCTGCGGTGGCACGATGGAGATGCGCATCGGCGGCTACAAGCGGATTTGCATGGCCTGCGAAAACATGATCTTCCCGCGCACCGACCCTGTGGTTATCATGCTGGCGGTCGATGAACAGCGCGACCTTTGCCTGCTCGGCCGCAGCCACCATTTTACGCCGGGCATGTATTCCTGCCTCGCCGGTTTCGTCGAGCCCGGCGAAACGATCGAAAACGCCGTGCGCCGCGAGACGCTGGAGGAGTCCGGCATCAAGACCGGCCGGATTCGCTACCACGCGTCGCAGCCGTGGCCGATGCCGCATACGCTGATGATCGGCTGCTATGCCGAGGCGAAATCGACAGAGGTCCATCGCGACGAATCGGAACTGGAGGATTGCCGCTGGTTCACCCGCGAGGAAACAATTGAAATGCTCGAACGCCCAGGCGCCAACGGCCAGGCTTCGCCGCCCAAAGGCGCTATCGCCCACCGCCTGATGCGCGATTGGGTGGAGTGGAAAAAGCAATAGGGCAATGCGATGGCGCGCTCGGAACGCCTTCTGACCCTGCTTCAGACGTTGCGGCGCTTCCGCCGTCCGGTAAGCGGTGCCGTCCTGGCAGCGGAAACAGGCGTCAGCATCCGCACGCTCTATCGCGATATCGCCAGCCTCCAGGGCCAGGGCGCTCTGATCGAAGGAGAACCCGGCGTCGGCTACGTCTTGAAACCCGGTTTCATGCTGCCGCCGATGATGTTTTCGCAGGAGGAGATCGAGGCGCTGGTCCTCGGTTCGCGCTGGGTCGCCCGCGCGGCAGATCCGCGACTTGCTGCTGCCGGCGCCGATGCGCTGGCGAAGATTGCCGATGTCCTTCCACATGAAATGCGCGACGAAATCGAGACCTCGACGCTTCTCGTTCACCTGCGTCCGCCCGTTGCCGACAAGGCCGATCTTGACGCCATTCGCAAGGCGATCCGCAGCGAACGGATTCTCAAACTGACCTATTCCGATGAGAGCGGGACCGTCTCCGTCCGCAATATCTGGCCCTTTGCACTCAGCTACTTCGAGCAGGTCCGCGTCGTGGTGGCCTGGTGCGAACTGCGGCAGGATTACCGTCATTTCCGCACCGACCGGATCGTCGAAATGAGACCCCAAGACGTACGGTATCCGCGCCGCCGCGCCGTGCTTCTCAAGGAGTGGCGGGATCAGCAGGAAATTTCGTCTTAGCCTCGACACTACTGCCATAAACTGACAGTGGTCAGCGCTATTATCGGGACAATCCCAAACTGGAGGACCGATGATGACGAGCTTGAACCCCACTCGATCGACATGCCGAAATGACGTTGCCGAGGACACATCTACCCAAGCGAAATTCCCGCAATCTCTGATGCTGCGAATGATGTTGAACGCATCGCGCAACCTGGTGCGGAGCCGCTATCCTCAGCTCGATCTCGATGCGATGTCCGACTATATGAAGCGCGATATCGGGTTCATGGACTGGATCCAACCACACCACGAGAGCAACTGAATTCGCCCCACCGCCCAGTGGCCAGCGCCGCCCAATCAGCGGCGGCTTTGGCGCTTGCCGCCGTTGATCGCCGGCAAGCGCTGAACCTGTGCAACCCATTCCAGAACCGAGGGACATCCGATATGACCAGCCCCAACCTCATCATTCTTTACGTCAAGGATCCCGCCGAAAGTGCGATCTTCTACAAAGACCTGCTCGGCCGCGAGCCTGGGGTTGCCGCGCCGAATTTCGTCGCTTTCCCACTCGACGGCGGTTTCACGCTCGGCCTGTGGCGGCGCAGCACGGTCGAGCCGCAACCTTCCGCGATCGGCAATCGCGGAGAGGTCGCCTTCATGGTGGCTGGCGAAAATGCCGTTGCCAAACACTACGAGGATTGGCGAAAACGCGGTCTGCCGATTGCTCAGAAGCTGACCGATCTCGATTTCGGCCCGACCTTTGTCGCGCTCGATCCGGACGGCCACCGGCTGCGCGTGTGCGAACCCGACAAGTGAGAGAGCAGGAAGGGCGCCACCGGCGCCCCTCCTCACTTGTGCAGCTGGCCCCGCATCGGATGGCCCCTGTAGACCCCGAGAATGCGGACATTTTCTGAAAAGAACCGCAACTCTTCCAAAGCCCGGCGCACATGGGGATCGTTCGGATGTCCTTCGATATCGGCGTAAAACTGCGTCGCCACGAACTTGCCACCCAACTGATAGCTTTCGAGCTTCGTCATGTTGATGTTGTTCGTCGCAAAACCACCGAGGGCCTTGTAGAGCGCGGCCGGAATGTTGCGGACGTTGAAGACGAAGGTCGTGACGATCTTTTCTTCCTCGGAGCCGCGGTTTGCCCATTCCTCGTCGCGCGAGAGCACGACGAAGCGTGTAACATTGCTCTCGGTGTCCTCGACATTTTCGGCAACGACGTCGAGGCTATAGAGCTCGGCGGCAAGACGCGGCGCGAGCGCCGCCATCGTTCGGTCGCCGGTTTCCTTGACGAGCTTTGCAGCACCTGCCGTATCTCCGGCAATCACCGGCTTCCAGCCATTTGCGCGCACGATCTTCCGGCATTGACCCAGCGCGTGGATGTGGCTGTGCACGGTGCGAATTTCGTCCTTCGAGACGCCGGGCAGCACCATCAGCTGGAAACGGATCGGCATGAAGTATTCGGCGATGATGTGCAGCCGCGACTCCGGCAGGAGGTGATGGATATCGGCGACACGGCCCGCGATCGTGTTTTCAATCGGGATCATCGCAATATCGGCATCGCCATTGTCGACCGCCGTGAAGGCGTCTTCAAACGTCTGGCAAGGCAACGGCTCCATTGTCGGGAACATGTCACGGCAGGCCATGTCGGAGTTAGCGCCGAATTCGCCTTGAAACGAGATTCGATTGGTCTTGATGTTCATGACGATGTCCTTCATGCCTTCCTTGCCGAAAGAATGCGGCGGGCCTTCTCCAGATCGACCGGCGTATCGACCCCAAGTGGAACGGTTTTGACGATCTCCACGTCGATGCGCATGCCGGCTTCGAGCGCGCGAAGCTGCTCCAGGGATTCGCGCTTCTCAAGGGCCGACGGGCCGAGCGAGACGAATTTCTCGAGCGCAGCCCGGCGATATGCATAAAGACCGATATGGTGATAGAGCGGCCCTTGGCCATAAGGTGCTGTGGCGCGGGTGAAATAGAGCGCATGAAGACGGGTTTCGGAGAGCGGAGACCCCACGACCTTGACGACGTTCGGATTGATCCTCTCTTCCTCGTCGGTGATCTCGACGGTGAGCGTCGCAATATCGACGGTCTCCCCTTCCAACGGGCGCAATGCAGCTCGGATCGTTTCTGGATCAATGGTCGGCAGGTCGCCTTGGACGTTGACAATGATCCTGGCCCTGGCGTCCGGATCGACCTTGTGCAGGGCTTCGAAAATGCGATCGGAGCCGGATTGGTGGTCCTTGCGGGTCATAACGACTTCGAAGCCGGCTTTCGAAACTGCCTCGAATACCTCCTCGTCGTCGACCGCGATGACAACACGGCCGATCTGCGCTTCCTTCGCCCGCAAAGCGACCTGGACGATCATCGGCAATCCGCAAATATCGGCCAGCGGCTTGCCGGGAAGGCGGGTGGACGCCATGCGGGCGGGGATCAGAACCAGCACGTCATCTAAATTTGAAGCAGTCATCGTTCGGACCTTCTATTCCAGGCAGGAAAGTGTCAAAAAGTCTCACGTACAAGACCATTTAGACAGTTGCAACGAACTGCCAAAAGACATAGGTTCCGCGCGATTTCAAGATGGTGCCTATTCAGGGTCTGCCGACTGCACGGGGAGCATTGCAGATGAATTCTTATGTCAATATGGGCGTTGGGGCGCTTCTCGGAACAATTTTCGTCCTGATGTCAGTGTCGATCGCGTCCGAAGGGATCTTCCATTCCGAAGCGCCGGAGAAGGAAGGTTTCGCTATCGTTGCTGAAGAGGCGCCCGCTGCCGGCGGTGGCGAAGCTGCACCTGCAGCAGCTGTGGTTCCGATCGCCAAGCTTCTTGCCAGCGCCGATGCCAAGGCTGGCGAAACGGTATTCAAGAAGTGTCAGTCCTGTCATGACGT
The DNA here is from genome assembly GCF_001908375.1 of Rhizobium etli 8C-3. Lineage (NCBI taxonomy): Bacteria > Pseudomonadati > Pseudomonadota > Alphaproteobacteria > Hyphomicrobiales > Rhizobiaceae > Rhizobium > Rhizobium etli. The sequence continues at coordinate 145,080 of NZ_CP017241.1, read as the reverse complement.
GACCAAGGGAGGGCCAAATAAAGTCGGTCCGAACCTCTATGGTCTCGTCGATCGTCCGATCGCTTCGCATGAGGGCTTCGCCTATTCCTCCGCCATGAAGGATTTCTCCAAGGGCGGCAGCGAAAAGTGGACCTTCGATCACCTGAACCATTTCCTGCTGGCACCGAAAAAACAGATTCCGGGCACGGCCATGGGCTTTGCCGGCCTGCCGAAGGAACAGGATCGCGCGAACGTAATCCTTTACTTGCACACGCTGGCAGACGCACCGGTTCCGTTGCCGGATCCGAACGCGCCCGATACCGTTACGCAGTAATCCTGCAGCAGAGCTTTCCCGACGAAATCGAGAGCCCGGCCGACGCCGGGCTTTTTGCGGTCAGGCGCCGAGCAGATAAGCCCAGAGCGAAACCGATATGGCGCCGAGTGCCGTCGTTACCGTGATCGTGGAGGCCGCGAGGCTGTGGCCGACGCCGAAACGATTGGCGATCAGCCAGGCGTTGACGCCGGTGGGAACAGCGGCGATCAACACCAGCGCCGCGGTCCAGCTGGCAGTCAGTCCAACCAGATGGCTTGCGGCCCAGACGCAGCATGGAAGCAACACCAGTTTGAAGGCAGATGTGACGCTGGCGATGCCGACATTGCCGGAGACGCCATACCTCTCGAGAGCCATGCCCAGGGATACAAGGGCCACAGGTCCAGCAACGCCTGCCAGCTGGTCGACAATCGACGCCACCGGCTGCGGCATTGGAAGACCTGCAAGGTGAACCGCTGCACCGGCGACAAGGCCGATGACGAGCGGATTACGGACAAGATTGAGACCGATCTGTCGAAGCAGTTTCAGCATGCTGCGCTCGCCTTTGCCCGCAATCTTCCGCTCCGCCCGCTCCATCATGATCGTGCCGATGACCATCATGACGGGCAGATGCACGGCGATCAGGATTGAAAGCGGCACAAGACCCTCATTGCCGACCGTGCGTTGAACAAGCGGCAGACCGACGAAGATGGTATTTGCAAATGCCGACGAAACGCCGGCAAGCACGCCGATGCGATCATCACGGCCAAAAAACCGGGTCGCCGCAACGTGACCTGCCGTCCAGGTCACCGCAACCCCGGAGAAATAAGCGATCCAGAGACGAAACGGCGAAGCACCGTGGAAATCCGCTTCGGCGATCGTGCGGAAAAGAAGCAGTGGGACGGCAATCTTGAAAACGAAATCGCTCAAAGCGTCGCCGACATCTGCCTTCATCAGTCCCGTTTTGACGATCAGCCAGCCGATCAGAATCATGATGAAGATGGGAAGAACGTCGAAGATGATGGCTATCATGTGGAGGGATGCCTTGCGCGGGGATATCCTGCTCTAGCAGCAAAACTTCTTCGTTGACAAATGGATTGGCAAAGGCGCGCGGGCACGGCAGAAACAAAAAAAGCGGGCACTGCCCGCTTTTTCGCATCCGGACGGGCCGGACACCCGGTTCCGGTGCTGCCAGTTCATCCGTGGTCAGCGCCTGCTCCGGTACAGTCGAAGGGCATTTCGCCTTCTCATCCGGCCACAACTCAAAGGCTGCTCGTGCCGGCCTGCTTGCAAGTGTGTCTAAAGTCTCAACGTAACAAAGACATGACGGACCGACGGCACTTGCGAAGAAATGGGCCAGCGGCGGCGTTTTTTCTTCCAAAGCCAGGAAATTCCGGTAAGACCGGATCCCGGCTATCATCTAATCGGGAACCTCCCCTTTCATGACAAAATTCGATGTTCTGACTGTCGGCAACGCCATCGTCGATATCATCGCGCGCTGCGACGACCAGTTCCTCATTGACAATGATATCACCAAGGCGGCGATGAACCTTATCGACGCCGCCCGCGCCGAACTCCTTTACTCTCGAATGGGACCGGCACTCGAAGCTTCAGGCGGAAGCGCTGGCAATACGGCAGCGGGCGTTGCAAGCCTCGGCGGCAGGGCCGCATATTTCGGCAAGGTCGCGGAGGATCAGCTCGGCGAGATCTTCGCCCACGACATCCGGGCTCAGGGCGTACATTACCAGACGAAGCCAAACGGCACGTTCCCACCGACCGCGCGCTCGATGATCTTCGTCACGGATGACGGCGAACGCTCGATGAATACCTATCTCGGCGCCTGCGTCGAACTCGGCCCGGAGGATGTCGAGCCCGAGATCGTGGCACAAGCCAAGGTGACCTACTTCGAAGGCTATCTCTGGGATCCGCCGCGCGCCAAGGAAGCGATTCGCGAATGCGCCCGCATCGCCCACGAGAATGGCCGCGAAGTATCGATGACGCTCTCGGACAGTTTCTGCGTCGATCGCTACCGCGCGGAGTTCCTCGACCTCATGCGCTCCGGCACTGTCGACATCGTGTTTGCCAACCGGCAGGAAGTACTCGCTCTTTACGAAACGGACGATTTCGAGGAGGCGCTCGACAAGATCGCCAAGGATTGCAAGATCGCGGCTGTGACGATGAGCGAAAACGGCGCCGTTATGCTGAAAGGCAAGGAACGCTGGTATGTCGACGCGATTCGCATCAAGGAAGTGGTCGATACGACCGGCGCCGGCGACCTCTTCGCCTCAGGTTTCCTCTATGGCTACACCCATGGACGGACGCTGGAAGATTGCGGCAAGCTTGGCTGCCTAGCAGCTGGCATCGTCATTCAGCAGATCGGCCGCGGCCGATGAAATCGCTTTCCGAAGCCGCCCGCGACGCGCAGCTTATTTGAAGGCTTCGCCCGGGTAAGCGCCCCAGATTTCCGACTGCGCCACCCAACCTTCGGCGCTGTCGGCTTCGGCATGACACCAATCGCCGTTGCATTCGGCGATATGGATCATCACACCCGGCTCCAGCTTGGCGACAACGGTCGCTGACGACTGCGGCTCTCGGCGCATATTGACATAGACAAACTTGCCCTTGCCCTTCATCCACGGTGCGGCAATCGCCGCGCGCTGCCCCGACAGGAGCGATTGGTTTACCCAGCCTTCCGTGCCATCCGCATCGCGGATACGGCGCCAGTTGTCGTACTCCTGGATGATTTCGACCGGCAGGCCGGCCTTGAGATACATCCACGATGCGGCATAATCCGTGCCCGGGCCGATGCGCAGATTGACGCGCTTCGACTTCAGCGTGACGAAGCGCGGAAGCGGTAGGCCGCTCGGGCCCTTTGCCACTTGCGCATAAGCGGGTTCGGCGGCGTGGGCCGCAAACACCAGACCAACCGCAAAGACGAGGCAGACCTTAAGATATTTTCCACGCATGGAGATTTCCGTTCGCTCAAGTTCGCCAGCAGATCCAGCCTGCTTGCCGCCGGGCTTTGACATTCACCTAACGTACCCGCGAGTTTTGTTTGTCTTCGCGTGTGGGTCTGGTAGAAAATGCCCGAGACGGGAAAATTATCCCCCGTCTTGGTTAAAGACCTCTGAACAGGGCATGGCCGGCCGCGATGACATCAAAGAAAAAACCGAAGGTCTACATCACCCGGAAACTGCCGGATGCGGTGGAAACCCGCATGCGAGAACTTTTCGACGCCGAGCTCAATATCGATGATTCGCCACGCTCTGCCTCTGAACTCATCGAGGCCGTAAAGACGGCCGACGTCCTGGTGCCGACGGTGACGGACCGCATTGATGCCGATCTTATCTCGCAGTCTGGTCCGCAAATGAAGCTGATCGCGAGCTTTTCGAACGGCACCGACCACATCGATGTCGAGGCGGCAGCCCGCAAGGGAATTACCGTTACCAACACGCCGAATGTTCTGACCGAGGACACGGCCGACATGACAATGGCGCTGATCCTGGCCGTGCCCCGGCGCCTCGGCGAAGGTGCACGGGTGCTTACCGACAAGCCCGGCGAATGGGCCGGATGGTCGCCGACCTGGATGCTCGGCCGGCGAATTCACGGCAAGCGCATCGGCATCGTCGGCATGGGCCGGATAGGCACAGCCGTTGCCCGCCGCGCCAAGGCCTTCGGCCTGTCGATCCACTATCACAACCGCAAGCGGGTGAGCCCGGCGACCGAGGACGAACTCGAGGCAACTTATTGGGAAAGCCTCGACCAGATGCTGGCACGGGTCGACATCGTTTCCATCAATTGCCCTTCGACGCCAGCAACCTTCCACTTGATTTCCGCTCGCCGCCTCGCGCTGCTGCAGCCGACCGCCTATATCGTCAACACCGCGCGCGGTGACGTCGTGGATGAGAGCGCCTTGATCAAATGCCTGAGGGAGGGAAAGATCGCCGGCGCCGGCCTCGACGTTTTCGAGAACGAACCTGCCGTCAACCCGAAGCTTGTCAAACTTGCAAACGAGGGCAAGGTGGTGCTGCTGCCGCACATGAGTTCGGCAACGATCGAAGGTCGCATCGATATGGGCGACAAGGTGATTATCAACATCCGCACCTTCATCGACGGCCACCGGCCGCCCAATCGCGTGCTGCCCGGCCGCTAGAGGGCGAGAACCTTGCGCATTTCGATATAGGTGATCCGATCGAAACCCGGATGAGATTTTTCGGCCGTCTTCGCAAAACCCCAGGCGGCAAAGACCGAATGGTTCTCGGTCAATTCGATTCGCGTTTCGAGCCGCAGCGCCGATAGCAGGCGCTCTTTCGCAGCCACCTCGGCTACCTGCAGCAAGAGCTTTCCAACACCCCTGCCCTGCGCCTCCGGCGCGACCGCGAGTTTGCCGAGATAAAGACATCCAGGCTCAGGCCTCAAGAACATGCAGCCAAGCAAATCCTCGTCTTCAAGCGCGACGTAACCGATTTCTCTTACGGTTTTTTCGGCAAGTGATTGCGATGTCAGGCTCAGGGCCGAAGACGGCGGATTGATGCGGCCATTCATATGGGCGAAGGACGAGAGGATTAGTTGCAGCAGCTCGCTCCAGCGGTGGAAATTCCCATCGATCCGGACGATCTTCATGAACCGCTCGGCCCTTGAGCGCGGCGGCGCTTGTAACGGACGCTGTCGAAACGGACAGCAAGCGCATCGTAGAGCAGCAACCGGCCGATAAGCGGTTCCCCGGCGCCGGTAATGACCTTGATCGCCTCCATCGCCATCAGCGTGCCGATGACACCGGTCAATGCCCCGATGATGCCGGTTTCGGCGCAGGCGGGAATGAGGCCCTCCGGCGGGATTTCCGGAAATAGATCGCGATAGGCGGGGTTGAGCGCGCCGTCTTCGGCTCGTTCGTAAGGCTTCAGGACGGTCAAAGATCCGTCAAAACGGCCGACAGCACCGCTCACGAGCGGAATTTCCGCCAGTTCAGCGGCATCGGCTGCAGCGTATCGCGTCTCGAAATTGTCCGACGCATCGATCAGCAAGTCGAAGCCAGAAAGATGGCGGCGAGCGGACTCGGACGAAAAGCGCTCTTCGAAGCGGATGACGTTCACATGCGGATTTAGCCGGGCGATTGCAAAGGCGGCGCTTTGCGTCTTCAGATCGCCAATCGTGCCGGAATCATGGATGACCTGGCGCTGCAGATTGGAGAGCGAAACGCGATCGTCATCGGCAATGCCGAGTGTGCCGATCCCGGCAGCTGCGAGGTATTGCAGAACCGGTGCGCCGAGCCCGCCCGCGCCGATTACCAGCACACGCGCTGCCTTCAGTCTTTGCTGACCCGCTCCACCGATCTCAGGCAGCAGAATATGACGCTGATATCTTGCGATTTCTTCCGGGCTCAAGGGTTCCATGGACGCAATGCTATCATGGCCTGAAGGCGCGGGGAAAGCGGCATCCGTCATTCGAATACCCGGCCATCGGCAACAGTGAAGAATTGAGCGCGGTCGCCGAGGAGAGAAAACATCGAGCGATCGGTGCCGGTCATGAAGGCCTGGCCGCCAAGCGCATCGATGAGATCGAAGAGCGCGCCGCGGCGGGCCTCGTCGAGATGGGCGGCGATTTCATCAAGAAGCAGAACCGGCGCATGGCCAGTGAGATTGGCGACAAGCTTGGCATGGGCGAGGACCAGTCCGACAAGCAGCGCCTTCTGTTCGCCCGTCGAACAACGCTCCGCCTCCATCTGCTTTTCGCGGTGCCGGACCAGCAGATCGGCTCGGTGCGGGCCTTCAAGCGTGCGGCCGGCCCCGGCATCACGATAGCGGTTTTGAGCGAGCATCGCGGCATATTCATCTTCCAGGTCTACGGAAGGGCGCGCCAACTGACCATCCATGAAACCGGAAAGTTCGAGTGTGGCGGAGGGGAAAGGCGAAGTTTCGCGCGTTTCCTCTATCAGGCGGGAAAGCAGGCCGAGCATTTCTTCGCGCGCAAGCGCCATGGCGATGCCCAGGCTTGCCATCTGCTCTTCGATACCCGACAGCCAGGAGGGGTCGAAACGGCCGTCGTCCAAGAGTTTGTTGCGGCTGCGCATGGCGCGCTCGAAATCGGTGGCGCGGCGGCCGTGTGCAGGATCGAGCGATAGCACGAGGCGATCAAGAAAGCGGCGGCGGTCTGAAGATCCGCCGGCGAAAAGGCCATCCATGGCAGGCGTCAACCAGAGCACGCGCAGATGATCCGTCAACTCGTCGGCCGTCTTTGCCGGCGTGCCGTTGATGCGCAGCTTGCGGCCGGTATTGTCATCGCCAGAATCGATGCCAGTCCCGATTTCGACCTCACCTTCCATGCCGTCGAGCTCGGCAAAGATCGAAAAGCCCGCGGGGGCCCCGACCCGCGTGACATCTGCATAGGTGGCGCGGCGAAGACCACGGCCAGGCGAGAGGAAGGAAACCGCCTCCATCAGATTGGTCTTGCCGGCACCGTTGTCCCCCGTCAGCACGACATGGCGCCCATCGAGCGTCAGCGAAGCCGCCGCGTAGTTGCGGAAGTCGGTGAGCTTCAGGCGGGAAAGGGAAACCTTGTGGGGCATCGCACATCCGGATTCGGGGCATTGGGGCAGAGCTATGCCGAACGGAAGTTCATGGCAAGGGTCGGCTACGAGACAAGCCGCTTTAATAGCTGTGGGGGGCGGCTCTCGTTTCCGTTTTCGTATTTCCCAGGTGTTTCCACGGATATTCCTCTGGCAAAGAAAGAAGCCCCGATCAACTCCGCGATTTCGGCAGAAATCACTTTAGGCCACCGCAAAATTCTGAGACAACAAAATGTTCTGTGCTCTTAGACGCCGCGCCGGATCTGACAGGCAAACACCGGTTGAGTTTGCCAGGAGAGCAGACATGGAAACGGCGCCACCGGAGAGATTGTCTTCTCGATCGTCCTCACAGACGTCGCGCGTGACTACGTTAGACGAGGCAATATCCGCAGTCTGTAAACTTTTTTATGAGGCCTTGGGTTCCAGCGAAAGAGCCATCCACGGCGCAAAGCGACTGGAAATCGATCGTACTTCCCCGGTACTTTCCCATCGAACGACAGAACGGTTGAACGGAAGAAAACTTACAATTGAACTGGCTTGGGGAGATTTGGTGGAGCTAAGCGGGATCGAACCGCTGACCTCTTGCATGCCATGCAAGCGCTCTCCCAGCTGAGCTATAGCCCCATCAGGGTGGTCCGGGTATTGTATCCGGTCCTGGGATACTCCGTGGCATATGCCCGGCGGAGTGGCGGCTTCTTACTTGCGGTTTTCGCAGATGGCAAGCCAAAAAAACCGGCCCGGAGATTTTTTGCCGTCCGGGCCGTGCTTACGATCAGACTTCGTCGTCGTCGCCGGTGACGCCGATGATATCGCTCATGTCATCATCTTCATCGTCTTCGTCGGCTTCGAGGAACGTATCGTCGTCATCGCCTTCGATTTCGACGTCGTCGTCGCCGATATCCGGGATATCATCGCCGGATGCGCCTTCATCGGCGTCTTCCAGCGACACGAGTTCGACTTCGGTGTTTTCGGTATCGACTTCCTGAACCTCGTCTTCTTCGGCGATCTCGGCTGCTGCTGCCGATGTTTCCTGGAAGAAGGACAATGGGTAGGACTTTCCGGTATAAGGAGAAACGATCGGATCCCGGTTCAGATCGTAGAATTTCTTGCCGGTTTCCGGATCGGTGCGCTTGGTTCCAAGTTCCGCTTTCGCCACTATAAGCCTCGTGAGAATGGCCGAATGCTAAATTCGGCAAATGCCGTTCAAACCGGCGTTTCATCGGAATTTATAAGCCGGTCCCCATAATCGTTGCGGCCAACGATGTCAAAGCGAAACTTCGCGCTGCAATCAGTATGGACGAATGATCGTCAGATGACCGGCAAATAACATTGTGTTAGGTAGCGCCCGAAACGATAAACCAGCGAGACACAGATGTATCAATCGCCCCGTTTCAGGGAAAATGATCTGGCGACCCAGCAGCAGTTGATCCGCCCCCATCCATGGGTCGTGCGTGATGCTCCTGCGCATTTCATCCGAACGCAACCGAAAGCCGTCACCGGCGCCGAACCGAGATCACGACGATCCAAGCCAAGGTGGAAGGTCAGCCAAAACCGGCCGGTCGCCCATCGCGAAGGCGTGGCGGTAAGCATCGGCGGGACGACTGGTGAGGCCGAGATGCTGGATCTTGTGAAGCGCGACCGCAGGCTGGAAGGAAACCATTGAGCAAGACATTTATAATCGCCATCGATGGACCCGCAGCCGCGGGCAAGGGCACGCTTTCGCGGCAGATCGCCGATGAGTACGGCTTTCATCATCTCGATACTGGCCTGACTTATCGAGCGGCTGCGAAGGCGTTGCTCGATGCCGGCCTGCCGCTCGATAACGAGCAGGTCGCCGAAAAAATAGCTCGCGAAGTTGAACTGGGCGGCCTCGAGCGCGATATACTTTCAAGGCATGAGATCGGCGAAGCCGCCTCAAGGATTGCCGTCATGCCCGCCGTGCGCCGGGCGCTGGTGGACGCGCAGCGGCGGTTTTCGCAGAAGGCTCCCGGAACAGTGCTCGACGGACGTGATATCGGCACCGTCGTCTGCCCGGATGCTCCGGTTAAGCTTTATGTGACTGCTTCCCCGGAGGTGCGCGCCAGGCGCCGCTACCAGGAGATCATCGGCAAGGGGGCAACGGCAGATTTCGATGCGATCTTCGAGGACGTGAAGCGGCGCGACGAACGCGATATGGGACGGGCCGACAGCCCCTTGAAACCAGCGGAAGAAGCACACTTGCTTGATACGTCGGAAATGAGTATAGAGGCCGCGTTTCAAGCTGCGAAATCGATCATCGACGCAGCATTGAGGCGAAACAGCTGAATTCGAGCGATCGTTCCGTGCTTTTGCCGGGAAGCGCTTTATTAAAAGCCTGAAATTCCGTCCAAGCGCCGGATTGCTTCCTTGCAAGGAGGCGGACTGGGTTCAGGCCCGTTCAACACGAACCAACCGGCGCATACGTGGGCCTTGTCAGTATCAAAGGTCACGCAGGAGATTTTATGTCAGTAGCTACTCCCTCTCGCGAGGATTTCGCGGCCCTTCTCGAAGAGTCCTTTGCCAAGAACGATCTGGCTGAAGGCTATGTCACCAAGGGCATCGTCACCGGCATCGAAAAGGATGTCGCCGTTGTCGACGTCGGCCTGAAGGTCGAAGGCCGCATCGCGCTCAAGGAATTCGGCGCGAAAGCCAAGGATGGTTCGCTGAAGGTCGGCGACGAAGTCGAAGTTTATGTCGAGCGTATCGAAAACGCGCTTGGCGAGGCGGTTCTGTCGCGCGAGAAGGCTCGCCGCGAAGAAAGCTGGATCAAGCTTGAAGCAAAGTTCGAAGCCGGCGAGCGCGTCGAAGGCGTGATCTTCAACCAGGTCAAGGGCGGCTTCACTGTCGACCTCGACGGTGCGATCGCCTTCCTGCCGCGTTCTCAGGTCGACATCCGTCCGATCCGCGACGTGTCTCCGCTGATGCACAACCCGCAGCCCTTCGAAATCCTCAAGATGGACAAGCGCCGCGGCAACATCGTGGTTTCGCGCCGTACGGTTCTGGAAGAGTCCCGTGCCGAGCAGCGTTCTGAAATCGTTCAGAACCTCGAAGAAGGCCAGGTTGTTGACGGCGTCGTCAAGAACATCACCGATTACGGTGCGTTCGTTGACCTCGGCGGCATCGACGGCCTTCTGCACGTCACCGACATGGCATGGCGCCGTGTGAACCACCCGTCGGAAATCCTGAACATCGGCCAGCAGGTCAAGGTTCAGATCATCCGCATCAACCAGGAAACCCACCGAATCTCGCTTGGCATGAAGCAGCTCGAGAGCGATCCGTGGGATGGCATCCAGGCAAAGTATCCTGAAGGCAAGAAGATTTCCGGTACGGTCACGAACATCACCGACTACGGTGCTTTCGTCGAGCTGGAGCCGGGCATCGAGGGCCTGATCCACATCTCCGAAATGTCCTGGACCAAGAAGAACGTACACCCCGGCAAGATCCTGTCCACGAGCCAGGAAGTCGAAGTGGTCGTCCTCGAAGTCGATCCGTCCAAGCGCCGTATTTCGCTCGGCCTCAAGCAGACGCTGGAAAATCCGTGGGCAGCTTTCGCCCGCAATCATCCGGCCGGCACTGAAGTCGAAGGCGAAGTCAAGAACAAGACCGAATTCGGCCTGTTCATCGGTCTCGACGGCGACGTCGACGGCATGGTGCATCTCTCCGATCTCGACTGGAACCGTCCGGGCGAACAGGTCATCGAAGAGTTCAACAAGGGCGACGTCGTCAAGGCAGTCGTTCTCGACGTCGACGTCGAGAAGGAACGCATCTCGCTCGGCATCAAGCAGCTCGGCAAGGATGCGGTTGGCGAAGCAGCTGCTTCGGGCGACCTGCGCAAAAATGCTGTCGTTTCCTGCGAAGTGATCGCAGTCAACGACGGCGGCATCGAAGTGAAGCTCGTCGACCACGAAGACATCACTTCGTTCATCCGCCGCGCCGACCTGTCGCGCGACCGCGACGAGCAGCGTCCCGAACGCTTCTCGGTTGGTCAGGTTGTTGACGCCCGCGTCACCAACTTCTCCAAGAAGGACCGCAAGATCATGCTGTCCATCAAGGCTCTGGAAATCGCAGAAGAGAAGGAAGCTGTCGCTCAGTTCGGTTCGTCCGATAGCGGCGCTTCGCTCGGCGACATCCTTGGCGCGGCTCTGAAGAACCGCGGCGAGTAATCGTTAAGCTTTGAAATAATGAACCCGCTGGAGCGATTCCGGCGGGTTTTTTATTGCTTGGACGGCTATTCCCAGCCGACCATCCGCTGATAGAGTGCGTAAACCGGATCGGCGACGGCATTGCCGCTTGTGCCAGCGTCGACCTCGGGCAGATCCTGAGGCGCGACGCCTTCGGCGCGTTGCTGGCCTTCAGCCTCTTCCTCCCGATGATCGCTGCCCCTGTCGGCCTGCTGCTCGCCCTCGCAGCCACTGCCTTCGTAGTCGCGACGATGCATTTCGCCGTCGCGGCGTTGGGCACCGTCCTTGGCGAACTGGTAAGGATGCTGGGTGTATGGCATCCCATCAATCGGCTTCAGCAAACCTGATTTCTCCATGACCTCGGCAATATCGGCAGGGAGAAGCTGCGGCTGCGCCACGATGTCTTTCTGCTGGTGGATAATCTGTGCGGGTTCGGCAACCGGCAACCGCGCACTCACCACTGCCTGCTGCAGCTTCAAAGGGGTCGCAGCTTCCGAAAGGTCAGCCGGCGCCGGCACTTTCTCGGCCACCGTATCCGCGGTTGTCGTTTCGGTTGTCGCCGGCACCGCTGCCAGATCATCCAGGAGCATGGCTGTTTCCTGCTCGCCGATGATTGCGACGATGAGCTCGGAAGCTTCTTCGGTCATCGAGGCAAGAACACCGGTCCAGACCTTCGGAATAGCCGGCTCCGAATGATCAGGGCGCACCGCCGGGATCTGAGCTTCAACGCCCGTCGGCTCGTCGACCAGCGTCAGCGTTTCCGTCGAGACCGGATCCATGGCCTGCACGTCGATCGCGTCAGGGAGTTCGAGCCGATTGCCTTCTGCGCGCGCAGGCTCTTCATAGGCCGCCTCGGCCGGTTTGACCGGCTGCTCCGCCAATTCGGCAACGAGCACGGCTGGCGCAAGCAGCACTGCTCTTCCGGTTGAAAGCGGTGCCTGAGCCTCCCCTACAGGCGATTGCTGAGCCTTTGCGATTGACAGCAGTTTCTCTTCCTGGATCAGGATGTTTGGCCGTGCTTCCGGGCGCAGAGGCGAAGCATCGTTCTGGCGATAGGAGCGAACGACGGCGCGGGCCGCCAGATCACGATCCTTATAACGGATCGTTTCAAGATAGGCGATCACACGGGCTGCCTGCGGACCGGCCGGATTCTTCAGCGCCTCGGCAATCAACCGCAGCGGCAGAGTATGACCCGCTCCCACGAGCTTGGTCTCGATCTCGTTGATCCGGGCAGCCGGAAGCTTTTGGATGGCTTCTGCGAGGCGCGATGCAAAAGCGAGGTTGCTTTCCGATTCCCTGCGCGGCAGCGGCAGCGCGCGCGAGGCGGCATTGATGGCATCGAGCAGCGCATCGAACATGCGCTCGCGAGCGGCTGCCAGAAGGATATTGAGCTTGCCGGCAATCGCTGAATTGAGGTCTGTGGCTTCGACTGCCTGGGCCGGCGTCGGCGCAACGGCGGAACGACCCAGCCCGCTGGCAACGATCACCTCGGTTTGGCCGTGGGAGGAAAGGCTTGCATTTGACGCTGCACGAACCGGAGTCAACATGGCATGCTCCTTTTGTCGCAAAGTGACGATGGAAGCAGATCACAAGAGGACCGCGCTCATCCGGCCCCTCGCATTCTCCCGCAGATCCTCCTGTCCGCATGGCGCGTCATCGCACCGACGAATGCATAAAAATTGATGATAATCTTACCGAAATCTCTTTAACGAAACGCTAACAGCCGGACGCGATCAAGTCTCGCCCGGCCGCGACAGCATTTGAAGACTTCAACTATGGGCGAAGATATCGGCCTCTTCCCAGCCGAGCAGATCGAGTTTGGCGCGGGTCGGCAGAAATTCGAAGCAGGCGGTCGCGTGGTCGATACGACCGTCGCGGATCAGCCGCTCAGTCAGCTTGTCGCGCAACGCATGCAGGTAGAGCACATCGGAGGCGGCATATTCGAGCTGAGCCGGCGATAGGGTCGCCGCTGCCCAATCCGACGACTGCTGGACCTTGGAGATGTCGACGTCGAGCATTTCCTTGAGATTGTCCTTCAGGCCGTGGCGATCCGTATAGGTGCGACATAGGCGCGATGCGATCTTGGTGCAGAAGACAGGCGCCGTGGTGACGGCGAAGGTGTGGAACAGCACGGCGATATCGAAGCGTCCATAATGGAAGATCTTTAGGCGAGCAGGATCGGCGAACATCGCGACCAGATTCGGCGCTTCCTTCTGTCCGGCGGCAATGCGGATGACATCGGCGGTGCCGTCACCCGGCGAAAGCTGTACGACACAGAGCCGGTCGCGGCGTGGCACGAGGCCGAGCGTTTCCGTATCGATCGCGATCGCGCCCGTATAACGGGCGGCGTCCTGCTCTGAAATATCGCCTTCGTGGTAACGGATGGTGGCGGCCATGGCTGTCTCTTATCGTTTCAATGTCTCACGTCGCGCTATAGCGCAAAGGCAGCCGCAGCGATACCGCTTTGAAGCTCTTCGAGCGTTAGAATGTCGGTGGCGTGTTGATCCACAGGAGAACAGTCTCGCCATCGTGGCGATTGCGCCAGGAATGATAGCGGCGGCTTTCGAAGTAGAGCGAGTCGCCGGGGCCGAGATCGAAGAACTGGTCGGAATCGAGAACGAGCTCAAGGCGGCCGGAAAGCACATGCATGAATTCCTCGCCTTCATGCCGGTAGGCGCCTTCGCTGGCAGCCCCCGGTGCCAGCACGAAACGATGGCAATCCATCATACGTCGGCCTTCGGCCAGCAGCTGTACCGAAACGCCGGGCGTCGTCTGCGGCCAGGTGCGCCATTCGCCCGAACGGACGATTGCGGGAACGTCCTGGCTCTCCTCGCCGGAGAGGCGCGAGACTGTGGTGCCGTAATATTCGGCGAGATCGTGCAGCGTCTTGAAACTGACGCCCTGCGACGTGCGTTCCAGTGTCGACAGGGTCGAAGAGGTGATGCCCATCTCGCTCGCCACCTGCTCGAGCGTCTTTTCTGCCGCATGACGAAGACTGCGCAGCCGGCGGCCGATGTCGGACGTGCTGCTGCTCTCGGCGTTTTCGGTCGACGGTTCCTCGCTTTCCAGTGCCTCGCGGATCGCCGCCGGGTTTAGCCCGCGCTCGACGCGATACCACGAAATCCGCTTCAGACGGGCGACATCCTCGGCACTGTATTGGCGATGGCCGGTTTGGGAGCGGTCGGGAACGACCAGGCCCTGGCTTTCCCACAGGCGGGCCGTTGAGGCGGAAATGCCTGCCAGTCTTGCCGCTTCGGCCACCTTGTAGCGTACCGGACCGTTGTTGTTCATCAAGCGATAAATCCCTGGTTCCATTTTTGTCTTTGGCGCTGTGCGGGCACACTCTTCCGGCGCGGGCATCCATCAAAAAGCGTGATGTTTGAAGCAAAAAATGCCGCTTGATTTCCTGCAGGAAAAATGTAGGTATTTTGTAACTTCCTTGCAGAAATTATGCAAGATAATTCCTCCCTTCCAGCGCAGGAGCGCGAGCCCACGATGAACACGATCACCCTTACGAACCGGAAGAATGCCGCTATATCGCGCGGCGTTGGCATGACCACGCAGATCTATGCCGACCGGGCGGAGAATGCCGAGATCTGGGACAAGGAGGGACGCCGCTACATCGACTTCGCAGCCGGCATCGCAGTGCTCAACACGGGCCACCGCCATCCGCGGGTGATCGCCGCGGTAAAAGATCAACTCGACCACTTCACCCATACCTGCCATCAAGTCGTGCCTTATGAAAGCTACGTGCATCTCGCCGAACGTCTGAACGCGCTGGCGCCCGGAAGCTTTGCCAAGAAGACGATCTTCGTGACGACGGGCGCCGAGGCTGTCGAGAACGCCGTGAAGATAGCGCGTGCCGCCACCGGCCGCTCCGCCGTCATCGCCTTTGGCGGCGGCTTCCATGGCCGCACCTTTATGGGCATGGCGCTGACCGGCAAGGTCGTGCCCTACAAGGTTGGCTTTGGCGCGATGCCGGGCGATGTTTTCCACGTGCCTTTCCCCGTCGAGATGCATGGCGTGTCAACTGAACAGTCGCTTGCCGCCCTGAAGAGGCTTTTCGCCGCCGATGTCGATCCGCAGCGCGTCGCCGCCATCATCATCGAGCCGGTTCAGGGCGAAGGCGGGTTCTATCCTGCACCGGTCGCATTCATGAAGGCGCTACGCGAACTTTGCGACCAGCACGGCATTCTGTTGATTGCCGACGAGGTGCAGACGGGCTTTGCGCGCACGGGCAAGATGTTTGCCATGAACCACCATGAGGTCGCGCCCGACCTGATGACGATGGCAAAAAGCCTTGCCGGCGGCTTTCCCCTGGCTGCCGTCACCGGCCGCGCGGAAGTCATGGATGCACCGGGCCCGGGCGGTCTCGGCGGCACCTATGGCGGCAACCCTCTCGGCATCGCCGCAGCGCACGCCGTGCTCGACGTCATCAAGGACGAGGACCTCTGCAACCGGGCCAACCAGCTCGGCAGCCGCCTGAAGCAACGGCTGGAATCTCTGCGCGACAAGGTGCCGGAAATCGCCGACATCCGCGGCCCGGGCTTCATGAACGCCATCGAGTTCAATGACAAGGTGACAAACCTGCCGAGCGCGGATTTCGCCAACAAGGTCCGCCTGATCGCGCTGGAGAAGGGTCTCATTCTTTTGACCTGCGGCGTGCACGCAAACGTCATTCGCTTCCTTGCCCCGATCACCATCCAGGACAATATCTTCGTCGAAGCGCTCGATATCCTCGAAACCTCGATCCTTCAAGCAAGTGCGGGCAACTAAACCGCCCTTCGGAGTTAATGACATGTCATTCACGACTGCACTGACCAAGCATGTGCCCTTTTCCTCGCCGTTCCTTCGCGACTGCGGATACGTCAAGGGCGAATGGACGAGGGGCGAAGCGACGAAAACCTTCGACGTCTTGAACCCGGCAACAGGCGAAGTGCTCGCCTCGCTGCCGGACATGGGTGCTGCCGACACCCGCAAGGCGATCGAGGCGGCCCATGCGGCGCAACCTGCATGGGCAGCACGTCCTGCAAGGGAGCGTAGCGCCATCCTGCGCAAGTGGTTCGACCTGATGGTCGCCAACGCCGATGAGCTGGCGGCGATCCTGACGGCGGAAATGGGTAAGCCCTTTCCTGAAGCACGCGGCGAGATCCTTTATGCCGCCGCTTATATCGAATGGTATGCAGAGGAAGCCAAGCGCATCTACGGCGAAACGATTCCCGCTCCTTCCAACGACAAGCGCATGATCGTCATCAAGCAGCCGGTCGGAGTCGTCGGCACCATCACGCCCTGGAACTTCCCGGCGGCGATGATCACCCGCAAGATCGCTCCGGCGCTAGCTGTCGGCTGCACGGTCGTGTCGAAACCCGCCGAGCAGACCCCGCTCTCAGCGATCGCGCTCGCAGTTCTTGCCGAACAGGCCGGCGTCCCGGCTGGTGTCTTCAACGTCATTGTCGGCCAAGACGGTCCGGCGATCGGCAAGGAGCTTTGCAGCAACGACAAAGTGCGCAAGATCAGCTTTACCGGTTCGACGGAAGTCGGCCGCATCCTGATGCGCCAGTGCGCCGACCAGATCAAGAAGGTCAGCCTCGAGCTCGGCGGTAACGCACCTTTCATCGTCTTTGACGATGCCGATCTCGATGCCGCCGTCGAAGGTGCGATCGCCTCGAAATATCGCAATGCCGGCCAGACTTGCGTTTGCGCCAATCGACTCTACGTCCAGTCAGGCGTCTACGACGCTTTTGCGGCCAAGCTGGCAGCAAAGGTCGAAGCCATGTCCGTCGGCAACGGCTTCGATGCAGGCGTCACGATCGGACCGCTGATCGACGCGCAAGGCCTTGCGAAGGTCGAAGATCACGTCAGCGACGCGCTTTCCAAGGGCGCCAGGGTGCTGACCGGCGGCAAGCGCATCGCAGGCGCCGGCACCTTCTTTACGCCGACCGTATTGACTGATGTTGCCCGCGGCATGAAGGTAGCGCGTGAAGAGACTTTCGGTCCTGTTGCTCCACTCTTCCGCTTCGATACTGTTGAAGAGGTGATTCAACAGGCGAACGACACCGAATTCGGCCTTGCCGCTTATTTCTTCGCCGGTGATCTTAAGAAGGTCTGGAAGGTTGCCGAAGCGCTGGAATATGGCATGGTCGGTATCAATACCGGCCTGATGTCGACGGAAACGGCGCCTTTCGGTGGTGTCAAGCAGTCCGGGCACGGCCGCGAAGGTTCGCGCCATGGCGTCGACGATTATCTCGAAATGAAATATCTCTGCATCGGCAATCTCTGAGCCCGAAAAGGGCGCCGTGGAGGCGCCCTTTTTACTGCCAGTCAATAATGCGGCGGGCGCGTAATCGCCGGGGCTTCGAGAGCTTGCTCCTCAAGGGACAGAAAGCGTTCCGTCAGCCGGTCGAGCTTGGCGCGCATCTGCTCGACTGCCTTCCATTGCTCCGCGAGTTGATCGGAAAGCTCCTCGATCGTCTGTGCCTGATGGGCGACCATTTCCTCAAGTTTGGTGATTCGACCTGTCTCGTCGGACATCGGTTTTCTCCCGGCAATTCCTGCCTTTCCAAAGCGGAAAAAGATCCTTGCGTCAATGCTTTCGAGGCTTGCAAAAATCGATCCCGAAAGTGAACCGTTTAGTTACTAATAGGGCTTGCCGTCCATGCTCAGGTGGGATAGGCCCTGTTTATTCAGGGAGGAAATCTGATGGATGTAGGAAACGGCTTTCTTCATCCGGACCGGCTCTTTCCGGCCGATCCGGCAACGCGAACCGTCGCGCGCGACCTTTACGAGGCGGTCCGCAATCTGCCGATTGTCAGCCCGCACGGGCACACCGACCCTTCATGGTTTGCCGAGGACAAGCCTTTCGAGGACGCGGCTTCACTGCTTGTCATTCCCGATCACTATCTTTTCCGCATGCTGCACAGTGCAGGCGTCAAGCTCGACGATCTCGGCGTGCCGCGGCTCGACGGCAGGCCGGTCGCAGAAGGCCGGGCCATCTGGCGGGCCTTTTCTGCACAGTATCACCTTTTCCGCGGTACGCCTTCCAGCCTCTGGGTCGATCATGCGATGTCGGCCGTACTTGGCTGTAGCGAGCCGCTGACCCCCGATACCGCCGACAGGCTTTACGACCACATCAACGCACAATTGGCGCTGCCCGAATTCCGCCCGCGCGCGCTTCACAAGCGTTTCGGTATCGAGACGATTGCGACGACAGAAGGCGCGCTCGACCCGCTGACCCATCACCAGAAGATGGCGGCGGAGGGCTGGATCGGCCGTGTGCGCACCACATACCGGCCAGACAGTGTCACCGATCCGGATGCCGTCGGTTTCCGTGCCAATCTCCTTCAATTTGGCGAGATCACCGGCACCGACACTACCCGATGGGATGGAATGGTCGATGCGCACCGGAAGCGCCGCGCCTATTTCCGGCAGTTCGGCGCAACAGCCACGGACCACGGGGTGCCGACGGCCTTTACGGCAGATCTGCCGCTTGCCGACAAGCAGGCGCTGCTCGACAAAGCCCTGAGCGGACCTCTTTCTGGGTCAGATGCCGAGCTTTTCCGTGGCCTGATGATGACGGAGATGGCAGGCCTCTCGGCCGAAGACGGCATGGTGATGCAGATTCATGCCGGCTCCCGCCGAAACACCGACAGCGGACTATTCCAGACGCGCGGCCCGAACATGGGCGCCGACATTCCCACACGCACAGACTGGGTCGGCGGTCTGAACGCCATGCTGTCAAAATACGGCCATGCGCCCGGTCTGAGGGTTTTGCTCTTCACGCTCGACGAGACGACCTATGCCCGCGAACTGGCACCGATGGCCGGGCACTGGGAGTGCCTGATGATCGGTCCACCCTGGTGGTTCCATGACAGCCCGAACGGCATTCGCCGCTATCTTGACCAGGTCGTTGAAACGGCCGGCTTTGCCAATCTCGCCGGCTTCAACGACGATACGCGCGCACTGCTTTCAATCCCCGCCCGCCACGACGTCTGGCGTCGCGAGGTCTGCCGCTTCCTCGCGCAGCTCGCAGCCGAGCACCGGATTTCAAAGAAGGATGCCGAGATCGTCGCGCGCGCGCTTTCCTACGACAATGCGAAGAAGGCATACAAGCTGTGACCAAGCGACTGCAAAACCTGACGGGCCTCGCGCCGACGGCAAAGCTTCCTGCCTATGACCGAAGCAAGCTGAAAAGCGGCATCCTGCATCTCGGCCCGGGGGCCTTCTTCCGCGCGCATTTTGCACCTTTTACCGATGCCGCACTTGCGGCCGCCTACGGCGACTGGGGCATTGAAGTCGCAAGCCTGCGCACCGCCGATGTCGCCGATCACCTGAACGAGCAGAACGGCCTGTATACGATGCTGATCCGCGATACGTCGGCAACGACAGCGCAAGTGATCGGCCCGATCCTGAAGGCCCATGTCGCAACGCGCCAACCGGCAGTGTTGCTTGCTCGCCTGGAAGATCCGGGAATTCGCATCGTCAGCCTGACGGTGACGGAGAAGGCCTATGGCCTGGATACCCTTACCGGCGGCCTCGATCTCAACCATCCAGACATCGCCGCCGATCTTATCCATCCGCATACGCCGCGCGGCGTCGTCGGCTATCTTGTCGAAGGCTTGTCTCGCCGGCGTAAAAAGGGCATCGCGCCCTTCACGCCGCTGAGTTGCGATAACCTGCCGGGCAACGGCGCAGTCCTCAAGCGTCTGGTTCTTGAATTTGCGAGCCGGGTCGACCCTTCGCTGCACGACTGGATCGAACAGACCGTGCCCTTTCCCTCAACGATGGTCGATCGCATCACCCCCGCCAGTACCGATGTTACCTATGCCGATGCCGAGCGCCTGACGGGGCAGCAGGATCTTGCGGCGATCGAGACCGAGCCATTCACGCAATGGGTGATCGAAGACCATTTCGCCAATGGCCGCCCAGCCTGGGAGAAGGCTGGCGTGTTGATGGTCGAGGAAGTCTCGGCCTACGAGAAGATGAAGCTTCGCATGCTGAACGGGGCTCATTCGCTGCTCGCCTATCTTGGATATATAGGTGGCTATGAATACATCCGCGATGTCATGGATGACGCCGGCTTGTCAGCGCTTGCGCGCCGGCACATGAGCGCGGCGGCTGCAACCCTCGATCCCGTTCCAGGAATCAATCTCGAGCACTATGCCGAAGAACTCATAGCACGCTTTCAAAATAAGGCGATCGCGCACCGCACCTATCAGATCGCCATGGACGGGACGCAGAAACTGCCGCAACGTCTCCTGGAGCCGGCAACCGAAGCGCTCGCTCATGGAAGCAAGGCGGAGACTTACGCAATCGCAGTTGCCGCCTGGATGCGCTATGCGCTGGGGATAGACCGGAATGGCAAGACTTACGAGTTACGGGATCCGAGAGCTGGTGAAATCGCAGATATCCTTAGAGATGTCCCGCGAAACGGCGCTGCGGTAGCGACGGCGCTTTTCAGCCTGCCTGGGCTCTTCCCTGCGGGACTGGCCAAAAACGCCGCCTGGACCGAGGACGTGGCGAACAAGCTGGAGATTCTGATCCAGGACAACAGGCTGCCGCTGATCTGAGTGGAGCACGCCGTGTTGGTCCGCCGCCACAGTGCCAGGTCTTTGGCTATCGAAGGCTTCCTGGCTGGCCTCCTGCCAGCAGAACAAGAGTGGCTTGGCAAAATCTCGCAGTACAGCCGCGTATGAAACCCCTATCAGGCCTTGATGCGCTTCATCTCCGGATCATAGAGCGGCTTCAGCGACACAGTGCAGGCAACACGCTCCCTCGCTACGTCCAGTTCATAGGTTCCCGACGAAATGAAATCCCCGGTTACGCCGTCAGGATCGCGGATGTAGCCGTAGCCGATCGGTTTGCCGATCGTGTAGCCGAAGCCGCCGCTGGAAAGCCAGCCGACACGTTTGCCGTTCCGATAAATGGTTTCACGGCCAAGAAGGACTGTCTGCGGATCGTCCGGCACGACGCAGGCGAGCATCTTCTTCACACCCCCTGAAAGCTGGCGCTCGATCGCCTTGCGGCCGCGGAAGTCGACGTTCTTCTTCGTTTTGACTGCCCAGGCGAGCCCCGCCTCGATCGGTGTATGATCCGGGCCAATGTCCGAACCCCAAGCACGATAGCCCTTTTCCAGGCGGCAGCTTTCGATGGCACGGTAGCCGGCATTGACGAGACCGAAACCGCTGCCAGCCGCCATCAGGGCATCATAGACTGTCGTTGCATATTCGACAGGGACATGGAGTTCGTAGCCCAGTTCGCCCACATAGGTGATCCGCAACGCCCTGACGGGGCAGCCGACGATGCCGATGGTCCTTACCCGGCTGAACGGGAAGGCGGCATTGGACACATCAGTGGTCGTGACTTTCTCAAGGATAGCGCGGGAATTTGGCCCCATCAGGGAAAGCACCGAGTATGCCGACGTCACATCGACAAGCTCGGCCCGCATATCTTCCGGAATATTGCGGGCGATCCAGTCGAAATCGTGAGTGGCAAAGCCGGTCCCGGTAACGATGTAGAATTCGTTTTCGGCAATGCGGGCAACGGTGACATCGCATTCGATGCCGCCCTTGTCATTCAGCATCTGCGTGTAGGTGAGCGTTCCTGGAGGTTTGGCGACATCATTCGAGGCGATCCACGAAAGAGCAGCCTCCGCATCCCTCCCCTTCAGAACAAACTTTGCGAAAGATGTCTGATCGAAGATCACAGCCGCCTCTCGCACGGCATTGTGCTCGCGGCCAACGGCATCGAACCAGTTCTGTCGCCCGTAGGTGTAGACGTCCTTTGGCTCCTCGTCGGCAAAGAGGTCGGCAAACCAGTTCGGACGCTCCCAGCCTAGCTTTTCGCCGAAGCAGGCGCCCTGAGCCTTGAGGCGGTCGTAAAGCGGCGACTTGCGGCACGGGCGGCCGCTCGAATGCTCTTCAAAGGGCCAAGCCATCGCATAATGCTTGCCGTAGGCCTCCAGCGTGCGAGTACGCACCCAGTCGGTGTCGAAGTGGGGGCGGCCGAAGCGGCGGATGTCGACCGGCCAGAGATCGTAAGGCGGCTCACCTTTTGCGACCCACTCGGCAAGCGCCATGCCGGCACCACCGCCGGAGGCAATGCCGAAAGCGTTGAAGCCGGCGCCGACGAAGAAATTCCTCAGCTCCGGCGCTTCGCCAAGAATGAAATTGCCATCGGGCGTGAAACTCTCAGGTCCGTTGAGGAGCTGCTTGACACCCGCTTTCTGCAAGCCTGGAACCCGTTCGAGGGCCTGCTCCATGATCTGCTCGAAGTGATCGAAATTGCTGTCGAGCAGCGTGTAGTGGAAACCTTCCGGAATGCCGTTCACCGCCCATGGAACCGGATTGGGTTCATAGCCGCCCATGACGAGCCCGCCAACTTCTTCCTTGTAGTAGGTCAAGCGATCCGGATCGCGCAGGGTCGGCAGATTGGAAGGCACGCCGAAGGATTCGGTGATGATGTACTGATGCTCGACGGAGACAAGCGGCACGTTGACGCCGAAACGAGCAGCGAAAGCCCGGGTCCACTGGCCGGCGCAGACGATGGCGCGTTCGCATTCGATGCGGCCCCTTTCGGTGATGACGGCGCGAATCTTTCCTTGGTCGATTTCGAGATCGAGGGCTTCCGTATCCTCGTAAATCGACACGCCCGACATCCGGGCGCCTTTCGCCAGCGCCTGCGTGATGTCGGAAGGATTGGCCTGGCCGTCGGTCGGCAGATAGGCTGCGCCGACAAGATCGTCGATCGTCATCAGCGGCCAGAGTTCGAAGGCTTCCTGCGGAGTGAGCAATCGCATGTCGAGACCGAAAGATTGCGCAGTCGTTGCCTGGCGCTTCACTTCCGTCCAGCGCTCTTCATTGCAGGCAAGCCGCAATCCGCCGTTCATCTTCCAGCCGGTGCCAAGACCGGTTTCGGCTTCAAGTCTCTTGTAAAGATCGACGGAATAGCCAAGCAGCTGGGTGATGTTGGCGCTGGTGCGCAGCTGGCCGACGAGGCCCGCCGCATGGAAGGTCGTTCCGGAGGTAAGCTTCTTTCGCTCGAGCAGCACCGTATCAGTCCAGCCGAGCTTGCCCAGATGATAGGCGGTCGAGCAACCGATTATGCCGCCGCCGATGATCACGGCTTTCGCCGTCTTCGGTAATTCCTTCGCCATATCACCGGTCCTGTTCAAATGCCCTGTGAGCACGCTCGAAACGCGCGATGTTTTCGGCTGTGTAGGCCGCATAATTGAAATCGATGGTCGAATGGATCTCGGAAACCATGCTCCAAAGCGTTTCGCGCAGCAAAGATGCACATTTCATGGCGCTATAGCGCTGAAAGAGGTCCCGCGTCAGCGGCCGGCCGAAATAGGTTTCCAGCATTTGCCGCTCGGCACCTTCCTCAAACTCGTTGTTCGAGGCGAGGCCGCCGAGATCAAAGAGCGGCGTGTTGAAACCAGCATAGTCCCAATCGATCAGCCAGAGACGCTTGCCGTCATCAAAGAAGTTTGCGGCGAGAAGGTCGTTATGGCAGAAGGCGATATCGAAAGGTCCGGCCGTCTGCTCGAGGATTTCGGCCTTCTCGAGCAGCGCGGGAAGCATCGGTGTATAGCCGCTTTCCGCTGCAACCAGCGTGGCCGCATAATCGCGGATGACATGGAAGACCCAGAAGATCATCGCCTGGCCACGGAAATGAAGGGCGACGTCATGATGGCAGGCGCGAACCAGTGGCACGATGCGTGCGAGCATTTGCGCATCCTGGATGTCTTGCGCCGTCAGAGGCCGCGCGTCGATGAAATCGAGGACGAGCACGCCGGGCTCATGGTGGATGACCGCAGGCGACAGTCCGGCGGCGTGGGCTGCCTGGCTGGCCGCAAGCTCGTTCTGACGGCTGATATGATGAACCGGTATATCGGCGCCGAGGCGCACGACGCGGCGCGACATGCGGTCGGTTACGAGATAATTTCGGTTGGTAATGCCGCCGGCAATCGGTGCGATTTCGATCGGGCCTTGCCAGATGCCAAGTGCATGAATCCGATCTTCAGGCGTCACGCTTACCCCCTCGCAACCCACCTGCAAAGGATGGGCCAGAGCAGGCTTGGCTGTCAAGCAGAGCAGGCTTTATATCGTGGCGCCCGAAGCATCGAAAACATGACAGCGCGCAGGGTCGAAGGACGCCGTCACATTCGTGCCGCCCGCCACCTTCTGCTGGCCGTCCAGGGCCACCGTCAGGTGCTGGCCGTCCGGCGTCGCCGTATAGAGCATGGTGGCGCCGCCAAGGTTTTCGACCAGGTCGACGTCGACGGTTGCAAGTGCGATGCCACCATCGACCACCGACAAGTGTTCGGGACGAATGCCGAACGTTACCTCCTGACCGGGAGAACCTTTCAAGCGGCGTGGCAGGCGGATTGAGCTGCCGCAGACATTGATCGTCGTGTCACCGTCATTGACCCGCTCGATCTTCGCCTTCAGGAAGTTCATCTTCGGACTTCCGATGAAGCCTGCGACGAAGCGATTTGCCGGATTGTTGTAAAGGTCGAGCGGAGCGCCGACCTGCTCGATGCGACCCGAATTCAGTACCACGATCTTGTCCGCCATGGTCATGGCTTCGACCTGATCGTGGGTCACATAGATCATCGTGTTGCCGAGATTGCGGTGCAGGCGGGAAATTTCGACGCGCATCTGAACGCGCAGTTCTGCATCGAGGTTCGACAGCGGCTCGTCGAAGAGAAAGATTCGTGGCTCGCGCACGATGGCCCGGCCGATCGCGACGCGCTGGCGCTGACCGCCGGACAAGGCCTTCGGCTTGCGCTCCAGGAGCTTCTCGATCTGCAGGATTTCAGCGGCACGGCGCACCTTCGGCTCGATCTCAGCCTTCTTGTAGCCGGCTGTCTCCAGACCAAAGGCGAGGTTCTTGTAGACCGACATATGCGGATAGAGCGCATAGGACTGGAAGACCATGGCGATGCCGCGCTTGGCAGGTGCAACTTCGTTCATGCGCTCGTTGTCGAGCAGCAGGCCGCCGCCTGAAATCTCCTCGAGGCCGGCGATCATGCGCAACAGCGTGGACTTGCCGCAGCCCGACGGGCCGACGAAGACCACGAACTCGCCGGGATCGATCGTGAGGTCGATGCCATGAATGACATCCAGCGACCCGTAGCGCTTTTCGACCTTCTGAAGAACGACACTTGTTGCCATCTTCTAACCCTCTCCTGGTCCGTTATCTCGTTTTTGCACGCCAGTCGGCGTATTTCGGGCTGTCGCGACCAATGGGCAGCGCTATGTCTGCGCCGCTATCGGACGATTGATAGATTGCTGTTACCAATTCCAGCGCCCGCCGCGCATCGGCGCTGGTGACCGGCAGCGGGCCTTTCCCGCTGAGGTAATCATGAAATCGGGCCATTTGCGTGTTGAACCGCGGCGCAACCGGTCGCCAGTCGCCAACCGCAGCGTCGATCCTTGCCTGCACTTCGTCATTGGCGGCGATGATCTGCCACGGCCCCTTGCCCGGCGCGTACGGATCGTGGTTGCTTTCGAAAGTGACGTTCTCGAAATGCAGCCGCAGCCGGCTGATCTGCTGTTGCGATCCCAGCGTGCAGGACAGTGAAACGAAGGCGCCGTTCTGCATCAGAAGGCTGACGGAGGCGCAATCTTCCACCTCGATGTCATTGACCCGGGTGGCAACCCTGCCAAAGACGCGGGCGGCCGGGCCGGCGAGGTGGAAGAGCATATCGTGCAGGTGCAGCGCATGGGTTACGAGTACGCCGCCGAGTTCTGTCGCCCATTTGCCGCGCCAGGGAACCGCGTAATATTCGGGCTTGCGCAGCCAGAAGGTCTCGACGGCCCCCATGTAGAACTTGCCGGCTATGCCTGCGTCGATGATATATTTCGCCTTCTGGATTCCGTCGCCATAGCGATATTGAAAAATCGGCATCAGGGTGCCCTTGGCACGTCTTTCGGCCTCCACGATCTCATCGACGGCGGCAAGGGAGCCGGTGAGCGGTTTTTCGCAGACGACATGCTTGCCCGCCGCAAGAGCTGCCACGACCTGTTCGCGATGAATGCCGGGCGGCGTGCAGATATCGATGATGTCGATCTCCTCGTCGGCCAGAAGCTCCGTAAAGGAGGTCGTGCGCTTCACGATCCCAAACTCGTCGCCGACGGCTTTCAGGCGCTCCTCATTGAGATCGCAGATGGCTGCGATCCTGAACTTGTCCGGATGCGGGAGATAGCCCTCGACGATGTGAGAACGGCCGATACCGCAGCCGACGATGGCAACAGTCTTGATGCTCATATCGCTTTCCATCCGCATCAGCGCTTCATGCCGGTCGTGGCGATGCCTTCGATCAGCAGGCGCTGGAAGAAGAGGAAGAAGAAGAAGACGGGCACGAGCGAGAGCGTCGACATGGCGAATAGGCCACCCCAATCCGACGCACTGGTCGAGTCGACGAAGGTTCGTAGACCGAGTTGGATCGTGTAAGTGTTCATGTCATTCAGGTAGATCAGCGGACCGAAGAAATCGTCCCAGGTCCAGATGAACGAGAATATTGCGGCCGTCGCCAATACTGGCAGCGATAACGGCAGCATGATCTTCCAATAGATGCGCCAAGCGCTGCAGCCGTCCATCATCGCGGCCTCGTCCAGTTCGCGCGGAATGCCCCGGAAAAACTGCACCATGAGGAAGATGAAAAAGGCGTCGCTTGCCAGGAACTTTGGCACCACCAGCGGCAGGATGGTATTGACCCAGCCGAGGTTCAGGAAGAGCACGTATTGCGGGATCAGCGTCACGTGATAGGGAATCATCAGCGTGCCGAGCATGATCGCGAACCAGAAGTTCCGGCCAGCAAAGCGCAGGCGTGCAAAGGCGAAGGCAGCGAGAGAGCAGGCAGTGACGTTGCCCACCACCGTCAGCACCGAGATCACCAGCGAGTTCCAGAAGAAGCGACCAAAGCTGACGTCGAGGCCGACCCACCCACGAAGATAGGATGAGAAATCGATGGACGACGGAAAAATCGAGGTCGACGTGAAGATCTCGTTTTCCGGTCGCACCGAAGCCGAAACCATCCAAAGCAACGGATAGAGCATCAGGAGCGAGCCGCCGATCAGCAGGGCATGCACCAGGACCGAGCCAGGCAGGCTGCGCTTGTTGACGTCAGAGGGCGGCTGCGGGGCGGTGACAATGCCAGTCATCTCAGTCATCGTAGTGCACCCAGTAACGCGAGGACAGGAACGAGAAGGCGGTGAAGATCGCGATAATGATCACTAGGATCCAGGCAAGCGCCGAGGCATAGCCCATGCGGAAGTTCCCGAAGGCTTCCTGGTAGAGATAGAGCGTATAGAACAGCGTCGAGTTGATCGGGCCGCCGGTGCCGCCGGAGATGATGAAGGCGGGCGTGAAAGCCTTGAAAGCGTCGATCGTCTGCACGACAGCATTGAAGAAGATGACCGGCGTCAGAAGCGGCAGCGTGATCTTGTAGAACTGTCTAAATTTCGAGGCGCCGTCGAGACTGGCGGCCTCGTACATGTCCTGCGGGATCTGACGCAGGCCGGCAAGGAAGATGATCATCGGCGAGCCGAACTGCCAGACGCTGAGCGCAACCAGCGTATAGATTGAATAGTTCGGATGCGAAATCCAGCTCGGCCCCTGAATGCCAAATTGTGCAAGTGCTGCATTGACCAGGCCGTCACCGGCAAAAAGCTGGCGCCAGAGGACGGCGATCGCCACGCTCGCGCCGAGCAGCGAAGGCAGATAAAAGATAGCGCGATAGATCGGTAGGCCTTGGATGCCCCGGTTCAACGCCAGCGCAACCATCAGCGCAAAGGCAAGCTTGAAGGGCACGGCCAACATTACGTAGGTCAGCGTGACCGACATCGCCGAGGCGAATTTCGGATCGGCAGTGGCGATGCGCACGTAGTTTGCCGCGCCCACCCAGCCCGGCGACCTCAACATGTCGAAGTCGGTGAAGGACAGGTAGAGCGACATCAGGGCAGGTCCGAGCGTCAACCCGAAGAAGCCCAGAAGCCAGGGCAGCAGGAAGAGATAGCCTGGTGCATTGGCATTCCACAGCCGCTTGAACCGGCTGTCGGCCACCGCCCCCCGATACCGTTCTACCGTCGCCGCCTCTGCAGACATCGTGCGCATCGCATTATTCATATGGATCAGCCCCGCGCGAGAATGCGCGTAAGTTCGTCCACGAGCTGCTTGGCGCCGTCTGCCGCTGTCAACTGACCGAAACCGACCTGCTCGGAGATGTTTCGAAGCGTGAGCTCACCTTCACCGGCACCCGCAGGCGGCGGTGGCGGCAACTTTCCGGCGAGATCGCCGAGGCCAGAGACGTATTCCAACGGCACCTTCCCGACAGCGTCGAGCTTGGCTGCCACGACCTCACGCATCGCTGCCGATTCCGGAATGCCGCGTTCAACACCCAGCGCCAGCGCAGCCTCAGGATTGGTGACGAAGAAGTTCACGTAATCGACTGCCTGATCGACGACTTTCGACTGAGATGAAACCGAAAAGAACATCGAAGGTTTGCGGTAGTGGCCGCCTTTCGAGTCCTTGGTCACTCGCATGTGGTTTGCCAGGGTGAGCTTGTCCTTGTTCATCTGCTGATATGCCACGAACTGGTTCGAGTGCGCGAAACCAGCGGCAGACTTGCCAAGGGTCAGCGTATTCGTCTCGATGTCGTTCTTGTCCAATGCCTGAATGTCAGGGGGAACGCATGCGCCGCTTTCACGGAACTTGTTCCACATATCAAACCATTCGGAAGCTTCTTCGACGCCAAAGCCAACCTTTGCATCAGCAGTATAAAGCGCCTTTCCGCGTTGGCGGAGATAGTTTTCAAAAAGCGGCTCCCCACCACTGCCATCGGCCATTCCGAACAGGCCCTTACGCTTGCCGGCCTTGGTCAGTTCGGCTGCCATCCTGCCGAACTCCTCCCAGGTCGTTGTCTTCGACGGTAGGTCGATGCCCGCTTCCTCGAACGCGGTCGTGTTCAGCATGGTCGCCGCCGAATTCGCACCCAGGCTCACGCCATAGAGATGTCCATCGACGCTGCCGCCCTCGATCTGCGCCTTGTCGAAGTCACTGAGATTAAGCTTCGAGGGCATGTAGGAATCGAGAGGCGCAAGTGCGCCGCGGTGTGCATACTCGACGATGTAACGGTAATCCATCTGGATAACATCGGGGGCATTCTTGCCAGCGACCTGCGTTGCAAGTCGAGGCCAGTAATCACCCCAGCCGAGAAATTCGCCGGTAATCGATGTACCTGGATTCTTCGCCTTGTAGAGCTCCGACACCTTGTTGGTGCGGTCTGCACGTGGCTGGGATCCCCACCACAGCAGGCGCAGGCGTTTATCCTGCGCAAAGGCGCCTGAACCAAATGCCGAAAGCGAAAGAAGCGTTGCCCCGCCCGCCATGAAGTTACGTCTGCTTACGCGTAGTGTCATCTGTTTTTCTCCTCCCTTGGGGAGCGCCTCCACACGCTCCTTGCTGGTTTCTCTTGCAACAAATAACTAATTGGTTACAAGCTATGGACAAGCATCGGGCCTGTCAAGCGGTGATAATTTCGCGAGGTTCTCCTCCGGGATTGTCGCTTTTACAATCTCGCACCGAAGCCTTATGAGCGCAACAGAGCGTCTGGGGAGATGAGCGGATGGATAATAGCGGCGAGACCGGTGAAAAGAAGAAAGCCAGGCGGGTGGCCGGTGGACGCGTATTGCAGCGCGACCCCGAAAGAACCAAGGCCGCGATCCTGGAAGCCGCGACCCGCGAGTTCGCCGAAAACGGCATGGGCGGGGCGCGCGTCGACGCGATTGCAGAGCGAGCCGGCACCAATAAGCGCATGCTCTATCACTATTTTGGCGACAAGGAGCAGCTCTACCTGCGTGTGCTGGAGGAGGCTTATGTCGACATCCGTACAGCGGAGCGTGCCCTGCATATCGGCGACCGCAGCCCCGAAGAAGGAATCGGCGAGCTGGCTCTCTTCACCTGGCGCTACTTCCTCAAGCATCCGGAGTTTCTCAGCCTTCTCGGCACGGAGAACCTGCACCGAGCCCGCTGGCTTCGCCAGTCCGTCCGGCTCAAGGAACTGCATTCTCACCTGATCGGTGAGCTTGCGCGGGTTCTCGAGCGCGGCAAGAAGGAGGGCGTCTTCATCGAAAACGCCGATCCCCTTCACGTCTATCTGACGATCGCATCTCTCGGATATTTCTACCTTTCGAACCAGCATACGCTCTCGACGATCTTCGGGCGCGAACTGATTGAGCCCTCAAATCTCGACAGCTGGGAAAAGCATATCGTCCACGTGACACTCGCCTCGATCAGGCGCTGAAAAACTCAAAATTGGATTTGACTATTGACAGCCCCGCTTGCGATCTGCCATCAAGTAACCGTTTAGTTACTGGCTTGGGAGGGCCGGGCAACCCCCACTCCCGCCGTTCGATAATTTGGCAGGGAGAAATAAGATGGCTCGTCTGGGGATCATTTTGCACGGCGTCACAGGCCGCATGGGCTACAATCAGCACCTGGTGCGATCGATCCTGGCCATCCGCGACCAGGGCGGATTGTTCCTGAAATCCGGCGAGCGGCTGGAGATCGACCCCATTATCGTCGGCCGCAACCGCGACAAGATGGAAGAGCTGGCGAAGAAGCACAACATCAAGCGCTGGTCGACAGATCTGGACGGAGCGCTCGCCAACCCCGACGACCAGATTTTCTTCGATGCCGGAACGACCTTGATGCGCGCCGAGCTGCTTTCCAAGGCACTCGATGCGGGCAAGCACGTCTATTGCGAAAAGCCGATCTCCGACGACCTGCAAGTGGCCGTCGACCTTGCGAGGAAAGCACGAGCCTCCGGGCTCAAACACGGCGTCGTGCAGGACAAACTCTTCCTGCCGGGTCTGCGCAAGCTGGCGCTGCTGCGCGATTCCGGTTTCTTCGGCAAGATTCTCTCGGTGCGCGGTGAGTTCGGCTATTGGGTCTTCGAAGGCGATTGGGGCGTTCCGGCGCAGCGGCCATCCTGGAACTACCGCAAGGGCGATGGTGGCGGCATTATCCTCGACATGCTCTGCCACTGGCGCTACGTGCTCGACAATCTTTTCGGCGAGGTGAAGGCCGTTTCCTGCCTCGGCGCAACGCATATCGGGAGCCGCGTCGACGAGCAGGGCAAGACCTACGACTGCGATACGGATGATGCGGCTTATGCGACCTTCGAGCTTGAAGGCGGCGTGATCGCGCAGATCAATTCGTCCTGGGCCGTGCGCGTGCGCCGCGACGATCTCGTGACCTTCCAGGTGGACGGCACGCACGGTTCTGCCGTCGCCGGTCTTACGAAATGCTGGACGCAGCATCGCGTCAATACGCCGAAGCCGGTCTGGAATCCGGACCAGCCGCAAACGATCGACTTCTATCAGACCTGGGACGAAGTGCCGGACACACAGTCATTCGACAACGGCTTTAAGGTGCAGTGGGAAATGTTCCTGCGCCACGTCGCCGAAGACGCCCCATGGCCCTACGGCCTGGAGGCAGGCGCCAAGGGCGTCCAGCTTGCCGAACTCGGCCTGAAATCTTGGGCCGAGCGCCGCTGGCTCGACGTTCCGGCATTGGAATTCTGATATGCAGACGGTCAATCTTCCCCTCGACGGCAGGATCGCCCCCTATACGCTGACCGGAACGCCGATCGAGATCGAGAAGCGCGACGCGAAAGACTTTCCGCGCGTGGTCTTTGCCGCTGCCCATGTCGTCGCCGACCCGCTGGCGGACAACGATCCATGGTTGACGCCCGCCATCGACTGGGAACGGACGCTCGCCTTCCGCCACCGCCTTTGGGACCTCGGTCTCGGGGTGGCCGAAGCGATGGATACGGCACAGCGCGGTATGGGACTTGGCTGGCCGGAAGCTCGCGATCTCATTCGCCGGGCGCTTTCCGAAGCGCGAACGCGCAAGGATGCGCTGATTTCCTGCGGCGCCGGTACCGATCATCTGGCTCCCGGTCCCGACGTGACGATCGACACGATCATCAAGGCCTACGAAGAACAGATCGAAGCCGTCGAAGCAGAAGGCGGGCGCATCATCCTGATGGCAAGCCGGGCGCTTGCGGCTGCTGCGAACGGGCCGGACGATTATATCCGCGTCTATGACCGCATCCTGCGGCAGGTGAAAGAACCGGTCGTCATTCACTGGCTGGGCGAGATGTTCGACCCGGCGCTGGAAGGGTATTGGGGCGATCGCGATCACATCAAGGCCATGTCCACCTGCCTGCAAGTGATCGAAGCCAATTCCGCAAAGGTCGACGGCATCAAGGTGTCCCTGCTTTCCAAGGAAAAGGAAATTGCAATGCGCCGGCAACTGCCGAAGGGCGTGCGCATGTATACCGGTGACGACTTCAATTATGCGGAACTGATAGCCGGCGACGAACAGGGACACTCCGACGCCCTGCTCGGCATCTTCGATGCGATTGCTCCGGCCGCCTCCGCCGCTATGGAAGCACTGGGCCGCAAGAGCAACCGCGAGTTCTTCGACTTGCTCGAGCCGACCGTTCCGCTTTCACGTCACATCTTCAAGGCGCCGACGCGCTTCTACAAGACCGGCGTCGTCTTCCTTGCCTATCTCAACGGCCTGCAGGATCACTTCACGATGATCGGCGGGCAGCAGAGCACGCGTTCTCTGACGCATCTCGCGGAGCTTTTCCGGCTGGCGGACAAGGCGCGCGTTCTTGCCGATCCCGATATGGCGGTCAACCGAATGAAGCGGGTGCTCGCCGTCCATGGCCTTTACTGACGCCGATCGGCAGCGGGAGGAATTCATATGCAGATCGAAGGACTTTCGATCAATCTTGCGACGATCCGCGAACAATGCGGCTTTGCCGAAGCCGTTGATGTCTGCCTGAAGCACGGCATCACCAGGATCGCACCCTGGCGGGAGCAGGTCGCGAAAATCGGGCTCGCCGAGGCCGTTCGCATCGTCAAATCGAACGGGTTGAAGCTGACCGGCCTTTGCCGCGGCGGTTTCTTTCCGGCGGCAACCCATGCGGGATGGCAGGGGAACCTCGACGACAATCGGCGCGCAATCGATGAGGCTGCCGCACTCGGCGCCGATTGCCTCGTGCTCGTCGTCGGCGGGCTGCCGGGCAGTTCCAAGGACATTGGCCAAGCGCGCCAGATGGTGTCCGACGGTATCGCTGCGGTATCGCCGCATGCAGAAGCCGCCGGCATACCGTTGGCAATCGAACCCCTGCATCCGATGTATGCGGCGGACCGGGCCTGCGTGAACACACTCGCTCACGCGCTCGATATATGTGAGCAGCTGGGCGAAAACGTCGGCGTTGCAATCGACGTCTACCATGTCTGGTGGGATCCGGATCTCGCCAAGCAGATCGTGCGCGCCGGAAAGATGAATCGCATCTTCGCCCATCATATCTGCGACTGGCTGACGCCGACCAAGGACATGCTAACCGACCGCGGCATGATGGGCGATGGCGTGATAGATCTCAAAGGCATCCGGCGCATGATCGAGGCGGCAGGCTTCGTCGGCGCGCAGGAGGTCGAAATCTTCTCGGCAGAGAATTGGTGGAAACGACCAGCGGACGAGGTCATCGCGACCTGCGTCGAGCGCTACCATAGCTGCTGCCAAGCATGATTTTATAAGTTTCAGCAGGCATGAGGAGGATCATTCGATGGAGAAGCGCCGTTTTGCACTGATCGGGACAGGAAATCGCGGAACCACCATGTGGGGCAAGGAACTGCTGGCCGGTTGGCGCGAACATGTCGATCTCGTCGCGATCGTCGAAAAGAACTGTCTTCGCGGCGAGCGCGCCCGCACGATGATCGGCAGCAATGCGCCGATTTACGAGGATATCGATGCGATGCTGGCCGAGGTCAAACCGGACCTCGTCATCGTCTGCACACCGGATCACACGCATGATGCGATCGTCGTGCGAGCATTGGAGGCCGGGATCGACGTCATCACCGAGAAACCGATGACAACCGCAGTCGACAAGATCCGCCAGATCATCGATGCCGAGAAACGTACCGGCAGGCGCGTCGACGTGTCATTCAACTACCGCTATGCGCCGACCGCAGCCAGAATCAAGGAATTGCTCGATTCCGGCGAGATCGGCCGGGTCAGTTCGGTCGATTTCCACTGGTACTTGAACACGAAACACGGCGCCGACTATTTCCGCCGCTGGCACGCCTATACCGAAAATTCCGGCAGCCTGTTCGTTCACAAGGCGACGCACCATTTCGATCTACTGAACTGGTATCTCGACAGCGATCCCGAAGCCGTTACTTCCTTCGCCGACCTACAGAACTACGGCCGCAAAGGCCCCTTCCGCGGCCCACGCTGCAAGCTCTGTCCGCACACCCATGAATGCGACTACTTTCTCGATCTGGAGGCAGATCCCTTCCTAGACACACTCTACGAGGAACCTTCGAAGATTGACGGATATTATCGCGACGGCTGCGTCTTCCGCGAAGATATCGACATTCCGGACACGATGGTCGTCAGCATCCGCTATCGAAACAACGTGCATGTCTCCTATTCCCTGAACACCTTCCAGCCGATCGAAGGCCACCATCTGGCATTCAACGGCACCAAGGGCCGGATCGAAATCCGCCAGTACGAGGCCCAGCCCTGGGAGGTGAAGAAAGAGGATGAGATCCTGCTGATCCGGAACTTCCCCAATGGCAAGGAGGCGGTCGAGCGTATCATCGTGCCGCATTCCGCCGGCGGCCATTACGGCGGGGACGACCGGATGCGCAATATGATCTTCAAGCCCGACATGCAAGACAAGCTTCATCAGCGTGCGGGAACGCGTGCCGGGGCCATGTCGGTGCTCTGCGGCATTGCAGCGCTTCAAAGTTCCCGCACCGGCAAGGTCGTCAATCTCGCCGATCTGATGCCTGAACTTGCCAATGACGGCTCACCGAATTCCCGCAGGGCTGAATAAGCTCAGGCCATCTTTTCGAGATCTGCAAGGGTGACGCCGTAACGAAGCGTCTCGCCCTTTAAGAAACGTTCGATCTCGTCCACCGCCATTTCACCGAGGCGCATCCGCTCCAGTCCGACGGCACCTGCGATATGAGGCGTCAGAAACAGATTCGGCAGATCGTAAAAGGCCGACGACGGTTCGGGGATTTCCGGGTCAGTCACGTCGATAATGGCATCGATGCGGCCGGTTGCAAGCGTCGCCAAAAGCGCAGTTTCGTCGATGATTGCGCCCCTAGCCGTGTTGATGAGCGTTGCGCCGTCCTTCATCAAAGCCAGCCTGCGCGCATCGATCATATGTCGCGTGGAAGGCAGGGACGGCGCGTGAAGCGAAACGATGTCGGAAATCCTCATGAGGGTATCGAGATCGACCTTCTCTGCTCCAAGCCCTTGGGCTTGGGCCATGCCGATCGTCGGATCGAAAAGGACAAGCTGGTAGTCGAAAGGCTCCAGCAACTCGATGACGCGACGGCCGATCCGCGACGCCCCAATGATGCCGACTACACGCCGGTAGTTGCCGATCGCCAGACGCTGCATCGGATAGGTGCGGTCACGATTGCGGTCGGCCACGTAACGGTCGCGAAAGCGGAAAATCTGTTTGCCGGCAAAGAGAATGGCTGCGAGCGTAAACTCCGCGACCGGTGTGGCATTGGCTTCCGCGGCATGGCTGACCGCAATTCCGGCCCTGAAAATCTCTTCACCGATAATGCCTTTGACGGTGCCGGCCGCATGGGCAACGATCTTCAAACGCCTCGCTGTGGCAAGCACCTCGCCGCCCACCAGCGGCGCCCCCCAGCCGGTGATGAGGATTTCAGTCTCCGGCAGCACGCGCCGGGCGCGCTCGTCAGAAAAATTCTGCAGCGGCTCGCGGTCAAGCAAGCTGCCGATGACGTCCAGGCGTTGAAGCACCGCATCCGAGATGACATATTCGGTGCGCCCCGGATCCATGGCAAGCGCTATGCCAGGACGCCTCATGGCATCTGTCCCGGCGCGACAATGGCGCTGACCGTCACGCCGTATTCCTTCACCTGCTTTTCCAAATCTCCAATATCCGGAACGACAGGACGCTTCATCCAAATTCCGGAAACAGCTTGCGGATCATTGACCGCGAGCACGGCCGTTACCAGCACGGTCTCCCCTGCAGGGATTTCGCCGCGCAACTGCGGCAGCAAGGTCTTTGCAACAATGACGTTCGTATTCGGCAGGGCTTTCTGCGCAAGGCCGGCGCGCGTCACGGTCGAGCCAAGATCGGCAATGCCGGAAAAATCACTCTCGCCGATCACATGCGCGGCGCCTGTTTCGGCCGAAAGCGTATCGAGATCGAAATCCCGTTTGGCGATCGCGAAGCCGCCTTCGGAGGTCTGCAGCGCCCGCGGCGAATGGATCCTGTGAACGCGGACATGCCAAGGCGCTGCCGGCACGAGCCATGTTTCGACCGAGACATCCTGGAATGGCGACCACTTCGAATAGAGCACATTGCCGGCAATCCTGGCTTCCGCATTCGTTTCACGAACCCGGTAATGCAATCCGTCGTCACTGAAAGCCAGAGCCGAATCAAAAGCGCCGCCGGCGAAATTGCGCTCGTCGGCTTCAACACTGAATCCGTAGCGGGCTGAATATGCGAATTTTGCGTATTTCTCCGATCCAAAACGCATCTGCAAATTTTCCTGGCCGGAAGAAAGCGCCACGACATCGCCGTCCGCCCGCATCAAGACCATGCCCGGGTGGCGCTGCGGAGAGACTGCGATTGCTTCCGGCACCTTTTCCTTTGCCGTCCAGAACGGATGATCTGCTGGAATTGCAAGCGGCAAGAAGGCCTTGAAAGCCCAATAAGGCGAACCTGCAGAATTATAGCTCTCCGACATCAGCAGATTGGGATAGCCGAAACCGATTGACAGGATACCGTCCCGGTTCGTCATCGGCTTGTCCCTCCACCAGCGCAGATGCTGAAGGCAAAGATGCTTCACTTCGCCCCAGGGCAAGGCTTCGAGGTCGGCAAAGGCAAGTGCCGACCAGAAACCTGCGCAGGCGAAGCGGTATGTCAGGCTGCGGCCGAAGGGGACCGCGGCACCATCGGCTGCAAACCAAGCCCTGAAATCCTTGGCAAAGAGCGCTGCCCGTTCGCGGTAGCGCTTGGCATAATCATCATCGACCAGCTTCGAATAAATCAGGCCGTAAAAGTGCATCGCGAAGGGAATGTAGTGGTCGACACGACGAACATTGCCGTCGCGATACCAGCCATCGCCGATATAGAAGCCCTCAAGCTCTTCCAGATATTGTCGAGTAAGGCTGCGATCGAAATCCGCGCCCAATCGGTCAAGCGCGATATCGACGAAGATGCGGAAGAACTTCCAGTTGTTGTCGGCGTAATCGAACTGGCGCGCGTGTTTGAAATAGGCGATGACATTGTTGCGGGCACGCGCATCAAGTGGCTCCCAGATCTTTTCTGCAACAAGCGCCAGCGCAAAACCGAGCGCGGCAAGCTCCACCATGCGCTGGTCGCGGCCGTGGACCGTGCCCCAATATTCCGGATGCTCCGGATCCGTTCCAGTGGCGAGGCCTTCGGCGAAACGGTTCCAATGCTCGAACCGGCCATTTCCCGCACCCAATGGAGCAAGGCCCCACAGAGGCCGGGCGAAGCCTTCAAGATCGGCCGCGGCACGATCGAAATGCGCGCCGGCGCCGTCAAGCCGAACGCGGGCATTGCCCTTCGAAAAAAAGGGCAGCAGTGGATCGAAAAGATCGCGAAGCGCCCGCTCCATGTCCTTGCGGGTTTCGAGTGGATTGCCTGCAAGCGGATTGGCGCTGGCCGGATCATAGGTCATCGGAATAATCACTCATGAGGTTGCAACATCAGATACGGTGCCCCCGGCAACCGGGACCACCCCGTGGCATACATGACGGGCGGGAGCCGCCCGGTCGCGAAAACGGGATATCATCAGGCCGATCGCCTCCCGGCCAAGGGCCGCGCGGTCGACGCGCATGGTGGAAAGCGGCGGATTGGTCATCAATGCGCAGGGCAAATCGTCAAACCCGACGATCGCGAAGTCTTCCGGCACCCGAAAGCCCGCTTCCGTGACGGCTTCCAAGACACCGACTGCGATAAAATCGTTCATGCAGAAGGCGGCAGTGAAACCGGCGTTCTCCGCAAGGATCGCCGCCGTCAGCTCATGCGCCTCGCGACTGGCGCTGCCGTGAAAGGTCATCGGCACAAGTCGGCCTTCGGCATCCGGAACCGAGGTTATCGCCGCGTCGAAACCGCGAACACGCTCGCGGATCGTATGGCGGTGGGAGCCGGTCAGATGGAGGATGCGGCGGTGGCCAGCCTTCAGCAGCCGTTGGGCGGCCTGGAAGGCTCCAAAGAAATTCGAAGGCGAGACGCCGTCGAGGCGGAGCTGAGGATCCGTCCCGTTGACGAGGACGACCGGAACCTTCTCTTCGTCGATCCAGCTGCGCAACGCCGCACTCGGATCGATGCCGACGAGAAAGAGGCCCTCGGCACGCGCCGACTTCAAATGGTCCCGGATGACCTCGGGTGTTGCGCGGTCTTCACGGATGAGGCGAACCTCGAAAGACATGCCGTGCTCGGCTGCTGCCGAACGCAGACCGTCGACGATGGACTCGTAGAAAACGCTCAGTCCGCCCGTGACGCCATCGCTGGCTATCATCGCAAGTCCGCCCGGAACCGCTTCGGCAGCAGACCTCACCTGGTATCCGTGCTCGGCCGCCACCTTCAGAATATGCTCGCGCACGCTCTCGCTTATGCCTGGCTCGTTGGCAAGCACCCGCGAGACCGTTGAAACGGAGACACCTGCCAAGGCGGCGATGTCGGCCTGGCGCGGCCGTTTTGGTTTGATTTCGTTCATAACTCAAATATATGCAAATCGTGCAAATTTGCAATATCAACATAATTTGTTGCAAACGGAAATTATTTGCGTAATCTAGCCCGTGACATGCTCGAGAACCGTTGGAGGACGGCACGGGCAGGCGACAAAGGAGGATCATCATGCAGATCAATCGACGTTCATTTCTGATGGGCTCGGCCGGTGTGGCTACGGGCCTTGCCTTCGGCGCGGCCAGTGCCATCCCGGCCTTTGCGGAAGACGCGCAACTGCGTGCCATGTGGTGGGGTTCTAACGACCGCGCCAAGCGTACACTGGAGGTCGCAAAGCTCTATCAGACCAAGAACCCGGGCGTCACGATCGTGGGCGAGTCGCTCAGCGGCGACGGCTACTGGACGAAGCTCGCGACGCAAATGGCTGGCCGCGCGATCGCTGATGTGTTCCAGCTCGAGCCCAGCACAATCTCCGATTACTCCAAGCGTGGCGCATGCATGCCGCTCGACGAATTCGTTCCCTCGGCCCTCAAGGTCGACAGCTTCGGCAAGGATATGCTGAAGCTGACGACCGTCGACAACAAGCTCTACGGCATCGGCCTCGGCCTGAACTCCTTTGCGCTCTTTTTCGATCAGACCATCTTTGAAAAGGCTGGGCTTCCCGTGCCGACGCCGGACCTCACCTGGGACGAATATGCCAAACTGGCCGTCGAGCTTACAAAAGCAGCTGGCAAGGACAATTACTGGGGCGGTCCTTACGGGGCACGCTATGCCTACGTCTTCGATGCCTGGCTGCGCCAGCGCGGCAAGAGCCTTTACGCCAATGGCACTCTGGGCTTCGACGTCGAAGATGCCAAGGAGTGGTACAGCTTCTGGGAGGACCTGCGCAAGAAAGGTGGCACGGTCGCGGCCGATATCCAGACGCTCGACCAGAATACCATCGACACCAATTGCCTGGCGCTTGGCAAATCGGCAATCGGCATGGCCTATTCAAACCAGCTCGTCGGCTATCAGCTGATCTCGAAGAACAAACTGGCGATCACCATGCTGCCGCGAGAAAGCAAGGGTGGCCCCTCCGGCCATTACTACCGTCCCGCGCTTATCTGGAGCATTGGTGCGACGACGAAGAACGGCGAAGCGGCCGCCAAGTTCATCGACTTCTTCGTCAACGACATCGACGCCGGCAAGATCCTCGGTGTGGAGCGTGGCGTACCAATGTCGGCGACCGTCCGCGAGGCGATCCTGCCGAACCTTAACCCGACGGAGCAGGACACCGTCAAGTACGTCAATCTTCTTAAGGATCAGGTCGGCGATTACCCGGCACCTGCCCCGCTTGGCGCGACGGAATTCGACCAGCGCGTTCTTCGGCCCCTCGCCGACGAGCTCGCGTTCGAACGAACGACGCCCGCCGATGCCGCCGCTCGCTTGGTGGAACAAGGCAAGGCAACGATCAGAAGCTGAATCGAAGTCTCCTCCCGGAAGGCCCCGACCTCGTTAACCGACCCCTGAAGGTTGATTTCCAACTTCCAGGGGTCGGTTGAGCGTTGCGGGCTTTTCGACGAGGCGGCGGGTGCGGGCGCAAGCCGAACTGATTTTCCAACTTCCGGATCCGCCGATCGGCTGGGCGCGCCGAGACTAAGGGCGACCGATAAGCGGGCGCCCCCGAATGCTAGGGATGTGCGGGTTTGCCCTGCTCCAGCCTCTCTGTCGGGATCCGGAACCATGCCACGTAGAGTGCTGGAAGGAAAAGAAGCGTCAGTGCAGTACCGACGACAATGCCCCCCATCATGGCGTAGGCCATGGGACCCCAGAAGACTTCGCGGGAGATCGGAATGAGCGCGAGGGTCGCGGCCGCCGCCGTCAGCATGATCGGACGCATGCGGTGCTCCGTCGCCTCGATGACGGCGCGCCATGGAGGCACGCCTTCGCTGCGAAGCTGTTCGATCTGCACGACAAGTATGACAGAGTTGCGGATGAGGATCCCAATCAGCGCAAGCACGCCAAGAATTGCGACGAATCCCATGGGCGCGTTACTGGCAAGCAGTGCTATCACCACACCGATGAGTGCCGTCGGAGCCACTGCGAACACCAGGAACAACCTGCTGAAGCTTTGCAACTGGATCATGAGGATCGTCGCCATGGCAAACAACATCAGCGGCGCAACCGCAGCGATCGGCCCTTGCGCCTTCGCGCTTTCCTCGACGGAACCGCCATTGGCGATGCTGTAGCCGGCTGGAAGGCTCTTGCGGAACGCATCGACCTTGGGCTGCAGTTCGGTGACGATCGTCGCTGGCTGTGTCGGCCCGACGACGGCAGCCTTGAGGGTGATTGTCGGGGTGCGCGTGCGACGCCAGATGGTCGGCTGCTCCAGCTCGTAGCGGAAATTGGCAACTGCCGAGAGCGGTACCGATTTTCCGTTTGAGCCAGGCAGCTGAAGGTTCTGCAGCGTCTCGATGGAACCACGCTCCGAGGTTTGGGCCCTGCCGATCACGTCGATGAGATAGATGTTGTCCCTGATCTGCGTGGCCGACGATCCCTCCACGATCCCGTTAAGGGTCGTTGCAATGTCTTGCGACGATACGCCAAGTTGCCGCGCCTTGTCCTGCAGAACATCGACCTTCACCACACGCGACGGTTCATTCCAGTCAAAGGTCATGTTGGAGAGCAGTGGATGCTGGCCGACGATGCCGGCAAATTGCTGGGCGATATCGCGAACCTTCTGGATATCCGGCCCGCTGATGCGATATTGCACAG
The DNA here is from genome assembly GCF_001908375.1 of Rhizobium etli 8C-3. Taxonomy (NCBI): domain Bacteria; kingdom Pseudomonadati; phylum Pseudomonadota; class Alphaproteobacteria; order Hyphomicrobiales; family Rhizobiaceae; genus Rhizobium; species Rhizobium etli. Next base: position 103,477 of record NZ_CP017241.1, on the reverse strand, counting down.
GCTTGCCGACCGGAGGCCCGATGTCGAGGAGCTTTACGAAGGCATCGGTTCCGGGGAAGGTTTTCGTCAGATAGTCCTGCAGTTCGCTCTTGACCTTGTCGCGAACATCAAGCCCCTTGGTCACGATGATCGTCTGCCCGAACGACACGTCGGGCGTCTGGACATCGAAGGACAGGATGAAGCGGGGAGCACCTTGTCCGACATAGCTCGTCCAGTGCTCTATATCCTTGTTGTTCGCGAGCATCTCCTGCTCGAACTTGGCCATCTGCCTGTTCGTCTCGGAGATCGAACTGTTGTGCGGCAAGTTCCAGTCGACGATCAGTTCAGGTCTGTCCGAGGAAGGGAAGAACTGCTGCTGCACAAGACCCATTCCACCGATGGAGAGCGCGAAAGCAACGACTGTCGCGCCGATCGTCATCCAACGCCACCGCATCGAAAGGTTCAAAAGCCAGGAAAAAGCTCTCGCCAGCCGGCCTTTCCGATCATGATGCGACTTCATCGTCTTCGGAAGGATGCTCACCCCTAAAAGTGGCGTGAACAAAACGGCGACGATCCATGAGACCAGGAGCGAGACGGCAATCACGACGAAAAGCGTGAAGGTAAATTCGCCCGCGGCACTGTTGTTCAAGCCGATGGGAATGAAGCCGGCGACCGTTACGAGCGTGCCCGTGAGCATCGGGAAGGCCGTAGACGTGTAGACGTGTGTTGCTGCCTTTTTCAGATCGTCTCCTGCCTCCAGCCGGGCAACCATCATCTCGACGGCAATCATCGCATCGTCGACAAGAAGGCCAAGTGCAATAATCAACGCGCCGAGCGAGATACGCTGCAGCGAAATGCCCGAATAGGCCATTACGAGGAACGTGATCGCCAACACGAGAGGGATCGAGATTGCAACGACCAGACCCGCGCGAACGCCAAGGCTGATGAAACTGATCGCAAGAACGATGACAACCGCCTCGAACAGGGCGCGCGTGAAGCCCGAGACTGCCTCGTCCACCACCTCGGGCTGATCGGAAACGCGTTGAACATCAACGCCGATCGGCAAATCGGTCACGACTCGCTCCATCTGCAGGTCGAGTGCCTTGCCGAATTCGAGCAGATTTGCCCCGGTCTTCATGCCGATGGCGAGACCGATCGCGGGCTGGCCATTGTATCTGAACAGTGATGACGGAGGATCGACATAGCCGCGCTTGATCGTGGCAACATCGGTCAGCGGAAAGAATCGGTCGTTAACACGCAGATTGATCGACCTCAGGCTTTCCTCAGACGTAAACTGACCGCCCACACGCAAGGCGATACGCTCGGGGCCGGCGTCGACGAAGCCCGACTGAGTGACGGCGTTCTGCGCCTGCAGCGTATCGATCACCGATTGCTGGTCGATACCAAGGGCCGCAATCTTTCGGGTCGAGAATTCAAGGTAGATCGCTTCGTCTTGCGCGCCGATAATGTCCACCTTTCCCACATTGGGAACGGTCAAAACCTTTGCGCGGGCGGATTCGACAAGGTCGCGAAGCTGGCGCTGCGTGAGTCCGTCGCTGGTGAACGCGTAGATATTGCCGAAAACGTCGCCGAAGCGGTCGTTGAAAAATGGCCCGACGACGCCGCTCGGAAAATCGCCTTTTATGTCGTCGATCATGTTGCGCACGCGCATCCAGGTCGGATTGACATCCCTGGCCTTAGTGGTCGGCAACAGTTCCACGAAAATCGTTGTCCGTCCGGCAACCGTCTCGCTGCGGGTGTAGTCAAGCGATTCCAGCTCTTCGAGCTTCTTCTCGATACGGTCGGTAACCTGCTTGGTCACTTCCTCGGCGGATGCACCTGGCCATTGCGCCTGGATGAGCATCGTCTTGATGGTAAACGCAGGGTCTTCTTCACGGCCGAGACCGATGTAGGAAAACGCGCCCGCAAGAATGAAAACGATCATGAAATACCAGACGAGCGAACGGTGCTCGAGCGCCCAGTCAGAAAGATTGAACTGCTTCACGGGTTCTCCCCTTGATCCACCCTGACAGCCTGGCCGTCGGTAAGCTTGTGTACACCGGCAACGACGACGCGTTCGCCCGGATTGACGCCTTCAGCGACGCGAATGTTGCCTCCTTCGGCAACGTCGGCGTCCATCTTGATCGCTCGCATGGAGACCTTGCCGGCCGTCGTATCGACGACCCATACATTGGGTTTCCCATCCTTCACCAGCACCGCGGACGACGGGAGCAGGATCAGTGGCTTAGCGGCAATGGTCGCAGTTGCCGTCACGACCGAGCCCAGGCGAAAAGCCGCCGGCGGATTGACGAGCGTTATCTTCGTTCGGCGTGTACGGGTCGTCGTCTCGGCTTCGGGTGCGATTTCTCTCACGACACCGCTAGCGCGAATGGTTGGGTCCAGCTGAAGGGAGATCTCGAAGGGTGATCCCACCTTGAGGCCGTCGAAGCTCGCATCCGGTATGTCAATGACCGCATCCCGATGATCGGGACGGGCAATGGAGGCGATGCTCTGGCCGGCGGCGACCACCTGGCCCACTTCCGCAGAGGTGGCCGTCACAACGCCATCGAATTCTGCGCGCAGTTGTGCATAGCTCAATTGTTCTTCAGCCTTGTCCAGATTGGCCTGGGCCTTTGCAACGGCAGCAACGGCGCTGCGCCGCCCCAGTTGAGCCTCTTCGAAAGCGGCCTCGCTTCCAGACCTCGTTTCGGTCAGGCTCCTTTGCCGCTCTTCCGTGGAAACCGCATTTGTCAGCTGTGCCTGCGCATTGGAAAGCTCGGACTGCGCGCTTCTGAGCGCAAGCTCCAGAGCCAGCGGATCAATGGCGGCAACGACGTCACCCTTCTTGACGATATCGCCGACGCTGACCTTGCGGGCTATAACCCGTCCGAGGACGCGAAATCCAAGTTCGGTCTCGATCCTGGCCTCGACTGTGCCTGGCAGGCTCAAGGACGAAGCGGCTGTTGATTTGGCGACAACGGAAAGAACGGGGCGGGGCGGTTGCTCAGGCGCTTCATCCTGCCTCTGACAAGACGACAGCAGCAATGCGCCGAGGAGCAGCAGCCCGGGTGTTGCACGGATACTCATTTCGCGGCTTCCTTGTCATATGAGACGATCTCGTTGGGCCGTAGAAATTTGGTGCCATCGGATACGACGATTTCACCTGGAGACACGCCCGCGCGTACGGCAAACCGGCCGGTACCGTAGCCGGAAACTTCAACCGGCCGTATGGACACGCTGAACGACGACGGGTCCACGACCCAAACGGCAGGCTGGCCGCCCTTCGAGGCCATTGCCGACCAGGGCAGCTCGATTGCATCCTGAGGGATGGAACGGAAGGTGCCGACGACCGGAGCGCCAAGCGGCATGTCCGGCGCCCCTTCGAGACCCACCTTCACCCTGATCGTTCCGGTCGATGGGTCGATGGTTGGCGAGATCTCGCGTACGGCCGCATCGACTTTCCGGGATGGAGTAGAAAGCAGGCCAACCGTAACCTTGTCCTCAAGCTTTCGTCCGAGGTAGAGGGATTCAAAGACGTTGAAGACTGCGTCGCGCGGTCCTTCATGGGCAAGCGTGAATATCCGTTGCGCGGCCTGCGCGACCTGGCCGATTTCGGCGTTCCGCGCCGTGATCACGCCATCGGCATCGGCGCGCAGCTCCGTGTAAGAGAAAGCGTCGCGTGCCGTGTCGAGCTGGGCTTGCGCCGATTTCACGCTTCCTTCGGCCCTCAGCAGCGCCTCCTGGGCCTGATCGAGCGCTGCACGGGTCGTGACCTGAGCCTTGAAGAGATTCTGCTGCCGATCGAAAGCCAACTGGGCTTGCGTCTGCTGGGCTTGAGCTGACTGCAGGTTGGCTGTGGCGACATCCAGATCGGCCTTCTGTTCCTCAGCGTCGATGCGGGCAAGCACCTGCCCTGCCTTTACGAATGCGCCGACATCGACATGGCGCTCGACGATCCGCCCGCTGACCCTGAAGGACAGGTCGCTCTGCACACGGGCGCTGACCTCGCCGGTGATGAAATTGATGTCGCCAGTCGGCGCAGCCTTCACGACGACAATCTGCACCCTCTTGGGCTTCACCTCATTCGTGGCCTGCTTCTCGCATGACGAAAGCGCAACTGCGCCTGTGGCCAGGAAGGCGGCGACAAGGATAGCTCTCATGAATTGACCTCTTGCATCGGTTCGCGCGATCGTTATAATTGACTGACTAATTAGTCAATAGAAATCTTCCGGCGCCGTGACTGCCTGTTGCCGCGCCCCGGAACGACGAGCAGCGCTCATAGGTGAGATATGCCTGATATGAAGAAACTGACGCGTGCAGAGCAGAAAGCTCGCCGCCCTGCACAGATTCTCGATGCGGCCTTTGAGGAGTTCGTGGAACGTGGCTACGTGGCCACACGCGTTGAAGACATCGCTGACAGAGTCGGAGTGACGAAGGGCACGATTTACGTCTATTTCGAAACCAAAGAGCAGCTTTTTGAAGCAATGATCAGGCACATCTCCGTGCCGTTCGAAGATCTCCTGGCGAGCGCGCATAAGCTAAGCGGAACATGTTCGGAGCGGCTTGAGAGCCTGATAGCGCTGCTCTACGATCATATCGTCGAGAACCGCAGATTGCGGGAGCTGATGAGGTTTGTCATTTCGGAGGGATCACGGTTTCCGCAAGTCGTCGATCGGCACCACGAAGAGTTCATCGACCCACTCAACGCTTATCTGCAATCTCTTATCGATGAAGGTGTAAAACACGGGGAGTTCCGGTCGGCGCCAGCGGCATTCGCCGACGCGGTAGTGGCCCCTGCCATCGCCATGCTGATTTTCACGCTTATCTTCAATGATCGAAGAGTTCTGGATAAGACGACTTACTTCGAAGCGCATGTCGATCTCATTTTGCATGGCCTGGTGGCTTGAACGCTTCATTCGCCCGGGCAAACTTCGGGGCTGCCGCTTCGTCCTGTGACGTTCTCGGCGAATGGTCGCCGCTCGTCCACGTCTCCAGAACGATTGCTTTCGCGCTCCGACCGAGGCGCAGACTGCGCCACCGCCACGATCACGCCATTATGACCGCCCGCCTGGCCGACATCGAACCGAAGACATGGTGGCGGCTGTCGACGGCACCTGGTTCTAAGCCTCTCGCTCTCTCCGTTCTCCGGCCGTTGCAAATACCGCGCTGGCGTCGCTGACAATTTCCACATGGGAATATGCCGCCTGCCCCGCGGCCGCGGCGTCCGCTCGCATGATCGCGGCAACGATCCGGCCGTGCTCCTCATAGGATTTCGCCAGACGCCCGGGCAGACGGAACTGCGCCCGCCGAAAAGGCGCGAGGCGCGCCCGCGTCTGGGTCACCATTTCGAAGACATGATCGTTATGCGCGCCGCGATATAGCCGGGTGTGAAATTCGGTGTTGTGGGCCGAATATTCTTCTTCCGCGCCGGCATGCACCAGCCTCATCGATCCTCGATGCATCAACTCAAGCGCGCGCCGCTCGTCGACCGTCATACGGTCGGCCGAAAGCCTTGCGCAAATCGCTTCGAGTTCCGCCATCGCCTCGAACATCGAGTGCAGATAAGCCTCTGTGACATTGGTAACGACAGCACTGCGGTTTGGCTCGCGCACGACCAAACCCATGGCGCCCAGCTCACGCAACGCCTCGCGCACCGGCGTGCGCGACACATCGAAACGAGCAGCGAGCGAGACCTCGTCCAACTTCGCACCCGGCAGGATTTCCCCTGTGACGATCATGTCGGAAATCGCCCGCACCATCTGCTCGACAGTGGTTCCGGTGCGGATCACTTCTCTACGCCTAGCCTGCTTCACCATGCGAATCTACTTACTTGAACACTTTGCATACAGATGCAGATCGGGGCCCCATAAGTCAAATTCTGTGGCGAAAATATTGTTAAGTTTTCACTTTCAGATGAAGAAGCCCTGGGGCTGTCACCGGCATACGGCACCAATTCGCAAGAATATTGAGCAGCATTAACTTACTGATTATTTTTTATGCTTCGGTGCGATCAATCTGTATGCACTTTTCAAGGATCGATTATCTGTTATGACGATACATGTTTTAAATCAATGCTTTGCGTTCTGGCATACGCATTGCATGCACTTTCTTGTACTCGTTCGCAACCGGCCCAACGCCGCAAGGAGCATCCTGATGACCAAACTCCTTTCCCTGAACCGCCGCAATTTCCTTCAGGCTTCCGCTGCCGGCGTGCTCGCCGGTGCCATGCCAGGCCTGATGAGCTCCTCCGCCGCAGCCCAAGCCGCTCTTACCGTCGGCTTCATCTATGTCGGCCCCAAGGACGACTACGGCTACAACCAGGCCCACGCGGAAGGCGCCGCCGTCATCAAGGCAATGCCGGGCGTGACACTGGTCGAAGAAGAGAATGTGCCCGAGACCGTCGACGTCCAGAAGACGATGGAATCCATGATTAACCTCGACGGCGCGACCGTGCTTTTCCCGACCTCCTTCGGCTACTTCGATCCCCACATGCTGGCCATGGCGGCCAAATACCCCGACATCCAGTTCCGTCACTGCGGCGGGCTTTGGCAGGACGGCAAGCACCCGGCCAATACCGGCTCCTATTTCGGCTATATCTTCCAAGGCCAGTATCTGAACGGCATCGCCGCTGGTCATGCGACAAAAAGCAAGAAGATCGGCTTCATCGCCGCAAAGCCGATCCCGCAGGTCCTGCAGAATATCAACGCCTTCCTGCTAGGGGCGCGCACAGTCGATCCCACCATCACCTGCCAAGTGATCTTCACTGGCGAATGGTCGCTCGCCGTCAAGGAAGCCGAAGCCACCAACGCGCTGGTCGACCAGGGCGCCGATGTCATCACCTGCCACGTCGACAGCCCAAAGGTGGTCGTAGAGACCGGCTCCGGCCGAGGTGCCTTCATCTGCGGTTATCACGCCAATCAAGGCCCGCTCGCCCCCGAAAAATACCTCACCGGCGCGGAATGGGCCTGGGGCAATGTTTACAGCGACTTCGTCAAGAGGGCGCAGGCCGGCGAAAAGCTTGGCAACTTCGTGCGTGGCGGTCTGAAGGACGGCTTCGTGAAAATGAGCGCGCTCGGTCCGGGCGTGTCCGAGGCAGGCCGAAAGGCCTTCGAGGCCACGCAGGCGAACATGATGAAGGGTGGCTTCTCGGTCTTCAAGGGACCGTTGAAGGATAACAAGGGCGATATCGTCGTGGCTGCCGACAAGAGCTACGCCGAAGACGCCATCGAGCTCGAAAGCATGAATTATCTGGTCGAGGGCGTCGTCGGGTCCACAGCGTAAACCGCAAAGGGAGAAGCGCCATGACCATCGAGGCCAACGATCCCGCAATGGCCATCGCTACCGAAAAACCGGCTTCCCTGCGTCCCGGACTCGAATGGATCGCTCGGCGCGCCGAGCCGATGGTCATCGGCCTCGCAGCCATCCTGATCGGTCTTGCAATCTTCTCCCTCTTCATCCTGGCGGTCGGCAAGTCGCCGGCCACCCTCTTCCAACTGATGTATACCGGCGGCTTCGGCAGCTGGTTCTCGGTTCAGAACAGCCTCAGCCGCGCCGCACCCCTTCTCCTGACGGCGCTCTGCGTCGCCCTGCCCGCCCGTCTCGGCCTCGTCATCATCGGCGGGGAAGGAGCGGTCGTGCTGGGCGGCGTTGCTGCCGCAGCCATGGCTCTGCCGCTCGCCGGAACAGCTCCGGTTTTCCTCAGTCTTGTTCTGATGGCAATCGCTGCCATGGTGGCCGGCGGTATCTGGATCGGCCTTGCCGGTTTCCTGCGCCACTACCGTGGCGTCAACGAAACCATCTCGTCGCTCTTGCTCTCCTATATCGCTATTGCGCTGATGAACCAATTTGTCGAAGGGCCGCTGCGCGATCCCGCAAGCCTCAACAAGCCGTCGACCAAGCCGCTGCCGGCCGAATACATGCTCGGCAATATTCCCGGCATGGATGTGCACTGGGGTCTGGTCGTCGGCGCTCTCGCCTGCATCATTTCCTGGGTGCTGATCGAAGCGACCAGCTACGGATTTGCGGCCCGCATCGCCGGCGGCAACGTGCGCGCCGCGCAGATCCAGGGCTTGGCCGTCGGCAAGCTGATCGTCGGATTTACCGCGCTTGCCGGCAGTTTCGCCGGTCTGGCGGGCATGATCGAAGTGGCGGCGGTACAGGGAAGTGCCAACGCTTCGCTGGCGGCCGGCTACGGTTATACCGGCATCCTTGTCGCCTTCCTCGCCCGCCACAACCCGCTGGCGATCATCCCCGTCGCCATCCTGCTCGGCGGCATCGATGCATCCGGCGGATTGATCCAGCGCCGTATGGGGTTGCCGGATGCGACGGTGCTGGTGCTCCAGGGAACCCTCTTCATCGTCATTCTTTTTTGCGAGACCTTCTACGGACGGTTCAAGATCTTCAATCCCGATCTTTGGAAGAGGAGCCGGTGATGGAGGAAGCAGCGATCGGTATCTGGGGCGTTCCACTGGCGATCTTCGCCGGCGCCATACGTGTCTCGACCCCATTCATCTTCGTGAGCCTCGGAGAGACGATCACCGAACGCTCGGGGCGTATCAACTTGGGGCTCGAGGGGACCCTCGTCTTCGGCGCGATGACGGCTTATGCGGTGGCAGTGATCACCGGTTCGCCGACCCTCGGCGTGCTCGCCGCCATAGTGGCGGGCGCGATCTTCGGGCTGATCCATGGCTGGATCTGCAAGTTCCCGAAGGTCAACGACATCGCCATCGGCATCGCCATGATGCAGTTCGGTCTCGGGCTCGCCTTCTTCCTCGGCAAGTCCTTCATACAGCCGGTGGCGCCGAAACTTCCCTCGATTTCGCTCGGCGGCTGGGCAAACTCTCCGCAGATCCAGGCCGCACTCAACATCAATGTGCTGTTTTTCCTTGGCGCAGCGCTGGCACTCTTCCTGTTCTGGGGGTTCAAGAACACCCGTATCGGCCTGATCCTGCGCGTCGTCGGCGACAGCACCGACGCGGCCCGGGCCATGGGCATCGACCCGGACCGGGTTCGCTTGCTGGCGACGGCCGCGGGCGGCGCTCTGGCGGCGATCGGCGGCGCGTATCTTTCGCTCTACTACCCCGGCTCGTGGAACGAAGGCATATCGTCGGGCCAGGGCCTGATGGCGGTCGCACTGGTCATATTCGCGCGCTGGAACCCGATCGGCTGCTTCCTGGCCGCGCTTCTTTTCGGCGGTGCCGGGGCGCTCGGCCCGGCGCTGCAATCGGTCGGCGTCACACAAGGCTACTACCTCTTCTACGCCGCGCCTTACGTGCTCACCCTCATCATCCTGATCGCCACGTCCTCGCCCACCCGCTCGCTCGCCGGTGCGCCGGGTGCGCTGTCGCTCACGAAATAACGGAGCTTTCCGATGAACGGGCTTGGCGGTCTCAACAAATCCGAATACGGCGTCGGCATCGGCCTCGTACAACTTCAGTTGCCGGTGACAGTCACCAGAGCCGACCTTGCACGCCAGACTCAGGTGATCGTCGAACTGGTTGCCAAGGCGCGGCGCAACCAGCCGGGCATGGATCTGGTCGTCTTTCCCGAATACGCCCTGCATGGCCTGTCGATGGACATCAATCCGGAGATCATGTGCACGCTCGACGGGCCGGAAATCGCGGCCTTCAAGCAGGCCTGCCGCGACAATCGGATCTGGGGCTGCTTTTCAATCATGGAGCTCAATGCAGGTGGGATGCCCTACAATTCCGGCATCGTCATCGACGAACAGGGCGAGCTCAAGCTTTATTACCGCAAGATGCATCCCTGGGTGCCGGTCGAGCCTTGGGAGCCCGGTAATTTGGGCATTCCCGTCATCAATGGTCCGAAAGGTGCCAAGCTCGCGCTCATCATCTGCCATGATGGCATGTTCCCGGAGATGGCGCGCGAATGCGCCTACAAGGGCGCCGAGATCATGATCCGCACGGCCGGTTACACGGCGCCGATCCGCGAAGCCTGGCGTTTTACCAACCAGGCCAACGCCTTCTGCAACCTGATGGTTACCGCGAATGTGTGCATGTGCGGCTCTGACGGCACGTTCGATTCCATGGGCGAAGGCATGATCTGCAATTTCGACGGCACGATCATCGCCCACGGGACCTCCAGCCGGCCCAACGAGATCATCACCGCTGAGGTGCGTCCTGACCTGGTGCGGGAGGCACGGCTCGGCTGGGGCGTGGAGAACAACATCTACCAGTTTGGCCATCGCGGCTATGTAGCAGTCGCCAGTGGCGCGCAGGATGGGCCCTACACCTACATGCACGACCTTGTCGCTGGAAAATACCGCCTGCCGTGGGAAGACGAAATAAAGGTCAAGGACGGCCGGTCCTGTGGTTTTGACGAGCCGACGCGCCGGTACGGCGAAGCCCTCAAACCTGCCGCGCAATAGGAGAGATAATGATGGACGCGATGGTCGAAACCAAAGGGCATTTTATCGACGCCGATCCGTATCCGTGGCCCTACAACGGCGCCTTGAGGCCCGACAACACGGCCCTCATCATCATCGACATGCAGACGGATTTCTGCGGCAAGGGTGGCTATGTCGACCACATGGGATACGATCTGTCGCTGGTGCAGGCGCCGATCGAACCCATCAAACACGTGCTTGCCGCCATGCGGGCCAAGGGCTACCACATCATCCACACCCGCGAGGGCCATCGTCCCGACCTCGCCGATCTGCCGCCCAACAAACGCTGGCGCTCACAGCGGATCGGCGCCGGCATCGGTGATCCCGGCCCCTGCGGCCGCATCCTGACGCGTGGGGAGCCCGGCTGGGACATCATCCCCGAACTCTACCCGATCGACGGCGAGACGATCATCGACAAGCCTGGAAAAGGCTCGTTCTGTGCCACCGACCTCGAACTCATCCTCAATCAGAAGCGCATCGACAACATCATCCTCACGGGAATCACCACCGATGTCTGCGTCTCGACGACGATGCGCGAGGCCAACGATCGCGGCTACGAATGCCTGCTTCTTGAGGACTGCTGCGGTGCGACCGACTACGGAAACCACCTCGCCGCCATCAAGATGGTGAAGATGCAAGGGGGCGTCTTCGGCTCCGTCTCCAATTCCCAAACATTTGCGAGTCAGCTGCCATGAGCATCGTTCGCGACACGCCCCTCCCCAAGGCCGGCAGGGCGGTCGGCATCGATACGCTCGGCATGACGATGCGCTTCGGCTCGTTTACCGCGCTCGACAACGTCTCGATCACCGTGCCGGCCGGCTCTTTTCACGCGCTCCTCGGCGAAAACGGCGCCGGCAAGTCGACGCTCGTCAAATGCATCATGGGCTTCTATCACGCGACATCCGGCTCGCTGTCGGTCGACGGCCACGAGGTGGCAATCGCCTCACCCAAGGATGCCGCGACTTATGGGCTGGGCATGGTCTACCAGCATTTCACACTGGTTCCCTCTCTGACTGGCGCAGAAAACCTGGTCATCAGCCGTACCGAGGTACCCGCGGTGATCAACTGGGCGAGGGAACGCCAGGATCTGGCGATTTTCATGGAACGCATGCCGTTCAAGATTGCGCTCGACAGGCCGGTGAGCGAGCTTGCCGCCGGCGAAAAACAGAAGCTCGAAATCGTCAAGCAGCTCTATCTCGGACGCTCCTTTCTCGTGCTCGACGAGCCGACCTCCGTGCTGACCCCCGCTGAAGCCGACGAGATGCTCGCCATCGTGCGCGGCATGACCGAAAGCGGCGCACTCACCGTGCTGATGATCTCCCACAAGTTCCACGAGGTGAGGAAATTCGCCGACGCCTGTTCGATCTTGCGTCGCGGCAGGCTGGTCGGCACCGGGAAGGTGGATGAACTGTCGACCGCCGAGATGGCGGCGATGATGATCGGCGACGTCAAGCTCGCCGAGCTCGACAGTCGTCTGCCGGTGGCGGCATCGGCAAGACCCGTGCTGACCTTAAGCCAGGTGAAAGCCCCGGACCGGTCCGGCCTGAAGACGATCGAAATCGACGAGCTTATCGTCCGCTCCGGCGAGATCGTCGGCATTGCCGGCATTTCAGGCAACGGTCAGAAAGAGCTGACAGAAATTCTTGCTGGCCAGCGCCCGACCGATACCGGCCAGGTCATGGTCAATGGCAAGGTATACGGCGCTACCCGCGAGGAGACCCGAGACAATAAGGTGCGTTTCATCCCTGAAGAGCCGTTGCAGAATGCGTGCGCGCCGAAAATGACCGTCAGCGAGAACCTTGCCTTCCGCAGCTTCGACCTGAAGCCGGACGGCAAGGACGCGATCTGGCTGAACAGGGGCAGCATGAAGAAGCGTGCGTCGGCACTGATCTCCGACTTCAAAGTCAAGACGGCCTCTTCCTCCTCGCCGATCGCAGCGCTATCGGGCGGCAACGTGCAGCGTGCAGTGCTGGCCCGCGAACTGACCGGCGATGTCGATCTGCTCATCGTCTCGAATCCCTGTTTCGGACTTGATTTCTCGGCCGTCGCCGAAATCCGCGCCCGCATCATGAAGGCCCGCAATGCCGGAGCCGCCGTTCTTCTTCTTTCCGAGGATCTCGACGAGCTCCTCGAGATGTCGGACCGCATCGTGGTACTGTCGGAGGGCAAGTTCGTCTACGAGACGCCGGCGCGTACGGCCGATATCGGCATCATCGGCGCGCATATGGCGGGGCATCACTGATGGTCGCAATCAAGGCAGAACCCTTTCCCTTTGCCGTCAAGCCGGGCGCGCTGGCGCTGATCGTCATCGACATGCAGCGCGATTTCGCCGAGCCCGGCGGCTTCGGCGCGTGCCTCGGCAATGATGTCAGCCGCATCACCAAGATCGTGCCGGACGTGAAACGTCTGCTCGAAGGTTTTCGCGCGGCCCGCCTGCCGGTCATCCATACGATGGAATGCCACCGGCCGGATCTCTCAGACCTGCCGCCGGCCAAACGCGACCGCGGCAATCCCTCGCTCAGGATCGGCGACGTAGGCCCGATGGGCCGCATCTTAATCTGTGGCGAACCCGGCACTTCAATTCTTCCGCAAGTGGCACCCATCGACGGGGAAGTGGTGATCGAAAAGCCTGGCAAGGGGGCCTTCTACGCCACCGAACTCGGCGACGTGCTGAAGGAAGGCGGCATCAAGCAGCTCGTGTTTGCAGGCGTCACGACCGAAGTCTGTGTCCAGACGACTATGCGCGAGGCAAATGACCGTGGCTATGAATGCCTGCTCGCCGAGGAGGCGACGGAGAGCTATTTTCCCGAATTCAAGGCCGCCGCAATGGCAATGATCCGCGCCCAGGGCGCGATCGTCGGCTGGACTGCCCATGTCGACGACATCCTGGAAAGTATTGCCCATGCCTGAAACGACCCGCGAACTGCTTACATCGGAGGGTTGGAAGGATCTGGAATTCGTCCGCTTCCGCGATGGAGTCTCCATTCACTGGATCAGACCTTTCCAAGGCGACCAGCCGGGCGTGGCCCTCCTGAAGTACGCGGCCGGCGCCTCGGTACCGCGCCACCGGCATGAGGGGCTTGAAACCATCCTGGTACTCGACGGCGTACAATCCGACGAGACCGGCGATTACGGCCGCGGCAGCTATCTCGTCAACGCGCCAGATACCGAACACTCCGTCTGGAGCGAGACGGGCTGCGTCGTACTGATCCAATGGGATCGCCCCGTAAGAATACTGGAAGAGGAAAGGGTATGAACTGGGCGATACCGGCATCTTCATTCGCCTCGCTGAAAAGATACAATTTTGGCCGAGGCGACCAAACTCGAAGCCTTCATCCGGCAAATCCCTGGCTCATTGGCCCATACGAGCACGCGCTGATGCTTGAGCCGCCCGGATCAGTCCTTGATACTGGGAATCCTTGTCAGGATACCAGGGCATCTGTCCTATATCGGCGAAACCTGGGATCGTTTCCATATGCTGCACCATGCGCCGGCGCATCGCCTCGTCTGGCAAGGGGCCGTACATGGCCTGGACATTGTCCTCGGCATGCTCCGGATTCGAAGTACCACATAGCACTGTGGTGACGGCTGGATGGGCCATGACCCACTTCAGGAAGAACTGCGCCCAGGTCGCGGCGTCGAATTCCCGAGCGAAGTCCGGCAGCGGGCGACCTTCGACCACTTTCATCAGGCGCGCCTTTTCGAGCGGAAGGTTGATGAGGACGCCAACCCCGCGGTCTGAAGCAGCCGGCAGCAGGCGCCGCTCGGCGCTGCGGTTGAAGATCGAATAGTTCGTCTGAATGAAATCGACACCGCCACGCTCGACAAGATCGGCGAGCTGATCCTGCGCGCCGGTTTCATGGTGGGTCACGCCGACGTACCGAATGCGACCTTCCTTCTTCCAGGCCTGCATCAACGGAATGACGACAGGTGCGTTGACGATGCTGTGGCACTGCATGAGGTCGATTGTGTCGCGCCAGATGCGCAGCCTCGACTGCTCGAGACTTGCAACAGCGTGGCTCTCGTCGCCGAGATATTCGCCGGTCGACCAGATTTTGTTGGCGACGAAAATCTCGGATGCCTCTGGTGTACCCGCAAGGAACGCGCCAACGGAGACTTCCGCCGACCCGTAGAGGGGCGACGTGTCGACGACCCGACCACCACCCGCGACGTAGCGTCGAAAGACCTCGCCAAGGTTGCTGCGATCATCGCCTGGGCGGGCGTCGAAGGTCAGGAAGGTGCCGAGACCAAGTGTCGTGAGGGTCTGCTCCGTTCTCGGAATTGTTCGCGTTCGTGCAGATGCGGTGGGGGCCGTCGTGGCTTGCACGCTCGCTTGGCCTTGGGCCAGGGTCCCACCGGAAATGAACGGTGTTGCAGCCAGTATTGTGGCCCCGGTGCCTAGAGTACCGATGAAGCCGCGCCGGCTGAAACCGGAATCCTGCTGTTCGCTCATGCAATAGTCTCCTCTTTTGTAAGTTTGCCCGATGCACGGACTTCGGCGCATCGCCGGCTGGGCGATCGAACCACCTCCCTCCGGGCGGTATTGTTCGTGGCTGGCGGTGTCAGGCGACGCCCCGTTGGCGCGCACGGCAGGTCACTGCCGCTGAAATACCCATGTCTCAGACCACGAAGTCGAAGCGCGCGAACTGGCCGTCGCCCGCGGGGCTGATCGTCATGAGCAGCGTCTCATCGAAGATCCGATCGCGCACGTTGCCCGGCTCGCCCGGAAAGAAGAGCTGCGTCGTAAGCACATCTCCGCCCGGCCGTTGGACTCTGAAATGGAAGTGTCGCGTGCGTCCCGGATACAGCGCCGGCACGACGCTGTTGAACCACCAGCGTCCCTGCTCGTCAGCGAACTGATGTCCCCGCAGACGGAAACCCTGACGATCGTACTCGCCGTTTTCATCCGCTTGCCAGATCTCGACAAGGCTACGCGGTATGGGGCGACAGCGATCATCGAGGACGTAGCCGGCGACGGTGATGCGCTCACCGCGGGGCGCCTCCAGATAGAGATCCTGCTTCAGCGGTGAGTTCGGCTTGAAGAACGGGCCGGCCTCGCGAGCCGGCGTCGGTTCATCTCCGTCGGCGCAGGCGCGTGTCAGCGGCAGCAGCGGCGCCTCCTGGCCGAAAGCCGTGGCTCCGGCCAGCGGCACGAGCGGCATGGCGAGAAAACCCGATAGAAGTGCGCGCCTTGATGACGTCATTGCAGGGCCTCCATGCTTCACCGGATTAGAACTGCCAATTGACCGGAACCCAGGCATAGCCGGCGTCCGTCTTGAGCATTCGGCCAAGGCCCGGGAACGGGTAGTGGAAGCCGAGAACGAGGAGCCGGTCTGCCGCCGCCATGTCGAAGATGCGGCGGCGGGATGCGAGCGCGGTGTCTTTGTCGCGATCTGGCCCAGGCACCCAGGGCCGGTCGACATTGACGATCGGGTGGTAGGCGAGATCGGCGGTCAGCAGGAGCTGGTCGCTCCCGGATTGAACAAGGAAGTTCGCCATGCCGGGGGTGTGGCCGAATGCCGGAAGCGTGCTCAGCCCGGGGACGATCTCCGCGCCGGCTTCATACAACTCGATCTCGTCGATGACGGGTTCGATGCTCCGCTTGATGGCCGCTGCGAAATTGCTGCGGAAGTCCTCAGGCACCGGCATATAGGAAAGGTCTGGATTGTTACGGACGAAGAAGTCCCAATCGGCCCGAGGCGCAAAGACGCTCGCCCGCGGAAACGCCTTGCCGCCATCCGCGGTTCGAAGATTGCCGACATGGTCGGGATGCGTGTGCGAGACAACCACAACGTCGATGTCCTCGGGCCGCAAACCAACGCCGGCCAGGTTCTCGAATATGCGGCCGCCTTGCGGACCCATGGTCTGGCCGGCTCCGGCCTCGAGGAGGATCCGCCTGCCATTCGTCTCGATAAGCAGCGTGTTGAGATTCAGCGTCATACGTTCGGTCGGCAGGAAGGCACGTCTCAGAACATCCTGCAGTTCCGCCTCCGGCGCATTGCTGGCGTAGACCCGCGGAGGGCCACCGATCAGCCCGTCGCTCAACACGGTCGCTGAGATGTCGCCGACGCGAAAGCGGTAATGGCCGACATTTCCGCCCTGAATTCCGGGCGACGCGACGGGAGCAGCCTGTACAAAGGCCGTGCCGGTCGGCAAGGCCAGTCCCGCCACGGCCGACGCGGCTGTCAGCATGATCTTCCTGCGATTCAGTGTGATTTCACCCATAGTTCTGATCCCGTTCAAATACATGCTCGCGCGTTGGCGGGGCCGCGATGACCGTTGGCGCCGCCTCGCGGCATGTTCTCTAGGGATGACACAGATCGGGCGCTCGGATAAGCTAATCAAAACGAATCAACTTATTAAGTAGGACTTTGCAATGCGGCCACTGCGCCTTGACAGCTTGGAGATCTTTGAAGACGTCGTACGCTGTGGCGGCTTTCGAGCCGCCGCGCTTGGCAGGGGCGTTTCTTCGTCCGCCATCAGTCAATCGATCAGCGTCCTTGAGGAAGCGCTGGGCATCCGGCTGCTGAACCGAACGACACGCAGCGTCGCGCCGACTGAAGCGGGCGAGAAGCTTCTGGAGCGTCTAAGGCCCGCCCTTTACGACATCAGGACAGCGATCGACGATCTCAACCAGCTTCGCGATCGCCCATCCGGCACCGTGCGCATCAATGCACCGGGTCCGGCCGCCGATCACATCCTGTGCCCTTTGGCCTTTGAGTTCATGAAGATCTATCCCGACGTCAACGTCGAGATCGTCAGCGACGCTGCGATTATCGATATCGTGGAGCAGGGTTTCGATGCTGGTGTGCGCTTCGGGAATCAACTTGCCCAGGATATGATCGCCATGCCCCTCGGCCCCGCCCTGCGATATGCGATCGTGGCCTCGCCCGATTATCTTCGCAGCCGCGGTCGACCCGGCTCACCGCGCGATCTCTTGCAGCACGACTGTATTCGTCGCCGTTTCCCCGGCGGAACCATGGTGACGTGGAAATTTGAAAGGGAAGGCGAGGAAGTGGAAATCACCCCGAAAGGTCGGTTGACACTGAGTTCAGCGCATCAAGAGCGCCAGGCCGCGCTTGCGGGATCGGGCATCGCTCACCTGTTTGAGGATTATGTTCGTGATGATGTCGAACAAGGCAGAGTTATCGAATTGCTCAGCGACTGGAAACAGAAGCTGCCGAGTTGGTACCTGTATTATCCGAGCCGGCGGCATACGAGCGCAGCCGTGCGGGCTTTCCTCGGATACATCCGTAACCAGTGATCCTCCTCACGTCGCCGCGATGGTTGCTGCACTTAACCGTGCACAAGATAACCCACTAGCGTCGGAAAGGTGCTCACAGGCCCTCCCCTTCCTCGTCGCTTGGCTGCAGCGATATCCGGCGTTTCCTGCTCCCTCAATGAAGGCCGTATGCCTGCGAATAGAGCACATTTTGCTGACAATTTCCCGCAGTTTCAGAAGCCTGATTCTCTGCCGCAGGGCTTTTACCCAGCAAATTCCGGCCGTTTCACTGCAACGGTACGGACACGTTTCCAGTCCATCCCGTCAACGAGGGCAAGGAGCTGCGCGTGATTGAGATGCACACGGACAGGCCCGATCTTTGGCCAAACGAACCGATTTTTTTCCAGACGCTTCGAATAGAGGCACACACCGGAACCATCCCACCAAGCGATCTTAATTCTGTCTGCTCTCTTGGCGCGAAAGACATAGAGCGCTCCGCTGAATGGATCGTTGCCAGCATCGCGCACCAGCGACAGAAGGCTATCGGGACCTTTGCGGAAGTCCACCGGGTGGCTTGCAAGAAACACCTTCGAACCGGCCGGGATCATGCGGAGCGCACCGCACGGATCACCCGAACAAGATGAGCCTCATCGGTCTCGGCAGCTGTGCGGATTACCGCATCACCGATGATGATGTCGACCCCGGAATAATTGCTGGATGATGGTGTCGGTAAGAGACCGGCGGTTTCATTCGCCGGCAAAGCCGCGGCTCACAGCCGGGCATTGCGTCGCCATGTAAATGATTGTGACGGATCAACGCCGATGCGCCGGGCTATCGCCGAAACGCTCGGGCCCGGCTGCATCGTCTTAGCGACCGCCTGCGCCTTGAACTCGTCCGACCATTGCCGCCGGACTTGCCTCGGCGCACCTTCCAGAGGACTGGCGACAGCTTCAGTCAATTGGAAAGTTCTATGTTCAGACATGGGAGCAGACATAGAAGTTCACGCCCGAGTTCATTCATAAGCATCCGGCGAATTCAGCAGTATCAATAAATCCACCAAAGTGCCTTCGTGCCTTCGCCAGATGGGATGGATTCACCGCTAAAAGCCCTGCTGCGGAGATGCTTCTCAGCCGCATCGACGGCCGCGAGGCGGCGCGCCACCACGTCCTGATTTAGCCGCATTGCAGAGTTTGGGGGAGTGTTTGACCGAGGGCCAGGTCGGCTCGTCGCTTCCAGGGGAGACCACGCGTTTTCCGGCCGCCAGAACGCACAAAGCCCGCCGTGTGGCGGGCTTTTTGTGTATCTGGTTGCGGGGGCCTGATGGCACGGAGACTTGTCATTTCGCATTGGTCGCGGCACCTCAAGCGGGAATCAAACCTGCTACAGGAAATCGCGAGGGCCGATACATGCTGATGAACGAGGCCTTGATCGGTCTAAAGCAGCGAACCGGGCCAAGCTGGTAAAGGTCCGTCGTTCAGGGACCGGACGGGCACTTCAGCAAGGATCCGAACCGGCCGTTCTATTCCGCAACCGCGTCCCTGAGCCAAGTACGGAAGGATCGGAAGCTGTGGGATCGAAGTTTCGGCTCGGCGAACAGGAAGAAATAGTGCTCATGCACCATGTTTTTCTCGAACAGAGCGATAAGCTGGCCTTCCGCCAGTTCCCGTTTCACCAGCCTTTGGCGGACAATGGCAATGCCGAGCCCTTCGACGGCGGCCGTCGGCTCGAGACCGGAACTCTCCATGTCGATGAAGCGCGCATGGGCGAATATCCTTGGCGAGCGGGGGCCGAGCCAGCGTTCCCAGTTGCGGGTGAATTCGGCCGAGCGCAAAAGCGTATGATGCTCGAGATCATCGGGGGTTTCGAGTTTCGGCGCCCGGCGCAGGTAAGAGGGGCTGCAGACCGGCGTCAGGTCGGCATCGCCGAGAATTTCGCAGAGGACGCCCTTGCGATCGATTGCCTCGCCGACGTGGATTGTGCCGTCGACGCTATCGATGTCCTGCGCGCCGGTAACGAATTTCACGACAATATCGGGGTTGCGGGCATAGAGCGTGCCAAGCGCCGGCATGATGCACTTCTGTAAAAAGACGCGCGGGCTGCCGATGACCAGCGGCCGTCGCTCGATACCGACGGCGAGATCGCTCGTCACGCCGCGGATCGTATCGAGCGAGGCATGAATCTTCGTCCAATAGACTTCGCCGGCCGGCGTAAACGCGATGCGCCGATGCACCCGCTCAAAAAGCTCGCACCCCAGAAAGGCTTCGAGATTCTGGATCTGCCGGCTCACAGCGCCGGCTGTCAGACAGAGTTCGTTCGCCGCCTTGACGATACTCATATGACGCCCGACCGCATCGAAAACAGGCAGCGAGGTCATCGGCGGCAGGCTGCGCCCAGGTCTCTGTGCCATCTTTGCCTCCCCTCGGTTTCCCATAACTTTTCGTTGAGAAAAACTCAATACAGAGGAAATAAAATCGATTTTTTGCCAAGTGGCGCGGCGCTACGGTCACCTCCAGAAAAAATGGGAGGAGAACCATGAAACGTCTGTCACTGGCAAGCCTGGCTTCGGCGCTTGCAACTGCCACCACGCTCGCCGCCGTCCCGGCCTCGGCCGAACAACTGCGCGTCGGGCTGGCCGCGATCGCGACCTCGGTCGATCCACATTTCCACCGCGCCGGCTACAATTTCGACCTTCGCGAAAACGTCTCGGATGCGCTCGTCTATAACAACGGCGTCAGCGGCAGCGTCGAGCCGCGTCTGGCGCAATCCTGGCGCATCGAAGGCGACACGAAATGGGTCATCGCCCTCGAGCCGAAGGCCAAGTTCGATGACGGCAATCCGCTCGGAGCCGACGATGTGATCTATTCGCTCTGCCGGGTGCGCAACGTTCCCAACAGCCCCGGCCTCTTCTCGAGCTTCATCGCCACGATCTCCGGCATCAAGGATCTGGGCGACGGCAAGATCGAAATCAGCACCAAGAAATCCGATCCGAATCTTCTGCGCAGCCTCAGCAATATCGGCATTGTCGAAAACCCGACCGGCCGCACGCTGACCTATGACGACACGACCTGCGGCAACGACAACTGGCTGGATACGGCCGGCTTCAACAACGGCGGCATCTCACCGGGTATCGGTCACTACAAGGTCAAGAAATTCACGCCGGACGTCGAAATCACGCTGGAGCGGAACGAGCAATACTACGGAACGCCGGCCGCCTATGATTCCGTTCTGGTCAAATCCCTGCCCGACAACAGCGCCCGCATCGCAGCCTTGCTCGGCGGCTCGGTGGACGTCATCAATGCCGTGCCGATCAACAGCATCGACAGCATCCAGTCCTCCGACAAGCTGCATCTTTCCTCCATGCCGTCGACGCTCCTGATCTTCCTGCTGCCCGACCAAGGCCAGGAGCCGACCCCGAAAGTCTCCGGCACCGATGGCAAGAACCCCTTCCTTGATCCGCGCGTGCGCCGTGCGCTAAACCTTGCCATCAACCGCGACGAGATCGCCGAGACGATCATGGGCGGCATGGCGCAGCCGGCGAGCCAGATCGTCGTCGACGGCATATTCGGCCACAATCCGACCATCGAGCCGTTCCCATATGATCCGCAAGAGGCGAAGCGCCTGCTCGCCGAAGCCGGTTATCCGAACGGCTTTTCGCTGACGCTGAACGCACCGAGCGACCGCTACGTCAACGGCGCGCAGGTGGCTCAGGCGGTCACGGCGATGCTGTCGCAAGTCGGCCTCAACGTGACGCTCGAGACCTTCCCTCTCAGCATCTACTTCACCAAGGCGAGCGCCTACGAATACAGTTTCTATCTCGCCGGTGCAGCCGCCGATACCGGCGAAGGCCTCAGCCAGATGATCAATGCCGTCGGCACCCGCAACCCGGATCGCGGCTGGGGCGGCGCCAATCGCGGCCGCTATTCCGGCCCGGAGACCGACAAGTTCCTGGAAGAGGCACAGTCGATGCTCGACGACGCCAAGCGCGAGGAATTGCTCCGCGCCGCCGTCGCCCAGGCGCGCAAGGACGAGGCTTTGGTGCCGCTCTATCACGAGTTCGGCGTCTGGGGCGTGCGCAACGGCGTGCATTTCGACGCCAATGCCAACCTGACGAACATTTTCTA
Organism: Rhizobium etli 8C-3; assembly: GCF_001908375.1. Taxonomy (NCBI): domain Bacteria; kingdom Pseudomonadati; phylum Pseudomonadota; class Alphaproteobacteria; order Hyphomicrobiales; family Rhizobiaceae; genus Rhizobium; species Rhizobium etli. Next base: position 81,750 of record NZ_CP017241.1, on the reverse strand, counting down.
CACCGCACGTCCCGAATAAACGCGGCGACCTGGCGAGGCGGTTCCCTTCCGCCTCGCCCTTTCCTCACAAAAGTTGAAAGCCAGATGGGTACTGAATTCAACGACGTGCTCGCGTCGCAATACGACTATCGGGGATTGCGGGAAGCCTTCGCGGCGCCGGCGCTCTACCAGGCCTTCCTCGATGTCGAGAAGGCCGTGGCGCTCGCCCAGGGCGAACTCGGCATGATCCCGGCGGCCTCCGCCAAGGTTATCGCCGATCACTGCCGCTACCAATGTCTCGACATGCGGCGGCTGGAAGAGGCCTACCGCACGACCCGGCACCCGCTGATGCCGCTCATCAACGATCTCGTGAGGCTCTGCGGGCCCGAGCACGGCGGCTATGTCCATTGGGGCATCACCACGCAGAACGTCATCCAGACCGGCCTGCTGCTGGTCGCCAAGCGCGCCCAGACGGTGCTTGACGGACTGCTTGCCGATATCCTGCGTCATCTCGGCCGTCATGCCCGCGACCATGCCAATACGGTCATGGCGGGGCGCACCCATTACCGCCATGCCGTGCCGATCACCTTCGGCTTCAAGGTCGCCGTGTGGATCGAGGAATTCCTGCAGGCGGCGGAGCGGCTGAAGGAAGCCGAAAAGCGGGCCTTCGTCGTCATGACAGGCGGCGCCGTCGGCTGCTTTTCGGCGCTCGGCCGGGAAGGTCCCGCCGTCCAGTCACGGGCCGCGGCCCTCCTCGGCATGGGCGAGATGGCTATCCCCTCACGGGCGATCCGCACGCATATGTGCGATTATGTCAACGCGCTCAGCCTGACGGCCTCCGTCTGCCACAAGATCGCCGAGGAGGTCTATCAGAGCACCTCGGAAGAATATGGCGAGTTGCACGAGGGCCGCATCGACGGCACCATCGGCTCCTCCACCATGCCGCAGAAGATCAATCCGATCCTCTGCTACGGCATCGTCGCCAACAGCAACCGGCTCTATTCCTGCGCCGGAATGCTGATGGCGACGGCGCACCGGCCCTTCGAGTCGGACGGGAGCGCCAACCAGATGTTCGAGGACGGACTGGTCGAGGTCGTCGGCGCCATTTCCGAAATCCTCGTGCGAACCGAACTCCTGGTGCGCGATCTGCGGGTCGATATGACGCGAATGCGGGCCAATCTCGACCTGTCGCATGGTGCGATCTTCGGCGAGTATGTCATGATGCAGCTCGGCAGGACGCTCGGCAAGCACAAGGGACACGAACTGGTGCATGACGCGGCGATCGCCGCCGCCGACGGCAGGGCGCCGTTCCTGCAAGAGCTCGCGCATCTGCCTGATGGCGCCGCCCTCGCGTCCGATATCGAAAGCCGGCTCGAACAGGGCAATATCGGCGGCATCTGCGCCGAATACGCGCTGCATTTTGGATCGCTGGCCGCTGATATCACGGAGGCGATCCCGACAGCCGAAGAACGCAACATCAACGTCTATCTGAAGGCCGCCCGCTGATGCTCTCCTTCGTGCTGCAACGCCTGCTGCAAAGCGTGATCGTCGTCCTCATCCTGTCGATCGTGCTCTTCGTCGGGGTCTGGATGATCGGCAATCCCGCCGACATCCTGATCTCCTCGGAAGCCTCGGAGGCCGACAGGCTGGCGGCGATCGCCGCGCTCGGCCTCGACAAGCCGCTCTGGCAGCAATATCTAGTCTTCCTGGGCAACGCCGTGCAAGGAGACTGGGGCGCCTCCTTCGTCTACAAGGAGCCGGCGATCAGCATCATCCTGCAGCGCCTGCCGGCGAGCCTGGAGCTCGGTGCGGTCGCCTTCCTCATCGCCGTCACGGTTTCCGTGCCCGCCGGACTTTATTCGGGGCTGCGGCCGCAATCGCCGGTCGGTCGCGGCGTCATGGCCTTCTCGCTGATCGGCGTCAGCATTCCGACCTTCTGGCAGGGCATGCTGCTGATCGTCGCCTTCGGCATCGCGTTGCCGATCCTGCCGGTCGGCGACAGGGGCCAGGTCGCCACCCATCTCGGCATCACCAGTAGTCTCTGGACACTCGACGGCTGGTCGCACATCGTCATGCCGGCGTTCAGCCTGGCACTCCTGAAGATGTCGCTGCTGATGCGCGTCACCCGCGCCGCGACGATGGAGATCTCCCGCCTCGACTTCGTCAAGTTCGCCTATGCCAAGGGCGTGCGCACCCGCAAGGTGATCGTCGGCCATATCCTGCGCAACGCGCTTGTGCCGCTAATAACCGTCACCGGCATCGAGCTTGGCAACCTGCTGGCCTATGGCGTCATCACCGAAACGGTCTTCTCCTGGCCGGGGCTCGGCAAACTTCTCATCAACTCCATCAAGGTTCTCGACCGGCCGCTGATCGTCGCGCAGCTCACCTATACGGCGCTGCTCTTCATCGCCATCAACTTCATCGTCGACGTCCTGCATATGGCGATCGATCCGCGCGTCAAATCCGTCCTGGGGCAACGCACATGAGCACCATCGGTTTCAGGGATTTCGCGGGCCGCTTCGCCGAAAGCCGCGCCGCCGTCGTCAGCCTTCTCGTCTGTCTCGCCTTCGTGTTCTGCGCGCTCTTTGCACCGCTGATCTCGCCGACCGACCCCTACGACCTGACCAAGCTGCAGCTTTCAAACGCGCTGAAGCCCGCCGGTTCGAAAAGCGTGCTGTCCGGCGAGGAAGTCCGCGCCACCGTCCGCGTCGAAGGCGCCACGACCTCGGTCCAGCCCGCCGCCGCGGCGCAGGCCCGCCAGACGATCGCCCCCGCCTCCTGCGGCGAGAACTGTCTCGATGTCGGCGTGGAACCGGTAGGAACGCCGCTCGCCAGCCTGCAGATCCGCAACCTGCCCGCCGGCGTCACTGTCGTGGGCGCCAAGAAGCACATCGTCCAGCCCTGGTGGACCGTCACCGATCCCAAGGACGGCAAGGTCCGCCTCAGCGGCACGCTTCCGGCGAATTTCACGTTTGTCGCCATCGCCAAGTCGGCGGACCAGGAAACCGGCTTCGTCTTCCACCTGGGAACCGACAGCTTCGGCCGCGACATGCTCTCGGCGACCCTCTACGGCATCCGCATCAGCGTCTTTGTCGGCCTCGTGGCGGCCGGTGCCGCCCTGGTGGTCGGTACCGGGCTCGGCCTGCTGTCAGCCTGGCGGGGCGGGTTGACGGACGCCATCATCATGCGGGCCGTCGATTTCATGCTCGGCCTGCCGGCGCTCCTCGTCGGCCTCGCGATCCTCGCCATCCTCGGCAACGGCGTCAGCAAGGTGGTGCTCGCCATCGTTATCGTGCAATGGTCCTACTATGCCCGCACGGCGCGCTCCTTCGCCATGAGCGAGCTCGGCAAGGAATATGTCGAGGCGGCGCGATGCCTGCGTCTTTCGCCGACCCGCATCATGCTGCGCCATGTGCTGCCGAACTGCATGCCGCAGATCATCGTACTCTTCACGCTGAACATCGCCGCCGCCATCTCGCTGGAATCGTCGCTGAGCTTCCTCGGCGTCGGCCTGCCGCTGACCCGTCCCTCGCTCGGCATGCTGATCGCCAGCGGCTACGAGTTCATCTTTTCGCACAAGTACTGGATCAGCATCTATCCGGGTGTCGCTCTCCTGGTGATGATCGTCGCCATGAACCTGCTCGGCGACCGGCTACGCGATCTCAACAACCCGCGGCTCGACCGCTAGAGGAGCCGGAGATGGCGGAACCCTTCTTTCAGGTCAACGGCCTCAATACATGGTTTTTCACCCGCCAGGGTGTGATCAGGTCGGTGCGCGACATTTCCTTCGACCTTCGCCGCGGCGAGGTGCTTGGCATCGTCGGCGAATCCGGCTCGGGCAAGTCGGTGACCGGCATGTCGATCATGGGCCAGATCGACGAGCCCGGCCGCATCGTCTCCGGCTCGATCGCCCTCGATGGCGAGGAACTGACGGCGCTCTCCTTCGACGCGATGCGCGCCTATCGCGGCCGCAGGATCGCCATGGTCTTCCAGAACCCGCTGATGACGCTGGATCCCCTGATGCGAGTGCGCGACCAGATGTACGAGGCGATCTGCGAGCACGAAAGCGTCTCCCGCGCGGAGATGCACGACCGCTGCGTCAACGCGCTGAAGGCCGTCGGCATCCCCTCGCCCGAGGAGCGGCTGAACGCCTATCCGCATGAGATGTCCGGCGGGATGCGCCAGCGCGTCGTCATCGCCACCGCGCTCTTGATGAACCCTGACATGATTATCGCCGACGAGCCGACGACGGCGCTCGACGTCACCATCCAGGCGCAGATCATCTATCATATCCGCCGGCAGATCGACGAACGCGGCCTCGGCATGATCTGGATCACCCATGATCTTTCGACGCTTTCCGAGCTCGCCGACCGGATCATGGTCATGTATGCCGGGGCAATGATGGAAATCGGCACGACCGAGGAGATCATCGGAGGCGCCCGCCATCCCTATACGCGCAAACTTCTCGATTCCGTGCCCTCGCGCAACGTTCCGGGCGAGAAGCTGAAGCAGATCCCCGGCAACATGCCCTCGCTGCTTGCACTCGGGAAGGGCTGTCCCTTCGCGAGCCGCTGCGAGCGGGCGACCGCGGTCTGCGACGAGCCGGTGCCGGCAACCGCGGCATCCGCCACGCATAGCATATGGTGCTACCACCCATTCGAGGACTAAAGGCGTGAACGAGACCATTTTCGAAGCGAAGAACCTGTCACGCAGCTTCACGGCGGGTCGAAGCGCCCTGCAGAAGCTGACGGGCAGGTTCACCAACACCCATCCGCCCGCCATACTCCGCGCCGTCGATAATGTCTCGCTGTCGCTGAAGGCCGGCGAGACGCTCGGCGTCGTCGGCGAATCCGGCTGCGGGAAATCGACGCTGGCGCGCATGATCGCCGGTATCTTGCCGGTCTCCTCCGGCGAACGGCGCTTCCGCGGCGAACCCTATGAGAGCTTCCTCGCCCGCAAACGCGACGCGCTGAAGATCCAGATGGTCTTCCAGGACCCGCTCTCCTCGCTCAATCCGCGCCTGCGGGTGGACGATATCGTCGGCGAGGCCGCGGTGCTCCACGGGCTGGTGCCGCGCTCCGGAATGCGCGACTACGTGACCCGCATCCTCGGACGCGTCGGCCTGCCGGCCGACAGCATCAACCGCTATCCGCATCAGTTTTCCGGTGGCCAGCGCCAGCGCGTCGGCATTGCCCGGGCGCTCGCCGTCAAGCCGCAGATGCTGATCTGCGACGAGGCGGTGGCCGCCCTCGACGTCTCCGTGCAGGCGCAGATCATCAACCTGCTGATGGACATCAAGCGCGACAGCGGCCTGGCGATGATCTTCATCAGCCACGACCTCGGCGTCATCCGCCATCTCTGCGACCGCGTCGCGGTCATGTATCTCGGCCGCGTCGTCGAGCTTGGCGAGACCGAACAGCTCTTCGCGGCCCCGACGCATCCTTATACGCGCATGCTGCTCGACGGCATGCCCAAGATTTCGCTGCGGCGACGTACGTTCATGCCGATCAAAGGCGAGATACCCTCGCCGCTCAACCCGCCCCCGGGATGCTATTTCCATCCCCGCTGTCCAATCGCAACGGAACATTGCAGCCGGACGCGGCCGGAGCTGCGCGAGATCACGCCGGCGCACGCCCATGCATGCCTGAATGCCGAGGCCCGATAGTCACGTACGAGGTGCTCCTGTTCGGGAAACCAAACCGAATCCTTCGGATGAAGGGATCGCCATTGCTTGAGTCCGAACGAAAGCCGACCGTCGTGTCGGCAGCATTCGATCGACGCTCTCCTCATATTGACGGCATCGGCCGGTCGGCCCGGATACTGACTTCAATGCCGTTCGGGTAGGGTCGAGGCGCCGGTTCGGCCGCTGATCTGGCTTTCGATCGACTTCGTCAACGGGGTTTCGATATCTCCGGTGTGCTTGGTCGTGACTGTTTCGATCAACACAATCGAACATTCCTCCTCGGCCATCGGATTGTGGAGCACACCGCGCGGAACAACACACATCTCACCGGGATTGAGGACCGTCTCCTTGCCCCCTTCGAACTCAATTTTGAGCTGACCACTAATGACGAGGAACAGTTCGTCCTCGTTGTCATGCTTATGCCAGGCGATCTGCCCAAGAACCTTTGCAACCTTGACATATTGATCGTTTACTTGCGCAACGACCCTGGGCGACCAATGCTCGGTAACCCCTTGCAGCTCTGTTCAAAATTCACGACCGCTACCACTTGCATCTCCTTGGAGTGAACAACCGTGTTCATTCCATGTTTTGGTCCGCAGATATTGAACGATTGTGCAAATGGCGGCGAAACCGAAGCCTCCGGGTAATAGCAGTCAGACTGTCTGAGTTGACTGGATGCCCCCGCGACGAAGCGGCGCTCCGGTCGGAATTTCGCAATTCGCGCTCCGCCCTTTCGAGCGCGCTGGCGTTCAGCACCTTGCGCAGCAGGGCGACCGCCACCGCCCGCATGCGCAGATTGTACCTGCCTGCCGGTCCGTCACCCGGGAATTTCATAGATATCCAGTTTTTCATAAAGCTGCTGCAGACGGTTCTGGACGCTGCGCAGGGACAGCTTTTTGCGCTGGGCGATCGCCTTGTCCGTCAGGCCGAGGGCCACATCCACGAGAATCTCGTATTCCGCGTCGCTGAGGCCATGCCCATTGCCCAGGTTCTTCTGCTGAATGCCCCGCACCTCCCCCACGGTCTGAACCGCGCCGGGTTTTGCCGGAGGCTCCAACTCCTGAGAAAGTGGAGCCGATATGAGCAAGACAACAAACAAATTTTCACCAGAAGTCCGCGCCCGAGCAGTTCGGATGGTTTTGGATCACCAAGGCGAATATTCCTCGCGATGGGCAACGGTTTGCTCGATCGCTGCCAAGATCGGCTGCACGGCGCAGACGCTCAATGAATAGGTGAAGAAGGCCGAAGTGGACGATGGTTCCCGGCTTGGGCTCCCAAGCGAAGTGACCGAGAAGATGAAGGCTCTTGAGAACTGCGAGCTTTGTCAGACCAACGAGATACTGCGTAAGCGCTCCGCCGCGACCCTATAGAATTTGGCTTGATATCTTGCGGAATTGCCAGGGCATGAGTTCTTCAATGCGGCTCTTGGGATGACCGTTGATGATGGCTGTCAGGGTTTCGTCGATATAGGCGACGGGGTCAACGTCGTTGAGCTTGCAGGTGGCGACGATGGAAGCCAGAAGAGCCCAGTTTTCCGCGCCGACTTCGTGACCCGCAAATAGCGCATTTTTTTCTCGTCAGAGCCACAGGTCTGATCGCGTTTTCGACTGGGTTGGTGTCCAGCTCGAGACGGCCGTCGTCAAGGAAGCTGGTTAGGCCATCCCAGTGGCTGAGTGCATAGCGGATGTCGACGGCAAGCTGGGAGCCTGAAGAGATCATCGATAATTGCTTTTCGAACCAGGGCTTGAGCGCTTCGATGATCGGCGCTGACTGTTGCCGGCGCGTGGCAAGCCTGATCTCCGGCGGAGCGCCCCGGACGGTCGCTTCGACAGCGTAGAGTGCTGCAATCTGGCGGACGGCGGTTTCGGCAATTGGCGATTTCGTATTGCGCATCTGCTTGACGAAGCGCCGACGCAAATGGCTCCAGCAATGCACGAGCACCCACGGACCCTCAGGCCGCTGGATATGGGTGAGCCGATCGTAACCGTCATATCCGTCGCATTGCAGCAGACGCCCACGAAAGCCGGTCAGGAACTCTTCCGCGAAACTGCCGCTTCGCCCAGGGGCATATTTGAACAGGACGATAGGTGGATCCGCACCGCCATGGCCGCGATCATCGGAGGCGATCGCCCAAAAGTATCCCTTCTTCGTCTGTCGTCGTCCGGGATCGAGAACAGGCGCGGTCGTCTCATCCATGAACAAGCGATCGGCCGAGGCCAGATGGTTGCCCATGTGCTCGCCGATCGGCTGGAGGTGGAAGCAACCGCGGCCGGCCCAATTCCCAAGGCTTGCCCGGTCGATGAGGATGCCCTGACGCTTGAAGATTTCGGCCTGCCGATAAAAGGGCAGATGGTCGCCAAACTTTGCGACGATGATCTGGGCAATCAACGCCTCGGTGGGAAGACCGCTTGGAACGACACGTTCGGGCGCATGCGCCTGGACAACTGCGCCCGAACAGCGCCGGCAAGCATATTTCGGCCGTCGCGTCACCAGGACGCGCAATTGGGCGGGAACCCTGTCGAGGCGTTCGGAGGTATCTTCGCCGATCCTGGCCATCTGTCCGCAGCCGCAGGGGCACATCGTACTCTCGGGCTCGATGACCTGCTCCACGCGCGGCAGATGCGCTGGCAAATGGCCGCGATTGCGGCGCGGCCCGTTTGGCTCTTGCCGTTTGCCCTTAATGACGGCTTCGGCCCTTTCCTGGGCGGCATCGAGAATGCCTTGCGCGATCTCGATATCTTCAAGAGGTAGATTGAACTGCTCCGGGCTCAGCTTTTCCGATTTCGCGCCGAACTTGTCGCGCCGCAGATCGCTGACGATGGCTTCCAGTCGCCGCCGTGCTTCCTCTGACTGGGCCAACGCCACCTGATGCTCGACAAGAGCAGCCTGCGTCTGCGCTAAAAGCGCCTTCAAGGCAGCGTTTTCTTCGGACAGTGACGCTTGGCTCATGCGCAATTTTAATCATATTTTCGAATGGCTTACCACATCGAACACGGTGCTGATTCAATCCGCCGCACTTATCCGGCTAGCTGCGGACGTCGCTGTCGCTCGGACCGTACGAGCCGCCAATCGAGCCCCTCGAACAGGGCTGCGAACTGAACCGGCGACATCCGCATCACGCCGTCACGGACCTGTGGCCAGACGAATTTGGTCCCCTCCAACCGCTTATGGATCAGCACCAGACCGGTCTTATCCCAGACCAGGATCTTGAGCCTGTCGGCCCGCTTCGAGCGGAATATAAACGCTGCGCCACTGAAAGGATCCAGTCCGAATATTGGTTGCACCAGCGCTGCCAAACCATCGTGCCCCTTACGAAAGTCGATCGGCCGCGTCGCCACGTAAACCCGAAGAGCATCTCCGCCCGCAATCATCGTGCCATCCGCGCGGCCCGGATGACGCGTGCCAGATGAGCTTCCTCAGCGTCTCGACCAGCGCGGACAATGACGTCTCCGACAACGACATCAACAATAACCCTGCCTGTAGGAGGTTCATCAACCATCAATGTCGCAAAGGCAGGCGCCGAGGTTGAACGCCCATCCACCGCAAGACGGCCATCCTGCAGGTGCTTGCGCCAATCATAAATCTGCCAGCGGGTTACGCCATAGCGACGGGCAACTTCCGAAACACGTGCACCCGCAACCAAGCTCTCCGCCGCAATCCTCATCTTCTCTGCATCCGTACGTCGGCGACGGCCGGTCGGCCCCTCGATCACGTCCATCCGTCCGACATAACCAGCGTTCGAGACGTCCAAATGGACGTCCATTTTGCTGTCTCTCGACATCCAGTCACCTCCAAACAAACAGAGGATCTTCTGACATCTTCAGCCTATTCCGAATAGAAGGGGATCAGGTAAGCGCTTACGATACTGCGCAAAGCGTCTGCATATTTCGCCCAGGCGGAGCCCGACGCCCACTGAAGCGATGATCTCCTTCATCGATGAACACCGTTCGGTGCCCGGGGTCGAGCCGATCTGCAAACTGCTGCCGATTGCCACGTCCACCTATTACGAGACCCTCGCCAAACGCATGGACATGGATCGCGTGTCGGCTCGCGCTCGCAACGACATGGCGATGAAGGTCGAGATGCGCCGCGTATTCGAGGCGAACTTCCGCGTCTATGGCGTTCGCAAGGTCTGGCGGCAATTGAAGCGTGAAGGCTTCGATATAGCCCGCTGTACGGTCGCTCGGCTTATGAGGTCGATGAGCCTTCGGGGTGTCATCCGAGGCAAACCGATCCGCACGACGTTCGCCGTATCCCCACGGTGAGGGCCGTCTTGTGATGTGAGGCGGAACGTTGGATGTCCTAGTGCAAGCACTAGGGATAGTCCTATGACAATGCAGCAAATCGAAGTGATCACGTCTGTGGAGCGCCGTCGTCGCTGGTCTCGCGCAGAAAAGGAGCGGCTGGTTGCGGCCTGCCTCGAGCCGAATGCCAGCGTATCCGAGATTGCCCGGTCGGCAGGCATCCATGCGGGTCAGTTGTTCCGGTGGCGCAAAGAACTCTGCCAGGCCTCACCGCCGCCAGCGCGGCAGTTTATTCCCGTAGAAGTCGCGGCCTTGCCTGCGCCTGATCCGGTGGAGACAACACTGCCACCTCGATCGCGCAAGAAGATAAGCGTTGTGACAATTGAGCTTAGTCGGGGGCGGCGCATTCGTGTGGAGAGCGATGTTGATACTGAAGCGCTCGCTCGGATCGTCGATATCGTAGACCGGCGATGATCCCGGTTCCAAGCGGCGTGAAGGTCTGGCTGGCGACCGGACACACAGATATGCGAAAAGGCTTCCCTGGTTTGTCGTTGATGGTGCAGGAGACGCTAAAGGGGGATCCGCATAGAGGCCACCTGTTCTGCTTCCGCGGGCGTCGGGGCGGGCTCATCAAGGTGATCTGGCACGACGGCCAAGGTGCCTGCCTGTTCACGAAGAAGCTGGAGCGCGGCCGCTTCATATGGCCGTCAGCGGCCGACGGCACTGTGGTGATCACGCCTGCGCAACTTGGCTATCTACTCGAAGGGATCGATTGGCGAATGCCGCAAAAAACCTGGCGTCCAAGCTCGGCTGGGTAGCGGAAATGGCTGGAAAGGCGGGCACGAATATGATTCCCTCTCGTCATGACCGATGCGGCCGATCAGCTTCCCGACGACCTTGCCAGCGCTCATGCGATGATCCTCGCCGAGCGTGCCGCCCGTCGTGAAGCCGAGGCCGTTGCTGCCCGAGCCCAGGCAGTGAACTCTCATTCCGATGCGCTCATTGCCAGATTGAGGCTGGAGATTGAGAAGCTCAAGCGCGACATCCATGGCAGCCGCTCGGAGCGAAAGGCCCGCCTTCTCGAACAGATGGAATTGCAGCTCGAGGAACTGGAAGCCGACGCTAGCCAGGACGAACTGGCCGCGGAGATTGCGGCACGATCATCGACAGTCAAAACCTTCGAGCGCAAGCGTCCATCGCGCAAACCGTTTCCTGAGCATCTGCCGCGCGAGCGCGTTGTGATTGCCGCTCCTCAAAGCTGCCCCTGCTGCGGCTCGGCCAAATTGTCAAACCTGGGTGAGGACATCACCGAGACACTGGAAGTGATCCCACGCCAGTGGAAGGTCATCCAAACCGTGCGGGAGAAATTCTCTTGCCGCGAATGCGAGAAGATTGCCCAGCCGCCGGCTCCTTTCCACGTGACGCCGCGCGGCTTTGCCGGACCAAACCTCTTGGCGATGATACTGTTTGAGAAGTTCGGACAGCATCAGCCGCTAAACCGGCAGAGCGAACGTTATGCCCGAGAAGGCATCGACCTCAGCCTTTCGACACTCGCCGACCAGGTCGGTGCCTGCGCCGCGATCTTGAAGCCCTTGCACCGATTGATCGAAGCGCACGTACTTTCCGCCGAGCGGCTGCATGGTGACGACACCACGGTGCCGATCCTGGCAAAAGGCAAGACTGATACCGGACGCATATGGACCTACGTCAGAGATGACCGGCCATTCGGCGGAACGTCGCCGCCGGCCGCCCTCTACTATGCGTCGCGAGATCGCCGGCAGGAACATCCCGAGCGTCATCTCAAGACCTTCACCGGCATTCTGCAAGCGGATGCCTATGGCGGCTACAACCCGCTCTTCAAGTCGGAGCGTGCTTCCGGTCCATTGACGCAGGCGCTTTGCTGGGCTCACTCGCGCCGCAAGTTCTTCGTGCTGGCTGACATTGCCACGAACGCCAAGCGCGGAAAAAATGCGACGCCGATCTCGCCAGTGGCGCTTGAGGCTGTGAGGCGGATCGATGCACTGTTTGATATCGAGCGCGACATCAACGGACTTTCCGTCAACGAACGCTCGCAGCGACGTCACAAGGACAGCCGCCCCCTCATCGACGAGCTTGAGGCTTGGCTGCGAGTCGAGCGGGCAAAACTATCGCGCAGCTCACCTGTCACCGAGCCGATCGATTACATGCTCAAGCGCTGGGACGGCTTCACATCCTTCCTCAGCGACGGCAGGATTTGCCTGACCAATAATGCGGCTGAACGAGCCCTGCGCGGCTTCGCGAGACGTGTTTCATTATGCACCCCTTCGTTAAGTGTATGTAAACATTGGAAGCGTGTCCGCGTCCACATCGCGCAACGGGCGACCTTTCCGGGCAATCGCCGCTTTGACCGGCTCGGACGTCAAATCGGCGGCCCGGATTTGATAGGGCGCTCGCGGAACAACCTGGACCGCAGGAAGAACGCCTGTGGAAACAAGGCGTCGTACCAGATAGCTTGAGACGCCCAACGCTTTGGCGACCTCTGCTTGCGTGAGCCATTCGCCATTTTTATCGGCTGAACGGTAGGCATCGATGCCACGCACGTAACGAACAGAACGGACCCGATGGGCTGTCCATGTCTTTCCCTGGCCGGTGGGAAAGCCCATTCGGTTGAGTGTGGCGGCGATATGCTCGTCTGACCAGCGGCCAGCCATGCCGCGTATGACTTCCAGTGCATCTTCGGCTGTCGCGCTGCCGTGTTCGCCAGACTGTGGCTTACGAACACGCAACTCCGAATGCTGACCACCTTTCCAATGAATGGTGAGGACAACGTCACGGACAGCATCGTCAACATCGACGATAATGTCCGCGATCAACGTTCGGAGAAGCTGCTGGCGTGCGCGCATGGTTACATCGGGAGCATTCCAGGCTGCCGACAGGTTCTCTGCGAGGTTGGAAAAGGCATTGGGATCAACGACGATCGTCGTTGGGTCGTGCGCGGGTTTGCGCATCTCCAGATCGCGTACGCGGCGCAATGCCGCCTCCCAGTTCTTCTCCAACTGAGCGGCAATCAGGCGGTTGTCGGGATCACATGCAGCATAGCGCCGTTCGGCAAGGCCAGCCTCGTAGCGGGCCTGCTGAAGTTCCAGGTCGAGGATCTGGCGCCGATCTTCCTGTCGTTCCTGATGCATTCGCTCCGCCTCGATCGCAGCTTCGATCGCCAAGGGTTCTACCGCTCGCAACAGCTCCCGTGCCACCGCCGTGTCGATCTTCGGAGCACCGAAGGTCATACAACGAGGCTGCCCAGCCAGGTTACCTCTATCACAGCGGTAGACCGGCTGGCTGATCGGACCGCCCCTATAGCAAACACTGAGACGTTGGCCGCAACGGGCGCACGTCAGAAGGCTTGATAAGAGCGCCTTGCCCCCGCGGCCTGATTTTGCGCCATCCTGGCGACCATAGGCGTTGAGCGCCAACTGCTTCTGATTGCGCTCAAACTCATCCCAGCCGATGTAACCCTCGTGATGATCCTTGATCATCACCTCCCAAGTGCCCGCCGGCTTGTAATGTCCGTAGGTCCGCCGCGCTCGCCCCTCAACAATCGAGGTGCGCTTCTCACTTTTGCCATATACATAAACGCCTGCATAGAATGGATTTTTGAGAACGCTGATCACATTGCGGTAGCGGATCGGCTGCCAGATGCAGTTCGTCATGCGGCCTTCGTCGGCAGGCCGCGGGAAGTGGATCTGCTCCGCCTGCATCGACAACAACACCTGACGGGCGCTGCCGAGCTCGCGAAAGCGGGCGTAGATAAGCCGGATCACTTCTTGCAGACGAATATCGGGATCAAGCCCCAGGCCTGCCTCGCGATGCCATACATAGCCGAATGGAACCGACAAGCGCAGTTCGCCGCGGTGCGCCTTCGACCTTGCGGCATCGAGCATCCTTGCCCGCAGCACACCCAACTCGAACTCGCTGATACTGCCTTTCATGCCAAGGAGTAGGCGATCGTTGGGGTGGCAAGCGTTGTACACCCCGTCATGATCGATAACACGGGCTTCGACAAGTCCGCACAGTTCGAGCAAATGATGCCAGTCGCGCCCGTTGCGCGCGAGCCGCGACGCATCGAAGCACAGGACAGCCCCGACCTTGCCAGCGCAGAGCCAGGCGACCAGACGGTCGAAGCCGGGCCGCGCTACCGTTCCACTCGCCGATCGCCCGAGATCGTCATCGATAACCTCGATGTCGACAAAGCCGTAGCTACGTGCGATGTCGACCAGATCATATTGGCGCCGCTGGCTTTCCAGATTGGTCATGACCTGGGATTGCGAGGACTGGCGTACATATACGACCGCCTTGCGCTGAAGCACGGTCGCCGGGAGATCAGCGCTTGTCATCGGCAAGCTCCTCTATGCTGATGCCAGCGGCCTGCATCAGAATCCGGGCAAGCGTCAGAACGACTTTCATCCGTTCCGTTTCGTTCATCCCGTCTATCCGGCTGGGTTCGAATATCAGGTTCATCTGTCTGCCCGAGTTCAACGCGGGCGCGGCGTGCTGCTTCATCGACTTTCTCCCGTGCGAATCCATCATCGCGTCTGGAGTGTGGCGGAGCAGCGACGACCGTGACCAGCCTCTTCAATTCGGACAATGCCAGCAGATCGACCTGTGGCGCACCCGAGGTCATGCCGGCGCAAACGACCGGATCAAGCATCCAGGCAGCCATCGAAACGACGGCACCTGACGGACCTAACACCTTGAGAAATTGGCCCGTTGCTCGATGCTCTACCCGCCGGACGTTGACCTTGCGGCCAAAATACGGATGCCAACGATAATAAACTTCCAATTCCTGACCGACATGGGCAGAATGAACGGGCAATGGCTCTCGGAAGAAAATCGTGGCTCTTTGCTGGTTCCGATCGCGGTGCAGATCGTGCTGCCTTCATGGCGACGCTGATCATGACGGCAAAGCTCAACGACATCGATCCTCAGGCCTGGCTGGCTGATGTCTTGTCTCACATTGCGGATATGCCGGTCACGAGGCTTGAAGAATTGCTTCCATGGAATTGGAGCTCGCCCACCGCACAAGCCCACGAAGCTGCCTGATCTGCGGCCTTCACCGCATGCTTACCGTTCGCCGACAAGACGGCTCCGAGAATCCTTGGGCGTTGCCCAAAACGTAGCCCAGAACGCAGAAAAGCGTCCCGGAGGACGCCTTTGCAAAGCTAAGTAGCTGGAAAGTTTGGTTGCGGGGGCAGGATTTGAACCTGCGGCCTTCAGGTTATGAGCCTGACGAGCTACCGGGCTGCTCCACCCCGCGTTATTTTTGATCGGAAGGGACCGCGTTATTGGGCCGGTGTTTTGGCCGATTGTGTTGAGAAGATTTAGAATGTTGCGTTTAGCAGACCTGGCGGCGACCGACTCTCCCGCGTCTTGAGACGAAGTACCATGGGCGCTGGGGCGTTTCACGGCCGTGTTCGGAAAGGGAACGGGTGCAGCCACCCCGCCATAACCACCAGGTCAGCGAAGCGCAACGAATTGAGAAGCTGGATTTGGAGCGAACTGGAGAGAAGCTTTATGCTTCTGGTACCGGTTTGCTGGTTTTGAACACGTCCTGGCTCATATTGATGAGCATTGTCAATGAGAACGATCAAGCCGATCGAGCTATTAGTACCGGTAAGCTTCATGCATTGCTGCACTTCCACACCCGGCCTATCAACGTGGTCGTCTTCCACGGCTCTGATAGGGAACACTCGTTTTCAGGTGGGTTTCCCGCTTAGATGCCTTCAGCGGTTATCCCTTCCATATGTAGCTACCCTGCTATGCCCTTGGCAGGACAACAGGTCCACCAGAGATATGTCCATCCCGGTCCTCTCGTACTAGGGACAGATCCTGTCAATATTCCTACACCCACGGCAGATAGGGACCGAACTGTCTCACGACGTTCTGAACCCAGCTCACGTACCGCTTTAATTGGCGAACAGCCAAACCCTTGGGACCTGCTCCAGCCCCAGGATGCGATGAGCCGACATCGAGGTGCCAAACAACCCCGTCGATATGGACTCTTGGGGGTCATCAGCCTGTTATCCCCGGCGTACCTTTTATCCGTTGAGCGATGGCCCTTCCACGCGGGACCACCGGATCACTATGACCGACTTTCGTCTCTGCTCGACTTGTCAGTCTCGCAGTCAGGCGGGCTTATGCCATTGCACTCGACGACCGATTTCCGACCGGTCTGAGCCCACCATCGCGCGCCTCCGTTACTCTTTCGGAGGCGACCGCCCCAGTCAAACTACCCACCATACACTGTCCCGGATCCGGATAACGGACCGCGGTTAGACATCCATGTCGATAAGGGTGGTATTTCAAGGATGGCTCCACGGAAACTGGCGTCCCCGCTTCAAAGCCTACCACCTATCCTACACATGCCGACACGAATGCCAGTGTAAAGCTATAGTAAAGGTGCACGGGGTCTTTCCGTCTGACCGCAGGAACCCCGCATCTTCACGGGGAATTCAATTTCACTGAGTCTATGTTGGAGACAGCGGGGAAGTCGTTACGCCATTCGTGCAGGTCGGAACTTACCCGACAAGGAATTTCGCTACCTTAGGACCGTTATAGTTACGGCCGCCGTTTACTGGGGCTTCAGTTCAAAGCTTGCACCTCTCCCTTTAACCTTCCAGCACCGGGCAGGCGTCAGACCCTATACGTCGTATTGCTACTTCGCAGAGCCCTGTGTTTTTGATAAACAGTCGCTACCCCCTGGTCTGTGCCACCCCACCTTGGTTGCCCAAAATGGGGTCACGCTTCTTCCGAAGTTACGCGTGCAATTTGCCGAGTTCCTTCAACATAGTTCTCTCAAGCGCCTTGG